>NZ_JIAN01000013.1 GCF_000688475.1 Cellulomonas sp. URHE0023 | reverse complement strand
CCGTCGAGGTGACCTGACGGCCCGCCGCATCGTAGGTGTAGATGGTGCGCCCACCGGCCGCGTCGGTGTACGTGGTGAGCTTGCCGGTCGGGTCGTACGCCCAGGTCAGCCTTGAGGCGTCCGCGCGCAGCACCGATACCGGACGACCCGCGAGGTCGTACGTCGTGGTCCCGGCACGCCCGTCGGCATCGGTGACCGTGACCGGGCGGCCGGCCAGGTCGTAGGTGGTGACGGTCGTCGCCTTGCCCAGGGGGTCGGTGACCTTCACCATCTGGTCGGCCACGTCGTAGGTGTATGTGGTGCGTGCACCCGAAGGGCTGACCGTGGCGGTGACCCGGTTGCCCGCGTCGTACTCCGTGCGCGACACCCGACCCAACGCGTCAGTGGACGTGACCGGCCGACCCAGGGCGTCGTACGTCGTGCTCGTGGTCTTTCCGGCCGGGTCGGTGACCGTGCTCGGACGCCCGGCGGCGTCATAGGCGAAGGTCGTACGCGCACCAGCGGGATCGAGCACGGCGGTGAGCCGCCCGGCCCGGTCGTACTCGCGGATGCTGCTCGCCCCGGTGGCGTCGGTCGAGGACGTCACCTGCCCGGCCGCGTTGTACTGCGTAGAGGTGACGGCGCCCCGCTCGAAGGTGCGGGGTTTGCGTGGGGTTTTGGTCCGCCGATCAAATCTCAGGCCTGGTGAGACACCGTCCCACCAGGCCTGATACGTCGGGCTGACAGGATTTGAACCTGCGACCCCTTGAAGAATCCCGGGGCCGCGGGCATCTCGCCCGTCGTCTCGCACCATCTCGCGAAACCGCGTGTGATCTGCGGATTTCCGCGATGCGCCGCGACGAACACCGCGCATCGTCAACTCTTGTTGGGCGTCGCCACGCAGCGAATTCGTGGGGAAAACGTGGGGATTGCGATCCCCGCTGCCACGTCTTCGCCAATCACTCAAGCATGCCTCAAGGCGCACCGCCTCGGCCACAGTGAGGTCCTGCAGATGCCAAGCCATAGAAGATGGGTGCCTCAAACACGGGCAACCCAACCTGTGCGACCTGGAAATGCCCGGATCGCTGGGCAGTGAGCAGGGCCTGTCAGCTCACTCACTGCCCAGCTAGAACCTCCGCGATGAAGACTTCCAGCGGACGACCATCCGTCGGGTGCGCGGACAACGCCTCGCCGATCAGTTCACGCTCAGGCGCCCTGAATCCTCGGCCATCCAAATAGGCGACGATCGCCGCAGCGATCTGGCGATCGACGGGCACCGACCCGATGAGCGCGAGCGGCGCGTGTCGGTTAGTCGCAATGACGTCACGCACACCCGGGTCGGGCTCATCGTCGTACAGGCGCTGGAGCAGAGCCGTCGAGGTGACCGAACTGGCGGCCTCGGCGCGAACGAACGGATGCCGCTCGCCGGCTATCAGCTCCTCTTCTTCGGCCGACTGCGCCCCGACGTCGGTGATCCAACGTGCACGCGCCTGAGGATCAAGCTGCGAATACTGCTCGGACTCCATGCGATCGAGTGTGCCATCACCACTTGCACGTTGGGGTGGTTGTGTTCGTGCGCGACCCGCTGGTAGTTCTGCCTGAGACCGGCAGTGCATAGGTCACCCCGGAGTCTTCATAGTTACCCGTGACGTAGTAGCCGAAGACATTGCCCTTCTGGGCCACACCATGGCTGATGTACGCCGTCCTCAATGCCGTTGCTGAGGCAAAGACCGAGTTACTGCCGTTGGAGAAGGAGTTGTTCCGGAACGCCTCAACGGTCTACACCGGGCCGGTGATCCTTCCGCTGTTCGGTGTGTACAGGGAGTTGGCAGTCACGCGAGACGAAGTGTTTCCGGGGTCGATCTTGATAGTCGTGACCCAGCGGTCCGTGAGATTGCAGCCGATTACCCCCAGGGCGGCGCACTCGATGTGCTGCAACGTCGATGTCATCTGCCACGTGTAGCCACCGTTGACGATCCCACCCCAGACTGGAGCGATCTGGAAGCCGGACACCGAGATCATGGGCTGAACCCCGACCGGACCAGCGGCCGGAGGCGGGAGCGGCGTGACCGACTTCGGGCGCAACGCGTCCACCTGCGCCACGAGCTTGGCCTTCGTTGCGGGGGGTCAGCGTGATACCGGCGCTCGCTGCTGCGCGTGCCACCACGGTCGCCGAAGCCTCGGCAGCGTCATAGGTGATGCCAAACGATCCGGACGGAGAAGGAGTGGGCGTTGCAGCGCTGGCGACGCTAGCCGTTCCGACCGTCACGCTGAACGCCATAACGGCAGCCGTAAGCCAACGTAGACTCTTCATTTACCGCGCTCAATGCGTCGTAGCTCGAGATCACATTCGCTTGGTTCGGCTGGTCAATGTTGCCATGACTGGCCCTTCGTTGTTGTTGACCGCGGACACGCCGAGCGTGGCACGGTCGCTGGCCCCGGGGAGCAAGTCGAGCAAAACTCACCCAAACAGGTGGAGGCTTGCGCCTTGACCTCTTCGTCGACCAGGCCGGCTGCTGGACATCGTCGAGGACCCGTTCCAAGCAGGTCTTCAAGGCCTGGCTCGCCGCCCGCCCCGCGACCTGGCAGGCAGGCATCGAGGTCGTCGCGAAAGACGGGTTCACCTCGAGACCGGCGGCTTCAGACCCGCCTACTCCCCCGCTTGGGATGAGCCGGTTGACGTCCTCGACGTCTGGGGCATGTATCCAGGACCTCGACCCAGCCGTTCCGTTGCTCGGCGCCGGCTCAACGAACCAGCTACAGCCGGTCCGGCAGTGCCGACCCGCAGGTCGATTCGGGTGCGCTGCTCGACGTCGTCGGCACAATCGCATGCATCGTCGGCGCGCTGCTCTTCAGAATCCCGCTGGCTGTCGCGTCGCTGTTCCTGAACGTCGGAGGCAAGGGCGCGACGAGGCGTCACCTCGAGCGGCTGTGGTCTCCGTCCATGCACTGACCGCGTCCACCCAATCACGGGCGGGCGGGCACGACTCGCGTACCCCGGCCGATAATGCCCAGCCGAACCGCCCGCCCCCGTCGATCAAGTCCGAGCCGGCGAGCAAGCGCCTGACCAGGCCAGATAGAACGGACTCACCACATCTGAACCTGCGACCTGTCGTCACGCGGCGCGGTCCGCTGCTCTCAGCTCTACCGCTCCCACCAGGCACGATGCGGCTCTCAGCTCTCAGCTGACGCCCCCCGCGGACCGATCGAAAGTGTGGGTTTTCTGTGGGGTTTTGGTCCGCCGATCAAATCTCAGACCTGGTGAGACACCGTCTCACCAGGCCTGATACGTCGGGCTGACAGGATTTGAACCTGCGACCCCTTGAAGGATCCTGGGGGCCGACAACCTCTCCCTCGAGATCTCGCACCATCTGGTGAAACCGTGCGCGATCTGCGGATTTACGCGATGCGTGGCGACGAACACCGCGCATCGTTGACGGTCGTTGAGCGTCAACATGCAGTGAATTCGTGGGGTAAACGTGGGGACTGCGACCCTCGCTGGCCGCGCGCTCGCCGATCTCTTTAGCATGCCTCAAGCGACCCCACCCCGGCCAGAATGAGGTCAAAAACTGTGCGCAGGCTGACCCTGTCATCGTCACACCGCACGTCGGGCGCCGGCCACCTGAGTCGGCCCCGCCTCCTCGAACGAGGCGTGAGAGCAGTTCGTTCATCACCTTGACGGTGGCCAGGGCCGAGGGCAGGCCGAGGCCCGTGCGGCCGCGCCCATCCCTAGCGCGCTGGAAGCGATCGGCTTCCTCTCCAGGATCCATCGTTGACTCAGCCATTGGCCGATCCATTTCCCTACATCGTTTTCAATTCCCTACATCGTTCTAGTTTCTACTGCGTGCGCGGCACCACACCAGGGCGTCCCGAGCGCCCTCGGTCCGCGCCCCAGTACCCGTCTCTGTCCTCAGTCCCGCAACTGCCAGCAAAGCCGGACCAGTCGCCCGACGCAATCGAGATTGCGACGCCAAGACGAATGGCCTGGCTCATCACTAGCGCCCGTCCTCGTTGAGCGGCCGCTTTAGCCATTCTGGATCGGCCGCGTAGAGCGCGTCTCCGATGTCCTGTTGGTGCAATCCGAGTTTCACCAATGCATCTATTAGCACGCCTTGGCTAACCGGCGTTTGTTGCTCCCAATTGACCTTGTCGCCGTGCGACGGAGTGACCCTGGCGGTGTAACCATGCTCATGGCGCTCAATTCGAAGTTGCATCGTTACTCCACATGTACTCGAATGTAGTTCAGGTATCCAATGAGTTCGCCGAGTTCCATCGCGTAGTACGGGCTCGTAGGGTTCGGGAAGTTCGCGCGACCGGGCGCGGGTCCGCAGTCGTAGTGCGCCTGCCTGGTCGGTGCGCGTGGTGGCCTGGTCGGCCAGCAGACCAGCCGGGGTGTACTCATACGCCAGGGCCAGCAGGTCCTGACCCGTGCCGTTCTTGGTCGTGATACCCAGGGTCTGGCCCGCCACGTCGTGGCCGTAGTCGGTGACCACACCGTTCGGGTAGGTCAGCGAGTCGGTCTGCCCGTCCGCGTCGTACGCGTAGGTGTAGTCCCCACCGGTCCAGTCCCTGACCTTGGTGAGCTGGCCCGCGGCGTCGTAGGTGCGATGCACCGCCTTACCGCTTGGGTAGGTCACGTCGGTGAGCTGGCCCAACCTGTTCGAGTCATACCCCACCGAGGTGCTGCCGCGGGTCACGTCCGTGACCCGGCTCAGTGCGTCGCAGCCGACCCGGGTGGTGCGCGTGCCGTCGATGATCGTGGTGACCCGTCCGAGGAAGGAGCGCCGCCGCACACGAGCCGAGCGCACACCCGTCTCAGGCAGTAGAGGGAGACGCGTCCTTGCGTGCGCGGCACCGACTCGCGGCGTCACGATCGGTCGAGCCACTCGACCTCCCAGCCGCTCTCCGCGAAGTAGAGATCCACGTCGACGATCGACTCCACCCACGAGTCGTAGGCGTTGCCCGATCGATCTACGTTGTCGAAGGTGAGGATCAGGAAGCCACCGGACGAGCTCGTGTCGTCCGTGACCTCCACGAACCGCCCGGCGTCATCACCCGCAGCGATGCGCCCGAGCACACCAACCCTGAGATCGCGCATCGTCAATCCCTGAAGGGGATGTGGTTGTTGACGGATGGCACTCTCGCCCCGGGCGCGTACGTCTCCAGGTGCACGTGCGGGACGCCAGGCGGGTGGTTGCCCATCAGTGAGTTCCCATCCATTCGGAACTGCTGCAGGCCATCAGCACTCCGGAAGACACCGCTTCCGGGCTTGCCGAGTTCGACGTAGCCCTCACCAACCCACCTCTGTCCCGCAGTCAAGGCCTCCTCGGCACTCAGCGTGTAGGAACTCGTGAGGTTCCTCCGGGTCGCTCCGGCAGTCTCGGCCAGCACGTCGTCGACGACGCTTGAACTGCGAGCCGCGGTCGTTTGCGGCCCCTTCGGCGGCTTCCTTTGCCACGGCCTCGGCGGCTTCCTTCGCAGCGTATTGGCTTACTTCTCGCGCTGCGACTTCGGCGCCCTCGATGCCTGCACGGAGCCCAGTGCGTGCGAGGCCACCGCCGGGGATCATCCCCAAGGCGCTCATGGCAGCACGGATGCAGTCTCCATCGGAGATGTGCTTCAACGCGGCCCCGCCGGCGGCGAGCATGGAGCCGCCCAGCAGGATGGCTCCGATGGGCGCCCCTATCCCGGTGGCGCTGACGATCACGGAGGCGACTACGAGGACGGTGGAGATGTTGTCCCAGGTGCCTGCGGTCCACGTCTGGGGCTTCCACCAGGTCAGTCCGAGCGGGTCGGTGAACTGCAGGGGGTTGCCGTCGGTGTACCCGTAGGGGTTGCCGGTAGTGGCTTCGAGGGGGTCGCGGGTGAGGAACTGGGCGCTGTTCGGGTCGTAGTAGCGGGCGCGCAGGTAGATATACCCGGTGGGGTCGGTGTACTCCCCCGCGTACCCGAACGGGGTCGCGGTCGAGACGGCAGTCCCCGTGGTGGTCTGGGATCGGCCGTAGGTGTCGTAGTCGGCATCTGAGGTGATGTCGCCGGCCCGGTTGGTGGTGGTGCGGACCGAGCCGATCAAGTCGGTGTGCAGGTAGGTGACGGTGTCGTCGGCGAGGGTGATCTGAGCGAGCGGGATGCTGGCCGAGCCGTAGACGTAGGCGTGGGTGGCGTCGGTGACCAGCAGCGGGATCGAGGCGACGCTCTGCCAGGTGCAGTCCTCGGTCACACCGCCCGTGGTCGCCGTGGCGCGCAGACCGGCCGCGTCGTAGGTGTAGCTGGTCGTGGCCCCGGTCGAGCTCGTGACCGAGGTCAGCCGGTTGGCCTGGTCGTAGGTGTGGGAGGTGACCGCGATGCCGGCTAGGCGGGTGGCGGTCGTGGTGGCGCGGTTGCCGCGGTCGTCGTAGCCGAACGTGGTGGTCGTGTTGGTGCCGGGGTCGATCAGGGTGGTGGCTTGGCGGGCGGTGTCGTAGGTCAGGGTGCGACCGTCGGCCAGTGCGGAGACCGACCCGGCGGCGTCGAAGTCGAACGCTCCGGCGTTGTCGCCGGCGATCGAGGCGATCCGGCCTAGTGGGTCCCAGCTGAACTGTGAGGTGGTGGTCCCCGCGGCCGGTGGTGCGCGTGCCTGGTCGGTGCGCGTGGTGGTCTGGTCGGCCAGCAGACCTGCCGGCGTGTACTCATACGCCAGGGCCAGCAGGTCCTCACCGGTGCTGTTCTTGGTGGTGATACCCGGGGTCTGGCCCGCCACGTCGTGGCCGTAGTCGGTGACCACACCGTTCGGGTAGGTCAGCGAGTCGGTCTGCCCGTCCGCCTCGTACGCGTAGGTAGTCCCCACCGGTCCAGTCCCTGACCTTGGTGAGCTGGCCCGCGGCGTCGTAGGTGCGGTGCACCGCCTTACCGCTTGGGTAGGCCACGTCGGTGGGCTGGCCCAACCTGTTCCAGTCATACCCCACCGAGGTGCTGCCGCGGGTGACGTCCGTGACCCGGCTCAGGGCGTCGTAGCCGACCCGGGTGGTGCCGGTGCCGTCGATGATCGTGGTGACCCGTCCGGCCAGGTCGTAGGTGGTGCTCACGTCCGGGGTGGCATTCGGAGTAGTCGATGGACGTCTTGCGCCCGGCCGCGTCATACCCGAACGTCGTGCTCGCACCTCCGGGCTGGGTGAGCGTGGCGAGCTGGCCGGCGACGTCGTACCCGTAGGTCGTGGTCCGGCCCGCGGTGCCCGTCGAGGTGACCTGACGGCCCGCCGCATCGTAGGTGTAGATGGTGCGCCCACCGGCCGCGTCGGTGTACGTGGTGAGCTTGCCGGTCGGGTCG
>NZ_JIAN01000012.1 GCF_000688475.1 Cellulomonas sp. URHE0023 | reverse complement strand
ATCGAGGCACCCATCTCCTCGGCACCGGCCGCGACGGCCTGCACGTTGCGGGACACCTGCTCGGCAGCCGCAGCCACCACGCCCGCCTGTGCACTGGTCTCGTCCGAACCCGAGGCGACCTCGCTCGAGGAAGCCGACAGCTCCTCAGCAGCAGCCGCCACCGTCTGCGACGTCTCCAGGACACCGGCGAGCGTGCGACGCAGCGACTCACGGGCCGTGTTGAGCGAGGCGGACATGCGCCCGACCTCGTCGTAGCTCGTGACCTCGACCTCGACGGTCAGGTCGCCCTCGGCGAGCGCCTCGAGCGACTTCTGCACGCCGCGCACGGAGCTGGAGAGCTTGCGGGTGGTGTACGTCGCAAGCACCAGAGCAGCTGCTCCGCTGACGACGAACGCGATGGACAGGGCGATGATGGTCATCATCGTCTCGTTCTTCCCGCGCTCCAGGATGTCGTTGACCTTCGCGTCGACCTGACCGGCGGTCAGCGCGAGCACTCGACCAGCCCAGTCGGCGTCAGCCGCGGCGTCGGCCTTGAACGCTGCCGCCAGCGTGAGCAGGTCGGAGTTGCCCAGCAGAGGCGTCAGCGAGCTGTCGCGGTAGTCGACCCACGCCGCCCAGCGGTCCTGGAAGTCGTCCCACTGCTTGGTCTGGACCTCGGGGAACTCGTTGATGATCGCGATCTGGCGCTCGACGTCACCGTCGAGCCACTCCGAGGTCGTCATGATCTGCGCACGCGTCGCCGGGTCCGCCGTGGCGGCCTGGACGAACAGGAGGTGCGAACGGGACTGTGCGGTCCGCAGCTCGGCGAGCGCCGTCTGGAGCTTGCCGGTGTACTCCGACATCTCCTGGAGGTGGTCGGCGGCGCGGAAGAGCGCAACCGCGCTCGCACCGCCGACGAGGCCGAACGTCACGCCCAGGACGAGCAGCGACGAGGCGATCTTGACCGCGACAGGGCGGTCCATGAACCAGCGGCGCTTGAGCGCCGGGGAAGTTGTCTGCGTGGCCATCAGCCGATCTCCGCCTCGGTGTAGTACCCGCCGTCGACGAGCACGTGCTTGTAGTTGTCCTTGGTGACCATCTGCGGGGTCAGCAGGTACGACGGGACGACCTTGACGCCGTTGTCGTACGAGGTGGTGTCGTTGATCTCGGGCTCGTTGCCCTTGAGCAGCTCGCGCACCATGCCGACGGTCACCTCGGCGAGCGTCCGCGTGTCCTTGTAGACCGTGGCGATCTGCTCGCCTGCGGCGATCGACTTGATCGCGGGGATCTCGGCGTCCTGGCCGGGGACGGCGGGGACGTAGCCGAGTGCCGGCTTGACCGCGCCGATGATCGCCTGGGCGATCCCGTCGTTCGGTGCGAGGACCCCGTCGAGGTGCTTGCCGGCCTGGTAAGGCGCGAGCAGGGTGGTCATGCGCTGTCCGGCGACGTCGTTCTTCCAGCCCTGGATCGCGACGTCGAGACGCTCGACCTGGCCGGACGGGACCGAGATGACCCCGGCGTCGATGAACGGACGCACGACGGACATGGCGCCGTCGTAGAAGAACGTGGCGTTGTTGTCGTCGGGCGAGCCGGCGAACACCTCGATGTTCACGCCCGTGCGGCCGGTGGGCTTGCCGCTGGCGTCGATGACGCCCATGCCGGCGAGAAGGGCCCGGCCCTCCATGACGCCGACCTGGAAGTTGTTGAACGACGCGTAGTAGTCGATGTCGCCCGAGTCACGGATGAGCCGGTCGTACGCGATGACGGGGATGTCCTCCGACGCCGCGTTGGCCAGAACGGCCTTGAGCGCCGTCCCGTCGACCGCGCCGACGACCAGGGCGTCCGCGCCGTCGTCGATGAGCTTCTGGATCTGGTCCGCCTGGGCGGCCGCGTCGTCACCGGCGTACAGCATCTCGACGTCGTACCCGAGAGACGTGAACTGCTTCTTCAGGTTGTCGCCGTCGGCGACCCAGCGAGCCTGCTCCTTCGTCGGCAGTGCGACGCCGACGACCTGGCTCTCGTCGTCGCTCGATCCGCTGCCGCACGCGGCGAGCGAACCCACGATACCGACGGCGAGGATCATCGCCGTCCACTTGTTTCGACCCTGCATTACGACTCCTTGGGTGTGAGCTGAGGTGGTGGTGCGCTGGGACTGCTCTGCGAGGACGTGAGGGACCTTGTCGGCCGCATGCGTGACGTCGTAGGTCGCCATCGCGTCCGCCAGCTCGGCGTCGTGGGCGGTCTGCTCGTCCAGCCACTCGTTCTGCTCATCGGGCGTGTCGGCCGCGACGCGGGCAGCACGCTGGGGTGCGGTGCTCATGTCGCGGGGACCTCCTGGTGAGAAGACGTGTCGTCTCCCCCCCGATCGGCCGGTGCGACCCGGAACTGAGCAGTCTCGCCACACGCAACGACGCCCCGCCGGAGGTCCGGCGGGGCGTCGTCGAGGTGGTGCGAGCGGAGCTCTAGAAAGTGAACGCCGAGACGCGAGTGCGCAGGTCAGTCGACATGCGCGCGAGCTCGTTGACGGCGTCGCCCATCTGCCCCAGGGTCTGCGAGGAGGATGCGGCCGAGTTGGCCACCCCGGAGATGTTCATGGCGATCTCGCCGGAGCCGGTCGCGGCCTCGGCCACGCCACGGGACATCTCGTTCGTCGTCGCGGTCTGCTCCTCGACCGCCGAGGCGATCGTCAGCTGGTAGTCGTTGATCGAGGCGATGATCGTGGCGATCTGACCGATCGCGGCGACCGCACCGGTGGTGTCGGCCTGGATGGCCTCGACCCGACGGGCGATGTCCTCGGTGGCACGGGCGGTCTCCGAGGCGAGCTCCTTGACCTCACCGGCCACGACCGCGAAGCCCTTGCCGGCCTCACCGGCACGCGCAGCCTCGATCGTCGCGTTCAGCGCCAGCAGGTTGGTCTGCTCGGCGATGCTCGTGATCGTCTTGACCACGTTGCCGATCTGCAGCGACGAGTCACCGAGACGGGCGACCTGGTCGTTCGCCGACTCCGCGGCGCTCGTGGCCTGCTCGACCACCTTGGCGGCCTGGTTGGCGTTCTGGGCGATCTCGCGGATCGAGGCACCCATCTCCTCGGCACCGGCCGCGACGGCCTGCACGTTGCGGGACACCTGCTCGGCAGCCGCAGCCACCACGCCCGCCTGTGCACTCGTCTCGTCCGAACCCGTGGCGACCTCGCTCGAGGACGCCGACAGCTCCTCGGCAGCAGCAGCCACGGTCTGCGACGTCTCCAGCACACCCACGAGGGTGGCCTGGAGCGCGTCCTGCGCCACCGTCAGGGACGCGGCCATCCGGCCGATCTCGTCCTTGCTGTGGACGTCGGCACGCACCGTCAGGTCACCGACGGCAAGTGCGTCGACCGCGACCTGGACCTTGCGGACCGAGCGGCGGATCGAGCCGGCGAGCGTCGCGCCGACGGCAGTCAGGAGTCCGAGCGCGACCAGGACGATCACGATCAGCTGGCGGCTCACGGACGTGGCCTGGTCGTGCACGTGCGTCGAGACGTGCACGACCTCGTCGGCCGCGGCGGCCGCGGTGGCGTCCAGCGCGTCGACGTACGCGTCCTTGAGGGGCTCGGTGACCGTGTTGAGCACCTCTTCGTAGGCAGCGCTGTCGCCGCTCACCGCCGCGGGGACGAGCTTGCTGTCCCGGGCCTCGCGCCAGGCGGCGTAGTTCGTGGTGAAGGTGTCCCACCCTTCGAGCTCGGCTCCGCCGCTCGCCTCGAACGCGGCAGCCGCCGCATCGAGCTCGGCGTCGTTCTCGTCCTGCTCCGCCATCCAGTGGTCGTGCGCCTCCTGGCTCGACGTGCCGGCCAGCTGCGCCACGATCATCCGGCCCTTGAGCTGGTCCTGGTGCACCGTGTCCATCGGCGCGACCAGGTCCGTGACGACGGCCGCGATGTCGTTGGTGTCCTTCGCCATGTCGGTCATGTTGTAGACGGCGGACCCGCCGAGGCCGATCGCAGCCACACCGAAGAGCGCGGTGAGGCTCAGCACCTTCGTGCGGACGGAGCGGTCGGCAAGCCACGCACCGCGCGGGCGCGGTGCATCGGCCGATGCGAGGTTCGTGGACATGGGGACTCCTTCGTCAGGCCATGTGGCCGTCGTCTGGGCGACCGGCTCAGCGAGCCGGTCGATGGGGGCAGTTCGGGAGGAGAGCCGGGCTCAGGCTGCGACGGTCTGGTCGACGTCGAGCACGAGCAGCAGGCCCTCGTCGAGCTTGTGGGCGCCGCGGATCAGCGGGCGCATCACGGCGTCGAGGGTGTCGGGAGGCGTCTCGAACGAGGCGGGGCCGACGTCGACGACGTCGCCGATCTCGTCGACCAGCAGGCTCACGGCCTCGCCGGCCACCTGCACGACGACCATCATCGGCTCGTCGAGCGCGGACCGGCCCGGGAGTCCCAGGCGCGTCCGCAGGTCGATCGTCAGGACGACCTGGCCGCGAAGGTTGACGAGCCCGGCGATCGTCGGCGGAGACAGCGGGACGCGCGTGCGGGTGTGAGACCGCAGTGCCTCCTGGACTCGCACCACGTCGATGCCGTAAAGGCGACCGTCGAGCGTGAAGGTCACGTACTGGCTCATCGCAGGGCTCCTACAAGGTCGGACGCGTGGTGCGCGTCGGTCGTGCCGAGTTCGGTGTCATAGAACGAGGCGTCTGCGAGGAGGATCGCCTCGCGGACGTTCAGCAGCTCGGTCACCCGGTCACCGAGGACGGTCGAGCCCAGCAGGCCGTGGTCCTCGATGTCGGAGTGGTGCGCGACGTCGTCGTCGACGATGTCGAGGATCTGGTCCACCACGAGCCCGCAGCTCCGGTCGCCCCGTGTGAACACGACGACCAGCAGCTCACCGTTCGCCGACGGCTCCGAGTACGACCCGAGAAGGCCGCCGAGCCGTGCGAGCGGAAGGATGGATCCGCGATAGCGGACGACCTCGCGGCCACCCACCAGCTCGAGGTGCTCGGTGCGCAGGTGCTCGAGCCGGGCGACCGAGGCGAGCGGCATGGCGACGCGACGGTCGCCCACGCTGACCACGAGCACCTGCTCCATCTCGACAGCGCGAGCGGCTGCCTCCTGCGCGCGGCGACGTGCCTCGGAGCTGACAGCCTCGAGGTCGCCGACGATCGCGCGTCGGGCGATGGCCTGGACGTCCAGGATCAGCGCGACCCGGCCGTCGCCGAGCACCGTGGCACCCGCGTAGACACCGATCGACTTGAGCCGCGACGAGAGCGGCTTGACCACGATCTCCTCGGTGTTGAGCACGCGGTCCACCAGCAGGCCGAAGCGCTGCTGGTCCGCCTGCACCACCGCGATGACGCTGGTCTGGTCCCGCTCGCTGGTGTCCTGCTCGAGGCCGAGTGCGCCCGAGAGGGACACGAGCGGCAGCAGGTCCCCGCGCAGCCGGTAGACGGGTGCGGAGTGCACGTACTCGATCCCCGAGCCCGAACGCTGGCCGTCGAGGGCCACCAGCTCGAGCAGGTTGATCTGCGGCACGGCGTACAGGTCGCCGCTGCACTCGACCGTCAGCGCCGGCATGATCGCCAGCGTCAGCGGGATGCGCAGGCGCCAGACGGTTCCGACGCCGAGCGTCGACTCGATGTCGACCGTGCCGCCGATGGCCTCGACCTTGGTGCGCACGACGTCCATGCCCACGCCACGACCGGACACGTTGGTGACGGCGGCAGCGGTGGAGAAGCCGGGGACGAACAGGAGCTGAAGGAGCTCGGCGTGGCTTGCGGAGTCGAGCTGCTCGACCGTACGCAGGCCCTTCTCGAGCGCCTTGGCTGCCACCTTGACGGTGTCCACCCCGGCGCCGTCGTCGGCGACCTCGACCACGACCTGGCCACCGGAGTGGTAGGCCCGAAGTGTCAGGACGCCCTTGGCCGGCTTGCCGGCGGCGATGCGGTCCTCGGAGGGCTCGATGCCGTGGTCGACGGCGTTGCGCACGAGGTGCGTCAGCGGGTCCTTCACGGCTTCGAGGAGTCCACGGTCGAGCTCGGTGTCTCCACCGGTCATGTCCAGCTGGACCTCGCGCTTGCACGCCGCCGCGAGGTCGCGCACGATGCGCGGCATCTTCGACCAGAGGTGCTCGATGGGCTGCATGCGCGTCTTCATGACGCCCTCCTGCAGCTCACCGGCGATGAGGTTGAGTCGCTGCGCGGAGCGCGACAGGTCGACGTCGTCGGTACCTGTGGCGAGCCGGCTGATCTGGTTGCGGGTCAGGACGAGCTCGCCGACCTGACGCATGAGCGCGTCGAGCAGGTCGACGTCCACGCGGATCGACGTGTCAGCGGCACCACGCAGGCCGGGGACGGACTCCTCGTGCATCTGCTCCGAGCCGGGAGCACCGGTCTGGGTCGGGACGAGCGGCTTCACGGACTTGTTCCCATTCTTTGCGGTGGGGGTCGGCGACGGCTGCGGTGCGATCGCGACTGCAGGCTGCGGCGCGGGCTCGGCGGGCGTCGCGGTGATGACGGCAGACGTCGACTCGGCCGCGGCGACCGCGGTGGTCCGCGGTGCGCGGCTGCCGATCTTCTTCTTCACGGGAGCGGCGGCCACGGCCTCGACGAGGACGGGCGTCTCGACGACGACCGGCGTCTCGACGACGACGGGCGCCTCGGCGACGACCGGCGCCTCGACGACGACGGGCGCCTCGGCCACGGCGGGCGTCTCGGCGGCGACGTCGTCGACCTCGACCGGCGCGGAACCGTTGCGGATCGCGTCGACGGCGTCGATGACCACGTCGATCGGCACCTCACCCTCGGTGCCGTCGGCCTCGATGTGGGTGAGGATGTCGCGGACGCAGTCCGTCATCTGCAGCAGGACCGTCGTGGTCCGCTGGTCCATGGACCGCACACCGTCGCGCAGCTCGACCAGCAGGTTCTCACCCACGTGGGTCACGCGCTCCAGGCGACTGAACGCCAAGAAGCCACTGGTGCCCTTGATGGTGTGGATCGTGCGAAAGATGCTGCTCAGGTACTCGCGTGAGCCGGGGCTCTCCTCTAGTGCTACGAGGTCGCGGTCCAGCTGATCGAGATTCTCATAGCTCTCGACCAGGAACTCACGGACGATCTCGTCGATGTCCTCCACCGGTTACCTCCCGAATCCGCGCGTAACGCCCTCATGACCGAGGCGTCCCGGCGAACGACTTCATCGGTTGGCGGGAGGGGTTCCTGAGGGGTCTGCGGCTGCGGACTCGGAGACGGTCCTGGCGGGTACGGCGAGTCGCTGCAGGCTCGCCACGGTGCGGTCGTCGGCAGCGACGGCTTCGACGTTGGCGGCGCGCACAGCCTCGAGCACCTCGGCGCGGTGCACGCGCACCTCGCGGGGGGCGTCGATGCCGAGGCGGACGCCATCACTTCGCACCTCGATGACCGTGACGACGATGTCGTCGCCGATCACGAGCCGCTCCCCAACGCGACGACTGAGCACGAGCATGCGGCGACCCTACCGGAGCGGGCACCTACCTGCGGCGCAGCGCGCGCGTCGTTCTCGGGGCGGTTACCGAGCAGCGGTGCCCAGCGCCTGACCGAGTGCGGCCGCCCACGCGACCGTGGTCGCCGGGATGCCGTCCACCCACACCACGGGGACGCCCAGGTCGAGGACGGTGCCGGGCTGGGTCGTGTCGAACAGCCCGCGGACGGCGATCGCGTCGATCCCGCCGGGACCGCCCACGTCGGCCATCCACCGCGTCGCGTCAGCGGTCTTGGTCCGGGCGTCGACGACGGCCCACACCTGGGCCGCGCCGCACGTGCGCAGCAGCGCTGCCGCGTCGGCACGGTCGGTCGGCTCGGGTCCGACCGCGAGCGCGACGACACCGATCTGCGAGCTCGAGGCGACGCGCTCGAGCCAGGTGGCGAGCTCGGCGGCGTTCGCGGCCTTGGCCACGCCGACGCGACCGGTGCGCGCACGGCCACCGGTCCGGGCGCCCGCGGCACACGTGGCCGACGGTTCCAGACGCAGCCGTTCCGTGAGGATCATCGCCACGGCATCGACGTCCGACTGCTCGCCGACGACCACCACGACGGAGCCGGCGGCCCGGGGCAGCGCCGGGGCGGCGGGCACGCGTGCGAGCACGGCGGGCAGGGTCAGAGGTGTGCTGCTGTCCAGCATGTGCTCGGGGATCCCGATCCCGCGCAGCGAGGCGCGCAGCGGGTCCTCCACGGGCGGCGCGGGCACCTCGATGTCGGCGGGCGCCGGGGTTCCTGCCATGGCGCGCACCTGCTCGAGGATGCCGGCGAACGCCGCACCGCCGGTCGAGACGGTCGGGTGCGGGTCGGGCGGCTCCGGCACGACCTCGTCCGTGTCGTCCATGACGTCCAGGCTCTCGACCGTCTCCGGGGTCGACCCGTCCGGGAGGGCGTCGTACGCGTCGGCCGCGGCGAGCAGCGCGTCGATGCCGTCCGCTTCCGGGGCGGCGGGTACGGGCTTCGGGCGCGGGGGGTTCCTCAGTGCACGCGGACGGCCCTGCGGCTCCTCGGGGACGTCCACGGTGAGCTCGAAGCGCTCACGCGCGAAGAACCCTCCCACGCCGCCCGTCCGGATGCGCTCTGCGCGCACCACGCGGGCGCCAGGCCCGAACTCGGCCTGCACGTGGGCCATGAGCTCGGCGAGGTCGGTCCCCTCAAGCAGCAAGCGCTGGGACACCGCTCACCACCCCGAGGGTCTCCACCTGCACGCCGACACCGGTGACCTCACCGTAGGACAGGACCGGCAGACGCGGCAGGCCCATGGCGACGAGCCGGCGCAGGGCCGGGCGGATGACCGGTGCGCACGCGAGCACGACCGTGCGGCCCTCGGCCTCGGCCTCGGCGACCTGCCGACGCAGCTGGTCCAGCATGGCCTCGAGCCGGCTCGGGTCCACCAGCAGGTGGGTGCCGTGCTCGCCGGGACGGATCGACTCGACCAGGTTCTGCTCGAAGCCGGGGTCGAGCGTGACCGCCCGCAGCACGTCGTCCCGCACGTACATGGAGCCCAGCGCCGGGCCGAGGGCGGCGCGAGCCGCCTCGACGAGCCCCTCGGCGTCGGTGCTGACCCGGGCACGCAGCGTGAGCGCCTCGTAGATCCGGCCCAGGTCCCGGATCGGGACCTCCTCGGCGAGCAGGCCCTGCAGGACCCGCTGCACCTCGCCCAGGCTGAGCAGCGTGGGGATGAGCTCCTCGACGACCGAGGGGTTGACCTTCTTGACGCCCTCGGTGAGGACGCGGACGTCCTCGCGGCCCAGGAGGCGCGACGCGTGCTGGGCGATCAGGGCACCGAGGTGCGTGATCAGCACCGAGACGCGGTCGACGACGGTCGCACCGGACATCTCGGCGGCGTGCCGCAGCTCGGCGGGGATCCACTTGCCGGGCAGGCCGAACACGGGCTCGTTCACGGTCGTCCCGGGCAGGGCGCCCAGGTCGTCGCCGAGCGCGAGCATGCGACCGGCCGGAGCCTCGCCGCGGCCGACCTCGACGCCCGCGATCTTCACCACGTAGGTGGACCGCGGCAGGTCGACGCTGTCCCTGGTGCGGACCGGCGGCACGACGATGCCGAGCTCGAGCGCGGTCTTGCGGCGCAGGCCGCGCACGCGGGCCAGCAGGTCCTGGTCGGGTCCGCTGCCGACGAGGTCCACCAGGTCGGGGGCCAGCAGGATCTCGAGCGTGTGGACGCGCATCTGCTCGATGAGCTGCTCGGGGCTGTCGTTCGAGGGGGCGACGGCGCTGGCCTGCGCACCTGCCTGCACGGCGGCCTCCTCCTTGACCTCCACGCTGCGGGACCGCTGGGCGACGATCAGCAGCGTCCCACCCACGAGAATGAACGGGAGCTTGGGCATGCCCGGCAGGAGCCCGAGGGCGAGCGCACCCACACCTGCGATGCGCAGCGCGGTACGGGACTGACCGAGCTGCTTCGTGGCCACCGCACCGAGGTCACCCTCGGCCGTGGCTCGTGTCACGACGATACCGGTCGCCACGGACAGCAGCAGGGCGGGGATCTGCGTGACGAGGCCGTCACCGATCGTCAGCAGGCTGAACCGCTGCAGGGCGTCGCCGGCGCTCATGCCCATCTGGACCATGCCGATGACGAAGCCACCGATGAGGTTGATGATCGTGATGATGATGCCCGCGATGGCATCGCCCTTGACGAACTTGGAGCCACCGTCCATCGCACCGTAGAAGTCGGCCTCGGCGGCGACGTCCGCGCGCCTGCGGCGGGCGGTGTCCTCGTCGATCAGGCCGGAGTTCAGGTCGGCGTCGATCGCCATCTGCTTGCCGGGCATGGCGTCGAGCGTGAACCGCGCCCCGACCTCCGCGACTCGGCCGGCACCGTTGGTGATCACCGCGAACTGGATGACCACGAGGATCAGGAAGATCACGAGCCCGATCACCAGCGACCCGCCGACCACGAAGTGACCGAACGAGTCGATGACGTTGCCCGCGAACCCGTCGCGCAGCACCAGTCGCGTCGACGCCACGTTCAGGCCGAGCCGGAACAGCGTGAACACGAGGATCAGCGACGGGAACACCGAGAAGTCCAGTGGCCGCTTGACGTACATCGCGGTCAGCAGGATGACCAGCGAGACCGTGATGTTGAGCGCGATCAGCAGGTCGAGCAGCACCGGAGGCAGCGGCACGACGAGCAGCAGGACGATGCCGACGACGCCCAGGGGCACCGACAGGGACATGAGGTTCTTGTTCTTCATCGCGTGACCTGATCTGTCGTAGGCGATCCGGTGGGCGCGGTGGCGCCGTCGGTGAGGACTGTGGTGGTGACTGAGGACGCGGAGCGTCCGGTCTGAGCAGAGCTGGGCTTGCGGGCCGGCCGGCGAGCGGCGCGTGCCGTGGCGCGGTGGTCTGTGCCGTCGGCCTCGATGGTCGGGCCGCCGGGGACGCGGTGCTGGCCGGCGGACGCTCCGCGACGGCGCAGGGCCATCACGAACGCGAGCACCCGGGCGACCGCGGTGAACAGGTGCGCCGGCACCTCCTGGCCGAGCTCGCACGCGGCGTGCAGCGCGCGGGTCAGCGGGATGTCCTCGATCATCGGGACGCGCTTCTCCGACGCCGCCTCGCGGATCTTGGCGGCGACGGCTCCTGCACCCTTGGCCACGACCTTGGGCGCACCCGTGCCGGGCTCGTAGCGCAGCGCGACGGCGACGTGCGTCGGGTTGACCAGGACGACGTCCGCCGTGGCGACCTCGGACATCATGCGGTTCCGGCTCATCGCCATCTGCTTGGCGCGGATCGCGCCCTTGAGCATCGGGTCGCCCTCGGTGCGCTTGTTCTCGTCCTTGACCTCTTTGAGCGTCATCCGGGTCTGCTTGCGGTTGCGCTTCATCACGACGATGACGTCGGCGAGCGCGAGCAGCAGGCCCGCGCCGATGCCCGTGCGCAGAAGCGTCGCGGTGCCGTTGGACGCGGTGCCGAGCAGGCTGTTCAGCGGGAGGGTGCCGGACGCCATCAGCACGGGCGCCATGGACTTGATCCCGACGAACATCACGAGACCGACGGCGGCAGACTTCAGCAGGGTCTTGGCGCCCTGCCACACGGCCTGCACGCCGAACATCTTCTTGAGGCCGTTCATCGGCTTGAGGTGGTCGACGTGCAGGGTGAAGCGACGCAGGCGGTAGCCGCCCTGCGCCATGCCGACCCCGACCGTGACGATCATGAGGATGACGAACAGCGGCGCGAGCGTCGAGATGACCGAGCCCAGGGCGTTCTCGAGGAGCTTGACGGCGCCTTCGACCGTCGGCTCGTCGGCCACCTGCTTGAGCTGCGCGAGCTGGTCGAGCGCGGCCGAACGACCACGGGTGATGACCATCGGCAGCGCGAGCACGGCGGCACCGAGACCGAGCCACGAGGAGAGGTCCTGCGACCGCCCGAGCTTGCCCTTGCGGTGGACGTCCTTCATCCGCTGGGCGGTGGCCTTCTCCGTGCGGTCGCCGCTGTCGCCGCTCATGAGCCTCCTCCCAGCATCATGGACATGGACTTGCCGGTCAGGCCCTGCACGACGTTCGGCAGCGCGAGGAACGCGAACGCGCCGAGCGACAACGAGATCAAGATCTTCAGCGGGAAGCCCATGGCGAACGCGTTGAGCGCGGGGGCGACCTTGGTGAGCAGGCCGAGGCCCACGTCGGCGAGGAACAGCACGACGAGCAACGGGCCGGCGATCTGGAGCGCACCGACGAACATCTGCGAGACCCCGGTGGTCAGCGAGTGCATGAACACGTCGGGGTTCAGGGCCGCGCCGAGCGGCAGGGCCTCGAACGTGCGGATGAGCCCGCCGAGCACGATCTGGTAGCCGTTCGTCACGAAGAGGAGCACCATCGCGGTCATCTGGTAGAGCCGCTGGAACTGTGCCCCGCTCGACTGGCTCATCGGGTCGAACGCGGACGCCATCTGGAAGCCGCCGAACAGGTCGATGAGCGTGCCGGCCGACTGGATCGCCGAGAACACCATCATCACGAGGAACCCGAACAGGGCACCGATGACGGCCTGCAGCAGGAGCGAGCCGACGAACCCTGCGGTCGTGTCCGTCCCGGCGGACGTCAGACGCGGCGAGACAGCGATGGCCAGGCCGACCGCGATCATCCAGCGCACCGTGGCGGGGATGACCTTCTGCGAGAAGGGCGGCGCAACGGTCATGAAGGCGAGGATCCGGACAGCGGCGAGCATCGCCGTCTGCACGGCCTCCAGAGGCAGCGCGACGTTGACCGGGTCCATGCTCAGCCCCCCGTCAGTGAGGGGATGCGAGCGAACAGCTCGTGGGTGAACTGGACGATCTCCGAGATCATCCAGTGCCCGGCCAGGAGCAGCGCGCACGCTGCCGCGATGGCCTTGGGCACGAAGCTGAGCGTGACCTCCTGGATCTGGGTCACGGACTGGATGAGCGACACGACGAAGCCGACCACCAGGGAGGTCACCAGGACCGGGGCGGCGAGCTTGGCGGCGAGGAGCAGCGCCTGCATGCCGATGTCGAGGACTGCGCTGGTGTCCATCGTCAACCACTCCCTGTGTAGGAGCCGACGAGGGAGGTGATGATCAGCCCCCAGCCGTCGACGAGCACGAACAGCAAGAGCTTGAAGGGCAGCGCGATCATCACCGGCGGCAGCATCATCATGCCCATCGACATCAACGACGCCGAGACGACGAGGTCGATCACGAGGAACGGGATGAAGATGACGAAGCCCATGATGAACGCGGACCGCAGCTCGGAGATCAGGAACGCGGGCACGAGGGTGGTGAACGGGACGTCCGCCTCGCTCGAGGGGTTCTCCTGGTCCGCCGCGCGGGTCATCAGCGCCAGGTCCTGCTCACGCGTGTGCGAGAGCATGAACTTCTCGAGCGGTTCCTTGCCGATGTCGACGGCCTGCGTGAACGTCAGCTGACCGTTCACGTAGGGCTGGACCCCGACGTCGTTCACCTCTGAGATGACCGGCGCCATGATGAACAGGCTCAGGAACAGCGCGAGGCCGGCGAGCACCTGGTTGGGCGGCACGCCCTGCAGCCCGAGCGCGTTCCGGGTGAACGACAGGACGACGAAGATCTTGGTGAAGCTCGTGGTCATCAGCAGGACCGCCGGCACGACCGACAGGAGCGTGACCGCGAGCAGGATGACGATCGAGTTGCTGGGCGCACCGTTCACGCCGTTGACGGCCACCGTGACGGTGTCGGCAACGCCTGGGGGCACGGCTGGGGTCGGCACCAAGGGTGCCGTGGGGTCGAAGAACATCAGCGGCGGACCGTCCGATCCTGGAGCGACTTGACCGCCTGGCGCCACGTGTCGGGCGCCAAGATCGAGCCGGCGAGCGCGGCGTTCTTGACGTCCGCGGGGACAAGGTCGGGCAGCAGTGCGGCCGCGGCGGGTGCGACGGCCTCCACGCGTGCGGCGGACGGGACCGGTGCGGACGGCTCGACGGTCACAGCCGATGCAGATCCGGACGCAGACGGTGCCACGTACTCGGAGGTGGGCCAGTCGGCCTGGTCGAGCCGGTCGAGCGGGCTCGCGTCCAGCTCCTTGCGTGCGACGGGCGCCGCGACAGGAGCAGCCACCGGGGTGGGCGACGCGGGCGTGGTCGCCTTGCGACGCTGGGTGGGCAGCAGCCCCCCGACAGCGTTCTTGGCGGCACGACCGATCAGCACCCAGGCTGTCGAGGTGGGCTCGGTCGCGTCCGTGGACACGGCGGCCTTCGGGGCCGGCGGTTCCTCGTACACGGCCCCGAGCTCGGTGAGCATGGAGACCTGCGCCTCGCCGTAGCCGATGAGCAGACGACGCTCACCGACGGCCAGGACGGCCACGCCGGCGTGCTTGCCCATCGACTGGCGGCCGACGACCTTGAGGCCCGGCTCGCGCGACGCCTTGTGCTGAGATCCGCCGTTGCCGAACCGGCGACCGATGTACCAGATCAGGCCGACCACGCAGGTCAGCGCCAGCAGGAGACGAAGCACGAAGGTCGCAGTCAGCATCAGGCGCCGGACTCCGTGCCGGACACGATCTCGGTGACCTTGATGCCGTACGCCTCGTCGACGACGACGACCTCGCCGCGAGCGATGAGGCGACCGTTGACCATGACGTCGGCGGGGCTCCCAGCGGTGCGGTCCAGCTCGAGGACGGCGCCGGGGGTGAGGTCGAGGAGCTGGCGCACGGGCAGCCGCGTGCGACCGATCTCCGCGGTCAGGGTCATCTCGACGTCGTAGAGCATCCGCATGTTCGCGCGGGGCGTGTGCACCGAGCTCGCGGCGGGCGAGGCAGCGGCCTTGGTCTCCCGGACCCGGAGCGCGAACCAGGCGGTGGCGTCGCCACCCTGCTCGAGCGCGACCACGTGGGTGTCCGGGGCGACGACCTGCTCGACGGGCTCGAGGCGTGCGGCCTCGAGGACACCGGCGCCGAGGACCGCGGCTGCGGCCTCCATGGCGGGGCGCAGGGCGTCGCTCAGCTCGATCGTGTTGCCGGCCGCGGCGCTGGCCTCCAGCGCGTCGGCGATGACACCGTCGGCCACCAGCACGATCTCGGCGCTGGGAGACCCGACGAACGACGCGACCAGCGCGGTCGACCCGGCAGGGATGTCGTCGTGGTGGGCGGGGACGGCGACGAGCGGCACCGTTGCGGGCACCAGCGCAGCGGCGGCGGCGGCCGCGGCGAGCGCGGTCTCGGCCGCGTCGATGTCCGCGGCGGTGCGCGCGGTGGGGATGGTGGCGCTGTTCATGCTGTTCACGACTGGTTCTCCTCGACGGTGACGACTCGGCAGGCAAGACGGGACCCGTGGCTGCCGGCGGCGGCCCGGGCGAGAACGACACCGTCGACCACCACGTCCAGCAGCTCGGTCGACGGGTGGGACAGCGGCAGCACGTCGCCGACCGCAAGATCGATGACGTCGCGGGGGTGCACGACGACGGGTGCGAACCGGACGGCGAGCTCGACGGGCACGTCCTGCATCGCCCGCTCGAGCTCGGCGGCGGTGATGGCGGCGGCGGCGGCCTCGTCCTCGGAGCGCGCGACGGGGCCGTCAGCGGCCTTCAGCTGCGCGAGCATCACGTCGGCGGGAACCATCAGCGTGAGGGCGTCCTCGCGCTCACCGACGCGGAGCGTGAACGAGGCGACGATCATCGCGTCGGTGGCACCGGCGGCCTGCACGAACTGGGGGTTGTACTGCAGGCCCCCGACGGTCAGTGGCAGCTTGGCGATGCCGGCGAACGCGTACTCGAGGTCCTTGAGCGAGAGGACGAAGAGGTCCTTGACGAGCGCCTGCTCGATCTCGGTGAGCTCGCGGCCCTCGCGGTCGTCGCCACGGCCGTTGCCCCCGAAGAGGTAGTCGATCCACACGAGCATCGCCTGCACCGGAAGCTGGAGCAGCGCGGTCTGGCGGGTGTGGCTGACGGTGCACACGGCGAGCGCGGTCGGCGACGGCAGGAGGCTGATGTACTCGTCGTAGGTGCGCAGCGCGACCCCGTCGAGCGTCAGGTAGGTCATCGCCCGCAGGCGTGCGGTGAGCTGGTTGCCCACCTGCCGGCCGAAGCGCTCGAAGGCCATCTCGAGGTGGCGCGCGTGGTCGCGCTGGAGCGTCATGGGTCGGCGGAAGTCGTACAGCTCTGGCTCGGCCGCGCGCCCACGGCGCTGCGTCGGCACGGAGGTGCGCGAGGAAAGGGTGTCAGTAACCGTCACGATGCAACTCATCGGCAGGTGCACCGGGGTTGTGAGGAACTGAGTGCAGATCCGTTCAACTCACCCGGAAAGTGCTCTCCGCACCGACCCGTCGTGGGTCAGAGGTTCAGCTGCGGAGCGGTGTGGCGCCCTCCATGGCGCCCCGATTCGCCGGCGTGCGCCGGCCCGCTGTGCCCCTACTGGGTCACGTAGTTCGTCAGATAGACGTCCATGACCTTTCCGTCGTAGGCGGTGCCCAGCGCAGCGAGGAGCTGAGCCTTCAGCGCGTCACGGGTGGCCGGGTCGGTGACCTCGGCGACCGTGTGGCCGGAGAACTGGGCGATCGCGAGGTCGAGCGCCTCTGCCGTGTCGGGCACCTCCTCGGAGGTGACCTCCTTGGTGAGCTGCAGGCCCAGGCCGAGGCGCAGGTAGTGCCCCTCGGCGAGGTTCAGGCTGACGGGCTCGATGGTGATGACGGCACCCTTCTCCGGTGCAGGCTCAGCCTCGGGCGCGCCGCCCTTGCTCAGGAAGAAGTACCCGCCGCCGCCACCGACGGCCAGCACGGTCGCCAGGCCGATGATCAGGAGCTTCTTCTTCGGCTTCTTGACCTTGGTCGCCTTCGGCGACTCGGCCTCGGCCTCGCGCGACGCGCTGGCGCCGCCGCCGATCTTGTTGCCGCCGCCGATCTTGGAACCGGAAACGACTCGCTGTTCGATAGGCATGGCCTTATCCCTTCGCCGTCAGAGCGGGCAGGAGGGCGCGCACGGACTCGGGCGCGCTGGAGAGGATGACGATGTCGACGCGACGGTTCGCCGCGAGAGCATCAGGGCTGTCGCCCGGGACGAGAGGTCGGGTGTCGCCGTAGCCGACGGCCATGATGCGGGGGCCCGGGATCCCGTCCGCCTCGACCAGGTGCCGCAGCACCTGGGTCGCGCGGTCGGAGGAGAGCTCCCAGTTCGTGGCGTACCGGCCGGACGAGGGAATGATGTTGGCGTGGCCCTCGATCGAGATGTGCTCGTTCAGGCCCACCACGAGCGGCGCCGCGACGTCCAGGACGCGGAGGGCCGCCGGAGTCATGTCGGCACTGCCCTGTGCGAAGAACACGTCGTTGGCCACCATCCCGAGGGTCAGGCCGCGCTCGTCGATGCGGTAGCGCACGGCGTTGCCGAGCCCGTTGCTGGTGAGCGACGCCTCGATCTGTGCCCTGAGCTCCTCGAGGTGCGCGGCCTCGGCCTGTGCGGCAGCGAGGACCGCGGGGTCGATGCCCGGCGTCGACTCGACCGTCTGGGCGACGGTCGGGTCTGCCGCCTGCTCGCCCAGCCCCTGGTCGGCGTTCACCATGCCGGCGGTTCCGGACGCAGGCGTGCTGTTCTCCTGCGAGCTCGTACCGTCGAGGTTGCCGGCCGTGCCGTCGAGGATCGAGTTCGACGTCGTGGTGTCCTGGAAGCCCGCGGACAGGCTGTCGCGCAGGGCGATGTACTTCTCCTGGTCCACCTGGCTGATCGCGAAGAGCACGATGAACAGCGCCATGAGGACCGTGATCATGTCCGCGTAGCTCACGAGCCAGCGCTCGTGGTTGACGTGCTCCTCCTCGTGGACCTTGCGACGGCCCTTCGTGGAGGCGTGCCCGCTCATGCGGCCTTCGCCTTGCCTTCAGGCTCCGGCGGCAGCAGGCTGCGCAGGCGCTCGCCGACGAGTCGGGGGTTCGCCCCGGCCTGCACGGCGACCAGGCCCTCGATGGAGACCTCCATCGCGGCGCACTCCAGGTCGGAGATGCGTCGGATGCGCGCCGACAGCGGCAGCCACACGACGTTGGCGGAGAGGATGCCCCACAGGGTCGCGACGAACGCGCCGGCGATCGAGTGGCCGAGCTCGGCCGGCTCGGAGAGGTTCTCGAGCACGTGCACGAGCGAGATGACCGTGCCGATGATGCCGATGGTCGGCGCGTAGCCGCCCATGTCGGCGAAGTACTTGGCGTGCATCCGGTCGATCGTGCGCTTGGTCGAGATCTTGTCCTCGAGGATCGTGCGCAGGTCCTCGGGGTCGGTGCCGTCGATCGCGGCCTGCAGCCCGCCACGCAGGAACGGGTCGTCGATCGTGCGGGTCGCGTCCTCGAGAGCAAGCAGGCCCTCGCGGCGTGCCCGGTCGGCAAGGCCGACCACGGTCTCGACCGTCGCCGAGGCGTCGGGCCGCTTGCTGCGCAAGGCACCCGGGAGCGCCTTGAACGAGGAGATGACGTCCTTGATGGTGTGCCCGGCGATGCCGACGCCGATGGTGCCGACCCAGACCAGCAGCAGCGGGCCGGGGATCATGATCGACAGCGGGTCGCCGCCTTCGAGGAACATCGCCCCGAAGATCGCTGCGAACGCGATGGCGAGGCCGATAAGGGTTGCGGGATCCATCACACGCTCCGGGGTCGGAAGGGAACGGCCGGTGCGAGCGGCTTGTCGTCAGTGTCTGTGGAGCGCCCACGGTCGAACCGCGGCGGTGCCGCGGGCTCGTCGTCGTCGGCGTCGTCGAGGTCCGGCACCAGCTCGATGCGGGGCTGCGACTGGATCTCCTGGGCGCGCGACAGGATGGTCGCGCGGTGGTCGTTGATCCGAGTGATGACCTCGGACATCGGCTCGGCAACGATGTACTTGGTTCCGTCGATCAGCGTCAGGATCGCGTCCGGAGCACTGTCGATGCGCTGGATGAGGTCAGGGTTGACCCCGAACTCACCTCCGCCGAGGCGCGTGACAACAATCATGGCTTTACCCGTCCCTGGTCACCGTGCTGCGGCCGGTTGGCCGCGGGGCCCATCCGTGGGCCCGTACGTCTCATTGATCGGCCGGCGGGTCGCGGACCTGAGCAGTTGCACGGGTCAACCGTCGTCGAGGACGGCACGCGTGGCGTCATGGCCGGGCTCACGGGCGGAACGCCCAGTGCCAGGACTCGCGGGGGGTGTTCTCGACGAACCCGTACTCCCCGCCGTGCGCGCGCATCCAGCTCTGCCCCGCGGCGTCGAGCTTGAGGTCGGCGGCCATGCCCCAGCCGTGCTCGCTGGTGCCGGGCTTCGCGGCGAGGCCGCCCTGGCTGTACAGGCCCTTGCGCTCGGCGACGTCCACCTGGGCGTCGTAGGAGCGGTAGGAGTCGGTGATGCCGATCTGCACGCCGTCCTTGGCTGCCGCAGACATCAGCTGCTCGAGCTTCTGCGCAGCAGGGGCCCAGAGCTTCGCCTTGGTGCCACCGACGTTCTGCAGGGCGGAGTCGGGGATCTGTCCGTTGCCGTAGCGGGCGAGCTCGACGGGTACGCCGTCGGCGTTCAGCTGGCCGGTGCCTGCGCTGGCGGCGGCGCCGGAGGTCTTGGCGACCTCGTCGGCGAGCGCGGTCGCGAACGTCGAGGCGGAGGTGCTCGTGGCGGCCGGTGCGGCGATCACACTGGTCTGCGCCGGAAGCACGAGCGCCTGGATCTGCGCGATCCGTGCGGAGATCCCTGCAATCCCGTCCATCGATGTCCTCTCGAAGCCGTGCCCTGCGCGGCCGAGAACAACCTGAGGAACGCGATGTCGTCAGGGTGTTTCTGGACCACCTCTCCCCTGGTCCATCGGCCGGTTCAGGCCGATATGGAGGACTTCTGGGCAGCGGGCAGCGGCGTCGGCGTCCAGCGACGACGTCTGGTGGGAGTCCACGACGGGGACGGGGACCCGAGCTCCCGGTCGGGGGGTCGAGAACGACCGCGAGGCTCGGCTCACGGCACGGTGGCGGCGCCGTGCCGCCCCGGTGCCGGCGTGCTCAGACTGCCGGCAGCGAGCGCTGGATGAGGTCCACGATCTCCGGGGCGTCCGGCTCGGTCTTCGGGCTGAACCGGTGGACGGAGCCGTCCGGCGTGATGACGAACTTCTCGAAGTTCCAGGTGATCCGCCCGACCTTGCCCGACGCGTCCGGCGTCGTGGTCAGCTCCTTGTACAGCGGGTGCGCGGACCGGCCGTTGACCTTGACCTTCTCGAACATCGGGAACGAGACGCCCCAGGTCATCGAGCAGTACTCGGCGATGGCCTCGTCCGACCCGAGCTCCTGCAGGAACTGGTTGCTGGGGAAGCCGAGGACCGTGAAGCCGCGGTCACCGTAGGTCTTCTGGAGCTGCTCGAGCTTCTCGTACTGCGGCGCCAGGCCGCACCGCGACGCGACGTTCACGACGAGCCTCACCTTGTCGGCATACGCACCGAACGTGGTCGGCGTGCCCTGCAGGGTGGTCAGCGGGATCTCGTCAAGGTGCATGCCCCGGTCAACGAGCTGCCGGCCACACGCATTCCCTGCCCGTGGACGCACGAACGGCCCGGCCCCCGTGTCGTGCAGGGGCCGGGCCGTGCGGGAGGCGTCAGCGCTTGAGGTTGACGAGCTCCTGCAGCACCTCGTCCGAGGTGGTGATGACGCGGGAGTTCGCCTGGAAGCCGCGCTGGGCGACGATCAGGTTGGTGAACTCGCTCGACAGGTCCACGTTCGACATCTCGAGCGCGCCGCCGGCCAGCGAGCCGCGGCCGCCGGTGCCGGCCGCGCCGACCTGCGGGTCACCCGAGTTGACGGACGTGCGGAACAGCGAGCCGCCCGCCTTCTCCAGGCCCGAGGGGTTGGTGAACGAGCCGAGCGCCAGACGACCGATGGTCTGCTTGAGGCCGTTGCTGAACGCGCCCGTGATCGTGCCGTCGGCGCCGAGGGCGAACGACTGCAGCGTGCCGGCGGACTGACCGTCCTGCGTGGCGGCACGGACGGTGTCCAGGCCGGAGAAGCCGGTGAGCCCGGCGAGGTCGACCGTCACGCCTCCGACGGCGATCGACTTCGCGCTGGTGAGCGTGCCAGCCGTATCGAAGGTCACCGCCGCGCCCTTCACGTCGTTCAACGGGTCGCCGTCGGTGGCGTCCAGCGTCCAGTCCCCGCCGCCCTTGCTGGTGAACGTCAGTGCCAGCGTGCGGGCGGTGCCGGTCGAGTCGAACAGGTCGATCGTGCGCTCCAGGGTCGTCCCGGCGGGCGCGGCACTGTCGAGGTTCCCCGCGTAGGTCGCCGAGCTCGAGGCGATCGGCGCCATGATCGTGCCGGAGGGCACCTTGAGGTCGGACAGCGGGCCGTTGGTGTCGATGTTGCCGTACTTGTCGGCGGCCCAGCCCTGGACGAGCGCACCCTCACCCGGGAGCACCATCTGGCCGGTCGCGTCGAAGTCGAACGACCCGGCACGCGTGTAGAACGCGTCGTTGCCCTTGCGGACCATGAAGAACCCGTCGCCCTGGATCATCATGTCGGTGCTGCGACCGGTGATCTGCGACGCGCCCTGCGTGAAGTTGGTGGTGATGCCCGCGACGCGCACGCCCAGGCCGACCTGCGCGGGGTTGGTGCCACCGGTGCCCTGCTGGGCGCCGCCCGCGTTCGACAGGACCTGAGAGAGGGTGTCCTGGAACTGCGTCTGCGAGGACTTGAAGCCCGTGGTGTTGACGTTGGCGATGTTGTTGCCGGTGACGTCGAGCATGGTCTGGTGGCTGCGAAGACCGCTGATGCCGGAGAAGAGTGAACGAAGCATGGTGAGTTCCCTTCGGGGGGGTGGGTCAGGCAGGAAGAAGAGCGGGGGCGTTGACGGAGGAGGTGGCGACGGAGGAGACGGCGTCGAGCGCGATCTCCTGGTCGCCGACCTTGACGGTGGGCACGGGGCCCGCGTAGGAGACGCTCGCGACGTTGCCGGTGCGGTCGGCACCCGCGTCGTCGGTCCAGGTGACCTGCTGCCCCACGAGGGAGGCGGCGGCCATGCGCATCTGCAGCGCGAACGACTCGCGCTGCGTGTCGGAGAGCTCGACGAGCTTCTCCATGGTCGTCATCTGGGTGGTCTGCGCCATCATCGCGGACGTGTCCATCGGGCTGGACGGGTCCTGGTTGCGCAGCTGGGCGATCATCAGCTTCATGAAGGCGTCCTTGTCGAGGGCGCTGCTGTCCTTGTTGGCGGCCGCGGCTGCCTTCGTCTCGGCGCTGACGCCGAACGACGTGCTGATCGGGGTGGTCATGGTTCCTCCGTACTGGTGGGGGTGGCCGGGCCTCAGAGGTCGAGGTCGAGGCTCCGGTCGCCCGTGACGCGGGCGGGGGTCGGTGTGATGGTCTCGGTGGCGGGCACAGCCGACGCGCCCGAGGACGAGCCTCCGCGGGGGCCGCGGTTGCCCGAGCCCTCGAAGGAGCCCGCCAGGCCGTTGCTCGAGCCGCGCGCGTCGGGCCGGCTGTCGGAGCCGACGTCGACCGTGAGCCCGTTGGCCGCGAGGTCCTTGCGCAGGTCCGCGAGCGCACCCTTGAGCGCCTCGCGGGACGCGTCGGTCGAGCCGACGAGCTCGACCCGGACCGACGTCTCGCTGATGTGCGCGACGATCCGGACCGGTCCGAGGTTCTCGGGGTCGACCGGGACCGTGAGGATGTGCCGTCCCTGGCTCAGTCCCCCGGGCCCTGTCAGCGCGGTCAGTCGCGCGCCGAGCTGCTGGGCGAGCGGCGGCGCGGTGGGTGCGTTCGGGGTTGCGGGGGCCTGGGCCGGTGCCGCGGCCTGTGCCGGTGCCGGAGCAGCCGGAGCGGTGACCACGGGCAGCGCGATCGGCGTGACCGTCGGTGCCGGTGCCTGGGCACCGGTCACGTCGGCGGGGACAGGGGCCTGCGACGACGAGATGGCGACCCGGGCGTCGGCCGGAGCGGCCGCGGCTGAGGTCGTGGCGCCGGCGACGGCGGTCTGGGCCGTCTGTGCCGGAGCGTGACCGGTCGGTGCCTGCGGCGCGGCCGGCTCCGCGGTCTGTGCGGCGGCGGTGCCCGGGGTGACGACCGCGCTCGCGGTCGACGCGGTGGCGGGCGCCTGGGTGGGCGCCGTGCCGGTCGCCGGGACGGGCGTCGCGACGGCGGTGGGTGCGGCGTCCGGCTCCGCTGCGGTCGCGGTCTGGACGGGTGCCTGCTCGGCGGCAGCCGCGAGCGACGCGGCGACCGTGGCGGTCATCGTCGTCAGCGGTGCGGCCGGCGTGCTCGCCGGTGCGGCAGCCGAAGCGTCCGTCGTGGATGCGCCGGCGTCGTCCGTGGCCGCGGCGACGTCCTGCGTGTCCGAGGTGTCGTCGATCGGACCCGTGCCGGTTGCGGCGGCCTTGTCGACGGGCTTCGCGTCCGGCGTGTCGGACGGGCTGGTGGACGCCGGGCGCGCCTTGTCGGCAGCTCGGGCAACGGACCGGTCCGCGTCGCGCACGGCGTTCCGCTGTGCTGCGGCGTCGCGGCCGTGGGGGTCGGCGGCGGGGCGGGCGTGGGAGCGCACCGGGCTGCGGTCGTGGGTGGAGACCTGCTGCAGCACCTGGGCGAAGTCGCCCGCCGACGCCGAGGAGGAGCGCACGGAGCTCGTGCGAGCGCCGGCCCCGACGAGGGCCACGCCGACGGCGGTCATGCGGCCACCCCGCTGGCGGACGAGCCCATCGACATCATGGCCTCGAGTGCGGCGCGCTGTGCGCTCGCGGTGACGGTGGCTGCGCTGGGGGCAGGGGCCGCCACGGGGGCGGTCTCCTGCGGCAGGACGCGCCGGATCGCCGTGGGCGTCTCGTACACGTCGCGGACGGACACGTGGCCGCCCGGCTTGGGTGCGTCGATCATCTTGCCGTCTCCTACGTAGATGGCGATGTGGCTGCCGCCGTCGAAGACCAGGAGGTCTCCGGGCAGCGCCTGGTCGAGGGAGGGCACCGCGGTGCCCAGGGTCATCTGCTCGCGCGCGGTGCGCGGGATGCCGGTCACGCCGATGTCGGCGAGCGAGAGCTGCACCAGCCCGGAGCAGTCGAGACCGCCCTCGGAGAGGGACTCCCCGCCCCAGACGTACGGCGTGCCCGTGTACTTCTCGGCGGCCGCGATCAGCGACTGGCCCGTCGGGCCGGTCGTCGCCGTGGTGGGGGCTCCGGTGCTCGACAGGCCGAGTGCGGCGAGGGCGTCGGTGAACGACGCGCTCGACGTGGCGGCCGACGTCGACACGGTCGACGCGGTCGGCGTCGCGACCCTCTGCGGCGCCACGAGCTGACGCAGCTCCCCGATGCGGGCCTGGACGGCCGCGATCCCGTCGACCATCAGCCCTCCCCTGCCTGCGATGCACGGCGTCCGGCGATCTCGTCGAGGACCTTCTGCTCGGCGCGGGTCTCCTCGAGGCGCTCGGCCTCGTCGTGGCGCTCCTCGAGACGCTCGAGCGTGCGCACCTGCTGGCGCGCCTCGCTCCAGGCCTCGGTGCGCTCGTCGGTGACCGTCTCGGCGACGCTGACGTCGCGGCGGTGCTCGATGAGCAGCGACCCGAGCGCGGACCTGCTCGCGACGGAAGCCTGGAAGGCGAGCAGGCCGGTGCCGCTGGGCATCGTCGCACCGCTCAGGCGCTCCGCGGTCTCGAGGGCGCGCTGCTCGGCGCGGACCTGGTCCCGACGAGCCAGTGCCAGCTCGGAAGCGGCCCGGTCCTCGGACATGGTGCGCAGTCGCAGCAGGCCTGCGAGGGGGAAGGCGCGGCTCATGAGAGGTCTCCCAACGCGTCGACGAGGGCACCGAGGTGCGCCCACGACTGGGCGGTGGCAGCGGACTCGTCCATGCCCTGCTGCAGGAACGCGTCGATCGCCCTGCCGTGCGTGACGGCTGCGTCGACCAGCGGGTTGGAGCCGGCGACGTAGGCGCCGACGTCGATCAGGTCCTGCGCCTGGCGGCGCGCGGCCATGACCGACCGCAGTCGGGTCGCGGCCTGGCGCTGCTCGGGCGTCGTCACACGCGAGGCGACGCGGCTGATGGAGCCCAGCGCGTCGACGGACGGGAAGTGGCCGGCCACCGCGAGGCGGCGGTCGAGCACGACGTGACCGTCGAGGATCGAGCGCGCGGCGTCGGCGATCGGCTCGTTGTGGTCGTCGCCGTCCACGAGGACGGTGTACAGCCCCGTGACCGAGCCGGTGGGTCCCGTGCCGGCGCGCTCGAGCAGCTGGGCGAGCAGCGTGAAGGTGCTCGGCGGGTAGCCGCGGGTCGCGGGCGGCTCGCCGACGGACAGGCCGATCTCACGCTGGGCCATGGCCACGCGGGTCAGGGAGTCCATCATCAGGACGGCGTGCGCGCCGCCGTCGCGCAGGTGCTCCGCGATGCGGGTCGCGACGAACGCCGAGCGCAGCCGGACGAGCGGGGGCTCGTCGGAGGTGGCGACGACGACGACGCTGCGCGCCAGCCCCTCGGGGCCCAGGTCGTCCTCGAGGAACTCGCGGACCTCACGCCCACGCTCACCGACGAGGGCGATGACCGACACCTCGGCGTCGGTCCCGCGGGCGATCATGGACAGCAGGCTCGACTTGCCGACGCCGGAACCGGCGAACAGTCCCATGCGCTGGCCGCGGCCGACGGTGACCAGGGTGTCCAGGACGCGCACGCCCAGGTCGAGCGGGGTGTCGACGCGTGCCCGGTCGAGCGGGTGAGGTGCGCGTCCGTCCATGGGGAGCCAGGCGTCGGCGGCCAGCGGGCCCTTGCCGTCGATCGGGCGGCCGAGGCCGTCGATGACACGGCCGAGCAGCCCGTTGCCGACGGGGACCTGGAGCGAGCGGCCCAGCGGGCGGGCGGCCATCCCGGCGCGCAGCCCCTGGGTGCGTCCCAGCGGCATGCACCGGACCGTGTCGTCGGACGTCGCGACGACCTCGGCGAGCACGTCGTCCGCGCCGTCGCCGATGCGCACGAGCTCACCGAGCGCAGCGCCGGTGCCGGCGACCTCGATCGAGAGGCCGACGACCGCACGGACGGTACCGACGACCTCGGGCGCGACCGCCGCGAGGGCGTCGTTCCAGCGGTTGCGCACCATCAGGTCGGCGGTCACTCGGACACCCCCGCGAGGGCGGCCTGCGCACGGTCGAACGCGAGGCTGATGCGTCCGTCCAGGAAGCCGTCGGCGTGCGCGGCGAGCGCGTCGCCGGGTGCCAACGACGGGTCGGCGACCAGTCGGACACCCTCGGGCAGGTCGAGCACGCCGACGCTCTGGACGGTGTCCAGGTCGCGCGGGCTGAGGTGGATGGTGACGGAGTCGGTCGCGCGGGGCCGGTTCAGCACCCGGGCCAGGGCCGCGCGGGCGGACTGCTCGTTGTCCAGGAGCTCGACGGCGAGCACGGCGCGCGCCAGCTCGAGAGCCTCGGCGTGCAGGTGCTGCTCGGAGTCGGCCAGGACGGGGGCGGTGCGCGACGACGCGGCCTGGGCGGCCTGCGCCAGCACGTCGAGCGCCCGACCCAGGAGTGCACCGGCCGTCGCGTCCTGCGCGGCACGCTCCGCGGCGATCCGTGAGGTCTCGAGCTCGGCGAGGGCGGCAGCCTCGCGGGCGCCTGCGGCGAACCCGGCGGCGAAGCCGGCCGCCTCGGCGGCGTCGCGGACGCCGTCAGGCAGCTCGGCGGCCTTCAGCCCGGACGGCTGGAACGACTGCACGCTGGAGGCGCCCAGGGTTGCGGGACGCTGCGTGGGGGCTCCACCGAACCCGCCCGGCACGAAGCCGGCGGGTGCACGGGTCGTCGCCAGGTCGGCGACCAGACCGTCACGCAACGTACTCGTCCTCACCGTCGCGGCGCAGCACGATCTGACCGGACTCCTCGAGCCGGCGGATCGCCTGGACGATGCCTGCACGTGCGTCCTCGACCTGCGAGAGCCGCACCGGGCCGAGCAGCTCGATCTCCTCGACGAGGTTCTCGCGGGCACGCTCAGACAGGTTGCGCAGCACGGTGTCGCGGACCTGGTCGCTGACGCCCTTGAGCGCCACCGACAGCTCGTTGGTCTCGACACCACGAAGCACTAGCTGCATGGCACGGTCCTCGAGCAGGACGATGTCACCGAAGACGAACATCCGGCTGCGGACCTCTTCGGCCAGCGCCTCGTCGCGGCTCTCCAGACCCTCGAGGATCATCTTCTCGGTGGTCGGGTCGGCACGGTTGATGATCTCGACGAGCGGGGCCACGCCGCCGACCGGAGCCAGCTCACGCGGGGCCAGGACGGTCGACGCCTTGCGCTGCAGCGAGTCCGCGATCAGTGCGACGACGTCCGGCGAGGCGCGCTCCATGAGCGCGATACGGTGCGCGACGTCACCCTGCAGGCTCGGCTCGAGGCCGGCCAGGATGGCGGACGCGTGCTCAGGGCGCAGGTGCGCGAGGACGAGCGCGATCGCCTGCGGGTGCTCGCTGTTCAGCAGCGAGAGCACCTGGCGGGGGTCCGCCTGCTGCAGGAACTCGAACGGCTGACCCGCCATGCTGGTCTGCAGGCGCTCCATCATGAGCGCGGCCTGCTCGCCACCGAGGGACGACGTGAGCAGGTGCTGGGCCATGAGCATCCCGCCGCCCACGCCCGGGCCGATGACCGACGCCGCGTAGAACTCCTCGAGCACGTCGTCGGCCTGCGCCTGGTCGACACGCTCGAGACGCATGATCTCGCCGGTCAGCTCTTCGATCTCGGTCACGTCGAACTGGGCCATGACCTTGGCGGCGCGCTCCTTGCCCAGCTGCAGGAGGAGCATCGCGGCCTTCTGGGTACCCGTCAGAGTGCTCATCGGTGTGCCCCGTCGGTCAGCCATCCGCGCAGCAGGTCGGCGATCTCCTCAGGCTGGTCCTCGGCCAGCGCACCGATCTCGGCACGCTTGACCGCGATCGGGTCCGGCGTGAGCGGCTGCGGTGCGACCGGCAGCTCCGGGAACGCGTCCATGTCGGCACCCTCGAGCGCCAGCGTGTCGGCCCCGTTCATGACGGACAGCTCGCCCAGGTCGAGCGACGTGCGACGGGCCTTGCGGTTCGACCGGCGTGCGAAGGCGAAGACGATGAGCCCGATGACCGCGGCGAGGACGATTCCTCCGCCGATCGCACCCTTCTCGACCAGCTGGTTCTGCGCCTCGGCCTTCGCGGCTGCGTCTGCCTTGGCCAGCGCGTCCTGCGCCTCCTGTGCCTGCGTGGTGTCGAAGGCCATGGACTGGACCTCGACGGTGTCCCCACGCGTCGTGTCGATGCCGGCCGCGGCCGCCACCATCGCCTGCAGGTTGGTCATGTCGATGCCTGCGGCTGCGCCCGCGTCGACCGCGACGGCGACCGACTGGCGCTCGACGGCACCCGGGGCGGCCGTGGTGACCTCGGTGGACTTGTTCACCGAGTTCTGGACGTCCTCGGTGGTCGACTTGTAGTCGCCCGTGCCGGTGTCGCCGCCGGGGACCGCGATGTTGTCCGGGCCGAGCACCCCGGTCGCGCCGCCGGCGCCCCCGCTGTACTCCTCGGTCTTCGTGGACGACGCCAGCGGCGGGGTGTTCGGAGTAGACGAGAACTCTTCCTTGGTGATCGAGGTCTCGTCGTAGTTGAGCTTGGCGTTGACGGTGACCGCCGCGTTGCCCGGGCCGACGACGCGGTCGAGCAGGCTCTGCACCGCGGTGGTCACCCGGGACTCGTAGTCGGTCGTCTGCTTGTCGGCGATGCCGGACCCGGTGGCGCCGGCGCCGACCGTGGACAGCACCTGGCCGGTCGAGTCGATGACGGCGACGTCGGTGGGGACCATGTCTGGGATCCCCGCGGAGACGAGGTGCACGATCGACTGCACCTGGTCGGCGTCGAGGGCGGCACCACGGGTGGTCCGCACGAACACCGAGGCGGTCGGGTCGGCCTTCTTGTCGACGAAGACGGTGTCCTCGGGGACCGCGAGCTTGACGGTCGCGGTCTCGACGCCGTCGATGGCGCCGATCGTCTTGGCCAGCTCACCCTCGAGGGCACGCTGGTAGGTCTTCTGCTGCTGGAACTCCGACGCGGTCATCGGCATGTCGTCGAGCAGCGAGTAGCCGCCGCCGTCCGCGTTGGTCGGGAGTCCGGCCGCGGCGAGCTTGATGCGCTCGCCGTACAGCTTGTCCGCGGGGACGAGCACCGTGGAGCCGCCGTCGGCGAGCTCGTACGTCACGCCGTCGGCCGTGAGCTGGTCGACGACCGCGCTCGCGTCCTCGCCGGACAGGCTCGTGAACAGCGGGCTCAGCGTGGGCTTGCTCAGCGTGCTGCTGAGGAAGACGGCGCCGAGCACCAGGACGGCGATGCCGATGATGCCGAGCGTGCGCTGTGCCACCGAGAACTGCTTGACGGCACCTGTGAGGCGGTCGAGGACCGCCTGGAGCTGCGCGGGCATCAGGCCTGCATCCGCATGATCTCGTTGAACGCCTCGACGGCCTTGTTGCGCAGCGTCGCGGTCAGCTCGAGCGCACTCGAGGACTCGGCGGCGGCGATCGTGTAGTCGTGCACGTCGGTGAGGTCACCCGTGACGGCCTTGACCGCGAGGTCGTCGGTGGTCGCCTGCATCTGCTGCAGGTTCTCGACGCCGCTCAGGATGTTCGCGAAGCCGGCACCCGAGGTTGCGTCCGGGGCGGCGGTCTGTGCGATCGACTGCGTCGGGGCGACGGACGTGACACCGCTGATCGCGGCGATGGGCATGGTCATCAGTTGCGTCCGATCTGGAGGGCTGCCTGATAGGTCTCCTTGGCGCGGTCCACCACGGCGGCGTTCGCCTGGTAGCCACGCTGGGCCATGATCAGCTGGGTCATCTGGCTGGACATGTCGATGTCGGGGTAGCGCACGTAACCGTCTTCGTCGGCGAGCGGGTGGTCGGGCTCGTACACGAGCCGCCCCTCGGCGCTGCCCTCGAGGACCCCGCCGACCTGGACGCCGCCGTCGCCGGAGGTCATCTCCTGGGCGATCACGTACTTCTGCTGGAACGCCGACTCGCTCGTCGCGCGGACGGTGTTGACGTTGGCCAGGTTGTCGCTGACCGCGTCGAGCCACTTGCGGTGCACGGTGAGGCCGGAGCTCGCGATGCCGATCGCGCCGAAGATGGTCATCAGTTGGTCCTCATCGCGGTGCGCAGGTTGCTGAACTCGTGCGACATCGCCTGCGACGCCAGCTGGTAGCGGAGGTTCGTGTCGACGTTCAGGAGCGTCTCCTCGTCGAGGTTGACGTTGTTCCCGTCCAGGCGGGTGGGCTCCAGGGAGCGGCCGACGTGCGCGCTGACCGCGCCGCTGCCGTGGCCCACAGCCTTGGAGAGAGCGTCCTCGAAGGACACCTTCTTGGCGTGGTAGCCGGGGGTCTGGATGTTCGCGACGTTGTCAGCGATGACGCGCTGGCGCATGGCCAGGCCGTCGAGCGCGCTCTGGAGCGCGACCGAGCTCACGGAATCGAACATGCGAAGGATCCACCTCACGACGAAGAAAGAACGTGCGTGTCGGCCGATCCGTGGCCTGCTGCGTGAGCGATCCGTGCTCAGACCTGCCCATCGGCAGGAGTCGGGGGGTCATGAGGAAAACCAGCGAGGAATGTCCTGCATCCGTTGCGACGAGGGGCGGCGGTGCTCCCTCGGCCGGCGCGCGCCTGGCGTCTTGGCAGGTCCGCGCCGGTGCCTGGTCGACTCCGACCGGCGGTTACGCCGCCGGTGAGACGAGTCCTGGCGCGACGACGTCCAGGGCCGCGAGCAGCTCCGGCTCGTCCTCGGCGGGCACGACCGCCAGGGCGGACTGCAGCCCGTGCAGGGCCCGCTCGTCCCCGAACAGGTCCCAGCCCAGGGCACCGGCCAGCGCACGGGGCCTCGGCTCGGCCGTCTCGTCGGTGGCGATCGCCACGACCGGGCACAGCTCGGCCGCACCCAGCCGACGCAGCATGAGCGACCACTCGGTCGCGTCCTCCAGCGTCAGGTACGGGCCGAGCTGGGCGGCGGAGACCGGTGCGGCGAGGTCGTCCGGGCGCATCTGAGCCATCACGCGCAGGAACTGGAGCGACTCGGGCGCTGCTGCCTCCAGCACGCACCGCGCGGCCCAGTCCACCCAGTCGTGGTCCGTGACGCTGCCCAGGACCGTCCGCACACCGTCCGGGCCCAGGCACGCCATCAGTCGGACCGGGCTCCAGGCGGGGACGCCGTGGGCGACGGCGGCGAGCGCCACCTGCAGGGCACGGTCTCGCGCGCCTGCCTGCGCGTGGGCCCAGACCTCGCAGTCCACGAGCTCCGTACGGTCGAAGCGCTGGCCGAAGTCGTCGACGGACGTCGTCGGGATGTGGTCGAGGGCGTCCAGCGCGCCGCGTGCATCGCCCCGGGCGACCATCGCGCGCACGCGCGCCGCCCACGGCAGCGCGGAGCCCGCTGCGGCACGGCGCCAGACCTCGAGCCAGTGGTCCTCCAGGTCCCGGTCCCCGAGCAAGGAGGCGGCCGAGGCGACGCACTTGGCGAGCACCGCCATGACCACCGGTGCCGCGAACCCGCCGTCTTCGACGCGGCGTGCGAGCGTGACCGCCTCGTCGAGGTGCCGGGCGAGGACCAGCGAGCACACCAGGTCGACCTGACATCCCGCGACGACACCCGCGTCCTTGCCGGCCGCGACCGCCGCGTCCAGCCCGGCCCGTGCGATCTCGACATTGCGCTGACGCTTCTGCTTGCGCTCCATGACGTCGTCGGTGTACCCGGAGTGCCACACGATGACGTCGTCGAGCGCTGCGACGCTCGAGGCACCGGCGAGGGGCATGACCTGCTCGTGCAGGGCGCCGACGTACTCGTGCGTCTCGCGCTCGAAGATGCGGATCGACGGCGCGACCGCGTCCTCACCGCTCAGACCGATGTCCCGGACCTGGACGATGTACCGCTGGGCGCCGTGCCGGCCGATGTGCTGGTGCAGGGCCACCGGGTCGGCGTCGAGGACCTCGTCGGCATCGAGGATGAGGACCCACTGCGAGGTGGCGTGTGTCAGCGCACGGTTGCGGGCTGCCCCGAAGTCGGCGTCCCAGAAGCCCTCGACGACCGTGGTCGCGAGGCGGCGGGCGATCTCGAGCGTGCCGTCGGTCGAGCCCGTGTCGTACACGACGACCTCGTCGCACCACTGCACGGACTCCAGGCACGCCTCCAGCACCGCCTCCTCGTCCTTGACGATCAGGACGGCCGAGACGGTCGGCTGCGTGCTCGGAGCCACGGGGTCAGGCCGCCGAGGAGACGAGACCCGGCGCGACGATGTCCAGGGCGACGAGCAGCTCCGGCTCGTCCTCGGCCGACACGAGCGCCAGGGCGGCCTGCAGGCCTTCCAGGGCCCGCTCCTCCTGGAACACGTCCCAGGCCAGAGCGCCCGCCAAGGCACGCGGCCTCGGCTCAGCCGTCTCGTCGGTGGCGATGGCCACGAGCGGGCACAGCTCGGGCGCACCCAGCCGGCGGAGCATGACCGACCACTCGGTCGCCTCCTCGAGCGTCAGCCGCTTGCCGAGCTGCGCGGCCGAGTACGGTGCCGCCAGGCTGTCCGGGCGCACCTGTGCCATCACGCGCAGGAACTCGAGCGCCTCGGGCTCAGCCGCCTCCACCACGCACCGCAGCGCCCACCCGGACCAGTCGGCGTCCTTGACGCCGCCCAGGACCGTCCGCACCCCGTCCGGGCCCACGAACCTCATGAGCCGGACCGGGCTCCAGGCCGGAACACCCTTGGCGACAGCCTCGAGCGCGACCCGCACGGCACGGCGCTTCGCCCCGACCTGCGCGTGCGCCCAGACCTCCGAGTCCACGAGCGTGCTGCGGTCGAAGCGCTGGCCGAAGTCGTCGACGGACGTGGTCGGAATGTGGTCGAGAGCGTCGAGCGCGCCCTGCGCGTCCCCCCGGGTGACCATCGCGCGGACGCGCGCCGCCCACGGCAGTGCCGAGCCCTCGGCGTTGCGCTGCCAGACCTCGAGCCAGTGGTCCTCGAGGTCGCGGTCCTCGAGGAGGCCCGCGGTGCGCGACACGCTGGCGGCCAGCTGCAGCATGACCGCAGGATCGGCGCGTCCCTCGTCGTCGACGCGATGCGCAAGTACGAGCGCCTCCTCGATCTGCTGGTCGAGGAACAGCGAGCGTGCGAGGTCCGCCTGGCATCCGGCGATGAACGCCGCGTCCTTGCCTTCCGCTACGGCCGCGTCCAGCCCGGCCCGTGAGATCTCGACGTTGCGCCGGCGCTTCTGCTTGCGCTCGATGACGGCGTCGGTGTAGCCGGAGTGCCAGAGGGTGACGCCGTCGAGCGCCGCCATGCCCGAGCCGACGCCCGTCAGGGACGCGACCTGCTCGTGCAGGGCGCCGACATACTGGTGCGTCTCGCGTTCGAAGATGCGGATCGACGGCGTGATCGCATCGTCGCTCTTCACGCCGCGCTCCCTGATCTGCACGATGTGTCGTTTGACGCCGCGCCGGCCGATGTGTCGCCGGAGCGTCGCGGGGTCGGCGTCGAGGACCTCGTCTGCGTCGAGGATGAGGACCCACTCGGACGTGGCGTGGGCCAGGGCACGGTTGCGCGCAGCCCCGAAGTCGGCGTCCCAGAAGCCCTCGACGACCGTGGTCGCGAGGCGGCGGGCGATCTCGAGCGTGCCGTCGGTCGAGCCCGTGTCGTACACGACGACCTCGTCGCACCACTGCACGGACTCCAGGCACGCCTCGAGGACGGCCTCCTCGTCCTTGACGATCAGGACGGCCGAAATGGTCACTTCGTTGCTCTGAGCCATCGGGTACTGCTCTCCTCGGTCGTGGAGGCACGCGGGGGTGGCCATTCCGTGGCCCGATGTGGGAGCGATCCGTGCTCAACCGCCCCATCGGCCGGGCGACCGCCCGCTGTAGGGGTTCGCTCGGGTGGTTTCTTGTCTCGTCGCGACGATGCGCCGCGGTCGTGCACCTGGCCTGTCAGGCCTCGTCGTCGAAGTAGACGGCAGACTCCGTGTCCCGCAGGCTCAGGGCGCGGGTGGCCGCCAGCTGGCGGCGGCTCACGACGATGGTCTGGCTGAGGCGGTGGGCGGTCTCGAGCTGTCGGCCCAGCACGGCGCGAGCGCGGACCTCGAGGGAGGCAGGCAGGGGGCCGAGTCCGACAGGGGGGTGCCAGGCGGACGCCAGGGCGACCTCCTCGACCGAGGCCAGGTGTGCGGTGCGCAGCCGCTCGTCGGCGGCGTCGACGTCGAGCTCGAGCGCGTCGAGCGCGTCCGACCAGGCGGCGACCCAGGCCATCTGGGCGTCGCTGGGTCCGGTAACGACCTCGCCCGTGAGCACGTCAGCCCACGCCGAGCAGGCCGGCCGTCATGGCGTCGTCACGCGTGGGCGTGACGCTCGCGACGCTGCTCGCCGCGGAGGTGGCGAGCTGGTCGGCGGCCTCCTGCCAGGCCTGAGCCAGGGGCACGATGAGATCGCGGCAGGCGATGGCCCGGTCCGCGTCGCTCTTGACGCTGGCCTCGACGAGCTCGGTGAGCAGGTACTGGTAGATCGACATGAGCTGCTGCCCACCGTCCCAGGCCTCGACCTGCAGGCTGACCATCAGCTCGGCGACGATCTCCTGGGCGTGCGCGAGGTGCTGGGTGCCGTCGACGCGGTTACCCGCCTGAAGGCACGTGACCGCGCGGTCCACGTCGAGCAGCATGCGGTCGTACAGCATGGTGAGCAGACGCGCGGGACCGACTGTTGCGACCGCGGCGGCCACGTACTGCGAACGGACGTTGTGCATGAGGTGCCCTTTGGTCAGTGGTGGTGGTCAGGGTCTCGGTCAGCCGAGCGAGGCCAGCTGGCCCGCGAGCCAAGAGGACTGCGACTTCAGCCCCGAGAGGGTGACCTCGAGGTTCGAGTAGGTGGCCTGGAGGGACGAACGGCGCAGCTCGAGCCGGGTGTCCCACGAGTCGATCTGGTTGCCCAGGTCCTTCAGGACGTTCTGCTGACCGGTGATCTTGAGCGTCAGCGAGCCGTCGATCGAGTCGCTGGCGTCCTTGCCCACCGCGGCGACGCGTGCCGCGATGCCCGAGATGACGTTCTGCACCTGGGCCGGGTCCTTGTCGAGCGCCGCCGCGAACACCTTCTCGTCGAAGGTGAAGGTGCCGTCTCGTTCGACGGTGATGCCCACCGCCGAGGGAGAGATGCCGTCGATGGGGTAGCCCACCGCACTCGAGATGGACTGCTGCAACCCGCGGACACCGCTGTCGCCGGAGAACATGCCGCCCTTGACCACCGACTTGCCGTCGGCGTCAGTGGTGGTCGTGGTCGCGGTGCGGGAGCTGATCTCCGACAGCACGACACCGAGGGAGCCGACGAGGCCCGAGGCGAGCGAGGTCAGCGCGGCGACGTCGCGGTCGACGGTCAGCGTCACGGGGTCGGTCTCGACCTTGGAGACGGTGAACGACGTGCCGGTCAGGACGTCGGAGAAGGTGTTGGTCTTCGAGGTGGCCTGCTGCGCCGCGCCCGTGCCGGGCCAGAGGGTGACCTTGGCATCCTGCGCGGTCCGTGAGCCCGTGAGGCTGACTGCCTGTGCGGTTCCGGCCGTGACGTCGGCAGCGGTGCCGGCGAAGACCTCGAACGCGGCGGCAGCGCCGGTGTCCTTGCCGGTGAGCTGCAGGCGCGTGCTGCCGCCGACCGTCACGGCGACCGCGGACACACCAGCGGTCGAGCCGGAGATCGCCTTGGCGAGCGCTGAGGCGTCCGCGCCGACGGCAACCTCGGTGAGGGTGCCGTCCTGCTTGCGGATGGTGACGGTCGAGGCACCACCGGTGAGGTCCGAGAGGGTGGCGAACGATCCCGTCAGCGAGATCTGGCTCTGCGCAACCTGGTCGACCGTGAAGCTGAGGGACGTCGCCTGCGCGACGTTCGTGGTGCTCGAGGTGACGGAGGTCGCCGAGCTGGTGGCCTTGGTGGCCCCCCACGAGGTGGCGGTGCTCGCCTTGGTCGCCGCGTCGGTGAGCGACGCGACCTTGGCGTTCAGAGCCTGCAGCGCCGTGACCATCGACGTGGTGCTCGACTGCTTCGACTTGAGCAGGGTCTGCGGAGCGGCCTCGGCCTGCATCAACGAGTTGATGAGCGACGTCGTGTCGAGGCCACTGATCATGCCGTCGATGCCGAGAGAAGCCATGAGCCGTCCGTTCGAGAGTTGCGGTGCTGCGGGTGGTGGCCGGGGATCCGGCCGGGTGGTGAAGCACCGGTGGCGGGCGTCGCGGGGACAGCCCGCCACCGGTGGTCGAGATCCGGTCGGGAGGGTTAGCTCCCTATCCGGTCAGATCACCGCAGGAGCGAGAGAACGCCCTGGGGGATCTGGTTGGCCTGCGCGAGCATCGCCGTGCCGGCCTGCGACAGGATCTGCGAACGCGTGAAGTTGACCATCTCCGAGGCCATGTCGGTGTCGCGGATGCGCGACTCCGA
>NZ_JIAN01000011.1 GCF_000688475.1 Cellulomonas sp. URHE0023 | reverse complement strand
CGACGTCCTTGGTCGCCCGAGCACGGAGCGGTCCCGTCCGGGCCCAGGCCCGGGCCGGGCCCGGGCTGAGGGTCTGGTCGTGAGTTGACCAGGCCGGGGCGGTGGGCACGGGGTGCCCACCGCCCGGGGTCTCACTCGGCGGAAGCCACGTCCTGCAGGGCGCCGCTGCTCGTGGCGCCGTCGCCGTCGCGCGGTGAGGTGGCGGAGGTCCCGTTCTTGGTCAGCTCGGAGAGGAACTCGTGGCAGCGCTGGGCGCGCTGGGAGTCCTCGCTCATGACCTGCTCGAAGAACGTGGCGATGTCGTCCTTGCCGGCGTTGCGTGCGTCGCGCACGTACTGGCCGTAGTCGTGCCCTGCTTTGAGGGAGTGGTACTGCACGGAGATGAGGTCGAACGTGACGTCGTCGAACCCGGTCTCACCTGTGGCCATGTGTGGTCTCCTCGACGTGGGGGACGCCGAGCGCTGCTGCGGCGCCCTCGATACCAGCCCGCTGCTTGACCGACTTTCACGGTAACCGGCCCGTGGTCGCGCGCAACCCGTCGCCCGCTCTCCTGGGGGTCCCAGACCGCACGTCCCGGTCTCGCCGCCCGATGGCGGTCGCCTCACCGTCGCCGTAGCGTGGGCGGACCTTCTCGGTGAAGACGACGCCGCCCGAGATCGCGACTCGACCGAGCGCCACGCTGGCGCCGACCGGCTATGGACCACGGCCGACCGTCGCGGGACGTGGACGGGAGTCCGCATGGCGAGGAAGACAGCGACCGTGGTCGCGATGACGAGTGTGGCCGCCGGAGTTGCTGCAGGGACGGTCGCCCGGCGCAGAAGGTCCACCCGGGACGGGTCCGGCCTGCACGGGTGGCGGGTCGTGACAGTGAACCGGTCACCCGAGCAGGTGGACCGCACACCTGAGCCGCTGGCCGTCCTCGGCAGCGCGGTGGAGGTCCACACCAGCGCCGCGCCCGGTGACAAGGGGACCGAGCTGCGCGCCAGGTGGCGGCCGGGGGCCGAGGTCCCCGACGACGGCGACCCGCTGCAGGTGCTGCGCTCCGCGCTCCGGCAGTCCAAGCAGCTTCTCGAGGTGGGCTGGGTGCTCGAGCCGGACCACAACGTCACGACGCAGGAGACGCCGCTGAACGCGCCGTTGCGCAGAGCGGTCAAGGCGGCGCGAGGGGAGGGTCTGCTGTGAAGGCGCTGCTGTGGACGGGCGTGAACGAGACCTCGGTCGAGGAGGTCCCGGACCCGAGGATCCAGAATCCCGAGGACGTCATCGTCAAGGTGACGCGGACGGTGACGTGCGGTTCCGACCTGCACCTCCTGGGCGGGTACATCCCCTTCATGCAGAAGGGGGACGTCCTCGGTCACGAGTTCGTGGGCGAGGTGGTCGAGGTCGGCGCGGACGTGCGCCGCCACAGGGTGGGGGACCGGGTGGTCGTGTGCTCGTTCATCTCCTGCGGCCGGTGCTGGTACTGCGCGAACGAGCTCTACTCGCTGTGCGACAACGGCAACACCAACCCCGCGATCACCGAGACGCTGTGGGGTGCGAACCCGGGCGGCTGCTTCGGCTACTCCCACGCCATGGGCGGCTTCGCGGGGAGTCACGCCGAGTACGTGCGCGTCCCCTACGCCGACATCGGCGCGTTCCCTGTCCCCGACGGCGTCAGCGACGAGCGTGCGCTCTTCGCGTCGGACTCGGCGCCGACGGGGTGGATGGGCGCCGATCTCGGGAACGTGCGGCCGGGCGACGTGGTGGCCGTCTGGGGTGCGGGTGCCGTCGGTCAGATGGCAGCACGGGCCGCGATGCTGCTGGGTGCCGAGCGGGTGATCACGATCGACCGGTTCGACTACCGTCTGCGGGCCGCGGAGCGGCACATCGGGTGCGAGACCCTGAACTACGAGCGTGACGACATCGTCGAGGAGCTGCGCGAGCGGTCTGGCGGGCGAGGCCCGGACGTGTGCATCGAGGCCGTGGGCATGGAGGCCCACAGCAAGTCGTCGATCGTCCAGGCGTACGACCAGGCCAAGCACCAGCTGCGCTTGCAGACGGACCGCCCGACCGCCGTGCGCGAGGCCATCTACAACTGCCGCAAGGGCGGCACCGTCTTCGTGCTCGGTGTGTTCGCCGGTCTCGTCGACAAGTTCCCGCTCGGCGCCGTCATGAACAAGGGACTCACCCTGCGCAGCGCGCAGATGCACGGGCACCGCTACATCCCGATGCTGCTCGAGCGCATGGAGCGTGGGGAGCTGGTGACCGAGCACCTGGCCACGCACACGATGCCGCTGAGCGACGGACCCGCCGGCTACACGATGTTCAAGGAGAAGCAGGACGAGAACATCCGGTCCGTGTTCCTGCCGAACGGCTGAGCCGGATGGTCACGCGCGAGAGTGCCCCTCCGACCGGCACCCGCCTCGACCGACCCGACCGCGCGCCCGCGTTCCTGCTCGGGGTCGGTCTGGGCGGGTTCGTCGACGGCATCGTCGTCCACCAGCTGCTGCAGTGGCACCACATGGTCAGTGACACGCCGGGCCATCCGGTCACCACCGTCGCCGGGCTGCGTGCCAACACGCTCGCCGACGGCATCTTCCACTCGCTCGCCTGGGTGGTCGTGGTCCTCGGTGTCGTGCTGACCATCGTCTCGTGGCGGCGCGGGCGGCTCGCTCCGACGTGGCGGTTCCAGGTCGGGCTCCTCCTGGCCGGGTGGGGCGCCTTCAACCTGGTGGAGGGGATCGTCGACCACCAGGTGCTCGGCATCCACCACGTCCGCGACGACCTCGGGGGTCCGCTGTCCTGGGACCTCGGGTTCCTGGCGGTCAGCGCCGCCTTGCTCGTCGGCGGCTGGGTGCTGCACGAGGCCGGTCTGCGCGAGCTGACGACGGCACGGGCCCAGCGGAACTGATGCCTAGCCCAGCGGGGGCAGCTCCTGGTCGGTCGCGAGCACCGCCCGGAACGGGTCCCCGCGCTCGGCGAGCCGCTCGAGGATCGTCCGCACGGTGAACGCGTCCGGCCGGAGCCACGGCTCGTCCAGCTCCTCCCAGGTGATCGGGGCGGAGACGGGTGCTCCCGCGGCCGCTCTGGGGCTGTAGGGCGCCACCAGCGTCTTGTTGATCGCGTTCTGCGTGTAGTCGAGTCGCGCCTGGCCGCCGCGCTCGCGCACCTCCCACCGCCAGCTCACCAGATCGGGGACGACCTTGCCGATGGTGCGTGAGAGCTTCTCCACCCAGGCCCGCGTCTCCTCGAACCCGGGGCCGGTGGCGATCGGCACCCAGACCTGGATGCCGCGGCGCCCCGTGAGCTTGGGCTGCGCCTGGACGCCCAGGTGCGCCAAGGCGTCGCGGTGCAGCCGGGCCAGCAGGAGCACGTCGTCCCACGAGGTCGAGGGTCCAGGATCGATGTCGATCAGGGCGTACGTGGGCAGGTGCGGGTCGGAGGTCCGAGAGGTCCACGGGTGCCACTCGACCGCACCGAAGTTCGCCGCCCACACCAGCGCCGCCGGCTCGTCGACCACCAGGTAGGTCGTGGTCTCGTCGCCCTCCGCCTCGGGGTTGTCCCATCGCTCGACCCAGTCCGGAGCGTGCCGCGGCAGCTGCTTGTGCCAGAAGCCCTGGCGGTCCACGCCGTCCGGGTACCGGTGCATGTTGAGCGGCCGCCCGGCGAGGTAGGGCAGCACCACCGGGGCGATGCGCGCCGCGTACCCGACCAGGTCCCGCTTGGTCACCACCGCCTCGCCCGCACCCGCCGGGAACAGCACCTTGTCGAGGTTGGTCAGGCGCAGGCGTCGTCCGAAGACCTCCCACGTCCCCGAGGTTCCCAGTGCGGCGAGGGCGGCGAGCTCGTCCGGCGACGGGCTCGCGAACGTGGCGGGACGCAGGTCGATGGACGCCTCGGCGGCCGGGAGGTCCGAGCGCCAGAGCCGGTCCGGGTCGGCACGCACCTCGTCGTTGGTGCGTCCGCTGAGCACCGAGCGAGCGTGCTCCTCCGGGTCCCAGCCGGGCACCGCGTGCGCGTCGCGCTTGTGCAGGAGCAGCCACTGCTCCTTTCCGCGCCGGTCGCTCTGCCCGCGACGGATGAGGACCACACGCCCTCGGAGCTTGGACCCGTGGAGCTCGGCGTGCAGCTCGCCCGAGTCGAGCTCCGCCCTCGGGTCCGCGCTCTTGTACGGCTCCCACGTGCCCTGGTCCCAGACGATCACGTCACCGCCGCCGTACTCGCCCGCCGGGATCACACCCTCGAAGTCCATGTACTCCAGCGGATGGTCCTCGACGTGCACGGCCATCCGGCGCGCGCCCGGGTCGAGGGTGGGCCCGCGGGGCACCGCCCAGCTGACCAGCACGCCGTCGATCTCGAACCGCAGGTCGTAGTGGAGCCTGCGGGCGCGGTGGCGTTGGACCACGAACCGTCGCCCGCCACGGGCCGCGCCGGCTGACGACCGCCCGCCCGGCGGCTCCGACGTCCGTGCGAAGTCACGCATCGACCGGTACGTCTCCAGCCCTTCGGCCGACTCCATCGCCGTCAGTCCCGCACGAGCACGGCGGTGCGCGCGGACTGCACGCACGTGGCCCGAGCGAGCCGCCGCAGGTCCCGGCTCGCGAGGCGCCGAGCGCGTCTGCGCAGGAGAGCGCTCAGGGCGACCGCCCGGGCGTCCTCCCTCCCGGTGATCACCAGGCGGGTGCTCGCGCCGACGGGGAGCAGGTGCGCCGTGACGCGGTAGGGGACGCCCATCCAGCGCGCCCGGCCGCGGACGCCCACGCCCGTGGAGCGCCGGTGGAGGCGCACGTCGGCATGCTGCAGGTGCAGCGTGCGGCTCTCCTCGTCGCAGAGGCCGGCCTCGAGGAGGGCCGACCACACCGCGCTCGGGGTTCCTGGGCAGTCGATCCGGTGGATCGTGTCAGCGGGCAAGGGCGTTCCTTCGCGGTCGTCGCGCAGCCGCCTTCTCCAGCACCTCCACCATCCCACGCCCCCGCACGACTCGCGAGACGTCGCGGCAGGGCGCAGCTGCGGCGCACAGGGGCGCTCGACGTGCCGGCCGACGTGTGGTGTAGCGGCTCGCGCGAGTACGGCATAGCCTGATTGAGGCGCCTTCCGTCGATCCGGTCACTGGTCGACATGTACGGCCTCGCGGGTTCAGCTGGGAGCCTCGATCTGGGGCCGACCTTGCGGCGGTGTCATGGGGGCCCTGTGACTACCTCGATGAGAGTCGGTCGATTCACCTTCTCCCCGGCGATGAGCCGGTGGTTCTGGTCTGACGAGATGTTCGCGCTGCACGGCATGTCGGTGGGCGACGTGGTCCCGACCCGTGCCCTGTTCCTCAGCCACGTGCACCCGGAGGACCGGGAACGGGTCGCCGCGGTCCTGGACGCCGACGCCGACACGCAGGGCTGTGCCTACCGCCTGATCGACCTGGCAGGAACCGAGCACGAGGTGCTGGTCGCCGCAGCCCGCGCCGGTGCCGGTGAGCCGGGCGCCGTCGAGGGCTTCGTGGTCGACGACTCGCCACGTCAGGCCCGGACGGTCGCCGCGGCCGTCAACGACCAGCTCAAGGTGGCGCTCGAGTCGCATGCCGTCATCGACCAGGCCAAGGGCATGCTGATGATGGTCTACGGCGTCGACGACGGCTCGGCGTTCGAGGTGCTGCGATCGGCGTCCCAGCAGCACAACGTCCGCCTGCGCGTTCTGGCTGAGCGTCTGATCCGGGCCGCGCAGTCGCTGGGTGGGATGGGTCCGGGTTCCGGAGCCGCCATGGACCAGCTCCTGCTGACCGTGCTCCGAGAGAATGCCGTGACCGTCCCGAAGGAGACCCCCCGTCCGGCGGGAGGCACCCCAGCGGTCGAGGCCCCGCGGCAGGCGGCCGAACGACCGCTGCGCGCCGCCGTCGTCGGCGCAGGCTCCGGCCGACGGACCCTAGACCTGCAACCGGGCGAGGTGCCCCGGCCGTCACCGCACTCGAACCGCAGACTCACGGCCGGCCACTCGTGAGGTTCACCTCGCTCAGGGTCGCATCGAACGGCGGTGCCCAGCGGTCGGCGTCGGACGCGCGTCGCGCCCCGGTGCGAGCCCGACGTCCGTCGGTCCTCACGACGGTGCTCCTCGCGCTCCTCGTTCCTGTGACCGTGGTCCTCCTCGGGGGTCCCGCCCTCGGCGGTCCACCCGCCGGCCTGGTCCAGGGCACCGCGTCGCAGGAGCCGCTCCCGCAGACGACCGACTACGACGACAAGGTGGGCGGACCGCACCAGGACACGCCCGCGGAACAGACCGGCCGGGCCGTCACTCCAGCCCGCTTGGCGCTCATGGTGACCGTCGCCGTGGTCACGCTGGGCATCATCGCGACGCTCGCCGTCCGGTCCCGGCGACAGCGGCTCGCGCGAGAGCGTGACCCCTCGTGACCGCGCAGGCGGTGCCCCAGGACCTGCGAGCGCTGGTCGACGGATCGTCCGCGAGGACCATGAGCGACGCCACCGTCGACACGTTGCTCCGGCTGCTGACGACCGCCGCCCAACGCGTCGTCCCGACCGCCTCCGGTGCGGGCCTGAGCGTCATGGGCCCCGGCTCCCGGATGATCTCCGTCGCCGCCACCGACGGCGAGGTCGAGGCGCTCGACGCGCTCCAGTACGAGCTGGACGAGGGTCCCTGCCTGACGGCGACGCGGGACCGGGTCGTCGTCCGGATCGACGACGTGACCACGGAGCGACGGTGGCCCGCGTGGTGCCCGGCCGCCGCCCAGCTCGATTTGGGGTGCTCGCTCAGCGCCCCCCTGGTGGTCGGTGACACCGTGCTCGGGGCGGTCAAGGTCTACGCGCACACCGCGGGGAGCTTCGACGAGGACGACGAGGCGACCCTGCGTGTCTTCGCCGCGCAGGCGGCCGTCCTCGTCGCGCACGGGCAGGCGTACGCGAGGGCCGCCGACCTCGGGCAGCAGCTGGGCGCGATGCTGCGCCAGCGCGACGACGTCAACCGTGCCTGTGGCGTGGTCATGGAGCGTCAGGGTGTCTCTTCCGAGACGGCCTACACCTACCTGATGAGCCTGTCGGAGCGCGACGGCCGCACCGTCCACGAGACCGCAGCACAGCTGGTCAGGCGGGCGGGCAGGGCACGTCGATGACCGGTGACGCCGTGACGGTGGAGCGGCAGAGGCAGCAGATCGTCGTCGCGCAGGCACGGGCGCAGCTGTCGACGGACGAGCTCTGGCTGCGGTGCTTCGCCCTGGGAGCCACCGTCGGGCCGCTCGACCTCACCGCCTACCTCGCCGGCGACGTCGCGCTGCCCGCCGACGAGGCGGACCGTGTGGCGCTGGCCGTGAACGAGCGCCTCGACCACATGCACACCCGGCAGCGAGCGCCGTACGCACGCACGGTCCGGCAGCTGGACGGTCCAGGTGGGCCGCTCGCCTCGCTCACCCAGCTCCTGCAGGCCACTCACCTCGCGGCCCCGGACGTCCTGGCCCGTGCGGTCGAGCTGGGCGCCCGAGAGCTCGGGGTGCGCGCGTCCGCGTACCTGGTCGACGACACGGACGAGGTCCTGGTCCCGGTGGACGGCGCATCCGACCGCCGCAGGATGCAGGCGGTCGACGCCACGCTCGCCGGACGTGCCTACCGTCTGGTCGAGACCCAGGTCACCAGCGCCGACGGACCGCGGCTGTGGATCCCCATCCTCGACGGGGCCGAGCGGCTGGGCGTCCTCGAGGTGGAGGTCGAGGACGTCCGCGACCTGGAGGACCCTGTGCTGCGCCGGCAGTGCTGGTGGTTCACGCACTACCTCGGGCACCTGGTCACCGTGCTGGACGCGTACGGCGACAGCATCGACACGATCCGCCGGCAAGGCCGCCGTGAGGTCCAGGCGGAGCTCGTGCGCTCCCTGCTCCCGCCCCTGACAGCCGGCTCGGACAAGGTGCTGATCAGCGGCCGTCTCGAGCCCGCGGACGCGGTGGGTGGCGACGTCTTCGACTACGCGATCGCCACCGACCACCTGCAGCTCATGGTGGCCGACGCCACCGGTCACGACCTGCACGCCGGACTGGCTGCTGCCGCAGCACTGGCCGCGTACAGGAACGCACGCCGGGCGGGGCACGGGCTGCTCCAGCAGGCGGAGGCCGTCGACACGGTCATCTCGGAGCAGTTCCGGGGCGCCATGTACGCGACGGGCGTGCTCGCGCAGCTCGACCTGAACACGGGGGAGCTGCGCTACGTCAACGCCGGCCACCCCAACCCGCTGCTGCTGCGCGGCGGGCGGGTGGTCAGGGAGCTCGACGCCGGTCGCCGGCCCCTGTTCGGTCTGGAGGCGCGGCACACCGAGGTCGCGTACGAGTGGCTCGAGCCGGGAGACATGGTCCTGACGTACACCGACGGGATCGTCGAGGCACGGGACACCGCGGGAGCGATGTTCGGGCTCGACCGGCTCGCGGGCATCCTGGAGCGCTCGGCCGCCGACGACCTTCCGCTCCCCGAGGTGCTGCGCCGCATCCGCGGTCGGATCCTCGAGCACCAGGGCGGCATCCTGCAGGACGACGCGACGCTCGTCATCGTCCACTGGACCACGCAGGGGCAGCTCGCCCTGGAGCCTGACGTCTCCGCGTGATCAGCGACCAGCCTCGCACCCGGTCCACCGGCTCGACCTCGGCGTCAGAGCGTCGCGCGGGTGCGCAGGACGGCCTCGGGCGAGGCTGACCTGACGAGCCGGCGTCCGCGGTAGGGGACGCCACCACGGACCCGGAGCACGATCGCGAGCCACGAGCAGACGGCACGCTCCAGGAGCCACAGAGGCGCCCACAGCACGCTCGACGGGGGAAAGTGCTCGCGTCCGCCTGCTCGCCTCGCCCCGTGTCTGGCCACGAGCACGGCGGCCGTCATCAAGGCCAGGGCGGGTGTCGTGCGGCGGCGCCGAAGGGCCCAGAGCAGCACCGGCAGCACCGCGGACTCGACCGCGAGACGCCGCGGCTGCGCGAAGCTGTCGTACGCCTGCCGGACGCGCTGTGACCAGAAGTGCCCCGCAGACGGCGGCCGACGCTCCACGAACAGGTCGTCCGCGCGAACCTCGGTGCCCCCGTGCGCTCGGATCGTGCGGATCAGCTCCAGGTTCTCGAACAGCACGTCACCGTCGTAGCCGCCCGCCCGCAGCACGGCCGACCGACGCACCACCAGGGTGCCGGGGTAGTCCGACCCCAGACCTCGGTTCACCAGGATGCGGCCCGTGTCCCAGCGGGCATGCCACGGTGCGGGCGCGAAGACGTTCTGCACCCGCAGCACGTCGCCGCGGCCGAGCCGGCTCAGCGACTCGTGCAGCTGCACGGCGCTCCAGCGCACGTCGTCATCGGCGACCACGACCACCTCGTGCCGGGCGAGGCGGATGCCGGTCATCACCCCCGCGACCTTGCCGTTGGCCCCCGGCCAGCGCTGCGGCCGGACGTGCCGGACGTGCGTTCCCCAGCGCCGGGCGTGTGCGTCGAACACGACGCCGGGGGAGCCGTCCACCACCGTGACATCGACATGGTCAGCCAGGTCCAGCAGGTACGTCGACAGCTCGTCGAGACCGTCGTCCCGGGCCCAGCGCAGGGGCAGGACGTACTCGACCGGCAGCCGGGGTGCCGAGGCGTCGTCCATGAGGATGGGCCCCCTCCAGATCCGCTCCGTCCTTTCGTCGCACCGACGCTAGACCGCCTCGCGCGCTGTGCAACTGCTGGCTCGGCGCGCGGCCGGGCTCTCGGGACGGTAGGACTGTTCTGGAACGACCTGCCGGCGAAGACAGGGCCGACGACGCGGACGATCCCGACGAGGGGTGCCCGGATGCGTACCGTCCTTGCCCGACCTGATGCTGCAGACCCGACGACCGGTCGAGTCGTCGTGACCGGCGGGGCCGGCTTCCTCGGAAGCCACCTGTGCACCGAGCTCCTCGACCGCGGAGCCGAGGTCGTGTGCCTCGACAGCTTCCTGACCGGCACGCCGGCGAACGTGGCCCACCTGATGGACCGGCGGACCTTCCGGCTGGTCAGGTGCGACGTCACCGACTTCGTGCACGTCCCGGGACCGGTGGATCTGGTCCTGCACTTCGCGTCGCCGGCGTCACCCGTGGACTATCTCCAGCTCCCCATCGAGACCCTGAAGGTCGGCTCGATCGGCACGAGCCACGCGCTCGGGCTGGCCAAGGAGAAGGGTGCGCGGTTCGTCCTGGCGTCCACGTCGGAGGTGTACGGCGACCCGCAGGTGCACCCGCAGACCGAGGACTACTGGGGCCACGTCAACCCGGTAGGACCGCGCGGCGTCTACGACGAGGCCAAGCGCTTCGGCGAGGCGATCACCACCGCGTACCGGTCGACCCACGGTGTGGACACGGGCATCGTCCGGATCTTCAACACGTACGGTCCGCGGATGCGACCGCACGACGGCCGCGCGATCCCGACGTTCATCCGGCAGGCGCTCGCGGGTGAGCCCGTCACGGTCGCCGGTGACGGAACCCAGACGCGCTCGGTCTGCTATGTCGACGACCTGGTCCGGGGCATCCTCGCGCTGGCCGCGCACGGGCACAGCGGACCCATGAACATCGGGAACCCGACGGAGCTCACGGTCCGGCAGATCGCCGAGGACGTCGTTGCCGCCACCGGTTCGCGCGCCGGCCTGACCTTCATCGAGCGACCCGTCGACGACCCCGAGGTCCGTCGCCCGGACACGTCGCTCGCGGCCCGCGAGCTCGGATGGTCCCCGGAGGTGCCGTGGGCCGAGGGTCTGGACCGCACCGTGAGCTGGTTCCGCCAGGTGTCGAGCGTGTCAGCCTGACGCTCGGGAGGCCGTGTCCGGGTGATGCGCGAGAAGCGCAGCGGCCGCCTCGGCGACCTCGTCCACGCTGATGGCCGCGAGCGCGGGGTCGATGACCGCGCCGTGCGGATCGCCGGGCGCGGCGTCGGACCCGTGCCAGAGGACCGTGTGCAGATCCGTGTCGATCGCCGGTCCCCACAGCCGCGGTGACGTCGGCCCGAACAGCAGGACCGACGGGGTCCCGGTCGCCGTCGCGACATGGGCCACACCCGTGTCACCGCACACGACGAGCCGCGCCCGGGCCACGCGTTCCGCAAGCTGCGCGAGGGACGTCTGCCCGGCCACGCCGACCTCCGGGCCCGCGAGGTCCCGGACCTGCCGGCACAGGCGCGCCTCGCCCGGGCCGCCCGTGAGGAGCACCGGGGCGCCGCCGGCCACGAGGATCCGCGCGAGGGCCGCCCACCGTTCGGCCGGCCAGCGTCGCGCGGCGGACGCCGCCCCGGGATGCAGCAGCACCTCCTCGGACCGCGGCGCCCCGGTGGCCTCCAGGCGCAGGTCCTCCCGGTCGCACGCGCCGCCCGCGGAGCGGACGAGCCGGCACCACCGGTCCACCTCGTGCTCGCCGGAACGCCACGGCGGCCCGTCGCCGCCGAAGCCCACGAGTCGGACCGGACGGGTGGCCCGCAGGAGCTCATGGCTCTGGGGCCCGCTCCCGTGCAGGTTGACCGCGACGTGCCCGGAGCGCCGCCATGGAAGCGCCGCGTCGAGGCCGTGCGTGTCCAGGACGTCGTCGACGACGCCCAGGTCGCGCAGCCAGGAGCCGACCGCCAGCGGTGCCGCCAGGGTCAGCCACCTTCCCGGCCACGCTCGGCGCACGCCCCGCAGCGCGGGGACGCCGGTCAGCGCGTCGCCCAGGCCGAGCGCTCGCAGCACCAGGACGTCCCCGCCCCCGGAGGTCACGGCCAGGAGCTCTCCCCGGACGACATGACGAGCATCTCCCGGATCTCGCTGCCCACCGGCTGGGTCAGCGCCGTCAGGACGGCGCTCGCCGTGGCGGCGGGGTCGTTCAGCTGGGCGTCCGGCCCGGGCCGGTACTGCTCGGCGCGGCCGTCGAAGAACGGCGTCTGCATGCCGCCGGGGACCAGGAGCGTCACGCCGACGCGCCCCGCCAGCTCCGCGGCGAGCGCCTGCGTGAACCCGCGGACGGCGAACTTGGACGCGCAGTAGGCGGTGGCGTCGCTGACGCCCCGCAGGGCCAGCGTCGAGGCCACCGTGACGACCGTCCCATGCGTCTGCTCGAGGTACGGCAGGCAGGCGCGCACCACGGCGACCGTGCCGAACAGGTTGACCCGCACGACGTGCTCCCACGTGTCCGCGTCGATCTGGTCGAGCCGCCCGCACGCGTCGATCCCGGCAGCCGTGACGAGCCCGGTCGGTGCGCCTACCCGGTCGACGATCTCCTCGACCGCGCGTGCGGTCGCCGTCGAGTCGGCCAGGTCCACGAGGGCGTGCGCGACACCGTCCCGCGGTGCGACCCGGTCCAGGACCGCGGGGGTGCCTCCGGCCGCGGTGATGGCGTCGACCACCGCAGCGCCGAGGCCACTGGCCCCGCCGGTGACGACCACGGTGCCCACGGCGCGTGGCGAGGTGCCACGCGGCGCGGTCGTGCTGAGCGTGCTGGTCATGAGACCTCCTCGGCCAGGGGTGAGCGGCCGTGCGTCGACCGCTCGATGATGGACGTCGTGGATCGACCGTCCAGGTAGGGGAGAAGCACCACGCGACCCCCGCCGTCACGCACCACCTCGGCCTCCGGCAGCGGCTGCCCGCCGTAGTCGCCGCCCTTGGCCCAGACATCGGGCTGCAGCACGGCCAGGACCGCGCGGGGGTCGTCCTCGTCGAACACGACGACGGCATCGACGCAGTCGAGCGCCTGCAGCACGCGTGCGCGGTCGCCTGCGCCGACCACCGGCCGGCCCGGCCCTTTGAGCCGGCGGACCGAGTCGTCGGAGTTCATGACCACGACGAGCGCGTCACCGAGCCTGCGCGCGGCCTGGAGCGTGGCCACGTGCCCGGCGTGCACGATGTCGAAGCAGCCACCGGTGGCCACGAGCGTGCGCCCGCCGACCCGAAGACGTGCCGCGAGCGCGCCGAGGTCCTCGTCGGGATCTGCCGGGGCGGGGTCGTGCGGTGAGGCGCCGCGACGCGTCCGGAACGCCTCTGCGCCACCCGAGGCGACCCAGGCCGTGGCGTCGGCGACGGCGCGGCCGACGGCCGTCGTCGGCAACGCGCCGAGGGCCAGGGACACCACCGCCGAGGCGGCGAACCGGTCGCCCGCACCGCACGTGTCACCTCCGTGCGCGGGGACCGCCGGCACGAACGTCGGCTCGGCCCCCGTGGTCGCCACGAACGCTCCGCGGTCACCCGCCGTCACCGCGACGGCGCGCGCGTCCCACGCGGCCCGCAGCACCTCGGCGACCTCGTCCGCAGGCACCTCTGCGCCGGGTGCCGCGGTGCGCGCCTCCGCCAGGTTCGGGGTGACGAGCGCGGCATGAGGGACCGGGGGACCGCCGCGTGGGTGGGGGTCCCAGACGACGGGACACCGTCGGGCCGCGTCGGCGAGCAGCGCGCGCAGCCGCGCGTCCCAGGTGACCCCCGCGCCGTAGTCGGACACCAGGACGGCGTCGGCGCAGGCGAGCGCCGCCTGGACGGCGTCCTCGGGGAGGGTGGTCGGTGTGCCCGGCCCACCGTCGTCGAGGCGCACGATCGAGTGCCCGTCGCTGCGGACGCGCACCTTGCGCCGCGTCGGACCCTCGTGACCGAGCGGCAGGAGCTCGACCTTCGCGCGCAGGTCACGGGCCAGCGTCCGGCCGTCGGCATCCCGCGCCACGGGTGCGACGAGCGTGACGCGGGCGCCGCCCTGTGCGCACAGGAGCGCGGCCAGGCCCGCCCCTCCCGGTGAGTCCCGCACGGCCGTCACGTCGAGCACCGGAGCCGGGGCGTCCGGACACAGCCGCTCGGTGGTGCCGAAGACGTCGCGGTCCAGGAGCAGGTCACCGACGACCACGACGTGCGGGCGGTCGTCGCGGACCTCGTCGGCCCCGGCGCGCTCGATCCGTTCGAGGTGGGCGTCGACCGCCGCGCACAGCGCGTGCACGAGCACGAGATGTCCGGCCTGGACGGCTGCGGTCGACGTCGCGGGGACGCACACGGCGCTGTCGCAGGCGTCCGCGAGCGGGTTCGGTGCCGCGCCCGTGAGCGCCCACACCTGCATCCCGAGCGACCGTCCCCGCGCCGCGGCCGCGAGCACGTTCGGGCTCCGGCCCGACGTCGAGAGCAGGACGAGGACATCACCGGCGCGCCCGTGCGCCTCCACCTGCCGGGCGAACATCTCCTCGGCGCCGTAGTCGTTGACGATCGCCGTCAGGCTCGAGCTCTCCGCGCACAGGGCGATCGCCGAGTACGGCCGGCGCTCGGCCACGAACCGACCCACCAGCTCGGCGGTGAGGTGCTGGGCCTCGGCGGCGCTCCCGCCGTTCCCCGCGGCGAGCAGGCGACCGCCGGCGACGAGCCGCTCGGCCAGCACCCGGCCCCAGCCCTCGACCGTCTCCGCCTCGTCGCCGACCGCCGCGAGCGCCGACGTCAGCTCCGCCAGGTGCTCGTCCAGCCAACCGGTCGTCGTCATCCCGCTGCCACCTCGGTGAGCACCGAGCGACGGACCACCGTCCGGTAGATCAGCTCGGTCTGCGCAGCGATCCGGTCCCAGCCGTAGCGGGCGACCGCACGACGCCGCGCCGCCGCCCCGAGGGCGGCACGCCGTTCCGGGTGGTCGAGCAGCCCACGCAGCGCCGCGGCGAGCGCCGCCGGGTCCCGAGGCGGCACGAGCACCCCCGTCCTGCCGTCCTGGACGGTGTCGACCAGCCCGCCGACGGCCGAGCCGACCACCGGTACGCCGCAGGCTGCGGCCTCGACCGGCACGATCCCGAACGGCTCGTACCAGGGCGTCGCCACGACCGCGTCTGCAGAGTCGACGAGCGCAGGCAGGTCGTCGTGGTCCACCCGGCCGACGAGGTGGACGCGGTCGTCGACCCCCTCCTGCCGGGCGATCGCACGCAGGCGTCGGGCCTCGTCGTCGGCGTCGAGCAGGTCCGCCGCCGGTCCGCCGGCGACGACGAGCTCGGTGTCGGGCAGGTCCGCCAGCGCATGGACGACCGTCTCGATGCCCTTGCGCTCGACGAGCCGGCCCACGCACAGCAGCCGGTAGGTCGCGCGCCGGGGCGGCTCCACCACCCCGGTGCAGCCGGGCCGGAAGCGCTCGACGTCGACACCGCACGGCACGACGCGGATCCGTTGCTCGGGAACACCGAGGCGGACCAGCTCGGTGACCTCGTCGGAGCAGGTGGCGACGACGACGTCGACGCGGCGCCCGATCGACGCCTCGGCGGGGATCCGTCCGGGCGGGCTGGTGTCGTGGGCCCCCTGGTGCCGACGCTTGACCGAGCCGAGCGCGTGGAACGTCTGCGCGAGGGGAACGCCCGTGACTGCCGCGGCCTGCAGCCCGGCCAGCCCGGACATCCAGAAGTGCGCGTGCGCCACGTCAGGGGGCCGGTTCGCGCTCCACCACTGGGCCAGCACGTCCCCGAACACCCCCATGTAGGGGAGCAGGTCGTCCTTGGCGATCTCGCGGGCGGGCCCCGCGGGCACATGGACCACCGTGACCCCCGGTGCGAGCTCGACGCACTCCGGCAGGTCCGGGTCGTCGCGGCGCGTGTAGACGTCGACCTCGTGGCCCCGCAGCGCCAGTGCGGTGCTCAGGGCAGCGACGTGGACGTTCTGCCCGCCCGCGTCGACACCGCCGAGCGTCGCCAGCGGGCTTGCGTGCTCGGACACCATCGCGATCCTCATCGCGTCACCTCCTTGAGCAGGGACTGCCAGTCGGACAGGAACCGGTCGAGGCCGAAGACGCGCAGGGCGTGCTCGCGTGCGGCGCGCCCGTGCGCGAGTGCGTCCTGCGGGTCGTGCAGCCAGCGGCGGGCGGCCTCGACCAGGCGGTCCGGTCGGGCGCTGACGACCCCGGTCTCGGGTGGGACGGCGTACGGGGCGGCCGTCGTCGCCAGCGCCAGCACCGGCATGCCGAGCGTCATCGCCTCGATCAGCGACAGGCCGAGGCTCGTCCAGCGGTAAGGGTGCAGGTAGGCGCGCGCCCGGGGGAGCGCGTCGTGCAGCTGCGCCTGGGGCAGCTTGTGCAGGTGCTCGCCCAGCTCCGGCCGGTGCTGGCTCAGGGCGTCGACGCCCATCCCGTAGACCTCGACCGGCACGCGGGCCGCCATGTCGAGGAGCACGTCCGTCCCGGCCACGCGCCACCGCCGCACAGGTTCGTTGACGACCGCCGCGACGCGGGCGCGCTCCCCGGTGTAGCGGTAGCCGGGGTCGGGGATCCCGTGGTCCACGACGAACGTCGGTGCGCGGCCGTTGTCCCACATCAGGGCGTTGAAGTCGCTGACGTGCGCGACCGGGACGTCGTCCCGCTCGGCGAGCAGGTGACGGGTCGCCGCCGCGGGACCCGTCGGCGTGTTGTGCTCGACGTAGACGGCCGGAAGGTCGGCACCGGGGCGTCGACCGGTCCACCGCTCGGCGAGCTCGAGGTCGGCGGGACGCTGCAGGACCACGACGTCCAGGTCCTCGTCGCGCAGGGCCGCCAGCGGTACCTCCCGGGCCGACCGGGGCCAGTCCCACGTGCGGGCGCGGCCCCGACCGTCGGGCGAGCGCGCGTCGTCGACGGGGATGACGTACTCGTCGGGGCCCTGGACGAACGAGGTCATCCACGACCCGTGCACGTGCCACACCAGGATCCTCATGCGACCACCTCGTGACGGACGTGACCGGCCAGCAGGTCGACCGCTGAGACGACCTCGTCGGTGGAGACCGACGTGAGGCACGGGTGCCCGACGAGCGGGCAGAGCCGCGCCCGGGAGTCGGCGCAGGCCGCGGACTGGTCGCCGAGGACCACGTGCGGCACACCGAACGGCGCCCAGCGCTCGGCGGGCACCACGGGCGAGAAGAGCGACACGACGGGCGTGCCCACCGCGGCGGCGAGGTGCGCCGGACCGGTGTTGCCCACGACGACGGCGTCGGCGCCCGCCAGGACGCTCGCGAGCTCGGCCAGGCTGGTCCGGCCACCCAGGTCGACGGCGGCCGGCGACCCGTGCGCCACGTCCGCGCTGAGACGGGTGTCCTTCGGTCCGCCGGTGACCACCACCACCCGCCCGGCGTCGACCAACGAGCCGACGATCTCGATCGCCTGGGCCGGCGAGGGTGCCCGCGCCGGTACGGACGCCGACGGGTGCACCACGACGTACGGGCCGGAGGGCACCAGGTCACGGACGTCGGGGAGCGGACCGCGCACCGCGAGGTGACCGTCGTCGTCCATGCGCAGGGCGCCCCCGGCGGCCTCCGCGAGACGCAGCGCGGCGTCGACCTCGTGCAGGCCGTCGGGGCGAGCGTGCCGGACGTCGAGCAGGCTTCCGGGGTAGTCCTCGCTGGTGGCGGCGACGAAGGGCACGCCCGCGAGCCGCAGGACGAGCGCCGTCGGCAACGGGCTCTGGTGGAACGACGTGAACACGACGGCCCGGTCGTAGGCGGCCGCGCGGAGCCTGTCGACGAGCTCGTGCACGAGCGCCGGGTCGACCGGTGCCGGAGACAGGCCGCTCCACGGCGCGTCGAACGTCCGGACCGACCGCACACCGGGCAGCAGCTCTGCGGCCTGCAGGCCGGCGGGGGACACCAGGAGGTCGACGTCGCCGAGCCGCCCCAGCGCCCGGATCGCGGGGCCTGTCAGCAGGACGTCGCCGTCGGAGTCGAGACGGACCGCCAGCACCCCGCTCATGCGCCCTGCTCCGCCCCGGGGACGAGCAGCGCGACGGCCGCGCGCAGGTCGGTGGCCACGACCTCGGCCCGCTGGACCTCCTCCGGTCGTGTGGCGGGCGTCGGCACGAGCACCGCGCGTGAACCCGCCGCGAGCGCGGCACCCATGTCGTCGCCGATGTCGCCGACGACGGCGACCTCCCAGGGCGACACCCCGAGCTCGTGCGCCGCCCGCAGCACCATCCCGCCCGCAGGCTTGCGGCACGGGCAGCTCGACTCGGGTCCGTGCGGGCACACCTGCACGGTCGCGAACGGGCCGAGGAGCTCGGCGACCCGCCCGTTCACGGCGTCGACCTGCGCCCTGCTGAGCAGCCCACGGGCGACCCCTGACTGGTTGGTGATCAGGCCGACTGCGACGCGCTCGCGCCGCAGGAGCTCCAGGGACTCGTGCGCACCCTCGGCCGGCTCCACCCGGTCCGGGTCGCCGTTGTACGGCACGTCCGTCACCAGGGTGCCGTCCCGGTCGAACAGGACTGCACGGACGGCCGGCCGCCAGGGTGCTGCGCGGCGGTGGGCCACGGCGCCCCGCAGCCGATGGGCGACGGCGGCGAACGGGATCGCGACGCTGGTCAGCGCCATCCGGCGCCACTCGGCGGCGGCACCCGGTTCACCGGGCCGTGGGCCGGGCAGGACGCGGCGGACCGCGAAGTCGGCCGTCAGGACCGACCACACCGCCAGCGCGGCTCGAGCGGCCCGGCCTCTGCCACCGACGGCGAGGAGCGCGCCCGCTGCTGCCGCGGCGACGGTCACCACGTGCCACGGGAACCGTCCTCGCCCGGTCTCAGCCAGCTCGCGCCACCGGCGCCCGTGCAGCACGCGCATCAGGGCGTCGTCCCGGGCACCCGCCTGCACCCGGATGCTCACGCGGTCGTCGGCGGGCCGCACGGGGTGGTGCGTGGTGCGCTCGCCGCGGACCAGACGCCAGCCGGCGGCCCGCAGCCGCAGTGCGAGGTCGGCGTCCTCCCGGTACGCACGAGGGAACCTCTCGTCGAACCCGTGCACCTGCTCCAGCGCGGCGCGCCGGAAGGCCATGTCCGCGGTGGCCCACCGGGCACGCTCCAGTCCCGCCGTGCTGCGCTCCCAGTCGGTGGGTCTGCGGCCCTGCGGAAGAGGGACGTGCAGGCGGGCCTGCGTGCCCGCCACGGAGCCGTCACGGTCTGCGGCGCACAGGTCGTCGACGAACGCCCGCGCCCACCCGGCTGGCAGGACCACGTCGTCGTCGAGGAACGCGACCCACGACTGACGGGTGGCCCGCCACCCCGCGTTCCGGGCAGCGGCGGGACCCCGCCCGCCCGTCCGAACGACACGGCTGGGCCACGGCAGGTCCGGCGGAGCCAACGGCAGCGTCGAGGTCAGGGGGCGGTCGTCGCAGATCACGACGGACGAGGGCTGCTGCGGAACCTGTGACCAGTCCTGCCTGACGAGGCTGAGCAGCAGCGCATCAAGCGAGGGCCGTCCCACCGTCGGGACGACAACTGACCAGGTCGGCGCCGCGGTCACCGGCTCGGCGCCCTGAAGAGCTCGGCGCGACGGACCAGGTGCGGCCCCAGCACGAGCAGGTCGACCGGTGCGGACCCGAACAGCTCGAGCGCGTCCCGTGGGTCGTCGACCATGGGGCGGCCGGCGGTGTTGAGGCTCGTGTTGATCACCACGGGTAGCCCGGTGCGGTCACGGAAGGCCTCGATCGCCGCCCCCAGGCGGGGCATCGCGACGGGGTCGACCGTCTGGATGCGGGCCGTCCCGTCGACATGCACCGCGGCGGGGATGCGGTCGCGCCACGCGGGCGCGACCCGGTGGACGAAGAGCATGTAGGGGCTGGGCAGGGGGCCGTCGGAGAAGATCTCTTCGGCGTGCTCGACCAGAACCATGGGGGCGACCGGGCGGAACTGCTCGCGGCCCTTGACGTCGTTGAGCCGTTCGAGGTTCTCGGCGTGGCCGGGGTGCGCGAGCAGCGACCGGTGCCCCAGGGCGCGGGGGCCGAACTCGCTGCGCCCGTCGAACCAGGCGACCACCCCGTCGGCGGCGAGCACGTCGGCCACCTCACCGGCGTGGTCGTGCGGGGTGGAGAAGGGGACGGCGGCGGCGCGCAGCCACTCCGCCAGCGCGTCGTCGCTCCACGTGCGGCCCAGAGACGCGCCCGGCATCGGCTGCGGCGTGTCGCCGAGCTCGGCCGCGAGCTGCATGGCCGCGCCCAGCGAGGTGCCGGCGTCGCCCGCCGCGGGCTGGACCCAGACGTCCTCGAAGCCGGCCTCGCGCCAGATCCGCGAGTTCGCGACGCAGTTGAGCGCGACCCCGCCGGCCAGCGTCAGCACCCGGTCGCCCGTCCGGTCGTGCAGCCAGCGGGCCAGCTCGACGAGGACCTCCTCGAGACGTGCCTGCACCGAGCACGCGAGGTCCGCGTGGGCGCCGCCCCAGGTGCCGTCGTCGACCCGTCGTGGCGCCCACCGTTCCCAGTCGAGCGGCTCGGCGACGAAACCGCCGTCCCCGGTCGTGTAGACCAGCGGCCGGAGGTCGTCGAGGAACGCCGGCGTGCCGTACGAGGCGAGCGCCATGACCTTGTACTCGTCGCTCGACCGCAGGAAGCCGAGGTGCTCGGTCAGCGACTCGTAGAGGAGTCCGAGCGAGCTCGGCAGCTCCTGCGTCGCCAGGATGTCGAGCTTGCCGCCGGTGTACCTCCCTGCGAGGTGGGAGGCGCGCTCCCCGCGGCCGTCGAGGACGAGGACGCTGCTGTCCTGGAAGGGTGAGGCCAGCGCCGCCGAGGCGGCGTGCGCCACGTGGTGCGGCACATACCGCACGATCGACGGGTCGATCCCCGGAAGAGCGGTGGCAAGGAACCCCGGGACGCGTTCGGCGTAGGTGGTGCGCAGGTAGTCCCAGGGATCGTCCAGGCCCAGGTCCTCGGCGTTCTTGGCGAGGGCGGGGTCCCACCCGTAGGCGACCGCGTCGAGGTCCTGCGGTCGCAGCCCGGCGTGCGCGAGGCACCAGCGCATCGACAGGTCAGGCAGCTCCCAGGCGGAGAACGGCACGGGACGCTTGCCGTGCTTGCGGCGGCTGAACCGCTCTTCCTCCGCGGCGGCGACGACCTCGCCGTCGACGACGAGGGCTGCGGACGGGTCGTGGTAGATGGCGTTGACGCCGAGGACGCGCATGGGCGGCGACCAATCATCGGTGGTCCCGAGTCGTGCGACTGCTGCACACGATGCGTGGTGCGCGTTTTCTTGGCGCCTCTGAGGGCCACTGTGGAGCACTTCTCCGAGAGCCGCACGCCGAACCGCTTCTCCGGTCGTCAGTGCGCGCCGACCTCGCGTGCCTGCTCGACGGCGGTGGCGACGCCCCTGGTCCAGGGGTCGCCGTGGCCGGGCAGCACGGTGCCCGCGCCGGTCGCGGCAAGCGCCGCCAGCGACTCCAGCGCCTGTGCGCTGTCCGCGGTCGCAGCGCCCGCGACGATCTGCGGACCCCGGACACCGGTGTACGGGTCCAGGGTGACCAGCGCGTCGCCGCTGAGCACCACGTCGCGGTCGGGCAGGTGCAGCGCGCAGTGCCCGGCGGTGTGTCCGGGCGTCGGGACGACGACGGGCTGACCGGGGACCAGAAGCGCGCCCCCGGACGGCAGCGGCCGCAGTCCGCGCACGCCCGGGACGCGGAGGGCACCGGCGAACGCCATCGCACCCAGGATCCGCAGGGCGCGCGGGTGCCGGACCGGGTAGAAGGCTCGGGGGTTCTCGTGCGCGTAGCGGTAGGGGTGCTCGGCGAGCCCGAAGTCGTCGACGTGAGCCCAGATCGGGACGTCCAGACGCGCCTGCGCCCGCGCGGCGAACCCGGTGTGGTCGAAGTGGGCGTGCGTCAGGACGATCGCGGCGACGTCCCCGGGCCGCAGCCCGCGCTCGCGCAGCGCTTCCGCGAGGAGCGGCCACATCGCGGGGAGCCCGGTATCGACGACCAGCACCCGGCCGTCGTCCTCGACCACGTAGCAGTTCACGAACGCGTGCCCGAGACGGTAGACGCGGTCGGCGACCTCGGAGGTGATCATCGGTGCTCCAGCGACGCTCGCGGGACCGCACGCTTCCGAACGGGTCCTCCCGATCATCGCGCGTGACCCCAAGGTGTCAAACGCAGGGGGTCTCCGACGTGCGGGGTGTCGACGGGCCGCGCATCCTGGACCGGTGATCCAGGTCGACATGCCCACGCTGGCACTGCCCGGTGGTGCGATCCCTGTGCTCGGGCTCGGCACCTGGCAGGCCCAGGGCACCGCGGCCGAGCGTGCGGTCAGTGCGGCCCTCCAGCTGGGCTACCGGCACATCGACACCGCGACCATGTACCGCAACGAGGAGGAGGTCGGGCGCGCGCTGTCCACGGTCGGCATCGACCGGGACGACGTTTTCGTCACCACCAAGCTCCCGCCGGAGCGCGTCGGCCGCGAGCGCAGGACGCTGACCGAGTCGCTGGTGGCGCTGAACCTCGACCATCTCGACCTGTGGCTCATCCACTGGCCGCCCGGGGGAGACGCGGCGCCGCGCACGTGGGAGGCGTTCCGCGCTGCGCGGGACGAGGGTCTGGTGCGTTCGATCGGCGTCTCCAACTACTCCGTGGCCCAGATCGACCAGCTGGTCGAGGCGACCGGCGAGGCGCCCGCGGTGAACCAGATCCCGTACAGCCCGGCCGACCACGACCCCGGACTCCTCGCGGCCCACCGCGACCGCGGGGTCGTGGTCGAGGGGTACAGCCCGTTGAAGCGCTCCGACCTGCGTGCTCCGGCGCTGGTCGACGCGGCCGCCGCCCACGGCGTGACGCCCGCGCAGGTGGTGCTCCGCTGGCACCTCCAGCACGACGTGGTCGTCATCCCCAAGTCGACCGACCGGCAACGGCTCGCCGCCAACCTCGACGTCGTGGGGTTCGAGCTCACGGAGCAGGAGATGGCGCGCATCGACGCGCTCGCGTGACGCACGGGCGCCCCGTCCGGGACCGCTCGACCGGTCGAAGGCTCCGGTCGCGGCATGTTCCCGGGGAGCGCACCATGTCCAGCTAGGTGCAGACGCGTCGCCGGGAGCACGACCAGGAGGACCGACGTGCGAGCACTCACCTGGCAGGGACGCGAGGACGTCCGGGCCGAGACCGTCCCGGACCCGCGCATCGAAGAACCGACGGACGCGATCGTGCGCGTCACGTCCACCGCGATCTGCGGCTCCGACCTGCACCTGTACGGCGTGCTGGGGATGTACCTGGACAAGGGCGACGTCCTCGGGCACGAGGCCATGGGCGTCGTCGAGGAGGTCGGGCCGGGTGCCGCACGGCTGAACGTCGGCGACCGCGTGGTCGTGCCGTTCGGGATCGCCTGCGGGACGTGCTGGATGTGCACGCACGGGCTGATGTCGCAGTGCGAGACGACGCAGGTCCGCGCCCAGGACAAGGGCGCGGCGCTCTTCGGGTACACGAAGCTCTACGGGCAGGTGCCGGGCGGGCAGGCGCAGTACCTGCGGGTGCCGCAGGCCCAGTACGGACCGGTGGTGGTCCCGGACGACGGGTCGCCGGACGAGCGCTACCTGTACCTGTCCGACGTCCTGCCCACCGCGTGGCAGGCCGTCGAGTACGCCCACGTCCCCCCGGGCGGCACCGTGGTCGTCGTGGGACTCGGACCGATCGGGCAGATGTCCGCGCGCATCGCGGCGCACCGCGGGGCCTCACGGGTCATCGGCCTCGACCTGGTCAAGGAGAGGCTCGCCATGGCGCAGCGGCACGGCATCGACGTGATCGACGTGACGGCGGTGGACGACCTCGAGGCCGCGGTCCGGGACCTCACGGGCGGCCGGGGTGCCGACTCCACGATCGACGCCGTGGGGATGGAGGCGCACGGGTCCACCGGGGCCGCGAGCGCTCAGAAGCTCGCCGGTTTCCTCCCGGACGCCCTTGCACGGCCCGTCATCGAGAAGGCCGGAGTTGACCGGCTGGCGGCACTGCAGACGGCCATCCAGCTCGCGCGGCGCGGCGGCACCGTGTCGATCTCGGGCGTGTACGGCGGTGCGGTCGACCCGATGCCGATGATGGACCTGTTCGACCGGCAGATCACGCTGCGGATGGGACAGGCGAACGTCCGTCGGTGGGTCGACGACCTCCTGCCGCTCATCTCGGGCGACGCGGACCCGCTCGGCGTCCTCGACCTGCGCACGCACCGGCTCCCGCTCGAGCAGGCACCGAAGGCGTACGCCATGTTCCAGGCCAAGGAGGACGGCTGCATCAAGGTCGTCCTGGACCCGCGCTGATGGCGACCGTCGCAGCACGGATGAGCTGCCGCCCGGACGCGGTGCTGGCTGTTCTTGCCGACGGCTGGAGCTACGCCACGTGGGTCGTCGGCACCTCACGTCTGCGGGGCGTCGACGTGAGCTTCCCCGCACCCGGGTCCACCATCAGCCACTCGTTCGGGGTGTGGCCCGCGGTGATCGACGACAAGACCGTCGTGCTTGCCTGGCGCCCGGACCGCGGCATCGAGCTGCAGGCCCGCGGCTGGCCGGCCGGTGAGGCCCACGTCCGCATCGAGGTGATGCCGCACGGTGAGGGCTGCTCCGTGAGGATCGTCGAGGACGTGGTCCGCGGACCCGGGTTGCTCATCCCACGCCTCGTGCGCACCGCGCTGCTCATACCCCGCAACCGCGAGACGCTCCGGCGCCTCGCGCACCTGGCCGAGGGACGTTCCGCGCAGTCGGAGAGCACGTGAGGGCCGCGCGTGACGGCCGTGTCGTGGTCCTCGTGGGAGCGTCGAGCGGCATCGGCCGGGCCACGGCGCACCGGCTGGCGCGTCGTGGTGATGCGCTCGTGCTGTCCTCGCGCTCGCGCGCCGTCCTGGACGTCGTCGCCCGCGAGTGCCAGGACGTGGCTCCGCCCGGGTGGCCGGGTGCGTACGTCCTCCCGACCGATGTCACGGACCGCGACGCGGTCGAGGTGCTGCTGCGCCGGGCGGTGGACCGGTTCGGGCGGGTCGATGCCGTGATGGTCTCGGCGGCCGTGGTGGCGTACGGCCGCTTCGTCGACGTGCCCGCCGACGTGTTCGACCGGGCGCAGCTGGTGAACCTGCTCGGCACGGCGAACGTGGCCCGGGCGGCGCTCGACCTGTTCACGGGTGGCCGCGGGGGCCACCTGGTCGTCGTGGGCTCGCTCTTGGGCAGGATCACCACGCCGTGGATGAGCTCCTACGTGGCCGGCAAGTGGGGCGTGCACGGCCTGACGCGCACGCTCCAGCAGGAGATGCGGCGCGAGGCCGGCGTCCACGTGTCGTTGGTGGCACCGGGGAGCGTCGACACGCCCGTCTACTCGCAGGCGGGGAGCTATTCCGGGCGAGTGGGTCGGCCACCGCCGCCGGTCGTACGGCCCGAGGCCGTCGCGCGCGCCGTCGAGCGTGTGCTCGAGCACCCCCGCCCGATGGTCTCCGTCGGGGCGGGGAACGCGCTGATGGTCACCGCGTTCCGGCTGCTGCCTCGGCTGTTCGACGCGCTCGTCACGCCGCTCATGTCGGTCCTCGGGCTCTCCCGGGACAAGGTCGCCCCGCACAGCGGCAACGTCTGGAGCCCGACCCCCGAGGGCGAGGCGGTGCACGGCCGGTGGGGCCGGCAGTGGCTGCGGCTACCGCTCGCCGCCGGCGTCGCGGTCTCGGGGATCGCGGTCGTGCGCGCACTGCGGCGCGCGGCATGACGCCGTCAGCGTTCCCGCAGCACGCGCTCCCAGGCGGTGCGGGCGAGTGACGTCCGCACGCGTCCTGTGCGGCTCGCGGCGCCGAGCGCGGCGCGGGCCGCGTTCCACCCGCACGCACCGTGCACGCCGCCCCCGGGGTGTGCCGAGGCGCTCGCGAGGAACAGGCCCGCGATCGGCGTCTCGGGGCGCCCGAGGCCGGTGGTCGGTCTGAACACGAGCTGCTGGTGGAGGGCCGAGGTCCCACCGTTGACCGCGCCACCCACGAGGTTTCCGTCCGATGCCTCGAGGTCGAGCGGGCTCTGCACGTGCCGACCGAGGACCGCGTCCCGGAAGCCTGGCGCGACCCGTTCGACCGCCGCCTCCATGCGCTCGACCTCCTCGGCCACCGCGGCGCCTGACCAGTCCGTGCCGCGCGGGACGTGCGTGTAGGCCCACGCGGACTCGGTGCCGTCGGGCGAGCGGGTGGGGTCGGCGGTCGTCATCTGGCCGAAGAGCATGAAGGGCCGCGACGGTGTGCGCCCCACGGACAGGTCGGCCGCCATGTCGACGAAGCCCAGCATGTCGCTGCCGAGGTGGACGGTTCCCGCGCCCCGGACGCCGGGGGCTGTCCACGGCACGGACGTCCGGAGGGCCCAGTTGACCTTGAACGTGGGGTGGTCCCACTGGAACCGCTCGAGGTCGCGGCCCAGACGTGCGGGGAGGTGCTCACGGCCGACCAGGTCGAGGTAGAGCGACGGCGCAGTCACGTCGGCGAGCACGGCGCGGCGAGCACGGACCTGCCGACCGTCGCGGGTGCGCACGCCGACGGCCCGCCCGCCCGACACGAGAACCCGGTCCACGCGAGCTCCCGTCTGCACCTGGCCGCCACCGGCCTCGAGGCGGCGCACGAGCGCTCCGGCGAGCTCTCCCGCGCCGCCACGGGGGACCGGGAAGCCGACATCCTGCCCGAGCATCGCGAGCAACCACCCGAACACCCCGCTGCCGGCAGCATCCGGAGGGACGTCCGCATGCATCGCGTTTCCGGCCAGGAGCAGCCCGCCACCCTCGCCGCGGAAGTTCTCGTCGGCCAGACGTCGTACGGGGAGCACGCCGATGCGGGCCAGGTCGAGGGCCCCGGAGACGCCTGTGCGGCGCAGGAGCCGGACCAGCGGGACGACCGGGGGCAGGGGCGTGAACAGGGCGTCGAGCAGCGGGTCGCGGACCATCCGCCAGGTCTGCACCACGCGCATCCACGCGTCGCCGTCGCCGGGGGCGAACTCCTCGAGGCCCTCGGCGGTGTCCTGCGCCCTGCGGTGCAGGACGGCAGCCCGGCCGTCGTCGAGCGCGTGCGCGAGCACCGTCGGGGCGTGCACCCAGCGCAGCCCGTGGTCACCGAGATGCAGACCTGCGATGACCGGTGACGCTGCGGCGAGCGGGTAGAAGGCGCTGAACAGGTCGGTGCGGAACCCCGGCGCGATCACCTCCTCGGTGCGCACCGCGCCACCCGGGACGCCTTGCTCCTCCAGCACGAGGACGTCCCACCCGGCGTCGACCAGTGCGTTCGCCGCGACGAGACCGTTCGGGCCCGCGCCGATGACGACGGCGTCACACGTCTGGGTGGTCACGCCTCAGTCCTCACGCGACGTGGTGGCGACGTGGTGCCGGGGGACCACGCCCGGCCCGGACCTCACTTCGGCGACACCGGTCAGGGCGGTGCGACGGATGGGGTGCACGACGCGCAGCTCCGATCGGGGGTGGGACGCCCGTCGCGAGCGGCGGGTCCGGCCGCTGCTGGACCCGTCCCACGAGGCTAGGCGTCATGGCGGAGCCCGCAACCGCTGGCCCCGGGCGCTCGGCGGCGCGTGCGCACGCCACGGAGGGCCGATCCGCGAGCTGTCGGATGCGGGCCGACGCGGCGTGACGCACCATGAGGACGCGGGCGAAGCAGGCACCCGCAGGACGACCGAAGCAGGTGAAGCATGGGAATCGACGACCTCAAGAACAAGGCCTCCGACGCGCTCGACAGCGACCAGGGCGAGAAGGCGAGCGACACCGCTCTGGACAAGGGCGGCGACGCGGCGGCGTCGGTGACGGGCGGCTCGCACGACGAGCAGGTCACCAAGGTCGAGAAGTCGGCCGACGAGCACATCGGCAACCGCTGATCGGCGGGGCCATGACCGGCGCGACTCAGCAGCCACGGGACGGGGAACCCATCACCCCCGCAGGTGACGGCACCGGTCCGGACGAGAACGAGCTCGATCCGGCCAAGACGGGTGCCGACCAGTCGCAGGAGGACGAGCGCTCCGACGCCGGCTGACTGCACGCACTGCCGTCTCGCAGGGTGCCCGTGCACGGGTGCCCGCACGGCGGCGGACGCCACCCCCGTGTTCAGGGCACGCCCGCCCGGCAGGACGGTGGTGGCGTCCGTCGCCCTCGACCCCCGAAGGTGTCCATCGTGACGAACCGCCTCGCCGGTGCGACGAGCCCGTACCTGCTTCAGCACGCAGGGAACCCGGTCGACTGGCAGGAGTGGGGCGACGCCGCATTCGCTGAGGCGACGTCCCGCGACGTGCCGGTGCTCGTCTCGGTGGGCTATGCGGCGTGCCACTGGTGCCACGTGATGGCGCACGAGTCGTTCGAGGACGCGGCTGTCGCGGCGTTCATGAACGAGCACTTCGTGTGCGTCAAGGTCGACCGCGAGGAGCGTCCCGACGTCGACGCGGTCTACATGGCAGCGACCCAGGCCATGACCGGTGCCGGCGGTTGGCCCATGACGGTGTTCACCACGCCGGCGGGGGAGCCCTTCTTCTGCGGGACGTACTTCCCCCCGCGCCGGCTGCACCAGATGGCGTCGTTCTCGGAGGTGCTCGCCGCCGTGGCGGCCGCGTGGACGTCACGGCGGGACGAGGTGCTGTCCGCCGCCGGCGCGATCACGCAAGCGCTCGCGAGCGGCGCAACCGCGAGCGGGGCGCCCGAGGTCGCGCACGCCGAGCTGCTGGAGCAGGCTCTGCAGCGACTCGCGCCGACGTTCGACGTGAGCAACGGCGGGTTCGGGGGTGCTCCGAAGTTCCCGCCGTCGACGGTTCTCGAGTGGCTGGTGCGCCACCACGCGCGCACGGGCGACCCCACCGCGTGGGAGATGGCGACGCGCACGCTCGAGGCGATGGCGGGCGGCGGGATGTACGACCAGCTCGCCGGTGGCTTCGCCCGGTACGCCGTCGACGAGTCCTGGACGGTGCCCCACTTCGAGAAGATGCTCTACGACAACGCGCTCCTCCTGCGGGTGTACACGCACGCCTGGCGGGCGGCGGGCGCTCCTCTCACCCAGCGCGTCGCCCTCGAGACCGCCGAGTGGATGTGCGAGGAGCTGCGGACGCCGGAGGGCGGCTTCGCCTCGTCGGTGGACGCCGACAGCGACGGGCAGGAGGGGGCGTTCTACGTCTGGAGCCCTGACGAGCTGCGCGAGGTGCTCGGCGAGTCCGACAGCGCCTGGGCGGCGAGCGTGTTCGCCGTGACCCCGCAGGGATCGTTCGAGAACGGCACCTCGGTGCTGCAGCGTCGAGGTGACCCGGGCGACGCGGAACGCTTCGGGGACGTGCGTGCGCGCCTGCGCACGGCGCGGTCGCGACGTAACCGGCCCGGCCTGGACGACAAGGTCGTGTCCGGGTGGAACGGTCTGGCGGTGGCCGCCCTGGCCGAGGCCGGTGTCCTGCTCGACCGCCCGGCGTTCCTCGAGGCCGCCGTGGCTGCCGCCGACACCCTCGTCGCGATTCACGTGCGCGAGCGCGACGACGGCTCGACCCGGCTGGTCCGGTCGTCGCGCAGGGGGGTTCCGGGCCGCGCGCCGGGTGTCCTGGAGGACTACGCCCATGTTGCGGACGGCCTGCTCACACTGTCGGCAGCCACCGGCGAGACCCGGTGGTTCACGGTCGCGGGACGCCTGCTCGACACGGTTCTGGATCACTTCACCGCGACGGACGGCGGCTTCCACGACACCGCGGACGACGAGACCGACCTCGTCGTCGCCCGCCTGGGACGGCCACGGGACCGGGCGGACGGACCCACACCCGCAGGCCAGTCCGCCGCGGCCGGGGCGCTCCTGACGTACGCCGCGATCACCGGCTCCCTGCGTCACCGGGAGGCGGCCGAGCTCGCCCTGCGCGACGCGCTGACGATCGCTGAACGGTTCCCACGGGCGGCGGGCGCAGCACTCGCCGTGGCGGAAGCCGTGGTCGACGGCCCACGGGAGGTCGCGATCGTCGGACCCCTCGACGACGCACGGACGGCGGCGCTCCACCGTGTCGCGTTGTCCTCGAGCGCGCCCGGTCTGGTGCTGGCCCTCGGCGACCAAGGCGGCTCGGACGGCCGCGCGCTGCTGGTGGACCGCCCGCTCGTGGACGGCGCGCCGACGGCCTACGTCTGCCGAGGATTCGTCTGCGACCGGCCCACGACCCGTCCCGAGGAGCTGTCCCGCCAGCTCGCGTGACCGAGTCACGGCACGAGATCGAGCGGCCGCGGCGACGACGCGGCCGCTCGTCGCGCGGGGGCGGCGGTCTCGTGACGTCGGCCGCCCCGTCGTCAGTCGAGGCCGCTCGGCGACGCGCTGGTGCCGGCGAGAACGCCGGGTCCAGCAGCGAACTTCTTGCGCTCGTGGTAGCTCTCACAGGCGCGGGCCATACCGGGGTCGGCATGTTCTTTGCCGCACACACCGCAGATGCACGGGTTGGACGGGATGGTCGGTCGAACGGACATTGTTGCCTCCAGAAGGGAAAGGCGATGTGGGCGCACAGCGACGCCCTCTGCGATGACTCGTCGTGCGGCGTGAGACCGACGCCCGGCCCGTCTCGCTCGTCACGTCAGCTTCCTGGACGCGAAGGTGCGACCTCTGGTCATGGCACGTCACCCCGGCGGGGCGTCGTCGTCTCGTGGTCGGGCCACGGCCGAGCGGGGCCGCCACCGAGGAGGGCCTCGTCCGCTGACGGCGGTTGCTCGACAGTGCTCGGGTCCGAGAGGTCGGGCGCCGCCGGAGCGGCGCCCGACCTCCCGAGCTCACTCCCGATGCAGCTTGTCCTGCACCGTGCCGGCGATCTTCTCCATGGCGTTGGGCAGGTCGGTGGTTCCGTAGAGCCGGCTGTCCGGGCGGGTAGGCGCCGGCATCGGCACGCCCTGCGGCGGTTCGGCGACGTAGGTGAACTCGCCCTTCCCGTCAGGGGTAGCGCCGGACGCCCAGGTCCCCTCGGCGGCCTTCTCGCCGTCGGAGAAGTTGATGTACTGGTACGCCACCTCGCGGTCCTCCTTGTTCAGCGGGAAGTTGCTGGGCACGGGCAGCTCCTCCGCTCCTTCGGCGCGCAGCTCCGCGGCGGCGGCGAGCCACTGGTTCTGGTGCATGGTGTCGCGCGCGAGCAGGAAGCCCAGGAGATCGCGCACCGCGGTGTCGTCGGTCATGTGATAGAGGCGCGCTACCTGGACCCTGCCCTGCATCTCGGCGTTGGCGTTGGCCGTGAAGTCGGCCAGCAGGTTGCCGCTGGCGGTGATGTACGAGCCCATCCACGGGTTGCCCATGCTGTCCACCGGGCGCGCACCGGCGCCCGCGACGATCGCGTGCTGGATGTCGGTGCCGCCGATCACGGCAGCGACCGTCGGGTCCGCCTGCATGGCGCCCTCGGTCACCCCGACCGGAGCCTTCTCCAGCAGCTGCGCGATCATCGTCGCGAGGATCTCGACATGCCCGAACTCCTCGGTGCCGATGCCGAACAACAGGTCCCGGTACTTGCCCGGCACGTGGATGTTCCAGGACTGGAACGCGTACTGCATGGCCACGGTGATCTCGCCGTACTGCCCGCCCAGCACCTCTTGCAGCTTTCGTGCGTACACGGCGTCGGGACGTTCGGGCTTGGCCTGGTGCTGGAGTGTCTGCCGGTGCAGGAACATCGAATCTCCCGGGAGTCAGCCGTCGGGCACTGCCGACGGAGGGACGATCTGCCCGTCGGGGCCGCGGTGCCGGGGGCGACCGCAGGTTTCCCACCTGGGCGCCGACACGCTGCTGCATCGGAGGACGGAGCCGTCAGGGACGGGTCCGTCCCGTCAACGGTAGCCGCGGTCCCAGGCGACGCAACTGCGGGGCGACGTGGTCTCCGGACGGCTCGGCCCTGATGCCGGCGCCGTGCGTGCGGCAGGATCTCGAAGGTGACCTTCTCTCTCGTGGCGCGCGACGGTGACGGGCGCACGTTCGGTGTCGCCACCGCGTCGAAGTACCTCGCGGTGGGCTCGACCGTGCCCGCCGTGTCGGCCGGGATCGGCGCGCTCGCCACCCAGGCCCGGACCAACGTCGCCTACCGCGAGCGTGGCATGCGCCTGCTGCGCGCCGGGGTGACGGCAACCCGGACAGTGCACGGCCTGGTCGAGCCTGACGAGGAGCGCGACGTGCGGCAGGTGGCTGTGGTCGCCGGCACCGGGGAGCCGGCAGCCTGGACCGGTTCGGGGTGCTGGCCGGCGGCCGGCCAGCTGGTCGCAGAGGACTGCGTCGCCGTCGGGAACTTCCTCGCGGACCAGCAGGTGCTCGGGTCCATGGTTGACGCCTTCGCGGGTGCGACCGGGAGCCTCGCGCGCCGCCTCCTGGTCGGCCTGGCTGCGGGTCAGGACGCCGGTGGAGACGTTCGGGGGCGGCAGAGCGCGGCACTGCTCGTGGCGTCCGGCCAGGGTGTCGTCAAGCTGCGCACCGCGGAACGCGTCGATCTGCGGGTCGACGACCACCTCGACCCGGTCGGCGAGCTCGGGCGGCTGCTGACCAGGTTCGAGGTCCTCGTCGCTGATCCGGACCCCTCGGCCGCGCTGACGCTGGACGGGCCGACCGCGCGAGAGGTCGACGACGCGCTGCAGGTCCTGGGGGTGGTCGACGGGGACCTCGCGCAGCGGCTCCGCGCCTGGGCGATCACGGAGAACCTGCACTACCTGCTGCTCGAGGGTGCGGTGGACCGGCTTCTCCTGAGCGAGCTCCGGGCCCACGTCGCGGTCCGCCTGGGCTGACCGACGAGCGGACCGGTCCTGCGCGTGTGAGTCTTGGATGCACTGGTCGAGCTCCCGGCCCCAGCGGGCGAGAGAGCGGCTCACATGTGCGGCATCTGTGGCGAGATCACCTTCGACGGCAGCCCTGCCGATGGGCAGGCCGTCGAGCGGATGTCCAAGGCGTTGGCGGCGCGGGGACCCGACGGCTCCGGTTCGTGGAGCGAGGGCCGCGTCGCGCTCGGCCACCGGCGTCTGGCGATCATCGACGTCAGCGACGCGGGCCTGCAGCCGATGGTCGACGACGACCTCGATCTGGTGTGCGTCTTCAACGGGATCATCTACAACTACCGCGAGCTTCGCGAACAGCTCCGACGCGAGGGCTACCGCTTCTCGTCCGCCTCGGACACGGAGGTGGTCGTCAAGGCGTACCACCGGTGGGGCACCAGCTTCGTGGACCACCTGGTCGGCATGTTCGCCGTGGTGCTGCTGGAGCGGCGCAGCGGCCGGGTCGTCATGGCTCGCGACCGCCTCGGCATCAAGCCGCTGTACGTGAGCCGGGCTCCAGGCCGCCTGCGGTTCGCGTCGACGCTGCCTGCGCTGCTCGAGGCGGGCGACGTCGACACCGCTCTCGACCCGGTGGCGCTGCACCACTACCTGTCGTGGCGCGCCGTCGGGCCTGCACCTCGGACGATCCTGGAAGGCGTCCGCAAGCTGCCTCCCGCCACTGTGCGGGTGGTCCACCCGGACGGGCGCGAACAGGACCACGTCTACTGGGCGCCCGACTACGTGCGACGGGAACAGGAACGCGACTGGGACGAGCGCGACTGGACAGACGCCGTGCACGACGCGCTGCGGACGGCGGTCCGACGCCGCATGGTCGCCGACGTCCCGGTCGGCGTGCTGCTGTCGGGTGGCCTGGACTCGAGCCTCGTGGTCGCTCTGCTGGCCGAGGCAGGTCAGACCGGCCTGGCCAGCTTCTCGATCGGGTTTCCCAGCGGGGCCGGTGCTGCGGGGGACGAGTTCCGGTGGTCCGACGCCGTCGCGCAGCGCTTCGGCACGGACCACCACAGGGTCACGGCGACGGCCCAGGACGTCGTGGAGGCGTTCCCGCACACCGTGCAGGCGATGTCCGAGCCCATGGTCAGCCACGACACGGTCGCCTTCGACCTCCTGGCCCAGGAGGTCAGCACCCACGTGCGCGTGGTGCAGTCCGGTCAGGGCGCGGACGAGGTCTTCGGTGGCTACCATTGGCACGCTCCGCTGGCCGACGTGCCTCGGTCGGAGGCCGCCGAGACCTACGCCGGGCTCTACTTCGAGCGCGACCACGCGGACATGGCGCGCCTGCTGGCGCCCGAGTGGCACGTCGCCGAGGACCCGTCCCGGGCGCTCGTGGCCGCGCACCTGGCCCGGCCGGGTGCCCAGAGCACGGTCGATGCCGTCCTGCGGCTCGACACCGAGGTCATGCTCGTGGACGACCCGGTGATGCGGCTCGACAGCATGACGATGGCCTCGGGCCTGGAGGCGCGAGTGCCGTTCCTGGACCACGAGCTCGTCGAGCTCGCCGCCGCGTGCCCCCCGGAGCTCGCGCTCGCTCACGGGGGCAAAGGGGTCCTGAAGTCCGTCGCTCGACGCCTGCTGCCTGCCGACGTCGTGGACCGGCCCAAGGGGTACTTCCCGGTCCCTGCCGTCACGCACCTCGACGGGCCGGTGCTGGAGCTCGTGCGCGACACCCTGACCTCGCCCACAGCCCGCCAACGAGGGCTGTTCCGGCGTGAGTACGTCGACGCGCTGCTGGCGGAGCCGGAACCCGTCGCGGGGCCGACCGGTGTCGCCAGGTTGTGGCCGCTCGCCGTGCTCGAGCTGTGGCTCCAGACGCACGGGATCCGCTGATGGCCACGGACACGTCGCTCGCCGTCGACCTCGACGTGCTCACGGTCGCCTCGCCGCGTCTGCGCACGGTCGGCGTGGAGGAGGAGCTGCTGCTGGTGGACCACGCGACGGGCGCGCCGGTCGCCGCAGGGTCCTCGGTCCTGGCGGCAGGAACGGCCCTGCCGGTCGGCGCCCTGCAGTCGGAGCTCCAGGAGCAGCAGGTCGAGACGGCGACCACACCCACCCGCACGATCGGGGACCTCGGCGAGCAGCTCGTGTCACTGCGTCGGGTGGCTGACGTCGCCGCCCGCACCGCCGGGGCTCGCGTCGCGGCGCTCGCGACGTCGCCCCTGCCCGTGCGACCGGTCCTCAGCGACGGGGCCCGTTTCCGCGCGATCGAGGCGCAGATGGGTCTGACGTGCCAGGAGCAGCTGACGTGCGGGTGCCACGTGCACGTCGCGATCGACAGCGCGGACGAGGGTGTCGCCGTGCTGGACCGCATCAGACCGTGGCTCCCGCTGATCACGGCGCTGGCCGCGAACTCGCCGTTCTGGGGTGGACGCGACACCTCGTACGCGAGCTACCGCACCCAGGCGTGGAGCCGGTGGCCCGGCACGGGGCCGACGGACATCTTCGGCTCCGCCGCTGCCTACCAGGACGTGGTCGCCAGGATGCTGGCCACCCAGACGCTGCTGGACGGCGGGATGGTGTACTTCGACGCCCGGCTGTCGCACCGGCACCCGACAGTCGAGATCCGGGTCGCGGACGTCTGCCTGGATGTGCGGGACACCATGCTGGTCGCCTCGCTCTGCCGTGCGCTGGTGCAGACCGCCGCGGACCAGTGGCGCACCGGCGTGCCGCCGTCCACGCAGCCCACCGTCGTGGTGCGGCTGGCGGCCTGGCGTGCGAGCAGGTTCGGGCTGTCAGGAGACCTGGTGCACCCGGTCGAGGACCGGCTCGTGCCGGCGCGGGACGCCCTGAGCGCGTTGCTGCACCACGTGTCGGGCGCGTTGGAGGCGGCCGGTGAGCTCGCCTGGGCTCGTGAGGAGATGTCGGCGCTGCTGGCCCGCGGCACCGGTGCCGACCGGCAGCGTGCCCAGCTGTCACGCGGTGGTGACCTGTCGACGGTCGTCGCACGCGCGGTCGATGCCACTCTCGCCGACCGGCGAGCGTGACCCGGCCGCTGAGGAGAGGAGAACGACGTGGACCACAGCCGGACACCCGTGGTGGAGGCGCTTGTCGACTTCCGACGCCGGGGAGACGTCGCATACGGGCCCCCGGGGCACCGCCAGGGCCGCGGAGTCGACCCACGCCTGCTGGAGGTGCTCGGCGAAGGGCTGTTCGCGGCCGACGTGCTGACGCTCAACGGCTTGGACGATCGTCGGCAGTCCCAGGGGATCCTCGAGCAGGCTCAGCAGCTCATGGCCGACGCGGTCCACGCCGAGCAGGCGTTCTTCTCGACCTGCGGCAGCTCCTTGTCCGTGAAGAGCGCCATGATGTCGGTCGCCGGACCGGGTGAGGAGCTGCTCGTCTCGCGCAACGCGCACAAGTCGGTGGTCTCCGCGCTGATCATCGGCGGGATCCGGCCGGTCTGGGTCCATCCGCACGCGGACGAGGAGCTGCACCTGGTCCACCCGCCCGAGCCCGACGACGTCCGCAAGGCCCTGGCCGCCCACCCGGACGCGAAGGGGATGCTGCTGATCACGCCGACCGACTGGGGGACCTGCGCGGACATCGCAGGAGTGGCGGCCGTCTGCCATGAGGCGGGGGTTCCGCTCATCGTGGACGAGGCGTGGGGCGCCCACTTCCCGTTCCACCCCGAGCTGCCCACGTGGGGGATGGACGCCGGTGCCGACGTCGTCGTCACCAGCGTGCACAAGATGGGTGCCGCGATCGAGCAGAGCTCGGTGTTCCACCTCCAGGGTGACCGCGTCGACCCGACCGTCCTGAAGGCGCGGGAGGACCTGCTCGGGACCACCAGCTCCTCGAGCCTGGTCTACCTGACGCTCGACGGGTGGCGTCGCCACATGGTCGAGAGCGGCAAAGAGCTCCTCAGCGAGGCCCTGGCACGCGCGGGCCGGATCCGAACGGCTGTCGAAGGCCTGGAGGGCCTGTCGCTCATGGGTCGCGAGGTGGTGCGGCCGGGGGCGGCGTTTGACATTGACCCGTTGGTGCTCACGGTCGACGTCCGCGGCCTCGGGATCACCGGGTACGCCGCGACCGAGTGGCTGCGCGACACCTGCCGCGTGGACCTGAGCGCGTCGGACACCTGCCGGATCAGCGCACGCATCACCCATGGTGACGACGACCGGTCCGAGTCCGTGCTCGTCGAGGCGTTCGAGCAGCTCGTCGCGCGTTCCGACGAGATCGACCGTGCTCCGCAGGTGGCGCTGCCCGGGCTCGGCGACCTCGAGCTCGAGAGCGTCATGCGACCGCGTGACGCCTTCTTCGCCCGTGTGGAGCAGGTGCCGCTGAAGGAGTCGGTCGGCAGGATCGTCGCGGAGATGATCTCGCCCTACCCGCCGGGCGTACCCGTCCTGGCGCCGGGGGAGCGCATCACCGCAGAGGTGATCGAGTACCTCCGGACCGGCAAGGACGCCGGCATGCTCATCCCCGACTCTGCGGACCCGGAGCTGGGCTCCCTGCGCGTGGTGGCCGAGTAGGCGCGTGGTGGCCGAGCAGCCCTACTGGACGGCGCTGCAGCTCTCGGCCTGGTCGACCGTGTAGCTCTCGGTACGGTCGACCAGGCCGTGCTCGTCATGGATGTGGTGCTCGACGTGCCGGGCGAGCGCCTCCGCACGGCCTTCCGCGACGGCTTCGTCCCGCGTCGCGTACCGCTCGCCGATCTGCCGAGCGGCGACCTCGTTGAACCACCGGCCCTCCCCGGGGACGGTGTGCACGGGGTGGTCTGACATGGCACTCCTCCTCCGTCTCGTCGGCGCCCCCGCGAGGCGGCACCGCTGGTCAATCGCTGCGGGTGGGCCGGCGGCGACGGGACGCCGCCGGCCCACCCGAGCGACCTACCGCCTGCCCGCCGTCCCGTCCCGCGCGGGCCACAGGGCGATCGCGAGACCGGCAAGCGCGCTGACGAGGTGGAGGCCGTTGTCTGCCCCGTTGATGTTCAAGAAGTTCCCGTCCGTGTCGTCGGCCACGATCAGGCCGTACACGAACGTTCCGCCGTACCCGACGGCGAGGATCCACCCGTACGCCCGGGCCCGGGCGACGGTCGACCACAGCGCGATCCCGAGGATCCCGACGACGATGTGCACGATGTTGTGCAGCGGGTTGATCGCGAACCCCATCAGCGTCTGTGAGTGGTCGTGCTCGGTGAAGTCGTCGAAGCCGGTGATGGCGAAGCCGACCAGCCCGACGAGCAGGTAGACGACGCCGATGATGAGTGCAAGCCACTGGAACGGGTACCTGGTGCGGACGGCCGTCGCCTGTCGGGCCGGTGCGGTCATGGGATACCTCCGAGAACACAGCCTCGGCACCCCACGGAGCCGAGGACGAGGGCGCCCCGGCTCGACGCGGTAGGACAAGCGTGCGCGCACAGCGGGTTGCGCGCACCCGGAGAGCGCCGATCGCTGTGCTCTGAGCCCGGCCGCGGGGTCTCGCGCAGCGGGGCTCGCAGCTCGACCGTGCTGGTCGGTGACGGGTGAACCCGTCGGCGCCGGCACCGACAGGTGAACCTCCCGGGCCGCCGCCTCGTCTCAACTCATGGCGAGCCCACCGTGGGCTCGCGGAGAAATGACCGGAAGGTGACTTCAATGGCGCTGTTCATGGACGCCCACACCATCGAGGGCGGAGTCTCGGCAAGCGATGTCGCGTCCGCCCACCAGGCCGACCTGGCGACGCAGGGGCCGCACGGCGTCAACTACGTGCGGTACTGGGTCGACGAGGCGGCGGGCAAGATCTTCTGCCTCGTCGAGGCCCCCGATGCGGAGGCCGCCGCCACCGTCCACCGCGAGGCCCACGGTCTCGTGGCCGACGAGATCTACTCCGTCACGGAGGGTGCCTGACCCGGACGCGCCTCTGCGTGTGCGGGTCGGGCCCAGCCGGGCGAGGTGTCCGGCAACGTTCATCCGCGTCACCTGATCGGGGCGGTGCCTCACACCTACGCTGGCCCTCGTGCCCCCCCGAGCGTCCAGGCGCGCAGTCGTGGCCGTCGCGATCTGGGCTGCGTGCCTCGCCCTCGTCTGGGCCGTCGGCCTCGTCCTGGAGCGCGCCGGTGCCGTGATCACGTACGGCGGCGCGCCGCCGTTCGTCGGGCACGTTCGCCTGCGCGTCTCGGGCGGGACGGTCGTCGCGGTGCTCGTCGCGACGCTGGTGGTCGTTCGAGGTCCGGCGTTCGCGCGGTCCGCCCGTTGGGGGGTGCTGCTGCTGGCGGGCTGGGTGACGACCGCCGCGTTCGCGGTGGCGCTCGCGACGACCGACGGCTGGGACGCCCTGACCGCCCCGCTGCGCGGCGAGCACGACTACCTCGGTGTCGTGCCGGTGGTCCGCGAGGCCCCGGGGGTCTTCGTGCGCACGTTCACCGAACGCGCGCTCGACTACCCGATCCACGTCCGCGGTCACCCACCCGGGTTCCCGCTGCTGCTCGCCGGGATGGACCGCGTCGGGCTGGGTGGCGCCGGGTGGGCGGCTGCCCTCGTCATCGGTGTCGGGACGAGCGCGGTCGTCGCCGTGGCGATCACGGTCAGGGCGCTCGGCGGTGCCCCCGGGCAGGACGTCGTGCGCCGTGCACTGCCTGCCGTGGTCCTGGCTCCGGCCGCGCTCTGGCTCGCGACGACCGGCGACGCGTTCTTCGCCGGCGTGCTCGCGTGGGGGATCGCCCTGCTCGCGCTCGCCTCGACGCGGGACCGCGCCTGGCCGTGGGCGCTGGCCGCCGGGCTCGTGCTCGGGCTGTGCCCGTTCCTGTCCTACGGCCTGCTCCCGATGGGTGCGCTCACGCTCGTCGTCGGGGTCAGCACGAGGCGCTGGGTGCCGACCCTCCTGGCAGGGTGCGTCGTGCTGGCCAGCGCAGGGGCCTGGGCCGTCGCGGGCTTCTGGTTGCCCGACGGGATCGCGGTGACCCATCTCGCCTCGTCTCTCGGGCGGGCCGCCGACCGGCCGTACGTGTACTTCGTCGTCGCGGACCTCCTGCTCCTCGGCGTGCTCGTCGGTCCGGCAGCCGTGGGCGGGCTGACCGGACTGTCGAGGCTGCCGCAGGAGGCTCGGCTGCTCGTCGTCGTCGCACTGGGCGCCGCCCTCATGGGTGCGTTGTCGGGTGTGGAACGCGGCGAGGTCGAGAGGATCTGGCTGCCGCTGGCCTGCTGGGTGGTGCCCGCCGCGGCGGTCCTGGCGTCGGACCGCCGCTGGCTCGTCGCCCAGGCCGCCACCACCGTGGTGCTCCAGGTCGTCCTCGTCTCGGCCTGGTGAGCGGCACCGTCAGGTAGCCGTCATCGTCCGGCCCCGTTCGTGAGCGCCAGCCCGGCCTACGGTCGAGAGCATGAGCCGCGTGACGGATCTCCGGCGTCTCGCGAGGCCTCCCGACCAGGACGACTTCGCGTCGACGGTCCACGACCCCCGGGTCGTCGCGCGGGTCGGCGTCCTGCTCGCGAGCGCGATCGTCGTCGCGTTCCTCACCGGGCTGATCTCCCACCTGCACCAGAACCCGACGCCACTGCTCCCGCTGCCGCCCGGTCCCACGTGGGGCTATCGGGTGACCCAGGGGCTGCACGTCGCCGCCGGCCTGGCCGCGATCCCGCTGCTGCTGGCCAAGCTGTACGCCGCGTACCCGGCACTCTTCGCGCGGCCCCGGCTGCGGAGCCCGCTGCACGCCGTCGAACGAGGCTCCGTGGCCGTGCTCGTCGCCAGCGCGATCTTCCAGGTGAGCACCGGCCTGCTGAACACCTTCCAGTGGTACCCGTGGTCGTTCTCGTTCGTCCGGGTCCACTTCGCGGTCGCCTGGGTGCTCGTCGGCTCGATCGCCGTGCACGTCGCCGTGAAGCTGCCCGTGATCGTCGAGGCGTTCCGGCGACCGCTCGACGAGCCGTCGGAGCCGCCCGAGGAGGGCACCACACGCCGCGGGTTCCTGGGAGGAGTTGCCGTCACGGTGCTCGGACTCACGGCGCTGACCGTCGGCCAGACGGTGCCGGCGCTGTCCGCCGCCGCGATCCTGTCGCCCCGGCAGGCGGGGAACGGGCCGCAAGGGCTACCGGTGAACCGGACGGCTCGTGCGGCCGGCGTCGAGGCGACGGCCACCGACCCCGCCTGGAGGCTCTCGCTCGTGGGACCCGCACGGACGGTCCGGCTCACTCGCGCGGACCTGGAAGCGCTGCCGCAGGTCACCGTCGTGCTGCCGATCGCGTGCGTCGAGGGGTGGAGCACCACGGCGACGTGGGAGGGCGTGCGAGTACGGGACCTCGTGGCGCTCGCGGACGGCTCGGTCGACCAGGACGTCCGCATCGTGAGCCTGCAGCAGGGTGGGTCGTACCGGCAGTCCGTCCTGCCGGCGTCGTTCGTGCAGCATCCCGACAGCCTGCTCGCGCTGCGCCTCGGCGGTGAGGACCTCGACCTCGACCATGGGTACCCCGCTCGGCTGATCGCACCGGACCGGCCCGGCGTCCTGCAGACCAAGTGGGTGGACCGGATCGAGGTCCTCGCATGAGGTGGTCCGCCGGACGGCTCGCGCTGCTCGGGTTCGGCGTCGCACTCGTCGGCGTCGGTGCGGTGGTCGGGCTGACGTCGATCCCACAGCGCCAGTGGCCGGGCATCGTGCTCTGGATGGCCGGCGGCGTCGCGGTGCACGACGCGGTGCTCGCGCCGATCGCGGTGCTGCTCGGGCTCGTCGTGCTGCCACGGGTCCGGCCGGCCTGGCGGCCGGCGCTGCGCGCCGGTGCGCTGGGCGCAGGAGTGCTCGCGATCTTCGCGGTGGTGATCGTGGGTGCGTCAAGCCGTCGTCGCAACGACTCGGTGGTACCGGTGGCGCCCACGACCTCGCTGGCGCTCGCCGGTGCGGCCCTGCTCCTCGCGGTGCTCGTCGGCGCGGTCGTCGGCTCGCTGGCCCCGAGGCGTCCCGCCGAGCCCGACCCTGACCTGCTGCCTCGTGAGACGGACTAGGACCGTTCCACCGCCCGGAGCGCCATCACCGTGCGGGCCTTCAGCTGCCACTGCTCGAGGACGATGAAGCCGCAAGTGGGAGCGAGGACGGCCATGGCTCGGGCGCCGACGCGTGCCCAGGGCATGGGCCGGCTCACGTGCCCGTCGGCAGACCGGAGGGTGAGCGGCTCGGTGTCGTCGGCGTCCGGGTCGGCGTCCGTCTCCACGAGCACCAGGCCTCGGGGCCCGACGAGCAGCCGGCAGCGGCGCAGGAGGGCCGCCGGGTCACCTCCGATCCCGATGTTGCCGTCCGCGAGCAGGACGGTGCCCCAGCGCCCTTCGGCCGGCACGGGCTGCTCGACGGCTCGGCGCAGGGCCATCGCACCGCGTCGGCGGGTCTGCTCGACCGCGCGCGGCGACACGTCGATCCCGAGCGCCGGCACTCCTCGGGCGTTGAGGGCACCCACGAGCCGACCGGGGCCGCAGCCGACGTCGAGCACGGGTGCCTCGCACCGCGCGAGCATCAGGTGGTCGACGTCGTCGGGCTCGTCGCTCCAGCGGGCGACCGCGAGCGCCACCGCACCGGCCGAGCCCACCGCGACCACGGCTGCGCCGTCCAGCGCCGACTCGTAGACGGCCAGCGGGTGCGGACGCATCAGACGTCGACCGCGGTCAGGCGCCGCCAGGCGGCAGCGAACCGGGTGCCCGGGTGAGCGAGCGCCACGGCGCACGCGTCGGCGGGCTCGTCTACGTCGCGCAGCGTCGGCAGGATCCGCACGGTCAGGCCGAGCTGGCGCAGCCGCGCCAGCTGGTCGGCGCCGGTGTGGTCCGTGGACATCGGGACGCCGTCGAAGGCGCCGGGGCACCGTTCGCGCAGGCCGACGGCCCAGAAACCTCCGTCGTCCGTCGGCCCGAGGACGGCGTCCGCCCCCTGGAACGACACGTCCAGCGACAGCTGCGGTGAGTCCATCCCGACGAGGAGCACGGGACCACCGCGGTCGAACGCGGCATCGACGGCGGCGGTCAGCCGAGCCCCGAGGTCGCCGTCCGGCTGGGCGACCACGTCGAAGCCGACCGGCAGCCACGGGCCGGCCCGACCGTCGAGCGCCACGAGCCGGTGCTCGGCGTCTGCCGCCGCCATGACGCGCACGGTGTCCTCGATGGCCGCCGACGCCAGCGCGGCCGCCTCGACGGGCGAGAACTCGCTGTGCAGGCGGGTCTTCACGCGGCCCGGCACCGGTTCCTTCGCCAGCAGGACCAGGGTCCGGGCGCGGTCGGCGGCCCGCACGACGACCATCATGAGGCCAGCACCCCGGACATGTCGCGGACCGCCCGCACGACCCCCAACGGCGTGCCGGTGACCTTCGAGCGGCCGGTCCGGGGGGCGTAGTCGACGTCGACCTCGTCCACGCGCCAGTGCGCGTCAGCGGCCCGCACCACCATCTCGAGCGGGTACCCGGAGCGGCGGTCGGTCAGCCCCAGGTCCACCAGTGCGGTACGCCGCGCCGCTCGCATGGGACCCAGGTCGTGCAGCTTGAGGCCGGTGCGTCGTTCGAGGCGACGTGTCAGGACCTGGTTGGCGTAGCGCAGGTGCCACGGCCAGGCCCGCGCGGTCGTCGGGCGACGTCGTCCGAGCACCAGGTCGGCGGCGCCGTCCAGGACCGGTCCGAGCACCCGGGGCAGCTGGGCCGGATCCAGGCTCCCGTCGGCGTCCATGAACGCGACGACGTCCGCGGTCGCGGCCAGCAGGCCTGCGTGGCAGGCCGCGCCGAACCCCCGCCGGTCCTCGTGCACGACCAGAGCACCGAGCTCCGCTGCGACCGCCGCGCTGCCGTCGGTCGAGCCGTTGTCGACGACGACCGCGCGGGTGCCCTCGGGAAGCCGGGGGAGCAGCCAACGCAGGGCGGGCGCCTCGTCGAGGCAGGGAAGAACGACGTCCACGGTCATCTCTTCACGCTAGGACGGGGTCGCCGGCCGGGGGTCGTGCGCCGGATGACGGTTGCCTGACGGATCGACCGGAGCCACGCTCGCAGCGGACCGCACGTCACGGCCTGCGGGCTAGCGTTGCCCCATGCCGACGGTTCTGGTGGTGGACGACGAGGAGCTCGTGGTGCGCAGCATCGCCGCTTACCTCGAGGCCGACGGCGTGCACGCCGAGGTCGCCGGCGACGCGCGCGACGGCGAACGGTTGTGGCGCGAGCTGCGCCCCGACGCCGTGGTGCTGGACGTGCGTCTGCCGGGTGCGTCGGGTCTGGACCTGCTGCGCAAGATGCGGCTCGACGCCGACCGCACCCCGGTGGTGCTCCTGTCCGGCCTCGACACGGTCGACGACCGGATCGTCGGCCTGGAGTTCGGTGCCGACGACTACCTGACCAAGCCGTTCAGCCCGCGCGAGCTCGTGCTCCGGCTGCACGCCCTGCTGCGACGCGGTGACATCCACCCGGGCGACGGCTCCCGCCCCTTCACGGTCGGTCCGCTGACGCTCGACCCGACGATCCGCACCGCGACGTTCGGCCGGGACACCCAGACGCTCGCGCCGCGCGAGTTCGACCTACTGATGTTCCTCGCCCGGAACGCCGGGTCCACGTTCGGCACCCGAGAGCTGCTGCGCCGCGTGTGGGGGTGGGACTTCGGCGACGACTCGACCGTCGTCGTCCACGTCCGGCGCCTGCGCCGCAAGTTCGAGCCCGACCCGGCCTCGCCCGTGATCCTGACGACGGTCCGCGGCACCGGCTACCGGCTCGCGACGGCCGACGAGCTCGCCGCAGCCCTCGGAGCGGTGCGATGAGCCGGGACCTGTGGTTCATGGCCGGCATGACCGCGCTGTGCGCGCTCGGCGTCGGGCTCGTGGGCGCCCTCGTCGTCAGCCGCGTCCGTCGCGCCTCGCTGGTCGCCGCGCTCGTGGTGACGGCGCTCGTGCCGGCCGCGGTGATCGGGCTGGCCCTGTGGATCAACGTCGGTGCGATGTTCCTGTCGGACCACGACGCGGCCGTCGCCCGCCTGGTCCTCGTCCTGTCCTCCGTGCCGGCCGTCGTCCTGGCCGTGCTGCTCGGTCGGATGCTGCTGGCGGACGTGCGGTCCGTGGGGGAGCAGGCCCGCGCGCTGGCTGCCGGGTCCACCGGGCCTGCCGTCGGACCGGTCACCGCCGAGCTGGCCGAGCTCGGAGCTGAGCTCGCGCGGACCCGGTCGAGCCTCGAGGCGTCCCGCGCGCGCGAGCAGGCGCTGGAGTCCGCGCGGCGCCAGGTGCTGGCGTTCGTCAGCCACGACCTGCGGTCGCCCTTGTCCGGGATCCGCGCGACGGTCGACGGGCTGCGCGACGGGGTCCTGGTGGACACGGGCTCGGCGTACGCCGGGATCGAGGCGGCGACCGACCGGCTCGGACGCATGATCGACGACCTCGCCGAGCTGTCGCGCACGGAGGCCGTACCCACCCAGCCCCTCCCGACCGACGTCCCGCTCAGCGAGGTCCTCAACGAGGTGCTGGCCCACTCGGCGGCGGGTGCGGCCGCGCGGTCCGTCGCGCTCGAGGTCGACGTGCAGCCGGGCCTGCGGGTGCGCGGCGTCTCCGAGGAGCTGGCCCGGGTGCTCGACAACCTCGTGGGCAACGCGGTGCGCAGCAGCGGCTCGGGCGGGACGGTGCGCGTGGCGGGTCGCCGCGCCGACGGTCAGGTCCGGGTCGCCGTCGAGGACACGTGCGGCGGCATCCCCGACGACGACCGGGCGCACGTGTTCGACGAGGGCTTCCAGGGCCACGGCGTCCCCGTCGGCGTCGGCGCGTCGGGTCTCGGCCTGGCGATCGTCGGCACCGTCGTCGCGGCCCACGGCGGGCGGGTGGGCGTCGAGGCGACCGACGGTGGCTGCCTGTTCGAGGTCCTGCTCCCGGCCAGCTAGCTGTGCGCGAGCCCGTCCGCCAGTGACGTCGTCGCGTGCCAGCCGAGCACCTCACGGGCCCGTGCGGACGACGCAGTGACGTGCCGGACGTCCCCGAGCCGGTACTGCCCGGTCACCACCGGCTCCGGCCCGCCGACCGCGTGAGCGAGCGCCTCGGCGAGGCCGCCGACGGTGGTCACCGTGCCCGATCCCACGTTCAGCGCGGCGAAGCCCGCGGTGTCCGCGCGAGCTGCGGCGCCGACGGCTGCCGCCACGTCGTGCACGTGCACGAAGTCACGGCGCTGGCCGCCGTCCTCGAACACGCGTGGAGGCCGTCCCGCGGCCAGCTCGGACCGGAAGAGCGACGCCACGCCCGCATAGGGCGTGTCCCGCGGGGATCCTGGGCCGTAGACGTTGTGGAACCGGAGCGCGACGGCGCTCCCGCCCGTCTCCCGCACCCACGCGGACAGCAGGTGCTCGCCGTGCACCTTGGTCGCTGCGTAGACGTTCCGGGGATCGAGGGGCGCGTCCTCGGCCACCAGGGTCGGCGCCAGAACGGCGTCGCAGCGGGGGCAGCGCGGGTCGAAGATCCCCGCGTCCAGGTCCGTCGGTCTGCGCGGTCCGGGCGCGACCCTGCCGTGCTCCGGGCAGTCGTAGGCACCCTCCCCGTAGACGACCATCGAGCTCGCGAACACGACCTTGGCCACACCCTCGGTCGCCGCGACCCGCAGGACGCACGCGGTTCCCAGGTCGTTCGAGGAGACGTAGTCAACGATGTCGCCGAGGTCGACCCCGAGGCCGACCTTCGCGGCCAGGTGGACCACGACGTCCGCGTCGTGGGTGAGCGTCCCGACGAGATCCTCGTCGCGGACGTCGCCGCGCACCAGCCGCCCGCCGGGGACCTGCGGTGCGGCCGGGTGCACGTCGGGTCGCAGGGAGTCGAGCACGGTCACGTCATGACCGGCCGCGGCGAGGATCTGGACGGTGGGACGGCCGATGAACCCGGCTCCACCGGTGACGAGGACGCGCATGCCTCCAGCATCTCCGGGTCGCGCCCGGTGCGGCAGGCCGGCGACGATGACGGGATCCTGACGGATCGCTGCAGCGAAGGCTTCGGGCTCTCACCTCGGGCTACGGTCGCCGCATGAACGCATCGCCTATCGGGATCATCGGCGGATCAGGCCTGTACGAGCTGCTGGTCGACCCGTCGCGGGTCACCGTGACGACGCCGTTCGGGGACCCGAGCGACTCAATCCACGTGGGCAGGCTCGGTGGGCGGGACGTGGCCTTCCTGCCCCGGCACGGCGCCGACCACCGCTTCCCGCCGCACCGTGTGCCGTACCGGGCCAACCTGTGGGCGCTGCGCAGCCTCGGTGTGCGACGCGTCCTGGCGCCCGGCGCGGTGGGTGCGCTGCGCCCCGACCTGGCGCCGGGCACGCTCGTCGTCCCCGACCAGATCATCGACTCGACCTGGGGCCGCGACTCCACGTACTACGACGCGCCCGGTGCTGTCGTGCACGTCGGCTTCGCCGACCCGTACTGCCCGCAGGGACGCACGGCCGTACGGTCGGGCCCGATGCCGGTCGTGGACGGCGGGACGCTCGTGGTCATCCAGGGCCCCCGGTTCTCGACGCGCGCCGAGTCCCGGCGCAACGCGGTCGCGGGCGGTGACGTCGTGGGAATGACCGGGATGCCGGAGACGGTCCTGGCCCGCGAGCTCGCCCTCTGCTACACCGGCCTGGCCGTGGTCACCGACGCGGACGCCGGCGTCGAGGCAGCAGGAGCCGTCAGCCACCAGGCCGTTCTCGAGCAGTTCGCGCGCAGCGTCGCCGAGCTGCGCACGGTGCTCACCGAGGTCGTCGCTGCACTGCCGGTCGACGACGAGTGCTCGTGCCGCCACGCCCTGGACGGGCTCGACCTGCCCTTCGAGCTGCCTGCCTGACAGACGAGCCGAGGCATCCTACGAACCGGGCGGTGAGTAGTCACGCAGGGTCGAGTCCTTGGCTCGTGACGCGACGGCGGCAGGCCGCGGTGTTCACTCTCCGCGCGCGAGCCGGAGCTCCTCGATGTCGAGACGGGCCTGGACCTGGCGCAGGACCGTGTCGTCGATCCTGCGTTCGTCGCGCAGTCGCAGCACCGTCTCGCGCTTGTGGCCCAGGAGCGCGAGACGCAGCGCGGTGTCCTGCTCGGCGTAGCGCACCATGGGATCGCTCGACTCGTCGTCGGATGCCCGGGCCCGCAGGACGCGCAGGTGCTTGTCGTACTCGCCGCGCAGTCGGCCGACGATGCGCGCATCGGTACCCAGCTCGAGGGCGAGGTCGTCCATGGCCGCGAGCGCGTCCTCGGTCGCCACCTGCTCAGCCAGCTGCCGTTCGGTGGTGACCTGGTCGTCGTCCGGAAGATGCGCCCAGCGGGCGGTCGGGGCGAGGAGCAGACCCTGGACGACGAGCGTCGTCGCGACGACGCCGGCGGTGACGAAGATGATCAGGTCCCGGTCAGGGAAGGGCTCGCCGGACGCCAGGGTGGTCGGGACGGCCAGCGCAGCGGCGAGCGAGACGGCACCACGGACGCCGGCCACGGTGCTCAGCACGCGCGCACGGTTGCTCATGCGACGCAGCCGCTGCTCGGGGCGACGGTCGAGCAGCCGGATGGCGTACGCCGACACGACGAGGAAGGTCAGTCGCACCGTGAGAATCACGACGCAGACGGCCAGAACGACCACGACCGCGGTGGCGGGCTCGATGCTCACGAGGTTGCGCGCGGCCGTCTGTGCCTCGATACCCACGAGGACGAACAGGGAGGCGTTGAGCAGGTAGGTGGACACGGTCCAGAAGGCGGTCATCTGCTGGCGGGCCCCCGCGCGGCCGATCCGAGGGCCGACCTGGCTCATGGCGAGCCCGCAGACGACCACGGCCAGCACTCCGGAGGCCTCGATGAGCTCGGCGAGCAGGTAGGCGGTGAACGGCAGCAGCAGGACGGCCACGTTGCTGAGCAGCGGGTCGGTGACCCGCCGCCGGACCTGCACGCCGAGCAGCGCGACCAGGGCGCCGACGAGGAGGCCGCCACCGTAGGCCAGGACCACGAGCCACGCGATGTGCCCGGCCGTGAGGGTCTGCTCACCCACGGTGACCCCGACGGCGACACCGTAGAGGACCAGCGCGGTGCCGTCGTTGACGAGGCTCTCGGCCCGCAGGATGGTGACGGTGCGGCGGGGGAGCAACCGGGCCAGTGCCCCGACCGCCGTCGCGTCGGTGGGTGCGAGGGCTGCTCCCAGCACCCACGCAGGTCCCCACGGGACGCCGGCCACGTGTGCCGTCGCGGCGACCGCCCACGCGGTGACGACCACCAGGAGCGTGCTCGTGAGCACGATGCCGCGGAAGTTGGCGCGGATCTCGCGCAGGGACGTCGTCAGCGACTCCCAGTAGAGCAGGAGCGGCAGGAACACCAGGAGCATCAGCTCGGGCGGGAGCTGAGCCTGCCGCAGCGCCGGTGCGAAGCCGAGCATCACACCGGCGAGCAGCAGCAGGACCGGCGACGCGATGTGCATGCGCCGCCCGACGAGCCCGCACACCAGGATCGTCACGCCGAGGACGACGACGAGCTCAAGTCCGAACATCGTCAGCGCTCCTGCAGGTCGTGCACCTGGGTCGGGTGCTGCCGGTCAGCGCGTCGGGAGGACGCGCAGGGTCACCTCAGCGGCGCTCGGACCGACGATGGCCCCGACCGGTCCGGGTCCGTACCGGTCGTACTTGGCGTGCAACGCCGCATCTATGGCGTCGTGCGGCGCGTCGTCACCTGTCTGGAAGGCCACGGCCTTCTCGACGTCGCCGATGCGCACCCGACCGGTGCGGGACTCCCTGGACCGACGGAACCAGCCGTTCTGCGGCCCGTGTGCCGAGCGGATGTAGACGTCCTCGCCGAGGACCGTGAACCAGATCGTCACGAACGGGCGCATGCTCCCGTCGGGGCGCCGCGACGCCACCTGCAGCTCATCGACCTGGGCGATCGTGCGGAGCTCGTCCGCTGTCCAGGTGTTCACGAGGGGTCCCTTCGTCCCCGTTGCTGTCCGCGGCAACCCCGGCATGCGTCTGTGCTGCGGTTCACGGACGCCGCACGAGCCGAGCGCGTGCGGCTCGGCCGACGAGCGTCACGGCGACGACGCCCGCCACCGCGGCGACCACCCACGGGCCGCCGACCAGGACGGGATCGAGGGGCTGGTGCACCCGGTCCACGCGGTGGCCCTCCATGCGGGACCTCAGTCCGTGCCGACGGACCTCGCTGAGCACCCCGGTCTCGGTGACGGGGTTGTCGGGACGCAGGGTCAGCAGCGAGGACGCGTGATGCTCGATGGCGTCGACCCGGTCACCGAGGACGAGCAGGAGCCAGTGCGCTGCGCGGGCCTCGCTGTACCGCTTGTACGCGTAGGCGCGCACGGCGCCGGACACGCCCCGCAGAGGTTGAGCCGTGCCGAACACCGGCGTGAGGAACGCGTGCTCGATCGAGCGTTCGCGCGGTACCCGCTCCTCTTGCCGCTCGGGGAAGTCCCAGTGGGCACCGGTATCGAGGTCGAACCGTTCGCGCGGGACGGACGGGCGGTCGGCGGGGTCCAGGTCGGCACCCCAGCCGGGGATGCGCGCGCGCAGCTGGTCGGTCGGCTCGGCGAGCGGCGGCTTCTCGGATGTGTAGGTCATGGTGTCCTCTCCTCAGGCCGCGTCCGGCACGACGAGCGTCTTGATGCACCCGTCGAGCTTCGCGGAGAACGTGTGATACCCCTCGGCGATGTGCTCGAGCGGGATCCGATGGGTGACGATGTCGCTGGGCTTGAGGTAGCCGTTGCGGATGTGCTTGAACAGCCGCGGCCACTGCCGCTTCACGGGCGCCTGGTTGGTGCGGATCGTGAGCCCCTTGTTCATGGCGTCACCGAACTTCACGGCGCTGAAGAGCGGACCGTAGGCGCCCATCACGGAGACCGTGCCGCCCTTGCGCACCGAGTCGATGGCCCAGTTGAGCGCGACCGGCGAGCCTCCCTGCAGCTTCAGCTTGGCGCTCGTGACGTGCTGCATCAGGTTGCCGTCCGCCTCCGCACCCACCGCATCGATGACGACGTCGGCGCCCAGGTGGTCGGTCATCTTCTTCAGCAGCACCACCAGGTCGTCGTGCTCGGCGAAGTTGACCGTCTCCGCGTACGCGAAGGTCCTGGCCTTCTCCAGCCGGTAGTCGAGGTGGTCGACGACGATGACCCGGCCGGCCCCCATCAGCCATGCGGAGCGCGCGGCGAACAGGCCGACAGGGCCGGCTCCGAGGACGACGACGACGTCACCCTCGTGGATGTCGCCGAGCTGGGCCCCGAAGTACCCGGTGGACAGCGCGTCTGTCAGGAGCACCGCGTCCTCGTCGTCCAGCCACTCCGGGATGCGCTGGGGTCCGACGTCCGCGAACGGCACCCGGACGTACTCGGCCTGGCCGCCGTCGTACCCGCCGGTCGTGTGCGAGTAGCCGTAGATCCCGCCGACCGCGGTCGCGTTCGGGTTGACGTTGTGGCAGTTCGAGTACAGGCCGCGGGCGCAGAAGAAGCACGACCCGCAGTACACGTTGAACGGGACCATCACGCGGTCACCGACCGACAGGTTCTGGACGGACGGCCCGACCTGGTCGACGACGCCGATGAACTCGTGCCCGAACGTGTGCCCGATACGGGTGTCGGGCATCATGCCGTGGTAAAGGTGCAGGTCGGAGCCGCAGATGGCCGCCAACGTGACTCGGACGATCGCGTCGTTCGGGTGCTCGATCCGTGGGACGTCCTTCTCCTCGACGCGGATCTTGTACGGACCTCTGTAGACCATTGCTCGCACGGGCTCACCACCCTGGGGGAGGGCCGGGGCGCCGCGCTGCTGAACGCTCCCCACAGCGTGCCACCGCGCTCCGCGGGGCGCCTCTCAGATCGCACGCCCGCTGCTCGCCGATGGGCCGCCGGTCCCGGCGGCCCGTGTACTGCCGCATCCGTGCCGTTGTCACGGTCGACGTCCCGACGAGGCATGACGGGCCGGTGCACGGTGTCCCTGTCGACCCCGACGCCCCTGTGCCATGGTGAGGGCGTGGGGACGGAATCCGAGAGAGACAGCATCGCGACGGGCGCGGGCGACGGCTTCGCCCCCATGGATCCGAACGGCGCCGGGATCCGGGCGGCAGAGGGGATCGCGACCGAGCTGCGGAGCGGTCGGCGGCGCCCGGTGGTCCTCATCGGCGTCGGACTGCTCGCGGGCGCGGCAATCATCGTCGCCACCCTGGCTGTGCTGTCGCACTTCTAGCTCGCGCACGGGCCGGACGCCGGACCGCGGGTGCAGAGGGCTCTCCCGCGGCGCCTGACGGTGAGGCGCTCTACGCCAGCTGCAGATGGGACCAGGTTCTGACGGTGGCCGCCCAAGCACCGGCACCGACAGCAACCACCAGCGCGACACCGAGCGCGGTCACCGCTGCGGTCTCCCCACCTCCGGCGCCCACCAGCAACGACGGAACGGCCCACGGGAACCAGGACCCGCCGCCGAGCAGGACGACGACCTGGCTCACCATGATCACTGCGAGCAGGGCCCCGACCGCGGGCAGGTACCCCTTCCCTCGCGTGGCCACCCACGCGAAGGGCAGAGCCAGCCACGCGCTCGCGACACCGGCGAGCACACCAGCGGCCAAGGTCCGTACCTCGTCCGTGCTGGGTGCTCCCATGCCGACAACCACGCCTGCGACGAGCGCCATCATGGCCGCCACCACGACCGTCCCTGACGAGGCGAGCATGACCGCGCCGAGCTTGGCGCCAGCGATCCGCGATGCCGGTGTCGGAAGTGCGAGCAGCTGGCCGAGCGTCCGGTCGGAGAACTCCCGGCCGCACGTCCACGCCGCGACCACGCCGGTGCCCAGCAGCCACAGCACGGCGACGACCTGGCCGAACGCGCTGCTCACGGCGACCCATCCGGTGCCCTCGACCATGGTCGCGATCTTCGCGCCGGCCAGGGAGCCGTCCGTGGAGCCCTGGTCCACGAGGGCCGCAGCGCCGACGGAGAAGAACGCCGCAACGAGCGCCATCGCAGCGAACGCGGTCCGTGTCACCGGTGACCGGCGCACCTTGAGCATCTCGACGGTCCACGCGGCACTCATCGGGCACCTCCTGCATCTGGTGCGTCGTTCCGGACGGTCGCGGGCACCCGCGTGTCGACATCGATCCCGTCTGCGCGTGCGGCCATCGCGAACAGCGCCACCTCCAGGTCCGTCCCGTGAGGATCGAGGGAGCCGACAACCCTGCCGCGGTGGAGCACGGTGATCCGGTCGGCGATGCGGGCGAGCTCGTCGAGGTGGTGGCTGGACAGGAGAACCGCGCACCCGTCGGTGCGGGCGCGATCCAGGACCAGGCGACGTATGGCGAGCACCCCTGCGGGGTCCATCGCATTGGTCGGCTCGTCCAGCACGAGGACCTGCGGTCGGTGCACGATGGCCGTCGCCAGCCCGAGCCGCTGGCGGTTGCCCAGGGACAGGCCACCCGCCCTGCGGGCCACGAGGTCGGAGATCCCGACCGCGGCCGCCGCGTCCGCAACGGCCTCCCGCACGACCCCACGGGGCACGCCCCGCAGCAGCGCAGCGGCCCGCAGGTTCTCCTCGACGGTGAGCTCGGCATAGGCGCCCGGCTGGTCGATGAGGTGCCCCACGAGCGCACCGGTTGCGGCGGACCCGGCGCTCAGGGTGACCTGACCCTCGTCGGGTCGCAGGACGCCGACGAGCATGCGCAGCAGCGTCGTCTTGCCTGAGCCGTTCAGCCCGACCAGTGCGTGCACCTCGCCCGAGCGGACCTCCAGGTCGACGCCGGCCACAGCCGTCAGCCGGCCGAACCGACGCACGAGGCCAGTGGCCCGAAGCGACGTCATGGCCGCGGTGCCAGCACGTCGAGGGCCGCCTCGAGCGCATCGGCAAGCCGTGATCCGTCGGCTGACGGGTCGGACGCGCCCCAGTGCAGGAGGCCTGACGTCAGGGCACCGAGGACCGCCCCGACCGACGCCTCGGCGACTGCTGGCTCGACCTCCTGCGCGACGAGCACCTCGACGACCGCGCCCTGCGTCTTGGCCATGTTCTCCCAGATTCGTGCGCGCACGGCAGGGACGCTCGTCGCGAGCCGCAGTCGTTGCCGCGACTCGGCGTCGAAGTCATCGGACCGAAGTCCCTCGAGCGTGCTGAGCAGGCCGAGACGCGTGCGCTCGAGCGCGGACAGCTCCCTGGGTTGGGCGCCGACCGCGTCGGCCAGGAGGGGGTCGTACGGGTCGTCCAGGACGACGTCCTCCTTCGTCGGGAAGTTCCGGAAGAACGTCATGTGGGAAACCCCGGCGGCTGCGGCGATCTGCGCGACGGTCGTCCGCTCGTAGCCCTGCTCCTCGAAGAGGCGCAAGGCGTGCGCCTGGAGTGAGCGTCGGGTGCCGACGGCGCGCGATGGGGCGGTGGGCGACTGCGGAGTTGCCATGTGAGCAATGTTAGTTAGTAACTAACATTGCGCGCAAGCGTTGGTCGATGCGTTGCCCGCCGCCCGACGCCTGAGCGGACTCTCGTGCGCTCTCGTCGATCGTGAGAAACCTCTGAGATTCCGTCAGTAGCGTCCCGCTGGCACCCCACAACGACGGAGGTCCACGTGAACGAGATCAACGGTCTGCCCACCCACGTCCTGCTGGTCCACGCCGTGGTGGTCCTGCTGCCGCTCGCGGCGGTGCTCGTCGGGGTGACCGCGTGGTGGCCGACCCTGCGGCGCAAGCTCGGCATGCTCACACCGCTGCTCACGGTCGGAGCCACGGTCCTGGTGCCGCTCACGACCCACTACGGCGAATGGCTCGAGGGGCACGTGCCCCACTCGGACCTGGTGGAGAAGCACGCCCAGCTGGGAGACCAGATCCTTCCGTGGGCGCTTGCGCTCTCCGCACTGTCGGTGGCGGTCTGGCTCTGGGGCCGCTACGTCGACGCCCACGACGGAACGCGCAGCCGCCGAGACCGCTGGATCGGGATCGCCGGCGCGATCGTGACTGTCGCCGTGGCCGCGGGCACGATCGTCGCGGTGGTGCGCGCCGGAGACTCGGGGGCGCAGGCCACCTGGGACGGCAAGGTGTCCACCCAGCAGTCCGGCGACGGGGACGACGACTGAGCATCATCGGCGGGCGTCGTTCCCCGTGCCGGAAAGCGACGCGCACCGTCGTCGTGCCCGGTGCTCTGAGGCGGCGGACCGTCATGGTCCACCGCCCGCCAGCCGACGGGGAAAGGGCAGCCACACCTTCGTGGCGCCGGGTCCCCGAGCGGCCTAGCGTCGAGAACGTGGCCGAGCTCGGAAGATCGACGGCCCGACAGGTGGACAACGGTCGGGGTCGTGACGCCGCGCGGTTGAACCGGCTGCGTGCCGGGGTGCTCGGCGCCAACGACGGGATCATCTCGACCGCGGGCCTGGTCGTGGGCGTCGCGGGGGCGACGACGCAGATCGGCCCGATCCTGGTGGCCGGTATCGCGGGGTTGGTGGCGGGTGCGGTCTCGATGGCTCTCGGTGAGTACGTGTCGGTGAGCAGCCAGCGCGACGCGGAACGCGCTCTGATCGAGCAGGAACGCCGCGAGGTCGAGAACAACCCTCAGGGTGAGCTGGACGAGCTCATCGGCATGTACGAGTCCAAGGGCCTCTCGCACGAGACTGCCCGCGCGGTGGCCCAAGAGCTGACCGACCGCGATCCGCTGGCGGCGCATCTGGACGTGGAGCTCGGGCTCGACCCCGGTGCACTGACCAACGCGGTCCACGCCGCGATCTCGTCGGGTCTGTCCTTCACCGCCGGTGCGCTCCTTCCCTTGCTGGCGGTCTCGCTCGCTCCGGCCTCCGTACGGGTGGCCGTGACGTTCGCTGCGGTCCTGGTCGCGCTGGCCGTCACCGGTGGGATCAGCGCGCGGTTGGGCGGTGCCCGTCGGCTGCCGGCCGTCGTGCGGCTGGTCGTCGGGGGAGCGGTGGCCATGACCGTGACCTACGCCGTCGGCCGCCTCCTCGGCGTGTCGGGCCTGTAGGACGGCGCGGCATGGGGACAGGGGTGCCGTTGCTTCTCGTCGAGGACGACCGCCAGCTCGCGGCGATGCTCGAGCAGATCCTGTCGGGTGAGGGGTACGACGTAGACGTCGCACCGGACGGACAGCGCGGCCTGCACCTCGGGCTGACCCGCCGCTACGACGTCCTCGTGCTCGACCGTGGGCTACCGGCGATCGAGGGTCTCGACCTGCTGGCCCGTCTGCGTTCCCGCGGGGTCCAGACGCCCGCGTTGGTGCTGTCCGCGCTCGGGAACCCCGCGGATCGTGTGGCGGGCCTGGATGCCGGCGCTGAGGACTACATGAGCAAGCCGTTCGACCTCGACGAGCTGGCCGCCCGGTTGCGCGCCCTGCGCCGCCGGAACCACGACGAGGCGACGACCATCCGGGTGCCGGGCGGCTCGCTGGACGTCGGCTCCCGAGAGGTAGCGCTCAGCAGCGGAGCGTCCGTGAGCCTGACGGAACGCGAGAGCGCCCTGCTGGAGGAGCTGGCCCGGCGGCCGCGGCAGGTCTTCAGTCGCCCGGACCTCCTGGACCGGGTCTTCCCGGACGCCGAGGACGAGGGAGTCGTCGACACCTACGTCTACTACCTGCGTCGCAAGCTCGGTCGCGCGAGCGTGTCGACCGTGCGAGGCGCCGGGTACCGCCTGGGCGACGCATGACGAACCTGACGGCGAACGAGCGGCGCGTCGTGCGTCGCACGTCGTGGCGACTGGGTCTACAGGTCGCCGGGCTCGTCCTCGTCGTGCTCGCCGCGGTGTCCACCACGGTCCTGGTCATCGTGATCCGGTCGCAGCACGCGGCGGGGGTGTCCCAGATACTTGCGGCGGTGCACTCCGTCGACGACGTCCACGACGCGCCCGCCGGCATGTGGGTCGCGGTCGCCCATCACGGTGCACTGGAGACCTCGGCCGACATGCCGACCGGCCTGCCCGACCTCGACGCCCTGCGCGAGGTGGCCGCGGGCGGGAGCGACGTGCGCACGACGGTGCCCACGAGCGCCGGCGAGGTCACGGTCGTCACCGGCCTGAGCGGGGACCGGGTGGTGCAGGCGGCCTTGGACCCGCGCACCGGCCATGAGGAGCGTGAGCGGCTCGTGGCGGCACTGCTGCTCGCGGGCGGTCTCGGGGTCGTGCTGGCCGGCTTCGGCGGTGCGTGGCTCGCGCGTCGCGCGGTCGCGCCGATGGTCGGTGCCCTGAGCCTCCAGCGGCGCTTCGTCGCCGACGCCAGCCACGAGCTGCGCACCCCACTGACGCTCATCTCCACGCGGGCCCAGCTGTTGGACCGACACATGACCGCGGACTGGGGGGCAGCGTCGCCGGACCGCGTGCAGCACGACGTCGACGGGCTGCTGGCCGACACCGCGGCGCTCACGGCGGTCCTGGACGACATGCTGCTGGCGGCGGACGCCCGGTCCGTCGATCCGGTCCCGGTGGATGTTGCCGACGTGGCAGCCGACGTGGTGGAAGCGGCACGCGCGGCGGGGGAGCGCCGGGGCGTCACGCTGACCCGGTCCGGCGAGACCCGAGCCGTCGTCCTGGCCTCGACCGCGTCCGTCCGGCGAGCGCTGACGGCGCTCGTCGACAATGCTCTCGACCACGCGGACGGCACGGTGGAGGTTGACGTCCGGGTCGGGTCGGGTCGCGTCCTGGTGTCGGTGCGCGACGACGGACCAGGACTCACCGGAGACGAGGCGGACCTGTTCCGGCGGTTCGCGTCGCACCGTGACGAGGCCGACGGCGACCCGGATCGGCGCCACTACGGGATCGGCCTCGCACTCGTCGCCGAGATCGCCTCCCAGCACGGGGGATCGGTGCGGGCGGAGTCGCTGCCGGGGGCGGGCGCTGGAGCGGTGATCACCCTCGAGCTACCAGCAGCTCCGCGCCAGACCGGTCGGTGAGAATGCCCGCGCTCGCGTCCACGGCAACGGACGCGCCGAGTCCGCGCGCCCACGTCACCGCGTCAGGCGCCATCGCCAGCAGCGACGGGGCGGCATGTCCGCTCAGCCCCGTTGGTCGATCGTTGACTGGACGGATTCCCGGTACCCCTGAGACGTGTACGTAGCGCCCGAGACGGTGTCGATGTGCGCCGACTGCGCCGCGACCACCTCCTGGGCCAGTGCGGGGACCGCACGCTCGGAGATCTGAGCGCTCTCGCGCTCACGGCTCGGCGTCTGCAAGGTCTGCACGGAGGTGATCTGGCTGCCGCTGAACGTCACGGCGACCTGGACGGCGCCGTAGCGGTTCTGCACGACCGACCCGACGATCGTCACCGTGTCCGACGTCGCGCCGCTGCCCGTCCCGGTCGCGCTCGAGCCGTCCGACGTCGAACCGCTGGACGGTGTCGGGGTCGTCGACCCAGCGCTCTGCACTCCTGAGGCCGACGCCGGGGCGGCCGGCTGGGGCACGACGCCGGCGAACCGGCTGATGCCCGCGGCCGCCATCGCCGCAGCGGTGCCGACGAAGATCAACGTCCCTCGCCATGGTCGGGTGGCCATCAGCCCAGCTCCTCTCGGTGGACCGCTCCGGCCGGCACGCCGAGGGCGCGCGCCGACCGGGTGACGGTGGTCATCATCGCGTCGGGTCCGCAGACGAACACGTCCCGCTCGGCGATGTCCGGGACCGCTCGGCGGAGGTAAGGGGCGGACAACGGGTCGTGCCGAAGCTCCGCACGACGACCCGGCACCGCGAGGTAGCGCAGCCAGGGCGACGGCGTGAACTCGCCGGCGAGGGCCAGCCCGTCAGCCGTGTGGGCGCGGTGGATGACCACGATCTCGTGGCCCCGCCGCAACAGCTCCTCGGCCAGTGCTCGGATCGGTCCGATGCCTGCGCCGCCGGCCACGAGGAGCACCTTGCGGGAGGTGGCCCGCTCCGCCGTGAACCGGCCGAACGGTCCCTCGACGAGGACGCGCGTCCCGGCGCGCACCTGTGCCACCGCCGACGAGTGGTCCCCGAGCGCGCCGATGGTGAAGCGCAGGCTGTCGTCGGTCGGGACCATGGACAGCGAGTACGGGTGCGCGGTGACCAGGTGCCCCCTCGTCAGGAAGCGGACCAGGAAGTACTGCCCACCTCGGGCGCCCAGCCTCTGCAGGTCCGCACCCTCGAGCCAGACGCTCGCGAGCCCGCGAGCCTCCGGCACCACCCTCGTCACCCGTAGGCGGTGACGACCGTGGTCCAGCAGAGGCAGCGCGACCCGCCACGTGAGGATCGCCGCGGCGGTCCCCGCGTACAGGGTGATCCAGGCCAGCCGGGCGAAGGGGTTCGACACGAAGTGCGTCCCGCCGGCGATCTGGTGGAAGAACGTCAGGAAGACCGCCACGTAGCTGGTCAGGTGCACCGTGAACCAGACCTCGTAGGAGAGGTTCTGCCGCGCCAGTCGGGCGCTCGACAGGCCGAAGGCCACGAACAGCGCCGTCCCGATCACCGCGGGCCACAGGTACGGCTGCGTCGCCAGGACCCCGGGCACCTCGGCCCAGACCGACGTTCCGTCCAGCCACGCCCCCCCGAGGACCATCAGGACCACGTGCGTGACGATCAGCAGGACGACGGTGGTCCCGAGCGAGCGGTGCCACGAGACGAGGCGGTCGAGTCCGACGGACCGCTCGAACCAGGGAACCCTCGCGATCAGCAGCAGCTGCGCGCAGACCAGGAACGACCCGAGCAGGCCGGCCAGCTCACCGAGGCTCATCGCCGCGCCACCGGGTGTCGAACCGACCAGCGGCGAGGTCCCGAGCCACCAGAACGCCAGCACCGCCAGCGAGCCGACCCAGAGGGCAGCGAGCACCCCGGACGGTCGCCGTCCCGGCCGCCGGGCCGACGGGACGCCGACCGGTGGAGGTGCGAGGTGGGCCGTGGTCGTTGCCATGGTCCGAGTCTGTCGCCGCGTTCTTAGAGGATTCTCGGAACGGCCCTCCGGGCTCCCTCACATCGTGCGGCGGCCCCCTGAGGTGCGGGCCGTAGCGTCCGGCGCCCGGCGACGGGGACCGGCGCGGCCTATCGCACCGATGGAGACGTGAACGAGAGCACGGCGCCGACGACGGCTGCCACCCACGCCACCCAGCGCGCCGCCGAGAAGTCTCCCCACGCAGCACCGAAGTCCTTGTCGCTCCGGACGATGTCGACGACGGTCGTCACGACCACCGCTGCCACGGACAGCATGAAGAGGACCAGAACACCGGGCACGGGAGACCCTTCATCGAGGCGGCGCACCAGCGTGCCAGGCTTGCGCGCCCGCCCACAGGAGTGCCTTCGATGCTTGCGCAACGTGTGCGCGTTCGCCGATGTGTTGTCGCAAGTCAGACGGGTGCCCCGAGTGGGATTCGAACCCACACTGGATCGGGTTTGAGCCGAACGCCTCTGCCGGTTGGGCTATCGGGGCCGTGCAGCAGGATACCCGGAGCGGGGAGGGAAAGACGCAGGTGGGCGGGCTCACAGGCGCACCTGCTGCAATCCGAGGTGCGACGGCCATTACTCTGTGCACGTGAGCACCGACGCCAATCCCGATCCCACGCAGGCAGACCTCGACCTGAGCTCGACCGAGGCCGCGGCGGAGACTACGCCCGCCCCGGCGCGTGCCGCTCGCCGGGCGGTGGTGGCCGAGGACGAGGCGCTCATCCGCATGGACGTCGTCGAGACGCTGCGTGACGCCGGCTTCGACGTCGTCGGCGAGGCGGGCGACGGCGAGACGGCCGTGCAGCTCGTCACCGACCTCAAGCCGGACGTCGTCGTGATGGACGTCAAGATGCCGATCCTGGATGGGATCTCGGCTGCGGAGCGCATCGGCAAGGCGCACCTGGCGCCCGTGGTGCTCCTGACGGCCTTCTCGCAGAAGGAGCTCGTCGAGCGGGCGAACGAGGCGGGCGCGATGGCGTACGTCATCAAGCCGTTCAGCCCGGCCGACCTTCTGCCCGCCGTGGAGATCGCCATCTCGCGGTACGCCCAGATCGCAGCGCTCGAGTCGGAGGTCGCCGACCTGGCGGAGCGGTTCGAGACGCGCAAGCGGGTCGATCGCGCCAAGGGGCTCCTGATGACGAAGATGGGTCTGACGGAGCCGGAGTCGTTCCGGTGGATCCAGAAGACCTCGATGGACCGCCGGCTGACCATGCGTGAGGTGGCCGACGCGGTCATCGAGCAGGTCGGTGGCGGCGCAGCCTGATCCAGGCGCGCCCTATGGCGTCTTCCTGACGTCGAGCTCGACCAGCAGCGCCCGGTGGTCCGAGACGCCCGTGTCTATCGATTCGGCCGCCCCGGTCGCCGTGACGGGTCCGTAGCCGAGGACGTGGTCGAGCTGTCTCGTCGGTTGTCTGACGGGGTACGTGAAGGCCGTCGCCAGGGACGTGAAACCTGACACGCTCCTCGCCTTGTCCGCGTCGAGGTTCAGGTCGCCCACCAGGACCAGCGGCCGCGGCAGGACGCGCGCCCGGCTCGCGAGGTGGGTGAGCTGGCGAACCGTGTGGCTGGGGATGAACGTCAGGTGCGTGGCGACGACGGTGAGGTCGCCGGTCGGGGTCTGGACGGACGCCACGAGGGCAGCCCGTGGCTCGTCGCGCACGAGCGTCGGCCACCGGCTCCCGGGCCATCGCACGGAGGCACGACGACGGCGCAGCGGCAGGTCGAGAACGTGCCAGGAACGCACGGGGAACCGGCTCAGCAGCGCGATCCCGTAGGCGGCCGACGACGGTTGGCGGTCGCCGCTCGCAGCGGTCCAGACGCCCGGCTCGCCGTGCAGCACGGCGGCGAACCGGTGCTCCGGGGCGCCCATGGCCTCGGCCGCGACCGTGGTGAGGTCGGCGCCGTGCGACCGCGGCTGGTCCCGGTCGACCTCCTGCAGCGCGAGGACGTCGACGTCCAGGTCCCGCACCGCACGGGCGAACCGGTCGAGGTCCACCTCACCGTCGGCCAGGGACCGGCCATGCAGGATGTTGAACGTCGCGATGCGCACGCCGCCGATTCAACCTTCCGTCCTGCGAATGTGCGCGTCGGGGTGTAGACCTGCGTGCCATGACGCCCGTGGACGCCATCGAGGACCGCTCCGCACTCCAGGACGGCCTGCGCCTCACCGCCGTCGCACTGATGGATGCCGGCATCCCGTTCGCGCTCGTCGGCGGCTATGCCGCGTGGGCCCGGGGTGCGCCAGAACCGAGCCATGACGCGGACTTCGCCATCGTGGAGCGAGACATCGACCGCGCGAAGGAGGCGATCGCCGCCAAGGGGCTGGAGGTGAGCGACCCGGCCGAGAACTGGCTGTTCAAGGCCTACCACCACGGACAGCTGGTCGACGTCCTGTTTCGCATGGTGGGGGAGCCGATCACCGACGAGCTCCTGGACCGCAGCGACGTGCTCGAGGTGCTCTCGGTGCGGATGCCCGTCCTGGGTGCCACGGATGTCGTCTCGGCGAAGCTGCGCGTGCTCGGCGAGCACTACTGCGACTTCGGGCGCCTGCTGGCCATCGTGCGAGCTCTGCGTGAGCAGATCGACTGGGACCGCGTCCGCTCCGATGTCGGTGCCCATCCGTACGGGCGGGCGTTCCTGTTCCTTGCCGACGAGCTGGGCATCACCGACGTCGGGCTCAGCCCGGGCACCGACGTGGAGCCCGGGCGGACGGACAGCGGGTAGCGACCGTCGGGTTCGCGTCGACGCACAGGCGAACCGTGGGTGAACGAGCGAATCTGGTCGAATGTTCAAGAAATGCACTCGTCCGGGCGACACCAGGTGCCGTCCGGGACTAGGCACCGGCGGCCGCAGTGGTCCATGATCGAGAGCGACGCCATCGCGGGCAGGGATGTTCGTCACCCCGACCGGATCCCCCTCGTCCCGTCCGGAGGTCTGACTGCCGTGCGTATTGGTGTGCAAGTCCGCGGAGCCCAACCGGGTGACCTTGACAGTCTCGTCGCGCTCGTCCTGACCGCCCGTCAGGAGGCGGGCGTCGGCTCACAGCTCTGCACGGACGACTCGGCACGCCTCCATGACCAGCTCGGCACGCTCCTGGGCGTCGAGGGCGGGCGCATCCTCCTGGCTCAGCTCGACGGGGAGCCCGCCGGCCTGATGCTCGCGCGCATCGTCGGACCGGGTCCGTTCACGGACGTCGTCGCGATGGACATCGAGGCGGTCTACGTGCAGCCGGACGCGAGGCGGCGCGGCCTCGGGCGGGCGCTGCTGCTCGCCGCTGTCGCGGTGGCCGAGGAGGCTGGCGCCACCGAGCTCTACTCGTCGCCTCTGCCCGGCGCGCGCGGCATGCAACGCTTCCTGGCGCGCATCGGCTTCGCTCCGGCTGCGTCGCACCGGGCCGTCTCCACGGCGGTGCTGCAGCGCAGGCTCGCGCAGGACCACGCACCGAGCACCACGCGCAGGCTCGAGGACCTCATCGCGCGGCGCCGACACGTCCGCGAGGCACGACGGGCCCCTGACGACGTTCCTTCGCCGGTGGCGAGGGCGTCGAGCGCCGATCAGTCCCGCGCCTCGATCACCATGCACGTCAACCGCGCGGTGCAGAGCAACCGTCCGCCGTCGTCCTCGACCACCACCTGGTAGGTCGCCAGCCGGTTCCCGAGGTGGATCGCGGTAGCGGTACCGGTCACGACGCCTGAGCGGGCGGCCCGGTGGTGCGTGGCACTGATCTCGATCCCGACGGCCGCGCGCCCTGGACCCGCGTGCACCTGCGCCGCGTAGGAGCCGAGCGTCTCGGCGAGCGCTGCGGAGGCGCCCCCGTGCAGCAGGCCGTACGGCTGCGTGTTGCCCTCGACGGGCATGGTGGCGACCGCCCTGTTCGCCGACAGCTCGGTCAGCTCGATGCCCAGTCGCTCGATGAGCGTGCCCACGGTCGAGGGGACGGCGGCGAGGGCGTCGGTGTCGGTCATGGCAGATAGGTTGGCACCCGTGAGCGACGGATTGCCAGCGAACCCCCCGACGACAACGTCCACCCCAGCCAGGCTGCTTCTCATCGACGGGCACTCGATGGCCTACCGGGCGTTCTTCGCGCTCCCGGTGGACAAGTTCGCCACCTCCGCGGGCGAGCCCACGAACGCGGTCTTCGGGTTCTTCTCGATGATCGCGAACCTCCTGCGGGACGAGGCGCCCACCCACGTCGCGGTCGCGTTCGACGCCGGCCGGACCACGTTCCGGACCGAGGTCTACGAGGCGTACAAGGGCAACCGCGACGCAACTCCGGCGCCGTTCCGCGGCCAGGTCGAGGTCATCCAGCGGGTGCTGGACACCATGCACATCCCGTACCTGTCCAAGTCGCAGTTCGAGGCCGACGACATCCTGGCGACCCTGTCGGTCCAGGCGCGCGCGCAGGGTATGCAGGTCCTCATCTGCACCGGCGACCGGGACGCGCTCCAGCTGGTCAACGAGGACGTCACGGTGCTGTACCCGGTCAAGGGCGTGTCGGAGCTGGCGCGGATGACACCGGCCGCGGTCGAGGCCAAGTACGGCGTCCCGCCTGAGCGGTACCCCGATCTTGCGGCGCTGGTGGGGGAGTCGAGCGACAACCTTCCCGGCATCCCGGGGGTGGGACCGAAGACCGCAGCCAAGTGGATCGGCCAGTACGACGGCCTGCAGGGGATCCTCGGCTCGGCGGGCGACGTTCCCGGCAAGGCGGGGGAGTCGTTGCGCGAGAACCTCGAGCAGGTGGCGCTCAACCGGCAGCTCAACAGGCTCCTCACGGACGTCGAGCTGCCCTTGGGGCCGGAGGACCTCGCGGCACGCCCGTGGGACCGCCACGCACTGCACGCGATCCTCGAGGAGCTCGAGTTCCGGGCGATCCGGGACCGGCTCTTCGCGATGCTTCCCGACGAGGGGGCGGACTCCGCCACGGCGGTCGCTGCCGCGGAGCTGAACCTCACGGTGCTCGGCACGGGCCAGCTTGCCTCCTGGCTGTCTGAGCGGGCGGGGCAGCCGCTCGGGCTCGACGTGCGCGGCCTGGGTGCGCCGGGGCGGGGCGATGCGTGGGGTGTCGCCCTGGCGGACGCGGACGGGGACGCCGCCGCGTTCGACCTGCAGCAGATCGACCCGGCAGACGAGAAGGCCCTTGCGGCATGGCTCGCAGACTCGGACGCGCCGAAGGTCGTGCACGCCTCGAAGGAGGCGTGGCACGCCCTGGCCGGGCGTGGGCTGCCGCTCGCCGGCGTCGCGTTCGACACCGAGCTGGCGGCCTACCTGTGCCAGCCCGACAGGCGCGCGTACGACCTCGCCGACCTGGCGATCGGGTACCTGCGGCGCGAGCTCGGTGCCACCGACGCCGCCGACGGGGGTCAGGGCCTCCTCGACCTCGAGATCGACGGCACCGACGAGGGTCGACGTGCTGCGGTGCGTGCTGCTGCGGTTCGTGACCTGTCCGACGTGCTGGACGGCGAGATCGCCGACCGCGGTGCCGCCGGGCTGCTCGCGGACCTCGAGCTGCCGCTCGTCGACGTGCTCGCACGCATGGAGAGCACGGGCATCGCGATCGATCACCCCTACCTCTCGAGCCTCGAGAAGTCGTTCGACGCGCAGGTGCAGGAGGCCGCGGCCGATGCCTACGCGGTGATCGGGCGCGAGGTGAACCTGGGCTCGCCCAAGCAGCTCCAGGAGGTGCTGTTCGACCAGCTCGGGATGCCCAAGACCAAGAAGAACAAGACCGGGTACACGACGGACGCGAACGCGCTGACGGACCTGTTCGCCCGGACGCAGCACCCGTTCCTCGAGCACCTTCTCGCCCACCGCGACGCGATCCGGCTGCGGCAGACCGTCGAGGGCCTGCTCCGGTCGATCGCGCCGGACGGACGGATCCACACGACGTTCCAGCAGACGATCGCGGCGACCGGCCGGTTGTCGTCGGCGGACCCCAACCTGCAGAACATCCCGATCCGCACCGAGGCGGGCCGGCAGATCCGCCGGGCATTCGTCGTGGGTGAGGGGTACGAGACCTTGCTGACCGCGGACTACTCGCAGATCGAGATGCGGATCATGGCGCACCTGTCGGGCGACGAGGGCCTGATCGAGGCCTTCCGCTCGGGCGAGGACCTGCACAGCTATGTCGGGTCGCACGTGTTCGGGGTGCCGACGAGCGAGGTCACGCCGGCCATGCGCTCGAAGATCAAGGCGATGAGCTACGGCTTGGCCTACGGCCTGTCGGCGTACGGGCTGTCGCAGCAGCTCGCCATCGAGGTGTCCGAGGCGTCGTCGCTGATGCGGGACTACTTCGAGCGGTTCGGTGGCGTGCGCGACTACCTGGAGGGTGTGGTCAAGGTCGCCCGAACGACCGGGTACACCGCCACGATCCTGGGTCGCCGCCGGTACCTGCCGGATCTGACCAGCGACAACCGCCAGCGGCGCGACATGGCCGAGCGGATGGCCCTCAACGCACCGATCCAGGGCAGCGCGGCCGACCTCATCAAGGTCGCGATGCTCGGTGTCGACCGCGAGATCACGCGACGGGGCTTGGCGTCTCGGATGCTGCTCCAGGTGCACGACGAGCTCGTGCTCGAGGTCGCGCCCGGCGAGCGCGACGAGGTCGAGTCGATGGTCCGCGAGCAGATGGGCGCAGCCGGCGACGGTGCCACCGACGGACCGCTGGACGTGGCCCTCGACGTCACGGTCGGTGCCGGCGGGTCCTGGCACGACGCCGGTCACTGATCGGGTACTCCCGACGAGTGGTCCCAAGGGTTGGCCACTGACGAGGGTTTCTGGTGTTTCGCGCGCTTTCGCGTGCGTTTCGCCGTGCGGCCGCGGGTGATCTACGCCAAAGTGTCGGCCACACAGCGGCGACGGAGCCGCGACGTCTCTCGAGGAGCCGCTCGTGACCGACACACTCGGACAACCACAGACGGACTACGAACGAGTACAGGACAGCGCAGAGTTCCAGGCGCTCAAGCGGCGGTTCCGTCGCTTCGTCTTCCCGATGACGGCCTTCTTCCTGGCCTGGTACTTCCTGTACGTCCTGCTCGCGGACTACGCGCACGACTTCATGTCCCAGAAGCTCTGGGGCAACATCACGGTGGGACTTCTGTTCGGACTCGGCCAGTTCGTGAGCACGTTCGCGATCACGATGATCTACGCGCACTGGGCGAACACGCGTCAGGACCGCGTCGCGGAGCGACTTCGTCGGCACATCGAGGAAGGCGCCTCGCTGGACGGTGAGGGCGCATGAGCGACTCGCTGCGGTCCCTGGTCCACGCCGCGACGACCGAAGACGTCGGCAGCCCCGCGGTCAACATCGCGATCTTTGCGGGCTTCGTCGCCATCACGCTGGTCATCGTGTTCCGCGCATCGCGCAACAACAAGACCGCTGCCGACTACTACGCGGCGGGGCGCTCGTTCACCGGCCCCCAGAACGGCACCGCGATCGCGGGCGACTACCTGTCCGCGGCGTCCTTCCTCGGCATCTGCGGTGCCATCGCGATCAACGGCTACGACGGGTTCCTGTACTCGATCGGGTTCCTCGTCGCGTGGCTCGTCGCGCTGCTTCTCGTCGCCGAGTTGCTGCGCAACACCGGCCGGTTCACCATGGCGGACGTCCTGTCCTTCCGGCTCAAGCAGCGCCCCGTCCGCATGGCGGCCGCGCTCGCGACGCTCACGGTGGTGTTCTTCTACCTCCTCGCGCAGATGGCCGGTGCCGGTGGCCTCGTCGCCCTCCTGCTCGGCGTCGAGGGCACCGCCGCGCAGGGCGCCGTCATCGCCGTCGTCGGCGCGCTGATGATCCTGTACGTCCTCATCGGCGGCATGAAGGGCACCACGTGGGTCCAGATCATCAAGGCGGTGCTCCTGATCATCGGTGCCGCGGTCATGGCGGTGTGGGTGCTCTCGGAGTACGGCTTCAACCTCTCCGACCTCCTGCAGGGCGCGATCGACACCGCGGGCGAGGGTGGGGAGGCTCTGATCGGACCCGGGAAGCAGTACGGCGCGACCTCGATGAGCCAGCTCAACTTCCTGTCTCTGGCGCTCGCGCTCGTGCTCGGCACCGCAGGCCTCCCGCACGTCCTCATGCGCTTCTACACGGTGCCGACCGCCAAGGAGGCGCGTCGTTCGGTCGTCTGGGCGATCTGGCTGATCGGGATCTTCTACCTGATCACCCTGGTGCTCGGCTACGGCGCGGCGGCGCTCGTCGGTCCTGAGGCGATCAAGGCAGCACCGGGTGGCGTCAACTCGGCGGCCCCGCTGCTCGCCTACGAGCTGGGCGGCACGATCCTGCTCGGACTCATCTCGGCGATCGCGTTCGCGACCATCCTCGCGGTCGTCGCGGGTCTGACCATCACTGCGGCGGCGTCGTTCGCGCACGACATCTACGCGTCGGTGATCAAGCACGGCGAGGTCAAGCCGGACGGTGAGGTGCGGGTCGCGCGGATCACCGTCGTCGTGATCGGCATCCTGGCCATCATCGGCGGCATCTTCGCCAACGGGCAGAACGTCGCGTTCCTCGTGGCGCTGGCGTTCGCGGTCGCGGCGAGCGCCAACCTGCCGACGATCCTCTACTCGCTGTTCTGGAAGCGGTTCAACACCTCCGGAGCCCTGTGGAGCATCTACGGCGGGCTCATCTCCTGCATTGTGCTCATCACGTTCTCGCCCGTGGTCTCGGGCAAGGTGGATCCGGTCACCGGTGCCAGCCTGTCGATGATCAAGAACACGGACATCGACTTCCACCTGATCCCGCTCGAGAACCCCGGCCTGATCTCGATCCCGCTCGGGTTCCTGCTGGGCATCGTCGGGACGTACGTCAGCAAGGTGAAGGGCGACCCCGCCAAGTACGCCGAGATGGAGGTCCGGTCGCTGACCGGAGCAGGCTCGGAGAAGGCCGTCGTCCACTGACAGCGCCCTGGGGCGGTGGCGGCGTCGTCACCGCCCCAGGTGCGTCACGAAGATCGCGGTACCGGGCAGCAGCGCACCACGGACGGGACCCCAGCCGCCCCAGGTCCGGTGGTGGTCCTCGGGCCACTCGGGCTCGACGAGGCGGTCGAGCACGAAGCCGGCGGCGGTGAGCTCGGCGACGTGGTCCCCGAGCGTCCGGTGGTACTCCGCGTAGAGCACGGACCCTGACGCGCCGATCTCGGCATACGGCGTCCGGTCGAAGTAGGACCGTGTCGCCGTGAGGCCGGCTTCGCTCGGGTCGTCGGGGAACGCCCAGCGGATGGGGTGCGTCACGGCGAACACCCACCGTCCACCCGGTCGCAGAACTCGTGCGACCGAGGAGTGGACGCGGCCGGCGTCGGGCACGAACGGGAGCGCCCCGAACGCGGTGAACGCGACGTCGAAGGACCCGTCGGCGAACGGCAGCTGTCGCGCGTCGGCCTGCACCAGGGGCGTCCTGGCGCCCGTCGACCGGTCGTAGGCCGCGCCGGCCGCCAGCATCCCGCCCGACACGTCAGTAGCGACGACGTCGACACCCTGCTCCACGAGCCAGCGTGCGCACTGCGCCGCACCGGCACCCACCTCAAGAACCCGCCGACCGGACAGGTCGCCCAGGAGTCGCGCATCAGCCTCCCGCAGTCCCTCGGGGCACCAGCAGAAGTCGGCGGGGCCGAGGAAGTCGCCGTGCTCCTGCAGGTACTCGGCCGCGTTCGCGTCCCACCAGCCCCGTCCGGCGGAGCCGCCGGAGGACGACGGGATGTCCAGGTAGCCGGCCTCGGCGAGGGGGTCGTCGGTCATCCGTCCAGTGTCGCGCGCTCGATAGGGACGTTGGTCCACAGACGGACGCATGGTGGGCTGGCTAAGGTGGGAGCACGGCGGCCCGACGACGCGCTCCGCACATCTGTTCACTGGAGTCGAAGGAGTACCTGTGCGAGTCGGACTGCTCACCGGGGGCGGAGACGTCCCCGGCCTCAACGCTGCGATACGTGCAGTCGTGAAGCGAGGAGAGGGCGAGTACGGGCACCAGATCATCGGCTTCCGCAACGGGTGGCGCGGCGTCGTCGACGGATTGAGCGAGCCGATCACCCGGCAGCACATCCGCAACCAGCTCGCGGTCGGCGGGACGCTCCTGGGCACGGCCCGGTACCACCCGCACGCCGACGACGGCGGCCTCGACGCGGTGCTCTCGACGCTCGATTCCGAGCGCATCGAGGTGCTCATCTGCATCGGCGGCGACGGGACCCTGCACGCCGCGAGCAAGGTGGCCGAGGCGGGCATCCGGATCGTCGCGATCCCCAAGACCATCGACAACGACGTGTGGGGGACCGACAAGTCGATCGGCTTCGACACTGCCGTGGGCATCGCTACCGAGGCGATCGACCGCATCCACACGACGGCTGAGAGCCACAACCGCGTCATGATCGTCGAGGTCATGGGGCGGCACGCGGGCTGGATCGCCACGGAGGCCGGCATCGCGGGCGGCGCCGAGCTCGTGCTCGCGCCCGAGGCCCCGTTCGACATCGACAAGATCGAGAAGTTCCTCAAGCACCGGCACCGCGCGCACGCGAGCTTCTCCATCATCGTCGTCGCGGAGGGCGCCGTGCCCGCGGAGGGCACCTCGATGAGCTACGAGACGCAGCACGGCAAGTTCGGTGACATCGTCGCGGGCGCCATCGGTGACAGGCTCAAGCTCGAGATCGAGCAGCGCACCGGCTTCGACACGCGGACCGTGGTGCTCGGTCACGTCCAGCGCGGCGGTATCCCATCCCACGTCGACCGGATCCTCGGGTCGCGGTTCGGCGTCGCGGCCATCGACGCGGCGACCGAGGGGCAGTCGAACGTCATGACGGCGCTCCGCGGTGAGTCGGTGCAGATGGTCTCGCTGGACGAGGTGGCGGGCAAGGTGAAGTACGTCCCTGACGAGCTGCTCGCCGTCGCCCGCGCGCTGGGCTGACGGTCGGCTCAGACCGCACGGACGAGTCAGCGCCGCTTTGACCAGTCCATCCCTGCCCAGATAAGGTAGACGGCGGTGCCGCGCGCCTTGATGCGGCGGCTCATCCCGAACGTACTGCTCGTACGTGGTCCGATCTCGAGCTGGTGCACAGCACCCGCACGAGAGGGCCGGGGACGCCCCGTCTTGACGCGGTCACCGCCTGAACCGAACCGTGCCATCCGGCACACATCCTTGTCCGTACAACTTCCCTGTCCGCATCGGAGCCCATCCCTACATGAGCATCACCACCCCCGCGAAGCCCGCCTCCCCGCAGGTCGCGATCAACGACATCGGCTCGGCCGAGGATTTCCTCGCCGCCATCGACGCCACCATCAAGTACTTCAACGATGGCGACATCGTCGAGGGCACCATCGTCAAGGTCGACCGCGACGAGGTCCTTCTCGACATCGGTTACAAGACCGAGGGCGTCATCCCGTCCCGTGAGCTGTCCATCAAGCACGACGTGGACCCCGGTGACGTTGTCAAGGTCGGCGACCAGGTCGAGGCCCTCGTCCTCCAGAAGGAGGACAAGGAAGGCCGCCTGATCCTGTCCAAGAAGCGCGCACAGTACGAGCGCGCCTGGGGCACGATCGAGAAGATCAAGGAAGAGGACGGCGTCGTCACCGGCACCGTCATCGAGGTCGTCAAGGGCGGCCTCATCCTCGACATCGGTCTGCGCGGCTTCCTGCCCGCGTCGCTGGTGGAGATGCGTCGTGTCCGCGACCTCCAGCCGTACGTCGGCAAGGAGATCGAGGCCAAGATCATCGAGCTCGACAAGAACCGCAACAACGTGGTCCTGTCGCGCCGTGCCTGGCTCGAGCAGACGCAGTCCGAGGTGCGCTCCACCTTCCTGCAGACGCTGCAGAAGGGTCAGGTCCGCCCCGGCGTCGTGTCCTCGATCGTCAACTTCGGTGCGTTCGTGGACCTGGGTGGCGTGGACGGGCTCGTGCACGTCTCCGAGCTGTCCTGGAAGCACATCGACCACCCGTCCGAGGTCGTCGAGGTCGGCCAGGAGGTCACCGTCGAGGTTCTCGACGTCGACTTCGACCGCGAGCGTGTCTCCCTGTCGCTGAAGGCGACGCAGGAGGACCCGTGGCAGGCCTTCGCCCGCACGCACGCCATCGGCCAGGTCGTCCCGGGCAAGGTCACCAAGCTCGTCCCGTTCGGTGCGTTCGTTCGCGTCGAGGACGGCATCGAGGGCCTCGTGCACATCTCGGAGCTGGCCGTTCGCCACGTCGAGATCCCGGAGCAGGTCGTCCAGGTCGGCGACGACGTCTTCGTCAAGGTCATCGACATCGACCTCGAGCGTCGCCGCATCTCGCTCTCGCTCAAGCAGGCGAACGAGGGCTTCGACCCGACGAGCGACGACTTCGACCCCGCGCTGTACGGCATGGCGGCGGAGTACGACGAGGCCGGCAACTACAAGTACCCCGAGGGCTTCGACCCGGCCACGAACGAGTGGCTCGAGGGCTTCGAGGCACAGCGCGAGGTGTGGGAGGCGCAGTACGCGCAGGCCCACGAGCGCTGGGAGGCGCACCGCAAGCAGGTCGCTGACGCCGCGAAGGCTGACGCCGAGGCGGCACTGACGGCTGCCGAGGGCGGGCCGACGGCCACGTCGTCCTCGTCCTCGTCGTCGTCCGCCGGTCCCGTCCCGTCCTCGTACTCGTCGAGCACCGAGGAGGCCGCGGGCACCCTCGCGTCCGACGAGGCGCTCGCCGCTCTGCGCGAGAAGCTCACGGGCAACTGATCACAGCACATCGCTGAACGGCGGGCCGGTCACCTTCGGGTGGCCGGCCCGTCGTGCATTCGCGGGCCGACCGTGCGCGCCCGGCGCTCGGCACGGCAGTATGGACGGATGCAACGCATCGGGCTCACGGGCGGGATCGCGGCTGGCAAGTCCGTCGCGGCGCGGCGACTGGCCGAGCTCGGAGCGGTGGTGATCGACTCGGACGTGCTGGCACGCGAGGCGGTTGCTCCTGGATCGGCCGGCCTCGACGCGGTCGTCGAGGAGTTCGGGTCCTCGGTGCTGGCCGCGGACGGCTCGTTGGATCGCGGTGCCCTGGCCTCGATCGTCTTCGCCGATCCGAGGGCCCGGGCACGCCTCGACGCGATCGTCCACCCGATCGTTCGACGGCTGTCGGCAGAGCGGTCGGCGGCCGCGGCCACGGTCGACCACGGCGCCGTGGTCGTGCACGACATCCCACTGCTCGTCGAAACAGGCCAGGCGGACGACTTCCACGTCGTCGTCGTCGTCGACGCCCCGGCTCTGCTGCGCGTCGAGCGCCTCGTCCGGCTGCGGGGGATGGATCGCGCGGCCGCCGAGGCGCGCGTAGCTGCCCAGGCCACGGACGCCGAACGACTGGCTGTCGCCGACGTCGTCCTGGACGGCACGGGCAGCGACGACGACCTACGCGTCCAGGTGGATGCCCTCTGGGAGCGGCTCGCGGTCGAACGGGCGGACGAGCTCGCCGCGGAGAGCCCGTGATCCTGTTGACGGGGTTCGCCCCGTTCGAGGCCCAGGCGGTCAACGCGTCCTGGCTGGCGGTGCAGGAGGTCGCGGCTCGCTGGACCGGCGACGAGCTCGCGACCCGTGAGCTGCCGGTGTCGTTCCGCGGTGCGCGGCAGGTGCTCCGGACCGCGATCGCGGAGCTCGAGCCGACGCTCGTGATCGGCGTTGGCGAGGCCGGGGGCCGGTCGGCCGTGGGCATCGAGAGGGTGGCGGTGAACCTGATCGACGCGCGGATCCCCGACAACGACGGCTCGGCGCCGGTGGACGTCCCGGTGATCGCGGGAGCGCCGGCGGCGTTCTTCTCCACCCTGCCGGTGAAGGCCTGCCTCGCCGCCGTGCGTGACTCCGGAGTGCCCGTCGAGGTCTCGTACTCGGCCGGGACCTACGTGTGCAACGCGACGTTCTACGCGCTCCAGCACCTGCTCGCGCCACGGCCGGAGATCCGCAGCGGATTCGTGCACGTGCCGCGCGCGGGGATGACGACGGACCAGCTTGCGACGGCACTTCTCGCCGTGCTCGACGCTGCCCGGACGGTCACGAGCGACATCCGCGTGCCGTCGGGCACGCTCGACTGACCGCCGTCCGCCCTCTCGCGTCCGACCGGCACGCCCGGGCCGATGGTCGGGACCCGCGTGTGGGTGGGGGATCGTACGGTTGTCGTATGCGTCCCGTCACCGACCTGCAGCGGACCGTCGCGCCCTTCGAGGTCATCTCGGAGTACACGCCGTCGGGTGACCAGCCCAAGGCGATCAAGGAGCTCGCCGCGCGCATCACCGCAGGCGAGAAGGATGTGGTGCTGCTCGGGGCCACCGGAACGGGAAAGTCGGCGACGACCGCGTGGCTGATCGAGAAGCTGCAGCGACCCACGCTCGTGATGGCGCCCAACAAGACCCTCGCGGCGCAGCTGGCCACGGAGTTCCGTGAGCTGCTGCCCAACAACGCGGTCGAGTACTTCGTCTCGTACTACGACTACTACCAGCCCGAGGCGTACATCGCGCAGACGGACACCTACATCGAGAAGGACTCGTCGATCAACGACGAGGTCGAGCGCTTGCGTCACTCGGCGACGAGCTCGCTGCTCACGCGTCGCGACGTGATCGTCGTGGCGTCGGTGAGCTGCATCTACGGCCTGGGAACACCGCAGGAGTACGTGGACCGCATGGTCGCGCTGTCCGTGGGGGACAGGGTGGACCGTGACCAGCTGCTGCGCCAGTTCGTCACCATGCAGTACACCCGCAACGACATGGCGTTCACGCGCGGCACCTTCCGCGTTCGCGGCGACACCGTCGAGATCATCCCGGTGTACGAGGAGCTCGCGATCCGGATCGAGTTCTTCGGCGACGAGATCGAGGCGATCGCCACGCTGCACCCGCTCACCGGCGACGTCGTGCGGGCGGAGCAGCAGATCCACATCTTCCCCGCGACCCACTATGTCGCCGGCCCTGAGCGCATGGAGCGCGCGATCGCCGGCATCGAGGTGGAGCTCGAGGACCGGCTGACGGAGCTGGAGCGGCAGAACAAGCTGCTCGAGGCTCAGCGGCTGCGCATGCGCACCACCTACGACATCGAGATGATGCGGCAGATCGGTTCCTGCTCAGGCATCGAGAACTACTCGCGGCACATCGACGGGCGCTCGGCGGGCACGGCCCCCAACACGCTGCTCGACTACTTCCCCGAGGACTTCCTGCTGGTCATCGACGAGTCCCACGTCACCGTGCCGCAGATCGGCGCGATGTTCGAGGGAGACATGTCGCGCAAACGCGCCCTCGTGGACCACGGCTTCCGGCTGCCGAGCGCCACGGACAACAGGCCGTTGCGGTGGGAGGAGTTCGTCGAGCGGATCGGCCAGACCGTGTACCTGTCCGCCACGCCCGGTGACTACGAGCGCTCCATCTCCGACGGCGTCGTCGAGCAGATCATCCGGCCGACCGGGCTGGTCGATCCGCAGGTGATCGTCAAGCCGACCACCGGCCAGATCGACGACCTCCTGGGCGAGATCCACGACCGTGTGGAGAAGGACGAGCGCGTCCTGGTCACCACGCTGACCAAGAAGATGGCCGAGGACCTCACGGACTACTTCTTGGAGAAGGGAGTCCGCGTCCGGTACCTGCACTCGGAGGTGGACACCCTGCGACGCGTGGAGCTGCTGCGTGAGCTGCGGCTCGGCGAGTACGACGTGCTGGTCGGCATCAACCTGCTGCGCGAAGGACTGGACCTGCCCGAGGTCTCTCTCGTGGCGATCCTCGACGCCGACAAGGAAGGCTTCCTGCGCTCGGGTCGGTCGCTCATCCAGACGATCGGTCGTGCCGCCCGCAACGTGTCAGGTGAGGTCCACATGTACGCCGACCGCATCACTGCCGGCATGGCCCAGGCGATCGACGAGACGACGCGCCGGCGTGAGCGGCAGGTTGCGTACAACCTCGAGAACGGCATCGACCCGACCCCGCTGCGCAAGAAGATCAACGACATCACGGACCTGCTGGCCAGGGAGGACGCCGACACGGCCGAGCTCCTCGGTGGCGGTGGGCGTCAGACCAGCCGCGGCAAGGCGCCTGTGCCTGGGTTCGGTTCGAAGGGCGGGCCGCGGGACGAGCGGACCCGCCTCACCGGCGCGGCAGCCGGCGAGCTCGCGGACCTGATCCAGCAGCTGTCGGACCAGATGCACGCGGCTGCGGCCGAGCTGCAGTTCGAGCTCGCGGCACGTCTGCGCGACGAGATCTCGGGCATGAAGAAGGAGCTGCGGCAGATGCAGGCCGCCACAGCCTGACGACGAGCGAGGAGGTCGGACCGTGGCCGTTCAGGTCCAGGTGACGTTCGACGCGGGGGACGCCCAGGCGCTCGGCCGGTTCTGGGTCGTGGTGCTCGGCTACGTCCCGCAGCCGCCACCGGAGGGACACCCGAGCTGGGACTCGTTCCTTGCGTCTGTCGGGGTGCCGCCGGGGGCATGGCATGACACGTTCGCGGCGATCGATCCCGACGGTGTCGGGCCTCGGCTGCTGTTCCAACGCGTACCGGAGGGCAAGACAGCGAAGAACCGTGTGCACCTCGACGTCAACGTGGGCGCTGGCCTCGAAGCGCCCGAACGGCTCGCTGTGGTGCGAGCGCGGGCTGCGGAGCTCGTGGCGCTCGGGGCGTCCCAGCTCCAGGTGGTCGAAGGCGAGGAAGGCCCGGACAGCCTCTGGATCGTCATGGCCGACCCGGAGGGTAACGAGTTCTGCCTGCAGTGAGCCTGGCCGCCGCCCGGCGGGTGGCGCCGACCGTGTGGCCTATGCTTGCCGACGTTGAAGGGGAGTACCCCAGACACGATCCGTCGTCATCACGGACCTGTCCGCACAGGGCCCGGCGCGATCGGTCCGCGACGCGCTGAGCGAGCGGGCGGGGGAGACCTTCGGTCACGATGTCTTCGTACCGGAGGTGTACCCATGGACGTGTCGGGCTGGGCCTGGGCCGCAACGGCGGCTTTCGTTGTCGCTCTGATCGCCTTCGACTTCTTCGCCCACGTACGTACGCCGCACGCGCCCACGTTCTCCGAGTCCGTGAAGTGGTCGGTCTTCTACGTCGCGCTCGCCCTGGCCTTCGGCGTCGTCGTCGGGATGGTCTGGGGCTGGGACTTCGGCACGGAGTACTACGCCGGGTACGTGACCGAGAAGAGCCTGTCGGTCGACAACGTCTTCGTCTTCCTCATCATCATCACGAAGTTCGCGGTGCCACGGGAGTACCAGCAGAAGGTCCTGCTGTTCGGCGTCGTGATCGCGTTGGTCCTGCGGACCGTGTTCATCCTGCTGGGGGCAGCGGCGATCGAGCAGTTCTCGTGGGTCTTCTACATCTTCGGGGCCTTCCTCGTGTACACGGCCGTGAAGCTGGCCACCGAGAAGCACGACTCGGAACATCAGCCCAAGGACGAGCCGGACGGGTTCGCGGTCCGCACGCTCAAGCGGATCCTGCCGACCACGGAGGAGTACCACGGCGACCGGCTGAGCGTCCGGATCGACGGCAAGCGGGTGTTCACACCGATGCTCGTCGTGATGGTGGCGATCGGGTCCACCGACGTCCTGTTCGCCCTCGACTCCATCCCGGCGATCTACGGCCTGACCGACGAGCCGTACATCGTGTTCACTGCGAACGCGTTCGCGCTGCTCGGCCTGCGCCAGCTGTACTTCCTCATCGGCGGGCTGCTGGAGCGGCTCGTCTACCTCTCGCAGGGACTGGCAGTGATCCTCGGCTTCATCGGTCTCAAGCTCGTCTTCCACGCGTTGCACGTCAATGAGCTGCCCTTCATCAACGGCGGTGAGCCGGTGGAGTGGGCCCCGGAGATCTCGACGGGCGCCTCGCTCCTGGTGATCCTCGGGACGCTGACGGTCGCCACGGTCGCGAGCCTCATCAAGACCCGGAACGACTCGCGTTCCGTCTCGTCGAGCGAGGGCTGAGACGCGCGTGGATGTCACACCGATCGTCTGGGCGGTCTCGTTGGGCCTCGTCGGGGCACTCCTGGTCGTCGACGTCGCCGTGGTCGGACGCCGACCGCACATCCCGACGACCTCGGAGTGCGTGCGCTACCTGGCGATCTACATCGGCCTGGCCGTGCTCTTCGGCCTCTTCGTAGGGCTGGCGTGGGGAGCGGACTTCGCGGGCCAGTTCTATGCCGGCTGGATCACCGAGTACTCGCTCTCGGTCGACAACCTGTTCGTGTTCCTGCTGATCATGAGCAAGTTCGCGGTACCCCGGCAGTATCAGCAGACAGCGCTCCTGGTCGGCATCATCCTCGCGCTCGTGCTCCGCGGGATCTTCATCTGGGCGGGTGCCGCGGCTATCGGCGCGTTCAGCTGGGTGTTCTACCTGTTCGGCGCGTTCCTCGTCTGGACCGCCGTGAAGGTGGGCCGTGAGGGGGAGTCCGACGACGACGAGTTCAAGCCTCCGCTCCTCCTGCGCCTGGTCCTGCGCTGGTTCCCCTCGACCGACGAGTACCACGGCGTGAAGCTCACCGTGGTCGAGGGTGGCAAGCGGCTCATGACTCCGATGCTCGTCGTGCTCGTCGCGCTGGGGGCGACCGACCTGCTGTTCGCGTTCGACTCGATCCCGGCGATCTTCGGTCTGACCAGTGAGCCCTACCTCGTGCTCATGGCCAACCTGTTCGCCCTCATGGGACTGCGCCAGCTCTACTTCCTGCTCGGTGACCTGCTCAAGCGGTTGGTGTACCTGAACATCGGGCTGGCGGTCCTGCTGGGCTTCATCGGCGTGAAGCTGATCCTGCACGCCCTGTCCGAGAACGAGCTTCCGTTCATCAACGGCGGCGAGCCGGTGCCGTGGGTGCCCGAGGTCCCGACGTGGATGTCGTTGGCCGCGATCGTGCTGATCCTGGGTGTGACGACGATCGCGAGCCTCTGGAAGGTACGTCGGGACGCACGGGCGGCCGAGCTAGACGCTCCAGGGCCCCAGGACGACGTCCCACTCACGGACGTCGGTCCGGGCGATGATCCCCTCGACAGCGAACGGGTCGGCGGCCAGGATCGCGTCGAGCTCCGCTCTGTCGGCAGTCCCGAAGACGAGCAGGGCGCCGGGCGCGCCGTCGACGAACGGCCCTGAGCCGAGCAGCTGCTTCTGGTCGACCAGGAACTCGCGGTGCGCGGGTCGGACCTGGTCGCGCACGTCCGTGCGGTCGTCGTAGGTGTACTGGACGGCATAGGTAGGCATGGCGCCATCCTGCCGGACGCGGGTGGCAGAGTGGTTGTCATGGCACGCACGTTGCGCTCACTTCTCACCGACGACCTGCTGGAGCGGATCCATGAACGCGCCGCCGGGCATGACCGCGACAACACCTTCCCGCACGACGACCTGGCCGATCTCGTTGCGGCGGGCTACCTGACGGCGTTCGTGCCCGAGCGCTTGGGCGGTGCTGGTCTCTCGCTCGAAGAGGTGGCCCGGGAGCAGGTGCGCCTGGGTGCGGCCGCACCCGCGACCGCGCTGGCCGTGAACATGCACCTGGTCGTGACCGGGCTCGCGGCGCTGCTCGTCGCCCGCGGAGACGACTCGGTGGAGTTCATCCTTACTGATGCCGCCGCGGGCGAGATCTTCGCGTTCGGGAACTCGGAGGCGGGCAACGACCTCGTGATGTTCGGCTCCCGGACACGCGCCGAGCGTCAGGACGACGGCGGCTACCGCTACTTCGGGACGAAGATCTTCACGTCGCTCTCGCCGGTGTGGACGCGCCTGGCCACGTTCGGTCTCGACGAGTCCGACGGGCAGGACCCGCGGCTCGTCCACGGCGTCGTTCCGCGCGACGGGGGTGGGATCGACACCCGTGACGACTGGGACACGCTCGGGATGCGGGCGACGCAGTCTGCCACCACGGTTCTGGACGGCGCCCTGGCGCCCGCCGGCCGCGTCTACCGTTCGCTGCCGCCCGGGCCGAGCGCCGACCCGTTCGTCTTCGCGCTGTTCGCCGTGTTCGAGGTCCTGCTCGCCGCCGTCTACACGGGAGTGGGGCGGCGGGCCATCGAGCTGGGTGTGGCAGCCGCGCAGCGGCGGACGTCGATGAAGTACGACGGCCGTGCCTACGCGCAGGACCCCGACATCAGGTGGCGGATCGCCGATGCCGTGCTCGCCCAGGACGGTGCCGAGCTGCAGGTCTTCGCCCTGGCACGGGACGTCGACGAGCAGGTGGACCACGGCCGGCGCTGGTTCGCCCAGCTGGTCGGGCTGAAGGTCCGCGCGACGGAGTCTGCCCGGGTGGTCGTCGACGGCGCCATCCGGGTATCGGGCGGTGGGTCGTACTTCAGCGGCAACGAGCTCGGCAGGCTCTACCGTGACGTCCTGGCCGGGATCTTCCACCCGTCGGACGACGAGTCGGCGCACTCGACGGTCGCGACGTCCGTGCTCGGTCCGCCCGAGGCGTGACGTGCGGCTTCCTGACGAGCTCGACCTGGCCGGGGGTCGCCTGCGCGCGATCGAGCCGTCGGACTGGCGCCTCGACCACGCGCTCTCGCGTGTACGGGACGTTCCGCGCTGGACGTACTACCCCACTGACGTGACCGAGGTCGAGGCGCAGCAACGGGTCGCCCGCAGCATCGAGCTGCGCCGCGACGGTCGAGGTGGCCGCTTCGTCGTCGAGTCCGGCGCCGTCGCCGTCGGCACGATCGGGTTCGCGCTCCGCACCGACGGTCCCTACCTGTACTACGCGTTCCTGCCGGAGGGTCGGGGTCGCGGTCTGGCGACGTCGGCGGTCCTGGCACTCACGCAGTGGGCGTTCGCCGAGGGGGAACCCCACGTCCACGCGCTCACGATGCTGGACAACACCGCGAGCGAGAGGGTGCTCGAGCGTGCGTCGTTCGTGCGCGCCGGGCTCGACGTCGAACCGGGTGGCGCGACCGTCACGCGGTGGGTTACTGGTCCGTAACTTACGGGACCGTAGGTTAGGGTGTGGACTCATGACGACCGGGCAACCTCCGCGCGAGGTCACGATTCCCGACGAACCGCTCGGTGCGGCGTTGGACCGAGCGGCCGCCCGGTGCCCCGAGAGGGTCGCCGTCGACTTCCTCGGCGGTCAGACGACGTACGGCGAGCTGGCTGACGCGGTCGCGCGTGGCGCTCAGGCGCTGCTCGACCTGGGCGTCCAGCCGGGGGACCGTGTCGCCCTCGCGATCCCGAACTGCACCGCCCACGTCGTCGCGTTCTACGCCGTCCTGCGCATCGGGGCCGTCGTGGTCGAGCACAACCCGACGTACACCTCTGCCGAGCTCGCACACCAGCTCGCGGACTCGGGCGCGGTGGTGGCACTCGTCTGGGAGAAGACGGTCCCGGCTGTTCTCTCCTCCCTCACTCGGACGCGGCTCCGGGCCGTGGTCGCCGTCGACCTGTCGGCCGACCTGCCCTGGTCGAGCCGGTGGAAGCTGCGTCTGCCGGTTCCGCGCGCGCGCAAGGTCCGGGCGGCGATGCGGGGACCGCTGCCCCCGGCGTTCCCGATGTGGCACCGGCTCGTGGCGAAGGCTGACCCGGTCGACCCGGCGCACCCGAGCCCGGTCTCGACGGACCTGGCGCTCCTGCAGTACACGGGCGGGACGACCGGCACGCCGAAGGGTGCGATGCTCACGCACCGCAACCTCGTCGCCAACGCTGTTCAAGGACACGCGTGGACCTCGGCCGAGCTGGACGAGGAGGTGGTCTACGGAGTTCTGCCGTTCTTCCACGCCTTCGGTCTCACGCTGTGCCTCAACTACGCGGTTCGTGTGGGGGCGACCCTCGTCGCCTTCCCGAACTTCGATCCCGCGCTGGTGCTGGAGGCGCAGAAGCGGTTGCCCGGCACCTTCCTCCCGGCGGTCCCGCCGATGCTCGACCGGCTCGCCGGCGCCGCGAGGCCCGGGGATCTCAGTTCGTTCCGGTACGCGATCTCGGGAGCGATGGCACTCCCGGCGGAGACGGCCAAGCGGTGGGAGGACGCGTCGGGGGGCCTCGTGATCGAGGGGTACGGCATGACCGAGACGTCGCCGGTCGCACTCGGCAACCCGTTGACCGATGACCGACGCCCCGGCACGTTGGGTCTTCCGTTCCCGAGCACGCACATCCGCGTCGTCGACCCCGCGGACGTCTCGCGGGACGTTCCCCAGGGTGAGCGCGGCGAGCTGCTGATCCGCGGACCGCAGGTCTTCGCCGGGTACTGGCAGCGGGCCGAGGAGACCGTCGACCAGCTGCTCGACGAGGGGTGGCTGCGGACCGGTGACGTGGTGACGGTCGACGAGACCGGCTGGGTGGTCCTTGTCGACCGCCTCAAGGAGCTCATCGTGAGCGGCGGGTTCAAGGTCTACCCGTCCCAGGTCGAGGACGGCCTGCGGCAGATGCCGGGAGTCGCCGACGTCGCGGTCGTGGGCGTCCCCGGAGGTGATCTCGGGGAGACGGTCGTCGCGGCGGTCGTCCTTGACGAGGGTGCGACCGGGATCGACCTGGAGTCCGTCCGGTCGTGGTGCGAGCAGCGGGTCGCCAGGTACGCGCTGCCGCGGCGGCTCGTGGTGCTCGATCACCTGCCTCGTTCACAGGTGGGCAAGGTTCTGCGTCGCCAGGTGCGCGACCTCGTGCTCGCGCAGTAGGTCACCAGCCGCGCGCGCGCCACTCGTCGAGGTGCGGGCGTTCGACGCCCAGCGTCGTTCCCTTGCCGTGGCCGGGGTAGACCATCGTGTCGTCGTCGAAACGGTCGAAGACCCGGTCCGTCAGGTCTGCCATCAGGGACGTGAAGTCCGCGGGTGTCCTGGTGGCCCCCGGGCCGCCCGGGAAGAGTGAGTCTCCGGTGAACAGGTGGACCGGGCCGCCGGGCTCTCGGTAGGCGAGGGCGACGGAGCCGGGTGTGTGCCCCCGGAGCCCGACGACCTCGAGCGTCAGGTGGCCGACCGTCAGGACGTCGTCGTGGTGCAGTCGCCGCACCACAGGCACGCCGGTCGCGTCATGGATCGCATCGGCGTCGTCGGAACCCGCCATGGACGCGGCACCGGTGAGCGCGACGAGCGACGCGAGGGCACGGTGGTGGTCCGGGTGCCGATGGGTCGTGACGACCGCGTCGAGGCGCGCCGAGCCCGACCCCTCGCGCACGAGCCCGAGAAGGCGTTCCGGGTCGTCGGCCGCGTCGACCAGCAGCTGCGCGCCGTCCTTGCGGCACGTCACCAGGTAGGTGTTGTTGTCGAGCTGCCCGACCGCGAGCGCCCGGACCTCCAGCTCGTCCGAGGTGTGCAGGACGGTCATGATCTCCTCCGCTCCAGAGCGAGGTCGTGGCTGTGGACCGCACGCACCAGGGCAAGGTGTGACAGCGCCTGCGGCATGTTCCCGGCCATGCGCCGGCCGACCGGGTCGTACTGCTCGGCGAGAAGTCCGACGTCGTTGGCCAGACCGGTGAGGATGTCGAGCACCTCCGTCGAGCCCTCGACGTCGTCCACCCGTGCCAGCGCGTCCGCCAGCCAGAACGAGCACGCCAGGAACGCGTGCTCGTCGCCCGGCACCCCGTCGTCGGTCTTCTCCGTGCGGTAGCGGCGCAGGAGTCCGGGAGCCACCTCCAGCTCGGCACGGATGGTGCGCACCGTGCTGAGCAGTCGGGGGTCGTCGGGGGGGAGGAAGCCGACCTGGGCCAGCTGCAGCAGCGACGCGTCCGTGTGCGTCGCCCCGTAGGACTGCACGAACGTCCCGCGCTCTGCGTTCCACGCGTTCGCGAGGACGTCCGCGTGGATCGCGTCGCGTTCCGCACGCCAGCGATCCAGCGGCGCGTCGAACCCGTAGCGCTCCGCGGCGCGCACGGCCCGGTCGACGGCGGCCCACGACATGACCTTGGAGTGCGTGAAGTGCTGCGGGTCGCCGCGCACCTCCCAGATGCCGCGGTCCGGCTCGCGCCAGGTGTCGACAAGGTGGTCGACGAGGTGCCGTTGCAGCGACCAGGAGTCGTCCGTCTCGGTGATGCCTGCGTCCCTCGCCTGCTGCAGGGCGCACATGACCTCGCCGAGCACATCGTGCTGGAGCTGCCCGACGGCCGCGTTGCCGACCCTCACCGGCCGGCTTCCCGCGTAGCCGGCGAGGTGGTCGAGGACCCGTTCGGGCAGTCGCCGCCCGCCGTCGACGCGGTACATGATCTGCAGGTCCTGGGGGCTGCCGGCGACCGCTCGCAGGAGCCACGCGCGCCAGTCCGACGCCTCGTCGACGTACCCGTGCTCGAGCAGCGCCTCCAGCGTCATTGCCGCATCCCGCAGCCAGCAGTAGCGGTAGTCCCAGTTCCGCTCCCCGCCGAAGTCCTCGGGCAACGACGTGGTGGGTGCCGCCACGATCCCGCCCGACTCACTGTCCGTGAGCAGACGCAGGACGAGCAGCGACCGGACCACGGCCTCGCGGTAGGACCCCTCGTAGGCACTGCTCCGGGCCCACAGGCCCCAGGCGATCCTCGTCTGGTCCACCCGGTCGAGGATCGTCAGACGCGGTGGGACCGGGTCCCACGACCGGATCCAGGTGAGTGCCAGCTCGACCGACTCCCCGGCCTGCAGCGTGAACCGGTCGGCGTGCCGGTGGTCCTGCGCGACCGGCAGCCGGTCGCCGCGGAGCAGGAGCGAGTCCGGTCCCGCGATCGCACGGATGGTGTCGGCACCGTCGTCGTCCGTCACGTGGTGCACCCACGGCTCGACGGCGCCGTAGCCGAACCGGACGATCCACTCGTGGTCCACCTCGACGCTTCCGCTCGTGCACTCGAGGCGCCGCACCAGGTCGGCACGACCGTCGTTCAGCGGCATGGTCTCCAGCGTGACAGCGGTGCCCGTCGGGGCCTCGTACGTCGTCTCGAGCACGAACGAGTCCGGCAGGTAGCGGCGGGTGGCCGTGGTCGCGCCACGGACCGTCAGGAGCCAGCGTCCGTTCTCGCGCGTGCCGAGCAGACGTGCGAAGCAGGCGGCCGAGTCGAAGGTCGGCAGGCACAACCAGTCGATCGACCCACGTCGGCTGACGAGCACCGCCGTGGAGCCGTCCCCGAGGACCGCGTACTCCTCGATCGGCACCGTTGCGGGGTCGTCGTCGCAGCCCATGGCGTGAGCATGGCGTGTCGCCGACGGACCGGCATGTCGAGCGCCGTGTGCGTTCACTCACGTCGAACAGATGTGCGATTGTGGGTGGCGGGACGTAGACTCCCGGGCGTGAACGAACGTCTGGTGGTGCAGGGCGCCCGCGAGCACAACCTCCGCAACGTCGACCTCGATCTCCCGCGCGACAAGCTCATCGTCTTCACTGGCCTGTCCGGTTCGGGGAAGTCGTCGCTGGCCTTCGACACGATCTTCGCGGAGGGCCAGCGCAGGTACGTCGAGTCGCTCTCGGCGTACGCGCGCCAGTTCCTGGGGCAGATGGACAAGCCCGACGTCGACTTCATCGAGGGCCTCTCGCCGGCGGTGTCCATCGACCAGAAGTCGACCAACCGGAACCCGCGCTCGACGGTCGGCACGATCACCGAGGTGTACGACTACCTGCGCCTGCTGTTCGCGCGGGCGGGCACCCAGTTCTGCCCGATCTGCGGCGAGCGCGTCACGGCACAGACGCCGCAGCAGATCGTGGACCGCCTGCTCGAGCTGCCCGAGGGCACGCGGTACCAGGTGCTGGCGCCGGTGGTCCGTGGACGCAAGGGCGAGTACGCCGACCTCTTCAAGGAGCTCCAGAGCAAGGGCTTCGCCCGCGCCCGCGTGGACGGCGAGGTGGTCCAGCTCACGGAGCCGCCGACCCTGGAGAAGAAGCTCAAGCACGACATCGAGGTCGTCATCGACCGGCTCGTCGCACGCGAGGGCGTCAAGCGCCGGCTCACCGACTCCGTCGAGACGGCACTGGGCCTGGCCGGCGGCCTGCTGGTCATCGAGCTCGTCGACGCCGACATCGACGACCTCAACCGGGAACGCCGCTTCTCCGAGCACCGTGCCTGCCCGAACGACCACGTGCTGGCGCTCGACGAGATCGAACCGCGCACGTTCTCCTTCAACGCGCCGTACGGCGCCTGCCCGGAGTGCACCGGGCTGGGCTCGCGGCTCGAGGTGGACCCCGACCTGGTCATCCCGAACGAGGACCTCTCGCTCGACGAGGGCGCAGTCGCACCGTGGTCGCTGACGTCGAGCGAGTACTTCGGTCGCGTCCTGGGTGCGTTGGCCGCCGACATGGGCTTCTCGACGTCCGTTCCGTGGCGGGCGCTCCCGCAGCGCGCCAAGGACGCCGTGCTGCACGGACAGAACCACGAGGTGAAGGTCCGCTACAAGAACCGCTGGGGTCGCGAGCGGCAGTACTCGACCGGTTTCGAGGGCGTCATCACGTTCCTGGAGCGCCGGCACAACGAGACCGACTCGGAGTGGAGCAAGGAGAAGTACGAGGCCTACATGCGCGAGGTCCCGTGCCCGGTCTGCGAGGGGGCGCGGCTCAAGCCCGAGGTGCTGGCCGTGCGTGTGGGCGGGCGCTCGATCGCGGAGGTCTGCACCCTGCCGATCCGGGAGGCGCGGGAGTTCCTCGACGCGCTCGAGCTCGGAGAGCGCGAGCGGGCCATCGCCACGCAGGTCCTGAAGGAGATCCAGGCACGCCTCGGCTTCCTGCTGGACGTCGGGCTCGACTACCTCTCGCTCATGCGTCCGGCAGGGACGCTGTCCGGCGGCGAGGCGCAGCGCATCCGGCTGGCCACGCAGATCGGCTCGGGGCTGGTAGGCGTGCTCTACGTGCTCGACGAGCCGTCGATCGGCCTCCACCAGCGCGACAACCGACGGTTGATCGAGACGCTCACGCGTTTGAGGGACCTGGGCAACACCCTGATCGTCGTCGAGCACGACGAGGACACCATCCGCACCGCCGACTGGATCGTGGACATCGGCCCGGGTGCGGGGGAGCACGGCGGTCGCGTCGTGCACTCGGGAGACCTCGAGGGCCTGCTGGCGTCTGCTGAGTCGGTCACGGGCGCCTACCTCTCCGGGCGGCGCAGCATCCCGATGCCGCAGGTGCGCCGGCCGATCGACAGGAAGCGGCAGGTCACGGTCGTCGGCGCGCGCGAGCACAACCTGCAGGGGATCGACGTGTCGTTCCCGCTCGGCACGCTCACCGCGGTGACCGGGGTGTCCGGCTCGGGCAAGTCGACGCTCGTGAACCACATCCTCTACACGGTCATGGCGAACGAGCTGAACGGTGCGCGCCAGGTCGCGGGTCGGCACAAGCGCGTCACCGGCTTGGAGCACCTCGACAAGGTGGTGCACGTCGACCAGGGCCCGATCGGTCGGACGCCACGGTCCAACCCGGCCACCTACACGGGCGTGTGGGACCACGTGCGCCGGCTGTTCGCCGAGACGACCGAGGCCAAGGTCCGCGGCTACACGCCTGGCCGGTTCTCGTTCAACGTCAAGGGCGGCCGCTGCGAGGCGTGCTCGGGCGACGGCACGCTCAAGATCGAGATGAACTTCCTTCCGGACGTCTACGTCCCGTGCGAGGTGTGCCACGGCGACCGCTACAACCGCGAGACGCTGGAGGTGCACTTCAAGGGCAAGACGGTCGCCGACGTGCTGTCTATGCCGATCGAGGAGGCCGCGGAGTTCTTCGCAGCGGTCCCGGCGATCTCTCGGCACCTGCGCACGCTGGTCGACGTGGGTCTGGGGTACGTGCGGCTCGGCCAGCCGGCACCGACGCTGTCCGGCGGTGAGGCGCAGCGCGTCAAGCTCGCCGCCGAGCTGCAGCGGCGGTCGACCGGACGAACGATCTACGTGCTGGACGAGCCGACCACGGGTCTGCACTTCGAGGACATCCGCAAGCTGCTCGGGGTGCTCCAGTCGCTGGTCGACAAGGGCAACTCCGTGATCGTCATCGAGCACAACCTCGACGTGATCAAGAACGCGGACTGGGTCATCGACATGGGCCCGGAAGGCGGCAGCGGCGGTGGTCTCGTGATCGCCGAGGGGACACCCGAGCAGATCGCGATGTCGCCGGACTCGCACACAGGCCGGTTCCTCGCCGAGGTCCTCGAGCCGATCGCGGAGCGCGTCCCGGCGTGACGTCCGGCGAACGGGTCCTGCGCGAGGACGACCCGCTGGCCGTGCGGCTGCTCGCCGACGGCTGGGTGGTCGTGCACGAGTCGTGGGGCGCCCGGCTCACCGTGCCGCAGGACGGAGCCGAGTTCGCCACCCACCTCGAGCCTCTTGTCGACGTCGTCCGCAAGCAGGGCTGGACCGTGTCGCGGCTGAGCGAACGGAACGCTCGGATCATCGTCGACCTCGACCAGGCCTCGATCGAGGACTATCCGGGCGGGGGTCCGGCCACGGCCCACACGGTCCCTGGCGAGCAGGACCTTCGACGCCATCTCGCCGAGACGTGGCACGCCTACGGTGCCCGGACGCCGGACGGCCGGCTCGACTGCGCGACGGTCATGCGCCCCGAGGAGGACCGCATGGAGACCGAGTTCACGGTGACTCGTCAGCGGTACCGAGGTCAGGGGCTCGCGACAGCCGTCAAGGCGTACGCGATCCTCGACCAGCTCCAGCGGGGTAACCGGTCGTTCGGCACGGGCGGCTCGCCGGCCAACGAGGCGTCGCTCCGGATGAACGAGGTGCTCGGCTACGTCCTGGAACCGCGCTGGCTGACGCTGCGTCGTCCTTGAGCGGACGCTCAGGACGCGGTCGGGACCTCGTGCGCGATCCGGAGCGGGACCGGTTCATGGCGGACCGGGAAGTTCACCGATCGGGAGATGAAGCAGTGCTCGTGAGCCTTGCGGTGCACGTCGGCGAGCAGGGCGTCGGTGACCGGCGCCTCGTCGGGAAGCCGCGGACGGCCGACGACGACTCGCGGCCGCAGGACGACCTCCCGGAACTGTCCGTGCCCGGCGGCCTCGATCCGCATGGTGCCCACGGCCTGGTCCTCGTAGGCCACGACGACGACACCGGCTGCGGAGGCCAGGTGGAGGAACCACAGCATGTGGCACTGCGCGAGCGCGCTGACCAGCAGCTCCTCGGGGTTGTACCGGGAGGGGTCTCCTCGGAACGCCGGGTCGGACGAACCGAGCAGCGGCGGCTTGGTACCGATCCGCACCTCGTGGTCACGGCTGTAGGACGTGTAGCTCGCGGTGCCGCTCGCACCTGCGCCCGTCCAGGTGAGGTCGACGGAGTACGTGTGCAGGGGGCCCATCGCCCCACGGTAGCCGCGCCCGGGCTGCGGCGTCCGGTCCTCGGCGTCGGTACCGCGAACTAGGCTCGAACGTATGGCTGATCCCGCCACCTACCGTCCCGCGCCAGGGGAGATCCCTGACGAGCCGGGGGTCTACCGCTTCCGCGACGAGCACGGCCGCGTCATCTACGTCGGCAAGGCGAAGAGCCTGAGGCAGCGCCTCAACAGCTACTTCCAGGACCTGTCCGGACTCCACCAGCGGACCCGGCAGATGGTCACGTCGGCGTCCTCCGTCCAGTGGACGGTGGTGGGCACGGAGGTCGAGGCGCTGGCCCTCGAGTACTCCTGGATCAAGGAGTTCGACCCCCGCTTCAACGTCAAGTACCGCGACGACAAGTCCTACCCGTACCTCGCCGTGACGATGGCCGACGAGTTCCCTCGTGTCCAGGTCATGCGAGGCGCCAAGCGCAAGGGCACCCGCTACTTCGGGCCGTACGCGCACGCGTGGGCCATCCGCGAGACCGTCGACCTGCTCCTGCGTGTGTTCCCCGTCCGCACGTGCTCGGCGGGAGTCTTCCGGCGCGCGAGGCAGCAGGGCCGGCCGTGCCTGCTCGGCTACATCGACAAGTGCTCGGCTCCCTGCGTCGGCCGGATCTCGCCGGACGACCACCACGCTCTCGCGCAGGACTTCTGCGACTTCATGGCGGGGGACACGGCGAAGTTCACGCGGCGCCTGACGGTGCGGATGAAGGAGGCTGCCAACGAGCTCGACTACGAGCGTGCGGCACGCCTGCGAGACGACATCCAGACGCTCGAGAAGGCGACGGAGAAGAACGCCGTGGTGCTCGCGGACGGGACCGACGCCGACATCTTCGCCCTGTCGGGCGACGAGCTCGAGGCCGCCGTGCAGGTGTTCCATGTCCGGGACGGCCGAATCCGTGGTCAGCGTGGCTGGGTGGTGGAGAAGGTCGAGGACGTCACGGACGCCGAGCTGGTGGAGCACCTGCTCCAGCAGATCTACGGCAGCGAGTCGGAGTCCAGGGCCCCTGATGGCTCAGGTGCCGGCTCGTCGGCCGTCCCGCGCGAGGTGCTCGTCCCGGTTCTGCCGCCCGACGTCGAGCAGGTCCAGGCGTGGCTCGGGGGTCTGCGAGGGAGCAAGGTCTCGGTCCGCGTGCCGCAGCGCGGCGACAAGCGCGAGCTCGCCGCGACCGTCCAGCGCAACGCGGAGCACGCGTTGGTGCTGCACCGCACGCGCAGAGCGGGCGACCTGACCACACGCAGCCAGGCGCTGCAGGAGATCCAGGAGGCGCTGGACCTTTCGTCGGCGCCGCTGCGCATCGAGTGCTACGACGTCTCGCACAACCAGGGCACTTACCAGTCGGCCTCGATGGTGGTGTTCGAGGACGGCCTGGCCCGCAAGAGCGAGTACCGGATGTTCAACATCCGTGGTCCCGAAGGGCAGGGCGCGCGCGACGACACGGCCGCGATGCACGAGGTGATCACGCGACGGTTCCGGCGGTATCTCGCCGACCGGGCGGACTCCCGGGACGTCGAGATGGACACCGGCGACGACGAGGAACGCCTCATGCGCTCGGGGCCGATCGACGAGGTCACAGGCAAGCCCGTCCGTTTCGCCTACCCGCCCAACCTCGTGGTCGTGGACGGCGGTCCGCCCCAGGTCGCTGCTGCCGCCGCGGCCATGGCCGAGCTCGGCATCGACGACGTCGCCCTGTGCGGGCTGGCGAAGCGGCTGGAGGAGGTCTGGCTGCCGGGCGACGACTACCCGGTCATCCTGGAGCGCTCGTCCGAGGGCCTGTACCTGTTGCAGAGGCTGCGCGACGAGGCGCACCGCTTCGCCATCACGGCTCACCGCAAGCGCCGCAGCAAGGGCATGACGACCTCCGCGCTGGACGAGATCCCGGGACTGGGTCCGGCGCGACAGGCCGCCCTGCTGCGCCACTTCGGTTCGGTCAAGCGCATGCGTGCTGCGTCGGTCGAGGAGATCGCGTCGGTCCAGGGCATGGGCGACCGGACCGCCGCGGCGGTCGTGGCCGCACTCAACCCGGTGCTCGACCCGGGCACCGCGGAATCGGGTGCGTCGGACCACGTGGGTGCGTCGGACCGCGTGGGTGCGTCGGACCGCGTGGGCGCGTCGGGCGACGTGGGCGCGTCGGACCAGGTCGGCGCGTCGGCTGGCATGCTTGACGCATGAACGACGAGCCCTCGCCGATCACGGTGCCGTCCGGAATCCCCGCGCTCGAGGCAGCGACCGAGGCGCCGTACCTCGTGCAGCCTCAGGTCCTGATCATCACGGGGATGTCAGGCGCAGGCCGGTCCCGGGCCGCCGCCGTGCTCGAGGACCTCGACTGGTACGTCATCGACAACCTCCCCGCGCAGATGCTCACCCACCTCGTCGGGATGCTGACGAGCGGGGCCGCCGGGGGGCGCGCGCAGCGACTGGCGGCCGTGATCGACGTCCGCGGGCGCGAGTTCTTCCGTGACCTCGCACCGGTGCTCGAGAGCCTGCGTGCCTCCGGCGTCGACTCGCGGATCCTGTTCCTCGATGCCTCTGACGAGGTCCTCGTGCGCCGGTTCGAGCAGGTCCGTAGACCACACCCGCTCCAGGGCGCCGGCAGGATCCTCGACGGCATCGCAGCGGAGCGCGCCGCACTCACCGACCTGCGAGAACGCGCTGACACCCTGATCGACACCTCTGAGCTCAACGTCCACGACCTGGCCCGTGAGGTACGGGCCGTCGTGGCGACCGCCGGCGAGGACGTGCTGCAGGTCTCCGTGGTGTCGTTCGGCTTCAAGTACGGTGTGCCGCTCGACTCGGACCACGTGGTCGACGTCCGGTTCCTGTCGAACCCGTACTGGATCACCGAGCTGCGCCACCTGACCGGCAGAGACGCACCGGTGCGCGACTACGTGCTCGGCCTGCCCGGGGCGGTGACCTTCGTCGACCGGTACGTGGCGGCCCTCGAGCCCGTTCTCGCCGGGTACCTGAACGAGGAGAAGCGCTACGTGACGATCGCGGTCGGGTGCACGGGCGGCAAGCATCGTTCGGTCGCGATCAGCGAGGCGATCGGGGCACGCCTGCGAGACCAGGGTCACCACGTGGCTGTCAGCGCACGTGACCTCGGCAAGGAATGAGGGCCCCAGGAGAGCGGGGGGCGGGTCCGGCCGTCGTAGCCCTGGGTGGCGGTCATGGGCTCTCGGCCTCACTGTCCGCGCTCCGGCTGATGACGGACCGCATCACCGCGGTCGTCACGGTCGCCGACGACGGCGGATCGTCGGGACGTCTGCGCGAGGAGCTCGGCGTGCTGCCGCCGGGGGACCTGCGCATGGCCCTTGCTGCGCTGTGCGACGACTCCGAGTGGGGCCGCACCTGGCGTGACCTGCTCCAGCACCGGTTCCGGTCGTCGGGCGACCTCGACCAGCACGCTGTGGGCAACCTGCTGATCGTCGCGCTGTGGGAGCAGCTGGGCGACACCGTCGAGGGTCTGGACTGGGTCGGTCGGCTGCTCGGTGCCCGCGGCCGAGTGCTGCCGATGGCGTCTGTGCCCCTGCGGATCGAGGCCGACGTGCTCGACGAGGCGGGCCGTCGGTCGCTCGTCGTCGGGCAGAGCGCCGTCGCAGTGACGAGCGGCACGATCGAGTCGCTGCGTCTGGAGCCGGCCGACCCGCCGGCGTGCCCGGAGGCGGTCGCCGCGATCGAGGGGGCCGACTGGATCGTCTTGGGACCCGGTTCCTGGTACACGTCGGTGCTGCCGCACCTGCTCGTCCCGAGCCTGCGGGAGGCACTCGGGCGAACGACGGCGCGGACGATCCTCACGCTCAACCTCGCGTCGGGTGAGTCGGGTGAGACGGCGGGCATGCGTGCGGAGGACTACCTGCAGGTGCTGCAGTTGCATGCGCCCGAGCTGTCGGTGGACGCCGTCGTGGCCGATCCCACGGCCGTCGAGGACGTGTCGGCGCTGGCTGCGCGCACCGCCGACCTCGGCGCGCGGCTCCTGCTGCGTCAGGTGAGCCGCGGGGACGGGACCCCACGGCACGACCCGCTGCGTCTTGCCAGTGCGTACTCGGACGTCGTCGACGGCTTTCTCGGGGACGTGGGTACGCGGGCAGGGCAGTCGAGTTAGCTCGAAGGTGCGGTCCCGGACAGGTGCCCTGGATGGCAGGATGCAGCCATGGCGTTGACGGCACAGGTGAAGGACGAGCTCGCCCGTCTGAAGGTGGACAAGACGTCCTCACGGAAGGCCGAGGTCTCGGCCACCCTGAGGTTCGCTGGGGGCTTGCACATCATCTCGGGGCGGATCGTCATCGAGGCGGAGCTGGACACGGGCATCGCGGCCCGCCGGCTCCGGCAGGCGATCTCGGAGGTCTACGGGCACGAGAGCGAGATCATCGTCGTGTCCGGCGGTGGCCTGCGTCGCGGCAGCAGGTACGTCGTGCGGGTGGTCAAGGACGGCGAGTCGCTCGCTCGGCAGACGGGCCTGCTCGACAACCGGGGTCGGCCCGTGCGCGGCCTGCCGCCCCAGGTGGTGTCTGCCGGCGTGGCCGAGGCCGAGGCGGCCTGGCGTGGGGCGTTCCTCGCGCACGGCTCGCTGACCGAGCCGGGACGCTCGTCGGCCCTCGAGGTGACCTGCCCCGGCCCGGAGGCCGCGCTGGCCCTCGTCGGTGCTGCGCGTCGGCTCGGGATCGCGGCCAAGGCCCGCGAGGTGCGTGGGGTCGACCGGGTGGTGATCCGGGACGGTGACGCGATCAGCGCGATGCTGGCACGGCTGGGGGCGCACGAGACGATGCTGCTCTGGGAGGAGCGACGCGTCCGGCGCGAGGTGCGTGGCACGGCCAACCGGCTGGCCAACTTCGACGACGCGAACCTTCGGCGCTCGGCCCGGGCCGCTGTGGCGGCCGGAGCGCGCGTCGAGCGGGCGTTCGAGATCCTGGGTGACGAGCTGCCCGAGCACCTGCGCGAGGCCGGTGAGCTGCGGCTCGCGCACAAGGAGGCGTCGCTCGAGGAGCTGGGCAAGCTCGCCGTGCCGCCACTGACCAAGGACGCGGTGGCCGGACGGATCCGGCGACTGCTCGCTACCGCGGACAAGCGGGCGGCTGACCTGGGCATCCCCGACACGGAGGCTGGGCTGAGCCCGGATCTCCTCGATCTCTGACGCACCAGAAAGGGTCTTTGGTCCCGGCGGCCCGGTCCTCGTCAGGGGTGTCCCGGGTATAGACTTGGGTTATCCGATCGCCACGCGTTCTACCGTGTTGTGCCAAGGTACGGTTTGGCAGGGCGTATTGACGGTCGGGACGCACAGCGGCGTGCGGAACCCATCAAAACCATGTGTGCGCCGATCTCTTGTCGGCGCTGCCGAGGAGGGCAAGTGACCATCAAGGTCGGCATCAACGGCTTCGGCCGTATCGGTCGCAACTTCTACCGGGCCATCCTGGCGTCCGGTGCGGACATCGAGATCGTCGGTGTCAACGACTTGACTGACAACAAGACGCTGGCGCACCTGCTCAAGTACGACACGGTTCTGGGTCGCTTCCCGCTGAGCGTGGACTACGACGACGAGAACATCATCGTCGACGGCAAGAAGATCCGTGCCCTCGAGGTCCGCAACCCCGCAGACCTGCCCTGGAAGGAGCTCGGCGCCGACATCGTCATCGAGTCCACCGGGTTCTTCACGGACGCGACCAAGGCGAAGGCACACATCGAGGCCGGCGCCAAGAAGGTCATCATCTCCGCGCCCGCCAAGAACGAGGACGGCACGTTCGTCGTCGGCGTGAACCACACGGACTACGACTCCGCGACGCAGCACATCATCTCGAACGCGTCCTGCACCACGAACTGCCTGGCCCCCGTCGCCAAGGCGCTCAACGACGCGATCGGCATCGAGCGCGGTCTCATGACCACGATCCACGCCTACACGGGTGACCAGAACCTCCAGGACGGTCCGCACAAGGACCTGCGTCGTGCCCGTGCGGCCGCGCAGAACATCGTCCCGACGTCGACCGGTGCGGCCAAGGCCGTGGCGCTCGTCCTCCCGGAGCTCAAGGGCAAGCTCGACGGGTTCGCGCTCCGCGTCCCGACGATCACCGGCTCCGCCACCGACCTGACCTTCACCGCTTCGCGCGAGGTCACGGTCGAGGAGGTCAACGCCGCCGTCAAGGCAGCCGCCGAGGGTCCGCTCAAGGGCGTCCTCGAGTACGTCGAGGACGAGATCGTCTCGAGCGACATCGTCACCAACCCGCACCAGAGCATCTTCGACTCGAAGCTCACCAAGGTGAGCGGCGACCTGGTCAAGATCATCGCCTGGTACGACAACGAGTGGGGCTACTCGAACAGCCTCGTGGCCCTCACGGAGTACGTCGGCGAGCGTCTCTGACGTTTCCGCTGCTGCTGCAGTGACGGTCATACGTCCGCGTGCGTCCGGGTCCTCACGGGCCCGGACCGCGCGGACGTTGCTGTGTTCACCCCTGCTCACCTTCTGCTAGGAGCCCCATGAAGACCATCGAGGACCTCGGAGACCTGCGCGGCAAGCGCGTGCTCGTCCGATCCGACTTCAACGTGCCGCTCGACGGGACGACCATCACCGACGACGGCCGCGTCCGCGCGGCGCTGCCGACGCTGCAGGCGCTGCTGTCCGCCGGCGCGCGTGTCGTCGTGACCGCGCACCTCGGCCGCCCTAAGGGTGCGCCCGAGGACAAGTACTCGCTCAAGCCCGTCGCCGAGCGTCTGTCCGAGCTGCTCGGCCAGCCGGTCGCACTCGCCGAGGACGTCGTTGGCGAGTCCGCCAAGGCCACGGTCGCGGCACTGCAGGACGGCGAGATCGCGCTGCTCGAGAACATCCGGTTCGACGCGCGCGAGACGTCCAAGGTCGACGCCGAGCGTGCCGAGCTGGCCGCCGAGCTCGCGGCTCTTGCGGACGCGTACGTGTCCGACGGCTTCGGCGTAGTGCACCGCAAGCAGGCGTCGGTGTACGACGTCGCGCTCGTGCTCCCGCACGCGGTCGGCAAGCTGGTCCTCAAGGAGGTCGCGTCCCTGCGCAAGGCGACCGACGACCCCGCGCGTCCCTACGTGGTGGTGCTCGGCGGCTCGAAGGTGTCGGACAAGCTCGGCGTCATCGCGAACCTGCTGACCAAGGCCGACCGTCTGCTCATCGGCGGCGGGATGCTGTTCACGTTCCTCGCGGCCAAGGGCTACTCGGTGGGCAACTCGCTGCTCGAGCAGGACCAGATCGAGACCGTCAAGGGCTACCTGGCACAGGCCGAGGCGGCCGGCGTCGAGATCGTCCTGCCCACGGACATCGTCGTCGCTGATGAGTTCAAGGCGGACTCGCCGGCGCTCGTCGTCGCAGCGGACGCCATCCCGGACGGCAAGATCGGTCTGGACATCGGTCCCGAGTCGAGCGCGCTGTTCGCGAGCAAGATCGTGGACGCCAAGACGGTCGTCTGGAACGGTCCGGCAGGCGTGTTCGAGTTCGAGGCGTTCTCGGGCGGAACCCGCGCGGTCGCGCAGGCCCTGATCGACGCCGGCACCAACGGCGGCTTCACCATCGTCGGCGGTGGCGACTCCGCCGCGGCCGTGCGGACGCTCGGCTTCGACGAGGCCGGGTTCGGACACATCTCGACCGGTGGTGGCGCGAGCCTCGAGTTCCTCGAGGGCAAGACGCTCCCCGGCATCGCGGTTCTGGAGGACTGATCGTGGCGACTCGCATCCCGCTGATGGCGGGCAACTGGAAGATGAACCTGGACCACCACCAGGCCACGCACACCGTGCAGAAGCTCGCGTGGGCGCTGCGCGACGGCAAGCACGACTTCTCCAAGGTCGAGGTCGCGGTTCTCCCGCCCTTCACCGACCTGCGCAGCGTGCAGACGCTGGTCGACGCCGACAAGCTCGAGCTCGTCTACGGCGCGCAGGACGTCTCGGCGTACCAGTCGGGTGCCTACACCGGTGAGATCTCGCCGGCGTTCCTGGCCAAGCTCGGCGTCACGTACGTCGCGGTCGGCCACTCGGAGCGTCGTCAGTACCACAACGAGTCCGACGAGCTCATCAACAAGAAGGTGCTCAACGCGCTCGCCTCGGGCATCGTCCCGATCCTGTGCGTCGGTGAGGTCCTCGAGGTCCGCAAGGCCGGCGAGCACGTCCCGCACACCCTCGCGCAGCTCGACGGTGCGCTGGCCGGCCTCACGGCGGAGCAGGTCAAGACGATCGTCGTCGCCTACGAGCCCGTCTGGGCCATCGGCACCGGCGAGACCGCCACGCCCGAGGACGCGCAGGAGCTGTGCGAGGCCATCCGGTCCCGCATCGCCGAGCTCTACGACGCCGAGACGGCCGACGCGGTCCGCGTCCTGTACGGCGGTTCCGTGAAGTCGTCCAACGTGGCGTCGATCATGGCCAAGCCGGACGTCGACGGTGCCCTGGTCGGCGGCGCGAGCCTCGACCCGGACGAGTTCGCCGCGATCGCCCGCTACCAGTCGCACTCGGTCGGTCTCTGACATCCGCGGACCGGGTCCCGTCCGATTCGTCGGGCGGGACCCGGTCCGTTGCATGGTGGCTTTGCGGCCGCTCGTCGCCTACCCTGTACCGCGGTCAACCGCAGCGTTGCCGGGCCCAATCGGCTCGTGACGTGCCCTCCCAGTAAGGAACCGACACAGACGTGGACGCCTTGCGTATCGCCCTTCAGGTGCTGCTGGTTCTCACCAGCCTCTTGCTCATCCCGCTCGTCCTGCTGCACAAGGGCAAGGGCGGAGGCCTGTCGGACATGTTCGGCGGCGGCATCACGAGCAGTGCCGGCAGCTCAGGCGTTGCGGAGCGCAACCTCAACCGGATCACGGTCGGGACGGCGCTGGTCTGGACGGTCATCATCATCCTTCTCGGGTTGCTCGAGAAGACGGTCTGAGGCGGTCGGCGATGGCGAGCGGAAGTGCGATCAGGGGGTCGCGAGTCGGAGCCGGTCCCATGGGCGAGGCGGAGCGTGGCGACACCGCTCCCCGCGTCTGGGTGTCCTACTGGTGCGCCAACGGTCATGAGACGCGTCCGAGCTTCGCTGAGGAGGCGGCGCTCGAGGCCCCTCCCACGTGGGACTGCCCGCGCTGCGGCTTCCCGGCCGGCCAGGACCAGGCCAACCCGCCGTCGCCCAGCAAGAACGAGCCGTACAAGACGCACCTGGCCTACGTGAAGGAGCGGCGGTCCGATGAGGACGGCGCCGCGATCCTCGACGAGGCGCTGGCGGCGCTGCGGGCGAAGCGCGGCGGATGACCGCAACGGTTCACGATGTCGTCGAAGGGCCCCGCACCGATGGTGCGGGGCCCTTCGACGTGCCGGGTGCGCTCAGTGGACGCGCAGGAGCGCGAACCCGTCGTAGCCCTTGGCGCCGACCGTCTGGATGACCGTCGAGTCGTAGCGCGGGTGCGACGTCAGCAGGTCGACCATCGTCCGCACGCCCTGCACGCGCGCGTCGGGGTGGGACGGGTCGAGGACACCGCCACCGCGCACGACGTTGTCCACGATCACGAGCGACCCGGGCCGGGTGAGCGCGAGCGTCTGGTCCAGGTAGCCGGGGATCGACTCCTTGTCGGCGTCGATGAACACGAGGTCGAAGGGTTCGGTGTCCTCGGCGATCAGCCGGTCGAGCGTGTCGACGGCGGGACCGACGACCACCGAGGCGACGTCACCGAGACCGGCACGCACCAGGGAGTCCGATGCCACGGCGGCGTGCTCGGGCGAGATCTCGAGCGTGGTCAAGGAGCCGCCGACGGGCAGGGCGCGGGCGAGCCACACGGTGCTGTACCCGCCGAGCGTTCCCACCTCGAGGATCCGGCGCGCCCCGACGGCCTGCGCGAGCAGGTGCAGGAGCTTGCCCTGGTTGGGGGCGACGGCGATGTCGGGCAGGCCCGCTGCGACGGCGCTCGCCCGCGTGTCCACCAGCGCGACGTCCTCCGGGACGAGCACCCCGAAGTAGTCGTCGACCGCGGTCCACACGTCGGTCGCCGGTGCTGCCGGCGGCGCCTCCGCCGTGGCGAGAGCGGCTGTTGCGGCGGCGTCGACCAGCCAGAGCGTCCGCTCGAGACCCAGCGCACCGGCAGCCGGCGTCGCGGTCACCGACGCGCCACCGAGTGCGGACGCGACCGCGTCGGCCTTCTCGGCGCCGGAAGCCACGACCCAGACCTCCCGGGCACGCCGGATGGCCTCGAAGGTCAGGGAGACCCGCAGGGGCGGCGGCTTGGGGGAGCCGTGCACCGCGACCGTGGTCGCGTACTGGGCGCCGAGCGCCTCGTGACCGGGGAACAGGGACGCCACGTGGCCGTCGGGACCCATGCCGAGCAGCAGGACGTCGAACGCGGGTGCCCCCGCTTCGGCCAGGGCCGTGGCATACAGCTCGGCCGACACCTCAGGCGTCGGGACCTCGTCGCTGAGCGCGGGCATGGGGTGCACGTTCGACGCGGGGAGCGCGTCACCGAGCGGGTCGATGAGCGCCTCGCGAGCCTGCGTCTCGTTGCGGTCGGCGTCACCGTCCGGCAGGAACCGTTCGTCGCCCCACCACAGGTGCACGCCCGACCAGTCCACCGCGTCGCGCACGGGGCTCGCGGCGACGGCACGCAGGGACGCGATGCCGACCGTGCCGCCCGTGAGGACGACGTGCAGCGGTGACCGGTGCGACTGGAGGTCGACCAGACGTGTGAGCAGTCGCGCAGCAACGGCCTCGGCGAGCACGGTGGGGTCTGGGTGGACGATGACGTCGCGTGGGCCGTGCGCGGGGAACACCTGTGCGGTCACGCGTGGAGCCTCGCAAGTCCCTTCTGCAGCACCTCGCCGTACACCTCGTCGGCGTCGAGCCGACGCAGCTCCTCCGCCAAGCACTCGCGCAGCTGGCGGATCGGCAGCGCGATGCGGTGGTCGGGCTGCTCCGGCTGGTGCAGTGCAGCGGTCTTGCCGTCGGGCCGGTCGAGCACGATCGGCCCGGACGTCCGCTCCAGCCGGACCTGCGTGATGGCGAGCGCCTCGGTGACGCGCTCGATCTCGACCGGGCACCGAAGGGACTGTGCGAGCCACGCCGCGATGAGGTCGACGGACGGGTGGTTGGCCTGCCCGACGACCACGGCCTTGTGCACCGGCTCGAACGGCGGCTGGTCGAGCGTGGCCGCGATGAGACCGCGCCAGAGCGTCGCCCGTGTCCAGGCGAGGTCCGTGTCACCGTCCACGTAGGTCGCCGCGAGCTGCTTGAGGGTGGCGAGCGGGTGGAGCACCTGCGTGGTGTCCGTGATGCGACGTGCCGCCATCCGACCGATCGGGTCCTCGGCCACGTTCTTCGGCACCTCGTAGGGCCACCAGGCGACGATCGGTGCATCGGGGAGCAGGAGCGGGATCAGCAGCGTGTCGAGGTGACGCTCGAGCGCGCCGGACGGGCGCAGGATCAGGACCTCGCTGGCACCCGCGTCGCCGCCGAGCCGGATCTGGACGTCGAGGCTCGACTCCTTGTCGGCCACGTCGTTCGCGATGACGATGACCCGGCACGGGTGCTCCCGGCTGGCGTCGTTCGCCGCCTCGATCGCCTCCTCGGGATCACGGTCCCCGACGACGACCACGAGCGTCAGCACGCGGCCGAGCGCGATCGCGCCGCCCTCGTCCCGCTCCCGGAGCAGCCGCCGGTTGACGTCGCGGGTGGTCGTGTTCGGCATGTCGATGATCATGGCCGCCTCCAGGTCCGTCCGTCGCGCGCCATCATCTCGTCGGCCGACTCCGGACCCCACGTGCCGGAGCGGTACTGGTCGGGCTTCCCGTGGGCGGCCCAGTAGGCCGTGATCGGGTCGAGCACCTTCCAGGACAGCTCGACCTCCTCGTGCCGGGGGAACAGCGGCGGGTCACCGAGCAGGACGTCGAGGATGAGCCGCTCGTACGCCTCGGGGGAGGACTCGGTGAACGCGTGCCCGTAGCCGAAGTCCATCGTGACGTCGCGGACCTCCATCGCCGTACCCGGCACCTTGGCGCCGAACCGCAGCGTGACGCCCTCATCGGGCTGCACGCGGATGACCAACGCGTTCTTGCCGAGCTCGGCCGTCGCGGTCGACTCGAACGGCAGGTGCGGCGCCCGCTTGAACACGACCGCGATCTCGGTGACGCGCCGGCCCAGACGCTTGCCGGTGCGCAGGTAGAACGGGACGCCCGCCCAGCGGCGGTTGTCGATGTCGACGCGGATCGCCGCGAACGTCTCGGTCGTGGACTCCTTGTTGAAGCCCTCCTCCTCGAGGTAGCCGACGACCTTCTCGCCGCCCTGCCAGCCCGCCGAGTACTGCCCACGCGAGGTGTGCTTGCCGATGTCGCGGGGCACCCGCACCGAGGAGAGCACCTTGATCTTCTCCGCGCGCAGACCGTCGGCCTCGAACGACGCCGGCTCCTCCATCGCGGTGAGCGCGAGAAGCTGCATCAGGTGGTTCTGGATGACGTCGCGGGCCGCGCCGATGCCGTCGTAGTACGACGCGCGGCCCCCGATGCCGATGTCCTCCGCCATGGTGATCTGGACGTGGTCGACGTAGTTGTTGTTCCAGATCGGCTCGAACAGCTGGTTGGCGAAGCGCAGCGCCAGCAGGTTCTGCACCGTCTCCTTGCCGAGGTAGTGGTCGATCCGGAAGATGTCGTCGGGATTGAACACGTCCGAGACGATCTCGTTGAGCTCCCGGGCGCTCTTCAGGTCGTGGCCGAAGGGCTTCTCGATGACGACGCGGCGCCAGGTCCCCTCCTCCGGCTGGGACAGGCCCGAGCGGGCGAGCTGCTTGCACACGACGGGGAACGAGCTCGGTGGCACCGACAGGTAGAAGGCGTGGTTGCCGCCGGTGCCCCGGTTCACGTCGAGCTCTTCGACGGTCTCGCGCAGGCGGTCGAACGCGTCATCGTCGTCGAAGGTGCCCTGGACGAACCGGATGCCCTCGGACATCTGGCGCCAGGTGGCCTCCCGGAACGGCGTGCGGGCGTGCTCGCGCACCGAGTCGTGCACGATCTTGGCGAAGTCCTGCGTGGCCCAGTCGCGTCGCGCGAACCCGGTCAGCGCGAACCCGGGCGGCAGCAGCCCACGGTTGGTGAGGTCGTACACCGCGGGCATGAGCTTCTTGCGGGCGAGGTCGCCGGTGACACCGAAGATCACCAGGCCGCAGGGCCCGGCGATGCGGGGGAGTCGGCGGTCGCGCGCGTCGCGCAGCGGGTTGTTGTCCGCGCTGACCTTGGTCGGGCTCATCTGGCTGCCCCCGAACCGACCTGCTCGGCGGCGCCGGCGAGACCGTCGGACACCGTCGAGAGCAGCTCGCCCCACGCGGTCGTGAACTTGTCCACGCCCTCGACCTCCAGCTGTTCGGTGACGTCGTCGATGTCGATGCCGAGGTCGCGCAGCCCGGCGATGACGGCCTCGGCCGCCGCACGGGTCCCCGTCACGGTGTCGTGACCGTCACCACCGTGGTCCGCGACTGCCTTGAGGGTGGCCTCGGGCATCGTGTTGACCACACCGGCCACCACGAGCTCGTCGACGTAGAGCGTGTCGGGGTAGGCCTTGTCCTTCACGCCGGTCGAGGCCCAGAGCGGACGCTGCGGCTTCGCCCCGGCGGCGGCGAGGGCCTTCCACCGGTCGTCCGCGACGACCTCCTGGTAGAGCCCGTAGGCGAGCCGGGCGTTGGCGATGGCCGCCTTGCCGCGTAGGGCCGCCGACTCGGGGGACCCGATCTTGTCGAGCAGCGGGTCGATGGCGGCGTCCACGCGGGACACGAAGAACGAGGCGACGGAGGCGATCGGCGCGAGGTCGTGCCCGTTCGCCTTGGCCTTCTCCAGGCCGGACTCGAACGCGTCGAGCACGGCGCCGTAGCGCTCGATCGAGAAGATCAGGGTGACGTTGACGCTGATGCCCTCGGCGAGCACCGCCGTGATCGCCGGCAGCCCCTCGCGGGTCGCCGGGATCTTGATGAAGACGTTCGGCCGGTCGACCGTGGACCACAGCGACTTCGCCGAGGCGATCGTCGCGTCCGTGTCCTTCGCGAGCCGCGGGTCGACCTCGATGGAGACGCGACCGTCCACGCCGTCCGTCTCGTCGTACACCGGTCGCAGGACGTCGGCCGCCTGGCGAACGTCGTCCGTGGTGATCTGGAACACCGCGTCGTCCACGTCGGTGCCCTGGGCTGCGAGCTCACGCAGCTGCGCGTCGTAGGCGTCGCCCTTGGACAGTGCGCTGGCGAAGATCGACGGGTTGGTGGTGACGCCCACGACGCCGCTGTCCGCGACGAGATCGGCGAGGTTCCCGCTGCGGAGTCGCTCGCGCGACAGGTCGTCCAGCCAGATCGCGACTCCCGCGTCGGCCAGGCGTGCCAGAGGGCTGCTGCTCGGTGCCATGATCCATCCCCTTCGTCCGAGCGCCGGCCCCGGTGGTCTCCCAGGGCCGGCGCGTCCGGTAAGACTCAGACCTGCTGGTCGCCCGTGCCGGTGGAGAGCGGCAGACCGGGCGTGTTCGCGGGGCCGCTGTTCGACGCCGCGATGGACTCGTGCGCCGCCGCCACGACGTGGTCGGCGGTGAAGCCGAACTCCTCGAACAGCTTCTCCGCCGACGCCGAGGCGCCGTAGTGCTCGATCGACACGGACCGCCCGGCGTCGCCCAGCAGCTTGTGCCAGGACAGTGCGATCCCTGCCTCGACAGAGACGCGGGCACGGACCGACGACGGGAGCACCGACTCACGGTAGGTCTCGTCCTGCTCGCCGAACCACTCGAGCGACGGCGCCGACACGACACGGGTGGCCACGCCCGCCGCCTCGAGCGTGGTGCGTGCCTCCACGGCGAGCTGGACCTCGGAACCTGTCCCGATGAGGATCACGTCCGGGGTCCCGGTGCTCGCCTCGAGCAGCACGTACGCGCCGCGGGCGACCCCGTCTGCGGAGGCGAAGCCGTCCTCGCCACGCGGGAACGTCGGGACGTTCTGGCGCGTGAGGATCAGGGCGACGGGTCCGGTCGTGTGCTCGAGGGTCGCCTTCCAGGCGGCCGCCGTCTCGTTGGCGTCCGCGGGACGGACCACGGTCAGCCCGGGGATCGCGCGGACAGCCGCGAGGTGCTCGATCGGCTGGTGCGTCGGGCCGTCCTCGCCGAGGCCGATCGAGTCGTGCGTCCACACGTACACGGCGGGCACACCCATGAGCGAGGCGAGCCGCACCGCTCCGCGCATGTAGTCGCTGAACGTGAAGAACGTGCCGCCGTACGGTCGGGTCAGACCGTGCAGGCGGATGCCCGACAGGATCGAGCCCATGGCGTGCTCGCGGATGCCGAAGTGCAGCGTGCGCCCGAACTGGTCACCCGCGAACTCCGTGGTCGAGCGCTTGGCCGGGAGGAAGGACGGCTCGCCCTTCATCGTCGTGTTGTTCGAGCCGGCCAGGTCCGCGGACCCGCCCCACAGCTCGGGCAGGACGGGCGCGAGGGCCGAGAGGACGTCACCGGACGCCGCACGTGTGGCGACGGCCTTGCCTGCAGGGAACACGGGGAGCGCATCCGCCCAGCCGTCGGGCAGGTCGCCCGCGACGAGACGGTCGAGGAGGGCTGCGTTGTCCGGGTTGGCGACGCGCCAGGCGTCGAACGACTCCTGCCAGGCGGCCTTGGCCGGGGCCGTACGCGCGCTCAGCCCACGGGTGTGCGCCAGGACCTCGGGGTCGACGTCGAACGACTTCTCGGGGTCGAACCCGACGGCCTCCTTCAGCCCGCGGACCGCGTCGCCACCCAGCTTGGAGCCGTGCGCCGAGTGCTCGTTCGTCTTGCCCGGCGTCGGCCAGGCGATGAGGGTGCGCAGGCCGATGAACGACGGGCGGTCGGTGACAGCCTTCGCCGCCTCGATGGCGGCGTGGAGCGAGTCGACGTCCTCGACGTAGCCGTCGGGGCCGGCCGTCCAGTCGACGAACTGGGTGTGCCAGCCGTACGCCTCGTACCGTGCGACGACGTCCTCGGTGAACGCGATCTCGGTGTCGCCCTCGATCGAGATGTGGTTGTCGTCCCACAGGACGATGAGGTTGCCGAGCTCCTGCGTGCCCGCGATCGAGGAGGCCTCGCTCGTGACGCCCTCCTGCAGGTCGCCGTCGGAGGCGATGACGTACACGAAGTGGTCGAACGGGCTGGTGCCCGGCGCGGCCTCGGGGTCGAGCAGGCCCCGCTCACGGCGGGCCGCCATCGCGAACCCGACGGCGGACGCCAGGCCCTGGCCGAGCGGACCGGTCGTGATCTCCACGCCCGTCGTGTGCTTGTACTCCGGGTGCCCAGGGGTCTTGGAGCCCCACGTGCGCAGCGCCTCGAGGTCGGCCAGCTCGAGCCCGAAACCGGCGAGGTACAGCTGGATGTACTGCGTCAGGCTCGAGTGGCCCGCGGACAGGATGAAACGGTCGCGCCCCAGCCAGTGCGGGTCGGCCGGGTCGTGCCTGAGCACGTTCTGGTAGAGCAGGTAGGCGGCGGGGGCCAGGCTGATCGCCGTCCCCGGGTGGCCGTTGCCGACCTTCTCGACCGCGTCCGCGGCCAGGACACGCACCGTGTCCACCGCCTTCACGTCAAGATCGGTCCAACCGACCGTCTGCGCCAGGGGAGCCTTCGCGTTCACCGCACCTCATTCCCACCCACGCCTGGACGGCCGGGTGACGTGTCGGACGAGTCTGTGAGACAACATCTGTCAGCCACTGTGGGCTTCCGGCAGGTCGGCGTCACGCCTTCGCGGCGGTCGTCGGACCGTGCACGGCGAGCCTATAGCGCACCCGGGTGATGCCGCGGGGCGTGACCAGGACCGCGCGTACGGCGGTCGTGCGAGCGACCGATCTCACACACGCGGCCGGGCGTCATCACGCCTCGCTGTCGCACCACGGGCAGGTGCAGGCCTTAGCATGGCTGCGCGACATAACCCCGCCCGACTCGAACGGAAACCGCAGCGCGTGCGCCTCAGCAGCCCTCTGTCAGTCGATGACGCCGGAGCGTCGGACGACCAGACCGCTGTCGGCCCGCTGCACGGTTCGTCGGTGACGTCCTCGACCGTCCCGGCCGGCCGCCTGCGACGCGTGGTCGGGCCGTACATCGCGCTGACGAAGCCTCGTGTCATCGAGCTCCTGCTCGTCACGACGGTCCCGACGATGATCCTCGCGGCCGACGGCTGGCCCGGGCTGGGCCTCGTGCTCGCGACGCTCGTCGGGGGAGCCGCGGCGGCCGGGTCGGCCAACGTGCTCAACTGCTACCTCGACCGCGACATCGACAAGATCATGAACCGCACCAAGCGGCGCCCCCTGGTCACCGGTGAGGTCACTCCGCGCGCGGCGCTCGTCTTCGGTCTGGTGCTCGGTGCCTTCTCGCTGGCGTGGCTGTGGTTCGTCGTCAATCCCGCGTCGGCCTGGCTGACCGCGGCGGCGATCCTGATCTACGTCGTGGGTTACACCATGATCCTCAAGCGGCGCACCCCGCAGAACATCGTGTGGGGCGGCGCTGCCGGCTGCATGCCCGTGCTCATCGGCTGGTCCGCGGTGACCGGCGGGCTGTCGTGGACCGCCGTGCTCCTGTTCGGCGTGATCTTCTTCTGGACGCCGCCGCACTACTGGCCGCTGTCGATGAAGTTCAAGCGTGACTACGCCGCGGCCGGCGTCCCCATGCTTCCGGTCGTGGCCAAGGACACCAAGGTGGCGCGGGAGATGATCCTGTACACCCTGGCGATGATCGCGTGCTCGTTGCTGATCTGGCCCGTCCAAGGCATGACCTGGGTGTACGGCGCGGTCGCCACCGGCCTGGGCATCTGGTTCCTGTGGACCAACATCAGCCTGCTGCGGCGCGCCGAGGACCCCGCCCGCGGCAAGCTCAAGGCGATGACGGTCTTCCACGCCTCGATCACCTACCTCACGCTGCTGTCGCTCGCGTTGGCAGTGGACGTCTTCCTGCCGCTCTGACGCCGTGACCACCATCGAGGTCTCGCTCGAGACCTACCTGGCCCACCTCACCGTCGAGCGGGGCCTGTCCACCAACACGCTCCTCGCGTACCGGCGGGACCTGAGCCGGTACGTCACGTTCCTCTCGGAGCGTGGCTGTTCCGACCCCGGCGAGATCCGTGAACGCGACGTCGAGGACTACCTGCTCGCCGTCCGCACCGGAAGCGACGGGCGCGCCGTGCTGTCGGCGTCCTCCGCGGCGCGGTCGGTCGTGGCGGTGCGGGGGTGGCACCGGTTCCTGCTCCTGGACGGCGTGACGGGCACCGATGCCGCGAGCGCGGTCCGTCCGCCGTCGCAGCCCAAGCGCCTCCCGAAGGCCATCTCCGTGGACGATGTCGAACGGCTCCTCGACGCCGCAGGGCTGGGAGACGGACCGGTCCCGCTGCGGGACCGCGCTCTGCTCGAGCTCGTCTACGGCACCGGCGCCCGGATCTCGGAGGCCATCGGCCTGGACGTCGACGACCTCGACCGCACGCCGGGCTTCGCGTCCGTCCGACTGTTCGGCAAGGGTCGTAAGGAGCGGGTCGTCCCGGTCGGGAGCTTCGCGCTCGACGCGGTCGACGCCTACCTGGTCCGCGGGAGGCCCGCGATGTCGACCGGTAGCAGAGGGGGATCGCCCGGGCTGTTCCTCAACACGCGCGGTGCGCGGCTGAGCCGGCAGAGCGCCTGGGCGGTTCTGCGATCCGCCGCCGAGAAGGCCGGTCTGGCCGATGCCGAGCACGTCTCGCCGCACACGCTGCGGCACTCGTTCGCGACGCACCTGCTCGCGGGCGGTGCCGACGTCCGCGTCGTCCAGGAGCTGCTCGGGCACGCATCCGTCACGACGACGCAGATCTACACGCTCGTGACGCCGGACACGCTTCGCGAGGTCTACGCCGCCACCCACCCGCGGGCCCGGTGAGCGTTGTGGCCCCACCGGTCTGTCGCGCGGCATCGAGGCCGTCCGCTCCGGTAGGTTGTGCGGCGTGGTGAGCCAGCAGACGACCGACCCGCAGCTCGACGCCGTCGGGCGTCCGTTGCCGGAGTTCCCCGATCCCGCGCCGCTCGCCTCGCACGGTCCCGCCCGTGTGATCGCGCTCTGCAACCAGAAGGGTGGCGTCGGCAAGACGACCACCACGATCAACCTGGGTGCCGCGCTCGCCGAGTACGGCCGCCGCGTCCTGATCGTCGACTTCGACCCGCAGGGTGCCGCGTCCGTCGGCCTGGGCATCAGCCCGCACGAGCTGGACCGCACCGTCTACAACCTGCTCATGGAGCGGGACGCGGACATCCACTCGCTGATCCACCACACGGGGACCCCCGGGCTCGACCTGCTGCCCGCGAACATCGACCTGTCGGCGGCCGAGGTCCAGCTCGTCGGGGAGGTCGCCCGCGAGACGGTCCTCGCGCGGGCACTGCGTCCCGTCCTCGACGACTACGACGTCGTGCTCATCGACTGCCAGCCCTCGCTCGGTCTGCTCGCGGTGAACGCCCTGACGGCCGCGCACGGGGTGCTGATCCCTCTGGAGTGCGAGTTCTTCGCCCTGCGCGGTGTGGCGCTGCTCGTGGAGACGATCGACAAGGTGCGTGACCGTCTCAACCCCCGCCTGGAGCTCGACGGCATCGTCGCCACGATGTACGACCCCCGCACGCTGCACGCCCGGGAGGTCGTCGCGCGCGTGCACGAGGCCTTCGGGGACGCACTCCTGCAGACCGTGATCAGCCGCACGGTGAAGTTCCCCGACGCGACGGTCGCCGCCGAGCCCATCACGACGTACGCCCCGACGCACTCCGGTGCGGCGGCCTACCGGCAGCTGGCACGTGAGCTCGTCGCCCGTGGCGACGCCGCCTGACGAGCGCGCGGCCCCGCTCTCCGAGTCGACCCCGGGTGCCGTCGCGCCCGCGGGCACCCAGGCGTTCAACGTCCACCTGACCAACTTCAGCGGGCCGTTCGACCTCCTTCTCGGGCTCATCGCGAAGCACAAGCTCGACATCACCGAGGTCGCGCTCGCACAGGTCACCGACGAGTTCATCGGGTACCTCAAGTCCGCCGAGAAGGAGTGGGACCTCGGACAGGCGAGCGAGTTCCTGGTCATCGCAGCGACGCTCCTCGACCTGAAGGCCGCCCGCCTCCTGCCGTCCGCAGATGTGGAGGACCAGGAGGACATCGAGCTCCTCGAGGCCCGGGACCTGCTGTTCGCGCGGCTGCTGCAGTACCGCGCGTACAAGCTCGTCGCTGCCGACCTGGCCGAACGGTTCTCCACCGAGGGACGCAGGTTCCCGCGGCTGGTGACGTTGGAGCCGCACCTTGCCGCACTGCTGCCCGAGCTCGTCTGGCAGATCGGTCCCGACGAGCTCGCCGCGCTGGCCGCCAAGGCTGAGCAGCCGAGAGCGGCCGCAGCCGCGGTCGACATCAGCCACCTGCACGCACCGGCCGTCAGCGTCCGGGAGCAGGCCGCGGTGCTCGTGGACCGGCTCCGGCACGGTGGCGCGATGTCGTTCCGTGCGCTGACGGCCGACGCGGACGCGACGATCGTCGTCGTCGCCCGGTTCCTGGCTCTGCTGGAGCTCTTCCGTGAGGGCGCCGTCGGCTTCGACCAGGTGACGCCGCTCGGTGAGCTGACCGTGCGCTGGACGGGTTCGGCCGAGGGGGACATCGAGGTGTCCGACGACTTCGACCAGCTGGACACCACCATCGACACGGTGCCCGAGGCCGCACCCGAGGAGACCACATGACCGAGCAGCCGCCCACCGACGCAACGGTCGACGCCGTGGTCGACGAGACCGCCGTCGACACCGCCGCGGCAGACGAGCTCGCCTTCGACGTCGACGACCTGCCCGGAGGCGCGTTGTCCGCGCTCGAAGCCGTGCTCATGGTGGCCGACGAGCCGATCTCCGCCATCCGCCTGGCCACGGTGCTCGCTCTGCCCACGGACCGGGTCGAGGAGCTGCTCGAGGCCCTCGCCGCCGAGTACCGGGGCGACCACGGTGGCCGTCCGCGCGGCTTCGAGGTGCGTCGCGTCGGTGAGGGGTGGCGCATCTACTCGGCGCCCGTCTACGCCGACGTCGTCGGGCGGTTCGTGCTCGACGGGCAGACCGCCCGGCTGACGCAGGCCGCCCTCGAGACGCTCGCGGTGATCGCGTACCGCCAGCCCGTCACCCGTGGGCAGGTCTCCGCCGTGCGTGGCGTGAACGTCGACGGCGTCGTCCGGACCCTCACCGCCCGCGGTCTGGTCGCCGAGGTCGGCACAGATCCGTCGAGCGGTGCGGTCCTCTACTCGACCACGGGATACTTCTTGGAGCGGATGGGGCTGTCCAGCCTGGACGAGATGCCTCCGCTCGCGCCCTACCTGCCGGACATCGACGCCTTCGAGGGCGTCGACCAGGCGATCGGAGAAACCAGATGAGCCAGCAGGCACCACGTTCGGGAGGCACCGGGTCGGCCGGTGGACGCTCCGGGGGCTCCAGCCAGGGCCGCTCCAGCGGTTCCGGTGGGGGTCGCTCCGGCGGGTCGCGCCCGAGCGGCTCGGGCGGCGGTTCGTCGCGCGGCGGCAGCTCCGGTGGGTACCGCGGTTCCGGGGGCGGCGAGGGCTACCGGGGGAGCACCGGTGGCGGTGACGGCTACCGCAGCAGCGGCGGCGGCTACCGCGGCGGCTCGAGCACCGGCGGTTCGTCGCACGGCGGCGCCAGCGCGGGCGGTTCGTCGCGCGGCGGCGACAGTGCCGGCAGCTCGTCGCGCGGAGGGGCATCCAGCTCATCGCGCGGAGGCGCGCCAGGTTCGTCGCGCGGTGGTGCGCCCAGCTCGTCGCGGGGCGGCGCTCCCAGCTCGTCGCGGGGTGGTGCCCCGCGCGCCAAGTCGGGATACCCGCGCAGCGCGCCCACCGGAGCAGGCGCCAGCAGGTCCCGCACGTCGACCCGTCCTCCGCGGTCGCGCGAGCCCGAGGTGACGATCGACGTCCACGACCCTGACGGCGTGCGCCTGCAGAAGGTGCTCGCGGCGGCCGGTCTCGGTTCGCGTCGCGCCTGCGAGGACCTCATCGCGGCCGGTCGCGTGACGGTCGACAACACCACCGTGCGCGAGCTCGGTGTGCGGGTCGACCCCCTGACGGCCGTCATCCACGTGGACGGGCTGCGTGTGCAGCTCGACACGTCGATCGTGACGATCGCGCTGAACAAGCCGAAGGGCGTCGTCTCGACGATGCACGATCCCGAGGGTCGGCCCTCGATCGGCCAGTACGTCCAGGACCGCACGGAGCGCCTGTTCCACGTCGGCCGGCTCGATGCCGAGACCGAGGGCCTGATCCTGCTGACCAACGACGGCGAGCTGGCCAACCGGCTCGCGCACCCTGCGCACGCGGTGCCCAAGGTGTACCTGGTCCAGCTCGAGGGTCGCGTGACCAACTCCCTGGGTGGGCGGCTGCTCAAGGGCATCGAGCTCGAGGACGGTCCGGCCAAGCTGGACAAGTTCCAGATCGTGCAGACGACCCCGCAGGCGAGCCTGGTCGAGGTCGAGCTGCACGAGGGCCGCAACCGCATCGTCCGCCGCATCTTCGAGGAGGCCGGCTACCCGGTCACCGGCCTGGTCCGCATGCAGATCGGCCCCATACGCCTGGGCGACCTGAAGTCCGGACGCACGCGGGTGCTGTCGAAGACCGAGGTGGGCTCCCTGATGGTCCGGGTGGGCATGTGACGCTTGCGACCCGTGGACCGGTGCGCATCGTGGGCACCGGGCTGCTCGGCGCGTCGGTCGGGCTGTCCCTGACCACCCGCGGCGTCGACGTCGTCCTGCACGACCCGTCGCGGACGGCGCTGGCCCTGGCCCGTGACGTGGGAGCGGGACGTCCCGCGAAGAGCGACGATGCGGCGCCCGCGATCATCGTCGTCGCGGCGCCGCCCGACGTGACCGCGGACGTCGTTCGCGCTGAGCTGGAAGCGTTCCCCGAGGCGATCGTCACCGACGTGGCCAGCGTCAAGGGCTACGTGCTCGCAGAGCTGAGGGCAGCAGGGGCGGACCTCACCCGGTACGTCGGATCGCACCCGATGGCCGGGCGGGAGCGGTCCGGTCCCAGTGCGGCCGTCCCCGACCTGTTCCTCGGACGTCCTTGGGTGATCACGGACTCGGGCTCGTCGCGGCCCGACGCCCTGCTCGCCGTCCGGTCGCTGGCTGTCGACCTGGGCGCCGTCCCGGTCACGATGGACGCCGACGCGCACGACGCGGCCGTCGCTGCCGTCTCGCACGTGCCGCAGGTCGCGGCCAGCCTGGTCGCCGCGCGTCTGCGCGACGCCGACGACGCGGCACTCGGGCTTGCCGGACAGGGCCTGCGGGACGTGACGCGTCTGGCAGCCTCGGACCCTGCGCTCTGGACCTCGATCCTCGCCGCCAACGCATCGGCGGTGCACGACGTTCTCGTGGACCTGCGCGCGGACCTGGACGCGGTGATCGAGGCGTTGTCGCACGCCGCCAAGGCCGCCGACCCCGAGACGGTCGAGCCGGGTGCGCTGGCGTCGATCGCCCACGCGATCAGCGCGGGAAACGTCGGCGTGGCGCGCGTCCCTGGGAAGCACGGCGGGGCGCAGCGGACGTACGCGGTCGTCACGGTCCTGGTGCCGGACTCGCCCGGAGAGCTCGCGCGGCTGCTGACCGACGTGGGCGATGCGGGCGTCAACCTCGAGGACCTGCACCTCGAGCACGCGGCCGGCCGGCCGGTCGGCATGGCGGAGATCTCGGTGCTGCCCGGCAGCGTCGAGCACCTGGAGGCGGAGCTCAGTGCCCGCGGTTGGAGACTGGTGAGTTGAGCACGACCCTTGTCGTGGCGATCGACGGGCCCTCGGGGTCGGGCAAGTCGAGCGTGTCCCGGGCGGTCGCGAGCGCCCTCGAGCTGGCCTACCTGGACACGGGTGCGATGTACCGGGCGGCCACGTGGTGGTGCGTGTCGCAGGGCCTGGATCTCACGGATCAGGCCGCCGTCGCGGCCGCGGTCGACGGGTTCCCGTTGGTCATGGGCGTCGATCCTGCGCACCCGACGGTCCACGTCGGTGGCGTCGACGTGCACGAGCCGATCCGGAGCACCGAGATCACCGCGGTCGTCAGTGCGATCGCCACGAACCTCGAGGTGCGCGCGACGCTGGCCCGGCTGCAGCGTGAGGCGATCGCCGAGTCGCAGGTGCCCGGCTCCTTCTCGGACGGGCGGGGGATCGTGGCGGAGGGACGGGACATCACCACGGTGATCGCCCCCGATGCCGACGTGCGCGTGCTGCTGACGGCCAGCGAGGAAGCCCGGCTCGCCCGACGAGCACGCGACGTCCACGGGTCCGACGACGCGGCGGCCGTCGAGGCCACCAAGGACCAGGTGCTGCGGCGAGACCGCGACGACTCGACCGTCGTGCAGTTCCATGTGGCCGCAGACGGTGTCGTCACGATCGACTCCTCGCACCTGAACTTCGACGAGACCGTCGAGGCCGTGCTGGAGGTCGTCGAGACGGAAGTCGGCCCGCGCTCGTGAGCGTGCCCTCCGCGCGCGAACCGCTCTGGTCGCGCTGGATCGGCTGGATCATGGCGCGGGTCATCTGGAACACAGCGGTCACCGGCGCCGCGAACGTTCCCGCCACGGGACCCGTGCTGCTGGCGGCCAACCACACGGGCGTCCTCGACGGCCCGCTGCTGTACGGCGTCGCGCCGAGGCGGTCGCACGTGCTGGTCAAGGAGGAGATCTTCCGGGGTCCGCTCGCCTGGCTGCTGAACGGCTCGGGGCAGATCTCGGTGAACCGTGACGACGGTGGTCGGACCGCGCTGACCGAGGCGCTCGGGGTCCTCAAGCGCGGCGGGGTCGTCGGCGTGTTTCCCGAGGGCAACCGGGGCCGGGGCGCCGCGACGAACGCCCGTGCGGGCATCGCGTGGCTCGCATTGAACGGGCATGCACCCGTCGTCCCCGTGGCGGTCCTGGGGACGCGACGGACGGGGGAGTCGGTCAACAAGGTCCCCGGCCTACGGCGAAGGATCGCGATCGAGTTCGGCGAGCCGCTCGTCATCGAACGTGCTCCCGGGACGTCCGGCAAGGCGGCCGTCGAAGAAGCCAACGAGGCGATCCGCGTCGCGCTCGCGCGGCTGGTGGACGGCGCGTCGGCCCGCTCCGGCATCCCGCTGCCCACCGACGACCCGCAGCGTGAGCGGACGCACTGACCCCACGGTCGTCGACGGGTGGGCACACCTGGGACACTGGGGCCATGACCGAGACTGATCCTGCCCTGGTGCTGCCCGACGAGGCCGGCGACGCCCAACGCGAGCAGGCTCTGCGCGCCGGACTGACCGAGTACGAGCTCGAGGACGAGGACCTTGCCCTCCTGCACGGAGGCGAGGACGGTGACGGCGCCGAGGAGCGCGTCGTCGTCTACCCGGTGCTCGCCGTCGTGGGCCGCCCGAACGTCGGCAAGTCGACGCTCGTCAACCGCATCCTCGGCCGTCGCGAGGCCGTCGTCGAGGACAAGCCGGGCGTCACCCGCGACCGCGTGAGCTACCCCGCGGACTGGTCGGGCAGGCGGTTCACGCTCGTCGACACCGGCGGCTGGGAGGTCGACGTGGCCGGCATCGAGGCGCGCGTCGCGCAGCAGGCCGAGGTCGCCATCTCCCTCGCCGACGCCGTGATCTTCGTCGTCGACGCCACGGTCGGCGTGACCGAGACGGACACCCAGGTGGTCCGGCTCCTGCGTCGCTCGGGCAAGCCCGTGGTGCTGTGCGCGAACAAGGTCGACGGACCCGCAGGTGAGGCCGACGCCGCGAACCTGTGGGCGCTCGGGCTCGGGGAGCCGTTCCCGGTGTCCGCGTTGCACGGCCGCGGCACGGGCGACCTGCTCGATGCCGCGATCGACGTGCTGCCCGAGGTCTCCGCGCACGGCACGCCGCTGCCGGACGGACCGCGCCGCGTGGCCCTGATCGGTCGCCCGAACGTCGGCAAGTCGTCGCTGCTCAACAAGGTGCTCGGCTCCGAGCGTGTCGTCGTCGACTCCGTCGCCGGCACCACGCGTGACCCCGTCGACGAGCTGGTTGCGCTCAAGGGCAAGCCGTGGGTGTTCGTCGACACCGCCGGGATCCGCCGCCGCGTGCACCAGACCTCCGGTGCCGACTTCTACGCGTCGCTGCGCACGCAGGCCGCGATCGAGAAGGCCGAGGTGGCCGTCGTCCTGGTCGACGCGTCCGTGAAGATGACCGAGCAGGACACGCGCGTGATCTCGCAGGTCATCGAGGCGGGCCGAGCGCTGGTCATCGCCTACAACAAGTGGGACCTCATGGACGAGGACCGTCGCCCGTTCCTCGAGCGCGAGATCGAGCAGGACCTGGTCCAGGTGACCTGGGCCCCGCGGGTGAACATCTCAGCGAAGACGGGCTGGCACACCGACCGCCTTGTTCCTGCCCTCGAGCGGTCGCTGGAGTCGTGGGACACCCGCATCTCGACCGGTCGCCTCAACGCGTTCCTCGGCGAGCTCGTCGCGTCGCACCCGCATCCCCTGCGCGGCGGTAAGCAGCCACGCATCCTGTTCGCCACGCAGGCGTCCACGCGCCCGCCGCGGTTCGTGATCTTCGCGACCGGCTTCCTCGACCCCGGCTACCGCCGGTACATCGAGCGTCGCCTCCGTGAGACGTTCGGGTTCGAGGGCACGCCCATCTCGATCTCGGTGCGCGTCCGGGAGAAGCGCAAGCGGTGACCGGCGCCGCCTCCGTGCGGCAACGGAGGCGGCTCCTACGGCTCGGGCTGCCCCGGGACCCTGCCGCGAACAGCCACATCGCCGCGTTCCTGGTGACCACGCTCGCGACGGTCATCCTCGTGCGCCTGCTGCTGCTCGCGACGGGGTTCCCGCAGCTCGGCGGCGGGGGAGCGCACGTGTCCCACGTCCTGTGGGGCGGTCTGCTGATGGCCGTCGCACTGCTCCTGCAGATCGTCTTCATGGGCCCGGTCGTCCGCAGCGGGGTCGTCCTCGTGGGCGGCGTCGGCTTCGGGCTGTTCGTCGACGAGATCGGCAAGTTCGTCACCGCCGACTACGACTACTTCTGGCGACCGACCGCGGCCGTCATCTACGCGGTCGTCGTCGGGCTCGCGATCGGCGCCGAGTCCCTGCAGCGCCGACACCCGCGCGACCCCGCCGAGCTGCTCGCCGCCGCCGCCGACCACACGGTCGCCGGCCTCGTGGGTGGCCTGAGCGAACGCGACCGCGAGACGGCGTACCGCTACCTCGAGAAGGCGGGCGACGCCCCGGGATCCGCCGAGGTTCGCGCGCTGCTCGACACCCTCCAGCACGACTCGGACGTCCTGCCCAACCCCTTCGGCGTGATCTCGCACGCCGTTGTCTCGGTCACCCGGCGCGTGGTCCGGGAGCAGTGGGCACCCTGGTTCACGGTCGGCCTGCTGCTGCTCACCTCCGGGGTCACGCTCGCGCGAGGCGTCTACGGCGGCGACGAAGCCACCTGGATCCTGGTGGGCATCGTCGTCAGCGCGCTCGTCTCGACCGCGTTCGCCCTGGTCGGCCTCAGTCGCGTCGGCACCGACCGCGAGTCGGGCTACCGTTGGTTCCGCCGAGCCGTCCTCGTGTCCCTGCTCGTGACCCAGGTCTTCCTGTTCCAGCTCTCGCCCTGGGACGCGGGTATCGGCCTCGTTCTCGACCTCGTCGTCCTCGGTCTCGTCGCTGCCGAGCTCGACGTGCTGAGTGGTGCAGAGGGGACCTCGCCCGTGAGGTAGAGTTTCCGAGGCTTCTGCGGGAGCCATCGGGCTGTAGCGCAGCTTGGTAGCGCACTTGACTGGGGGTCAAGGGGTCGCAGGTTCAAATCCTGTCAGCCCGACGTATCAGGCCTGGTGAGACGGTGTCTCACCAGGCCTGAGGAGTCTCTGGACTTGCCCAACCCCACAGAAACCCCACACAAACCCCTCCAGGACCGGCCGTTTCGACCGTCGGCGGGCAGGGTGATGTGCATCGCCCCGCAGAGCGTCGCGTCTTGCCACCTTCGCGTGCACACCTGCCGGTATGAACTCCTACGCAACGCCCGCGGGCGGCGACGAGAGCCCGCGCACACCGGTCCCTGGCCTCGAGCCACTACTGAGCATCGAGACGCTGGCCGACTACGTCGGCGTCCCGGTCGTGACCATCTATCGCTGGCGAACCGAGGGCAGGGGCCCGTGCGCCACCCGGGTAGGTCGGCACCTCAGGTTCGCCCTCTCGGACATCCAGGCGTGGCTCGGCAACGTGCGCGAGGCTGCTCCGGGAGTCGAACGCGCCAGCAGATGAACACCCATGGCTAGGCCCAGAAACCCAGTGGGGGTGTTCGGAGAGATCTCGTCCGAACGGTTCGGCGTCGGTCGCTTCCGCGCGCGGGTCCGCTACCGCGATACCAACGGTCGCGGTCGGCAGATCGAAGCCCACGGGGCGAGCGCAGCTGAAGCCAAGCGGCGATTGCGGCAGAAGATGGCAGAGGCGAAGACCGTCATCCAGTCGTCCACGGAGATCACCGGGGATACCGCCTTTCCTGATCTCGTCACGTACTGGCTCGAGGGAATCAAGGCCGAGGGCGAACTGGCCACCAGCACGCGGGAACGGTACGCGTGGGAGGCAGAGCACCTCCTGCTGCCGGCGTTCCAGCACTTCACCGTGCGCGAGGTCACCGTCGGCAGGGTGGAACGTTGGCTCACGCAGCAGCGCGCGTTCAGCTACGCGCGGGCCGTCCACTCCAAGAAGATCCTCAGCCTCGTCATGGGAGTCGCCGTGAGGCTGGAGGCGATCGACCACAACCCCGTGACGGGAACGAAGCGCATCAAGCGGCCACCGGGCACTCCGATGGCGATCGAGGACGTGGAGCTCGACGTCATCCGCAATGCCGTCGCCTCCTGGCGCCGCGACGCGACGCGCATGGGCCCCAAGCCTGACGGTCAGCTCCAGGCGATCATCGAGGTGATGGTCGGCACTTCTGCCCGGATCGGCGAGGCGCTCGCCATCCGGATCTGCGACGTCGACCTGGACGCTGAGCGGCCGACCGTCCGCATCGCCGGCACGATCGTGTCACCCAGGAGCGGGCCGACCTATCGGCAGGACAACCCTAAGTCGGCCAAGGCGATCCGGACCGTCGTCGTCCCCTCGTTCACCGTGGATGCCCTCCGGGCACGCCTGGATGTGACCGGCCCCCTTCCACCCGAGCATCTGATCTTCTTCAGCCGGAACGGGACGCCGCTGACCACCGCCAACATCCGCCGGAGGTTGCGCGAAGCGCTCGGTGCAGCAGGCGTCGAGGCGGTGACACCACATGCGTTCCGCCGCACCGTCGCGACTGTGATCGACCGAGAAGCGGGTCTCGACTTGGCCGCCGAACTGCTCGGGCACACGTCGACCGCGATCACGAGGTTGCACTACATCCAGCCCGACGAACGTGTAGACCCGCGCACGGCCGAGATCCTCGAGAGCCTTGCCCCAGGAGCGGCCCAACGAAGGGCCGCTGACGAGCATCGAGAGCGTGACGAGTGAAATCGAGGCCGGCAGCGCGATTAGGGTCGCGCACTGACCGTGTACCTGTGCGCGCCGGACCTCGATCGAACAAACGTTCGATATCGTCTCAGGTGTGAGTGGTGGTCGAGATCCTCGTTCTGTGGCGAACCGTGAGATCCCTGAGTCGGCGCCGTTGCGTCCGCAGGGCGACGTGCCGGTGATCGCACGTGTCGTGTGGTCCGACGGTTCGGAGGAGTGGCGACCGGCGAGGGCGGTGCGATGGACACCGACGCACGTCATGGTCGCGTGGCGAGACTCACCGAAGGACCCCTACTCGGAGCGCCACGAGTGGCTACGCGCGGGCGACGTGGCCAGGTCGGTCAGCTGGCTGGTGGCTCCAAGAGCGACGGCCGCGTCGCCGGTTGCCGAAGGTCGACCGAGTCGATGACGGGAGGCCACCCGGGTGGGCGAACCTCCGTCGAGCGCGCGGCCGCTCGACTCCGGCACGCGGGTGAGTTCTGTGGGCCCAGGTGTGCGGCGTCTGCCGGTGGTCACCGCCGGGCCGCCGATTCCCGGCTCAAGACGCGAACGTCGTCGCGAGACCTCGATCGCGCGGTGGCGACGACCAGCGGCTGCGAGTCCGCAGGCCCGATGGCCGCGCTCATGAGCGCACTGACGAAGAACCCAGCGTCCGCGTTGACGTTCTTCGCCGGCGCTGACCGTGAACAGCGGGTCGCGTATTACCTGGGGCACCGAGTGTGGTGGGACGGCAAGGCTGCGGTCACCGCCGCGCTCGACGTGGCCGCCACCACATTCACACAGCCGGATGACCCGCGCACGATCGCGTCCGTATCGCTGACATCCGCTGTCGTGGAACAGCTCGACGACGACACGATTTTCGGCCCGCAAGCGCTCAAGAGCGTGGGGCACCTGTTCACGGTTCACCTGGCAACGCCTGCCGGCCTAAACGATCTGCCACGCGCGCTGCAGGTAAGCGGTGTCGGTGACGATCCGCGATGGGTCGCCAACTGGTGGGCGTCCGTGTCCAGCGACTTGCACGATCTCGCCCTGGAGCAGTTCGGGTCGCAACTCGGCAATCTGGACGGCCTACCGGCCGCCTCGCGGGACATAGCGAACCGGGCCGTCCTAGCGGGCGGACTGAGTGACGCTCGCGCTGACGTCGACCGGTTGGAACGGCTATTCACCGAGGCGTCTCACAAGCAGTACTACGGGGACACCCTGGCCCTCTCCAACAGTTTGGACCAGGCACGAAGGCGTCTTGCGATGCTGGAAGCAGTCGACACCCAACTGAACATCGAGCAGAAGTATCCGCCGAGCCTGTATCTGTTCGATGGCACGTCGCTACCAGGCAGGGCAGCGATCGCGTTCGGAGACATGGACAGCGCCGAGAACATCGCCGTCCTGGTACCGGGCATGGGCTCACACGTGACCAACTACATGGGCTACATCAGCGACAACGCCGCCCGGACCACCATCCTTGCCAACGAGATTCAGGCGATCCGTCACGACTCGGGTACAACAGCGACGCTGGCGTGGATCGGGTATGACGCACCCGGTCTGGATGTCGTGTTCACCCATGACGCGAACGTTGGCCAACCGTTGCTGTCGGGCACGCTGTGGGGCATCCAAGCCTCACACGATGCGGCGGGCAACGACCCGCACCTGAGCGTGCTCGGTCACTCCTATGGGTCGTTCCTGTCCGGGTTGACCGCGACGAAGGACAACCCGATAGATGAGCTGGTGCTGTTCGGTTCGCCGGGCGCCGCAGTCGACTCCGCCTACGAGTTCAAGATCCCGGCAGGGCATGTGTTCGTCGGTGAGGCGCAGGGAGACTTTGTGGCGGACTTGGACCGGTTCGGTCCGGACCCGTCCCGGTTGGAGGGTGTGACCACGTTCCAGACCGACGGCGGAGACCAGCCGCTCGCGGGTCAGGACACGCTCGCCTCGAGTGGGCACTCGCAGTACTACCTGGCGAACACTGAGTCGCTGTGGAACATCGCCGCGGTGGTGACCGGGCACACTGACAGCATGACCACCGGTTTCACCCCCGGGATGGGTGACCTGATCCGAGACGACATGGACGACAACCTTGGCTTCTGAGACGACCGATCCGACCGCCACACACCCGCAACCCGGGGTGCCCCCGCGTCGTCGCCGTGCGGTGTGGGCGATCGGTGCCCTGCTCGCCGGGGTGGGCGTCCTGATCGTTGTGGTCATGCTGAACAAGGGAGAGACCGTGCCCGACGAGCCTGCACTGAGCGCGACGCAGTCCCGTGATGCGCTGACCGCCGCGATGCAGGACGCCGTTGCGGCCATCTCGCTACCGACGGAGACGAACGTCGTCCGGGCCGCGCCATTCTCTTGCGAGCTCGATGGCGCGCCCGCATACACCCTTCACCTAGAAGAGATGCAGGGGCCGGCACTGGAGGACGTGGATGCTGCCTTCGTGACGATCCGTGAGGTGTGGGAGCAGCGCGACTTGGTCGTGCAGCCTCGGAACATGGGCCAGGACGTACGCGGGCTCAGCGGAACCGACCAGTACGGGGGCACCGTGTACGTGCTCACAGGCCCCGACGGCACTGTCTTCTCCGGCGAGAGCGCGTGCCGACCGAAGGTCGGATGACTTGCGACTGACGCTGCCACGAATACATGCGGCAGACGTCGAGGACGGCAACAGTCTCGGCTGACGGCCAGTGAGCGTGCCGGACTTCGCCAGCTGCGTCGGGGGAACGTTTTGTTGCCTCGAGCAGGAGGTCGAGGTCGGAGCGCGGAGCGACGTCCTACCTGTCCACGGGCATGCGCCGGTTTGTTCACGATCCGCACAATCGTGGAGCTGTTCGTTTCACCGGTGCAGCGAACCTTGAGGTACGCCCGGCGTCAGTCAAACATCGATGAGCCGTTTGGATGAATCCTCCGTCTTTGCAGAAATCGCCGCGCATATTCCGCCGACGTGGGCTGCGGGTCGGAACGGATAGCGGCTCATCGGAGCTTGCCGTCGCCGTTGGCCGTCGCGAACCAGTTCGTGGGTGCGCTTGGTGACTGTGGATGCTGTAGTCGCCCGACGACCCACAGGTCGGATCTGCGGGACGTCGCTGTGGCCGAGGCGGTGCGCCTTGAGGCATGCTTGAGTGATTGAAAACTTGGCCAGCGGGGGATCGTAGTCCCCACGTTTACCCCACGAATTCGCTGCATGGCGAGGCTCGACAACACCCGACGATGCGCGGAGTTCATCGCCGCGGATAGCCTAAATCCGCAGATCACACACGGTTTCACCAGTTGATGCGAGACGACGGGGGAGAGATCGTCGGCCCCGGGATTCTTCAAGGGGTCGCAGGTTCAAATCCTGTCAGCCCGACGTATCAGGCCTGGTGGGACGGTGTCTCACCAGGCCTGAGATTTGATCGGCGGACCAAAACCCCACGCAAACCCCGCACCTTCGAGCGGGGCGCCGTCACCTCTACGCAGTACAACGCGGCCGGGCAGGTGACGTCCTCGACCGACGCCACCGGGGCGAGCAGCATCCGCGAGTACGACCGGGCCGGGCGGCTCACCGCCGTGCTCGATCCCGCTGGTGCGCGTACGACCTTCGCCTATGACGCCGCCGGGCGTCCGAGCACGGTCACCGACCCGGCCGGAAAGACCACGAGCACGACGTACGACGCCCTGGGTCGGCCGGTCACGTCCACTGACGCGTTGGGTCGGGTGTCGCGCACGGAGTACGACGCGGGCAACCGGGTCACCGCCACGGTCAGCCCTTCGGGTGCACGCACCACATACACCTACGACGTGGCCGACCAGATGGTGAAGGTCACCGACCCCCTGGGCAAGGCGACGACCGTCACCACCTACGACCTGGCCGGCCGCCCGGTCACGGTCACCGATGCCGACGGGCGTGCCGGGACCACGACGTACGACCTCGCGGGTCGTCCGGTATCGGTGCTGCGCGCGGACGCCTCAAGGCTGACCTGGGCGTACGACCCGACCGGCAAGCTCACCACGTACACCGACGCGGCCGGTGGGCGCACCATCTACACCTACGATGCGGCGGGCCGTCAGGTCACCTCGACGGACACCGCGGGCCGCCGGCTCGCAACTCGGACCTGGTTCTAGACTCATTCCGGAGACTTGCGAGAGGTGACAACCGGACTATTCGCACTGCCGGATCGGTCGATGAGATGCAGCGGACGTTCGACGCCTGGGTCGTGGGTGCTGAACGGCTGCCAGCTCGCGGACCCAGGGTGCCTGATGTTTTCCAGTTGCCAGACGGAGGGGTTGTCCAATGGCGAACCGGGTCGACGACTGGCGGGCCCGCTATTGACATCTTCCCGCCGAGTGGTCCGGCACGGACGGTTCACCTCGCGGACGGTGTCCCGTGGTGAGTGAGTCTCGGACCGTCGCAGAGTTGCTGGAGCGAGGCCTCGCAGATTGGGTCTCGCTGCACGACGTCGTTTGGTACTCGACACATGGTGCGATCACTCCCGAGACTCGGATGCTCACCCAACATGTGCTGGGTCGGCTTTTCGAAGAAGGCCTGATGGTTCCCGGTGGGCTCGCCGAATCTGGTTTCGAGGACTGGAGCCTACCCATCTCCGCCTGGGTGGGGCGTGCCATGGACGAGCTTGATCGCTTCGGCTGGGCGCCTATGGGCGATGGGTTCTGGCTGCGCCTGACAGAACTGGGGCGAAAGGCAGCCGAGCGGTCTCAGTGATCGGTTTGCCCTCTCGGGCGGCCGGGCCGATTCGCTTCCGCCCCCCGGGACGTGGTGACATCGGCCGTCGCCTTTGCGAGTACAGATCCAGGCGCTGCGAAGGCGTTTCGATGGCGATCCTCGGGACGGACGGTAGGGCTCGGTTTCGACCTCGTTGGGTGGTCGGTAGCCGAGGGTGGGGCGCCGGCGGGTGTCAAGTTGAACCAGTCGACGGCCTGGCCAGCACCCCGCTCGCCCAGATTACCCGCGCCGACGACACCGCCACCTACCTTCACACCGACCTGATCGGCTCGGTCCGCACCACCACCAACCAGGCCGGCGCGGTAACCTCCGACGCCGACTACGACACCTACGGCCAACCGCTGGCCACCGCCGGGACCGCCGTCTCGACCGCGAGCCGGTTCGGGTACGCGGGGGAGTCCACCGACCCCACCGGTACCACCAGGGTCGGGCAGCGACGCGGCCTCGTGCTGCGTCGCTGCCCGACCACCCCAGCACACCGACTTTGCCTTGCGCACGCCCACATCGGGCGTGCGGACGCTAGAAGAGAAGGCGCGACATCATGGATCCGATAGGCAATGTGCTCGCAGGGGCGACGTCTCACGCGCGGACAGCCCCGGGCCGGAGAACCCCGTCCTGGGCGAGGGGGGTGGCTTGAGGCATGCTTGAGAGGTCGGCGAGCGCGCAGTGGGCGGGGATTGCGCGCCCCACGTTTACCCCACGAATTCGCCGCAAAACGATGCTCGACAACAGGCAACGGTGCAAAGTGTTTCCAGCCGCGCATCGCGTAAATCCGCAGATCACACACGGTTTTGCCATGTGGTGCGAGATGTCGGGGGAGACGCCGGCGGCCCCGGGATTCTTCAAGGGGTCGCAGGTTCAAATCCTGTCAGCCCGACGTATCAGGCCTGGTGAGACGGTGTCTCACCAGGCCTGAGGAGTCTCTAGATATGATCGATCCCGCGTTTTCCCCGCGTTTATCCCGCCGAGACGGGCGAACGCAGCGGGTCGCCCCCTCGATCGTGCGCAACGAAGCGCATCGCCGTCGCGTGTTGCGCACTCGCTCGCACACCCGTGTGCATGAACACGAACAAGCAATCCGAAGAAGCCCTGACGACCTCACCGCTGGCGACTGACGGGCTGGAGCCACTGCTCAGCATGGAGACGCTGGCGGAGTACGTGGGCGTTCCCGTCGTGACCATCTACCGGTGGCGGACCGAGGGCAAGGGACCGTGCGCCGTGCGCATCGGTCGGCACCTCAAGTTCGCGCTGGCGGATGTGCAACCTGGTCCCCTCGAGGGCCGGGAGTTGTGCGACTCTGAGGTGGCAGCGCTGCCACTCGACATGCTGATTGGCTCACTCTGTCGGCATCCCCAGCCGATGGCATGGCATGACTGACGATCTGTGTGCGGCTACCAAGTTTCCGAGGACTCTCGCGGATCTCGAGGAGATTGAGGCAGCCGCGTCCCAGTGTGAGCACGTGCCGTTGTTCTCTATCGACCGCGACGGTGAGCATCCGCCGCTCGATGTGATCCAGGAGCAGATGATCGAGCTGAAGCTGGGATCGTTCGACTCCGACGGCAGACACGTTGCCCGGATTCTCATGAGGGCCCTCGATGACCCCTCGTCACGGACGTGTGCGGACGTAGCGACCGGTGTGCGCCTCGTGTTACATGGCCGATGAGCGGGAATACGCGCGTCCTGATTTTCGGCGGGTGGGCTGTGGATGTGTAGTGGTACGGCCTGACCCCAGTGGGTCTGCCAGCAACGACGAGCGCTGCGCGCTCTTGCCGACCTGGCTCTCGCACTACAACCTGGAAGGATCCCACATCGGCATCGGGGCCAGCCCCCATCGACCGCGTCAACAACGCTCAAGGTCGGTGCATCTAGGCGATCCACGCGGATCCGGCTCCAGAGAGACTGACAGTCATTGCACAGCCGCGTGTCGGGCCGGACCGAACCGTCCGCCCGGCGGCTACACGGAGAGCCAGCAGTACAGCGCGGTGTCGTTCGACCGCCAGCCGGGCGAGGCCAGCGAGGCGGCGATACGCCCGGTACACCCGTATGGGTGAGTGAGGGCCGTTACAAACTCGGCGTGGCGTGACCCGTGAAACAGTCCACTCGGTTGGGAAACGTGCCGCAGTGAAGTGCGGGCGCCTTTGGAGGAACGGAAGTCAATGTTCATGTTTTCTGCGCGACGCCGCATCAGTGTCGTGGTGGCGTCCGTTGGCGCGTTGTTGTCGATCGGGTTGCTCAGTTCGCCCGCATCGGCCGGTCCAGATGATCCCTGGCCCATCAACCCAAGCCAGATCGAGTGCTCAGAACATCCCTCGCCGCTTACGGACGAGTGGTCGTGCGCAACACTCGACTGGTATCAGGATATGTCGACCACCGCGTGGAACCTGTCTTACGCCGACATTGAGGCGGGCGTCACCGCCCTTACGGCACCCTATCTGCATGAACATAATCATAGTCTCGTCGTGGACCTCGAGGGCGAGGTGTCTAAATTTGGAGGGCGGGCGTCGTGGCGAATGTGCGTGCGCAAGGAGATCGCGCGCAGCGCGTATGACATTGCCCAGGCAAAGCACCAAACAGATCAACTTAGGTCCTACTTCAAGTTGGCAACGAAGGAAGCAGAAAAGATCAAGCCCCTGAAACCGTACTTGAAGCCGTACAAGCCGCTGATCGACTTTTACCTCCAGGCCATCGACGAGGGCGTCGACTTCGCGGATTGGACGTCAGGTTTTGATCAAATGGAATTCTTCTATCTAAGCGTCATGGAGTGTGACGGGGTAGCGCCCTGGTGGATGGACGGTTTCCGGACGATCGCCTATGAGAACTCGTACGTCGACGCAACGAGCGTCTCCGGGCCCAGTGGTGCGACTGTGGCCGCCCGACCGGCCCGCGGGGTCTCGGGTCTCACTTTTGGCCAGCCCAACGACAACTCCTTCGCGGTGTCGGCAACTGGCTACCTGCACGACCAGACGTTGCACGTCTCGGGCGACCCAACCGGTTTGCCCTTGCCACCTCGCGCGGAGCGAGGATGGGTCGGCGGTCAGCACGTTTACACCAAGAATGCGACGAACTACAACTACAGTGCATCATGGTCGGTGACGAACGACCCGGTCGTCCCGGCGGCCGACACCTCGGTGCAGGTCAGGAATCAGGTGTCGGCGTGCCTTTCCGGCGGCAGCTCCTTTAGCGACGTCGTCGGCCAGATCGCGTACTACTCCAACCCGTACTCAGGGAGCTACTACGTCACAGATATCAAATCCTGGCGGGATCTGAGTTGCGGGTCCCCATGGGTCGCAACGTCCTCGATCCCGACCAAGAACGGCAATTACGTCCTTACGCGTATCGACGCTTTCGACCAGAACTACGTCGGCTCCGATGGCTGCGGGGCCGTGTTGGCCCCTTCCAAAACGTGCTACACGTGGTACCCGGCATGGTCCGCGCAACGGCCACCGACCTACGATCCGGGCGACGGGACCCTGACGCGCTGGGGAGTGTGCATGACGCCCGACGTGTCGAGCACACGTATCGAATCCACCTGGTCGGGCAACATCACGACGTTCGCAAGCTACGACGTCCCGGACCTGACGTGCGCACCAGGCAGCACGCTCGACTCCTTCGGCGTCGATTGGACGCCCGCCGCGCCAGGCTCCCAGTCCGTAGCAGTCGTGCCGCCGACACTGAATGCACCATCGGTTCGAGAGATCCCCAGCACGTACCCGGACTGCGCGCAGCCGGGTGCATGCTTCCTCGAGCTGTCCCGAGTAGTCGAAGACGGCACTCGGTCATGCGGATACCTCGGGGCCGAGTGCCCCGACTGGTACCTCAGCGCGACGCGTGACCAGGAGTACCGGTGCAGCTGGGGGGCTTACGAGGTCCCTGTGCGTGCGTGCTCAGCACTGCGCGACCCGGGCACGGTGCGGGGAAACGGACACTACGATTCGGACGGCACGGCCGTCCTAGACCAATGGCCAGCCCTCGAGCTCGACAGCCAGGTGATCGCTCGGCTGCGTGACACGTTGACGGCACGAGATGGCGACCAGTCGTGTGAGGCAGTCGGCGAAGCCGCCCGCAGTGTCCCCGGCGCGAGTGAGCTCGCCGTTCCTGACGTCGTGTCCATCTGCCGGGACTTCGGCCTTCCGCGCGCCTTGGAATTCATTCGCGACACACTGGGGCCAGACACCGGCCCACAGGCCGCTGTGGACATCCTCACGCACGCGGCCAGCGCGCCGCTGGGAACGCTCTAACCCGACTGCTTCCAGATCCCTACCGACGGAGCCTGCCGAGACGTGGACCCAATGTCGACTCGGCGCAAGAAGCTGACCTGCAGGGTGCACGCGGTCCGGCGCCACAGTCGCTGGACTTGGTTCGGTGACCCCGCGACAGCTCTGCGGCAACGTTCCGGCAGACACCGCCTAGACAGATGGCGGCTCGTGGTCGGAGCCCGGCCAGCCAGTACCGAGAGTCTGCTTGGACCTCATTCTGGCCGACGTGGTGTGACTTGCTGCAGGCTTGAGGGATCGGCGAGCGCGCAGTCGGCGGGGGATGACACCGCCACATTTACCCACGAATTCAAGGCTCGGCGACGCTCGACAGCAGTCAACGATGCACGGTGTTCACCGCCACGCATCACGTAAATCCGAAGATCACACATGGTTTCACCAGGCAGTGCCAGATGACGGGGGAGACGCGGTCGGCCCCGGGCTTTTTCAAGGGGTCGCAGGTTCAAATCCTGTCAGCCCGACGTATCAGGCCTGGTGAGACGGTGTCTCACCAGGCCTGAGGAGTCTCTGGACCTGCTCGATCCCGTGTCTATCCCGCCGGGGTGGGCGGACGCAGCACGTCACACCCTCGATCGCCATCAACGGTGCGCATCGCCGTCGCATGTTGCGCACCGGGTCGCACACCCGTGTGCATCAACCCGCGACGCCCCCCGGGTCCGTCGGCCCCGCCACTGCGACCACCTATCCAGGCCAGTTCTGAAGAGATCCCGAGATGAGCGCCATCGACCGGTTCGTCGTTCTCTCGGTCGGGTCGGTTCGTCTTGAAGGCGTTGAACGCGTGCTCAGTGGTCGCGTACGTGACATCCCCCGCCCGTGCGGTTCCTGCCCGCGCTCGACAACGCACTGCTCCGTCGACCAGGACGACGTGGGTTCCGGCGGCCGCGCCTCGGCGAAGTGGACCGTCGACGCCGCCACGGTGTCCGTCACCCCGCTGCGCACCGTGGCCCGCGCGGAGCGTTCCGCTGTCGCCGACGAGGGCGCCGCGACCGCGTCGTTCCCGTCGGACGGCGAGAGCGACCGGGTGGTGATCGGCTCGACCCCGTGAGGCGCACCGAGGTCAGCCGAGCGGCGGCATCTTCGTCGTGACCTGGTCGGCCGGGGGTGCGACGACCGGCGTGCCGGAGCCGACGTTCGAGATGTCCGTGGTTGTCGTCGAACCTGCGATGTCGAGCACCGCGCGGACGGGCACGTCCCGGTCGTCGATCCAGAAGGTGCACCGGATGGTCGCCGGCAGTTCCCCAGCGGGGTCCGCGGGCAGGCTCGCGGCGGCTTGGGGTGTGAGCAAGGACGTGTCGAGGATGATCGTGTAAGGCGTCGCCACGACGCCGTTGACGGCCTCGTGGGCACCGTTGGTGGCGATGCTGGTGACCGCGCCGTCCATGCCGTCGTAATCCGACCTGAGCATGTCGTCCCGGACCGCCGAGAACTGCGCCGCCAGCGGGTTGGAGGCATCGTCGGGGTCGATCCGCACGAACTTCCCGCCGGCCAGCTCTCCCGGCTTGACGTAGAGCACCCCGTCGACGAGCCGGATCTCGGCGCCGTTCGAAGCCGACGCGGCGAAGTTCTTCCTGCCGTCCGCGACGTCTGCGGAGCCGGTCAGCTGCACCGGTGCCACGCCGGTCATCGTCATCGTGAGGTCGTAGTTCTGGACCGCCGCCAGCCCGGCGTCGAGACGCGCGAAGAGCGTCTGGGCGGTCAGCTCGTCGGCGACCGCGGTGGGAGTCGCCGACGGCTCGGCCGCCGTCGCGGACGGCGCGCTGGACGGCTCGGACGGGTAGTCGGCAGCGGCACCAGCGCAGGCGGACAGAGCGGCCGCCAGGACGGCGGCGAAGAGCAGGGTGAGGAGATTCGGACGTCGCACGGTGATTCCCCCTGGTCGTCGCCGTGTCACGGGCGGGCGTCCCGGATATCGGCGCACGGTCAGTCTTGCAGCCGCGCAGGGGGCTGAGTCCGTGACATTTCGCACCACGCGGAGGTCGTGACGCCGACTGGCCGGAGGAGTAGCTTCCGCGCATGGAGCTCCCGAGACCCGACTCCCTGGTCGCCTCGTGCCGACCGGCGTCGGGCACGTGCCCGTGCGGGTGCACGGTTTCCTCGGGTCGGGCGCGCCCAGCCGTGCGCGTCGGTCCGCGAGGGGTTCGCGGTCCACCACACAAACCGGAGTCTGGCGAGGGCGAGGGGTCAGTCCGTTGCCCAGGCCTGCCTGACCCGCCTGGCCCCGTCGCGGCCGGTCAGAGGGCGGCGACTTGCTCCCGCTCGATGGCGACCGGCCGTTCCTGCGTCGACCGGACGGCCATCGCGCCCAATCCGACGATCATGGCGCCTCGCAGGAGCTCGATCTGCACGCCGCTGACGACGGGCATGACAGGCAACGGGGCCAGCATGACCAAGGCTCCGGCGAGGCCGGCCCAGCCGATCCAGCGCGGCACGCCCTGGCCACGCAGGAGGGCGATGCCCAACAGCAGCAGGCCGAGCATGATCGCGAACCCTGTCGTGAGCTGTTCGACCTCGAAGCCCGGAGCGCCGATGATCGCGTCCTGGTCCGAGATGACCTCCGGGTGCGTGTGCGCCACGTCGGATGCCGCGAAGGCCATGAGGACCAGGTGTGGGACGGCGCTGAGCATGTTGCCGAGGAAGTACAGCACGTATCCGATCAGGCCGAGGGTGCCGAGGCGTGGGGCGATCCATCCGTAGACCCCGGGCAGGCCGAGCAGGAGCAGGAGCGTGCCAAGCAGCAGGGCCAGAGACCCGGTGGCATGCGGTCCGGCGAGCGCCTCGGCGCTGTGCGCCCTGCCCTCGACGACGGGGTGCAGAACTCCGCCGAGCAGGCAGAGCGGCCCGGCGGCGATGGCAGCGACGCCACTGAGGCGGCGGAGGGTGAGGGCGTTCATGGCAGTGCTCCTTGTCTGGGGATCTTGTGATCGGGCCTGGTCGGCCGTTCGGTCGAGCGGCGCTGACCTCAGCCAGCGTCGGCGACGTCGCTGGTGGGTGACTGGTGTCTGGCCGGAACTCCGAACCAGCGCAGGAAGACGAGGGCTGCGAGCAGCATCGCGACCGCGTAGGCGATGCCGGTCTCGGTGGCGATCCACGGCGTCCACGGAGAGGTCTGCACGGTCGAGGGGTCCGCGAACTGGTAGAGGACGGCGTTCACCGTGGCGTGGGTGAGGACACCTGGCCACAGCCCCCAGCGCAGCTGCATCGCCGCGAGGATCGACCCCAGAGCGGTCGTCGCGATCGTGAACATGGCGACCGCGTAGACCGTCGACACCCCCGCCGGAGTACCGCCCAGGAACACGATCAGGCCCACATGGGACAGGCTCCACAGCACGCCGCTGACCAGGAAGACGATGCGCGTCGGGGCGAGCTCGGCGAGCCGGGCGACGAGCAGCCCACGCCAGCCGATGTCCTCGGCGATCGCGAGGACGAGGTAGGGCAGGACCATGACCGTCGCGGCCAGGAGAGCCGAGCGCAGATCGCCGTCGTAGCCCGCGGCCCGGCTCAGCCACACGGTGGCGTATGCCGCGAGCACCGGGACGAGTCCGACGAGCCAGGCGAGCAGCAGGGTGCGGCCTCCGACCCTGCGGAAGCCCCAGCCGCGCATGCGGTGCGTCGTGCTCAGACGTGTCGCGAGGGCGGCGACGAGCGGAGTGAGGGCCAGACCGTAGGTAGCGGCCTGTCCCAGAGGCGAGGCTTCTTCGAGGGTGAGCACGTCGACGCCCTGCGAGGCGGCGACGGCGGTGCAGGCCATTCCGAGGACGGCTTGCACGACGACGAAGCGAACGACCTCGCGTCGAGCGATACGTGCGGACGGCGTGGGGGTACGCGCGTGACTGCTAGGTGTCGTAGTTGTCATGCCGCCAGGATCACGGCGGGCCTTGGTGCACGGCTGGTGCGGCGCTGGTGGGCGTCAGGACAGGAGCCAGCCGCCGAGCGAGAGTGCTAGGCCGCCGGCAACGAGTGCAAGAGCCTGAGTGCCCGCTCGACGAAGGGGCGTGCCCCGAGCGCCTCGGCCTGGTCCAACGCGGCGGACAACACCCGGCGCGCCTCGTCGGTCTCGCCGGTGACCGCCAGGGCGCCGCCCAGGTAGAGCTGGGCCGGTCCAAGCGTGACCATGCCTGGCCACAACACCACGACATGGGGCCCGAACGACCGGAGGATGGGGATAAGAGGTGCGAGGCGCCCGGCGTCTCCCAACGCGATGAGGGCGGCCGCCAGCATGACGGACCAGGGAGCCGCGCGCTGCCCGGTGGGAGGTTGGGCGAGCAGCCCGTCGATCAGCGGAATCGCGATGTCACCGTTCCCGGCCTCGGCGTGCCCGAGGGCTACCACCAGGAGGAACGCGGGGTCGGTGTCGGCGGCGAGATCGGCCGCCTGGCCGACGACGTCGATCAGCCGCCCGGCGTGCCAGGCGGCGATCCCTTCGACGGTGGATCGGGAGATCAGGTCGAGCGTGGCGGCCGCCGGCGATGCCAGCGCCGCGGTACCGGCCGCTGCGCGCGCGAGCTCGCGGGCCTCGTCCAGCTCTCCCCGCAACAGCCGAAGGCCGGCCTCCCACCAGGTGTCGAGGAGCGCGAGATCGGGGTCCTGGGTGCGCCGGGCGATCTCCGTGAACGCGCGTGATGCCTGAGCCGACTTCCCGGGGCGGCCCAGCTCGAGCAGGACGCAGCGATGGAGGTGCGCGGCGGTCGCCTCCAGTCCGGTGTTCAGCGCGCCGAGCGCGAGCAGCTCCTGCACCTGGCCGAGCCGCTGGACCGCCGTGTCAGGGGTCCAGGTGGCCAGGAGCACCGCGACCAGCGCGCGGGCCCGTGCATCGCGATCGGTCCCAGCCTCGGCCAGGGCGCGGTCGGCGAGCGCGGCCGCCCCTGGGGAGTCCGAGGCGGTCAGCTGAGTCGACGCAGCCGCCAGCAGCCGGCTCCCGAGCGTGGGCTCGACATCGTCCACATGGGTGAGTGCTTCGTCCAGCAGGGTGTTCCGGCCGAGCAAGGGCATCCCGAACAGGGACCAGTAGCCACCGATCCCGCCTGGTGCCGACTCCAGCGCCGACTCGGCGAGCCTCGTCCAGTCGCCCGATCTACGGGCGATCAGTGCCTCCTCGCGCAGTTCTGCTTCGCTCAGCTCGAGTCGCCCAGCACGACGGGCGGCCGTGCCGGCGATGCGATGCAGGTCGGCGCGCACGTCGTCGTCCGTGGCCGCGGCCAGTCCTCGGTGCGCCCAGGAGACCGCATCGTCGAGCGCGGCGCTCGCGAGCGCGACCGAGGCGGCGGCGAGGGCGGCGCGTGAGGCGCGGTCGTCCGCGGATCCCGCTGCCGCCGCCAGACGGTGTTCGGCGACGGCAGCGGACGCCGAGGTTCCCCCCGTCGCGAGCGCATCGGCCAGGCGGGTGTGGATGGCGAGCCGGGCGCCCGGTCCGAGATCGGCCACCACGGCCTCGCGGACCAGCTCATGCGTCACACGGAGCCGACCGGGCGCAGACTCCTCGATCAGTCCGGCGCGCATGGCCGCCGCCAGCGGGAGCTCGATCGCCTCGGGCGTCGTCCCAGCGGCGGCCGCCGCGACCGCGAGCGGGAGCTCCCGACCGGCCAGACCGAGTGCGCCCACGAGGTCGACGCCGTCGCTCGGCAGGGCCCGGACCCGAGAGCGAACCGTGTCCCGGACGTCGCTCGGTACGTCGGCGTCGGGGCCGAGCGCGGCCAGCGACCGGAGGAAGTAGGGATTGCCCTGGGTCCTCACCACCAGACGTTCAACGGCTCCCTCGGCCAGGGGGAGGTCGCTGAGCTCGACGAGCAGGCTCGCCGCGTCCTGAGAGGACAGGCCGGTCAACCGGAGATCCAGGTGCTCGGGGCGGCGCGCCACCGCCGCCAGCACCCGGCCCAGCTCCTCGGGAGCGTGGGGAGCGTCGTCCCGCGCCGTGAGGATCAGGAGCAGGGGGACGTTGACCAGGGTGTCGAGGGCGATCTCCAGCACGAGCAGTGAGTCCGGGTCGGCCCAGTGCGCGTCGTCGAGCACGACGACGACCCCGGTGCCGCCGCCGGCCAGCTCGCCGAGGCGCCTGCCGAGGTCGAGGCCGATGGCGAAGCGCCCGGCCTCCATCTGCGCGTCGATCGCTGGCATCCCGCCGAGCACTTGCGCCCACGGCCAGTAGGCGGGTGCGCCCGGCGCCGCGGGGCAGCGTCCCCAGCGCGCGCGCCCGCCCGACGGGATGACGACGTGGTCCAGCAGCTCCTCGACCAGCCGCGTCTTCCCGATCCCCGCCTCCCCCCGGATCACGGCCGTCGCCACGGTTCCTGCGCGGGCACGGTCCCAAGCACCGCGCAGGGCCGTCACCTCGCGATCCCGGCCGGCGAAGCCCCGCCGGGACGGCGCCGGGACGGCCGCGGGTCGTGCCGACAACCCGGGATCGTGCTGGAGCAGCCGTTGTTCCAAGGCCACGACGTCGGGACCCGGGTCGACGCCGAGCTCCTCGACGAGGCGCTCGCGCAGCTCACGCAGCACGGCGAGGGCATCCGCCTGCCGGCCGCCGCGGTAGAGCGCGGTGGCGAGCAGCTCTGGTCCGCGCTCCCGCAACGGGTGCTCCACGACGAGCGCTCGCAGCTCCGGGACGGCCTCAGCCTCGCCCCCGGCTGCCAGCAGAGCCTGCGCGTGCGCCTCGCGGGCGACGACGTGCAGCTCCTCCAGCCGCTGGATCTCGGGTCCGAGCGCGCCGATGTCCTTGACGTCGGCAAAGGCCGTTCCACGCCAGCGGGCCAGCGCCGCGGCGAGCAGCTCCACCGCCCGCGCGGGCGCCGTCACGACCAGCTCTCGGCCACTTCGGACTTCGGCCTCGAACCGGGTCGCATCAGTCTCGAGATCGAGGCGGTATCCGTCCGCCACCGTGACGATGCAGGACGACGACGACCCTGGACGGTCGGGTTCAAGGATCCGGCGCAGCCGGGCGATATAGCCCTGCAGTGTCGTAATCGCCGAGGGTGGCGGCTCGCCCCGCCAGACGAGGTCCGCGAGGGTCTCGGCGCTGATGTGGCGGCCGCGGCGTGCAGCGAGCACCGCGAGCACCTCGGCGTGCTTGCGGGCGCCGAGGTCGAGCTCGGCGCCGACGTCCTGGGTCACCGCCGTGGGACCGAGCACCCGCACCTCCAGCATGCGAGGCACAGTACCGGGCCCGAACGCGTCGTCTTCGCGGGTCGCCTCAGGTCGCCCGGCGGGTTGGCTCGCGGTCCGTCACGGGGTCCCGTCAGGCTTGCTGCAGCGCGCCCCACCGACGTGCCGTGTCCCGGACGAAGGCCTCGTAGTCGCGCGGCGGGCGTCCCAGCAGATCGGTCGTGACAGCGACGTCACGCCGGGAGGTAGGTACGCCGTGCTTCCCGAGGAAGGCGTAGCTGCGCCGGTAGTCAGCCAGCTTGGGCCCATCGAGATGTCGGGCCAGGACATCCGGCCGGCCCGGGCGATCGCCGTCGTAGACGACGGGCCGGTGGAGCACTCGGCTCCACGTAGCTGCGGCCTCGACGCCGCTGACGGACGCGGGGCCCACCAGGCCGTAAGCACCGGCGGGGAAGGCCGGATCGATCAAGGCCCGTGCCGCGATCTCGCCGACGTCGCGCAGGTCGACCCGGTTCACCCCGGACCGATGGGCCGGCAAGCAGTAGGCGCCTGCGAGGATCTCGTCCCGGATCAGCTCGTCGTTCTGGTAGTAGTTGGCCAGACCGAGGATCACCGGACGTGTCCGGACCGCCCTTCCGATCCGCTTGGCGATCCGTAGCTTGCCCCGGTAGTGCGGGAGGAACGCGTTCACTAGCGCCCGCATGCCCCAGCGCAGCAACGGGTTCTGCGCGGTCACGGCCACGCCGGCGAAGACGAGCCGGACGTCGAGCCGCTCGCAGGCGCTGACGAAGATTTTCGCCAGCTGCACCTCGTCCGGGTCGTGTGGTGACACGTACAGTGCCGCGCTGACACCCGTCAGCGCGTCCTCGACCGAACGGGCGTCCCGGAGGTCGCCGAGCACGGGCTCGACCTCGTTCGGCAGCTGCGCAGCTCCCGCAGGGCTCCGGACCAGGGCCCGCACGGTCGCACCGCGCGCCACGAGACCTGCGATGACCTCCCTGCCGATGTTGCCGGTGGCACCGGCGACCAAAATCGTCACTGTCGTTCCTTCCGCTCACTGATCCGGGCGTGGCGGCGCAAACCCTCGGTCTCGAGGACCTGGCTGCGACCTCTTGACGCAACGCTGGCAGTGACGGCTGGGAGGTGACTGGTGTGCCACTGGTGCCGCATCGGGCGCCCGGACGCGGGAAGACCGGGTGAGCCGGAGCTGAAGAACGGCAAGCACTCACTTGTGGCGAGTCCGACGCCTCGCATCAGCCGCCGATGAGGTCTTCGAGAGGCCTCCGGCGGCGCATCCCAGCGTCGCTTAATGCATGCTTCACGGATCGCGTGCCCGGTCGGCGGGGATGGCACGTCTACCCCAGGAAATCGCCGCATGACGACGCTGAACACCAGGGAACGGCGCGCGGCGGTCGTGCCGCGCACCGCATAAATCTGCAGATCACACACCGTTTCACCCCATGGTGCGAAATGTCGGGGGAGACGCTGTCCGCCCCGGGATTCTTCAAGGGCTCGCAGGTTAAAATCCTGTCAGCCTGACAGTAAAGCGTAGGTCAGGGCGTCGGCCACGTTCGGGAGGCGGCCACTCGCCGTTGATGCCGCAACGGATACCGCAATGAGCGACGGACGGTGGCGGCAGTGTCTTCGCGGCGCCGCTGACGCCCTCCTCGTCGACGTGGATCGTCGTGAGCACCAAATGGACGAGCGGGACGGTTGGCAACGCAATGGTGACGCTTCTCGGCCGCGTAGCTGAGTGTCTTTCGAAGTACGGCGCAGCGCTGGAGTTGGCGCCTCTACGTCGCACGCGCACCCGTCGTCTCCTGACGCGGCTCTATGGCGCCGAGGTCGTGCGCGTCAGGGTCGCGCGCGGCCCAACCGACCCCTATCGACGCCGGCGCCACCGCGGAATGGGTTCTTGTCGACCTTCAGCGACTCCCATGACGCCAGCCGGCGTGTGCCGTTGCGGCAGAGCGGCGCCCGCGACGGCACGCGGCGGCGTGACGCGAAGCCGTTGCGGCGTGTCGTTCGGGCGGCTCGTTCGCGTTTGGCGCTCGACGGCGCGCGTTGAGTTGGCGGACAGGCATTGCTACGACCGTGGAACCCGCGCGCACAAGGAGGCCCTATGCGGTCCGGGGCCGGAGGCCCCGGGGTATGTCCTTATAGGGCAGGAGGCGTTAGCGTCTCCCGTATGGCGAGAATTCGACTAACGGGTGTGTCAGGTTTAGGCGGGGGCGTGGACTGGGAGTACCTTGACGGCGATTCTGAGATCGCTCGTCGCGTCGTCTCGATCCTTGAAGATCGCCGGATGCTATGGCTCGAGTACGCCTGGGAGACGCCAAGTGAATGCGCTGACTCCGCGTCGCGGACCCGTACTGAACTCACGGCACAGATCAACACGCTGGGCATCGGGCGTGACCTCGCCCAGACGCTAAAGGAGATTCGGAGTCTTTTCGCGGACTACATGACGGACATGCCTCGGCTGGACTTCAATGGGCTCGAGGTCGCTCTCGGAGTCCTTCGGCGAGGTGTGGGTGAGCGACTTGCGGTGATCGTCTCGAAGTACCAACTGGATGTTGACGAGCGACTAGCGACGATCATCCCCGACCAGGGCAATTGGTTCTTCGAATGGGTGGGCGGGGCGTAGAAACAGGCGACCCGTCGAAAGCCTCTTTTCGAGGCTTCTCGCATCGGGCGCCCGGCGCACGTCCGGCACACACGGCCCCCCTTTATTAGGGCACGAGTGCTTTTGGGGGCGTGCGCTCGTGGCCGCGCTTGCAGTCGGTCTTGGTGCGGTTGTTCGGTTGTCCCGTGCACGCGTAGCTCTGACGCGCACAATTGGCTCGGACGTCCTCGCGCTCGTCATCACCGAGCCGACAGGCAGACCAGTTCGGTGATGCTTGCAGTGACGAACGACCCCGACGCGGTTCATGCCATCGCCTACGACAGTGACATCGTCGCCTTCGACATCAATGCAAGAGAGCGCCTCACGTGACTGGTAGCAAGCCGGGGGGCCGGCGCCGCGGGGATACGCGCCCACGCTCGGGGGAGTCGGCAACCGATCGTGGCGTCGGACGGTGTCGTGCCGGGCGCGGTCTACTCGCGCTCTACTGTTCTCGTCGTGCGATTCCCGAAGTCGGCCGCGGCTCGCCGGTGGGGGACGATTGATGAGTCGCGAGGTCTCGGTCGGCCCGCTTGATAATTTCCGCATCCTGCGGATTCCGAGCGACCTGAAAGATCTTCATGCCGGCAATCGCGCCCTCAGTGGCGAAATAGAACGCCACCACTAGACCCACCGTCGTCGAGAACTGATCAACCAGACTCGTCGCGAATGCCGTGTCCGCTGATTTCTCCATCGCGGGAATGGTCAGCACGAACGGGAGCATCACGAGGAACGTGAGGATGAACGCTGAACCGATCGCGATTCTGGCGCGTCGTGACGCGACGTAGAAGCCGCCGAAGGTGACGATCGATGTCATCGACAGGGCCACCGCGACAATCGGCTGCCACGCTAGCCCCAGGTCATCTCCCGGATCGTCGTTCGTCCCTAGCCAATAGTTGAGGCCCAACAGACCATGAGCCAACGCGACGATCACCGCGATGATCACCGTCGTCCAGATGACGGCGTGGGTGTTGTCAATCTCGGACGGGTCTGCGTTCGGACCTGTTGCGCGCGCTGTCGCGACCTCCGGCGCCGGTTGTACCGGTGCGGAAGCTGATTGCCCTTGAACCGCTTCGAACGTTAGATCGCTCATCGCTCGAATATGCCGGGTTCGCCCCGGTTTGTCCATATCCCACCGAGTTGGCCCGCAGCTCATATGCAGTCGTGGGAGGAGTTCCAGCAGTCGTCTGGTGCGGCTAGATGCAGCAACGACGCTGCGTGAGTCGAGCAGTCCACCGCGAAGTGCAGCGCGGCGTGTGCGCCGTCGTCCAACCTCGGTCATATCCAGGTACTACAACTCATTCGGGTGCCAGACCGGAAGCGGCCCGTCGACGCAGTCGGGCGCTGTTGCGGGAGCGTTGCAGCCGCCCAGGCGCATGACCCGCCGCACCGCTTCCGGTTGACCCAGACGCCTGCGCCGGGACGCCAGGGCGGCGACTATCAAGGTCGAGTCGAACCGGGTTCGCTCGGGACCTCGGCGATCGCCCGTCACATGGTCGGCCACGGCGTGCCCAGTGCACGGCGGTCGCCGACAGATTGGCCGATTGAGGGCTCGACGTGACACCCCGTGACGCCGCGCGACGACCGCAGGGTTGCGCCCGATGGCGATCGGTTCTGGTGACCTCGGCCTGCACAAACGCCCTCCCGAACCACAGGTCGCACACTAGGGTCAAGTCACAACGCGCTCACGGATAGCCGCGCTCGCGCGCCTATGGCTCGGGCGGTGTGACTATATGGTTCCTGCCGCTTGATTGGAGCACCGCGTGGCTACTGAGATGGTGACCGCCTTCTTCTCCTGCAGTTTCGCGCCGCACGACAAGCAGGTGAACCAATATTTTATGAGGCTTGCGGAGGCTCTCGGGTTCCTCTGTAGAAACGTAACCGGGGCTTTTTCCTCCGTTCCGCCCGAGCAGGCGCGCCAGATGATTACCGAATATGAGGTGCTCATAGCGGTCGCGACTAGGCGTACACAAACTGCAGCCGGCGTTTGGCTAATGCCGGAGGCGGTTTCGCACGAGATTGCGATGGCGTACGGCCTCGGCAAGCGGACTCTCATCTTCCTGGAAAGCGGCGTTGCTCCCCTCGGTTTCGTTACCGGCTTCGGAACCTTCGGATCGTTCGATCGAGGTGCGCTTATAGAGCAGAATGGCGACCACGCATCCGCACTTTCGACTCTTAGGCGAAACATCGAAAGAAGCGCCCACTCGTCGACGATTGAAGCCATGGGGCGTCTGGACCGGCGATATGTGGTTTTGACCCGAGGGCAAAGGGTTGCGAGTGAGTTCATTTGGAGCACAGAAATTTCGCGAGAGATCGAGTTCCTCACCGACAACGCGCAAGCGATACGCGTCGACTACAGTGTCGACGCGCCAGACCCGGACGCTGTATCCAGCGGCGCGCTGCTCGAATTCGGATTACGAATCGACGAGCATGGCACCGACTTTGACTTGCAGCGATCCATTGAAGCCACTGCGACAGACGTGCGGATTTCGCTCGAACCAGCCAGGAAGTACCCGGCGGGTGCACTCCTGACGATAAACTTCTCGTGTAGTTCTCCACGGTTCATTGCGCGCAACAGCATCGAGGCGGAGGCCTCTCGACTCACGGCCACCATCAACGGGACCGAGTACCGCTGCGTGGACGTGAATTTAGTGGGTTCGGTGACAACACATTTCGTCAAGCGACTCGAGTTGTCTCGAGGCCTGCGTGTTGGGTACTATGACATAGTCCCTATTGCGGGCGGGTATGGGACCACCGGGTCCTATCTCGTACCGGATGCCGACGAACTGTCACGATGCTCGGTAACTCGAGAAGAAATCGGAGACATGATGGTCTTTGAGTTGCGGATTGAGAACCCGCGGCGATTCGTCGCGTACGGCTTTGCTTGGAATGCTGCGGCCGCGGTGTGATACTGGCGGAACGCAAATTCACGACACGACACGACACCACGGCCAGCGGATCGCCGACGTGTTCGGCTGGAGCAGAGAGGCCCTCGGCGAAGGCGCGGGGGCGAGCCCATCCGCAGGGCGCCGACGGCCGCCGCGCCGCTTCGTGTCCCCGGATTTGTACCAGCTGCTCTGGGACGCCATGTGGGAGCTCGTGGAGGAGCCCATTTGCGACACGCGGCTTGAAGCGGCGGTCTACCGGTGCCGAGTCGTCCCTCGTGCCAACCCCGACCCGTCCCGGCAGAGCTATTGGCCTACTTCGATCCTGCAGCGTTGCGGGTCACTACGACGAGGAGCGGGGCCTCACTTCGCCGTTCGAGTGTGGGGCACGCCTCAGAACACAGGCACTTGACCCTCTCGGCATGCGAGCGATGATCACCGAGTTCGACGCGGACATCGGCGCGCTACGCGCCCTCGGCGTCGCGGTCCATGACCTGAACACTTCAGCGCCACGCGATGGCCGGTTGTGAGCAGAAGTCTTCGTGGAGCACTCCACCGGCGGTGATCGCCCGCTACTAGCGCTCGCAGCCTGGGTTGCGGGTCTGAACGGATAGCGGCTCATCGGAGCTTGCCGTGGCTGCCACCGTTGGTCGCGAACCGGTTCCAGGGTGCGGTCTGGGGACTGTGGATGCTGTGGTCGCCTGAAAGACCCGCATGTGGCAACTCACCGTGGTCAGTGGGTGCGCCTTGAGGCATTCTTGAGTGATTGGCGAAGACGTGGCCAGCGGCGGAGCGCAGTCCCACATTTACCCCACGGATTCGCCGCATGTTAGCGCTCGACAACGGTTGACGATGCGTGATGTCGGCCGCCACGGATCGCGTATATCCGCAGATTACGCACGGTGTCGACGACGCGTGAAAACTGACCCCGTGGCGACGGATGAAAACGGACCCCCTCGGCAACACTGAGGAGGGTGATGACCGTGGAGGACTGGGCGGAGATCCGGCGGTTGCGTTCGGTCGAGGGTTGTGATCGCGTCGTAAGTTTGTGCAACCACACGAGCGAGGCACTGGAACGGGGGCTTCCATGAACGCACTGCCTGCCACTCAACTCGCCGCCGAGCATCTGAACGGCTCGCACATCGGCCGTACCGTCACGCTGCGGTTCGGTCCCGCGCGCCACCCGAGCAGAGACGTGAGCCCGACGTACCCCCGGCGCCCGCTCCTATCCTCGTCAGGTGCACGCAACCACGGTGGTCCGGACTCTCCTGGGAGACGTCGAGGTCAAGCTGCTGAGGGGTGACAAGCCGCCGGTGCTCTTCTTCCCGGGCGGCCACTGCACCGCGGCGGTCGACTGGGGGTGGAGCCTGTATACCTCGTCCGGCTACGGCCTCCTGTCGTTCTCCCGGCCCGGGTACGGCGCCACCCAGGTGGGACAGCTCAGCGCTGCGGAGTTCGTGCCGGCCGTGGCCGAGTGCTGCGAGCGGCTGGGAATCAGCGCGACCTCCGGCGCCGTCGGGGTGTCCTTCGGAGGCATGCAGGCGATCCAGTGCGCGGTGGTGCTACCCCACCTGGTGCCGCGCCTGGTCCTGCACAGCTGTGCACCGTCCACCCACCCGTACCCGGACACGGCGAGGGAGGCAATGTTCGGGCCGCTGCTGTTCGGTCCGGGCGCGCAGCGCGTCGTCTGGGCGGCGATCTCGAGGCTGGTCGGCTCGGGTGTGGGCCTGCGCACGATGGTCGCGACCCTTTCGACGGGACCGCTCGAGGACTGGTGGGACTCGTGGTCAGCGGACGACCGGAACCGTGCCCGGGAGCTCTTCGCGTCAATGTAGTCGGGGGCAGGGTTCGCCAACGACCTGCGTCAGGGGCGGGCCCAGCGCAGCGCCTACCGCCGTCTCATGCAAACCCGAGTCCCGTGTACCACCCTGGTGACTGCGTCCCGGGACGACGCAGGAGTCGCCTTCCGGCACGCCGAGGACCTCGCCAAGACCATCGCGATGGCGACACTCGTCGAGCTCGACGCGCCGAGCCACCTGTTCTGGATCGGGTCGGCGGCGCGGGCGCAGGTTTCGCCTGCTCTGCACGCATTCCTTGCGACGCCAGCGTAAACCGGTGTGCCGTCGAGCAAGGCCCGCACGGCAGAACGGCCGTGGCGGGCGGCGTGCTGTCGCAGAGGCCGTAGCCGGCAACGGCCGCGAGCCGGAATGGCGCCTGGGCTACCGGAGCACCGCCCAGACGTGCTTGGTGCGGGCGATAGACAGCACCATGACGGGCCTGGAGAACACACATGGGTTGGGCGCCGTCATCGTCGCGTCATTGAGGCCGTCGCCATCCGCGTCGGGGCGTCATCGGCCCATCATGGGGCGGACGTAGGAGATGCAGGTCAGCGCCAGGCATGGCCCGAAACCCGCCTGGTCGCACGCCGCCGGTTGTGGCGCGATCTGCGCGAGCTTGTTGCGGCTCAGGTCACCTGGGACGAAGGTTGGGTTGTTGCACGAGCTCGCGTCCCTACCGGCAACGTCTACGGCGGGGTCGGCGGTGCCGAGCTTGCCGACCTGCTCGAACCCAGCCTGGACCAGGTTGAGGGGCAGGGGCGAGTAGCCGTAGGCGCCGGCCTTTCCCTTGCAACTCATCCCGCGGACGGCGGCACGTCAAACCCTGAGGTCCGGAAGGTCGGCGCCCAGCGTGGGGAGGCTGTGTCTCACCAGGCCTGAGACTTGACCGGGCGGACCAGAAGCCCACGCAAAACCCCCACTTTCGATCGGTCCACGCGGCGTCCGCCGAGGGCGTAGAGCCGTGACGCGCACGGCCCAGGTCGCACCGCCGGTCGATGACCTGTTCTTGCGCCGCCTTGGTCGGGATCTACGAGGCCTGGCGTCAGTTGGGGTTTCCGGGCGGCCTCTGAACGAGCGCCCGACCCTCCTTCGCCTGTCGCAGGCGCGCCTGGACCCCACGGAACAGCTCGTCTGCGTTGGCGGACCCGGCCGCCGAGCACACCACCGCCGAGTGCAGCGACGGCCACCCGGCGGGCGCGATCCCCTTCGGGGCAGCAGCGGCGAGCGTGACGATGTCGCGCCGCAGGCCCTCAGCGAGCGAGTTCGCGTGCTCCTGGGAGGCGGCCGCCTGGATGGTCGCGATGACGGCGAACTCGTCGCCCGCGGTGCGCGCCACCTCGCAGCCGGCGGTCACCCCGCCACGCAACCTCGCCGCGAGCGCGGTGAGCACCACGTCACCAAACTGCTGGCCGTGGGCAGCGTTCAGGCGGGCGAACCCGGCGACGTCGACCAGGACCACGACGACGCGTGCGTCGGTGCCAAGCGCGGACGTGCACCGGCGGCCGAGCGAGTGCAGGATCATCGAACGGTGCGGCAGACCCGTGAGCGCGTCGTGCAGTGACCGGACCGCCAGCAGCGTCGACAAGGACCGCACCAGGTCAGCGGTCGTCACAATCCGCCAGACGTCGTTGGCCACGAGCACGTCGTCGTAGCGCCGGTCGTCCAGCCGCGCCATGGCGCGAACGGCGACCTCGGAGACTGGCGTCGCCGGCTCGACGACCATCGGTGCCCAGTCCGTGATCTCGGTCGTCGGCCGCCGGGAGTAGACGGCCCGGCCGAACCCGAGCCGCCCGGTCATCGCGGCCGTGAAACGCGGTCTGGTCACGAGCCCGATCCGGCGAGGGTCCTGCGTGTCACGGACGGCGACGCTCGCGACCTGAGCGTTGCGGAAGACGACCTCCAGTTGGGCCACGGGAAGGGCAGCGTCCACCACCTCGACCGCGTGCGCGAGGTCCGCGACCGTGGTCGCGGCAGAGACGCGGTACTCACCGACTGCGCCGGAGAGCCGTTGGGTCAACAGAGTCAAGTCGGAATCCACTCGAGCAGTATCGGCGCAGGTCAGGACGACGATGAGTCGCGATCGACCGCGTTTGCCCAGCGTTCAGGCAACATTCACGGCCAGCGGCTGGGCGGCTGCCACTCCGAACGCGCAGTGGGTGGCTGAGCAGTCGCGCTGGCGAACCTGTGCTCGACCAGTACGGGACCGGAGTCGCGGATGATCGAGTCTCGAACTCGGTCACGCTCTGCTCGTCGCCGATCGCTCGCCGCTCGCGTCGCGCCCGGCCTCGCACTCACTCCCGATCGACGCCGCCGCCAGCATCGAAACACAGGTCATGTGGGCCGAGCGCAACTCGCCCACAAGTGAGAGCCGGGATGTGGGTCACCCCGCAACACCGGTCATGCGGGGTCCTGGACATCTGCTAAGCCCCGCCTGACGGCGTCGACCATCGCGTCGGCAATCTCGGGTGTCGCCGCGGCCAGGATCGAGTCCGAAGCGAGCGACCATGGTTCACCGCGAGCGTCGCGCACGACGCCGCCGGCCTCCCGGACGAGCACGACCCCTGCGGCGACGTCCCAGGCTGCGTTCCCGAACGCCAGCGACGCTGACGTGCGACCGGTCGCTACCCAGGAGAGCTCGGTCGCGGACGTGCCGACCATCCTGAGCTTGCCGAACATCGTCGCGGCTTCGCGCAGGACCGCTGAACGGACGTCGAGTGGCCACGGCGCGACCGAGGTCCAGGACAGGTCGCCGATGGTCACCGTCAGCGCGTCGATCGCCGCCGAGCGCGTGGTCACGCGTACGTCGTTCGACGCGCCCGGCATGCGAAGCCACGCGCCGGCACCGCGCGCGGCCCAGACCGTCTCGCCCGTCGTGACATCCGCAGTCACCCCGACGACGGGGTTCCCGCCGGCGAGCCGGGCCAGGGTGCACGCGACGAGGGGGAGTCCGGTGACGAAGTTGGCGGTGCCGTCGATCGGATCGACGATCCAGCGATCCGGAGCACATTCTCCGGGGCTGCCTTCCTCGCCCTGGACAGGCAGCAGAGACCCCTCGGCCAGCGCCCCGACGACGGCGGCCTCCGTGGCCAGGTCGATCGCGGTCACGAGGTCGTTCGGGCCCTTGAGCCGGAGCACGCCACGGTCGCCGTCCCCTTGAGCTACGGACAGCCCGATGGCCGTGGCGCGAAGGGCGAGCTCGACATCGCCGGCTAGGTCTGCGGGGACGCGCGGCTGGTCGATGGTGGTCGTCATGGAGCCAGCATCCCGGCACCCGGTGTCCGGCACGTGAACGCCGAACTAGGGATCGAGGTCCGTGCGCCGGGCCAGGATCTCGGCCTAGAGCGTTCCCAGCGGGGGTGCCGAGCTGGGGGGCCGGGGGCGAACCCACACCGTCTCTTCGATGAACTGGGCAAAATACGTGGGGTACCTGCGATGACGACTCCAAACCGAGCCGAGATCCTTCGACTCATCGATGGACTGTTGGCCGGCGCGATGAGCCGAGAGGACGCATCTGGATGAGCCGAGAGGACGCATCTGCTTGGGCAGCCGCGCGCCACGTCCAACTAGCGCAGCACTCGGCCGATCGGCAAGCGCGCGACCGCGGATAGGCAGGGGCGCGGCGAGGCCAGTCGCCACGGTGCCGAGGGTTGCTGGCTCACAAAATGTGCTTTGGCTGGGAGCGATCTCAGCAAGACGGTGGCGGCGACGTGGAGCACTCCTGGCCCACTCCGTCCCGCATGGAACGCAAAGTATTCCTCGCATCCCCCCGCTGAAGTGCGGGTATGCGGCTCGGATAGCTGAGGCAGGACTTGTCAGTGCGCGCCCTCTCGGCGAACGCCTTGCCCTGTAGCACCCTGCTTCCGTCCTGATGGCAACCCGGCTACTGTGACCGTGCACAGGATCGGATGGCGTACAACGCCACTCCGAGGCCTACGGGCCGCGCCGGTACAACCTCTTCCGGCGAGGAGTTGGCCTCGGTTCCGCCTGCCTACTCAGGACAATCAAAGGAGATTGCCGTGAAGGTACAAAAGCGCCTGGCCGCCATCGCTACCGTCGCCGTCGTGTTGGCGGCACCCGCTCTGGCCCTGACGATCGCTCCGCCAGCCCAGGCTGCGAACAGCCTCACCATGCTCGGCGCGGACGTGTCGAGCCTGCAGCGCAGCCTCGATCTCGGAGTCAAGTACTACAACGCCAGCGGGGCGCAGGCGAACCCGCTCGACACCCTCAAGACCGCCGGCATGAACTACGCCCGACTGCGGGTCTGGAACAACCCGGCGTCTGGCTACAACAACCAGGCCAAGCTCCTGACCGACGCCAAGACGGTCAAGGGCAAGGGCCTCAAGCTCATGGTGGACCTGCACTACTCCGACACCTGGGCCGACCCGGGCAAGCAGTACAAGCCGGCGGCCTGGGCGAGCCACACCATCACGCAGCTGCAGACCGACGTCTACAACTTCACGTACGACACCTGCACCAAGCTCAAGGCGCAGGGCACGACGCCCGACAGCGTCCAGATCGGTAACGAGATCAACGTCGGCATGCTCTGGAACGAGGGCAAGGTCCTGAACAACGACTTCACCAACGTGAGCCTGCTGCTCAAGCAGGGCTACAACGCGGTCAAGGCGTGCAGCTCCTCGACCCAGGTGATCATCCACACCGCCGACGCCGACTCCGTCGGGAACCTGCAGTGGTTCTACGACGGCATCAAGGCCAAGGGCGTCAGCTGGGACATCACCGGTCTCTCGTACTACTGCATGTGGCACGGTGACCTGAACCAGCTGTACTCGGCCGTGACCACCGCGAAGTCCCGCTACGGCAAGCCCGTCGCCATCGTCGAGACCGCCTACCCGTTCACGACGGCCAACGCGGACTCTGAGGCGAACAGCACCAACGGCACCTGCAACGGCTTCGACGCGAGCTGGGTCAGCCAGGCGACGATGTTCCAGTACGTCCAGAACACCGTCCGGAACGCGGGCGGTATCGGCGTCTTCTGGTGGGAGCCCACCTGGACCGCCGTGAAGGGCAACGGGTGGGACCCGGCCAACATCAACGGCACCGGGAACCAGTGGGACAACATGGCCGTCTTCGACTGGAACGGCAAGTTCAACACGGGCATCAGCTGGAAGCCCTGACCACGACGATGCCCCCGGCCTCCCGCACCGGAGGTCGGGGGCGTCGTGGCATGGTGGCAGGGCGTTGTCGGCTCATCTGCGGAATCCTCGACTTCACCGAACCTCGTCGCGCCGTGGCGCTGCGGCCTCAATCGTCCGAGGCCGGGTCCTGCACGGGCTCCGTGTCTTCCTCGGGCTCGAACGTGGACGGTTCGCCTGCCCCTATGCCGACGCCACCCGCCCGGGCGAGCTCCTCGGGGTCGTCCACCTTGCCCTCGTGCCGGGGGTCGTCCGATGCAGTCATTGCTCGCCCTCCTTCGTCGGATCCCTCCCAGCCTGCGCCGGTGGGCGCAGGCCGGCAATCGGTGAGGCGACGCGGGGCCGTCCTTCGGTCGGGTGGTCGACGGCCCGGGTCAGTGGGAGGCTCGTTGGGCTGGAGAAGACGGCGACACACGGAGCTCGCACCCCACGAGGAGCCCGCATGTCCGAGTCCGACGAGCAGTTCCCCCCTCAGCAGCAACAGCCTCCCGGCCTGACCGAACCGATGTCCCCCGCGCCCGACCACGGGGAGTCCAGCTACCAGGGGTCCGGGCTCCTGAGCGGACGCAAAGCCCTGATCACTGGCGGCGACTCGGGCATCGGACGGGCCGTCGCGATCGCCTTCGCGCGGGAGGACGCGGACGTCGCGATCGTGTTCCTTCCCGAGGAGAAGCCCGACGCCGACCAGACGGCCGAGTGGGTCGAGCGCGCCGGTCGCAAGTGCGTCCTGATCCCGGCGGACCTGCGAAACGAGGACGAGGCCCGTGGCGCCGTGCAGTCGGCGGCCAGCGAGCTCGGCGGGCTGGACATCCTGGTCAACAACGCCGGGTTCCAGTGGGCTCGGCGCGAGTCGGTCGCGGACATCACCACGGACGACCTCGACCGGACGTTCAAGACCAACCTCTACGCACTGTTCTGGGTGACCCAGGCCGCGCTCGAGCACCTGGGTGAGGGTGGCTCGATCATCAACGTGTCGTCCATCCAGGCGTACCAGCCGACGGAGTCGCTGCTCGACTACGCCGCGACGAAGGCCGCGATCAACAACTTCACGGTCAACCTCGCGGGCGAGCTCGGGGCGCGGGGCATCCGCGTCAACGCCGTGGCCCCGGGACCGATCTGGACGCCGTTGCAGCCGGCCACCCAGCCGGAGGCCAAGGTGGAGAAGTTCGGTGCGGACACGCCGCTCGGTCGCGCGGGTCAGCCCGCGGAGGTTGCGCCGGCGTTCGTCTTCCTGGCGGCGAGCTCCACGGCCTCCTACGTCTCGGGGACGGTCCTGGGCGTGACCGGTGGGAAACCGGTGTTCTGAGCCGCGGGACTCGACATGAAGCGAGACCGGATCGCCGAGCCGTGGGGCGCCCGCACGCCCTACGGCCCGGGCGAGCCGTGGCCGGTGCGGGTGGACACCTACCTCGGCGAGGGCACCTCCAGCGAGCAGGTGGACCGGTGGGTGCAGAGCGCGTCGGTCCTGCACTCGAACGGGGACGGGTTGGACATCGCCGTGCGGGACGGGCCGATCGTGGGGGTGCGCGGGCGTGCCGACGACCGGGTGAACCACGGGCGGCTCGGCCCGAAGGACCTGTTCGGCTGGCAGGCGAACCATTCGCGGGACCGGCTCACGCGTCCCCTCGTGCGAGACGGCGGCCGGCTCGTGGAGGCGTCGTGGGACGAGGCGATGAACCGGGTGGTGGCCCGGACGCGGCAGCTCCTGGCGGAGAGTGGGCCCAGCAGCATCGGGTTCTACACGTCGGGTCAGCTCTTCCTGGAGGAGTACTACACGCTCGCCGTCGTCGCTCGGGGCGGCATCGGCACGGCGCACCTCGACGGCAACACCCGACTGTGCACGGCGACGGCGGCCGAGGCGCTCAAGGAGTCGTTCGGCTGCGACGGTCAGCCGGGCTCGTACACCGACGTCGACCACGCCGACGTCATCGCCCTGTACGGCCACAACGTCGCGGAGACGCAGACCGTCCTGTGGTCCAGGATCCTCGACCGGCTGGCAGGCCCACACCCTCCGGCGATCCTGTGCGTCGACCCACGACCGACCCCCGTCGCGCGCGCGGCGTCCGTGCACCTCGCACCCCGGCCCGGCACCAACGTCGCGCTGATGAACGGGTTGCTCCACGAGCTGATCGCGAACGACTGGTTCGACCCCGCGTACGTCGCGGCGCACACCGTCGGGTTCGAGGATCTGCAGGCGATCGTCCAGGAGTACCCGGCCGAGCGGGCGGCGGCGATCTGCGGGATCGAGGTCGACGACCTGCGGTCCGCCGCGCGCCTGGTGGGGAAGGCGGACCGGCTGCTGTCGACGGTTCTCCAGGGCTTCTACCAGGCCAACCAGGCGACGGCCGCCGCGGTGCAGGTCAACAACATCCACCTGCTGCGCGGGATGCTCGGGCGCCCCGGGTGCGGCGTGCTGCAGATGAACGGCCAGCCCACCGCGCAGAACACGCGCGAGTGCGGGGCGGACGGCGACCTGTCCGGGTTCCGCAACTGGGCCAACCCGGAGCACGTCGCACAGCTCGCCGAGATCTGGAACATCGAGCCGTCGACGATCCCGCACCACTCGCCACCCACGCACGCCATGCAGATCTTCCGCTATGCCGAGCAGGGCTCGATCGGGATGCTGTGGGTCCAGGCGACCAACCCGGCGGTCTCGCTGCCGGAGCTGGCGCGGATCCGGGAGGTGCTCTCCCGTGACGGCCTGTTCCTCGTCGTCCAGGACATGTTCCTGACCGAGACGGCGAGCCTGGCCGACGTGGTGCTGCCCGCCGCGGCCTGGGCCGAGAAGACGGGGACGTTCACCAACGCGGACCGCACCGTGCACCTCTCGGAGAAGGCCGTTGAGCCGCCAGGGGAGGCGCGCTCGGACCTGGACATCTTCGTCGACTTCGCCGACCGGATGGCGTTGGTCGACAAGGACGGCGCCCCGCTCGTCGGCTGGCGCACTCCCCAGGACGCGTTCGAGGCGTGGAAGCGGTGCAGCGCAGACCGCCCGTGCGACTACAGCGGACTGTCGTACGACGTGCTGCGCGGCTCGGGCGGGGTGCAGTGGCCGTGCACGCCCGACCATCCGGCGGGCACCGAACGGCTCTACACGGACGGACGGTTCTGGGCGGACCCGGACCGCTGCGAGACGTACGGTCGCGACCTGCTGACCGGGGCGCCGGTCGAGGTCACGGAGTACCGCGCGCTCAACCCGAGCGGCAAGGCGCTGCTCAAGGGCGCCGACTACCGTGCGCCGCACGAGCAGCCGTCCGACGACTACCCGCTCGCCCTGCTCACCGGCCGCACGCTCTACCAGTTCCACACGCGGACCAAGACAGGGCGTGCGCCCCAGCTGCAGGCGGCCGCGCCCGACGTGTGGGTCGAGATGTCGGCCGACGACGCGCAGGCACTGTCGCTCTCGGAGGGTGATCTCGCAGAGGTGACGACCGTGCGCGGCTCTGTCCGGGCACAGGTCCGGCTGACCGCGATCCGTCCTGGCGTCATCTTCCTGCCGTTCCACTACGGGTACTGGGACGCCGCAGACCCCAGCGAGCCCGATGGTGCCGGCCGCGCCGCGAACGAGCTGACGCCGACCGAGTGGGATGCGGTGTCGAAGCAGCCCTTGTTCAAGTCGGGGGCCGCGCGGGTGCGCAAGCTTGCTGCGGCGGACGGGCGGGCTGCCCCTGCTCCGACGACGACCGCGTCCGCACCGCTGTCCGGTGACGTCCCCGCCACGAGCGGCGGTCCGGACGCCGAGGCCGACGAGGCGATCCGACCGTGGAGCGCGCCGTGAAGGTGGCTCGCCTGCTCATCGAGATGGCCGCGTCGGAGGCGGGTCTGGCCGCTGCACTGACGCGTCTCGCCGACGACCACGCGGCCGAGCAGGACGTGCACCACGTCGCACGCGACCTTTCGCACTGGTCGCAGGATCACGCGGCAGCCCTTGCCGAGCACGCCGACGCGCTGCTGCCCGATCCGCCCGACACGTCGGCCGGCGATGACGAGCCCGGTGCTGCGCTGCTGAGCGACCTGCGCTCGGTCTACGCGGCGGCGTGCGGCCTGGCGACCGACTGGGACGTGCTGGGTCAGGCGGCGAAGGCGCACCGGGACGACGAGCTGCTCGACCTGGTCGAGCTGTGCGCCCCGCGGAACCGGCGACAGGTCACGTGGTTGCGCGCCCAGCGGAAGGTGTCGGCGGCGCAGATCCTCGACGAGTGACGTCCGCGACGTCGGTCCCGGATGGTGACCGCGTCCGGTCCGACGCGACCGGCGGCATGATGGGAGGCGTGCACCTCGTCCTGCTCGCCGACACGCACGTGCCGCGCCGGGCCCGGGACCTGCCGGCCGCTGTGTGGGCCGCCGTCGAGGCGGCCGACGTCGTCGTCCACGCGGGTGACTGGGTGTCCGAGCAGTTCTTCGACGAGCTGTCGGGCCGGTCCCGCCGACTCGTCGGGTGCTACGGCAACAACGACGGCGCGGAGCTTCGCCTGCTCCTGCCTCGGGTGGCCCGGGTCGACCTGGCCGGGGTCAGGCTGGCCGTCGTCCACGAGACCGGGCAGGCCGCAGGTCGGGAGCGACGCTGCGACGTCGAGCACCCGGACGTGGACGTGCTGGTGTTCGGGCACAGTCACATCCCGTGGGACACCGTCACGCCGTCGGGCATGCGGCTGCTGAACCCCGGCTCGCCGACCGACCGACGCCGTCAGCCGTTCGCGACGTTCATCACCGCGACGGTCCGTGACGGCGTGCTCAGCGAGGTCGAGCTGCGGCGCGTCGAGCGGTGAGCGCGTCGCGTGGTCGTGATGCCCAGGCGGTCTACGCCGACAGCTCGGTCAGCAGCGCGGGGATCTCGTCGACGAGCTCGCGAGCCAGGTAGCCGACCCGCCCGACCCTGGCGGCCAGCCGGTCGCCCGCGGCCGCGTGCAGGTGCGTGGCCCAGCAGGTCGCCTGTGCGGCGTCGGCGCCCCGGGCGAGCAGGCCGACCAGCACCCCTGCCAGGACGTCCCCGCTGCCCGAGGTGGCCAGGCCGGACGAACCGGTCGTCATCGTCCACGTCCGCCCGTCCGGGCTGGCGATCCTGCCCCGACACGTCACGACGGCTCCGTAGGTCGCGGCGATGCGCGAGGAGGCGTCGTCCGAGATCTCGTCGACGCCGAGCAGGAGCGCGGCCTCGGTCGCGTTCGGCGTGAGGACCAGGCGTCCGGCGAGCGAGTCGGCCACGTCGGCGACCCGGGGAAGCACGCCGAGCGCGTAGGCATCCAGGAGCATCGGGGTCTTCTTGCTCACGCGGGGCACGAGCGCCTGCAGGAGGTCGGTCGTCCGGTCGGGGTCGTCGAGTCCCGGGCCGACGAGGATCGCGTCCGCCCCAAGGTCGTCGTCGAGAACGTCGGTCCCCGTTCCGTCGGGGGAGCCGGCCTCCGTCTCGGGGAGCCCGCGCACGCCTGCCTCGGGGATCGTGACCGCCACCTGGACCGCCACCGAGCGAGCGACCGCGAGGGTCAGCCGGCCGGCACCAGCGCGCAGCGCCGCGATGCCGGCGAGCATCGCCGCACCGGGTGTGGACCGCGCGCCGCCGACCACCACGACCTCGCCTCGGGAGTACTTGGAGGTGCCCGGTGCCGGCAGGGGCCAGTCGCGCAGGACGGCAGGGGTGAGGTGCTCAGTGGGGGAGGGCATCGGAGTCTCCTGCATGCTCCGTGGCCGGCGTGCTCCGCCGGGCCAGGTGGTCGTCGTCGTTGACCACGAGCGCGCGCCAGCCGCGACCGTCGCGGACCAGCCGGGTCACCGCGGCGTTGCGCACCGGGTCGTGGCGTGCAAGCTCGAGGACGTCGCGCTCGGAGAGCGCCTCGCAGACGTAGCGGATCGACATGATGACCGCGTCGTGCGCCACGACGAGGACGCGTGGACCGTCCTGCGCGCGGTCGAGGTCGGACAGGAACGCCCGCACGCGCAGCACCAGGTCCGCCCAGGACTCGCCGCCGGGTGGACGGTAGTAGAACTTGCCCAGGAGCCGACGGCGGACGCTTTCCGACGGATACCGGGCATCGACCCCGGCCGTCGTGAGCCGGTCGAGGATGCCCAGCTCCCGGTCGCGGAGGCGCTCGTCCGGGCGCAGCGCCAGCTCGGAGCCGGCCTCCCGCAGGGCGATCGTCGCGGTGTGCACCGCCCGCAGGTACGGCGAGCACCAGACGACATCCGGCCCGTCGGCGTCATGGTCGCGGAGCCACGAACCGAACGCGGTCGCCTGCCGCTCCCCGAGCGGGGACAGCGGCGTGTCTGCGTCCCGCGTCTCGAGCTCGAGCTCCTCGCGTCCGGCCCTCTCGGCCTCCGTCGCGGCGATGTTGCCCACGCTCTCGCCGTGGCGCACGAGGATCAGCTCGCGCACGCCGTCGCCTCGTCCTTCGGGCACCCTCACCTCACTTCCGGCGCCGGCCGAGCTGGGCGACGCGAGGCACGTGCCATCGGGCCGCGATGCGGCCGGCTCATGGGCGTGGCCCTCGCGCGGACGCGTCGGGGACCTGCTCGTACGGTGAGCCGAGGACGAAGACCAGGTGCCCGCCGAGGTACCCGCTCGCCGCCGTCAGCGCACTGGCCAGGAGGCTCGAGGCGATGCCCGCCCCGCGTCGACCTCGCCGGCGCAGCACCCATGAGCTCGTGTAGAGCGCCAGTGCGGCCGAGTTCAGCACGGCGTGGAGGGCGCCGACGCGGTGGACGCGACCGTCGCCTCGTCGCCAGTCGGCGGCTCCGGCCAGCGCGGTCGGTGCGGCTGCGAGGATGCCGAGCCCGAGCAGCCGGTCCGCTGCGTGGGCGTCGTCGTGGCCCAGGACGTCGAGCACGGAGCTGCTGGTCCACAAGCCGATGGGCAGGTCGGTGAGCAGCGGGTGCAGCGCATGGCCCAACGGCTCTCCCCTCAGCGCTGAGCGCAGGCGTGGCGGTGCTGTGAGGAGGTCCGCGACCGGGCGCAGGGCGTCGGCAACGGTCTCCAGCGTCGACGACGTCTCGAGCTGCTCAGCCAGGCGTCGCGGGAGGGGCGAACGGGTCCGGTTCATCATGCGCTCACGCCGAGTTGACGGGGCCGTCGTTGACGGGCGGGTCCGTGGGGTCGTCTGGGGCGTCCGCCACGGGCGCCCTGCCGAGCACCATCTCCGCCACGTCGTCGTCCGCCTGGGCGATCGAGGGGGAGGCGTCGCCGCGGCGGTCCTCCACCACCGGCTCCGGCGGGACGCCCTGGTCGTGCCGTCCTGGTTCCGTCACGGGAGTGCTCCGTTCGTCTGGGGGTCGTGCGTGGCAGCGGGCGGTGGGCACGGGGTGCCCACCGCCCGGGGTCTCACTCGGCGGAAGCCACGTCCTGCAGGGCGCCGCTGCTCGTGGCGCCGTCGCCGTCGCGCGGTGAGGTGGCGGAGGTCCCGTTCTTGGTCAGCTCGGAGAGGAACTCGTGGCAGCGCTGGGCGCGCTGGGAGTCCTCGCTCATGACCTGCTCGAAGAACGAGGCGATGTCGTCCTTGCCCGCGTTGCGTGCGTCGCGCACGTACTGGCCGTAGTCGTGCCCTGCTTTGAGGGAGTGGTACTGCACGGAGATGAGGTCAAACGTGACGTCG
>NZ_JIAN01000010.1 GCF_000688475.1 Cellulomonas sp. URHE0023 | reverse complement strand
TTGGCTACGTTCGGAAGGGATAACCGCTGAAAGCATCTAAGCGGGAAGCCTGCTTCAAGATGAGGTTTCCATGGGGACTTGATCCCCGAGAGGCTCCCAGCTAGACCACTGGGTAGATAGGCCGGATGTGGAAGAGGGGACTAACGACCCTCGCAGCTGACCGGTACTAATAAGCCGACAACTTCATCACATTCATTCAAGTCAATGTGCTACGCGTCCACTGTGCGGTTCCCGAGAGACGAACGGGAACCCGTTTGACAACTCGACAACGTTACGGCGGTCATAGCGAGGGGGAAACGCCCGGTCCCATTCCGAACCCGGAAGCTAAGCCCCTCAGCGCCGATGGTACTGCACTCGCCAGGGTGTGGGAGAGTAGGACGCCGCCGGACATCATTCAGGAAAGCCACCCCTCCGGGGGTGGCTTTTCCTGTTTCCCCAGACTCATCTACTGCGCGCAGCGTCGGGCGTACAAAGACATTTCTTGCCGCACAGTCGTGCCGCCCTCGTGCGGCCGATCGTTCCTCGGTCGGCGCCGTCCGGTGCCGTCGACGGGGGATGAGATGATTGGGCGGTCGAACGCGACGAGGAGAGCACACAGATGAACAGCGATGACCGTGCCAAGGGCACATCCGACGACCGTGGTCGGTCGGGTGGCGCCTCTGGCGGCCGATCCGGCAACGGATCCAGCTCGCAGCGAGGTGCCAGTGGCTCTCAGAGCCGCGGCGGCTCGTCAGGCGGTGATCGTGGACGTTCCGGTGGAGCCCCTCATGGTGGCTCTCGGGACGGTGGCTCGCGTGAGCCCTACCGCGGCGGCGGCAGCGGCGGTCGACCGCCGGCTGCCCGGGACGACCGCGGCGGCCGGCCCTCATCCGGTGATCGCGGCGGACGACCCTCGTACGGGGGTTCGCCTTCGGGTGATCGTCCCAGCGGCGGTGGCTCCTATGGCCGCACATCGGGGGGCGGGTCCGGTGGCGGACGTCCGGCGTATGGAGACCGGTCGGGTTCGTCGGGCTCCGGTTATGGCGGCCGCCCGTCGTCGGACCGCGGTGACCGGTCTGCGTACGGGAACCGTTCGGCATCCGACCGCGGTGAGCGTCCCGCGTACGGCGGGTCTCGGGGCGACGACCGCTCCGGTCGTCCGTCCGGTGCTCGCGACGGTCGCCCGCCCTACGGCGGCGCCTCCCGGGGCGAGCGTCCCAGCTACTCGGGCCGCACTGACCGCCCGCCTTTCTCCGACCGCTCTCGCAGCGGTTCAGGCGACCGGCCGTCCTATGGGGACAGGCCCCGAACGGATCATGCGTCGGGCGAGCGCACCTCCTACGGGGACAGGTCGCGCAGCGAACGTCCTTCGGGTGAGCGTTCCTCCTACGGTGACCGTCCGCGAACGGACCGTCCTGCCTCGGGTCGCCCGCCGTACGGTGACCGTCCGACCGGTGGTGACCGCACCGCCGGCCAGCGTCCCTCGTACGGCGACCGCGGCCGCGACGATCGCCGGCCCTCGGGTGACGGTGGACGCGGTGATCGCCCGTCGTACAACGACCGCCAGCGCAACGACCGTCCTGCGTCGGGTGGGCGTCCGGCGTACGGCGACCGCAGCGACCGTCCTGCGTCGGGTGGGCGTCCGGCGTACGGCGACCGCAACGACCGTCCTGCGTCGGGTGGGCGTCCGGCGTACGGTGACCGCTCGCGTGACGATCGTGGTCCGGGTGCTGGGCGCCCGTCGTACGGCGACCGCTCGCGTGCCAGCGAGGCGACCTCGGGCGAGCGCTTCTACGGCGACCGCCCCCGCTCGGACCGCGGACCGTATGGGGACCGCTCGCGCGGTGCAGGGCAGTCCGGTGGCGCGCGTCCCGAGTCAGGCGACCGTCCGCGCACCGACCGTCCGTCGTCCGGGCAGCGCCCGTCCTTCGATGACCGTGCCCGCACGGAGCGGAACCGCACGGACCGGTCACCCTCGGGCGACCGCGCTGAGCGGTCGCCCAGCAGTGAGCGCCCGCGTACGGATCGTCCGTTCTCCGCTCGGAGCGACCGGCCGGCCACGAGCGACCGCCGTCCTCCGTCGGGAGACCGTGGACGTCCGGCGCACGGAGCGTCGACGGTTGCCGGAGCTCGTGGCCCGCAGCGCGCTGACGACCGTCGGGACGACGACAAGCGACTGACGCGACCTCCGCAGGACCAGCGTGTCCAGGCGCCCGAGATCCCCGAGGACGTCGTCTTCGGGGACCTCGACAAGGCCGTGCGTGCCCGACTCCGGACGCTGAGCAAGGACAACGCCGACGGTGTCGGTCGACACCTGGTCATGGTCGGCAGGCTTCTGGACACGGAGCCCGAGCTCGCGTACGAGCACGCGCAGGCGGCGGTCCGCCGCGCCGGCCGCGTCGACGTGGTCCGCGAGGCGGCGGGCTTGGCGGCCTATCGCACCGAGCGGTACGCCGAGGCGCTGCGTGAGCTTCGCACGGTCCGGCGGCTCAACGGGTCCTCCGAGCACCTGGCGATCATGGCGGACTGCGAACGCGGACTGGGTCGTCCCGAGCGTGCTCTGGCGCTCGCGCAGGAGCCGGAGGCGGAGACGCTCGACCCGGAAGCGCGGATCGAGCTCGCGATCGTCGTGAGTGGTGCGCGTCTTGATCTCGGGCAGGCCGAGGCTGCTGTAGCCGCGCTCTCGACGGACGATGTGCGAGCCGGAACTGGGCTGGTCGCGATCCGCGTCGCGCAGGCGCGTTCTTCCGCGCTCGAGGCCGCCGGGCGGGCCGATGAGGCGGCGGCCGAGCTGGCGCCGTACACGCAGGACCAGCTCGACGAGGCGTCAGGGGACGTAGAACCCGACGAGGAGTTCGTCGCGTTCGATCTGAGCGAGTTCGACGCCGAGGGCGAGTACGAGGACTACCCGCTGGAGGCGTCCGGTGACCCTGGTACGTCCGAACGCGCGGAGGCCGAGCTGGACGTCTCCGACGACGACGAGGACGAAGCGCTTGCCGAGGCGGAGGCCCTCCTTGACGACGCCGACAGCAGCGCGGATGCGAACGACGAGGGTGATCGGTGACCAACGCGGCAACGCTGATCGGGTCGGCCACGCCGCTCGCTGAACGCTTCGATCTGGCCCTCGTCGACCTCGACGGGGTTGCCTACAAGGGGCACGACCCGATCGACGGCGCAGCGAAAGGGCTGTCGGCCGCGCGCGAGCGAGGAATGCGTCTGGTGTTCGTCACCAACAACGCGTCCCGTGAGCCGGAGTCCGTCGCCGAGCAGCTGACCGGTCTCGGGATCGCGACCGAGGCGGCGGAGGTGATGACTGCCGCACAGGCCGCGGCGCAGCTGTTGGTGTCGCGGCTCCCGGCGGGCGAGAAGGTCCTCGTCGTCGGCGGCGCCGGGCTCGTCACCGCCGTGCGCGCAGCCGGCTACGAGGTGGTGTTCTCGGCGGACGACGAACCGGCGGCGGTCGCACAGGGCTTCGCTCCCGAGGTCGGCTGGGCGCAGCTGGCTGAGGCTGCCTACGCGATCGAGCGGGGCGCGTGGCACGTAGCGTCGAACCTCGACCTGAGCCTGCCGACCGCCCGTGGCTTCGCGCCGGGGAACGGTTCGCTCGTCGGCGCGGTGAAGGCCGCCACGGGCGTCACGCCCGACAGCGCCGGTAAGCCGTCGCCGACGATGTACCACATGGCGGTCGAGCGGGCGGGCGCGCGCGAGACGCTCGTCGTCGGAGATCGTCTCGACACGGACCTGGCCGGTGCTCGCGCCGGTGGCTTCATCGGTCTGCACGTCCTGACCGGTGTGAACTCGGCCCGCGACGACGTGCTCGCCAGGCCCGGGGAGCGGCCGCACCTCATCGGAGCCGACCTGCTCTCGTTGCTGGTCGCGCATCCCGAACCGGTACGCGCGGCCGACGGGTGGTGGACGTGCCGGGGCGCGTCGGCTCGGATCGTCGACGGGGCTCTCGAGCTCGGTCGTCACGAGCCGGTGAGCGTCGAGGACCGGGTGGACGTCGCTCGCGCAGCCTGTGCTGCGGCGTGGTCGGCGACCGATGACGGTATCGATGTCGACCCGACCACAGTGCCGGAGCTGGTGACGGTCTGACGGACCTGGTGTGTGGCGGCCGGATGTCGTCGGAGATCGCGGGTAGCGTGGGCGCGTCCCGGAGCACCGACAGGCGTCCCGGAACCAACCACACGGAGGAGTGCAGTGAGCGAGATGGTCGACGCCGCGACGGGTGGTGCGGACGAGGAGTACGGGACGACCGCAGACGCCGCCGTCGACGAGGCGCTTTCTCGGCTCGCGGGTCTCGAGGACCAGCCGCTGCGCGCCCACGTCTCGGTGTTCGACGCGGTCCACGGAGCGCTGCAGGACCGGCTCGCCGACGCTGAGGGCTGACCTGTGGTGACCCGACTCGACACCGAGCTGGTGCGCCGCAGCCTGGCACGTTCGCGCAAGCACGCGGGTGACCTCATCGCAGCGGGACGAGTGGACGTCGACGGTCTGCCCGTCGTACGCAGCGCTGTCCAGGTGACCGACGAGCGCACGATCACCGTGCGGCCTGACGCCGACGATCCTGCGTACGCGTCGCGTGCCGGTCACAAGCTCGCCGGTGCCCTGGACGCGCTCGAGGGCATCGCGGTGCGTGACCGCCGTTGCCTCGACGCGGGCGCCAGCACGGGCGGGTTCACGGACGTGCTCCTGCGCCGTGGTGCGGCCCACGTGGTCGCCGTGGACGTCGGGCACGACCAGATCGTCGACAGCCTGCGGTCGGACCCGCGCGTCGAGGTCCGTGAGGGCGTGAACGTGCGGTCGCTGTCTCGCGGTGCCGTCGACCCGGCTCCTGAGCTCGTCGTCGCCGACCTGTCCTTCATCTCCCTGACCCTCGTCCTGGCGGCTCTGGTCGACGTCGCCGCACCAGGTGCCGACCTCCTTCTCATGGTCAAGCCGCAGTTCGAGGTCGGCCGCGAGCGGCTGGGGTCCGGTGGCGTGGTCCGCGTTCCGGCACTCTGGGTGGACGCCGTGGTCGGCGTCGCGAGCGCGGCGGCCGAGCTGGGGCTGGTCGTTCGCGGCATCGTGCGCAGCCCGCTGCCCGGCCCGAGCGGGAACATCGAGTTCTTTCTGTGGCTGCACCGGCAGGACACTCCAGACGCAGCACCTGCGGTCGACGTCGAACGCATCCGAGCGGCCGTGCTTGCCGAGGGGGAACGATGAAGCGTCGCGTACTCGTGGTCACGCACGGAGGGCGCGAGGAGGCTGTGTCAGCCACCCGCGACGCCGTTGCCGCGCTGGAGGGCGCCGGGGTGGAGATTCTCCTGGCGGCCGAGGACGCGCTGGCCTCGGAGCTGCCGTCGTTCGAGCTCGCGATCGTCCTCGGAGGCGACGGGACGATCCTGCGCGCCGCGGAGCTGACGCGCGGCACGTCCGTGCCGCTCCTCGGGGTCAACCTGGGGCACGTCGGATTTCTGGCGGAGAGCGAGCGGGACGACATCGGCGAGGCCGTACGGCGCCTGACCGCGGGCGAGTTCGACGTCGAGGAACGTGGCACGCTCGACGTCCGTGTCCTGGAGGCCGACGGCACGGTGAGCACCGGCTGGGCGCTGAACGAGGCGGCGCTCGAGAAGGTCGACAGATCACGGATGCTCGAGGTTCTGGTGGAGGTCGACGGGCACCCGCTGTCGTCGTTCGGCTGCGATGGCATCGTCGCCGCGACGGCCACCGGCTCGACCGCGCACGCATTCTCGGCGGGTGGGCCGGTCGTCTGGCCCGACGTGGACGGGATGATCCTGGTGCCCATCGCCGCGCACGCCCTGTTTGCGCGACCCCTGGTCGTGGGGCCTCGGAGCATGCTCGCCGTCGAGCTGCTCGACCGCTCACCCGCGGCCGGACTGGTGACCCTGGACGGTCGGCGTCGGCTCGAGGTTCCTGTCGGCTCACGTGTCGAGGTCACCCGCAGCGAGATCCCGGTGCGCTTGGCGCGCCTGACGCCCGCGCCCTTCACCACCCGCCTGGTGAACAAGTTCGCGCTTCCGGTCGACGGTTGGCGTGGTCGACCCAACGGGCGACGCCCCCGCCACAGCGGCGAGGCGAGCCGATGATCGACGAGATCCGGATCGACAACCTCGGCGTCATCGGGAGGGCTCACCTCGAGCTGGGTCCCGGTCTGACGGTCATCACGGGGGAGACCGGAGCGGGCAAGACGATGGTGCTGACGGCGATCGGCCTGCTGCTCGGTGGGAAGGCCGACTCCGCGACGGTGCGGGTCGGTGCGTCGTCTGCGGCGGTCGAAGGGCGCGTGACCCTGGACCCCGAGTCCGACGCCCTCGCCCGCGCAGCAGAGGCGGGTGCCGAGCTCGACGACGACGGCAGCCTCGTACTCCTACGAACCGTGGGCGCCGGTGCGGCGGGGCGCTCCCGCGCGTTCCTGGGTGGACGATCCGTTCCGCAGACGGTCCTGGCGGAGCTTGCTGACGCCTTGGTGACGGTGCACGGCCAGGCCGACCAGGCGCGGCTGCGCTCGCCCGCCCACCAGCGCGAGGCGCTCGACGCGTTCGTCGGCACCGAGCACCGCGACGCGCTCACGCGGTACCGCGCGGCGTGGAGCGAGCTGGCCCGGGTCGATGCCCAGCTGACCGAGCTGGTCGACCGGGCGCGGGACCGCACCCGTGAGGCCGAGCTGCTGCGGCTGGGTCTGGCAGAGGTCGAGCGCATCGAGCCGCAGGCCGGCGAGGACGTCGCCCTGTCGGAGGAGGTCGAGCGGCTCGCGCACGCGGAGGACCTGCGTGCGGCCGCGAACGGCGCGCACACGGCGCTCGTCGGCGGTGAGGTCGACGACGTGGCCAGCGCTGTCGCGACGATCGACCAGGCGAGGCGGCTGCTCGAGCATGCGGGTGCGCACGATCCGGCCCTCGCCGCGCTCGCCACCCGGATCGCGGAGGCCGGCTACCTGCTGGCCGATGCAGCCACGGACCTCGCCGGCTACCTCGAGGACCTGCAGGCCGACCCGCTCCGCCTCGATGCCGCGCAGCGCCGACGCGCCGACCTCGCGTCGCTCACCCGGACGTACGGGTCGACGGTCGACGAGGTGCTCGCCTGGGCCGACTCCGCCGGACGCCGACTGCTGGACCTCGACGGCGGTGACCAGAGGATCGAGTCCTTGCACGCCGAGCGAGCGGCGCTCGACGCCGAGCTCACCGCGCTGGCCGAGCGCATCTCGGCGGGCCGCCGCTACGGTGCAACAAGCCTGGCTGCGGTCGTCTCCCACGAGCTGTCCGGTCTGGCGATGGGCAGCGCGGAGCTGCAGATCGTCGTCGAGCCGCTGGACGAGCGCGGACCGCACGGCGGCGACAAGGTCGAGATGCGGCTCGTCCCGCACGCCGGTGCGCCCGCTCGGGCGCTCGGTAAGGGCGCCTCCGGTGGTGAGCTCTCCCGCGTGATGCTCGCGATCGAGGTCGCCCTGGCCACGGCACCCGACTCTGGAGCGACGACGCCGGGGACGTTCGTCTTCGACGAGGTCGATGCGGGCGTCGGCGGGCGGGCCGCGATCGAGGTGGGTCGGCGTCTGGCCGAGCTCGCGCGGGGCACGCAGGTGCTCGTCGTGACCCACCTCGCGCAGGTGGCTGCGTTCGCTGACCGGCACCTCGTGGTGACCAAGTCGACCGCCGACGGTATCGACGTCGTCACTGAGTCGGACGTGCGCTTGGTCACGAACGACGACCGGGTACGGGAGCTCGCCCGCATGCTGTCGGGCCAGGAGGACTCAGATGCGGCGCGGACGCACGCCGCAGAACTTCTCGAGCTCTCGTCCGTGGGACGATGAGCGACGATGAGAGCATCCCTGCGCAAACGCACCGCTGTGCCCGAAGCCGGCGTCGTCGCCGGTCCGGCCCGAGTCGACCCACGCACTAAGGGCCTCACCAAGCGGTTGCGACCGGGCGACATCGCCGTCATCGACCACCTCGACCTCGACCGGGTCTCCGCCGAGGCCCTCGTCGCGTGCCAGCCCGCTGCCGTCCTGAATGCCGCGCGCTCGACCTCGGGCCGCTACCCGAACCTCGGCCCGGAGATCCTCGTCGGCGCTGGGATCCCGCTCGTCGACGACCTCGGTGCGGACGTCATGTCGCTCACCGAGGGCCACCGGCTCCGCGTCGTGGACGGGTCCGTCTTCGAGGGCGAGACTCTCGTGGCCGAGGGCGTCACCCAGACCGCCGAGACGGTCGCGGCGGCCATGGAGGAAGCGCGCGCGGGACTGTCGGTCCAGCTCGAGTCGTTCGCGGCGAACACCATGGACTACCTGCGACGCGAACGGGACCTCCTGCTCGACGGGGTCGGCGTGCCCGACATCCGCACGGAGATCGACGGCCGACAGGTGCTGATCGTGGTGCGCGGCTACCACTACAAGGAAGACCTCGTCACGCTTCGCCCGTACATCCGCGAGTACCGTCCGGTACTCATCGGTGTCGACGGGGGAGCGGACGCCATCCTGGACGCCGGCTGGCGCCCGGACATGATCGTCGGCGACATGGACTCGGTCTCCGACCGTGCGCTCACGTGCGGTGCCGAGGTGATCGTGCACGCCTACCGTGACGGCCGGGCCCCCGGGCTCGCCAGGGTCGAGCAGCTCGACGTCCCGCACGTCGTGTTCCCGGCCACCGGGACGAGCGAGGACGTCGCGATGCTCCTCGCCGACGACAAGGGTGCGGAGCTCATCGTCGCCGTCGGGACGCACGCGACGCTCGTCGAGTTCCTGGACAAGGGGCGCTCAGGGATGGCGAGCACGTTCCTCACGCGCCTGCGTGTCGGGAGCAAGCTGGTCGACGCCAAGGGCGTGTCGCGGCTGTACCGCAACCGGATCTCGAACGTCCAGCTCACGCTGCTCGTCCTCGCTGGGCTGCTGGCACTCGGTGTCGCCCTGGCATCGACCGCCGCCGGGCAGACGATGATCGGCCTGATCGGCGCTCGCGTCGACGACATGACGTCGTGGGTCCGCGGCCTCTTCGACGGGCTGTGACCATGCGCACGACCCTCGACGTCCACCTCTTCCCCCAGCACCTGCTTCCGGCCAGCGCCGGGCCTGTACCCGACGGAGACTGCGCACGATGATCGACTTCCGCTACCACATCGTCTCGCTGATCTCGGTGTTCCTGGCTCTCGCCGTGGGCATCGCGCTCGGCGCGGGACCGCTGAAAGAGACCATCGGCGACACCTTGACCGGCCAGGTCCAGCAGCTGCGCGACGAGAAGGACGCGCTTCGCGCGGAGCTCGACGGCTCGACGAGCGACCTGAAGGACTCCGAGACCTACATCGATGCGGCCGGTCCGCAGCTGCTCGACGGTACGTTGACGGGCCGCCGGGTCGCCGTGATCGTGCTGGGCGACGTCCCGGAGGCCACGAGGACGGCCCTCGACCAGCGGCTCGACCAGTCCGGCGCGAGCATCACGGCGCACGTCACCCTCACGGACATGTGGACGGATCCTGACGTGCGGACGTTCCGGCAGGCGCTGGTCGGGTACCTGAACCCGTACCTCGACCCGGCACCCCCTGCGGATGCCGGGGTTGAGGCTGACCTCGCGTCCGCGCTCGTGCAGGCACTCGTGACGGCGGACCCGGCCAACCCGGACGTGCTGTCGAACGACGCCGGCACGCTGCTGGACGCGCTCTCGTCGTCCGAGAACAAGGACCAGCCGCTGGTCACCGTCTCCGGCGAGGTGACCATGCCTGCCGACGCCATCGTCGTGGTGGCCGTCCCCGTCGAGCCGGTCGCCGATGGAGCGACGCCGTCGCCCGAGCCGGCCGAGTCCGTCGTCGCCGCCCAGCTCGCGGTGCTCAGCGCCGCGCAGGAGCTCTCGACGGGCGCGGTGCTCGCCGACGGTCCGCGCGCTGATGACGCCCTGACCGACGCGATCCTCGCCGACGGCGACCTCGCTGCGGCGCTGACCACGGTGTCCGGCACCGACGTGGTGACCGGGCAGATCAACGTGCCGCTCGCGCTGGCCAACCGGATCGCCGGGGTCAACGGCCACTACGGGTTCGGTGAGAACGAGACCCCGCTTCCTGCAGCGGTCAAGCTGCCGCCCGTGAGCCGGACCGCCGAGGTCCCGGAGGCCGCCGCGGGAACTGCCCCGTGACGCCGCGCCTGCTCAGACGGACAGCCGCCGCCGCGGTCGCAGGTGTCGTCACGTCGGTCGTCCGTGGAGTCTTCGACGGGCAGGCGCCCGGAGGTCAAGCACGGTGGACACGGACGAACCACCGTGGTGAGCCGGTCAGCATGCTCGAGGGGCCGTCGGTCGCTGCGGGGCTGCTTGCCGGCGTGCTGGTCGGTGCGCCCTCCCCGCGCGCCGCTGCCGCTCTCACCGTGGCGACGGCTGCGGGCGCGGCCTTCGGTATCGCCGACGACCTCGGGGAGGACACCGCTGACCGGCGCAAGGGTCTGCGCGGCCATCTCGGGGCGCTCGCTCACGGCAAGGTCACGACAGGTGGGCTCAAGGTGCTCGGCATCGGGGTCGGCGCCCTGGTGGCTGCCGCCCTCGCGACGCCGGGGCGCACTCCCGGGGGAAGCAGGCGGTCGACTGTGGGGTGGTTGGTCGACGTGGGGAGCTCGGGAGCGCTGATCGCGTCGAGCGCGAACCTGGTCAACCTGCTCGACCTGCGACCCGGGCGCGCGCTGAAGGCGGTCGGCCTCGTGGCTGCTCCGCTCGCTGTCGCCTCGGGTGCCGGGGCCGGCGCGGCGGCCGCGGTGCTCGGTGCCACGGGTGCCGCGATCGACCAGGACCTCGCCGAGGCCGACATGCTCGGCGACGGAGGAGCGAACGCGATCGGCGCGACGCTGGGAACGGCCCTCGTGCTGTCGGCGCCCCGTCCGGTCCGGCTCGGGGTCCTCGCGGCCGTCCTGGGCCTGACGATCGCCAGCGAGAAGGTCAGCTTCACCAAGGTCATCGAGCGCACTCCGGTGCTGCGTGAGCTCGACGCCTGGGGACGCCGCCCCGCGGACGTACGGGCGTGAGTCCCACCGCCCGGCGCGCGGCGACCGGCCTGGCCGGTGCGGCCGCGATGATCGCGGTCATCACCGTGGTCAGCCGGCTGCTCGGCTTCGGGCGGTGGATCGCGCAGCTGCACTGGGTCGGCTTCGGGTCGATCGGTGACTCGTACAACGCTGCCAACACGCTGCCGAACGTTCTCTTCGAGGTCGCCGCGGGTGGGGCCCTCGCGGGTGCCCTCGTACCCGTCCTGGCCGCACCAGTGGCGCGCGGCGCACGCAAGGACATCGACAAGACCGTCTCGGGGACCCTGGGCTGGACCCTGCTCGTCCTGGTGCCTCTGGCGCTGCTGCTCGCGCTCCTGAGCAACCCGATCGCGGACCTGCTGACGTCTGCGAACCCCGAGCAGACCGAGATGGTCCAGTTCTTCTTGCGGGTGTTCGCGATCCAGGTACCCATGTACGGCGTCGCGGTCCTCCTCTACGCGGTGCTGCAGGCGCACAAGCGGTTCTTCTGGCCGGCGTTCGCACCGATCATCTCGACCGTCGTCGTGACAGCGACCTACGTCGTCTACAGCACGATGTCGAACGGGACGACGTCCAGTCCTGATGCCCTGGACCCGGGTGCCCTCGAGTGGCTGGCCTGGGGGACGACGCTCGGCGTCGCGGCGATGTGCTTCCCGATGTTCTTGCCTGTCCGCGCCCTCGGTGTCCGGCTGCGACCGACCCTGCGCTTCCCTGCGGGAGTGGCCCCGCGCGTCCGGTCGCTGGCGCTGGCCGGCGTGGGTGCCGTGGCGGCGCAGCAGATCGCCCTCCTGGTGGTTCTGTGGGTGGCGAAGAACTGGGGTGCCGAAGGCACGTTCAGCACGTTCCTCTACTCCCAGCAGGTCTACCTGCTGCCGTACGCCGTCCTCGTCGTGCCGCTGGCCACGTCGACCTTTCCGCGGCTGGCCGCCCGTGCCAGCTCCGCAGACCGTGGCGGCTTCGCTCGTCTGGCTTCCGGCACGGTCCGCGCGGTGCTCGCCGCGGGAGCGATCGGCGCGGCCGCGGTCATCGCTTCCGCGCCCGCGGTCGCCCGCTTCTTCTCGGCTGTCGCGCACGACGATCCCGCGCTCATACCGACGATGACCGCCGCACTCACGTGGATGGCCCCGGGCCTCGTCGGCTTCGCGGCACTGTTCCACGCCTCGCGATCGCTGTACGCGCTGGAACGCGGGCGCGCCGCCGTGGTGGCCAACTCGGTCGGCTGGGGTGTCATGGCGGCCGCCGTCGTCGCGTTCGTCGGCCTCGGCATCCCGTCCGACACTGACGCGGGGACGCTGGCGGGCATCGGGGCGGCGAGCAGCCTCGGGATGTTCGTCGGGGGAGCCGTCGCGCTCGTCGCGCTCGGACGGGCCGCGGGCTGGGCGGCCCTCCGGGGGGTGCCGCGATCGACCACGGTCCTCGTCATTTCCGCAGCGCTCGGTGCGCTCGCGGGCCGCTGGGTGGCCGACGCGGTCCAGGTGATCGGCGGTGAGGGAGGACTCACGGCGCTCGGCGCGGCCGCGGGTGGCGCGCTCGTCGCTGCGCTCGTGGTCGGCGCCGGCCTGCTCGCACTGGACCGGGCCGTCGTGCGCTACGTGCTCCAGGTCGAGCGGGAGCCACTGCCTGCCGTCGGTCCCCGGGTGCCTCGCGGACCCGACGGACCTGACGTGTTCTGACTCACCCTGCGTGGCACTCGGGGAACGGCGAATGGTCCGGTAGGTTGGAACCCCGTGACAGAGCGCGCGCATCGACTCTCCGGGCGGTCGGAATCCACGACCCGGCACATCTTCGTCACCGGGGGTGTTGCGTCCTCCCTCGGTAAGGGTCTGACAGCCAGCAGCCTCGGGCGGCTCCTCCGCTCTCGTGGCCTGAAGGTCACGATGCAAAAGCTGGATCCCTATCTGAACGTGGATCCCGGCACCATGAACCCGTTCCAGCACGGCGAGGTCTTCGTCACCGAGGACGGAGCCGAGACGGACCTGGACGTCGGGCACTACGAGCGGTTCCTCGACGTCAACCTGGTGGGCTCGGCCAACGTCACCACCGGCGGCGTCTACTCGTCGGTGATCGCGAAGGAGCGACGCGGCGAGTACCTCGGCGACACGGTGCAGGTGATCCCGCACATCACCGACGAGATCAAGTCGCGCATGCGGTCGCAGGCCGACGAGGACATCGACGTCATCATCACCGAGATCGGCGGCACGGTCGGCGATATCGAGTCGTTGCCGTTCCTCGAGGCCGCCCGCCAGGTGCGCCACGACCTGGGCCGCGCGAACGTCTTCTTCCTGCACGTCTCCCTCGTGCCCTACATCGGCCCGTCGGGCGAGCTCAAGACGAAGCCGACCCAGCACTCCGTCGCCGCCCTGCGCAGCATCGGCATCCAGCCCGACGCGATCGTGCTGCGTGCCGACCGCGACGTGCCCGAGGCGACCAAGCGCAAGATCGCCCTCATGTGCGACGTCGACGTCGAAGGTGTCGTGACCGCCAAGGACGCGCCGAGCATCTACGACATCCCGCGCGTCCTGCACAGCGAGGGCCTCGATGCCTTCGTCGTGCAGCGGCTCGCTCTTCCGTTCCGCGACGTCGAGTGGAAGGGCTGGGACGAGCTGCTGCGGCGCGTCCACGAGCCCGCGCACCGCGTCGAGGTCGCACTCGTCGGCAAGTACATCGACCTGCCTGACGCGTACCTGTCGGTGACCGAGGCACTGCGGGCCGGTGGGTTCCACCACGACGCCAAGGTGATCATCCGCTGGGTGCGGTCGGACGACTGCCAGACTCCCGAAGGTGCCCGGCTCGCGCTCGAGGGTGTCGACGCCGTCCTGATCCCGGGCGGTTTCGGGGTGCGGGGGATCGAGGGCAAGCTCGGTGCCCTGCGCTGGTCCCGCGAGAACCTGGTGCCGACGCTCGGCATCTGCCTGGGCCTGCAGTGCATGGTCATCGAGTACTCGCGCACGATCCTCGGCCTCGAGGGTGCCTCGTCCTCGGAGTTCGACACGGACCCGGCGCACCCCGTCATCGCCACGATGGCTGAGCAGCACGCGTTCGTGGCCGGCGCGGGCGACCTGGGCGGCACGATGCGGCTTGGCGCGTACGACGCGCTCCTGACGCCGGGCTCCGTGGTCGCCGAGACGTACGGTGCGAACAAGGTCTCCGAGCGGCACCGCCACCGCTACGAGGTGAACAACTCCTACCGGGACAAGCTCGAGGATGCCGGTCTGGTGATCTCGGGCGTCTCGCCCGACACCTCGCTGGTCGAGTTCGTCGAGCTGCCGCGCGACGTGCACCCCTACTACGTGGCAACCCAGGCCCACCCGGAGTTCAAGTCGCGCCCGACACGTGCGCACCCGCTGTTCGCCGGACTGGTCGGCGCCGCGCTCGCGCAGCGGGACGACGAGGCCTGATGCCGACGCAGGAAGGGCCGCTTCAGGACCTGGTGGCGCCTCGGCCCGTCATCGAGCACAGGCGGATCCACGCGGGCAAGGTCTTCGACCTCGACGGTGACGTGGTGGACCTGGGGGACACCCAGGTGCTCCGCGAGTACGTCTCGCACCCCGGCGCCGTGGCGGTCATCGCCCTGGACGACGAGGACCGGGTGCTGCTGCTCTCGCAGTACCGGCACCCCGTGCGCTCCGAGCTCTGGGAGCCGCCCGCCGGTCTTCGGGACGTGCCCGACGAGCTCTTGGTGGTCGCCGCAGCACGTGAGCTCGCCGAAGAGGCAGACCTGCAGGCCGCGTCCTGGTGGCGGCTCGTCGACTTCTACACCACCCCGGGCGGCTCCAACGAGCGGATTCGGGTGTTCCTCGCCCGCGATCTGACCCCGGTCGCGGACTCGGACCGGTACGTCCGGACAGACGAGGAGGCCGGCATGGTCCCGGTCTGGGTCCCGCTCGACGACGCCGTGGATGCGGTACTCGGTGGACGTCTGCACAGCCCGACTGCTGTCACAGGCGTACTGGCGGCCGCCGCCGCTCGTGGCCGCGGCTGGTCGACGCTCGAGTCTGTCGCGTGGCCGGTCGAGACCCCGGGCGTTTCCTGACGAGTTGCTGAGCCGGCGGTTCCGGCGAGCGGCTCGGGTCGTCCTGGTCACGCCGCGTCGCTCGCCGGTGAGTCGCTCAGGTCGGACCGTTCGAGGACGTGACGCCGCCCGCCCTCGGTCGAGGGTCGGGTGGCGTCGTCGTTCCCGGTCGGTCAGCGGCTCGCCGACTTGCGGTACTGCATGTTGGCCAGCGGGACGAAGATCGCGAGGATGATCGCGATCCAGATCGACGTGTAGGTCACGGGGTTCTGCAGCGACCACTGCGTCGGTTCGGGCACACCGGGTGGGATGTTGCCGAACAGCTCACGGGCTGCCTGCGTCACGGTCGAGACCGGGTTCCAGGCCGCCAACGTCTGCAGGACGGGCGGCAGGGTGTCGAGCGGCACGAAGGTGTTGGCGACGAACGTGATCGGGAAGATCACGATGAATGCGGCGTTGTTGACCACCTCGGGGCTCGGCACCAGCATCCCGATCCACGCCATGATCCAGGAGATCGCGTACGCGAACGCCAGCAGCAGGGCGAAGCCTCCGAGCGCCTCCGCCGGGTTGGTGTGGATCCGCCAGCCGACGAGCAGTCCGGTGAGCGACATGACGACCAGGACGAGGACGTTGTTGAGGACGTCCGAGACGGTGCGCCCGGTGAGGACCGCGGACGGAGCCATGGGCAACGACCGGAACCTGTCGATGATGCCCTTCTTCACGTCGTCGGCCAGCCCTGCGCCGGTGATCGTGGCACCGAAGATGACCGTCTGCGCGAAGATCCCGGCCATCAGGAACTCTCGGTAGGACTGGCCGTTGCCGCCTCCGATCGCGCCGCCGAAGACGAACGAGAAGAGCAGGACGAACATGATGGGCTGGATCGTGGTGAAGACCAGCAGGTCGGGAACCCGCTTGATCTTGATGAGGTTGCGCTTGGCGACGACCGCCGCATCCGCGAACACGTAGGGGACGCTCATGAGCGTGCTCCTTCCTTGATCTTGGCGGTGTCGTCCTCGTCCTGCTCGGTCGCGTGACCGGTCAGGGACAGGAACACGTCGTCGAGCGTCGGCCTGCGCAGCCCGACGTCGTCCAGACCGATCGAGGCGGCGTCGAGGATCCGCAGCGCCTCGGTGAGGACCTCCGCGCCCCCGGCGATCGGCATGACGAGCTGCCGGCTCCGTTCGTCCAGGGCCGCCTTGCCGACGCCTCGCGGTTCGAGGAGGTCGCGGGCCTCGGACAGTCGGGACCCGTCCTTGACGGTGAGCTCGAGCCGCTCGCCGCCCACCTGGCTCTTGAGCTGGTCCGATGTCCCCTGGGCGATGATCCGGCCGTGGTCGATGACCACGATCTCGTCGGCGAGCAGGTCCGCCTCCTCGAGGTACTGCGTGGTCAGCAGGAGCGTCGTGCCACCCGCGACCAGCCCTTGGATGACCTCCCACATGTCGGTGCGGCCGCGAGGGTCGAGGCCGGTCGTCGGTTCGTCGAGGAAGAGCACCGGGGGGTCTGCCACCAGCGCGCCGGCGAGGTCGAGCCGACGTCGCATGCCACCGGAGTACGTCTTGCTCGGCCGGTCGCCCGCATCTTCCAGTCGGAAGGCGGCGAGCAGCTCACGAGCCCTCTCTCGCGATCTCTTGGCGCCCAAGTGGTACAGCCGCCCGATCATGTCGAGGTTCTCGTACCCCGTGAGGTACTCGTCCACTGCGGCGTACTGACCGGACAGGCCGATGAGCCGACGGACCGAGCGCGGTTGCGCGATCACGTCGACACCCGCCACCTGGGCGGAGCCGGAGTCAGGTTTGATGAGGGTGCTCAGCACCCGGACGATGGTGGTCTTCCCAGCCCCGTTCGGGCCGAGCAGACCGAGCACGGTGCCCTTCGGGACCGTGATGTCGACGCCGTCGAGCGCGATGACGCTTCCGTACGTCTTGACGAGGCCGCGTGCGGTGATTGCGGGTGCCGAGGTTGCAGGGTCCATCTGACGAGGCTATGAGCACCCTGTGACACGCGGAAGGCGATTTGCCCTATCTCGGAGCAGCCACGGTCTCAGCAGGCGCCCCTGAGCGAGAACGTGCGGGGCCGCGACCGCGGGTCGTCGAGACGAAGAACGTCACCGAGGTGGTCAGCAGGGCCGCGCCGAGCATGTGCAGGTTGACCAGTGCCACGGGAAGGCCCGTGAACAGCTGCACGTATCCGACGAGCCCCTGGCCGAGCGTCACCCCGAGCAGAACGAGGGCAGCCGTCCACGTGCGGCCACCGATGCCCGAGCGTCGCAGGAGGACCAGGATCGCGACCAGGACCGCGATGAACGCCCAGACGGACGCCGCGTGTGCCTTGGCCACGAGCCAGGGGTCGACGTCGAACCGGTAGCCGACCTCGGAGTCGCCCGAGTGCGGACCAGCCCCTGTGACGACGACACCGAGCGCGACGACGACGACGGTCAGCGCGACGAGCACGCCGGTGAGGAGGCGCAGCGTGCGGTCGACGAGGTGCACGGCGGGAGCGTCACCCTCGCGCGTGCGCGCCACCAGCCAGGCAGAGAACGCGACGAGCCCCATCGAGATGAGCAGGTGGCTGCCGACGATCGCCGGGTTGAGGTCGTAGATGACCGACAGTCCACCGATCACGGCCTGCACGAGCACTCCGAGGACCGGCACGAGGCCGAGAGCGCGGTACGACCACGGCCGTCGGTTCTCGCTCACGACGAGCACCGCGACGACCAGCCCGATGACGACCAGGACGGGCGCGACCATCCGGTTGCCGAACTCGACGTACGGGTGGAACGACGACTGGGCGTGCAGCACGGGCGTGAACTCGCCCGGCTCGCACTGCGGCCAGCTGGAGCAGCCGAGCCCCGAGGCGGTCAGCCGCACAGCCCCGCCGGTGACGATGATGACGATCTGGCCCACCAGGTTGGCCACCACCGCGGTCCACGCCCACCGGTCGCGCAGCCGCTCGAACAGCGGCGGCCGGGCCTCGACGGTGGGGGACGTGCTCACGTGGACAAGCGTACGGTCGCCCCCGGGGTGACTCTCGCCCGCGCAGGAGCGAGGCTGGTCACAGTCAGTGCCAGCGGAACAGCCGCGACGCACCCCAGCCGAGGGCCGCGGTCCAGCCGACGAGCACGACGACGGACCAGGCGGGCAGGGAGCCGTGCCAGAGGGTCTCGCGCATCGCGTCGCCGAGTGCCCCCGACGGCAGGAGCAGCGCGATGTGGGCCATCGGGCCCGGGAGCCTGTCGGCCGGCACGATGACGCCACCGGCCACGGCGAGCAGGAGCAGCACGAGGTTCGCCACGGCCAGCACGGCTTCGGCGCGGAGCGTCCCCGCGACCAGGAGCGCGAGCGACGTGAACGCCGCGGTGCCCAGGACGACGGCGACGACCGCGAGCAGCAGCCCGGCCCGGTTCGGTTGCCAGCCGAGCACCAGTGCGGTCGTGGTGATCACGACGACCTGCACCACCTCGACCGCCAGGACGCCCAGGATCTTGCCCGCGAGCAGTCCGCCTCGACCCAGGGGTGTGGTCGACAGCAGGCGGAGCACGCCGTTGCGGCGGTCGAATGCCGACGCGATGGCCTGCGAGGTGAAGGACGACGTCATGATCGCCAGCGCGAGCACGCCGGGCGTGAAGAAGTCGACCCGGCTCATGCCGTCGGTGTCGAAGGTCAACCCGGTGGCCTTCGTGAGCCCGACGAGCACGAGGACCGGGACGATGATCGTGACGAGCAGCTGCTCGCCGTTGCGCAGGATCGCTCGGGCCTCGAAGCCCGTCTGGGCGAGGACGCGGCGGGGTGCGGGGGCGGCGCCGGCGCTCGATCGGGTGCTCACCGCAGGCTCCGTCCCGTGAGGTCGAGGAACACGTCCTCGAGCGTCCGCCGTCCGACCGTGAGCCGGGTGACCAGCGCGTCACGGTCGGCCAGCCAGGCGGTCAGCGTCGCGACCGTGGACGGCCCGACGTTGCCGACGACCGTGTACGCCCCCGGGGTCGGCTCGGTGACGGTGAGCCCCAGCAGGTCGCCGAGCCGGAGGCCGGGGGTCGACTCGAACCGCAGGGTCCGGTCGTCCGACGACGAGACGAGCGACGGCACCGTGCCCGAGGCGATGACGGTGCCGTGGTCGATGACGACGACGTGGTCGGCCAGGTCCTCCGCCTCGTCCATCAGGTGCGTGGTCAGGACGACGGCGACCCCGTCGTCGCGCAGCTCGCGGACCAGGTCCCAGACGGCATGGCGGGACTGCGGGTCCATCCCGGCGCTCGGCTCGTCGAGGAACACGAGCTCCGGCTTGCCGATGACAGCCGCGGCCAGTGCGAGCCGCTGCCGCTGCCCACCGGACAGGCGGCGGACCGTGGTCCCGCCGAACGAGTCGATGCCGAGCCGCTCGCTCAGCTCGGCGGTGTCACGGGGCTCCGCGTACATCGTCGCGACGTGCGCGAGCATCTCGCGGGCCTTGATCGCCGTGGGCAGCCCGCCGTCCTGGAGCATCACGCCGACGCGGGGCCGGAGCTCGCGGGCGTCGCCCACCGGGTCGAGCCCGAGCACGCGGACCGTGCCGCCGTCGGGCTGCCGGAGACCCTCGCAGCACTCGATCGTGGTCGTCTTGCCGGCGCCGTTGGGCCCCAGCACGGCGGTCACCTGGCCGGGCAGCGCGACGAGGTCGATCCCGTCGACGACCGCACGCGAGCCGTAGCGCTTGACGAGCCCGGAGATCTCGAGCGCGGGGGAGGCGGGCACGAGAGGGGAGTCTAGGTGGTGGGCATGGCCAGCGGCGTGGGCGCGGACGGCGTGCAGTCGGTCACAGTCGTCGCAGAGAAGGGTGTCCTTGCTTGCAGGGATGGATATTGGCAACAAGTATGTTGCCAATATCGAGGGTGCTGCTCTGCACCCGATGTTGTCCCTGGAGTCCCCGAGGAGGTGTCATGAGCGCGACGCTGCCCGTCGAGCACACCGACATCTCTGACGCGGGTACGCGCAATCGGGTGCTGCAGCTGATCGCCTCCGCCGGGCCCGTCTCGGCGGCCGAGCTCGCCGCGCAGCTCGACCTTGCCCCGGCAGGGATCCGCCGACACCTGGGCCTCCTCGAGGAGGGCGGGCAGATCGCGGTGCACGACGCTGCGGGTTCCGCACCCAAGGGCCGCGGCCGGCCAGCCCGCCGGTACGTCGTGACCGCTCACGGGCAGGACGCGCTCTCGCACCGCTACTCCGAGCTCGCGTCGCAGGCCCTGCGTTTCCTGGCCGAGACGGCGGGGCCTCAGGCGGTTGAGGGGTTCGCCGAGCTGCGCGTACGCGAGCTCGAGGCGCGCCATGGTGCCGCGGTCCAGGCTGCAGGCGGCGATCTCGCCGCACGCGTCCGGGTCCTGGCCGACGGCCTCGCGGCCGACGGGTACGCCGCCTCCGCCCGACCTGCGCCGGGCGGCTACGCGATGCAGCTCTGCCAGGGGCACTGCCCCGTGCAGGACGTCGCGCACGAGTTTCCCCAGCTGTGCGAGGCCGAGGCCCGGGCGTTCTCCCGGATGCTCGGCGTGCACGTGCAGCGCCTCGCGACGCTGGCCGGCGGCGGCCACGTCTGCACCACGAACATCCCCCTGACGAATGCCCCTGCCCACCCCGTGCTCTCCGTGGAAGGACACTCAGCATGAGTGCACAGACCGACAGCTCATCTGCCGCAGCGCCGCAGATGACCCAGGACGAGGCCATCGCCTCCATCGGGAACTACAACTACGGCTGGCACGACGCCGACACCGCCGGATCGGTGGCCACGCGTGGCCTGTCCGAGGCGAAGGTCCGGGAGATCTCCGCGCTCAAGAACGAGCCCGCGTGGATGCTCAAGACGCGCCTGAAGTCGCTGCGCCTGTTCGACAAGAAGCCCATGCCCTGGTGGGGCTCGGACCTGTCGGGCATCGACTTCGACAACATCAAGTACTTCGTGCGCTCCACCGAGAAGCAGGCCACCAGCTGGGAGGACCTGCCCGAGGACATCAAGAGCACCTACGACCGCCTGGGCATCCCGGAGGCCGAGAAGCAGCGTCTCGTCGCCGGTGTCGCCGCGCAGTACGAGTCCGAGGTCGTCTACCACCAGATCCAGGAGTCGCTCGAGGAGCAGGGCGTCATCTTCCTCGACACCGACACGGCTCTGAAGCAGTACCCGGAGATCTTCGAGCAGTACTTCGGCTCGGTCATCCCGCCCGGCGACAACAAGTTCGCCTCGCTCAACACGGCCGTCTGGTCGGGCGGCTCGTTCGTCTACGTCCCGCCGGGCGTGCACGTCGAGATCCCCCTGCAGGCCTACTTCCGCATCAACACGGAGAACATGGGCCAGTTCGAGCGGACGCTGATCATCGCCGACGAGGGCTCGTACGTGCACTACGTCGAGGGTTGTACAGCTCCCGTGTACTCGAGCGACTCGCTGCACTCCGCGGTCGTCGAGATCATCGTGAAGAAGAACGCCCGGGTGCGGTACACGACCATCCAGAACTGGTCGAACAACGTGTACAACCTGGTCACCAAGCGGGCGACCGCGGCCGAGGGCGCCACCATGGAGTGGGTCGACGGCAACATCGGCTCGAAGGTGACCATGAAGTACCCGGCCATCTACCTGATGGGTGAGCACGCGCGCGGCGAGACCCTGTCGATCGCCTTCGCGGGTGCCGGCCAGCACCAGGACGCGGGCGCCAAGATGGTGCACGCCGCGCCGCACACGTCGAGCTCGATCGTGTCCAAGTCGGTGGCTCGCGGCGGTGGCCGCACGTCCTACCGCGGCCTGGTGCAGGTGCTCGAGGGCGCCCACCACTCCGCGTCGAACGTGCTGTGCGACGCGCTGCTCGTCGACCAGATCTCCCGCTCCGACACCTACCCGTACGTCGACGTCCGCGAGGACGACGTGTCGATGGGTCACGAGGCGACGGTGTCGCGCGTGAGCGAGGACCAGCTGTTCTACCTGATGTCCCGAGGCATGCCCGAGACCGAGGCCATGGCCATGATCGTGCGCGGGTTCGTCGAGCCCATCGCCCGCGAGCTGCCCATGGAGTACGCCCTCGAGCTGAACCGCCTCATCGAGCTGCAGATGGAAGGGGCCGTCGGCTGATGACGACCGCAACAGACTCTCTGTCGACCGACCACACGAAGGCGGTCGCCGACGGGAGCCACACCCACGGCGTCGGACCGCTCCCTGAGGCCTCCCGGGCGTCCCGGCCCACGTCGTTCGACGTCGCCGACTTCCCCGTGCCGAACGGGCGCGAGGAGGAGTGGCGGTTCTCGCCGATCGACCGCCTCGCGCCGCTGTTCGCCGGTGCGAGCGACGGCGTCCTGTCGGGTCACGGGGTGCTGACGACGGTCGTCGAGGCGCCCGAGGTCAAGGTCGAGATCGTCGACCGAGGGGACGCCCGCCTGGGGACCGCCGGCACGCCGGGTGACCGCACGGCCGCCGTCGCGTGGGCCTCGTACCCGCGAGCGACCGTCGTGACGATCCCGAAGGAGGCTGTCGCCTCCGAGGTCACGTCGATCCGGGTGGAGGGAGTCGAGGGCGGCGCTCAGGCCCTGGAGCCCAGCGCGACCCACCTGCTCGTGCACGCCGAGGCTCTGTCGCAGGCCGTGGTGGTCATCGACCACGTCGGGCACGCGGCGCTCACCGAGACCGTCGAGATCGTCGCCGACGAGGGTGCGCACCTGACCGTCGTCTCCGTGCACGACTGGGCCGAGGGATCCGTCCACGCCACCAGCCATCGCCTGCGCATCGGCCGCGACGCGACCGTCAAGCACATCGCCGTGACGCTCGGCGGCGACGTCGTGCGCATCACGCCGGACGCGGAGTTCGTCGGTGAGGGCGCGACCGTCAAGATGCTCGGCCTGTACTTCGCCGACGCCGGTCAGCACCAGGAGCAGCGGCTCTTCGTCGACCACGCGGTGCCCAACTGCGTCTCGCGCGTGACCTACAAGGGCGCGCTGCAGGGCGAGGGTGCGCACACGGTGTGGGTCGGGGACGTGCTGATCCGCGCGGCCGCGGAGGGCACCGACACGTACGAGCTCAACCGCAACCTCGTCCTGTCCGACGGCGCGCGCGCCGACTCGGTTCCGAACCTGGAGATCGAGACCGGTCTCATCGAGGGTGCCGGTCACGCGAGCGCGACCGGTCGGTTCGACGACGAGCAGCTGTTCTACCTGCGCGCTCGTGGCATCCCCGAGACCGACGCCCGTCGCCTCGTGGTCCGCGGCTTCTTCGCGGAGCTCATCCACGAGATCGGCGTCCCGTCCGTCGAGGAGCGCCTCATCGGAGCGATCGAGCGCGAGCTCGAGAAGTCCATGAGCGTGCTGGACGGCACGGCCGACGCCCACGTCGAGGGTTCCGAGGTGGGCCTCACGACGGACGGCGCATGAGCGCGCAGCTGGCCTGCTTCGAGGAGGACGTGCCCGTCGAGGGCACGCTCCGCGTCGAGCTCGAGGGCGAGAGCGGTCCGGTCGAGGTCGCGATGGTCCGCGACGCTGCCGGTGAGCTGCACGCCATCAGCGACATCTGCTCGCACGGAGCCGTCTCGTTGTCCGACGGCGAGGTGGAGGACTGCACCATCGAGTGCTGGCTCCACGGCTCCCGCTTCGATCTGCGCACCGGCAAGCCCACCGGGCCGCCCGCCGTGCGCGCCGTCCCTGTCTACCCCGTGACCGTCGACGGCCAGCGCGTGCTGGTCGACGTCGACGCGCCCCTCTGAAACGAAGGAACACCGCATGTCCACCCTGGAGATCCGCGACCTGCACGTCAGCGTCGAGACGAAGGAGGGCCCCAAGGCCATCCTGCGTGGCGTCGACCTGACGATCGCGAGCGGCGAGACCCACGCCATCATGGGCCCGAACGGCTCCGGCAAGTCCACGCTGGCCTACTCGCTCGCCGGCCACCCGAAGTACCAGGTCACCAGCGGCACCGTGACGCTCGACGGCGAGGACGTCCTCGCGCTGTCCGTCGACGCCCGCGCGCGCGCCGGCCTGTTCCTGGCGATGCAGTACCCGGTCGAGGTGCCCGGCGTCTCGGTGAGCAACTTCCTGCGGACCGCCAAGACGGCGATCGACGGTCAGGCGCCGCCGCTGCGCAGCTGGGTCAAGGACGTCCGCAAGGCGATGGACGACCTGCGCATGGACCCGGCCTTCGCCGAGCGCTCCGTCAACGAGGGCTTCTCCGGTGGTGAGAAGAAGCGCCACGAGATCCTGCAGATGGAGCTCCTCAAGCCGAAGTTCGCGATCCTCGACGAGACCGACTCCGGCCTCGACGTCGACGCGCTGCGTGTCGTGTCCGAGGGCGTCAACCGCGTCAAGGAGAACCCCGACGTCGGCGTCCTGCTGATCACCCACTACACGCGGATCCTGCGCTACATCACGCCCGACTTCGTGCACGTCTTCGTCGACGGCAAGGTTGCCGAGGAGGGTGGCCCCGAGCTGGCCGACCGCCTCGAGAACGAGGGCTACGACCGGTTCCTCTCCACCGCGACCACCATCGTCTGAGAGCTGCCATGACCAGCACCCTCGAGGTTCCGGCCCGGACGCTGAACGCGACCGAGCTGGCCGCCGTGCGCGCGGACTTCCCGCTGCTCGCGCGGACCCTGCGCGGCGGACGCCCGCTGGTGTACCTCGACTCGGGGGCCACCTCGCAGAAGCCCGAGGTGGTGCTCGATGCCGAGCAGGACTTCTACATCCAGCGCAACGCCGCCGTGCACCGCGGCGCGCACCAGCTGGCCGAGGAAGCCACGGAGGCGTTCGAGGAGGCGCGTCACAGGGTCGCGTCGTTCGTCGGCGTCTCCCCGGGTTCGCTGGTCTGGACGTCGAACGCGACCGCGGGGATCAACCTCGTCGCGTACGCCATGTCGAACGCGTCCCTCGGCCGTGGGGGAGAGGCTGCGCGGCGGCTCGCGATCGGTCCCGGTGACGAGATCGTGGTCACCGAGGCCGAGCACCACGCGAACCTGGTCCCCTGGCAGGAGCTCGCCGCGCGCACGGGTGCGACGCTGCGCTGGATCGGGGTCGACGACGACGGGCGGATCCGGGTCGACGAGCTGGACACGGTCGTCACGTCGCGCACCAAGGTGATCGCCTTCACGCACGCCTCCAACGTGACGGGCGCGATCACGCCGGTTGCGCCGTTCGTCGCGAAGGCCCGTGAGGTGGGTGCGCTGACCGTGCTGGATGCCTGCCAGTCCGTGCCGCACCTGCCGGTCGACCTGGCAGAGCTGGGCGTCGACTTCGCCGCGTTCTCCGGGCACAAGATGCTCGGGCCGACGGGTGTCGGGGCCCTCTACGGTCGCCGCGAGCTGCTCGAGGCGATGCCGCCGGTCACGACGGGCGGGTCGATGGTCGAGGTGGTCACCATGGAGAAGACCACGTACGCGCCGCCGCCGCAGCGGTTCGAGGCCGGCACGCAGATGGTGTCGCAGGCGATCGGGATGGGTGCGGCGGCGTCGTACCTCGGTGAGCTGGGCATGGAGGCCGTCGCGGCCCACGAGCACCACCTGGCGGGTCTGCTCCTCGACGCGGTCGCCTCGGTACCCGGTGTCCGGGTCATCGGTCCCACAGACACCCGCGACCGGCTCGCGACCGTCTCGTTCGTGGTCGACGGCGTGCACGCGCACGACGTGGGCCAGGTGCTCGACGACTCCGGTGTCGCCGTTCGGGTGGGCCACCACTGCGCTCAGCCGCTGCACCGCCGGTTCGGCGTCGCGTCGACGTCGCGGGCCAGCGCGGCCGTCTACACGACCGACGACGAGATCGAGGTCTTCCGGGAAGCACTTGCGGGGGTCCGGGCGTTCTTCGGTCTGGAGGTGTCATGAGTTCCCAGATGGAGCAGCTGTACCAGCAGGTCATCCTGGACCACGCCAAGTTCCCGCACGGCCGGGGCCTGGGCCTCGTCGGCGAGCACGTCGGTGAGTCGCACCAGGTCAATCCCACCTGCGGCGACGAGGTCACGCTGCAGGTCGACCTCGACGGGGGCGTCGTGCGCGACGTGCGCTGGGAGGGGCAGGGCTGCAGCATCTCCCAGGCCTCCGTCTCGGTCCTGCACGACCTCGTCGTCGGCAACGACCTGGAGACCGTCGACCACATCGGCGGCACCTTCCGTGCCCTGATGTCGGCGCGCGGCAACGGGCTCGACGACGACGCGGCCGAGGACGCCCTCGGCGACGCGACAGCGTTCACCGGGGTGGCCAGGTACCCCGCCCGCATCAAGTGCGCACTGCTCGGCTGGTCCGCGCTCACCGACGCACTCATCAAGACCGGCGCCCGTCCCACGGAGGACTCATGACTGTCACGCCCGACTCACCGACCACGGTCGCCGACGTCGAGGAGGCCCTGCGCGACGTCATCGACCCCGAGCTGGGGATCAACGTCGTCGACCTCGGCCTGATCTACGGAGTCGTGATCGACCAGACCAACACCGCGATCATCGACATGACGCTCACGTCCGCGGCGTGCCCGCTGACCGACGTCATCGAGGACCAGTCCGCGCAGGCCCTCGACGGCATCGTCGACGGCTTCCGCATCAACTGGGTCTGGATGCCGCCGTGGGGCCCCGAGAAGATCACGCCCGACGGCCGCGAGCAGATGCGGGCCCTCGGCTTCAACATCTGAGCTCCGCATGACGAAGGCCCCTGGGAGACCAGGGGCCTTCGTCATGCCGAGATCGCGGTGACCGCGCACGGACCTCAGAGGGTGTCGGCCGCGAAGGTGTCGCAGGCCTCGAGGGTTCCATGCTCATAGCCCGTGGTGAACCAGTGCTGGCGCTGCTCGCTGGTCCCGTGCGTGAACGCGTCAGGGTTGACGTCACCGCCGCCGCGCTGCTGGATGTGGTCGTCGCCGACCGCTGAGGCAGCACTCAGCGCGTTCTGCAGCTGCTCCTGCGTGATCGGGTTCAGGAACGGTTTGCCGGTGTCGGGGTCGAGCGTCTCGGTGGCGTCGCCCACCCACATGCCCGCGTAGCAGTCGGCCTGGAGCTCGGTGCGCACGGAGTCGGACTCGGCTCCGGTGCCCTGCCGGTCGGCCTGGTCCATCACGCCGGTCAGCGCCTGGATGTGGTGCCCGTACTCGTGCGCGGTCACGTACATCTCGGCCAGCGGTCCGTCCTCGGCGCCGAGCTGCGACTCCAGCTCGTCGTAGAAGCTGACGTCGAGGTAGATCGTCTGGTCGGGCGGGCAGTAGAAGGGACCGGTGGCGTTCGAGGCGGTCCCGCAACCGGTCGGTGTGGACTCGAGGACCGACACGACGCCCGGTTGCCTGAACGCGCTGGGCACCGCGGCCGCCCAGTACACGTCGAGCGACTCGATGGCGCCCTCGAGCCGGCACTCGCGGTCGGTGTTGGCCTGCGCGACGGTGCACGGCGCGAGGGTGCTCTCGGCCTGCTGCCCGCCGCCAGCCGCACCGCCTGCCACCTGGTTGACCACGTTCGCGAGGTCGTTGTTGCCGGTGGCCTGCAGGATCAGGATCAGCGCGACCACCGCGATCCCGCCGATGCCACCACCGACCGCGACACCGCCCTTGCCGGGTCCACGCCTGCGCACGCGGCCCGCATCGAAATTGCCACCCTCCTGGAACGTCATCGTCGCAACGTAGTTGCAGTGGCGACGGTCCGCTCGTCAACTGCGCAGCGGACGACCGGTCGAGTCGTGCGAGTAGGACGTCCCGGGTGAGGCGACGAGGTAGAGGATCCCCTCGATGAACCCCCAGAGCCACACGGCACCCCAGAGGATCCCGAACGTGAGGACGCCGCCGATGATCCCGACCAGGAGCATGGTCAGGCCGATGCCCGTGTAGCCCAGGTAGAAGCGGTGGATGCCGAAGCCGCCGAGGAAGATGCCTAAGAGCCCCGCAGCGATCTTCGACTTCTCGGCGGGGTCGTGCGGGTAGGGGCTCCCGTAGGGCGGCGGGTAGCCGCCGGGCTGCCCGTACGGCGGTGGCGGGTACCCACCCGGCTGCCCGTACGGCGCCTGCGGCGGGTAGGCGCCGTGGACGGGCGGCGGCGGATAGGGTCCCTGCGGCGACGGCTCCCCGGGCTGCGTGCCGTACGGCGGCGGCGTGTCGGGACGTGGCTCTGTGGGCTCGCTCATCCGACCTGCTCCTGGGTGCTCGTCTACGGTGCGCCGCTGGAGGTGGCATCTCGGCGCGCGTGGTCTCGCCGAAACTATCGCAGCCAGCGCTCGCGATCAGTCCTCGCCGAGACCCCGTGCGGCCAGCGCGTCCCCCGTCGCCCTCGCGTGGGCCACCATGCGCACCGCCGCAGGGACCAGGACGGCTCGGGGATTCCGTTCGAGACCGCGTGCCCGTGCGGCGTCGCGTGTCTCCGAGGTGGTCCGCACCAGCACCGGGACCGTGCGCAGGAACAGGCCCACGGTGAGTCCGAACAGGTCGGGGGACAGGCCGACGTGCCTCAGCGGCCGGCCCAGGCGCGCGAGCACGTCGAGCAGCGCGTCGGCCCTGGTGGTGGCCGTCAGGAGCGTGCTGACCAGGACCAGCGCGACGAGATCGAACGACACCTCGACGGCGATCTCCCACCCGCGCGCCCACCACTGGTACGCACCGATGCTCGCGGCGACCGCCAGGGTCGGTACGAGCCCGCGGGTGGTCCGGTGCCACGGGACGCCGGAGGCGACCTGCAGGAGGACCGCGACGCCGAGCGCGACGACCGCCGACCGCGGCCCGTTCACGACGGTCACCGCGACGGCGAAGCCGGCCAGGACGGTGAGCTTGAGGCCGGCCGGTGCACGATGGAGCAGGCTCGAGCCCGGGTGGTACAGCCCCAGCGGCCCCGCCCACGGCGAGCGCAGCGGTCCACGGCTCATGGCCGGCCCACGGTCATGAGGTCGCGGTAGAACCGGACGGCGGCCACAGGGTCGCCGTCGAACACGACGTCCCCCTGCTCGACGACGAGCACGCGCTCGGCGCGCAGCGCGGCGTCGAGGTCGTGCGTCACGACCACGACCTGCTGGTCGAGGCCCGCCAGGAGGGTGTCCACGACGCCGCGCCAGCGCAGGTCGAGCAGCGTCGTCGGCTCGTCGCACACCAGGATGTCGGGGTCGGTGGCGAGCACCGAGGCGAGGGCGAGCAGCTGCCGTTGACCGCCGGACAGCGAGTGCACGGGAACCTCGGCACGGTCGGCCAGACCGAAGCGCGCGAGCGCGGCCCGTGCGGCGGCGTCCCTGGCGGGGGCGTCGAGGCGCAGCCGCCGCAGCGAGAGCGCGACGTCCTCGACCGGGGTCGGCATGACGAGCTGCGCGTCGGGGTCGGTGAACATGAACCCGACGCGCCGACGTACGGCGGCCCCGTCCCGCCCGGTGTCGAGGCCGTCCACCCGGACGGTGCCCGACGAGGGCAGGACGAGCCCGTTGAGCAGGCGCGCGAGCGTCGACTTTCCGGAGCCGTTGGCGCCGACGATCGCGATGCGGCGCTCGACGAGGTCCAGGGTCACCGGGCCGAGCAGACGCACGATGCGGTCCGCACCGCCGGCCGGGTCAGGGCTGTACGCGGTGACCTGGACGTCGTCGAGCGAGATGGTCGGCACGGGTCAGCGGCGGTTGCGCAGCAGGTCGGGGAACGCACGGAAGATCGCGAGCGCGACGGCGGCGGCGGCGAGGTTCTTGATGACGTCGCCGGCCCAGAAGACGACGTCGATCGCGAGCGCCTCACGGAACGTGATCCCGAGCCGGAGCATGAGGCCTGCCATGCCCGCGGCGTGGATGGTCAGGAAGCTCGCGGCCAGTCCCGAGATGAACAGTGCGGCGTACCGCCACGCCGAGCGCAGCGCAGGCCGCCCTTCGGGGACGTAGCGGTCGACGGCGCGCATCGTCATGGTGGCGAAGAACCCGGCGAGCGCGGCGCCGAGCGGGAAGGCGAGCAGGTAGCCGGCGGACGCCTTGCCGAGGACGGCGACGCCCCCGGTGTGCTCGGCGAAGATCGGCAGGCCGACGAGCCCCAGGGCCAGGTAGAGCAGGACCGCGAGCGCACCCCGCCACCACCCCAGCACGAGACCCGTCAGGATGACACCGAAGGTCTGCAGCGTGATCGGGACGCTGGACCCCGTCTGGATCTCGCCGATGATGGCGCACACGGCGATGAATGCCGCGAACGTCGCGATGAGGGCGACGTCGGTGGCGACGGAGGACCGTTCCACGGGTGCGGCCAGGGCGGTGTCTTCGGTGAGTGCGGGTAGAGCATTGTCAGGTGCGCTGGACATGGCTACCCCTCGATCGTCGTCGTGGTGAGCGGGTGATCCCGCGGATCGGAGGCTGTGTCCTGCGACTCAGCGACCGCCAGCAACGCTAGCCGCACGTAGACTTGCTGGCGTTTGTGCCGGCGACCAAGAGCCGCACGGCGAAATCGGAGGAAACCGTCAAGTGATCACCGCCCAGGCTGTCGAGCTGCGCATCGGCGCACGCACGCTGCTCGAGGAGTCGTCGTTCCGCATCGCGGCCGGCGACCGGATCGGTCTGGTCGGTCGTAACGGCGCCGGCAAGACGACTCTCACCAAGACCCTCGCGGGCGAGACGCAGCCGACGGGCGGCCAGATCGTCCGCTCGGGCGACGTCGGGTACCTGCCGCAGGACCCGCGCACCGGTGACCTCGAGCAGCTCGCCATGGACCGGGTCCTGGGCGCTCGCGGTCTCGACGAGATCGTCCGGTCCCTGCGCGCCACCGAGACCGCGATGGCCAGCGAGGACGACGCGGTGCGCGACAAGGCGATGGACAGGTACTCCCGCCTGGACGCCCGCTTCAACGCCGCTGGTGGCTACGCGGCCGAGAGCGAGGCGCACCGGATCGCGTCGAACCTCGGCCTCGACGAGCGGGTGCTGGGCCAGACGATCGGCACGCTCTCCGGCGGGCAGCGCCGCCGGGTTGAGCTCGCGCGCATCCTGTTCTCCGGCGTCGAGACGCTCCTGCTCGACGAGCCGACCAACCACCTCGACGCGGACTCGATCATGTGGCTGCGCGACTACCTGAAGTCGTACACCGGCGGGCTGATCGTCATCTCGCACGACGCCGACCTGCTGCGCGCCGTCGTGAACAAGGTGTTCCACCTGGACGCCAACCGCTCGCAGCTCGACCAGTACGCCCTCGGCTGGGACGCCTACCTGCAGCAGCGCGAGACGGACGAGAAGCGCCGACGCCGCGAGCGGGCCAACGCCGAGAAGAAGGCCTCCACGCTCATGGCGCAGGCCGACAAGATGCGTGCCAAGGCCACCAAGACCGTCGCGGCGCAGAACATGGCGCGCCGTGCCGAGCGCCTGCTGTCGGGCCTCGAGGACGTCCGCGCGTCCGACAAGGTGGCGCGCCTGCGGTTCCCGGAACCTGCCGCGTGCGGCAAGACGCCTCTCACGGCGGCCGACCTGTCCAAGACGTACGGCTCGCAGGAAGTCTTCACGGGCGTCGACCTGGCGATCGACCGGGGGAGCAAGGTCGTCGTGCTCGGCCTCAACGGCGCGGGCAAGACGACGCTGCTGCGCATCCTGGGCGGCGTCGAGGCGTCGGACACGGGCGAGGTCAGGCCCGGGCACGGGCTGAAGCTCGGCTATTACGCGCAGGAGCACGAGACGCTCGACCTGGACCGGACGGTCGTCGAGAACCTGAAGTCGTCCGCGCCGGACCTCACCGAGACCCAGGTGCGCTCCGTGCTCGGCTCGTTCCTGTTCTCCGGCGACGACGCGAACAAGCCGGCGCGCGTCCTGTCGGGCGGAGAGAAGACGCGCCTCGCGCTCGCGGCCCTCGTCGTGTCGTCGGCCAACGTCCTGCTCCTCGACGAGCCGACGAACAACCTCGACCCCGCGTCCCGCGAGGAGATCCTGGCGGCGCTGCGCGGGTACACCGGTGCGGTCGTCCTGGTCTCGCACGACGAGGGTGCCGTCGCCGCGCTCGACCCCGAGCGTGTCCTGCTGCTGCCGGACGGTGACGAGGACCTGTGGAGCCCGGCCTACCTGGACCTCATCGCGCTCGCCTGACCCTTCAGGCACGACGAACGGCCGGTACCCCTGTGGGGGCACCGGCCGTTCGGCCGTTCAGTTCCTCGTGATGGTGAAGTTCGGGCAGGTGTTGACGATGTCGTGCGAGTTGTTGGTCAGCACCAGGTTGGTGAACGTCACCGCGCCGATCGCCGGGCCCTGCCCAGGCTCCGGTGCGGCGTTGCACCACACGGCGTTACCCGTGCGGCCGGTCAGCGGGAACGTCGCCGTCGCGTCCACGTTGCTGCCGTCCGGCCGGGGCTCGTTGGCCCGGTCGACCGTGACGTTGGTCAGCACCGTGTCGGCGATCGGGTTGGTGGCGCTGCTCCCCACGTACTTCGTCTGGAACATGACCCCGTCGTAGGTGGGGTCGATGATGTCGACGTTGCTCACCCGGATGCCGGTGAACGCGCCGTCGCCGGAGTTGAGCCAGAGCGCCGGGAACACCTGCTGGCCCCAGAAGTGGCCACCCGACCGGACGATCGAGATGTTGTCGAACGTCGTCGTCCCGCTGAAGCCGACGAACGGGATCCCGAAGTTGATCGACGAGATCGTCACGCCCGGGTAGGTGAGCATGTCTGCCGCGTACAGGTTGCGGAACGTGTTCGCCGTACCGCCGTAGATCGCGAACCCTGCGGCACGCCACGTGAGGGTCGCGGTGAGGTTCTCGTACAGGTTGTTCGAGACCGTCCCGGCGTGCACGTCCTGGGCGTTGAACAGCGCGAAGCTGTCGTCACCCGTGGCGTGCGCCGCGATGTTCCGCAGCACGTTGCCCGAGCTGTCGTTCGCCAGCGTGATGCCGTCGGCGAACGTGTCGTCGATCCGGTTGTTGGTGAACGTCGAGCTGTCCACGTTCTGGCCCCAGACCATCACGACCGTGTGGGCGACCCACACGTTGTCGATCGTGATGCTGCTGACGTTGGTCAGCCCGAACACCTGACCGGAGCCGTCCGTGCGGCTGGTGGTGTTGCCGAAGACCGCGAAGTTCCGGAACTGCGAACCCGTGGCACCGGCTCCGTTGGGTGTGAAGCCGACGTCGGTGTTCTCCTGGCCCTGAGGCGCGTAGAGCCGCGTGAACCACGGCCCGGCGCCGACGACCTGGAGCGGCTTCTGGCCGATCTGGAACTTCTGCGACACCTGGTAGTCGCCCGCCGGCAGGTAGATGCCGGTGGCCGTGGCGCTCTGGTTGGCCGTGTTGAGGGCCGCCTGGATCGCCGACTGGTCGAGGCCGTCGACCGTCACGAGGTGCGTGGGGTCGGGGTTCGCGATCGGCGTCGCCAGCTCGAGCTGGACGAAGTCGACCGTGATGTCGGCACCGGTGGTGTTCCGGACCGAGAGCGTGGAGCCCGCCGGGACGGTGCTGGTCAGGACCACGTTCGCCTCGTCGTAGATGTGCCGCGGGCCGGTGCCGGAGTTCTGCGGAGAGGACTCGGACCCGTACAGCCACGCGTACTTCGACACGAGGTTGACGGTTCCGACCTGTGTCGAGCCGTTGAACACCCCGAGGGTCGTCGTGGTGCCGTCGGGGATGGAGTAACGGACGTCGATCGTGTTGGTCGCCGCCCGGGTGGTCCAGGAGACCGACTTGCCCGTGGCGTTCAGCCGGACCGCCTTGCGGCCGGACGCCTCACCGGCGAGATCACCGATCGTGCGGTTGGGTCCGACCGTGGTCGCCCCGCCCGCGAGCGTGCCGTCCTCCGCCTCGTACGAGTCGTACGGCATCGAGGCGCCGCGTCCGGCCGACAGGGCCTGGACCGCAGTGTTGTTCGTCTGCTTGACCGAGAGTTCGGCGCTGTCCGCGGCGACCGTCGTCGTCACCGTGTACTTGCCGTTCACCGCGGTCCAGGTGCCCGCCGTGATGTTGACGCTCGCTCCGGCCGCCAGCACGCCGGACGGAACAGTCGGGGTCAGCGTCTTCACGACCGCTCCCGTCTGGTCCTTGATCGTCACCGTCACGCCGTGCGCCGCCGAGCTCGACGGCTGGTTGCCCTGGTTCCTGACCGTCGTGGTGAACGTGACGGTCTGCCCGCCCGAGGGCGAGCCCGGCGACCAGCCGGTGGTCGCGACGAGGTCGGCGCTCTGCACGGCGGCCACGGTGAGAGCCGGGCCACCTGCGCTGTTGTTCGCCTCGCTCTGCTCGACGATGGCGTTGGTCTCGTCGACGACCGCCGACGTCGCGTAGGTGCCGGCCGTCTGCGGTCCGGCGTTGAACGAGACCGTCGCCGAGGCTCCGGCGGCGAGGGAGGCGACGTTCGCCGTGCCCACCTTCGTCGTGCCCAGGTAGAAGCTCACCGTGCTGGCCGCGGCGGAGGCCGTTCCGATGTTGGTGACCTTGGCGCTGAGCGTGACCGAGTCGGTCTCGATCGGGCTCGCGGGGGAGGACGTCACGTTGCTGACCGTGAGGTCCGGGTTCGGCGCGGGGACGCCCAGCACCTGGAGCTCGGCGACCTGACCGCCGGACGCGCCCGAGTTGCCCGTGAAGGACAGGCGGACGTCGGCCGCCGTGGTGCTCACCGGGATGGTGACGACGTTGCTGCCCTGCGTGAAGGTGTACGTCGCCGACGGTTTGATGGTCGTCCAGGTGCCGCCCGCCTGGTCCCGGCCCTCGATCGAGAACGTCTGGGTGCGCGTGCCCCAGGCCGGGTCGGGGTTGAGCTTGACGACGACGGACGACACGGCGACGTTCGCCCGCATGGCCACGTTGAGCCAGGCCGGGACCGCACCCTCCCAGTAGGTCGTGAGCGACCCGTCGTTGGCGTTGGCCGCGACGAACGTGAAGGTGTCGGACGACGAGGTCATCGTCTTGCCGACGGCCTGGTCGGTCGCCGTGCTGGTGCCGCCCGTCCCGGACAGCGGCACGGTGAGCGCGCTGTTCGTCGCGGTGCTGGAGAACGTCAGGCTGCCCGTGCGGCTGCCCGCCGCGGTGGGCGTGAAGGTGACGGTCGCCGTGCACGTGCTGCCGGCGCCGAGCGTCGTGCCGCAGGTGGTGGTCCGGCTGAAGTCGCCGCCGGCCGTCACCCCGGTGATCGTCGCCGAGGCGGCGCCGGTGTTGGTGAAGGTGATGCTCTGGGGCCCGCTCGACGAGCCCACGGCGGTGGCGCCGTACACGAGGCTCGTCGGGTTGGCCGTGATCGTCGCGGTCGAGGCGGCGTTGCCCGTGCCCGACAGGGGCACGGCCAACGTCGGGTTGGTGGCGTTGCTCGCGACCGTCACGGTGCCCGGGCGGGTGCCGGTCGCGGTCGGTCGGAACGTCACGGTGACGGTGCACGAGGCACCGGCGGCCAGCGAGGCGCCGCAGGTGGTCGTGTCCGTGTAGTCGCCGCTGACCGACACCCCGGAGACAGAGGCTGCGGCCGACCCGGTGTTGGTGATGGTCACGTTCTGGGTGGCCGCCGACGACCCGACCGTGGTGCCCGCGAACGTGAGGCTCGTCGGGTTGGCGGTCAGCGTGGCCGAGGACGGCGCGGCGCCCGTCCCGGTGAGGGCGACCGTCAGGGACGGGTTGCTGGCGTTGCTCGCGACCGTGAGCGTCCCGGTGCGCGTCCCGGTAGCGGTCGGCCGGAACGTCACGCTCGCGGTGCACGTCGCACCGGCGGCCAGGGTGGCGCCGCAGGTGGTCGTGTCCGCGAAGTCGCCGCCGATCGTGACGCCCGAGACGTTGGCCGAGGCGCCGCCCGTGTTGCTGATCGTCACCGTCTGTGCGGCACTCGTGGCGCCGACCGTCGTGCTGCCGAAGGACAGGCTCGCGGGGGAGGCGGCCAGCGTGGCCGTCCCCGTGCTCCCGGGCCCGTAGACCTCCACCTCGGAGAGCTGACCGGCCGGCCAGCTCGAGTTGGCGGTGACGTTGGCCCGCACGTACCGCGCGTTGGCCGTCGGGAAGCTCAGGTTCACCGTGTTGGTGCTCGCCGGCAGGAACTGCGCGACGGCGGACGGCGAGAGCGTCGTCCAGGTGGTGCCGTTCGCGCTTCCCTGGATCGAGAGCGTCTGGTCCCGGGCTCCCCACGTGGCCGGCAGCTTCAGCGTGACCTTGTTGATCGACTGTGCCGACCCGAGGTCCACCTGCACCCACTGCGGGAACGCGTTGTTGGCGCTCTCCCAGTAGCTGCTCGCGTTGCCGTCGGTGACGTTGCCCGACGGGTAGACGTCGGCGTGCGACGACTCGCTCGTGGCCTTGTTCAGGGCGAGGTTCCCGGTGGCCTGACCCGCGCCCGTGCCGGTGAGGGCGACGGTCGTCGGGCTGTTCGTGGCGTTGCTGGTGACCGTCACCGACCCCGTCCGGGCGCCGGTCGCGGTCGGCTGGAACGTGATGGCGACGGTGCAGGTGGCACCGGCGGAGATCGACGAGCCGCAGGTGCTCGTCTGCGAGAAGTCACCGGTCGACGTGACACCCGAGACCGCGGCGGCCGCGCCGCCCGTGTTCGTGATCGTCACGTTCTGCACGGCGCTCGGCGAGCCGACCGTCGTCGATCCGAACGTCAGCGAGGACGGGCTGGCCGACAGCGACGCGGTCGCCGCCGACGTGCCCGTGCCGCTCAGTGCGACGGCGGTCGGGCTGTTCGACGCGTTGCTGGTGATGGTCAGGGTGCCCGTGCGGCTGCCGGTGGCGGTCGGAGTGAACTTCACCGAGACCGCGCACGACGCACCGACGGCCAGGGAGGCGCCGCAGGTGTTCGTCTGGGAGAAGTCGCCGCCGAGCACGATGCCTTGCAGCGTCGCCGCGGCCGTGCCCGTGTTGGTGACGGTGACCGCCTGGGCCGCGCTCGTGGAGCTCACCGTCTGACCGGCGAAGGTGAGCGACCCGGGGGCGGCGCTGAGCACTGCCGTCGGGGTGACGTTCCCGCTCGGGAACACCTGGAGCTCCGAGACCTGGCCGGCCGGCCAGCCCGAGTTCGCCGTGATGTTCACGCGGACGTACCGCGCGGTGGCGGGCGGGACGGTGATCGCGGCGGTGCTGGGCGTGGCGTCTGCCGGGTTGAAGGTGTACGTCCCGGACGCGACGGTGCCGAACGTCGTGCCATCGGTGCTGGTCTGCACCGAGAGCGTCTGGGTGCGGGTCGCCCACGCCGGGGCCGGCGGAAGCTTGAGGGTGACCTTGCCGATGCTGGTGGCGGCGCCGAGGTCCACTTGGAGCCACTGCGGGAAGGCGCCGTTCGCGCTCTCCCAGTAGGTGCTGGCGTCGCCGTCGACCGCGTTGGCCGCGGCCTGTGCGCTGTTGGTCACCGAGCTCGCGGAGGCGGTCTTGCCCTGCGCGATGTTGGTCGTGGAGTCGATCGCCGCACCGGACAGCGCGACGGCGGTCGGGCTGTTGTTCGCGTTGCTCGTCACGGTCAACGTCCCCGTGCGGGTGCCGGACGCGGTCGGCTTGAACGCCACCGTGACCGTGCAGGAGCCCCCGACGGCCACCGACGCGCAGGTGTTCGTCTGCGTGTAGTCGCCGGTCACGGCCACCGCCGAGACGTTCGCCGCGGTGGTGCCGGTGTTGGCGACGGTCACCGTCTGGGCCGCGCTCGTCGCGCCGACGACCGTGCTGCCGAAGGACAGTGAACCCGGGCTGGCCCCGAGGATCGGCCCCGGTGCGACGCCGGTGCCGGAGAGCGCGACGACGTTGGCCGACCCGTTCGCGGTCACCGACAGGGCGCCGGTGCGGTTGCCCGCGGCGGTCGGGGCGAACTTCACCGAGACCGTGCAGGAAGCGCCGGCGGCGAGCGAGGTGCCGCAGGTGCTCGTCTGGCTGAAGTCACCGGTGACGGCGATGGCGCCGACGGTGGCGGACGTCGTGCCGGTGTTGGTCACCGTGACGGCCTGAGCCGGGCCCGTGGCGCCGGTGGCCACCGACCCGAACGACACCGCAGCCGGGCTCACGCTGACGCCGGAGACGTTGTCCGGCAGGTACGGCGGGAGCGTCGGCGTCGGCCACGGACCGCAGTACGGCGTGCCGAAGATTCCGGAGTTGCCGCCACCGTCGGTCAGCGCGAACTGGTTGCTGCAGCTGTAGATCGACGACGGGCCCTGTGTGCCGGTCGCGGTGCTGTTGGTGATCGTCGCGGCGCCCGCCACCTGCTCCTGCACGACGAACGTGCCGGTGTTCTGGATGGTCGCGTTGTTGATCTTGACGTTGCTGATGTTGGAGCCCGAGACGAACTGGATCGCCTCGTGGGGGCTCTGCTGGATCAGCAGGTTGTCGACGTTGGTCAGGCCCGACATCGTCCCGTCGCGCGCGTCGAACCACAGCGCTCCGACGCCGAACTGCCAGTTCGGGTCGACGTTGCCCGACCGGATGATCGTGTTGCGCAGGACGTCGGTGCGTCCGAGCGTCGTTGACGCGAACCGCTGCCCGACGTGGATGCCGCCGCCCTGGGACAGTCCCGCGTCGATGACCCGGTTGTCAGAGACGACGTTGTCGTGCCCGCCGTAGATGGCGATGCCGTTCGCCAGGATCGGGTACTGGACCGTGTTGTGGTCGAACGAGTCGTTCACGTCGGCGTTCTGCTCCGCCCACGTCGCCAGACCGTCGTCGCCCGCGTTGCGCACGTCGCTGTTGGTGACCCGCGAGTTGGTCACGCCGTTGTGGAAGTTGACGCCGTCCGCGTTGAAGTTGCGCAGCCGCAGCCCGCTCATGACGAGGTTGTCGAACGGCCCGTCCATCCACGCGCCGACCTTGGTGTGCTCGATCCACACCCGGTCGACCGTCGAGTTCGTCATGGCGCCGCCGATGCCGTTGACCTGGTCGGCGTCGTTGCGCTCCTGCACGTTGCCGAAGATCGAGAAGTCGGCGAGGTGCACGTTCGCGCTCGGGTTCGGCGCGTAGGTGCCGTAGAACCCGATCCGGTCGCCGGTGGTCCTGGAGTGCCACATGCCGGCGCCCTTGATCGTGACGTTGTTCACGATGATGTGGTCGACGATCTTGAACGTCCCGGCGGGGATCCAGACCGTCCCTCCTGCGCCGGCTGAGTTGATGGCCTGCTTCATGGCGTTGGTGGAGTCGGCGGCGCCGGTGGGGTCCGCGCCGAAGCTCGCGATCGAGACCGACCCGGCGGGTTGCGTCAAGGGCGCTGCCACGTTCTCGAAGTCGGCGAAGTCGATCGTGTACGACGATGCGGAGGAGTCGGCGTCGACCTGTAGCCGGAACGTCGTGCCCGCCGGGTAGGTCTGCCCGAACAGCCGGTTAACCTCGTCGTAGAAGTGGTGGTGGTTGGTGCTCGGCGAGTTGGAGAACGGGTAGCTCGAGTAGAAGTGGCTGTACGCGTTGGTCAGCGTGAAGCTCGTCTGCTTGGCGCCGTTGACGTACAGCGAGATCGGGGCGTTGTAGGCAGCGCCGTTCGAGGAGTCCGGGATGCTGTATCGGAACACCATCGAGTTCGTCGCCGTCGGTGTCGTGAACTCGACGTACTTGCCCTGGCCCGTCAAGGTGACGGCCTTGCGGTAGGAGGCCTCACCGGGCAGCGTGTTGTACTCCGCCGACGGGCCGATGATCGTGCCGTTCGTGCTGGCGCTCTCTGCCTGTACCTCGGTGTACGGCAGGGTCGCGCCGACGCCACCGGTCGCGACCGCGGCGGCCGCCGTCCCGGTCACGGCGACGACGCCGGCGGCGATGACGGTCGCGCTGGCCGCGAGGGCGGCGACGTGGCGACGCCCTCGAAGGGTTCGCATGGCGAACATGGGTGCTCACTCTCGACAAGTGGAACGCGGTCTGGGGCCGCCCGGGGCTCGGCCGTCGTTGGCGCGAGGGTCCGAGTGAGGGCTCGGAAAGGGGCGGAGGCGACGCTGCCTCGCAGACTCCACGCGTCCGTGGAGAGCGCTTGGTCCGTGCTGGTAGTCATCGGCCGTATGACCGATTCGCTAGACCGTAGCGATCCAGACACAGTGATGCAAGAGGACGATATCCGACTGCAAGTTTCGTCATAATCGCTCGAAAATGTGCGACTTCTTGCGTTCGCCGGTGTGGGAGGACGCGCGTAGACAGGCGTCCTCGGGTCGGCGCGGGTCAGTGCGAGGGGTGCTGCTGGGATGCCGCGATCTGCGCGTCGATCAGGGCGTCCTCGGCGTCCTCGTCGCGACCGCCTCGGCGGTGCGGGATGTTCGGGTCCGCGGGCGAGCGCCGCGGCACCGGGCGTCTGCGAGGCGGGCGCGGGTCGTCACGCGTCGGCCAGAGCGCCGGACCGTCCCCCTGCGACGGCGAGGATGCACCGCGTGGTTCGTCGTCCACGAGCCGTGCGTCCTGGGGCTGGCCCTCGTCCTGCGACTCGAGAAGCTCGCGGCGCGCCATGTACACGAAGGCCACCAGGCCCCCGAGGGCGAACAGCCACCACTGGAACGCATAGGACAGGTGGGATCCCGGATCCTTGCTGGGCGCGGGGAGCGGTCCCAGGCTCGCGGCGGCAGCGGGCGACTCCGCCGTCAACCCGCCGTACGCCTCGAACGTCGGCGCACCTGCCAGGTCCGCCGCGTCGAGCACCTGGTCGACGGCGATGGCCTGGACCTGGCCGGCCGGTGCCGAACGGCCCGACGCGCGCTCGCCCTGGCGCAGCTTGACCGTGACCGTGATCGTCCCGGCCGGCGGCGGGGGAGGGTCCACCGCGGCCGCCGACGTCTCACCCGTGGCGACCCAGCCGCGGTCGACCACCAGCACCGAACCCTGCAGGGTCGGCTCGGCCGCCGTACCGGCAGAGGCGTCCTCGACCACGAACGGGACGAGCACGTGGTAGGCCGCCGTCCCACCGGCGGGGCGATTGCGCAGCAGGACGGTCGCATCCGGCTCGTAGTGCCCGACCGCCTCGACCCGGCGCCAGACGTCGTCCGGGGACAGGGGCGCGCCGGTCGTCGGCAGGATCTCGTCGAGCGGCACCGGCTCGGCCTGCTCGTTGGCCTTGACGACCGCGATGGCGTTGTCCCGCCAGACGTGCCGGTTCCACTGCCAGCGACCGAGGAACGAGCACGCGACCGCGAGCACCAGGGCGACCACGACCAGGCCCGTCGCGCGTCGGACCGCCGGGCTCATGACGCGTCGACCTGCTCGAGGGTCGACGCCGGCACCACGTCCCGCAGGAAGTCGCGGACACCCAGGAACTGCGACAGAGGCTCCCGGTGGTCGTCGCAGGCCAGCCAGACCTTGCGACGCTCCGGGGTGTGCAGCTTCGGGTTGTTCCACAACAGACCCCACGTAGCGGTCGCGCGGCAGCCGCGGGCGCTGCAGATCAGCTCGTCGACGGCATCGGGGACCGGACCGAGCACGCTCACGCGTCCGACTCCGGACCTCGACCCGGGGCCGGTGCAGGGCCCAGGCCGCCGAGGTCGCCGTGGCCGGCGCCGATCTCCCGCGGGTCGAGAAAGTCGACGTCGCCGACGTTGCGCTCGCGGCCCGCGTTGGCGAACAGCACTGCCACGTACGGCAGGACGACCGCAGCGATGATGAGGAAGAGTGACACCCACATCGGGATGTGGTTCCAGGTGAGCACCGCGAGCAGGAAGGCGACGACCCGGATGGTCATCTGGATCAGGTACCGGCTCTGGCGCCGCGACATGTCGGCGGCGAGCGGCTCCGGGGCGTCGGTGATCCTGTGCACCTCGCCCACGGGCGCGTCATGCCGGCGGTTGCTGCTCACCACCTGATGGTAGTCCGGACCACGTACGGTGCCCCGCCGGGGCGGTGCGCGCTCCTGAGCCGTTCTCAGGTTCGGCCGACGAACGGTCCTTGTGCAGGTCCCACAACAGCACCCCGCGAACCTGTGCGCGGGCGGTGCCGTGACGTGGGGCGGACGTCGGATAACGTCGTGTCCCGTGCCTGAGACTTCCGACAACACGACCACTGCCCGCAGCGTCCTGGTGACGGGCGCCAACCGCGGGATCGGCCGCGCGATAGCCGAGCGGTTCGTGGCCAACGGCGACAAGGTCGCCACGATCTACCGCTCGGGCGACCTGCCCGCCGGTGTGCTCGGCGTCGTCGGCGACGTGCGGGACACGGCCAGCGTCGACGCGGCGTTCGCCGAGATCGAGGCCGCCCACGGGCCGGTCGAGGTCCTCGTCGCCAATGCCGGTGTCACCCGCGACCAGCTCCTGATGCGGATGACCGACGAGGAGTTCGCGGACGTGCTCGACGTCAACCTGACGGGTTCGTTCCGGTGCGCGCGCCGCGCCAGCAAGGGCATGATCCGGCTGCGTCGCGGACGCATCATCTTCATCTCCTCGGTCGTCGGTCTGTACGGCTCGGCGGGCCAGGTCAACTACGCGGCCTCCAAGTCCGCCCTGGTGGGCATGGCGCGCTCGATCACGCGCGAGCTCGGCGGACGTGCGATCACGGCGAACGTCGTCGCCCCGGGATTCATCGACACGGACATGACGCGCGCTCTGCCCGAGGACCGGCAGAAGGCCTACCGGGAGTCGATCCCGCTGGGCAGGTTCGCAGACCCGGACGAGGTCGCCGGCGTCGTGGAGTTCCTCGCCTCGGACGCCGCGGCGTACATCTCCGGCGCAGTCATCCCTGTCGACGGCGGCCTCGGAATGGGCCACTGACCTCCTCTTTCTTCGTTGTGAACTAGAGAACGGAACGCACTCATGGGTCTGCTCGACGGCAAGACACTCCTGGTCACCGGCGTCCTCACGGACGGCTCGATCGCCTTCCACGTGGCGCGCCTCGCACAGGAGGAGGGTGCGGAGGTGCTGCTGACGTCGTTCGGCCGCCAGTTCCGCCTGACGCAGGCGATCGCCCGCCGCCTGCCGAAGCCCGCACCCGTGCTCCAGCTGGACGTCACGTCGGCGGAGGACCTCGCGGCGCTCGAGGAGCGGGTGCGCGAGCACGCCGACCACCTCGACGGTGCCGTGCACTCCATCGGGTTCGCACCGCAGTCCGTCATGGGCGGCAACTTCCTCGCAGGGGAGTGGGACGACGTCGCGACCGCGCTGCAGGTCAGTGCCTACTCGCTCAAGTCGCTCGCGGTTGCTGCCCAGCCGCTGCTGACGAAGGGCTCCGCCGTCGTCGGCCTCACGTTCGACGCGCGCTACGCCTGGCCCGTCTACGACTGGATGGGCGTGGCCAAGGCCGCGTTCGAGTCGACCGCGCGCTACCTCGCCCGCGACCTGGGACCGGAGGGGATCCGGGTCAACCTCGTCTCGGCCGGCCCCGTGCGCACCACGGCCGCCAAGTCCATCCCGGGTTTCAACACCATGGAGGAGGGCTGGTCGGACCGCGCCCCCCTCGGGTGGGACGTCAACGACCCGGAGCCGACCGCGCGCGCCGTGGCGGCCCTGCTCTCGGACTGGTTCCCGGCGACCACCGGCGAGATCGTGCACGTCGACGGCGGCGTCCACGCGATGGGTCTGTGAACGTCGACGCGTGCGCGGACGCAGTCGTTGATGGGACGCTGAGCCGGTGACGTCGGAGCCCGGACCTCGGAGCCTGATCCTGCTCCGCCATGCCAAGGCCGAGCACCCGGAGAGGGTGACCGACATCCAGCGGCCTCTCTCGCTCGTCGGGCGTCGCCAGGCGGGCCAGGTCGGTGCCGCGTTGGCCGCCGACGGCATGGTGCCCGACCTCGTGCTGTGCTCGGCGAGCGTCCGCACCCGTCAGACGTGGGAGCTCGCGAGGGCGACGCTCGGTTCGACGCCGGACGTCAGGTTCGAGGAGGGCATCTACTACGCGGGAGCCCGGGAGCTGCTGGAGATCGTCCGCGAGGTGTCCGACGACGTGCGCACGCTGCTCGTCGTCGGGCACGAGCCCACGGTGTCGCACCTCGCTGCGGCGCTCGCGGGTCCCGAGTCGGACCCCGCGACAGTTGCTCGTGTCCGGGCGGGCGTGCCGACCGCCAGCTGGTCGCTGCTCACCGTCGGGACGCCCTGGCGTGAGCTGGACTCGGGCGGCGCCACCCTCCGAGGGCTCACGCTCGCGGAGTAGCGACGAGCCGGGCCCGTCGTGGCAGGGCTGGCGTCAGGCGGTGAAGACGGGGAGCGACAGCACGGCGTCCAGGCGGTCGCGGACCACCGCGTCGGCCGCCTCGCACAGCAGCGGCTTCGCGTTGTAGGCGATCCCGAAGCCTGCCGTCGTCACCATGTCGATGTCGTTCGCGCCGTCGCCGATCGCGATCGTGCGGCTGACCGGCAGGCCGACCGTGGCGGCGTAGGCACGCAGCGTGACGGCCTTGGCGGCGCGGTCCACGACCTCTCCGTCGACCCGGCCCGTCAGGCGCCCGTCGAGCACCTCGAGCTTGTTGGCGTGCGTCAAGGTGATGCCGAGCCGAGCGGCCAGCGGGCCGACGATCTCGATGAACCCGCCGGACACCAGACCGACCGGCCAGTCACGTTCCGCCATCTCCGCGATCAGCTCGACCGCGCCGGGGGAGAGCTGCACCTCGTCGAGGACGTCGCCGAACACCGAGACGGGCAGGCCCGCCAGCGTCGCGACACGCTCGTGGAGAGATGCCGCGAAGTCGAGCTCGCCGCGCATGGCTCGCTCGGTGATCTCGGTGACCAGCGCCTCGGAGCCCGCACGAGCGGCCAGCATCTCGACCACCTCGCCCGTGATCAGCGTGGAGTCCACGTCCATCACGAGGAGTCGGCGGCCGGCGGTGAGGTCGAGGGAGTCCACGAGACGCGAGGGTAGTGCGTGCGGACGCGTGACCGTCGATCAGTCCCGCTCGATGACGGCGCCCTTCGGGACGACGGTGATGCCGGACTCCGTGACCGTGAACCCGCGGGCCAGGTCGTGCTCGTGGTCGAGGCCGATCCGCGCGCGCTCGGGGATCACGACGTTCTTGTCGATGATCGCGCGATGGATCTGCGCGTAGCGCCCGACCTCGACGTCGTCCATGAGCACCGAGTCGGTCACCTGCGCCCACGAGCGCGCACGGATCCCGGGCGAGAGGATCGAGCCGCTGATCGTGGCGCCCGAGATGACCGCACCCGGTGACACGATCGAGTCGACCGCGTGCCCGAGGCGGCCGGGCCCCGCGTGCACGAACTTCGCCGGAGCGAGCGAGGTGTAGCCGTTGTAGAGCGGCCAGGCGTTGTTGTAGAGGTTGAACACCGGCTCGATCGAGATGAGGTCGATGTTGGCCTCGTAGAACGCGTCGATGGTCCCGACGTCGCGCCAGTAGTCGCGGTCACGCGGCGTCGAGCCGGGCACGTCGTTGCGCAGGAAGTCGTACACGCCGGCCGTGCCACGTTCGACGAACCACGGGGCGATGTCGCCGCCCATGTCGTGCCGCGAGTTCACGTCCTCCGCGTCGGCGGTGACCGCCGCGACGAGGGCGTCGGCATTGGCGACGTAGTTGCCCATCGACGCGAGGATCTCGCCGGGGGAGTCCGCGAGCCCGACCGGGTCGGTCGGCTTCTCGCGGAACCGCCCGATGCGGGTCGGGTCGTTCGGGTCGACCTCGATGACGCCGAACTGGTCGGCCTCCTCGATCGGCTGCCGGATGGCGGCGACCGTGAACTCGGCGCCGGACGCGATGTGCGCGTCGACCATCTGGGAGAAGTCCATCCGGTACACGTGGTCGGCGCCGACGACCACGACGATGTCCGGCCGCTCGTCGTCGATGATGTTGAGGCACTGGTAGATGGCGTCCGCGCTGCCCAGGTACCAGTGCTTGCCGACGCGCTGCTGCGCAGGGACCGCGGCCACGTAGTTGCCCAGCAGCGAGCTCATCCGCCACGTCTTGGACACGTGCCTGTCCAGGCTGTGGGACTTGTACTGGGTCAGCACGATGACGTGCAGGTACCGCGAGTTGATGACGTTCGACAGTGCGAAGTCGATCAGTCGGTACAGGCCTCCGAAGGGGACCGCCGGCTTGGCTCGGTGGGCAGTCAGGGGCATGAGGCGTTTGCCTTCCCCACCTGCGAGGACGATAGCGAGGACGCGCGGCGGTGCCATGTCACGACCCTAGGCCCCTACTGCGGTCACAGCGAGGGCAGGAGGCGCTCACGCGCTAGCGTGTCGCGAGAAGTCCGGTCGTCGGACCGGTGGGAGGGGATGGTTCGCATGCGTGTTGATCTGCTGACCCGGGAGTACCCCCCGAACGTCTACGGCGGCGCCGGCGTGCACGTCGTCGGGCTGACCCGGGTGCTCGCCCGCACGATCGACGTGCGGGTGCACTGCTTCGACGGCCCTCGAGACGAGGTCGGAGTCTCCGGCTACTCGGTCCCGACGGACCTCGCAACGGCGAACGCGGCGCTGCAGACCTTCGGGGTCGACCTGGAGATGGCAGACGCGGTCGGCCGGGTCGGTGCCGACGGGGTCGCGTCCGACCTCGTGCACTCGCACACCTGGTACGCGAATCTCGGCGGGCACCTGGCCGGCCTGCTGCACGGCATCCCGCACGTGGTCACGGCCCACAGCCTCGAGCCGTTGCGACCGTGGAAGGCCGAACAGCTCGGGGGTGGCTACGCGCTGTCCGGCTGGGCGGAGAAGACGGCGTACGAGGGGGCCGCAGCGGTGATCGCCGTGAGCGGCGGCATGCGCGAGGACATCCTGCGTTCCTACCCGACGGTCGACCCGGACAGGGTCAAGGTGGTCCACAACGGGATCGACCTCGACCAGTGGCGGCGACCGACCACGGACGAGGCCGTCGCCCGCGCGGACGCCACGGTTCGCGCCCTGGGTATCGACCCGTCCCGGCCGACCGTGGTGTTCGTGGGCCGGATCACCCGCCAGAAGGGCCTGCCCTACTTCCTGCGCGCGGTCGAGCTGCTGCCCCCGGACGTGCAGGTGGTGCTCTGCGCCGGAGCCCCCGACACCCCGGAGATCCTCGCCGAGGTCACCGGGCTGGTCGAGGAGCTGCGCACCCGCCGCACGGGCATCGTGTGGATCGAGCAGATGCTCCCGCGAGAGGACGTCGTCGCGATCCTGTCGCACGGGACCGTGTTCGCGTGCCCCTCGGTGTACGAGCCGCTCGGCATCGTGAACCTCGAGGCCATGGCGGTCGGGCTCCCGGTCGTCGGCACCGCGACCGGCGGGATCCCGGAGGTCATCGACGACGGGGTCACGGGGCGACTGGTCCCCATCGACCAGCTGCAGGACGGCACCGGGACGCCGGTGGACCCTGCCGCCTTCGTCGCGGACCTCGGTGCGGCGCTCGCCGACGCGGTCAGCGACACGTCGCGCACGGCGCAGTGGGGCCTCGCCTCGAGGCGGCGCGTCGAGGACCACTTCTCCTGGGAGGCCGTCGCAGAGCGCACGCTCGCGGTGTACCGCGGGGCGCTGGCCTGAGCCTCAGACGGTCAGCGTCGTCGCCGCGGCGCTCATCGCGCGACGCGCGAGCCGGTCGACGTCCCGCAACGCGGTCGAGCGCTGGTCGGCCTGCCAGAGGTTGACCGCGGCGCCGTCGTCCTGGGAGGCGAGCGTGACGATCGCGCGCAGGCGCGCGGCGCTCGTCAGCACGCGCACGGCCCGTCCGTCGAGACCGTCCGGCAGGCGCCAGGTGGGGAGCCCGATGTCGCGCAGGGCCACGATCGACTCGGCGGCGTCCGGCCGCCAGCGCGCCACGTCGAGCCGCTGCAGCGCCTCGGTCACCTGGATGAGTCCCTGCTGGAGGTCGCGTTCGGCCTCGGCGAGCGTGCCGGTGCGGGCGTGGACCGCATGCCGCCAGTCGGACACCTCGGTGACCTCCCAGGTCACCAGGTGCCCCGGCTCGAGGTCGGACCCGAACCGCTCCACCACCGGCACCGCGACCAGGCACGTGTGACGGGTCCGCACGAGGACCGCCTCGCCCGCCTCGGTGGCGGCAGCACTGACGACGGCGGGTGTCGCGCCCAGGTCGCCCGGCGCGGGCAGGACGGTCGCCGTCTCGCGGGGGCCGGGCTCGAGCGCGTCCAGCAGGGAGGACAGCGGCTCGGTGGTGACGTCGTCGCGGATCGCCTCGTTCGAGCCGGGCTCGTACCGCACCGCGTGCGGCTCGTCGTCGGACTGGACCGCGCTCAGCAGGGGTCCACGACCAGCACCGTCACCACCCAGCCACAGGGCCAGCAGCACGGAGCGGGGGAGCTCCAGAGCAACGTCCACCCGACAACGGTAGGGGGTGCGGGCCCAGGTGACGTCACCCACGACCGCGCGGCCGGTCGTGGCGCCACGGGACCGCGAGTGCCGGTTAGGGTCGTCCCCATGACCGACGTGCTCGACCTGCAGGCCGTGACCATCCGCCGCGGGACGACGACGATCCTGGACGACGTGTCGTGGACGGTCCGTGACGGCGAGCGCTGGGTGGTCCTCGGCCGCAACGGTGCGGGCAAGACGACCCTGCTCCAGATCGCTTCCGGCCGCATGCACCCGACGAGCGGCACCGCCGACCTGCTGGGCTCGCGCCTGGGTCATGTGGACGTGTTCGAGCTGCGGCCCCGCATCGGGCTGTCCAGTGCTGCGCTCGCGGACCGGATCCCGGCCGGTGAGACGGTTCGCGACGTCGTGCTGACCGCGGCGTACGGCGTGACGGGCCGCTGGCGGGAGGACTACGAGTCCCTCGACGAGTCGCGGGCCGCGGACCTGCTGAGCGCGTTCGGTGTGGCGCACCTGAGCGACCGGTACTTCGGCACGCTCAGCGAGGGTGAGCGCAAGCGCGTCCAGATCGCCCGCTCGCTGATGACGGACCCCGAGCTGCTCCTCCTCGACGAGCCTGCCGCAGGTCTGGACCTCGGCGGCCGCGAGGAGCTCGTCGGCGCGCTGGCCGAGCTGGCTGCGGACCACAGGTCGCCCGTGCTCGTGCTCGTCACGCACCATGTCGAGGAGATCCCGCCCGGTTTCACGCACCTGCTGCTCCTGCGCCAGGGCAAGGTCTTCGCGGCCGGCCCGGTCGACGAGGTGCTCACCGCCGAGACCTTGTCGGGTGCCTTCGACGTCGAGCTCGCGGTGGACAAGATCGACGGCCGGTGGTCGGCCCGCGCCATCAGCCCTCGCTGAGGTCGGCGCGGACCTAGTATCAGGACGACGGGTCCGACGTCGGAACCGCCAGATGCAGGGGAGTGAGCCCGATGGGTTGGCTGTGGTGGGTAGGTCTCGCAGTGGTCTTCGGCATCCTCGAGGTGCTGTCGCTCGACCTCGTGCTGATCATGTTCGCCGGGGGATGCCTCGCGGGCGCCGCGGCGTGGGCGCTCGGTGCGCCCGTCGGGGTGCAGATCGCCGTCGCCGCACTGACCTCGGTCCTTCTGCTCGCCACGCTGCGTCCGTTCCTGCTCAAGCACCTGCGTGAGCGGACCCCGCTCGTCGAGACCAACTCCGCGGCGCTCGTCGGCCAGGAGGCCGTCGTCGTCTCGACCGTCACGGTCGAGGGTGGCCGCGTGAAGCTCAACGGCGAGGTCTGGAGCGCGCGCGTGGACGCCGTGCAGGCCATCCCGCCGGGCACGGAGGTGCGCGTGTCGCGCATCGACGGCGCCACCGCGGTGGTCGCACCCGTCGCCGGGCTCTGACGCCCGCACCACCCTGTACGACCCACGTTCGACCCAGCGGGCCGCGTGCCCGCGTGACCTCCGGAGGCTTCATGGACGACCTTGGATCAGGAACGATCGCCGCCTACATCGTCGGCGGTCTGATCCTGCTGTTCGTCATCATCGCGCTCGTACGCGCGGTGCGGATCGTGCCGCAGGCGACTGCGGTGGTCGTCGAGCGGCTCGGCCGGTACTCGCGGACGCTCGACGCCGGCCTGCACCTGCTCATCCCGTTCGTCGACCGGGTGCGCGCGGGCGTCGACCTGCGCGAGCAGGTCGTGTCGTTCCCGCCGCAGCCTGTGATCACCTCGGACAACCTCGTGGTGAGCATCGACACCGTCATCTACTTCCAGGTGACCGAGCCGAAGTCCGCGGTCTACGAGATCGCCAACTACATCCAGGGCATCGAGCAGCTCACGGTCACCACCCTGCGCAACGTCGTCGGGTCCATGGACCTCGAGCAGACGCTGACCAGCCGCGACCAGATCAACGGCCAGCTGCGCGGTGTGCTGGACGAGGCGACCGGCAAGTGGGGCGTGCGCGTCAACCGGGTCGAGCTCAAGTCGATCGACCCGCCGGACTCCATCAAGGGGTCGATGGAGCAGCAGATGCGTGCCGAGCGTGACCGGCGCGCCACGATCCTCACGGCCGAGGGCATCAAGCAGTCCGCGATCCTCACCGCTGAGGGCGAGAAGCAGGCAGCGATCCTGCGGGCCGAGGGCAACGCGCAGGCGGCGATCCTGAACGCCGAGGGTGAGGCTCGCGCGATCCTGCAGGTGTTCGACGCCGTGCACCGTGGGGACGCGGACCCGAAGCTGCTGGCCTACCAGTACCTGCAGACGCTGCCGAAGATCGCCGCCTACCCGTCGAACAAGATGTGGTTCCTGCCCTCGGAGCTCACGAGCGCGCTGGGCACGTTCGCGAAGGGCTTCGGTGGTCCGTTGGCCGACGAGGGTGAGGCTCGTCCGGCGGGTACGTCTCCGTTGGGCGACGACCTTCCACCGACCACCTTGCGGGATCCGGCCGAGGCGCTCGCGGAGGCTCGTCGTGAGTCGGCGGCCGCCACGGCGGACGCGACGAGCTCGGGCACGCTCAGCGGGGTGCCGTTCGACCCGGCTGTGGAGCTCGGGCAGAGGCCTGGCAGGGGAGCAGTGCCGCCGCGGACGTCGGAACCTCCGAGCGACGCCGTCTGATCCGGCGAGGGGGCCGTGCCGCGCCGGCTCGGCCCCCTTGTTCGCTCTACATCTGTTCGCTCATAGTGAACAGATGGTGGAGTGAGTGCTCACTCAGTTAATGTCGCCGGCATGGAGACTGCTGCTCCGGCCAAGGGTCGGGCCGCCCCGCTGCCACCGGACGAACGGCGCGCGGCGATCCTGCTCGCCATCCAGCCCGTCCTGCTCGAGCGAGGGGCGGGTGTCACCACGCGCGAGCTGGCGGAGGCCGCCGGCGTGGCGGAAGGGACGCTCTTCCGGGTGTTCACCGACAAGGTCACGCTGATCCGCGCCGCGATCTGGACGGCGATCGACCCGGCCGACGCGGTACCGGAGATCGACGCCGTCGACCGCACGCTTCCGCTGCGGGACCGGCTCATCGCGGTCATGCGGCTGGGCTTCGCACGCATGGACGTGATGATGCGGTGGATGACCTTGCTGCACGAGGTCACTCGCAACCAGCCGGCGCCGGAGGACAACGAAAAGCGGATGCAGGAGTGGGGCCGGCAGCAGGACGCTGGGAGCGCGGCGGTGCGCGCTGCCGTGGAGCGGGTCATCGGACCCGACGCCTCGTCCCTCCGGATGCCGGTCGACCAGGCCGTAGCGCTGTTCACCACCGTCCTGATGGGGGCCACGATGCAGGCCGTCGACGCCAGGCGCCGGAACCTCGCGATCCCGCCGCCGGACGCCGAACAGCTCGTCGACCTCGTCCTGCACGGTGTCGTGCTCATCCCACCTCCAGCCCAGACCGGAAGTCCCGAGAGGAGCGCCTGATGCTGATCAAGCTGCTCAAGGTGCACCTGAAGCCGTACCAGGGTGCCGTGATCGCTGTCGTCCTGCTCCAGCTCGTGCAGACGATGGCCACGCTGTACCTGCCGAGCCTCAACGCCCGGATCATCGACGACGGCGTCGTCCAGGGCGACACCGCAGAGATCCTGCGCCTCGGCGGCGTGATGCTCGCGGTGAGCTTCGTGCAGGTCATCGCCGCGGTCGTCGCGGTGTACTACGGGTCCCGCACCGCCATGGCGTTCGGCCGCGACGTCCGAGAACGGCTCTTCGGTCAGGTCCAGTCGTTCTCGGCGCAGGAGGTGGCCAAGTTCGGTGCGCCGACGCTGATCACGCGAACGACCAACGACGTCCAGCAGGTCCAGATGGTCACCATGATGACGTTCACCATGATGATCATGGCGCCGATCATGCTGGTGGGCGGCGTGATCATGGCCATGCGCGAGGACGTGGTCCTGTCGGGGATCCTGCTGGTCTCCGTGCCGGTCCTGGGCCTGATCATCGGCCTGATCATCTCCCGGATGGTGCCGTACTTCCGGACCATGCAGAAGCGCATCGACGGTATCAACCGGGTGCTGCGCGAGCAGATCGCCGGTGTCCGCGTGGTCCGCGCGTTCGTCCGCGAGCGGCGGGAGTCCGAGCGGTTCGACGGTGCGAACGCCGAGCTCTACGACACGTCCCTGCGGGTGGGCAAGCTCATGGCTCTGATGTTCCCGTCGGTGATGGCGGTCCTCAACCTGACGAGCGTCGCGGTGCTGTGGTTCGGCGCCTACCGCGTCGACGCGGGGGACATGCAGATCGGCCAGCTCACCGCGTTCCTGTCGTACATCGCCTACATCCTCATCGCGGTGATGATGTCCACGATGATGTTCGTGATGGTGCCGCGCGCCGTCGTCTCGTCCGAGCGCATCGGTGAGGTGCTCGAGACCGAGACATCGGTGGTCCCGTCGACGAACCCCGTCCCGCTGCCCGGCACCCGTTCGGGTCGCCTGGAGCTGCGTGGCGTCGAGTTCCGGTACCCGGGTGCCGAGCGCTCGGTCCTGCACGGTGTCGACCTCGTCGCCGAGCCGGGCAGGACCACGGCGATCATCGGCTCGACCGGCTCCGGCAAGACGACCCTCGTCAACCTGATCCCGCGGTTGTTCGACGTGACGGGTGGCGCGGTTCTCCTCGACGGCGTCGACGTGCGCGAGCTCGACCCTGACGAGCTGTGGACGCAGATCGGCCTCGTGCCGCAGAAGCCCTACCTGTTCGCCGGGACGGTCCGGTCGAACCTCGAGTACGGCAAGCCGGGCGCGTCCGACGACGAGCTGTGGCACGCGCTCGAGGTCGCCCAGGCGCGCCCGTTCGTCGAAGCCCTCGCCGAAGGGCTCGACGCGCCGATCTCCCAGGGCGGCACCAACGTGTCCGGCGGTCAGCGACAACGCCTCGCCATAGCCCGGGCGCTCGTCCGCAAACCGTCGGTGTACCTCTTCGACGACTCGTTCTCGGCGCTCGACTACGCGACGGACGCGGCTCTGCGGGCGGCGCTGGTCCCGGAGACCCGCGAGGCCACCGTGCTGGTCGTCGCACAGCGCGTCGCCACCATCCGGCACGCGGACTCGATCGTGGTCATGGAGGACGGTCTCGTGGTCGGCGTGGGCACCCACGCCGAGCTCCTCGAGTCGTCGGAGACCTACCGGGAGATCGTCTACTCGCAGGTCAGCGTGGAGGAGGCAGCATGAGCACCGACGAGCGTCAGGCCCCGCCGCAGCGGATCCCTCCCCAGCGCCGCGGCCCCGGCGGCGGCGGTCCGATGATGAACATGGGCATGCCGGGCGAGAAGTCGATGAACTTCCGCGGCTCCGCCGCCCGGTTCCTGCGCGAGATGCGCGGTGAACGGTGGCCGCTGGTCGCGATCCTCGCGATGGGTACGGCATCGGTGGTCCTCGCGGTCACCGGGCCCAAGCTCCTCGGCAACGCGACGAACGTGATCTTCGACGGAGTCATCGGCAAGAACCTCACCGGGCAGGCCTTCCCGCCCGGGACGACGAACGCCGAGGCCGTCGAGACGCTGCGGACCGCGGGGCAGACGTCCCAGGCCAACATCGTCGAGTCGTCGGGCGCCGTGCCCGGCGTCGGCATCGACTTCACGCAGCTGCGCACCATCCTGCTCGTGGTCCTGGTGATCTACCTGGGCTCGTTCGTGTTCGGGTGGCTGCAGGGCCGCATGACGGCCGTCGTCGTGCAGCGCGTGGTCTACCAGATGCGCCAGCGCGTCGAGGCGAAGCTGTCCCGGCTGCCGCTGAAGTACCACGACGGCCAGCCGCGCGGTGAGCTGCTCAGCCGCGTCACCAACGACATCGACAACGTCGCCCAGACGCTCCAGCAGACCCTGTCGCAGCTGATCACCTCGGTGCTCACCGTCATCGGCGTGCTCGTGATGATGTTCCTCATCTCGCCGCTGCTCGCCGTCATCGCGCTCATCACCGTGCCGCTGTCCATGTGGATCGCGGCGATGATCGCGAAGCGTTCACGTCCCCAGTTCATGCAGCAGTGGGCGGTCACCGGTCAGCTCAACGCGCACATCGAGGAGATGTTCACCGGACACTCCCTGGTGACGGTCTTCGGCCGGCAGAAGGAGTCGGCGGAGACGTTCGCGGAGCGCAACCAGCGGCTCTATGAGTCGAGCTTCAAGGCCCAGTTCATCTCCGGGATCATCCAGCCGGCGCTCGGCTTCGTCGCCAACCTCAACTACGTGATCGTCGCGGTCGTCGGTGGCCTGCAGGTGGCCTCGGGCGCCCTGTCGCTCGGCAGCGTGCAGGCCTTCATCCAGTACAGCCGCCAGTTCACGCAGCCCATCACGGCGATCGCGTCGATGGCGAACCTGCTCCAGTCGGGTGTCGCGTCGGTGGAGCGGGTGTTCGAGCTGCTCGACGCCGACGAGCAGGAGCCCGACCCCGCTACGCCGATCCAGCCCGACCAGCCCATCCGGGGCCGGGTCGCGTTCGAGAACGTCGCCTTCAGCTACTCGCCCGACAAGCCCCTGATCCGGGACCTGTCCCTCGTGGCGGAGCCGGGCCGGACGGTCGCCATCGTCGGGCCTACCGGTGCGGGAAAGACGACCCTGGTCAACCTGATCATGCGGTTCTACGAGGTCGACGGCGGCCGGATCACCCTCGACGGCGTCGACGTGCGCGACATGACCCGGGACGCGCTGCGCTCGGAGATCGGGATGGTCCTGCAGGACACCTGGCTGTTCGGCGGCACGCTGTCCGAGAACATCGCGTACGGGGTCGAGCACGCCACGCACGAGGAGATCGTCGAGGCGGCCGTGGCCACCCACGTCGACCGGTTCGTGCGCACGCTTCCCGATGGCTACGACACGGTGGTCGACGACGAGGGCGCGAACGTCTCGGCGGGGGAGAAGCAGCTGCTCACGATCGCCCGGGCGTTCCTCGCGGACCCCGCGATCCTCATCCTCGACGAGGCGACGTCCTCGGTGGACACCCGAACCGAGGTGCTCGTGCAGCAGGCCATGAACGCCTTGCGGCACGGCCGGACCTCGTTCGTCATCGCGCACCGGCTGTCCACGATCCGTGACGCGGACGTCATCCTGGTGATGGAGGACGGGGCGATCGTCGAGCAAGGCTCGCACGACGAGCTGCTCGCAGCCGGCGGCGCCTACGCGCGGCTATATGCGAGCCAGTTCGCCGCAGCGGTGGCGCCCGTCGACTGACCCGTACCCTTCGGATCATGGTTACGCTCCCCGGCGCCGAGCGCACCGGCTTCACGCGGGACCGGATCACCGTCGCCTTCTACAGCACGTTCGCCGTGTGGGGCTGGCTCCTCTACAGCTTCAACCCGAGCGTCGCGCTCCTCGCCGACGACCTGGGCATCTCCGACGCCCAGGCCGGACTGCACGGGACGTCGATGGCCGCAGGCGCGATCCTCGCTGCGTTCGTCATGCCGCGCCTGGTCCGTCGGCGCGGCCGCCGGGCGACGGTCGTCGCGTCCGTCTCCCTCATCGCGGTCGGGGTGGTCGCGCTGGTCCTGGCGCCCACGCTGGCGTGGAGCCTCGGCGCGATGTTCGTGGTGGCGCTCGGGGGCAACGCGGCGCTGACCGCCACCCAGCCGGGTCTGGCCATCCGGCACGGTCGAGCGTCGTCGGCGGCCCTGACAGAGGCGAACGGCATCGGGTCGTCGGTCGGGCTCGTCGGCCCGTTGGTCGTCGGGGCGTTCGTGGCCGTGGGATGGGGCTGGCGGCCCGCGGTCCTGGTGACCGCACTGCTCGCGGTGGTCTCCGCGCTCATGCTCGCGCGGATCCCCGTCGGCGGGGCGATGACGCCCGCGCACGAGCCCGCGGCCCCGGCCCCCGTCGCCTCGAGCGCACCGGCTCGACGCAGCGCCGTTCCCGCCCTGTGCTTCTTCGCGACACTCGTGTCGGCGGTCGCCATGGAGTTCGCCACGACCTACTGGGCGACGAGCCTCGTGATCGACCAGACCGAGGCCGGTGCCGGTATCGCGGCGGCCACGACCGCCGGCCTGCTGCTCGGGATGTCGACCATCCGGTTCGTCGCGGGCCCGCTGTCGCTCCGCATCTCGCCGGCGCTCCTGCTCGCAGGCTCGTTCCTGCTGGCGATCTGTGGCTGGACCATCTTGTGGACCGCGACGACCCCCGCGATCGCGATGGTCGGCCTCGTCGTCTCCGGGCTCGGCTACGGGCTTCAGTACCCGCTGTCGGTCGCTCTGCTGCTGGCCACCGCCCCGCACCGGCCGGACGCCACGCAGGCGCGCGCGACGTTGGCGGTCGGCCTCGCGATCGGCGTCGCGCCCTTCGCGCTCGGCGCGCTCGCCGACGAGTTCGGCACCCACCGGGCGTTCGTGCTGATCCCCGTCGTCGCCCTGGTGGGTTGCGTCGCCGCGGTGGTTGGCGGCCGCGCGATCCGTCGGGTCGTCGGGGCGCAGACCGACGCGGTCGCCCTGGAAAGATGACCGCGTGCCCCGTCCTGAGCTCCAGCCCGTCACCTCGCCCGACGACGAACGCCTCACCGACTACGTCTCCCTGACCGACGTCGAACTGCGTTCGAAGCTCGAGCCGTCCAAGGGTCTCTACATCGCGGAGAGCTCGACCGTCCTGGGTCGGGCCCTCGCGTCGGGTCACCGGCCGCGGTCGGTCCTGCTCGCTCCGCGCTGGGTGCCGGACCTGGAGCGGATGCTCGCCGCGCTCCCGTCCGACGACGTCGTCGTCCCCGTGTATGTTGCCGACGAGCCCGTGCTCGAGGCGATCACCGGCTTCCATGTGCACCGCGGAGCGCTCGCAGCCATGCATCGTCCGCCCGCCCTGCCGGTCGAGACCGTCCTCGCCGGTGCGCGGCGGGTCGCGGTGCTCGAGGACATCGTCGACCACACCAACGTCGGTGCAGCGATGCGCGCGTGCGCCGCGTTCGGGCTCGACGCGGTGCTCATCACGCCGCGCTGCGCCGACCCGCTGTACCGGCGGTCTGTGCGTGTCTCGATGGGGACCGTGTTCCAGGTGCCGTGGACGCGCATCGACCCGTGGCCCTCCGGGCTGGACCTTCTGCGCTCCCTCGGGTTCGTGACCGCGTCGCTGGCGCTCACCGACGACTCGATCTCGCTCGATGTGCTGGCCGCCAACCCGCCGGACAAGCTGGCACTGATCCTCGGCGCCGAGGGCGACGGGCTCAAGCCGTCGACGATCGCCGGCTCCGACCTCGTCGTCCGCATCCCGATGGCCGGTGGCGTCGACTCGCTGAACGTTGCCTCCGCGGCGGCGGTGGCCTTCTGGGCGACGCGGGTTCCTGACACCATGGGCTGATGTCTACGGACCTGTTCCTGCCGGTCGGACCGAGTGCGGACGACGTCGCGGACCGGCTGCTCGCGGCACAGCTGGGGGCGCACGAGCTGTTCGCCGTCTACGCCGGTGACAGGCTCGGGTGGTACGCGGCGCTCGCGGCACACGGTGCGTCGTCGTCGACGGAGCTGGCCGAGCGCACCGGCACCGATGAGCGCTATGTGCGTGAGTGGCTCGAGCACCAGGCTGTCGCGGGCTACGTCACGGTCGACGACGACCGACGCTTCACGTTGACCGACGGTGCGCGGGAAGTGCTCACCGACGTCGACTCACCGTCGTTCCTGGCACCGCTCGGGCGCATGCAGGCTGCGTCGGGCCGAGTCGTGGACGACCTCGTCGACGCCTACCGCACAGGAGGTGGGGTGTCGTGGGAGCGGCTGGGCGACGACGCCCGGACGGCGCAGGCCGCGCTCAACCGCCCGCTGTTCCTCGGTCCGCTCGTCGAGGAGGTGCTGCCGTCGATCGCGGTGCTGCACGCGATGCTGCGACGCGGTGGACGGCTCGCGGACGTCGGCTGCGGACAGGGCTGGTCGTCGATCGCCATCGCGCAGGCGTACCCCGAGTCCATCGTCACCGGCATCGACGTCGACGCACCCTCGATCGACGCAGCGCGCGCGAACGCCTCGGCGGTCGGGGTGGACGTCCTGTTCGAGCATGCCGACGCGGCGTCGGTGCGAGGCGCGCGGTACGACGCGGTCACGTTCTTCGAGTGCGTGCACGATATGGCCGACCCGGTCGCCGTGCTCGCGGCAGCACGAGCGATGGTCCGCGACGACGGCTACGTGCTGGTGGCCGACGAAGCCACGCAGGAGACGTTCTCCGCGCCCGCGGGTCCCCGTGAGCGGCTCTTCTACGGCTGGTCGCTGTCCGTGTGCCTGCCGGACGGCCTGTCCACCTCACCCAGCGTCGCGACGGGCACCGTCATGCGGCCGGCCACGCTGGAACGGTATGCGCGCGACGCCGGGTTCGCGGGGATCGAGATCCTGCCCGTCGGGCTCGACCTGCTGCGGTTCTACCGCCTGCTCATGCCAGTGCAAGACCCTCGATGAGCTCGACGCCGGGTGCACGCGCGAGCAACGCGCCGGGCAGCGCGATCTTGGACCGGCGCAGGCCGCTGCCGATGACGACCACCCCGCCGGCGTCCGGGTCGTCGAGCGCCACACGAGCGTCCACCATGACCCGGTAGCGCTGCGGCAGTCCCAGTGGCGTGATGCCGCCGTACTCCATGCCCGACTCCTCGACGGCGCGGTCCATCGGCAGGAACGACGCCTTGCGCACGTCGAGCAGCCGCTTGACGGCGTTGTTCACGTCGGCGCGGGTGGTGGCCCGCACGACGCACGCCGCGACGCGTTCCTCGCCCTCCCGTCGGCCGGCGACCAGCACGCAGTTGGCAGACGCGGCCGGCGGCAGGGCGAACGACGCGGTGAGGGTCGCTGTGTCGGCAAGGTCCGGGTCGATCTGGGTGACCAGCACGGCGTCGGCCACGTCCGGCTCCTCGTCTGCCCACGCGGTGAGGGTCGCGAGCGTCGAGGTTGCGAGGAGATGGGGGTGGTCGAGCGCACGGTTCCAGGTGAGCGTGCCCAAGGTCATCGCTGATAGGTCCCGACGAGGATCGCGCGCGCGAGCGTGTGGAAGGTGACCGCGGTGTTGGCGGCTCCGGGCATGGTGTCCGGCGACAGCCCGAGCGAGCCGGTGTCGAGCGCGTGCACGACGAAGAAGTAGCGGTGCACCTGGTCGCCGGGGGGAGGGGCGGCCCCGACGTAGCCTGCGACACCGTCGTCGCCCCTGAGCTGGACGGCGCCTGGCGGAAGGCCTGAGCCGTCCGGGTTGCCGGCACCGCGGTCGAGCGAGGTGACGTCTGCGGGGACGTCCGCCAGAGTCCAGTGCCACCAGCCCGCCGGACCGGGAGCGTCGGGGTCGAAGCAGCTCACCAGGAACGACTTCGTGCTCTGCGGGAACCCTGACCAGGACAGCTGCGGCGACACGTTGCGGTCGTCGCCCGTGTTGGTGTGGACGTCGGGCACGGGCTCGCCGTGGGCGATGTCCTCGCTGGTCAGCGAGAAGTCGGGCACCTTCGGCAGGAGCGAGTAAGGATCCGGGGCGACGGGGCGGGTGAGGTTCGCGGCCATGGCGCCATCATGTCGCGGCATGCACCTCCGTGCGCGTCGTCTCCGGCTCGCGGCGGCCGACCAGGGCCCGTGCCGGAAGCAGTCGGTCGATCCCGACGAGGGCTAGGCCGAGCACGAAGAAACCGATGGCATAGATCACGACGTTCTTCAGCAGCCCGCCGTAGCCGAGCTCGGAGACGTCGACGAACCCGTAGGGGTAGGCGCTCCCAGGGCTGATCTCGCCGCGGGTCGTGCTGAACGCGCAGTAGGCGACCGGGTAGGTGAGCCACAGGGCGGCCGTCCGGATGTGGAGCCGGCGGTGGGGGACCATCAGCAGGAAGTGCACGAACGCGGCGATCGGTGTCAGCCGGTGCACCAGCTGGTCGTGCGTGAGCCCGAGCGTGATGATCTCCTCGCCGGGCGGGGCAGGGTCGAGGATCAGGTACGAGACGAGCCCGGTGATCAGGATGAAGAGGGTGACGGCGCCCCACAGCCACGGTTGCGGCTCCGGCCGGCGGGCGAGGACCGCGACGCCACCCCAGAGCATGACCGCTGCGAGCAGCAGGTTCGACTGGTTGGTGAAGTAGACGTAGTCCTGCAGGTCGAACCCGAGTCCGTCGCTCGGCGACCAGAACAGTGCGACGAACGTGACCGCTGCCAGTGCGAGGCGGTAGACCCCGACGACGACTCCCATGACTGCCCTTCTGGCCTGCCGGCGACGCTGCCGGTCGCGAAAACGTACATCCCCCGAGTGGTCCATCGGCGGATTGACAGTGTCGTGGATGTCAGCGTGTACTGAGATACTTCGAACAGATGTTCGATGACTGTGTCGATGGGCGAGCTACATGGACCAACGACGTCGACCCGCCGACATGGCCAACTGGATCGCCAACTGCATCGTGACGAGGGAGGTGCGCATGACCGCCGGAACTCTGAGCCGCGAGGACCGGGTCAGGCTTGCTCGCGCGGCCCTCGCGCGCGCCGAGGAACGGACCGGCGCACGCAGCGTGCTGCCGATCGGTGACCGGCCTGAGGCTCCCGTCGTGGCGCTGGTACCCGCCGAGGCGGATCCGGTCGTCACCGCCGGGATCCTCACCACCGAACGGCCACCCATGGCGGTGCCTCCGGCGCTCGTCCCGCTCCTGCCGGAGGGGCTGCGCCGTGGCGCGACGACCGTCGTGAGCGGCTCCACCTCGCTCGTGCTCACCATGCTCGCGCACGCGTGTGCCGGTGGGGCGTGGGCCGCTGTGGTCGGGCAGCCCACCATCGGGCTGCTCGCCGCGGCGCAGGCGGGGGTGTCGCTGGACCGGCTGGCCGTGGTGCCGCGGCCCGGGCTCGAGTCGCCGACCGTGATCGCGGCGCTGCTCGACGGGGTGGACGTGGTGATCGTCGGACCGCAGGTCGCGCTCACCGACGCCGACCGTAGGCGTCTGTCCGCGCGTGCGCGCGACCGGGGTTCCGTGCTGCTGTCCACCGCCGACTGGTCCGGTGCCGGTGTGGTGCTCACGGTGCAGCATGGACGGTGGACCGGGGTGGACTCGGGCGAGGGACGGCTGCGGACCCACGAGATCCGGGTCGCGCGCACCGGCCGGGGAAGCGCCGCTGTGCCGCAGTCGCTCGACCTGACCCTGCCCTTGGGTGCTGAACCGGTCGCCGCCCCCACCGCACCGCTGACGGGACTGAGGCTCGTCGGATGAGTACGCGGACCACGGTGCTGTGGGTCCCTGACTGGCCGGTGGTGGCCGCGGCTGCCACCGACGGTGTGCCCGCTCACCTGCCCACGGCGGTCCACGACGGGCAGCGGCTCACCGCAGTGTCCGCCGTGGCACGAGCCGAGGGTGTGCGGCGGGGGATGCGGCGTCGGCAGGCGCAAGGGGTCTGCCCCGAGCTGGTCCTGCTGCCCGCCGACGACACTCGCGACGTGCGCATGTTCGAGCCTGTCGCTGCCGCCGCGGAGACCGTCGTGGCGGGCATCGAGGTGGTGCGCGCAGGGATGCTCCTGCTGCCCGCGGGTGGCGCGAGCCGGTACCACGGGTCCGAGGAGGTGCTCGCGGAGCTGCTGGTCGACGCGGTCGCCACCAGGTCGGGGCACGAGTGTGCGGTCGGCACGGCCGACGGGCTGCTCGCCGCGGTCCTGGCCACCCGATCGGGGTCCGTGGTGCCGTCCGGTGGGTCGCCCGCCTACCTCGCCCGGCACGGTGTCACCGAGCTGGTGCACGCTGCGGTCACCGACGAGGCGGCGGCCGCGGTCGCGGACCTGGTGGACCTGCTGCACCGGCTCGGGCTGCGCACCCTCGGGCAGCTCGCTGCTCTGCCGCCCACAGACGTGCACGCCCGGTTCGGTCGCCTGGGTGCCTGGGCGCAGCTGCTCGCGCGCGGCGACGACGAGCGGCCTCCCGCCCGGCGTCGTCCTGAGGCGGACCTCGAGGTGTCCACGGAGCTCGACCCTCCGCTCGACCGGGTCGACTCGGCGACCTTCGCCGGTCGGCGGCTGGCCGAGGAGCTGCACGAGCTGCTGGTGCAGCACTCCGTGACCTGCGGACGCCTGCAGATCGCCGCGCGCACCGACGAGGGCGAGGACCTGGTCAGGACCTGGCGCACCGACCTCGGCGGCTGGGGCGGCCTGACGCCCGCACGCATCACCGACCGGATCCGCTGGCAGCTGGAGGGCTGGCTGGCCACGACCGCGGTCGAGACAGCACGCGGGCGTTCCCTGGACGACCCGGCGGCACGCGCACGCTCCGCAGGTGCTCGGGCCGCCGTCGCCTCGGGCAAGGACCCATGGGCGCACGACGACCTGCCCGTGGACCCGTGGCCCGACGACTCGCGTCCCGTCACGCTCGTGCACCTCGCGGTCAGCGCCCTGGACGTCGCTCCGGCGGGTGCCGAGCAAGGGCGGCTCTGGGGCGGACCGTCAGGTGGTGACCTTCGTGCCCACCGAGCCCTCGACAGGGTGCAGGGGATCGTCGGTGGTGCAGGGATCCTCGTGGCGACGTTGCAGGGAGGTCGTGACGTCCGCGACCAGGTGCACCTGCGGTCGTGGGGTGAGCAGACCGAGCCGGCGCGACCGTTGGACCGACCCTGGCCGGGGCGCCTGCCCGACCCCGCACCGGCGACGGTGCTCGATCCGCCCGAGCGCGTCGAGGTCCGCGATGCCCTGGGGATGCCCGTGCAGCTCGACGTGCGCACGGGGACGACCGGGGAGCCCGCATGGGTGCGCTGGCTACCGCGGGAGGACGACGAGGGTCTCGAGAGTGCCTCCGGTCGTGGTGTGCGCGCGGACGGGTACTCCGTCGGAGGTCGGAAGGTGCGCCAGCGTCGGCGCAACGTCGCCCAGGCGGCCGGTGACGAGGTGCGGTCCGTCGTCGGGTGGGCTGGGCCGTGGCTGCTGAGCGAACGGTGGTGGACAGACGACCGCCCAGGGCTGCGCGCGCACCTGCAGGTGACGTTCGATGACGGTCGTGCCGTGCTCCTGGCCTGCACGGCGACGGGGTGGACGTGCGAGGCGACGTATGACTGACCCGAAGGCCGAGAAGACGCAGCACGGGAGTGCGTCGCTGCGCTACGCCGAGCTCCACGCGCACTCGGCGTTCAGCTTCCTGGACGGGGCGAGCCAACCCGAGGAGCTGGCAGCCGAGGCATCCAGGCTCGGTCTGCGGGCGCTCGCGGTCACCGACCACGACGGGCTCTACGGCGTGGTCCGGTTCGCGCAGGCCGCCCGGGCGGTCGGGCTGCCCACGGTGTTCGGTGCCGAGCTGCACCTGCCGGCACCGGACGGTCGTCGCCACCCGAGGGAGACCCGGCTTACCCCGGGGCCGCCGGTGCTGGATCTGCCGACCGGTGTACCGGACCCACGTGCGTCACACCTGCTGGTGCTCGCGCGGGGCGCCGACGGGTACCGCGCACTGTCCCGCGCGATCGCGGAGGCTCACCTGCGCACCGGAAAGAAGGGTGCGGCCGACTACCGGCTCGAGGAGCTCGCCGAGGCGGCCGCGGGGCAGTGGCTGGTACTCACGGGATGTCGCAAGGGATCGGTCCGGCGAGCACTCGCCGGCGGAGACCCGTCTGGGGTCGCCGGCGTCAGCGCCTCGGGCGTCGACGCCGCACGCAAGGAGCTGGACCGGCTCGTCGCCCTGTTCGGACGGGACAACGTGGCGGTCGAGACGACAGCGGCCGGGGACCCGTACGACGCCGAGCGCGCCGACGCCCTCGCCTACCTCGCGGCCTCGGCCGGCCTCCCGCTCGTCGCAACCGGCAACGTCCACTACGCCACCCCGAGCGACGCCGATCTGGCCTCTGCGCTCGCAGCCGTCCGCGCACGGTCGTCGCTGGAGGACCTGGACGGCTGGCTTCCCGGGGGACCGGGCGCGCACCTGCGATCGCCCGCGGAGATGCTCGCGCTGCACCGCCGGCACCCCTCAGCGGTCGGTACCGCGGCGGACCTTGCCGACGAGTGCGCGTTCGACCTGTCGCTCGTCGCGCCGAACCTGCCGCCCTACCCGGTTCCTCCCGGGCACACCGAGGCGACGTGGCTGCGCGAGCTGGTACGACGGGGGGCTCTCGAGCTGTACGGACCTCCGGAGGAGGAGCGTGTGCCCGGCGCGTACGCGCAGCTTGCTCACGAGCTGCAGGTGATCGAGGACCTCGGGTTCCCTGGCTACTTCCTGGTGGTCTACGACCTGGTGGACTTCTGCCGCCGCAACGGGATCATGGCTCAGGGCCGAGGTTCGGCGGCCAACTCGGCGGTCTGCTACGCGCTGCGAGTGACCGCGGTCGACGCGGTGCGGCACGGTCTGCTGTTCGAGCGGTTCCTCGCCCCGGAGCGCGACGGTCCACCGGACATCGACGTGGACATCGAGTCCGCACGCCGGGAAGAGGTCATCCAGTACGTCTACGAGAAGCACGGCCGGTCGCATGCCGCGCAGGTGGCCAACGTCATCTCCTACCGACCGCGGTCCGCTGTCCGGGACGCCGCCCGTGCACTCGGGTACGACGCCGGTCAGCAGGACGCGTGGGCGTCGTCGATCGAGCGCTGGGGGAGCCTGCGTCCGCCTGCCGAACCGTCGCCGGTCCCACCGGAACGGCCCCACACGAGCACCCGGGCGCAGGCCGTCGGTCCACCCTCTGCGCCGGTGCGGTCCGTCCGGCCGCACGTCGGCCACACCGGGCTGCTTCCCGAGCAACCGGGCACCGTCGTCACCGCGCGCGAGGAGCGGTGGCGCACGCGTGCCTCGATGTGGGGCAACACGTGGGAGCCACCCTCCGTCCTGCGGGCTCCGAAGGGGGTGGAGACGCCCGGGCTGGCCACCGCGGACGGGCACGACGTGGTCCCCGCGGTCCTGCCGCCGTCGGCGAGCGACCTGGACGAGATCCCCGAGCAGGTCATCGACCTGGCGGACCGGTTCCTGCGCCTCCCGCGGCACCTGGGCATCCACTCGGGCGGCATGGTCATGTGCGACCGACCGGTGATCGAGGTGTGCCCCGTCGAGTGGGCGAGGATGCCGGGACGCACGGTCCTGCAGTGGGACAAGGAGGACTGTGCGGACGCCGGGCTGGTGAAGTTCGACCTGCTGGGGCTCGGGATGCTCACGGCACTGCGCATCGGGTTCACGTCCGTGAAGGAGCACGAGGGCAAGGAGCTCGACCTGCACGGGCTGCCTGCAGAGGACGTCCGGGTGTACGACCTGCTCAGCGCGGCCGACACGGTGGGGGTGTTCCAGGTGGAGTCGCGCGCTCAGATGGGCACGCTGCCGCGGCTGCAGCCGCGCACGTTCTACGACATCGTCATCGAGGTCGCCCTCATCCGGCCCGGCCCCATCCAGGGCGGCTCGGTGCACCCGTACATCGAGCGCGCGCACGGCAGGCAGCCGGTCACGTACCTGCACCCGCTGCTCGAGAAGTCGCTGGCCAAGACCAAGGGTGTCCCGCTGTTCCAGGAGCAGCTCATGCAGATGGCCATCGACGTCGCGGACTTCACGCCGGCCGAGGCGGACCAGCTGCGTCGTGCCATGGGGTCCAAGCGGTCGACCGAGCGGATGGAGGCGCTCAGAGGGCGGTTGCTCCAGGGGATGGCCGGGCACGGGATCGACGCCGACACCGGTCAGCAGATCTTCGACAAGCTCAAGGCGTTCGCGGACTTCGGGTTCCCTGAGTCGCACGCGTACTCGTTCGCGTTCCTCGTCTACGCCAGCGCGTGGCTGAAGGTGTACCACCCGGCTGCGTTCTACGCGGGGCTCCTCGCGGCGCAGCCGATGGGGTTCTACTCGCCGCAGTCGCTCGCCGCCGATGCGCGTCGGCACGGCCTGGAGGTGCTCCGGCCGGACATCCAGCTCTCGGACGTCCAGGCGTGCGTCGAGCGCCTGGCGCCCACGCCACCCGGTGGGGAGCCGCTCCTGGCTCCCACCCCCAGCGGTACAGGACCGGTCACCGCGCCGGGGGTGCGCACCGGTGCCGGGTCGGACCGTCCGAGGTCGCTCGCGGTCCGGCTCGGGCTCTCGTCGGTGCGGTCGGTGGGGGAGGACGTCGCGCAGCGCGTGGTCGACGAACGCCGGGCGCATGGCCCGTTCGCCGACCTGCGCCAGCTCGTCCGTCGCGTCCAGCTCTCGACCGCGCAGCTCGAGGCGTTGGCAACGTCCGGGGCGCTCGACAGCCTGGGGGTCACGCGGCGGGAGGCCCTGTGGGCGGCGGGTGCGCTGGCGCAGGAGGGGCCGGACACGCTGCCCGGGGTGTCGGTCGGAGTGAGCGCGCCGACGCTGCCGGGTCTGAGCGACGTCGAGGTCGCCACCGCGGACGTCTGGGCGACAGGGGTGTCCGTCGACTCCTACCCGACGCAGTTCGTGCGCGACGGGCTGGACGCCGCCGGTGTCCTGCGGGTGGAGCAGGCGTACACGCACGAGCTCGGCCGGCGGGTTGCCGTCGCAGGCGTCGTCACGCACAGGCAGCGGCCTGGGACGGCCGGAGGCATCACGTTCCTGTCGCTGGAGGACGAGACGGGGTTGCTCAACATCATCTGCTCGGCAGGTCTGTGGCAACGGTTCCGCAAGGTGGCGCGCACGTCCCGCGCACTGGTGGTGCGGGGGCGGCTGGAGCGTTCCGACGGGGCGACCAACCTGGTCGCGGAGCACCTGGTGCCCATGTCGCTGCGCGTCCGGACGAGCTCACGCGACTTCCAGTGACCGCTCAGGCGTCGGTGACCGGTTCGCCGCTCTCGATCAGCTCGTCGGCGTCCGACGGCTCGTCCTCGTCCTCGTCCTCCGGCTCCATGGGTGGGTCCAGGGTGCGCAGCCGGGAGAAGATCGCCCAGCACACCGCGACCAGGGGAACGGCGATCACCGCGCCGAGGATCCCCGCCGTCAGCGTTCCGGCCGTGACCGACAGGGCGATGACGACCGGGTGGAGCCGCACCTGCCGGCCCATGATGAACGGCTGGAAGATGTGCCCCTCGAGCTGTCCGATGCCGGCGATGCCGACGGTGACGAACACGGCCGACCAGAACCCGTTCGCGGCCAGGGCGACGATCGCTGCGATGACCATCGCGAGCGGGGCGCCGATCAGGGGGATGAACGCGCCGATGACCACGAGGACGGCCAGGGGCGCTGCCAGCGGTACGTGCAGGACCAGCAGCAGGATGAACGCCAGCAGACCGTCGGTGAGGGCGATGAACACCGTGCCCCGCGTGTACCCCGAGAACGTGTACCAGCCCGCTCCTGCGGCCGTCTTCCACGTACCTCGGACGCGGGTCGGGAGCTGGTTGAGGAACCACGTCCACATGTCCAGGCCCCGCGCCAGGAAGAACACCGTGCAGAAGATCGCCAGGGCGAGGGCTGTGAACACCTCGATCACCGAGCCGGCTCCCGCGGCCGCCTGCCCGGCCAGGTCACCTGCGTGGTCCTGCACCCACGCCTGACCGTTGCTGATCCACTCGGCGATCTGGTCGGCCGTGATGGTGAACGGCAGCGTGCCGCTCTCCAGGAAGTCGGTGATCTCGTTCAGACCGTCGCCGAACTGCTTCGTGAGGTCGGTCCACTGTCCCGCCACCGAGTAGGCCACGTACGCGAGCAGCCCGATGAAGACGAAGAAGCCACCGAAGATCGCCAGGGCGGTCGACAGACCTCGGGGGAGGAACCTCGACAGGAAGTCGACGATCGGGCGCAGGACCGCGGTGAACACGAACGCGATGAACAGCGCGATGAACAGCAGCTGGACCTTCGCCAGCACGAAGACGACCACGTAGACCATCGCGAGGACGACCAGGAGTCGCCATGACACGCCTGCCGAGTTCCGCAACCAGCGCGGTGCGGTCTGCTCGTTCCCGTACACGCTCGGGTTGCGTCGGGCGCCCGCGACCTTGCGCGCGGCCGGACCAGGTACGCGCCCGGGCGGCTGGATCAGGTCTGTCATCAGGCTCCTATGGGTCGTCGGCGCCCTGTCGCTACCTCGCGCACAGTCTGCACCGGGCGACCGATGCGTGCCTGCCAGCCGCGCCGTGCTATCTTTTCTGCCGCACCTGAGGGCGCCTCCGGGTGTCTCACGGTCCACCTGTCCGGGTGGCGGAATGGCAGACGCGCTAGCTTGAGGTGCTAGTGCCCGAAAGGGCGTGGGGGTTCAAGTCCCCCTCCGGACACTCGTTGAGACAGCGACGAAAGTGCCCCTGATCTGCGGAGACGCGGACCGGGGGCATTCTTCGTCTCGAGTCCTGAAACACCTACAGCTCTCGGCGTGCACCGACGGACGTTCACGCAGTTGCGAACGACGAGGTCAGGACGCGGTTCGGTACCCAGCGGAGACGGAAGCGGCGACCGAATCATGGTCCTCGCTCGCCTGACCGCGTCGCGTAGGGACTCGGGCGTGAGCCGTCGCAGCGCGATCCTGACGCCGGCGCGTGCATGGGCGACCCGAGCGGCCACCTCGAACTGGTTTCGACCGAACGGCATGACGCACGACGCGTGACCAGCAGGACGGGCCCGACGATCTCATCGAGCCACGCGGGCGAGCTCGCCGGTGGCTCCCAGCTCAGTGCGCCGACCATGCGGATACGGTCGCCCCAGTCCGGGTGCGGGTACTCGAACGGCTCTGACGTAGCGACGAGGGTGAGCGGGGCGCCCGGGCGAACGCGTCGGCGGAGATCCTGCGCCGCGACCCCGGGCTCGACATCGCCCAGACGACGAGGTCGCTCGTCGGACCTCGCCGTCAACGACGCGGCCAGCGTCGTGCCTTGGCCCACACCGGAGCGCCGGCACGGTCACGGGCGGCCGCCAGGACGTCGTCGAGCGAGTGCGGGAGAGTGACGACGAGGGCCTGGGCGTCCATGCCGAGCAGCCCGTGCGCCACGATCGCGCCGTCGGAGCGCCGGCGGATCCGGCTGTCGAGGGCGAGCGGGTTCCCGTCGTCGACCACCTCGTACCCGGGCGCCTCCCGGGCGCCGGACGTCGGCAGGAGCCCGAAACCGTGGGTCGAGCGCCAGCCGTCGAGGAGCCAGGTCACCAGGAAGCGCTGCAGCACGTCGTCGTCCTCGGTGACGAGCTCGACGCCGTTGGACGCGCCGCGCTCGAAGGCCTCGACGGTCAGCGTTCCTTCGACGTCGGTGACGACCACGTGCACCTCCTTCCGGCCGATCGCGAACCCGTCCTCCTGCTCGCGAACCCAGCGCCCGCTCTCGCGCGCTAGTTCTGCGACGCGGGGGTCCAGCCGCGCCGTCATCGCAGCACGCCCAGCTCGCGCAGCTGCTTCACCGTCAACGACTTCGTGCCTTCCATGAACCTCACCTGGATCCCTCCGCCCGGACGGCCGAACGCCGGCGCGATCTCGGACACCTCGATGGTCACGCCCGATGGCAGCTTGCCGGTGAACGCGTACTGGTGCAGCGGGTCGTCGAGCGTCGTGGGCGGCAGCGAGCGCTGGGCGAACGGCACGTCGGGCGGGATGCCCAGGAAGCCGCCACCCTCCCCGCCGACACGGTCCAGCTGGTTACCGTAGACCGACACGAACTCCTCGGGGTCGCTGTAAAGCACCCGCGAGCCCGGCACGGCGCCTCCGTTCGGGGGCCAGCGAATATCCCCGCCACCGTCCGAGAACCGGTCCATCCACTCGCTCTGCGTGAACGGCTTGCCCGTTGCCGGGTTGGTGCCCCACAGGTCGTCGAGCGAGCCGCCGACGCCCTCGAGGCCGTCGCCCAGCGTGCTCGGAAGAGGGTTGTCGGCGTTCAGCGGTGATGACGGCGTGCGTGGCAGGCCGTACTGCGGGTCCGGCCCGTAGTCCGAGCCGCGCGTCCACCCGGTGCCCGACGGGTTGCCGTTGCGCAGGGGGTCGAGCCGCTGCGGCTCGTCGAGAGGGTCGCGGTGCTTGGTGAAGAGCCCACGGATGAAGTCGTCGAGGGGCCGCCGCCACGACGCGGGCAGGTGCTTGATGACCTTCTGGCCGATCTTGCCGATCACGCCTGCGCCGGCCAACGAGGTGATGGCAAAGACGAGCTCCAGCGAGCCCTGCTTGACGAGGTCCTGGCCGTCGATCTTGCCCTCGCCCCAGTCGGCGGCCACGTCGAGGAAGTCGCCGACCGACACCAGCGCGAAGCCGACGCCGAGGATCTTCAGGCCGAACGAGGCTCCTGCCGCGGCGCCCGCCCCGCCCGCGGGGACGGCGCCGACGCCGAACCCGAAGACAGCCCCGATGCCGGCGCCGCCCATCGCCCCGATGATCGTCAGGGCGATCGTGAGCACGGCTCCGATCGCCACGACGACCCAGCCGATCACGCGGCACGCCGACGCGAGGAAGCGGAAGACCCCGACGTGCTTGCCGATGAACTCGCGCAGGTCGGCGAGGTTCTCGTCGATCCACCCGCCCAGGTCGGCGGTGACCGACTCCCACCAGTCGGCGATCGCGGCGCCGGCGTCGGTGACTTCGTCCCAGGCGTCGGCGGCCGTGTCCGCGACCCAGTCTGCGCCGTCGGAAACCGCGTCGGACACGTCGTCCCAGCGGTCGGAGAACCAGCCGCCGATCCCGCGGGACTTCTCCGTCTCCTTCTTGTCGGCCTCCTGCTCCTCGCCCGGTGCGGCGGTCCACGTCAGCAGGGTGGAGCCGTCGGAAAGGCCGGTCTGGGTGAAGGGGGACGGGGGAGTGAATACGTCGGGGAAGTCGTCGACGACCGGGATCGCCGCGCCGAACGCGCCGCCGTAGCGCAGGGCTGCGAGGTCCTGGGCGCGCCGCACGTGGGTGTCGAGGACAGGGAGCACGTTCGAGCCGAGCCGGCTGGACGAGGCGAGGGCCTCGTGCAGCGCTCCCGTCGGGACACCGAGGTTCGACATCCGCCACCTGAACGAGCCGAGGTCCTCCACCGCGTCTCGGGTGGAGGCCACGTCGCGGCGCACCTGGGCGAGCGCGTCGGGGTCGATTTCGACGATGCGCGTCATGCTGACGTCTCGCGCGCGTCCGACTCGGCTCTCCCGAGCGCGCGCTCGGCGCGACTCAGCTCGTCCGCTATGGCCCGCTCCGCGCGCTCGATGGCGCGGGGGATGGACTGCGAGGCCGGCGCGAGCTCGTCACGATGCAGGCGTTCGGCGGCCGTTCCCGTCCAGGTGCCGCTCGCGCCCACCGCGCCGGCGGGCCTGTCGAGCGACGGCGCCAGCGCCCGCCGCGAGCGGAAGTCCCGGAGGAGGGCCCGGAGGTCGTCGACTCGGTCCTGCGCCCGCGCCACAGGGTCCGCCACCGACGCCCCTCTCACCGACCTCCCCGCCGTGCCGCGGTCTGGCGGAACGCTACCGCAGCCGCCCGGACTGCCGGCACGGCCGCTAGGGTCGCACGTCGTGGACCACAGCCAGGCAGCGACCCGACGACCCGGTGAACCGGCCCGCCCACCATTCGCGTTCACGGCTGCCGCCCCGCCTGGCTGGGAGACCCTGCGGGGCGACACACCCTCGCTGCGCGACGACCTGTTCGCGCTCGTCGCCCGCACCCCGCTGTGGGCGGAGCTCGACACCCGACGCCGGCGGGGCCTCGGGTCGGTGCTGACCTCGGTGGCGCGGGTGAGCGCATCGGTCGGGGCCGTCGTGACGCTGCTGCACGTCGGCCGTGCCGACGAGATCGAGCCCGGGGCCGAGCCGGCCGTCAGCGCGGTGACGCTCACGTGGCTCCGCACCGCGCCGGTGCTCGCGGACCTCGACCTCGCCCGGCTGGTCGTGCCGGGCGGCCAGCCCGTCGAGACCGGCCTCGGGCCGGGCGTCGTCGCGAGGAGTCTGCAGGACGGCCCGGCGGGCGCCGAGTGGGTGACGTCGCAGATCGCGGCGCCCGTTCCGGGCTCGATCTGGCTCGCGGTGCTCACCGGCACGACGAGCGCGCTCGAGCACGCGCCGACGATGGACGACGCCTTGCTGGCGTTCGCTGCCAGCCTGCGGACCGAGGCCGAGCGCTCCTGAGGGGGGCCAGGCACGATCGGCCGCGTCGGCGGCGCCCGAGGCTTAGGCTCCGCCGCCCATGGTCGGGACACCGGATCGCAGTCGGTGGACGATGGGAGGAACCGTGGCTCGACGTCCGCGTGGGTCGGTCAAGGTGTCAGCGGTCAAGGGGGATCGCGGTCGTTCGTGTCGCACACGGCCAAGTCCCCCTCCGGACACTCGTTGAGACAGCGAACACATCGGCTCTGACCCGCGGAAACGCCGGGTCGGAGCCGTTTGTGTGTGTCGGGCGTTTTCCGGGCCCCTCCTCCCCGGGTGTGCCAGGCGGCGTTCGACTCGCAGCTCCCCGGACAGAGGGGTGCAAGGGTTCGTGGTTCGTGGCCCGGTCAACCGCGTTCACGGTGTCGCGACATCGACCGGGTCCCAACCACAACGCCGATCAGGCACGTTGCGACAGCCGATGGGGCAGGACGTGGACACGCCGACCGAGCTCAGGGGTGAAATCACCGCTCGCCCGCTCAGCGTCTTCTGCTGACCCGTGCCCGCCCCCTAACGTGGACAAATCGGACACCGCGACCGCGGTGCCGCTTTCCATCAGGGGGATCTCATGGCACGTCTGCGCCGCTCGCTCACCACGCTCGGAGTTGCCGGGGGACTGGTTCTCGCTTCGGCGAGTGCCGGGCTCGCGTGTCCGCCGGACCCGTCGGCCGACCCGGTGACGTACGAGTACGGCGGCGTGTACGACTGCAGCAAGGTCACCTACCGGCACGGCCCGAAGACGTACACCAAGCCGGACGGGGTCGCGTTCGTCGTCATCAGGACGGGAAAGACGAACTTCGTCAGCGATCTCGGAGACTCCAACGACGGGGACCGCACCTACACGTTCGACAAGCCGATCAGGTTCGTCATCACCTGCCTGTTCACGGACCAGTAGGGGCTGGTAGGGCGGCGACCAGGGTCGGGAAGAGGACCTCCGGCCCTGGTCCAGAACCCGCCGCGGTTCCACGATCGACGTGTCGGCCGCCGACGGAGGCGGCCGCCTCGACCGCGGAGGGCATCATGACGCGCGTGCTCGTCGCCTACGGGACCACCCGGGGCGGCACGGAAGGTGTGGCGCGGATGATCGGCGATGACCTGCGCGAGCACGGTCATGAGGCTGTCGTCCGGCCCGCTGCCGAGGTCCACGGTGTGGCCGACGTCGATGCTGTCGTCGTCGTGGGGGCCCTCTATGCCGGGCGGTGGCACAAGGACGCGCGGCGGTTCGTCCACCGCCACGAGCGCGAGCTGTCCCAGCGTCCCGTCTGGCTCGTCGCCACCGGCCCGCTCGACGGGTCCGCTGCGACCGAGCAGATCGCACCGGTGGGCCACGTGCGTGCTGCGGCACACCGGATCGGCGCGCGGGGAACGCAGACGTTCGGCGGGCGGTTGCTCGCCGATGCGACGGGGTTCCCTGCGTCTGCCATGGCGAAGAGCTCGGCCGGCGACTGGCGGGACGCGGAGCAGATCGCCAGGTGGGTGGGCATGCTCGAGGCGCACCTCACGTCGTAGTGCGTCCTCGCGCCATCCCGAGCACGCGCCCGGTGTTCGTCGCAGGGCTCTCCGGCACCCAGCCTCCTCGATCAGTCGAGCGCCTGGTGACGGCGCTCAACCAGCCCGGGGCCGAGCGCTCGGGACGGCTGCTGGCCTCGGACGTGTCACTAGCGTTTCCGGATTCCCCGGGCGGCTCGGTATCCGGCTTCCGTGCCGGGTCCCCAGATGCCGTCGACGGCACCCGAGTACAGACCTCGCGAGCGCAGCGCCCCCTGGATCGCTCTCACGGACGCGTCGTGCGCGGCTGCACTCCTCGGGCCCCAGGTTCCGTCAGGCGTCGTGCCGATCACCGACTGGGTGTACGCGACGCCCCACGGGAACGTGTGTCCGGCGTAGCGGCTCGCCGCGCGTACCGCCTCGATGCGCTGGTCGGTGTCGGCACCCCAGATCTGGTCCGGCACCGCGTGCACGGCTCGCTGGATCTGCTCGGTGACCACGTCACCGCCGCCGGGGACCGCCCGCTCTCCGTCGCCGAGGTTGGTGTACCCGCCCACATCGACGTGCAGGTGCGTCGTGTGCTGCGCGCTCGGGCCGTCAGTGCCGAACCGCGCGTAGATGGCGCCGAGCCCGAGCTGCACGGCGACGTCGGAGGCCGCCGCGAGAGCGTTGCGTTCGGTCTGCCCGCCGGCGGGCTGGTTGATGTCGGCGGCCTTCCCGAAGCCGCCCTGGCTGTCGAGGTGCCAGCTGCCGTCGACGTGACCACTGTGCACGGGTCCGAAGCCGTACATCTCTCCCACGCTCAGTCCGTTCCGCTGGCACCAGCGGGCGAACGTCACGAGCGCGTTGACGGTTCCGACCTGCGGTCCGAGTCCCATCGATCCCCCTGCGTGGACGGTGCGTCGTGGTCGGCCGTCCTCGCCGCCGAGGACGAGAGGTCACTCGTTCCCTGGCACCTTGTCGGTGACGTCCTCGTACCCGGCCGCGCTGGGCAGCTCGCTCGGCGCGTAGATCAGACGCACGACCCCGGTAGGGAAGGCCTCGGAGCGCAGCAGCGTCAGCGGGTAGATCGGCTCGCCCTCGTCGAAGAGCCGCTCGCCGTGCCGTGCCGCGACCGGGTGGACCAGGAGTCGCAGCTCGTCGAGCAGCCCGGCCGCGAGGAGCTGACGGACGACGGAGATCGACCCGGGGACGAGGACCTTGCCGAGGTTCGGGTCGGCGCGCAGAGCGGTCACAGCCGCGACCAGGTCGCCGTCGACCCGCTCCGCGTTCCGCCAGCCGAGGTCCTGGCTCCCTCGCGTCACGACGATCTTGCGGGTGTCACCCAGCTGCGCCGCATACGTCGCGTCGTCTCCGCCGGCAGCCTCGCGGAGCGGCCACGCGCCCGCGAAGCTGTCGTAGGTCACGCGTCCGAGCAGCAGGATGTCGACGTCGGCGTAGTCGTCGCCCACGGCGGCGCCCATGGACGCGTCGAAGTAGGGGAAGTGCCATGCCGGGTCGATCTCGACGACGCCGTCGAGCGAGATGAAGAGCGTCGACACGATCGTCGCCATCGGTCCTCCTGTGGTCGTCGGAGCTCAGCTGTCGGGTCGGCCGGACCGCGTCGACGAGCGAACGGGTCTGGCGTCGTTCAGTGCTCGAGCTCGCGCAGCACGGTGGTCCGGGCGCCACCCGCGTCACCAGTGTTCACCGTCCCGGCCGGTTCGACGAGCAGTGCGCACACCTCGCCGTCCGCCCGGGGGCAGTGCTCGACTCCCTTGGGGACGACGTACACGTCCTGCGGGCCGAGCTCCACGTCACCGTCGCGCAGCTGGATGGTCAACCGCCCGGACACGACGAGGAACAGCTCGTCTGTGTCGGGGTGGCTGTGCCAGACGAACTCGCCGTCGAGCTTGACCACCTTGACGTCGTAGTCGTTGACCCTCGCGAGCAGATGGGGCTGCCAGGGGTGCGTGATGGTGTCGAGGGCGGCCCCGATGTTGCGCACGGTCGTCATCGCTCGAGACTAGGGCGCGTCCCGGGCGAACGACCGCAGCGACGACGCGAAACCTGCCCGAGATGTCGCACTGGCCGTCTCCTGCGGGGCGGGCGCCTGACGGGCCGTCCCGCCGTCCGACGCGGGGCCTAGAAGGGCTCGAGCGCGACGAGCGGCGGGACGAGCAGGATCGGGTCGGCGTCCAGGTCGAGCACGCGGGAGCGGGCCGGCGGGGTGCCGACCGACTCGAAACGGACGGTCGCCTCCCGGCCTCGCACGTGCACGACCCAGCCGCGACCGAACGTCGGGTGCTCGATGTCGAGGCCGGGTCGTGCGTTGTCCTCCGTCAGCGGGCGGGACTGCGTCGGGTCCTCTGCCGGGAGGTCCAGCGGCTCTGGGGTGACCTCGTCGGGAGCGTCCCACGGCAACGTCAACTGTGCGTGCGCAGAGAGGTTGTGGAACGAGACCCCCAGCAGGCGCACCGAGTCGGTCAGCCCGGCGGCGATGGCGGCCCGGTGCGCCGCGGCCCGCAGCTCGGCAGGGTCCGCCGACGGCTGCGCGAGCGTGACCGAGCGCGTGAGGGTGGTGAAGTCGGCGAACCGGACCTTGGCGACGATGGTCCGAGCGCCCCCGCCATGCGACGTCAGCCGGCGCAGTGCCTCGTCCGTCACGGCGTCCACGGCTGCGCTGATGGCGTCGTGCCCGAAGATGTCCGCGGCGAACGTCCGCTCCGCGCCCACCGACTTGCGTTCGGCGCCGGGCGAGACGGGGCGTGGGTCGATCCCCCGGGCGAGCCGGTAGAGGTTCGTGCCGGACGACTCGCCAACCGTCATGGTCAGCATGTCGAGAGGCTGCCGCCGCAGGTCGGCGACCGTGCGCGCGTCGAGCCGTTCGAGGGCCGCCGCCGTCGCCGGTCCGATGCCGGGCACCGCTCGCACGGGGAGGGGCAGCAAGAAGGCGTCCTCGTCGGCCGGCTCGACCAGCAGCAGGCCGTCCGGCTTGGCGGCGTCGGAGGCCAGCTTGGCGACGAGCTTCGTCCTGCCGATCCCGACGGAGACGGCCAACCCCGTCAGGGTGCGGATCCGGGCGCGGACCGCAGACGCGGCCGTCGTCGGGTCGTCGGCGAACGGACCCTCCTCGAGGTCGACGAACGCCTCGTCGATGCTCAGCTGCTCGACCAGCGGTGACAGCGTCGCGAGCTCGGTCATGATCGCCCGCGAGTACGCGCTGTACGCCTCGAAGCGTGGGAACAGCACGGCCGCCGCCGGGGCCAGCCGGCGGGCGCGGCTCATCGGCATCGCGGAACGTGCACCCGCTTGCCGTGCCTCGTACGACGCGGTCGAGACGACACCGCGCGGACCTGTTCCCCCGACGAGGACCGGCTTGCCGCGCAGCGACGGCTTGTCGCGCTGCTCGACGGCGGCGAAGAACGAGTCCGCGTCGGCGTGCAGCACGGTCGCGCGGGTGCGCTGGCGGTCGATCACGGCCCTACTCTGCCCGCTGCGGGGGACCTGCCGGGAAGCGGTCCGGTGTCAGGCGACGGCGAGCGAGTCGCGTGGCTTGAGCTCGTGCAGGGCGTTGAGCAGGACGCGGTTGAACGCGACGGGCGCGTGCGCGTTCACGTCGTGCCCGGCGCGCGGGACGACGGTCAGCTGGGCGCCCGGACGTGCCTCAAGGTACCGGCGCTCGTCGAGGCGCAGGGGATCCCGGCTGCCGTTGACGAGCCAGACGGGTACGGCCGTGCTCCGCAGGTCCTCCAAGGGGGAGTAGCCGGCCAGCGACCTGAGCATGTCGGTGACGACGTGCCAGGTGCCACCCTCGGGGCGCAGGGTGCGGGCGACGACGTGGGCGACCCGGCGGTAGGCGCTGACGGGCTTGCCCTTGATCTCGGTGGAGCATCCCGCGAGGACGACGCCGGCGAGCTTTGCCTCGTGCTCACGCGTGTACGCCAGGCTCGCGTACCCGCCGAGCGACAGGCCGACCAGCAGCGGCGGCTCGGAGCAGCTCTCGACGGCACCGTCGATGGCGGCGATCGCCCCGGGGAGGCTGAACCGTTCGCTCGAGCGGGAGCCGTGCCCGGGCAGGTCGATGGCGATGGTGCGGTGCCCGGAGCGCTCGAGCGCGTCGACCTGTCGTCGCCAGATGGCCGACGACGTCCGTGTGCCGTGGACGAAGACGATCGGGCGACGGTGGATGGCTTGCTCCTGACCTCGGGTGGCCGGTGGGACGTTCACGGCCTCTACGAGGGTAATCGGCTCCCCTGGGAGTTTCGTGAGAGAGCGTCACAGGTGGGGCGCGCAGGCTCCTAGGCTGAGCACCGCAAGTCCGGCGAGGTCACCCTGCTGGAGGGTCGAGATCGCCGCCGACGCGCGCGGGTTCATGAGCTGGGTGGGGTCGTCGACGTGGTCGAGACCGACGACGTGGGCGAACTCGTGGGTGATCACCCCGATCGTGCTGTTCACGCCGTTCGGCGTGGCGAGCAGCTCGGACATGCCCGGAGCATCCAGCGTCACCGAGCCCGTGACGTAGACGGACTGCCCGGTCTGGGTGACGGGTGCGGAGCCGCCGATCCCGATCGTGTCGCCTGCGAGCTCGGGCGTCTCCTCGGGTGTCGACCACGCGACGAGCACTGGCGCCCAGCGCTTGCCGTACAGGTCGGGCTGGTACGCCGCGCGGTCGGTGCTCGGCGCCTCCTGCGTGGCTCCGTCGTCGACGAACACCAGCCCGGTCGCGGCCGAGATCCGCGCGATGGCCGTCGTGACGAGCTGGTCGCCGTTCGGGGGTGCGCCGTCCTGCCGGACGACGAAGTGGATCGGCCGGCACGGGCTCCACGCGACCGGTCCACTTCCGTCCGGTTGCATGGCGGCGAACGCGTGGTTCCCGGTCGCCGCGAGCGTCTCGTACGAGGGACTGCCCAGCGGTGTCGCCGCCTCCTCGTACCCTGCCGGCGGTACGGAGTCGTGACCGATCGCCCACCAGCGTCCGATGATCATCGCCGAGACGGCGACGAGGAACGCCATGGCGAGCACGAGTCCTCGGCGGGGGCCGCGGCGCACGTGCACGGGCGGTCCGAGGAACCGGATCCCGAACTCGTCCTCCAGCGGTGACCTAGGGCGGGGGACCAACGAGGTCAGCCGCCCGTTCCCCTGCGCGTCCACCCACGGATCGAACCCGTGCGGGTCTCCACCGCTCACCGCGTGCCTCCTGCTCCTTCGTGACCGGCACGACTCTGCGTCGAGCGCACCGGTCCGCGAAGGATCGCACACGGTCGGAACTCGTCGCGAGCGCGCACAGGCCGCGAGATCGGGGTCGGTACCCTCGACCGGTGCCGGCCCTTCACGTCCCTGCGACCGTGCGGGACGGCGTCGGGCGCACCTCGGAGGGTGCGGTCTGGCTGTCCAGGCTGCCGGAGCTCGTCACCCGTTCGGTGCAACGGTGGGGCCTGGTCCTGGATCACCCGTTCGAGGACGGGGCGTCGGGCTGGGCAGCGCCTGCGCGCGACGGCCGCGGCCGAGATGTGGTGCTCAAGATCGCGTTCCCTCACGACGAGGCGCGCCACGAGGCGGCCGCGCTGGGGGCATGGGACGGGGGAGGTGCTCCGGCACTGCTGGACCACGACGCCGACGACTGGGCGCTCCTGCTCGAGCGCGTGGTTCCCGGGACGCCTCTGAGCGGAACCCCGGCGGAGCAGCTCGAGGCCGGAGCGCTCGTCGCCCGGCGCCTGTACGAGGCGCCCGGCGCAGCGGCGCTGATGGTCCCGCCGATGGCGGAGGTCTGTGCTGCCTGGGCCGACGTCCTGGAGCACCGTGGAGCCCTGCACGGTGTCGATGTCCGCGCTGCCGCCGCTCTGCTGCGGACACTGCCCGCGCCGGACCCCGGGGTGGTCGTGCACGGCGACCTCAACCCGGGCAACATCCTGCGGGTGGGCGCGGACCGGTGGCTCGCGATCGACCCGAAGCCGATGCGCGGGGACCCCGCGTACGACCTGTGGCCGCTGCTGGAGCAGGTCGACGACCCGTTCAGGTACGACGACTCGGTGCTCACTCGGCGCGTATGCCTCGTCGCCGACCTGCTGGGCCTCGACCCGCGTCGTGTCGCGGCGTGGGGGAGGGCGCGGGCCACGGAGTCCGCGATGTGGCGGTGGGACGTGCTCGACGACGAGGCCGGCGCGCGTGACGGGCTGGACCGTGCGCGGACCTGGGCGAGAGTGGCCGCTCTCCTCGGATGACGCGTCCTCGTCCGTGACCCACTCCGCCGGTACCCGGGTCGTCAGCTGCTCCACGGCAAGCGGGCGCCGAGCCTGGTGCTACTTGCCGGGCCGGCCGGGACGGTCGAGCGTGGGCAGGGCACCGAGCGTGAGCAGGGCACCGAGCGTGGGCAAGGGTGCCGAGCCGGGTCACAGGGCAGCCGTGCCGGGAGCGTGTACGTGCTCGAACACGAGACTCGTCTGGGTGTGTGCGACCTCGGGGCGGGTGCTCAGGTGCTCGAGGACGAACCGGCGCAGCTCCGGGGAGTCGCGCACCGCCACGTGCACGAGCACGTCGTCGACGCCGGCGAGCAGGTAGACGTCGCGCACCTCCGGGCGCTGCGCGAGGCGGTGGGCGACCTCGGACAGCCGTGACCGGGCGGCGGCCTGCAGCCGGACCGCGATCATCGCCTGCAGGCCCCGACCGACGGCCTCGGGGTCCACCTGGGCGTGGAAGCCGCGCAGCACGCCAGACTCCCGCAGCGCCCGGACGCGGGCGTGGCACGTCGACGGTGCGACGCCGACGAGGGTGGCGAGGTCCTTGTTGGAGATCCGACCGTCGCGCTCGAGCTCACGCAGGATGTCGCGGTCGATATCGTCGAGTGCGGTGCCGGCACCGAATGTCGTTCGGCCCGTGTCGGCCAAAGGGCTCGACGTAGAATCGGTTGCGGACATCGGGCGAATCTACCGAATGATGCGCTGAACGCGCCCGCATGTAACACAGGAAGTTCAGACTGTCGGCGACACCACACGCACCCGGACGGAGCGTCACCGCGATGAAGGTCGGAATCCCCAGCGAGGTCAAGAACCGCGAGTACCGCGTGGCCATCACGCCTGCGGGCGTGCACCACCTCGTCGGATCGGGTCATGAGGTCCTCGTCCAGGCCGGAGCGGGGGTCGGCTCCGCGATCAGCGACGACGACTTCGTCGCGGCCGGAGCCTCGGTCGTGGGCGAGGCGGCGGAGGTGTGGGGTCGCTCGGACCTCGTCTGCAAGGTCAAGGAGCCGGTGGCCTCGGAGTACGGGTACCTGCGCGACGACCTGCTCCTGTTCACCTACCTGCACCTCGCGGCCGACCGTCCGTGCACGGACGCGCTGCTCGCGGCCGGAACCACGTCGATCGCCTACGAGACGGTCCAGCTGCCCGACGGGTCTCTGCCGCTCCTGGCGCCGATGAGCGAGGTCGCGGGCCGCTTGTCCACCCAGGTCGGCGCGTACCACCTGATGAAGAACGAAGGCGGTTCGGGGATCCTGCTCGGCGGGGTGCCGGGCGTGGACGCTGCCAAGGTCGTCGTGCTCGGAGCCGGGACCGTGGGGCGTCACGCCGCGGAGATCGCCGTGGGCATGCGGGCGGACGTGTCTGTCCTCGACCTGTCCTTGCCGCGCCTCAGGGAGACCGATGCGGCGTTCGGCGGACGCGTGCGGACCGTGGCGTCGAGCGCGTACGCCGTCGAGCGCGAGGTCCTGGACGCCGACCTGGTGATCGGCGCCGTCCTGGTGACCGGTGCCCGGGCGCCGAGACTCGTCACCAACGAGCTCGTCTCGCGGATGAAGCCGGGATCCGTGCTCGTCGACGTCGCCGTGGACCAGGGCGGCTGCTTCGAGGACACCCGGGCGACCACCCACGACGACCCGACCTTCCGTGTGCACGGATCGGTCTTCTACTGCGTCGCGAACATGCCCGGCGCGGTTCCCGTGACGTCGACCCGTGCCCTCACCAACGCGACGCTTCCCTACCTCGCCGCGCTCGCGGACCTCGGCTGGGATGCGGCGACAGCTGCGCTGCCGTCGCTCGGCAGGGGCCTGACGACGCACGCGGGCAGGCTCCGCAACAGCGCGGTCGCGCAGGCGCACGGCTACGAGGAGGCCCTCGCCTCGCGCTGACGTCGAGTCGGCCGGCACGGCGACGGACCGGAAACAGGGAGGAGCGCCCTTCCGACGTCGGACATGATGAGGACATGACGACCGATCTCGCCGCTGACAACCCTTTCGCGACCCCGCCGACGCTGCCGTACGGCCTGCCGGACCATGCACGAATCCGTGAGGAGCACTACCGTCCGGCGCTGCTCGCCGGCATGGCCGAGCAGCGCGCCGAGATCGAGTCGATCGCGTCCGACCCGGACGACCCGACGGTCGAGAACACGCTGGCAGCGCTCGAGTGCTCGGGCCGGTTGCTGCATCGTGCGGCGGTCTCGTTCTTCAACCAGTCCAGCTCGGACTCCTCGCCCGGCCTCGACGCGATCGAGGAGGAGATCGCCCCGCTGCTCGCCGCGCACCACGACGCGATCTACCTGGACCCGCGGCTGTTCGCCCGCATCGAGGCCCTCAAGGCGTCGGCGAAGGACCTCGAGCCCGACACCGCGTGGCTTCTCGAGCGCACGTACATCCAGTTCGTCCGGTCGGGTGTGGGTCTCGACGAGCCCTCCCAGAACCGCCTGCGCGTCCTGAACGCCGAGATCAACTCGCTCGAGACGGCATTCGGTCGGGACCTGCTCGCCGCCACGAATGCCGCGGCCGTCCTGGTGACGCACGAGCGCGAGCTCGACGGGCTCCCCGAGGACGCGCGGGACGCGGCTGCCAAGGCGGCCCGGGACCGTGGCCACGAGGACGGCTGGCTGATCGAGCTGGAGCTGCCGACGCAGCAGGCGCCGCTCACGTCCCTGACCGACCGGGCCGTGCGCGAGCGGGTGTTCCGCGCGTCGATCGGCCGTGGTGCCGCAGGCGACGCGCACGACACACGGGCGACGCTGCTCGGCCTCGCCCGCAAGCGAGCCGAACGTGCGCAGCTGCTCGGGTACGCGCACCACGCGGAGTACGTGGCCGCCGACGCCACGGCCAAGACGGCCGAGGCCGTGGCAGACATCCTCGAGAAGCTCGCCCCTGCCGCTGTCGCCAACGCGAAGGTCGAGGCGGCGGAGCTGGCTGCCGCCCTGGAGGGTGACCACCCGGGCGCAACCCTCGAGCCGTGGGACTGGGCGTTCTACGCCGAGCGGGTCAAGAAGGAGAAGCGGTCGCTGAGCGAGGACCAGCTGCGGCCGTACCTGGAGCTCGAGCGGGTGCTCGCCGACGGGGTGTTCCGGGCCGCGAACCACCTGTACGGCGTGACGTTCGCCGAGCGGCACGACCTGGTGGGCTACCACCCGGACGTCCGGGTGTTCGAGGTGTTCGACGAGGACGGCACCGGGACCGGCCTGTTCCTCGGTGACTTCTGGACCAGGGAGTCGAAGCGCGGCGGAGCCTGGATGAACAACCTCGTCGACCAGTCCGCTCTCCTGGGTGAGCCGGCGGTCGTGGTGAACAACCTCAACATCCCGAAGCCACCCTCAGGTGAGCCCACGCTGCTGACCTGGGACAACGTGATCACGCTCTTCCACGAGTTCGGTCATGCCCTCCACGGGCTGTTCTCGGCGGTGCGGTGGCCGTCCCAGTCCGGCACCGAGGTGCCTCGGGACTTCGTGGAGTACCCGTCCCAGGTCAACGAGATCTGGGCGTGGGAGCCCTCGATCGTGCGCGCGTTCGCGTTGCACCACGAGACCGGCGAGCCCATGCCGAGCGCATGGGTCGACACGCTCCTGGCCGCCCGTCAGGACGGTGAGGGCTTCGCGACGACCGAGTACCTGGCTGCCGCGCTGCTCGACCAGGCCTGGTACCGGCTCTCGCCCGACGAGGTCCCCACCGATGTCACGCAGGTCGAGGCGTTCGAGGCGGCCGCGCTGGAGAAGGCGGGCGTCGCCTTCACGCCGGTGCCGCCCCGGTACCGGACGAGCTACTTCAACCACATCTTCGGAGGCGGCTACTCGGCCGGCTACTACTCCTACATCTGGTCGGAGGTGCTGGACGCGGACACGGTCGAGTGGTTCCGCGAGAACGGCGGCCTGCGGCGGGAGAACGGCGACACGTTCCGCACGAAGCTGCTCTCGCGCGGGGGTTCGGTCGACTCGATGGAGGCGTTCCGCGACCTGCGTGGCCGTGACCCGATCATCGAGCCGCTGCTCGTGCGGCGGGGTCTGACGGCCACCACGGCATCCTGACGGCCCCGGTAGGTTGGTCGCCATGCCCGCCACCGGACCGTCCTCGCCCGTGACCGCCCAGGACGAGGTCGTCGAGATCTGCCGGGACCTGATCCGGATCGACACGTCGAACTACGGTGACGACTCGGGCCCGGGGGAGCGAGCAGCCGCCGAGCACGTGATGGGCCTGCTCACCGAGGTCGGACTCGACCCCGAGCTGTTCGAGAGCGAACCGGGTCGCTCCAGCGTCGTCGTCCGGCTCGAAGGCTCGGACTCGTCCCGCCCCGCGCTCGTCCTGCACGGGCACCTCGACGTGGTTCCGGCACGGGCCGACGACTGGTCGGTGGACCCCTTCGGCGCCGAGGAGGTCGACGGCCTGATCTGGGGCCGCGGGGCCGTGGACATGAAGGACATGGACGCGATGATCCTGGCGGTCGTGCGGCAGATGGCCCGGGAGGGTCGTCGGCCGGCGCGGGACGTCGTGGTCGCGATGTTCGCCGACGAGGAGGCGGGCGGCGCCAAGGGTGCACGCTGGGCCGTCGACCACCGGCCTGAGCTCTTCGAGGGTGCGACCGAGGCGATCAGCGAGGTCGGCGGCTTCTCCGTCGACGTCGACGGCCGCCGCGCCTACCTGCTGCAGACGGCCGAGAAGGGCCTGTCCTGGCTGCGCCTCGTCGCAGACGGCCGTGCGGGCCATGGAAGCCAGGTGAACGTCGACAACGCGGTGACGCACCTGGCCGAGGCGGTCGCCCGGCTGGGCCGGCACCCGTGGCCGCTGCAGCTCACGCCCACGGTTCGGGCGCTCCTCGACGGCGTCGGCAAGCTCACCGGGCTCCCGTACGACCCCGAGGACCCTGCCGGGATCGACGCCCTCGTCGCCGCGCTCGGACCCGCCGGCAAGTTCGTCGGCGCCACGCTGCGCAACACCACCAACCCCACGCAGCTCACCGCCGGCTACAAGGCGAACGTCATCCCAGGCTCGGCGGAGGCGACGGTCGACGGGCGCTTCCTGCCGGGGTACGAGGAGGAGTTCCTGACGACCGTCCGTGCGCTCGCGGGCGAGCACGTCACGGTCACGCCGCTGCACCACGACCAAGCGCTCGAGGTCCCGTTCTCCGGCGACCTGGTGGACCGGATGGTCGACGCTCTCGTCGCCGAGGATCCGGACGCCGTCGTCCTGCCCTACACGCTCTCGGGCGGCACGGACAACAAGTCTCTGGCCCGTCTGGGCATCCGCGGCTACGGCTTCGCGCCGCTTCGACTGCCCCCCGAGCTGGACTTCGCAGGCATGTTCCACGGCGTGGACGAGCGCGTGCCCACAGACGCACTCCTGTTCGGGACCCGGGTGCTCGACCGGCTGCTGCGCGACTGCTGATCTCTGTTCGTCGGGGTGAACTGCTCCTCAACGGGGCACCTGCTGTCGATGGAGGGGGCAAGGAAGCCCCGCGACGAGGGAGTCGGCCATGAACGAGTACGCGCACAGCAGGACGGCTGGTCCCTTGGACGCGCCGGTCCACCGGGTCGACGAGCGCGAGGTGCGCATCGCCATGGACCGTCTGGACCTCGCAGACCGGACGCTGAACGTCTACCGCGCGACGGCGTTCCTCACCGCCCTCGGGATCACCGTCTCCCACGACGGCGCCGCAGCGGATCCGGCGGACGACGAGACCCAGGACTCCGGCGGGGACGTGGCGAACCTCATCGAGGTCCAGAGCTGGCTCCGCGACTGCCGTCCAGCGATCACCGTGGACGAGTTCCGGGGACGGGATCGCGTGACTCGTGCTCGGCGCGTCGCCCACGCCTGAGCGAGCGTCGGCTTCGCGTCAGCGGCGCAGCGGCTACTCGGAGGTCGTGGTCTCGGCGAGGGTCGAGCGGACGCGGATCACCTTGCGCCGCAACCAGACCTTGCGTTCCCCGCCCGCGAACAGGAGTGTTCTCGAGAGCTCCCAGCGGCCCAGCTCGGCCTGCTCTGTGAGCATGCGGCGCGCGTCGTTGCGTGAGACGGCCGCAGGGATCCTGAGCACGCGGTACTCGTACTGACCGCCTTGTGCGACCCAGTCGGGGCGCTTCGTCCGTGTCTGACCGTCTGCCATCCGTCACCTCGTCCTCGCCGTGGTCGGACCCACGTCGCAACTCGAAGTCCTCCCGGTGCCGAGACACCTTACGCGCTGCCATTGTGCCGCGCAGGAGGCTAACGTCGTCGCATGACCGTCGACCCGCGTGCCGCACTGGACCGCCTGATCGCAGCCCTCGAGGCCCACTACACAGCAGTCGCCTCACCCCACGGTGAGGACGACCCTGCAGTCGACGACGCGTACGACATCCTGGCTGACGCCTTCGAGGTCTACGACGACGCCCTCGGCACGGTGCACGGCGAGGCGACGCCGTTCTACCTCGCGGAGGAGGACGACGACGAGGACGACGACGAGGACGACGAGGAGTACGAGGACGAGGACGTCGACGCGTCTGTCGACGATCTGGCCGAGGCCTGAGCGGACGCCTAGAACCGCTCGGGGTACCCGAGAGCCGGTGCGCTGATCTCGCTGAGCGCGCGACGCAGCTCGTCGGGGAGCTCGAGATCCTGTGCGGCGAGCGAGGCCCGGAGCTGCGTCGCGGTCCGGGCTCCCACGATCGCTGACGAGATCCCCTGGCTGAGCACCCAGGCGAGGGCCACCTCCAGCGCTGTGCGCTCGAGTCCCTCTGCCGCGGTGGCCACCGCCTCGACGATCGCGGCCGACGACCGTGCCAGGTAGGGCTCGACGAACCCGGCCAGGTGAGGTGACGCCGCCCGGGAGTCCGCCGGGATGGTCCGGCGGTACTTCCCCGTCAGGACGCCACGGCCGAGCGGCGACCAGGCGAGCACGCCGACGCCCAGCACGGTGGACGCGGGGAGGACCTCTCGCTCGATCCCGCGCTGCAGCAGCGAGTACTCCGCCTCGACGGCGGTCAGTCCGATCTCACGTTCGAGCAAGGTGGCGGCTCGGGCAACCTGCCAGCCGGCGTGGTTGGACAGGCCGACGTAGCGTGCGCGCCCGCTCGTGACCGCGAGTCGCAGCGCCGAGATGGTCTCGTCGAGCGGGGTGCGAGGGTCGGGCGTCTGGACGAGCCACAGGTCCACGTGGTCGGTGCGCAGCCGTCGCAGTGATGCGTCGAGCGAGCTGAGCAGGCCACCGCGTGAGGCGTCCACCACCCCGCCCGTGGCGGTCTGGCGGATGCCCGCCTTGGTGCACAGCACCATCTCCTCACGCGGGACCACGTCACCCAGGAGCGTGCCGAGGAGCTCTTCGGCACCCCCGTCGGCGTAGGAGGCCGACGTGTCGATCAGGGTGCCGCCGGAGTCGGCGAAGTCGCGTAGCTGCTCGGACGCGTCGTGCGCGTCGGTGTCGCGGCTCCACGTCATCGTGCCGAGCCCGAGCCGGGAGACCCGCAGACCGGTGCGGCCCAGGTGGCGCTGTTCCATGAGGCGCAACACTAATCGGCGCCGCCTGCACGTTCGGGGCAACACGGCACCGTTATGGTTCGGCTCGTGACTTCGGGAATGGGTGTGGGTGAGGCGATCCTGCTGGGGCTCGTCCAGGGGTTGACCGAGTTCCTGCCGATCTCGTCGAGCGCGCACCTGCGCATCGTCGGCGACCTGATCGGTTCCGATCCCGGCGCGGCCTTCACGGCGATCACCCAGCTGGGCACCGAGACAGCGGTTCTCCTGTACTTCCGGCGGGACATCGCACGGATCGCCCGGGCGTGGTGGTCCGCGCTGCGCGGGTCGTTGGGCACGTCCTGGCAGGCGCGGCTCGGTGCACCGGTCGGTGAGACGTCTGACCACGACGCCCTGATGGCGTGGTTCATCGTGCTCGGCTCCATCCCCATCGTCGTGCTCGGACTCCTCTTCCAGGACGCGATCGAGAAGACGTTCCGCAACCTGTGGCTCATCGCTCTCACGCTGGCGGTCTTCGGGTTGCTGCTCGGCTGGGCGGACAAGGTGGGTGCGAAACGCCTCGCGCTCGAGCAGATGACGGGAAGGAACGCCGTCCAGTTCGGGTTCTGGCAGGCCCTCGCGCTCGTGCCCGGTGTGTCCCGGTCCGGCGGCACCATCACCGGCGGCCTGCTCATGGGCTACACCCGAGAGGCGGCCGCGCGGTACTCGTTCCTGCTAGCCATCCCCGCGGTGTTCGGGTCGGGGCTCTTCCAGCTCGCCAAGAGCGTCGGGGACTTCGGCACCGCCGGCACGCCCGGCTTGTTCGCGACGCTCGTCGCGACGCTGGTGGCCTTCGTCGTCGGCTACCTGGTGATCATCGTGTTCCTGAAGATCGTCTCGACGTTCAGCTACCGCCCGTTCGTCTACTACCGCCTCGGGCTGGCCGCCCTCGTCGTCATCCTCCTGCTGACCGGCGTGCTGGAGCCGAACGCGACCGCGTAGGCCGCTACAGCCAGCCGGACCTGCGGAAGAGCACGTACAGGGAGCCGCAGATCACGAGCATCGCCCCGACGGCGAGGGGATAGCCGTAGGTCCAGTCGAGCTCAGGCATGTGCCGGAAGTTCATGCCGTAGACGCTGGCCAGCAGGGTCGGTGCGGCGGCGATCGCCGCCCACGACGAGATCTTGCGGACGTCCTCGTTCTGCCGCACCGACACCTGGGACAGGTGCGCGGAGAGCATGTCGGTCAGCAGGTCGTCGTAGGCGTCCAGGTGCTTGTCGAGGCGGTCCACCCAGGCGGTCAGCCGGTGCAGCCACGGTTGCGACTGCCTGCGCTGGTCGGCCTCCTCGGCCTCGGCGACGAGCTCGGGCAGCACCGTGGTGACGGGGCTGAGCGCGCGCCGTGCCTCGGCGATCTCGCGCTTGAGGTCGTAGATCTCCTGCACGGGGCTGCGCCGGCTGCTGGAGAACACCGCGCCCTCGACGGCGGCAACGGCGTCGCCGAGCCCGACCTCGACATCAGACGCCTCCGCGACGAGCGACGTCAGCGTCGCAGCCAGGATCTGGTGGACGCCCTCGTCGGGAACGGGGATGCCTCCTGTGAGCTTCTCCAGCGCGCGGCCGACCACGTCCGCGTCACCGAGCTCGCACATCAGCACGACTCCTGCGCCGACGACGCTGACAAGTGCGCCGGTGTGCACATCCTTGGTCTGCTCGACGTAGGACAAGGTCGGGACCGTGAGCACGATCTCGCCGTCGGGCGAGCGGTCGAGCCGCGCCCGCAGCGGGTGGTCCGCGGACGACGGGTGCGCACCCGGCCCACGGTGCTCCAACATGTTCAGCGCGGTCTCACCGATGCCGTGCCGGCGGCAGGCCGCGGCCAGGTCGGAACGTGACTCGACGATCACCCAGAGCGTGCCGTCTCGCCGCAGAGCGAGCGCCGGGTCGCCCCATCCGGTCGCCGTGCGTGCCACCACGCGTTCGCCGGAGGCGTTGGGGGTGATGTCGAGCAGGTGGATCGGTTCATCCTTCACGTGGGCATTGTGGACCTCGCACCCACGCGGTGCGGGGACGCGGTTAGGCTGCCGCCGTGCTCACCTGGCCGCCGCCGCATGTCCCTGCGCTCCCCGGGACCGGTGACCCGGTCAGGGTCCTGGACTCGTCCACCGGACAGGTCGTCGTCGCCGCGACTCGGACCGAGGCGACGCTGTACGTCTGCGGCATCACGCCCTACGACGCGACCCACATGGGTCACGCCGCCACCTACGTCGCTTTCGACGTGCTCGGCCGGGCGTGGCGCGACGCCGGGCACACGGTCCGGTACGCCTCGAACGTCACGGACGTCGACGACCCGCTGCTCGAGCGGGCAGCGGCCACGGGCGTCGACTGGCGTGACCTCGCGCAGTCGCAGACCGCCCTCTACGCCGAGGACATGGCGGCACTGGCCGTCATCCCGCCGGACGCCTACTCGGGTGTGGTCGAGGCCATTCCCGCTGTCGTCGAGGCCGTGGAGAAGCTCCTCGCAGCCGGTGCCGCCTACCGGGTGCCCACGGAAGGCCACGAGCTCGGTGACGTCTACGCCGACCTGTCGGCCGACGTCTCGTTCGGCAAGGTCGCCGGGCTGGAGGACGACCTGATGCGGACGCTCTCTGCCGAGCGCGGTGGGGATCCCGGACGGCACGGCAAGCGAGCGCCGCTCGACCCCTTGCTCTGGCGCCGCGCCCGCGACGGTGAACCGGCCTGGGACGGCGGCAGCCTGGGGGCCGGCCGCCCGGGTTGGCACATCGAGTGCGCGGTCATCGCGCGCGACGCCCTCGGACTGCCGTTCGACGTCGAGGGTGGCGGCTCCGACCTGCTGTTCCCGCACCACGAGATGAGCACCTCGCACGCTCGCCTGCTCGACGCCGGGCACGGTGCGCGAGTACACGTCCACACGGGCATGGTCGGTCTCGACGGGCACAAGATGAGCAAGTCGCTCGGCAACCTCGTGCTCGTCTCGCGGCTGCGCGAGCAGGGCGTCGACCCGATGGCGATCCGGCTGGCGATCCTGGCGCACCGTTACCGCGACGACTGGGACTGGACCGACGCCGGGCTCGTGGAGGCACGCGAGCGGCTGGAGCGCTGGCGCGACGCGGTCTCCGGCAACGGCGGACCCGACCCCGACGCTGCCCTCGCCGCGGTGCGGGCCGCCCTCGCGGACGACCTTGACACGCCGAGCGCGCTCGCAGTGGTCGACGCCTGGGCGGCCCTCTCGCTCGCCGGCACGGCGGACCCCGTCGAGGGTGCCCCGGGAGTCATCGCACGCACCGTCGACGCGCTCCTGGGAATCCGCCTGTAGCCGGTCAGCCGCCGGTGCCCTTGTCGCGCCGCCGCAGGTACCGCTCGAACTCCTGGGCGATCGCCTCACCGCTGGCCTCCGGGAGGTCGGCGGTGTCCTTGGCCTCCTCGAGCTGCTGCACGTACTCGCCGATCTCGGCGTCCTCTGCAGCGAGCTCGTCGACCCCGTGCTGCCAGGCGGCGGCGTCGTCCGGGAGCTCACCGAGCGGCACCGGCTCGCCGAGCAGCTGCTCGATCCGGTGCAGGAGCGCCAGCGTGGCCTTCGGGGACGGTGGGTGCGCGACGTAGTGGGGGACCGCTGCCCACAGCGAGAGCGAACGCAGCCCACGGGTGGCGGCCTCGTGCTGCAGGACGCCGACGATGCCGGTCGGACCTTCGTAGCTGTTGGGCTCGAGGCCGAAGATGTCTCGGACCTCGGCATCCTCGCTGGTGGCGTTCACGGGGATCGGGCGCGTGTGCGGTACGTCGGCGAGGAGCGCGCCGAGCGTGACGACGGTGTTCACACCGAGACTGGCGGCGATGTCGAGCAGCTCGGTGCAGTAGCGGCGCCACCGCATGGACGGCTCGATGCCGTGCACGAGAACCACGCGTCTCCCGCTGCCCGGTGCGGTGGCGACAGCGACCGCGGTCGTCGGCCAGGTGATCTCGCGGCGCCCGTCCGGTCCGAGACCCACGATCGGGCGGTTCACCTGGAAGTCGTGGTACTCCTCGGGGTCGAGCTCGTCGACGTGCTCGGCGTCCCAGACCTCGTGCAGGTGCTCCAGGGCCTGGGTGGCTGCCGACCCGGCGTCGTTCCACCCCTCGAACGCCGCGAGCAGCACCGTCTCGTGGGCAGGAAGGTCCGCGGGTGGCGTGCTCATCCGACCAGCCTAGGGCGCGGTGTTGCCGAGCCGCCGGACGGGACCGTGCGCGAGCGAGTCGGTGCCCCCTCTTAGGATGGCGCGGTGAACCCAGCCACCGGCCACGATCCCCGTCTGAGCGCCGTCCTGTGGGACATGGACGGCACCCTGATCGACACGGAGCCGTTCTGGATCGCGGCGGAGACCGAGCTGGTCGAGGCCCACGGTGGTGTGTGGACGCATGAGGACGGGCTGGCGATGGTCGGAAACCCGATGATCGTCAGCGCCAAGGCCCTGGCCGCGCGCGGTGTCGACCTGCCGTACGACGAGATCGTCGACTTCCTGAACCTGCGGGTCGCGGCCGCCGTCGCGGCCGGTATCCCGTGGCAGCCCGGAGCACATGAGCTCCTCGTCGCGCTGCACGCGGCGGGTGTGCCGATGGCGCTCGTGACGTCGTCGTTCGCGGTGCTCGCCGAACCGTTCGCCGCGGCCGTCGGCCTGTTCGACGTCGTGGTCAGCGGCGACGAGGTCAGCCGGCCGAAGCCCGATCCGGAGCCCTACCTGCTGGCCGCACGACGTCTCGGGGTCGACATCGCCACGTGCGTCGCGGTCGAGGACTCCCGCTCAGGGATCGCGTCGGCGGTCAGCTCGGGCGCCCGGACGGTCGCCATCGAGGTGCACCACCGCGTCGAGCACCGCGAGGGCCTCAGCCGGGTCGCGTCCCTCGAGGTGGTGTCCCTGGACGACCTGGTGCGGGTCGCCGAGGGCGCCGTGCTCGACCTGCGCACCGCCGGCTGAGAGGGCGGTCAGGGGCGGACGTCGGGCACGATGCCGATCGACCGCTCGACCGCTCCCGCAGGCACCTCGGGCGGTGTCCCGCCGAACGCCGGGCACAGTGCCTTGTACGAGCACCAGTCGCACAGCTTGGAGGGCCGGGGGCGCCAGTCGCCCGACCGCGCAGCATCCTCGATCCCGCCCCAGATCGAGCGCACCCGTGCCTCGATCGTCGCCATCTCGGACTCCGACGGTTCGTGCGTGAGGATCACCCCGTCGCCCAGGTACTCGAGCTGCAGGCGTTTGGGCAGGACGCCCCGGGTGCGCCAGATCACGTAGGCGTAGAACCGCATCTGGAAGAGCGCCGAGCTCTCGAACCCCGCACGGGGAGACCGGCCCGTCTTGTAGTCGACGACGCGCACCCAGCCGTTCGGCGCGACGTCGACGCGGTCGATGATCCCGCGAAGCTGCGGACCGTTCTCGTCGAGCTCGGTCGACACCATCAGCTCGCGCTCACGGGGTTCGAGTCGCGTGGGGTCCTCGAGGGTGAAGTACGTCGCCAGGAGCGACTCTGCACTCGTCAGCCACTCGGTCAGGTCGGCCGGCTCGGCGAACAGCTCACCGATGGACGGGTCCCGCTCGAGGAGCATCTCCCACTCGACCGGCAGCAGCGCATGGGCGGCCTCGACGGTTCGCTCGAGAGCGGGCAGGTCGAACAGGTGCTCCAGCACCGAGTGCACGAGGGTGCCGCGGGCCGCAGCCGGACTGGGCGGCTCGGGCAGCCTGTCGATCACCCGGAACCGGAACAGCTGGGGGCACTGCAGGAAGTCGTTGGCCCGCGACGGCGACAGGCCGGGTCGCGACGGCGGTCGGCCGCCCGTGACGAGCTGCTCGACCGCGTCCTCGACCGCCTCGTCCGCGACCTCGAGCTCGAGGGAGTCGGCGCTCATGAGGGAGCCGGCGGGTCAGGGAGGTGCATGCCTCCGACAGTAGGCGTCACCACCGACACGGGCGCGGACCGACGCACACCTACGCTGGGCACGTGAGCACAGACCGCCCCTCGGAACGTCGCACGCCAGGCTGGGTGATCGGCCGAGTCGTCGGCGCCCCGATCATCCTGGCGCCCAGCTGGGTGCTCGCAGCGGTCGTGCTGACGTTGTTCATCGCACCGAGCGTGCGCCGCTGGCTCGGCGGAGACGTCGGTGTCCGCATCTACGTGGTCGCCCTCGGGTTCGTCGTGCTCCTCTTCGGCTCGGTGCTCGTGCACGAGCTCGCGCACGGTCTCATGGCCCGCGCCCGCGGGCAGCAGCCACGCGAGTTCGTCCTGACGCTGTGGGGCGGCCACACGAGCTTCGGTGGCGTGTCCCCGACTCCGCTCACCAGCGTTCTGGTCGCCATCGTCGGCCCACTGAGCAACCTCCTGCTCGCGGGGGTCTTCACCTGGCTCGCGGCGCAGGTCGGCACGGACACCGTCGGCGGTCTGCTGCTGTGGTCCGGTGCCGTCTCGAACGGGTTCCTCGGCCTGTTCAACCTCATCCCCGGCCTGCCTCTGGACGGCGGGTGGGTGCTCGAGGCCGCCGTGTGGGGCATCACCAAGAACCGGCACACGGGCACCGTCGTCGCGGGGTGGGCCGGGCGCGTCGTCGCAGTCGGCGTCCTGGCCTGGGCCCTCGTGGTTCCCCTCCTGAACGGTCGGCAGCCGGAGATCAGCAGCGTCATGTGGTCCGCGCTGATCGGCGCGTTCCTGTGGTCAGGGGCGTCGACGGCCGTCCGGGGCGGGCGCTCGCAGAAGGCCGTCCAGCAGATCACGCTGGACTCGGTCGGCCGCCGCGCCGTCGGTGTCGGCCACACCGACTCGTTGGCGCACGCGGGGGCCGTCGCGGCCGCAGCCGGGGCCGACGAGGTGGTCATCCTCTCGCCCGACGGCCGACCCGCGGCCTACGTGGACCGTGCCGCGGCCGCCTCGGTGCCGGCCGAGGCGGCCGGCGCCACGCCGGTCACGGCCGTCGCCATCCCCCTGCCCGTCGGGGCTTTCGTGGACGGGACGCTGAGCGGGCAGGCGCTCGTGGGCGCGATCGGCGAGGCCACGAGGCACTCGCCGGTCGTCGCGGCTCTGGTCGACGGCAAGGTGGTCGGGCTGATCCGCGCGATGGACGTCGTGGCGGCCATCCGCTCCTAGACTCGGGGACCGTGACCCCCGAGCAGACGTCCACCGGTGCCGCGCAACGCCGCGGCCCCTTCCGAGCGGGCGACCGCGTGCAGCTGACGGACCCGCGCGGACGTCTTCACACCATCACGCTGGCCGAGGGCGGCTCGTTCCACACGCATCGCGGCTACCTGACGCACGACTCGCTCCTGGGCGCGCCGGAGGGCACGGTCGTGCGCAACACCTCGGGCATCGAGTACCTCGCGGTCCGCCCGCTGCTCGCCGACTACGTCCTGTCGATGCCGCGCGGCGCAGCCGTGGTCTACCCGAAGGACTCGGGCCAGATCGTCGCGATGGCCGACATCTACCCCGGCGCGCGCGTGATCGAGGCCGGCGTCGGGTCCGGCGCACTGACGATGTCGCTGCTGCGTGCCGTCGGCGACGCCGGCTCGCTGCACTCCATCGAGCGGCGCGAGGACTTCGCAGCCATCGCGCGCGGGAACGTGGAGGGCTTCTTCGGCGGCCCGCACCCGGCGTGGGAGCTGTCCGTCGGGGACCTGTCGGACGTCCTGCCGACGGTGGCAGGGCCCGGAAGTGTCGACCGGGTCGTCCTCGACATGCTCGCGCCCTGGGAGAACCTCGACGCGGTCGCCGTCGCCCTGGCCCCCGGCGGCGTCTTCATCTCCTACGTCGCGACGACGACGCAGCTCTCTCGCCTGGCCGAGGACATCCGCTCCGACGGGCGGTACACCGAGCCCGAGGCGTGGGAGTCGATGGTGCGCGGGTGGCACCTCGAAGGTCTCGCGGTCCGCCCGCAGCACCGGATGATCGGGCACACGGGGTTCCTGCTCACCACGCGTCGGCTCGCGGACGGTGTCGACGCACCGCAGCGTCGGCGTCGACCGGCCAAGGGCGCGTACCCGGTCGCGGCCGACGGGGCACCCGCCGTGGACGACGCCGAGCTCTGGTCGTCCGAGGCCATGGGGGAGCGCGCCGTCTCGGACAAGAAGCTGCGCCGTGCCCGCCGTGACGTCGGCCAGGCACCGACCACCTGAGCAGCTGTCCGCGGAGCGGGACGTTCGGCCGAGTCGGCCGCGTCGCGCTGCCCGGTGTTGACACTTGTGGTTAGGGTCGTCGGACCAGCAGGCACAGCGCGGTGCACGATGGAGACGGAGCGTCGACGACGGAGACCATGCGAGCGGAACGGAGGCCGACGACATGACAGATCCGGGTGCCCCTGAGCGAGACCTGCAGCGAGAGCTCAGTGTCCTGACGGCCAAGAACGAGCGTCTGAGCGACGCGCTCGTGGCCGCACGTGAGCAGATCGTGGACCTCAAGCGCCAGGTCGATGACCTCGCGAAGCCGCCGGGCACCTACGCCACCTACCTGGGGTCGCGTGACGACGGAAGCGTCGACATCATCTCGGCAGGTCGCAAGATGCACGTGGGCGCGAGCCCGTCGCTCGACGTCGGCAGGCTCCGTCCTGGCCAAGAGGTCATGCTCAACGAGGCCCTCACGGTCGTCGAGGCGGGCGGCTACGAAGAGGTCGGCGAGCTCGTCACCGTCAAGGAGCTGCTCGGTACCGACCGTGCGCTCGTGGTGGGACGCGGCGACGAGGAGCGCGTCGTGCGGTTCGCCGGGCAGGTCCGTGACGCACACGTGCGCATCGGTGACGCGCTCACCATCGACTCGCGCAGCGGATTCGTCTTCGAGGTCATCCCACGTGCCGAGGTCGAGGACCTGGTCCTCGAAGAGGTGCCGGACATCGACTACAAGGACATCGGCGGCCTCGGCCCGCAGATCGAGGCGATCCGTGACGCTGTGGAGCTGCCGTTCCTGCACCCTGAGCTGTTCCGCGAGCACGGTCTGAAGCCGCCGAAGGGTGTCCTGCTGTACGGCCCGCCCGGGTGTGGCAAGACGCTCATCGCCAAGGCCGTCGCGCACTCTCTCGCGGCCACCGCGGCCGCTGCCCGTGGGGAGGACACGGCCGACACCAAGAGCTTCTTCCTGAACGTCAAGGGTCCGGAGCTGCTCAACAAGTACGTCGGCGAGACGGAGCGGCACATCCGCCTGATCTTCGCCCGCGCCCGGGAGAAGGCGTCCCAGGGGCACCCCGTCGTCGTGTTCTTCGACGAGATGGAGTCGCTCTTCCGCACCCGTGGGACGGGTGTCTCGAGCGACGTCGAGACGACGATCGTGCCGCAGCTCCTGTCCGAGATCGACGGCGTCGAGCGGCTCGAGAACGTCATCGTCATCGGCGCCTCGAACCGCGAGGACATGATCGACCCGGCCATCCTGCGGCCCGGCCGCCTGGACGTGAAGATCAAGATCGAGCGGCCGGACGCCGAGGGTGCGCGCGAGATCTTCGCCAAGTACCTCGTGCCCAGCCTGCCCATCCACCCGGACGACCTGGCCGAGCACGGTGGGTCGCCGAACGAGGCGGTCGAGGCGATGATCAGCCGCGTGGTCGAGCGGATGTACACGGAGAGCGACGAGAACCGCTTCCTCGAGGTCACCTACGCCAGCGGCGACAAGGAGGTCCTGTACTTCAAGGACTTCAACTCGGGCGCCATGATCCAGAACGTCGTCGACCGCGCCAAGAAGTCGGCCATCAAGGACTTCCTGGCCAGCGGCACGCGCGGCATCCGCGTCGACCACCTGCTCACGGCGTGCGTCGACGAGTTCCGCGAGAACGAGGACCTGCCCAACACCACCAACCCCGACGACTGGGCGCGGATCTCCGGGAAGAAGGGCGAGCGCATCGTCTTCATCCGGACGATCGTCCAGGGCAAGAAGGGTGCGGAGGGCTCGCGGACGATCGAGACGGTGACGAGCACCGGGCAGTACCTGTAGACCACCGCCGCGGCGGACACGTCGACGCACGGTCGCGGGACGACCCTAGGGTGGTGTCGTGACCGTGCGCCGCGTGATGGGGATCGAGACCGAGTACGGGATCCTCCAGCCCGGACGCCCGCTGGCCAACCCGATGCTGCTGTCGTCGCACGTGGTCGCGGTGCACGCGGCTGCTCGCGAGGGCGCGCGGACCAGGGCCAGGTGGGACTACGACGACGAGGACCCGCTGCACGACGCCCGCGGGTTCCACCTGCAGCGAGCGTCCGCCCACCCGTCGATGCTCACCGACGAACCGGAGGCCCCGGCACCCTCGGGCGACGGGCCCCAAGCGCTGCCGCGGGCGACCGCCGACGAGTACGAGGACCCGGGCGCGGCCAACGTCATCCTGACGAACGGTGCTCGCCTGTACGTCGACCACGCTCACCCGGAGTACTCCTCGCCGGAGGTCACCAACCCGCTCGACGTCGTGCGGTGGGACCGGGCCGGCGAGCGCGTCATGCTCGCGTCGGTACGGGCCCTCGCCTCGACCCAGGCTCTTCCGGACGTGGCGCTGTACAAGAACAACGTGGACGGTAAGGGCGCCACCTACGGCATGCACGAGAACTACCTGGTGGACCGCGCGGTGCCGTTCAACGACTTAGCCGCCCGCCTGATCCCGTTCTTCGTGACCCGACAGGTGTTCACGGGGGCCGGCCGGGTCGGCGTCGGGCAGCGCGGGGAGGCTGCCGGCTTCCAGCTGTCTCAGCGCGCCGACTACATGGAGGCCGAGATCGGCCTCGAGACGACCTTGCGGCGTCCGATCATCAACACGCGCGACGAGCCGCACGCCGACCCGGACCGGTGGCGCCGGCTGCACGTCATCATCGGTGACGCGACGATGCTCGAGGTCTCCACGTACCTGCGCCTGGGCACCACGTCGCTGGTCCTGTGGCTCATCGAACGGGCCGTCGCTGAAGGTGGTGCGGGCGGGGCGCTCGCCACGGTCGACCGGCTGACCCTCCGCGACCCGGTGCAGGCCGTCCACCTGATCAGCCACGACCTGACCCTGACCGCCCGCGTCGAGCTGGTGGACGGCAGGCACCTCACGGCGCTGGAGATCCAGCGTGAGTACCTCATGGCGGTCCGGACCGCGCTCGCGCACACCGGGGACGACCTCGACGAGCAGAGCGAGGACGTCCTCCAGCGGTGGGCGTCGCTGCTGGACCGTCTGGCAACCGACCCCGCCAGCTGCGCACGTGAGGTCGAGTGGCTCGCCAAGCTGAGGCTGCTCGAAGGGATGCGCCATCGTGACCACCTGGCGTGGGACCACCCGCGCCTCGCCGCGATGGACCTGCAGTGGTCGGACGTCCGGCCCGAGCGGGGGCTCTACCACCGCCTCGTCAACGCGGGGGCCGTCGAGCTGCTCGTCACCCCCGAGCAGGTGAGTGAGGCGGTGCTCCACCCGCCACGGGACACCCGTGCGTACTTCCGCGGCGAGGCCGTCGCGCGCTACGGCGCGGAGATATCTGCGGCGAGCTGGGACTCGGTCGTGTTCGACGTGCAGGGTGCCGCGACCTTGCAGCGGGTGCCCATGCGGGACCCCCTACGCGGGACGGCCGCGCACGTCGGCGACCTGCTCGACCGCAGCCCTGACGCTGCGTCCTTGCTGGCGGCCCTCGGCGCCTGACGTCAGCTCATCTGCCCGACGTACCGGACAGCCTCCTTGGCGTCCCGCAGCCGCCGTTCGTAGGTGAGCCCCAGGCCGAGCAGCGCCGCGCCGCCGAGGGCGAGCACCGGCCACCAGCCCAGCCCGCCGATCGCCTCGCGGGTCACCGGAGCGAGCTGGACCACGAGCTGGACCAGGAGCGCCAGCGACCCGACGACGAACGGCGCCTGCCACCGCCGCACGGCGCCGACGACGACGGCGAGGATCCCACCGGCGATCACGACCCCCACTCGCCAGGTGGTTCCGGTGGCCAGCGCCGTGAGCGTGGGTACCCCCAGGGCGAGGGCGAGTCCGGGACCGAACGCCAGCCAGGTGGCCGTAGCCGGCCGCGTGCGCATCCGCACCCCGCCGACGAGCAGGACGATCAGCCCGAGCACCACGAGCACGGCGTCGTGCGGCACGGCCCACGTGCGACTCAGAGCGGCAACCGCGCTGGCGACGAGCACCATCGCCCCCATCCCGAGCACGTCGTCCGCGGGCGGTGACCAGCGCACGCCCGGCAGCACGGCGCGTCCCGCGGCCCCACGGCCGGCGAGGTACGTGCCGAGAAGGGCGCCCACGCAGATCCGGACCAGTCCCGCGGGCCCCTCGTCGTGCGTGAGCAGGGCGGGCACAGTCGCGAGCGCAAGCACGGCCCACGGGGCTGCCCGTCGCAGGTGTGCGTCGCGTCCCGGCCGAGCCAGCAGCCACGTGGTGCACGCGCCGGCGAGCAGCATGGCGGCGGGAAGGGCCCACAGCTCGACGGACCCCTGAGGCTCGGTCCAGCTCTCGACGGTGATCATGACGGCGCGGCGGGCCGGGCCGAGCAGCGCGAGAGCGCCCCCGACCGCAGCGAGGGCCAGCACGGGGTCGTGGCCCACCGTGGGGGGCGCATGACCTCGGCGAACGACGAGGGAGGCGGCCAGCACCAGCACGGCGGACGATGCGGTCGCGAGAACCGCCCGGTCGAGAGCCAGCGCACCTACGACCAGTGGGTCGGCGATCACGGAGGTCGGCACGGTCGCGAGGGCGAGCCCGCAGCCGAGCAGCTCGGCAGCCGCAGCACCGCCCGAACGCCAGCGCACGAGGCCGACCCCGACCAGGACCACCCCGAGCGGGGCGAGGTACGCCTCGGGCACGCCGACATCCCTGATCACGAGCGCGCACCACGATGCCGCGACCAGCAGCCCGAGGGCCACCCAGAGCTCGACCCGCCGGTCCCGCCGGGCCGCACACGCGGCGGCGACGACCGAGGCCAGCACCAAGCCCAGTGCGGCAGTGGAGACGCCCTGCGCGCCCGAGGCGAGGATCCCGGCGGCGACCACGAGCCACCCCACGGCTTCCACGGGGATGCGTCGGTCGGCCACGGTCGGCGGTAGCGCCCCAGCAGCCACCGCTGCCGCTCCACCGATGACGACGGTCAGGAGGCAGGCGACCACCACCGGCGGCTGTCCCGTGAGCGCCTGGGCGGTGACCAGTGCGAGCGCCGTCACCGGGGCGACGGCTGCGGTGGCGACGACGACGACCGGCCCGACGAGGCGACCCTGCCCCCAGACGGCGACGGCCAGCACCGCCGCGGCGACCACGGCTCCGAGCACCACGGTCGGGCCGACGACCGCCGGCGTGGGCGAGACGCCGGTCACCCAGCAGCCCGCACCGACCAGGGCAGCCACGGCGAGCGCCGCGTGCCGGTCCCCGTCGCTCCGCGCCAGGCCGAGAGCCGTCGTCGTGAGAACCGCTACGGCGACCGCTGCGGCCACAATCACCGGTGCCGCCACGTCACCCGCGAACAGCAGCTGGGCGACCGCAGCCCAGGCGAGGACCGCGGTCGCGAAGGTCGAGCTGGCACGCGCAGGATCCGCGTCGGTCCACCAGCGGGCGGACAACGCGAACGCTGCACACGCAGCCAGGGCCAGGCCGGTCCACCACGGCTCACCGAGGCTCGCGGCGAGCGCACCGGCCACGCCGAGCGCCGCGCCGGCACGGACGTACCAGCGCAGCCAACCGATCCGCAGCAGCCCGACCACCGTCGCGACGACACCCGCTGCGAGGAGGGTGATCGTCGCGCGCTCTGCACCGACGAGCGCGGCGGAGACGAGCACGACCTCGATCGTCAGCACCGCCGACGCATGGCGAGCCGCCGCCGCTGCCCGGCCACCGCGCCACATCGCGTCGGCGACGAGCATGAGGACGAGAGCCGCTGACCCGACGACCTGCTCGACGGCCGCCGACCGGTCGAGGCCGTCGAGCCCTGCGACGACGTCCGTCCCGGCCGTCAGCGCGAGCACCACGCTCGGTGCACCGACCGCGAGCGTCGCGATCGTCGCACCGTCAGCGCATGCGCGCAGGAGCCCACGTCCGGGCCGGGTCACCGGCCAACGGGGCAGCGCTGCGACGAGTGCGACGGCCAGCAGCGCCGGCAGCGCCGTTCCGGCAAGGTCGAGCTCGACCGACGCTGCCGTCGCGGCCGAGACGGCGGCGATGCCGGCAGCTGCGGCCCAGGCGCGACCAGCCCTGGCGGGCCGTCCGGCCGAGCCGGCTGCCCGTGCCGCGAGTACGGCCTGCAGCACCGCCAGCACCGCCGCGGCTCCGAGGACGCCGATGGGGGGCCACGCCTCGCCGTCCGAGGCGACCCCGATGAGCGCCGCGATCCAGCCGGTGACGACGCCGGACGTCGCCGCGACGCAGAGCAGCGTGCGCTCGGCCCTGAGCGGCGTCAGCGCGGGCACGAAGCGCACGGTGGCGAGGACGGTCGCGGTGAGCAGGATCACTCCACCCTGGGCGGCACTCTGCGCGTGCACGAGCACCATCACGGGTGCGAGGGGGAGCAGGAGGCTCGCGCCGACGGTCCCCGACCGGATCCCCGTCGCCCAGCCGTACGCTGCGAGGCCGGTCGCGCAGACGAGACAGGCGACGGCTGCGTACGCCGCGGGGTCGACGTCCGGGAGGACGCCGATCGCGTAGACCGCCCAGGCGTCGAGCACCACGAGCACCGAGCCGAGGACGCCGACCGCCTGGGCCGACGCACCGAGGCCGCGCCGGTTGAGCCACACCGCCAGCACGAGCACGACGACCGTCCCGAGGCCGATGACCGCACCTCGCTGGCTCACGTTCATCACGTCCCAGCTGAAGACGAGGAACACGAGGCTCGCCATGGCGAGCAGAGCGACTCCCAGGACCTGGAGCACCGTCTGCACCCGCCACGGCGCCGAGGGCGGAGCGGAGGTCCGTGGCGGCCCGCTGAACGGTCGTGCCGGAGGGCGTGGGACGGGTACACCGGCGGCGTGGGCGGGCTGCGCAGCTGCGAAGGCGGGGAGCGAGACGGGTGTCGGCCGGTCGGGCGGAGTCGGCACGACGGTCGCGGCACGGGGTGCTGACACGGCCTGAGCGGCGCGGAGGTCGGCCACCAGCACGGCACGGGCCTCGAGTGCGGCGACGGCGTCCAGCGACGACCGCCAGAGTCGCGCTCCGCGGTCGCCCGACAGCTCGAGCCGGCACGTTCCGCACGTGGGTCCGGCGATGGTGCTGTCGCAGCCAGGGCAGAGTCTGGCGTCGAGGAGCAGACGCCGTGCATGAGCCAGGGCGGGCGTCAGGTGGATCTCCGGGTCCGTCATCGGGAGATCGTGTCAGTACGGATGGCCCCGCGACGCGGCATCGGCCCGACTGTGCACAACGTTCGCCCATCCAGCCGTCCGCCTGCCGAGCGCCGGAGCCAGGTGCGTCCGATGATGGGCCTAGGGTGGAGCTGAACGCGTCAGCTGGCACACCGGGAGGCCCACGATGGCTGGTCAGGAACACGTACGCCCACGTCGCGAGGACGAGGAGCCGGACGACGGGCCGGACACCCCGGCGCCTGCCAGCGCCAGCGCGCAGTCCCGTGACGCCGATGTCGACGCCCTGCTCGACGAGATCGACGACGTCCTCGAGTCCAACGCCGAGCAGTTCGTCCGCGGGTTCGTCCAGAAGGGCGGCCAGTGAACCGGTACGACACGTCCGCCTCCGGGCGGCTGCCGCACGCGTTCACGACGCCCGGCTCGTCGTCGTTCGTGGAGTTCTTGTCCAGCCACGCGCCGCACCTGCTCCCGGGCAACCGACCGGCCGGCGAGCTGCAGGCACCACACGGCACCACGATCGTGTCGCTCGCGTTCGACGGCGGCATCGTCATGGCGGGCGACCGTCGCGCCACGATGGGCTCGATGATCGCGAGCCGGGACATCGAGAAGGTGTTCCCGGCTGACGAGTACTCGGCGGTCGGCATCGCGGGCACCGCCGGCCTGGCGATCGAGCTGGTCCGGCTGTTCCAGCTCGAGCTCGAGCACTACGAGAAGATCGAGGGCTCGCTGCTGTCGCTCGACGGAAAGGCGAACCGGCTGGCGACGATGATCCGGGGGAATCTCGGGCTCGCGATGCAGGGCCTGGCCGTGGTGCCGCTGTTCGGCGGGTACGACCTCGACAGGCGCGCCGGCCGGATCTTCTCCTACGACGTCACGGGCGGTCGCTACGAGGAGCACGACCATCACGCGGTGGGGTCGGGCTCCGTGTTCGCGCGCGGGTCGTTGAAGAAGCTGTGGAAGCACGACCTGGACGCTGAGAGCTCGGTGCGCGTGGCGGTCGAGGCGCTGTGGGACGCGGCCGACGACGACTCGGCCACGGGCGGCCCGGACCGGACGCGGGGTATCTGGCCGGTTGTCGCGACCGTCACCGAAGCGGGCTACCTGCGCGCGCCGGACGACCAGCTCGCGGCGATCGTCGAGCAGGTCGAGGAGCAGCGGCGGGGTGCCCACCGGGCGCGGGGAGGTGGCCAGCGATGAGCATGCCTTTCTACGTGTCGCCCGAGCAGCTGATGAAGGACCGCGCCGACTACGCGCGCAAGGGCATCGCGCGGGGCCGTTCGGTCGTCGTGCTGCAGTACGACGACGGCATCGCGTTCGCCACCGAGAACGCCTCACGGGCGCTGCACAAGATCTCCGAGATCTACGACCGGATCGGTTTCGCAGCCGTCGGCAAGTACAACGAGTTCGAGAACCTGCGCGTGGCCGGTGTCCGCTACGCCGACCTGCGGGGGTACTCCTACGACCGCGAGGACGTCAGCGTGCGCGGCCTCGCCAACGCGTACGCCCAGACGCTCGGCACGGTGTTCACGACGGAGTCCAAGCCGCTCGAGGTGGAGATCGTCGTGGCCGAGGTCGGACGCGAGGCGTCGGGCGACCAGATCTACCGCCTCGCCTACGACGGCTCGGTGACCGACGAGCACGGCTTCGTGGTCATGGGCGGGCAGGCCGAACGTCTCGGCTCTGTCGTGTCCGACGGCTGGCACGCAGGAATGACCCTGCCCGAGGTTCTCGCTCTGGCCGTCGGGGCGCTCGGGTCGCCGGCGGAGGACGGCGGTGAGCAGCGGGCGATCCCGGCCGCACAGCTCGAGGTGGCCGTGCTGGACCGGACGCGACCGCGCCGGACGTTCCGTCGGTTGGCCGGCGCCCTGCTGGAGGACCTGCTCGACTGACGGCGTGCACCACACGAAGGAGGGATGGCGATGGACAGGCGGATCTTCGGTCTGGAGACCGAGTACGGCGTGACGTGCGCGGCTCAGGACGGGCGGGGGCTGTCGGCCGACGAGGTCGCGCGGTACCTCTTCCGCAAGGTCGTCGCGTGGGGGCGCTCGTCCAACGTGTTCCTGCGCAACGGTTCGCGGCTCTACCTCGACGTCGGGTCGCACCCCGAGTACGCCACGGCGGAGTGCGACGACGTGCGGCAGCTGGTCACCCACGACAGGGCGGGTGAGCGGATCCTCGAGGGTCTCGTGGCGGACGCGCAGCAGCGGCTGGAGCACGAAGGCCTTCCGGGCAAGATCCACCTCTTCAAGAACAACACCGACTCTGCCGGGAACTCCTACGGCTGCCACGAGAACTATCTGGTCCGGCGCCAGGGAGACTTCTCGCGCCTCTCGGACGTTCTGGTGCCGTTCCTCATCACGCGGCAGATCCTCACGGGCGCGGGCAAGGTCCTCGCGACGCCCCGAGGTGCCGTCTACTGCCTCTCGCAGCGCGCCGACCACATCTGGGAGGCCGTGAGCAGCGCCACGACGCGGTCGCGTCCGATCATCAACACGCGCGACGAGCCGCACGCCGACGCCGAGCACTACCGCCGTCTACACGTGATCGTGGGCGACTCGTCCATGTCCGAGACGACGACCATGCTCAAGGTGGGGACGACCGACCTGCTGCTGCGCATGATCGAGGCCGGCGCTCCGATGCGTGACATGGCCCTCGAGAACCCGATCCGCGCGATCCGCGAGATCAGCCACGACATGACCGGGATGCACCCGATCACGATGGCCAACGGGCGGACGGTCACGGCCGTCGACCTGCAGGAGGAGTACCTGACGCGCGTCGGCGACTTCCTGGCCTCCGAGGGGGGACCGACGCCCGAGAACAAGCAGGTTCTGGACCTGTGGGAGCGCGGGCTGCGTGCGCTGCGCACCGGTGACCTGTCGCTCGTGGACCGGGAGCTCGACTGGGTGATCAAGTACAAGCTGATCGAGCGCTACCGGGCCAAGCACAACCTCGAGCTGTCGGACGTCCGCGTGCAGCGTCTCGACCTGGCCTACCACGACATCTCCCGGACCGAAGGGCTGTACAACCTGCTCGCGGCCCGCGGGATGGTCGAGCGCGTCACCACCGACCTGGAGATCTTCGAGGCCACCGCGGTCCCGCCCCAGACCACGCGCGCCAAGCTGCGCGGTGACTTCGTCCGCGCCGCGCAGGACGCACGGCGTGACTACACCGTGGACTGGGTGCACCTCAAGCTCAACGACCAGGCCCAGCGCACGGTCCTGTGCAAGGACCCCTTCCGCAGTGTCGACGAGCGGGTGGACCGGCTCATCGAGTCGATGTGAGCGTGCGGGCAGCCTCGGTGGCTGCTCGGCACGGAGTCCTCGAGCCCCAGGTCGGGACCGTACAGTGTCCCGGTGCGTCGTCCGGTGGTCCCGGTCGACGCCGTGTCCGCGCCGCGGGCTGCGACCACGAGGAGGAAACACGTGCGACGACTGCGTGCCCTGGCGGCGGCTGCGGCACTGGCGCTGACGCTCGTCGGACTCGCAGGGTGCAGCCCCCAGGACTCGCTCGTCCCTGACGTCAACGTGACCGGGGAGCCGGGCGAAGCGCCGACGATCACGTACCTCACCCCGTTGGACGTCACGTCGACGCACACGGAGCAGATCTGGCCGGGCGACGGACCGTCGCTCGTCGACGGGCAGGCCGTGCTCATCGACTTCTGGCTCGAGGACGCCTCCGACGCGTCGCTGGTCAAGGAGTCCTTCAGCACGAAGCCCACGGCGCTGCTGCTCACCGAGGTCGACCTGGGCAAGGACCTGTACAACACCCTGCAGGGCCAGAAGGTGGGAGCCCGGTTGCTCCAGATCAGCCCAGGCAGCGGCACCGGAGCCACGGACTACCCGACCGTCACCGTGATCGACGTGCTGCCGACCCGCGCATCGGGCGAGCCCGCCCCGGTGCGCGCCGACCTTCCCGTCGTGACCCTCGACCCCTCGGGCGCACCGAGCATCGCCCCGACGGGTACGGAGCCTCCTGGGGCGCTCGTCGCGCAGCCGCTCATCCGGGGTACCGGTGAGCAGGTCCAGGCGAACGACATGGTGACCGTCCAGTACACAGGTTTCTCATGGACGTCGGGGGAGTCGTTCGACTCGACGTGGTCGCGGACCGGACTGCCGGTGTCGTTCTCCCTGCAGGACGTGCAGGCCTGGTCCGAGGGGCTGGTCGACCAGCCGGTCGGCAGCCAGGTGATGCTCGTGGTGCCGCCGACCTACGCGCTGGGGATCACCCAGAGCGAGGAGATGGCCGGGCAGACGGTGGTGTACGTGGTCGACATCCTCGACACAGGACACCCGTCGGCGGGCGCTTCCGCCGGCTGATCCGGACGCAGGGCCGCCTCAGCACGAGGCGCGCGGTGTCCGCGCCGCGGGCGACCGGTCCTGGCGGGTGCGAAACTTGCTGGTAACCCCCCGGTGCACCATGGAAGGTTGTGTCGTGCCCACGCGAGCCCAGCCACCGCGACCGACGACGCTGACCGGGTCCGTTCCTCGCCGTGCGACGCAGCTCATCTGGCGAGGCATGTGCGCGCACAAGGGCACCTACGTGACCGCCGTAGGCACGTCGGCGGTGTTCGGTGTGCTGACCGTGGGAGTCAGCCGAGTGCTCGGCACGATCACGGACGAGGTCGTCGTCCCCGCGATCGCGGGCTCGAAGGAGGCACAGGGGCGGATCTGGCTCGCAGGAGCCGCGATCGCCCTCGTTGCCGTCTCGCTCGCCGTGACGGTCGCGATGCGACGCATCTTCGCCGGCCGTGGGTTCGCGCTCATCCAGGAGGACCACCGCTCGGGTGTGACCCGCCAGTACCTGCACCTGCCGATGAGCTGGCACCGTCAGCACCCGACCGGGCAGCTGCTGTCGAACGCCAGCGCGGACGTCGAGGCCGCGACCAACATCTTCAACCCCTTGCCGTTCGCGCTCGGTGTCGCCGTCATGCTGGTGGTCGCCACCGTCGCGCTGTTCCGGACGGACGTCTGGCTGGCACTGGCCGCGCTGGTCGTGCTGCCCGTGGCCGTCGTCGCGAACCTGGTCTTCCAGCGTCGGATGTCGCCGGCGGCCATCCGCGCGCAGCAGCTGCGTGCGGACGTCGCGGACATCGCGCACGAGAGCTTCGAGGCTGCTGTGCTCGTGACCTCGCTGGGCACCGCTGGGCGCGAGGAGGCGCGGTTCACCGAGAGGGCGCAGGAGCTGCGGGACGCCAACGTCCGGGTGGGCATCGTGCGTGCGCTCTTCGACCCGGTCATCGACGTCCTGCCCGGGCTGGGCACGCTCCTCGTCCTGGTCGTCGGCACCGTCCAGGTCCGCGCCGGGCACATCCAGACGGGGGACGTCGTCGCGGCGGCCTACCTGCTGACCCTCCTCGCCATCCCTGTCCGGGCCTTCGGCTGGGTGCTCGGCGAGGTGCCTCGCGCGCTGGTCGGCTACGACAGGATCGCCCGGGTGCTCGACGCGCGCAGCGAGCTCCCACCCGGTGGTCGGTCCTGGACGCCGAGCGGCGGGGCACGCGTCGAGCTGCGCGACGTCGGGCTCACGGTCGGCCTGCCGGGCGGCGGTGAGCTGGCACTCCTGAAGGACATCGACCTGGACATCTCTCCCGGCCGAACGGTGGCGATCGTGGGGCCGACGGGTGCTGGGAAGACCACGCTCGTCTCGCTCGTCAGCCGGTTGACCGATCCGACGTCGGGCGTCGTGCGGGTCGACGGGGTCGACGTGCGTGACCTGCGACCAGCTGACCTTGCCCGGCACGTCGCACTCGTCGCTCAGTCGACGTTCGTGTTCGAGGACAGCGTGCGCAGCAACGTCACGCTCGCCGACGAGTCCGAGCACGGCGTCCCGGACGACGACGCCGTGTGGGCTGCTCTGAGCGTCGCCCGCGTCGACGACGTGGTGCGTGCGCTGCCGGGAGGCCTGGACGCGAAGCTGGGGGAGCGCGGCGCCAACCTGTCCGGTGGGCAGCGTCAGCGGCTGGCGCTCGCCAGGGCGCTCGTGCGGCAGCCCGCCGTGCTGGTCCTGGACGACGCGACCTCAGCGGTCGACCCGCGCATCGAGCAGGCGATCCTGCGGGGTCTGCGGGGCGAGGGTGGCCCGACGGTCCTGCTCGTCGCGTACCGGATGTCCTCCGTCCTCCTCGCCGACGAGGTCGTGCACGTCGCCGGCGGCCGCGTGGTGGATCGGGGGACCCACGACGAGCTGCTGGCCCGCGATCCCGGGTACCGCGAGCTGGCCACGGCCTACGAGCAGGAGTCAGCGCGACGCGCAGCGGAGTCGGCCGACGCCCTGGCGCTCGACGAGGTCGTCGACTCGTTCGTGCAGGACCCCGCATGAGCGCGATGGCACCCGCGAGCTCGCTCGGCGTCGTCGCGACGCTCCGGCGAGGGCTGTCGGCCTCACCGCAGCTCGTCGTCGGCTGGAAGGTCACGTTCCTGCTGGCCGTCGTGGCGTCGTTCGGACGCGTCCTCGTCCCGATCGCGGTGCAGCAGACGGTGGACACCGGGATCCTCGCGCCGGGCGGCCCGGACGTCCGTCGGGTCGCCGTCCTGACGAGCGTCGCCGCAGCAGGCCTGCTGGTCGGTGCGGTCTGCTCCGGGTACGTCAACGTCCGGCTGTTCCGGTCCAGCGAGAGCGGGCTGCTCTCGCTGCGGACGCAGGCGTTCCGCCACGTGCACGACCTGTCCGTCCTGACCCAGAACACGGAGCGACGTGGATCGCTGGTCTCCCGGGTGACGTCGGACGTCGACACCATCTCGCTGTTCGTGCAGTGGGGCGGGATCATGCTGCTCGTCTCCGTGCTGCAGATCGGCGTCGCGACCATCCTGATGGCGGTCTACTCCTGGCAGCTCACGCTGGTCGTCTGGGCGGGCTTCGTTCCGCTGTTCCTCGCGTTGCGCCCCCTGCAGAAACGGGTCAACGGCCGGTACACGGTGGTGCGCGAGCGTGTGGGCGCGATGCTCGGCGCGATCTCGGAGGCCGTCGTCGGCGCGGAGACCATCCGCGCCTACGGTGTCGGCGAGCGGACGCAGCGACGGATCGACGCGTCCGTCGGTGCGACGCGTGCTGCGATGGTCCGCGCGCAGAACCTGGTCGGAGTGGTGTTCTCCAGCGGCGTCCTCGTGGCGAACCTCGTTCTCGCGGTGGTGGTCGTCGTGGGCACCTACCTCGGGGTCGCCGGCCAGATGTCCGTCGGCAAGCTGCTCGCGTTCCTCTTCCTGGTCCAGCTGTTCACCGGGCCCGTCCAGATGGCGACGGAGGTCCTCAACGAGCTCCAGAACGCGGTCGCCGGCTGGCGCCGCGTGCTCGGTGTTCTGGAGACGCCCATCGAGGTGGTCGACGCGGGCGCCGCCGGCGTGCCTAGCCCGCGCGGCCCGGCGACGCTCGAGCTGCGCGACGTGGCTTACCACTACCCGGACGGTCCTGCCGTGCTGGTCGACGTCGACGTGTCCGTTCCCGCCGGGTCGTCGGTCGCGGTCGTCGGGGCGACGGGCTCGGGCAAGACGACGATCGCGAAGCTCGTCGCCCGCTTCATGGATCCGACGGCCGGCGCGGTCCTGCTGGACGGCGTCGACCTGCGCGACATTCCCGTGGACCAGCTGCGCCGCCGGATCGTGCTGGTGCCGCAGGAGGGCTTCCTGTTCGACGGGACGCTCGCGGAGAACATCTCGTACGGCCTGCGGCCCGACGGCGACGCGCACGCTGCCGCGCCCGACGACGCTCGGGTACGCGAAGCGGTCGACGCGTTGGGTCTCGCGGACTGGGTCGACGACCTCGCCGCGGGCCTCGGCACACAGGTCGGCCAGCGTGGTGAGTCGCTGTCCGCGGGGGAGCGGCAGCTGGTCGCGCTGGCCCGTGCGTACCTCGCGGACGCGGACCTGCTGCTCCTCGACGAGGCGACCTCGGCGGTCGACCCGGCGACCGAGGTGCGCATCGCCCGTGCGCTCGAGTCCCTGACGCAGGGCCGGAGCACCGTGACGATCGCGCACCGGCTGTCCACCGCGGAGGCGGCGGACGCGGTGGTCGTCGTGGACGCAGGCCGAGTGGTCGAGACCGGGCACCACGACGACCTGGTCGCCCGCGAGGGGCACTACGCCGCACTGCACGCCGCCTGGGTCTCGCAGACCCGGTAAGACGCCATCCGGACCCGCGGCCGCCGCATGGCAGGATTCGTGGGGTGTCGTCCGCACCTGTCCCCACGCTCGATCCCGCCGTCGCCGAACGCCTGCGCCACGACCCGAACGGGCTCGTGGCGGCGATCGTGCAGCAGCACGACACGCGCGAGGTCCTCATGCTCGGCTGGATGGACGACGAGGCCCTGCACCGGACGCTGACCAGCGGTCGCGTGGTGTTCTGGAGCCGGTCGCGGCAGGAGTACTGGCGCAAGGGCGACACCTCCGGCAACGCCCAGTACGTCAAGGCGGTCAGTCTCGACTGCGACGGCGACGCGCTTCTCGTCGAGGTCGACCAGGTCGGAGCCGCCTGCCACACCGGCAGCCGCACGTGCTTCGAGGCGGGCGGCCCCCTGCCCGCCCTGGTCGGCGCCCGCCCGACCGAGACCGGAGGATCGAGATGACCGCCCCCACAGCGCCCGTCCAGGCGCCTGCCCACGTCGCCGCGGCGGAGGTCCCGTGGGGCGGCACGTGGCCCTCCCTGGACACGTTTCGAGCGCTCGCAGCGGAACGCCGCGTCATCCCCGTGGTCCGTCGGCTGCTCGCCGACGACCTCACGCCCGTCGGCCTGTACCGCACCCTCGCGGCAGGTCGTCCCGGGACGTTCGTCCTGGAGTCGGCTGAGGCCGACGGGACCTGGGACCGCTACTCGTTCGTGGGCGTGCACTCCCGCGCGACGTTGACGGTCCGCGACGGAGCACCGGTCTGGATCGGCGACGTGCCGGTCGGCGTCCCGACCCACGGTGACGCGCTGGACGTGCTGGCGGGGACGCTCGACGCGCTGAGGACGCCCGCGATCGGCGGGCTGCCGCCCCTGACCAGCGGACTGGTGGGCGCGCTCGGCTGGGACATCGTCCGGCACTGGGAGCCGACGCTGCCCGCGAACGCGCCCGACGAGCTGGGCGTGCCCGAGCTGACGCTCCTGCTCGCCACCGACCTCGCGGTCATGGACCACCACGACGGCTCGGTCTGGCTGGTGGCCAACGCGATCAACTTCGACGACACCGACGAGCGGGTCGACGACGCGCACGCCGACGCCGTCGCGCGGCTCGACGCCATGCAGGACGCGCTCCTGCGCCCTGTGGAGCCGGGCCTGGCTGTGCTGGCCGACATCGAGGAACCGGCGCTGAGCTTCCGGTCCACTCGCGACGAGTTCGAGGACTCGGTCCGGACCGGCCAGGAGGCCATCCGGGACGGCGAGGTGTTCCAGGTCGTCCTGTCCCAGCGCCTCGACCTCGATTGCCCGGCGGACCCGCTGGACGTCTACCGGGTGCTGCGCACCATCAACCCGAGCCCGTACATGTACTACCTGCAGCTGCAGGACGCGGACGGCCGCGACTTCGCGGTCGTCGGTTCGAGCCCGGAGACGCTGGTCAAGGTCACGTCCGGACGCGTCGTGACGTTCCCCATCGCGGGGTCGCGACCCCGCGGCGCGACGCCGGAGGAGGACCTGCGCCTGCAGGACGAGGTGCTAGCGGACCCCAAGGAGCGCGCCGAGCACGTGATGCTCGTGGACCTGTCGCGCAACGACCTCGTCAAGGTGTGCGAACCGACCAGCGTCGAGGTGGTCGAGTTCATGGCGGTCAAGCGCTACTCGCACATCATGCACATCTGCTCGACCGTGGTCGGTCGGCTCCGGGAGGGCGCGACCGCGCTGCAGACGCTGATCGCCACGTTCCCTGCCGGCACGCTCTCGGGCGCCCCCAAGCCCCGCGCCATCGCGCTCATCGACCAGATCGAGCCGTCCCGGCGTGGGATCTACGGCGGGACGGTCGGCTACTTCGACTTCGCGGGCGACATGGACATGGCCATCGCCATCCGCACGGCCCTGATCCGGGAGGGCCGCGCAAGCGTCCAGGCCGGTGGCGGGATCGTCGCCGACTCGGTGCCGGCGCTGGAGTACGAGGAGTCCCGCAACAAGGCCGCAGCCGCGGTGCGCGCCGTGCAGGTCGCGTCCCGGCTGCGGCGCGCAGGCGCGTGAGCGATCCGGCTCGCGCACGGGCCGGTCGCGGCCGGGCCGCGGGCGTGCTGGTCGTCCTCGCCGGCCTGACCGCGTTGACGGCGGTGCCTGTGTGGTTCACGACGAGTGGCACGACCGCACTCGAGGGCACGGTCCAGATCGCGGTTCGCGGCACGGACGTCGCGCCGGCGATCCTCGCGGCGGCGGTGGCGATCCTGGCCGCGGGTGCGGCGACCGGGCTCGTCGGTCGTGCGGGGCGTTGGGTGGTCGCTCTGGTCGTCGCAGCGTGCGGGGGCCTCGTCGTCGCGACGGCGGCGTCCGCACTCGCCGACCCGGCAGCCGCCGTCGCATCCGAGGTCGCCACGCAGACCGGGGTCGGACACCTTGCCGGACCGGTCACCGCGACCCCCTGGCCGACGATCGCCCTGGTGGTGGGAGTGGTCGACCTCGTGGCCGCCGTCTGGCTCGTCGTGGCATCGCGTCGCTGGAACGTTCCGACCCGCCGGTACCAGGCGACGCCCGATCCCGCCGCACTCGCGACGGCCCCGGACGAACGGGCGGACTGGGACGCTCTGAGCCGCGGCGACGACCCGTCCTGAGCGTGACGTCCGACCTCGACCGACGGGGGCGTCCGGTCGGCTAGGGTGAGCCGCAGAACCGAGCACGGAAGGCAACAACCATGGCCGACAACACCCTCGCGCACCGCGCGCAGAACGTCACCGTCACCGAGAAGCTGAACCTGCCGCCCACCGCGGCACCGGCCAACCACGGCAAGACCGTCGCTGCGTGGTTCACCACCTACGCGGTCATCATCGCGTTCACGGTGGCGGGGCTCGGCGTCGCCTTCGCGCAGGTGTGGCTCTTCTGGACAGGCATCGGTCTCATCGCTCTGAGCCTGATCGTGGCACGGCTCCTGGTCTCGGCCGGGTACGGCCAGGGCGGGGCCAAGACTCGCGCCTCCCAGGCGAGCCACGGCGGCCACTGACCCACTCTCCCTCGCGAGGTGTGGAACCGTGTCGGTTCGCCGGCCGCCCCTACGATGAGGCGCACGACCAGTCATGGGACAGTGCCGGGCACCTCACGACGCCCGGCCGCCAGGCCATGACCTCGGATGCCGAGCAGCCGCGACCCAGGAGGTCAGATGTCGACGCCCGACGAACCGCAGGACCTTCACGGGGACGGTGAGCGGCAGGGACCGGCGGCCGAGTCAGAGGGTGAGCCGGCCGAGCCACAGCGTGAGCCGGTCGAGCCACAGGTCGAGCCGGTCGATCCACAGGGTGAGGCGGGCGAGCCACAGGAACCCGCGGCGCCGTCGGAACCGTCTGAGCCGCCGGCCTCACCTCCCGATCCCTATGGGCCGTCGTCAGTCGACCCAGGCGCTCCACAGCCCTCGCCGGCAAGTCCGTACGGTTCGCCTCCGGTCGATCCTGGTGCGCTGCAGTACCCGGCGCCTAGCCCGTACGGCTCACCGCAGTACGGCACGTCCGCTCCCTACGGCCAGCCGCAGTACGGCGAGGCCCCGCAGTACGGGCCGCCGCCGCCGTACGGCCAGTACGGGCAGCCTCCGCAGTACGGCGAGGTGCCCCAGTACGGGCAGCCGGCGCAGTACCCCGGCGGCTACGGCCCGCCGGCGTACCCGGTGCAGAACAAGAACGCCCTCGCGGTGTGGGGGCTCGTGACGGGCATCGTCGGTGTGATCCCGTGCTTCTGCAGCGTGTTCGCTCTGTCGATCGCCGCCGTCGTCCTTGGTGCGCTCGCTCGCAAGGCCGTCGCCCGCGGCGAGGCGACCAACGGGTCGATGGCGACGGCAGCACTCGTCCTGGGCATCATCGGTCTGGTGTTCGGGTTCGCCTACTGGAGCCTGTTCTCCGTCCGGGGGTTCAGCCGCGATTTCCAGTTCTAGCCGTGAGCTGTCGACGGTCGGCCGGGGTACACCCCGCGCGCCGCTGATCGTCGGCGCCGCCGTGGCGGTGGGCGCGCTCGCGGTCGTGCTCCACGATCCGCACGTGGCCGGGAGCTACGGGGTCTGCCCGTTGTATGCGGCGACGGGCCTGTGGTGCCCGCTGTGCGGCGGGCTGCGCGCCACGTACGACCTCGGTCATGGAGACGTCGCTGCGGCGTGGGGCATGAACCCGCTCTGGGTCGTCGCCGCACCGCTGCTCGTGCTCGGCTGGCTGCGCTGGCTCGTGGCGGGGGCCCGGGGACAGACGGTGCGTCGCCTCCCTGCAGGCCTGCCGTGGATCACGCTCGGCGTCCTCGTCGCGTTCGGCGTCCTGCGCAACCTGCCTGCACTGGCTCCGTATCTCGCGCCCTGACGGCGACGGCGGGCGGGGGCCGTCGGGCCCGTGGTGATCGTCACCGCCCGGCCCCGACGCGGTGGGCTGGGCGTTCGCTCCGGCGGCGTCGCAGGGGTGGCGTCCCACCCACCGGTTGTGGTCCAGGTCACCGGTTCTGCGCCTCTACGATGGATCCCGGTCCCGAGCCACGTCACGACGGTGTGCACGGGCCGTGCCGACAGGGGAGAGAGTGAGACTTCGATGACCGTGCTGGACGACATCATCGCCGGAGTCAGGCAGGACCTTGCCGTCCGCGAGGAGGCCACGCCGCTCGCGCTGGTCAAGGAGCAGGCGGACCGTCGCGAGTCCGCGCTCGACTGCCTGAACCGGCTGCGTGCCGAGGACGCCGTGCGGGTCATCGCCGAGGTCAAGCGCTCGAGCCCGAGCAAGGGCGCACTCGCTGCCATCAAGGACCCCGCCGCACTGGCCGCCGAGTACGAGAAGGGTGGCGCCGCCGTGATCTCGGTGCTCACCGAGGAGCGCCGTTTCCACGGGTCGCTGGCAGACCTGGACGCGGTGCGCGCCCGGGTCGACATCCCCGTCCTCCGCAAGGACTTCGTCGTCACGCCCTACCAGGTCTGGGAGGCGCGGGCGCACGGTGCGGACCTCGTGCTGCTCATCGTCGCCGCGCTCGAGCAGACCGTCCTCGAGTCGCTCGTGGAGCGGGTCCACTCGCTCGGCATGACGGCCCTGGTCGAGGTGCACGACGTCGAGGAGGTGGCGCGCGCGGCTGACGCCGGCGCGCGAGTGATCGGTGTGAACGCCCGCGACCTGCGCTCGCTCGAGGTGGACCGCACCACGTTCGCGCGCGTCGCCCCGGCCATCCCGGCGCACATCATCAAGATCGCCGAGTCGGGCGTCCGCGGTCCGCACGACGTCATGGACTACGCCCGCGCCGGCGCGGACGCGGTCCTCGTCGGCGAGGCCCTGGTCACCGACGACGCGCCCCGTGAGTCGGTCGCGGACCTCGTCGCCGCAGGGTCCCACCCGTCTCTGCGAGCAGTGCGCCAGTGAGCGGTCGGCCGTCGGTCGGGCCGTTGTCCGACAAGCTGCTCGAGGCCGTGGCAGGCGGCCCGCTGTCGACGCACGCGGGTCCGTACTTCGGTGAGTTCGGTGGCAGGTTCGTGCCGGAGGCCCTGATCGCGGCCCTGGACGAGCTGGACACCGAGTACCACAAGGCGTTGACCGACCCGGCGTTCGGTCGCGAGCTGGCCAGGCTGCACCGCACCTACACGGGACGTCCGAGCCCGCTGACCGAGGTGCCACGGTTCGCGCGGCACGTGGCGGACGGTGTGCGTGTCTTCCTCAAGCGCGAAGACCTGAACCACACGGGATCGCACAAGATCAACAACGTCCTCGGCCAGGCGCTCCTGGTCAAGCGCATGGGCAAGACGCGCGTGATCGCCGAGACGGGCGCGGGCCAGCACGGCGTCGCCACCGCGACCGCCGCCGCGTTGCTCGATCTCGAGTGCACGGTGTACATGGGCGAGGAGGACACGCGTCGCCAGGCGCTGAACGTGGCGCGCATGCGCCTGCTCGGCGCCGAGGTGATCCCGGTGACCATCGGCACGCGCACGCTCAAGGACGCGATCAACGAGGCGCTGCGCGACTGGGTGGCCAACGTCGAGACGACGCACTACCTGCTCGGCACCGTCACGGGACCGCACCCGTTCCCGGAGATGGTCCGTGACTTCCACAAGATCATCGGCGAGGAGGCCAAGGCGCAGCTCCTCGAGGAGATCGGCCGCCTGCCGGACGCCGTGGCGGCCTGCGTGGGCGGCGGCTCCAACGCGATGGGCATCTTCAACGCGTTCCTCGACGATCCCGACGTGCGGCTGTTCGGGTTCGAGGCGGGCGGCGAGGGCATCGCGTCGGGGCGGCACGCGGCGCGGTTCTCCGGCGGTGAGCTCGGGGTGCTGCACGGGGCGAAGTCGTACCTCCTGCAGGACGAGGACGGCCAGACGCTGCCCAGCCACTCGGTCTCCGCGGGTCTGGACTACCCGAGCGTCGGACCCGAGCACGCGTGGCTCCACGACATCGGCCGTGCCGAGTACCGCCCTGTCACCGATGTCGAGGCCATGGAAGCCTTCCGCATCCTGTGCCGGACGGAGGGCATCATCCCGGCGATCGAGTCGGCGCACGCCCTCGCGGGTGCCATGGCGCTGGGCCAGGAGCTCGCAGGCTGGACCGGCGACGACGGTCACGAGCCGGTGCTGCTCGTGAACCTCTCCGGACGTGGCGACAAGGACGTGGCCACGGCGGCGGCCTGGTTCGACCTGATCGAGGACGAGCCGGTCGTGCTCGCCGACGAGGGGGAGCAGCTGTGACCGCGGTCGGAGTCCGTTCGCAGGTCGCGGAGCACCTCGACGCCCTGGGCAGGTCGGCCCTGATCGGTTACCTGCCGGTCGGGTACCCGGACGTCGACGGCTCGATCGACGCCGTGCGCACGATGATCGACGCCGGCGCCGACGTCGTCGAGCTCGGCATGCCGTACACGGACCCCGTCATGGACGGCCCGCTGATCCAGAAGGCCGTCGATTCCGCCCTGACCGGCGGCGTCAAGGTTCGCGACACCCTCCGGGCGGTCGAGCAGGTCGCGGGACAGGGCGCGCCGATCCTCGTCATGACCTACTGGAACCTCGTCCTCCGCTACGGCGTCGACGCGTTCGCGCGCGACCTCGCTGCCGCGGGCGGCGCCGGTCTCATCACGCCGGACCTCGTTCCCGACGAGGCTGCCGACTGGGTCGCCGCGTCGGACGCGCACGGCCTGGACCGCGTCTTCCTGGTGGCCCCGAGCAGCACGCCCGAGCGGCTCGCGTCGACCAGCGCGGCCTCGCGCGGGTTCGTCTACGCGGCGTCGACCATGGGCGTGACGGGTGAGCGTGCGACCCTCGGAACCAGGGCGGAGCAGCTGGTCGCGGACACGCGCGCCGCAGGCGCAGGACGGGTGTGCGTGGGAGTCGGGGTGTCCCTGCCGGAGCAGGCGGCTCAGGTGGCGCGCTACGCCGACGGGGTCATCGTCGGCTCGGCGCTCGTGCGGACGCTGGTCGAGGCACCGGATGCCGCGGCCGGACGCGCGGAGCTCGCTCGAGTCACGTCCGCCCTCGCAGACGGTGTGAGGTCCGCTCGATGATCGTCGCCATCCCGAGTCCCTCGCAGGGCGTCTGGCACCTTGGCCCGTTCCCGCTGCGCGCGTACGCGTTCGCGATCCTGCTGGGCATCGCGGCCGCACTCTGGATGACGCGCCGGCGCTGGGTCGAGCGCGGCGGCGACGCCGACACGGTTCTGGAGGTCTCGTTCTGGGCGGTCCCGTTCGGGATCGTCGGCGGTCGGATCTACCACGTCATCACCTCTCCCCAGGCGTACTTCGGTGCAGGCGGACACCCGGTCCGGGCGCTGTACATCTGGGAGGGCGGGCTCGGCATCTGGGGTGCCGTCGCGTTCGGGGCGGTCGGTGCCTGGATCGGCTGCCGCCGCCAAGGGGTACGGCTCGCGCCGTACGCGGACGCGCTCGCTCCCGGCCTGCTGGTGGCTCAGGGGATCGGCCGGCTCGGCAACTGGTTCAACCAGGAGCTGTTCGGTGGCCCGACGTCCCTGCCGTGGGGCCTGCGCATCGATGACGCGCACCTGCCTGCGGGCGCGGTCTCCGGGACGTTGTTCCACCCGACGTTCCTCTACGAGATGCTCTGGAACTTCGCCGCAGCAGCCCTGCTGATCTGGATCGACCGCCGCTACCGCCTCGGTCACGGCCGGGTCTTCTGGCTCTACGTGGTGATGTACACGACGGGTCGCCTCTGGATCGAGCTTCTGCGCATCGACCCGGCCAACGAGATTCTCGGCCTTCGACTCAACGTCTGGACGTCGATCATCGTGGGCGTCGGAGCGCTGGTAGCGTTCGTTGTGGTCGGGCGCCGCCATCCCGGACGTGATACGACCCTCCTGCTGGCACCCCCGACCGCGCAGGACGACGAGAAGACAACGACCGACCCACCCGCAGACCCGCGGGAAGCCGGAAGCGCTTCTCAGCTCTGATGATGCGTGTGGTCCGCGGACCGCGCTGTATCGTCACCACGTCTGGGCCGACGGCGTCCCACGTTCCCCCCATGTTCGTGCTATTCCCCGACCCTCGGGGACCGTGAGGACGGTGCTGATGTCGACGTCGCCGGTGAGCCCTGGCGCGCACGCGCCATCGCCGCAAGGTCTGTACGACCCAGCCGCCGAGCACGATGCATGCGGCTTCGCATTCGTGGCCACCCTGCGTGGCACGCCCGGCCGCGACATCGTCGACGCGGGACTGACCGCGCTGCTCAACCTCGACCACCGCGGCGCCGTGGGCGCGGAGGAGGACAGCGGTGACGGCGCGGGCATCCTGACGCAGATCCCGGACGCCTTCCTGCGGGACGTCGTCGACGCCGAGCTGCCGCCCGCGGGCTACTACGCGATCGGCATGGCGTTCCTGCCTGTCGACGACGCCGAGCAGCGCTCCGCCGTCTCCGCGATCGAGTCCATCGCGGCCGAGGAGAAGCTCGACGTGCTCGCCTGGCGCGAGGTCGTCGTCACGGCTGACCTCGTCGGCCCCACCGCTCGCGCATCCATGCCGGTGTTCCGCCAGCTCGTCGTGGCGGACCCGTCGCGTGAGCTCTCCGGCGTCGACCTCGACCGACGCGCCTACCGCCTGCGCAAGCGCGCGGAGCGCGAGCACGGGCTCTACTTCGCGTCACTGTCCGCGCGGACCCTCGCGTACAAGGGGATGCTGACCACCGGCCAGCTCGAGCCGTTCTTCGCGGACCTGTCCGACCCGCGGTACGCCTCCGAGATCGCCCTGGTGCACTCGCGGTTCTCCACCAACACGTTCCCGTCGTGGCCGCTCGCGCAGCCGTTCCGGATGGTCGCGCACAACGGTGAGATCAACACGGTGCGCGGCAACCGCAACTGGATGGCGGCCCGCGAGGGCACGCTCGCCAGCGACGAGCTGGGCGACCTCGCGCCGCTCCTGCCGGTCTGTACTCCCGGCGGCTCCGACTCGGGCAGCTTCGACGAGGTGCTCGAGCTCCTGCACCTCTCGGGTCGGTCGCTCCCGCACGCCGTGATGATGATGATCCCTGAGGCGTGGGAGAACCACGCCCAGATGGACCCGGCACGCCGCGCGTTCTACGAGTACCACTCGACGCTCATGGAGCCGTGGGACGGTCCGGCCGCGATGACGTTCACCGACGGCACCCTCGTGGGGTCGGTGCAGGACCGCAACGGGTTGCGCCCGGGTCGGTACTGGGTCACCGAGGACGGTCTGGTCGTCTGCGCGTCGGAGGCCGGCGTCCTGGACATCGACCCTGCGACGATCGTCGCCAAGGGCCGTCTCGAGCCGGGTCGCATGTTCCTCGTCGACACCGGCAAGGGCCGGATCATCGACGACCAGGAGATCAAGGCCACCCTCGCGGCGCAGAAGCCGTACGCCGAGTGGGTCCGCGAGAACTCCGTCTACCTCGCCCAGCTTCCCGAGCGTGAGCACGTGGCGCACTCGGCGGCGTCGGTGCGTCGCCGCCAGCGCGCGTTCGGGTACACCGAGGAAGAGCTCAAGATCCTGCTCAGCCCGATGGCCGCAGCGGGTGCGGAGCCGTTGGGCGCCATGGGCTCCGACACGCCTGTCGCGGTCCTGTCGAGCCGTCCTCGGATGCTGTTCGACTACTTCACGCAGATGTTCGCGCAGGTCACCAACCCGCCGCTGGACGCGATCCGCGAGGAGCTGGTCACGGCGATCGGCGGCGCGATCGGCCCGGAGCCCAACCTGCTCGAGGACGGTCCGGGGCACGCCCGCAAGCTGATCCTGCCGTTCCCCGTGATCGACAACGACCAGCTGGCCAAGATCGTGCACGTGGCCAAGGAGCCGTCCCTCGGCTTCCGCTCCACGATCATCCGCGGGCTCTACAAGGTCAGCGGCGGGGGAGAGGCTCTCGAGGCGCGCCTCGAGGAGATCTTCGCCGAGGTCGACGCGGCGGTGGCCGACGGGGTCAGCTTCCTGGTGCTCTCGGACCGCAACTCGGACGCCGACCTGGCGCCGATCCCGTCGCTCCTGCTCCTGAGCGCGGTGCACCACCACACGCTGCGCCGGCACACCCGCACGATGATCTCGCTCGTCGTCGAGGCCGGTGACGTGCGCGAGGTGCACCACACCGCGCTGCTGATCGGCTACGGCGCGGCAGCCGTGAACCCGTACCTGGCGATGGAGACCGTCGAGGACCTCGCCCGCTCCGGGTACCTGCCCGGCGTCGGCCCGGAGAAGGCGGTCGCCAACCTCATCAAGGCGCTCGGCAAGGGTGTCCTGAAGGTCATGTCGAAGATGGGCATCTCCACCATCGCGTCGTACCGCGGCGCGCAGGTGTTCGAGGCCATCGGCCTGTCCCAGGCGCTGGTCGACCGGTACTTCACGGGAACGACGAGCCGCCTCGGTGGCATCGGCCTGGACGTCATCGCTGCCGAGGTGGCGGCCAGGCACGCCGACGCGTACCCGGCGAGCGGGAACCGCCAGGCACACCTGCGGCTCGCCGTCGGTGGGGAGTACCAGTGGCGCCGTGACGGTGAGGACCACCTGTTCGACCCGGAGACCGTGTTCCGCCTCCAGCACTCGACGCGCACGCGGCAGTTCGACATCTTCCAGCAGTACACGAGGCGGGTCGACGAGCAGTCCTCGCGGCTCATGACGCTGCGCGGCCTGCTGGAGTTCAACGACGGCGTGCGCACGCCGGTGCCGATCGACGAGGTCGAGCCGGTCAGCGAGATCGTCAAGCGGTTCAACACCGGTGCGATGTCCTACGGCTCCATCTCGGCGGAGGCGCACGAGACGCTTGCGGTGGCGATGAACAGCATCGGCGCCAAGTCGAACACGGGTGAGGGCGGCGAGGACGCGGACCGGCTCCACGACCCGGTGCGCCGTTCGGCGATCAAGCAGATCGCGTCCGGCCGGTTCGGCGTGACCAGCGAGTACCTGACCAACGCCGACGACATCCAGATCAAGCTCGCACAGGGCGCCAAGCCCGGTGAGGGCGGCCAGCTGCCGGGGCACAAGGTGTACCCGTGGGTCGCCAAGACGCGGCACTCGACGCCCGGCGTCGGGCTCATCTCCCCGCCCCCGCACCACGACATCTACTCGATCGAGGACCTGGCGCAGCTGATCCACGACGCCAAGAACGCGAACCCGCGGGCCCGCATCCACACCAAGCTCGTCAGCGAGTTCGGCGTGGGCACGATCGCGGCAGGTGTCGCCAAGGCGCACTCGGACGTGGTGCTCATCTCGGGGCACGACGGCGGCACGGGCGCGTCGCCCCTGACGTCGCTCAAGCACGCCGGCACGCCCTGGGAGATCGGCCTCGCCGAGACGCAGCAGACCCTCGTCCTGAACAACCTGCGCGACCGGGTGGTCGTCCAGGTCGACGGTCAGCTCAAGACCGGCCGTGACGTGGTGATCGGCGCGCTGCTCGGGGCCGAGGAGTTCGGCTTCGCCACCGCCCCGCTGGTCGTGTCGGGCTGCATCATGATGCGCGTCTGCCACCTCGACACCTGCCCCGTCGGCGTGGCCACCCAGAACCCCGAGCTCCGCGAGCGGTTCACGGGCAAGCCGGAGTTCGTCGTCACGTTCATGGAGTTCATCGCGCAGGAGGTTCGGGAGCTGCTCGCGCAGCTCGGCTTCCGCACGCTGCTCGAGGCTGTCGGCCACGTCGAGCTGCTGAACACGCGCGCCGCGATCGACCACTGGAAGGCCGAGGGCCTGGACCTCGCTCCCGTGCTCGCCGTCCCGGCGCCCGTCGCGGGCACCCAGCTGCACCAGACGAAGGTGCAGGACCACGGCCTGGAGCGTGCGCTCGACAACCGGATCATCTCGCTCGCGGCAGACGCCCTCGAGCGTCGTGAGCCGGTCCGGATCGACCTACCCGTGCGCAACGTCAACCGCACGGTCGGGACGATGCTCGGGCACGAGGTGACCAAGCGGTTCGGCGGTGCGGGACTGCCCGACGACACCATCGACGTCACGCTCACCGGTTCAGCGGGTCAGTCCTTGGGGGCGTTCCTGCCGCGTGGTGTCACGCTGCGGCTCTTCGGCGACGCGAACGACTACGTGGGCAAGGGCCTGTCCGGCGGTCGCATCGTGATCCGCCCCGACCGGAACGCGGTGCTCTCCTCCGAGCACAACGTGGTCGCAGGCAACGTCATCGGCTACGGCGCCACGACCGGGGAGATCTTCCTGCGTGGACTGGTCGGCGAGCGGTTCGGCGTCCGCAACTCGGGCGCGACGCTCGTCGTCGAGGGCGTCGGCGACCACGGCTGCGAGTACATGACCGGCGGCACGGTCCTCGTGCTCGGCCGGACGGGCCGCAACTTCGGCGCCGGCATGTCGGGCGGCACGGCCTACGTGCTCGACCTCGTGCCCGCACTCGTGAACGTCGACGCCGTGCGGACCAGTGAGCTCTCCCTGGACCCACTGGACGACGAGGACGCCACGGTCGTCGAGCGGCTCCTGCGCACACATCACGAGGAGACGGGCTCGCCGGTGGCGGCCGAGCTCCTCGAGGACATGCCGTCCACGCGGGCGCGGTTCACGCGCCTGCTCCCGACCGAGTACGCCCGCGTCCGTCGCGCGCTCGCGCAGGCCGAGGCGGACGGCCTCGACCCTGCCGCGCCCGGCGTGTGGGACACGATCCTGGAGGTGGCCCGTGGCTGACCCCCGCGGCTTCCTCAAGGTCCGTGACCGCGAGCTCCCGCCCAACCGGCCCGTCGAGGTGCGTCTGCGTGACTGGGCAGACGTGCACGAGCACCTGCAGGAGGGGCAGCCGTATCTCAAGGAGCAGGCCGGCCGCTGCATGGACTGCGGGATCCCGTTCTGCCACAACGGCTGCCCGCTCGGGAACCTGATCCCCGAGTGGAACGACCTGGTGTGGCGCGGGCAGTGGTCGGACGCGATCGACCGGCTGCACGCGACGAACAACTTCCCGGAGTTCACCGGTCGGATCTGCCCGGCACCGTGCGAGTCGAGCTGCGTGCTCGGCATCAACCAGCCCGCGGTGACGATCAAGAACATCGAGGTCTCGATCATCGACGAGGCCTACGCGCAGGGTCTGGTGACGCCGCAGGTCCCACAGCGGCTCACGGGTCACACCGTCGCGGTCGTGGGATCCGGTCCGGCGGGCCTGGCTGCCGCCCAGCAGCTGACGCGGGCTGGGCACACCGTCGCGGTGTACGAGCGGGACGACGCGATCGGCGGGCTCCTCCGGTACGGCGTGCCGGACTTCAAGCTGGAGAAGATCCACATCGACCGACGCCTCGAGCAGATGGAGGCCGAGGGCACGCGGTTCCGCCCGGGCGTCGAGGTGGGACGTGACGTGACGTGGCCGCAGCTGCAGGCGCGGTACGACGCGATCGTCATCGCGACCGGCGCGACCGTTCCGCGCGAGCTGACCGTGCCCGGCAAGGAGCTCAGCGGCGTGCACGTCGCGATGGACTACCTGCACCAGGCGAACGCGGTGGCGGCCGGCAAGCCGGTCGCCGACCAGATCACCGCGACCGGCAAGCACGTCATCATCATCGGCGGCGGCGACACCGGCTCGGACTGCCTCGGCACGGCCCTGCGCCAGGGTGCGGCGAGCGTGACGACGCTGGCCATCGGCAAGCGTCCTCCGCTGGACCGTCCCGAGCACCAGCCGTGGCCCACCGACCCGATCCTGTTCGAGGTGTCGTCGTCGCACGCCGAGGGCGGTGACCGCGACTACCTCGCGTCCACGGTCGAGTTCGTCGGGGACGAGAACGGTGCCGTGAACCGGCTCCGGCTCGCCACGACGGAATACCTCCCGGATGGTCGTCGGGTTCCCCAGGCGGGTACCGAGCGCGACATCCCGGCCGACCTGGTCCTGGTCGCCATGGGCTTCTCGGGCCCGGAGACGGCTCCGCTGACCGACCAGATCGGCATCGAGCTCAGCCCGCGAGGGCTTGTCACGCGGTCCGACGACTTCGCGACGTCGGTTCCCGGGGTGTTCGTCGCCGGCGATGCCGGCCGCGGGCAGTCGCTCATCGTCTGGGCGATCGCGGAAGGGCGCGCCGCGGCCGCCGCCGTCGACACCTATCTCTCGGGCAGCACGGAGCTGCCGTCGCCCGTCACCGCCTCCACAGTCGCGCTGCGGCCGTAGACCACCCGATCGACCGGCGTCGACAACCGTCTGACCCATGGGGTCGGACGGGACGTTCGGCCCGACCATCGAAAACCAGGAAGGCATAGGCTCGCCTCATGCGTAGAGCGAAGATTGTCTGCACCATCGGCCCCGCAACAGAATCAGCAGAGCAGATTCAGGCCCTCGTCGACGCCGGGATGGACGTGGCGCGACTCAACCGCAGCCACGGCGATACCGAGGTCCACCAGCGCGTCTATGACAACGTCCGTGCCGCGGCACAGGCCTCAGGACGTTCGGTCGCCGTCCTCGTCGACCTCCAGGGCCCCAAGATCCGCCTGGGGCGGTTCATCGACGACGAGAAGCACCACCTCGCGGTCGGCGACGTGTTCACCATCACGACCGACGACATCGAGGGCACCAAGCAGCGCGTCTCCACGACGCACAAGGGTCTGACCGGAGACGCCCGTGTCGGCGACCCGATCCTCATCGACGACGGCAAGGTGCTGGTTCGCGTCACCGCTGTCGAGGGCTCCGACGTCGTCACCCGCGTCGAGGTCCCCGGTCCCGTCTCGAACAACAAGGGTCTGAACCTGCCGGGCGTCGCGGTCTCCGTGCCCGCCATGAGCGACAAGGACGAGGACGACCTGCGCTGGGCCCTGCGTGTCGGGGCGGACATCATCGCCCTGTCGTTCGTGCGGTCCGCCGAGGACTACGCCGACGTGCGCCGGATCATGGAAGAGGAGAACCGGGTCGTCCCGGTGATCGCCAAGATCGAGAAGCCGCAGGCCGTCGAGAACCTGGCCGAGATCGTCGCCGCCTTCGACGGCATCATGGTCGCCCGCGGTGACCTGGGGGTGGAGCTGCCGCTCGAGCAGGTCCCGCTCGTCCAGAAGCGTGCGGTCGAGCTCGCACGTCGCAACGCCAAGCCGGTCATCGTCGCCACCCAGGTGCTCGAGTCCATGACGACCAGCCCGCGTCCGACGCGCGCCGAGACCTCGGACTGCGCCAACGCGGTGCTCGACGGTGCCGACGCCGTCATGCTCTCGGGCGAGACGTCGGTGGGCGACTACCCGATCGAGACCGTGCGCACGATGGCACGCATCATCGAGGCGACCGAGGAGATGGGTCGCGAGCGCATGGCGCCCCTGGGCTCCACGCCGCACACGCGCGGTGGGGCCATCACGCGCGCGGCCGCCGAGATCGGCGAGACGCTCGACGTGAAGTACCTCGTCACGTTCACCCAGTCCGGCGACTCCGCCAGGCGCATGTCGCGACTGCGTTCGGCGATCCCGCTGCTCGCGTTCACGCCGATCGACGGCGTCCGCAACACGTTGTCGCTCAGCTGGGGCGTCCAGACGTACCGTTCGCCGTCGGTCGAGAGCACCGACGAGATGGTGAACCAGGTCGACTCGACCCTGCGCGCCAACGGTCTCGCCGAGATCGGCGACTACGTCGTCGTCGTCGCGGGAGCTCCGGTCGGCGTCGTGGGCTCGACCAACTCGATCGTGGTGCACAAGATCGGTGACGACGAGCGAGCGAACGGCCGCGTCGCCTGAGCTAGACGCGTAGGACGAAGGGCCCGGGGGATCGCCTCCGGGCCCTTCGTCGTGCTTGCCGCGGTCGCTAGAGCTGCACCGGGAACGTGGCCAGGACGATCAGCGTGGTGAGCAGCAGCACTGCGGCGCAGCCCACCATCCACGCTCGGCGTCTCGGTGAGCTCAGCTTGAGGCCGATGCCGCAGAAGAACAGCACCGAGGCGCACAGGACGGTCGCGAGCACGTAGTTGCCCGCCCGCGCCGTCGCCTGTCGAGCCGTGGCGGCGGACGCCTCGGCGGCGCGCTCCAGGGCTGCCGACTTCTCCCGTGCTTCGAGCTTGTACTCCGGCATGACGAAAGGGCTGGACGGTGCCGAGGCGTTGGTGCCCGGGTCGGCGGCCAACCAGGCCTGCAGCGCAGGCTCGAACTCCGGACGGAACCGGCGGTACAGGAACGTCGAGTAGGTGCCGGGGTCCTCGACGTACGTGGTGGGGAGTCGTCCGCCGGTCTCGTCGGCCGTGGCCTGCAGCCAGTCGGTGAAGAGCAGGACGTCGATGATCTGCTGCTGTCCCGCGAGGGTCGAGGCCTTGGTGGACTCCGTGCGGTGGGCGCCCGCGGCACTGTAGGAGCGGGTCTGCACGGCGTTCCACTTGTTGGCCTGGAACGCCGACCAGGCGGTCATCACGGTGGCGACCGCGAGCATGATCGTCGCAGTGAGCTCCAGGTGTCGGTGCCAACGTGGCGAGGTGGCCACCGATGCGGGGACCTCGTCGGTCACCAGGTACCTCTCTCCGGCATCGGACGCACGCACGCCCGAGGACGTGGCGTCCCCGGGCGTGCCTGCGTGGGTCTTCTCAGGAGGAGAGAACCTTGTTCTTCTGCACCTCGAACTCGATGTCGCTCAGGACGCCGGCGTCGCGCAGCGCACCCAGCTGCGCGAGCTGGGCGAGCTTGGCGTCCATGTCCGGAGCCTCGGGTGCTGGCGCTGCGGGTGCGGCGTAGACGGGCGGCGGGGGCGGCGGCGGCGCGTACTGCGGCTCCGCGTACTGCGGGGCCGCCTGCTGCTGCGCCTGGTCGTTCCACCGACCTGCCTGGCGGCGGGACACCCGGTTGGACACGGCGGTGGCGGTTCCTGCGACAACGGCTGTGCGGGCGACCCCGCGGATCAGTCCTGGCATGTTCTGGCCTCTCTCTCAGGTTGCGGGTCGGTCACTCGAGGGTGTCGAGGGCGTCCAGGGACGCGAGAAGCGCCTGGACGGGGATGCGGCCGCTGGCGACGAGCTGGCCGCCGGTGCGGCGCAGCGCGGCAGCGAACGGCGCGGCCCAGACGTTCTCGTAGACGAGCACTCCCGCGGCGCTGCCCGGCTCGAGCGCCACACCGGCCTCGGTGATGTCGTCGTCACCGATCAGGCCGGACTGGACGCCCGAGAAGATCGTCAGGTCGAACCCGCCCCCGTCGAGCTGGTCCAGCGTCAGGGCGCCGACGTTGCCGTCCTCGTCCTTGGAGATGAACACGAGGTCGAGGATCCGGATCAGACCCTGGTCCACCAGGTCCAGGAGCAGGGGGAACGCTTCGCCGTTGAACTTGCTGCCGGGGAACTCCACGACCAGGTAGTCGATGGGGCCGGTCTCATCGAGGCTGGCCGAGCCGGCAAGTTCGTCGGTCATGGGGGCAGTCCTTTCGTCGCGCTCTCTGCCGGGCGCGCTCGTCGCCCGGGGTCGACCCACCGGTGCCAGGCGTGCCCGCAAGCCTCGCCCGGATCGGACGATGCCGACGTACCCGCCCGCCTCACCCGCCGTGGATGAGGTGGTGCGTCATTGCGACCTTAGCCGCAGTTCGGACGAATTGTGAGACTTCGTCCGGGTGGCACATTCATCCGTTCGGGAGCGGCCCTCCGGAGGTCAGCCGGCCGCCGATGACAGGGTCCGGCCTGGTAGGAGGCCTGCGTGGACGTCCTCCGGGGCGGGCATGTCGAACGGCAGGACACGGGCGTGTCCGATGGACGAGACGTCGTGCCGGGGACCTTGCACACGCCAGACTCGCTGCTACTTTCCGCGCCAAGGTCACGAGACCGGCGCGAGGGCCCTGGCTCGCCGGTCGGCAACCCCTCCGCACGGTGGGTGCCTCCAGGTGCAGACCTGGCCGGGCGGTTCTCGTCCGGCAAGCGCGATGCGGGGCGCCCGAGCGTCCCGGAGAGGTCGTCTCCATGTCCGACACTGCCCGTCTCCACCTCGCGATCGCCCTCGACGGCGCGGGCTGGCACCCCGCGGCCTGGCGCGAGCCGCACGCCCGACCGGGCGACCTGTTCACCGCCGGATACTGGGCCGACCTGGTCCACACCGCTCAGGAGGCGGTGGCCGACCTCGTCACGATCGAGGACACCTTCGCGTTGCAGTCATCCCGGTTCGAAGGCCCCGACGACCGCACCGACCAGGTCCGGGGCCGCCTCGATGCCGAGCTCGTCGCCGCGAGGCTCGCACCCGTCACCAGGGGCATCGGCCTGGTGCCGGTCGTGACGGTCACGCACACCGAGCCCTTCCACGTCTCGAAGGCGTTGGCGACGCTGGACCACACGAGTCACGGTCGGGCCGGCTGGCAGGTGCGCGTGTCCGCCGGAGCCTCCCAGGCGGACCTGTTCGGTCGTCGCGAGTTCCCGAGCTTCGCCCCGCCCATCGACCTCGACGACCCCGCCATCGCACCGCACGTCAGCGAGACGTTCGACGAGGCGGCCGACGTGGTGGAGGTGGTCCGCCGGCTCTGGGACAGCTGGGAGGACGATGCGGAGATCCGGGACGTGGGCACGGGCCGGTTCATCGACCGCGACAAGCTGCACCACGTCGAGTTCCAGGGTGCGCGGTTCTCCGTCCGAGGTCCGTCCATCACACCCCGACCGCCGCAGGGACAGCCTGTGGTCACCGTGCTGGCACACTCCCGGATCCCGTACGAGCTGGCCGCGCGTGCCGCGGACCTCGTCTTCGTGACACCGCACGACGACGAGGGTGCCGTGGCGACGCTGAGGGAGGTGCGCGACGCGGAGGAACGCGTCGGGCGCCCGGGGTTGCCGCTGCAGGTGTGGGCCGACCTCGTGGTCGTGCTCGACACGCCGCAGGAGGCTGGTGCCGATCGCAAGGCCCGGCTCGACGCGGCGACCGGTGAGCCGTGGTTCACGGACGCCGTGGTGGTGGCGGGCAGCGCGTCCGTCGTCGCGGACCAGATCGCTGCGTGGCACGAGCTCGGCTACGCGGGCGTGCGGCTGCGGCCCGCGACGCTGCCCGACGACCTGGCCCTGATCGCCCGGGACCTCGCCCCCGAGCTGCGGCGGCGTGGTCTGACACGCCCCGCCTACGACGCCGGCTCGTTGCGAGGCCTGATCGGCCTGCCGACCGACGTGCCCAACCGCTACGCGACAGCCCGCTGAGACGAGGACGACGACCATGACGACACGCAAGCAGATCATCCTCGGTGCCTACCTGGGCGGGGTGAACCACCACACGCTGTGGGGCCTGCCCGAGTCGGGCAGCCAGATCGAGTTCTCGAGCTTCGAGCACACGGCGAGGACCGCCGAACGCGGCAAGTTCGACTTCTTCTTCCTTGCCGAGGGGCTCGCACTGCGGGAGCGCGGCGGGCAGATCTTCGACCAGGACATCATCGGCCGGCCGGACACGTTCACGGTGCTCGCATCGCTCGCGGCGGTGACCGATCACCTCGGACTCGCCGGGACGATCAACGCGACCTTCAACGAGCCGTATGAGCTCGCCCGTCAGCTGGCGTCCCTGGACCATCTGTCAGGAGGACGTGCGGCCTGGAACATCGTGACGTCGTTCGATGCGTTCACGGGCCAGAACTTCCGCCGCGGCGGCTTCCTCGACCGGTCGGCGCGGTACGAGCGGGCGGCGGAGTCGCTGGCCCTGGTCCGCGAGCTGTGGGACTCGTGGGCCGACGACGAGATCGTGGCTGACAAGGCGACCGGGCAGTTCGTGCGCTCGGGCGACGTCGGGGCGTTCCGGCACGCCGGGCCCCAGTTCGACGTCCACGGACGGTTCACCGTCCCGCGGTCGCCGCAGGGGCAGCCGGTGATCCTGCAGGCCGGCGTCTCGCCTCAGGGCCGGGACTTTGCCGCTGCCAACTCGGACGCGATCTTCTCGCCGTTCACGCACCTGCCGGAGGCCAAGGCGTACTACGCCGACATCAAACGGCGGGCGGTCGCGTTCGGGCGCCGACCCCAGGACGTCAAGCTCCTGCCCAGCGGGTCGTTCGTGCTCGCAGACACCGAGGCCGAGGCGCAGGAGAAGGCGGTCTGGGTGCGGGAGCAGCAGGTCACCCCGCAGACCGCGCGCGTACTCCTCGAGCTGGTCTGGAACCGCGACCTGTCCGACTTCGACCCTGACGGCCCGCTGCCGTCGTTCGATCCGGACGTCGACGCACCGCCGTTCATCCAGGGCCGTGCCCGGCTCGAGTCCGACCTGCTGGTCTGGGCCGAGCGGCTGCGCGCGGTGGCGGCCGAGAAGCGCCTGTCCGCCCGTGAGGTCGTGATCGACCAGTACACGCGGGCCGAGTTCGTGGGGACGGCGCAGCAGGTGGCCGACCAGATCGACGACTTCGTGCAGGACGACGGGTCCGACGGGTTCATCGTCGGCTCGCACCTCGTCCCCACCGGGCTCGACGAGTTCGTCGACAAGGTCGTTCCGCTGCTTCAGGAGCGTGGTTCGCTCCGGGCGGACTACACCGGGACGACGCTGCGCGACAACCTCGGTCTGCCGGTGCCCGTCCGCGTGCGAGAGCCTGCACGAGTCTGAGACTCGGAGGTCCGGCATGCGGCACTATGGCCGCATGCCGGACGCCGACGCGCCACCAGCCCCCGGGGCGGTGCGTCACCTGTGGTGGCGGGTCCGGGACTACGCCAGCGTGCTGCGCTGGCAGGCGGGCAGCCCCCGTGGTTCGGACGACTACCTCGAGCCTGAGCAGCCGGTCGGCCCGCCCGTCGTGCTCGTGCCGGGCGTGTGGGAGCCCTGGCAGTTCCTGCGACCGGTCGCCGAGATGCTCTACGCGCACGGTGTGCGGGTGTACGCCGTGCCGACGCTCGGCTACAACCGACGACCCGTCCCCGACACCGCGCGGGTGCTCTCCGAGTTCCTCGAGGAGCACGACCTGCGCGACGTCGTGCTGGTCGCGCACAGCAAGGGCGGTCTCGTCGGGAAGCTCGCCATGCTGGAGCACGACCCGCAGGGCCGGATCTCCTCGATGGTGGCCGTCAACACGCCGTTCTCGGGTTCGGTCTACGCGCGCTGGATCCCGATGCGGTCCGTCCGGGCGTTCGTCCCGTCCGACGCCACGATCGTGGCCCTGGCCGCGGAGGTCGAGGTCAACCACCGGATCACGTCGGCGCACGCGTTCTGGGACCCGCACATCCCGGCCGGCAGCCACCTGGACGGTGCGCAGGACGTCGTGCTGCAGACCCCCGGGCACTTCAGACCCCTCGCAGACCCGCAGCTCCGGGCGCTCCTGCTGGAGCGGCTGACCGGCTGATCAGCCGCGCGGCAGCCGCAGCACCCGCGTCAAACCCGGCTGGTCGGGGTCGTCCACGATCTCCTTGTCGTCCAACCACGACGTGATCACGTGCGCGAGCTCGCCCGGGTGGCTGAAGTTGATCGCGTGGGCGGCGCCCTCGATGAGCACGACGGTGACGTGGTCGGGGGCGCTCGTGCCGACCTCCCGGACCCGGGGCGGGGCCGGCATGAGCGGGTCCTTGGAGCCGATGACCGCGAGCGAGGGCACCTGCACCCGCAGGAGCCGCTCGAGCGAGGGGAACCGCGTGAGCTCGGAGAGGAGGTTCAGCGTGTTGATCGGGCCGAACTTCAGGTAGTCCGGCACGGCGACGCGCGCCATCTGCGGACTCTCGCGGATGCCGTCCGTCGCGAGCTGCATCAGAGCGCGCCGCAGCGGCTGGTTGTGCTGGCCACCGGCGGGGGAGACGAGCACGAGCCGGTGCACGCGCTCGCGCGCCGCGTGCGCGACCTCGAGGCTGATGACCGATCCCAGAGAGTTCCCCACGAGGATGACCTTCTCGAACCCCAGGATGTCGAGGATCTCCAGCAGGGCGTGCGCGAGCGCAGGGATGCCCAGGGTGCGGTCCCAGCGCTCGCTCCGGCCGTAGCCCGGCAGGTCGGGCACCAGGTTGGCGCCCCTGTCGGTCAGCAGCCGGGCCGTCGGCATGAGGTACGAGCCGGAGATCCCGAACCCGTGGACGTGCACGATCGGGATGCCGCCCTCGACGTCGGGGCTACGTCGGTAGAAGACGTCGTGGCCGGCGAGTCTCAGATGTGCCTGGGTCCAGATCGCATCGCGGGTGGTCACGTGCTGATGGTGGCAGAGGGTGCGACTCAGATCGAGCCTGAACCGCCGGTCGGCACTACTTGCGGCGGCCCGTGCTCGATGTCTGACCCGTCAGGCCGCGCGAGTGGAGCACCGCGCGCTCGAGGGGCGAGAAGACGATCAGCTCGATCGCGATGCCGACCAGGAAGATGAGGAAGATCGACACGATCACCAAGGACATGTCGTTGAGGCTCCGGCCGGTGTCCAGCAGCTGGCCGAGGCCACCGCCGATGGCCACGGTGATGAGCTCGGCAGCCATGAGCGAGCGCCACGCGAACGCCCAGCCCTGCTTGAGGCCTCCGAGGAAGCCAGGGAGCGCCGCCGGGAGGAGCACGTACCGGATCCGGGTCCAGCCGCGGGCCCCGAGCACCTGACCGACGCGCAGGAACAAGGGCGGTACCTGGTCGGTGCCCGTGAGCAGGCCGTTGACGATCGACGGCACCGCACCGAGCAGGACGACCGCGTACATCGTGGCGTCCGTCAGGCCGAACCAGATGACCGCTGCGGGCACCCAGGCCACCGACGGCAGGGACTGCAGTCCGGTGATGATGGGTCCGAACGCACGGCGCAACAGCTGCGACGCAGCGAGCGCCGTGCCGATCGCGACACCCACGACGACCGACAGCACGAACCCGACGGCCGCGCGGCGCACGCTCGTGCTCATGGCAAGCCAGGCGGTCCCGTCCTGGACGGTCGAGACGAACGTCTGCCAGGTGTCGGCGGGGCTCGGCAGCGCGTAGGGCGGCTTCAGCTCGAGCGTGTACGCGACCTGCCAGACGACGACGAGCGCAGCGAGGGCGGCGAGCACGGGCCACGCCGAGCGCCACACGGACACGGCGAACGAGGGGCGCGGGTTGACGATCGGCGTCTCGAGCGCATCGAGCCCGGCGGCAAGTGCGCTGTCCGACGGGCGGCCGTGGACCGCCGGTGCGGCGGGGGTGCTGGTCTCAGTGGCCATGGCGGGCGATCTCCTCACGCAGGTGCTCCGTGATCTCGGCACTGAGCGCGGACACGTCGGCGTCCTCGATGCGACGCGGCTGCGGGATGTCGATGCGCCACTCGCGCACCACCCGTCCGGGTCGCGACGACAGCAGGACGACGCGCTGACCGAGCCGCACCGCCTCCCGGACGTTGTGGGTCACGAAGATCACGGCGCGTCCGGTCTCCGACCAGATGCGGGTGAGCTCCTCGTGCAGGACGTCGCGGGTGATCGCGTCGAGAGCCGCGAACGGCTCGTCCATGAGCAGCAGGTCGCCTTCCTGCGCGAGCGCACGGGCCAGTGCGACGCGCTGGCGCATGCCACCGGAGAGCTCGTGGACGCGCTTCGGAGCGGCGCCGTCGAGCCGGACGAGCGACAGAAGCCGCTGGGCCTCGGCCTTGCGCTCCTTGCGCGGCACGCCGCGCAGACGCAGGGCGAGCTCGACGTTGGCGCCCGCGGAGAGCCACGGGTAGAGCGCCGGCTCCTGGAACATGAGCGCCGGTCGGCCACCGGGCACGTCGACCTGACCCGAGACGGGCTTGTCGAGCCCGGCGACCAGGGACAGGAGGGTCGACTTGCCGCACCCTGAGGCGCCGAGCAGGCAGACGAACTCGCCGGGCTGGACCGTCAGGTCGATGTGCTCGAGCACGGGCGGGCGCGAGGCCTCACCGAAGTGCTGGGTGACGTCGGTGAGGCGCGCCGCAACAGCGGCCGGGGCGTCGATGCCCGGGCCGCCGGCCGCCGTCGCGGTGGTGGTCACTTCCCGCCAGCTCCCAACCCGGCGTCGTCGGCCGGTTCCTGTCCGTTGGCCTCGAGCACCTGGTTGAGCAGCGCGAGGTCGTAGATGCCCGTGAGGTCCGTCTTCTTGGACGTTCCCACGGCGACGGCGTGGTCCGCCGACGTCTGCAGGCTCGAGGCGATCGGGTCGAGCGTGAGGCGCAGGTTGTCCCACGCCCGGTCGAGCACGCCGTCTGCGAGGGGCTTGCCCGTCAGCTTCTCGATGTTCGTGTTGACGGCCGTCTTGGCCTCGTCCGGGTTCGCCGTGATCCACTCGTTGGTGGCGTACTCCGCCTCGATGAGCTTCTTGACGGTGCCGGGGTACTTGTCGAGGAAGTCGGTGGAGACGATGAGCTGGGTGGTGACGAAGTCGCCGTCCGGCCACAGGTCCTTCTCGTCGACCAGCACGTGCGCCCCCGCGTCGACCAGTCGCGACGCCCACGGCTCGGGGAGCCACGCGCCGTCGACCTGGCCGGCCTTGAAGGCGTCGAGCGTCTGCGAGTTCTCCTGCGGCACGACGTTGACGTCGGATGCGGCGCCGGTGAGCGAGCTGGTCAGGTCCTCGTCGGCGAGCCAGGCGCGCAGCGCGACGTCCTGGGTGTTGCCGAGCTGCGGCGTGGCGAGGGTCTTGCCCTTGAGGTCCGCCGGGCTCGTGATGGCGTCGACCACGACGAGCTGTGCGCCGCCCGAGGTCGCGCCCGAGACGATCCGGATCGCCTTGCCGTCCGACTTCGAGAACGCGTTGATCGCGGGGTTCGGGCCCACGTAGGCGGCGTCGATCGCGCCGCCGAACAGCGCCTCGACGGCCGCCGGTCCGGCGTTGAAGATCTCGGTCGTCAGCTTCGTGTCGCCGAGAGTCTCCTGGTAGGTGCCGTCCTCGACGCCGATCACGGGGATCGCGTGCGTGACGTTGGCGAAGTAGCCGAGACGCAGCTCGTCGGCCTCGGCAAGTGTTGCGGGCGCGTCGTCCGACGCCGTCGCGGACGGTTCTGCGGCGGCTCCGCTGTCGGCAGAGCACGCCGCGAGAGAGGTGAGGACACCCGCGGTGAGCAGGGCTGTGAGGGTGGCGGCGAGGCGGCGCGCGCGGTGCGCGGGGCGAGCAGTCATGTCGGGTCCTTGGGGATCGAGTCGGTCAGCGCGTGCGGTGGGCGGGCGACGGACATCGTCGACATCGCGCGGCGGCGCGTGCAGGCGCGACGGCGTGGTCGCGGACTCGGGCAGGGACGATCTGGGTGGACGCCATGAGGGCGTTTCCTCCGCGGGGGACGGGGGTGGTCGCGGTTCTGCCTGGCCGTCCTGCAGGACGAAGGCCGAGCGGTGAACGTGCGGCCGAGGGGGGACGGGGCCGAGGTTCAGAAGGTCCGCGGACAGCAGGTGCGCGCGGGAGCCATGGCGACGTGACAGCACGTCGAGGCCGCGCGGATGGTCTGCATGTGAAGAAGGATGACCGTCCGAGGGCGCGCGCAACACCCGCGTCTCGAATATTGGACTAAGCAGGTCGGAATTTGATACTTGCGGTCAGAGCCCCGGAACGGGACTCGTGAGTACGAGCACCGACCATCCCGGCACCCGCACCTGCTCACCGACACCCCGCCGTGCTGCGTCGGCGGGCTCGCCGAGCGGGCTGGAGGAGTCGAGGGCGATGGTCCACGACGCGCCGGGGCGAGGGTCGGGGAGCGTGAAGTCGACCGCGCCCGACCAGCCGTTCACGAGCAGCAGCAGGTCCGAGTCGACCAGGGGCCTGCCGTGGTCGTCACGGTCAGGGGCGTCCGCGCCGTCGAGGTACAGGGCGACCGACCGAGCGCGAGGATCGGACCAGTCGGCACCACTCATGAACCGGCCGGTCGGCGAGTACCAGCCGATCTCCTCGCTCTGCGCGCCCGTCAGGAAGCGCCGCCGGCGCAGGACCGGGTGCTCGCGGCGCAGCGCGACGAGGCGACGGGTGAAGGCGAGCAGCGTCTGGTCCGCGGTGGCCCAGTCGACCCAGGTGATCGGGCCGTCCTGGCTGTACGCGTTGTTGTTGCCGTCCTGGGTCCGACCCAGCTCGTCGCCGCCGAGCAGCAGCGGCGTGCCCAGCGAGGTGAGCAGCGTCGTGAGGATCGCCCGGGTGCGCAACCCTCGCACGGCATTCACCGTCGGGTCCTGCGTGACGCCCTCGGCGCCGCTGTTCCAGGACCGGTTGTCGGTCGACCCGTCACGGTTCTGCTCGCCGTTCGCCTCGTTGTGCTTGTGGTCGTAGCTGACGAGGTCCCGCAACGTGAAGCCGTCGTGCACCGTGACGAGGTTGACGGACGCCGACGGGCGCCGGACCGAGCCGCCGAACAGGTCGGACGATCCCGAGAGCCGGGTGGCGAGCTCTCCGAGCATCCCGTCCGCCCCCCGCCAGAAGTCCCGGACGCTGTCGCGGTACCTTCCGTTCCACTCGCTCCACAGGGGCGGGAAGCGGCCCAGGCTGTAGCTGTCCATCTGCCCCACGTCCCACGGCTCCGCGATGAGCTTGGTCCGGCCCACCACGGGGTCCTGGGTGATCAGGTCGAAGAACGAGGCGGTCTTCTCGAAGCTCCCGTCCTCGCGGGCCAGGGTCGTCGCGAGGTCGAAGCGGAAGCCGTCCACGTGCATCTCGAGGATCCAGTACCGCAGGGAGTCCATGATCAGCCGCAGCGTCGTCGCGTGGTCGACGTTCAGCGAGTTCCCGGTGCCGGTCGTGTCCACGTAGTAGCGGGGGTCCGCCGGGCTCAGCCGGTAGTAGGCCGGGTTGTCGAGCCCTCGGTGGCACAGGGTCGGGCCGCCGTGACCGCCTTCGGCGGTGTGGTTGAAGACGACGTCGAGGATCACCTCCAGCCCTGCGGCGTGCAGCCGCTTGACCATGGTCTTGAACTCCGACACCTGTCCGCCCACGAGGCCGGCACGCGCGTGCGCGGAGTACTTCTCGTGAGGTGCCAGGTAGCCGATCGTGGTGTAGCCCCAGTAGTTGGTGCGGCCGCTCTGTACGAGGAACTCCTCCGGGACGCTCTGGTGAACGGGCAGCAGCTCGACCGCGGTCACGCCGAGGTCCACCAGGTGCGCGATCACGGCCGGGTGCCCGAGCGCCGCGTACGAGCCACGCAGCTCCGCCGGGACCTCCGGGTGCAGCTCCGTCAGACCTTTGACGTGGGCCTCGTAGAAGACGGTGTCGGCATAGTTCGTCCCGGGGTGGACGTCACCCTCCCAGTCGAACGCCGGGTCGACGACGATCGAGCGGGGCACGTGGTGCGCCGAGTCGAGCGTGCTGGGGGCGTCCATGTCGCCGACCGTGTAGTCGAGGAGCTCCGGGCCGAAGCTGACCTCTCCGCTGATGGCGCGCGCATAGGGGTCGAGCAGCAGCTTGGCCGGGTTGCACCGCTGCCCGCGCGAGGGCTCCCACGGTCCGGCCGCACGGAAGCCGTACGCCGTACCCGCCCCGACGCCCGGGACGAACGCGTGCCAGACCCCGGCGTCGTTGTCCAGGAGCGGCACCTGGTGCTCGGTGCCGTCGGCCTCGAAGAGGCACAGCGTCATGGCGACGGCGATGTCGGAGGCCACCGCGAAGTTCGTCCCGTCGGGCATCAGCGTGGCCCCGAGCGGGAACGCCGACCCAGGAGTGGCGGAACGGACGGTCGTGGGTGCCGTGCCTGGTGCGCTCAAGGTCTCGTCCTCGCGGGCGTGGTGGGTCCGGCACAGGTGGTGCTCCGGTGCGGGCACCAGCGTGGCACGGCCGTGCTCCTGGACGAGCCGGTCTGCGGTGCGCGCCTCAGGAGCTCTGCTGCAGCGCAGCGCAGCTCTCGGCGTCCGCGAACGCCGACCGCACACTCCCGCGGGCGCCCGAGGCCGCTGCCAGGAGCGTCGTCGCGTACGCCTCCGCCGCCGCCAGGGCCGCCGAGGTCTCGGACAGCGCCGTGCCCGCCGACCCCAGGAACTCCGCCGCGTTCGCGGAGTCGGCGGCGTCCTGCGCGGCCTGCCTGGCATCCTGCGTCGACGAGGTCATGTCGCTCCAGCTGCTCTGGAGGCTCTCCTTGAGTGCCGTGGCCTCCTCGGTGTCCGGGGCGTCGCCGACGGCCGTCTTGAGGTCCTCGAGCGACTGGCCGGCTTTCGCGGCGTTCGTCGTCAGCTGGGACTTCAGCTGGTCGAGCGCGTCGCCTCCGCCCAGCTGCACGCTCAGGCCGTCGGCGACCGAGCGGATGTCGGTGGTGAGGTCGCCCAGTGCGCCGCACACGTTGTCAGCCCACGCGGACGCGGACAGACCCGTCGGCGTCGGCGTCGGGGTGGACGAGGGTGTGGGCGCGGGCTCGGCGTCGGGTTCGCCGGACGAGCAGCCGGCGAGCGTCAGGAGCGCGACGACGAGCAGGCTCAGCGCTGGTCTGCGGGCGGACGAACGCATGCACGGCCTCCGGTTCGACGAGTCTCCCTAGGCAGACTCGCTGCCCGCGGCGCGCCCGTCAACAGCCGTGGGAGTCGAAGACGGGGATCCGACCGGTCAGTGGAGGAAGAACTCTCGCAGGACGGGCGCCAGGGCGGACGCGTCGAGGTCATGCGTCTGGCCGGCGAGCGTGGCGTGCGCGCCCGCGGGCAACGCGTCAGCGACAGCCGATCCGGCGTTCTGCAGGAACTCAGGGCTCGCGCCACCGGTCACGACGAGGCCCGGGACGCCGATCGACGCGGTCAGCGCTCGCGGGATGCGGCTGCCCCCCATGAGGGCGTTGTCGTAGGCGAGCGTCGGAGCGATCGCCTCGAAGCGCTCCCAACCGGGCTGTGCCCGCAGGCCCGCAACGACGGGTGCCGGCACACCGACGTAGGACATGAAGGCGGCGACGGCGTCCCCTCGCCTGTTCTCGCCGAGGGCGTCGGTCAGCTCGGTCGTGTACTGGTCGGCGCGGTCCTGCAGGCCGGCCTCGGCCGTGTAAGGAGGTTCGTACAGGGCCAGGCGGGCGATCCCGGGCGTCGCGGCGGCGGTCGCCAGTGCCAGGGCGCCGCCCGAGGACATCGCGTAGACGCCGGCCTCGCCGCCCGCCACCTCCACCAGTGCTGCCAGGTCCTCGACCTCGCGCTCGACGGCGTAGGGGAGTGTGTCGGCGCTCGCCCCGCGGCCGCGGCGATCGTAGGTGTACACCGTGAACGCGTCCTGCATGAGCGCGGCCATGGCGTCCATGGGTCCGGCACCGCGATAGCACATCGCGCCGTCCACGAGGATCAGCGGGGGACCGTCGCCGCTGCGGGTGTAGGCGATGGTCGTGCCGTCGGGGGAGGTCAGTACGGTCATGCTCGTGCTCCGTCCGTGATGTAGGCGGCGAACCGGGCCAGGCTGGTGACGAAGCCGGCCTGTGCCTGCGGGCTCGCGACCGTGGCCGGTACGCGGCTCTGGTGCGTCACGACCTCGGTACGGCCGTCGTGCAGGTCCACGAACGTGATCCTGGTGAGCATGTCGCTGTCCACGTCCTGCCACACGAGCCGCACCGGCCGCTCGACCTCGAGGTAGACGGCGCGCATGGTGTACGCGCTGCCGTCGGACTGGTTGACCATCGTCGTCTCGAAGGCGCCGCCGGGGCGCAGGTCGACGGTGATGTTCTCGAGCGGGGTCGTCGTGCCGTCCGGCCCCCAGAAGTGGCTCAGGTGCTCCGGGGTCGTCATGCAGGTGAACAGCAGATCGGGCGTCGCCCGGTGGATCCGACGGAAGGTCAGCTCGGTCACAGGGTCTCCAGGTGGGCAGCGAGGCGGTCGTGGCGTTCGGCCCAGACCTGCCGGTTGGTCTCGATCCAGCTCACGGCCTCGGCGAGGCGCCCGGCGTCCAGCGAGCACGGACGTGACTGGCCGACTCGGGCACGCGAGATGAGCTGGGCGCGCTCGAGCACCAGCAGGTGCTTGGACACCGCTTGCTGGGACATGGCGAACGGGGCGGCGAGCTGGTGCACGGTCGCGTCGCCGTGCGAGAGGCGCTCGAGGATCGCGCGCCGGGTCGGGTCCGCGAGCGCGGTGAACACCAGGGTCAGGTCGTCCTCCAGCACAGCCATCCCCGCACAATAGCCACAACCGTGAAGTTGCACAACGTTTTGGTTGTGAAAGCGCACACCCGCGAGGGCGACGGCATAGTGTCCGGATGGACCACCAGAAGGAGACCTTGCACCGGTACCTTCGCGCCCAGCGCTCAAGTCTTCTGAGCAAGCTCGACGGTCTGGACGAGTACGGGATCCGCCGGCCGCTGACCCGCACGGGCACCAACCTGCTCGGCCTGGTCAAGCACGTCGCCAGCGTCGAGGTCGGGTACTTCGGCGAGGTGTTCGACCGGCCGTCCGGCATCGACCTCCCGTGGTTCGCTGACGGTGCGCCCGACAACGCGGACATGTGGGCCACCGCCGACGAGAGCCGCGAGCAGATCGTCGACCTGCACCACCGGTGCGCTGCCCACAGCGACGCCACGATCGACGCGTTGCCGCTGGACGCGGTGGGCACGGTGTCCTGGTGGAGCGCCGAGAGGCGCCGCGTGACCCTGCAGCAGGTGCTCGTCCACATGTGCGTCGAGACGGCGCGGCACGCGGGGCACGCCGACATCGTGCGGGAGCTCGTCGACGGCGCGGTAGGCAGCCGCCCCGACGACCCGAACATCCCTCAGATCGACTGGGTGGCCTACGTCGCAGGGATCGAGACGGCCGCGCGTCAGGCGGAGGCAACCGGCGCCTGACCGGCGGCTACAGTCGGTTTGCCCGGATCGTGCACAACCCGAAGGAGCGAGACATCATGTCAGACGAGGTTGCACCCGACAGCGAGGCAGTCGCGGTCCTGAGCGATGGGGCGTACACGCTCCTGCTGGCGGACTACCCGACCATCGACGCCGCCTGGGAGGCGTACGAGACCCTCAAGTCGATCGAGGACGGCAGCAGCGTCGAGATCGAGGGCGTCGTCGTGGTGAAGCGTGACGCCGACGGGACGTTGGAGGTCCAGAAGGCGACGGACCACAGCACCCGTTCGGGCCTGAAGTGGGGCGTCGTCGGTGGCGTCGTGCTCGGTGCGATCTTCCCGCCCGCGATCCTCGCGAGTGCTGCGGTCCTCGGTGGCGCCGGATCGGCGGCCGGCAAGGTGCGCGAGCTGCGGAACAGGGCCGAGCTCCTCAAGTCGCTCGAGGACGTGGTCCAGCCCGGTCACTCCGGTCTGCTGGCGCTCGTCTCCGATCCCGGCGAGGTGGAGATCCGCAAGGCGCTCGAGAAGGCCGACAAGATCGTCGAGGAGGCGATCGAGGACGTGGCAGCCAAGGACATCAAGGCCGCTGCGAAGGCAGCGGACGCCTAGTCGTCGTCGGCCTCTGACCCGCACACGGTGCCCTGGACATGACGTCCAGGGCACCGTTGCGTGTAGGGCCTCGTTGCGCGCCGGGAGCCAGGCCCGGCGCGGCGCCCGCACGTCTGAGGGACGTTCAGGGGGTGATCGCGAGCGGCTCCCCGCCCGATGTCAGCCGCCAGTCAGGGTTGGAGGCCGAGAACGTCGCCGGGTCGACCACCTGGTTCTGGGTCACCCAGTCGATGAGCAGCTGCCGGATCTCGACCTGCCGGTTGTAGACGACGGGCGCCCCCACGACGCCCGGGAAGTTGCCGCCACCGGACTGCCGGTAGTTGTTGATCGCCACGACGAACTCCTGTGCGTCCGTGACCGGGACCCCGCCGTAGGCGAGCCCCGTGACGCGGCTGCCGACGGGCTGTGCGAGGTCGATGTCGTAGGTCAAGGGCTGGTCCAGTCCGCCCATGACGTCGTAGTTGTAGTCCGGCGTCCCGTTCGGTGCCGTGGGCGTCACCGCGTTGGTGAGGTCCGCGGCGGCGTAGGTTCCCGGGCTCGGTGCGGCCTTGAAGTACTCCGCCGACTTCTCGAGGTACGCCTTGACCTGCGCACCGGTCAGCTTGATGCCCACAAGCGTGTTGTCGTAGATGTACAGCCCCGCGATGTCGCGGACCGAGACGTCGCCTTGCGGGATCGCCGCGTCCTTGTTGAACGGCGCGGCGATGGACAGCACCGGCAGTTCGGCGTCAGCGCCGGTCAGGTCGGCCTTCACGGCGCCGGCCTGGACGTAGTTGATGAAGTCGAGTGCTGCCGTGTCCTCGTAGCGGGCCGTCGCCGCAGACATCGCCTCGGTCGCCGTGCCGATCACGCCGTTCACGTAGGTCACGACCTTCTGCTGGTCGGCCGCGAGCAGCTGGACGATCTTCGGGTCCTCGGGAACCGTGTTCGAGTTCAGTACCTGGGCGCCGACCGACTGCACGGTCCAGCGGCCGCGCGCGAACGACAGGTCGATGTCGAAGACCGAGAGCCGCTCACCCCACTTCAAGGGCTCGGAGAGCACCACGGGCTTGCCGGTCGCGGTGTTGGTGACGACGCGCTGCGCGATCTCCTGGTGGGCGTGCCCGACGAGGATCGCGTCGATCCCGGGCACCTGCTGAGCGACCAGCGTCGCGGCGTTCTCCGGGAACGGCAGCGTGTCGCCGTAGGAGGAGGACGTGTCCGCGCCGGAGTGCGCGGCGACGACGACGACGTCGGCGCCCTTGCGCTTCATCTCGGGCACGTACCGGGCCGCCTGCTCGACCAGGCCGTCGAAGTGCATCTTGCCCTCGACGTTGGCCTTGTCCCAGATCGCGATCCCGGGGTTGGTGAGGCCGAGGATGCCGACGTGGACCGGCTTGCCGTGCGGCGGCCGCACGGTCTTGATCGTGTACGGCTGGAACGCGGGACGGCCCGAGGCGTCGTTCAGGGCGTTCGCCGCGAGCAGCGGGAAGTCGAGCTGCTTCTCGAACGTCCGCAGGTAGGGGATGCCGTAGTTGAACTCGTGGTTCCCGACGGCTGCGGCGTCGTAGCCGATGGCGTTCATCGCTGCGGCCATCGGGTGCTCGACGCGCTTACCGATCGGCTCGACCTTGGCGTAGTAGTAGGCGAGCGACGTCCCCTGGATGGTGTCACCGGCATCGATCAGGAGGGTGTTGGTCCTGCCCTTGTCCGCACGGACCTGGTCGACCAGCGTGGAGACCTTGGCCAGCCCCACGTCGTTGTGGGCGCTGTCGTCGTACTCCGCGTTCTTGAAGTAGTCCCAGTTCAGGGCGCTGCCGTGCAGGTCCGTGGTGCCCATGACCGTGAGGTGGTAGTCGTCGGAACCGCCGTGCCCGCGAGCATTCCCCTGGTCGTCCGCCGTGGCCGGCGAGGCGATGGCGACGACGAGTCCCGCTGCGGCGGCGACCGTCACAGCTCTGCGACCTCTGCTGATTCTCATGCCGGAGTCCTCCCATGATGTCGGGGGTGCACCGGGTTGCGGTGCGTCGCGCAACTTATCCCGATCGGGTGACACCGACACCCGCAGACGGTCGGGCCGTTCAAGAGTTCGGCCGCCGTTCGCGTCGCGGCAACCGGTGGTGCCGTCCGCGAGTCGCCGGGCCGGGGCGCCGGTCAGGTGCGGGGTGTCTGCGGCTCGTCGGTGCTCGTGAGGACGTGCTCGGGCTGGAGGCGGGTGAGGATCCTGGCGGTGATGCGGTCGAGGTCGGCGATGTCGGCGCTGTCCAACGGGGCGATGACCAGGTCTGCGACGGTGGCGACGTGCCCCGGGGCCGCTCGGACGACCGTGTCCCAGCCGGCGGTCGTGAGCACCGCGTTCGTCGCGCGCCGGTCCTGCGGGCACCGTTCGCGACGCACCAGACCGCGCTTCTCCAGGCGCGAGACCACGTGCGAGAGGCGTGCGAGCGTCGCGTTCGTCCTGGCCGCCAGGGCCGTCATGCGCAGGGTGCGGTCGGGCGCCTCGGAGAGCATGGCCAGCGTGTAGTACTCGAAGTGGCTGAGGTTCGCGTCGCGCTGGAGCTGGGACTCCAGTGCGCCGGGCAGGAGCTCGACGAGGGCGATGAGCTGTTTCCAGGCGTGCAGCTGCTCGGCGGTGAGCCAGCCTCCGTCGGTCATGGCCTCGACGGTACCCATCGGCGGCAGCGACACGTGCCTCGCCGGCGCCGGGGGTCGACCGCCATTCCGTCGACGCATGCGGTCGATCACGTAGCCTCCGGCCATGAGCACCCTTGACGAGGTCGGCCAGCGCGACGGCTGGCGATGCTGGCTGTGCGACGAGCCCGTGGACCCGGACGCGTCCGTCAACGCCGACCGGGGCCCGAGCATCGACGGGGGAGCGACACCGAAGGGCAAGAAGCCCGCCCCGGGGTCGGAGCGGCTCGCGCACCGCGCGTGCAACACGCGCAAAGGTGCGATCAAGCCCGTCGTGCCGTGGTCTCCGGACCTGTTCGTGATCGAGCCGGCGCCGATCGTCGCGACCGTCGAGCGGCTGACGCGCAAGGGTGGCCGCGAGGTCGTGGGTCGGTGCCCGAGCCGGTCCGATGGCGACGAGGCTGCCACCTGGCTCGCGGACCGCCTGTCCCGGTTCGCGCCAGGCCTGCGGGTCGAGGTGAGCGTCGAACCCGGGGGCGGGCAGTTCCTCCTGGTCCTGCGCACTCTGTGACCACCGCGCGGTCGGGGCAGATTCGGGCGTCCTCGGGCCTTGACCTGCGGTTTCGGCCATGATCCGATTCAGGGCACTCGCCCTGAATCGGTCGAGGGTCGTGAGGCGTCCGCGCGTCGCGACGACCGGACCCACGAATTGGAGCCCATCGTGACGGAGAAGCGCAGCGGTTTGGCTGTCGGCATGACGTTGTTCGCCGCGACGATGTTGATCGTCATCGGCTTCTTCCAGGCCATGCAAGGTCTTGTCGCGCTTCTCAACGACACGTTCTTCGTCGCCGGTCAGAAGTGGGTCTTCGAGTTCGACGTCACGACGTGGGGCTGGATCCACCTCATCCTGGGGATCGCCGTGGCAGCCGCAGGTGTGTTCGTGCTCGTCGGCCAGGTGTGGGCCCGCGCCGTCGGCGTGCTCGTCGCCACGTTCAGTGCTGTCGTCAACTTCGCCTGGTTGCCGTACTACCCGGTCTGGGGATCCATCCTCATCGCGCTGGACGTCCTCGTGATCTGGGCGCTGACCATTCACGGGCGCGACGTCACCAGCTGACCCCTGGCGGGCCACGTTCCGCCAATGTCGGCTTTGTGGAGATACCGTGGCCACGGAGTCGAGCACCGACTGCGACATCGATGGGAGTCCACGTGACACCGACCTCAGCGCCTCCGGAGATCACCACGCCGCAGAGCGAGCCCACGAGGTGGTGGTCCCGTACACCCGACGAGACGGCCACGGAGCTGGAGAGCAATCTGGCGACTGGACTCTCCAGTGCTCAGGTGAGCGAGCGCCAGGCCCGGTTCGGTCCGAACAAGCTGACCGCGCAGGCACCCCCGTCCCTCTGGGCGGTCGTGCTGCAGCAGGTCCGCGACCCCATGAACATCATGCTGGTCGCGGTCGCCGTGGTGAGTGCCGCCATCGGACAGGGCTCGACGGCACTGATCGTCGGGTTCCTCGTCATCCTCAACGTGCTGATCGGCGCCCGGCAGGAGATGCAGGCCCGCAAGAGCGTCGACGCCCTGGCGACGATGCAGGAGCCTCAGTCGAAGGTCCGACGTGACGGCACGCTCGTGCAGATCCCGGCGAGCCAGCTCGTGCCCGGCGACGTCGTCGAGCTCGAGGCGGGCGACATCGTGCCTGCGGACGGGCGGCTCTTCCGCACAGCCACGATGGAGACGCAGGAGGCGGCTCTCACCGGCGAGAGCACGCCGATCGGCAAGGACGTCGCGTCGCTCGCCGACGACGACGTCCCGCTGGGCGACCGGGCCAACATGGTGTTCCAGAACACGTCCGTGACGCGCGGCACCGGGGCGATCCTCGTCACCGCGACGGGGATGACCACGCAGATCGGCAACATCGCGACCCTGCTGTCGACGGTCGAGAAGACGAAGTCCCCGCTGCAGCGTGAGCTCGACAGCCTGACCAAGGTGCTTGGCGCCATCGCGTGGAGCGCCGTCGCGGTCATCGTCCTCATCGGGGTCCTGCGTGGCCAGTCCGCCAGCGACCTGCTCTTCCTCGCGACCGCCGTGGCGATCTCGGCGATCCCGACCGGCCTCCCGACGTTCGTGCAGGCGATGCTCGCGTACGGGGCTCGGCAGCTCGCCGACGCGAAGGCTGTCGTCGCCAACCTGAACGACGTCGAGACCCTGGGCGCGACCAGCTCGATCAACTCGGACAAGACCGGGACGCTGACGCTCAACGAGATGACGGTGACCGCGCTGTACACCGTCGGCCGGCACTTCACGGTCGAGGGCACCGGGTACGGCAAGACGGGCAGGATCCTGCAGGCGGCCGGCGGCGAGGTACCGGACCTGACCCCGCTCGCGTACGGACTGGTCCTGGCCAGCGACGCGACGGTCTCGGACTCCGGAGAGATCATCGGCGACCCCACGGAGGCCGCCCTCGTGGTGCTGGCCGCCAAGATCGGGGTCGACGCCGAAGAGAGCCGACGCACGTACCCGCGCATCGCGTCGGTGCCGTTCGACTCGGCGTACAAGTTCATGGCCACCGCGCAGTGGCTGCCGTGGCGCGGTGACCGGACCCTGGTCGAGGTGGTCAAGGGCGGTCCCGACGTCGTCCTGCAGCGGTGCACGAAGGCGCTGGCGGGCCCCGGCCAGATCGTCGACCTCGAGACGATGCGCGCCGACATCGAGGCCGAGCAGGACCGTCTCTCGAAGCAGGGTCTGCGCACGCTCGCGTTCGCGGCCCGGTTCCTCACGCCCGTGGACGAGGCCGCGATCGTGGCGGACCCCATGTCCTACGTCGAGGAGCTCGTGTTCGTCGGCCTGGTGGGGATCGTCGACCCGCTGCGCCCGACGGCCAAGATCGCCGTCGAGATCGCGCTCAAGGCCGGCATCGAGGTCCGGATGATCACCGGCGACCACGCGGTCACCGCCAGCGCGATCGGTGCCCAGCTGGGCCTGGGACCGGGCGCGATCAGCGGCCCCGAGCTGGCGAAGCTGACCGACGAGGAGCTGCTCGAGCGGCTGCCGAACCTGCACGTCTTCGGCCGCGTCACGCCGGAGGACAAGCTCCGCCTGGTTCAGCTCATGCAGCGCGAAGGTCTCGTCGTTGCCATGACCGGCGACGCCGTGAACGACGCAGCCGCGATCAAGCAGGCGGACATCGGCGTCGCGATGGGCTCCGGAAGCGAGGTCACCAAGCAGGCGGCACGTCTGGTGCTCACCGACGACAACTTCAGCACCCTGGTGCATGCGGTCGAGCTGGGCCGCAGCATCTACCAGAAGATCACCGCGTACATCCGGTTCCAGATGAGCCAGCTCATCGGGCTCGTGCTGCTGTTCCTGGCGGCGAGCGTCTTCAACATCGCCAGCGGCGTCGCGATGACTCCGATGATGGTGCTGTTCCTCAACTTCTTCGTCGCGGTCGCCCCGGTGATCGCGATCATGCTCGACCCGGTCGGGCCCGGGATCATGGACCGCGCGCCCCGAGACCCGAACATCGGCATCAGCAACGGCTGGGCCGTGCGGCGCTGGATCCTCTACGGGTCTGTGCTCGCCCTGTCGTCGGCGGTCCCGCTGGTCTTCGGGCCGGACACACCGACGCCGGACCACCCCACCGCGTCGATGACCATGGCCTTCGTCGTGATGGGTCTCGGTTCGGTGTTCTCCGGCCTCGTGCTGCGGCGGGAACCGGAGTCCGGGCTCGCCGCGCCGCTGCTGACCGCCGTCAAGGTGCTCTCGGTCCCGGCCGTGCTGGTCGTGCTCGCCACGGAGCTGGACTTCCTGCAGGGGTGGCTCACCACGCAGTCCCTCACCGGCGGGCAGTGGCTGGCGAGCCTGGGGCTCGCGCTCCTTCTGCCGGTCGTGGGCGAGCTCGACAAGGTCGTCATGCGGCGCAAGGCGGCGCGTCCGAGGGTGCTGGCGACGCAGGAGGCGGTCGTCCCGGCCCGCGCGCGTGCCTGAGGCGGGTGACGGCGGGCTGGACCGGCTCGTCCGTCCGCCTGAGTAGTCCCGATGGTCGCACCCTCGGGCCGGGGCCCCTTGCGACTCCCGCGTTTTCGCCGTGACCCCCGCAAGGGTCCGAGGAGGCCCGGGCGCAGGATCGTCGCGGCGTTCGCGCTGGGGGTCGCCGCCGGCACGTTGCTGCTGCTGCTGCCGAACGCCAGGTCGGGCCCCGGGGCCGCGAGTCCCTTGGAGGCTCTGTTCACGGCGACGTCCGCACTGTGCGTGACGGGGCTGACGGTCGTCGACACCGCGACGTACTGGTCGGGGTTCGGTCAGGTCATCATCCTCGTGCTGATCCAGGTCGGCGGCTTCGGCGTGATGACGCTGGCCACGATGCTCGGTCTGCTCATCTCCCGAAGGCTCGGTCTGAATTCTCGGTTGCTCGCGGCCCAGGAGACGAAGAGCATCCGGCTGGGCGATGTCGGCTCGGTGCTCCTCGGCGTCGCACGCATCAGCCTCACGGTGGAGGCAGTCACGGCGGTCGTGCTCACCCTGCGGTTCGCCACCGCCTACGACAACTCCTGGTCGGAGGCGCTGTGGCTGGGCGTCTTCCACGCCGTGTCCGCGTTCAACAACGCCGGCTTCTCGTTGTTCAGCGACAACCTGATCGGCTTCGCGACGGATCCCTGGATCTGCCTGCCGATCGCGTTCGCCGTGATCATCGGTGGACTCGGTTTCCCGGTGATCCTGGAGCTCCTGCGCAGGCGCCGAGGGCCGTGGGGCGTCCACACCCGGCTCACCGTCACCATGACGCTGATCCTGCTCGTCGGCGGCACGCTCTTCGTCACGATCGCGGAGTGGAACAACCCCGACACGTTGGGCGCGTTCCACCCGGCCGGCCGTGCGCTTGCCGGGTTCTTCCAGGCGGTGATGCCGCGCACCGCCGGGTTCAACAGCGTCGATCCGGGGGCGATGAACACGGGCACGCTCCTGGGTGTCGACGTGCTGATGTTCATCGGCGGCGGCAGCGCGAGCACCGCCGGCGGCATCAAGGTGGGCACGTTCGCGGTGCTCCTCCTGGTGATCGTCGCCGAGCTGCGGGGCGACCCCGACGCCAACCTCTACGACCGGCGCCTGCCCACGGCGACGATCCGCCAGGCACTCTCGGTGGCTCTCCTGAGCGTCGCCGCGGTGGTGATCTCCACGCTCGGACTGGCCATGACCAGCCCGTACACGCTCGACCAGATTCTGTACGAGGTCGTGTCCGCCTTCGCGACCGTGGGGCTGACCACCGGCATCACACCCGACCTCTACCCTGCGCAGCAGCTCGTGCTCGTCCTGCTGATGTTCGCGGGCAGGCTGGGGCCGGTGACGTTCGCGTCCGCCCTCGTCCTCCGCGAGCGCCAGCGACTGTTCCGGCGCCCCGAGGGGCGTCCGCTGATCGGCTGACCCGCGGTGCGCCGTGTCGGCGCTGCGGTCTAGCCTGGCGCGAGCTCAAGGAAGGGAGACCGTCGTGGTCCTGATCGGTGCGCACGCGCACGGAACCGACCCGGTGGCAGTCGCTGCCGAGATCGACGCCCAGTGCGTCCAGCTGTTCCTGGCAGACCCGCAGGGGTGGAAGAAGCCGGTCCGCCGCGACGACGCGGACGCGCTCCTGGCCTCGGGGCTCGGCATCTACGCGCACGCGCCGTACCTCGTCAACGTCGCGTCGACCAACAACAGGATCCGGATCCCGAGCCGGAACATGATCGCGCAGCACGCCGCGGCCGCAGCAGACCTGGGCGCGCGTGGGCTCATCGTGCACGGCGGCCACGTCGGCGACGGCGACGACATCTCCGTGGGGATCGACAACTGGCGCAAGACGTTCGAGCGCGCGACGTTCCCGGTGCGCGTCCTGGTCGAGAACACGGCGGGTGGCGACAACGCCTGCGCACGAACCCTGGACCGGATCGCGCTGCTGTGGGACGCGATCGGCCAGTACGACGTCGGGCTGTGCCTCGACACGTGCCATGCCTGGGCCGCGGGGGAGGACCTCGAGACGATCGTGGACCGCGTGCGCGCGATCACGGGGCGCATCGACCTCGTGCACGCCAACAGCTCTCGGGACGAGGCCGGATCGCAGCGGGACCGGCACGCCGGCTTCGCGACCGGCACGATCCCGCCCGAGCTGATCGCGCACGTCGTGCGCGAAGCCGGGTGCGACGCCGTGGTCGAGACTCCAGCGGACGGTCAGGCGCAGGACATCGCGTTCCTGCGCGCCGCTCTCGCGGGCTAGCTGTCAGATCCGGCCTCGCACCGGGGTCCGTTCGCTCGGGTCCGTCTCGACGGGCATGACCATCTCCGCCCGGACACCCAGGAGCCGAACCTCGCGGTCCTCGAGAGACTCGGCGAGGGCGTGCACCGCTGCCACGACGACGTCGGCGTCGCGGGTCGGCTGGCCGAGCTTGCGACTCATGGTCTTGGTCTCGAACGGTGCGTAGCGCACCTTGAGGGCGACACGCAGGACGTCGCGTCCGTCGTCGGCGGCGTCCTGCGCGACCGCACGAGCCAGCTCGGCGACTGCCGACCGCACCTGCCCGGGCGTCGTGAGGTTCTGCTGGAAGGTCGTCTCGCGGCTGTGACCACGGGGCACCCACGGGGTGTCGTCGACCGTGCCGGGGCCGAGACCTCGTCCGAGCCCGTGGTACCAGACGCCCATCTTCGGTCCGAACTCGGCAACGAGGGCCTCGCCGGACGCGTCGGCGAGCTCCCGCACGGTCGTGATGCCCAGTGCGCTGAGCCGCCGGGACACCTTCGTCCCCACACCCCACAGGTCGCGCGTGGGCCGGTCGCCCATCACGTCGAACCAGTTGTCCGCCGTGAGCCGGAACATGCCGGCCGGCTTGCCGAACTCGGTGGCGATCTTTGCCCGCACCTTGTTGTCGCCGATCCCCACGGAGCAGTGCAGCCGCGTCGCGCTGAGGACGGCCGCCTGGACCTGCCGCGCCAGTGCCTCCGGGTCCTCGGTGGCTGCGCCGAGGAAGGCCTCGTCCCATCCGAGCACCTCCACGACGACGCCGAGCGAGCGCAGCGTCGCCATCACCTGCTCCGAGGCGGCCTCGTACGCGGGCGCGTCCACCGGCAGGAACACCGCGTCGGGCAGCTTGCGCGCCGCGACGCGCAGCGGCAGCCCCGAGTGGACGCCGAACTCGCGCGCTTCGTACGAGGCCGTCGAGACGACCCCTCGCTCGGTGGGGTCGCCGCGGCCTCCCACCACGACCGGCTTGCCGGCCAGCTCGGGGTGGCGGAGCACCTCGACCGCCGCGACGAACTGGTCGAGGTCGACGTGCAGCACCCAGTCCGCGCCCATGCCTCGAGTCTGCCCGGCCCCGACCGGTGGCGGGAGACGGCACGGGATACGTAGCGTCGACGCGACGCGCTCGGCGGGTGCTGCGGGTACCTCGTGCCGACGTGGGCCGTGGGCGTGCATGATGCTCTCGGTGTCGATCAGGCGTACCGCTGCGGGGCGGCACCGGGCGTTGATGATCATGCGTGGTACCGATGCGCGCGAGAACCGAGAAGGGCACGACATGTTGCTGCACGCTCTGCGGACCTACAAGAGCTCCGAGCCGTTGCCGCGCGAGCAGCAGCTGGCGTGGAAGATCGCCGAGGTCGCGTCCGACCCGGTGGCGGTCGACCCCGACGTCGTGGAGATGATCGTCAACCGGTTCATCGACAACGCGTCGGTCGCTGTGGCGTCGCTCGCGCGGGCCCCGATCGTCGCGGCTCGGGGGCAGGCGCAGGCCCACCCGGTCGGTCCCGCATCCGGGGGAGCAGGGGCGACCGTCTTCGGCATCGAGGGCAGGTACGGGCCGGAGTGGGCTGCCTACGCGAACGGCGTCGCGGTGCGCGAGCTCGACTACCACGACACGTTCCTGTCCGCCGAGTACTCGCACCCCGGCGACAACATCCCGCCGATCCTCGCGGTGGCCCAGCACACGGGCAAGGACGGCGCGGCACTCGTACGCGGCATCGCCACGGGCTACGAGATCCAGGTCGACCTGGTGAAGGCGATCTCGCTGCACGCGCACAAGATCGACCACGTCGCGCACCTCGGCCCGAGCGCGGCCGCGGGCATCGGGACGCTGCTCGGCCTGCCCGTCGAGACGATCTACCAGGCGATCGGCCAGGCCCTGCACACCACGACGGCGACGCGGCAGTCACGCAAGGGCGAGATCTCGACCTGGAAGGCGTCGGCACCGGCGTTCGCGGGCAAGATGGCGATCGAGGCTGTCGACCGGGCCATGCGCGGGCAGACGAGCCCGTCGCCGATCTGGGAGGGCGAGGACGGCGTCATCGCGTGGCTGCTCGACGGGCCCGACGGACGGTACGAGGTGCCGTTGCCGGAGCCGGGCGAGCCCAAGCGCGCGATCCTCGACACCTACACCAAGGAGCACTCCGCCGAGTACCAGGCGCAGGCGTGGATCGACCTCGCCCGTGCGCTGGGTGCCACGCACCCGGAGATCCGCGACCCCGCGAACGTCGAGCGGATCGTGCTCGCCACCAGCCATCACACGCACTACGTGATCGGCACCGGCGCCAACGACCCGCAGAAGTTCGACCCCACGGCCAGCCGCGAGACCCTTGACCACTCGATCGCCTACATCTTCGCGGTCGCACTGCAGGACGGTGCGTGGGACCACAACCTCTCGTACGCCCGGTCGCGGGCCACGCGTCCGGACACGGTGGAGCTCTGGCACAAGATCAGCACGGTCGAGGACCCGGAGTGGACCCGCAGGTACCACTCGAACGACCTCGCCGAGAAGGCGTTCGGGGGCCGCGTGGAGATCGACCTGGTCGGGGGCGGCCGGATCGTCGACGAGATCGCGCTCGCCGATGCGCACCCCCTCGGCGCGCGACCCTTCACGCGCCCCGACTACGTGCGCAAGTTCCGCACGCTGGCGGGCCCCGTTCTCGGCGCGGACCAGATCGACGCGTTCCTCGCGCTCGCCCAGGGCCTGCCGACGCTGACCGCCGCCGAGGTGGGCGACCTCAACGTCCTCGTCGCGGGACTCCCCGAGGCACCGAAGGGGCTGCTCTGATGCTGCACTCGACCGTCACCGCGGCCGACAAGCGCGCGGCGTTCCGGGCACGGCTTGACGCGGGCGAGCTCGTCCGGATGCCCGGGGCCTTCAACCCGCTCAGTGCGGCCCTCATCCAGGACAAGGGCTTCGAGGGCGTCTACATCTCGGGCGCGGTGCTCTCGGCGGACCTGGGTCTGCCCGACATCGGCCTGACGACCCTGACCGAGGTCGCGCAGCGTGGCGGGCAGATCGCGCGGGTCACCGACCTGCCGACCCTGATCGACGCGGACACCGGGTTCGGCGAGCCGATGAACGTGGCCCGCACCGTCCAGGTGCTCGAGGACGCGGGCATCTCCGGCATGCACCTCGAGGACCAGGTGAACCCCAAGCGCTGCGGGCACCTGGACGGCAAGGAGGTCGTCGACGAGGCCACAGCGCTCAAGCGCATCCGCGCCGCGGTCGAGGGTCGGCGCGACCCGAACTTCCTCATCATGGCCCGCACCGACATCCGTGGCGTCGACGGGCTGGCGGCGGCGGTCGCCCGGGCGAAGGCGCTGCAGGACGCGGGAGCAGACGCGATCTTTCCGGAGGCGATGGCCTCCCTCGAGGAGTTCGCCGCCGTCCGGGCCGCGGTGAGCGTGCCGATCCTGGCCAACATGACCGAGTTCGGCAAGAGCGAGCTGTTCACGACCGCGCAGCTCGCGGACGTCGGCGTGAACATCGTGATCTTCCCGGTGTCGCTCCTGCGGCTCGCCATGGGCGCGGCGGAACGCGGCCTCGAGACGATCCTCGCCGAGGGTTCGCTGACCTCGACGGTGCCCGAGATGCAGACGCGTGCGCGCCTCTACGAGCTGCTCGACTACGAGAGCTACTCCGCGTTCGACAGCGGAATCTTCACGTTCGACCTGGACAACAACAGGAGCGGTGCATGAGCGACATCAAGAAGGGTCTGGCCGGTGTCGTCGCGGACGTCACGGCCGTCTCGAAGGTCAACCCCGAGACCAACTCGCTGCTCTACCGCGGCTACCCCGTGCAGGAGCTGGCGTCGACCCAGTCGTTCGAGGCGGTCGCGTACCTGCTGTGGCACGGCGAGCTGCCCGACGACGAGCAGCTCGCGTCCCAGAGAGCGGCCGAGCGCCCCCTGCGACCGCTCGACCCGGACGTCCGGACCGTCCTGGACCTGCTGCCGGTGGACGGACATCCCATGGACGACGTCCGCACCGCCGTCAGCCTGCTCGGTGCGGTGGACCTTGCCGGCTCGGGCTCTGTGCTCGACGTGACCGGGAGCGCCGACAGCAACCTGGCGCGCAGCCTGCAGCTCTTCTCTGCCCTCCCGGCGATCGTCGCCTACGGTCAGCGCCGTCGTCGCGGCCTGGACGTCGTCGAGCCGCGCGACGACCTGGACTACGCCGCGAACTTCCTCTGGATGACCTTCGGCGAGGAGCCCGAGGAGACGGTTGTCGACGCGTTCAACCGGTCGATGATCCTGTACGCCGAGCACTCGTTCAACGCGTCGACGTTCACCGCCCGGGTCGTCACCTCGACGCTCAGCGACCTCTACTCCGCGGTCGTGGCCGCGATCGGTGCCCTCAAGGGTCCGCTGCACGGTGGTGCCAACGAGGCCGTGATGCGCACCTTCGAGGAGATCGGCGACGCCGCGAACGTCCCGGCGTGGCTCGACAACGCACTCGGTGAGAAGCGCAAGATCATGGGCTTCGGCCACCGCGTCTACAAGCGGGGCGACTCCCGGGTGCCGACCATGAAGGTCGCCCTGGAGAGTCTCGTCGCGCACTACGACCGCCCGGACGTCCTCGACCTGTACACCGCGCTCGAGTCGGAGTTCGTGTCCCGCAAGGGGATCTACCCGAACCTGGACTACCCGTCCGGGCCGGCCTACAACCTCATCGGCTTCGACACGGCGACCTTCACACCGATCTTCGTGGCTGCCCGGATCACCGGTTGGACGGCGCACATCCTCGAGCAGGCGGCGTCGAACGCGCTCATCCGTCCCCTCTCGGAGTACGTCGGTCCGGACGAGCGGCACATCGACGGCTACGTCCAGCACGCCGACGAGCTCGCCCTCGCGGACCGGGCGGAAGAGGCCGACTGACCGCGCGAGTCTGCTCAGCTCGCGGGTGTCGTCAGTCGGTGGTGGCGACGGAACACCGTCCAGTAGAAGATCCCGATCATGACGCCGCCGCCGACGATGTTCCCGAGCGTGACGGGCAGCAGGTTGTGCCCGAGGAAGTGCGGGATCGTCAGGCTGGCGAACTCCTGCTCGTCGAGCCCGGTGGCGGTCCAGAAATCGGAACCTGCGGTGTCCTTGATGAGCACGGCGAGCGGCAGCAGGAACATGTTGGCCACGCAGTGCTCGAACCCCGCGGCGATGAACAAGGCGATTGGCAGCGTGACCGCCACGATCTTGTCGGTGACCGTCCGCCCGGCGTAGGCGGCCCACACGGCGAGGCACACCAGGAGGTTGCACAGGATGCCCAGGACGAAAGCCTGGAGGAACGTGTGGTGCATCTTGCCGAGCGCCGTGCTCAGCACGACGGCACCCCAGGCGTCATTCGCGTTGTGCCAGGTGCCACCGACGTAGATCAGGGCGACCATCGTCAGGGCGCCCAGGAAGTTCGCGCCGTACACGATGCCCCAGTTGGTCAGGAGCTGAGACCAGCTGATGCGGCCCGCGGCGCGCGCCGTGAGCGTCAGCGTGGACGACGTGAACAGCTCCGCTCCGGTCAGCACGACCAGCGCCAGGCCGGTGGAGAACGCGATCCCACCGACCAGTCGTCCGATCCCGTACGGCATGTTCTCGGCGCCTACCTGCGTGGTGAGGTAGAAGACGAAGCCGAGGGCGATGTACCCGCCCGCGGTCAGCCCCAGCATGAACGACTTCAGGGGCACGCCCGTCGCCTTCGCGTGCGCGGCGTCCTCTGCCGCGCGGGCCATCTCGGCAGGCGTGAGCATCGGGCTTGGCTGAGGCTCGGACATCTGTCCTCCTGTCTCGGGTGACACGCCGTCATGATCTGAGGTGAAGTCTCGCGCGGCCCATTCGGAATCTACGCGGTCGTAGCGTCGGCGCCCGCCGGCCGCACGACCGTCGGCGAGCTCGACCTCGACGGGGGACCTCGTCGACGGCCGCGCCTGACGGGCGGTTCGCCCTACGCGCCGAACCAGCGCTCCACCTGGTCGATGATGGCGGCGTCGAACCGGTCGTCGCTGTGCCGTGCGCGCAGCCACTGCGCGAAGCTGCCCCCCGCGGCCACGTCCGCCTCCCGGCGGCATGCGTCCGGCTCGGTGAGGGCCCGCAGCAGCATCGCCTCCGCCTCCGCGGTCGTCCGGTACAGGAACGGGTACGCCGGCGGCAGGATCGCTCTGGCCCAGGGACGGTCCGGCAGCACGCCGACCGCGCCCGCGACGAGCGCCTCGATGTACTCGAGGCCGTAGGACTCGTCCTTCGCCGTCGCAAGGAACGCGGTCGTGCGTGCGAGGGCCGCCCAGTAGTCCTCCCGGGAGGAGGTCAGCGGGCCGACCCACGCCCAGTCGCGCAGGGACAGGCGCATCGCCGTCTCGGACGCGAGGTGCGACTCGTGCAGGCGTGCCTCGACACGCAGCGGCGTGCGCCGTGCCAGGCGCTCGAGCACGTCGAGGAACACCTGGGGCTGCTTGCGCTCGGACAGGTAGATCGCCGGGTAGAGGACGACCGGGACGTCCGGGTCCCGACGTGGGAGCACGTGGTCCAGCCGGATCCCGAGGTTCACCCACGCCACGTCGGCCTTCTCGGCCAGGGCCGGGATGGTCCAGCGGTCGACGATCTCGTGCACCTCCCCGGCGGTCCGCTCCGAGTTGGCGAACGTGGGGAACAGCGCGCACGAGAGCGCGACCGCCGCGCGTTCGACCGGGTCGGTGATGCTCGACGTGTTCTTCCAGACGAAGTTCATGAGCCGCGGGTCACGCCCCGAGCGCGCGAGCGCCCGCCAGATCGTCATGGACTCGAGCGCCGCCATGTTGATCACGACGTGCTCGGCCGGGTCGACGAGCTCGAGCGGACGCACCGCGAAGCCCACGCACCCGCGGGGCACGTCACCGATCAGGAGCGACCCCGGGAAGATCCGCAGCAGCCGCCGGACGAGGGTCGAGCCCGCGTCGTGGTCCGCGACGTGACCGCTGGGGTCGACGCGCGCGTCCGGGTAGTGGATCGCGACCTTCACCGGTCACCCACCATCGTCTCGACGAGCCGGTTGTCGGTCGTCTCAGCCGGCACGTCGTCGGCGTCGGGTGCGCTGTCGTCGTCGCCCGGCTCGTTCGGCAGGTCCCCGTCGGAGAGGGCGGCCTTGATCCGCATGCCGTAGAACGAGCGGTAGACGAAGAAGGCGGACGCCCCGAAGAACAGCGCGGACAGCCACGCGACCAGGGTGTGCCGCCCGTCGTCGACGAGCTGGACCGAGAGCTGCACCGCCAGCAGGCCGAACAGCGTCGTGAACTTGATCACCGGGTTCAGGGCGACCGACGAGGTGTCCTTGAACGGGTCGCCGACCGTGTCGCCGATGATCGTCGCGTCGTGCAGCGCGGTGCCCTTGGCGTGCAGGTCGATCTCGACGATCTTCTTCGCGTTGTCCCACGCACCACCCGCGTTCGCCATGAAGAACGCCTGGTAGAGACCGAACAGTGCGATGGAGATCAGGTAGCCGATGAAGAAGTACGGCTCGACGAACGCGAAGGCCAGGGTCGCGAAGAACACCCCGAGGAACATCGTGAGCATGCCTTGCTGTGCGTACTGGGTGCAGATCTCGACGACCCGGCGCGAGTCCGCCTCGCTGGCCTTGGTGACGCCGTCGAGCTTGATGGAGGTGCGGATGAACTCGACGGCCCGGTAGGCGCCCGTGGTGACGGCCTGGATGGAGGCTCCCGTGAACCAGAAGATCACCGCGCCGCCCATGACGAGGCCGAGCAGGAACGGCGGGTGCAGCAGGGAAAGGTTCTGCAGCCCGGTGGTCAGGCCGTCGGTGAGGCCCATGATGATCGAGAAGATCATCGTCGTGGCGCCGACGACCGCGGTGCCGATGAGCACCGGCTTGGCGGTCGCCTTGAACGTGTTCCCGGCGCCGTCGTTCTCCTCGAGCATGGTCTTGGCGCGGTCCCACTCGGGCGTGAGACCGTGGTCCGCGGCGAGCTCGCCCTCGATGCCGTCGACCTCCTCGATCATCGACAGCTCGTACACGCTCTGCGCGTTGTCCGTCACGGGCCCGTAGGAGTCCACGGCGATCGTCACGGGCCCCATGCCGAGGAAGCCGAACGCGAGCAGCCCGAACGCGAACACTGCGGGCGCCAGCATCAGCGCCGACAGCCCGATCCCGGACAGCAGGTACGCGCCGCCCATGAGTCCCACGATCGTGACGCCGAGCCAGTAGGCGGAGAAGTTGCCGGCGACGAGCCCCGACAGGATGTTGAGCGACGGGCCGCCCTCACGTGAGCTCATGACGACCTCGCGCACGTGGCGGGAGCCCGTCGACGTGAACGCCTTGACCAGCTCGGGGATCACGGCGCCGGCAAGCGTGCCGCACGCGACGATCGTCGCGAAGACCCACCAGTGGTCGGCCGTCGGTCCCGTGCCGAGGATGACGTACGTCGTCGCGTACGTCGCCGCGATGCAGACGGCCGACGTGACCCAGACCAGCGACGTCAGCGGCGTCTCGAAGTTCATGCGGGTCGCGTCACGGTACTGGCGGCGGACCCACGCGTCGTTGACGAGGTAGGACACGACGGACGCGACGATCATGACCGCGCGAAGGGCGAACATCCAGACCAGGAGGGTGGCCTGGACGCCCGGGTCGTGGACGCCCAGCAGGACGAACGTCACGAGCGCGACACCGGTCACGCCGTACGTCTCGAACCCGTCGGCGCTCGGGCCCACCGAGTCGCCCGCGTTGTCACCCGTGCAGTCGGCGATGACACCGGGGTTGCGGGCGTCGTCCTCCTTGATCTTGAACGCGATCTTCATCAGGTCCGAGCCGATGTCCGCGATCTTGGTGAAGATGCCTCCCGCGATGCGCAGGGCAGCCGCGCCGAGCGACTCGCCGATCGCGAAGCCGATGAAGCACGCACCCGCGACCTCGCGGGGGAGGAACAGCAGGATGACCAGCATCATCAGGAGCTCGAGGCTGATCAGGACCATCCCGATCGACATGCCCGACTTCAGCGGGATCCTGTGCACGGGCAGCGGGCGACCGCGCAGCGCCGCGAACGAGGTGCGCGAGTTGGCGAACGTGTTGACCCTGATGCCGAACCAGGCGACCGCGTAGGAGCCGGCCATCCCGAGCAGGCTGAACGCGATGACGATCGCGACGCGGCTCCAGGGGAAGTCGATGAGGAAGCGGTAGTACACGACGATCACCGCGGCGATGAAGGCCCACAGCATCATCAGGAACCGGCCCTGCTTGACGAGGTAGGCCTTGCACGTCGAGTAGATGAGCTCGGAGACCTCGAGCATCGACGCGTGGACCGGCATCCGGCGCAGCTGGACGAACGCGAGCATCCCGAAGCCGAGCCCGAGCACGCACACGACGAGCCCCACCCCGAGCAGCAGAGCGCCGGAGACGCCGCCGGTGACGGTCACCGACCAGAGGTCGGGGAGCACCAGGTTCGCCTCGCCGCCGGAGCCGGTGCCGGGTGGCGCCGCGGCCGTCGAGGAGAACGTGGTCCAGGCGGTCGCGGCGGTCAGCACGGGGTCCCCGATTCTGTGTGGGTGTGGTCCTCCCCGAAGGTTGTCGGCTCGCTGACCTGCAGGACCAGGGCCGTCCGGCCCTGCTCCGGCGGTGGCCGTCGAGGCATGATGACCGGATCGGCACAGCCCTGTCGTACCGCCGCCCGGCCCAGCGACGGCAGGTCGTCGACGCCCCGCGGGTCAGCCCTGCTGCGGCGCAGTCCCCGTCAGGCCGGGGGAGTACCGCTCGTATCCGGCCCGCAGGACGACCGTGCCGTCAGCGACCCACCGGACGTCCGACCAGTGCACCAGGAACGTGCCCCGGTGCCGCCACCGGAACCAACGCGCCAGGAGCGCCGGAGCGCGCACCCCGTTGCGCTCGTACCCGAGGAACGACGTGGCGGTGCGCGGGCTGACCAGCAGCCCGTGCAGGCGGGGGGCGGCCAGCAGGCCGTCGATCGGTCCGTCGAGCGCGAACCGGGCGTCGACGACGAACCCGAGGCCCCGACCGTCGGCGTCGGTCACCCGCGCGTCGAGGAGGTCACCCAGGATCATGGCGGCCTCCGGGGAGTCGTCCGATGACGTGGTCGCGTACCCATCGCTCGGTCCAGGTGACGTCCAGGGCGTCGCCGTGGACGCCGAGCCGCACGGTGGTCCCGACGTCGGTGACGTGCGTCCAGCGGATGCGGTGCCAGCGTGACGCGGGCGGCCGTCCGCCGAGGACGCGGGTTGCCAGGACCGCGCCCGAGAGCAGCGAGGTGACGACGGCGGTCTGGGTGCCGTCGGGTCGGTCGCTGCCGTCGAGCCCGTGGATCTCGAGGTCGTCGACGGTGCAGGTCGGGACACCGTCGACGTCGAGAACCTGCCGGTCGAGCAGGTGCAGGCGCGCGTCCAGGATGCGGCCGGGTGGACGCTCGTCGGGTGGGAGGCTCATGAGCCCGCTCCTGTGGCGATCATCAGGGGGATCGCGGCGACGGACGCCGCCACGATGATGACGAGGTACACCAGCGCCAGCGCGTTGGTGGCCCGCCCGTTGACGTGCTTGCCCATGTACTCGGGGTCGTTGGCGATGACGAGGATCGGGAGGTAGGTCAGCGGCAGGGCGATCGCCGAGAACACCACGGAGAACTCGGTGATCGCGATCGGGTCCACGCTCGTCATGAGCACGCCGACGGCGACGAGGATGCAGACGATCATCGTCAGGTGGAAGCGTGCCGCCCGGGCCGGGCGGCGGAACTTCCCCCAGGACCAGCCCATGAACTGTGCGAGCGTGTACCCGCTCGACAGGGACGTCTCGAGCGCTGCGCCGAAGGTCGCGGCGACGATGCCCACGATGACGACGGCGAGCGCGAGCTTTCCGCCGGCCAGCGCGACGGGCAGCACGATCTGCGACAGCGACGAGACCTCGATCCCGGCGGGGAGGAAGACGATCGCAGCGCACGCGGCGATGGCCACCGACAGGATGCCGCCGAACGGGAAGCCGACGAGCACGTTGAGCCGAGACTGTGCGAGGTCCTTGGCCGACCACCGCTCCTCCACGGCGCCCGACGAGAAGAAGAACACCTCGTAGGGGGTCATCGCCGCTCCGAAGAGCGCGATCGCGTAGTACCAGTACACGTCGCGCCCCTCGTTCGCGGGGACGCCCGGGTGGAAGGTCTGGTCCGCGAGCGTGCTCCAGTCCGGACCGAGCAGGAAGACCGTGACGGCGAACACGACGAGCGTGAGACCGACCAGACCCGTGACGTTCTCCATGATGGAGAACTTCGTGCGCCACACGACGAGCCAGACCGCCAGGCCCGCGACGGGGATCCACAGGCGCGGTTCGACGCTGCTGGCCAGCTGGAGCGCAAGGGCGATGCCGCCGACCTCCGCCGTGAGGGTCAGCAGGTTGATCAGGAAGCTGGCGGTGAGGTTGGCGCCCGCCGCGCGTGGGCCGAGGCGTTCGCGGATGATCTCGAAGGTCGCCCGCCCGCTCACTGCGGCGACCCGCCCGGACATGCTCGCGAACAGGCAGATCCCGATCACACCCACGACCACGACCCACGCGAGGGACAGTCCGAACCGTGACCCCACGACCGCGTTGGTCACCAGGTCGCCGATGTCGAGGAACCCACCGATGGCGGTCAGGATGCCGAGCGCGAGTCCGAGGACCTTCTTCACGTGCCGCTCGCCTGCTCGAGCGTCGCGCTCATCGCGTCCAGGGTGGCCGCGCTGTCGTCGAGCGCGGCTGCCGTCGCTTCCTCGCTCGTCGTCGCGCCGTTCGCCCACGCGCGGGCGCCTGCGACAGCGACCTGCGCCGACTGGACGGCCTCCAGGGCGTCGTCCTGCCACCGGGAGCCGGTCGGGTCGGCCGGTACCAGCGTGACCACCGCGTCCGCGGCCTCGGCGAGGACGCGGATCGAGTCCAGGAGCGCGGTGTCAGCGACTGGAGCCGTGACGTCCTCGTCGCCCAGCAGCCGGACGGACAGCTGTGCGGTCTGCACCGCCGACGAGGCCTGCGCGACAGGGTCGACGAGTGCTCGGGCATCGTCCACCCGGGTCCCCGTGGAACCGACGGCGCACCCCGCGAGGAGCGCGACGCTGAGCAGGAGGCCCGCTCTCGACCGGATGGTCTGCACCGATGCATGGTCGCGTGTCCGCGGGGCGCCTGCATCTCGACCAGCACGGTCGTGGGCCTCCGACGTGCGGCGGCGCCTCGGCGGGTCGACGATGCTTGTGTCCCGATCAAGGAGCGGTAGGGGCCCGAAGGCGACCCCCCGGTCGCCCCGTCTCGAAGGACACGGCCATGGCTCTGTGGCTCATCCTCATCGTCGTCGGTGTCGTCATGATCGTCCTCGGCGTTGCCGTCGCCGCGGCGAAGGTCCTGCTGTGGGTCGGTATCGCGCTCCTGGTGATCAGCCTCATCGGCTGGTTGTTCGGGCGCGGCCGGGCACGGGTCTGACGCCGGTACCCTCGGTCGGGCTCCGCACCCTCGGCGGTGCTGGTGGCTCGACCCTGACGCAGGGGGTGACTCAGGCAGCCGGTGGTGCCCGGCCGGGCACCACCGACCGCCCTCGAGGGCTCAGGCGCGCATGTCCATGACGACGCGACCGTCGATCTCGCCGGCGAGCATCTCGGCGAAGATCGCGTTGATGTCGTCGAGCGGGCGGACGGTGTACGTCGGGTGGATCAGTCCGCGCGCGTAGAAGTCGAGCGCCTCGGCCATGTCCTTGCGGGTGCCGACGATCGAGCCACGCACCGTCAGGCCGAACAGGACCGTCGTGAAGATGTCGAGCGGGAACTGGTCCGGCGGGAGCCCGACCAGAGACACCGTGCCACCGCGTCGCAGGGCGCCGACGGCCTGCGGGAAGGCGTGCGCGTTGACGGCGGTCACGAGCGCACCGTGCACGCCGCCGGTGAGCTCCTGCAGCCTCGCCGCCGGGTCAGCCTCGGTCGCGGCGTTGACCACGACCTCGGCGCCGTGCTTGGTCGCGAGCGCGAGCTTCGTGTCGTCGACGTCGATCGCTGCGACCCTGCGGCCCATCGCGACCGCGTACTGGACCGCGAGGTGCCCGAGCCCGCCGATGCCGGAGACCAGGACCCACTCTCCGGGCTTGGTGTCCGTCATCTTCAGGCCCTTGTAGACCGTCACCCCGGCACACAGGACGGGCGCCGCGCCCACGGGGTCGACGTCTGCGGGCAGGACGGGGCAGTACCGCGCGTCCACGACCATGTACTGACCGAACGACCCGTCCACCGAGTAGCCGCTGTTCTGCTGGCTCGGGCAGAGCGTCTCCCAGCCCGTCTCGCAGTACTCGCACTCCCCGCACGCGGACGCGAGCCAGGCGTTGCCGACCAGGTCCCCGACCGCGACGCGGCTCACGGCATCGCCGACGGCCACGACGTGCCCGACCCCCTCGTGCCCGGGGATGAAGGGCGGGGCGGGCTTGACCGGCCAGTCTCCACGGGCAGCATGCAGATCCGTGTGGCACACCCCTGAGTAGTCGACCCGGACCAGCGCTTCGTTCGGACCGACCGCGGGCATGGCGACCTCCGCGATGTCGAGGTCCGTGGTGAACGACCGGACGACGCCGGCCCTCATGGTTTCCATGGTGCGCACTCCTCGATGAGTAGACGCCCGGTCACGGGCAGCCCGCGGCATTGCGGGCTCCCTCGATCGTTCTCCGGGCCTGCACACGTCGATAGGGCCGGAAGACCCGCGCTCGCAGGGCACCGAGAAGGGCGTCGCCGAGGGGGACCGGTTCAGGTTCGCGACGAGGTCGGCGGGTCGGGCGTGGACGTGCCCTTCGCGTCGGGCTGGTGAGCACCGTGGGACGAGCGCAGGGCGCGCCCGAGGCGCACGTCCTCCTCGTGCTTGGCGCGGTGCTTGTCGCTCGCCCGGGTGTCGCGCGGCGGGAGCTGGATGGTCTCCTCGGCCTCGATGCCGGCCTGCAGCTGACGGCCTCGCTCGAGCTCTGCGTCGAGCTCCGCCCCGAACATGAGCGCGAGGTTGGTGATCCACAGCCAGAGCAGGAAGACGATGACACCGGCCAGGGAGCCGTAGGTCTTCTCGTAGTTCCCGAACGTGGTCACGTAGACGCCGAGCGCGACCGAGGCCAGGACCCAGACGATGACGGCCACCAGCGCGCCCGGGCTGAGCCAGCGGAACTTCGGTTGCCGGACGTTGGGCGCCCAGTGGTAGAGGAGCGCGATCGCCGTCACGACCAGCAGGACGACCACGGGCCACTTGACGATGTCCCACACCGTGACGGCGGTGTCGCTGAGGCCGACGATGCTGCCGATCGAACGAGCCACACCGCCCGAGAGCACGGCCGCGGCCACGACCGCCACGGCGACGAGCACCAGGCCGATCGTCACTGCCAGCAGGACGGGGCGCAGCTTCCAGATCGGCCGTCCCTCGTCGATGTCGTACACGCGGTTCATACCCCGGCTGAACGCCGCCACGTAGCCCGACGCCGACCAGAGCGCCACGACCAGGCCGACGACGAACGTCACGCCGGCGGCGGGCGCCTCCGTGAGCCGCGTGAGGATCGGCTCGATGGTCTCCACCGCCGACTTCGGGCCGACGTCACCGACGATGTCGAGGATCCGGTTGATCGCCTGTGCCGGGTCGGACACCAGCCCGAGGACGGAGACGACCGCGAGCAGTGCGGGCGCGATCGCGAGCACGGCGTAGTACGTCAGGGCGGCCGCGACGTCGGTGCACTGGTCGTCGAGGAACTCTCGCAGCGTCGTGCGAAGGACGTACCTCCACGAGCGCTTCGTGAGGTCGCCGGGTGAGCGGGGCTTGCGCGGGTCGTCCGGCTCGGGCGCGCTCGCCCTGTCGACGCTCCGCGTGCCGCGGGTCTGGGGTGCAGTCATCGGTGCTCCTTGATCCGACCGCGTGGCGGACGCACGTCCTCGGGCGTCCGCCACGCGGCTCTCAGTGGCCGTCCGGGCCGAACGGGCCTGCGGCTCGGACGTTGGTGGTGGCCGCCGAGGCGGCGTCGGCCGGCGGTGCCGGCTGGTCCCTCGCAGACGGCGCGAGCCGCTGTTCCTGACGACTTCGCGGCAGCAGCGAGGACGCGAGCCAGCCCACGCCGAACGCGACGAGCCCGGCGGCCAACGGGTTGTCCCGTGCCCCGGACCGCGCGGCGTCGGGCAGGCCGCTCGCCTTCTCGCCGAGCGAGGAGGCCGCGGAACCCGTCGCACCGGTGCCATCGGACGGGCCTGCGACGATGCGGTTCTTGAGGCCGAGGAACGTCTCGTGGACCCTCTCGCCCTGACGTCGTGCGACGTTGACGGGCCTCACCCTCTCCGTGAGTGCATCCACGTCCGAGCTCAGCTCAGACCGCGTGCGCGCGATGTCGTCGCGGATCCTGTCCGGATCGGTGCTCATCGGTCCTTCTCCTGGCTCACGGCCTGGCCCATGCCGACGTCCGCACCGGTGCGGTGGGCGTCACGGTAGGGACGGTCGGGACGGGTCCTGCGAGCTCGTCGGTGAACCGGGGACGGTCCTGCGCCGGGTCGGCGTACACAGGGAGGTCGTCGTCCTCGGTCCGGTGACGCGGTGTGCCCTCGGTCGAGCGAGCGGACGGCGCATCCTTGAGCCCCCTGGTGAGCCGACCGAGCACCACTCCTGCACCCGCGGCCAGGAGAAGGAACGAGCCCGGCCGACGCCGAGCGAATTGGCGGACCTCGTCGAGCACCTCGTCAGGGTCGTGCACGTCCAGCCAGCGTCCGGCGCTGTCGAGGCGGCGACCCACCTCACGGACCAGGTCCGTCGGCACCCCCTGCGCGTCGGACTGCGACGCCATCTGCGTCAGCTGGGCAGCGGCGGAGGACAGCCCCGTGGCGAGGCGGCTCTGCTGCGCGCCGGCCCGCTCCGAGAACCCGGAGCGCGCGCGGGACCAGAGGTCGGCGGCCTGGCGGGTCGTCTCGTCCGTCACCCCGGAGACCTCGGCCTTGACCTCGCCGACCATGTGCCCGCCTGCGTCGGCGGCCCTCTCCTTCAGGCCGGTCGACTCGTTCGCGGCGGTCTCGGTGGCGCCGGCCTCGGCTCGGGTGGAGCTGCTCAGGTACTCGTCAGTCATGGTGACCTCGTCTCACGTGTGCGCGGGGCGGAGCCGTCGACTCGAGGCCCGCGATGAGCGGCCCTGGAGGTCGACGCGGTCGCGAGACCTTCTGCCGCAACCATCCGCTGGGGGAGGAGCGCCGAGGCGTCCTCGGATCGATCGATCGGTGTCCGGGGGTGTGGGCACCCCGAACCTGTCCCATGCCCGGCGACGTGTCCTGTCCCGGGGCGACGTTCCAGCCGACCGGTCGCGGCGGCTCCTTCGGACGTTAGGCCGCGTCGGTCCGGCCCGCCACTCGGACGTCCGGCCCGCCACTCGGACGTCCGCCCGCCACTCGGACGTCCGCCCGCCACGCGGACGTCCGCCCGCCACGCGGACGTCCACCCTCCACGCGGACGTCCACCCGCTAGGCGACGTCGACCCGCCACGCGGACGGCCACGCGGATGCTGGCCCCGCCGTTGCGAGCGAGGACGAGTTGCGCGACGATCCGGTGAGCGGGTGGAGAAGGCGCCTGCGCCACAGGCGGCTGCTCGTTCGTCGTCGCCACCCCCGGGGAGCCGCTCGACGGTCTAGCAACGTGAAGGTCCAGCAGCGTCGCTACGGGAGCACGTGCTCCAGACCGAGGCTGCGGGGCGGGCGGTGGACGGCAGGCGAGAGCCCCCGCGTGGGACGTGCTGGAAGCCTCGTGCCGGCGAGCAGCAGGTCACTCCGCCCGCCCCGCGGCTTCCCGGACGGCCGACGTCGCCAACCGCTGCGGCCTGCCTCAGGCCCAACCGCTGCGGCCTGCCTCAGGCCCAACCGCTGCGGCCTGCCTCACGCGCAGCACCGCTCCGCCTGCCTCAGGCGGAGCACTGCTGCCTCCTGCTTCAGGCGGAGCCCTGCCTCAGGCGGAGCGTTGCGACGACTCGACGCCACGCCGTGGGGACGAGACGCGAGGCTGCGGGGACGACTCGCCGGACGACTCGGTCCGGGACCGATGGATGGTCGGCACCGCAGCGCGCGCCGCGAGGATGCCGAGCGTCGCCTCGATCTGCGTCAGGAGTGGTCCGCTGAGGTGGTGACCTGCTGCTGCTGCGTCGCGGATCTCCTCGGCGATGACCCGCAGCCGTATGTTGCGGTGCTGGGAGATCAGGGACAGGCACGCGAAGGCGAGCTCGCTGTCCACGCCGAACCCGGACATCAAGACACCCTTGGCCTGGTCGATGACGGACCGGGACTCCAGTGCGAGCGCGAGCTGGGCGTTCACGCCGTCGGCGATCGCCCGGTTCCGGGACGACGTGACGTCGACGAGCAGACCGGTCACGGTGCCGTCGACGAGGGAGTCGACGGCCAGCGTCACGGTCCGGGTCTTGCCGCCCAGGTCGACCAGGCGGTACTCGCAACCCGTCGGCTCGAACCGCCCCGCGTTGAAGACGTGCTCGACGAGCGGACGGTCGTCGGGGTGCACGTGTCGCAGGAAGAGCGCCGGGGTCGGGACGACCTCACCGGGCTCCATGCCGTGCAGGGCGAACATCCCGTCCGACCACGACCATCGCTCGTTCCCGGGCTCGATGCTCATGCGACCGGTCGGCGCGGCCGGAGCCGTCTTCGTGGCCGACAGTGCCATGTCGGGGTTCATCGTGGCTTCCTCCTTGTCGCCCGCAGGTCGCCTGGTGAGGTGCCTGTGACCCGCGGGTGCGAGCCATGTGGCATCGCATCGGGACGACCGGCCGCGTGAGGACACGCGCGGTCAGGTGCCGGTACCGCCAGGCTCGGGTCGGCGACCGCTCTCGTCGGGCGTCGCTTGCCGTGGTGCCTCGCGACCTCGCTCGGCGGTGCGCACGGGGGTGAGCACCGTGGCCTACGTCCGGCGACGCTTCCTGTCCCGAACCCCTGTGCCGGACCGTGAAACGTCCAGCAGATCGGAGGCTAGGCCACCCTCAGGTCGGGCGCCACTCGAACGCTAGGCGCGCTCCTGGAAGGTGTCCGCCTCGCTGGGAGCGCGCCCCGTGACGCCCTCGATGATGGCGGCCGCAACCTCTCGGAGCTTGACCTTGCGGTGCCGGGACGCGCTGCGCAGGATCGACATTGCGTCCTCGACGGAGCAGCGGTTCTCGGCCATGATGACGCCGATCGCCTGGTCGATCACGGCGCGTGAGACGAGCGCGGCCCGCAGGTCGGCGTTCAGCTCCGCCTGATCGGCGGCGCGCAGGCTGAGGGTCATGGCACGGGCGACCTCGTCCGCGTAGATGTCGGCGACCACGACTGCGGCCTCGTCCCACGCGTTCGACTCCGTGGAGTACAGGTTCAAGGCGATGTCGGCACCCGGGCGCACGGGCCGGGGGAGGGCAGCCGCCGAGGAGTACCCGTGCTGCTGGCTGGCCTCTCGCCAGGCCGGCCAGCGGGTCTCCCGCGCGAGATCGGGGACGTGAACGGTCTGCCCGAGATCGATCGAGCTCAGGCAGGGACCCTCGGCGGCGGCGTACTCGATCAGGTCGCACTCGGCTGCGCGCGGGTCGCTCGCCGCTACCAACGTGGCACGGCCGTCACGGCGGAGCGTGATGGTTGCGGAGGTCGCAGACCCGACGCGCTGGGCCGCGGCCCGGGCAACGCCTTCGAGGAACTCCTCGATGCCGGCCGTGTCGAGCAGGACGTCCTGGAGCGCGGTGATCGCGGCCGTGCGAATGTCGTCCATCGTGCGGGTGTCGTCCATCGTCGATCGCCTTCCGTCGTGCTGGAGCACGGTCCTCTCTTGTGCCCACTGCCGCGCTCTGTGCAGGTGCGCCGAGCGCCTGCTCGGCCAAAGTTCGACGGTACGCCACCCGGGTCCCGCGTGCGGCTCGGAAGCCGAGCGGCACCGCTGCGCGAGCGGTCCGCGACCGCTGCGGATGCGCGTTCACGGCGCGGGTGCGACCGTCGATCGGTGACACGATTTGGCTACACGCTGATGACCGAGCAGTCCGGACCGAAGGACCTGGTCCGCTACTCCATCGCCGCTGAGCGCCTCGGGTTCGACTTCGAGGTGGCCAGCGACCACTACTTCCCCTGGCTGGACGCGCAGGGTCATGCACCGTACGCCTGGTCGTTGCTGGGCGCCGTCGCGCAGGCGACGCAGTCGGTGGAGCTGATGACCTACGTGACCTGTCCGACCCTGCGGTACCACCCAGCCGTCGTCGCGCAGAAGGCCGCGACGCTCGGGGTGCTCTCCGACGGTCGGTTCCAGCTCAACGTCGGCGCGGGGGAGAACCTCAACGAGCACGTGGTCGGCGAGCGCTGGCCCGCGGTCGGTGAGCGCCACGACCTGCTCGAGGAGGCCGTGGAGATCATCCGTGCCCTGCTGACGGGCGACCGCGTGAACTACGCGGGGAACTACTTCCAGGTGGACTCGGCGAAGGTCTGGGACCTGCCTGACGAGCCGATCCAGATCGGCGCGGCCGTGTCCGGACCTGACTCGATCGCCCGGTTCGCGACGCTCGCCGACCATCTCGTGGCCGTCGAGCCGGATGCCGACGCCGTCCGGGCGTGGGACGACGCGCGCGGTGACGCGCTGCCCGAGACACGGAAGATCGGTCAGGTCCCGATCAGCTGGGACCGCGACAAGGACCGGGCGGTGGCCCGCGCCCACGAGCAGTTCCGCTGGTTCGCGGGCGGCTGGAAGGTGAACGCCGACCTGCCGACGACCGAGGCGTTCGAGGCCGCGAGCCAGTTCGTGCGGCCCGAGGACGTCGCGGAGCAGATCGCCTGCGGTCCGGACCTCGACGCGATCGTCGAGTCCGTGTCCCCGTACTGGGAGGCCGGGTTCACCGACGTCGCGATCGTCCAGGTCGGTGACGAGGGCCAGGACGAGTTCCTGGAGAAGGCCGCTGGGCCGCTGCTCGAGCGCCTGCGCAGCGCAGCACCCACGAGCTGAGGGAGGAAGCGTCATGGCTGTGACCGCATTCGGGGACCTTCCCCTGGCCGACCGCGACCGTGCGTGGGACGGCGCCGCCGCCGAGAAGCGGGTCCGGGAATGGGCCAAGGCGACGGACGAGCCGAACGAGAAGTACCGCGACGCGCACGTCTGGTACGACGCCGAGGCCAAGGAGAACTTCACCGCCTACAAGCTGCTCATCGCGGACGTCGTGGACGGCAGGCTCGAGGCCGTGCCGCGGGGAGTCTTCGCGGCGGCCGCGGTGATGCAGGGCTCCCGCGGTGGGGTGGACGTCCCGGACAAGGATCGCGACCGCATCAAGAGCCACCTGGCGAAGTACTACGCGAAGCTGCAGGAGACTCCGCCCTGGGACGACTGAGCTCACTCCTCTCGGGTGACGTCTCCTGCGCGCTTGTCGGGGCGCAGACCGCGCCAGGCCGGGTGGCGCAGCCGGCCGTCGCTCGTCCACTCGGTGAAGGCCACCTCGCCGACGACCACCGGGCGCACCCAGTGGACCCCGCGCGACTCGGCGGCCGGCAGGTGCTCGCGGAAAGGGGATGCTGCGACCTCCAGCGGCGTGAGCTGCGCCAGCAGCTGATCGAGCGACGACCTCGTGAACCCGGTGCCCACACGGCCCGCCGGTAGGAGCCGGCCGTCCTCGTGGACGCCGAGCACGAGCGAGCCGATCGTCTCGGCGCGGCTTCCCTGGCCGGGGCGCCACCCCGCGACAACCACCTCCTGCATCCGGACGTGCTTGATCTTCGTCCAGTCCGGGGACCGGGCGCCCGGGCGGTACGGTGCCGACCGCTTCTTGGCCAGGACACCCTCGAGCCGGTTCGCCCTGCTCGCCGCGAGAACGTCGGCGCCGGGCCCGTCGAAGGAGGGGGGTGTCTGCCACGAGCCTCCTGCCAGCCCGAGCCCTGTGAGAAGTCGGCGGCGCTCGTCGTAGGGAAGCCCGACGGTCGACCGCCCGTCGAGGTGGAGCACGTCGAACACCAGGTACACGACCGGCACGTCCCGCGCGAGGCGACGAGCAGCGCTCGCGTCCGCGACGTGCATGCGTCGCTGGAGCCGGCCGAAGTCGGGCGCGCCACCTGCGTCGAAGGCCACGAGCTCGCCGTCGAGAACCGCGGACGTCGATCCGAGCTGCTCGCCGAGCGCCGCGACCTCGGGGTAGGACCGGGTGATGTCGAGGTCGTTGCGGGACATCAGCCGGACGCGTCCTGCAGCGACGTAGGCGACAGCGCGGACGCCGTCCCACTTCATCTCGTAGGCCCAGCCCGTCTCGACGCCAGGGAGCTCGCCCGGCACCGCGAGCATCGGTCGCACGAGGTCCGGGAGTGGCTCTCGGTCCGTCCGGTGCACCATCAGCGCTTCCCTCCTCCGTCCGCCACGAGTCTTCCTCGGGACCACCCGGGAGGCGAGGCGGCGAGCGGCCCCCCGGACGGGTCGGCACCAGATGCATCGCCACGGGCGCTGCGACCGGCTCAACGAGCGGATCTGGTGGAAGATTGGCTGATGGTCACTTCAGAGGGTTGCGGACGGTGAACGCACGTGCCACGGTGCTTGCCGCGCTCGCCGCCACGACCGCACGCGCTCCCGCGAACCTGCCGCTGCCGGAGCGGTTGTGCCGGGCCTGCGTCGAGGTCCTCGGTGCGGACGGCGGTGCCATCACGCTCGCGTCGACGCTGCCGGAGCGGCTGACGTTGGACTCGTCGAACGGCACATCGGCCCGTATCGAGGATCTTCAGGACGTCCTGGGGGAGGGTCCCGGGCAGGACGCCTACCGCCGGGGCACGGCGGTCGTCGCGCACGTCGACGGGATTCAAGGCGGCCCGTTCCCCATGTTCACCGAGCTCGCGGGGGACATCGCCGGGCCGGTGACCGTCTGGGCGATCCCCATGCACCCAGGGGGCGCGACGATCGGCGTGATCACCCTCTACAGAGTGAGCGGCGACCTGCTGTACAGCGTCGAGGACGCGCAGTTCCTCGCAGACGCCGTCGGTGCTGCGCTGCTCGACGACTCGTCACCTGATGCCGGCGGCCGGTTCGCGAAGTGGTCCGACCGGGCTCGGGTGCACCAAGCGGTCGGGATGACGGTGGCTCAGCTGGCCATCGAGCCGGACGACGCCCTCGCCATCCTCCGCGCGCACGCGTTCGCCGAGGCCACCACCCTCGACGCGATCGCCATCGAGGTCGTGGAGCGACGACTCGACTTCAGACCAGGGGAGCAGGACGTCTTCCAGGACGAGACCCGCCCGCAGGACAGCAGTGGGAACGAGGAGACATGACGACGCGAAGCTCGACGCAGGCGCTGGCCGACGTGGCCGCCAGCCTCGTCCAGGAGCACGACACGACCACGATCCTCGCTCAGCTCGTCCAGGATGCCGCCGAGTTCGTGCCTGCCGACGCCGGCGCATTCCTCGTCCGCCTGCCGGGCGGCGCCTTCGACCTCCTGAGCTCGACCTCGCACAAGGTGAGCGCGCTCGAGCTCTTCCAGGTGCAGACGGAGGTAGGCCCGTGCGTCGACGCGTGCAACACGGGCCAGGCGACGCACGGGATCGGCCGAGACGACATCCTGGGCCGCTGGCCCGACGTGGGCCAGGCGATCCTCGACGCCGGGTTCCTCGCCGTGCACGCGTTCCCGATGGTCTGGCGAGGCAGGGCGCTGGGTGGGTTGAACCTCTTCTCGGTCGAGGCCGCGGAGCTCAGCGCCACGTCGGCTGCGCTCGCCCAGAACTTCGCCGACTACGCGACGCTCGCGATCCTGCAGCCCGAGGTCGTCGCGGAGGAGGTCCTCGCGGAACGGATGTCCGCAGCGCTCGACGGCCGGGTGGTCATCGAGCAGGCGAAGGGAGTCCTCGCGTTCCAGCAGGGGCTGGACATGGGTTCCGCCTATGAGGAGCTCGTCCGACTTTCCCGCACCCGTCGAGCCACCCTGGCCCAGGTGGCGTCGGACGTGCTCCGCGCCGCGCAGACCCGGTAGGGAGTCCGTCGAGCGACCGTCCGGGGGCGTCAACCGGCCCCGGTTCCACGAGACAGACGACACAGCAAGGAGAAGACCGTGTCTGACGAAGCGAGCGACACCCCGGTCCTGGACCTGTTGGCAACCATGACGGCGGACTCGCTCGCTGCGGCCAGCAGCCTGGACGTCGGCACGCTCATGCTCGTCCGGCTCGCCGCGCTGGTCGCGGTCGACGCCCCGGCGTTCTCCTACGCGGCCAACCTCGGTGTGGCGAGCGACGTCGGGATCGACGCCGACCAGGTCCGTGGGGTGCTGGCGGCGATCGCCCCGATCGTGGGCACCGCCCGGATCGTGGCCGCGACCGGCGAGATCGAGGACGGTCTGGCCATTGCGGTCGAGATCGCGGAGCTGGACGAGGAGGACGATCAGTAGGCGCTACGCGCCGGTCAGCCGGCAGTCAGGGCGAGCTCGACGACCTGGTACGGCTCACGCCCGGGCACGATGTTGTGCATCGTGAGGACCGCACGTCGAGGCTGGACGCGGATCTGCCAGCCCCAGTCGGGTCCCTCGTCGGCGGGGTACGTCCCGAGCAGCCGCAGCTCGTCGTCCTCGACACGGCCCGTGAAGCTCATCCAGGTCTGTCCCGTGTGCCAGGAGTCCACCCAGACGGCAGCGGCGTCGTCGGATGACCCGCCGACCAGGACGAGCCCGTCCTGGGGAGCGTCACCGTCGAACCAGGTGTAGGCGATCGAGACGAAGCGGCCCGCGGTGGGTCCGACCGTGGCCGTGGCGACCGACGACCGGTAGTCGTCGGTGGGCATCAGTCGCAGGCGGTTGGTGCCCTGCCAGCGTCCGAAGAACGGGGAGAGGTGGTCGACGACACTCATACCTGACTGTATCGAGGGAGGGACCGCGACCAGGCCACCGTGCAGGACGGCGCCACCGGCGTACGGTCGAAGAACGAGCGTGCTGCGGACGCACGCGGAGGAGGCAGAACGATGAGCACGAACACCCCACCGGTCCCTGACGACGACATGCGTGCGCACACGACCGAGCCCGCCGAGGGCGATGTCGCCCCGCCCGGGAACGAGGGTTCCGACGCCAGGCAGCACTCCACCGACCCGGCCGAGGGCGCGGACGTCACCGAGGACTGACGCGTCGAGCCACGGCCCTGGTTGCTCGTGGCTTGATGCGATGCCGCGCACCGGCCGGTTTCCCCACCAGCAGCAGCCAGGTCCGGGCTCTGGGTGCCCGACTTGCAGCACGCGGGTGACATGCAACCCTGGTCTGAGGCGTCGCCCCTCCAGCATCGGGGAGGCCGGACGCGACTCAGAAAGACTGGCCTGTGAAGCTTCCGATGCCTCGAGGACCGCTCAGCCTCGCCGTGCTCGATCTCCTCGGTTCGGGACGTGTGCACGGCACCGACGGTGCCGGTCTGACCGAGACAGCACGGCGCGTCACCGAGCGATCCACGGACCTCCTGACGGACGACGACGTCCAGCTTTCCCTCTACGTCATGTACGAGCTGTTCTACCGCGGCTTCGAGGGCGTCGACGACGAGTGGGAGTGGGACCCCGTCCTCCTGTCGGCCCGGGCGGTGGTCGAACGTGCGCTCGAGCAGCACCTCGCGGAGCGCGTGCCCGTGCCCGACGGGGTGGTCCCTCAGCGCGACGCCGTCGCCGACGCCCTCTTCGCCCTCACGGCGCCCACGCCCGGCCCGAGCGTCGCCCGCTACGTCGCGAAGCGCGCGAGCCTGGAGCAGCTGCACGAGTTCCTCATCCACCGGTCCATCTACCAGCTCAAGGAGGCGGACCCTCACACGTGGGCCATACCTCGGCTCCTGGGACAGCCGAAGGCCGCGCTGGTCGAGATCCAGGCCGACGAGTACGGCGGCGGGGACCCCGGCCGGATGCACTACGAGCTGTTCGCCCGCACGATGCGGGGTGCAGGGCTGGACGACCAGTACGGCGCCTACGTGGAGCGTGTGCCCGCCGTGACCCTGGCCGGGGTGAACGTGATGTCGCTGTTCGGGCTGCACCGCCGGTGGCGCGGCGCCACGGCGGGTCACCTGGCCTGCTTCGAGATGACCTCGTCGCTGCCGAACAGGCTGTACGGGGACGGGTTCCGTCGGCACGGCTTCGACCAGGGGACGACGTGGTACTTCGACGAGCACGTCGAGGCGGACGCCGTCCACGAGCAGATCGCCGGGCGGGACCTCGCGGGAGCGCTCGCGCAGAGCGAGCCGGAGCTGCTGGAGGACATCCTGTTCGGGGCGGCCACCTGCCTGTACCTGGACGGGCTCGCCGGCGACCACGTCCTGTCCGCGTGGGAGGCCGACGTCAGCTCGTTGCGGCTGCCATGAGCAGCGAGGCTGCCATGAGCGGCGCGGTTCCGGTGAGCAGCGGCGGCGGCCTCCCGCCACGTGCGGTCCGCGAGCCGACGATCGTGGCGTGCCCGGACGGCCCGCTCCTGGTGCGGGGCGACGTGACCATCACGGACGCCGACGGGCAGCCCGTGCCGCGGCGACGAGCAACCGTCGCGCTCTGCCGCTGCGGCGTCTCCACGATCAAGCCGTACTGCGACGGGACGCACAAGGCGATCGGGTTCACGACAGCCTGACGCCCTCGGCGAGGGCCCCCGACCGCACGCGACGCCGCGTGCGGTCGGGGGCTCGAGCTCAGCTGCCGGCCATGACGTTGTCGTAGGCGCGCTGCGCCGCGGACTGCGCATCGGCAAGCGCCTCCGACGTGGACTTGTCGCCGAGAAGGGCGGCAGTCACCGCATTGTTGAGCTCGCTCTCGATCTGCTGCCCTGCCGGCGACGAGCCGAAGGTCTGGCCGTAGTCGAGGACGTCGTAGTACGTCGAGATGACCTGGTCGAACCCTGCGTTGCCGGACGGGACGACCCACTTGTCTCGCAGCGCCTTGTCGGCGTCGGGTGAGCCGGTGAACAGGCCCGTGTTCACGCCGCCGTCCTCCTGGCGCGTCTCGCCGCGCGCGTCACCTGCGGCGTCCCACGCGGCCGACGACGTCAGGTCGATCGCCCACGCGCACGCGGCTGCCGGGTTCTTGGCCAGGGCGGGGATGACGAAGGCCGTGCCCGAGGCGACGGAGAACGGCTTGCCGTCCTTGCCGCGGAACGGGACAGCGCCGAGCTGGACCTTGTCCAGGTAAGGAGACAGCACGTTCGGGTACCACTGGGCGTCCACCTGAGCACCGACCTGGTCGGCCACGAACTGGTTGTTGTCGCCGAAGGTGTCGAACGAGTCGGTGAAGCTCTTGATCTTGGCGAAGCCGCCCTGCGCGTCGGTGATCTGCTTGAGCAGGTCGATCCCGGCCTCGTTGGCGGGGTCGTCGAGCGTCGGCTTGCCCTCGTCGTCGGTCAGACGGCCACCGTTGGCCAGCACCCACAGACCGGCCTGGCCGGTGGCGACCGGGTCGAAGCCGAGGGTCGTCGGGACGCCTCCGCTCTCCTGGTACATCTTGGTGATGGCGGGCAGCAGCACGTCGGGCTTCGACGTGTCGATCTGGTCGTCGGTGACGCCTGCGGCCTGCATCACCCGCTCGTTCAGCAGGATCGCGGGCGGCTGGTAGAACTGCGGCACCGCCCACACCTGGTCGTTGTACCGCACGTCGTCCACGACGAACTTGTACCACCAGGTGTCGGCGTCCACGTCGTGCGCCGTGAAGCACTTGTCGAGCGGCATGATCAGCTTCTGCGCGGCATACGTCGTGACGTACCGGCGGTCCATCTGGACCACGTCGGGCACGTCCCCGCCTGCCAGGCGCGTGGTGAGCTTCTGCGCGTCGAACGCCGTCTGGTCGAGCTTGACGTCGACGTCGGGGAGCTGTTCGGCCGCATAGTCGAGCCGCGACGTCCCCACCTCGTCCGGGTTGTCGAACGCCCAGCCTTTCATCGTCCCGGTCGGCGTCCCGGCGAAGTCGGCGACGGCCGTGCTGGCCGCCCCGCTCCCACCGCCGCTGCAGGCTGCCATGGCGAGCACCGCGCCCGGTACCAGCAGGACGGCGATGCGTCGGTTCCTCCTCATCACGACTCCTTCACCCCGGAGCCGACGACGGCGCCGGACGGGATCGTTCGGTCCCACGGACCGAAGGGTGCGCCCCGTCTCGACGCCTCCGCGCCCGGGCGTCGCCCGGGTGCGCCCTCCCAGCGTCGTTCCGCAGCGACCGCACCGCATCCCGAAGCGTCGTCCGGCTTCACTGCGGCGACGGCCGTTCGACCAGGTCGAGCTCGACGAGCGGCGCATCGCTCGCCGCGGGGACGGCGAAGGTCCGCAGCTGGAACGGCCCGAACGGAACCTCGACGCGGCGTCCGAGCAGCGGCAGGTCGAGCACACCCATGGCGGGCTTGCCCTGCGTCTCGACGGCGCGGACGACGAGGTCTGCACCGCCTGGACCGGTCGTCGCGTCCTCGCTGCCCTTGACCGCCGTGATCATCACGGCGCCGCCCTCGTCGGTGACGAACGACCTGCGCGGAGGCAGGGTCCCCCCGTGCGACGACTCGAGCATCGCGCGCGGCGGCATCCCGAGCTCCTGGGCGCGGCGCGTCGGGTCCGCCACGTGGAGGTCACCGGCGTGCGGGACCAGGACGTAGGTGAACCGCTGCACGCCCTGGTCCTGGAACGCGTACTCGCCGTCCGGGTCGAGCAGGTACGGGTCGTGCCAGGCGTAGACGGGACTCCGGACGGCCGTGATCCCGATGCTCGGCTGCGCGCCGCCGGAGACGTCGTAGCCGTGCTTGTGCGTCACCAGGATCGTCAGGCCGGCGGGGCGGCCGGCGACGGAGCCGGTGAGGTCGACCCATCCTTGACCGGGCTCCTCGGCGCCGTCGACCGGCCGCTCGATCGACGCGAACGGGATCTCGTAGGTCGCACGCGGCTCGTCCAGCGACGTCGGGACCCGGACCTTGAGGAGGTGCGCCTCCTCGTGCCAGTCGAGGGTCACCTCCACCCGAAGACTGCCCGAGTCGTGGTCGAGGATCAGGTCCTCGGTCATCGTCGAGGCCCCCCAGGCACGTCGCACCCGGACCCGGGCCCGCAGCGGGCCCAGCTCCCGGACGGCGGAGCCCCGCACCTCCATCGCGTCGCCGGGCCAGGCGTACGACACGACCCGGTGCCCCCAGGTGTCGGTCGGGTCGGCACAGACCTGCGTGTGCGTGCTGCCGTCGACGCCGGCCATCACGTCGATGCCGGTGCGCTTGTCGAGGTACGACCGCAGCCAGCCGGTGTCCGGGTCGAGCTCGATGCGGACGAGGTCGTTCTCGAGGAGGTCGGGGGTGGCCACCAGCGACGTCGCAGTCACCTGTGCGTCGCTGGTGCGGTGCACCCGGTAGAGGCGGTAGCCCAGGGCGGGCAGGTCGGCGCGAAGCACGAGCGAGCTTCGCCCCTGCGCTGCCGCTGCCGCGCGCGACTGCGTCGGCTGCCACCGGACGGGCTCACCGACGTCGTCGACGACCCCGGCGGGCTCCATGCCGAGGTGCAGTCCGACGTCGCACGAGACCGGCCACGGGTGGGGGTTGAAGACGAGCACGGGCTGGGAGTCCCGCTCGAACGGGATGTCGACCTGCCGGGCGATCACGCTGTGCGCACGCGCGGTCACGCGCTTGGCGGTCGTGACCGCGGCTCCGAGCTGGTCGCGCGCGTCGTCGAACGCCGCCTCGACGGCGGTGCCGGGCAGGATGTCGTGGAACTGGTTGAAGAGCACGTGCTTCCACGCGTCCTCCAGGGCCTCCCGGGGGTAGGGGACGCCGTCCGTCACGGCCGTCACGACGGCCCACCGCTCGGCGACCAGCAGGGCCCGCTGGGCGCGGTACTGCCACGTCTTGATGCCCGAGTGAGCCGAGTAGCACCCCGGTGCGTGGTGCTGCAGGTCACCGGTCCGGGCGGCGATGCCGTCGCGCGCCACCGCACCGTCGAAGAAGTCACGAGGACCCGCCATGCGCAGGCGGCCGAACGACCCCATCCGGTCGTAGCGGTGGATGGACTCGATGTTCGCCCGGGTCGGTCCACCGCCGTGGTTCCCGACGCCGTAGAGCACCATCACCTCGCCCAGGTCCGGATCGAGCGCGGCGAGCGCCTTGTCCACCTGACCGTCCACGGGGCCGGCGCCGCTCGAGTACTCGTGGGGGACGCGGTACGCGAGCACCGTGCTCCCGTCGGGTGCCTCCCAGCGCAGGAGGGTGCGGTGGACGTCGCTCTCGTGAGGCCCCGGGCGCAGGTACAGGTACGAGTCGATTCCCTGCCCGCGCAGGATGGTCGGCAGGACCGCGCTGTGACCGAAGGGGTCGAGGTTCACGCCGACCGTCGCGGCCCTGCCGAACCGCGACAGCAGGAACCGCTGCCCGTACAGCCCCTGTCGCACGAAGCTCTCACCCAGGGGCATGTTGCAGTCGGGCTCGACCCACCACCCTCCGACGTTGACCCACCGACCCTCCGACTCGCGCCGCCGGATCTGCTCGAACAGCGCCGGGTCCGACTCCTCGACCCACGACAGCAGGACCATCTGGTCGCACGTGAACACGAAGTCGTCGTACTCGTCCATCCGCGCGATCACCGACGCGAAGGTGGCCCGCGCCTCCTGGTAGCCCTCCTGCCAGGGCCACAGCCACACGGGGTCGATGTGGGCGTTCCCGATCATGTGGACGAGCCGCGGCGGTGTCGCGTCCGGGCGGCCGGACTCGGCGGCCGGTTGCTCGCCGGCCCGGGCGTTCGACATGGGGCCGACCCGTCGGGCGCGCGAGGTGGGCGGCACCTGCCGCGCGGGCTCCGGGACCGTGTCGCCGGGGCGCCGCTCAGGCACGGCACGACCCGTCGGGGTCTCGCCGTCGCCCCCGGTGAGACGTACCCTGCGAGAACCGGCGCCGCGAGAACCGACGGCGCACGGAGCACGCTGCGGAGCCCGACATGGACGTGACCATCCAGCTGGACGGTGACAGGACGGTGGTCGTCGCACGGGGCGTCCTCGACGTCCACACCGCGCCCGACTTCCGTGAGGCCGTGGTCCCCCTGCTCGCCGCGGCCGGCCCGGGGTCGGTCCTCGACACGTCCGCGCTGCACGTCGCGGACCTCGCGGGTGACGCCACGCTGCAGTGGCTGGCGAGGCACCGCCAGGAGTTCGGCGGCAGCGAGCTGGGCGGCGGACCGCCCGACCCCTGAGGAAACGTCTCCACCGCGTGCACCGCTCCATGAAAAGAAGCGGTTCCCGGGTCTGTCAACGTGCACTTGACCGGCCGCAGAAGCGCTTCGCAGGATGGGGAGGTGCCCCGCTCGGCAGGCGATCCCACGACCGTGACCCTCGATGCGATCGCCCGGCCCTCGGGCGGCTTCGCGATGGTCGCGATGGACCAGCGCGAGAGCCTGCGGACGATGTTCGACGCCGCGGGCGTGCCGCGGACCGACGACAGCGTGGTCGACTTCAAGGTCGCCGTGGCTCGGGAGCTCGGACCGCTCGCGTCCGGCTTCCTCATCGACCGGGGTCCCGCGTTCGAGCGGGTCCGTGGGTCCGTGCTCAGCTCGTCCACCGGTCTGGTCCTGGCGACGGACAGCCTCGTGCAGGACGTGGGCGGCCCGGTCGAGGAGACGGGCCTCGACGACGTCGTGCTCGGCAGCGGCTTCGACCTGCGGGGCGTGGCCGCGCTCAAGCTGCTGCTGATCTGGAGGCGGGACTCCCGGCGCCAGGACCGGGTCGAGCTGGCGCAGCGCTTCGTCGCCGAGGCGCGTCGGCGGGGTGTCCTCTCGGTGCTCGAACCCGTGGCGCGGCCCGCCGCCGAGGAGGACACCGCTACGTGGGACCTGGACGACGCGATCGTGGAGGCGGCCCACGAGCTGTCCGGGCTGGGGGCCGACCTCTACAAGGCGCAGGTCCCGCAGGCCGGTCGCGGCCCGCTCACGACACTCGACGCTGCGTGCGAGCGGCTGGGGGCGGTGGTGCGAGGGCCGTGGGTGGTCCTGTCGCAGGGCGTCGACCCGGGCGACTTCGAGAGGGCTGTCGGGGCGGCGTGCCGCGGCGGTGCGAGCGGCTTCCTCGCAGGCCGCGCCCTGTGGAGCGACGTCGTCGGCTCCGCTGACGTCGACGCGGCCCTCCGTGCGGTCGCCGTCCCGCGGCTGCGGAGGCTGATCGAGGTCGTCGACGCGGAGGCGCGGCCGTGGAGGCAGGCGTGGGCGTCGTCCTGACCTCCGACGGCACCCTCGTCGGTCCGCACTACCGGGTTGTCGTCCTGCAGGCACCGCCGCGCGCCGTGCTCGCCGACGGGCAGGGGCGCATCTGGTCGCAGCTGAGCCTGCTCGCGTCGCTCGACCGGGTCGACGTGGCCGACGTGTCGACGACCGTAGGAACGCCCGAGGTCCGGCAGGTCGGCACGTCGGAGATGGAGGTCAGGCTGTCCTGCGAGAGCACCGCATGGTCCTCCAGGACCGTCCGGCTGCTGTGCTGCGAGGACCGCCTCGAGCTCACCGTGACGGTCCGCGGTCGGGGGTACCTGGGACGTGTCCGGCTGCTCGGGGGCGCGGCGCTGCTGCCTTCCGGTGCGACCGGCACGTTCCGCTCGTCGATCGAGCACCGTTCCGTCTTCGTCCCGACGCCCACCGAGCCCGTGCAGGTCGTCCGCCCGGCGACCAGTGCCGCGGCCCTCGGCGTGCTGGGCGACGGGTCGCCCGGCCGGGTCCATGCCGTCTTCTCTCCACCGCCGCTGTGCCTGGCGCTCGGACGCCCCCCGGCGGCGGGACCGCTCGAGGTACCGGAAGGCGAGTGGCTGTCGCTCGGAGTCGTCGGCCCCGTCGCGGCGCTCGGGTTCACCGAGGTGACGTACGAGCCGCTCGACGACGGGTACCTCGTCGCCCTCGACTACGACGGGCACACCGCCGTGGACGGCGAGCTCCAGACGCCGGCCCTCGTGCTGCGGCCGGTCACCGACCCGTGGGAGGCCCTTCGCAGGTACCGCGACGACCTGGTGGACGCGGGCTACGCGCCCAGGGCAGCCGTCGCGGCCGGTCCGGCGTGGTGGCGCGAACCGATCTTCTGCGGCTGGGGAGCGCAGTGCGCCCGTGTGCCCGGGTCGACCGGGCTTCACCCGGCGCACCTGTCTGACCTGCCGGTCGCGCCGCCCGACGCGCCCACGGCGAGCGACCTCTCGCGAGCGGACGTGTACGACGAGCTGCTGGGCCACCTCGCCGCCCACGGCGTCGTCCCTGGCACGGTCGTGGTGGACGACCGGTGGCAGGCGTCCTACGGCACCGCTGAGCCCGACCAGGAACGGTGGCCCGACCTGCGCACCTGGATCGAGGGTCGCCACCGCGCGGGACAGCGGGTCCTGCTCTGGTGGAAGGCATGGGACCCGGCCGGTGTCCCTGATGCCGAGTGCGTGCTCGACCCGGCGGGGCGGCCGGTGGCCGTCGACGTGGGCAACCCGGCGTACCTCGAGCGCCTCGACCACCTGGTCGCGTACCTGCTGGGCAGCGCCGGCCTCGACGCCGACGGGTTGAAGATCGACTTCACGCAGCGGTCGCCGTCAGGGTCGGCCGTGCGTCGCCCGGGCGGCGGGGGACCGTGGGGTGTCGCCGCGCTGCACGTGCTGCTGCGGCGCATGTACCTCGCCGCCAAGGGCGCCAAGTCCGACGCCCTCGTGGTGACGCACACCCCGCACCCCTCCTTCGGCGACGTGTGCGACATGGTCCGGCTCGACGACGTCCTGGAACGCGATCCGTCCGGCGCGCACGTCTCGGCCGCCGGACAGGCAGCGGTCCGCGCCGCGACGGTGGCGGCATGCCTGCCGACGCACCTGGTGGACACCGACCAGTGGCCGATGGCGTCGCTGGCGCAGTGGCGTGAGTACGTCGTGCAGCAGACGACGTGGGGTGTGCCGGCCCTCTACTACGCCGAGCGCATCGACCGGTCGGGGGAGGCGCTGCGGGACGAGGACCTCGCTCTGGTGGCCTCGTCCTGGGCGGCGTACCGCGCACGCGACGGCCTGCGATGAGCGGCACAGCCCCGACGGAGGTGGTGCCCGGTGTGTTCCGCGTCGCCGACACCTGCCACGTGTACGTCGTCGTCGCGGAACATGGTTCCGGGCGCACCGGGATCGCCATCGACTTCGGCTCGGGTGCCGTGCTGGACGAGCTCGACGCCATGGGCGTCGACCGGATCACCGACGTGCTGCTGACGCACCACCACCGGGACCAGGCGCAGGGGCTGCCGCGCGCCGTGGCCGCCGGTATCCGCGTGCACGTCCCGCCGGTCGAGCGCGACCTGTTCGACCGGGTCGACGAGATGTGGCGCACCCGTCCCCTCGACAACGACTACAACCTGCGGCAGGACCGCTTCTCGCTGCTGGCGCCCGTGCCGGTGGACAGCGTGGTGCCCGAGTACCGCACCGCCTCGTACGGCGGGGTCGACGTCGAGGTGCTGCCCACGCCCGGTCACACCGTCGGGTCCGTGACGTACCTGGTCCGAGCCGCGGGGTTGGTCCTGGCCTTCAGCGGTGACCTCGTGTACGCGCCGGGCAAGGTGTGGTCGCTCGCGGCGAGCCAGTGGAGCTACACCGACACCGAGGGCCCGGCGATGACGGTGCTGTCCGCCTACCTGCTCACGGACCGCGGCGTGGACCTCCTGCTCCCGTCGCACGGGGACGTCATGGATGACCCGCGGCACGCACTCGGGCTGCTCGCGACGCGCATGCGGGCCTACGTCGACTCGCGTCGACCTTTGCCGTGGGACCTGCGGACCCGGTGGGAGGACCCGTACCTGCGGGTGACCGAGCACCTCCTGCTGAACACGTCGAGCCTCGCGTGCAGCTACGTGCTGCTGTCCCGCTCGGGTGCCGCGCTCCTCATCGACTACGGGTACGACATGACCACGGGCCTGCCGGCCGGCTACGACCGGGCGTCGCGCCGTCCGTGGCTCGCGTCGTTGCCCGCGCTGCGCCGCACCTACGGCGTCGGTGCGGTCGAGGTGGTCCTGGCGACGCACTACCACGACGACCACGTGGCGGGCATGAACCTCCTGCGGGACGTGGAAGGAACACAGGTGTGGGCGGCGGCCAACGTGGCCCCCGTCCTCGAGTCACCCGCCGAGCACGACCTGCCCTGCCTGTGGTTCGATCCCGTGCCGGTGGACCGGGTGCTTCCGCTCGGCGCGACGGTGTCCTGGCGGGAGTACGAGATCACCGTGCACGAGCTGCCCGGGCACACGCTGTTCGCGGCGGCGTTCGAGGTCGTGGTCGACGGCACCCGGGTGCTGGTGACGGGTGACCAGCAGGACGGGCTCGGGATCCCGGGCCGCCGCCGCGAGGTCCTCAACTACCAGTACCGCAACCGCTTCCGCGTCGGGGACTACCGGGACAGCGCGCGGCTGTACCGCGAGGTCGCGCCAGGCGTCATGGTCTCGGGGCACTGGGAGCCGCGGTGGGTAGACGACCCCTACCTCGAGATGCTCGCCGCGCAGGGCGAGGAGGTGGTCCGCGTGCACCGCGACCTCCTCCCGCTCGACGAGCTCGACCTCGGCGCCGACGGCGTGCTGGCCCGCGCGACGCCGTACCGCGCGCGGCTCGTGGCGGGGGAGCCGAGCGACTTCACGGTGCAGGTGCGCAACCCGTTCGCCGGGCCACGCCCGGCGGTCGTGCGGACGGTCGTGCCCGGCGGCTGGCGTTGCGAGCCTCGCGTCGCCACCACGGAGGTGGCCGGCGGCGGTGTGGCCGACGTCCACGTCTCGGTCACGGCGTGCGGACCGGCCCGTCGCAGGGTGCCGGTCGCCTTCGACGTGAGCATCGGGGAGCTGCGTCTAGGGCAGCACGCCGAGGCGGTCCTCGAGGTGGTGGACGCGTGAGCACCGTGCCCCTGGAGCTGCGGACGCCGGACGGGACCGTGGTCGGCCGCGTCGAGCACGTGGCCGAGCTGCTGCTCCCGGACGGGCGTGCGGAGCGGTTCCTCGACGTCGGGTCTGCCCCGGACGGCACCCTGCGCGGCACCTGCCGTGGCTTCCGCGCCGACGCTCGGTGGTCGCCGCCCGATCGCTCCGGCCGACGGACGCTGCGGCTGACGGTCCGCTACGACGGGACGGACGTGGCGGACGCGTCCATCCGTGTGCGGTGCGAGCTGCCCCCCGACGACGACCCGCCGTGGTGGCTGGTGCCCGGGGCGTTCTACGGCGCCAACCGACCTGCGGACAGCCCTCTCGCCTTTCCCCGCTTCGAGGTCGGTGCGCGCGACTACGACCGCCTGGTCAGCGACCACTGGGCGCTGCGGGCCGACCGGGCTGCCACGCCCGCCGTCTTCGGCTGGGCGGGTCCGGGTGGGCTGGCCATGCTCGCCCCGGAGACCACCGCACTCGGCATGACGGGGATGGGCTTCGCGCACGACGCGGGCACACGTCGGGGAACCCTGCACCTGACCTTCCCGTTCCGGGAGGAACCGGTGAGCTACGACGGCTCGCCGTCCCCTCGACCGGCCGAGCGGGCGAGCCACCGCTGGGTGCCCGGCGAGGAGGTCATCCTCGAGGCGGTGGTCCACGCCCTCGGGGCCGACCGCCACGGGTACGCCCCGGTCCTGCGGGCCGAGCACGCGAGGTCCCGGGCCGAGGCTCCGCTGCGGCCGTGGGTGGGCGTCGAGGAGGCGGCGGACCTGGCCGCCGACGGCCTGTGCCGATGGCACTACGCCGAGCCCGGCGTCCTGCTCGAGACGGTGGGGTTCGACCGCGGGATCGCGGGACGCGACGGGTTGTCGGTGGACAGGCAGGCGATGCACGTCGGGTGGCTCAGCGGCATCCCGTGGGCGTACGCCCTGCTCGTGCACGGCCGTCGCCGTGCGCGGGGCGAGGAGGTGCGCCGGGCGGAGCGCGTGATCGACTTCGTGTGCGCCGAGCTCTCGCCGTCGGGATCGCTCTGGGGCGTCTGGTACGCCGAGAAGGGCTGGACCCAGAGCTGGTCGAGCCGGCCGCACGCGCTGCAGTCACGCACGCTCGCCGAGGCATCGCTGTTCCTGCTGCGCGCACTCGAGCTCGGACCCGAGGTGCGGCTCCGGCACCCCCGCTGGTCGGACGCCCTGCGGTCCACGCTCGACGTCGTCGCCGCGCGGCAACGCGCAGACGGCAACCTCGGATCCGCGCACCACGCCCTCACGGGTGACGTGCTGTCGTGGGACGGCACCGCCGGGCTCGCGTGGGTCGGGCCGCTGGCGGAGGCGTCCCGCTGGGACGGCGGCGCCTACCTGGCGGCTGCCTTGCGCGCCGGTGAGTACTACGCGTCGTTCGTGGAGGACGGGCTGCTCCACGGTGCACCCGAGGACGTCGACGCGGCGCCGACCTCCGAGGACGGGTACGTCGCCGTCATGTCCTACGTCGCACTGCACCGGCGCACCGGCGACCCGCGCTGGCTGGACCTCGCCCGACGCGCAGCCGACTGGATGCTCACCTTCCGGTACACCTACAACACGACGTTCCCCGCCGGGACGCTCCTCGACGTCTACGACTTCCGGACCAGGGGAGCGGACAACGCCTCCCCGCCGAACCCGCACCTGCACGCGTACGGGCTCGTCTGCACCGTGGAGCTCGCCGAGCTGTCGGCGGCCACGGGCGACGACCACTACGTCGAGCGCGCACGCGAGACCCTGGCGTGCTTCCGGCAGCTCATCGCGCGGTTCGACGGTGACTTCAACGCCTACCGGGGCATGGCGAGCGAGCGCTACTACCAGACGGAGGCGTTCCAGCCGAAGGGGATGCTGCTCACCCTGTCGCACGCCTGGTCGGTCGGGGTCCTGCTGCTGGCGTGCGAGGGGGCGATCGCGCGACCGGAGCTCCTGGTCCCCGCGCGGTGACCTACCCCTTGCGCCCCGTGGTGGCCACGCCCTCGATGAAGTACCGCTGCCCGAAGGCGAACAGCACCAGCATGGGGATGGTGACGATGAGGGACGCCACCATGACGTACTGGTAGTCGCCCTGCCCGCCCGCCGTCGGGCTGTACTTGGTCATCGCGTAGGCGATCCCGAGCGGAGCGGTGAACCCCTCGACGCTGCCCGCGTTCAGGTAGATCAGCGCCTGCTGCAGGTTGTTCCAGCTGGCCTGGAACTCGAACAGCAGCACGATGATGAACGACGGGATGGACAGCGGCATCGCGACCTTCCAGAACATCTTCCAGTAGCTCGCGCCGTCGATGCGGGCGGCCTCGAACAGCTCGCGCGGCAGGCCGAGGAAGAACTGGCGCTGCAGGAAGATGTAGAACGCCGACCCGAACAGGTTGGCGCCGAACAGCGGGACCCACGTGCCCAGCAGCCCGACGTTCTTCCAGATGAGGTAGATGGGCACCATGGTGACCGCGCCCGGCAGCATCATGGTCGCGAGCACGAGCCCGAACAGCAGGCCACGCCCCGGGAACCGGAAGTAGGCGAAGCCGAACGCCACGATGGAGCTGGACAGCGCGACGGCCACCGAGGCGATGACGGCGATCGCGAAGCTCGTGCCCACCCAGTGCAGCAGCGGCAGCTCGCGCCAGACCTCGACGTAGTTGGACCACTGGAACGTCCCGGGCCACAGCGAGTTGTCGAAGACCTTGCCGCGCCCCTTGAGGCTCGCCGCGAGCAGCCACGCGAACGGGTACAGGAACATCAGGGCGAAGCCGACGGACAGCACCCAGAGCACGATGCGCCCGACCCGGTGCCGAGGTCCGTGCGGCCCTCCGTCCGGTGGCCTGTCCTCGGGTCTCGGCGCGACGATGACGGCCGGGCCCGGGCGCGGACCCGCGGTGCCGACGGCGGACATCAGCGGTCTCCCTCGTAGTAGACGAGCCGGTTGCCGAACCTCATCTGCACGAACGTGACGATCATGATGATGACGAACAGCAGCCAGGCCATCGCGGCGGCGAACCCGAAGTTGAACTGCCGGAAGGCCTGCTGGAACAGGTACACGGCGTAGAACAGCGACGCCTCGGGCGACGAGTTCGACTGGTCGCGCCAGAACAGCAGGTACGCCTGGTCGAACACCTGGAACGCGGCGATCGTGAGCACGATGACGTTGAAGAACATCGCGCTGGAGATCATCGGAAGGGTGATGCTGAAGAACCGTCGGACCGGTCCGGCGCCGTCCAGCGACGCCACCTCGTACAGCTCTCGCGGCACGTTCTTCAGGGCGGCGAGGAAGATCACCATGGTGCCGCTGACCGCCCAGAGCTGCATGAGGACGATCGACGGCTTGATCCACGTGGGGTCGACGAGCCACTGCGGGCCCTCGATCCCGAACACGCGCAGGCCCTGGTTGATCGCGCCGGTGTTCCCGTTGAGCAGGAGGAAGAACACCGCGGCCGTGGCCACCAGGGGAGTCATCCGCGGCAGGTAGTAGAGCGTCCGGAAGGCGCCGGCGCCACGTCCGATGCCGTTGAGCAGCGAGGCCAGGAACAGCGCGAACGCGATCTCGAGCGGCACTGCCAGCAGGGCGTAGAAGAGCGTGTTGCCCAGGGCGGTGGCAACTCGTGGGTCCTCCACGAGCCCCCGGTAGTTGGACAGACCGGCCGGCACGGCGGCGTTCGTCGCGAGGTTGTAGTGGCTGAACGAGATGACGAGGCTGTAGATCATCGCGCCGGCGGTGAAGATCAGGAAGCCGATGAGCCAGGGGGAGATGAACAGGTAGCCCGCGATGGCCTCGCGGCGGTGGAAGCGCGCACGGGAGGGTTTCGGCCGCGTCGGCGAGGCGGCCCGCACGACGTCGGTCTGCGCCATGAGCGCCTCCGCCTGCGCGACCAGCGCGGGTGCCACCGGCCTGTTCTCGCCCGGAACCCCGCTCCTGGTGTGGCCCTCGGGCCACGATTTCGCGAACGTAACTCCGGGCCGAGGCCACCGCAACACGGGGTGGTTCAGACCACCGCGGCGATCAGCGCGTCGAGCCGCGCCGCCGACCCCTGCCACCCCTGCGGCCGGTCGAGGGCGACCCACGAGCGCTCGCGGACCCGGTGCAGGACGGTGAACAGGTCGAGCCGCAGCCGCTCCAGGTGGGTGCTCGGGCCGTAGGCCTCGAGGAGCGCCTCCACGTCTGCCGGGGCGTGAAACGCCACGTGCACCAGCGTCTGGGCCAGGTCGCTCATCGGGTCGTCCCACGCGGCACCCTCGAGATCGACCACGCCGGCGATCGTGGGAGCCGGCCCGTCCGCCAGCAGGATGTTGCCGCTGATGAAGTCGTGGTGGCACAGGACCGGTGCCGGGCAGGACTCGACCGCCGCGCGGCGGCTCTGGACCAGGTGCGCCACCCGGCCGGCAAGGAGCGACGGCCCACCCGAGCGCACGTACGCGGGCAGGAGCGCGTCGCGCAGTGCGGTGACGCGCTCCCATGCCGTGCCGTACCGGGGACCGAGCAGGCCGCCGAAGCGTTCACCGCGCACCGAGTGCAGCCGGCGCAGGAGGCCGCCCGCCTGGCTGGTGAGGGCCGTCGCGCTCCTCGGGTCGAGCGCGGACCGGACGTCGGCCCAGCGCACGCCCGGCAGGCGGGTCATCAGCAGGTACCCGGCGGAACGATCAGCCAGCGCACCGTGGAGCATGACGCGAGGAACCGGCAGGACCGATGCCGCGAGGCGCAGACCGAGCACCTCGGCGGCCGGCCGGGTGTCGCTCGCGCCCGGGTAGATCTTGAGCGCGAGCTGGGTGCCGTCGGCGTCCCGCATCCCGAGCACCTGGCCCACGGCTCCCTGGACGTTCGGCGTCCAGCCGTCCGGGGCCGGTCCCGGCCGCCGCTCCTGCACGGCGGCCAGGACGGCCGCGAGGACCGAGGCGTCGACCGGACTCACGACGCGACGAGCCGCAGGTCGTCGGTCACCGGGTCCTGCGGCATGGGTCCGTGGTGGGCGACGGGGCGGTGGCCGCCCCGTCGCCTGCCAGCGCTAGAAGGACTGACCGCCGTCGTCCGCCGCGTGGGCGCCCTTGACGTTGTCCGCCGCGTCGCCCGCTTCGGAGCGCATCGCAGACGCCGCGTCACGGCCCTCGTCGCGCAAGGTCGACCCGGCCTCGGCGGCCCGGTCCTTGACGGCGGCGGCCGCGTCCTGAGCGGGCTCGCGCAGGTTGTCCGCCACGTCCCTGGCGGCGTCCTTGGCCTCCTGCACCAGCGGTGCCGCCTGGTCCTTGGCGGACTGTGCGAGACGTTGCTCCTGCCGGGTGCTCGGCAGGACGGACGAGATGAGCCAGCCCGCACCGAACGCGATCAGACCGGCCGCCAGAGGGTTCCCGCGCGTCCTGGACGCGGCCATGCGGGGAACGTCCGACGCCTTGTCGCCGAGTGCCGACGCGGTCGACCCGACGCTCTCGGCACCGCTGGCCGTGGTGCCGCGCACGGCGTCGACACCGTCGGAGACGGCACCCATGACGCGGTCCTTCACACCCGTCGCAGCGGTACGCACCCGTTGTGCCTGCCGCTGGGCGGCCTGCGTCGGGCTGACCTTGTCGGTGAGGGCGTCCACGTCCGAGCTCAGCTCGGCGCGGGTGCGCTCGATGTCTTCGCGAATCTGGTCCGGGTCCGTGCTCATGAGTTCTTCTCCTCGTGTCCTTGCAGAGCGTTGGGGATCTTCTTGACCGTGTCGGTGGTGCGCGGCATCCCGCCGACCCGCTTGGCCTCCGCGCGGCCGCGGGACGCGAGGACCGCTGCGACGACCGCCCAGAGCACGGCGACGATCACCGCGGACCAGGGCAGGGAGTCCATCGCGTCACCGAGCGCCCACCACAGGGCGACCGAGAGGAACAGCAGGACGAAGTGTCCGGCGACGGCTGCGCCGGCGAACATCGACCCGCCCTTGGCCGCTTGCTTGGCGGACTGCGTGACCTCCGCCTTCGCCAGCTCGACCTCCTGGCGGATGAGCGTCGACAGGTCGCGCGTGACGTCGCCGAGCAGGTCGCCGACGGACTGTCGCGGCGGGGCGTTCAGGGGCTCCGTCATCGCTCGTCCCATCCCGCGGTACCCGGCACCGGCGGTGTGAGGTCGTCGGCGAGCGGGGACCGCTCCTCGGCGACGTAGCCGTAGCCGTTCGTGGTCACGGGCGTCACGGGGGTCGCCGTGGTCGCCGGGGTGAACCGTTCGGCTTCAGGCCGCGTCCGGGAGGCGTCGTCCGGGGCGTCCTTGAGGCCGCGGGTGAGGCGTCCGAGCACGATCCCGGCACCGGCCGCGAGCGCGAGGAAGGTGACAGGGCGGCGCCGGGCGAAGTCGCGGACCTCCTCGACGAGCTCGTCCGGGCCGTGGGTGTCGAGCCACCGGCCGAGGGTGTCGATGCGCTGACCGACCTCGTGCACGACGTCCGTCGCGACGTTGTGGTCCGGCTGGGTCGAGGCCATTTGCGTGAGCTGGCTCCCGACCGAGGTCAGTCCGCCCGCGAGCCTGCTCTGCTGCGTGCTCGCCTGGTCGGAGAGCTCGGACCGTGCCTGGCCCCAGAGGTCGCCGACCTGGCGGCGCGCCTCCTGCGAGACGGCTGCCGCCTCGCTCTTGGCGTCCTCGAGCAGCTGCCCACCGCTCTGGGTGGCTGACTCCTTGAGACGGCTGGCCTGGTCCTTCGCGGTGTCCGTCTTCGTGGACCCGCCGTTCGTCGTGGATCCGCCGTCAGACGTTCCCGCGTAGCTGCTGGTGTACTCAGTCATCGTCTTCCTCGTCTCGTGTCATACATCCGAGGGGATCCGTGCGGCAGTGCGTGGGGGCGCGCAGCACGGATCGTTGTAGGTCTCGCGGCCTGGAATGTCTGCCGCGGGACCGTCCGTGGGGAGGTCGGGCGCGCGAGGCGCCCTGGGTTCAGCGTCCGGGGTGTGCGGGCCGCAGCGCCGCGCACCTCTCATGTCCGGCGACTCGTCCTGTCCCGGACGGCGGTCACCCGGCCCCGCTCCGGACCGGTATCCCGGGACGCTAAGCCCGGGCGGACGCGCTCGCCACTGGAACGGACACCGCGAGGTGCCCCGACCGGTGGCGGCCAGGGCTCGGGAGGTGGCTGCGGTGGTCGGCTCCGGTGGGCGGCTCGTCGAGCGGTGACGGTCCGACGTGCGGCCTGCCCTGGGTGGGCCGAGGATGGAGAACGACGTCGGGAAGGGTGCGTCGGTGGTCCACCCGATCACGGGGAGGCACCGTGTGGTTCCTGGTCTTTCGTCGGCTACGGCTCATCCTCGTCGCCGTCCTGGTTCTCCCTCTCGTCGCGACGATCGCCCGTCGGCTCGCCGTCCGTGCGGAGCGTCGCCAGGACGGGCCCACCCTCGGGTCGCGTGGCCTGCGCGTGGTCGAGACGTCCGCGAACAGGGCCCGGTCGCTGCTGCGATGAGGCTGCTGCGATGAGTACGCCGTCCGAGACCCCACCTGTCCGGGTGATGCTGCGGCCCGTCGGGTCCCCCCTGCCGCTCGGGTTCCTCGGGCTGGTCGTCGCCACGACGGGGTTCTCGGCCGTGCAGCTCGGCTGGGTCCCCGCGGACCAGGCCGCTGTCGTCGCCGCCGGCGTCCTGGTGTTCACGGTGCCGGTCCAGCTGTTGGCGAGTGCGATCGGGTTCCTCGCCCGCGACCCGGTCGCCGGGACCGGGATGGGTGTGCTGGCGGGTACCTGGGCAGCGGTGGGCGTGACGACGTCGCGGGCCCAGCCCGGGGCGCACTCGCCGGGGCTCGGCATCCTCCTGGTGTGTGCCGCGGCCGCCATGCTCGTGCCGGCGGTCTCCGCATCGGGCAAGCTCGTCGCCGCCGCCGTCATGGCGCTCAGCGCGGTGCGGTTCGCGTGCACCGGAGTCGTGCAGCTCACGGGTTCAGCGGACTGGACACGGCTCGCAGGGTGGGTCGGTATCGGCCTGGCCGCGCTCGCGCTGTACGCCGCGCTGGCGTTCGAGCTCGAGGACGTCCACGAGCGGCCCGTGCTGCCGGTGCTCCGTCGTGGCGCTGGTGCCGCGGCCATGGACGCCGACGTCGAGGCCCAGCAGGACGCGCTCCGCCGAGAGGCGGGCGTGCGGCTCCAGCTCTGAGCGCAGGACACGCCGCCCGTCCAGAACGACGTGGCGGTCGTCAGGCGCCAGCACCTCAGGCACCACAACGAGAGGAGAGGTCGACATGAGCGAGAACACCCCCGACCGGCCGGACGTCCCCGACCTGCCCGAAGCCCTCGACGGGCTACCGGACAAGGAGCCCGAGGACTCGCCGCCCGCGACGCAGGACCCGGCCAACCCGGACGCCCACGGACCGATCATCCAGGCGTGAGGAACCCGCTCGAGAGCGCGCCGTGCGCTCTCGAGCGGGTCTGCGGCAGCGGGTCTGCGGCCTCACGCGGTGGCGCAGGCGCGGCCCTGCCTCATTCGTCGGACGGCTTGGTGAACCCGGCATGCATGGCGGCCTTGGCGCGGTCGGGCAGCACCGCCGCGGCAGCGGTCTGGGACCGGGTCTTGAGCGAGTGCACCTCGACCTTGTCCTTGCCGGCCATCAGCGCGTCGAACGCCTCGGTGGCCACCTTCACGGGGGCGTCCTTGGGGCCGCGCCCCACCGGGGTGTCCGTCATGTCGGCGCGCTCGAAGAACGCCGTGTCGGTCGGGCCGGGAAGGAGCGCGGTCACCGAGACGCCCGTGTCCTTGAGCTCATGCCGGAGCGCCTCGCTGAACGACAGCACGAAGGACTTCGAGGCGGCGTACGTCGCGTAGTACGGCCCAGGCATGAGGCTCGCCGTCGACGCCGTGAACAGGACGCGCCCGGAGCCGTGCCCGACCATGTCCGGCACCAGGGCCTTCGCCAGTCGGACGGGTGCGACGACGTCCAACGCGATGACCTCGAGATCCCCGTCGAGCGGCGTCTCGATGAAGGGGCCGCCCTGGCCGACACCGGCGTTGAGCGCGAGCGCGTCGACCGGTCGGCCGTGGCCGTGGACGGCGTCGACGAGGTCCTGCACGCCGTCCGGGGTGGTGAGGTCGGCCTGGACCGCCCGCGCAGTGGTTCCGTCCTTGCCCAGCTCTGCGGCGACCTCGTGGACGCCGTCGTCGTCGGCCGTGACGATGACGTCGAAGCCCTTCTCGGTGAACACCGTGGCGAGTGCGAGCCCGATCCCCGCTGGAGGCTCCGGTGACGACGGCGAACGGACGTGTGGTGGTGGAAGTGGTCATGACAGCTCCGTGGATCGAGCCGTGAGCGCCCTCTGCTGGGCGCTCACCCGACCGTAAGCCGCCGCACCCGCAGTGCGCGCGCGCAGCGATCAGCCGGGGACCAGGAGGCCGGAGTCCAGGGCGATCTCCGTGTCGAGCGTGACGTACCCCCGGTCCTCGAACAGCACCGTGACCCGTTCCGCCTCCACGGCGCTGACCGTGCCGGGACCCCACTGCGCGTGCACGACGCGCTGCCCTCCGATCAGTCGCGAGACGACCACGTCGAGGCTCGTGCCGGCGTCGCAGCTGTCACAGGCGCCGCACCGGTCCGGGTGTCGTTCACCCAGCAGCTCGAGGAGCAGCCGGCGGCGGCAGTCCGAGGAGTCGGCGTAGGTCTGCACCATCTCGACGCGCGACCCGTCCAGGGCGCGCAGGCGGTCCCGTCGCTCGCGCAGCGACCTCAGCGCCTCCGTGTCGTCGAGCGGACCGGGAACGAGCCCGTGCCCGGTGTCCTGCACGGCACCGACCTCGACCAGGGCGCCGATCGTCCGGGAGACCGTGCGCGAGCCGAGCCCGGTTGCGGCGGCGACCTGCGCACGGTCCCGGGCGCCGTCCCGTACCGCTCGCAGGACGGCGCGCACGGATGCGGGTCGCGGTCCTGCCGTCGACACGAGGAACCGGTTGAGCCCGACCTCGCCGGGCAGCACGGCGGCGACCGCGCGTGCGGGCTCCTGGTCGCGTCCGGCGCGCCCGACCTCCTGGTAGTACGAGTCGAGCGAGGGCGGGAGGCCCGCGTGCACCACCAGCCGGATGTCCGCGCGGTCCACCCCCATGCCGAACGCGCTCGTGGCGACCAGCAGATCCGTGCGGCCGCTGAGGAAGGCGTCCTGCGCCTGGGCCCGCTGCCGCGCCCCGAGGCCCGCGTGGTAGGCGTCGGACCGGCGTCCGGCGGCGGTCAGTGCGCCCGCGAGGGCCTCCACGTGGCCGCGCGTGCGGGCGTAGACGACCGTCGGACCGTGGTCGTCGAGCACCGTCCGGACCACGAGGTCGTCCCGGTCGCCCGCGGTCGCGCAGTGGCGCACGCCGAGCCAGATGTTCGGCCGGTCTGCGTCTCCGACCAGCACACGGGCGTCCGTCATCCCGAGGCGGTCGACGATCTCCTCCCGGACCCTGGGGGACGCGGTCGCGGTCATCGCCAGGACCCGAGGTCGCCCCAGACGCCGGACCGTCTGGGCGATCGCCAGGTAGTCCGGTCGGAAGTCGTGGCCCCACTCGCTCACGCAGTGGGCCTCGTCGACGACCACCAGTCCGACGTCCGCCTGGGTGAGGGCCTCGACGACCTCGGCCCGGACGAGCTGCTCGGGCGCCAGCAGCAGGGCGTCGAGCGCGCCGCTGCGGGCGTCGGCCAGGGCCGTGCGGCGCTGGGCGGGCGAGCGTGCCGAGCTCACGGACGCGGTGCGAAGACCGGCGTGGTGCAGCGCCTCGACCTGGTCGCGCTGGAGGGACAGCAGCGGGGACACCACGACGGTGAGGCGGCCGGTCAGCAGCGTCGCGACGGCGTAGACCGCGGTCTTGCCGGCACCGCTGCGGGCGACCAGGAGGGTGTCGTGGGAGCCGAGCGACCGGAGCGCGTCGGACTGGATGTCGCGGAGCCGCTCACCGGTGCCCAGCACCCGCCGGGCGGCGTCGTCGAGCGTCGTGCTCACGGGCGACGCCAGTCGTCGGACTGCAGGTGCGAGCCGGCCATCGGGCCCATGGTGAGCATGCCGCCGTCGACGGCCCACGACGCGCCGGTGACGTAGCCGCCGTCGGGACCGCACAAGAGCCGCACCACGGCGGCGACCTCGCGCGCGTCGCCCGGACGCCCCAGGGGCACACCCGGCCGCGCCGCGCCCTCGAAGGGCGACTGGTCCTCCTGGCCCGTCATGGGTGTCGCGATCTCGCCGGGCGCCACGGCGTTCACCGTGATGCCGTGCTCGGCGAGCTCCAGGGCGGCGACCTTCACGAGGAGCCCGAGCCCACCCTTGGCCGCGCAGTAGGGCGCGCTGCCCACGCGCGGCGCGTGCTCGTGCACGCTCGTGATGGCCACGATGCGACCACCCGTGCCCTGGTCCACCAGGTGCCGGGCGGTGCGCTGCAGGCACAGGAACGCCCCGTCGAGGTCGACGGCGAGCACGTCACGCCACTGCTGCCACGTGAGGTCGAGCAGGGGGGTGGACGTACCGGTTCCGGCGTTCAGGACGACCGCGTCGATCCCGCCCATCGCGGTGACCGCGTCGTCGACGACCCCGGGTGCGCTCGTCGGGTCCGTGAGGTCGAGGTGCAGGACGTGCGCTGTGGCGCCGTGCGAGGCGACCTCGTCCGCCGTCCGACGCGCCCCGTCCTCGTCCTCGTGCCACGTGATCGCGACGTGCTCGGCGTCGTCTGCCAGCGCGACGGCGACGGCCTTGCCGATGCCCGAGTCTGCGCCTGTCACGAGCACGCGGCGGGGGCCGGGCCCCGCGGTCGGGTCGGGTACCTGGACGGTGGGGGAGCTGGTCATGTGTGCACGCCCTTGCGCTGCGCCCGCAGCGGCCCCGTCTCGACCGGCGGGGCCAGCGTAGGCACCGTCACGGGCGCGCGCGACAGGGCCGCTCGGGCTGGGTGAGCTCGGATGGGGGAGGCGCCGAACTCGTTGCCCGCTCCACTGGCACTCTCCGGTACTGAGTGCTAAATATCTGTCCTGTAGCCGGTCCGAGCACGGTTCGGACAGCACCCGGGGGCCGGACGGTCCGGTGCCCCGACTCGAGGGAGGTGAGGGTCATGGCTACGCGATTCGACCCGTTCCAGGAGATCGACCGTCTCTTCGGTCAGCTGCTCACGGCCGAGCGGACCTCGGCGACGATGCCGATGGACCTGTACCGCGCCGGTGACCACTACGTGCTGCACGTCGACCTGCCGGGCGTCGACCCGGGATCGATCGACGTGAACGTGGAGGACCGCAGCCTGACGATCCGGGCCGAGCGGACGTCTCACACAGACGGCGACGTCCAGTGGCTCGCCAAGGAGCGCCCGGCCGGGACCTATGCCCGACAGGTGACGGTCGGTCGCGGGCTCGCGCTCGACGCGATCTCGGCCACGTACGCCGACGGTGTGCTGACGTTGAGCATCCCGGTCGCCGAGGAGGCCAAGCCGCGTCGCATCGAGGTGCAGCACGGAAGCGACGCCACGCAGATCGCGTCGAGCTCCGACGCGAACGCCTGACGGGCTGAGGCAGGGGCGCGTGCCGGCGAGCGAGAGCCGCCGAGACGAGGCCGAGGGACGCCCTGTGCGGGCGAGCCGAGGCCTTCGCGCCCCTGCCGGCACGTCCGCCGAGGGCGGCCGGAGCACGGGGCCCGCCGCCGGGAGTCTCACCATCTCGGTCGTCATCCCGGTCCTCGACGACGCCACCATGCTGCAGAGGTGCCTGCAGTCGCTCACTGAGCAGAACGTCTCGGCAAGCGAGGTGGTCGTCGTCGACAACGGCAGCTCCGACCGCACGGCCGAGGTGGCTGCCGCGTACGGCGCCGTCCTGATCCAGGAGCAGCGGCGCGGCATCGGTCACGCGGCGGCAGCCGGGTACGACGCGGCGAGCGGCCAGATCATCGCCCGGTGCGACGCCGACAGCGTGCTGCCTCCGGACTGGCTCCAGCGGATCGGCCGCACGTTCGTCGAGCACGACGAGGTGGGGGCTGTGAGCGGGCCTGGTCGGTTCTACGACGTGCCCGTGGCCTTGTCCTGGTGCGGCGCCGTCCTCTACATGCGGCTGTACTTCGCGGTCATGTGGGTGACCCTGGGGCACGCCGCGCTCTTCGGGTCCAACACCGCGTTCCGTGCGGATGCGTGGCGGGCTGTCCGCGACCACGTGCACACGGGGACGGACGTGCACGACGACATCGACCTGAGCTACCACCTCGGCCGGGTCGCGGTCCTGCGGTACGACCGGTCCTTGCGGGTGGGGATCTCCGGGCGACCCCTCCTGTCACGGCGCGGGCTCGTGGTCCGGTGGCGCCGCGGTGTCCGGTCGGTCGTGCTGCACTGGCCGCAGGACGTCCCGTGGAAGCGCTGGGCCCGCCGCAACGGTCACGTCGACCGCGTGCCTCGACGTCCTTGGTCGCCCGAGCACGGAGCGGTCCCGTCCGGGCCCAGGCCCGGGCCGGGCCCGGGCTGAGGGTCTGGTCGTGAGTTGACCAGGCCGGGGCGGTGGGCACGGGGTGCCCACCGCCCGGGGTCTCACTCGGCGGAAGCCACGTCCTGCAGGGCGCCGCTGCTCGTGGCGCCGTCGCCGTCGCGCGGTGAGGTGGCGGAGGTCCCGTTCTTGGTCAGCTCGGAGAGGAACTCGTGGCAGCGCTGGGCGCGCTGGGAGTCCTCGCTCATGACCTGCTCGAAGAACGTGGCGATGTCGTCCTTGCCGGCGTTGCGTGCGTCGCGCACGTACTGGCCGTAGTCGTGCCCTGCTTTGAGGGAGTGGTACTGCACGGAGATGAGGTCGAACGTGACGTCGTCGAACCCGGTCTCACCTGTGGCCATGTGTGGTCTCCTC
>NZ_JIAN01000009.1 GCF_000688475.1 Cellulomonas sp. URHE0023 | reverse complement strand
TTGGCTACGTTCGGAAGGGATAACCGCTGAAAGCATCTAAGCGGGAAGCCTGCTTCAAGATGAGGTTTCCATGGGGACTTGATCCCCGAGAGGCTCCCAGCTAGACCACTGGGTAGATAGGCCGGATGTGGAAGAGGGGACTAACGACCCTCGCAGCTGACCGGTACTAATAAGCCGACAACTTCATCACATTCATTCAAGTCAATGTGCTACGCGTCCACTGTGCCGTTCCCGAGAGACGAACGGGAACCCGTTTGACAACTCGACAACGTTACGGCGGTCATAGCGAGGGGGAAACGCCCGGTCCCATTCCGAACCCGGAAGCTAAGCCCCTCAGCGCCGATGGTACTGCACTCGCCAGGGTGTGGGAGAGTAGGACGCCGCCGGACATCATTCAGGAAAGCCACCCCTCCGGGGGTGGCTTTTCCTGTTTCTGGACGCATCGTTCCGTGGCCTTGGCGGCAGGGGCCAGCCCTGTCCGCGCGGTCGGAGACCTCGTTGTTCTCGGTCGGGTGGGCCTCGCCAGATGCTGGCTGCAGCGACGCGATTCTCAGCTGCCGGCCGCAAGGACGACGCGGTCGTCAGATGCCGGCCGGAGGGACGCAGGCGGTCCTCGAGCGTCGGTTGTTGCGATGAAGCGGTCCGCGGTCGTCGGCTGTGATGATGACCTGATCGTCATATGGTCAGCGGCGATTCGGTCTTATGGCCCCGGAGGCTCGCAACGACTATGCCCTGCACGTGGGGGAGGGCCTGCGACGCGCGGGGGTTGATCCTGGGTCGCCGGACACGCGCAGCCGTGATTGCTGTCTACGGCGCGGCGTTGCCGGTGACAGCAATTCACGGTTGCGAGCGGCGTTGCCCTTTCGCGTCGGACATGTGCCGAGGGCACGGTCGTGCGTGTGCGGGCGCGACGATCAGCTGGAGGCTTCGAAGACGACGATCCCCAGCGGGGGAACGCGGATCGATGCGGACGCGGGGCGACCGTAGTGCTCGACGTCCTCGGCCTGGATCTGACCGAGGTTGCCCACCCCGGAGCCACCGTAGGCGACGCTGTCTGAGTTGTAGATCTCGCGCCAGGTCCCGCTCTTGGGCAGGGCGAGCCGGTACTCCTCGTGCGGGACGCCGGCGAAGTTGACGACGACAGCCACGGGCGGGACGCCGACACCCTTGCGGAGATAGGCGAGGGTGTTGCGGAAGGCGTCGTCGGAGTCGATCCACTCGAAGCCGTCACCGCTGTGGTCGAGCTGCCAGAGAGCCGGCGTCGCACTGTAGATGCGGTTCAGGTCGGACACGGACCGCATGACGCCCTCGTGCGCCGGGTCGTTCAGGGCGTGCCAGTCGAGCGAGCGCGACTCGGCCCACTCGGTCTGCTGCGCGAACTCGCTGCCCATGAAGAGCAGCTGCTTGCCGGGATGTGTCCACTGGTAGCCGAACAGCAGCCGGACGCCCGCGAGCTTCTGCCAGTGGTCGCCGGGCATCCGCTCGTAGAGCGAGCCCTTGCCGTGCACCACCTCGTCGTGGCTGATGGGCAGGACGAACCGCTCGGAGTAGGCGTAGACCATCGAGAAGGTGATCTCGTTGTGGTGGTAGCGCCGGTGGACGGGCTGCTCCGCCAGGTACCGGAGGGTGTCGTTCATCCAGCCCATGTTCCACTTCAGGCCGAAGCCGAGACCGTTGGCGTCGGTGGGTGCCGTGACACCCGGCCACGCTGTCGACTCCTCGGCGATCATCATGATCCCCGGGGTGCGTCGGTAGGCCGTCGCGTTGGCTTCCTGCAGGAACGAGATGGCGTCCAGGTTCTCGCGGCCGCCGTACTGGTTGGGGCGCCACTGGCCGGCCTTGCGCGAGTAGTCCAAGTAGAGCATCGACGCGACGGCATCGACGCGCAGGCCGTCGACATGGAACTCCTCGAGCCAGAACGTCGCGTTCGCCACCAGGAAGTTCCGCACCTCGGCACGGCCGAAGTTGAAGACGTAGGTGCCCCAGTCGGGGTGCTCCCCGAGCAGGGGATCGGGGTGCTCGTAGAGGGCGGTCCCGTCGAACTGGGCCAGCGACCACTCGTCCTTCGGGAAGTGCGCAGGCACCCAGTCGACGATGACGCCGATGCCGGCGCGGTGCAGGGTGTCGACGAGGTACCGGAAGTCGTCCGGATGGCCGAACCGCGACGTCGGGGCGAAGTAGGACGACACCTGATAGCCCCACGAGCCGCCGAACGGGTGCTCGGCGACCGGCATCAGCTCGACGTGCGTGAACCCGAGCGCGAGGACGTGCTCGGTGAGCTGGTGCGCCAGGTCGCGGTACGACAAGCCGATGCGCCAGGAGCCGAGGTGGACCTCGTAGACGCTCATCGCTGACGTGTGCGGATCGCGGGTGGCGCGGGCGGTGAGCCAGTCCGCGTCACCCCACTCGAAGCCCTCCTCGACGACCACCGAGGCGGTGGCGGGCGGGATCTCTGTGCCGCGGGCGAGGGGGTCTGCCTTCTGCCGCCACGAACCGTCCTGACCCAGGATCTCGAACTTGTAGCGCGCGCCCGCCCGGACTCCCGGGGCGAAGATCTCCCAGACGCCGCTTTCGCCCAGCGAGCGCATGGCGTGCGACGCACCCTGCCAGTAGTTGAAGTCGCCGACCACGCGCACGGCGCGGGCGTTCGGGGCCCAGACGGCGAAGGACGTTCCGCTGACCTCGCCGAGCTGACCGGGATAGGTGCGCACGTTGGCGCCCAGCACGGTCCACAGCTGTTCGTGGCGTCCCTCGCGCACGAGGTGGCGGTCGAGCTCCTGCACGGTCGGCAGGAACCGGTACGGGTCGTCGACCGTCGTGGTCAGCGCGTCGTACGTGACCTCGAGGCGGTAGTCGGGCACCTCCGCGACAGGCAGGACCGCGACCCAGATGCCGTCCTGCTCGTGCCGGGCGGGAATCCGACCGGTCGCCGTGACGACGACGACGGCGTCCGCGAGCGGCCGCAGCGTACGGATCGTGATTCCGCTGCCGCCTGGGTGCGGACCCAGGACGTCATGGGGCGCGTAGGACACCCCGTAGGCGACGCTTCGCAGCACGTCGGTGTCGACGGGGACCGGGGAAGGGGCGGCCGGGCTCATCCCCCTACCCAACCACCCGCGCGGTGTTTGCGCAGGTACGCCGCGTAAGTGACCTGTGCCATCTGCGGGTTCGCACCTGTGCGCAGGGCCTTTCGCGGGTCGGCGCGGGGATGACGCGGCGGGCATGGCCCAGCCGTGGTGCTGGTCGCCGATCGCCGCCGGACCAGCGAGCAGCGTCGGTCAGACGCCTGGCTCGTGCTCGACAACCGGACGGCACCTAGGGCGAGAGGGGCACGTGAGGGCGGACGACGCGGTGAGAGAGACCGGAGACGCCGGACTGGCGCTCGACGACTGGTCGGCACCTGGGGCGAGAGAGGTGGACGTGAGGGCGGACGACGCGGCTGGAGAGGCCGGAGACGCCGGACTGGCGTTCGACGACCGGGCGGCGCCTGGGGCGAGAGGGGCACTGAGGGCGGACGACGCGGTTAAGGAGACCGGAGCGGCGCCATGGATGCAGCCAGGGGCCTGCCGGCTGGCAGGTTCAGAACTCAGTCGGCCACCTGCATCGCGGCCGGGCGGCGACTCGTCTCCGACAAGCGTCTACCCGGCGGCCCCTGGGCTAATCGGACGTCAGGCGTTCGAGCCCGGCCAACGGGATGGGCAGCCAGGTGGGCCGGTTGCGGGACTCGTAGACCGCCTCGTACAGGGTCTTGTCCAGCTCGAGCGCCCGGACCAGCGTCGCGTGCTCGTCCAAGCCATAGCCGGCGAGCAGTCCGTCGCGCGCCTCGGAGGTCCACTCGCGCGCCGACGGCCCGGTGAGTCCGCCGACTGCGGCGGCGTAGTCGATGGAGCGCAGCAGCCCCGCGACGTCCCGGACGGCGAGGTCGGGCCGGGTCCTCTGGGCGAGCGGAGCCAGCGGCTCACCCTCGAAGTCCGTGATGAACCAGGTCCCGTGCGAACGGAGGACCTGGCCGAGGTGCAGGTCGCCGTGCACGCGCTGCCTGGCAGGCACGTCGGGCAGCGCGCGGACGTCGGCGACGACGGCTGCCACGCCGGGGGCGAACCGCGTCAGCGACGGCACGGCGGACAAGGCCCACGCGAACCGGTTCTCGACGGCCCGGGCCACCTCCTCGACGCTCGACGACGAGACCCCGTACGACTCGACCATGGCCTCGTGCATCCCCAGCGTCACGCGGCCGAGGTCGGTGGCGGGTCCCACGAAGGACGATCCGATGCGTGCGAGGTCGCAGGCAAGCTCGAAGCCGTCCTCGGCGTCGTCGACGAAGGCGCTCAGCACACCGAGATACCCAGGCTCGTCGGCACCCGGCCAGGTCGCCTGCAACCAGGCCAGCGGCGTCGGGACGTTCGGCCACCCGACCGAGACCAGGTGGCGGGGGACGTCGACGTCCGGGTTCTCGCCGGGGGCGACCGCCCGCAGGACCTTCAGGATGCCGCCGCCGAGGATCACCGACGTGTTCGACTGCTCCCCGCTGACCACGCGCGCCGTGGCCGGGTCAGCCGTGATCCCCGGGCCGTCAGCGGCAGCGAGCCAGGCTCGTAGGAACATCGGGTGCGCGGCACCGTCGCAGACGGGCCGTCCGTCGAGCGATCCGATGACCTCACCCTCGGACGAGCCGAGGACCAGCGGCACCTGCAGCACCGCGTCGATCGAGCCGGCGTGCACGCGCACCAGGAGGATGCGCACGCCCTCACCCAGATCGATCCCTGCGACGGCGGACAGCTCCGCGCGCACGCCCTTGGCCGGGAACCAGCGCTGCGCCGGCAGCCAACCCTGCACCACCTCGAGGAGGCGGTCGTCGTCGGGCGTGGTGCGGGCGGTCAGGATCACGGAGAGGTCAGCTCCAGCCAGTAGAAGTCGCGCGAACCGAGCGTGAACGTGCAGGTGCCGTCCGCGCGGATCGACGGGAAGTCGGCGCCGCCGAACACGTCGTGCATGCTCCACCCCGCGCGTTCCGGCAGGTGGATCGTGGCGGCTCGTGCGGTCGCGGCCATGTTCGCGACGATCAGCAGGGTCTCGGTCTGTGTGTGCCGACAGAATGCCAAGATCGAGTCGTTGTCGCACGTCAGGACCTCGAACTCACCGGCGCCGAGTGCCGGGTGCTGGCGCCGCACGGTGAGCATCCCGCGCACCCAGTGCAGCAGCGACGTCGGCTGGGCGAGCTGGGCCTCGACGTTGGTGTGGCCGTAGTGGTGCACCAGCGACTGGACCAGCGGCAGGTAGAGCTTGCCCGGGTCGGCCGTCGAGAAGCCCGCGTTCCGGTCCGGGGTCCACTGCATCGGGGTACGGACCGCATCCCGGTCGGGGAGCCAGATGTTGTCGCCCATGCCGATCTCGTCGCCGTAGTACAGGCACGGGCTGCCCGGCAGGGACAGCAGGAGGGCGTGCGCGAGCTCGATCTCCTTGCGCGAGTTGTCGAGGAGGGGAGCCAGCCGTCTGCGGATTCCCACGTTGGCACGCATCCGCGAGTCCGGAGCGAACCAGCCGTACATCGACGCGCGCTCCTCCGTGGACACCATCTCGAGGGTCAGCTCGTCGTGGTTGCGCAGGAACGTGCTCCACTGCGCACCGTTCTTCGGGATCGGCGGGGTGTCGGCCAGGATGTCGACGATCTGCGTGGCCCGCTGGTCCCGGATGCTGTAGTAGATGCGCGGCATCACCGGGAAGTGGAAGCACATGTGGCACTCGGGCTCGTCCTCGGTGCCGAAGTAGTGCACCACGTCCTCGGGCCACTGGTTGGCCTCGGCCAGCATGATCCGGCCCGGGAACTCGTCGTCGATCATCCGACGGACCGACCGAAGGAACGCGTGCGTCTCGGGCAGGTTCTCGCAGTTGGTGCCCTCGGCCTCGAACAGGTATGGCACCGCGTCCAGGCGGAACCCGTCGACTCCGATGCCTAGCCAGAACCGTCCGACGTCGAGCATCGCCTCGACGACGCGCGGGTTCTCGAAGTTCAGATCGGGCTGGTGGCTGAAGAACCTGTGCCAGAAGAACTGCCGACGCACGGGGTCGAACGTCCAGTTCGACGTCTCGGTGTCGACGAAGATGATGCGCGCGTCCGGGTACCGCGTGTTGTCGTCGCTCCACACGTAGAAGTCGCCGTACGGCCCCTCCGGGTCGGAGCGCGACGCCTGGAACCACGGGTGCTGGTCGCTCGTGTGGTTCATGACGAGGTCCACCACGATGCGCATGCCGCGAGCGTGCACCTGCTCGATGAGCTCGGTGAAGTCGGCCATCGACCCGTACTGGGACGCGATCGCCGTGTAGTCGGCCACGTCGTAGCCGCCGTCGCGCAGTGGGCTCGGGTAGAAGGGCGGCAGCCAGAGGCAGTCGATGCCGAGCCACTGCAGGTAGTCGAGCCGGTCGATCAGGCCGCGCAGGTCACCGCTGCCCTGGCCGGAGGAGTCGGAGAACGTGCGCAGCATGACCTCGTAGAACACCGCCGTGCGGTACCACTCGGGGTCGTTGACGAGGCCGGGGGTCTCGGGGGAGGGGACGACGGGCTGGCGTCGGCCCGGCAGCGAGAGCTGGGCCGTGGTGGGAGCAGGCTCGCGAGGGTGCCGGCCGAGGGGTGTCATGTCGACACCAGGCGGATCACGTGCGCGACGCGCACCACGGGGTCCAGCCGGACGTAGGCCGGCGACGACCACTCGTAGGCGTCGTCGGACAGCACGTCGTGGGCGACGACCGGCCGGCCGTGCCCGAGGCCGAGCGCGTCGAGGTCCAGGTCCACCCACCCCTCGCGGGCGCTCGACGTGTCCAGGTTGACGATCACGAGGATGGTGTCGTCCCGACCGGTGGGCGAGTTCTCGGCGGACAGGTGCCGGGAGAACGCCACGAGCGCGTCGTCGGACGTCGGGTGCACGTGCAGGTTGCGCAGCTGCTGCAGAGCCGGGTGGTTGCGACGGATCTCGTTGAGACGGCCCAGCAGCAGGCTGATGCCGAGGCTGTCGGCGACCCCCCAGACGCGGGGCTTGAACTCGTACTTCTCGTTGTCGATCTGCTCCTCCACGCCCGGCCTGGGGACGTTCTCGACGAGCTCGTAGCCCGAGTAGATGCCCCAGGTCGGCGCGCCGCAGGCCGCGAGAACCGCCCGCACCGCGAAGCCCGGTACGCCGGTGGCCTGCAGGTACGGCGGGAGGATGTCGTGCGTCGTCGGCCAGAAGCTCGGCCGCATCCAGGAGCCCTGCTCGCCGGACACCTCGGCCAGGTACTCCGTCAGCTCGGCCTTGGTGTTGCGCCAGGTGAAGTACGTGTACGACTGGTGGAAGCCGATCTTGGCGAGCGTCTGCATCATGGCCGGGCGCGTGAACGCCTCGGACAGGAAGATCACCTCGGGGTGGTCGGCCCGGACCGAGGCCAGGATCCGCTCCCAGAAGTCGAGGGGCTTGGTGTGCGGGTTGTCCACGCGGAACAGCGTGACGCCGTGGTCGATCCACACCTGCAGGACCCGACGGATCTCGCGGTAGATGCCCTCGGGGTCGTTGTCGAAGTTCAGCGGGTAGATGTCCTGGTACTTCTTCGGCGGGTTCTCGGCGTAGGCGATGGTGCCGTCCGCACGAGTGGTGAACCACTCCGGGTGGGCGGTCACCCACGGGTGGTCCGGTGAGCACTGCAGAGCGACGTCGAGCGCGACCTCCATCCCGAGGGCGCGGCTCTGGGCGACGAAGTAGTCGAAGTCGTCGAACGTGCCGAGCGACGGCTCGATGGCGTCGTGCCCGCCGTCCTTCGACCCGATCGCGTAGGGCGACCCGGGGTCGCCCGGCTCCGCGTCGAGCGCGTTGTTGCGGCCCTTGCGGTGCGTGGTGCCGATCGGGTGGACGGGCGTCAGGTAGACGACGTCGAACCCCATCCCGGCGATCCGCGGCAGGTCGAGCGCCGCTGTGCGCAGCGTGCCGGACGTCCAGGTGCCGGTGTCGTAGTCGTAGGTGGCCCCGGCCGACCGCGGGAACAGCTCGTACCAGGAGCCTGCGAGTGCGAGCGGCCGGTCGACCACGAGCGGGTACGACGGCGAGCGCGTCACGGCCTCACGGAACGGGTGCGCGTCGAGCGCTGACCGCACGGCCGCCGACAGTCCCGCCGCGAGCCGGTCGGCGGGCGGCCGGGTGTGGTCGCGCAGGCCGACGACCGCGTCCAGCAGCACCGGCTGGATGCCCTTCGTGCCCTTGCGTCGGCTCGCCCGCTCGAGCAGCAGTGCGCCTTCGGTGAGCATGAGCTCGACGTCGACACCGGCCTCGACCTTGATCGACGCGTCGTGCGCCCAGGTGCCGTAAGGGTCCGACCAGCCCTCGACGCGGAAGGTCCACCTGCCGGTGCTGGTGGGGACCACGCGGGCCTCGAACCGGTCGAGCCCGGGCGCGATGTCGACCATGCGCACGCTCGCGCGGTCGACGCCGGAGGGGTCCGTGAGCACGGCCGTCGCACCGACCGCGTCGTGACCCTCGCGGAACACGGTCGCGCGGATCGGGACCGCTTCACCGACGACGGCCTTGGCCGGGAAGCGCCCCGCCTCGGCGACGGGGGAGACGTCCACGACAGGGATGCGGCCGATGTTCGGGCTGTTCTCGCCCGGGAGAGTCGTCACAGTCCCGAACCTATCCGTAGGTGCAGGTGGCAGGCATCTGGTAGCGGAATGTGGGACGGGCCACGAGCGCCTCTCAGCGCATGGTGGCCGCGAGCGCCCTGCCGGTCGTGCGGCCCGTGTACAGGCAACCTCCGAGGAACGTCCCCTCCAGGGCCCGGTGACCGTGCACGCCACCGCCGCCGAAGCCCGCGGCCTCGCCCACGGCCCACAGGCCGGGCAGCACCTGGCCGTCCGGCCGCAGCACCCGTCCCTCGAGGTCGGTATGCAGGCCGCCCAGTGTCTTGCGCGTGAGGACGGACAGCCGGACCGCGAGCAAGGGGCCGTGTGCAGGGTCGAGCAGCCGGTGCGGCTTGGCCACGCGGATGAGCTTGTCCACGACGAACCGGCGGGCCATGGCGGTCGCGACGACCTGCGGGTCCTTGCCGAGCCCGGTCGCGACCTGCTGGTCGCGCGCCTCGATCGTGCGGGTCAGCGCTGCCGCGTCGATCCGGGTGGTCCCGGACAGACCGTTCATCTTCGCGGCCAGCTCGGCGGGGGTGTCGGCCCACAGAAACTCGTCGGACTTCTGCGCGAACGTCTCCACCGGACCGACGGCCCCCGGCTTGACGCGCTCGAGGAGCAGGCGCAGGTCCTTGCCGGTGAGGTCAGGGTTCTGCTCGGAGCCCGACAGTGCGAACTCGGCGCCCAGGATCGTCTTGTCGAGGACGAACCACGAGTGGTCGTCACCGCGCTGGGTGATGTGGGTCAGTGCGCCGAGGGAGTCGAAGCCCGGGAACAGGGGTGTGGGCAGGCGGTTGCCGTCGGCGTCGAGCCACAGGCTGCTCGGGCCGGCGAGGATGCGGATGCCGTGCTCGCTCCAGACGGGTGAGTGGTTCGTGATGCCTTCGGGGTAGTGCCACATGCGGTCCTCGTGCACGACGGCGGCGCCGCTGTCCCGGGCGGCCTCGATGCCTGAGCCGTCCACGTGGTCGGGGACGCCGGAGAGCATGCGGGCGGGCAGGGCGCCGGCCGCGGAGGGCCATGTGGCGCGGACGCGGTCGTGGTTCGCGCCGATGCCGCCGCTCGCGACGACCACGGAGTCGGCGGCGAGCTCGAACGGGCGCACCACTGTGCGGCTGCTCGGGACTGCGCGGTCGACGCCGTCGGAGGCGAGCACCTCGCCGCGCACACCGGTCACGACGCCGTCCGTGAGGACCAGTCCGGTGACGCGGTGCCGGAAGCGCACGTCGACCCGGCCCGAGCGACGGGCGTCGAGCAGCGCGCGGACGAACGGCTCGAGGATCCCGGGGCCGGTGCCCCAGGTGACGTGGAACCGCGGGACCGAGTTGCCGTGGCCGCCTGCCTGGTAGCCGCCCCGCTCGGGCCACTGCACGAGCGGGAACCACTTCACACCCTGACCGGCCAGCCACGACCGCATCTCCCCGGCGGCGAAGGACACGAACCCCTCGGCCCAGGCGCGCCCCCAACGGTCGGCGTCGCCGAACTGCGCGGATCCCAGCCAGTCGGCCAGCGCGAGGTCGGCGGAGTCCTTGACGCCGAGGCGTCGCTGCTCGGGTGAGTCGACCAGGAAGAGGCCGCCGAACGACCAGAACGCCTGGCCGCCGAGGCTGGCTCCGTTCTCGGCGTCCAGCAGGGTCACGTGGTGTCCGGCGGCGAGCAGCTCTGCGGTGGCGACGAGCCCGGACAGGCCTGCGCCGATGACAACGACGGTGTTGGTCATGACACGTACCGTACGCCTTCTGGACGGTTGTTCAGAAGGCGTCGACGGCTCAGACGAGCACGTACACGCGCATGCTCATGGGCTCGATGACGGACGCCTCGCCCGGCTCCGCGTACAGGCCGCCTTCGATCGCGACCGCGGACTCCTCGTTCGGGTGCTCCCACACCGAGTCCCACGCCAGGCGCCAGCGTCCCCCGTGGTCGTCGGCCAGCACGAGGTGCATCGCGTCGAGAGAGCCGTTGATGACGATCATGACCGTGTCCTTCTCCGGCAGCGCGGCCGTGCGCACCATCTGGAGGGTCCGCACGGACGGGTCGTACCAGCGGTCGTGGTCGAACAGGTTGCCCAGCGCGTCGTACCAGGCCAGGTCCGGCCGGCGGCCCGGCCCTACCGGGCGCCCGGTGTAGAACTGCTCGGTCCGCAGCGCGGGGTGGTCTCGGCGCAGGGCCAGCAGCGACCGCGCCGTAGCGAGGAGGTCCTTGCGCCAGGGCACCAGGTCCCAGCGCATCCAGGAGATCTCGGAGTCCTGGCAGTACGCGTTGTTGTTGCCCTTCTGCGACCGGCCCATCTCGTCGCCCGCCGTGATCATGGGAACGCCCGCGGCAAGCACCAGGGTCGCGAACAGGTTGCGGATCGAGCGGCGACGCAGGGGGACGATGTCGGCCGCTGGGGAGTCCACGGTGACCTGCCCCTCGATGCCGTGGTTCCACGAGCGGTTGTCGTCGGACCCGTCCCGGTTCTGCTCGCCGTTGGCCGCGTTGTGCTTGTGGTCGTAGGCAACCAGGTCGGCCATCGTGAAGCCGTCGTGCGCGGTGATGTAGTTGACCGACGCGATGGGCCCGCGGACGAGCGGTGGGTCGCTGTGGCCGAACAGGTCCACAGAGCCGGACAGACGCGTCGCCAGGTCGCGCGCGCGGTGCCCGGGCAGCCCGTGCGCGGCGCGGGCCGGGTCGGCGAGCCAGAAGGAGCGCACGGCGTTGCGGAACCGGTCGTTCCACTCGCCGAACGGCGGCGGGAACTGGCCGGTGCGCCACCCGCCAGGTCCCACGTCCCACGGTTCGGCGATGAGCTTGAGGCCGTGCAGGCTCGGCTCGGTGGCCATCGCGACGATTGCGGGGTGGTCCGGGGAGTAGCCACCGCCGTCCCGCCCGAGGGTCACGGCCAGGTCGAACCGGAAGCCGTCGACCCCCACGACGTCCGCCCAGTAGCGCAGCGAGTCCAGGGTCATCCGGACCACCTCGGGGCGGCGGAAGTCGAGGGTGTTGCCCGTGCCCGTCACGTCGTCGAGGGCAGCCGGGGCGCCTCCGTTGTGCCGGTAGTAGGCGGCGTTGTCCAGACCGCGCCACGAGACGTGCTGGCCCGGGAGGCCGCCTTCGCACGTGTGGTTGTAGACCACGTCGAGAAGCACCTCGAGGCCGGCCTCGTGCAACGCGTGCACGGCGGTACGCAGCTCGTCGAGGATCGCCGCCGGACCGTCCTGGCGGGCCGCGGCCGTGGCGAACGCGGCGTGCGGGGCGAAGAACCCGAGCGAGCTGTAGCCCCAGTAGTTGGTCAGGCCCTTCTCGATCAGGTGCGGCTCGGAGGCGAACGTGTGGACCGGCAGCAGCTCGATCGCGGTGACGCCGAGGGAGAGCAGGTGGTCGACCACCGACGGGTGCGCCAAGCCGGCGTACGTACCGCGCAGCTCAGGCGGCAGATGGTCGTTCAGGAGCGTCAGACCGCGGACGTGGGCCTCGTAGATCACGGAGCGCGACCACGGCACCCACGGCCGGTTCGCCGTCGGGTCGGGACTGGTCAGGTTGCGGGTGTCGACGACGACCGAGTGCGGCACGGCGTGCGCAGAGTCGATCGAGCTGGCCGGACCGTACGGATCGCCGGTCAGGTCGGGACCCACGACGTGGCCGTAGGTCTCGGGGCCGTACCCAAGCTCGCCCACCAGCCCGCGGGCATAGGGGTCGACGAGCAGCTTGGCCGGGTTGTACCGGTAGCCCGCGCTCGGCTCCCAGGGGCCGTGCGCCCGGAACCCGTAGCGCTGGCCGGGCAGCACTCCCGCCACGCTCGCGCTGAACACCCCGTGCACCGGGCCGTCGAGGGAGACGCGTCGTTCCTTGGGACCGTCGAACAAGCACAAGTCGACGGCCGTGGCGTGCGCGGCGTACACCGCGACGTCCACCCCGAGATCGGTCACGTGCACGCCGAGGCGCGGTGGGCGACTGCGCGTAGGGCTGGAGGTCACCTCGACATTGTGGAGGAACACGCGCGCCGATGTGCGGCCGGCGCGTTCCCGGCAGGCGGAACGGGCGTCGGGCCGGACCGCCGCGGCGGGTAACCTTCCCCGCGTGAGGATCGTCGTGTGCGTGAAGCATGTCCCGGACATCCAGTCGGAGCGGGCCCTCGGCCCGGACCGCCGCGTGGTGCGCGACGGGGGTGACGGCACCATCAACGAGCTCGACGAGAACGCGCTCGAGGCGGCCATCGCGCTCGTCGAGGCGTCGGAGGGCTCCGTCGTGGCGCTGACCGTGGGACCCGCCGACGCGGCCGACGCCGTCCGTCGCGGACTGCAGCTCGGCGCTCAGGAAGCCGTGCACGTCCTCGACGACGCGATCGGTGGTTCCGACGCGATCGGCACCGCCCGAGTGCTCGCCGCCGCGATCAAGCACCTGGACGCCCAGGAGCCCGTGGACCTCGTGATCACGGGCATGGCCGGGCTCGATGCACTGACCTCGCTGCTGCCGACGGCGATCGCCGAGCTGCTCGACGTGCCCGCCCTGCCGCTCGCGGCCGAGCTGACCGTCGACGCCGACGCCCGCACGGTGCGGGTCCGGCGCAACCTCGACCACGCCTCGGAGGTGCTCGAGGCGGCGCTGCCCGCACTGGTCTCGGTCACCGACCAGGCCAACGAGCCGCGGTACCCCGGCTTCAAGGGGATCATGGCCGCCCGCAAGATCCCGATCACGACGCTGACGCTGGCGGACCTCGGCGTCGACGCCTCGCGCGTCGGCGCACCGGGGGCTCGCACCGAGGTCCTCGAGGCTGCCGCCCGACCGGCACGCGAGAACCGCGTGCTGATCAACGACACCGGTGACGCCGGCACCCGGCTCGCGGCGTACCTCGTCGACAACAAGCTCGTCTGAAGAACAGGACCTCTCGCCGTGACTGTCGCTGCACCCGTGCTCGTCCTGCTCGACCACACCGAGACCGGCGCCCTGCGCGCACCGGTCCGCGAGCTCCTCACGCTGGCGCGCGGCCTGGCGGGTTCCGCGCCCGTGCACGCGGCCTGGCCCCTCGACGGGATCGAGCCGTCGGCTTCCGTGATCGACGACGTGGCCTCCCTCGGTGCCACCCATATGCACCGGCTGTCCGCGGACGGCGACCTGCACCTGTCTGCGGTGCTCGCCGAGGCCCTGGCGTCGTTGCTGGACGCGACCGGCGCCGGGCTGCTGCTGCTCGAGTCGTCGTTCGAGAACAAGGAGGCCGCCGCGCGCCTCGCCGTCAGCACCGGCGCGGGTGTCATCACCGACGCCGACACCTTGTCGCTGGTGGACGGGCGCTTCGTCGCGGCCAAGACCGTGTTCGCCGGGACGTGGAACACGACGTGCGCCATCACCGCGCCGCTCGCGATCGTCACCGTGAAGCCGAACAGCGTCGTCGTCTCGACGATCGCCCCGACGACGCCCGTGGTCACGGACCACGCCGTCGCGGTCAGTGAGAAGGCGCGCCGCGTGACGCTCGTCGAGCGGGTCGTGCGCCCGGAGAGCGGGCGCCCGGACCTCGGGAGCGCTGCCGTGGTCGTCGCGGGCGGCCGGGGGACCGAGGGTGACTTCTCGCTCGTCGAGGAGCTGGCCGACGTCATCGGCGGCGCGGTCGGCGCGACCCGCGTGGCCACCGACGAGGGCTGGATCGGGCACGACGCGCAGATCGGCCAGACCGGCGTGACGATCGCTCCGAAGCTCTACGTGGGCGTCGGCGTCTCCGGGGCCGTCCACCACCGCGGCGGGATGCAGGCGTCCGGGACGATCGTCGCGATCAACTCCGACCCCGACGCCCCGATCTTCGAGATCGCGGACTTCGGCGTCGTCGGTGACCTGTTCACCGTCCTGCCGCAGGCCGTCGCGGAGCTGCGTCGACTGAAGGGCTGACGTCAGCCCGACGCCACACGACGGGACACGCGGGCGTTGCCCGACCGGGGTGCGTCGTCGGATGCGCCATCAGGGTGACACCGCCGCCGTCGGGCCCCAACCGCCGGTCGAGGTACCTGACGCTCCGCTAGCGTTCCGCTGACCGTCAGGTGACCGACCTGGCGTCGCCCAGGGGAGCCCATGCTGCGTTTTCTGCCTTACATCCTCGAGCTCGCACTGCTCGTCTACTGCCTGATCGAGTGCATCCAGACGGATTCGCTGCTGGTGCGGAACCTGCCCAAGACGCTGTGGGTCTTCCTGATCATCGTCGTGCCTATCGTCGGCTCGATCGCCTGGCTCGTCGCGGGTCGGCCGGAGTCCTCGACGCGCGGGCGCGCGGTGGCCTGGCCGTCGACGCAGACCGCTGGGTTCCCGGAGTACGAGCGGCCGCGCAACGGGTCGCCGGACGATGACCCGGAGTTCCTGGCGGGCATGCGCGCGTCCGACCGCAAGCACGAGGCGATGCTCGCGGAGTGGGAGCAGCAGCTGCGCGAGCGTGAGGCGAAGCTGCAGAAGAACGGCGAGACCGACCGCTGACGACGCGTCCCGGGACGTCGCTGACCACGCCTCCCGGGACGTCCTGCTAGGACAGGTCGCGCAGCCAGCGCAGGGTGGCCACGGCCTGGGCGGCCTGGAACCGTCGCAGGTTCGGGATGCCGAGCGGCGGCGGCTGGCGTGAGCTCCACGCGAAGTAGCCGGCGAGACCGGCCAGGCTCGAGCGCAGGTTGTCGTCGTGCACGCCGTCCGAGACGGCGTGGCTGCGGAAGTTCGTCGCGGCGTCACCGCCACCCTGCAGCGCGACGCTGGGGAGCATGAACGCGAGGTCGAGCCAGGGCGCGCCCACGCTGGCGTGCGGCCAGTCGATGAGCCAGACGCGGTGGTCGTGGTCGTGGTCGATCATCACGTTGTCGGCGCGCAGGTCGCCGTGCACGAGAGCGTCGCCCGAGCACACCCGGAGCGCTTCCTGCTCCCAGATCACGAGCTGCTCGCGGTTGTCCAACGCCCACCTGCCGAGGTCGCCGGCCACCTCGGCGTACTGCGCCTGGACGTGGTCCGGCAGCGCGGTCAGCTTGCGCCAGCCCGTGAAGTCGTCGGCGAGGAGGTCATCCGTGCGCGGCAGCTGGTGACCGGGCACGGGCTCGGCGTCCGCGAGCGCGCCGAGCGCGTCGGCGACCGCCTCCAGGTCTGTGCGCTTCCACGGGAGCTCCGGGGAGCGGCCGTGCACCACCTCGAAGCCCAGGATGACCCAGTCGTCGTCGTCCGAGAACCACAGGAGCTCGGGCGCGGGCACCTGCGGAGGGAGGCTGCGAGCCGCGCGGATCTCTGCGCGGGCGAGGTGCGGGGAGACGGGGTTCTGCTCACCGGAGACGGCCTTGACGAAGACGCCACGTCCGTCGGCCATCTCGAGGACCGCTGCGAAGCCCGGGCTGAACCCGCTCGTCGCGCTGATCTCGGCGGTGACCTGAGAGCCGGCGAGCTCGGTGATCCGGGCCCGGACGTGCCGCGGGAGGTCGCGCCAGTCCAGCCGCTGGCCACTGAAGGCAAGCGGCAGGGCGATGACGTCGTCGGCACTCACGCGGCACATCCTGCCAGGTCATGCCGCGCCGCTGACGCGTGGTCCACGCACCGGGAGGAAGGCGTGGGCCGGATCCGTTCGTAGACTGGTGCAGTGAGCGTGTATCTCGACCATGCGGCGACCACGCCCATGATCCCGGAGGCCACGCGGGTGCTCGCCGAGCAGCTCGCGCTCACCGGCAACCCCTCGTCGCTGCACGCGTCCGGTCGCGCCGCGCGACGCGTCGTCGAGGAGTCGCGCGAGCAGCTCGCCGCCGCCGTGGGCGCCCGGCCGAGCGAGGTCGTGTGGACCAGTGGCGGGACGGAGGCCGACAACCTCGCGGTCAAGGGCCTGTTCTGGGCCCGGCGGACGCACGACCTGCGGCGTCGCCGGATCCTGGTGTCCGCGGTCGAGCACCATGCGGTCCTCGACCCGGCGTTCTGGATGGCCGAGCACGCGGGCGCCGAGCTGGTGCTGCTGCCGGTGGACTCGGACGGGGTGCTCGTCGTCGATGCCCTCCACGAGGAGCTCTCCGCGCACGGCGACGAGGCTGCGCTGATCTCCGTCATGTGGGCGAACAACGAGGTGGGCGCCCTGCAGCCCTTGGACGAGGTCGTCGCGCTCGCGCGCCGGTTCGGGGTTCCTGTGCACGCCGACGCGGTACAGGCGGTCGGGCAGGTGCCCGTCGACTTCGGCGCCTCCGGGCTGGACGCGCTCACGCTCACCGGGCACAAGGTCGGCGGGCCGGGTGGAGCTGGTGCGCTGCTCGCGCGACGCGGGCTCGAGCTGACCCCCGTGCAGCACGGGGGCGGGCAGGAGCGCGGCGTGCGGTCGGGGACGCTCGACGCGGCCTTGGTGGCCTCGTTCGCGACAGCCGTGTCGTCCGCTGTCGCGTCACAGGAGTCGTTCGCCGCACGCGTCGGCGCGCTGCGCGACGCGCTGGTCACCGGGGTCCTCCAGTCCGTCCCCGGCGCGGTCCTGCGCGGCCCGCAGTCCGGTCGCCTGCCCGCGAACGCGCACTTCACGTTCGGCGGCTGCGAGGGCGACTCGTTGCTCTACCTGCTCGACTCGGCGGGCGTCGAGGCGTCCACCGGCTCCGCGTGCCAGGCGGGCGTGCCCCGTCCCAGCCACGTCCTGCTGGCCATGGGGGTCGACGAGCTGGAGGCGCGCGGAGCGCTGCGGTTCAGCCTCGGGCACACGTCTGTCGCCGCCGACGTGGCTGCCCTGCTGGACGTGCTCCCCGGTGCGGTCGACCGGGCCCGTGCCGCCGGACTGGCGGCGGTCTCCTGATGCGCGTCCTGGCAGCACTCTCCGGAGGGGTCGACTCGGCGGTCGCGGCGGCGCGCGCGGTCGACGCCGGTCATGACGTCGTCGGCGTGCACATGGCCCTGTCGCGAACGCGTGACCAGTTCCGCACCGGCTCTCGCGGCTGCTGCTCCATCGAGGACGCCGGCGACGCGCGACGCGCGGCCGACGTGCTCGGCATCCCGTACTACGTGTGGGACCTGTCGGAGAAGTTCGAGGACACCGTCGTGGCCGACTTCGTCAGCGAGTACGAGGCCGGGCGCACCCCGAACCCGTGCGTGCGCTGCAACGAGCACATCAAGTTCGCGACCCTGCTGGACAAGGCGGTCGCGCTCGGGTTCGACGCCGTCGCGACCGGGCACTACGCGCGCATCGAGCTCGGCGACGACGGCACACGCGAGCTGCACCGCGCCGCCGACGCTGCCAAGGACCAGTCCTACGTGCTCGCCGTGATGGGGCCCGAGCGCCTCGCCCGGTCGCTGTTCCCGCTCGGCGACGTCGCCTCGAAGGAGGAGACGCGGCGCGAGGCTGCGGCGCGGGGGCTCTCGGTGTCAGCCAAGCCGGACTCCTACGACATCTGCTTCGTCGCCGACGGAGACACGCAAGGCTTCCTGCGCTCGCGGCTGGGGTCGCAGCCCGGTGAGATCGTCGACGAGTCCGGAACGGTGCTGGGGACCCACGACGGCGCGTACGCGTACACCGTGGGGCAGCGGCGCGGGCTGTCCCTGGGGCGGCCCGCCCCGGACGGGAAGCCGCGGTACGTGCTGTCGGTGGAGCCCGTGAACAACCGGGTCGTCGTGGGGTCGGCGGCGGACCTGGCGGTCGACGTGGTGCTCGCCGACCGGGCGGTGTGGTTCGTCGCGCCGTCGCCGGAACCGTTCGAGTGCTCGCTGCAGGTTCGCGCGCACGGCGCGGCGGCTCGTGCGCGGGCGACGGTCCTGCCCGACGGGTCCGTGTCCGTGTCCGTGGACGGCGCCCTGCGCGGGGTCGCCCCGGGACAGTCCGCAGTGCTCTACGACGGGAGCAGGGTGCTCGGTCAGGCGACCGTCACGGCCGCGGTGCGGTCCAGCGTCGGCTCGGCCGCCGTCGGCGCCGCGCGGTGAGCCGCCCGTCCGTCACCGGCACCGGGCCGTGGCCGGGTTCCGACGTGCTCGAGGCGCAGAGCGTCGTCGTCGGCGACCTCCTGGACACACCGGCGGAGGTCGCGGGCCTGCCCTTCACCGTGACGCTCGCCGCGCGTGGGCCGTGGGGCGACCCGGTCGGCCGGGCCGCTGCGCTCCTCGCGGACCTGCCGACCGAGCTCGGTGCGCACGGCTGGAAGCTCGCGGCGCACCCGGGTGGCGACCTCGGGCGTGCGCAGTCGTTCGTCCGGGAGGACGTCGACGCGCTGGCCGTCGCTGCGCACGGGTACTCCGGTCCGGTCGTGGTGCCCGTACTGGGACCCCTCACGCTCGCAGCGTCCCTGTACCTCTCCCGCGGCGACCGCGTCGTCTCCGACCCCGGCGCGGTCCGGGAGCTGACCGCGTCGCTCGGCGCGGGACTCGCGGACCACCTCAAGGCGCTGCGCCGTGCCGTCCCCGGGGCCGTGCCCTCCGTGCTCCTGCACGAGCCCCTCCTGGCGCAGGTCATGGCCGGGGTCCTGCCGTCGTTCTCCGGGTACTCGGCCCTGCGCTCCGTACCGGGGCCGGTCGCCGCGTCGCACCTCGAGTCGGTGGCCACGGCCCTGCGGGCTGCCGGGTCGGCCAAGGTCGTCGTGCACGGCGGGACCGCGTGGTCGTCGCTCGGTGCGATCCGGGCGTCGCATGCCGACGGGTTCGCGTTGGCCGTCACCGCGCTCGACGACCGGTCCTGGGAGCGCGTCGCAGAGGTCGTCGAGGGCGGGTTGGCGTTCTGGCCCGAGCTTCCCCCGCAGGCGTCGTCCCAGTGCGCCGGCCCCGATGTGGCAGGTCAGGCGGACCTGCTCCTGCGGCCGTGGCGGTCGGTAGGGCTGCCCGCCGTCAGCCTGCGCGACGTCGTCCTGCTCGCCGGAGACGCCACAGGGGCGGGCACCCCCGACGATGCCCGCGCCGTGCTCGCCGGGCTCGTGCGCGCCGCGCGTCTCGTCGCGGAACGAGCGGAGTCCTGATGCGTCGTCCGCTGGTTCTGCTGGTCGCCTCGGCGTGCGCGCTCGTCGGCCTCGGGCTCCTCGCGGTCGCCTTCATCGGCATCGGGACGCGGACCGCGCAGCTGTCGCAGACCAGCGACTCGCCCTGCATGCAGGCCCTCGCCGCCGGACAGCCCGGCTCGCACGTCCGGTACAGCGTGTTCCCGCCGCAGAGCGTCTGCACGTTCGACGTCGGGGGTGGGTCGAGGTCCGTCGTCGTCGCGGCGGCGTCGCCCACGGGTGCCCGCCTGGGCGCGGCTCTCGCGGTGGGCGGTGCAGCGGTCTGCGTCGGTGTCCTGGTCGCTCCGCGGCTTCGCCGCGCCTGACGTCCGCGCGCCGGCGGAGCGCTCTCGTGTGGGCGGCGCACGCCATGATGGGACCGTGAGCGAACAGATCGACGACGCCCTCGCGCCGGTGAGCGCGTCCGCGGACAACGAGATCCCGGCCGCGGCCCGGCACCGGTGGGCGGAGCTGGCGGACCTGATCAACGCGGACCAGTTCGCCTACTACATCCGCGACGCGCCCGTGTCCTCCGACAAGGAGTACGACGAGCGGTTGCGCGAGCTCCAGGCGCTCGAGGACGAGCACCCAGGGCTACGGACACCCGACTCGCCGACCCAGCGGGTGGGCGGCACGTTCTCCACCGAGTTTGCCTCGGTCAGCCACGTGGAACGCATGCTGTCGCTGGACAACGCGTTCTCCGACGAGGACATCGTGTCGTGGGCCGACCGCGTGCACCGCGACCTGGAGGCCGACGCGCAGCTGCACTACCTCTGCGAGCTCAAGATCGACGGGCTGGCCATCGCGCTGCTGTACGAGAAGGGCCGGCTCACGCGGGCGGCAACACGCGGCGACGGTCGTACGGGCGAAGACGTCACGTTGAACGTCCGCACCATCTCGACCATCCCGGACGTCCTCGGCGGTGATCCCGCGACGCACCCGGACCTCATCGAGATCCGCGGTGAGGTGTTCCTGCCGGTCGAGGCGTTCGCCCAGCTCAACGCGGCACAGGTCGCGGCAGGGAAGGCGCCGTTCGCCAACCCGCGGAACGCGGCTGCGGGATCGCTGCGGCAGAAAGACCCCCGGGTGACCGCGTCGCGGGACCTGCGGATGTACGCCCACGGGATCGGGGCATTGCGGTGGCCCGCCGGTGGCGGCGTCGGCATCGAGCGGCAGTCCCAGGTCTACGACCTGCTCGCGGCGTGGGGGGTCCCCGTCTCGGGACACACGAAGGTCGTGCAGGGGCTCGACGGTGTGCGGGAGATGATCGCGTACAACGGCGAGCACCGGCACGACGTCGAGCACGAGATCGACGGCATCGTGGTGAAGGTCGACGAGATCGCGTGGCAACGACGCCTCGGCGCGACGAGCCGGGCACCGCGGTGGGCGATCGCGTACAAGTACCCGCCCGAGGAGGTGAACACCAAGCTCCTCGACATCCGCGTGAACGTGGGCCGGACAGGACGCGTCACGCCGTTCGGCGTCATGGAGCCCGTGTTCGTCTCAGGGTCGACCGTGGAGATGGCGACGCTGCACAACGCGAGCGAGGTCAGGCGCAAGGGCGTGCTGATCGGTGACACGGTGGTCCTGCGCAAGGCGGGCGACGTGATCCCCGAGATCGTCGGCCCGGTCGTCGACCTGCGGGACGGCTCCGAGGTCGAGTTCGTGATGCCGACGCAGTGCCCCTCGTGCGGTACGACGCTGGCGCCGAGCAAGGAGGGCGACGTCGACATCCGCTGCCCCAACACCCGTTCGTGCCCGTCGCAGCTGCGCGAGCGGCTCTTCCACGTGGCGTCGCGGGGAGCGTTCGACATCGAGGCACTCGGCTGGGAGGCGGCGAACAGCCTGCTCGCGGCCGGTGTGGTGACCGACGAGGGCGACCTGTTCTCGCTCGACGCGGACGACCTGCGCAAGGTCCCGCAGTTCACTCTCTCGACCAGCTCGAAGGTTGCCGGTCGGGTCAGGGAGGCGGGGGACCTGAACGCGGTCGGCCAGGCGCTGCTCGCCAACCTCGAGAAGGCCAAGGACGCGCCCCTGTGGCGGGTGATCGTCGCGCTGTCGATCCGGCACGTCGGACCGAGCGCCGCACGCGAGCTGGCCAAGCACTTCGCCACGCTCGACGCGATCCGGTCGGCGAGCGAGGAGGAGCTCGCGTCGGTCGAGGGGGTCGGTCCGACGATCGCGACGGCGATGCGCGCCTGGTTCGACCAGCCCGAGGACGACGACAAGTGGCACGCAGAGATCGTGCGCAAGTGGGCCGCTGCCGGCGTCCGGATGCGGGACGAGCGTGACGAGTCGATGCCGCGAACGCTCGAAGGGCTGACGGTCGTGGTCACGGGTGGTCTTGAGCGGCTCAACCGCGACGAGGCCAAGGAGGCGATCCTGTCGCGTGGCGGCAAGGCGTCGGGCAGCGTGTCCAAGAAGACCGACTACGTGGTGGTCGGCGAGAACGCGGGCTCCAAGGAGACCAAGGCGCGCGAGCTCGGGCTGCGGATCCTCGACGAGGCCGGGTTCGAGCGGCTGCTTGCACAGGGGCCCGCGGGTGTCGAGGTCTCGGACGGCGGCGCCGACGACTCGGCCGAAGGTTCCGCGTGAAGCGTGGACATCGCGTCGGCGCGACGCTCATGACGGTGGTGCGGTGAAGGCGGCGCAGGCGACCGGTCCGACCGTCCGGTTGGCGCGGGCCGAGGAGATCGCAGGCGCGGGCGCACTGACGGCTGAGGCGTACCTCGCGGACCAGCTGCTCGACGAGGACGACGAGTACGAGGCCCAGCTGCGGGACGCATCGAGGCGTGCCCGGGAGGCGCTGCTGCTCGTCGCGACGGTCCCCTGCGCGGAGTCGGACGGCAGCGAGACGGTCGTCGGGACCGTGACGCTCGCTGCGTTCGGCACCGGCTACGCCGAGATCGCTGAGCCGGGCGAGCTCGAGGTGCGGATGCTTGCGGTGGCTCCTCGGGCGCGCGGCCGCGGGATCGCCGAGGCACTCATGCGCGCCGCGCTCGGGCAGGCCGTCGCGTCGGGTGCTCGGCGCGTGGTGCTCTCGACGCTCGACTCGATGGTCACCGCGCACCGGCTCTATGCCCGACTCGGGTTCGTGCCCGCGCCCGAGCGCGACTGGGGGCACGAGTACGTGCACCTGCGGGTGCAGACCTGGACGGCGCCGGAGGCTCCCGGTGCGCTGGTGGAGGCGCAGACCTGGCCTCCGTTGTCGGTCGTGGAGGTGGACGGCTGGCGGGTCGGCCTCTCGGCTGGGCTCACCCGGCGTGGCAACAGTGCGCTGCCGACCGGGGTGCCGGACGACCCGCCGTCGGCGCTGGACCGCGTCGAGCAGGTGTATGCGGACGCGGGCCTGCCGACCGTCGTGCGAACCCCGCCACCCGGTGGGGACCGGGTCGCGGCGGTCACCGGCCTGCTCGACGCGCGCGGGTACCGGACGGCCGCGGAGACCGCCGTGCTGACGCGCCCGCTCGTCGGCGATCCAGCGCTGCCCGGTCCCCTGGAGCTGCCCGGCGTGCACGTCACCGTGCGCGACGCGCCGGACGACGCATGGCTCCGGCTCTGGCTCGGTGCGAAGAGCGACATCGCGGACGAGGTGACCGGACGCGCGATCCTCACGGGTGTCCCGGCGCTGTACCTGACCATGACAGCCACCTACGACACGACGCCGATCGCCGTCGTCCGAGTCACGCTCGTGGACGACTGGGCAGCGCTGTCCTGCCTCGTCGTCCACGGCTCTGCCCGGCGCCGCGGGCTGGCGCGGGCGCTCACCCTCCGTGCGCTGCACGAGGGGCGAGAGCATGGCGCGCGGCGTGCGTTCCTGCAGGTCGAGGCTCACAACGCAGCGGCCGCGGCGCTCTACTGGGGCCTCGGCTTCCAGCCTGCCGACTGGTACGCCTACCGGGAGCGGGACGTGCGCTGACGCGCACGCGTGCGAGCGCCCCGGTGGAGCGGCACACGTGCGCGCATCACGTGGCAGGCCGCGCGGCCCAGAGCAGACCTCGCTCGATCATCGTGCGGACGGGCGGCAGCTCGAGGTCCGCGAGCTGGTGACCGGGTGCGCACACGAACACTCGCCCCTCGCCCCACTGACGGGTCCAGACGGCCGGTGAGGTCACCGGTGAGTGCCACGGGTCGCCCGGACCGGGCACGATCGTGGTGGTCGCGAGCACGTCGTTGAGGTCGTCGGCGAGCAGCCAGTACTGCTCGGAGCGGAGGCTGAAGTCGACGATGCCGTCGACCACCGGGTGCTCGCTGCGGGACGGCACGACCGAGATCGCGTGGTCGACGATCCCGCCGGGGTGGGCGGCGAACTGGGCGCCGACGAGCTGCAGGTAGTCGGTCGCCATCCGGAACGAGTCCACGATCCCGCCGTGCCAGCCCGCGAACCCGGTTCCCGCAGCGACGGCGTCGCGCAGGCCGTGCAGCTCGTCGGCGAGGATCTCGCCCATGGTCCAGCACTGCACGACAAGGTCGGTCGCCGCCATGAGCGCGGGGTCTGCGTAGACCTCGAGCGAGCCTTCGACGACGACGTCGAAGCCGCTCTCGCGCAGGAACGGCACGAACAGCTCGGCTGCTTCCTCCGGTGCGTGGCCGTCCCACCCGCCACGGACGACGAGCGCTCGACGTTGCTGGGTCACGGGGTGCCTCCTAGGAGATCAGGGCGTCGATTGCGGCGGCGGACAGCACGTGGTCGGAGGCCATCGCGGATGCCCCCAGGACGCCGGCGCGGCCCTTGGTGCGGGAGGCGACGATACGCAGGTGCTGGGTCGCCAGGGGGAGCGACCGGCGGTAGACCACCTCGCGGATGCCGGCCAGGAGGTGCTCGCCGGCCTCGGCGACGACGCCGCCGATGACGATCACCGACGGGTTGAGCATGCTCACGCACGCGGCGAGCACGTCGCCGATGCGGCGGCCGGCCTCGCGGACCTCGCGCGTCGCGTCGGGGTCCCCGGCCCGCACGAGGGCGACGACGTCGGCGCTCGTCGTGGCGTCGACGCCGGTCGCCCGGAGCGCGTCGGCGATGGCGGGCCCGCTGGAGACGGCCTCGAGGCAGCCGGTGTTGCCGCATCGGCAGGGCAGGTCGGGCCCACCAGGGACGGCGATGTGCCCGAGGTCGCCGGCCGCACCTTGTGCGCCGCGCCGGATCCTCGCGTCGGAGATGATGCCGGCACCGATCCCGGTGGCCACCTTGACGAACAGGAGGTGGTCGACGGCGGGCCACTGCGAGGTGTGCTCGCCGAGGGCCATGACGTTCACGTCGTTGTCCACGAGCACGGGGACGTGCTCCAGGCGCCGCGAGAGGTGTCCGGGCACGTCGGCGTCGTCCCAGCCCGGCATGATCGGCGGGTTGATCGGGCGACCGGACGAGTGCTCGACGGGCCCGGGCAGCCCGACTCCGACGCTGACCAGGTCGGACAGGGGCCGGTCGGCGTTCTCGAGCAGCTTGTGCCCGAGCGACACGACACGGTCGAGCACGAGGGCGGGACCCTCGGCGATCGCGATCGGTTCCCCGATCTCCGCGAGCACGGTTCCCACGAGGTCGGTGAGCGCGAGACGCGCGTGCGTGGCTCCGAGGTCGACGGCGAGGACGACGCGGGCGGCGGGGTTGAACGCGAACGTGGCCGGGGGGCGGCCTCCGGTGGACGTCGCCTCGCCGGCGGGCTGCACGAAACCCGAGGAGAGGAGCAGCTCGACGCGTGCGGCGATGGTGGAGCGCGCCTGACCGGTGAGAGTTGCCAGGTCGGAGCGGGTGCGGGGTTGCCCGTCGCGGAGCAGCTGGAACATCTCCCCGGCGCCCGTCGGCTTGGGGGCGAACTTGAGGAGCTCGTCCATGGGCACAGTGAACCATCGCTTCTTGTGTAGGTCACGTTCGCATAACTCTGACACGAGACCGGCGACTTTTGCTTGACGGGCGACAGAAGTACGTCCTAGTTTCTCCGACATGGTCAGTGCAGACCCCACGAAAGCCCCACCGGTGCTGTTGCAGATGCGCGGCATCGTGAAGCAGTTCCCCGGCGCCCGAGCGCTGGACGGCGTCGACCTCGAGATCCGTGCAGGCGAGGTGCACTGCCTCCTCGGCCAGAACGGCGCCGGGAAGTCCACCCTCATCAAGGTCCTCGCCGGGGCGCACCAGCCGGACGAGGGCGAGATCCTCGTCGACGGCACGGCCGTCACCATCCCGCACCCGGTCGCAGGCCTGAAGCTCGGCATCGCGACGATGTACCAGGAGCTCGACGTCGTGGACGGCCTGTCGGTCGCCGAGAACATCTACCTCGGGCACGAGCTCGCGGTCGGGGGGTTCTCCCAGCGGCGGGCCGCCACGGCGCACACCCGCGCCATCCTCAAGCGGCTCGGCCACGGCGACATCTCGCCGCACCGCGAGGTGGGCCAGCTCTCCGCTGCCGGCAAGCAGATCGTCAGCATGGCCCGGGCGCTGTCGCACGACGCCCGCGTCATCGTGATGGACGAGCCGTCGGCGGTGCTCGACTCCGAAGAGGTCGCGAACCTGTTCCGCGTGGTCCACGAGCTCACCAGCTCGGGCGTCGCCATCGTCTACATCTCGCACCGGCTCGACGAGATCCGCCAGATCGGCGACCGGATCACCGTGCTCAAGGACGGTCGCACGGTCGCGACGAACCTCGCCGTGGCGCAGACGCCGACGGCCGACCTCATCCGGCTCATGACCGGCCGCGACGTCGAGTACGCGATCCCGCCGCGCCCGCCCGTCCCCGACGACGCCCCGACGCTCCTGCACGTCGATGGCCTCGGTCTTGCAGGCTCGTTCAGCGACGTCTCCTTCGACGTGCGCGCGGGGGAGGTCGTGGGGCTCGCCGGGCTCGTCGGCTCGGGCCGCACGGAGATCCTCGAGACGATCTTCGGCGCTCGCAAGCGGACCGCGGGCACCGTGTCGGTCGGGGGCGAGACCCTGCGACCCGGCTCCGTGAGCGGCGCCGTCAAGGCCGGCATCGGGCTCAGCCCCGAGGAGCGCAAGAGCCAGGGCCTGATCCTCGACGAACCGGTCTACCGGAACATCACGCTCTCGACCTTCACACGTACGGCGAACGCGTCGTTCCTCGACGAGGCCGCCGAGCGCCGCGTCGCCAAGGAGCAGATCGACGCCCTCGACGTCCGACCGTCCGATCCCGCTCGCGCCGCACGGACGCTGTCCGGCGGCAACCAGCAGAAGGTGCTCCTCGCGCGCTGGCTGGTGCACGGCTGCCGGGTCCTGCTTCTCGACGAGCCGACCCGTGGCGTCGACGTCGGCGCCCGGTCGGAGATCTACGCCCTGATCGCGAACCTGGCGAAGGGCGGCGCCGCGGTCGTCGTGGTGTCCAGCGAGATCGCCGAGGTCATCGGGCTGTCCGACCGGATCCTGGTCGTCTCCGAGGGGCGTGTGGTCCACGACGGGCCCGCAACCAGCATCGACGAGCACCGCGTGCTCGACCTCGTCATGGAAGGAAGTGCCGCGTGAGTGAGCAGACCACCCCGGGGGCAGCCGTACCCGGCCGCTCCGTGACCGAGCTCGCCGGCGACGTGCCCGTCCACGCCGACCGTCCCGCTCAGGCGCCCCGCCGGGGGCTCCTGCACGGCCCCGCCGGGCGGAACCTCGGCCTGGTGATCGCCCTCCTGGCCATCTGCATCTTCGGGGTCGCGACGGCGGGAGAGCGGTTCGCGAGCCCCGAGAACGCGCTGACCATCCTGCGTCTGGCCTCCGTCACCGGCGTGGTGAGCATCGGGATGACCTTCGTCATCATCGGCGCCGGGATCGACCTGTCCGTCGGTTCGGTGATCGGCCTGGCCTCGGTGTGGGCCTCCACGCTGGCCACCCAGACCATGGCGCAGGACCTGAACTGGGGCGTGATGGTCGTGACCGCGCTCGCGGTGGGCCTCTGCGCCGGGTTGGTCAACGGGGTGCTCATCGCGTACGGCAAGGTCGTCGCCTTCATCGCGACCCTCGCCATGATGGTCGCCGCCCGTGGCCTTGCCGAGATCATCGCCCAGCGCAAGACCCAGGTGGTCTCGGTCCAGGGCTTCCTCGACTTCTTCCGGGGCGACCTCATCGGGATCCCGACGCTCGTCTGGATCTTCGTCCTGGTCTCGGTGGCCGGGTGGATCCTGCTCAACCGCACCACGTTCGGCCGACGCACCATCGCGGTCGGCGGCAACCCCGAGGCGGCCCGGCTCGCGGGCATCAAGGTCAAGCGCCACACGATGTACCTGTACGCCCTCTCCGGGCTGGGGGCCGGCATCGGCGGCGTGATGATGCTCGGCCGGACCACGGCCGGCAGCTCCACGAACGGCCTGTTCCTCGAGCTCGACGTCATCGCCGCCGTCGTCGTGGGCGGCACGCTCCTCGTCGGCGGTCGTGGCACGATCGTCGGCACCGTCCTGGGCGTCCTGATCTTCACCACGCTGTCCAACGTGTTCACGCAGAACAACTTGTCCAGCTCGGCGCAGGCCGTGGCCAAGGGCGTGATCATCGTCGTCGCCGTGATGCTCCAGCAGCGCATCGCAGGTCGCACCCCCGCAAAAACCTGACGACACCGACGTCGTCGACAGGCATCACGTCACCCCGCACGTCCGATCAAGGAGGATCAGCCATGTCCGCACCCCTGCACAGGCGGTGGCTCGCCGTCGCCGGCGCCACAGCAGCCTTCGCGCTCATCGCCGCCGGTTGCACGTCCAACACCCCTGAGGCGGACGACACCGCCGCCGCCGTGGCGCCGGCCGCAGCGGGAAGCAACGACGAGCCGGGGGACAAGGTCACCATCGCCTTCTCCGGCCCCGCGGCCGACCACGGCTGGCTGGGCGCGATCAACTCCGCCGCCAAGGCCGAGGCGGAGAAGTACTCCGACGTCGACTTCGTGATGGCCGAGGGCACCAACGACGTCAGCGTGCAGATCAGCCAGATCGAGCAGTTCATCAACGACGGCGTCGACGCGATCGTGCTGCTGCCGAGCGACGGTGCGGCACTGACCGAGGTCGCCACCAAGGCGATGAACGCGGGCATCCCCGTGGTCAACGTCGACCGGGAGTTCAGCGACCCGAACGCGGCCCGCACCACGGTGCTCGGCGACAACTACGGCATGGGCGTCAGCGCCGGCGAGTACATCTGCGAGCAGCTCGGCGGCACGGCCGGCGCCAAGGTCGCGGAGATCGCGGGCGTCGACTCGCTGCCGCTCACGCAGGACCGGAGCCGGGGCTTCAAGGACGCGCTCACCAAGTGTGGCCTCAAGGTCGACGCCCGTGTGGCAGCGGGCTTCACGGTCGAGACCGGCGAGGAGGCCGCGTCCGAGCTCCTGCAGGCCAACCCGAAGCTCGACGCCATCTGGAACCACGACGACGACCAGGGCATCGGCGTGCTCGCGGCCATCGACGCCGCGGGTCGCGACGAGTTCTTCATGGTCGGCGGCGCCGGCTCGAAGAACGCGATGGACGCCATCAAGGCGGACGACACGGTGCTCAAGGCGACGGTCATCTACCCGTCCACGCAGGGCGCCGACGGCGTCAAGCTCGCCCGCCTGCTCGCCCAGAACAAGGGCATGAGCGACCTGGTGGACGCCGCGGTCCCGCGCACCGTCCAGCTGTACGCGCCCATCGTCACCAAGGAGAACGTGGACGAGTACCTGCCCATCGGCTTCGCGTCCTGATCTGCGACCACACCGTGCCGGGCGGGTCGTCCGCGGCCCGCCCGGCTGCACAGACAGGAAGGCAAGAGACATGACAGAGCGTCTCGGCGTCGGCATGGTCGGCTACGCGTTCATGGGCGTCGCGCACTCGCAGGCCTGGCGCACCGCACCGCACTTCTTCGACCTGCCCCTGCATCCCGACATGGCAGCGATCGCCGGCCGCGACCACGCCGCGGTCACCGCTGCTGCCGCGCGGCTCGGTTGGTCCAGCGTGGAGACGGACTGGAAGGCGCTCGTCTCGCGTGACGACATCGACCTGGTCGACATCTGCACGCCTGGCGACACCCACGCCGAGATCGCGATCACTGCGCTCGCGGCGGGCAAGCACGTGCTGTGCGAGAAGCCGCTCGCCAACAGCGTGGCCGAAGCGGTGGCGATGGCCGAGGCGGCGGAGGCGGCGCGCGCCAACGGCCAGCTGGCCATGGTCGGGTTCACCTATCGGAGGGTTCCGGCGATCCAGCTGGCTCGACAGCTCGTGGCGGACGGCCGGATCGGCACCGTGCGGCACGTGCGGGCGCAGTACCTGCAGGACTGGATCGCCGACGCGAACGCGCCGCTGTCCTGGCGCCTCGACAAGCAGAAGGCCGGCTCGGGCGCCCTCGGGGACATCGGCGCGCACATCGTCGACCTCGCTCAGTTCGTCACGGGCGAGAGGGTCACCGGTGTGTCGGCCCTCCTCGAGACCTTCGTGCACGAGCGGCCGGTGGCTGCGTCCTCGTCGGGGCTGCACGGGACGGCCGGCACCGAGACGGGTCCGGTCACGGTCGACGACGCGGCAGTCTTCCTCGGCCGGATGTCCGGCGGCGGGCTCGCGACGTTCGAGGCGACCCGGTTCGCGTGGGGCCGCAAGAACGCGATCCGCCTCGAGATCAACGGGTCGGCGGGCTCGCTCGCGTTCGACTTCGAGGACATGAACGTCCTGCACTTCTTCGACGTTGCCCAACCCGCGGCCGAGGCCGGCTTCCGACGCATCGTCGTGACGGAGCCGGAGCACCCGTACGTCGGAGCGTGGTGGCCCGCCGGGCACGGGCTCGGCTACGAGCACGGGTTCACGCACCAGGCCGTGGACCTCGTGACGGCGATCGCCGAGCAGCGGCAGCCGGAGCCCAGCTTCGCGGACGGGCTCGTGATCCAGCGTGTGCTCGACGCTGTCGAGCGGTCGGCCGCCTCACACAGCATCTGGACCCCGGTAGACGAGGAGAGCTGACGATGGCACGACCGATCACCCTGTTCACGGGCCAGTGGGCCGACCTGCCGTTCGAGGAGGTCGCGCGGCTCGCCTCGTCGTGGGGCTACGACGGCCTCGAGATCGCCTGCTGGGGCGACCACCTGGACCCGTGGCGCTGGGACGACGACGAGTACGTGGCCGGCAAGCTCGCTCTGCTCGAGAAGTACAACCTCAAGGTGTGGGCGATCTCGAACCACCTCAAGGGTCAGGCGGTGTGCGACGACCCGATCGACCAGCGGCACCGGGACATCGTCTCGGACCGCGTCTGGGGCGACGGCGACCCGGAGGGCGTCCGGCAGCGGGCCGCCGAGGAGATGAAGCACACCGCCCGGATCGCCGCGAAGCTCGGTGTCGACACCGTCGTCGGGTTCACCGGGTCGAGCATCTGGAAGTACGTCGCGATGTTCCCGCCGGTGTCGGCGGAGACGGTCGAGGCGGGCTACCAGGACTTCGCCGACCGCTGGAACCCGATCCTCGACGTGTTCGACGAGGTCGGTGTCCGGTTCGCGCACGAGGTGCACCCCAGCGAGATCGCCTACGACTACTGGACCACCGTGCGCACGCTCGAGGCGATCGGGCACCGTCCCGCCTTCGGGCTCAACTGGGACCCCAGCCACTTCGTCTGGCAGGACCTGGACCCCGTCGGCTTCCTGTGGGAGTTCCGGGACCGGATCTACCACGTCGACTGCAAGGACACGAAGAAGCGTCTGGGCAACGGCCGCAACGGCCGGTTGAGCAGCCACCTGCCGTGGGGGGACCCGCGCCGGGGGTGGGACTTCGTGTCCACGGGCAACGGGGACGTGCCGTGGCAGGACGCGTTCCGGGTGCTCAACTCGATCGGCTACGCCGGACCGATCTCGGTGGAGTGGGAGGACGCGGGGATGGACCGGCTCGTCGGGGCACCGCAGGCTCTGGAGTTCGTCCGCCGCAACGCGTTCGACGCACCCGCTGCGTCGTTCGACGCGGCATTCAGCACGAGGTAGTCCCGGGGGGAGGTGCGCGCGGATCGGGAGTGCGCGCGCGTCTCGCAGAGCAGGGCGAGCGTCGTCTGCACCGCGGTTGAGGGGCCACGGGTGCGGACGGCGCTCGCCCTGTGTCGAGCCGGGCCACCCACCCGGTGGCGACGTCAGCGGGTGCTGGTGGTGGTGGACGCGCCGCACGACCCCGAGTCCAGCGTGTCCAGGTGGGTCGTTCCGGCCGAGCGCAGGGCCGTCGCGGTCGCGGTGACCTCGCTCGGCGCGATGACCTGGTCCTTGGCGTAGTAGAACCAGTCGACGTCCTGGGTGTACGTGCTCCGGCCGCCCTTGTGGCCCGCGGTGTCGATGAACCAGAGGTTGAAGTTCACCGACATAGGGGCCCGCGGCGCGACGGGGAACTGGCCGGTCTGCTCGTCGACCGTGTGGTCACCGAGCAGCACACCGTCGATGGAGTACGTGACGTGCCCGTCGGACACCTGCGTCACCACGGTGTGCCAGCCGTTCAGGCTGCGCGTCTGCTGCGAGTGCGCGTTGTGCGGGTCCCAGGGGTCAAGGCGGTAGCCGTTGTAGCTCGTCTGGTACGCGATCGGACCGGCGGCACCCCAGCCGCCGTTGGGCAGGTACTCCGTGAAGTCGAGCTCGCTGTACTCGGGGTCGTAGTCGAAGCGCTGCTGCGGACCGATGGCGAAGAACGTCTCGTTGACGTGGTCACCGTCCTTGCCCGACGTGGGGCTGTCGGTGAACCTGATCCGGCTGGCGTAGGTGCCGTCCTTGAACCGGCGCTGACCGGTGAGGAGCTCAGCCTGCGAGGTGCCGGCGGCATTCCCGTTGGTGGAGGCCGTGAGTCGCGCCACCGTGGAACCGTCGACGGTCGGGAAGGTGATGTTGCTCGACGACCACCCGGCGCCCACGACGCCGGGACCGCCCGCGTTGGTGCGTGCCTGCCAGCCGTTGCCCGTGAAGCGACTGTCGCTCGGGGAGGTGTAGCTGAAGTCGTCGAACAGAGCGCTGCAGGTGCTCGTCCCGGACGCCGTGGCGGCGCTCGCGCCGAGCAGGCTCATGCTGAACATCGTCGTGCCGAGGATCATGGCGGACACCGTCGTCCGGCGCAGTCGCGTCATGTGATCAGGTCTTCTCGTTCGGGAGGGTCGCTGTCCTGACGGATCAGCGCTGGTCCGGGCGGGAGGCGCATTCGCATCGGTCTATCGACGCCCATGACCCCGGCATTCGGGTTTCCTGGACGAACCGCAGGACCGAATCGGCCGGCAACCGGCCGACGTCGCACGATTCGGGCACGATACGAAGATGACTGGCGTGCGCGCGGTACCCGACGTCCGTGTCTTGAGCCGGCGTGCGTCCGTGCTGGCCCTCGGATGATCAGCGTCGCGCTCGCCCAGCGGCTCCACGATGCAGGGCTGCGGTGGCACCCCCGGCCGGGTGACGCGTTCGCCGTGCGCGTGCTGGACGACCAGGTGTTCACGATCGCGGACATGGTGGTCGAGCCGCGCGAGTACCCGACCGGCACGATCCTGGGGTTCAACGGCACCACGGAGTGGGCGCTCGACTCGGTGCGGCAGGAGGACGCGCTGTGGCTGCCGCGCGAGGACCAGCTCCGCGAGCTCCTGGGCGGGACGTTCCGCAGCCTCGCCCGCTCCACGTTCGGCGGCTACCAGGTCCTCGTCGAGGTCGCCGGACGGCCCGAGCAGGTGTTCAGCGCCGACGACGCGGCGGACGCCTACGCACAGGCGCTGCTCGCGCTCGTCCTCGCGGCAGCGTCGGGCTGACGTTCGGGAAGAACGCCTGCGACAGGGATGTCGAGATCGTCGCGGCGGCTCCGACCACCTCGTGAAGGACGACGCAGGCACCCGGCCGCGCGTCGCACACACCGGAGGTACCGAGATGTCCATCACCCCGTTCCTGTGGTTCGACGACGCGGCGGAGCAGGCCGCAGAGCGCTACGTCTCCATCTTCGCGAACTCCCGGATCGTCGACGTCGCCCGCTACGCAGAGGGCGGGCCTCAGCCGGCGGGCACCGCGTTCAACGTGACGTTCGTGCTCGACGGGCTCGAGATCCAGGCGCTCAACGGCGGACCGGGGCACCCGCACAGCGACGCGTTCTCCCTGCAGATCATGGTTCCGGACCAGGAGGAGTGCGACCGTGTGTGGGACGCGCTCCTCGCGGACGGCGGCACGCCCGGGCAGTGCGGGTGGCTGGTCGACCGGTGGGGTCTGTCGTGGCAGGTGATCCCTGAGGCCCTTCCGACGCTCATCTCCGACCCCGACCCCGAACGTGCCGGCCGAGCCCTGAACGCGATGTTCACGATGAGCAAGATCGACGTCGCCACGCTGCGTGCCGCCGCCGACGGCGTGTCGCGGGTCGGCGCGGGTGTGGAGCACCCAGGCGCGCGCGTCTGAACGTGGGGAGCGGGTGAGCGGGCACGTCTAGACTTCGGGCATGTCCACCCTCTCTCGCGACGAGGTCGCGCGCGTGGCGGGCCTGGCACGGATCGACCTGACGTCGGCGGAGCTCGACCGCCTTGCGGGCGAGCTCGACGTCATCGTCGAGTCGGTCGCGCGCGTGAGCGAGATCGCCACGCCCGACGTGCCGGCCACCAGCCACCCCCTGCCGCTGACCAACGTGTTCCGTGCCGACGTGCCCGAGGCCCCGGTGGACCGGGACCTCGTGCTGGCGTCCGCGCCCGCGTCGATCGACGGCAAGTTCGCGGTCCCGCAGATCCTGGGGGAGGACGCGTGAGCGACCTGACGAGGATCTCAGCCGCGGCGCTCGCGGACGCCCTGGCCAAGAAGGAGGTGTCCAGCGTCGAGGCGACGCAGGCACACCTCGACCGCATCGCCGGTGTCGAGCATGCGGTCCATGCGTTCCTGCACGTGAGCGGCGAGGAGGCGCTGGCCGTCGCCGCCGACGTGGACTCGCGCCGGGCCGCAGGGGAGTCGCTGCACGCGCTGGCGGGCGTCCCGATCGCGGTCAAGGACGTCGTCGTGACCAAGGGTCTGCCTACGACGGCCGGGTCGCGGATCCTCGAGGGCTGGGTGCCGCCGTACGACGCGACGCTCGTCGAGAAGATCAAGGCCGCGGGTCTGCCGATCCTGGGCAAGACGAACATGGACGAGTTCGCCATGGGCTCCTCGACGGAGCACTCCGCGTACGGGAACACGCACAACCCGTGGGACCTCGACAGGATCCCCGGCGGTTCGGGCGGCGGTTCGGCCGCGGCCGTCGGAGCCTACGAGGCGCCGCTGGCCATCGGCACGGACACCGGCGGCTCGATCCGTCAGCCGGCCGCCGTCACGGGCACGGTCGGCGTGAAGCCCACCTACGGCGGGGTGTCGCGCTACGGGCTCATCGCGCTGGCGTCGTCACTGGACCAGGCCGGTCCCGTGACGCGCACCGTGCTGGACTCGGCGCTGCTGCACGAGCTGATCGGCGGCCACGACCCGCGCGACAGCACCTCGATCGACGAGCCGCTCCCCGGCCTGGTGGACGCCGCCCGTCGGGGTGCGACCGGGGACCTGTCCGGGGTGCGCGTCGGCGTCATCACCGAGCTGCAGGGTGAGGGGTACCAGCCCGGCGTGCTCGCGCGGTTCCACGAGTCGCTCGAGGTGCTGCAGAGCGCGGGCGCGGAGATCGTCGAGGTCTCCTGCCCGCACTTCACGTACGCGCTCGCGGCGTACTACCTGATCCTTCCGGCCGAGGCGTCCAGCAACCTGGCCAAGTTCGACGGTATGCGGTTCGGCCTGCGGGTCATCCCCGAGGACAACCCGACCGCCGAGCGCGTCATGGCAGCCACGCGTGGCCAGGGGTTCGGCGACGAGGTGAAGCGCCGCATCATCCTGGGCACCTACGCGCTGTCGGCGGGCTACTACGACGCCTACTACGGCTCGGCGCAGAAGGTCCGCACGCTCATCCAGCGCGACTTCACCGCCGCGTTCGAGCAGGCAGACGTCCTGGTCTCCCCGACCGCGCCGACCACGGCGTTCAAGCTGGGGGAGAAGCTCGACGACCCGCTGGCCATGTACCTGAACGACGTCGCGACGATCCCCGCCAACCTCGCCGGGATCCCGGGGATGTCGCTGCCGTCCGGCCTGTCCGACGACGGCCTGCCGGTCGGGTTCCAGATCCTCGCGCCGGCGAAGGCGGACGACCGGCTGTACCGCGTGGGCGCGGCCCTCGAGATGCTTCTCGAGACGTCCTGGGAAGGTCCGCTGCTGCTGAAGGCACCTGAGTTGGAGATCGCGCGATGAGCACGCTGGTGGACTACGACGACGCCGTCGCGCGCTACGACACGGTCATCGGGATCGAGGTGCACGTCGAGCTCGGCACGCGCACCAAGATGTTCGACGGCGCGGAGGTCACGTTCGGCGCCGAGCCGAACACCCAGGTCACACCCGTCTCCCTCGGGCTCCCGGGCGCTCTGCCGGCCGTGAACGCGACCGCGGTCGAGTACGCGATCCGCATCGGCCTGGCGCTCAACTGCTCGATCGCCGAGAGCTGCCGGTTCGCGCGGAAGAACTACTTCTACCCGGACGTGCCCAAGAACTTCCAGACGTCGCAGTACGACGAGCCCATCGCGTACGAGGGCTGGGTCGACGTCGAGCTGGACGACGGGAGCATCTTCCGTGTCGAGATCGAGCGCGCGCACATGGAGGAGGACGCCGGCAAGAACACCCACATCGGCGGTTCCGACGGGCGCATCCACGGTGCCGAGTACTCGCTGGTCGACTACAACCGTGCGGGCATCCCGCTGGTGGAGATCGTCACCAAGCCGATCGAGGGCGCCGGTGCGCGTGCGCCCGAGGTTGCCCGCGCCTACGTGCAGACGCTGCGCGACATCTTCCGTGCCCTGGGCGTCTCCGAGGCCAAGATGGAGCGCGGCAACGTCCGTGCCGACGTCAACGTCTCGATCCGTCCGACGCCCGAGTCGGTACTGGGCACCCGCACCGAGACCAAGAACGTCAACTCGTTCCGGTCGGTCGAGCGGGCCGTGCGCTACGAGGTCAGCCGTCAGGCGGGCGTGCTCGACGACGGCGTCGCAATCATCCAGGAGACGCGTCACTGGCACGAGGACACCGGGACCACCGCGTCCGGCCGCGTGAAGTCGGACGCCGAGGACTACCGGTACTTCCCGGAGCCCGACCTGGTGCCGATCGCCCCGGACCGCGCCTGGGTCGAGGAGATCCGTGCAGGCCTGCCCGAGATGCCGGCCGCGCGCAGGAGGCGGCTGCAGGCGGAGTGGGAGTACGCCGACGCCGAGATGCGTGACGTGGTCAACGCCGGCGCGGTCGAGCTGATCGAGACGACGATCGCCGCGGGCGCGAGCCCCGCCGCCGCACGCAAGTGGTGGATGGGCGAGCTGGCGCGCACGGCCAAGCAGCAGGACGTCGAGCTCGAGGCGCTCCCCGTCACGCCCACGCAGATCGGCCAGCTGCAGAAGCTCGTCGACGAGGGCGCGATCAACGACAAGCTGGCCCGACAGGTGCTCGAGGGCGTGCTCGCGGGCGAGGGAGACCCGGCCGAGATCGTGGCCGCCCGCGGCCTCGGTGTCGTGTCCGACGACGGCCCGCTCCTCGACGCGATCGACGCCGCGCTCGCCGCGCAGCCCGACATCGCCGAGAAGATCCGCTCGGGGAACCTCGGACCCGTGGGCGCGATCATCGGTGCTGTCATGAAGGCGACGCGTGGGCAGGCCGACGCGGGTCGCGTCCGGGAGCTGCTGCTGGAGCGGATCGGGTCGTAACACCGCGTCCACAAACCGGCCGTAGTCTCGGCGGACGCGAGAGGAGCGGACGATGGACAAGCCCACGCTGCAGGGCGAGATGATCGTGCTCCGGCCGATCCGCCCGAGCGACGCGGACGCGATGTGGGAGATGCTCGAGGACCCGGAAGGCACCCGCCTGACGGGCACGACGGCGACGTTCACACGCAAGGAGGTCGATGCGTGGTGCGCGAGTCGCGCAACCGCGCAAGGCCGCTATGACTTCGCGGTGACGGTGGACGGCGACGACACGTTCCGCGGTGAGATCGTGCTGAACGAGGTCGACGAGGTGGTCGGGTCCGCCAACCTCCGCATGGCCATGCACCCGCACTACCGCGGTCGCGGCTACGGCACGGAGGCCATCCAGCTCGTGCTCGGCCTGGCGTTCGACGGGCTCGGCCTGCACCGGGTCGAGCTCGACGTCCTCAGCATCAACGCGCGCGCCAAGTCGCTCTACGAGAACATCGGCTTCCGCGTCGAGGGCCGCAAGCGGGACGCGTACCGCGACGGTGACGGCTGGTGCGACGCGATCATCATGGCGATCCTGGAGGACGAGTACCGCGCGGCCCAGCTGGGCTGAGAGGGCTCCGTCGTGGAAGGGGCGCCGAATGAGCCGCGACACGCCACCGCCGGTCACCGCCGAGATCGTCGTACGGCGCAGGGGTGACACCGCCGCCGTCCTGCGGGACGTCCGGATCAGGGTCGACGGTGCGTACGTAGGAGGCCTTCGGCCGACCCAGTCGTTGGTCGTGCCTGTGGGACCGGGCCTGCATGAGGTGCGCGCGCGGCTCGACTGGGCTCGGTCTCCCGTCCTGACGATCGACACGTCGGCCGGCGGTGCGCATCGGCTCGTCGTCTCCTTCCCCTGGTCAGCGTTCTGGCGGATGCTCTGGGCGCCTGGCTCGGCGCTCACCATCACGCTCGACACCCGGCCGGTCGGGGCGATGTACCCGCGTTGACGGGGCGGCGTCACGCGACGCCGGGCACGCTCAGGTGCGGCCGCGGTGGAAGTCGTCGAGGGCGACTGCGCGTTCGATCGCGTGGTCGACGATCGGGGCCGGGTAGCCGTCGGGCGGTGTGCGCAGCTTCCACGGCTCGTGCACCTCACGCCCGGGGACGCCTCGCAGCTCCGGTATCCAGCGGCGCACGTAGTCACCGGACGGGTCGAACTTCCGCCCCTGCGTCACCGGGTTGAAGATGCGGAAGTATGGTGCGGCGTCCCGACCGGTCCCGGCCACCCACTGCCAGTTCAGCTGGTTCTGGGCGATGTCGCCGTCGAGCAGCCAGGACATGAAGTGCTCTGCGCCGCGCTGCCAGCGGACGTGCAGGTCCTTGACGAGGAACGATGCAACGACCATGCGGACCCGGTTGTGCATCCAGCCCTGCGCACGCAGCTGCCGCATCCCGGCGTCGACGATCGGGTAGCCCGTGCGCCCCTCCGCCCAGGCGGCGAACGCGACGAGCTCCGCCCGGCCGGCCGCCCAGGAGTCGTCGGGCACGACCTCACGCAGCGACGCCCGGGTGGCGTCGGGATGGTGCCAGAGGACGTCGGCGTGGAACTCCCGCCAGGCCAGCTCCGAGCGGAACGTCGACGCAGCATCGGACCGGGGCAGGTCTGCGAGCAGCGTCCGCGGGTGCAGCTCGCCGAACTTGAGCGGGACGGACATGCGTGAGGTGCCGTCGACATCGGGTCGGTCGCGGTCGGTCGGGTAGGTCGACAGACCGTCGCGGAGGAACTCGTGCCAGCGTCGTAGCGCGGCAACCTCACCGGCGGGTGGGAGCCGCACGTCGGTCGGCGGTTCGGCCGGAATGCCGTCGGAGCGCAGCGTCGCCCACGAGGCTCCGGCCGGACGCGGCGCCGGGGGAGCCCAGCCGTGATCCACCCATGCCCGGCGGAACGGCGTGAAGACCTGGAACGGTGTGCCGCCCTGGGTCCTGAGCAGACCTGGACCTACCGCGTACGGCGAGCCGGTGCGGATCAGAGTCAGGCCTTCGTCACGACGGCGACCGAAGGGCTCGGTCGACGCGGTGACGTGCACCGCGTCGACTCCGGCCTCGGCGGCGACCTCCGGGACCACGTCGCGCGCGGGCCCGTGCCGGAGCACGAGGCGTCCGTCCAGCGCGTCGTCGAGTGCGCGCAGGGACCGGACGAGGTAGGCCAGCCGTGGTGCGCCGGCCGTGGCCCACAGCCCAGGATCGACGACGAACAACGGCACGACAGTGCCGTCGTCGGCGCGAGCGGCCTGGATCGCAGCCAGCAGCGACGGGTTGTCCGCCAGGCGCAGGTCACGGCGGAACCAGTGGATCGTCGGCACCCGGCGACGCTATCGGCGCCTGCACGCCTGCGCTTCCCGGGATGCGCCACTGGTGCGCGGCACCGGTCCGGTCCACGATGAAGGCATGACCGGGGTCGAGAACACGGCACCCAAGCGCGACACGCTTCCACGTGACCGCGGGTTCTTCGGGCATCCGTACGGGCTGTTCACGCTCTTCAACACCGAGCTGTGGGAGCGGTTCAGCTACTACGGGATGCGCGCCATCCTGCTCTTCTACCTCACGGACGAGGTCGTCGACGGTGGCCTCGGGATCAGGGAGGCGACGGGCGAGGCGCTCGTCGCCATCTACGGGTCGTCGGTCTACCTGCTCTCCGTGCTCGGCGGCTGGCTCGCCGACCGCATGATCGGTTCGCGCCGCTCGGTCCTCTACGGCGGGATCGTCATCGCCGCCGGGCACATCTTCCTGACCGTGCCGAGCGCCGCGTGGTCGTACGCCGGCATCTGCCTGGTCGCGTTGGGCACCGGCCTGCTCAAGCCGAACGTGTCGAGCATGGTGGGCGAGCTGTACGACCGTGACGACCCGCGGCGTGACTCCGGCTTCTCCATCTACTACATGGGCATCAACATCGGCTCGCTCGCCGCCCCGTTCCTCGTCGGGCTCGCCCGCGAGTGGGGTGGCTACCACGCAGGCTTCGCGGTCGCTGCGGTCGGGATGGGCTTCGCCCTCGTGTTCTTCGTCGCGGGTCGCAAGTACCTCGGCGGCGCGGGGGACGCCGTCCCCAACCGGCTCACCCGAGCCGACCGTCCCGCGGTCGTCCGCCTTCTCCTGATGGTCTTGGGTGGCATCGTCCTCGCGGTCTTGATCGCGGTCTGGGTGCGAGGTGGTCTCGGGCCCGAGGCGCTCGTCGACTCCGTGTCCTACCTCGCCTTCGCGGCCCCGATCGCGACGTTCATCGTCATGTTCCGGTCACCCAAGGTGACGTCGCACGAGCGGTCCCGCCTCCGTGCCTACATCCCGCTGTTCATCGCCGCGATGCTGTTCTGGATGATCTTCGAGCAGGCAGCCAGCACCCTGTCGTCGTTCGCGAAGGACCGGACCGACCTGCACATCTTCGGCATCCCCATCCCGCCGGAGTTCTTCCAGTCGGTCAACCCGGCCTTGATCATCCTCCTGGCGCCGTTGTTCGCCTGGATCTGGCTGAAGCTCGACGACCGCCCGCCGACGGCCGTGAAGTTCGCACTCGGACTCATGTTCGCTGCTCTGAGCTTCGTGTTCCTGGCGGTTGCGTCGGCGGCGTTCGAAGGAACCAAGGCGCCGTCGTGGGTGCTCGTCCTGGTCTACGCGATCCAGACGATCGGTGAGCTCTGCCTGTCGCCTGTCGGCCTCGCCGCGACCACCTTGCTGGCGCCGCGAGCGTTCCGCGGGCAGGCGATGGCGCTCTGGTTCCTGGCGTCCGCGGCGGGCAGCGCGATCACCGCGCAGCTGATCCAGGCCACCGAGGGCACGAGTGACACTGTCTACTTCGGCGCGATCGGCCTTGTTGCTCTGGCCTTCGCCGGCGGGATGTTCGCACTTGCGCCGTGGGTGACCCGGCACATCAAGGCTGGCGCAGAGACTGCGGGCGAGGCCGCGCTCCAGCGCTGAGCCACCGATGTCGGTGGCCGGTGGAAGGGTGTTCTCCATGACTGAGGTTCTGAAGTGGTCCGTGGTGACCGACCGGGTCGACGCTCGTCACTGGCGCGTCATCGCTGGGCGGTTGCGGGCGACGTTCGGTGCCGACGACTTCGCAGCCGCTGCCGCGTTCGTCTCGCGCGTCGCTCAGGCCGCCGACGCGGCGAACCATCACCCGGACGTTCTGCTGCGCTGGGGCGAGGTGGCGGTCACCACGGTCAGCCATGACGCGGGAGGGCTGACCCAGCGGGATGTCGACCTGGCGGCCACGATCAGCGCCCTGGCCGACGAGCTCGGGCTGGCCGGCAAGCCGCCGAAGTCCGAGACCCTTGAGATCGCGATCGACGCGATCGACATCCCCGCGGTCCGGCCGTTCTGGAAGGCGGTCCTGGCCTATGTCGACGACGGCGGCGACGATGACAATGCGATCGCCGACCCTGCCGGCGTCGGGCCGGCGTTCTGGTTCCAGCAGATGGACGCACCCCGCCCGCAGCGCAACCGGATCCACCTCGACGTGATCGTTCCGCACGACGAGGCCGAGTCCCGCGTCGCGGCCGCGATAGCGGCCGGTGGGCACCTGGTCAGCGACGACGCAGCGCCACGCTTCTGGGTGCTCGCGGACACGGAGGGCAACGAGGCGTGCGTCTGCACGTGGGAGGGGCGCTCGTCCAGCTGAGCAACCCGAGGGAGCGTCGCGGTGCAGGTTGCCCGGGCGAGCGCAGGAGGCGGTCGCACTACGCGGGGAGCGTGAACGTCCAGCCCTGCGCGAGACGCTCCTCGACGACGGCTGTCACGGCGGCGAGCGTGCCGTTGCGATGGTCGCCACCGCCGTCATGCGTGAGCACGAGCTCGCCAGGTCGGATCGCCGCCCGCAGGTTCTGCGTGAGCGTCGGGACGTCCTGCGTGGACCAGTCGTCGATCGTGTTCAGCACTCCGAGGGGCTGCATGCCCAACGTGACGGCGACCTCCGCGGAGACTCCCCAGCTGCCGTTCGGCGCACGGAAGTACGGGACCTGCGCGTCGGGCGCCGCTGACCGGATGATCCGCAGGTTCTCCACGAGGTCCTCCCGGACCCGGTCGGCTGGCCAGTCGCCGAGGTCCTCGTGGCGCGTCGTGTGGTTCCCGATCAGGTGCCCTTCGCGCACGATCCGCCGGAGCACCGCCGCGCCACCCGGCGCGGTGACGTTCTGACCGATCACGCAGAACACGGCAGGGATCTGGTGCGCGGACAGGAAGTCCAGCAGAGCCTCGGTGGTCGCACCGTTCGGGCCGTCGTCGAAGGTCAGCGCCGCGACCAGCCCCGTGCCGGCGGCCCGAGTGACATGGGGCGCGTCAGTCACGATCTCGGTGGCGCGCACGACGCGCGGACCACGAGCTCGGTGGGCAGCCTCACGTGCGGCGCGCGCTCGCGGCCGCCGATCAGGTCGACCAGCAGGCGCAGCGCCTCGGCGCCCATCCGCTGCAGGGGCTGGTTGATCGTGGTGAGGGCGGGGGAGGCCAGCACCGACTCGGGTACGTTGTCGAACCCGATCACGGACAGGTCGGCCGGGACGGACAGCCCACGCTCGCGTGCCACGGCCAGCACCTGGATCGCGGAGAGGTCGTTCGCGGCGAAGAGCGCGGTGGGTGGGTCCGGCCGGTCGAGCAGGACCCGCGCGGGTTCGTCGGCAGTCTCGCGGCGGTAGCCACCGACACGCACGAGGGACTCGTCGACCGGTACGCCCGCCGCAGCCATGGCCTGCCGGAAGCCGGCCTCGCGCAGGCGGGCGGACTCGAGGTCCGGGCGGCCGCCGAGGAAGGCGATGCGGCGGTGCCCCAGATTGAGCAGGTGCTCGGTGGCCAGCACCGCACCGCCGAGGTTGTCCGAGTCTACGGTCGGCATCCCGGTCGGACCTGTGTGCGGGTCGACCGCGACGACGGGGATACCGGGGTTGGCCTCGACCACGGTCGGCGTGACGATGATCGCGCCGTCGATGAGCGTGCCGGAGAGCCTCGACAGGTAGCGCCGCTCCCAGCCGACGTCGGCCCCGGGCGCGCCGCCGCCGGAGTACGCGAGCAGCTCGTAGCCCGTGGGACCGACCGCCGAGGACGCCCCTTTGAGCAGCTCGGTGCTGAACGGCTCGAACTCGGCGACGAGGATGCCGATCACGTTCGTCCTGTGGCTGCGCAGGGACCGCGCGCCGAGGCTCGCCTCGTAGCCGAGCTGGTCGATGACCTCCTGGACCTTGGTCAGGGTGCTCTGCGCGACGCCGTACCGGCCGTTGACCACCTTGGACACGGTGGCCACCGATACGCCCGCGGTACGGGCCACGTCTTCCATCTTCACGCGGGGTATCGAGTCCACGTGGGGATCATATGGCATCGTTTCGATAACGTTATCGATAACGATTGACACACCGCGTGAACTAATGCCAACCTTGCGCCGTCCAGCCCTGTCAGTGACGACGAGGAGATTCGACGATGAAGAGGACAGCAGTCCTGCGCACCCTTGCCGTGGGTGCCTCGATAGCCCTGTTGGCCAGCGCCTGTAGCTCAGGCAGCGGAGGAAGTGACGACTCGAGCGACGGAGCATCCGGCGACGCCGTGACCGTCACGTGGTGGCACAACTCGAACACCGCGCCCGGCAAGGACTACTACGAGCAGGTGGCCAAGGACTTCGAGGCCGACAACCCGGGCGTGAAGATCGAGATCAGCGCCATGCAGCACGAGGACATGGTCACGAAGCTCGACGCCGCGTTCCAGGGCGGCGACGCGCCAGACATCTACATGGAGCGCGGTGGCGGCGAGCTCGCCGACCACGTGGAGGCCGGTCTGACCAAGGACCTGTCGGAGTCCTCGAAGGAGACGATCGACAAGCTCGGCGGTTCGGTCGCCGGTTGGCAGGTGGACGGCAAGACCTACGGTCTTCCGTTCTCGCTCGGTGTCGTCGGCTTCTGGTACAACAAGGCGCTCTTTGCGCAGGCCGGGATCACCGAGCCGCCCGCCACCTGGGACGACTTCAACGCCGACGTCGAGAAGCTCAAGGCCGCGGGCATCGAGCCGGTGTCGGTCGGTGCGGGAGACAAGTGGCCCGCAGCGCACTACTGGTACTACTTCGCCATGCGGGAGTGCTCCCAGGACGTCCTGGCGGACGCGGTCAAGTCGCTCGACTTCTCCGACCCGTGCTTCGTGAAGGCCGGCGAGGACCTCGAGGCGCTCATCAAGACGGAGCCCTTCAACGCAGGGTTCCTGGCGACGCCCGCCCAGGAGGGCCCGACCAGCGCCTCCGGACTGCTGGCCACCCGCAAGGTCGCCATGGAGATGCAGGGACACTGGGAGCCCGGCGTCATGCAGGGACTCACCGAGGACAAGAAGGGTCTCGGAGAGGACACCGGCTGGTTCCCGTTCCCGCCGGTCGACGGCGGCAAGGGTGCGCCGACGGCCGCCCTCGGTGGCGGCGACGCCTGGGCGGTCTCCGAGGACGCGCCCGACGCAGCGGTGGACTTCGTGAACTACCTGCTCTCCGACGAGGTCCAGAAGGGCTTCGCCGAGAACAGCATGGGTCTGCCGACCAACGCCTCGGCGTCGCAGTACGTCGCCGACCCTGCGCTGGCCGAGCTCCTGAAGGTCCGCGACGCGGCGCCGTACGTCCAGCTGTACTTCGACACGGCGTTCGGCCAGTCGGTCGGAGGCGCCATGAACGACGAGATCGCCCTCCTGTTCGCAGGACAGGCGAGCCCGCAGGACATCGTCGACGCCACTCAAGACGCGGCTGACGCCGAGAAGTGACCGACATGCCCGATCGGACAGCAGAAGTAGCGGACAGGGACGCCCCTTCTGCGTCGTCCACCCCCTCGGTCCCGTCCGCCGGTCGCACCTCGGTGCGGCCGGCGGGCGGGGGCCCCGGTGGCCGGCGCCGGACCGGGTCGCAGTGGCGCAAACGCCTGGAGATCCTGTTCTTCACGGCGCCGGCCCTGATCCTGTTCACGCTCTTCGTCGTGTGGCCGATCATCAAGGCGGTCCAGTTCTCGTTCTACCGCTGGAAGGGCTTCGGCCCGCTGGTCGACTTCGTCGGCCTGAAGAACTACGTCAGCGTCCTGCAGAACGACGTCTTCATCGGGGCGCTCGAGCACAACCTGATCGTCGTCGTGATGTCGATCGTGCTCCAGCTCCCGCTGGGGCTCGCGATCGCCCTGCTGCTCAACCGCCGGATGCGCGGCCAGGGCACGCTGCGCACGATCATCTTCGTCCCGTACGTGCTGGCCGAGGTCATCGCCGGAGTCGTGTGGTTCCAGCTCCTGCAGCCGCAGTACGGCGTGATCGACACCCTCCTCGGCGCGGTCGGCCTGCACGGGCCGGAGCAGGGCTTCCTCGGCACCCCGAAGTACGCCCTCATGACCGTCATCGTGGTGCTCACCTGGAAGTACCTCGGGCTCGCCGTCCTGCTGTTCCTGGCCGGCCTGCAGAGTGTGCCCGACGAGCTCTACGAGGCCGCGCAGATCGACGGCGCCGGCTGGTGGGAGACGCAGCGACGCATCGCGATCCCCCTGCTCGGCCCCACGATCCGCACCTGGGCCTTCCTGTCCATGATCGGCTCTCTGCAGCTGTTCGACATGGTCTGGATCCTCACGGGCGGCGGCCCTGCCAACGCCACCACGACCATGGCGACCTTCCTGGTCACCGAGGGCACCAAGCGACACAACTTCGGGATCGCGTCGGCGGCCTCCGTGATCCTCTTCGTCGTCGCCCTGGTGCTCGCACTCACGTACCAGCGCTTCGTCCTGCGGCGGGACCTCCAGCCCTCGAGGACTCACAAGGCCAAGAAGGTGACCCGATGACCGCGGCAGTTCTCACCGAGCCGGCGACGCCCGGCCAGTCCGGCACGCACAGGACGCGCAGGCGCGCGTTCGGCGGCGGCAACCCGATCGTCTACGGACTGGCGCTCGTCGTGGTGGCCGTGACGGTCGGACCCGTGCTCTACGGCGTCCTGGGTGGCTTCCGCACCAACGCGCAGCTGGCCGAGAACCCTGCCGGGCTCCCGGACCCGTGGGTGCTGACCAACTACGCCAAGGTGCTCACGAGCGGGACCTTCTGGCAGTACGCACTCAACTCGACGGTCATCGCGGTCACCACCACGGCCATCGTCGTGGTGTTCGGGATCATGGCCGCCTACCCGCTGGCCCGCTATCAGTTCCGCGGCCGCGAGCAGCTGTTCCTCGTGTTCGTGCTCGGCCTGCTGTTCCCTGTCACGGTCGCGATCATCCCGCTCTTCATCCTGGTCACCGGCAGCCTGCACCTGGGCAACACGTGGTGGGGCGTCGCGCTCCCGCAGGCGGCGTTCGCTCTGCCGATGACCGTCGTGATCCTGCGCCCGTTCCTCCAGGCGCTTCCCGACGAGCTCGAGGAGGCCGCGCTGCTCGACGGCGCGTCCCGGATCGGGTTCTTCTGGCGGATCCTCGTGCCGCTGTCCGGTCCGGGCATGGTCACCGTCGGCGTGCTGGCCTTCGTCGGCTCGTGGAACGCCTACCTGCTGCCCCTGCTTCTCCTGCAGGGCGACATGAAGACCCTGCCGCTCGGCGTCGCCGACTTCTCCTCCGAGCACGCCTCCGACACCGCTGGCGTGTTCGCGTTCACCACCCTGGCCATGATCCCGGCCCTCGTCTTCTTCCTGGCGATGCAGAAGCGCATCGTGAACGGCCTCCAAGGGGCGGTCAAGGGATGACGACCTTCGAAGGAGCACACGTGACGGAGCTGCTGACGGTGCCTGCGCGAGCGGGCCGCGCCCAGGACCTGCTCAGCCAGATGACTCTCGAGGAGAAGCTCGCGCAGATCGTCGGCTTCTGGGAGAAGGAGGACGGCGAGGCCGTGGCTCCGCTGCAGGGCGAGTTCACTGCCGAGCACGGGCTCGCGGACGCGGTACGGCACGGGCTCGGTCACCTCACCCGGGTGTACGGCACGCGGCCGGTGGACGCCGTCGAGCGGGCGCAGTGGCTCTGGGCGCAGCAGCGCTCGCTGGTGCGTGACACCCGCCTCGGCATCCCGGCGCTCGTGCACGAGGAGTGCCTCACAGGCCTCTCGGCGTGGCGTGCCGCGACCTTCCCCACGCCTCTGGCCTGGGGTGCGTCGTTCGACCCCGACCTCGTCACGCGGATGGGAGCGTCGATCGGGGAGTCCATGCGGACGCTGGGCATCCACCAGGGTCTCGCGCCCGTCCTCGACGTGATCCGGGACCCGCGCTGGGGCCGCGTCGACGAGTGCATCTCCGAGGACCCCTACGTCGTCGGGACGCTGGGCACCTGCTACGTCCGCGGGCTGCAGTCCGCGGGGGTGCACGCGACCCTCAAGCACTTCGTCGGCTACTCGGGCTCGCAGTCGGGTCGCAACTTCGCGCCCGTCCACGCCGGCCCGCGCGAGGTCGCCGACGTCCTGCTGCCACCGTTCGAGATGGCGGTCCTGGACGGCGGCGCGCGCTCGGTCATGAGCTCGTACATCGAGATCGACGGCGTCCCGGTCGCGGCCGACCCCACGATCCTGACGGACCTGCTGCGCGATCGGTGGGGCTTCGAGGGGACGGTCGTCGCGGACTACTTCGGCGTCGCGTTCCTGCACCTGCTGCACGGGACCGCCGCCGATGCGGGCGACGCCGCAGGTCAGGCGCTCGCCGCCGGGGTCGACATCGAGCTCCCCACCGGCGACGCCTACCTGGAGCCGCTCGCGGCCGCCGTCAGGTCCGGTCGGGTGGACGAGGCACTCGTCGACCGTGCCGTGCTGCGCGCGCTCCGGCAGAAGGAGGAGCTCGGCCTGCTCGACGCGACGTTCGACGACGCGCCGCCGACGGCCGTCGACCTCGACACCCCCGAGCACCGCCGGATCGCGGGACGTCTGGCGCAGGAGTCCGTCATCCTGCTGTCCAACGACGGCACGCTTCCGCTGCGTGGTGGCGGCCAGGTGGCCGTGATCGGTCCGAACGCGGACCGGGCCGAAGCGCTCTTCGGCTGCTACTCGTTCCTCAACCACGTGATCGCGCACCACCCGGGCGTCGAGGCGGGCATCAAGATCCTCACCGTCCGCGAGGCGCTCACGGCCGAGCTGCCGGCGGCGTCCGTGCAGTGGGCCCCCGGGTGCGCGGTCGACGACGACGACCGCAGCGGGTTCGACGAGGCGGTCCGGGTCGCGGCCGCAGCCGACGTCGCCGTCCTGGTGGTCGGCGACCACGCGGCCCTGTTCGGCCGGGGCACGGTCGGCGAGGGGTGCGACCGCGACGACCTCGAGCTCCCCGGCGTGCAGCGCGAGCTCGTCGAGGCCGTGCTCGCCACGGGGACCCCGGTGGTGCTCGTCCTGCTCACGGGCCGGCCGTACGCGGTGGACTGGGCGCTCGAGCGGTGCGCCGCCGTGGTCCAGACGTTCTTCCCTGGCGAGGAGGGCGGCCCGGCGGTCGCCGGCGTGCTGTCGGGCCGGGTCAACCCGTCGGGTCACCTGCCGGTGAGCCTCCCGCGGTCGGCCGGTGCGCAGCCGTTCAGCTACCTGCATCCCGCGCTGGGCGGCGACGGCGACGTGACGAACCTGCGGAGCACGCCGGCGCTGCCGTTCGGGCACGGCCTGTCGTACACGACGTTCGCCCACGAGCACCTCGCCGCGGACGAGCGCGTCCCCACGGACGGGCGGATCGGTGCGCGCGTCCGGGTCACCAACACCGGAGACCTGGCCGGCGACGACGTGGTGCAGCTGTACGCACGCGACCTGGTCGGCTCCGTGACGCGTCCCGTCGCGCAGCTGGTCGGCTACCGCCGGGTGAGCCTCGAGCCAGGGGAGTCGGTCGTGGTGTCGTTCGAGGTCCCGACGACGCGGCTCGCGTTCTCGGGGCGCGACATGACCCGGATCGTCGAGCCGGGCGAGGTGGACCTGTGGGTCGGTCCCTCCTGCGACGCCTACGAGACGCGGACCCGGGTGACGCTGACCGGGCCGGTGCACCCGGTCGGGATCGACGCCGACCGGTGGACCACCGTGACCGTCGAGTCCGCAGGGTGACCCTCGCGCGGTGTTCCCGAACGGCAGTCCTACACTCGCGAGCATGACCCTGACGTCCGACCCGGCCCCCACGTCCAGCACTCCCGGCGTCGACATCAAGCCCCGCTCTCGCACCGTCACGGACGGTCTGGAGGCGACGGCCGCGCGCGGCATGCTGCGCGCGGTCGGGCTCGGTGACGACGACTTCGCCAAGCCGCAGATCGGCGTCGCGAGCTCGTGGAACGAGATCACCCCCTGCAACCTGTCGCTGCAGCGGCTCGCGCAGGCCGTCAAGAGCGGCGTGCACGCGGGCGGGGGCTACCCGCTGGAGTTCGGCACGATCTCGGTCTCGGACGGCATCTCGATGGGCCACGAGGGCATGCACTTCTCCCTGGTGAGCCGCGACATCATCGCCGACTCGGTCGAGACCGTCATGCAGGCCGAGCGCCTCGACGGCTCGGTGCTGCTCGCCGGCTGCGACAAGTCCCTGCCGGGCATGCTCATGGCCGCGGCTCGCCTGGACCTGGCCAGCGTCTTCCTCTACGCGGGGTCGATCGCGCCCGGCTGGGTCAAGCTGTCGGACGGGACCGAGAAGGACGTCACGATCATCGACGCGTTCGAGGCCGTCGGCGCCTGCGCGGCGGGACTGATGAGCCGCGAGGACGTGGATCGCATCGAGCGCGCGATCTGTCCCGGTGAGGGTGCCTGCGGTGGCATGTACACCGCGAACACCATGGCGTCGGTGGCGGAGGCCATGGGCATGTCGCTGCCCGGCTCGGCAGCACCGCCCAGCGCCGACCGTCGTCGCGACGCCTTCGCGCACAAGTCCGGCGAGGCCGTCGTCGAGCTGCTTCGCCGGGGGATCACGGCCCGTCAGATCATGACCAAGGAGGCGTTCGAGAACGCGATCGCCGTGGTCATGGCGTTCGGCGGCTCGACCAACGCGGTCCTGCACCTGCTCGCCATCGCGCACGAGGCGGAGGTCGACCTCACGCTGGCCGACTTCTCGCGCGTCGCAGCCAAGGTGCCGCACCTGGGCGACCTCAAGCCGTTCGGCCGCTACGTGATGAACGACATCGACCGCATCGGCGGCGTCCCCGTCGTGATGAAGGCGCTGCTCGACGCGGGCCTGCTGCACGGTGACTGCCTGACCGTGACCGGCAAGACCGTCGCGGAGAACCTGGCCGACGTGAACCCGCCGGACCCGGACGGCAAGATCCTGCGCGCGCTGAGCAACCCGATCCACAAGACCGGCGGCATCACGATCCTGCACGGGTCGCTGGCCCCCGAGGGTGCGGTGGTGAAGTCCGCCGGCTTCGACTCCGACGTGTTCGAGGGCACGGCCCGCGTCTTCGAGCGGGAGCGTGCCGCACTGGACGCCCTGGAGGACGGCACGATCGTCGCGGGGGACGTCGTGGTCATCCGCTACGAGGGCCCCAAGGGTGGCCCCGGCATGCGCGAGATGCTCGCCATCACCGGCGCCATCAAGGGCGCGGGCCTCGGCAAGGACGTCCTCCTGCTCACCGACGGTCGCTTCTCGGGTGGCACCACCGGCCTGTGCGTCGGCCACGTGGCCCCGGAGGCGGTCGACGGCGGCCCGATCGCGTTCGTCAAGGACGGCGACCGGATCCGTCTGGACATGGCCAGCGAGTCGCTCGAGGTGCTGATCTCGGACGAGGAGCTCGAGGCCCGCAAGGTGGGGTGGGCGCCCCTGCCCGCCAAGTACACGCGCGGCGTCCTGGCCAAGTACGCCAAGCTCGTGCAGTCGGCGTCCAAGGGCGCGGTGCTGATCTGAGCGCCCCGATGGTTCGACGGTCGGCGGCGGTTGCGGCGGCGGGCGTGCTGGCGCTCGCGGCGTGCGGATCCGGACCGGCGCCGGTGAGCACGTCGACGGCGCGCACCACCCAGGCGCCGTCCGCTACCCCAACGCCTTCCGCCACCCCGTCGCCGTCCCCGACCGCGACGGTCGACCCCCTCGCGGGACCGACCGTCGCGCCAGCACAGCAGCTCGACGCGGGCCAGGTAGGCGACGGTGTGCCCGCGCAGGTGCAGGGCTCCGGCGACGTAGCGGTGACCTACCTGCGCAACGGCGAGCTCGCGGTGGTCGTCACCCTTGACTGCAGCGCCTGCACGGGGCCCACGGCGTTGACGGCACCGGGCCGGCGGTCCGCATTCGGCAGCGCCGAAGGGCCGCTGACGGGTTCCTACCTGATGGACCCCATCAGGTCGAGCGATCCGAACCAGTCGGTCTGGCTCCAGGCCGCAGGCTCCTGGACGCTCCGGTTCGAGAGCTGGAACGACCTGCCCGTCGTCTCCGGCCCTCAGTCGGGCTCCGGCTCGGCGGTGCTGCGGATCGCGGACACAGCCACCACTGCGCAGGTCTCCTGGACGCCGGCCGGACCGGGGGACAAGTTCTCCGGTCGCAGCTTCGGGACCGTGTCCGCCGGCCCACCCCAGCTCTTCGGTGACACGCAGGCGTTCACCGAGGTCGTCGACGTGGCCATGCCGGGTGCCCTCGCGATCGCCACCAACGGCACGTGGACCGTGACGCCGATTCCCTGAGCTACTCAACCCACGACCGGCGCCTCGGGCGTGGGCGGCGGTGGGCCGTCAACCGCGCATCGTGCCGTGCTCGATCAGCCGCGTGACGGCCGCGGTCAACGCCTCGCTGTCGTGCACCACGACCGTGTAGACGCGACCGGTGCTCGTGGTGATCTCGGTCGCAGGGCCGGCACGGAACAGGAGCGCGACGCGGTTGCCGGACGCGCGTCGAAGTCCGCTGCCGCCGAACATGCTGGGCGTCACGCGCTCCATGTCGCGGACCGACACGAGATCGCCGACCGCGAGCTGCTGGCGGTAGACCGGCCAGAAGGCGACCGAGACGGCGTCCTGGCCCACCGTGACCGTGATCCGGCAGACCAGGAGCACGACGCCGACCGATCCGCCGAGCAGCAGGGCAAGGACCGTGAAGACGGCCTGGACCGTGCCCGACCGGGGTGTCGAGAGCACCAGGACGGCCGCTGCGACCATCGCCACGAGCAGCACCACGCCTAGTCCGCGGAGCCGTCCGGGTGCCGCCTCGTCGGCGATGAAGTCCTGAGTCTCGTCGGTCATGGCGCCACGATAGGGCGCCTCCGGAGGCGGGCCCGCACCACCGGCGCGACGATGGGGCCGTGGGCTGGACCGTCGAGGATGCGCCGTGGTGGACCCGTGCCGTCGTCTACCAGGTGTACCCGAGGTCGTTCGCCGACTCCGACGGCGACGGCATCGGTGACCTGCGGGGCGTGCTGCAGCACCTCGACCACCTCGTCGAGCTCGGCGTGGACGTCGTGTGGCTCTCGCCGGTGTACGCGTCCCCGCAGGACGACAACGGGTACGACATCAGCGACTACCAGGCGGTCGACCCGATGTTCGGCACGCTCGAGGACCTCGACGAGCTGATCTCCGCACTGCACGAGCGAGGCATGAAGCTGCTCATGGACCTCGTGGTGAACCACACCTCCGACGAGCACCCGTGGTTCCAGGAGTCCCGCGACCCGACGAGCCCGAAGCGTGACTGGTACTGGTGGCGCCCACCACGAGCGGGCATGGACGCAGGGACGCCCGGGGCGGAGCCCACGAACTGGGGCTCGTTCTTCTCCGGCACCGTGTGGGAGCTCGACGAGGCGAGCGGCGAGTACTACCTGCACCTGTTCAGCAGGAAGCAGCCGGATCTCAACTGGGAGAACGAGGAGGTCCGGCAGGCTGTCTACGCGATGATGCGCTGGTGGCTGGACCGCGGGGTCGACGGCTTCCGGATGGATGTCATCAACGTGATCTCCAAGGACACGACGCTGCCGGACGGACCGGTGCACGACGGCGTATGGGCCGATGGTTCGGCCTCCTACATCTGCGGTCCGCGGATCCACGAGTTCCTCGCCGAGATGCACAGCGCGGTGTTCGCGGGCCGCCCTGACCGGCTCCTGACGGTCGGCGAGATGCCCGGGGTCACCATCGAGCAGGCACGCGAGTTCACCGACCCTGCCCGTGCGGAGGTCGACATGGTCTTCCAGTTCGAGCACGTCGGCCTCGACCAGGGTCCCGGCGGGAAGTTTGACGTGCGGCCGCTGCGGCTGGCGGACCTCAAGGCGTCGTTCGGGCGTTGGCAGTCCGGTTTGGCGGACGTGGGGTGGAACAGCCTCTACTGGGACAACCACGACCAGCCGCGGGTCGTGTCGCGGTTCGGCGACGACGGCCACTTCCGACGGGAGTCCGCGACGATGCTGGCGACCGTCCTGCACCTGCACCGCGGCACGCCGTACGTCTACCAGGGCGAGGAGCTCGGGATGACGAACGCGCACTTCACCAGGCTCGAGCAGTACCGGGACATCGAGACGCTGCGCCACGTGGCGGCGGCAGGCTCCATGGCCGGCATCGCGGAGAGGGGCCGCGACAACGCGCGCACCCCGATGCAGTGGGACGCCGGTCCGCACGGCGGGTTCACCACCGGAGAGCCGTGGATCGAGGTCAACGAGAACTACCGCATCGTCAACGCTGCGGCGGAACGGGCCGACGAGAGCTCCGTCTTCCACCACTACCGTCGCCTGATCGCGTTGCGCCACGAGGATCCCGTGGTCGCGCTGGGCGACTTCACGATGCTGCTGCCCGACCACGAGCACGTGTACGCGTTCACGCGGTCGCTGGACGACGTGTCGCTCACGGTCCTCGGCAACTTCTCCGGTGAGGTGCAGGACGTGCGCCTCGACGACGACCCGGGCGAGCTCATCCTGTCGAACTACGCCGCACCGGCGGCGACGCTGCGGCCATGGGAGTCGCGCGTCTACCGACGCGTGGGCCTCCCACCGTCCTCCCACGTGGGCCCGCCCGACAGACTCTGACGGTCTGCGCTCTCTAGCGTCGACTGCATGACCACGACGGCAGCACCTCCGGCCCCTCAGCTCACCGCAGTGCGCCGCACCGGGGTGGGCTGGCTCGCGGTTGTCCTGACCTCGCTGGGCATCATCGCGTTCTCCGCGATGCCCTACTTCATGGCGTCGCTGGCTGACCTGGCCGAGCAGGGGACCGGGCTGGCCTCGGGGTACGCCGACCAGGCGGCGTTCGTGCAGGCCGCGCTGTACGTGCACATCGCTGCCGCCTCGGTCGCCCTGCTGGTCGGGCCGTGGCAGTTCTCCGCGCGGCTGCGCAACGGTCGACGCCGGCTGCACCGGATCCTCGGGCGTACGTACCTGCTGTCGGTCGCGGCGGGCGCGCTCGCGTCGCTCGTCATCGCCCCGTTCAACACCGCGGGCATGGTCGGGTTCTTCGGGTTCGGGACGCTCGGCGTGCTCTGGCTGTGGACGGGCGGGCGCGCCTACCGGGCGATCCGGTCCGGCGACGTGCACGCTCACCAGTCGTGGATGATCCGCAACTTCGCGCTCTCGTACGCCGCGGTGACGCTCCGCCTCCTGACGATCTCGCTCACCGCGGTGCAGGTGCCGTTCTCCCAGGACCCGGGTGGGTCGTTCGAGGCTGCCTTCGAGAACGCCTACAACGCCGTCCCGTTCCTGTGCTGGCTGGTCAACCTCGTGGTCGCGGAGTGGCTCATCCGACGCCGGGGACTGCCGTCGTTCCGCCTCGTCGATCCGGCCCGTGCGGTCGGGTGAGTCGGGGCGCCTCAGATGACCGTGAGCCCGACCTTGCCCGCCGTGTGGCCCTTCTCGACGCGCTCGATCGCCTCCGCCGCATCCCTCAGCCCCGGATAGATCCGATCGACCACGGGACGCACCGCACCGTCCTCGATCCATGCTGTGATCGGGGCCAGCGCGGCGCGGGACGGCTTCTCGACGAGTGCCCGCACCGTGCCCTTCCCGATCCAGCCGAGCGCCAACGCACCGATGATCCGGCCGAGCGGACCGATCCACCGACCGCCCTCGCCGCTGGACAGCAGGAGCGACCCGCCCGGCGCCAGCACCTTGCGCAGCGCGGGTCCGCGTCGCCCACCCAGGTCGAGGACCACGTCGTACCGCCCGGGTTCGCGCACCACGTCGGTGGTCGTGTAGTCGATCGCGCGCGTGGCGCCCAGCGAGAGCACGAGCTCGAGGTTGCGTGTGCTGCACACGCCCGTCACCTCGGCGCCGAGTGCGACGGCGATCTGCACCGCGAAGGTGCCCACGCCCCCGGAGGCGCCATGGATCAGCACCCGCTGACCCGGCTGGACGCCGTCGAGCCCCTGCCAGGCGGTCGTCGCGGCCAACGGCACGGTAGCGGCCTGCTCGAACGTCAGGTTCGTGGGCATCGGGGCAAGAAGCTCCTCGGGAGCGGCGACGTAGTCGGCGAACGCGCCCTCGACCTGTCCGTACACGCGGTCGCCGACGGCGAACCTGCTGCCTGCCGACTCGACGACGCCCGCGAGGTCGGTCCCGCGGACGAGCAGCCTGGGCCCCCGGAACCCGAGCTGGAGCCGCATGATGCGCGGCTCGCCCCTCAGGAAGTGCCAGTCGTACGGGTTGACGCCCGCCGCGTGGACGCGGACCAGGACCTGGCCCTCTGCGGGTGCGGGCTTGGGGACGTCGCGGACGGCGACGGAGTGGTAGCGCTCGCTGACGGCGGCACGCATGGTGGCGCTCATTCGACCGACCTCAGGATCTGCTCGATGGACGAGGTGCGCGACCGCAGCTCGGAGACGTCCGCGGCGGTGCGCTGCTGGGCGTCGAGGGTGGTCGTCGCCAGCTGCTCGTACCGCTGGACGAGCTGCCGCAGCTCCTCGGCGTCGGCCCCGCGGAGCTTCGCCTTGCGGAGCTCCTGGGCGCCGCTGATGAGTGCGAGGAGGAGGAGCACGACGAGCGTGAGCACGCCCAGGGCGAAGATCGCGCTCGGCCACGTCGACAGGTCAAGCGTGGTGGCGAACATCAGGGGATCTCCTTGGTGGTGAGCGTGCGGACCGCCTCGGCGATGACCGGGGCAGACAGGTGCAGGTCGAGATCGGCGACATCGAAGTACTTCATCGCCTTGCCGTCGCCGGAGAGCTCGAGCGTCCCGACGACGAGCCCGGCGGCCTCGAGCCGTTGCAGGTGCATGTGCAGAAGCGGCCGGCTGATCCCGATCTCGCGTGCCAGGTGGCTGACGTAGTCCCGCCCTCCGGCCAGCTGCGCGACGATCCGGAGCCGCAACGGGTTGGCCAGCGCCGCGAGCATCGCGACGAGCTCGTCGCCGGTCGGTTCCCTCATCGCCATCCATATGTGTAAGAAAAAGCTGACACATGAAAGGTAGCACCGACAAGTAGGCTCGACGCAAGAGAGAAGGGGTTGACGTGGGAAAGGTGCACGAGCAGATCGACGGTCGCCTGCGGGCGTTCATCGAGGCGCAGCCGATGTTCTTCGTCGCGACGGCGCCCAGCGGTCCGGACGGTCACGTCAACGTCTCACCCAAGGGCATCGCCGGCACGTTCGCGGTCCTGGACGAGCACTCGGTGGCCTACCTCGACATCACGGCCAGCGGTGCCGAGACGATCGCTCACCTGCGGGACAACGGCCGCATCACCCTCATGTTCTGCGCGTTCCAAGGCCCGCCCAACATCGTCCGGCTGCACGGGCGTGGCCGGTTCGTGACGCTCTACGACGAGGGCTTCGACGAACTGTCGGCGCTCTTCCCGCCGACCGCGGGCGCTCGCGCCGTGATCGTCGTCGACGTCGAGCGCGTCTCCGACTCGTGCGGGTACGGGGTCCCGCTCATGAGTTTGGAGGGGGAGCGTGACCTGCTGCCTCCGTACATGGAGCGCAAGGGCGTCGACGGTCAGGTCGAGTATCGACGGCTGAAGAACCGATCGAGCATCGACGGGCTGCCGGCGTTCGACATGGACCCGGAGGCCTCCGAGGCATAAGAGCAGCGTCCGCCTACTGATCACGTGAACCACGATGTGAGACGCGTGGGTGGTGGCGTGACACGGACGAAACCTGGGCGTACTGTCGACGTCGTGCACAACACTCGTCTCGTAGTACTTCCTGAGCGCGCCGGCTGAAGCCTCCCGTCCAGGCCTCGTCAGCGCGCTCGCCCCTCGTCCAGCCCGTTCCGTGGCTCGAGGGGCTTTTCTGTGTTCGGCCCGCAGTTGTCAGCACGCAGTTGTCAGTACGACTGAGCAGCACCACCCCAGGGAGACATCGATGGTCCAGGGTCCACACCCGGCACCGCCGCGCACGCCCGCGCATGCCCCGACCGCCAGCGTGACGACCTCCGTGAGCAGCTCGCGCGTACCCGCCGCCGCGACGACTGCGATCGGTCCGGAGCAGGTCACCGGTGCGAAGTCGATCGTCCGCTCGCTCGAGGAGGCAGGTGCCGAGGTCGTCTTCGGCATCCCGGGCGGCGCGATCCTGCCCACCTACGACCCGCTGATGGACTCCACCCGCCTGCGCCACATCCTCGTGCGCCACGAGCAGGGCGGTGGCCATGCTGCCGCCGGCTACGCCGCGGCGACCGGTCGGGTCGGCGTCTGCATGGCGACGTCGGGGCCCGGTGCGACGAACCTCGTGACCCCGATCGCGGACGCGCACATGGACTCCGTGCCGCTCGTGGCGATCACCGGGCAGGTCGGTGCGTCGCTCATCGGGACGGACGCGTTCCAGGAGGCCGACATCGTCGGCATCACGCTGCCCGTGACCAAGCACAACTACCTGGTCACCAACCCTGATGACATCCCCCGCGTGATCGCCGAGGCGTTCCACATCGCCTCGACCGGTCGCCCCGGCCCGGTCCTCGTCGACATCGCCAAGTCGGCCATGCAGGCAAACACCACGTTCTCCTGGCCGCAGGACCTGAACCTGCCCGGCTACCACCCGGTGACCAAGCCGCACGCCAAGCAGATCCGCGAGGCCGCGCGCCTGATCGCCACGTCACGCAAGCCGGTGTTCTACGTGGGCGGTGGTGTGATCCGCGCCGGAGCCTCTGCGCAGCTCAAGGCGCTCGCCGAGGCAGCCGGCGCGCCCGTGGTCACCACGCTCATGGCTCGCGGCGCCCTGCCGGACTCGCACCCGCAGAACCTCGGCATGCCTGGCATGCACGGAACGGTCCCGGCCGTCGCGGCGCTGCAGAAGGCCGACCTGATCGTGGCGCTCGGCGCGCGGTTCGACGACCGCGTGACCGGGCTGCTCTCGAGCTTCGCGCCCAACGCGACGATCGTGCACGCGGACATCGACCCGGCCGAGATCGGCAAGAACCGCACGGTCGACGTGCCGATCGTCGGAGACCTCAAGGAGGTCATGGCCGACCTGCTGCCGGAGCTCGCCCGCGAGCACGTCCAGCACGGCAAGCCCGACCTCGAGGGCTGGTGGCGCCAGCTCGACGAGTGGCGCGAGACGTTCCCGCTCGGCTACGACGAGCCGCAGGACGGCCACCTGTCGCCGCAGTACGTCATCTCGCGCATCGGCGAGCTGTCCGGGCCGGAGTCGATCTTCGCCGCGGGTGTCGGTCAGCACCAGATGTGGGCCGCGCAGTTCATCAAGTACCAGCGCCCCAACTCCTGGCTGAACTCCGGGGGACTGGGCACGATGGGCTACGCCGTGCCGGCGGCGATGGGCGCCAAGGTGGGCGACCCGTCACGCACCGTGTGGGCGATCGACGGTGACGGCTGCTTCCAGATGACCAACCAGGAGCTCGCCACCTGCACGATCAACGACATCCCGATCAAGGTCGCGATCATCAACAACTCGTCGCTCGGCATGGTGCGGCAGTGGCAGACCCTGTTCTACGAGTCCCGCTACTCCAACACCGACCTGAACACGGGCCACGGCACCGTGCGGGTGCCGGACTTCGTCAAGATGGCCGACGCCTACGGCTGCGCCGGCCTGCGCTGCGAGACCGCGGCGGACGTCGACTCGACGATCAAGCGGGCCCTCGAGATCAACGACCAGCCCGTGGTCATCGACTTCACGGTGTCGCGTGACGCGATGGTGTGGCCGATGGTCGCTGCGGGCGTCAGCAACGACCAGATCCAGTACGCACGTGGGATCAGCCCCGCGTGGGACCGGGAGGACTGAGCCATGTCCCGCCACACCCTGTCGGTTCTCGTCGAGAACAAGCCCGGCGTGCTCACGCGCGTCGCCGGCCTGTTCGCGCGGCGTTCGTTCAACATCCACTCGCTCGCGGTCGGTCCCACCGAGCACGACGAGATCTCGCGCATCACGGTCGTCGTCGACGTCGACGCTCTCCCGCTCGAGCAGGTGACCAAGCAGCTCAACAAGCTGATCAACGTCATCAAGATCGTCGAGCTCGAGGACGCGGCCTCCGTCCAGCGTGAGCTGCTGCTCGTCAAGGTCAAGGCCGACACCGCGCAGCGCACCAGCGTCCTCGAGGTCGTCCAGCTGTTCCGCGCGCACGTCGTCGACGTGGTGCCCGACACCGTCGTCATCGAGGCGACAGGCGGGCCGGGCAAGCTCGACGCCCTGCTCGCCGCACTGGAGCCCTTCGGGATCCGCGAGATCGTGCAGTCCGGCACCGTGGCGATCGGGCGCGGCTCGCGCTCCATCACCGATCGCGCCCTCGAGCGGGTCAACCGCTCCGCCTGAGCTTTTCCCCGTCAGCACAACCCTTTACACCGAGGAGATTCCACCGTGGCCGAGCTGTTCTACGACGACGATGCCGACCTGTCGATCATCGCCAACAAGAAGGTCGCCGTCATCGGCTACGGCAGCCAGGGGCACGCGCACAGCCTCAACCTGCGCGACTCCGGCGTCGACGTGACCGTCGGCCTGCGCGAGGGCTCGGCGTCCCGCGCCAAGGCCGAGAACCAGGGCCTCAAGGTCGCTTCCGTCGCCGACGCCGTCCGCGAGGCCGACGTCGTCGTCATCCTGGCGCCCGACCAGGTCCAGCGCATCGTCTACCGCGAGGAGATCGAGCCCAACCTGAAGGACGGCGCCGCGCTGGTCTTCGGTCACGGCTTCAACATCCGCTTCGGGTACATCAAGCCGGCGGCCGGCCTCGACGTCCTCATGGTCGCGCCCAAGGGCCCCGGTCACCTGGTCCGCCGCGAGTACGTCGACGGTCGCGGCGTGCCGGTCATCGTCGCCGTCGAGCAGGACGCGTCCGGCGCCGCCTGGTCGCTGGCACTGTCCTACGCCAAGGCGATCGGTGGCCTGCGCGCCGCCGGTATCAAGACGACGTTCACCGAGGAGACCGAGACCGACCTGTTCGGTGAGCAGGCCGTCCTGTGCGGCGGCGTCTCGCAGCTGATCCAGTACGGGTTCGAGACCTTGACCGAGGCCGGCTACCAGCCCGAGGTCGCGTACTTCGAGGTCCTGCACGAGCTCAAGCTGATCGTCGACCTCATCTTCGAGGGCGGCATCACCAAGCAGCGCTGGTCCGTGTCCGACACCGCCGAGTACGGCGACTACGTGTCCGGCCCGCGCGTCATCACGCCGGACGTCAAGGCGAACATGCAGGCCGTCCTCGCCGACATCCAGTCCGGCGCGTTCGCCGAGCGGTTCATCAACGACCAGGACGCCGGCGCTCCCGAGTTCAAGGCCCTGCGCGAGAAGGGCCAGAACCACCCGATCGAGCCCGTGGGCCGCGAGCTCCGCAAGCTGTTCGCCTGGGTGAAGCCGTCGGAGACCGACTACGTCGAGGGTTCCGCGGCGCGCTGACGCTGTCCTCACCACGAACGGCACCGCAGGCTTCGGCCTGCGGTGCCGTTCGTCGTCCGTGGGCCGCGCGGTGACGGGTCGCGCCGGTAGGTAGGGTCGGCACTGGCGTGCGCAACCGTGGGCGTACCGACGACGGAGGGACGACGATGACGGACGAGCAGACACCGACGCAGGCTGGGGCCGGAGAGGTCGAGGACCTGCGGATCTCGGCGTTCTGGCAGGCCGCCCGTGGTCACGTCGGTCTCGGCAAGATGGATGCCGTCATGGGCGGTACGCCGGACGACGTGGTGCCGCCGCCGTCGTGGTCGTACGGCAACGGTCCTGAGGCCGAGGCCCTCCTGGCCCGGGTGCTCGCCGGCGCGAAGACGAGCACGGCGACGGTCCTGGCGCAGCTGACCTCCGCCGGGCTCGAGGTGCCGCGCGTGGGGGACCTGTCGATCGTGACGGACGCAGCCGGTGAGCCGAAGGCGGTGCTGCGCACCACCGAGGTCCAGGTCGTCCCGTTCGACCAGGTGTCCGAGGAGCACGTGGCCGCCGAGGGTGCCGCCGAGGCGTCGCACGAAGCCTGGGTGGCAGAGCACGAGGCGTCGTTCACCGCGGCACTCGGTGACGCGTTCACGCCTGCGTCGGAGGTCGTCCTGGAGCGGTTCGAGATCATCTACCCGACGAGCGGACCGACGCCCGCCGTCGACTAGTCGACTCAGACTCTGAGACGCCCGTCCCGAGCGGTGGGACGGGGGCTAGGGTCGAGACATGGTCGACACCGCCGCTGCCCAGCACATCAACCTCGCCGTCGTCGCAGGCGACGGCATCGGCACGGAGGTCGTGGAGCAGGGACTCCTGGCACTCGACGCCGCGCTCGGTGGCAGCCAGGTCACCGTGTCGACCACGAGCTTCGACCTGGGTGCGCGGCGCTGGCATGCGACCGGCGAGACGCTGACGGACACCGACCTCGACGCGATCCGCACGCACGACGCGATCCTGCTGGGCGCCATCGGCGACCCGAGCGTGCCGTCGGGTGTGCTCGAGCGTGGGTTGCTGCTGAGGCTCCGCTTCGCCCTGGACCACTACGTGAACCTGCGCCCGAGCCGCCTGTACCCGGGCGTCGCGTCACCGCTCGGGAACCCGGGCGAGATCGACTTCGTCGTCGTGCGCGAGGGAACCGAGGGCCCGTACGTGGGCAACGGCGGCGCCATCCGCGTCGGCACACCGCACGAGGTGGCCAACGAGGTGAGCGTGAACACCGCGTTCGGCGTGGAGCGTGTGGTGCGTGACGCGTTCGCACGCGCCGCGGCACGCCCGCGCAAGAAGCTGACGCTCGTGCACAAGCACAACGTGCTCGTGCACGCCGGACACCTGTGGCGCCGCACCGTCGAGGCCGTGAACGCGGAGTTCCCCGACGTGACCGTCGACTACCTGCACGTGGACGCTGCGACGATCTTCCTGGTCACCAACCCGTCGCGGTTCGACGTGATCGTGACCGACAACCTGTTCGGCGACATCCTCACGGACCTGGCCGCGGCGATCACGGGCGGCATCGGCCTGGCCGCGTCGGCCAACATCAACCCGGACCGCACGGCTCCGAGCATGTTCGAGCCCGTGCACGGCTCGGCCCCGGACATCGCCGGCCAGGGCAAGGCCGACCCGACCGCCACGGTGCTCTCGGTCGCGCTGCTGCTCGAGCACCTTGGTCTCGCGGCCGCCGCCGCGTCCGTCGAGAAGGCCGTGGCCGACGACATCAGGGACCGTGGCGCTCGTGAGCGAGTACGGTCGACGGCCGAGGTGGGCAAGGACCTCGCCGCGCGCATCGCGGGCTGACTCCTTCCCGACGACGACGGCGAGGCTGTCGTCTGTCCACCCGGCCGTCCTCACCGGTACCGTCGTTTCCGACTCTGGTGAAAGGCCCCCCGACATGAGCACCACCGCACACCCCACCTCCGCCGATCTCTTCGAGGTCACCCGAACCGAGACGCCCGTCCCCGACGCGGAGCGCGAGGCTGCCCTCGCCGCGCCGAAGTTCGGCACCGTGTTCACCGATCACATGGCACGGATCTCCTGGTCCCAGGAGACCGGCTGGAGCAACCGGCGCGTCGAGAAGTACGGACCGCTGCTGCTGGACCCGGCGGCGGCCGTCCTGCACTACGGCCAGGAGATCTTCGAGGGTCTCAAGGCGTACAAGCACCCCGACGGCTCGGTCTGGACGTTCCGCCCGCAGGCCAACGCCGCACGGTTCGCCAAGTCCGCGCACCGGCTCGCTCTGCCCCAGCTCTCCGAGTCGGACTTCCTGGGTGCGATCCAGGCGCTGGTCTCGACGGACGTCGCGTGGGTGCCCGGAGGTGAGGAGACGAGCCTCTACCTGCGCCCCTTCATGTACGCGTCCGAGACGTTCCTGGGCGTGCGGCCCTCGCTCGAGGCGGAGTTCCTGGTCATCGCCTCGCCGGTCGGTCCGTACTTCGCGGGCGGTGTGCGGCCCGTGTCCATCTGGGTGGCCGAGGACTACCACCGTGCGGGCGCGGGCGGCACGGGTGACGCCAAGTGCGGAGGCAACTACGCCGCGAGCCTGCTCCCGCAGCAGGAGGCCTACGACAAGGGCTTCGAGCAGGTCTGCTTCCTCGACGCGTCGACCAACACGTACCTCGAGGAGCTCGGGGGCATGAACGTCTGCGTCGTGTACGCGGACGGCATTGTCGCGACGCCACCGATCTCCGGGTCCATCCTCGAAGGTGTGACGCGCTCGTCGGTGCTGCGGCTGCTGACGGACGCCGGCAACGCGGTAGAAGAGCGACCGATCACGCTGGCCGAGCTGAAGACCGGCCTCGCCGACGGGTCGATCAGCGAGGTGTTCGCCTGCGGGACCGCAGCGGTGATGACCCCGATCGGCAGGCTCGCCGGCGTGGGCTTCGACCTCACGGTGGGCGACGGCACGGCCGGTCCGGTCACGACGAGGATCCGGGCCGAGCTCACGGACATCCAGTACGGCCGCGCGGCGGACCGGCACGGTTGGCTGCACCGGCTCGCGTAGCAGCACAGGCCCGAACGGCCGGTCACCCCTGATGGGGTGGCCGGCCGTTCGCCGTGGACAGCCGTCTACTCGACGACCACTCCGGGTCGCAGCGTGCGCGCGAGCACGCTCGACAGCAGGGTCCAGATCGCGATGCCGACGACGAGGTTGATGCCGCCGGAGGCCAGAGCCGCCGAGGTGTCGTCGGTCCACGTGAGGGGGATGAGCGCCGCGACGACGATCGCGAGGAACATGATCCAGCCGAAGAACGCACGGGGTCGGGGTGTAGTCACCACGAGCAGCTGGAGCAGGGCACCGGCGACGACGGCGGACAGGGCGCCACCGAGGACGTAGGCCGCGCCGACGGAGTCCGTGCCGAACAGGTCCTTCACGACGAGGTCGATGTTGATGATCTGGTCGAGCACGATGACGCCGACGACTCCGACGAGTGCCGCGACCAGTGCGGTCGCAGCGACGCCCGCCCAGTACCGGCCGTTGTCGACCGACGGTGCGGCGGGCCGTGGTGGTTCCGCGGGTGGGGGGACGGGGGGCGCGACCGCGGGAGGTACGGACGCGGGCGGGACGGCGGACGCGGGCGGGACGGCGGACGCCGGGGGCGGCGGCGCGGCGTGCTGACCGTGCGGCTGGTACGCCGACTGGCGCTCGGGCGGCGGATTGGGGATCGACATGCGGTCTCCTGGTGCTCGACCCACGTGTGGCCGGACGGCCGCACGTGTCCCCACGCTAGCGAGGAGCGGACATGTCGCGCGCTCCGTTGCGCGACCGCGTCGTAGACGCGTGGACGCGATGTCCAAGGCGTGGAACGCGTGACCGTGGTACGTGACGTGTGCCACGATGCAAGTGTGAACAGCACCGCCCTCATTATCGAGTAGCGCGTCGGCCCACCCGCTGACGCGCAGACCTCCCGTACCCCGGGGGGTCTTTTTGTTGGTCGAGGCACCACCACCGCCCCGCCCACGTCGACTGCACCGGCACACCCCCGCCGGAGGAACGCCTCACCGCAGCACCGACGACGTCCGAGATCACAGCACCGAAGAGAGCACATCGTGTCCGTCCCCGCACCGAACCACTCCTCGTTCCAGGTCTACGACACGACCCTGCGCGACGGCGCGCAGCAGGAGGGCATGAACCTCTCTGTCGCCGACAAGCTGATGATCGCGCCGCTGCTCGACGAGCTCGGGGTCGGCTTCATCGAGGGCGGGTGGCCGGGCGCGGTGCCGAAGGACACGGAGTTCTTCAAGCGGGCGGCCAAGGAGCTGGACTTCCGCAACGCCGAGCTCGCCGCGTTCGGCAGCACCCGCAAGGCGGGGACGCGCGCGGTCGACGACCCCCAGGTGCGCGCCCTCGTCGACTCCGAGGCCCCGGTGGTCGCCCTCGTCGCCAAGCACGACCTGCGGCACGCCGAGCGCGCCCTGCGCACGACGGGCGACGAGAACATCGCGATGATCGCGGACACGGTGGCGTTCCTCGTGCGGGAAGGGCGCCGGGTCGTCGTCGACGCCGAGCACTTCTTCGACGGGTACCGGTTCGACCCGGCCTACTCGCGCGCGGCGGTCCTGGCCGGCTTCGAGGCGGGCGCCGAGGTGGTCACGCTGTGCGACACGAACGGCGGCATGGTGCCGGCGTGGGTCGCGCAGATCGTGCACGAGATCCGCGACGCGGTGGGTCCGGAGGCGATCCTCGGGATGCACGCGCACAACGACTCGGGCTGCGCCGTGGCGAACACGCTCGCGGCGGTCGAGGCCGGTTGCACGCACGTCCAGGGGACGGTGAACGGGTACGGCGAGCGGACGGGCAACGCCGACCTGCTCGCGGTCGTCGCCAACCTCGAGCTCAAGTACGGCCTGCCCGTGCTCAAGACGACCGAAGGGCTGCCCGGAGGTCTTCGGGACCTGACGCGCATCGCCCACGCGATCAGCGAGATCACGAACATCTCCCCGTTCGCCCGCTCGCCGTACGTCGGCGCCAGCGCGTTCGCGCACAAGGCCGGGATCCACGCGTCGGCGATCCGCGTCGACCCCGACCTCTACCAGCACACGGACCCGGCCAACGTGGGCAACGACATGCGCATGCTCATCTCGGACATGGCGGGCCGCGCGTCGATCGAGCTCAAGGGACGTGAGCTGGGCTTCGACCTGTCGGACCGGCCGGACGTGCTCAGCCGGGTCACCGAGCGCGTCAAGGACGCCGAGGCCAACGGGTACACCTACGAGGCCGCGGACGCGTCGTTCGAGCTGCTGCTCCTCGAGGAGCTCAACGGGCAGCGCACGCAGTACTTCACGGTCGAGTCCTGGCGCGCGATCGTCGAGCGCCGCGGACCGCGTGGGACACCGGCCACGGCGGAGGCCACGGTCAAGCTGCACGCCGGCGGCGAGCGCATCGTGAGCACAGGTGAGGGCGTCGGACCCGTCAACGCCCTGGACCACGCGCTGCGCCAGGCGCTCCTGAAGGTCTACCCGGAGCTCGAGGAGTTCGAGCTGATCGACTTCAAGGTCCGGATCCTCGACTCGATGTACGGGACCGACGCGATCACACGCGTGCTCATCGAGATGAGCGACGGCCAGGACGTCTGGAGCACGGTCGGCGTCGGTCCGAACCTGCTCGAGGCCTCGTGGGAGGCGCTGACCGACTCCGCCATCTGGGGTCTGTACCGCCACGGCGTCGCGCCGCGCTGACTTTTCATCCCGTCACGGGCCGCGCTCGCGGCTAACCTCGGGACCTGACGGCCCCCGACGGCGGCCGATGCGGCGAGAGGGGTGCGGTCGTGTCCGGCTCCGCCCCGCCGTCGCCGTCGTCCGACGGCACTGAGGGGTCCCGTAGGAGGCCGCCGGCGCACGGGTGGTGGTGGCTCGCCGTCGCCGTCGGTGCGTTCGCGCTCCTGGTCCTGCTCGTCGCCGAGCCCTGGTCGGTCGAGACCGAGCCGATCCCGACGGCCGTCGCCTCGCCGACGCCGAGCGATCTGCCGTCGGCGCCCACGCCGTCGGTGTCCGTCGCGCCCCCCGGGTCTGATGCCGCGTTCGACGCGACGACGAGCATGGGCCTGTTCGTGACGGCCGCGGACCTCGTGGCCGACGTCCCGGCTGCGGAGACCGGGGTCGACGAGCTCGTGGCTTCTGGGCAGGTCCCGTGGGGACTGCCCACGGGCACCGTCGTGGAACCCGTCACCTGCGTGCTGGCGGTGACCGTCGTCGCCGAGCCGCCGTCCTTCTACGACGTCCGCCGCTGGGGCAACACCGCGATGGACTTCGAGCAGGAGGTGACCGTCCTGCCCGACCCGGCCGCGGCCCGCGAGGCGTTCCGCGAGCTCGTGACAACCATCGACGCGTGCCCGAGCTACCGCGAGGTGACCACCGGCGTCGAGAGTGCGTTCTGGACGGCGCAGCCGGCGATCGAGGGGCAGGGCGTCTACCCCTCGGTCGTGCTCCAGGTGGACCGGACGTCCGCGGGGTCGACGGTGCCTGCCTACCAGGGGCAGATGCTCGTGGGGAACACCATCGTCTCGTGGACGGCGCAGACCTTCTCGACGGGGACCCGCGAGGACGGCCTCGCGACGCTCGGCGATCCGGAGTCCCTGTCGGCGATGGTCCAGGAGCGGGCGCAGCTGGCGGTTCGCGCGCTGGGATGACACGCCGGTGCATAGGCTCGTGCGATGCACGGTGAGTACAAGGTCCCCGGCGGCAAGCTCGTCGCGGTCGACCTCGACGTGGTGGACGGGCGCCTGCGTGACGTGAGCGTCAGCGGCGACTTCTTCCTCGAGCCCGACGAGGCGCTCGAGGTGCTGTCGACGGCGCTCGACGGCCTACCGTTCGACGCGAGCTTCTCCGTGCTGACGCAGAGCGTGACCGAGGCGCTGCGGTGGTTCGCCGAACCCGTGACGATGGTGGGGTTCGACGCGCGCGCCGTGGCGACCGCCGTGCGCCGTGCGCTCGGCTACTCGACGGTCTGGGGCGACCACACGTTCGAGCTCATCCACCCCGGACCGCTCCCGCCCGCGCTGCACGCCGCGCTCGACCAGGTGCTCACCGAAGAGCTCGCCGCGGGTCGGCGAGGGCCGACCCTGCGGTTCTGGGAGTGGGTCGAGCCGGCCGTGATCATCGGGTCGTTCCAGTCGCTGCGCAACGAGGTCGACCTGGCGGCGGCGGAGCGCTTCGGGATCACGGTCGTGCGTCGGATCTCGGGCGGTGGAGCGATGTTCATGGAGGCGGGGAACTGCATCACCTTCTCGCTCGTGGTTCCCGCCTCGCTCGTCGACGGCATGACGTTCGAGGAGTCCTACGGATTCCTCAACCAGTGGGTCCTCGGAGCGCTCGCGGACGTCGGCGTGCAGGCCACCCTCACGGGACTCAACGACATCTCGTCGTCGACGGGCAAGCTGGCGGGTTCGGCGCAGAAGCGCGTCGTCGGCGGGGCCGTCCTGCACCACGTGACGATGTCCTACGACATCGACGCCGACAAGATGCTCCAGGTGCTGCGGATCGGTCGGGAGAAGCTCTCGGACAAGGGGACCGCCAGCGCGGCGAAGCGCGTCGACCCGGTGCGTTCCCAGACGCAGCTCCCACGGGAGGCGGTCATCGACGCGTTCGTCGCGCACTTCCGGCAGCAGTACCCGACCGTCGACGGCGATCTTCGGCCGCACGAGCTCGAGCTGGCGAGGGAGCTCGTGACCACCAAGTTCGCCGACCCGGCCTGGACGGCACGCGTCCCGTAGGGCGTTTCTCCCGGCCGTCCGTCGGAGTCGGACCAAGATCGTGGGATGCCCGGTGACCGTCTGATGCTCATCCACAGCCCCGAGTTCCAGGCGATGGCGGCCCGCGTCCTGCACGTCACCGGGCTGACCTCGCGACTGAACGTCCTGCCGTTCGACGACGACGCGGGCAAGGCCGCGCTGCTCGAGCAGATACTCGGCCGCCCCCTGCCCGCGCGCACGACGATCTACCCGCCCTTCTACACGGATCACGGCCTGAACCTCGACCTGGCCGAGCGGGTGTTCATCAACCAGGGCTGCACGTTCCTGGACTACGCCGGCATCCGGCTCGGCGAGCGGGTCATGGTCGGGCCCAAGGTCACCTTCATCACCGACGGGCACCCCGTCGACCCAGCCGAGCGTCGGCTGTACCTCACGGGCGCACCGATCGATGTCGAGGAGAACGTCTGGATCGGTGCCGGCGTGACGATCCTGCCCGGCGTGAGCATCGGCCGCGACGCCGTGATAGCCGCCGGCGCGGTCGTCGCAGACGACGTACCCGCAGCCAGCCTCGTGACCGGCCCGAAGGCGACCGTGCGACGACGCTGGTGAGGCGGTCCTAGGTGCCGTGCAGAACGACGAACGCGACGGCTCCGACGCCGAGCACGGTGAGGCCGGACGCGCACACGGTCACCAGGCGTCCGTCGAGGCCCGAGACGTCCTCGCGGGCGTTCCGGCGAGCCGAGAAGATCGCGAGGACGGCCGCCACGAGGGCGCCGAGGGCTGCGATGCTCCACGCGCCGCCACCGAGGAACTCCTGGAGCACGTGCGCTGCGGCGACGCCTCCTGCCGTCAGACCGAGCGCGGTCCGACGCCACGCGAGGTGCGTGCGCTCGACCGCCAGGCCCGTGGCGGCAGGTTCGGTCATGCCGTCGCCAGCCCGATCAGCACCAGGAGACCCGCCAGGCAGACGCCCACGACCAGGAGACCGAACGCGGACGGCGACGGCAGAGGGGTGCCGAGGCGGACGGCCCGTTCGGCCTGCGCCCAGCCGATCCAGGCGGTCGCCGGTGCGACGAGGCCGACGACGACGAGCACCAGAGCTGCCGAGAACCGGAGGTGGTCCTCGATCGGCAGGTCGAGCGCCTCGAGCGCGACCCCGCCGGCGAGAAGGGCGAGCGAGGTGCGGATCCAGGCGAGGAAGGTGCGCTCGTTGGCCAGCGAGAACCGTGCGTCGGGCTCGGTGCCGACGCCGTAGACCCACCGCGGGAACCTCTTGTCGTCGGCCACGTGCCCATCTTGGTCTCTGGTCCGGCGGCTGACCACGACGAACGCGCCGACGAGCACCAGGTAGACGGCGCCGGTCGCAGCGGTCCGGGCCGCCTGCGAGCACACCCGACGTATCTGGACCGGCACCACGCTCTCCTTCCTCGCGACGAAGGAGATGCAGATGACCGCCGACGCCAGGCTCGACCGCGAGATCCGCCGCATGAGCGTGCTGCACGCACGCGAGCTGGCGAGCGTCCGCCGCCGCTCCGCCGGTGCACGCTCGGCCGCCGCCCGGGCCGTCGCACTGCGCGGGGGCGGTCGGCCCGTCACCCGGCAGCTGGGCTCCTGAGCTCAGGCCCGAGGCCCGAACAGGGCGCTCCCGACCCGCACGACGGTCGCACCCTCCGCGATGGCGAGCTCCAGGTCGCCGCTCATGCCCATGGACAGCTCCTGGACGTCCGCGGTGCCGGGTGCGCCGGAGGCGACGATCTCGTCACGCAGGGTTCGTAGCACCGCGTAACCGGCTCTGACCAGGTCGGCATCGCGCGAGTTCGCTCCGACGGTCATCAGGCCCGCCAGCCGCACACCGGGCAGAGCGCCGATCGCGCAGGCCAGCTCGACCGCCTCGGCGGGGGCTGCACCGTGCTTCGTCGGCTCTTGCGAGACGTTGACCTGCACGTACACCTGCACACCGCTCGACCGCGCGGCCAGGCGGTGTGCCAGGTCCAGCGAAGCGACGGACTCGATGCATGACGCCCACCGCAGGGCGGCGTTGACCTTGTTCGACTGCAGGGGCCCGATGAGGTGGGTCGTCACGCCGAGGTCGCCCAGGAGTGGGCCTTTGGCGACGAGCTCCTGCACCCGGTTCTCCCCGATGAGCACCGGGTGGGGCGTTCCCGTGTCTGCTGCGAGGGCCGCGCGGATCGTCGCCGCGTCCTGGGTCTTCGTGGCGAGCAGCAGGCGCACCGACCCGGGGGAACGGCCGGCGGCGCTCTCGGCGGCGGCGATCCGGGCGCGCAGTTGTACGAGCCGGTCGGCCACCGCGGTGGGGTCGACGGTCATGGGACGCACCCTATCCGCCAGTGCGGGTGCACTCTTGACCTGTGAAGACGCTGCTGAACATCATCTGGCTCGTGCTCGCCGGGTTCTGGCTCGCCCTCGGGTACGTCGCCGCGGGCATCCTGTGCTGCATCCTCATCATCACCATCCCGTTCGGGATCGCCGCGTTCCGCATGGCGAGCTACGCGCTGTGGCCGTTCGGGCGCACCGTCGTGGACAAGCCCACGGCGGGTGCCTGGTCCGTGATCGGGAACGTCATCTGGATCATCGTCGCGGGGTGGTGGCTCGCGCTCGCCCACATCATCACCGGCGTCCTGCAGGCGATCACGATCATCGGTATCCCGCTCGCGCTCGCCAACTGGAAGATGGTCCCGATCTCCCTGGTACCGCTGGGCAAGCAGATCGTCCCGTCAGACCGTGCCATGGCTGCCTACGGGCACTAGGGCCCCTCGGGATGCTCTGCGAGCCACTGCTCGGCCAGCGCTTTCGGGGCCGTCCGCAGCCAGGCCTCGACGACCGCGTCCGTCAGCTCATCCACGTCGATGACCTCGAGCCGCACGAGGACCGCGGGATAGCCGTTGAAGTGCGGCGTGACGAAGTACGCGTCCGGGCGCCGGGCAAGCATCTCGTCCTTGGTGACCAGGTCGCCGGTGTGCACCATGAGCACCGGCCCGTCGGGGACGTCGTCGCCGAGCGCTTTGAGGTCGGCCGGTCTGAGCCGGCGCTCCTTGACGACGATCTTGCCGCGCACCGACCAGACGAGCTCGTCCTGGGTGGTCTCGGGCAGCGCCAAGGCGACCGAGGCGACGTCCTCCCAGGTGGACATCAGTCGCGCGCGATGTCCGCGACCGTCGCGCCGGTGAGACGGACCAGGTCCTCGGGCGACAGCTCGACATCCAGGCCTCGTCGGCCGCCCGAGACGAACACCGTGTCGAACAGCCAGGCCGTCTCGTCGACCACGGTCGGGTGCGCCGCACGCTGGCCGAGCGGGGAGATCCCGCCGACGACGTACCCGGTGGCGCGCTCGGCGGCGTGCTTGTCCGCCATGGCTGCCTTCTTGCCGCCGACCGCGTGCGCCAGAGCCTTGAGGTCGAGCTGGCCGGTCACCGGGACGACCGCGACCGTGAGCGTGCCGTCCACCGTTGTCATGAGCGTCTTGAACACCTGCTCGGGTGGCACCCCGATCGCCGCCGCGGCCTCCAGGCCGTAGCCCAGGTCGCTCGCCGGGTCGTGCTCGTACGTGTGCGCCGTGTGCTCGACGCCCGCGGCGGTCAGGGCGACGAGCGCCGGGGTGCCCGTGGGTGCGTGCTTGGTCACGACGACCAGCCTGTCACAACGGTCCGACGGCGGTGATCCGCAGCTGGACCTCGCTGGTCTCGTCGGATCCGGCCAGGTCGACGACCGCGTCGATGCGCCAGTCGTGGTCACCCTCGGGGTCGTCGAGCAGCTGCCGGACGGTCCACGTGCCGCGCCCGGGTGTCACCTGGAACAGCCCCGGACCGCGCGCGGGCGAGCCCGTGAGGATCTCGTCGTGGTCGTCGTAGAACGGGTCGAGGGCGTCGCGCCAGCGCTCCACCGTCCAGGGCTCGCCGTCGGCGTCGAGGTCACCGAGTGCCGCTAGACCTCCGTAGAACTCGCGGGCGGCCAGCTCGACGCGGCGGAACAGCGCACCGCGCACGAGGGCGCGGAACACACGCGGGTTGGCAGTGATCGGCTCCGGAGTGTCCACGTCGATGCCGCTGCCGCTTCCTGAGTGCGCGTCGGCCCCGTGCTCGTCCAAGGGGTTCGACAGGCGCTCCCACTCGTCGAGAAGGCTGGAGTCGGTGCGCCGGACGAGGTCGCCCAGCCACTCGATGAGCTCCCACAGCTCCTCGGTGCGGGCGTCCTCGGGAACCGTCTGGCGCAGCGCGCGGTAGGCGTCGGCGAGGTACCGCAGCAGCACGCCCTCCGTCCGGTCGAGCTGGTAGTACGCGACGTACTCCGCGAAGCTCATGGCCCGCTCGTGCATGTCACGGACGACGGACTTGGGGGACAGGGCGAGGTCGGCGACCCACGGGTTGGTCTGCCGGTAGGTGATGAACATGGCCTCGAGCAGCTCGGCGAGCGGCTTGGGGTAGGAGACGCCCTCCAGGAGCGCCATGCGCTCGTCGTACTCGATCCCGTCCGCCTTCATGGCAGCGACCGCCTCGCCGCGCGCCTTGTTCTCCTGCGCGGAGAGCACCTGGCGTGGGTCGTCCAGGGTCGACTCGAGCACCGAGACCACGTCGTGGGCGTAGGCCGGGTCCGCCTGGTCGAGCAGGTCGAGCGCGGCGTACGCGAACGGGGACAGGGCCTGGTTGAGCGCGAAGTTGGGTGGCAGGTCCGTGGTGAGTCGCAGGCCGCGGTGCCGGCCGTTCTCGTCCTCGATCCAGGGTCGCTCGACGACGCCCGCAGCCCTCAGCGAGCGGTAGACGGCGATGGCGCGACGCACGTGACGGCCCTGGGCACCTGCGGGCTCGTGGTTGTCCGTCAGCAGCTTGGTCATGGCCGCGACGGGGTCGCCGTCGCGCGCCAGCACGTTCAGGACCATCGCGTGCGAGACGGCGAAGCTGCTGGTCAGCGGCTCGGGCGGCGCATCACGCAGACGCTCGTACGTCTTGTCCGTCCAGTTGACGTGCCCCTCCGGCGCCTTCTTGCGCACGATCTTCTTGATCTTCTTCGGGTCGTCGCCCGCGCGTTCCAGCAGCTTGCGGTTCTCGATCACGTGCTCGGGCGCCAGGATGATGACCTCCCCCACGGTGTCGAACCCGGCGCGGCCCGCGCGGCCCGAGATCTGGTGGAACTCGCGGGCGGACAGGTGGCGCATCCGGACTCCGTCGTACTTGACGAGGCTGGTGAGCAGCACCGTCCGGATCGGGACGTTGATCCCGACGCCGAGCGTGTCCGTGCCGCAGACGACCGGGAGCAGGCCCTTCTGCGTGAGCCTCTCGACGATCCGGCGGTACTTGGGGAGCATCCCCGCGTGGTGCACGCCGACGCCGTGCCGCAGGAGGCGGTTGAGCGTCTTGCCGAAGCCGGGCGCGAAACGGAAGCCCGCGATCTCGTCGGCGATGCGGTCGCGCTGCTCCCGGCTGGCCAGGGGAGTGGACAGCAGGGACTGCGCGCGCTCGACGGCCTCCTTCTGCGTGAAGTGGACGACGTAGACGGGAGCGCGCCGGGTCTTCACCAGCTCGTCGAGCAGCTCGTGCAGCGGCTCGACCGCGTAGGTGAAGGTCAGCGGGACGGGGCGCTCGGCGTTCGCGATGACGGCCACGCTCTGGTGGGTTCGGCGCGTCAGGTCCTCGGCGAAGAAGCTGACGTCGCCGAGCGTCGCGGACATGAGCACGAACTGGACCGTGGTCAGCTCGAGCAGCGGGACCTGCCACGCCCACCCACGCTGCGGGTCGGAGTAGAAGTGGAACTCGTCCATCACGACCTGGCCGACGTCGGCGTCGTTCCCGTCGCGCAGCGCGACGTTGGCCAGGATCTCGGCGGTGCAGCAGATGATCGGTGCGCCCGGGTTGACGGCAGAGTCCCCGGTCATCATCCCGACGTTCTCCGACCCGAACGCGTCGACGAGCGCGAAGAACTTCTCGCTGACCAAGGCCTTGAGCGGGGCGGTGTAGTACGTGCGGCGGCCCTGCGCGAGTGCGACGAAGTGCGCTGCCACCGCGACGAGCGACTTGCCCGAGCCGGTCGGCGTCGACAGGATCACGTGCGCACCCGTCACGAGCTCGAGCAGTGCCTCGTCCTGGTGCGGGTAGAGGCTCAGTCCCTGGTCGTCTGCCCAGCCGGTGAATGCCTCGTACAGGGCGTCGGGGTCGCTCGGGTCAGCAGGGATGCGGTCGGCCAGCGTCGGGGTGCTCATCGTGGGTCGATGGTCCCACGTGCGCAGTGGGACGGGCTCAGCCCCAGCGCCACGACGCGATCATCGCCTCGACGGTCGGGCGCCAGGTCTCGTCGTCGGGACGGTGCGTCCACTCCACCAGGTAGAGGCCGTCGTCGTGCTCGACCGCCCACTGCGTGATCGTGAGCTTCGCGTTCATGCTCAGGTCCTTGCGGACCGCGACGCCGAGCGCGCTGTGCTCGACGACCGGGTCCCCGACGAGCTGCGAGTCCTCCGGGTGCCGACGCTGCCAGTCCGTGAAGTCCTCCAGCGAGCCGAGACCGTCGGTCTGGGGCGGCTGCACGACGCCGAAGGACGACCAGTCGGGCAGAGGTGCGAGCTGCACTGTCAGGAGGTCACCGTGCTGCTCGCCCTCGACGGGGGCGCCGAGGGAGAAGGTCGTCCGGCTGTCGCCGCTTGCGACGATCTGCGCGGGGAGGTCGATCTCCGCCGGCGGGTTCAGGGTCTCGACGGCGAGCGGCGGCAGCGCGGCGGGCTCGCGAGTCGCCCGCGCGAACGCCGCTCCTCCCGCCAGGATCACGCCGACGACGAGCGGGACCGTGACCCGGGCAGCTGTTCGCACGCGCAGATTGTCGCGAGCGCGCCGGCTGTCCGTCTCACGTGTCATCCGATCGGCGCAAGGGCCGTCAGTCGACCGGCGTCGGCTCGCCGAGGGCGAGCCAGCGGACGTCGGCGCCCGTCGCGGCCAGCGCGGGCTCGAAGACGTCGCGGTTCTCGCGGAAGTGCGACCAGCCCTCGTAGTGCACCGGGATGACGACGCGGGGCTTCAGAAGGCTGACCACCTCGGCGGCTTCGGCGGTGTTGAACGTGAAGCGCAGCGGACCCGTGACGGGGAACTTCACGGCCCCGAGGTGCATCACGGCGACGTCGACCGCGAGCTTCGATGCGACCTCCCGGATGCCGTCGAACAGCACAGTGTCGCCGGAGACCCAGATCGCGACGTCGTCGGAACCCTCGACGGTGATGGCGAAGCCGACAGCCTCCCCGACGAGCCGGTGGCCGAACCGGGGACCGTGCTGAGCGGGGGTCGCCGTGATCGTCAGCGTGGGTCGGCCGGGCGCCTCCAGGACGTGCGTCTGCCAGGCGGCGAGCCCGACCGCGCCCGCACCGAGGCGCCGCGCGCCGGACACCGTGGTCAGCACGCTCCCTGCCGCAGGCAGGAACGCGCGTCCCGCGTCGTCCAGGTTGTCGGCGTGGTGGTCGTGGGACAGCAGGACCGCGTCGATGCTGCCGAGGTCGGACGGCTGCAGCGCCGGGCCGGTCACCTTGCGCGAGCGCGCGCCGGGCCCGAACGAGTACGTGCGTCCGGGAGCCTCGAACGTCGGGTCGGTGAGCAGCCGCCAACCCTCGATCTCGATCAGGAGGGTCGGGCCGCCGATGTGCGTGAGCGTGGGTGCGGTCATGCGGGCATCGTGTCGGGCCCGCCACGGTTGCCCCGGGCGCACTCCCGGAAATGAGACGTCGACCCCACAGGCGCCCCGGCACCCGGCGACCTAGCATCGAGGCCCAGCACGTCCGACGATGCGAGAGGCGGGTGCACCGATGTCACTCGGGCTGTCCACCCTGCGGGACCGAGCAGGCACCCAGCTCTTCCTGCGCGTCGCCGGGCCGGACGGGCTGGCGCAACGGGATCGGATCCACGGCACGCCCGGCCCCCGCTGGTACCTGCCCGGTTCGCCGATCCGCACGGTGCACGGCGACGCGTCGATGTTCGTCGGGGGCATGCGCGCGCTGCTGCTGCAGTCCCTGCACCCGGCGGCCATGGCGGCCGTCGCCGCGCACTCCGGCTACAAGGGTGACCCGTGGGGTCGGCTCGCGCGGACCAGCACCTTCCTCGCGGTCACCACGTTCGGCACCGCCGACGACGCCGAGGCCGCGATCGCCCGCGTCCGCGAGGTCCACGAGCGCATCACCGGCACCACCCACGAAGGGATCGCGTACGCAGCGGGCGACCCGGAGCTGCTGCGGTGGGTCCACGTGGCCGAGGCGGACAGCTTCCTGCGCGCCTACCGGCTGTACGGCCAGCGACCGATCGACGCGGTCGACGCCGACCGGTACGTCGAGCAGGCCGCACGGGTCGCCGTCGCGCTCGGGGCGGAACGCGTTCCGACGTCGGTCGCGGAGCTCGCGCTGGCCCTCCGCGAGTTCAGGCCCGTCCTCGGTCCGTCCGCCGCGGCTCGTGAGGCCGCGGACTTCCTGCTCCATGAGCCGCCGGTTCCCTGGAGCCTGCGGCCCGCGTACTCCTCGCTCGCCCGTGCGGCGGTCGCGTCGCTCCCGTTGTGGGCGTGCGAGCAGCTCGGCGTTCGGCACCCCGGCCCGGTCGGCCGCGCCGGAGCGCGGCTCGCGGGAGGAACGGTCACCCGGATGATCCGCTGGATGCTGGGCCCCGACGACGCCCGCCGGGTTGCCGGTGCAGGCCGCCCGGCGCCGTCGGACGACGCCCGGCGCTAGCCGTCCACCGGACGCAGGTGCCAGGTCCAGGACGTGAGCATCGACTCGACGATCGACGTGCTGCCCGCCACGTCCGCACCGGGGTAGAAGATCAGCCCGACGACGATGACGACCCCGTCGTGGTCCGTGTACCACTCACGGATAGTCGGTCCGGTGGTGCCGAACTGCGTGTCGATCCGGAACGCCTCGCCGAACGCGCTGCGGACCAGGACAGGTCCGTCGGTGATGTGCGTCCCGTCGCTGATCGGCACCGCGAGGTGGTGCGCCACGACGGCCTCGGCGGATCCACCGGCGTCGGGCAGGCAGACGACCAGGATCGCCGCCATGGGGCTCGCGCTCAGGTGGAACGTCCGGTCCGACGTCGGCCCCACCGCGCCCGGATCAGGCAGGGGTGCGTCGAAGGCGTAGTCGGGGCACCCCCGTGCCGCTGGGACCGCGACCGTGAACGGCAGGGCGATGCCCTCGTCGAGCGAGTCGACCGGAAGGTCGCCGGGCAGGTGCTCGGATCCGTGGTGCACCCAGAGGTCCGCAGAGGCCCCACCGCCGACGAATGCCGCGACACCGACGACGGCTGCGACGAGGTGGTGACGGGCGGCTCTCACATGCGCTCATCGACCGACGGGACGCCGAACTGAACACCGTGCGGCAACCCGACGACCGGACGGCACACATCGAGCAGGCGCTCCCGCAGGGCGTTGCCGCGCTCGGCGAAGATCTTCTGCGCCGCGGCGTACGACGCCTTGCCCTGCGCTGTCTCGATCATGACCGGCTCGAGCCCGTAGCTGCTCACGTCGTAGGGCGACGCCTGCATGTCGAGCGTGCGGATGTCACGTGCGAGCTCGAAGCAGTCCAGCAGCAGGTCACCGGGGACCACGGGACCGAGCTTGGTGGCCCACTTGTAGACGTCCATGCCCGCGTGCAGGCAGCCGGCCTGCTCCATGTCCGCCTGGTTGGCCCGCGTCGGTCGCAGGGCGTTGCGGTCGACCGCCTCGGGCGTGAAGAACCGGTACGCGTCGAAGTGGGTGCAGCGGATGCGGTTCGACTCGACGACCGCGTCGGTCCCCGCAGCACCCAGCCGCAACGGCAGCGGGTGCCGGTGCTCGTCGTCGTGCTCGCGGTAGACCATCGCCCACTCGTGCAGGCCGAAGCACCCGGTGAACGCCGGTCGCGCGAGGGTCTGGCCCAGCAGGCCGGCGATGAACCGCAGAGACTCGCCGCGGTCGGCCAGGTAGGCCTCGACGTCGAGCGTGACGAACCCGTCGGGGTCGGTGACGTACCAGCGCCAGCCGGCGTGCGGCACGGGCCCTGGGGTCAGCCTGACGCCGGCTCCTGGGTGCCAGCGCCGCAGAGCTGCCGGTGAGACGGGGTAGTACTCGAACAGGAAGTCCTCGATCGCGTGCTTCTCGTGCCGCGACCTGCGCGCACGCCGACCGGCCGTGAACGCGTCGGCGCGCGCGGCGTGCTGCTCGGCGAGCGACTGCCACGTTGCCTCGTCGAGGACGCCTCGCGCGGACACCCTGGTGGTCATCGGACAAGGGTAGGCAGACTGACCCGATGCTCATCGCTGCCGCTGTCTTCGCCGTGCTCGCCGCCCTGCTCCACGTCGTCTTCTTCCTCTACGAGTCGGTGCTCTTCGAGCGACCTGAGGTGCACGCACGCTTCCTGACGCGCACGCAGGACGTGCCGGCGGTCAAGCCGTGGGCGTACAACCAAGGCTTCTACAACCTGTTCCTGGCGGTCGGCACCCTGGTGGGGGTCGGGCTGGCGCTCGCCGGGTCGCAGGACGTCGGGTTGGCGCTGGTCCTGTTCGGCTGCGGCTCGATGCTCGCCGCGGCTGCCGTCCTGATCTCCGCGGACCGCCGCATGGTCCGGGCAGCGGCGACGCAGGGCCTCTTCCCGGTGCTCGCCATCGCGCTCGCGGTGGTCCAGCTCACCGTCTGAGACGTGCACGACCGGTCGTTCACCCCTGCGCGTCGCGCACCGGGGTCGTGTCCTGGGCTACCACCGTCGACACCTCGTGCATGACGCGTTCCAACGGCCCGCGGCCCAGGAACCGGGCCCATGCCCAGCACGCGGCAGTCGTGACGCCCAGGAATGCGAGCCAGCTGAGCACGGTGGGCTGGAAGACGACGTCGTCGCCGACGATCGCGATGACGACGATGTGCACGGTGTAGGCCGTGAGGGCGAGGCTGCCGACCGCGGCGACAGGGGACACCGCGCGCGGCCAGCGGTCGGCGGCGGCCAGCGAGCCCACGAGCACGAGGAACGCGACGCCGGTGTTGCCCGCCAGCTCGAAGGTGGTGGACGCATGCGGGGCGCTGCTGGTGAGCTCGGGCGGCCAGGAGGTCGCCCGCTGCGCGAGCCAGGCGCCGCCGTGCCCGAGCAGGACCAGCCCGAGCCCGACGAGAACCCCGACGTGCCGCAGCCGCGGGGACCGCAGGTCGCTGCGGCCCACGGCAAGGCCGGTCAGCAGGTAGGACATCCAGATCAGGGCCGGGTAGTGGGGGCCGACGAAGAGGCCGGGGATGCTGTTCTGCTCCACGGGGTCGTCGACGAGCCACTGGACGAGCGGCGGTCCGAGCACCGCGAAGGCGACGGACGCGGCCAGGAGCGCCCGCCGCGTCCAGCCGAGGACGACGCTTCCGGCGACGAAGAGGACCGCGTACGTCGGCAGGATCACGACCACCGGAGTACCCAGCGCCACCAGGACGAGGCCCAGGAAGAGCACGAGGAAGGCTCGTGCGACGACGCGGATGCGCGCGTTCGTCATCGCACCGCCGCTGACCGGTGACGCACCGCCGGAGAGCAGGGCGAGCGAGATGCCGGCGAGCACGACGAACAGAGCCGACGGCCGGCCGTCCGCGAGCTGGGCGAACCCGCCCGGAGGCACCGGACCGTGGTCGTCGGGTCCCACGTGTGCGGTCATCATCCCGAGCACGGCGATGCCCCGCGCCACGTCGATGCCCACGATCCGCCGCATCCGTGGATCGTAAGGCAGGGCCATGTCTCGCATATCGAAACGGTTCGTTCCGATTGTTGAAATGGAACCCTCGCGGATGATTAGAGTTCTGTGTGAACTCCCCGGCGCACCCCGACGTCTACACCCACGGACACCATGAGTCCGTGCTGCGCTCCCACCGTTGGCGCACCGCGGAGAACTCGGCCGCGTACCTGCTGCCCGCGCTCGTGCCGGGCTCCCGGCTCCTCGACGTGGGGTGCGGTCCGGGTTCCGTGACGATCGATCTGGCCACCCGGCTCGGCAACGGCTCGGCCGTCGGTGTGGACGCATCGACGGCTGTCGTCGAGATCGCGCAGAAAGCGGCCGCCGACGCTGGTGCGTCGAACGTGACGTTCCAGGTCGCCGACGCCTACGAGCTCCCCTTCGAGGACGACTCGTTCGACGTCGTGCACGCTCACCAGGTGCTGCAGCACCTGACCGATCCCGTCGCCGCGCTGCGGGAGATGCGACGCGTCGCCCGCCCCGGCGGGATCGTCGCGGTCCGGGACGCGGACTACGCCGGCATGACGTGGTACCCGCACTCGGCGGGCCTCGACGAGTGGCTGGCCCTGTACCACGAGGTCACGCAGGCCAACGGAGCGGAGGCCAACGCGGGGCGTCGCCTGCTGGCATGGGTCCGGGAGGCAGGGTTCGCCCCCGACGACATCGTGCCCAGCGCCGGGGTCTGGTGCTACGCCACCCCCGAGGACCGCACCTGGTGGGCCGGGTTGTGGGCGGACCGGTCGGTCGCGTCCAACTTCGCCGCGCAGGCGATCGCGCACGGGCTGGCCGACGAGGTGGGCCTGGAGCTGCTCGCCGACGCGTGGCGCGAGTGGGGCGAGCAGCCCGAAGGCTGGTTCGCGGTGCTGCACGGCGAGATCCTCGCGCGCGCCTGACCCACGGGCTCGGTCGGCGGCGGAACCGTCAGGCGCGACGTCGGCGGGACACGGTCACGGCCGCCGCGCCAAGCAGGATCGCGGCCGCTGCGAGGAGGCCGATCCGCGGGTCACTGCCGGTCACGGCCAGACCTTCCACGGCGACCGAGGCGGTGCTGGCTGCGGTCGTCGCAGGCGTGCCGTCGACGGTGAGCCCGCGTGCCCATGCCGTCTGCGAGACGCTGCCGACGGGGACGTCCTCGCCGGTCACCGTCCTCGTGGACGGGTCGTCGCACACGTGCGTCGTACCCGCGGGCAGGTCGAAGGTGCCGCACGCGGGCACGCTCCCGGTCGACGTCTCGATGGTGACGTCGTGCAGGTCGGACACGGGGTCGCCCACCACCTCGTAGCCCCAGTGCACCGTCTCGCCCACGTCGGCCAGACCGTCGCCGTCGGTGTCGTCGAGCGTCGGCTGCGTCGTGATCGACCCGACGGGGGAGGCGAGCCCGACGGGCGCAGCAGACTCGATCGAGGTCAGTGGGCGGCCGTCGACGAGGCCGTGTGCCGTCGCCGCGAACGAGTAGAGCAGTGGCTGACCTGCTGGGGTCGCCGCGATGACGTCCTGCAGGTCGCGAGCCGTCACCAGGTGCGTGCCGGTGCACACCGTCGAGTCGTCGGGGGGCAGAACGCTCTTCGGGCAGGTCGCGGGCGCGTCCAGCGACGGGTCGGAGATGTCCAGCGTGCTGACGGTCCGGTTCCCGGTGTTGTAGACGACGTACTCGAACGGGATCGCGTCGCCGATGGCATAGCTCCCGCTCCGGGCCCCGCCGCTCGGGACCTGCTTCACCAGCGTGAGCTCGTCGAGCGGGTCGATCGTGTCCACGTGCACGTTGCGGACAAGGTGGACGTCCGAGGACCCACCGGTCGAGGCGCCGAAGCCGAACTTGTACGTCGGCGGGGCGGCCTCGGGCATCGTCGCGCGCAGGACCTCGACGTAACCGGACCCGAAGTCGACCGAGACGACGACCTCCGGCCCGACGGTGCTGCCCGCCGGCTGCGGCGCGATCGAGACCATCACGCGTCGCTGCATCTCATCCGCGGTGCCGGCCTCCGGGGCGAGCGTGGACCCGCTCCGCAACGACTGTCCGGGCAGCGGGGAGGCGCTGAGCAGGCAGTACCCCTGCACCCAGTCGACCCGCGGATACGTGGCGCCGTCGGTCCAGGCAGGCTGCACTCCCTGCTGCCCGGGCCCGCGCAGAGCGACCACGTCCGGCGTGCGCCCAGTAGTCGCCGAGACGTACGGGGCCGTGCAGCCTCGTCCGCGCATCTCCTCGTCGTTGCCGTAGTTCCCGTACGCGTCGAGGCCCACGCCCAGGTACCCGGCCGCGACGCCCGGCTCGATCCGGCGGGTCAGAGGGTCGCTGCCCGCACCACGTTGCGCGTAGCCGAGCGACCCGCCGAATGCTCCGGTGTCGTCCAGGCCGAACGTGCCGTCGGAGAGGAAGAACGAGATGCCGTCGGCGCCGTCCCTGCCGCCGTACTGCACCTGGTCGAAGGTCACGACGAGGCCCGCCGACGCCGGCAGCGGGTAGTCGTAGAGCAGTGAGCCGGCGACACCACCCCAGCTGGTGCCCGTCGACGCGCTCGTGAGCTGCAACCACCCCGGAGCCGCGCCCTGGGGCGGGGCCGGGTTGTCGACCGGGTCGACCGGCGTGGTGCAGGAGTGCTCGGACCCCGGCGCCGCGGCGGTCAGGCAGGCCTCGCCGACGAAGGCGTAGCCGGACGGCGCGTCGGCGGAGTCGAAGGTCCAGTCGATGAGCGAGGTCCCACCATCCGCTGCGGCCGGGGCGGCGGTGGCCACGCCGGCGACGAGCAGAGCGACGGCGAGTGCCACGGAACCGAGGCGGTTCGTCGCGGACGTCCGGGGTCGTCGAAGGGGCCGCCGTGCCGTGAGAGTCCTCATGACCGTGCTCGCCTGTCTCTTCGGTGGGTCCGCTCCGGGTCGGGGAGCATCGGTGGTGCTGGCACCTGCGTCTATCGGCCGGCGCACAGGTCTGATGAGGGCCGATGCCGTGGCGGGTCGCGCGGGCGCCCCGTCCGGCGTGCCCTACCGGTCGATTAGGCTGAGATGTGCGCATCGCGAGGTTCACCACCGGGCAAGATCCCCGCTACGCCGTGGTCGAGGGGGCGGCAGGCGACGAGGAGCTCGTGGTCATCACCGGTGACCCGCTCTACACGCCGGTGCAGCCCACGGGCGAGCAGATCCGGCTCGACGACGACAGCGTCCGCCTGCTGGCCCCGGTCATCCCGCGGTCCAAGATCGTCGGCGTCGGTCGCAACTACGCCGAGCACGCCGCGGAGCACGGCCACGAGGTCCCCGCCGCGCCGCTGCTGTTCCTGAAGCCCAACACCTCCGTCATCGGTCCCGACGACCCGATCGTCCTTCCGGACTGGACCGAGCACGTCGAGCACGAGGCCGAGCTGGCGATCGTCATCGGCAAGGTGACCAAGGACGTCCCTGCCGAGCGTGCCCTGGACCACGTCTTCGGCTTCACCGTCGCCAACGACGTGACGGCACGCGACGTGCAGCGCGCCGACTCCCAGTGGGCCCGCGCGAAGGGCTTCGACGGCTCCTGCCCGATCGGCCCGTGGATCGTGCCCGGACTCGACGTCGACGACCTGTACGTGCGAGCGCGGGTCAACGGTGAGCTCAAGCAGGACGGCCGCACGTCGCAGATGGTCTTCGACGCCGCCTACCTCGTGGCGTACGTGTCCGAGGTGTTCACGCTCCTGCCCGGCGACATCATCCTCACGGGTACCCCTGCCGGAGTCAGCCCGATCGTCGACCGCGACGTCGTCGAGGTCGAGGTGGAGGAGATCGGGACGTTGCGCAACCCGGTCCTGCGCCGCAACTGACGCTCTGCGGCTGCCGCGAGCTGCTCGTCGGGCACGGCGAGCGCCCGTCGGCGTGCCCCGGAGCGCGCCCGACGCCAGAGCACCTGGGCGGCCCCACTAGCCTGGAGCCGTGACTTCCCCCGCCGTGCGTGTCCGCTTCTGCCCGTCGCCCACCGGAACGCCTCACGTCGGGCTCATCCGGACGGCGTTGTTCAACTGGGCGTACGCCCGCCACACCGGTGGCACGTTCGTGTTCCGCATCGAGGACACCGACGCCGCCCGCGACTCGCAGGAGTCGTACCTGCAGCTGCTCGACGCGCTGCGCTGGCTGGGCCTGGACTGGGACGAGGGTGTCGAGGTCGGCGGGCCGCACGAGCCGTACCGGCAGTCGCAGCGTTCCGACCTGTACACGGACGTCGTGCGACGTCTGGTCGAGGGTGGCTACGCGTACGAGTCGTACTCGACCGCCGAGGAGATCGAGGCGCGACACCGGGCGGCGGGCCGCGACCCGAAGCTCGGCTACGACGGCGCCGACCGCGACCTGACCGACGAGCAGAAGGCGTCGTTCCGGGCCGAGGGGCGCGAGCCCACGCTGCGCCTGCGGATGCCGGATGACGACATCACGTTCACGGACCTGGTCCGCGGCGAGATCACGTTCCAGCCGGGCTCGGTGCCGGACTTCGTCATCGTGCGCGCCAACGGTCAGCCGCTCTACACGCTGGTCAACCCGGTGGACGACGCCCTGATGGGCATCACGCACGTGCTGCGCGGTGAGGACCTGCTCTCCTCGACGCCTCGCCAGATCGCGCTGTACCGCGCGCTGCTGGAGCTCGAGGTCGCGACGGTCATGCCGGTGTTCGGGCACCTGCCGTCGGTGCTGGGCGAGGGCAACAAGAAGCTGTCCAAGCGCGAGCCCGAGGCCAACCTGTTCCTGCACCGGGACCGCGGCTTCACGCCCGAGGGCCTGCTCAACTACCTGGCGCTGCTCGGCTGGTCCATCGGCCCGGACCGCGACATCTTCACCATGGCGGAGATGACGGACGCCTTCGACGTCGCGGACGTGAACCCCAACCCGGCACGCTTCGACCAGAAGAAGGCCGAGGCCATCAACTCGGCTCACATCCGGTTGCTCGACCCGGAGGACTTCCGCGACCGCCTGGTGCCCTACCTGCACCGCGCCGGCATCGTTCCTGCGGACTCCTACGCCGACCTCGAACCGGCGCACCGCGCCCTTCTCGATGCGGGAGCCCCGCTGATCCAGGAGCGCATCACGCTGCTGGGCGAGGCCGAGGGCATGCTCGGGTTCCTGTTCGTGGCCGACGACGCCCTGGAGATCGCCGACGACGCGCGCGCGGCGTTGCGCGAGGAGACTCCCGCGGTGCTCGACGCGTCGCTCGCGGCCCTGTCGGCGCTGCCCGCGGACGGGTTCACGACCGAGGCGACGCAGGCCGCGCTGCAGGCGGCGCTGGTCGAGGAGACCGGCCTCGGCCTCAAACCGAGGTTCGCGTTCACGCCTCTGCGCGTGGCGCTGAGCGGGCGACGCATCTCGCCGCCGCTGTTCGAGTCGATGGAGATCCTGGGCCGGGACGCCACGCTGGCGCGCCTGGAGACGCTACGAGAGGCGGTCCGATGACGACGATCCGGATTTCTGACGAGGTCACCGACGCGATCAACCACGGGGAGCCCGTGCTGGCTCTCGAGTCGACGATCTTCACGCACGGGCTGCCTCGACCGCGCAACCTCGACGTGGCGCTCGAGGCGGAGGCCGGGCTCCGGGCCCAGGGCGTCGTGCCGGCGACGATCGGCGTCTACCACGGGGTCCCGACCGTCGGGCTCAGCGTTCCCGAGATCTCGGAGCTGGCGTACACCGACGGCGTCGACAAGGTGTCGCTGCGGGACCTTCCGGTGGCGATCGCCCTCGGCCTGCACGGTGGCACGACGGTTGCCGCGACCGCCTTCCTGGCCCACCACGCCGGCATCCGCGTGTTCTCGACCGGTGGCCTCGGCGGCGTCCACCACGGGGCGTCGGAGTCGTTCGACGAGTCGGCCGACATGACGGTCCTGGCGGCCACCCCGGTCCTGGTCATCAGCGCCGGCGTGAAGTCGATCCTCGACGTGGCGGCGACGCTCGAGCGGTTCGAGACGCTCAACATCCCCGTGCTCGGCTACGGCACCACCCGCTACCCGGGCTTCTACGTCGCCGACTCGGGCCACTCGATCGCGTACTCGGTGGACACGCCGCAGCAGGTGGCCTCGGTCATCGAGGCGCGTGACGCGCTCGGCCTGCCGCAGGCGATCCTGCTGGCCAACCCGGTCGCGCAGGACAAGCAGCTGCCCCCCGAGGAGCTCGACGCGATCCTCGACCGGGCGTGGTCGCAGGCGGCGGCGCAGGGCGTCACCGGCAACGCGACCACGCCGTTCCTGCTCGACTTCATCCAGCGCGACACCGGTGGCCGCAGCCTCGAGGTGAACGTCGAGGTCTACCGCGGAAACGTGGCCCTCGGTGCCCAGGTCGCGACGGCCCTGACCCGACCCGCGGGCTGAGCGGTGGTCCTGGGGGTCACGGGCGACCTCGTCGAGGACATCGTCGTCTGGCTGGCCGAGCCGCTGCGGCACGGCACCGACGCTCGAGCGCAGGTGTTCCGGACGCCAGGGGGGAGCGGGGCGAACGTCGCCCGGTTCGCCGCGGACCTGGTGCCGACGAGGTTCCTGGGGTGTGTCGGTCCGGACCGGCCGGGCGACGCGCTCATCGACGCGCTGTCTGCTGCCGGTGTGGAGGTACAGGTCCAGCGCACCGGCCGGACCGGCACCGTCGTTCTGCTCATCGACGAGTCCGGTGAGCGAACGATGTTCCCGGACCGGGCGGCGTCCTCGATGCTCGAGCGGATCCCGCCCGGATGGCTCGACGGCCTCGATCTGCTCCACGTCCCCGGCTACTCGTTCGAAGGTGGTCCCACGGCGGACGCTGTCATCGACGCGATCGGCCGTGCACGCCTGCGGGACATCCTCGTGTCGGTCGACGCATCCTCGACGGGAATGCTGACGCACTACGGCGTCGACGCGTTCCGTGACCTGCTTGCGGAGCTGGGGGCGGACATCCTGCTGGCGAACGCGGCCGAGGCGGAGCTGCTGGGGCTCGGGTTCTCGCACCGGACCACCGTCGTCGTGAAGTCCGGTCCCGACCCGACCGTCGTGCACCTGCCCGACGGGTCCTCCTTCGAGGTGCCGGTGCCGCCGGTCGCGGACGTCCGTGACCTCACGGGTGCCGGTGACGCCTTCGCGGCGGGGTTCCTCGCGGCCTACATCGGGAGCCGTGACCTGCGGTCGGCCTGCGTCGCCGGGCACAGGCGAGCGGCCCGGGTGCTCTCCTCACCCGGAGCGACCACCGAAGGTCCGTGAGGGTGCCGCGCGCCGCCCGGACGCTTTCTCGACGCAGTGCTCGCACCACCTAGCCTTGCCCGGTGAGCCTGCACCCCGTCGACGGCATCCTGTTCGACATCGACGACACCCTGGTGGACACCCGGGGCGCGTTCGGCACGGCGCTGTCGGCCATCGCCCGGCGCTACCTGCCCGACGTGACGCCCGACCGGGACGCCGACCTGGTGACCTTCTGGCGGGCCGACGTCAACGAGCACTTCGCGCGGTACACGCGCGGGGAGATCGGGCAGGTCGAGCAGCGGATGTCGCGGGCCAACGAGCTGCACGAGGAGTTCGGTGGCCCGGTCCTGGACGACGACGGCTTCGTCGCGTGGGACCACGTGTTCGACACGACCTTCCGAGAGGCCTGGAACGCGCACGAGGACGTCGACGACGTCCTCGAGCGCCTGCTGGACGCCGGCCTGCACGTCGGCGCCCTGACCAACGCCGCGCTCGCCTACCAGAGCGACAAGCTCCGGCGTACAGGCCTCGCCGACCGCGTCCCGTTGCTCGTGGGCGTCGACACGCTCGGGTTCGGCAAGCCCGACCCACGCGTGTTCGTCGAGGCATGCCGTCTGCTGGGAACCGACCCCGCGCGCACGGTGTACGTCGGCGACGAGCTCGACGTCGATGCGCGTGCCGCCGTCGACGCCGGGCTGCTCGGCATCTGGCTGGACAGGCCAGGAGCGCGACGGCTGCAGGTCGAGCCCGAGGACGTCGAGGCCGCGAGGCGGGCCGGCGTCCAGGTCATCGGGTCGCTCTCCGTGCTGCCGGACCTTCTCGGCGTGGCGTAGCAGCGGGAAGCAGCGCGGCACACGGCCTACCGCAGACGGGCCCGGTAGCACTCCGTGCGGTACGGCATCTCCACCACGTCGCGACCTCGCAGGTCGGGGTGGGTCGCGGCAAGCTCGTCGATCGCGTCGAGCAGCCCGTCACGCTCGTCGTCGGGAAGCAGGAGCAGGTGGCTGCGACTGGCGGCCAGCGTGCGCAGGTCGGCGGGGTGCATCGGCCGCATCCAGCGGAACGTCGCGTGCTCGGGCTCCGTGAACAGGTCGCCGAGCGCGGGTTCGCCGTAGCGGAGCGTGTCTGTGAGCGAGTCCCCGCGATGCACGATCTCCGTCCAGCGACCCACCCAGTCGACGGTGTCGTCGCGAACGTTCCAGATCGGTGCCACCTGCCCACCGGGCCGAAGCACGCGGGCGATCTCGGTCGCGGCAGCAGGTGGGTCCACCCAGTGCCAGGCCTGCGCGACGGTCACGGCGTCGACGCACGCGTCGGGCAGGTCCAGGTGCTCGGCGGTCCCCGGGAAAGCCTCGACGTCGGGCAGCAGCGCGCTCAGCTGCGCCCGCATCTCGTCCGACGGCTCCACGGCGACCACGTGCAACCCGAGCGCGACCAGCGGCTGCGTCAGCTTTCCGGTACCTGCGGCGAGGTCGAGCACGTCGCGGGCGTCCGGCGGGACGGCCCAGCGGACGGCCTCGTCGGGGTAGCCGGGCCGTGCGGCCGCATAGGCGCCCGCTCCCCGGTCGAACGAGGCGGCCCGTGCCCCCACATCGTCAGTGCTCATGCGCTCAAGCCTGCGGCAGTGGGTCCAGGACGTCGAGCGCTGCCTGGTGGAGCCTGCCGTTGGACACCAGGGCCGAGCCGCCGAACGGGCCCGGAACACCACGGATCGACGTGAACAGACCGCCGGCCTCCGTCACGATGGGAACCAGCGCGGCCATGTCGTGCAGTGCCAGCTCCGGTTCCGCAGCCAGGTCCACGGCGCCCTCCGCGACGAGCACGTGCGACCAGAAGTCGCCGTACGCGCGGGTCCGCCAGGTCCGCCGCGTGAGGTCGAGGAACGGGTCCAGCAGGCCACGCTCCTCCCACCCCGACAGGCTCGAGTAGGACAGCGAAGCGTCCGAGAGGCGGTCCACGGCGGACACCCTCAGGCGGCTCGCCGCGGCCAGCGACTTCCCCGTCCAGGCGCCGGAACCCTGTGCGGCCCACCAGCGCTTGCCCAGGGCTGGTGCGCTGACCAGGCCGAGCACCACCTGGTCCCCGTCGAGAAGCCCGATCAGGGTTGCCCACACGGGCACGCCGCGCACGAAGTTCTTGGTCCCGTCGATCGGGTCGACCACCCACCGCCGAGGCCCGTGGCCGGTGTCACCCATCTCCTCACCGTGCACGGCATCGCGAGGGCGCGCGCGAGACAGTTGGCCGCGGATGACCTCCTCGGCCGTCTTGTCGGCATCCGAGACGGGCGTGAGGTCGGGCTTGGTCTCCACGCGGAGGTCGAGGGCCTTGAACCGGGCCATCGTGATGGAGTCCACCTGGTCGGCGATGACGTGGGCCAGGCGCAGGTCATCGTCGTACCCCGGGCGGATGCTCATGCCCGACACGGTATCGGCTGCACCAACCCCACACGTCAGGGGCGCGCGGACTCCCGCTGCTCGGGTTCGCCGGTGCCCAGGCGGCTCGCCAGCAAGCGGCGGAACGACTCGACGCGTGCGGCCCGGGCAGACGTCGTGACCTCGTCGGTCGAGTCCTGCACCCAGTCGTCGAGCGCGCAGTCGGGGGCGTCGTCGGCGTGGGTGCAGCCGCGTGGGCACTCCTCGGACACGGCAGCCAGGTCCCCGAACGCGCCCAGCAGGTGCTGCGGGTCCACGTGCGCGAGCCCGAACGACCGGACGCCCGGGGTGTCGATCACCCACGTCGGCTCACGGGTGCCGGGTACCCGCAGCGCGACGGCGCTGCTCGACGTGTGCCGACCCCGGCCGGTCACGTCGTTCACGACGCCGACCGCACGTCCCGTGCCGGGAACCAGGGCGTTCACGAGCGTGGACTTGCCCACGCCCGAATGGCCGACGAGCACCGACGTGCGGCCGTCGAGGGCCTCGCGGACCGCGTCCAGCCCGTCGATCACGCGCCCGTCGCCACGACTGCTCACCACCACCTGCACGCCGATCGGCGCGTACATGTCGACGAGCGTCGCGGGATCGGCCAGGTCGGCCTTGGTCAGGGCGAGCAGGGCATCCATGCGCGCGTCGTAGGCGGCCGCGACGCAGCGGTCGATCATGCGGGTGCGCGGCTCGGGGTCGGCGAGGGCGGTCACGATCACGAGCTGGTCGGCGTTGGCGACGATGATCCGCTCGACCGGGTCGGTGTCGTCCGCGGTGCGGCGCAGGACCGTCCGACGCTCACCGATCCGGACGATCCGGGACAGCGACCCCTCGTCACCCGAGGTGTCGCCGACGATGTCGACGCGGTCTCCCGGCACGACGCGCTCGCGGCCCAGCTCCCGGGCCTTCATCGCGATCGCGACGCGTTCGTCGGGCCCGTCCGGGTCGACGAGGATGGCGTACCGGCCGCGGTCCACCGCAGTGACCAGGGCGATCTCGGCGTCCGCGTGCTCGGGGCGCTGCTTGGTGCGTGGGCGCGAACCTCGACCGGGACGGATGCGGACGTCCCGCTCGTCGTAGCGACGTGCCCCCGGTTGAGGCATCAGGCGGGCGTCCGGGTCCCCAGCAGCATGTCCGACCAGAGACCCACGAAGTCGGGCAGCGTCTTCGCGGTCGTCGCGACGTCCTCGACCTCGATGCCCGGTACCCGCAGGCCGACCAGCGCGCCCGCGGTCGCCATCCGGTGGTCCTCGTACGTGCGCCAGACGGCACCGGTCAGGGGCCGGGGAGTGATCACGAGGCCGTCCGACGTCTGCTCGGCCTGCCCGCCGACGCGCGTGATCTCGGCGGCGAGGGCCGCCAGGCGGTCGGTCTCGTGCCCGCGCAGGTGCGCGATGCCGCGCAGGCGGGTGGGGGAGTCGGCCAGCGTGGCCAGCGCGGCGATCGTGGGTGCGATCTCGCCCGCGGCGTGCAGGTCCAGGTCGACCCCGTGGATCGCGCCGGTCCCGGTCACGGTGAGCACGTCCGCGTCGAGGCTCGTCGTCGCGCCCATCCGCTCGAGGATGCCCGGCAGCAGGCCGCCCGGCTGTGTCGTCTGGGAGGGCCAGCCCGGCACGCTGACCGACCCACCGGCCACCATCGCTGCGCACAGGAACGGCGCCGCGTTGGACAGGTCCGGCTCGACCCGCACGTCCCGACCCCCGATGGGGCCCGGCGCGACCTGCCAGATGGCGGGCCGCGAGTCGTCGACCTCGACGCCGGCCTCGCGCAGCAGGGCGACGGTCATCTCGATGTGCGGGAGGCTCGGCAGCGTCCGGCCCGTGTGCCGCAGCGTCAGGCCTCGTTCGAACCGGGCGGCCGCGAGCAGGAGCCCGGAGACGAACTGGCTGGACTCGGACGCGTCGATGTCCACCTGGCCACCCGCGACCCCGCCGCGTCCGTGCACCGTGAAGGGCAGGTGGCCTGGCTCGCCGTGCTCGTCGACCCGGACACCCAGGGTGCGCAGGGCTGTCAGCACCGGACCCATCGGCCGGGCCAGCGCCGACGTGTCGCCGTCGAACCGCACCGGACCGTCCGCGAGCGCTGCGACGGCGGGCAGGAAGCGCATGACGGTGCCGGCGAGGCCGCAGTGGATCGTCGCGCCACCGGTCAGCGCGCCAGGGCTCACCGACCAGTCGCTGCCGTTCTCCTCGACGACCGTGCCCAGCGCGCCCAGCGCAGCGGCCATCAGCCGCGTGTCCCGCGACCTGAGTGCGCCACGCAACCGCCCCGGCGCGTCGGCCAGCGCGGCCAGAACGAGGTAGCGGTTGGTCAGCGACTTCGAACCGGGAACCTCGACGAGCGCGTCGAGCGGCCCCGTGATGACCGGCGCCGACCACAGGTCGGCGGAGGGTGCGGTTGTCATGTCGTCCAGGTTAGTGGGCCTCTGACCGCTCCTGGCGCGCACGGTGCACCCGCCAGCTGATGCCTGGCCGGCCCTCGTAGTCGGCCGCCGCGAGGACGGCGCCCGCGGTGAACGCCAGCGATCGGACCAGCCGCTCGCGGCGGGCCCTGCGCTCCAGCTTGCTCTCGGTGCCCCGCTTGCGCGGGAGGTTCACCAGGATCAGGGGCGCCGTCAGGACGGCCAGCGCGAAGGCGGCGATCCTCGGGGCCTTGTTGGCGGAGAGCAGCACGCCGGCCGCCGCGAGCGCTGCACCGTGCACCTGCACGACGGTGGTGAGCTGACGGTCCGAGAGCTCGTAGCCGACCACCTCGCCGGCCGGTCCTCGACTGACCTGCGCGGGAAGGCGATCGAGCAGTGTCGTCAGCGCACCACGGGCCTCCGCGGCGTGCGCGGCCGGATGCCGCACGACGTCGAGACCCTCGGAGACGAACCACGAGGCGAACAGGGGACGGGCGACGCGACGCAGCAGCACGGGAGGTCTCCTTAGAGGGCCCCGCCCGCGGCGGTCGGTGCGTCGGCGGACACGCCGCCGTCACCGATCTGCTCGCGGGCGACGTAGTTCTCGAGGTCGAACAGGTTGTCACCGGCTCGGGTGGCGACCGTCAGCAGCGTCGTCGCGGAGGCGACCTCCTCGACCTGCTCCTTGAGGAACCAGAGGAGGAACTGCTCGCCCAGCGCGTCGTTCTCGGCCCGCGCCGCCCGGAAGATCGCTTCGATCTGCTCGGTCACCTGCTGCTCCTGCACCAGGGCCAGGGCGATCGGCTCCACCACGTCGGCGAACTGGTTGCGCACCGCGCTGCCGGCGGGGATCTCGACGTCCAGGTCCCGGTCGAGGAGGTAGCGCACGATCATCAGCGCGTGGTTGCGCTCCTCGAGGGCCTGGCGGTAGTAGTGCCGCGCCAGCTGAGGCAGGTCCTGGCCGTCGAACCAGACGGCGATCGCGACGTACTGCTGGTGGGCGTCGAACTCGTGGCCGATCTGCTCGCGCAGGAGCCGCAGGTAGGTGGAGTCCTCCGAGATGGTCGTCATGCCCGCCACGCTAGTGCGCGCTGGGCACGTTGGCGACGCGGTTGCGCAGGTGGGGCGGGGTGGGGAATGGCGCGCGGGCATGCGCCGTTGTGCCTGCCATGACCTGTGCCGCGCTCGAGACGCGCCCCTCGACGCCTACCCCGACCGGTTGGGACCTCGCAGTGCCCGAAGACACCAAGCTCGCCGCTGTGGCGTGGCCCACCCCGGCCGGTGGCCCGGCGTCTGCGGGTCTAGGCTCGTCCGCGATGAGCGAGGACACCCACCGCGCGCCCGAGGCCGAGGACGACGCGGCACGCACCGAGCGGTTCGAAGCTGAGGCGCTGGTCTACCTGGACCAGCTCTACGGTGCTGCCCTGCGCATGACGCGCAACCCTGCGGACGCCGAGGACCTGGTCCAGGAGACGTTCGCGAAGGCGTTCGCCGCGTTCCACCAGTACCGGCCGGGGACCAACCTCAAGGCGTGGCTGTACCGGATCCTGACCAACACGTACATCAACTCCTACCGCAAGAAGCAGCGCGAGCCGCAGCAGTCGCGTTCGGAGGAGATCGAGGACTGGCAGCTGGCGCGCGCGGAGTCGCACACGTCGGCGGGCCTCCGCTCCGCCGAGGCCGAGGCGCTGGACCACCTGCCGGACTCCGACGTGAAGGACGCGTTGCAGCGCATCCCCGAGGAGTTCCGCATCGCCGTGTACCTGGCTGACGTCGAGGGCTTTGCATACAAGGAGATCGCGGAGATCATGGGAACGCCGATCGGGACAGTGATGTCCCGGCTGCACCGCGGGCGAGCCCAGCTCCGTGAGCTGCTGTCGGACTATGCGCGTGGGCGCGGTCTCGTGGCCGCGACCCCCACCACGCCGGAGGTCTTGTGATGGACGAGTGGGACGGGACGGCACCGACGCCGCCTCACGTGGTGGACGGCCCGTGCGGGAACAACTGCAACGACGCGCTGGAGCGGCTCTGGGAGTACCTGGACGCCGAGCTCGACGCCCCTGACTCGGACGTCGTGCGCGCTCACCTGGCCGAGTGCCAGGGCTGCCTCGAGGAGTACGACGTCGAGGTCGTCGTGAAGAACCTCGTGCGCCGCGGCTGCAAGGAGACCGCACCGGACACCTTGCGGGTGCGGATCCACGAGCAGCTGACCGTCATGCGGGTGACCACGACGCTCGAGTGAGCGCGTCGTGACGGCATGAAGAAGGCCCGGTGCGTATGCACCGGGCCTTTCTCGTACCGTCAGGCGTTGGGACGGTTGCCGTGGTTCGCGGCGCTGCCCTTGCGGGAACGGCGCTTGCGGCCTCGCTTGCTCATGGGAACTTCCTTCGTCGAAGAAATGCTGGGTGGTCGGCACAGTGATCTGAAAACCTGATGCGGGCGCCGGACTCGTTCCATGGTCCCACATCCCGCGGGTGCTCAAGTCACGGGCCTCGCTGGTCGATGACTACAGGGTGAGCCAGCCGACACTTTCTGTGATCCCGTTCCTGCACGCCCTCGCGAGCACGGGCGGCTCCGACCTGCACTGCAAGGTCGGCTCCGCTCCGCGCGTCCGGGTGGATGGTCGTCTGCGCAAGCTCCAGGTGCCGGACCTCAAGCCGGCGGACACCGAGCGCATGCTCGAGGAGGTCATCCCGGACGACCTCGTGGACCACTTCCGCACCAACCACGAGGCGGACTTCGCGTACTCGATCCCCGGTGTCGGCCGGTTCCGTGTCAACGCGTACCAGGCCCGCGGCACCTACGGCATGGTGTTCCGTCGCGTCGCGGTGGGTGCGCAGTCGCTGGGCGACCTGGCACTGCCCGAGGTGGTCGGGCAGCTGGCGCTCGAGCCGCGTGGGCTCGTGCTGGTGACCGGGCCGACCGGCTCCGGCAAGACGACGACGCTCGCGTCGATGGTCGATCTCATCAACACGTACAAAGAGGTCAACATCGTCACGATCGAGGACCCGATCGAGATCCTGCACCACGACAAGAAGGCGATCGTCTCGCAGCGCGAGGTCCGCCAGGACACGGCCGACTTCACCGTGGCGCTGCGCGCCGCGATGCGGCAGGACCCCGATGTGATCCTCGTCGGTGAGATGCGAGATGTGGAGACCGTCCGGGCCGCTCTGTCCGCAGCCGAGACCGGTCACCTGGTCCTGTCCACGCTGCACACCATCGACGCGGCAGAGACGATCAACCGCATCATCGACTTCTTCCCGCCGCACGAGCAGAAGCAGGTCCGGATCGCGCTCGCCCAGGCGCTGCGGGGGATCGTGTCCCAGCGTCTGGTCCGGCTGGCCGACGGCGCCGGTCGGCGGCCGGCGATCGAGGTCATGGTCAACACCGGCCGTACGCGCGACGCGATCCTCGAGCCGGCTGACGCGCCGCCGCTGATCGACCTGATCCGCGATGGTGACTTCTACAAGATGCAGACGTTCGACCAGCACCTGTTCCAGCTGGTCCGCGACGACGTCATCACGTTCGACGAAGCGCTGTCGGCGTCGACGAGCCCGCACGACCTCACCGTGGAGTTGCGTCAGGCCGGTCTGGTCGCCTGACCGCACGGCCCAAGAAGCCCGGGACCTCGACGGAGGTCCCGGGCTTCTTCGTGCGCGCGCCGGTCTGACCCCCCGGGGAGGCCGGGCTTGCCAACGCCGGAGACGCGATATAACGTGTTTGCAGGAACGAGATATATCGCGAATGGAGAAACGTCATGGCAACCGAGTCGTGGGTCGTCGCCGGTCCGCAGATCATCGAGATCGAAGCGGTCAGCGCCCTGCAGGTGCAGCTGGTGGGGGGACGCGTCGACGTCGTCGCGCACGACGGGCCAGGGGCACGGATCGAGGTGCACGCGGTCGACGGGCGACCCTTGGAGATCACGCTCTCGGACGGCGAGCTGCGCGTCGGGTACCAGTTCACGCTCGGCGGCTGGGAGGGCTTCCTCGAGAAGTTCCGCAACTTCGGCGGCAAGGACCGTGCCGACGTGCACATCGCCGTTCCGCGCGAGGTGCGGGCCAGGCTCGGCACCGTGAGCGCCGACGGGCTGCTCGCCGGGATCGTCGAGGACGCCTCGGTGTCCACGGTCTCCGGCACGCTGATCACCGACGGCACGCGCGGCCGGCTCGGCGCCAAGACGGTCTCGGGAGAGATCGTCGTACGGGACCACCGCGGCGACCTGCGGCTCAACTCTGTGTCGGGCGAGCTCGCTGCATCCGGGGAGCTGAGCCTCGTCCAGGCCAACTCCGTCTCAGGCTCGCTGACGTTGGACGTCCACTCCGGCACCTCCAGCGTCACGGCGTCGACCGTGTCCGGCGACGTCACGGTCCGGCTGCCCTCCGGCAAGGGTGTGCAGGTCAAGGCGAAGTCCGTCTCCGGGCGCCTCGTCGTGGACGGTGAGGAGTACAAAGGCTCGTCACCCGGCCAACGCAAGGTCGATCTGCGCAGCGGGGACGGCGCGTGCTTCGTCTCGGCGAGCACCGTGTCCGGGCACGTGACCGTTCTGCGAGGCTCCGGCGCAGCCGACGGGGTGGCCTGATGATGGCGCCGGTCTTTGCCCACGGGCAGCTGCGGCTCTACCTGCTGTCCCTGCTGGAGTCCGGACCCAAGCACGGGTACGAGCTGATCACCGACCTGTCAGACCGGTTCGGTGGCACCTACCGACCCAGTCCCGGCACGGTCTACCCACGGCTCGCCCGGCTCGAGGAGGAGGGACTTGTCGTGCGCGTCGACGAGGAGCGCAAGAGCACGTACGCCCTCACCGCCGCGGGTCGTGCGGAGCTCGAGGCTCGTCGTGGAGACCTGGCCTCGCTCGAGGAGGGGATCGCCGAGTCCGTGCGCGAGCGCGCCGCGGAGGTCCGGGACGACGTGCGGGGCTCGATGCGCGGACTGCGCGCCGACCTTGCGGCGGCCGCCCAGCGCGCGCGGGCCGAGGCGGTGCCGCACACCGGCTCGACGTCGACGGACACGCGCACGGCGTCGCATGTGCGGTGGGCCGACGCGGAGGTCATGCTGCAGCGGTTCCGCGACGAGATCCGGGCCGACCTGCGCAAGGCGGACGCACAGGGCAAGGTCGAGCAGCTGACGGTCGAGACGTTGCGGACCGTGCTCGACACCGCCTTGACGGCCGTGCGAGGAACGCTGCGGTGAGGCACCCGTGACCCTGTGGGACCGCTGGCGCTCAGGCCCAGTCTTCGGGCAGCCCCAGCCAGGAGTGCCACCCCGTGTGCAGCACCAACCAGGCCATGAGCCCGTAGCCGGCCTGACCGGGGAGCGTGCCGTTCCCGGCTGCGAGATCGCCGAGCCACTGCTCGTGCGAGGCGAGCGGGGTGAACGTGTCGACGAACGGCACGCGACGCCTGGTGGCGACGTCCGCGAACGCGGCTGACAGGTCTCCGAGCTTCTCGGCGTCAGCCGTGCTGCCGGGGGGCGGACCGACCACGAACGCGGGGATCCGGCGCTGTTCGGCGACGTCGAGGATGTTCGCGAGGTTGAGGCGGCTGCGGGCCAGCGACAGTCCCGCGGACACGTCGGCCCGGCCCAGCGCGACGACCAGACGGTTGTCGGCCTCGGGGGAGAAGCGGCGGCTCACCTCGTCGTCCCAGCGAGCGCCGAGGCCCGTGCTCGTCTCCCCGGGTACCGCCAGCGCCATCGCGATCAACGGGTCGGGGGTCGGGGTGCGGGCGGCCACGCGCCCCAGCCAGCCGAGTCCCTTCGGGTCGCCCGCGCCGGCCACGAGCTCGTCGCCGACCACCGCCAACCTCAGCGGCAGCTCGCCCACGTGTGTCACCTCTCGTCGCCCAGCGGTTGCGCGGTCGTCACCCGACGGCCGCGCCCTCAGTGTCTCAGGGGTCCCGGGCAACGACCGGTTCATCACCGGGCCTGTCGCGCGGCCGAATCGCGCCGGATCGCCCGCGCGGGCGCGGCGGAAGGCCCGGCGGCGTTCGCACCGTGAGGCGTCAGGGTCGCCGTGGCAGGACTAGTACTGAACGTTGACTTTCTGCCACGGGGCTCGTCATGCTGGGGCCATGCTCCGATCCGTGGCCGCCATCGTCCTGCCCAACGTCGCGCCGTTCGAGCTCGGCGTGGCCTGCGAGGTCTTCGGCATCGACCGCGCGGACACGGGTGGACCGACGTTCGACTTCGTCGTGTGCGGTCCGCGGCCGGGGATGGTCACCACCAAGGGTGGGCTCTACTCGATCAACGTCGAGCACGGTCTGGAGGCCACCGAGGACGTCGACCTCGTGATCCTGCCCGCATACGGTGAGCTCGACGGGGTGCCGGACAGCGTGCTCGAGGCCGTACGGGCCGCCCACGCCAGGGGTGCCTGGGTGCTGAGCATCTGCAGCGGCGCGTTCGCGCTCGGAGCGGCCGGGCTCCTTGACGGACGCCGGTGCACCACCCACTGGATGCACAGCGCCCACCTGCAGGAGCGGTTCCCCGCCGCGCGCGTCGACCCGGCGGTCCTCTACGTCGACGACGACCGGGTGATCACGAGTGCCGGCACCGCTGCGGGCATCGACGCCTGCCTGCACCTCATCCGTCGCGAGCTGGGTGCGGCGGCCGCAACGGCCGTCGCGCGCAGGATGGTCGTGCCGCCGCACCGCGACGGTGGCCAGGCGCAGTTCGTCGACACCCCGCTGCCGTGCGATGCGGACACGCTCGCACCGCTGCTCGCCTGGATGGTCGAGAACCTCGAGACGGACCTCACCGTCCCGGACCTCGCCGCTCGGGCCTTCGTCTCGGAACGCACGTTCGCCCGCCGGTTCCGCGCGGAGACGGGAACCACGCCCGCCGCATGGGTCACCCGCCAGCGGGTCGTCCGTGCCCAGGAGATGCTCGAGCGCTCGGACGCGAGCATCGAGGAGATCGCGCGACTGTGCGGCTTCGGCACGGCGGCGGTCCTTCGCCACCACTTCGCCCGCACGCTGGGCACGAGCCCGCAGGCCTACCGACGCACCTTCGCGCTGAGCCCGGTGCGGTGAGCACGACGAAGGCCGCGCCCGGAGGGGCGCGGCCTTCGTCGAGCGGTGGTCAGCGTCGGAACGCGGTCTCCACCAGGGTGGCCTGCTGGGCCTGGTGCTTCTTGGCCGATCCCGCGGCCGGTGACGCCGACTCCTTGCGCGAGATGACACGCAGGGTGCGACCGAGCAGCTGGGGCAGGTGCATGGACAGGAACGTCCAGGGCCCCTGGTTGCCGGGCTCGTCCTGCACCCAGACCAGCTCGGCGTTCTCGAAGGGAGCGATCGCAGCCTGGGCGGCCGCGGCGTCGAGCGGGTACAGCTGCTCGAACCGGACGATCGCGGTGCGCTCGTCGCCCGACTTCACGCGCTCCGCGAGAAGGTCCCAGTAGACCTTGCCCGAGCACAGCAGCACGCGGTCGACCTGGCCGGCCTTCGCGGCGGCGAGGTCGTCGCCGATCACGGTCCGGAACGTCCCGGACGTGAAGTCCTCGATGGCCGACGCGCCGGCCTTCAGCCGCAGCATCGACTTCGGCGTGAAGACGACCAGCGGCTTGCGCGGGCGGTCGTACGCCTGACGGCGCAGCAGGTGGAAGTGCGACGCGGGGGTCGACGGCTGCGCGATGACCATGTTGTCCTCGGCGGCGAGCTGCAGGAACCGCTCGATGCGAGCCGAGGAGTGGTCGGGTCCCTGACCCTCGTACCCGTGCGGCAGCAGCAGCACGACCGACGAGCTCTGCGCCCACTTCTGCTCGGCCGACGAGATGAACTCGTCGATGATCGTCTGAGCGCCGTTCACGAAGTCACCGAACTGGGCCTCCCAGAGGACCAGCGCGTCGGGACGCTCCACCGAGTAGCCGTACTCGAAGCCGAGGCACGCGTACTCCGACAGCGACGAGTCGTAGACCCAGAACTTGGCCTGGTCGGCCGACAGGTACAGCAACGGCGTCCACTCGGCGCCCGTCTCGCGGTCGTGCATGACCGCGTGACGCTGCACGAAGGTCCCTCGACGCGAGTCCTGTCCGGCGAGCCGGACGGGGGTGCCCTCCAGGAGGAGCGACCCGAAGGCGAGCAGCTCCCCGAACCCCCAGTCGATCCCGCCCTCACGGGCCATCTGCTCGCGCTTGGAGAGCAGCTGGGCGAGCTTCGGGTGGACCGTGAAGCCCTCGGGCGGACGCACGTGCGCCCGACCGATGCGCTCCAACGTCCCGGCGTCGACCGCGGTCTTCCACCCGACCATCACACCGGCGTCCTCGAGCTGCGACTCCGGACGCTCCAGGCCCTTGACCGCCTCGGCGGGCGGCGCGTAGCCGTCGTCCCGCGTCTCGGCGAACACGCGCTCGAGCTGGTTCTGGTAGTCCTGCAGCGCCTGCTCCGCGTCGGAGATCGTGAGGTCTCCGCGAGCGACCAGCGTCTCGGTGTAGAGCTTGCGCACCGAGCGCTTGGCCTCGATCAGGTTGTACATGAGCGGCTGCGTCATCGACGGGTCGTCGCCCTCGTTGTGACCGCGGCGGCGGTAGCAGACCATGTCGATGATGACGTCGCGGTCGAACTGCTCGCGGTACTCGAACGCGAGCTCGGCGATCCGGACACACGCCTCGGGGTCGTCGCCGTTCACGTGGAAGACCGGCACCTGCAGGCCCTTGGCCACGTCGGTCGCGTACTGCGAGGAGCGCGACGACGACGGACCGGTGGTGAAGCCCACCTGGTTGTTGATGATCACGTGGATCGTGCCGCCGGTGCGGTATCCGCGCAGCTGCGCCAGGTTCAGCGTCTCGAACACGACACCCTGCCCCGCGAACGCGGCGTCGCCGTGGATGAGGATCGGCAGCACCGAGAAGCCGTCGCCACCGAGGTCGATGCGGTCCTGCTTGGCGCGGACGATCCCTTCGAGCACCGGGTTCACGGCCTCGAGGTGCGACGGGTTGGCGGCGAGGTAGACCGACGTCGTCGCGCCGGACTCGGCGGTGAACGTGCCCTCCGTGCCCAGGTGGTACTTCACGTCGCCCGAGCCCTGGACCGACTTGGGGTCCTGGTTGCCCTCGAACTCACGGAAGATCTGGCCGTAGGACTTGCCGGCGATGTTGGCCAGGATGTTCAGGCGGCCGCGGTGGGCCATGCCGATGCCGACCTCGTCGAGACCGTTGTTCGCGGCCTTCGACAAGATCGCGTCCAGGAGCGCGATCACGGACTCGCCGCCTTCGAGCGAGAACCGCTTCTGGCCGACGTACTTGGTCTGCAGGAACGTCTCGAACGCCTCGGCGGCGTTGAGCCGGCGAAGGATGCGCAGCTGGTCCTCGCGGGGCGTGCGGCTGTACCCGGACTCGAGCCGCTCCTGCAGCCAGCGGCGCTGCCGCGGGTCCTGCAGGTGCATGTACTCGATGCCCACGGTCCGGCAGTACGAGTCGCGCAGCAGGCCGAGCACGTCGCGGAGCTTGGCCCGCGGCTTCCCGGTGAACCCGCCCGTCGGGAACGTGCGGTCGAGGTCCCACAGGGTCAGGCCGTGCGTCTGCACGTCCAGGTCGGGGTGCTTGCGCTGCCGGTAGGCCAGCGGGTCGGTGTCGGCCATGAGGTGGCCGCGCGAGCGGTAGGCGTGGATCAGCTCCGCGATGCGGGCGGGCTTGATCGCCTCCCCGTCGGGGTCGTTCGACTCGCGGACCCAGCGCACGGGCTCGTACGGGACGCGCAGCGCGGCGAACACGCGGTCGTAGAACCCGTCCTCGCCCAGCAGCTTGCGGCCAATGATCCGCAGGAAGTCGCCGGACTGGGCTCCCTGGATGATGCGGTGGTCGTACGTCGAGGTGAGCGTCAGGACCTTGGACACGCCGATCTTGTTCAGCGCCTCCTCGGACGTGCCGGCGAACTCCGCCGGGTAGTCCATCGCGCCGACGCCGACGATGGTGCCCTGACCCTGCATCAGGCGGGGGACCGAGTGGACCGTGCCGATGGTGCCCGGATTGGTCAGCGAGATCGTCGTGCCGGCGAAGTCGTCGACGGTCAGCTTGTTCGCGCGGGCACGGCGCACCACGTCCTCGTACGCGGTCCAGAAGCCGGCGAAGTCGAGGGTCTCGGACTTCTTGATCGACGGGACGAGCAGCTGGCGGGTGCCGTCGGGCTTCGCAAGGTCGATCGCGATGCCCACGTTCACGTGCGCGGGCGTCAGGATGCTCGGCTTGTCGTCGGCCAGCGTGTAGGAGGCGTTCATCGCCGGCATCTCGGCCAGCGCCTCGACCATCGCGTAGCCGATGAGGTGCGTGAAGGAGATCTTCCCGCCGCGTCCCCGGGCCAGGTGGTTGTTGATGACGATCCGGTTGTCGACCATCAGCTTCGCGGGAACGGCCCGCACGGAGGTCGCGGTCGGGACCTCGAGCGACGCCTCCATGTTGGTGACGACGCGAGCGGCGGGCCCCCGCAGCTTCTGGATGTCGTCAGCGGCCTCGGTGACGGTCCCGTCCTCCTGCTGGGCGCGCTGGGCGACCTGCGCGTACGGAGCCGTCGACGGCTGGGCGGTGGCGATCGGGGAGGTCGTCGTCGGCGGCTCGACGAACGGGGCGGGTGCGGCGTGGGCGCCCTGCGGTCGCGACGGCGGGATGGGCGCCGGCGCCACGAGCGGGGTCGACTGGGCCGTGGCAGGTGCCCGAACCTCCGGGGCGGCGGAGCCAGCTGTGCCGTTGGCGGCACCTGGACGCGCGGGAGAGCCGTTCGTCGTCGGCGAGGTGGACGCGCCGTTCGTGGTGGCCTCGTCGGGCTTGTAGCCCTCGAAGAAGTCCCACCACGCGGGGTCGACCGCGTTCTTGTCCTTCAGGTACTGCTCGTACAGCTCGTCGACGAGCCACTCGTTCGCACCGAAGACGGCGCGCGCTGAGTCCGGATCGGCCTTCTGGGTCACGCTGGGATCGCCCACTTCCGCTGCGGTCTGAGACCGCGACTCTGCTGGTTTCAGGTGCTACTTCTGTTGATGACAACACTACGGCCTGGAGGCCCCCCGGCCTGCCTCAGGACCCCTCTGGGGACCGGATCCACACCCGTCTTCACCTCGCTGACACAGCCGGGTCAACGCGGGGCAACGAGGCAGTTCGGGGGACCTCAAGGCGAGGTTGTCGGCGGCCCTGCCAGGTCATGCTTCTCCTCGAGCGCGCGAACCGGCGAACCGGGCGGACTCACCCCTGCTTCGAGGGCAGCGTGACGCGCATGATGCAGCCCACGTCGGAGTCCGCGACCTCGATGCGCCCGCCGTGCAGATCGACCGCCCAGCGCACGATCGCGAGCCCCAGACCGGTCCCGCCCGTCGACCCCTGACCCGTCAGCGCCGGGCTGTTCCCCCGCACGAACCGCTCGAACACGTGGGCCCGCTGGTCGCGTGCGATGCCGGGTCCGTGGTCGACGACGTCGATGCGCACCTCGCCCCCCACGACGGACGCCTCGAGCCGGACCTCGTCGTCGACGGGCGAGTGCCGCACCGCGTTGTGGAGCAGGTTGGCGACGACCTGGTGCAGCCGGTCCGGGTCGGCCGGGACCGTGAGGTCCTCCGGGACGACCCGCACCGGGAACCGCAGGTGCTTGGCCGCTCCGACGAGCATCGCACCGTCGGCAGCCTCCAGCAGGAAGTCGTGCAGACGCAGGTCGGTGACCTGGAGGGTGACGTCCCCGGCCTCCAGCCGGGACAGGTCGAGCAGGTAGGTCACCAGCCGGCCGAGCCGCTCGGTCTGTGCGAGGGCGGCCTGCATCGTCGCCGGGTCCGCCTCGCTCACCCCGTCGACGATGTTCTCCAGCTGCGCCTGCAGAGCCGTCACCGGGGTGCGCAGCTCGTGGGAGACGTTGGCGACCAGCTCCCGACGGAACGTGTCGGCCTGCTCGAGGTCGTCGGACATGGTGTTGAAGGCGCTCGCCAGCTGACCGACCTCATCCATGCTCGTCGCGCGCACGCGTTGGCTGTAGTCGCCCGACGCCATCCGCCGTGCCGCCTGGGTCATCTCCCGCAACGGCGAGGTCATCCCACGAGCCAGGACCTGCGTCACGACGAGGGAGACGATGATCGCGAGCGGCAGCGTCCGAGAGGGTCCGAGCGTGAAGTAGGTCAGGCCGATCCAGGTGATGAACGCCGCGAGCGTGACGGTGGCGGCGACCAGCACCCCCAGCTTGATCTTGATCGAGCGGAACCGGTCGAGCGGTCGGACGTCGCGGATCCGCGACCTGCCGCCCTCGCCTCGTGCGTGTCGCGGTGCGTTCACGCGCCCTGCGTCGCCGGGTCGCCCGTCGCGCTGCCGTCGATCGGCTCGAACGCGTATCCGACGCCGTGCACCGTGCGGATCAGGTCCGGTCCGAGCTTGCGGCGCAGCGCCTTGATGTGCGAGTCGACCGTGCGCGTCCCGCTGGCGTCGACCCAGTCCCACACCTCCGCGAGCAGCCGCTCGCGGGTCAGGACGGTGCGCGGCGAGGCTGCGAGGGCGAGCAGCAGGTCGAACTCCGTCGGCGTCAGGTGCACCTCGGTCTCGCCGCGCATGACACGCCGCTGGGCGCGGTCCACGGTGACGTCGCCGAACACCAGCGGCGGGTCGGGCTGCTCGGCCGCCGCGATCTCGACCGCGCGCGCTGCCCGCTCGGTGCGGCGCAGGAGCGCCTTGGTCCGCGCGACCAGCTCGCGCATCGAGAAGGGCTTGGTCATGTAGTCGTCCGCACCGACGCCCAGGCCGATCAGCATGTCGGTCTCGTCGTCGCGTGCCGTGAGCATCAGGACCGGGACCGGTCGCTCCGCCTGGATCCGTCGGCACACCTCCAGCCCGTCGATGCCGGGCAGCATCACGTCGAGCACCACCACGTCGGGGCGGATCCGGCTCGCCGCCGCTACGCCCGCCAGACCGTCACCCGCCGACTCGACGATCCAGCCCTCCGCCGAGAGCCGGTGCACGATCGCCTGCGCGATCGCGGGCTCGTCCTCCACGACCAGGACGGTCGTGGTGGTCTCGCTGCCGGGTGCCGTCGTCGGCCCGCCGTTCACGTTCGCCATGCCGCCAGCGTGGCACACGGCATGGTGAATGACGCGTCCACCTCGCCGTTCGGTGCCGTCCCCACGCTGCCGTGCACGGGCAGCCGCCCGTATGATGTGGCGCACCATGAGCAGCTCAAGTAGCTGCCGGCGTCTCCATCGGGTCAGACCCGACGAAGACCTTGCCGGCCACCTTCTGTGTCGTTTGAACGGCCCCTCCGACGCCGACCCGCGGGTCGGCGTCGCGCGTCGTCCGGGGGTGAGCGCGTGAGCGCCGAGTGGCTCCTCGTCGCTCTCGGCGTGCCGCTCACGCTCGGTACTGCGGTGTTCGTCGCCAGCGAGTTCTCCCTCGTCACGCTCGACCCGGGCGTCGTCGAGAAGCAGACGTCCCCCGACGACCGTCGCTCCCAGTCCGTCCTCAAGGCCCTGCGCCGGCTGTCGACCGAGCTGTCGGGCGCTCAGGTCGGCATCACGCTCACCACGGTCCTGCTCGGCTACACCACACAGCCCGCGGTTGTGCGGCTGCTGCGCGGGCCGCTCGAGGACTCGGCGCTCGGTGAGGTGGCCGGGGCGGTGGTCGCGGCACTCGTCGCGATCGTGCTCGTGAACGGCTTCTCCATGGTCGTGGGGGAGCTGATCCCGAAGAACCTCGCCATCAGCCGGCCCTTGGCGACCGCGCGCGCGGTCGCACCGCTGCAGCGCGCGTTCACGAGCGCGCTGCGGCCGCTCATCATGTTCTTCAACGGGAGCGCGAACACGCTGCTGCGCCGGGTGGGCGTCGAGCCTCGCGAGGAGCTGTCCGGCGGTCGGTCGCCGCAGGAGCTTGCCGCGCTGGTGCGCCGCTCGGCGGAGGTCGGCACGCTCGACGAGTCGACCGCGACGCTGCTGACCAACTCCATCGACTTCACGGAGCTCACCGCGGTCGACGTGATGACGGACCGGCTGCGGCTCGTGGTCGTCGGGCGGGGCGACTCCGCCGCCGACGTGATCGCGCTCGCCCGTCAGACCGGGCACTCCCGCTTCCCGGTGATCGGTGACGACAGCGACGACATCGTCGGGCTCGTCCACCTGCGTCGGGCGATCAGCGTGCCGTACGAGCGCCGCGCCGACGTGCCCGCCGGCGCTCTCATGGTCGACGCGCCGCAGGTCCCCGAGACGGTCCACCTCGGTCCGCTCCTGGTCGGGCTGCGCGAGCAGGGCCTCCAGATGGCCGTCGTGGTCGACGAGTACGGCGGCACGTCGGGCGTCGTCACGCTCGAGGACGTCGTCGAGGAGCTGGTGGGGGAGGTGTCCGACGAGCACGACCGGCGCCGCGCGCCCGCGGCCCGCACTGCCGACGGGTCCTGGCTGCTCGCGGGCGTCCTGCGGCCCGACGAGCTGACCGAGACCACGGGGCTCGAGGTGCCCGCCGACGGGCCGTACGAGACGCTGGGCGGCCTCGTCATGTTCGTCCTCGGCCGTATCCCGGTCGAGGGCGACGAGATCGTCGTGGACGAGGTCCGGCTGCGCGTCGACGCGATGGCGGGACGTCGCGTCGAGCGCGTCCTCGTCCGAGAGGTCGCACCCGTCGACACCGAGGGCGACGAACGATGAGCCTCGGCGTGGCCTTCACCCTCGTGGCACTGCTGCTGGCGGCGAACGCGTTCTTCGTCGGCGCCGAGTTCGCGATCATCTCGGCCCGGCGGTCCTCGATCGAGCCGCTGGCCCGCGCGGGCGACCGTCGCGCCGGAACGGTCCTGTGGGCGATGGAGCACGTGTCGCTCATGCTCGCCTGCGCACAGCTCGGCATCACCGTGTGCTCGACCAGCCTGGGCGTGGTGGCCGAACCGGCGATCGCTCACCTGATCTCCGAGCCGTTGGAGTCGTGGGGTGTCAGCGCCGACATGACGCACGTGATCTCGTTCTTCGTCGCGCTCGCGGTCGTCGTCTACCTGCACGTGGTGCTCGGGGAGATGGTGCCCAAGAACCTCGCGGTCGCCGGTCCCGACCGGGCTGTCCTGTGGTTCGGACCGCCGCTCGTGTGGATCGCCCGCGTGGTCCGGCCCGTGATCACCGTGCTGAACTGGCTCGCCAACAACGTGCTGCGTGCATTCGGCGTCGAGCCCAAGGACGAGGTGGCCTCCGCGTTCACCGCACAGGAGGTGCACTCGATCGTCGAGCGGTCGCAGGCCGAAGGTCTTCTCGACGACGAGCAGGGCCTCCTCACGGGCGCGATCGAGTTCTCGGACCGGACGGCAGCCGACGTCATGATCGCCCCGGACGAGCTGATCACCGTCGGGGCGGGCAGCACACCCGAGGACATCGAGCGGCTCGTGGCCAAGACCGGGTTCAGCCGGTTCCCCGTGCTCGGCGTCGATGGTGTGCCGGCTGGCTACCTCCACCTCAAGGACGTCCTGTACGCCGATGGGGCCGACCGGTCGCGGCCCGTCCCCGGGTGGCGTGTCCGGCCGCTGGCCGTCGTCGGTCCGGCAGATGAAGTGGAGGAGGCGCTCGCCGCGATGCAGCGCTCCGGCTCGCACGTGGCGCGTGTGGACGCAGCCGGCTCGACCGTGGGCGTCGTGTTCCTGGAGGACATCCTCGAGGAGCTCGTCGGCGAGGTCCGTGACGCGATGCAGCGCGAGCAGATGGGCTGATCTGGGCACCTCGTCGGCGTGTCTCCCCGCGTGTCGCACCGGATTGTCCCGATCCCTCGTCTGGACACCCGTCCAGGGACTTGGATGCCCTGGAATCACCCGTTATGGTTTCGTGACCGCGGTCGAACAGGGACGTCGTTGCGGATCGGAACGACAACGCACGGTGGACAGGAGGTGTCGTGGGATCGCACAGCGTCGAGCCGTCGGCCGCCCCTCTGACCCGCCGCCGACTGCGTGAGGCCGAGCGCACCACCGACTCCCCGACCGAGGCCCAGCCCGGCCTGAAGCGGCCGGATCCTCACTCGCCCGTGTCCGTGCGCAGCGGGTCGACACCGGCCGTCGCTCCGCGCACCGGTCTCGCCGCCGCCGCAGGTCCGCAGTCGACGCCTGCCGCCGCCCCCCGTGGCGTGCAGACCCCGCCCGTCCAGGCCGAGCGGTACGTCTCGCGTCCGTCGGGCGAGCCCACCGGTGTCGCCCCGGCCCGCGCCACGCGCCCGCAGCCGACGCCCGCCCCACAGACGTCCCAGCCCGCTGCGACCGGTCGACGGGCTGCCCGCGCCGCCGCGGTGGACCCGGCGGCACCCGCACCGTCTCCCGTAACGCCTGCGACCGAGGCTCCCTCCGCGGTCGGCTCTCCCTCACGCCGCGACGCGCGGGCCCCGCAGAGCTCCATGGAGCCCGCAGCCGCACCCGTGCGCCGCGCGCGCCCCCGGGCACAGTCGTCGGTCGCGGTACCGGCGCTGCCCGACCGGGTGACCCCGAGCGCGGCCGTGTCAACGAGCGCCCCCGCCCCTCAGCCGACGCGCCCGACGGCTGGCCGCCCGACCAGCGTCCTGCTCTCGCGCACTGCGCCGGTCCCGGACGGCGCACGCGTCCGAGTACCCGAGGCCCCGGCCGTGGCCGTGCCCGCCATCGCGCCGCAGACCGACGTCGCGCCGCAGACCTCCATTGCGCCGCAGACTGACGTCGCGCCGCAGACCGAGGTTGCGCCGCAGACCGCCGAAGCGGCCCCGGAGCGCGCGACTGCGGCGTCGCCCGAGCACCGCGTCCACCAGCCGAGGCGCGTGGTCTGGACGACGAGCGCCGCCGACGAGACTGCGATCGTCCCTGCGATTCCAGCGGCCGAGCAGGAGCCGTGGGAGCTGGCAGAGACGGCACCGGTCGCGACGAGCCAGGACGCCGTCGCCGCCACCCCTACCCACACCGCATCAGCACGACGCGTGGGACGGCCCACCCGCGCCGCCGCGAGGCTCGGGGTCCTCGGCGTTCTTGCCGGCATCACGGTGATCGTCCCCGTGAGCCAGGGCGTCATCCCTGCCCCCGTCGCGTACGGCTCCGACGCGCTCGCGGACTCCACGCTGCCCAGCACGGTCACCGCGCTCGCCGGTTCCGACCTGTCCGTCCTCCCCCCCGCGTCGCTCGTCTCGGCCGACGGGGCACTGGCGGCGCGCGAGGTCACCACGGGCGCGAGCCGCAACGACATCCGCTCGAGCCTTCCCGGCTGCGAGGGCTCGGTGCGCGAGGCGGGCCAGAACGGCCAGCTCAAGGAGGCCGACCTCTGCGTCTTGTGGGACAACCACACCGAGCTGCGAGCCGACGCCGCCGTGTCTCTGGCCGAGTTCAACCAGGCGTTCGCCGCTCGGTTCGGCACCGACCTGTGCCTCAGTTCCGGCTACCGCACGCTCGCCGAGCAGAGGGCCGTCAAGGCGCAGAAGGGTGGCCTCGCCGCTGCACCCGGCAAGAGCAACCACGGCTGGGGCCTGGCGGTCGACCTGTGCCAGGACCAGACGTCCGGCGCGAAGTGGGCCTGGCTCAACGAGAACGGTCCCGCGTACGGCTGGGCCAACCCCGAGTGGGCCAAGCCCGGTGGCAGCGGGCCGCACGAGCGCTGGCACTGGGAGTACGTCTCGGGCGTCAAGAGCGACGGCGAGTACTACGACGGCTGAGCCGAGAGGCTGAGCCGACGGCCCGCACCCGCGGACCGTCGAGCCCCACCGTCAGACCAGCTGCAGACCCCACGTGAGCTCACGGCTCTCGCCCGGTGCGAGCCTGATCAGGTTCTCGCCCGTGCGGAACGCGTCGGCGATGCACGTCATCGGCTCGACCGCCACACCACGACGCTTGATCGCGGCCACGAAGTCGCCGGTGCACACCTGCCACGCCTCGAAGCCCGCGTCGGCCCACATGCTCACCGTGCGTCCGTCCGACCCCCCGAAGTGCACCCAGCTCAGCCCGTCCTCGTCGCGGACCAGCTGGAGCCAGGCGTCGTCGAGCGCGATCCCGCGCAGCAGCGTGGCTGACCGCAGGTCGAACCGGCCCGCGAGGGCCTCCGAGCCGGTGGGGAGCAGACGTGTGTCGACCGTGACGTGCCGCGTGGCGTCGACACGCAGCGTCGCCTCGTCGACGGGACCGTCACCGGGCGACAGCCACGGGTGGAAACCCAGTCCGAACGGGGCGGTCGACGTGCCGAGGTTGGTGACGTCGGTCTGCACCCGCAGGCCGGTGCTCGCCAGGGCGTACGTGACGCGCAGCCGAACCGGCCACGGGTAGCCCGACGTGGGAACGACCACGAGCTCGAGCGTGACCGAGTCGGAGCCCGCGTCGACGGTCGAGAAGGTCTGGTGCGCGACGAGCCCGTGCAGAGCGGTCTGCCGGTCGTGCTCGTTGAGCGGTACGTCGTAGGTCACGCCCTCGAACTCGTACAGGCCGTCGCGCAGCCGGTTCGGCCACGGCGCGAGCACCGTGCCCGAGAACGCCGGGGCCATGGCGTCCTGCGGGTAGGGGAGGACGACATCTCGGCCGCCCACCGTGTACTCACGCAGGCTGGCGCCGACCGCAGCGACGACGGCGCGCTGGTCGCCGAGCTCCAGGACGTGCTGGCGACCGGTCGGCAGGGGAGGCAGTGGAGTCGAAGTCACCGGGCCACGCTAGTGCGCCGCGGGTCCCGCCCGTAGCACCCAGCCCTCGGACGGGTGAACGAGTCTCGTCTGTGGACAGCCGGCTGCACGATGCGCGTTCGATCGCCTATCGTTCCGGCCATTCGTGCAGTCGGACATTGACGGACGAACCGGGCACGATGACAGCCGTCGAGGGGGCACTCGTTGGACAGTGTGGCGATCCTCGAGAACGAAGTGCGGGAGCTCATCCGCCGCCGGGGAATGGACCCCGCGCGGGACCGGCCCGGTGTCGCGGCCCTGGTAGCGGACGTGATCGCCGACTACGACGAGCGATCCGTGGTCGGTGCCGTGCCGCCGCTGATCGACCCTGCTGCCGCGCACAAGGCGGTGCTCGATGCCGTGGCCGGGCTCGGCCCGCTGCAGCGCTACCTCGACGACCCCGAGGTCGAGGAGATCTGGATCAACGGACCGACGCAGGTGTTCGTCGCGCGCCGCGGTGAACCCGAGCTGACCACCACGATCCTGACCGACTGGCAGGTGCGGGACCTCGTCGAGCAGATGCTCAAGGTCTCGGGACGGCGGCTCGACCTCAGCAGCCCGTTCGTGGACGCCTCCCTGCCCGGCGGTGAGCGTCTGCACGCCGTGATCCCCGACGTCACCCGCCAGCACTGGTCGGTGAACATCCGCAAGTACGTGGTGCGGGCGACGAACCTCGACGACCTCGTGACGCTGGGGTCGGTCACGCCGCACGCGGCCGCCTTCCTGCAGGCTGCTGTTCGGGCGGGCCTGAACGTGCTGGTGTCCGGCGCCACCCAGGCGGGCAAGACGACGATGCTCAACGCTCTGGCGGGCGCGATCCCGGCGCGTGAGCGGATCATCACGTGCGAAGAGGTCTTCGAGCTCCGGCTCGTGGCGCGCGACTGGGTGGCGATGCAGTGCCGCCAACCGAGCCTGGAGGGCACGGGCGAGATCCCTCTGCGGCGCCTCGTCAAGGAGGCGCTGCGCATGCGCCCCAGCCGCCTCCTGGTGGGCGAGGTCCGTGAGGCCGAGGCGCTCGACCTGCTCATCGCGCTGAACGCCGGCGTGCCCGCGATGTGCACGATCCACGCCAACTCGGCGCGCGAGGCTCTGGTCAAGCTCTGCACGCTGCCTCTGCTCGCGGGCGAGAACATCTCGGACCGTTTCGTCGTGCCGACTGTCGCGTCGGCGGTCGACCTCGTGGTGCACCTCGACGTCGACGCCGGCGGCCGGCGCGCGGTGCGCGAGATCGTCGCGGTCCCCGGACGCGTCGAGCAGGGGATCGTCGAGACGGCCGACGTCTTCGTGTCACGCAACGGGCACCTCCAGCGGGCAGACGGGTTCCCGCCGCACGCCGAGCGGTTCGCCCGGACCGGCACGGACCTCGCGGCGCTCCTGCGTGGGCGCGGCTGATGGGTGTCGTGGTCGGGCTCCTGCTGGGTGCGGGTACGGCCTGCGTCTGGTGGTCGTTCTGGGACCGGCCCGCCGGTGTCGGCATGCGGAAGCAGGACGGCTGGCACGCCAGGACCCGGGACATGCTGGTGCAGGCGGGGGTCGCCGGCGCGACGCCGGGTGGTCTGGTGGCTGCGTGCGCCGTCGTCTCCCTCCTGGTGCTCGTCGTCGCGCTGGCACTCACCCGCACGCCGGCGATCGCGCTGTGCTTCGCCGCGTTCGCGGCCGGAGGACCGTGGGCGCTGGTGCGGGGCCGCGCCCGGCGTCGCCGGACACGGTTGCGGCAGCTGTGGCCCGAGGTCGTGGACCACATGGGCTCGGGCATCCGCGCCGGGCTGGCACTGCCCGAGGCGCTCGCGCAGATCGGGGAGCGCGGGCCGGTCGAGCTGCGGCCCGCGTTCGTCGCGTTCGCGCAGGACTACCGCGCGACGGGGAGGTTCGGTGACTGCCTGGACGCCCTCAAGGCCCGGCTCGCCGATCCGGTCGCGGACCGGATCATCGAGGCCCTGCGGGTGACCCGGGACGTCGGCGGTACCGACCTCGGACGGCTCCTGCGGACGCTCGCGACGTTCCTTCGCGAGGACATCCGCACTCGCGGCGAGCTCGAGGCGCGCCAGAGCTGGACCGTCAACGCAGCCCGCCTCGCGGTCGCCGCACCGTGGATCGTGCTGGCCCTGCTCTCCACCCGAAGCGTGGCGGCTGCTGCGTACAACACGCCGGCCGGTGTCGCGGTCCTTCTGGGCGGTGGCATCTGCACGGTCGTGGCCTACGTGCTCATGCTCCGGATCGCCCGACTTCCCGACGATCCGCGGGTGCTGCGATGAGCCCCGTCGTGCAGGGTGCGCTGATCGGGCTGCTCGGAGGGCTCGGCGCGCTGCTCGTGGTCGCGCGGCTCCGCGCCCGGCGCGTGAGCCTGGACGACCGGCTCGCGCCCTACCTTCGTGCGCAGCGCACGTCGTCGGGACTCCTGCCCCCGACGACGGTCCGCGGCCCGTTCGCGACGATCGAACGCCTCGTGTCGCCGCTGATGTCCGATGCCGTGCGGCTCGTGACCCGCCTCGGGTCGCCCACCGCCGAGCTGCGTCGTCGGCTCGTGCGGGCTGGACGTGCGGAGTCCGTCGAGCAGTTCCGTGCCGGCCAGGTCGTCTGGGGGGTCGTGTCGCTCGCGGCCGGTCTCGCCCTCGCGCTCGCGATCGCGACGATCCGTGGCGGGAGCCCTGTGGGCCTCGCGCTGCTCGTCGCCGTCTGCGGTGTGTCCGGGGTGCTGCTGCGCGACTGGATGCTCTCGCGCGAGATCCAGGCCCGGGAGGCTCGGATGATGGCGGAGCTGCCGACCGTCGCCGAGCTCCTCGCGCTCGCGGTCGGTGCGGGGGAGGGGGCGATCGGGGCGCTGGAGCGCGTCGTCCGGACCACGCACGGCGAGCTGACCGGCGAGCTGGAGCGGACGCTGGCCGCCGCGCGCGCGGGCAGACCGCTCACGGCTGCGCTCGACGGGCTGGCGGACCGGACGGGGTTGGCTCCGCTCGCCCGGTTCGCGGAGGGCGTCGCGGTGGCGGTGGAGCGCGGAACGCCCTTGGCCGACGTCCTGCGCGCCCAGGCGCAGGACGTGCGAGAGGTCGGACGTCGCGAGCTCATGGAGGCGGGCGGTCGCAAGGAGGTCGCGATGATGGTGCCGGTGGTGTTCCTGATCCTGCCGATCACCGTCGTCTTCGCCGTCTTCCCGAGCATGGTGGTGCTGCGGGTCGGCCTGTGAGCCGTCCGGACAAATACATCCGCACGGCGATGCCGCAGCGGGCCGAGATCGACGAGAGGACAACGGATGAGGACCAACGCGGGGGGCCGGGCGCACCGTCTGATGGGTGCTGTGCTGGGGAGCGTCGCAGGAGCGGACCGCGAGCGAGGCGACGTGCCCGGCTGGGTCCTCGTCACGCTCATGACGGCCGGGCTGGTCACCGCGCTGTGGCTCGTCGCCGGGCCGACCCTGTCGGACGTGTTCGAGAGCGCGATCTCGGGCGTCACGGGCCCCTGACCGGTTCCAGGGCTGACCGCGGGTCGGCGGTCGTCGACTTCGTGCTGGTCGGTGCGCTGGTCACCGTGCTCTTCGTCGGGGTCGTGCAGCTGACGCTGGTCCTGCACGTGCGGAACACGCTCATCGACTCGGCGTCCGAGGGGGCGAGGTACGCGGCGCAGTCCGGCCACGGACCCGCCGACGGCGTCGCGCGCACACGCGAGCTGGTCGGCCAGTCGCTCGCCGGCTCCTACGCGCAGGGTGTGACGGCGAAGGCGACGCGTATCGACGGGCTCGACCAGATCGAGGTGGAGGTCGTCGCTCCGCTGCCTCTGCTCGGGCTGCTCGGTCCTGCGGGGTCGCTCACGGTGCGCGGTCATGCCCTGGTGGAGACCCCGTGAGGACGGTTCTGGACCTCGGCCGACGGGTGGCGCGAGGGCAGGGAGACGACAGCGGGAACGCGGTCGTCGAGTTCCTGGGTCTGGCACTCGTGCTCATGGTGCCGCTGGTCTACCTCGTCCTGGTGCTCGGCCGGTTGGAGGCGGCGTCGTTCGCGGCCGAGGGTGCGGCGCGTGAGGCGGCCCGCGCGGTCGTCGTCGCCGACACCTTCCAGGAAGGAACGGTGACCGCGGGCGCCGCGGCGGGCATCGCGCTGCGCGACCAGGGATTCGAGGACGACCCGATCGACGCGCTGACCCTGCGGTGCTCGTCGACGCCCTGCCTGGAACCGGGTAGTGACGTCTCCGCTCGCATCGACCTCACTGTGCCGCTGCCGTTCGTCCCGGGGTTCGTGCGCCACGTCGTACCGCTCGAGGTGCAGGTGAGCGCGGAACGTGTGGCACCCGTGGACGCGTACCGGGCACGCCGATGAGGCGGGCACGCGCCGGGGCAGACGACGGCCAGATCATGATCCTGACGCTCGGGTTCGTCGTGGTCGCGCTGCTCCTCGTCACGGTCGTGGCCTCGGCCGCCCACGTCCACCTGGAGCGCAAGCGGCTCCTCGCGCTCGCGGACGTGCTGGCGCTCGAGGGGGCGGACGCCGTCGCGAGCGACCGGTACTTCGCGCCCGGGTCGGACGAGCAGCCGGGTCTGCCGCTGACCGACACCGCGGTGCGGCAGGGGATCGAGGAGTACCTGCGTGACAACCCGGACGTCACGGGGCAGTGGGACCAGCTCGTCGTGCTGTCGGCGACGACGCCGGACGGGGCGTCCGCGCGCGTCCACCTGGGAGCGGTGACGCACCCGGTCCTGATCAGCTGGGTGCTGTCGCCGTGGCAGGACGGGATCGCGCTCGAGGCGGAGTCGGTCGCTCGAGCGTCGTGAGGGTGCAGGAGTGCAGGGGCGGTGCATGAGCGCACAGGCGGTGGGCGAGCGCAGGGGCGGCGTCGTGCCCCGCTCCGGTAGCCTGGACGGTTGTGGCCACCACCGACTTCAGCACCGCGATCCATGACTTGCGCACCACCCTCGGCACCATCCAGGCGGTGAGCGACCCGACGGCGCTCCAGGCGAAGGTCGCGCAGCTCTCGGAGCAGGCGTCCGCGCCCGACCTGTGGGACGACCCGGACGCCGCGCAGAAGATCACGAGCGCACTGTCTGCGACGCAGGCCGAGCTGGACCGCATGAGCAAGCTCGACGGCCGCATCGACGACCTCGAGACGTTGGTCGAGATGGCCACCGAGGAGAACGACGAGGACACCCTGGCCGAGGCCGAGGCGGACCTGCTCAAGATCAAGAAGGACCTGGGCGAGCTCGAGGTCCGCACGCTGCTGTCGGGGGAGTACGACCAGCGCGAGGCTGTAGTCACCATCCGGTCGGGTGCTGGTGGTGTGGACGCCGCCGACTTCGCCGAGATGCTGCTGCGCATGTACCTGCGCTGGGCCGAGCGGCACGGCTATCCGACGACGGTGCTGGACACCTCCTACGCGGAGGAGGCCGGTCTGAAGTCGGCGACCTTCGAGGTGAAGGTGCCGTACGCGTTCGGCAACCTGTCCGTCGAGGCCGGCACGCATCGGCTGGTGCGCATCTCGCCGTTCGACAACCAGGGCCGACGCCAGACGAGCTTCGCGGCCGTCGAGGTGATCCCGCTCATCGAGTCGAACGACTCGATCGACATCCCCGAGTCCGAGATCAAGGTCGACGTGTTCCGGTCGTCGGGCCCGGGCGGCCAGTCGGTCAACACGACCGACTCGGCGGTGCGCATGACGCACATCCCGACCGGGATCGTCGTCTCGATGCAGAACGAGAAGTCGCAGATCCAGAACCGCGCAGCCGCCCTGCGCGTCCTGCAGTCCAGGCTGCTGCTGGTGAAGAAGGCCGAGCAGGACGCGAAGAAGAAGGAGCTCGCCGGCGACGTGAAGGCGAGCTGGGGCGACCAGATGCGGTCGTACGTCCTGCAGCCGTACCAGATGGTCAAGGACCTGCGCACCGAGCACGAGGTGGGCAACCCGGCTGCGGTGTTCGACGGTGACATCGACGACTTCATCGAGGCGGGCATCCGCTGGCGGCGCTCGGCGGAGAAGTCCGCGTCCTGACCGCCGAGACCTGATTGTTGCCGGATCGAACATTGTCGCGCAGCGGCGCACACAACCCGCCGCCCGGCCGGTCACGGAAGAGTGACAAGGTCACGGTTTGACCACGAAAGACCTTTCTGACCTTGTGACAGATCGCGCGCCGGTCATATGTTGTCGCCCGCAACATAGTCCGAGCGCCCGTAAGCGCCGGGTGGAGACGAGCGCAACGGAGCGTCGTCACGAGAGGGAGCACAATGCGACGGAGCATGATCCTGGCGTCGGCGGCCGTGATGGCCACCGGACTCCTGCTGGCCGGTTGTGGCAGCAGCGACGAGCCGAGCAGCAACGACACGGCAAGCAGTGGTTCGAGCGACGCGGGAGCCAAGCCGAAGGTTGGCGTGATCCTGCCTGACACCAAGTCTTCGGCCCGGTGGGAGACTGCGGACGCGAAGTACCTCGAGGAAGCCTTCAAGGCTGCCGGCGTGGACTACGACATCCAGAACGCGCAGGGCGACAAGGCCCAGTTCCAGACGATCGCCGACGGCATGATCACCGAGGGCGTCAACGTCCTCATGATCGTCAACCTGGACTCGGGCTCCGGCAAGGCTGTGCTGCAGAAGGCACAGGCCCAGGGCATCGCGACGATCGACTACGACCGGCTCACGCTGGGCGGCGGGGCGGACTTCTACGTCTCCTTCGACAACACCAAGGTCGGCGAGCTCCAGGGTGAGGGCCTCGAGAAGTGCCTCACCGACGCCGGCAAGTCGACGGCGAACATCGCCTACCTGAACGGCTCGCCGACCGACAACAACGCGACGCTGTTCAAGGCCGGTGCCGAGAAGGCCCTCAAGGCCAAGGAGGACGGTGGCGAGTACACGCGCGTCGCCGACCAGGCCGTTCCCGACTGGGACAACCAGCAGGCGGGCACGATCTTCGAGCAGATGTACACGGAGACCGGCGGCAAGATCGACGGTGTCCTCGCGGCCAACGACGGTCTCGGCAACGCCGCGATCGCCATCCTGAAGAAGAACGGCGCCAACGGCACGGTCCCGGTGACCGGTCAGGATGCGACGGACCAGGGCCTGCAGAACATCCTTGCGGGCGACCAGTGCATGACCGTCTACAAGGCCGTCAAGAAGGAGGCCGACGCCGCCAGCGCGCTCGCCGTCGCGGCCGCGAAGGGTGAAGACACCTCGAGCCTCGCCACGGGCGACGTCGAGGACAGCGAGTCGAAGAAGAAGGTTGCCGCGGTCCTGCTGGACCCGCAGGCCATCTACTTCGACAACGTGAAGGACGTCATCGCTGACGGCTACACCACCAAGGAGAAGGTCTGCACGGCGGACTACGCCGAGAAGTGCACCGAGGCCGGCATCTCCTGAGCACGGAGCCGGGGTGGCCGATGCTGGCCACCCCGGCGCACAGGCGGGGCCGGCCGCGTGAGCGACCGGCCCCGGCCTGGTGCCTGCACGACCGCACAGACCCGCGACGGTGCGGGGTGAACCGAGTGACACGACGAGGTGGACGATGACCCAAGCAGCGCATGCCGCACCCGACCTGGCCCCGCCCCCGACGCTGGAGGTGCGTGGCGGCCGCAAGAACTTCGGCGCGGTGCACGCGCTGCGAGGTGTCGACCTGGTCGCCCGAGCCGGTGAGGTCACGGCACTCGTCGGCGACAACGGCGCCGGCAAGTCGACCATGATCAAGGGGATCGCCGGGATCTTCCCGTTCGACGCGGGCGAAGTCTTCTTCGAGGGCAAGCCGACGCACATCGCGTCGCCGGTCGACTCGAGCGCGCTCGGGATCGAGGTCGTCTACCAGGACCTGGCGCTCTGCGACAACCTCGACATCGTGCACAACATGTTCCTCGGGCGGGAGATCAAGAAGGGCTTCCGCCTGGACGAGTCGGCCATGGAGACTCGCGCAGCCGAGGTCCTCGCATCGCTGTCCGTCCGCACCGTCCGGTCCATCCGCCAGCACGTCGCGAGCCTGTCCGGCGGCCAGCGGCAGACCGTCGCCATCGCGCGAGCGGTCCTGTGGAACTCCAAGCTCGTCATCCTCGACGAGCCCACCGCCGCCCTCGGTGTCGCGCAGACCGAGCAGGTCCTGCAGCTGGTCCGTCGGCTGGCTGACGCCGGCCTCGCCGTGGTGCTGGTGTCGCACAACATGAACGAGGTCCTCGAGGTCGCGGACTCCGTCAACGTCCTCTACCTGGGCCAGACGGCCGCGCAGGTGCGCGCCAAGGACACGTCGCGCAGCGAGATCATCGAGCTCATCACCAGTGGCTCGGCCGCCCTCGCGCCGGCGGTCGCGGGCGCCTCCGCTGCGACGACCTCGACCACCATCGACGCACCGAACGGGAGCACCCCCGCATGAGCACCCCCACTGTCTCCCGCAGCGAGCGCAGCGACCGCAACGACGCCGCGCCGTCGCTCCTGGCCGGCTCGGTGGAGCAGCCGACGTTCGGCGAGGCCGTCAACAACTACGTGAGCAAGGTGCGCGGCGGTGACATGGGGTCGCTGCCGGCCATCCTCGCGCTGCTCGTGCTCCTCGCGATCTTCGTCATCATGAAGCCGAACACGTTCCCGTCGACGCTGAACATCGCCAACCTGTTCCAGCAGGGTGCCGTCGTCGCGACCATCGCCATGGGCCTGGTCTTCGTCCTCCTGCTGGGCGAGATCGACCTGTCGGCCGGCTTCACGTCCGGGGTCGCCGGCGCCGTGCTGGCCACCCTGCTGACCAAGCAGGGGGCCCCCTGGTACGTGTCCGTCGGCGGTGCGATCGTCGCCGGTCTGGTGGTCGGCCTGGTCAACGGCACGCTCGTCGCCCGGCTCGGCATCCCGTCGTTCATCGTCACCCTGGCGATGTTCCTGGCCCTGCAAGGTGTCGTGCTCCTGATCATCGGCACGGGCGGCAACATCTCGATCACGGACCCGGTGATCGTCGCGATCCAGAACAAGAACGTCCCGCCGCTGCTCGGCTGGGCGATCGGGATCCTGGCCGTCGTCGCGTACGGCGTGTCGAGCCTGCGCACCTGGCAGCTGCGTCGCCGACGCGGCCTGCTCGCCCCGCCGGTCGGCGTGATCGCCATCAAGATCTCCGCCCTCGGTCTGCTGGTGCTCGGCATGGTCGCGATCCTGAACCAGGAGCGGAGCAACAACCCGCTGCGCACCTCGATCATCGGCGTCCCGATCGTCGTCCCGGTGATCGTCACGCTCGCGCTGGTGCTCGGCTTCGTGCTCACGCGCACCGCGTTCGGCCGGCACATCTACGCAGTCGGTGGCAACGCCGAGGCGACGCGCCGTGCGGGTATCAAGGTCGCCCGTGTGCGGATGGCCTGCTTCATGATCTGCTCGGTGCTGGCCGCGATCGCCGGCATCTTCGCGGCCTCGCGTGCCACCTCGGTGGACCCGAACGCCGGTGGCTCGAACGTCCTGCTGTACGCGGTCGGAGCGGCCGTGATCGGCGGGACCTCGTTGTTCGGTGGCAAGGGCCGGATCATCGACGCCCTCATCGGTGCCGCGGTCATCGCGGTCATCGACAACGGGATGGCACTGCTCGGGTACTCCTCGGGCGTCAAGTACGTTGTCACTGGTGCCGTGCTCGCGGCTGCCGCCGCGGTGGACGCGATCTCCCGGCGACAGGCTCGGTCGACGGGTAGAGGCTAGAGGTACTGACAGCAGGGGGAGGCACTCGTGCGGCTAGGTGCTGGTCCGCCCGTGCGGCGAGCCGATGCCTCCGCGCAGGACGATGTCCGGCGGGCCAACCTCTCGGCCGTCCTGCGGCTGCTGCACTTCCACGGACCGGCCACCCGGTCGGACCTGGTGGCCAGCACAGGGTTCAACCGCTCGACCGTCGGGTCGCTCACGTCTGAGCTCGTCAAGCTCGGGCTGGTGCGTGAGCGACCCGGCGTCGTGCGGGGCAAGGGCCGGCCGTCGAACGTCGTCGAGCCGGTCAGCACCAGTGTTCACGTGCTCGCGTTCGACGTCACGGCGTCGAGCGTGGGCGCCGCGCGCGTCGGCCTGGGCGGCTACCTGCTGCAGGTCCGTCGGCGGCTGCACAGCACGTCCCCGCACGACGTGTCGGGGGTCGTGAGCCTGATCGCGACGCTCGCCACGGAGATGCAGGCGAAGGCCACCCCGGGCTCGATGTGCCTGGGGCTGGTGGTCTCCGTGCCCGGCAGCGTGCGTCAGCCTGACGGGCTCGTGCGCCGCTCACCCCCGCTGGCCTGGTACGAGGTGCACCTCGCGGAGCTCCTCCGGGAGGCGACGGGCGACGAGTTCCCGATCACGATCGGCAACGACGGCGACCTGGGCGTGGTCGCCGAGTACCTGCGCGGCGCGGCCCGCGGCTCGCAGGACGTGCTCTACGTGCGTGGCGAAGCGGGCGTCGGCGGCGGTGTCGTGGTCGACGGTGAGTTGCTCAAGGGCTCCGGCGGCTACGCCGGAGAGGTCGGGCACCTGCTCGTGAAGCCGGGCGGTCGCGTGTGCTCGTGCGGTGCGCGCGGGTGCTGGGAGGCCGAGATCGGCGACGCCGCGATCATCCGCTCGGTCGGTCGCGACCCGCGCGAGTCCGACATCGAGGACGTGGTCAGCGACGTCGCGATCGGCAACCGTCGCGCGATCGCGGGCGTGCGCAAGACGGGGGAGTGGGTCGGCCTCGGGCTCGCCAGCCTGGTCAACCTGTTCAACCCGCGGGTCGTCGTGCTGGGTGGAACCCTCGGTGCGCTCTACCCGACGATGGAGCCGACGCTGGTCCAGTCGTACGCCCGAACGCTCGGGCCCAACCGCGAGCAGGCTCTCGTGGTCCGCTCGGACCTCGGTCCGGACGCACAGCTCGTCGGCGCGGCCGAGGTCGGCTTCGCGGACGTCCTGGAGGACCCTGCGGGTGCCCTCGAGGCACTCCGCGAGCAGCCCGACGCGACCGCGACGGAGCTGGGCGAGGTGCACCAGATCCGGGCCGTCGGCAGCTGACGACGGCCACAGTTGGGGCATTTCGCCCCGGTGTCCGGTTCTCACAGGCACTGGTCGGCGTGTCACCACCGGCTGGTGCGCCTGTCGCTGCCTACTCTCGACAAGGCCAGCGCTTGACCCCTCCGTCGTCCCCGAACACTGGCCACGAGCACCGTGATCAGACTAGAGAACGTCACCAAGGTGTACGCGCGAGGCGCGCGACCCGCCCTCGACCGCGTCTCCTTGGACGTCGAGCGCGGGGAGTTCGTCTTCCTCGTCGGCGCTTCGGGCTCCGGCAAGTCGACCTTCCTGCGCCTGGTGCTGCGTGAAGAGCGCGCCTCGGCGGGGCGGGTCTTCGTCGCGGGCAAGGAGCTCGGCACGCTGTCGTCGTGGAAGGTCCCGCAGCTGCGCCGCCAGATCGGTGCGGTGTTCCAGGACTTCCGCCTGCTGCCGAACAAGACGGTGTTCGAGAACGTGGCGTTCGCGCTGCAGGTCATCGGCAAACCGCGGCACCACATCCTGACGACGGTGCCGGACACGCTCGAGATGGTCGGCCTGGCCGGCAAGGAGAAGCGTCGCCCGCACGAGCTGTCCGGTGGTGAGCAGCAGCGCGTCGCGATCGCGCGCGCGTTCGTCAACCGGCCCAACATCCTGCTGTGCGACGAGCCGACGGGAAACCTCGACCCGACCACCAGCCTGGGGATCATGCGCCTGCTCGACCGGATCAACCGCACGGGCACCACGGTCGTGATGGCGACGCACGACGACGAGATCGTGGACCAGATGCGCAAGCGCGTCATCGAGCTGTCCACCGGTGAGCTCGTCCGCGACCAGTCGCGCGGCGTCTACGGGTCGGACCGCTGATGCGCCTCCAGTTCATCCTCTCCGAGATCGGCCTCGGTCTTCGTCGCAACCTGTCCATGACCATCTCGGTGGTCCTGGTGACGTTCGTGTCGCTCACGTTCGTCGGGTCGGCCGCTCTGCTGCAGATCCAGATCGGCAAGATGAAGGACGACTGGTACGACAAGGTCGAGGTCTCGGTCTTCCTGTGCCCGCAGAACTCGTCGGCGCCGACGTGTGCCAGCGGCGAGGTGTCCGAGGACCAGCGCGCGGACATCGAGGCGGCCCTGGCATCGCCGGAGATCAAGCCCTACGTCGAGAAGATCTACACCGAGTCCAAGGAGGACGCCTTCACGGCGTTCCAGAAGCAGTTCAAGGACCAGGCGTGGACGGCCGCGGTGACCGTGGACGACATGAACTCGTCGTTCCGCATCAAGCTGACGGACCCGCAGAAGTACCAGCTGGTGGCGGACGTGGTGTCGGGGCGCGCGGGCGTCGAGGACGTCCAGGACCAGCAGCGCCTGTTCGACAAGCTGTTCTCGGTGCTCAACCACGCGACGCTGCTCGCGGGTGGTCTGGCGGCGGTGATGCTGCTGGCGGCGGTGCTGCTGATCACCACGACGATCCGCCTGTCGGCGCTCAGCCGCCGCCGCGAGACCGGGATCATGCGTCTCGTCGGCGCCTCGACGTTCTTCATCCAGCTGCCGTTCATGCTCGAGGGTGCGATCGCCGCGACGGTCGGTGCGCTGCTCGCCGTGGGCGGGCTCTGGATCGGTGTCGAGTACCTGGTCAGTGACTGGCTCTCGGAGTCGGTGAACTGGATCCCGTACGTCGACACCGCCGACGTGCTCACGGTGGCGCCGATCCTCATCGTCATCGCCATCCTGCTCGCAGCGATCTCGTCGCTGGTCACCCTCTCGCGCTACACCAAGGTGTGATGTGAGGGTCAACCGGATCTCGGTCGTCGCGATCGTCGCCCTGGTGGTCTCGGCAGTGTTCGCCGGGCCCGCCGGGCCGGCCTCCGCGGACAAGATCGACGACCGCCGCAAGGCGGCCGAGGCCCACAAGGCTGCCGTCGCGAAGGCGCGGGACGACCTTGAGGCCGCGATGGAGGGTGCCGACGCGAGCCTGCAGGCGCTCGCACTGCAGCTCGCCGACACGCAGGCCAAGATCGTCCCCGCCCAGGCGGCGGTGGATGCTGCGCGGGCTGAGCTGGAGAAGGCGCAGCGTGAGGCGGCCATCATCGCCGCACGCCTGAAGGACGCGGAGGACCAGCAGACGACGATCGCGACGACGATCACGACGGACGCGGCGAACGCGGACGCGATCCGGGCGGCGATCGGGCAGATGGCGCGCGAGGCGTACAAGGGCGGCGGCGGGAGCGTCTCGGGTATCGACGTGGTGCTCGACTCGCAGAGCGCGACGGACTTCGCGGAGCGGTACGGCCTCCTCTCGACGGCGCTGCGCACGCAGGGTCAGCTCCTCGATGCGCTCCGGGCCAGCGACGCGCTCAACAAGAACGCCGAGGCGCGGCTGACGGCCGTGAAGGACAAGATCACGCAGCTCAAGGCCGACGCCGACCAGAAGGTGGTCGAGGCGGACGCGGCGAAGGCGGCGGCGACCGCGGCCAAGCAGTCGCTCGACGACCTCCTGGCCCAGCAGGTCAGCCAGCAGCAGCAGCTCGACGCGCAGAAGGCGGCGCTCGAGGCCCAGCTCGCCGCGGCGGACGCCGAGGCGGCGGCCGTCCAGAACGAGCTGGTCGCGGCGATCGCGGAGCAGAAGGCCCGGGATGCGGCCGCGGGGAACCCGCATGGTCCGGCGGGCCCGATCGGCACGGCGCTGTTTGCCAACCCCACGAGCATCAGCCCGATCTACGTGACGTCCGAGTACGGGATGCGCATGCACCCGACGCTCCACTACGTGCGGCTGCACGCGGGCATCGACCTGCGCACGTACTGCAACACGCCCGTCTATGCCGGTCGGGCAGGGACGGTCACCTGGGCCAAGCAGCGCTTCGGGTTCGGCAACCAGGTGATGATCGACAGCGGCTTCGTGAACGGCAACGCGCTGTCCGCGAGCTACAACCACCTGACGAGCTTCGCGGTCGGCTCCGGGCAGCACGTCGAGCAGGGGCAGCTGATCGGGCGCTCGGGCAACACCGGGACGTCCGCAGCGTGCCACCTGCACTTCGAGGTGTACGTGAACGGCGCGACGACCAACCCGCGGCCGCTGCTCGGCATCTGATCGCAGCCCGCTGGTCCACTAGCGTGACCGTGTGGCCACGCCGCCGGCTGGGGGAGCGCTCCGGCGTCCCGGCGTGCTCGCCGAGGCGGTCCTGCTCCTCCTCGTGTTCGTGGTCTTCACGCGGTTGCACGCGGCAACGGGCCATGACCTGTCCGCCGCCGGGATCCACGCGCGCACGCTGCAGACCATCGAGCGTGCCCTCGGGCTGGACATCGAGCTGGCGCTCAACGGGTGGCTCGCCGGGCAGCCGGTCCTGATCACGGTCGCGGTGCTGGTCTACCGCTCGTACTACCTCGCGATCGTCGGGGTGCTCGTGTGGGTGTACGTGCGGCACGCCGAGGTCTACCTGGTGGTTCGTCGCACGCTCGTGGCGATGCTCGTCCTGATCCTGCCCGTGTACTGGGCGATGCCGATGTCGCCGCCGCGCTTCTCCCTGCCCGGGGTGGTCGACATCGTCGCCGAGCACGACCTCGTCGACCGCCCCGCGTCGAGCGGCTACACCGCGATGCCCAGCAACCACGTGGCGCTGTCCGCGTGGTGCGCGTACGCGGTCTGGCTCGCGCTGCGGCCCGCCCACCCGCGCCTGGCGCTGCTCGCGTGGCTGTTCCCGCTCCTGATGACCGCAGTCGTGTTCACCACCGGCAACCACTACGTGCTCGACGTGGTCGGCAGCGCTGCGCTGCTGGGGGCGTCGATCGGTGTCGCCACGCTGTGGGGGCGCCTCAATCCGCTGGCCCCGCACAGGTAGGCTCGGTCGGCGGCACAACGCGTGCCTGTGCAGACGCAAGGAACGGGGTTCGACGACGGTGGCCAAGGAGTCCGGGCGCAAGCTCATCGCCTCGAACCGCAAGGCCCGCCACGACTACGTCATCGAGGACGTGTTCGAGGCCGGGCTGGTGCTCGCCGGCACGGAGGTCAAGGCCCTGCGCATGGGGCGCGCCTCGCTCGTGGACGGCTGGTGCGAGGTGACCAACCACGAGCTGTGGCTCGAGGGCGTCCACATCCCCGAGTACAGCCAGGGCACGTGGACCAACCACGCCCCGCGCCGTAAGCGCAAGCTGCTGCTGCACCGCGACGAGATCGACCGCCTGGAGTCCAAGACCCGCGAGAAGGGTCAGACGATCATTCCCCTGTCGCTGTACTTCCTGGACGGACGCGCCAAGGTCGAGATCGCGCTGGCGCGAGGCAAGCGCGAGTACGACAAGCGCCAGGCACTGCGCGAGAGGCAGGACAACATGGAGGCCACGCGCGCCATCCGCGAGAAGCGCGACCTGTGAGGGCTCGTCTCGCCGGGATCCTGCTGGCGCTGGTGGCCCTGCTCGCGGTGGCGACTCCCGCCCTGGCCGCTCCCGACCAGTCGAGCGGCCAGGAGATCACGCGGTACGACGTCACGGCGGCGGTCGCGTCGGACGGGGTCGTGACCGTCGACCTCGACTTCGACTTCGACTTCGGCGACACCCCCGGGCACGGCCCGTACCTGACGTTCCCGACGCGCGTGTTCTACGACGACGAGCACGACCGCTCGTTCGAGTACTCGGACGTCACGGCGTCGAGCTCGACCGGTGCTCCGGCGCAGGTCAACAAGGAGACCACCGACACCGCGCTCATCCTGCGCATCGGTGACCCGGACGTGGACGACGTGTCCGGCGTCCAGACCTACCACGTGCAGCTCACGGTGAACGGGTGGCTCAACCCCGCGAACTCCCTGCACTCCGGCGACGAGCTCTACTGGAACGTCATCGGCGCAGGCTGGACCATCCCGATCGGCGACGTCACCGTGCAGGTCACCGGCCCGGCCGCGGTGCAGGCGCGGTCTGCTTCGCCGGACCGAACGGGTCGACGAACCCGTGCACCTCGGCCGTTCCCGCGGGCAACGGCGCCACGTTCACGCAGGACCTGGTGCCCGTCGGCGACCAGCTCACCACCGTCACCGGCTGGCCGGGGGGGACGTTCCCCGGGGTGGAGCCCATCCTCGTCGGCAAGCCCGACCCGCTGGCGCCCGTGCAGCCCGTCTCGCCGCTGGGCGTCGTCGCGCTCGTCGTTCTCGTGGTCGGGACGTTCCTCGCGGTCCGACGCGTGCGCAGGGCGGGGCGTGACATCGCGTACCTCGGCCTGACGCCTGGGCTGCGGCCCGCCGACGGCCAGCCCGGCAACACGGGCTTCCGCGACAAGCGGGGGCCGGTGTCGGTGCAGTTCCAGCCCCCGAGCGGGATGGTTCCCGGCGAGATGGGCACGCTCATCGACGAGAAGGCCGACCCGGTCGACGTCACCGCGACGCTCGTCGACCTGGCCGTGCGGGGGTGGCTGCGCATCGAGGAGGTGCCGCGCGACAACCCGAACAAGAAGGCCAAGGACTGGACCCTGGTGCAGCTCAAGAACCGCGACGGGTCGTTGCTGCCGTTCGAGGACATGTTGCTGACGGAGATCTTCGCGGGTCGCACGTCGGTGAGGCTCTCCGACCTGAAGACCACGTTCGCCGCGTCCATGGCCAAGGTGCAGACCGGCCTCTACGACGAGGTCACGAACCGTGGCTGGTTCCGCGCCAACCCTCACTCGGTGCGCTCCACCTGGAGAGTCGCCGGCGTCGCGCTGGTGATCCTCGCCGGGCTCCTCGGCATCCTCGCGTTCAACGTGCTGTCCGACGTCCGCGGCAGCCTTCTCGTCCCCATCGCGATCGGGATCATCGGGGCCGCGGTGTTCCTGATGTCGAGCGCCGCCCCGGCCCGCACCGCTGACGGCACCGCCGCACTCGCGCAGTCGATGGGCTTCCGCCGGTACCTGGCCACCGCCGAGGCCAACCAGCTGAAGTTCGAGGAGGGCGAGGACATCTTCAGCCGGTACCTGCCGTACGCGATCGTGTTCGGACTGGCGGACCGCTGGGCTCGCGTGTTCAGCGAGCTCGCCGCGCAGGGCCGTGCCGTGGCGCAACCCGGCTGGTACGTCGGCGGCTACTACCCGGGCTCCAACATCTACTGGGCCTCCGCGTTCGCCTCGTCTCTGGACCGCTTCTCCAGCATCGCCACCGAGTCCATCTCCGCCCCCACGCCCGGCTCGTCGGGCGGCTCGGGGTTCAGCGGCGGGTTCTCCGGGGGCGGCGTCGGGGGCGGCGGCGGTGGCGGCTGGTAGGAGACGTCAGCGCCGCAGGCGGTAGACGTGGAGGTAGTCGAACTGCGAGGTGGCACCTACGCCACCGAGAGACAGCAGCCCGACCTTCAGGTCGGATCCCGCGGGGAAGGTCCACACCCCTCCGGCCACCCAGGTCTGCCCGTCGGTACTCGTGAACGCCTGCACCTCGTGCTCACCACCGTCGTCGGTCCGGTGCACCAGGCGTAGCCACGTGGTCTCGTCGGGCGGTCCGACGATCGTGCCCCCGAACGAGAGCCGGCCGGCGAACGGCTGCTCGTGGCCGAACTCCGTCTGGCGGGTGTTCCAGATGGCCACGTGCGACAGCCGCGACCAGAGGTCGTCGTCGACGTAGGCGAGGATGCCGCCCTGCTGGTAGTTGCGGACCGTGTCCGTACCGAGGTCGATGGTCAGCCGCGTCTCTGCCACCCACGGGGTCTCGGGCACGTCCTGGAGCAGGAGTCCCGCGTCGTTCCCCGTGCCGACGATGTCACCGGCCTCCGTCGGCCACCGAAGGAACCCGCCCTCCACCGTGACCTGCGGGTCGCGCACCGTCGTCCACCGCGGATCCAGCGCGGGGCCGTCGAACTCGTCACTGAAGGCGGGGTCGATCGGGCCCAGCAGCGGCTGACGGATCCCCTTGTCGACGGGCCGGGCTGCCGGCAGCGCGCTGAGGTTGTCGACGTGCACCCCCGGACCGCCCGCGAAGGCGCCGGCACTCCGACCGGCCCCGGTGCCGCCGCGCACCTCGAGCGAGACCACGGCGAGCGGATCACCGAGACGTGCGTTCGTCAGCTCGGCCGTCGCGACGCCGTCGCGGACCGTGAGAGCCAACGAGTGCCACGCCGACAGGTCGACGTTCGCGGGCACCGCTGCAGAGGACCTTCCGGATGCCGCCTCCACGACGAGCTGGCGTGCCGACGGATCGACGGTGGCCGTCACGCCGTGCCCGCGTCGGCCCGTGTCCCAGCCGCCGCGCTGCACCTGCGCGCCGGCGACGAGACCGAAGGGGGAGGTTCCGCCGGGGTCGAGACGCAGGTCCGACTCGACCCGGACGTCCCGGAGAGAGGGTGCGCGGGTGGTCAGCGCGCCGGCTCCTTGGGACACGGCGTTCGACCCGGCAGCGGGGTCGGACGCGGTCGTCCACGGCCCCGTCGTCGTCCATCCCCGGGGGATGCCCTGCTCGAACCCGGTGACCCCGCCGGTGCTCGGACCGTCCTCGCAGCCCTCCGACGCCCAGGCCCCGGCGCGCACCGTGGGCCAGCCGTCGATCCAGTCGAGCCGGTCGATGAGCATCGGGCGCTCGTTGATGCCGTCGGTACCGGTGAGGTACGGGTCCTCGCGGTCGATGGCGTGGTAGACCATCCAGTCCTGGCCGGCCAGGTCGGTGACCACGGCGTTGTGGCCGGTCCCCACCCACCGGTTCCCGTTCGGCGCGAGCACCGGTGTGCCGCCCGCCCGCGACTGGTCCAGCGGGACACCTTCCCGGTCGACGTACGGGCCGGTCAGGTCGCGCGAGCGGCCGACATGCACGCTGTACCCCGTGGTCGGGCCGGCGCAGCAGTTGGCCGACGACGCGAACAGGTACCACCAGCCGTCACGCTGGACGACGTACGCGCCCTCGTACTTGTTGTCGATCGCTACCCGGACCGGGTCGCCGACCGCCGTCCGGCCGTCCTGCGACAGCGCCGTGGCCCAGATGCCGCCGTAGTACGACCCGTAGAACAGGTACTCGGCGCCGTCCGGGCCGACGACGTGCGACGGGTCGAACGTCCACAGGAAGTCGCCCGCTCCGCCGCCCCCGTGCCGCGGCCCGACCACCGGCGCATCCGTCGGCGTCCACGGCCCGGTCGGTGTCGGCGCCGTCGCGACGCCGACCGCGTTGTCGTTCGGCTCGCCGGTCACGGTGGTCTCCGTGACGACGAAGTACATCCGGTACTCCCCGTCGACGTACCGCACGTCCGGCGCCCACAGCGCCGCCCCTCGGTCACGGTCCGCCCACGCCGGGACCGCGTCCTCCGCGAACGCATCGCCGACGTACTCCCAGTTCACCAGGTCCGCGGAGCGGGACATCGGCACCAGGTGGCGGGTCGCCTCGCCTTCCCGCAGCGGGTCGGTGGTCCCGTAGGCGTACCACCACCCGTCCTTGCCGCGGATCACCGATGGGTCGGCGAACGTGTCGGCGAAGCCCGCGCTGACCGGGTTCGTGTACGAGGTGGTCGCGGACCTGTTCGGTTCACCGCCCGCCGACGCCGGGCCGGCGAGCGCGAGGCTCGTGGCGAGCGCGAGGGTGAACGCGACGGGTGCGCGGTGGACGGTGAGAGTTCGCATCCGGGTGCCGATCGTCGTCGAGTGGCCGTGGGTCTTTTGTACGCTGACCGCTTTTCTGCCGCACTTTTTCTGCCGCACGCTTTTGTCGCACGCCCCCGCGCCGCGGCGACCCGACGGGGGACGTCGGGGGCGCCTGGTAAGACTGGGTGCCATGACGCTTCCGGTGATGCCGCCCGTGGATCCCATGCTCGCCAAGTCGGTTCCCAAGATCCCGGCCGGCAAGCTGTACGAGCCCAAGTGGGACGGCTTCCGGGCGATCGTGTTCCGCGACGGGGACTCCGTGGAGATCGGGTCTCGCAACACCAAGCCGATGCAGCGGTACTTCCCGGAGGTCGTCGAGGCGGTCCTGTCGCACCTGCCGGAACGGTGCGTCGTCGACGGGGAGATCATCGTGCCGTCGTCGCGGCACACCGGGCTGGACTTCGAGGCCCTCCTGCAGCGGGTGCACCCGGCCGAGTCGCGGGTGCGGCTGCTCGCTGAGACCACCCCGGCGCGGCTGGTGCTCTTCGACCTCCTTGCTCTGGACGACGAGGACCTCACGGGTCTGCCGTTCGCCGAACGCAGGGCGCGCCTGGAGACGATCGTCCGAGGTTCCGGTCCGGTGTCGGTGACCGCCCAGACCTCCGACCTTGAGGTTGCGGAGCGGTGGTTCTCGCAGTTCGAGGGCGCCGGGCTGGACGGGATCGTCGCCAAGGATCCGTCGGGCCTGTACGAGCCGGGCAAGCGGACGATGCAGAAGATCAAGCACGAGCGGACCGCCGACTGCGTGGTCGCCGGCTACCGGCCGCACGCGTCCGGGCCCGATGCGGTGGGGTCGCTGCTGCTGGGGCTCTACACGTCCGAGGGTGTGCTGGCGTCGGTGGGTGTCGCGGCGTCGTTCCCGATGGAGCGGCGCCGGGCGTTGGTGACCGAGCTCGCGCCCCTCGTGACCTCACTGGACGGTCACCCCTGGAACTATGCCGCCGAGGGGCGGACGCCCCGCGAGGCCGAGGGCAGCCGCTGGTCACGCGGCAAGGACCTCTCGTTCGTGCCGCTGGAGCCGTCGCGCGTGGTGGAGGTGGCCTACGACCACATGGAGGGTGAGCGCTTCCGGCACACCGCGCAGTTCCGCCGCTGGCGCCAGGACCGCACTCCTGAGTCCTGCACCTACGCCCAGCTCGAGGAGCCGGTCAGCTACGACCTGGCCGACGTGCTGTCGGCGGGCTGACGGGGCGGCGGTCTGACGCGTCGGCCGGCGACGACCCGGCCGACGTGCGCTCGGCAGCCGACGGGGCGGCGGCGTGACGCGTCGGCCGGCTACGACCCGGCCGACGTGGTGTCGCTGCGCGGAACCCACCGAGCGCCGAGCTCCGCCGGGGTCGGAGGTGACTCGGGCAGCGGTGCCGGGGAGGCCCGTAGACCCTGCAGGTGGATCTCGACGTAGCGGCGGCGCAGCGCGGCGGTGCGGTCGGCGTCGCCGAGCCGGATGGCCGTCAGCTGCTCCCAGATCATCGCCAGGTCCTGCGGGTCGAGGTCGTCGCGGACCACGCCTGCCGCGTGAGCCGCCGCGAGGATCTCCTCGGCTCGCACACCCGACTCGGCAGCCAGGCGCCTGTGCTCGTCGGAAGGCATGAACCGCCCTGCGAGTTTGACGGTGAGCCCGTGCACGTCAGCGGCGACGATCCCACGGACGAAGGTGGCGAACGCCTCCCACGGGTCGGTCGCGGTCTGCGCCTCACGCGCGATGACGAGGTACTCGTTGAGCCCATCCAGGCACAGCTGCGCCAGCAGTGCCTCCTTGCTGGGGTAGCGGCGGTAGAGCGCGCTGATCCCGACACCGGCGGCAGCCGCGACCGCCGAGACGGCCGCGGTGGGGTCGGCCGTCAGCACCGATCGGGCCGCGTCGAGGATCGTGACGTCATTGCGCGCGGCCTGCCCGCGCCGTCCGCTGAGAGCCGCCATGAGCGCGAGGGTAGCACTTGAACGGAACGGACCATTCCGCTACGGTGTAGATGCGGAATGAAGCGTTCCGTTCCCGAATGGAGGTTTGATCATGAGCACTGGATTCGACGTCCTCGACCGAGCCCACGCCGCGCTGCGCACCACCGCGGCGTCCCTCGTCCCGGCCGACCTCACCCGTCCGACACCCTGCGAGAAGTGGGACGTCGCACAGGTGCTGCAGCACGCGGCGGGGGACCAGCGCGCTTACGCCTTCTTCCTGACGGGTGCCGACGGGCCAACGGGAGACCCCTTCGCACCCGACGGGAACCTCACCGTCGAACCGCTTGCGCTCGTCGGGCCGGCGCTCGACGCCAGCGCGCGCGCCTACGCAGGCGTGGACCCGGACGGCACCGCCCCGACCCCGCTGCCGCAGGGCGTCCTCCCCGCGCAGACCGCCGCCGGAGCAGCCGCTCTGGACGCCGCCGTCCACGCGTGGGACATCGCCATGGCGGCAGGTCTCGGCTCGCCGCTCGACAACGAGCTCGCCGCGATGATCCTTCCGACGGCCCGGGCACTCGTCGAGCCGCTGCGGCAGTGGGGCGCCTACGCCGCCGAGCTCCCCGCGGTCGACGACGGTCCGGCGGCCGAGCTGCTGCGCTACCTCGGGCGCGACCCGTTCTGGGCCGCGCCGACGGCACGCTGACGCCCACAGGTTCCTCTCGGGTGCCCCCCAGCGCCCTCCCCGGAACGCCGGGTTATCTGATCCCAGCAGCCACCACCGAGGCGGCCGCGAAGGAGATCAGGACCATGAACGAGACAACCGCCGACGCCGCTGCAACGCCCACGACCGGGCTCGGTCGCCACCGGCTGCTCCTGGGCCTGGCGGGCGGAACGCTCGTGCTGGGTCTGGTCGCCGGCGCCGGCACCGGCTTCGCCCTCGACGGCCGCACAGCGGCGTCGCCCCCCACCGCCACGGGCGCCCTCGTCCAGGGGGCATCCTTCTTCCCGCCGGAGGCGTCCCGGACAACCCGCGGTGGCGCGACCCAGGCTCAGACTCCGGCGGTCGCCGCGTCGGCCGACCAGCAGGTCGGCGTCGTCACGATCGACACGGTGCTCGGCTACCAGGGTGCGGCGGCGGCCGGCACCGGCATGATCCTCACGTCCGACGGGCTCATCCTCACCAACAACCACGTGGTCGAGGGCTCCACGGACATCACGGTCACCGACGAGACGACCGGTCAGACCTACGCCGCCACGGTCGTCGGGACGGACGCCACCCACGACGTCGCGCTGCTTCAACTTCAGGACGCGAGCGACCTCCAGACGGTGGCGCTCGACGACGACAACGGTGTGACCACCGGCGAGACCGTCACCGCGATCGGCAACGCCGAAGGCACCGGCTCACTCGTCGCCGCCACCGGGACCGTCCTCGCGACGGAGCAGAGCATGACCGCCTCCTCCGACGCCTCCGGCAGCAACTCGGAGACCCTCGACGGGCTCATTGAGTTCGCCGCGGCCGTCGTCGGAGGCGACTCCGGCGGTGCCCTGGTGGACGACGAGGGCGAGGTGGTCGGGATGACCACCGCCGCGTCGACGTCGCAGAGCTCCGTCGTCGCCTACGCGATCAGCATCGAGGACGCCCTGGCCATCGCGATCCAGATCGAGCAGGGCGTCGACAACGCCGACATCGTGCTCGGCTACCCGGCGTTCCTGGGGGTGTCCCTGTCCTCTGACGGCTCCGCCACCCTTGCCGGCGTCCTCCAGGGCACACCCGCGGCCGCTGCTGGGCTGACTGCCGGCGACACGGTCACGTCCGTCGACGGGGTCGCGGTGTCGACCGCGTCCGAGCTGTCCGCCGCCCTGGGCGCCCACGAGCCGGGCGACGCGGTGGCACTGACCTGGGTCTCGGGCGCCACCGGCGCGTCGTCGTCTGCGTCGGCAACCCTCATCGAGGGTCCCGCCGCATGAACTGGCGCACCCGTGTGGTGCTGGGTCGGGCGCGCCTCGAGAGTCGGCCCGGGGTCAGCCGTCTTCGCAGTCCGGCGGCGTCGGTATCGCCGTGCAGAGCTCGGCGACGAGGTGCGATCGGCGTTCCTCGACGGTGAACGCCGCGCTGGTGGCGGACGTAGCCGCCGTGCCGATGACGTCGCGCCACTGCGCGGTGCCGTCGACTCGGTACTTGGCGGTCCACGTGGTGGTCAGCGTGACCTGGCGGGTGCCGAGCCCGGTGTAGACGTGGAACGTGTCCTGGTCCGGGTACGCGTGGCCGGCGCTCCGGGTGACCAGGGGCGCCGTGCCGTCACCCCAGTCGTAGGTGAAGGTGTCGGGCGTCGCGACGACGTCGATCCCGCGCCCGAGCAGCTCCGTGCGAAACGTTTGCTCGGTCTTGTCGGTGGACACGATCGTGTCCATGTTGACGAGGACCCAGCCGCGGTCCGGTTGGAGGTGGAGCGGAGGGGGCGCGAGCGGGAGGCGACGGAAGTCGGCTTCGCTCAATACGGGCTCGAGCGTGGCCGGACATCCACCGGGTGCGACGAATGCGTAGTCGGACCATGGCGAATCTGCGGTCGCGCGGGTTCGCGCCCATAGCGGTTCCAGCGGTGCCTCGCCGCCGCACAGGGCCGGGTCCTCGTGGTAGACCCCGTCTGGGCACGGCCCATTTAGTGGCGTTGTCGATTTAAGGTCGACGGCTATGCACCGCGCGGCCCGTTGCAGCGCCACGAGCGGCGGTCCTGTCGCATGCGCCGCTGCCAGCCTCGCGAGCGCGGCCCCCGCCCGCGTTGCGTTGAGATCGAGCGCGGTGCGGTTGTCGGAGACCTCGCCGCCAAAGGAACCCAGATCTGCGGTGGGCGGTGGCTCGGTCGTCCCGAGCACAAGGGCAATTGCAACGACGAGCGCGACGCTCGTCACTTGGACGGCGTCGCGTTGACGTCGACTGCATCGATCTGCCAACCATCGTTCCAGGAAATGGCGAAGAACAAGTCGTGAGGGCCGCCCCCGCCCTCCGTTAGAACTCGTCCTGACCTATCCGACTCCTGCGATGGCGCCTCGTCGACGCGCAGCGTGGCTGTGTACCACTCTCCAGCGGTGATCTCGGACCCTGCCGATTCCAGCACGGAGACGGTTGCTCCGGTCACGGTGTGTCCAGCGTCTACCGCAGCCTTGACGCTGGCGCTCACCGCATTGCAGAACGTGCAGTCGTCAGCTGCGAGCGCGTTCCATTCTGAAAGATCGCCGGACTGCCGAGCGTAGGTGTAGACCGCCATGAAGTACTTGGCCGCAGCGACGGCTCCGTCGACAGTTGCAGAGTTTCCCGACTCCGGAAATGTAGGTCTTGGGATCGGTGCTGGCGTCGGGGTCAGGCTGTCGGTGACGGTCGGGGATGTGGCTGACGTCGGTTCGTCGGGGGCGACGACCTTGTTGGTGCACGCCGCAAGGGACAGAGCAAGCGCAAGTGCGGTTGCGGCGCGGACGGTGATCGACTTTCGCAGCCGCCTGCTCGTGTGCATGGTCGCGAACCTACCCAAACAGGACCCCGCGCGTGCGTTGGTCGCGGATCTGTGGACAACCGTGATCGGAGCTCTGTTGCTCTGCACGGTCAGATCGTGACCGGTCACTTGGGTCCGGCGATGCTCCAGGCGCACCAGCGAGATCGGGGCCGCATCGCCGGGAAGTTCGAATACGACGGTGGGGCCGCGCGTTCTGGCGGTTCGTGTTCCGCCAGCCGCCTTGATCGGAGGCACGAGCCGTCAGCTCAACGGTCAGGGTGAAGTCTTGATCTTCGGCGGCGTGCGCGGCAGAGAGGAGTCGTCGTTCGAAGGCGCCAGCGGTCTCCGGCGCCCTCAACGACGCGAACGCGGCCTTCCGGGTCCGGCCGGATCGTCGAGCCATCCGATCGTGGTCACGGTGGGGCCGAGGTTGGCGCCCAAGCGCGGCCGCTCCTCACGAACGGCCGAGCGGCGGGAATCTGCACGACGCGGCAGTCGTTGGGCAGTAGGCTGGGCTGTGTCGCCCCCGCCTCGGTGGGGACGGTGTTGAAAACTGAACATGGGGGTGATCGGTTTCGACGGTGATCGTCGAACCAGGAGAAGCGGGTCGAGGACGCACGGTTATCTCGTCAACGCTCCGTGCAAAACCATAGGTGCCAATACAAACCGCACCGACTTCGCCCTCGCCGCCTGAGCGAGCCCCGAAGTCCGTTGGCCTGAGTACGCTCTCGACTCAGTAACCAGCGTCATCTAGAGAGCCACTGCTGGAAATCCTCGTTGGTGGGGTTTCCGGGACTTTTAGCCAACTGAGCCCGTCCACGTACATGCCTGTGTGAGCGTGGGGGCCGAGAAAATCACAGCAGGCTGCACCCGGAGAATTCCTGGTACTGCGTCACCGGACGCGGGTTCGATTCCCGCCACCTCCACTCATCTGACCTGCGGAAACGCAAGGTCATGTTGACAGGAAGTAGCCGCTCGTTGACGCGGGGGGCTATTTTCGTGTCTATGGCCTCCATACGGGAGCGGGTCCGGGCCGACGGGACGCGGTCCTTCGCTGTGCTGTGGCGAGACCCGGACACGAAGCGGCAGAGCTCCCTGACGTATGACGACGAGAACGACGCCCGGGTGGCGAAACAGCTCCTCGAGGTCACGGGTGGCCACACCGACGAGGCCGCGCGAATCGCCGACGCCGTCCGGCACCACGGTCCGTCTGTCGTCGAGGCCGTCTCGGAGCACATCGATCTGCTGACCGCTGTAGGTCCGGACACACGTGCCAGCTACCGCACGCAGCTTCGCCGGCACATCGCGCCGACGCTTGGGGCGTATCCAGTTTCCGTGATCTCATACCGGCATGTTGCTGGGTGGGTTCGCTCGATGAGCGACAGTGGCCTGTCGCCCAAGACAATCGCGAACATCCACGGACTGCTCTCTGCCTCGATGTCGACGGCCGTCCGGCTTGGGTACCGGGCGGACAACCCTTGCGTCGGCGTGCAGCTCCCCAAGTCGCAGCTGACGCAGGACGAGATGACAGTGCTTACTCGGGGCGAGTTCGCCCTCCTGCTGTCGCATGTCCAGCCGCACTACCAGCCATTGGTCCTGCTACTTGTGGCGACTGGCCTGCGATGGGGGGAAGCAACGGCTTTGACCCCAGGAGACCTTGATCTGTTTGCCAGCCCGCCAACGTTGCGCGTCACAAAGGCCTGGAAGCGCGACGGCGACCGTCATTGGTACGTCGGTCCGCCGAAGACAAAGCGGGCTCGGCGGACTGTGTCGCTTCCTGACGAGCTCGTCGACGTTTTGATGCCGTTGGCCGCCGGGAGGGCTTCGGACGCGCTCCTGTTCACAAACACCGTCGGTCAACAGATTTCCTCCTCGCGCTTCTGGACCACGACGTGGACGCCGGCCCTCGACGCCGCGAGTCGTCCGCGTGGCGCCGACGGCACACCCGATCCCGATGCTGGCCGGCTGGTGAGGCGTCCTCGCGTACACGACCTACGTCATACTCACGCATCCTGGATGATCGCGGCGGGCACAGACCTGTTCGTGCTGCAGCGCCGACTCGGACATGAGTCGATCACCACGACGACTGAAACGTATGCGCATCTGTTGCCTGATCAACAGACAGCAGCCGCGGCTGCAGCGAGCCGGGCGCTTGAAGGGCTCGCCTTGCCTTCCTTCGTGCAAACGGACGGTTGATCAAGTAGGAGGACCGTCTCGATCGCTCCGGTGGTCGCGTCCGTCGGCCGTGCCTGATGGTGCTCAGATGCAAGGATGCGCTGTGGGCACCGAAATCACGCTGTCGCTGAACGACATCGACATCGACTGGGGCAAGAACCGCTACTGGAAGAATCACCACTGGCTCTTCCCACCCGGGAGCCTGAGGGACGTCGAGTACCGCTACGCAGGCGGCGTCACCAAGACGAAGCCGGCGTTCGAGACAACCCTGGACGAGGCCTACTTTCGGCTGTGCCACCTCGGCTACTCCAGTCATGAGGCGAAGACGAAGTTCGAAAGCGCGGTCGAGCGCTGGAACCGCACGGCCGAACTGCGGCTCTCATTCGACGAGTTCCGCGACGCCCTGACGAGCATCGACTTTGCGGCGCTGACGTCGGCTGACCTGGAACCCTATATCTGGGACTTTCGCGCCTTCGTCGTGAACCTGCTAGGAGCATGGGGCACGGATGGGTCATTCCTCGAGGACTTCATCGCGGGCCTGGACTTCGCGCTCACACTCCGAGTGCTCGCCGATCGGCCGGAGAGCCGCTCGCTTCCGCTCCGGTGGCACTATCAAGATCTTGTCGAAAGTGGTTGGGCGTCCCTCGAAGACCTCACTGACATCGACCGGCAGGCATTCATCATCAATCACACGGCTCTGTTCGGGCGCCTGCAGGACCACGCTGGTGCGGCCACAGTCAGAGCTTTCGATAGATGGCTCACAGACCGCGGACTAACCCAGGTGACGAACTACGGGAGGACTACGTCGAATGGCGGGGTTGCTCACGAAACGACGACGTTGCCGACCTCCGTTCGCAACATGATCCATCACCCGGAGAACCCGCATAACGTTCTGTCGGACGACGACCTTCGCCAGAGCGTCGAGTGCCTTCTGGAGATTGCACGACTCCTGCCAAGTCCACTTCCCGGGCTGACCTAGCAGGCCGCCGACGGCTACGGCGCGACGCACTGACTGATGCAAGCGAGGTGACGACGACGCCTCCGCATGCAACCTCGGTGGCATGTCCTGGGACGCGGTCGGGCCGGATTCTGACCCTGCCTACCCGCTCCTAAGGTTGTCGACATCTTCAGAAATGGACCTCCTGGTGCGGGCCGAACGTGAGCACGTATCCATCGAGACAGCCAGCTCTTGGTGACGATGCCGGAGGGCGTCGTCCGCGATCGGATGGCGCCCCAGGACGATGACCGAAGCGCTACCCACGCAAGCTAACTTGGCGCGGCGTCCCGTTCACCTGGTCGGCAGGGCGTCATGATTGCGGACATGGCCGGTTTCGACTTCGCGTTCACACTCGACGGAGCCGAGGCCATGGTGTCGACTCGTCCAGTGACGGTTCCAGGCGAGCGCTGTGGACGCGTGGGTACGCGCCGACGGTGTAGATAGGTCCGAGCCGGGCCTCAGGCCGAGCAATGAATGGTGTCGGGATGGCACCGTCGGTGCGAGCCAGGACATGCGTTGAAGGAGACGACAACAGTGCAGTTCGATGCGGATCGGCGCGTGCCCTGGACCCAGCCCGAGGCGCCCGTAGGGATTGTTCCGCGGGCCGTGTTCCTGGGACCCGATCCCGACGGGCTCGGCAGTCTCCAGGTTGCGACGGCGGAGGCGGTCGCTACGCCCTCTCGGACGGCGCTTCGGGAGCTCTACATGGCACGCAGGGGACGCCGTCAGATCACTCTTGTCGTCGCGGTCACTCACGGTGACACTGCATACCTCTTTGGCCCGGACCCGCAGGCCGCCACCGTCGAGCTGCCGGTCGAGGCCGCCCAGCGGCAGCTGCAGTCAGCGCTTTACGAGCCGGACGTCGAGCTCGCGTCCGAACGGCTCGCCAACTTCCGCCGGGCGCACGAGTCGACGGCGCCAGGGTTCACCAACTCTGGGCTCTTTGCTACACACCACGTGATGACGAGCCTGCCGACACGCCCGGACTGGGCGTCCTTGGGCGAGGCCGGTCGAGCGATCCTGGCACAGCGGGACGCCGACCTCATTAAGGCCCTCGGCTTCCGCACAACTCGCCACACAGCGAACGCGCTGCTCCTCGTGAGCGACGGGCACTCGCCGCGGGCCGTGGCGGTCCTCATCGACGCGACCGAGCAGTTCGACCAGAGGACGGCTCGCCTCAGCGGGTCGCCAGTCACGTATGGGCTCGCGATCGCTCTGCAGCAGGAGATCCCGTGGGTAGTGGTCATCCGCAAGGACCAGATCCGGCTCTACCCGGGCCTCGACGGCGTCGGAGTGGGCGCCAAGGGTCAGACGGAGACGTACTTCGAGATCGACCTGGCGACGATCGACGCCGACCACGCCGCGCTGCTCCCGCTCGTCTTCTCCGCCGCGGCACTCGCCGCCGGCGGCAGCACGGACCAGATCCTCGCCGATTCCGCCCGCTACGCCACGGAGCTTGGCAAGCGACTCCGCCAGCGCGTGTACGGCGAGGTGGTCCCGTCGGTCGCTGTCGAGGTCGCCCACCAGCTCGCCAAGCAGGGTCGCGCGCTCGACGCCGACGGCCTGGCGACGGCCTACCAGGTGACGCTCCGCATACTCTTCAGGCTCCTGTTCCAGGCGTACGCCGAGGACCGCGGTCTGCTGCCTGCGGGTCGCAACGAAGGCTTCGACGCCAACTCGCTCAAGAGCCAGGGGCGCCGCCTGCTCGATGCCGGTGCACTCGAGTTCGGTGACGCGGCGATCCTCTGGCGCGACCTGGAGCAGGTGTGGCTCGCGATCGACAAGGGTCAACCGCTCTGGCAGGTCCCGGCATACAACGGTGGGCTGTTCTCTTCAGACGCCGACCGATCGTCGGACGGTGCGCTCATCGCGAGTATCGAGCTGCCCGACCGGGTGCTCGCTCCAGCGCTGCGCGCGCTCCTCGTCGACCGCACGGACGACGGTACGGAGGGCCTCGTCGACTTCCGCTCCCTGTCGGTGCGCGAGTTCGGCACGATTTACGAGGGCCTTCTGGAGTCGTCGCTGTCCCGTGCGGATCAAGACCTCACGGAGGACTCGGAGGGTGCCTGGGTGCCCGCAGAGGACGGCGACGAGGCGCTCGTCGGCGCGGGCGGCGTCTACTTCCACTCCGCCTCTGGCGAGCGGAAGGCGACCGGCTCTTACTTCACGCCCAAGGTCGTCGTCGACCACCTCATCGAGCGATCCGTCGTCCCGGCGCTGTCGAAGCACCTCGACCGCATCGCCGCGCACCTGAGTGCGGGCGACGCCTCGGCCGCGGCGCGCGACTTCTTCGATTTCCGCGTCGCCGATCTCGCCATGGGCTCGGGCCACTTCCTCGTCGCCGCGATCGACAAGATCGAGGCGCTCATGCGCACGTTCCTCACCCAGCACACCGTGCCCGGCGTCACCGAGGAGATGCGTCGCCTCTCCGAGGTCGCCAAGGAGGCGCTTGGAACCGACGACGTCGCCAAGCTCGATGTCGACGAGGTCGGTCTGCTGCGACGCCAGATCGCGCGCCGCTGCATCTACGGCCTCGACATCAACCTCATGGCTGTCGAGCTCGCGCGGCTCGCCCTGTGGATTCACACTTTCGTGCCCGGCCTGCCCATGTCGAACCTCGACCACGGGCTCGTTTGCGCCGACTCCCTCACGGGGATCGGGACCATCGACGAAGCCGTCAACGCGCTCGCCAAGGTCGCCGAGACCACCCTCACGGCGTTTGAGCCCGTCGAAGCTACGTCGGACGACGACGACGAACTCCTGACCCTCACCCAGGACGTTCTCTTCGGCAGTGTCCAGCAGAGGCCCGCTCTCGCCCCGAAGCGCCCGATGGCGAAGGCGAAGCCGAGCGTCGGGTACAAGGCCGCGATCCGCGCGCTGCTCCGCGAGCACCTCGACCGGGTCACTCCGCTGCTGCTCGACGTCGCCAACGCCTCCGAGGCCACGAAGGCCGAAGTAGAGGCCGCCGCAACGCGACTTGCCGCCGCCCGAGAGGCGTCCGCGCCGATCGCGCGACTCTTCGACGCCGCCGTCGCGGTCCGGCTCGGCGAGTGGACGACGAACATCACCAACGAGTCGACGCTCCGCCGACTTACTGAAGCGACTGAGCCGTCGCGGATCGTCGCCCCGCTACGGCCCGCGCATTTGCCCATGCTCTTCCCCGAGGTGTTCGTACGCGAGAATCCCGGCTTCGACGTGCTCCTCGGTAACCCGCCATGGGAGGAGCTTGTGTTCGAGGAGCTGAAGTTCTGGACGCTGGCGTTCCCGGGGCTTAAGAGCCGAGCCGATGGCGAGCAGAAGGCGCTTGTCGCCGCATACCGCGAGTCGCGGCCGGACCTCGTCGCCGCAATGGAGCAGGAGCGCGCGTGGGCCGAGCGGCTCCGCCTGGCGTTGGCTCGTGGGCCATACCCGGGATTTGAGACCGGAAATGCTGACCTTTACAAGGCGTTCTGCTGGCGATTCTGGACCTTGCTTCGGCGCGGAGGGCGCGTGGGCGTCGTGCTTCCCCGCGGGGCACTGTCGGCCCTGGGGTCGGCGGAGTGGCGTCAAGAGATCCTTGCGAACGGGTCGTTCGCCGACGTTTCCTTCATAGTAAACTCCGCTCGTTGGGCCTTCGACATGGAGCCGCGTTGGACCATCGCTCTCACCGTCCTCGAAAAGGGGGAGAGCCAATTCGTTCGCTTCAGCGGTCCGTTCGCCTCCGAGAGTGAGTTCCGTGATGGCGTGGATAAGTCAACTGAGGTAAGCGTCAGCGACTTCTCCGCCTGGACCCCGTCTGCGGCGTTCCCTGCGATGCCCAACTCGGCGAGTTCACAGCCATTCCTTACGATAAGACAGTCGCCGAGTCTCGGCGGAGCCCGTTCGGATCTCTCGGTTCGACCCGCGCAAGGAGACTTCAACCAAACCACCGATGCCGCACTCTGGAACGTGGGGGACTCGACAGGGGATCTGCCGGTTCTCAAGGGCGGATCGTTCAACTTGTGGGACCCCGACGCCGGTCCAGTGCACGGATCGGCTGCGAAGACAACCATCCGGACGCGCGCAGAGGCAAAACTCCGGCGGCAGGTTCGAACCAAGTCGTCTGCGCTCTTTGGGGAGGACGCAGAGGGCCTGATCGAGCGGGGGCGCCTTCCATACCAGCGAACTAGGATTGCGTTCCGGGACGTTGCGCGCGGCACCGACTCAAGGACGATGATTGCTTGTCTGGTTCCGCCTGCTGTGCTGACCAACAAGGCGCCCTACCTGATTGACCTTCACGACAACGCAGCTGAGACCGCCTACCTACTCGGAGTCCTTTGCTCGATCCCGTTTGATTGGTACGCGCGGCGGTTTGTCGAGTTGAGCCTGAACTTCTACGTGCTCAACGCTTTGCCAGTTCCAATCTACGCACCCAGCGGAGCCACCAACATGCGCGTCGTGGAAATCGCCGGGCGACTGGCCGCTGTTGACGAGCGCTACTCGGCATGGGCCGCCGAGGTCGGCGTCCCCGTCGCATCGGTGACGTCCCAGACAATGAAGGACGACCTCATCGCCGAGCTCGACGCGCTCGTCGCGCTGCTCTACGGACTAACGGAGGAGCAGCTCACCCAGGTCTTCGCAACGTTCCACCGCGGCTGGGACTACCAGCCACGCCTTGCCGCCGTCCTCGCCCACTTCCGGAATTGGGGGTCCGAGGCATGACCGGGCTACCCGACTTCGCTACGAATCCGCTAGAGGGCGTCTTCGACAAGACCGTCGCCGACAAAGTCAACGAGCTGCTCTCGTCGGCGCGTGACAACAAGGTGGTCGCGCCGCCGGTCGCGATTGCGACGGCGTACGTCAACCCGGCCGGGTTCGTCCTCATCGCCGACGAGCTGGAGAGGGCGCCGCGGGTTCGGCTCCTCCTTGGCGCCGAGCCGGACGCCGAGTCCGTCCGCTCGGTCAATGCAGGCGACTCCGACGCCGTACAGCGCCGCGAAGCCGCCCTCAGCCGCCACCAGGCGTGGCTCGAGGCCGAGCGCGACACGATGGGCTTCGACTACACGCCGACGCAAGAGGCGCGACGGATGGTCCGGTGGCTTAAGTCGGTCGACACCAGCGGCACCGCGAAGGTTGAGGTGCGCCGGTACACACACGGGTTTCTCCACGGGAAGACGTACCTGGTCGAGGACGGCCCAGCTCAGGCGGCGCTCGCCGGGTCGTCGAACCTCACGTACGGAGGTCTCGCCCACAACGCGGAGCTCAACCTCGGCACGATGGGCGGCACCCACGCTGCCGCCAAGGTATCCGAGTGGTTTGAGCACTACTGGGCCCGCTCCGAGCTCTACGACCTTGCCGGTCTCTACGGTCGCCTGTGGGACCCGCATGCACCGTGGACCATTTACCTGCGCATGCTCTGGGAGCTGTACGGCTCGGCGATCGCCGAGGAGGAGCCGAACTCGCGCACACTTCTCGCGCTGACGCAGTTTCAGGCGGACGGCGTTGCCCGGATGGAGCGACTTCTCGTCGAGAACGGGGGAGTGCTCGTCGCCGACGAGGTCGGCCTGGGCAAGACATACCTCGCCGGCGAAGTCATCGCCCGGGCGTCGGCGAACCGGCAGCGGGTACTCATCGTCGCCCCTGCGGCACTCGTCACCTCGATGTGGACTCCGTTCCTCGACGATCCGCGGTTCTCCCGGTGGGTCGACATCTACTCGTACGAGAAGGTGCGCAACCAGGTCGACCCGACGCTGTCGACGTACGACGCCGCGTTCGCGGCGAAGATGGACGATTACTCGCTCATAGTCGTCGATGAGGCACACAACCTCCGCAACGCTGGAGCCCAGCGCTCCGCCGCGATCGATTCTGTAATCGCCGCGGGGGCGAGCCCGAAGAAGGTCGTGCTCCTCACCGCGACGCCGGTCAACAACTCCCTCGCGGACCTAGAGACCCTCGTCAAATACTTCATCCGGGACGACGCTCGCTTCGCCGGCATCGGCATCCCATCCATCAAGAAGTACATTCGCGCCGCTCAGGACGTCGACCCGGCGAACCTGACCCCGGAGCACCTGTTCGACCTGATGGACCAGGTCGCAGTCCGTCGCACCCGGAAGTTCGTGAAAGAGCATTACCCCAACGAGACGATCACCGGCCCAGACGGCAAACTGACCACCCTGAGATTCCCCCAGGCGAAGCCGCGACGGATTGACTATCCGATCGACGACGAGGGTGCGGCCCTCATCGACGCCATGGTCCAGGCACTCGACGACCCCACGGATCCGCACCAGCCGAACGCGTGGGCGCAGCGCGTCGTCGACCCCGAGCGCCTCATGCTCGCCCGCTACCTATCGAGCTGGTACACGCTCGAACACGACCTTGCGACGTACCAGATCACCAACGCCGGTCTCCTCCGCTCCGGCCTGCTCAAGCGTCTCGAGTCGAGCCCCGAAGCGCTCACGGCGTCCCTGGAACGCATGATCGGCTCGCACGAGGCGTTCCTCACGGCCCTGGCCGGTGGCTACGTCCTTAAGGGCGACGCTCTCGCGGACTGGACTTCGTCCGACAGCGACGACCTCGACGCGTTCGTCGAAACACTCGACGTCGACGAGCGCCCGGAGGCCGCCGCGGGCTACCACCTCGCCGCGCTCACCGCCGACGTCACCTCCGACATCGAGCTGCTGCGTCGCCTGCATGCGCTGGCGCATGGCGTTGTCACCTCGAGCGAGCGCAAGGCGACGGAGCTCACCGCGGCGATCGCGGCAGGCGTCGACACCGTCGACCCCGCGGACCCCCGGCTGATGTCGAAGGTCGGCGCGCTCGTGGTCGAGCTTGCGCGCATGGCGGAGGCCGCGCGCAGAATCGACGCTCGCGGTGTCTCCGGGCGCGACCGGCGCAAGGTGGTGGTCTTCTCGGCCTTCGCTGACACGGTGATCCCTGTCCATGACGCCGTCGTCGCCGCGATCAACGCCGCACCAGCAGGTTCGGCCCTGTCGGACTACCGGGGGCGAGTCGCCGAGCCGATCATGGGTGCCTACGCTAAGACGCTCGCCCGCGGTGCCACCGGCGGCGTCGACCAAGGCGGACGCGCCACCGTGATCGGTAGCTTCGCTCCAGAGACCGCGAGCGAGCGCGTCAACGGCAAGCCCGTCCACGACGACCTCTTCGACATCCTCTTGACCACCGATGTACTCGCCGAAGGCGTCAACCTCCAGCAAGCCGGTCAGATGATCAACTACGACCTGCCCTGGAACCCGATGCGGATCGTGCAGCGTCACGGCCGAGTCGACCGCATCGGGTCCAAGCACGACTACGTTCACCTCGGGCTGTTCTTCCCGGCGCGGCGACTCGACGAGATGCTTCGGCTCGAAGAGACGATCGACCGCAAGCTCGCCCTCGCGGATGCGGCCGTCGGTGTTGGCGACGTGCTCCCTGGCCGCGCGACAGGGCGCCAGATCAACTTCAATGACGCCGCCGCGATGGACCAGTTCGCGCAGCTTCTGGACAACGGTGGCTCCTCGGCGTCGCTGTCCGGAGAGGAGTACCGCCGGCGGCTTTTCGACGCTGTGCAGGTGGATGCGACCATGAAGTCCGACATGCTCGCGCTCCCGTACGGATCCGGCGCGGGATTCGTCAGTGAGGGCGTTCGGGGCAACGGGTACGTGTTCTGCGTGCGGATTGGCGCCGAGGCGAAGCCGTGGTTCCGCTACGTCGCGGCTGACGATGTGTGGAATGTCCGCCGGAGCACCGATGGTGTTCCTCTTGTCTCCTCCGACACGCTCATCTCGCTCCGGGTCGCTGATCCGGGCGCGCCCGTTCGTGAGCGTTGGCTTCCGGAGGACGTGTACGCCCAAGCCTTCGCAGCGTGGTCTGTCGCACGCGACGACGTCCACGCCGCCTGGACGGGGATGACCGATCCCAACGCGTTCGAGCCGGAAGTGCCTGCAGCCTTCCGGGACGCGACCGAACTGATCCGCGCACATGGCCGGTACCTCGACCGGGAGGCGAGAACCGCGCTGTTGCGTCGGCTTCGCAGCGTGCCCCCGGTCAAAGTCGCGAGGGCGGTGCGGCGTGCGCTCGCGGAGGGACGGACCGCCGAGGAGCAGATCACCAAGGTGATCGAGGTGCTCGACGCCGCGGGCGTTGTCGCGGCGCCGCCGCGCGAGCCGCTGCCCTCGGTCGAGAAGCACGAGGTCCGGCTCGTCGCATGGATGGCCGTTAGGGGAGAGATGGCAACGGAATGACGTTCAACGCATGACGCTCGATCGATGAGGGGGGTCCACCTCAGCTTCAAGGTGGCGTGGCTTGCCTCGTAGAGCAGCGATTGCAGTCCTGCCACCGGTCCGCAACGGGCTCGATGAACCCGGCAGCCGGCGTCCCTAGTGATGCTCATGACACCAGCCGCGACGAGGGGATCGACGTCCAAGAGCATACTGGCGCCGCCTATCGACGTCGCCACATACGATCTCGACTATGTCCCTAGATGGCGCCCTCTTCGGGGATGGCGACGCACGATTCTCGGCGCCAGTCGAACTCACCCCGCCCCCACCCCCCAGTGTTCCCGATTGGCTAGTGACTCAACTTCGACGATCACTTGACGCATGTGGAGTGGGCGAGATGGCCGAACGACAGCGGCTGGTCGAAAGCCTGGTGGGACGTCCAGTGCAGTCTCTCCGCGATCTGAACACGTTGGAGGCACAAGGCCTCCTGGCGGACCTGCATCAGCGGGCGTCCATGTCGTCGACGAATCGAGAGAGCCCTGGCTCCAGTTGGGACACCCGAGATGGGGACACTTGGATCGACCGGCTGTAATTCAACTCGGACCGGCTCGTGAGCGACCTTGACGAGCCTCGACCTCTAGGCTCCCTGACATGTTGTCGGCCGGACCCGTAGTTGAGTACTCCGACCTCGGTCCGCTATCCGTGAGGGAGCCACCGCTCAGTGCTCGGTTGCGAGTACACCAAGCCTGGTACCGGCGCACCATTCTCGGTCTCGAACGTTTCGGCGCGTTGCCGCCGCCGAGTGGCCGACCGCTGGGCAGCGTGCTTGCGCCGGCCGACGCGAGCGCGCATCTGAACTTTGTTGCCGAGCATGCGAGCTCGATGTATACATCGCGCAGGCACGCCGGTTGGGGACTAGAGCCATTCCGTTGCACGTCGGTCATGACGTCGAGTCAGACGTTGACCATCAATCTCTTCAGTACGTTGCTAAATTGGCCCGGCTGGACAGAATCGGTACTGTCCGAGGTCCTCGGCCTCCCTGTTTCGTCAATTCTGGATCGAGAGCTCGAATTCGCTCCGGCGCGCCGAAGCGAGTATTTGCACGACATGACGCGTGTGGACTTCCTCTTGCGCGTGCTCATTGATGACACGGAACGGCACATCGTCTTTGAAACGAAATATGCCGACCGACACGTGAGCAGAGTGCCACGCATTGGTTCGGCATACGCGGCACTCGCCGGCCGTCGATCTCTGTGGCGACCCGGAGCGCTGGAGCTCGTCCCCAGACGCCTCAACCAACCGCTGCGTTGCCATGCCCTGGCGGCCGCTATTTCGGAGAAGCTTGGTGTCGTGGCCGAGCCGATCTACGTTCTAGTCGCGCACGGTGCCGACCGCGACGCTCGCCGGATCGTCGATGACTACGCGAGCCTTCTCGCTGATCCGTCACTGGTGCGGCTGCTGCATCTTGACGAGCTGCTCGAGTCCATGGCTCGGACCCAACCATCGTCGGCCGCTGCGTCAGCCTGCGAAGCGCTCCGCCTGCGATACGTCGACCTGGAAGCGAGCGATGCGGTCTGGGCGCAGCGAACGACGACGTGAACGTGGTGGCAGCGTTGCGCCGGAAACTGCGCCCGGCAGTCATCGAGATGCGATGTGGGTCTCCGCTGGTTGACTGCGCGGGTCGCGATGGGTCCGCAAGGTGCCCCGTCGTACGCTGAGCCCGCCGCCGTCGAAGGAGCTTGTGATGTTCACGCCTGACCCCGAGAGCTCGTCGTCTCCCCGACGGTTCCCGGCCCCCCCGCATGGGCAGTCCATCGGTCCCGACGGCAAACTGAAGGACACGCCGGCCAACCGTGCGCTTCGACCAGTCACGGCATCAGCGGAGACTTTTGACGCAGCTTCCAACCTGCGGTCCGTCTCCTACGCCGACTCGAGGTCGATCCTTCTCAACGGCGACGTGGAAGCACGCTTGCAGGATCTCATCGACGTTGGACTGAAGGTCGACACGATCGTCACATCGCCGCCGTACTACGGGCAGCGTGACTACGGGGTTGACGGGCAGATCGGGCTTGAGGAGCACCCTCAGGAGTTCATCGATCGGCTCGCAAACGTCTTCGACCTATGCGGCGAACTTCTGAGCGACACGGGTTCGATGTGGATCAACATCGGAGACACCTACTGGAGCGGGAAGGGCGCTCACAAGAGCGCCGAAGTGAAGCAAGGGGCTAGGCGATTCGGCTTGCGCCCACAGGACAGGCCTGGCGACGGCCAGTGGACGAAGCCGAAGCAGCTGCTGCTCGTTCCTCATCGCCTTGCGATCGCGCTCCAAGACCGCGGCTGGTTGGTCCGGAACGACAACGTCTGGGTCAAGCCGAACCCGGTGCCCGACCAGGTCCGAGACCGCTGCTCCACCTCGCACGAATACGTCTTCCACCTGACCAGAAACCGGTGGTACTACTTCGACCAGGCGCCGGTCGGTCGAATGCAGCCGAGTGGCCGCATCCTGCCGCCCCTGGATACTTGGACCGTGAAGACATCCTCGGGCGGGGGGAGCCATCGAGCGTCGTTCTCGGAAGATCTGGTGAGAATTCCGATCCTGTCAACCACACCCCCGGGCGGTGTCGTGCTTGATCCGTTCAACGGCAGCGGCACATCCATGCTGTTTGCACGGAGGGCCGGATTCAGGTCGGTCGGAATTGATTTGAGCGACGAATACTGTGCCACGGCGGCGGCAGCCTTAAAGGAACTCGATGCAGATGAGGTCCTCGGCGTTAGGCGGGGTGAATAGAATGACCTCCTACTTGTCGGCAGAATCGATAAAGGCGGCACTGGACGCACTCGGAATCTCACGCGCACTGCCCGCCCTAACGGACTACCTGATTTTTAAGCGCGCCGTGGTTATTCAGGCGGGAGATCCAGACTTCGACCTGCCTCAGGAAGTTCGCACGGGGAAGAAATCTGAACCATTCTTGACCGCCGTTCGCGAGATGGCCGCGTGGAGGGATGATCTGGAGGTGGCTCCTGAGGAGGGCTCCCCATATCTCAAGCCATTCGGCTACGACCGAGACAAGACTGGCCGCGGATACGTGAGCCACCGCTACTGGTCAAACGGCCCATCGGACACCGTCAACAGTTGGCAGTTTCGGGAGCCGGGTCTGATCATTCGTGTGGCCGGCAAGTCGCCGATGACATTCACGTTTCCCGAGACCACGGATCCGGAAGCTCTACAAAGGATTCTCCTGCTCGGCAATGCGCAGATCCCCCTGCCGCGCCTGATTGATTGTGCAGTCTGGTGGTTCCGATTCGCGGACCTCGACGCGAAATTCGGCGTTTCGGAGCCAAGTGACGAGAGGCTGGTTGACCAGTTCGTGGCAGACCTCGGCCTCAACGATGTTGAGATCCGCACCCTATTCGATCGGGCTTGAGAGAGATGCCTCAGACTTTTGTGGCGCAACTAGCTGAGCGCGACGACTGGCGGCCCGCGCAGGCGGGCGACGCCGCCCCGCGTCCCGCTGTCGCGGCCGCGGCCGCCCAGCGCGATGCAAGCGCGCTCGTCGAATACTTGCGGGCGAAGGGGTTCGTATTTGAACCATGGCAGATCGCGGCGTTTGTTGCAGCGGTTCGGGCGAAGCCGTTTGTGATCCTTGCTGGCATCAGCGGCACAGGAAAGACGAAATTGCCCGGTCTCCTCGCGGAGGCAACTGGTGGCGAGGCAGTCGTGGTGCCTGTGCGGCCCGACTGGACTGACGGCAGCGAATTGCTCGGCTTTGAGCGCCTTGACCGGAGCTTTCGCCCGGGGGCGCTTCTCGAATTTTCGAAGCGCGCGCACGAGGCGCCCGACGTTGAGATGTTCTTTATTCTGGACGAAATGAACATCGCGCGAGTTGAGTACTATCTAGCCGAAGTCCTGAGCCGCATCGAGCAGCGAGGCGACGGGCGTGACGGATACGCGACCCCTCCGTTGCTTGATGGTGCACCGATCGTCGAGGACGTCGACTGGTCAACGGTCGGCATCCCGCCGAACCTGTGCCTCGTCGGCTCGGTCAATATGGACGAGACGACGTTCGGCTTCTCACGCAAAGTGCTCGACCGTGCTTTCGTCATCGAGTTCAGTAAGATCGACCTCAGGATGATCCCCGCTCTGACCGAGGCCGTCGCCGTCCAATGGACGAGCGATGAGTGGCGGGGCGCTGCGACGACGCTGACGTCGCACCCTGAGGCGCAGTCCCCGGACTTGCTCGAAGTCATCGACGTTCTCGTGCGGGTGAACGAGATCCTCGAGACTGCGCAGCTTCAGTTCGGCTATCGGGTCCGCGATGAGATCTGCCTGTTCTGGCTCGCTTCGCGCGACCTGCACGAACAGTTCGTCACAAGTGGCGGCGCGCAGGTCGATCCGCTGGACCTTGCTGTTTCTATGAAGGTCCTCCCTCGAATCCAAGGTGGCGGCGCGTCGATCGCTTTGGTCTTGGATTCTCTCCACGCGTGGGCGAAGGGTGCCGACCAGGGGGGCGCTGTGCGCGCCTTTCCGTTTGTGGCGGATCGCGTTGAACTGATGCAGAGCCGGCTGAAGGAGTCCGGCTTCACGAGTTACTGGCTCTAGCTCGATGGCAGCCGTCGAGCTTCTTCGAGTTGAGACTGACAGTGTCCTGTTGACGATTGTTGGTCCGACTGACAGTCCTACGGGTCAGTTCGCGGATGGGCCGACGACAGCCGATGCTCCGCTTGTCGTCGATGCGGGTGGCGAGCGGGTCGAAGTCTTTGTCGGCAGCGCCTCGGGTCAGGTTCCCTGGGAGAGGGGAAGTGCAGGTCCGCGGTTCTTCGAACAGACGACCTACAGAGTGCGGATACGGGCCCGCATTGACGAAATTCCCGTGCTCTCGGGCCGGGATCCGGGGCTCTTCAATTCGATTGACGCGTATCCCGAGGACCGGATGCTGTCGGGAACGATCAACTTTCAGAGACAGGTAGGGGCTGCCCAGCTCAGCGTCTCGGTGGGAGCGATTTCGCTCGACATAGCGCTCTCTGTGTTCCCGACGAAGATCGACTACTCCACCGACTACCAGGCGTGCGTTCTCGCGCTGTCGGGGGTAGCTCGTGGACTCGCCCTCGAGTACATGAAAGCGACGCACAGATCGTTGGGCCCATCGAGCGAGGGAGCCCAGCCATCGAACTTGGAGTGGATCACGATCCTGCGCGATCGCGTGCTGCACCTTGAACGTTCGATGCGCTACGTCAACGAACATCCGCACCGGATTCTCGAAAGGGTTTGGCAGCCCGTGCGGGCAGACAGGCTCCGGCGAGCGGCTCCCGCGACCGTTCGTGCGATCGCGTCGGGAAAGGGCCGCGGACCGTGGCAGAGCGTAGATGCGGTCGGTCCCATGCGCGAGCAAGTGCCGGCCGCGACCGTCGAGGAGACACTCGACACGCCTGAACACCGGTTCCTACGTCAGCAGCTGACCAACGCCAGACGAAGGGTCGCGACGATCCTGCAGGAGCATGAGGTGTTCATTGCCGCACTTCGATCCCAGGATCGAGACACCAGTCGTGCCGAGACCGAGGCCGCATCACTAGTCGACATGGAAGCCCGGCTCAACGCGATGGCATCTCTACCGGTCCTCGGTCAGTCAAACTCCCCACCGCCGCAGGGGTTTGCTTCGCTCACGATGCTGCATCGGCCTGGGTATGGAGAGGCGTATGCCTCTCTCCTAGCACTTCGACTCGCCTTGGGGCTCAACGAAGGGGAGATCCGCGCGAGCTTCTCCGACGTTAACGACATCTATGAGGCATGGTGCTTCATTGAGGTAGTTAGGACGTTGACTTCCGTCCTCGGCGCCGTGCCCGACCTCGGTGAAGTATTCGCGATCGATTCGAGCGGACTGCGCATCGGCCTGCGCAAGGGGGTGCAGTCCACCGTCAGCTTCGAAATGGCCGATGGGCGTCGGGGCAGCGTTACCTACAACAAGCGATACCACGGGCTCACCGGCGCGCAGAAACCCGATGTGGTCGTTGGACTTGCCTACGAAGATGGGCTTGAGCTCGTCCTCGTGCTCGACGCCAAGTATCGGCTCGATGCTTCCGGGCCGTATCTCAAGACATTTGGCGTTCCGGGGCCGCCGTACGATGCCATCAATGCGCTCCATCGTTACCGCGACGCGATAACGGTGGGGCCCAGCGGGAGTCGGCAGCGCCCAGTGGTTCGTTGCGCCGCCCTTTTCCCCCTCGGTAGTGGGCCCTCCGAGAACTTCGCCAGTTCGCCGTTGTGGCGCTCCCACTACGAATTGGGAGTTGGAGCAATCCCGTTTCTCCCGAGCAATACGGGCCATCTACAGCGTTGGCTGGAGGACGTGCTCGCGCTTCCACCCTGGGAGTTGTCTCGACCTGGGCCCCGCTTCGCGGGAGAACAGTATTGGGTTACATGACGTGAGCGAAATGCTCCGTTTGAGCTGGGGTACCAGGACTCGAACCTAGACTAACTGAACCAGAATCAGTCGTGCTGCCAATTACACCATACCCCACCGTCAATATGGGTCCTCGGTCCAACATGCATTCCCTTTGAGCGGCGAACCTAGAGTACAGCACGAGTACTGCCGACTCGGCTGCGACGCTTGCGAGGCAGGGCGTCTCGCCAGCGTCGCCTCGGCGTCGATTATCGTGTTCGTCCGATCGAGGATTGCGTCGGCGAGGCGTGCGCTGGCCAAGGCATCGGCGCCCGTTCAAGAGTTGGCCCCTGCTCGACGAGTGCTCCCGGCAGGTGTTCGGGAGCACTCGACGGGACCTTGGTGGTGGCGACATGGACGGTCTTGTACAGCGCGATCGTGTGGGCCCTCGTCGCGGCGGGGGCTTCGACTCGAGTCGCCCGAGGACGTCGAAGCTTCGTCGCCGCGATCTCCGGGCTATCGGTGATCTCGTCGCCGGTGAGGTCGCTCATTCGGACCTGCACCGCCCCGGAGGCGGCCATAGCCGAGAAGGTCGCCGCGTTCCACTCGGCGACCCGCGCCATGCTGCCGACCGCGCCGTTCACGACGGCCGCGAGGCGGCGCGTGACCGCGTCGTGGAAGCCGGACAGTCGGATCGGCTTCTGCAGAGGTAGCAGGTCATTGAGCAGTTGGCGCACTGCTAGGACGTCTTCGCGGATTCCCGGATCGGGTACTGCCGGGGCCAGGTAGCGGTGAAGGTCGGCTCCGACTCGTTGCCAGGCTCGTCCACCCGCGAGGATCCAGTTGGCTTCGGCGGGAGCCGGCGAGATGTCGACGGGCACGTCCTTGGGCCGGGCCTGGGACCGGTTCTGGGGAGCCGTCACATTGATGCCGTACAGGGTCGCAGCGTGCGCGTGCACGGCGACGCCCAGGCCGGCCAAGTCTCGCAGGGTGGCCATGGCGTGTTCCGGTTGGTAGCTCAGCGCCCAAGCCGCGTGGCGTAGTCGTGCGAGACGGTCGGTGAGCTCGTCGATGGGTTGCCCAACGCGCACGGTGTGCTGGTTGAGCGGGATGTCCCACAGTCCGTGGCCGGGGGTTGCCTGCTCGACGAGCTGTCGGAGTTGCTGTGCGCGTCGCAGTGGTTCCTGGATTCCGGGGAGCCAGTCGTGCAGTGTCGACCAGGGGATGCCGGCTTGGATCGCGCGGTGGCCGAGGGGTTGCTGCGCGGCGAGCTGGAGCTCGGTCAGTTCGGCGAGTGTCCCCAGCGCTGATTGGCGGCGCTCGTCCTCGAGGACGAGTCGGGCAAATTCGCTGCGCGGGGACAGGTGCGGGCCGACGTGGGTCGCGAGCAGGTCCGCGGCAGCATTGAGTTTCTGGTTGGCGTCGAGCCAGGGGTGGGTGAAGTCGAAGTCGGGGTAGGGGGTCTCGATCCGTCTCGGGTTGATCGCCCGGATCGAGGTGAACACTCCTGCCGCGTACCGGTCGATGTCGTCCGGCGCTTCTTCTGTCTGTTCGACCAGGAGATTGGTGCGGACGTGCTGGGGGTCGATGAGCGCCCAGGTGTGCGACCGCAGGGTGCACAGGGTGTCGTAGTGGGCGCCGATGACGTTGCGCGCGTGATCGGGTGAGTCGAACCCGTTGATCATGAACTGCAGGAATCCGGTGTGCAGGTCGGCGGCTGCCTGGCTGACGAGGTCGCCGTAGGTCGTCACGGCACTGGCCCGAGGATGGTGGCGCGGGCTGTGTAGACCTTGCCGGCGACGCGGCGAAGGCAGGCGGTCTCGGCCGGCGTGGTGCCGGCGTCGATTAGCGCGTAGGTGCGCTCGAGGATCGCGTCGGTGAGCCTGCCGAGGATCTGGCGGGCGTCGACATGCAGGTCGGTGGGGCGGAGGGGGCCGAGGTCGACGGCGACCGCGCCGGTGGTCAGGTGTTCGTGGAGCCATTCGAGCTCGTCGCGGGCTTCGCGGAGGTCCATGGCCGCGAAGGTCAGGTCGGCGCTGGTGGTCAGCGGGACGCTCAGGCTCAGCTTCACGGTGGCGTGGCTGGCTGCGTAGAGCAGTGACCACAGCCCTTCCCACCCATCCGCGACGTGCTCGATCAGCACAGCGGCCGGTGTGTCCCATGTCGTGCTCATCGCTTGCGCCTCTCTCGTCGTCCTACCGGGTTCGTCCACCGTGCTGCGCCCCTGGTGGTCGATGTGATCGATCGGCCGGATGTGTGGATGAAACTCGGTCACACGACTAGGTGCGCCAGGAGGTGTGTAAGACGCGAGGTCGGTTTCGACGGTGGTCGTTGGGACGGATGAGGGCCATGACACCTCTGGCACCACCGGATTGATCACGCGAGGTTCAGATCGCGTGTTACACGTTTTCGGGCGCACTACTACGCATGAGCGATGGGGCACGGTCGTCAGCGGGGCCGACGCGATGGTGATGACGTTGCACCGGCTGACGGCCGGCGCCGGCTACCAGTATCTGTTGCGCCACACCGCGACCGGAGACTGCGATCGCGCCGGTACGACGTCGTTGACGGCGTACTACACCGAGTCGGGGAACCCTCCTGGGCGGTGGCTCGGCGCGGGCCTGGCAGGTGTCGGGGGAGCCGACGCAGTCGGGCTCGCGGTGGGGGCGCAGGTGGAGCAGGAGCCGATGGCTCGGATGTTCGGTCGGGGCTGTGATCCGCTGACCGGTAGTCCGCTGGGACGGGTCTATCCCGGCTGTGAGCCCGTCGCTAAGCGTGTCGAAGCGCAGGTGCGCGCACTTCCGCCGGAGATGGACGACGCGGCAAGGCATTCGGCGGTCGCAGCGATCACCAGGGTCGAGCTCGCGCGTGGTACGCCGAAGGCGGTGGCGGGGTTCGACCTGACCTTCACGCCGCCAAAGTCCGTGTCTGCCCTGTGGGCGGTGGCCGACGACCGCACGCAGGCGACGGTTCTTGGGGCGCATCGCGCGGCTGCGGGTCAGGCGTTGGCGTTCTTGGAGGCCCGCGCCCTGTTCACTCGGACTGGGCATGCCGGGTGCCGCCAGGAGCGCACCCGCGGTGCAGTCGCGGTCGGGTTCGACCACTGGGATTCCCGGGCGGGCGACCCGAACCTGCACACCCACCTGGTGGTCGCGAACAAGGTGCAGGGTCTTGATGGCGTGTGGCGGTCGCTGGACTCGCGGGCGCTGCACCACGCGACGGTGGCGATCTCCGAGGTCTATGACGCACTGATGGCCGACGAGCTCGCCCGGCGGCTGCCCGTGCGGTGGGGGTGGCGACACCGCGGTGAGCGGCGCAGCCCGCGACTGGAGGTTGAGGGAATCGGCGATGCGCTGATGGGGGAGTTCTCCTCGCGTTCGACCCGGATCGATGAGGCGATGACCGACGAGGTCGTGCGGTTCGCCGCGGCCCACGGGCGCACGCCGAACCGGATCGAGATCACCCGGCTACGCCAGACGGTGACCCGGGCGACCCGACCGGCCAAGCATGTCCGCCCGCTCGGTGAGCTCCTGGCGGCTTGGCGTCGACGTGCATCGGCCCTGACCGGCCGGTCGCCGGAGGAGCTCACCGAGGCGGTCCTGGCCCGCGGACGAGCGGTCCCGCTACGTGCGGATGCGGTGCCCGCGCCGGTGATCGAGAGGGTGGCCGAGGCGGTGCTGGCGGGGGTGATGGAGCGGCGCTCGACCTGGACGCGGTGGAATGTGCTGGCCGAAGCCGCCCGGGTCACCCGCGGATTCGTCATGGCTAGCCCGAACGACCGGCTGGCGCTGCTCGACGCCGTCACGAGCACGGTCCTGTCCGGGGCCATTTCGACCGCTCCTCCTGCACTGTTCGTCCCGGGGCCGGCCTATCAGCGGCCCGATGGGTCGTCGGTGTTCGACCGTCCCGACGAGGAACGGTTCACCGGTCGCAAAGTCCTGGCTGCCGAAGCGCGGCTCCTGGACGCGGCCGGCGTTCTGGACGCACCGGCGACCTCGCCGGCTGCGTTAGTCGCGGCCGTCGCTGGGGAGGGTCAGACGCGGCTCGCGCCGGACCAGGTCGAGGTCGTGCGGCACGTCGTCACCTCCGGGCGTCGCGTGGACGTACTCGTCGGGCCCGCGGGGTCGGGCAAGACGACCACCTTGCGCGGTGTTCGCCGAGCCTGGGAACACACCTACGGACGCGGATCGGTGATCGGACTTGCGCCGTCATCGGCGGCCGCGGCCGAGCTGGCCCGAGCCTTGGGGATCACGTGTGAGAACACAGCCAAGTGGACCTTCGAGTCGACCGGGACCGGCGCCCAGCGGCGCAACCTCATCCGCGGGCAGTTGGTCAGCGCCCGAGACCTCGCCGCACACCGGGGCGACATTTGGGCGGTGCGGACGATCCAGACCGCCTTGACCGGGCAGGACCGAGAAGACGCGCGTTGGGTGATGTGCCCGGGGCAGCTCGTGATCGTGGACGAAGCATCTCTGGCCGGAACCCTCACGCTGGACACGATCGTCACTCAGGCAGGGCTGGCCGGGGCCAAGGTGCTGCTGGTCGGTGACCACGGGCAGCTTTCCGCCGTCGACGCTGGCGGCGCGTTCGCGCTGCTCGCGGAGCGCAGCAGACCCGCCCGACTCACCTCCCTGTGGCGATTCAGCCACCCCTGGGAAGCCACGGCCAGCCTCGGGCTGCGCGACGGCGACCCCACCGTCCTAGACGCGTACATCGACCACGACCGGGTGCACGCCGGAGCGGCCGAAGCGATGCTCGAGGACGCCTACACGGCCTGGGCCACCGACATCGACAACGGCGCCGACGCGATCCTGCTGGCCCCCGACGCCCGAACCGTGGCGGCGCTGAACGCCCGCGCCCACAAGGATCGCGTCGCCGACGGGCTCGTCGCACCAGCCGGGGTGACAACCGTGGCCGGGGAACAGATTGGGCCGGGGGACCGGATCGTGACCCGCCGCAACGACCGCACCCTTCGCCCCGACGGAGCCGGGCGGCACGCCTACGTGCACAACGGGGACCTCTGGACCGTCACCCTGACCCACCCCGACGGGTCGATCTCCGCGACGCGGACGCGATCCGCCACAGGCACCGCACCCGTATCGATCGTGCTGCCGCCGCACTACGTCGCCCACGACATCGAGCTCGGCTACGCGTCCACCACCCACCGCGCCCAAGGCATGACGGTGGACCGGGCGCATGTGCTGGCCCACCCCGGCATGGCCCGCGAGAACCTCTACGTCGCGATGTCCCGCGGGCGCCACGCTAACCACGTCTACGTCGCCCTCGACGCCGTCGACCCCGACTGCGACGACCTACCCGACGTCCCGACCAGCAGCGCCGGCCACGAGGTCGTCGCCACGATCGTCGCCACACCGGGCGCCGAGCAGTCCGCCACCGCGCAAATCGCCACCGAGCAGATCGCAGCAGGGTCCATGCATCGCCTCGAGCCCATCCGACGCACCTTGCTCGCCGAGGCATCCCGCACCCGATGGACCGCAGCGTTCACCCGTGCCGGACTGGACGACCGCGCTCTCCAAGACCTGGCCTCCGTCGAGGCGGGCGGCCTGTTCACGACCTTGGACCGCATCGCCACCCTCACCCCGCAGACCACGAAGGTCCTGCGCGAGATCGTTGACGCGACTGGCGAGGACGGCACCATCACCGAACTGACGAGCGAGGCAAACAAGTGGCTCCGCGCCCACGCCGAGCAGCCGCGAGACGTGCCCATCACCCGGAGCAGCGAGAGCCTCGACGAAGACGGCCTCGCCCTGATCACCACGATCGATGAGCTCATCGCTCAACGCGCCGCAGCTCTGACCAGCGCCGTACTCGACGACCATCCGGCCTGGCTCGATCGCCTCGGACCCGAACCCCGCGACCCGAACGCGCGAGCAGCCTGGCTCGCAGAGATCACCGCCACGATCGCCCACCTCGACCAACAACGACCCCAACACCTTCCCACCAGTCCACGCCAGCCGTACCCCGGCGCCGTGAGCCCCGTCCCGCAAGGAACGTTGATCCGATGACCCGCCCCCGCCGCCGACCGACGACTCAGAAGCAGGCGTTCTTCCCCAAGCGCGTGCTCACAGCGCCGATCGGACCACCCACCCCGATCGTCTGGTCCGCATTCAGCCCAGCCGACCAAGAGCTCCTGCTCGAAGAACTCGACCTGTGGGTCACCTGGCTTGTCGAGCGCTACCGCCTCGACCACCGCATCGTGCCCCCATGCTGGACGCAACACGGCCAACTCATCGAAGAGCTCTCTGCGCTGCAGCTGGCATGGCAGGGCGCGTTCGCATCAAGTGCCGTCGCAGACGCCCCGTTGAACTGGCACGAGCGCTTCGCCGTCGCACGCCAACGGATCGCCGACTGCGTGTCCCGAACGGGGTGCCGACCCGACGCACACCGAGAGCCCTGAGGCTGAACCTTCGTCGGCAGGTCGTGCCACGACGGCGGAGTCGCAGAGGCCCAGGGCGCTCGGGATCGCGTCCGGCGTCCCTCCGCGCTCGAGACGGTGCGCTGGACCGATCGCAAGAAGGTTTGTCGGTGGTCGCATCTAGCCTCCTGACCAGGACGATCGGGGAGGGACGGGGACATGCACGCTCAGCTAAGAGAGGTGCTGAGGCACCGATACGTCTATGTGCCACGCGGCACCGAGCAGGACACTCTCCAGCCGGGCAAGCGGCTCGGCCTGGCGGTGGCGCGAGAGCACGGGGCCCGCCTGACCGTGGTGGCTCCCCGGAAGGACTCGGCCACACACCATCCGGAGCTCGCAAAGCTGGAGATCGTTACCGAACGGAGCGGCTTCCCGCAAGACGGCGGGGTCGTACTCGCCTGGTGTCCGACCTACAAAGTCATGGAGAAGGTGCAGCACCTGGAAGGGAGTGTTGTGGTGCTGGTCGAATGGATCCCGGGAGAGCACACCGCCTGGGCGAAGCTGCACGGGGCGTACAACGCCGTGACCGGCGAGGTAATGGACGCGGGCCTGAGCTCCGAAGCCCTGAATGTGCTTGAAGGCATCGTGCATGAGGGATACAAGGGCTGGCACGACGCCATCGCCGTTGGACTGACGCAGCGCTACCTCGACGACCTGGCCGCGACGGACGCCTACGACCGCGAGATCGTGCTCGCGTACGCACGCAAGAGCAAGTCAGAGAACAGCATCGAGCGTCTCAAGAAGATCCTCGACAAATTCGAAGCGGTGAAGGCGACGACATCAGAGGGTCGAAGTCGTCCGATCCGCACGAGTCGAGAGTGGTAGTTCGAGGCCAAATTCCTGCTCGCCACAGGTCGTCGACGCTGCGCTCCCACTTCAGGTTTGGAGTGTCTTGGCCTGCACGAGCTCTGCGCTCGCGTCACCGCGGCCGAGGCGCGGGTCCAATCCATTTGTGCTGTCGACGTAGACAGACGCCGAGAGGGCACCGGTTGACGGAGCCCAGCCGTCCGTGACGTCAGGGACGCCGATGCCGCGGGCTCCCGTGATCACGTGGGCGGCTGATTCGCGCAGTGCCTCGGGGTGACCATCGGTCCAGCCGGCCAGATAGGGCAGCGAGTAGTTCGCCGTGTCCAGTCCGGCACTAGCCGCGACGAGGTACGCGATCGACTCCGCCTCGACCTCGGCTTGGCCGCGGCATTGCGCGCTGGTGGCGTAGTCGGGGAAACGGTGCTCGTGGTCGGCGCGGATGTGCCCGAGCTCGTGGGCCAGTGTCTTGCTGGCCTGTGCAAGTTCGACGTCGTCTCGCACCCGAACGGTCCGTGAGACGAACGACGTGTACCCATTCACGCCAGGCGGGCACGCACGGCGCTCAAGCGCGTAGGAGTCTGCTGTGACTTGAGCGGCAAGGTGTTCCCACAGGTGGTCGGGCGCGTCGCCGGTCAGCAGCTGTGGTTCGACGGCGGGCAGGGGCGGGCCGTCGGTCTGGCTGACGTCGAAGACGTGGACGACCCGGAAGCCACGAAGTTCGCGCATTGTGACTGACTCGCCGTCCACGATGCTCCCAATCATCGGTGGGTTACCAGCGGTGCTCGAGGCGTCGATGCCGACTGTTGATCGGTAGGTGCAAGGGGCCAGGATGGCGATGCCGTGTTCGCCCTTGATGACGTGGCGTCCCAAGCTGTTCCAGGTCCGGATCCCGGCGACCCGGGTGGCGTCGGGGCGTTGTGTGGCGATGAGCAGGACGTTGGACGGTGAGTAGGTCGGAAAGCGGGCGGCGGCGATCAGCATCTGTCGCCAGCGATCGGCTTCGACAAGGGCCGCGACGGCTGCGACGAGCTGGTCGTGAAGTGCGGCCAGGCGCTCATCTCGGGAAGGCGTGCTTCGGTCGATCATGATCATCGACCCGGAGGAGCGGGGTGGGTTGTGCCTGCGGGGAGCAGGGCTCCCTTGCAGATGGGCTCGGACCAGCCGAGGTAGCCGTGGCCGTGCAGGTACATCGCGGACAGGTGCGCGAAGCTGATCAGGTAGACGCCGCCGTGGTTGCCGGTGGCGGAGTCGAAGACCCCGTTGGCAGTGAGCAGGATCTTGTTGGGGTCGCAGCCGGGGTCGGCTTGCACGACCACGGAGGCGTGGCCGAAGGGCCGTCCGGTGTTCCAGAACGTGAACGCGCCCAGCGGCGGGCAGGGGTCCGCGGGGTGGGCGTATCCGGTGGCGACCACATGGGTCCAATGCGCCTTCGCGGATGGGAACCCGGATCCGACGTACCCGTAGGCGCGGCACGCGAGCCGGTCGCATAGCTGATGCCATCCGGAGGTGACACCGAGGTAGGCCATGGCGTTGTGCACGGCGGTAGCGACGTCCGCCGATGTGCCAGCCGGGACGACGACCTGGCCGTCGCCGAGGGATGGGAGGCAGCCGCGGCTGTCGGGTGTATCGGGCGGTGGGGATGTCGCGGGCTGCTCGCGGTTCGCGGTCTCGGGGATGGCGCCGGAAGTCTCGTCGGCGGTCCAGGTCGTCGCGTGCTGGTCGACATCGAGGACGAACTGGGCCGTGACGGCGGGGATGTTCGGATAGCTCCGAAGCCGGGATTCGCCCGCGTTGTGAGCGATGACCAGGGCATCCAGGATCGGGATGGCCGAGGAGGCCCAGTCGGGATGCTGAGCCCGGATCTGCCGTACGCCGTCGAGTCGGGCGCACAGGTACCGGCCGCCGACCGCGGCATGAGTGTTCGGGTCCTCGATATCCGGGTTGCCGTTGTAGTCAAGGTCGGCGTCCCATGGGCTGCCGTAGTGGGTGTGCCAGATGGCAGCGTTCATCTGCAGCAGACCCCAGGTGCCGCCGTTGGAGTCGTTGGCGTGGGCGTCAGGCCGAAACCCGGACTCCTGGGCCATGACCGCAGCGATCCACGGTTCGGGCAGGTCGGGGCAAGCAGCCTTGGTCTCGGCGACCCAGGTACGGGCGGCGGTCGGGATGGGGGCGTCCTGGGCCAGGGGCCCGCCAGCGGATGTGGCGATGCAGGCGTTGGCCGCTCCTCCGACGGCGACGGCGGTCAGGATCGCGACGGCCGGTACGGCCAGGAAGCCGAGCGCGCCGAGTGCGAGCTTGATCATGCGGGCACCGCCGTCCCGGTGGCGGTCGCGTGCTCGACGGCGCGTTGGTCGGCTCGCAGGTCGTTCGCGTCGCGTCGCGCAGTCCAAGCGGCCAGGTCGATGACGGTGGGTTTGGTTTGCCGCAGCAGCAGGACGCCGGTGCCGAAGGGCAGGGTGCGCAGCACCGAGGCGGTCATCACCGGGACCGTGCGCACAGAGGTCGAGGTGGAGTGGTCGCCGGTGCGGCTGCGGTTGCGGGTTTCGGTGAGCTCGTCGATCTCGCCGAGAAGGCGGGCGACGTCGTCCAGATCGCGGTACTTGGCCAGGCCGCCCAGGACGAGCTTGACGGTGGCGGCGTCCCAGATGGCGTCGGCGGCGTGTTCACCCCAGCGGGCGCGGGCCTGAGCCAAGGACTGCAAGACCGCCAGGGTCGTGATCCCGGAGCCCCCGCCTTCGGCCATCAGCGAGGGCAGTGAGGGCAGCGGGGTGAGGTTGGCGATCTCGTCGAGGGCCAACAGCAGCGGCGGGTCGAGCCGTGCCCCGGGGGAGCGGGCCGCCAGCGCACGAGCCGTCTCGGTGATGTCTTCGACGAACGCGGCCACCAGAGGTGCGCAGGACCCCGATGCGACGGCCGAGGCCAGTAGGTACAACGTTCCGGACTCGTGCAGGAATGCGATGGGGTCGAAGGTTTCGCCTGGCTTGGGGTCGACCGCGGCAAGGACGTCAGGGTCGGCTAGGGCTGCGAGCGATTGGCGCACGCCGAGCCAGATGGAGTCGCGGGTGCGGGGGTCGGAGTGAATGGAGGCTTCCAAGGCATCCGCCCACCCGTCGGCGGCGCCCGAGCTGCGGTTCAGGATGGTGATGGCGTCTTCGGCCAGGGCCGGGTTCAGCGACCACCGGTACAGGTCGACGGCCCGGCGATGATCCAGGGCGGCAGCGTGCAGCAGGCAGCGCAGAGCGGTCTCGGTCTGTCCGGCCCAAAAGTCGGAGTCCGAGACAGTGCGCCCGAACCCGGCGCCGGCGGCCAGGCCGCGGGCACGGACCAACGCAGTGCGCGGGGTCTCACAGCCGCGCACGGGTGACCAGGTCAGCCCACCGGGCAGCCCGGCCAGGCGTTGCGGGTCAAAGATCGCGACCGGACCGCGGGCTCGGCGTGCCCGCATCGTGATTGCGAGCGTGTCGGGGCGGGTAGAGGTCGCCACGACCGGGCCGGGGGCGTCGAGCACCCAGGGGATGACCACGTGCAGGCCTTTGCCCATCCGGGGGGGCCCGACCAGCAGGGCAGAGTCTTCGACGGTGCACCACAGGTCGACTCCGCGCAGCCGCCCGAGCCGGTAGCCGACTTCGTGGGGTCCGGCGGAGCGATCCAACGAGGGTCGAACGACGTTGGCGCGAGCCCGCAGGCTGCGGTGCCCGGCAACGGCGTACACGTCCCGCGGTGCTGCCATCCCGGGCAGGTCACGAAGAGCACGAGCGCTGGTGGTGTCGGGTCGCGTGAGGCGCCGCGACGCCCACCAGACGCCTGCCGTCGCGGCTGCGATCACGGCGATGGCCAACGCCGTCCCGGCCCAGTACGCGACCGGCCCGGGCATCTCCGAGGGTCGCGGCCAAACCGAGGCCGGATCGCGCGGGTGGGCGGCGGCGCGCAGCGCGGTCAGCAGCCCCGCCTCGGGCAAGTCGCGCGAGGTCAGGACGCACGCGAGCGCCGCACCGCACCACAGCACGCCGGCGAACATCAGAACGGCTGCCCCGGCGGTCAAGGCCCATGTCGTCACGTCGGGTGCACCGGTAGGCCCGGGCCGTGCTCGGTGTGGGCCGCTCATCGGGATACCGCGTCAATCTGCGGGGCACGCTGGAGCGGAACGGCGGCGGTGTGGGCCGGTTGGATCGGCATCGCCGTGGCCGTCCGGGTCAGCGCGGCGGTGAGCAGGTGGCCGGTGTCGACGAGGTCGCTGACCAGGACGCCAGGGTTGTTCGCACCGGCGAACAGCTGGGCGGCGCCGGCGTCGGCGAGGTGACGGACCTGGTCGCCGGCGACGGCCTGGATCGCCGGTCCGAGCTGCCTGGACCAGCCCTCATCCACGGCGGCGCGCAGGTCGTGCAGGCCGGGGACCGGTTGTTCGTGATGGGCGTGGACGCGGGTCGCCCAGGCAATCGTGACGACGTCGACGTGTTGCCCGAGCTCTACCTGGTCGAGCACCGTGCCGTAGACGAGGCGCCATCCCGGGTCGGTGATCCGCCTCGGCGGCAGCCACTCGGCGACCGCTGCCGCCCGGTCGGGCTGGGCTATTAGGGCCCCGATCAGTGCGGTGACGTTGCGACGTTCGCTGGCGGCGTCGCGTCCGGGGTGGGCGCTCAGGTACTTGTCCGCACCCGATCGGGCCTCGGTCGTCGGCAGCGAGGCGCGCAGGGCGAGAGGGACGACGACCTCGTCGTGCGGTTGGCCCGTGGCCTTGGCCCAGCGTGCGTCGGCGCAGTCCAGGGCGGCGTCCACGATGGCGCAGGTGGCGGTGATCGGGCGAGACATGCGGTCGGCGGCACACTGGACGGCTGCCGCCCGCAGCAGCACACCCGTGCCAGCGATCTCGCGACGCAGGCCACCGTCGGCAACCATGCGCGCATAGGTGACCGCATCGGGGTTCGGTGGGGTGACGTGCAGCAGGTCCGCCAGACGTGGAAGGTTCGCGCGCCGGACACCGACCCGTTCCACGAGGGCGTCCGCCAGATGGTTGGGGTCGATCGGTTCTCGGGCGACCCGCCGCTCAAGCAGAGAAGTGAAGACCTGCGCGTGCCACGTGTCGGCGAAGTCGCCCGCCCGCAACCAGCGTTGGACCTCGGCGAGAGCGGCCGGGTGCAGCAGGAGCGCGCCGAGCGTGGCTTGCTCGGCGAGCCGCGTGATGTCGTCGCTCATCCGGACCACCCGCCTGTTCTTTGGTTGGTGTCGTCTCGCATGGCCGCGTCCGTGTCGACCACGTCTGCTTCGAGGGGGTGCAGGAGGTGGTGCACGACGTGGGTGCGGCGCGGCATCTTCCACAGCCCGGTGCCCCGCGGCAGGACCGGGAGCAGGTCCTGCTCCGGTCGGGTCAGCCCGAGCAGAGCCGCGGTGCCGGCCAGCTGGTCGGCCTCCTGGCGGTAGATCACCCGGGTCGAGCAGTCGGCCAACAACCCCTCGGCCAGAGCGCGGGCCTCCGAGCCGCGATGCCCGATGGCGTCCAGGTCGGACAACCGGTGCAACACCATGAGGTTGGCGATGCCGTGCGCGCGGGACAGCTTCCACTGCGACTGCATGCGACGAACCAAAGGAACGTGCCGCAAGACGCGCCAGGCCTCGTCGTAGACGACCCACCGCGGCAGGGCGCTCCCCGCGAGCGTGCCCTCGAGCCAGGCTGACCCACACGTCATGGCCAGCGCGAGGGCGTCCTCGTCAGACCCAAACAGGGACAGATCCAGCACGACTATCGGTGCGCTCGGATCCAGCCGCTCGGTGGTCGGCCCGTCGAAAAAACCGGCCAGGTCGCCACGGACCAGGCGCCGCAGCCCATGGCTGACCTCACGGCCCTCCAGCTTGCGGTCCTCGACCCGGACATGGTCGTCGTGCGACGCCCGCGCGTCCGGAGTCACCAGGGCCTCGAGCACGGCGGCAAGCGTCGGTACGGGCCGCTGACGTTCGGCCAGAGCCAAGGCGGCGTCCAGCGCACCGTGCTCGGCTGCGCCGAGCTCGCGATGCAGCGTCAACGCCGCCACCGCAGCCAGCAGACGGACCCGAGGACCGTGCGAGTCAGTGCCAGCGGTGACGTCCAACGGGTTCAGCCGTGTGGACTGTCCCGGCCCGAGTCGCAGCACGGTGCCGCCAACGGCCTGCGCGACCGGTGCCCACTCGCCCTTCGGGTCGCCCGGCACGTACACGGAGCGCCCCGCAGTGATCGAGCGCATCGCAATCGACTTGGCCAGCGAGGACTTGCCCTGCCCGATGACCCCAGCCAGCAGAACGTTCGGGTTGGTCAGCTCTCCGGACCCGTACAGCGCCCACGGGTCGAAGCAGAACGGTGCACCCGTCAGTGCGTCCAACCCGACCGGCACCCCCAGGTCGCACGGCCCGGCCGTCAGGAACGGGTAGGCACCTGCGAGCGTCGCCGAAGACGCCCGGTGCGCCGGTAGGCGCAGCCGAGGCCCCGCCAGGTAGCGCCCCGCGCGGGTGCGCATCCGCGTGTCGCCGCCGCTCTTCACAGGACACCTCGCGCGAGCGGGAGCATCGCCGCCAGGTGCGCGTGCCCCTGCTGGCCGACCAGGCGCCGCACGTCGCACATCGCCTGCGCCGCGGCGCTCTCCATCGCCGCCGTTCGCTCGTCCAGGGTCGCGACGTCGGGGGCGGAGACCGTGATTAGGCCGGTGAAGCGCAGGTCACCGTGCCCGGCGACGAGCTCGGATTCGCGCCGGTCCAGGTCCGCGATCTCGGCCCGGGTCGCCTCGGTCTCGATCTGCCCGATCCGTGCGCGTTGCGCCGCGTCGGCGACATGCTCAGCCTTGGCCCGGCGGATCTCCCGCAACGCCTTCCCTGTGCCCACCGGCTCGGCGCTCACGGTCAGCGTCCGCGCGGTGGCCTCACCCAGCAGCAGCGGCTGCAGGAACGCGGGCTGCACCTCCTGGCGTGGCCACTCCGCCACCCAGTAGGTCGCATGCGCGGCGGTGTCGGTGCGCAACCGTGACCACTGCTCACGGATCCCGACCGGCCCCACCAACCCGCTGGCGCAAGCGAGGTCCGCGCGACCGGCTGCATCGGGGTCGTACGCGGACCGCACCACGCCCGCCAGGTCGGCCCGGTCGAGCCAGCCGTCCGTCGTAACGCCGGCGGCAGCTAGCGACGTCGCGACCGACTCGAGCTGCTTCGCGACCACCGCGACATCGGCGTCCGAAAGGCGGCGGCGAGTGTGCGGCAGGCGAACGGCTACGGCGAGCAGGGTGTCGCGGACATGCGGACGCCAGAACCCGGCGTCGAGGATGCCCGCGAGTGCAGTGGCGAGCTCGCCGGTCGGTGCACCGCAGTGCTGCCGCCACCATGTCCTTGCCGGAGCTAGCCCGCCCGGCGTCGTGCGCATCATCAGCTGTACCCGCACGATCGAAGGCTGCTGGCACATCCCTGCCAGGACTCGAGCCCACCCGGCGACCTTGTGTTCCTGCGAGCCGAAGTCGTCCAGCACGAACCCCGAGCCGGCCGTCCGCACGACAGCCGTGGCCGTCCCCGCACGGCGATCGACCAGCAGCACCGCACCTAAGGCCTCGCATGCCACTAGATCCATTGGGTTCGCCATCCCCGGCAGCCGCAGCCCATCCCGCTGGCCACGAGTCGAGGCCACAGCGGTCGTGGAGCCGATGAGCTGGCGCGCTTTCCACTGCGCCAGGAGCGGCACCCAGCTCGCCACCGGACGGCCACCGACGCTCACCGTGCCCGCCACGAGCAGCAGGACCCACACTGGAGCAGCCGCCACGAGACCGGCCGCACCTGCCGTGTAGACGACCGCGACTGCGACGGTCGCGGCGGCGGCGACCAGGGCGAGCTGCGCGGCGGTCAGGCCGAGAAGCACCCCGCGACGCTCCAATCTCCCGAACCGTGTCGTAGGACCGGTCGCGTCGATCGGCCCGCTCACGGGACCTCACCACCCCGCGTCGTGCGGCCGGGGACCGGCACCTGAGGCGGCAGCGGGCTCGGTTGCCGTCCGGTCCCGGTCCCGGTCGCGGCCTTTGCGGTGGTGGCGGACCGCGCGGCGGCCCCGACACCGCCTGTGACGCTGCTCATCACGGCCTGCTGGGCGGCGTAGCGGGTCGTGTTCGCCGTGCTGCGTGCGACCTTGCTCAGTGGGTTCGCTGCCACGTTGGCGTGCATCATCCCGGCGGCTTCCATCCCGGACCAGTGCACGAACCGCCACGTCAGCCACGGCGCCCACACCGCGATCGCCAACAGCAAGATCCCGACCAGGGCATCCGAGAGCCCCGCCACACCCTCAGCGCGCGTAGTAGATGCTGGCTCACGAGGGGTAGCCGGGCCGATGCCTGTGAACGCGGACGCGCCCACGACGAACGCGACGACGATCACGATCTTGGAGAACACCAAGGCGGCGACGATCTCGATCCACCGCCGCGTCCAGATCCGGGTCTGGTCCCACGCCGATCCGGCGAACGCGATCGGTGCGAACACCGCCACCAGCACGAGGGCCGCCTTGCGGAACAGCAGCACGCCCCACATCAAGACGAACCCGAGCATGAGCGCGAGCCCGATCAGGATCTGCAGGGCAGGCGAGATCGAGGCGAGCGCCGAGAATGCGAAGAATTGCGCCGCTGCGGCGGTCACCGTCAGTCCAGCCGTCGAAGCGATGTACTCGCAGATCCCGTCGACCGCGGTCAGTGCGAGCTGCGTGAGGCCCAACGCCACGGCTGAACCAAGCATGGCCTTGCCGACCCCGAGCACCCCGCGCAGCAGCCCACCGGGCTCTCGGCGCAGCACCGAGGTCAGCACTTGGACCACGAACAGCCCGACCACGACCGGAAGGGCGATCGCCGCGATGATCGCCACGTTGGAACGGAACCAGCCGACACCCAAGTCCACGGACGTGCTCGTGTCGAGCGCGGACAGGGCTAGCTGACCGATCTGCTCTGCGCCGGCCAAGAACGCGGAACCGAGCCCTCCGAGCACGTAGTCCGACGCCGCGCCCTGCATGGATCCGGCGGTCTCGCATGCGATGGCCACTGGGCCGAAGCACGCATCGAGCGTGGGGACCGGCATCTCAGATCGACCCGCCGAGGCCGGAGAAGAACGCCACGATCGCGTTCGCCCCACCAATCAGCAGCGCGCCACCGGCCGCTACCAGTACGCCCGTCTTACCGCCCGACGCGGCACCGTAGTTGCCCTGCTGGCGGCCCACTGCCCACACGATGACCGAGATCACCAGGCCGGCGACACAGGCAACCAAGCCCCACGTCAGCAATGCCCCGACGATCTGCTTGACCACCGCCAGGCCCGGCAGGCCATCGTGATTCGCGGTGATGCCCGGATCTTCTGCGCTGAGCCGACCCAGGCTGACGGACGTGTACCGCATGGCGACCTCCGGACTCCGTGCGTCGACCAGGTGCCGACGGCTTCGCGAGTAGGTGCGCCAGAAGGTGCGTAACACGCGAGCACAAACTCGACGTGTTCGGTTCTCAACGGCGAGCACGGAATCGCGTTCGCGGCCGCGACTCGTTCGCAGACTGAGTGCAGCTTGCACTTGACACGGTTCGTGTGACGTGGACGAGCCCTTAGTCCAAGGGCGCTGGCGCACGCGCCCGTCGTGGATCTGTCGCACGGCGATGTCTGTGGCCAGACTGCAGCCCCGCTGTGTCGGCCACGTGGCGAAAGCCTTGTCGGTCGAGTCCGCAAGACCGCACGTCGGGCGGGAGTGCTCCGCTATGTTCGGTCGGTGCCTTCAGAGGAAGAGATCGACGCGGCGAAGTCGCTGGCTGGCGGTTGGAGCAGGACGCAGCTGGCCGCGGGGCCAACCGGCCGCCTCCTCGCGGATGGAGGGAACGGATCATCGGCGAGTCGTCTCGGATATCAATGCCATCGAGAACACAATGGGACGACGCATGCGCGAGGGCGTCGTGCTCGAAATAGAATTGAGGGGTAACGGTGCCGCCAGGCGTATCTGAGACGCGTCGCACTGTCCAAATCCGGCCGTACGCCCGCTTGCTAACGATGCTCGGCGATCAGCTTATTAAGAACGATCGGATCGCGCTAGCAGAGATCATCAAGAACGCCTATGACGCGGACGCGACATTGGTAGAAGTAGATTTCGACAACTTCGCCAGCGCTACGATGCGCGCACGACCGGAATCCGGGATCTCGATTCAAGATAACGGCGACGGAATGAGCGCGGCGATCGTACTTGAGCACTGGATCAACCCCGCGACACCTGGAAAGCTCGAGCGCAAGCAGGTCGTGCCCACCACGCCACGGGGCAGAGTGCTTCAGGGTGAAAAAGGCATAGGCCGCTTTGCAATCTTTAAGATTGGAAGTCGAGCAAAAGTTATCACTAGACGCCGCGGCGAACCGAGTGAGCAAGTCGTCACCTACGATTTGCGATTCTTGGATGAAGGTCAGGCGGGCGGTGAGGGCAACCTGAATGAGAGCCAGTCGGAGGCTGCCGCCTCGGAACAAAGCGAAACGCTGCCCCCGCCGAGGTTTCTAGATCAAATTCCCGTCGAATATCTCAGTCGAAGCCCCGAGGTCTTCGTTGGACCGGGAGCGGGTGGCACACGCATCGAGATCAGCAGTCTGCGATCTGGCTGGGGCGTCGCGGACATTCGGCGGGCACGGCAAGACGTATCTCGACTACAGCCCTTAACTATCGATGCACTCAAGTCGCGGACCTCTTCCACGGACAAGTTCGATGTGCACTTTCTGGCCAGCGGCGAGGAAATGAGTTTTGCTGCAGATATCGATGCGACGCGGAACGATTTGTTCGAAAACCGCGCCGTGCTTCGAGTGCGCGCTCATTTTGACGATCGAACTTCGACTTTCGATCTGACCGTAAACGGCGAACGACGCCAGGTTCGTCTTGACGATCCTGCGGTGGCCGGGCTTCTGCTGTTCCGCGAGTACTTCGGGTCCGTCGAGGGGAGGCGGGGGCCGCAGGATGTCGAGTGCGGACCGTTTGACGCTGATTTTTTCGTTTTCGATTTTCGACCATCGGCTCCCATGGAATATCGCCTAGACAAGGCGGATCGCGAACTCCTGCGCCAGCATCGTGTCTACTTGTACCGCGACGGAATTCGGGTAATGCCGTATGGCGATCCGGAAGACGACTGGCTGCGCCTGGACATTATTCGCGGCACCAAGGCTGCGCGCCACATATTCAGCAACGACCAGACTGTTGGGTTTGTGTGGATAACGCAACGTTCGAATCCGGACCTCCGGGATAAGACGAACAGAGAGGGCTTGGTCGACGCGGGCAATGCGTCAAGAGATTTCGTTGCGTTGCTAACCGTCTTGGTCAGTTATCTGCGGACGGCCTACTTCCAGTCTTACCTCGCTGCCGGAGAGCGACGTGAGGTCGTCGCCACCAATCGCGTGAGCAGCGCGCGGAGCTCTTTGACGTCCCTAGCTACCGACCCGCTACTACCCCCGGCTCGGCGGGCCGAAGTTCGAGACGCCGTCGGCGCTCTTGAGGTTCACCTCGCCGAGCTTGAGAGGCGCGTGCGGCTGACGGAAGACCTTGCAGGGGTGGGTATGTCGGTTGAATCCGCATCCCACGACATATTGGCGGCGGCGGGTCGCGCTGTGCGACTCGCTCACTCGCTTCGCGAGAGAATCGAAGACTTGGTGCCTGGCAACATGTGGCTGTTCAGCCAGATGGATGCTTTGATCGAAGACGCAACCTTTGTGAATGAACGCCTGACTGACGTGCAGGGACTGTTTGTATCGACGCGAAAGCGCCCCGGAAAGATGTCCGTGATTGACTACGTTAAGAGGACGCAGCGAATCTTTGCCGGCGCAATTGGGCGGGATCGCGTTCGAGTCCTTATTGAAGAGCCGTTCGGCCCCTTGGTGGTGAAGTCAACCGACGCGGCCCTGCTTCAAGTCTTTGTGAACTTGTTTGATAACGCGATTTACTGGCTGCGCGGCGAGGAGGATGAACGTCGAATTCATGTGCGAATAGATGCCAGTCGCGAGTGTGTGTGGTTCGGTGATAGCGGGCCTGGAGTTGCGGCTGACTATCGAGAGTTTATTTTCGAACCGTTCTATTCTGGTAAGGGTGATGACGGCAAGGGTCTCGGTCTTTACATCGCGAGGCAAGTTGGCATTCGCTCCGGATTTACAATTGCATTGTCCAACGACGCGCCACTCGATGTGAAGGGTGCGGTCTTCCAGATCTCCTTTGGAGAGGCGATATAGCGGTGGCGGAGGAGCTGCGTGACCTACTTGTTGGCCCAGCTGTAATTGTCGACGACGAAGTAAACGACACGGCGACAGAGATCGGTGCCATCCGTGCGGAGATCGAGAGGCAGCAGATTCCGGTGGTGGCGTACGTCGCGATACCCGACGACAACGCATTGCGCCACTGGCAAGTGAGTTCCATGATAATTGTCGACTGGGATCTGACGGGCGAGGAGCGGCTCCCCGGCGTCTCGACGCCGTCGGTGCTTGAGACGGGCATCGCGCAGTTCATCAAGAGATTGGTGGACAGTGTGTACGCGCCGGTCTTTATCTTTACCCGCGAGGACGTTGAGCTCGTTTGGCAGATACTGGAGGCGGAGTTTGATGCCGAGCGCGCCGAGCTGCAGCGCCGCATCGAAGTCCGAGCGAAATCTGCCGTAATCGCGGACGTTCTGGCGGCAGTTACGGACTGGTGGGTTAAGCACCCTGCGATGTACGCGCTAAAAGCATGGGACAGGTCGTATGCCGCTGCCCGGGAATCGACATTCCGTGAATTCGAGGAGTCGTCACCTTCTTGGCCGGGCGCGTTATGGGCGGCACTCGAGGCCGAGGGATCTAGCCCCGGTCCAGAGTTGGCTGATGTGATTGGTAGGAATGTCGTCAATCGATTGCCGTCCGATCTCTTCAACCCCGCGCATCTTCACACCGCCATGGACTTGGACGGTGCTTCGCTTCGCCGCATTTTGCACCGACAGGCCGTGATCGATGAGGTGTCGTTGGACGGTTCGACTATCTCGCCCGGCGACTTCTTCTTTGAGGAGGTTGCGGGTGATCGACCGCCGAGAATCCTGATCAATGTTTCGCCCTCCTGTGACACCGTCGCCCGTGCCGGCGAATCGCTTGATGATGTGCGATTGCTGCTGCTGATCGCGGAACCCATGGCGCCTGAGGTTTTGAAGCGAGCTAGGAAGGTTCATGAGTTGTATAGGGCGCAAAAGACGACCGAAGCGATTATCTGGCACGTCGATCCGCTGGGTTGGCCATACAAGGTTAAGTTCTCGTCTTGGAACACGCTTTCGTGGTCGGAGGTGAAGGAGATGCGGCGGGGCCGCTTGTTGGATCCGTACGCTACGCAGTTGCAGGAGCAGCTCGGGCAGTACCTGTACCGCCGCGGTTTCATGGCGCTTCCCGAGAGGGCGTTCGAGGGCCTGTCGTAGTGATCGCGTTGGGCGACCCGTCTTGTCCACGCGTGTGAGAGAGGACGACCCTCGCCTCGAGTGATCGATCTGCGCTCAGTTCCACCGATTTTGGGGGTCACCACCTTCCCCCCTTGCGCATGGGAGCGCGTGCGCAGTGCTTCCGAACGGCTCGGCGCGTTCGTGACCCGTCACAGTTCGAGGTCCGGATCCAGTGCCTCAAGTCGCACCTGGAATCTGTGGCGAAGGCGCTGGTACTCGCCGTCGTCGCCTCGTGCCGAAGCGGCCGCCAGCGCGTCCCGTTGCAGAAGCGCTGAGAGTGGATCGACGTCCAGGCCGAGGGTGGCGACTTGGATGGCTTCGACATATCGGCCGGCTTCGTGATGGGTGCGGGCCAGCAGGTGGGCGGCGTCCGCAATGGCGCTGACCATGTTCTGGATCTCGTGCTCGGCCCACGCGTAGTTCGCGTCATCGATCCCGAAGAATGGTCGGTTCCGCACGAGAGCCAGCGCGGCGGTGAGGTTCTCCACTCTCTCCTCCTCGTTGGAATCCAGCGCTCGTTGTGTCAGGGCCTGGAAGGTGGCCCAGTCGGTGACGACGTCATCCGTGACCCTGAGCGGTTCTCCGCGGCGGACGGGAGGCAGAGCGTCGTCTCCGACGAGTTGGCGGGTTCGGTACACGAAGGTGTTGCGGGTGCCGGTGACGTCTCGTTTGCCTGGCCAGAAGATCTCGTCAAGTTCGGGCCCGCTCGCGGAGCGTCGCAAGGCAAGGTAGACGAGTAGCTCGGTGGCGCGCGGTGGTGGTGCCGAGTGGGGCTTGGTCAGGCCATCGATCTGGATTGGGCCGAGAACATTGACGCGGATCCGTCCCTCGCGGGTTCCCGGAACGGTCGACCGCGTCTGCGCCGCGGCGCGCATCGCCTCCGCGACCTCGTCGGAGGTGGGCGAGTCCGCATTAGGGGAGTCGTGGTGGAAGTTCGAGCTCAGCGGTACGACGACTGGTGGTTGTGCCGTTTGTAGGAGTGAGGTCACGTGCTCGAGATCGGTGTCGCTGAGCCGCTGGGCATGCAGTGTGAGGCCGAGCGGGTCGAGTGTCGTAGCGCCGTCCCGGCCGACGGTGAGCGTCCATCCCTCGACTGCCTCGCGGGTGATCAGGACGGACCCAGTCCAGGGTTCGCAAGGTGGCGCGGTGCTCGGTGAGCGTTCGAGGTAGACGACCGGGAGCCAGGTGTCCTCGAGGACGCGGTCGGAGCGGGCTTCGAGGGTGTCGGCCAGTCCGGCGTCGTCAAGTGCCTGGGCGATCGCGTGGGTGCGGACGGCTTGTGGGCGAGTGTGGTCGGGTGCGCTGTGCATGCGGGCAGGCTCGAACGCCTCGGCGAGGTCGGCGAGCGACTCGTCGGTGACTAGGGCGACGCGCCCGGTCAAGTCGCTGGTCACGACCTCGACGGCGAGGGCGCGTAGCACGTCGTCTGCCGCGTGCTCGTCGCCCAAGACGCTCAGGGTGCCGGCGGCTTCCAGGTTGAGTAGCACGGTGGCGTCGGCGGTGTGGCCGAGGGGGACGAGGGCGGGGTACGGCTCGGAGCGACCGGGATCCTCGATCAGTTCGTCGGCGGCGAGGTCGCTCGTCGAGGCCGTCCAGCGGTCGCCGTCGGCGGTGAAGGGCGACACGGGGTCGGGGTCGTCATCCAGAAGGTGCAGGGTGAGTGTCCGTTCGTCGAGGCTGACTGCGGCGATCCGAGGCAGGTCGCGTTCGGCGGTGTAGCAGCGGGTGTCGATGTTCTGCAGGGCGTTCTTGAGCTGGGTCGCGGTCAGGGGTGTGGCCGCCCGCCGTAGTTCTCGCTCGACGGCGGCGGCCTCGGTGCCGGACTCGGGCATCGGGATGGACTCCCCGACGCGTCGTGCGCGGTGTTGCAGGTGTCGGCGGCGACCAAGCTCACCGACCACACCCGCGGCCGCCAGAGTGGTCAGACCGACGAACAGCGGTGCGTGGCTGCCGGTGTCCGTCGTACCGCTGTCGGCGCGCGAGGCCGAGGCCGCATCGGAGTTGGGTTGCGTCTTCGGGGAGGCGCTGGGCGTAGGTGCTGCCGGTTCCGGTTCCTGGGTATCGCTCGTCGGTCGTAGCTCAGATGTTGTCTGCGGCGGAGCAGGAGCCGGTGCTGGCGGCGCGACATTGAGCGCGGGAGGTTCGAGAACGGTGGTGTCCTGCGTCGGCAGGTCGAGTCGCCACCCGGGTTCGAGCGCGTTCGGGTTGGTGAGTGTGGCGCCGTCGGGCTGTGGCTGGCCGGCGTTGATGGCGTAGATCTCGGGGTAGCGGGCGCCGTCGCCCAGGTGTTCGTCGGCGAGTTTCCACAGGCTGTCGCCCGGTTCGACCACCACCTCGTGGGGAGGTTTCGGCGAGAGGACGCTGGGATCTGAGGGTATGGGGGGCGGTGCGAGGCCGGCGGCGTCTGCGGGGAGCAGGAGAGTCCAGCCGGGGTAGATCCAGTGGGAGTCGTTCAGTGCGAGCCCGTCGGGTTGGATCCGGTCGAGGTTGAGGGTGCTGATCTCGCTGAAACGTGTGCCGTCGCCCAAGTGCTGCTCGGCGATGTCCCACAAGGTGTCGCCGCGCTGAACCACGACGGTGGGCAGCGGCGCTGTTGCGGCGGGCGGGGTCTGCGGGGCGGTGGGCGCCGGTGCGGCGGCGTGGCGTGCAGCCTGTGGCGCGGCGGCTGGAGGGTCGGCCGCTGCGGGCGTGGCCGTGACGGTTGCCGCCGCTGCGGGAGTCGGGTTGGCGACGGTGGAGGACACCGCGAGCAGGATCCCCGCGGAGGCGATGAGTCGGGCGGCGGCCCACTGTGCTGAACCGAGCAATGGGATAGACGGTGTGGAGACGCGGCGCAGCCCGGCGATGACCTCGACCACGACGCTGGTGGTGAAGGCCGCCCACGCGACCCATCCGATCAGCGCGAGTGTTGCGAGCAGCAGCGATCCGTCGTCGGGAGAGGTCAGGGCTGTCCCGATCTGGTTCCACCTCGGCAGGTCGTCGGGCAGGTAGAGCGGTGCCAACGCGACCAGGGCCACTGGTGCGCCGACGACGAACGCCAGCAGCGCGAGCAGCGCTGCCAGCGCGTGTAGGACCTCGGGGCTGTGGTGCGTGCGGTGCAGGGTCGTGGTCATGTGCCACCTCCGGTGATGCCTTCGACGAGGTTCGCTTCGGCGTGCCCGGTGACCGTCAGGGCGCTGATGCCGATCAGGGACAGGAACGCGGTTGGTTGGGTGTCGGTGACGTCGACCTCGAGTCGGGTGCGGTCGTCGCTGATCGTGACGGTGCCGGTGTGCCCGGACTGGCGCAGGTAGGAGGTGGCTGCCGCAATGGCCGTGCTGCGGTCGACGCGGGTGCCGGAGCCGGCGATGCCGCCTGGTAGATCGAGGGCTTGGCCGCCGGCGCGGGCGGCCTCTGCGGCGACGGCATCTGCGCGTTGGGTGGCGCGCAGCTTGGCCCCGCCGTCGGCGACCAGCCCGATCAGCACTAGAAGCCCGAGCACGCTGATCGCGAGGAAGACCGTGACCGACCCGGCCTCCGGGTCTCTCGCGGCGGCGGGGCGTAGGCGGCAAGCGCGTGTGGTCATCGGGTGCGGTACCTGTCCAGCGGTGAGGTTGCGTGCGCGGTGATCGTGCGGGCGCCGGGCAGTCCGGGGATGGCCAGGTCGGCCATGCTCAGGGTGCAGGTCACGGTGGCCGTCACGGTCCCGTCTTGTCCGACGCGTGCGGCGAAACCGGTGGTGTCGATGGTGATGGTGGTGGCCGCGCACGACGTCGCGGTGAGCTCGCGGGTCGCGGCGGCTTGCCCTGCGGCGCGGGCCGCGTCGGGGGTGCGCGCGAGGGAGGCGTCACGGGCTGCCGAGCGGGCGGCCTGCTCGACGGCGCTGGCGGAGGTCTGGACGCGTCCAGCCAGCGCGAGGGTGCCGAGCAACAGGATCAGCGCCGGAGTCAAGATGGCCAGCTCGATGGTGATGGACCCGCGATCACCGTCGGGGTGCAGTCGCGTTCTCATGGGGCCTCCGTAGTGGTGAATCGCTCGAGGGGCCCGTCGGCAGACTGGGAGATTTCGATGCCCGGTGCACCGGGCAGGACGGACAAAGAGCGTCCGGAGACGACAACCTTCACGCTCTGGGGATCGGGTGTGGTGGCGACGGCGGCGGCGCCGGTGAGGGTGTCGGCGCCGTGGTCGCGGATGAACGCGAGTGCGGTGTCGTGGCCGGCTTGGGGGCTCGACCCGTAGGCGCGGGCCACGGCGACGCCTTCCTGGGCGGCGGCCAGGGCCAAGGAGCGGGCGTGGAACCACAGGCCGTACTGCACGAGTGCGGTCACCACGAGCAGCAGGGCCGGGAAGAGGATGACCAGCTCGATGCTGGCCGACCCGTCCTCCCGCCGGAGGGTGGGCATGGTCAGGTGATTTGGTCGACGCGGCGCTGGACGGCGGCGGTGATGGCCACGACCAGGACTCCGGCGACCCCGATCAGTCCCAGGATGATGATGACGAGCTCGAGGGTGGAGGCCCCGTCCTCGTCGTGCACACGCTCGCGGATGTGGTGTCGGGCGGTGATCAGGTAGCTGTTCAGGACGGCCAGGATCACGAGGGTGTTCATGGCGGGTGCTCCGTTCGGGTGTTGGGTTCAGCTGAGCAGGATCCGCACGAAGGCGGGGTAGCCGAGCAGGGCCATGAAGCACAGGCCGAGCAGGGAGACGGGGACGACCATGTGTTCGGAGGCGGCGTTCGCCTTCGCGGTCGAGGTGGCGAGCAGTTGGGTGCGTAGTGACGCGGCCCGGGCGCGCAGGGTGGCGTAGATTGCGGCGCCGTCGTGGCCGGCGATGCGCATGATGTCGGCCAGGTCTCCGAGCTCGGTGACCCCAGTGGATTCGGCTAGGTCGGACAGACCGGTCCAGGAGGGTTGTCCGGCGAGCTCGGCGCGTAGGAGGGCGTCGCGGATGCGCTCGAACTCAGCCGATCCGCCGATCGCTGCGGCCCGGTCGAGGGCTTCGGTTGGTCCGGCGTCAGCGAGGCGTTCCATCGCGACCAGCTCGAGGAACACGCACGTTGCGGCTCGCATCGACGCCCGAGCCGCGCTGGCCTGGGTGCGCAGGGTCAAGTCCGGCAGCCAGAAGAACATGGCGCCCAGGACGAGCCCGGCCACGGTGGGGATGGCGAACGGGAGCCGGACGCCAGCGACGAGCATGAGGGCGGACATCAGGGCGGGGAACGTGAGCCCGAGCAGGCCGTAGCCGATTTTGCGGGCTGCCAGGTCTTCGGGCTGCTGGTCGAGCACGTGCAGGTCCGCGGCGTATCGGCGCAAGCCGAAGCTTCTGACAGCCTGAGGCAGCACGGATCGCCGGACCCCGTCCCACCGCCCCGCCGGCGGTCCCGGGTTGGCGGGCCGCGATGCTGCCGAGGTGGGCAGGAGGCGGTCGATGGTCGCCGCGAGGTGGGGTCGGGCTGGGGCGAGGCCGGCGAGGGTGACGACGACTCCGGCTCCGACGAGTGCGCCGACGAGCAGCACGGTCCACAGCGTCATGGCGTACCCCCGGTGGTGGGTGAGGTCAAGAACCGCGGCTCGGGGGAGGTCAGGGTCAGGGCTCGGATCCACAGGAGGCATCCGGCAAACGCGGCCGCGATCGCGGCCAGCACCAACTGCCCGAGCCCGTCGCCATAGGGCTGTAAATAGGCGCCGTTGAGCATGAGCAATGTCGCGACACCCAGGGTGATCAGTGTGACCAGACGGGCTGTGGAGCGCGGTCGGGCACGTTCGGCTTCGACCTTGCGCCGGACCGCGACCTCGTCGGCCACCGAGCCGGCCACTGCGGTGAGTACGCCGGAAAGGCCAGGGCCCCGCCGTCGGGAGGCCAGCAGCAAAGACGCGACGACGAAGTCACCAGCGGCGTCGTCCAGGTCGTCGGCGAATGCGCGTAGCGCTTGCTCGGTGGGCCATCGCGCCGAAAGGCGTGCCGCGAGTGCGCCCACCTCGGTCGTCAACGGTGCGGGGCAGGTGGACAGGGACGCGAGGATGCCCTGCTCGAGGCCGACACCCGTGGCCAAGACGTCAGCCAGCCGCCGCGTCCATTCCTCGATCGCCTCGACCCGGTCGATGGCCGTGGCGGCGACCTTGGCCGAACCCAGCAGGTACGGCAGTCCGACGACGGCCACCACCACGACCAACGCGGCCACCGGCCACCGCGTGATCGCCCACGCCAACAGACCTGACGCCGCGGCCACGCCCCACCGCCAACGGCCCCACCACCCGACCGCCGGCCGCCGCCGCATGCCCACATGCGTCGGACGGACGGGGCGCGGTTCGGTGCGACGCAGACCGGCCACCATCACGAGCAGTCCGGCGACGAACAGGGCACCCACCAGAGCCGCCAGGAGCGCGGTCATGGCTGGCCCCCAACGACGGGTTCGGCCCAGGTGCCGGCTCGACGATCCAGCAGGCTCGGATCGAACCCGGCGCGCACGAGGTCGGGCAGGCACTGCGGACGGTGCAGGGGAATGGCCCGTCCGTCGCTGGCCGGCCCGAACACGGTTGTCGTTGCGGGACGGTTGGTCTCGCCCAGGCCGACGATCTCGACGACCTGGGACACGAACCGGCGCCGAGCGCCGCCGGTCGCGGTGTGGTCGAGGAGCTCGATGTGCACGAACAGGTCGACCGACCCGGCAAGCAACCGGTACGCGAACGCGTCGGTCATCGAGACGCCAGCGGACAGGCACAGGGTCACGATGCGGTCGACGGCATGCTGGGCCGAGCGCGAGTGCAGGGTGCACAAGGACCCGTCGCCGGTCGACATGGCCTCGAGCATCGGCAGTACCTCAGGTCCGCGGACCTCCCCGACGATGATCCGGCGCAGGTTCAACCTCAGCGCGTCGACCACGAGGTCCGACAACGTGATCTCGCCGGCCCGCCGCCCCGTCACGTCCTTCTCGGCGGAGCCTTCGCGTGCCTCGAGGGCAACGACGCGCTGGTGCCGGTGGGGCAGGTCGTGCAGGTGCAGCTCGTACTCCTTCTCGATCGTGGCGAACCGCTCCATGGGCGCGAACTCGTTGGCCAACGCCCTGATCAGGGTCGTCTTGCCGGCGTTCTGCAGCCCGGTCACCACGATGTTCTTCCCAGCCTGGACCGCGGCCCGCAGGAACGCAGCCAGCACGGTGTCGAGGGTCCCGAGGTCGATCAGGTCGTCCAGGTCGACGTCGCGGACCCTGTGACGACGGATCACCACGTGCGGCTTCGGGGTGGTCCACGCGACAGCGGCGAGCCGGGACCCGTCCTCGAGCCGCAGGTGCAACGCCGGGTGGGCCGAGGAGAACGTGCGTTCGGCGTTCCCGGTCCGGGCGGCGAGCAGCTGCAGGATCTCGATCAGCTCGGCGTCGGACTCGGCGATGGGCGGCATCTGCTGGTCGCGTCCGTCGGCATAGGACACCCAGACGTTGTCGTGCCCGTCGACCTCGATGTTCTCCACCGCAGGGTCCTCGATCAGAGGCTGCAACCGGCCGAGCCCGAACAACGCGGCCATCACGGCCCGCGAGGTCACCATCTCCACCTCGAGCGGCCAGGGGTCCTGCCCGCGACGCACCCGATTACGACCCCGCTCGGCCAGTTCGGCTGCGACCAGCGAGCGTGCCAGCTCGCGGCGGGCATCGGGGGAGTCGACCGTCTGCTTCCGCAACCGCTCCGCCAGCCGCTCGGCGACCAGACGCCGCACGTCGCGCACCACGGCGACATCCGGCGTCGGCAGCACGGGCCCGACGCCGTTGGCAAGACGGGTGGAGGTTGCACCAAACCCGTGAGTGCTCGCCGGCATCGCGGGGTCGGTCCAGGTGGTCTCCTCGACGCCGGTCACGATGACACCGCCAGGTCCCGGCTCGGAGCCAGCTGGGCGAAACGTTCGACAACGGCACGTGCCGTCCGCAACAGCGGGGACCGGTCGAATCGCCAGCCCAGTGCCCCACCCGTCTCGAACCGCGACGCGGCCCACACGTCCAGAGCCATCGGCAGCACGTGCGTCACGCCGAGCGCGGTCGTGATCTCGCTGGGGGAGTAGCCATGGCCGATCACCAACGCCACCGGCCCCGTCCGGCTCGCCCGCTCCGCTCGCAGCCTCCGCACTGCGGCGGCCGCCGGCACGAAGGAGGCCACGTCGCAGCGAGACGTCACGGCCACGACGTCGGCGGCCTCCAACAGGGGAGTCGCTTCAGACCGGTGCCCGAGCCGCCCGAGATCGACCACCACGTCGACCCCGAGGCCCCCCAGCTCGTGGCTGGCCTGGGCCAGCGCCGCCCAGGTGGGGGCCAGGGGCCGTGCCTGCACCGGGTCGGCCAGACCGGGCAGCGTCATGCACGCCGAGTCAGGGTCGATCGCGACCGCGCACTCGATCACCTGCTCGACGGACAGTCGCGCCCGTTGCGCGGCCAGGGCCAACACCCCGCTCGTGTCCGGCACACCGGACTGCAGGTACCCGGTCAGCAGCCCGGAGCCAGCCGGGTCAGCATCTACCAGGAGCACCCGCCGGTCTGGGTGCACGACGGGCCACATCCAGGTCAGCGCGAGCGCCGTCGTCGTGACCCCTGGCGCGCCATGGGCCGAGCACAACGCCACGACGCTCACTTCGACCCCTGCGGCGGAAGGACCACCAGGGCGAACCGTCCCGTCGCCGCGCGCGTCGCCAAGACCGGGCCATCCTCGGTCGTGGCGACCACGTCCGCCACGACCATGCCGTTGATGTCCGGTGCACTGACCCGAACCACGGTGGCCGCGGTCGAGGTTGGGGTGCCCGCGACCGGGTCGGCACCCTGTGCAGGTGCGTCCACCACGAGCACCCGGTCGCCGCCGGCCAGCCCGCCCGCAGGGACGCGCTCGGCGCTCAGCGGCAGCGGCACGAGCACTTCGTCGGCGCCCACGACGCCGTCCGATGTCAGGTCGGCACGCGCGAGCAGTGTTCCCCTGGGCAGCGACGTCACCGCGACCTGACCCACGAGGTCGCCCGCCTGTGCGGCGGGGATCGTGGCGACACTCGGGTCGACCGCGACCGCGGTCGTCGTGAGGTCGGTCGCGCTGATCGGTGTGCCGTAGGCGACGTCCCGGGCCATCACGACAACATGTGTGCGATGGCCGCTGCTGGACACCAACCACACCGCGGCCAGTGCGCCGACTACGACCATCACGATCCCGGCGATCACCAGCATCGGCCGTCGCCGACCCCGCGGGGACGCGATGCTGGGCGCATGAAGCGCGGCGCGGGCAGGCGCACCGTTCAGCGTGGTCTTCTGACTCGTTGCCGTCATGGCAACCTCCCCTGCAGGCGGGCAAGCCGCCGGGTGACTACTCCTGGGTGATGAGCACCTGCATCTCACCGATGCGCACGCTCGCCGTGGCCTGCCGCGTGACCGTCAGCGCGCCCGAAGCGCCACCACCCGTCCACGTCACGTCCCACGTCGTCGTCGCGGTGACCGGGAACGCCTCATTGGCCTGCCCGGCGGAAGACTGCTCGTAGATGTGCTGGCACGTCGGTGACGTGACACCACCGGTGTAGTACGGCGTTCCTGGGTTCTTGCACGTCTCGGCGCGCCCGTCGCCCATGTCCCAGACGATCTGGCGCGCCTGCGCCGAAGCGGTCACCGATAGCCCCGGAACCGCCGCCGTCGCGGAGTTCGGACCCCACGTCGTCGGCCCCACCTCGGTCCACAACCACAGCGGCAGGCCGACCAGGCCCATTTCGTCGCCCTCGATCGTCATCCGGATCGCGGGTCCGGTCAGCGCCATCCTGGCCAGCGCCTGCTGCGCTAGCTGCGCCGGCGTCACGCCGGTCCCTCCATAGCCCGGCGGGTCAGTCGGAGCCCAAACCCACCCATCGGTGCCGCCGGGATGAGTTGCCGCGCACGAGACCGCATAGATGGCGCCGTCGGGGTAGTGCCCGCCCCAGATCACGTCGGTGTCCGGCGGCTGCTGTTCGAGCTTTCGCCAGTAGCAGTCGTCCCTGTCGTTGAACCAGCCGAGCGGCCCTTGGCACGGAACGACTCGGCCGGTGCTGGACACGGTGCACTCTCGTACGACCACGTCGTGCCCAGTGCTGTCTGGGGGCGGGGCCGGCTGACCCGGCTGATCAACCTCGATGATGCAGAACGTCGTGTTCGGCGCACACGTCACGCCCGACGGCATGAGGGTGGTGACACTCATGCTGGCGATTACTGCGGCAACTCCGATGACGGCCGTCAGCATGGCGCTTCGCGATCGACGTTGGACGTTCGAATCGTCCAATGGTCCACGTAGTAGTAAGCCGTCGACGTCGTCAGCAGTCTCACAGCCTGTCCGGTTACTGCGGCCGACTCCCCACTCGCGGTGTAGATGGGCTGCCACCCCGTTCCGTCGACGCAGTCGACGATGGTGGCCGATCCACTGTCGCCTGTCACCACGTCGGAGACGGTCGGACTCAGGACGGGTCGACCGGTAACCGAGACGCCAGAGTCGCGGAACGTGAAGACGCTCGACGCGACGTCCGCGAACGCCTTGTCGACCGCGAACCTCTCGAGCTCGGGGCCGGGGTCCTTTGTCGGATCGGCGAAGGCGGCCACCTTGGCATCCCAGTAACCCTGGTAGGCCTCGAGGATCGCAGCCTCAGCTTGCGCGACGGTCGGGTCGATCGAAGGCGTGGGGCTGGGCGTCGGAGACGGCGTGGCCGTTGGCGAGATCGACGGACTCTGCGTGCGAACCGGAGCCGGGTCGGTGCACGCGGCGAGAAGAGCCGCGACGATGATCAGCGCTGTGGCCGCCACGGCCCCCTTGGTGATCTGTCGACTTCTCATCGGCAAACACCCGCCCCTGCGCGGAACCCGCAGGCGCAGGGACCGCTCGACGACAGCGTCAGAACACCCATTCCATACCCGAACCGGTGAACCGCGAAAGTCCTAGCGGTCAGGTGATTCGTGACTCGCTCGATTTCCATGCCCATAGGTGTGCCACAGAGTGCGTAACACGCGAGCAAGGTTCGACGAATCTGTGGACAGAGCTCAACTTGCATGGCGCTGTGGACAGGCGTCGGTGAGTTCCTGCTCGGCGCGACGTGCTGCGAGGACCGGGGAACGGTCCGAGCGGCGGCGGGTGGCCATCAACGCTGTGCGCACGATCGGGGAGTCGATCACCGACGGCCCCTCGGCGATGATCCGTGCCATCACGCCTGGCCAGTCGCTCGTTCCGCGCAGCGCGATGGTCAGTCGACGCGCTTGCCACGGCGGGATGCCGAGGGCCGCTGCCATGAGCCGCCAGCCCGGGAATTGGGTGCGCTCGTCGAGCCTGGGCACCGGCGCGTCGAGTACGGCCGCAAGGATCGCCGTTGCCTCCGTCTCACTCCACCCGACGAGGCAGAGTGCGCGACGTGCCGCCTCGACTAGCCCGGCTGTCTCGGGAGGTTCGCCGAAGGTCAGATCGTGGCTCTCCGGTTCCCAGCCGATCTCCAGGAGAACATCGAGGCTTACAGCGGGCCCGATCACGCCGTCACGCGAGGCGACCTCGAGTTTCCATCCGCGACGGCCGTTCGTCGCGAACCGGGCGGCGACAATCTCCCCGAGCAGCTGTCGCCGCGCGATCTGTCCGAGCACACCCCAAGGTGAGGCGACGGTGCGGAACGTCGGCTTGGTGAGCTCCATCCACAGCGCCTGCCACGCAGTGGCTTCGGCCTGCGATGCGGCAGCTCCGCGGAGGCCGACGCTGATGGCGAGTGGCCGCACGACGCGTTCGCGGAGGTACCTCAGGAGCACCGTGGCCGTCGGGCTGTCCCAGCCCTCACGATCGATCACGTCGAGCATCCGAAGAAGAGTCGCGCGGTTTCGAACGATGCGGGTTTCGTCTTCGGGTCCGCCGCCGGGTGCGGGATCCGGTGTCGTCGTCATGCTCTCCTCCGGTGCCGTAGGTCAACGGCACCGAGGCTGCTCAGACGCGATAGACGGATCGATTACAAAGTCGTTGACGCCGCGATGTGATCCGTTTGTCTATCGATGGATCACATCCGCGCCGCAATCGATCACCCATGCGCTGGCATGAGGCGGCGCCTGACGGTCGCCGCGCGAGAGCCCCGGGCGGGTAGGCACTAGGTGTGCGTGCAGTGCAGCAATCAGCCGTCGTGTGATTGGTGTGTCTATCGGCTGGAGCTTTGATGCGAATCCGGCCACGAGCTCTGTGGGCGGGTCTACGCCCGACGGGGATCGTCGAGGAGTGTCTTCCGCGCGCGGTCTCAGTAGCTGCAACGCGGCTACGATTCGAACGTGCGTTCTAGTCACAGCGTCGAACGAGTGCCAACCCACGAGCAGCCCGTCGATGCGCCCGCCGAGGCTCGCGCCGGCGAACGTATGGTGCAGCCCGAGTCGCCGCTGGCGGTCGTCGTGTGGGTGACGAGCGGGCGCGGCAAGTCATTCGCGGCCGACGGGTACGCAGTCGCCTGGACGAGCTCGCAGGTTCATGTGCGCTATGTCGACCCAGGCGGACGCGAGGGGTTCGCGTGGGTTTGGGCATCGGCCGTCGGCCGCCGATAGTGGCAGCCGGGTCGTCGATGAACGTCGGCGGGAAGGCTGCGACGGCACCTAGACCCGCGCTAACGCGTTGGCTGAGACTGGTTGCTCTCGGCTGCGACGGCAATACGCCTTGGGGTCGGCATCATCGGGGGCGCCTGGAGAGTTGGGCGCGTCCGGATCTCGAACCAGTGCATGACGATCTCAGCGGTCTCGGTGGGTTCGAGCAGGAGCTCATCCCGGGGGTTCAAGTGCCGTGAAGCTTGTGGGTGCGCGTGCGACTCTAGATGCCGTCGGCCGAGCGTTCGTCGGCATCGAACGCGTGCAGCGCGTACAACCGTATCCGGTCAATCAGCTCGCCCACATCGACGGCATCGCTTGCAACGGTCTCCGTCCAGCCGCCCTTTGGCATCTCCGTCGGGCCGACGTGTGGTGGTAGTAGGAGATCAGTACGCCACCACGTCAGGACGTCGCGTTCGACCGTCGCAGCAGTCTCGCCGCGCTCGAATCGCTCGATCGTGACGACATCCCAACCGAGGCTCCGGAAGGATGCGAGCCGCGTCGAGTGCTCGGCGGTCACGCCAATCTTCAGACACCCGAGTCCTTCATGCTTGAGCAGGTACAAGTGAGCAGGCACCGCGAAGTTGAAGCCACTGGTCTTGCACCAGTTGCATCCGCGCGTGGCGGACGACCCCTGTAGAAGATTCGACCACCGGACTGCAACCTGTCGGCCGCAGCGGCAGGTGCAGTTCCAGGGCTCGACCATCCCGGGGTACGGCTCAAGCGGTTCATAGCCGAAGCCTCGCAAGAGAACCTCGGCCATCTCGGCAAAGTTTTCTCTCTTCGCTCGGCCTTGCGCGGCGCGCCTGCAGGTTTCGCAGCCCCGACCGCCCGCCTTGACGTTGCTGTATCTCGGGGCACCAGCGCTGCCACATCGTGTGCACAGGCATGACCAGGGCTTGTTCGCACCAGGGAACGCTGCAAGTGGCTCGAGCCCTGCTGACCTCATGACAGCACAGGCGGTCGCCTCGAATCGCTCTCTGCGCTGGCGTCCGTTCGCCCGGGCTGCGCAGATTCGACAACCCGAACCCTTGCTCTTGACGCTCTCATAGCGCGGATTCGCGACGGCGCCACAGGTGGTGCAGCGACTCGGCCAGGGTTCCCGCGGCCCGGGGTACCGCGAAAGAGGCTCCCAGCCCGCAGTCAACAGGGTCGCTCGGGCGTTGTCGTCAGTGACATGGCGACGCTTGCCGCTGCACGTTTCACACCCGCGGGTGCGCGGGAGGTCCGCAACGCGGGTGCTCCCTTCCGTGCCACAGCGAAGGCACACGGCACGCCAATACGAACCGCTGTCGACGTAGGGCTCCAGTGGCTCCCAGTCCGAAGCGCGCATCTTCTCAACTGCAGTGGTAGCCATCGTCTGTCGCCTGGTCTCCACCATCCGGCGCGCGCGCCGTTCTTCGAGATCCTTGCACTCGCACCTAGGACGGTTGCGCCGGAGGGCGTGAAGCCGGGCCTGGACGTTGACTCCGCAGCCGTTGCAACGGAGCCACCAGGGCTGGTGGCTGCCTGGGTAAGTCTCCAGTGCCGCGTATCCGTAGTGCGCAAGGAGCGCAGTGGCCGTCTCGTTCGTGAACCGCGACGGCATCTATGTCAGGCTCGTCACGGGGTCACTCGCCACGAGTCGCCAGCGTCGAGCACCGCAAGCAATCGCTCCGCATGAAGTTCGGCGACGACAGTCGCCTTCAAGGGCTCAAGCATCGTCGCAGCCAGTCGACTCTCGAGAGTCATGGCTCTGCGCGATAAGTGTCCGGCGCCAGCCCGTTGGGGGTGGCCAGGTCACGCCCCCGTCTGCCAACTGGACGGGAGTCCATCCCCCTCCCGCAGGTCTGGCGGCTTCGATCTCCTCTGCTGACGGCACGGGCCGAAGGTATCGCTTAACCCCGCTGCGATGAGCGACGGATTTTGGACACCGGGCCACGCGAGTCGCGCCAATGTGTGATCGAAAGGTCTATCGCTGCCGCGGATCGTCGCAGACGCGCGCGAATTATCTGGCGTCGGCCGTGCCACGACGACCATCGGTCGTCGTGGTGGATGGGTCTACGTGTGATCGGTTGGTCTATCGCCTCGGAAGATCGTCATTCGTGTCATCTGCGACTTGCGCCTGTCGGACCGCGACAGGGTCGCGATGAGGAGCGGGGAGCGGCATGTCTATCCAATACAAAACCGTGACGCCCGAGGAGGTCGCGAAGTCGCTCGGCGCGTCGCCCTGGTGGGTCCGCGAACAGGTAAGGCGGGGCCGAGTGCCCCATCTCCGATTCGGTCGCGGCCGAATCCGGTTCCTCCCCGAGCACGTTGACGCTCTTGTGCGCCTCGTCACCGTTCAGGGGCGAAAGCCGGCCGATGATGCGCCGGCAACGTCCATGGTCGGTCTTCGGGCGCTCGGCGCGACCGCAAGGTCCATCGGCGCGCACGAGCGCCGGCCGCATGTCGAGGGAGATTCGTTGGGACAATGAGGTCGTCAGGATGCAGTTCTGGTGCTAGGCCGAACGCAACACATCGCAAGCCACTGCTGGACGGGTGAAGCACGCCACATGCAGCCGGCGATGGGCCTGTGGCAGCAGCTGGCCGAACATCGGGTGCGGCTACGCAGCGCCCTCGATGCTATTTGGGGCTGGGCGGCACCGCGCGGCGTGAAGCCGCCCGCACCGTTGCACTCGCGGTCGACATCGCCGGTGACGGTTTCGAACCCTCCGCGCCGGGCCTGCGCGACACAGGCCCGTAGGCGACGGTGTTGTAGCGGGCGAATGGTGGCGAAAGTCGCACCTCGCCAGGGCAGTGCGTGTCCCTCACACTGGGCACGTGGGCACAGACGGCACGGAGCACGCCAGCGATGAGCAGTCTCTGCGGACCCAACGAGGCCCTCGGTTCGAGTTGGGTGACACGTTCCGCGAGGTGCGCCTGGAGGACGCGACCCGGCCCGGCCCTGCGCCCGAGGACGGCGTGAGCGGTGTGCACATTCACGCAGAGCAAGCAGCCCGCAGCGCCCTGTCCGCCGAGTTCGGGTACGTGTCCCTGCTTCAGCTCGCGAACCGGGTGTCGCCCGGTGCACCTGAGATCTGGTACCCCGAGATCGTCAAGTGGCCTGAAGAGAAGAGGATCTTCAGCGTCAACCTGCTCGGCGTCGCCGAGGTCTTCCCGACGTTCCAGTTCACCGACGATGGGCAGCCGCTACCTGTCATCGAGGCCGTCATCCGGGCACTGGGCGAACCCCTTGGGGACACCTGGGCGCTCGCATTGTGGTTCACCACACCGTCGGCGACGTTGGACGGGCGTCGACCCGTCGATCTACTCGAGACCGACCCAGCTGCTGTCATCGCACGGGCAGAAGCGTTCGCCGACGATCTGCGGTCCGACCGGTGACCCCGGCACCGCCACCGCCACCACCGACCGACGAGCTCGACCCGCTGACCTACGACTGGCCGGCCGAGCGCCCATTCGTGCGGGTGTACCGGTCCCCACGTGACGTCGGCGCGTTCTGGCACGGCGCAGCCCCAGGGGTCGCCCCCACCAGGTTCGGACCAATCCTCGACGGCACCGGCAGCCCGGTGCCGCTGCTGTACGCCGGCGACACCCTCCTGTCCGCACTCGCAGAGTCCGTCTTCCACGACGTCCCAGTCGGCGGAACCAACAAGCGCGTGTTCTTCGCCTCGCTAAAGAGGCGCCTCGCTGGGGCCGTCGCACCAACCCGGGCACTGAAGCTCATCGACCTGACCTCCACCGGGCTGCACCGACTACGAGTTCCACGCACCACACTCATCGAGTCCGGGTCCACCCACTACGCCGACACCGCAGCATGGGCGCACGCCCTCCACGCGCACCCGGGGAACTTCGACGGGATGCTGTGGGTCTCCCGTCAGGAGGACACCACCCGGGCCGTCGTGCTGTGGGGTGACCGCATCGCCGACCGTGAACTCCCCCAGATCCCGCTCCCACCCCAGGACGGCGGCGGGGACGCAACCGCAGCCTCCTGGCCACTGGACTCCGGCCCCGGGCTCGAAGCGGTACTAACCCAAGCGCAACGTGCCGGCATCACCGTCATTGGCGTCCCGAAGCCCGCACCGACCAGCGCGACCGCGACCGTTACCGCCGGTGCGTCACTACAGGCACCACCGCCCTGAGCCCACGAGCACGAGCACACCTTGCCGCTGACGTCACCGAGTGCCGACCGTCACCCGGCCAAGCGTCGGCACTGACCGGTCACAGGCACGCGCGCTGGTCGACGAACGACCCCACCACAGGATGTGGCAGGGCCGTCCGGCGGTTGGCTGGGGTCAGGGCTGCGGGGCGTCCAGGCACGCCTTGGCAAGGTCGACGCTGTGGTCTGCGGTCGAGATCTTCGCAGCGGTCTCATCGGCGTGCGGGGCGACGGAGAACTCCTGGGCGAAACCGTCGACCGCCATCACGACACCCTGGTCCGGGCTGAGCGAGTTGGTCGCCCACACACCGACCTGGTCGTCCACACCGGTCGCGGAGAACCGCATCGCCACGAAGTACACCTCGGAGAAGTCAGGGGACAGCACCGCCGCAGCCGAGACACCCTTCATGCCGGTCCCCTCGACCGCGAAGTACACGAGCTTGTCGATCAGCGGCTGCTCGACGGGCAGGCACCCGGCCGGTGTCTCGTCGGCGACGGGTTCGGCCGACGCGGTGGCCTTGTCCGGCTCGGGGGGCTGCGGCGCGGAAGTCGAGGCGGCTGGTGCGGAGGGTGCGGAGGGTGCGGCCTTGGCGGGCTCGGTGTCACCGGAGGCGGCCGACGCGATCGCCCCGACGAGCAGCACGACGGCAACCCCAGCGATGACCTTGTTGCGGCGCGGCGCGAGCAGACGGGCGACGGTTTCCTTCACGGGTGGCACTCCTGGCGTTCGTTCGTGGATCCGGCCCGTACGGGCGGCGACCTGGATGGTGCCAGTCGCAACCCACACCGCACTCACCACGCCCACGGGCCGGTCGCCCGGCATGCGCCCAGGTCACGACCCTTCTGGTGGACTTGCGCCGGTTCAGCAGACCAGGCGGCCGCTGTTCGACAAGGGCGGTTGTCACTTCGTTGCTCCACCTGGGCGACAGGTGCACCGCACGGTCCGCAGACGGGTCGCAATGCCTGCCGATCGCCCTACCGTGCAGAGCGTGGCCCACGGACGCGACCTCATCGCCGACTTCACCAACGGCGAGACCCGCATGCTCTACGCCGGCATCAAGGACGCACCACTGGGTACCGACCTCGTCTACCTCGTCGACGGCACAGCAACCGAGCAGCGGCCCTACACCAAGGAGTTCCTGCGCTGCCTTGTGCCGACCTGTCCAACCCCTGCCATGAACACCGTTGCCCGCGCCCCGCGCGCCCGTGACGGGTTCCGCCACGAGACCGGCCGCGTCGACGACAAGGATCACCGCGAGGGCGCGTTCCACATCCAGGGCAAAGCCACACTGGCCCGCTGGGCTCGCGGCCAACACCCAGACGCAACCATCACCATCGAAGCAGTCCTACCGGGCCGCGAGCGCGTCGCGGACGTCCTTGTCACGTTCGCCTCGGGGGAGCGGGTGGCGTTGGAGGTTCAGTACGCAGGGCTGAGCGTGGCCGAATGGCAGGAACGGACCGAGTCCTACGAGCGGCTCGGTGTGAAGTGTGCGTGGCTGTTCGGGCACTTCGGTGAGCAGCTGAACCACAAGGACGATCGGGCGCACCTGAACGCGATCCAACGCCAGCTCGCAGAGGCCGGTGATGTGGTGCTGTGGTTGAACCCGTTGACTGAGCAGGTCGCGGTCGCGTACACGACGACCCGGGTCTGGCCGACGATCCCTGGGGTCGACCTGGGGGACGGGGGCCGGTACGACGACGTGACGTTCTACGTGCCAGCGACAACGATCGGGCGCCTCGAGGTGGAACCGCTCAGCGATGCGCGTCTGACCCCGGACGGGGTCTCGACGGTCAACTCGCGCAACCTGGTGCGCCAGCGAGCCCGTTGGGAAGCCGTCCAGGCTGGGCGCGCTGCTGGAATCGTCGAGCACGAGGCGCGTGAGCGTGCCCTGATAGCGATCAAGGTGGCCGAGCGCGCGGCCGCCGAGCAAAGGATGCGTGACCATCACGCGGCGATCGCGGCACGCCGTAAGGAGCTGCGCGCGCACCGGTACGCCGAACGTGGCAAGGCGCTCGCGGGTGTGCTGATGGAGCGATTCCCGGGTGGGCCGCCGCACTTCTTGACCGTGCCGACGGAGGTCACTCCGACGCAGCCGGCCGATCAGGCGCGGGTCTGGCAGGGGCATCTGTGGTCTCAGTGGGTGGATGTGCCGGTGGGGACGCAGGCGAAGGTCAAGTTGGTCGTGAAGGACCTGGACCGGTTAGGGCTCATTGACGAACGGCACGTCGGGTATGCGGCTGAACAGTGGTTGGCGTATTTGCACGCCCATCACATGGTCAGGCTCGAGGGAAGTCTGTTCACGATCACCGACCCAGTCGCGGAGGAGCCGGAGCGTTTGGCTGCTGTGGCGAGGGACCGGCAGGCACGCCTGAACGCTGTCAGTTCCGCACCCCCGTGGCAGCTGAACAAGGTGCAGGCCGCTGCGCCTACGGCATCGCAACCGTGCCGGCTGTGCGGCGAGCTACTCGCAGGGCTCCTCATTGACGGGGGCGATGAGTGGCATCCGTCATGCGCGAACAAGTGGTAACCGCGCCTCTCGTACGGCGGGCTCACGGACTGGGCGGTCGCGATGCAGGAGCGAACGAGACGACGTCGGACACGACGGGCGCCACCGAAGCCGAGCCCAGTTCGACGCCACCCCTCCCGCCGCTGAAGTGCGACCACGACGCGATCATCCGATCAGCCGTAGCCGCATTTCGCTCCGACTACCGGCGATGGCCGGACCCAGCCACCGACGGGCCGCACGACGACGTGCATGTCAGTGGTCGGGTCCCGTGCTCAGGAGTACATGGGATGCCACGTGGGGTACGGCGGACGAGTCCTCTGAGATCCGAACTCTTCGGCTGGCAGCATCCGAGCCTCCGGTCTCGGACCGCTCTCGAGGAGCGCCGCGCGGTCGGCGGCCGCGAGCCGCGCCAAGAGACGCATCCGAACCGGGCCGATGACTTCATCAAGCCCGTCAATGACCACCTCGACCAGGTCGATGAAGTCGCGCACTTGCTCAGGTGGCATCGTGCTGGAGACGTTGGGCGCGGAGACGTCGACGACCTCAAGTGTGTCGGCGTCGAGCACACCGATCGCGTAGGTGACCGACAGGTCTGACTGAGAGTGCGCGATCGTCCGATTGCGAAATTGCACGACGAGTTCGTGCGTCGCGGAGACCTGATCCGGGATGTCGACGAACGTGGTGATCGGTCGCCGCACCTTCGAGAGGAAGAACGTGCGGCAGTAGGCCATCGCCGCATTGGCGATGAGGGAACTCTCGGCGCCCTCGACCGGCGAATCAGCGACCTGGACGCTCTGCAGGGCCAGTGTGAGTGCGTGGTGGGCCTCGAGCAGGTCAACCGCGTGGCTGGACAGCTCGATGAACAAGCGCGCATCTGTGGAGTCCTCGACCATCACCAACTCAAATCGCCGCTCAGGAGACATTGCTCGAGTATGCGGGCAGTCCAAGGGCGACGAGGGAGTTCGATGGTTGCTGACTACCGAAGGGACAGCATCGATTGGTTTGACCCGAACGGCTCCGTGCAGCCGTGCTGGCCGGTTCCGGGCGGACCCGTGTCGGAGACGCCCGCTACGCTCCGGCCGTGTTCATTCTCGACGGGCAGACGATCGTCTACAGCGCTTCTGATCTCGCGAACGCGGCGGCGTGCGAGTTCGCCGTGCTGCACGCCCTGGACGAGAAGCTCGGCCGCATCCCGCTGGCCGGTCGCGCGTCGGACGCCATGCTCGAGCGGGCGGCGCGGCTCGGTGACAAGCACGAGGCGCGGGTGCGCGCGGACCTGGTCGCCAAGCACGGCACCTACGACCCCGCCACCGGCCGCGGCGTCCTGAGCATTGAACGTCTGGGGCGCCTCACCGTCGCGGGCCTCGAGGCCAAGAACGCCGAGACGCTCGACGCCCTGCGATCGGGCGTCGACGTGATCTTCCAGGCGGGGTTCTTCGACGGTCGCTTCTCCGGGTGGGCGGACTTCCTGGTCCGCGAGGGTCGGCACGCCCCACATCCGCCGCGGTACTCCGTCCACGACACGAAGCTCGCGCGGCACGAGAAGCCGACCGCCCTGCTACAGCTCGCTGCGTACGCCGACCAGCTGATCGCCGCCGGGATCGAGACGTCCGAGCAGGTCCACCTCATCCTCGGCACGAACGTCGTCACCTCTCACCGCGTCGTCGACCTGCTGCCCGTCTACAGAGACCGTCGGATGCGCTTGCAGGACCTGCTTGACGCGCACCAGGAGTCCGGCGCTGCGGCCGTCTGGGGTGCACCCGGCATTCGGGCGTGTTGGCGGTGCGACGTCTGCGGGCCGCAGCTCGAGGCGAGGCGGGACGTGCTGCTCGTCGCGGGCCTGTCGACCAACCAGCGGGCGCGCCTGGCCGTCGCCGACATCGCCACGATCGACCAGCTGGCCGCGTCCACCGGGGCGGTCGACGGCATCGGGGGAGCGACCCTCGAGCGGCTCCGGTCGCAGGCCGCGCTCCAGGTCGCGCAGGAGGCGGGCGACGTCGTCCAGTTCGACCTGTTCGACCCGGGCGCGGTCGCCCGGCTGCCGCGGCCCGACGCCGGGGACATCTTCTTCGACTTCGAGGGTGACCCGCTGTGGACCTCGGGCCACGACGGCGCCGACGCGTGGGGGCTTGAGTACCTGTTCGGCGTCGTCGAAGCACCACCGAGCACTGACGCGACGCCGGCGTTCGTGCCGTTCTGGGCGCACGACTGTGCCCAGGAGAAGCAGGCGCTGGTCGACTTCCTCGCCTACGTGGCCGAGCGCCGCGCGAAGCACCCGAACATGCACGTCTACCACTACGCCGCCTACGAGCGGTCCGCGCTGCTGCGCCTGGCGGGGCGGCACGGCGTCGGCGAGGACGTCGTCGACCAGCTGCTGCGCGAAGGCGTGCTGGTCGACCTGTTCGCGACGGTGCGTCGTGGGTTGCGGACCGGGCAGCGGTCGTACTCGCTGAAGAAGCTCGAGCCCCTCTACATGCCCGAGGCCCGCTCAGGTGAGGTCACCACCGCCGGGGACTCGATCGTCGAGTACGCCAACGCGTGCGCGGTGCGCGACGAGGGCGACCTGGACCAGTGGGCCACGCTCCTGGGGCAGATCGGGGCGTACAACGAGACCGACTGCGTCTCCACCCTGCGGCTACGGGACTGGCTGGTCGCCCGTGCCGCCGAGAAGGGCGTTGCGCCCGGCGACCCGGTCGACACCGGCGACGTCCCGGCGACCGGCGACGAGGCCGCCCCGGAGCAGGACCCGCTGGTCGGGCAGCTGCTCGACTTCGCCGGAGAGGACCGGGCGGACCGCACCGACGACCAGCAGGCCGTCGCGATGCTCGCTGCGTCCCTCGGGTACCACTGGCGCGAGCTGAAGCCGTTCTGGTGGGCGCACTTCGATCGGCTCATCTCCGACCCCGCCGACTGGACCGACCCGCGCTCCACCCTGATCGCCGACGGTGGCGGCGTCACCGTCGTGCAGGACTGGCACGTGCCGCCAGGCTCGAGGGCGCCACGGCGCGTCCTGCGTCTCGTGGGCCGGCTCGAGCCGGGCAGCGAGCTGCGCACGGGCGCGAAGTGCACCCTGATCTACGACCTGCCCGCACCGGAGGGGGCCACCGTGCCGCGCACCTCGGGGGTCCGTGGGGCGACGATGTCCGGGTCCGTGCTGTCCGCGACGGTCGAGGTCGTCGGCACCGCGACCCGAGATGAGCTGCTGGTCGAGGAAAAGCTGAAGGTCGGGGCCGACCAGCACCAGTACCGGCCGATGGGTCTCGGCCCCGACGCCCCGCCGAACACCGACGGGATCGCCGCGGTGCTGCACGAGCTCGGCACCACGGTCGCGGCCGGCCTCCCGGCGCTGCCGAACCACCCCGCGCTGGACCTCCTGCGCCGGGTGCCACCACGCACCGTCTCGGGGAACGCGCTGCCCGTGCCCGAGGACCACGACAACGGCACGATCGACGCGATCGTGGCCGCGATGCGCGACCTGGACGGGTCCTACCTCGCGGTGCAGGGCCCGCCCGGCACCGGCAAGACGTACACGGGCTCGCGCGCCATCGCGGCGCTGGTCGCCGGCGGGTGGAAGGTCGGGGTCGTCGCGCAGTCGCACGCCGTCGTGGAGAACCTGCTGACCACCATCGCGCAGGCAGGCGTCCCCAAGGAGCAGATCGGCAAGAAGCCCGTGGGGGATCCGGACCCCGCGAAACCGTGGACCGAGTTGAAGCCGAACAAGTTCGATTCGTTCATCGACACCCAGTCCGGCGGGTTCGTGCTGGGCGGGACCGTGTGGGACTTCACCAACGACAAGCGCGTCCCAGCGGGTCTGCTCGACGTCCTGGTCGTCGACGAGGCCGGACAGTTCTCGCTGGCGAACACCCTGGCGTTGTCCCGCGCGGCCCGGAATCTGCTCCTGCTCGGTGACCCCCAGCAGCTCCCGCAGGTCTCCCAGGGCACCCACCCCGAGCCGGTGGACCGGTCGGCGCTGGGCTGGCTCACCGAAGGGCACGACACCCTGCCCGACCACCTGGGCTACTTCCTCGCCCACACGTTCCGCATGCACCCCGCACTGTGCGCGCCTGTCTCCCGGCTGTCCTACGAAGGCCGGCTCGTGTCGGTCGACAGGACCGCGGATCGGGACCTGGACGGCATCGCGCCGGGCGTGCGGTGCGTGATGGTCGAGCACGAGGGCAACGCGGTCTCCTCTATCGAGGAGGCGGCGGTCGTCGTCGAGCAGGTCCGACACGTCGTGGGGCGCCGGTGGGTCGACCCGGACGGGGGCGCGGACCGGTCGCTCGAGCCGGCCGACGTCCTGGTCGTGGCCGCGTACAACGCGCAGGTGTGGACCATCCGGCGCGCACTTGAGGACGCCGGGCTCACCGAGGTGCGCGTGGGGACGGTCGACAAGTTCCAGGGCCAGCAGGCGCCGGTGGTGATCGTCTCGATGGCCGCGTCGTCGCCCGAGGACGTGCCCCGCGGCATGGAGTTCCTCCTCAACCGCAACCGCATCAACGTCGCGGTCTCCCGCGGACAGTGGTGCGCGATCATAGTGCGCGCCCCCGGGCTGACCGACTACCTGCCGAACAGTCCGGCCCGCCTCGAAGAGCTGGGTGCGTTCATCGGCCTGTGCGACGCGCTCTGAGATCAAGAGGGCGCGACGCGCCCGGTTCGGCATGAATGTCCGCGAGGCGCGTAGCGAGCCTGGTCAGAGTGCCGCGCTCATGAGCGAGTTTGGTTGCCGTTTGCTGTAATCGGCAATCACGTTGGTGACGGTCCGTGACGAGATTGACCTCATCGACGCCTACGCCACCGCAGCACCGAATGCCTGGTAGAGATCGCCGGGGAGCGGCGTCTGCAGTTCCCACGTAATCGCCATCGGTCGCTCACCTAGGTGTCCTCGGTAGGTGGCGGGGCCTAAGAACCAGAAGGCGCGGTCATCCGCGCGAAGCCGGGCGAAGAGCAGGATGGATCGTCCGTCGCGCTGGTGGCGCTGATAGCGCAGCCCCGTGGGTCCGTCGGCGCGTGTGCTCGACTGGCTCTCCCAGTGGATCAGCGACCGGTTGATCGCGTAGTCCCGGTACCTCGTCGTCGGCGAGAACCCACCGCTGCTCTTGTCCAACGTGAAGGCGAGGAGTTCAGCGTCGGCCGCCTTCGCCTCGAGGACGCCGCTCTGCCAGGCGAACGCCTTGGCGCCCGGAACGAGGCCTAGGGCAGTGAGGATTTCGATCCGGGAGTAGCGGGCGTGTACCTGGAGCGGCGAACTCACGTGTGTCGCGAGCGGCGTGTGGACGTGGTCGATCCCCGAGTCGAGCAGCTCGGACAACTCTGCAACCTCGGCGAGTACCTGTGGGTGCGACCACAGGAAATCGACGGCTTCCTGTAACGACGTCGACTTCGTGATTGCTTGGTCCGTGAGGACCGCGACCAGCATGTGCAGCAATCGCCGATCCGACTCGGTTAAAGAGGGAACGAGCGGAGCGCGGGCCTCCGAGGCCAACCGTCGATAGCCCGACGTCCGTGTCCGATCGTCGACGTGTAGAAGGCGCCCGACCGCGCGACGCAGTGCCTTCTCGTTGGGTCCTCCGGCGAAGCACGGGGCGCCGGACGCCGTCCGGAGGTCTGACCAGGAGTGACCACCGTCGTAGACGTCCACGAGGTCGAGCCCCGACTCCTCGAGGAACTGGGCAAGGCTCAGGTCTGGCTGCTGCCTGCGCAATGACCGCAGCTCCTCGACTTTCGCTGGCCAGCGCGACGGGAGGGCTTCCCGCAGGCTGCGCAGAATGATCTCCGACGACTGATGGTCGAGCTGCATGTGGCAGCCGGCTGGCAGGAAGGGAAACCCATTCGTGACGGCGCTCTCGATGTCTCGGCGGGAACCACCAAGGAGGGCGCGATAGCGGCGGTCGAATCGGAATTCAGCTCGGTGGGTGCCCACGAAATCGAGAACGGTGCAGGCGCCCTTGCCATGCGTCTTGCGGAGGCCGCGTCCGAGTTGCTGTAGGAAGAGCGTCGGACTTTCGGTCGGCCGGAGCATGACGATCGTATCGACGTCGGGAACGTCAACGCCCTCGTTGAAGAGGTCGACAGAGAAGACCATCCGAACTCGGCCGGCTGCGAGATCTCGCAGCGCCGCCTCACGTTCGTGCCGCGGGCTGTCGCCCCAGATCGCGACCGCGGTGATGCCGTGGCGGTTGAAATGCTCGGCCATGAACCTGGCGTGCTTGATGCTGACGCAGAAGCCAAGGCCCCGCATTGAACTCGTGTCTACGTGCTCGGCGACTTCCTTGATTACGGTCCGGGCCCAGGCATCGGAACTGGTGTAGAGGTTGGTCAGTCCATCGACGTCGTACCCTTGCCCCCGCCTCCAAGGGACGCTTCTGAGGTCGAGACCATCGTGCACGCCGAAGTAGACGAACGGGGCGAGGTGCTGCTGGTCGATGGCATCCCACAGTCGTAGCTCGGCAGCAATACGATCGTCGAACCAGTGAAGGATCGGGAGCCCATCACTGCGCTCCGGTGTCGCAGTGAGGCCGAGCAGCTGCTTCGGCCTCAGAAGGTCCAACACGCGGTTGTAGGACGTGGCAGCGGCGTGGTGGAACTCGTCGACGATCACGACATCGAAGTGATCCGGGTCGAGGGCGGCAAGGCCGTTGGCGTTGAGGCTCTGGATCGAGGCGAAGACGTGCTCGAATTCCCGCGGCCGCGAGTTTCCGACCCACTTCTCGCCGAACTGAGTCTCTCGGAGAGTGTGGCGGAAGGTGGCGATACTCTGATCCAGGATCTCTTCGCGGTGGGCGACAAAGAGCAGTCGCGAGCGGTCGAGCCGTTGTCGGAGAGCCGCGTAGTCGAGGGCAGCCATCACCGTCTTCCCGGTCCCCGTCGCCGAGACGAGCAGGTTCCGGTGATGTCCTTGTCCTCGTGCAACCTCCAGGAGTTCGAGCAGCCTCGACTGGTAGGGGTGAGGTCGGACTTCGAGCGGGCTCAACATGATCCTGGGACCCGGGTCCGTTCGACCGGCACGCTGTTGCTCGGCTTGGAACTGGTCCGCGTTGTACGGCACGAAATCGCCGCTCAACCAGTAGCTCTCGAAGACCGCCTCGAACTTGGCGATGACGTCCGGGTTGCGGGCGGCGGAAAGCCTGACGTTCCACTCGAGGCCCGTGACCGCCGCGGAGCGAGTCAGGTTTGACGAGCCGACGTAGGCGGTCGAGAACGGGCGCCGGTGGAAGACCCACGCTTTCGCGTGCAGACGCGTTGAGCTGAGGTCGTACGAGACCCGTACCTGGGCACCGAGATCGGCGAGCTGCTCGAGCGCCTCACGTTCGGTGGAGTCGGTGTAGGTCGTCGTGAGGATCCGCAGTGCGCGACCGCGCGCGCAGTGTCTTCGGAGTGCCGCGAGCAGGGGGGTGATGCCGCTGCGCCGGATGAACGCCATCACAAGGTCGATGGACTCCGCTGAGCCAATCTCAGATTCCAGCTGGCTCCAGAGCGTAGGTTCGCCCGGCGCGTTGGTCAGGAGCGTCGTGTCCAGCAGCGGGATCACGGGGGGGCCGATGTCCTCGACCTGACCATCCTGACGCCGTCGCAGGATCGCATGAAGAACGGACGCAGGCTCCGCGAGGTGAGCGCTCCCGTCGACCGGTACGAAATCGCCGAGGCGACTCAGAACTGCCTTCGCCACTCGAAAGGCGACGTCGACTCGCTCCTCTTCGCTGACATCCAGCAAGGCGCGCTCGATCTGCTTGCTGACGTGCCAAGAGATGCGGTCCGCGGCGTCGGCGCCGCTGAGGCCGCGATCGCGTTGGACCAGAGTGCCGGGCAGGTCATCGAGCTTCTCCCGCAACGCTTGCGTCACGAGGAGTTCGTAGAGTCCCGGCTCGAGGTCGGCCACGAGCTGGACAGTACACGCGGGGATCCGACCCACGAGCCGTTTCGTCCGGGCCGGTAGGCCGCGCCGGCGGTGTCGGGTCACGGCGTTGACGCCGTTGTGTCGATTGACGCAAGGCGCGTCGGATTACGATGAGAACCAGAAGGTGTCCGCCGCCCTCCAGGCGACCGGCACGGGAGGCGGGACCGAATCACTACTCCGGAAATTCAACGGGTGGTTCGGCCACTGGAATTCGGTCCGGCCGAAACCGATTTCGTCGGACCAGGAGATGCCTCACGTGGCGCGTGTTGATCTTGTCAACGGCCATGCCCGAAGCGACGAGATTCGCCTCGATCGGTCGAGAGTAAACCCGCAGGTGGCAGCCCCGGACCGACGGTTTCCGAAGGGTCCCGGCGCTTTCGATTCCCGCCACCTCCACCAAATAGTGCCCCTGACCCGCGCAACCTCCATCTCCCGCCCTGCCCGTCGAAGCGCCTTCGATTCCCGGCGCATGCATCGACGCGACGGAGCCTCAACGCGAGGGCATTCGATTGACGCCGTCCCGACCGCGGTCCAGCTTGCCTTCCGTAACGGCGAACGCCAGAGCCGAGGCGAGGCGCGCCTTAATGGAATCGGTTCGTCGTCGGCCTCCGAACATCTGTAGGGCGGCGAGCATGATGTCTTCGTCACCCATCCCACCGGACTCCTCCGCGGAGATTCGCATGGCGTTGACAATCTCGTTGAGCGAGATCTCCTCGAGGGGCCGGATCTCCCCAGGTGTCGGCACGCGCGCGAATGCCCACTCTGTAGGGTCGACGCCGCTCGGCCAGTAGAAGCCGTCCCCGTGTGCCGGCCTGTGCTCAGACGGCACGACGTGAAGGATGGCGCGCTTTCGGTCGTCGTTCACGCGGCTCAGCTGGAACGCGCTGGCGACCAGCTTGGCCAAGCGATCCGGCTGGATCGGGCCTTCCGTCTCGATAGCAGCCTGCGCGGCACGCGCGACTCGGCTCGCGGCACTCCGGTAAGGAAGTTCGTCGAGCACCGAGCGGTCCCCCAGTCTTTCGGGAACCCATTCCGCATAGTCACGTACGAGCGGGTGGCGCGTGTAGACGGGACGCGACGATGGGGCCGGCTGAGCTCGGAGAAGCCGGGGCGTCTCGATGTCTTGAACGAACGGCGCTGCCGAGTCGTCTGCGGTAGGCGCTGCCGACACCGCCTCGAGTGCATGCGTCTTCGCGTCTCGTGCGGCCACCATCGACGCTCTCAGGCGGTTCAGCGTGCCCTCGCGGTCCTGCATCCACTCCGGGAGCCAGAGCCGCTCGACGCCGGGCCATCGCATCATCGCTTTAAGGACGTCGACGGGCAGTCCATCCCGGTCAGCCACGGTTCGTCGAGCACGCCAGTTCGGTCCGTCCAGGAGGATCGCCAGCAGCGGCTGGTCCGGGTGGTCGGCGTCCGCGACCGAGATGTCGACGCGGAAGTCGGAGAGGCCGACGTCGGTGCGCGCGGCGAAGCCGGCAAGACGCAGCTCGTGCGCGATGTCGTCTCGGTGTCGGTCGATAACGGACTGACGGCGACCGGAATCCTGGACGGCGTCGACGCCACGGGCCGCGAGCTCGAGGTACGCCTTCAGATGCTTGGTGCCTACTTGAGTCGTTTCTTCGGCGCGGAGGTGGCCCGGATCGAAGCTCGCGTACAGCACGACCTGACGACGAGCCCGTGTCACCGCGACATTGAGGCGACGCTCACCGCCAGGCTTGGACAGCGGACCGAAGTTGAGCGGGACGATTCCCTTGTCGTTGGCGCTGAACGCTACGGAGAACAGGATGCAGTCGCGCTCGTCGCCCTGGACGTTCTCGAGGTTTTTCACGAATAGGCCGTCTGGCGTGTCGAGAGCGTGCACGATTCGGTCGTCGCCGCTGTCGCGCAGCAGGTTCTCGATCAGGTCGCGCTGCTGGGCGTTGAAGGTGATGACGCCTACGGACGGGACGACGTCAGGGGAGGCCCAGAACCGCTGACGCACGTCCTCGACGATTGCTTCGGCCTCGACCCGGTTGGTCCGCAGCGAACGGCCGCGGCCGCCGCGCTCGAAGGTGCCGTTGACACGGACCAATGAGATTCCGTAACCGTCGGGATGATCGCGAGTGTCGCGTGGTAGCGGGGCGGGAAACGAGGACAACCGGTTCTCGTAGTAGCGCTGGTTGCTGAACGCAATGAGCGACTCGTCCTGGCTGCGGTAGTGCCACGAGAGCCACTTGCTGGGCACGCGCGCCTGCACGCACTCGGTGAGGATCGACTCTTCGTCGACCACGTTCTCCGGCAGGTACTCCTCGTCGTCGTCCGCGCTGGCGCTCGCCTCGGCGAACTGTGTCGGCGGCATCTGCTTGCTGTCGCCGACCACGACGACAGATCGTGCGCGCCCCATCGCGCCAACTGCGTCCGCTACCCGGATCTGCGACGCCTCGTCGAATACGACGATGTCGAACAGGTCCGCGCGCGCCGGGAAGAAGCGAGCGACGGACTCGGGGCTCATCAGGGTGCACGGCATGATCTGCGTGATCAGCTCCCCGAAGTTGTCGAGCAATGCACGCACACTCATCCCACCTCGCTGGCGCTCGAGCTGGCGGCGTAGTCCACCCATCTGCCCGGTCGCAGCACCGGCGCTGAACCGGCGCGCTTCGAGGATGGCCTGGGGGAGTGCGCGCGGGAGCTCGCTTCGGATGGTCCGCGATGCGGTCGTGAACCGGTCGATGGTCCGGTTGTGGCTGGAGATGTCGAAGTCACCGAGGGCTGTCGCCTCGGTTCGCTCTTCGAGAGACGCGAGCGCGATGCCACGATCGAACGCGATCACTGCATCATCCGGTGAGGTCACCGTTGAGCAGCGCCTCGCGTGCAGACGTGAGGCCGTGAATGCGGAGCGGCTCGACGGCCCGGATCAGGTCGAGCCAACGCTGTAGAACCGTCGACGTCCCCACGTTGCGCTCGGCTCGGGTCTGCCACCACGTCGCCAGGAAGCCGGACGTTTCCGCCCAGTCCCCGGCCAGACTCTCGTCGATGGCACCGGTGCGCGTAAGTGCTGCCCATGCCGCGGCGAGCGCACTGAGTTCGGCGTTCAGCGCGCCGCGCTGCGAAGTCGCGTAGTACGTGCGAAGCGCATCTCGCCTCGGGGTGCCGTCGGCAACCAAGACGTCGCCTGTCCACGTCAGCCATGCAATCTCGTCGCGTACGCGCGCAGCCTGCTCGTGGACGGCCGGGTTCCAGGATGGATCGACAAGTGGGATCGGAACCTGCCGGGCAGCGTTTCGGGCAGCCGAGACGCGGGCAAAAGTGCTCGCCATGTCGGCCGTGAGAGTCGAGAGCGTCTTCACGTCGACAGCGGCCGCTGGGACTCGAAGCAGGTCGGCAAACTGCGCGAGTACGGCCCGACGTCGCTTCTTACGCCCGAAGAAGCCGGAGGCGTCGGCGGCGAGTGAGGCCTGGTGCAACGAAGGCACATCACGGTCCATCACCTCGGCACTCACCGACTGTCTCCAGACGCTCGCGTCTGCGGCCAACGCGTCGAGGTCGTGGTGCAGAGCGTCGAGATGGCTCCGCCAAGCCGGTGAATGCAGGGCGTCGATGGTGTCGATGGGATGGCGCGGCGCGCTGGCGAGCCGTGCCCAGGCTTCGCTTTCCTTCGGCGATGTGATGCTCTGCAGAAGGTCGACGACCGAAGCTCCTGTCGCCTCGATCCGCGTGAGTGCGTCGTCCAGCAGTCGTCCGGCGGTCGACACCGCCTCGGTATCCACTGGCGTCGCGCGCTCTTCAAGGAATCGCCACGGGTGCTGTCGCCGTGGGCGGGCGAGGTCTGCGTACTCAGGGACGCGACGGAGCGCCGTTCGGATCTCGTCCACCTGCTCGGCCGTTCCAGACGCGACGAGCGCGGGGGGCACGTTCATCGGGGGCACGCTGTGATCCGACGCGAGATCGAAGGCTCTCGCCGAGTAGAGGGAGTGTCCGACGCCGTTGGTCTCGTGCAGACGCTCCGCGTAGATGCTGAGCCGGCGGCGCGAGGCATCGACGGTCTCGATACCGGACTTCATGGCGTCCGCGTCGGCGCGCACCTGCAGCTCGAGCGCTGCGCGGATCTGGCCGCGGACGGCCGCGGGTCGGGCACCCTTGTCGTGCAGGTCGAGCGAGAGCTCGGCAAGACCGACTTCGCACAGCCTCTTCTTCACGACGTCGAGTGCGGCGCGCTTCTCGGCCACGAACAGGACGCGACGCCCGGACGCGACTGAGCGAGCCAGCAGGTTGGTGATCGTCTGCGACTTGCCGGTACCGGGAGGGCCCTCGAGGACGAAGGTCTGGCCCTCCACTGCGTCATGGACGGCTTCGAGCTGTGAGCTGTCGGCCGGTACCGGCACAAGCGCGCCGAGCTCGTCCAGATCGACTGCCGTTCCAGGTTCGACGGCGTCGACGAAAGGCTCGAGCGGCGAATAGATCAGGTGACGCACGAGCGGATTCGTCGACAGCGTGCGCCAGTGCTCGTCGAGGTCCTTCCACAACGGAAACTTGGCGAACTGCAGGATGGCGAGATCAACCGTCTCGTCCACGCGGAACGGCAGACCTGCGCGGACGACCGCTTCGCGCAGTGCCCCGAACGCAGCAGCGAGGTCGATGCCTGACGCGTCTTCCGCCGGGTTCTCGAGCGCCGGAACGTCAAGCCCGAAGCTCACTCGGAGTTTTTCAAGCAGGCAGTAGTTCGGTGTCGACGCCCCGGACTCGTCGATCGTCAGGCGGTACGTCTCACCGCGGCTCGTCGTCGACAATGTGACCGGCACGAGGATGAGCGGAGACCGCAGATCGCGTTCGGCGAACCGCCACCGAAGCATCCCGAAGGCCAGGTAGAGGTTGTTCGACCCCGTCTCTTCGACGATCGTCTTGGCCTTGTACGCCAGGTAGCGCAGCTTGGCCTTGTAGCTCGCCGACGTGATGTCAACGAATGCAGCTCGCTTGTCCGCGAGCATGACCTCGCGGTCACGTTCGGGCAGGTCGCGTCCAAAGCGGATCCCGCGCGCGGCGTCGACAGAACTGACTGCGTCGGATGCGACGAGGGTGATGGGCGTATTGGCGTTGACCTGGTCCTCAAGACGATGGATCGCCGTGCCGGGGACCTCGAGGTGAAACCCCGAGCGGTCGGTGTAGTTGATGAGCTTGTTGCGCAGGCTCAGGTCGAGCAGTGCGTTCTTCCATCGGGCGACGCGTGGCGGTTCCACCTCGCGCTCGTCGGCAGTGCGGTTCGGGGACGCGCCCCCGAGATAGGGCGCGATCACCGGCCCAGAGCCCGCCTCGTACACGGAGACCACGAGCTGCCCGTCCGGACCCGTGGAGCGGCTGGGCAGCGGGAAGATCTTCGCCAGCCGTGCCTGCCGGATGTCGGTCACCCCCAGGACGTTGGCAAGTCCGTCCTCAAGGCGGCGACGCGGGGAGCGGGTCGCGTCGGCGAACGGCGCGGCATCAGCGCCTCCGGCAAGCATCGTCGTCTCCACCAGAGCGATGTGCCCGAGATCGACGAGATTGACGATTTCGTCCGGATCCACCGACGTGACGGCCGGAAGGCTCGAGTCGACCCGCCAGTAGCCGATGAAGCTGTGCCCCTTGAGCAGCCAGAGCGTCGAATTGATGCCCGCGTGCTCCAGCGCAGCCGCGAGGGTCACAGTCGTGTCGAGGCAGGTGCCGAGGCGCCCCACGAGTACCTCGTACGGCGTCCTGACCTTCTGCCCTGTGTCGCCCCAGCTCGCTGGAGGCTCCGCGTAGCGGATGTCCCGGGCCGACATCGCCTCGTACACCGACTGGACGATCGCGTCGACCCGCTCTGGGCTCTCGCTCTGGTAGCCGTTCAGCGAGGAGTCGCCCGTGATTGAGCGGAGGCGGTCGGACGCCTCAACGAGGAGTGGTGCGACTGCGGCGGAGTTTGGTTGGACGTGCGCAGCGAGCATCTCCATCGCGAGCTGCACTGGCTCGGCCATCCACTGCGAAGCGGCGAGCACCTCCACGTCGGACGAGACGGTGGCGAGTGCCGCGCCGGCAGCGTCCCGCAGCGTCGCGACGACGCGCCCGGGCTGCTGCTCTTCAACCGCGAGCATGCGCCCAGGGTCGAGCACGAGATCGATCGTGCGCAGCGTGGTCGTCTGACCGTCTGCGAGGTCCAGCAGCAGCACCTTCGGACCACCGAGAGAGCCACCTGCGCACACCACGTCGATCTCCAGCGTGGCTCCGCGCACATCCGGCCCTGCGTGCGCAACCGCAACCTCGTCGATCACCAGGACTCGGCAGTGCGCCATCGCGTAGCTCAGGACGGGGAGGGCGCCAACGGTGATCTGCGGGCCGGCCGCGTTGCCGGCCGCCGGAAGCTGGGGGGCGGTACCGCCCGCTGCTGCCTCTGGCTCCGGCTCGTCAACCGAAGGATCAGCCTGCAGCGCCGGGGCCGGAGCCGGGAGGAGCCCGGACTTCAGCAGTGCGACTTCCCCTGCCTGCGACTGGGCGCCGACTTCCCGAAGGAGCAACTCGGCCGAGTCGAGCGCCCGGAATGCACTCGCAGCGCTGAAGTGCTGGTTGTGGGCCCACTGGTTGCGGATCTGTCGCAGCTCGCTCGCGTAGTTCTGCCCTTGACGGGAAACCGACCTGCTGAACGGATAGCCGAGGTCCCCAAGGCGCTCCGTCATGGCGCGCAGCAGCAAGGAGAGGTCCCGCTCGGTGTAGACGCCACCACGTTTGCCGGCCAGCGCGTCCTTGCGCCGGAGCACCTCGGTCCACGGCAACTCGGCGGGCAACACCTCGGCAAACGTGCGGTCGACGAAAGGCGCGAGCCCATTGATCAACAGCGCGAGTGCGTCGCCGACCTGGGAGTGGTGGTCGACGTCATCCAACTCACGTACCTCGTCTCTACTCGCGCCGTGCTGCGCGGTCTCAGGATGATGCCTACCACTGACGCGACCCTGCAGGTCAGCATGCCCCATCGTCGCGGCGAGACGCTTGAGAACTAAGCCGGCTCGGCTCCTCGGTGGACAAGGTCGCGCGCTAGGCGCGACGTCGTCGTGGCGATGTCGAGGTTCGCGGTCGGCAGCGCCGATGCACCGTGCGTCGCGCCGAGGAGGCCGATTGCGAGTGCCGCCACGGCTGGGCGGGCTCCGGCCGCAGACGCGAGTGCGCTCGGCACGTCTGGGTTTGTGCGCGTCAGGTCGAACGCGTCGGTGGTCGTGCGCAGGACGGTGCCGGGCGTTGAGTCGACAGTGAGCGGGCCGCCGTACACGAGTGCGCGGTGCATCGTCTCGACGACGTCGGGATGCGGCGGCCAGCCGATCAGCGAGTCGAGGCCTGGGTCGGGGTCCTCGAGTAGCCGGCGCGCGAGGTTGCGGACCACCGCCCGAATGACGCCAAGGTCCTGAGACCCGACCGACGGGTCGACCGCGGCGTTGACCATGTAGTCGAGCCAGCCGGCGTTGACCGGTGTCAGCTCAGGTCGTGGATACAAGAAGCTCGGGGTGTGCGGCCGCCATGCGATCGCGGCCGCGATCGGCAGCGCCATGGCCAGGAGAACCTCCGGGGCGTCGTCGGGCGCCAGGTGCCATGGCTCGCGGGTCTCCGCCGACGACGAGAGGCGCTCGGCAGATGCGAGCATCGCGCGGGCCGAGCGGCCAAGGTCGTCTGCACCGCGAGCGGCGGAATCGCCCAGGCAGTAACCGGCGAGGAACCCGGCGATCCGGTTCTCGATCAAGCGCCGGGCCGAAGCGCGTCCTCGACCGGCACGAGGATGAGCGAGACATCGAACGCGCCCGCGACGGTCTTAAGCCGTTCCTCGGCGGCGGCGGACATACCTTCCGGCACCACGACCGCGGCCTCGCACTTCTTATGGTCTAGCTTGAACCGGTCGAACCAGCCGGAGAGCGGAACTGCGCCTCGGATGAAGTCCCGGTAGAGGACTGCCTGGTGGACAGCGTGCCTGAAGTAGCGCTCACCTCCGACACCGTCGACCTTCATCTCGACGGCCCATGGCGTTTCGTCGACGTGGAGCATGCCGTCCAGGTAGCGGGCGGCTCGTGTGCGTACGCCCCATCGGGTGGGGAACTGGCTGCCCCAGTTCACGACGGGGTGCGACCTGATGAGCTCGAGCGACTGGCCGTCGGGTGTGAACAAGGGGACGGTGCCGCGCAGGATCCGTGACTCGAGGGCGTGCTCGTCCTGCAGCCCGATCGTGGCACGTGACGATACGGGGGACGCCGCGAATGCCCGCAGGACGGAGGCTGCCTCCTCGATCGACTCGTCGGTCGCGTTCACGACCAGGGGCGCGATGCCGGCGGCGGCAACCCAACGGTCCCGGTGGTGACTAGGGCGCCCGTCGGCACGCTCCTTGCCTACGGTCAGCACGCCCCCGGTCGCGGAGCAGACCGCGACCTGAAGACCCTCGAACCGGATGGACCAGTTCTTCCCGTGCGACGAGAGCATCGGGTAGGCGCGGTACTCCGGCCTGCGGGTGGCAACGATCAACTTGGTGACGAGGCTTGGTGGCTCGTCCGGGAGTTCCGCCAGGAGCTTGGCCCATTGGCCGTACGAGTAGTGCTTGTCGTCCTCCCATGGGACCTGTTCGCCGTCCAGCTCGCGCAGCATCCCGTCGGACGTGATCCCGCGCAGGTGCACGCGGACGCCGCTCACGTTCCTGGCGAGGGTCCGCATGGCGACCTCGGTCTCGCCGTCACCGGAGCGGTCCGCGAACCAGAGCCAGACATCCTCTCGAGCGAGCGAAGCCTCCGGGTAGTTCAGGTGCAGAGCGAGGAGGTCGGTGAATGCGTCGATCTGGTGCTTCACGTCTGCACCGACTGCTACGCCGCGTCGACCGTCCTTGACGAACCGGACGATCTTCGAGGAGATCGACCGTGGGATGTCCTGCTTGTACTGGATGGACTCGGGCTGGGCACCGAGTGCCTCAAGCACACCGGGCAGGTCGCTGGTCGTGATCACGCTGGCTCCGCTCATACCGACCACCACACGCCGTCGTGCTGCGGAGCAGTCCGTGGAAAGTGCCTGGCGAACTCGTCGGCACCATCGGTATGTATCGGCACTACCACCGCGGGATTGACGGCTTCCACAAGGCGACGCAGATCCTTCACGGATGCGTGACCCGAGGTGTGGTGCTCGACAAGGGGGACACCGGCCAGGCGGGCCGCGTCCCGGAGCCGGACTCCCGAAGGTTCGGCCAGGTACCCAGACCACATCGACCACACGAGTGTGCCGCCGGCGGTCAGGGCACCGTCGCGCAACAGCTCGTGCGCAGCCGAGGATCCCCCGAGGACGACGTAGCGCTCCGGATGGGCGACGAGCTGCTCGGTGAACGCGCGGTAGCGCCGGACGGCCGCCGTGCGATGAAACTCGCCCGACTCCTTGACCTGCACGCGCTGACGGCGCGGTGCCCAGACGCCGAGGCCGGGGAATCCGGGGCGAGGGATCGTCGGCCGACCGGTCGCTTCAGCGACAGCCGCCGAGTACAGGTCAACGAGCAGAGTACGACCGGCCCGCCGGGCAGCCCGGTAGACCGTAACCAGCCTGTCGACGTTCTGTGCCGAGCTAGCGACGACGGCCAGGCCAGCCGTCGAGCGGAAGGAATCGGCGAGATCCAGCTCGACGTGCGTCTCCGTCCGAGGCTCGGCACGCTCGGACCCGACATGCGTCCCCTCCATGAGCAGGGTGTCGATGCCAGCCGGCGGCGTCTCGAGCATGCTCGCGAACGACCGCTTGCGCCCGTGACCCCGCAGGTCGCCGGTGTACATGAGGCGTCGGCCAGCGGCCTCCACGACGAAGGCGTACGCGTCGAACGCACTGTGGTCCACGAGGTGCGGCGTCACAACGAACGGGCCGAGCTCGAACGTCTGCCCGTCGACGAGATAGCCCGACGGCCGAAGCGCTGGTCCGCGCGGCGAGAAGAAGCGGGCTGCCTCGACGACCGCGGAGGCGGCCTGCCCGGCGTACACCGGGACCGACGGGTGCACCTGGTCGATCAGGCCGTAGTGGTCCAGATGTCCGTGCGAGATCAGCACGCCGAGCAGCGAAGGGTCCGAACCGTCCGCGAGCCCCGGGACGTCAGGCAGGGCGATGGTTTCGTCGGTACCCGAGGTCAGTGGTCGACCCACGTCGAGGACCAAGCGTGACCCGCCGGCTTCCACCTCCACGCAGGTGCCACCGACCTCGTGACAGCCGCGGTGCACCCGAACCCGCATCTGGGTCGTCATTGTTGTCATGTCGTGGACGGTCCCAGGCGGGTCCGACACGCTCACCCGTCCGGCGGTACGCGCTACCTCGTTGGCAGAATGAACGGCCGAGTCCCGCTGTTGATCACGTCAACGGACCGGTCCGATCGTCGGCATCGACGGACCCGCGATCACGGACATGCAGATCAGACGTTCGCCATCGTCGCCGAGACCCGCCGAAATACCTTCGAGACCGCCACCTCCGCAACTGGTCGCGGAAAGGGTGCCCTTGTTGATCAAAATAGTCATCGGTTGACACGCATGGCTGTTCTCGCCCAGGGCGAGCATTCGTGAGCGACGCCATCGCCTTGGCGCTTGTCATGGTGCGCGTAGCGACGTTCCGCTTGGGCCGGCCCCGGAGGTGCACCGCCTCGAGCGCATCACCTCAACCGCGGTGCCCTCGCCGACGTGCCATCCGAGACTCGTTCGTTTTCACGCGCGAACAGCTCGGAATCCGACAGAATGGCGAGAGGATCTCCGGTCCAGGGCGATCCGTCCCAGTTGAACGACGCGGCAGTCCGCGGCGGTGCCCAAGGGAGCAGGTCCTGGTCGAGTTCGGTCCAGGCCATCGGCTGATCGTCGGGCACGAGATTGAGGCAAGCGTTCCAGCGACTCTGTCTCAGGCCGAACGGGCTGAGCTCGCCCCGGCGCTCCCTCGGTCGGTCCGTTCTTTCGGCGTCGCCGACGATACGTGTCTCGCGGTCGTCGCGGATGCGCTCCTGTTCTCGACTTCGACGGCGCACGGTGACGTCGACTCTGTGGTTGCGGAACATCCGGAAGAGCGAAAACACGTCGTCGTCCTGACGTCGCTTGAGTTCGACGGTGCGGGAATCGAGCGTTGCCGAGACACGGTCAGGGCTGTTCGTAGCGACGCGGCAGCGATGCTCGAGCTCGTTCGTACAGGCCAAGAGGAGCGCGAGCGGTTGTGAGCCGCTCCGAATGGCGATGACCTCATCCAGTTCCTGGCCGTCGTCGTACGCCGCCAAGATCAGTACGGCCGAGCTGGAGTCCGCAGCGAGTCCGACGATCGACTCCCGGATGCCGTCCGAGACTCCTTCGAGTTCCCGAGGAGTGGCCGCTGGGGTGAGGTTCAAGCGCCGAGCGATCTCCGCGAGCTCCGGGAGAGTCACGGTCCACCGACCCACCGGCGTGGGAGCAGGACGTGACGGAACTTCTAAGAGGACGCGTGCCTCGAGATGGTCCAGCTCGCCGAGAGCGTCGAGCGCCATGTCTGGGATCGCAAGCTGGTCGGTGGCGTCCCCAAGGCGGTGCCTGGCGCGCTTCGATGCTCGCCCAGCGGCATCGACCTGCTGCTTCGCGGAGTGCTGCACGCTGAAGGTCGCGCTCACGCACCCTCCCCACACTCGATCGACAACGTTTAGATCGGCGCATCGGGTGGGAATCTGAGAAAGCATGCGTGCCGGGCGCGGTTCTGCGCTATCCCCGAGCACCGGGTCGCGCGAAACTCAGAAATTGGCGACGAGGCGTTCGGTTCGATCTCGCTGGGCCGCTCGGCAGCGAATGGCTGGACCCACCGCCGTCCTCTCCGCAGAGCCTTGCTCGACGTCTGGTCGCTCATCCGGACAACACCTTTCGGACTGGCCTGTGTCTTGGATCGAATGCTGAGCAGTTGGCGCAGTTCGCCGCCTGACCGCCGTGCCGCGGCTCGGCACCCGTGCCGGGGCCATGGTGGGTGCGCTCAAAGGCGCTCACCGAGACCGTGACGGTGTAGTCACTCCTCGACGGACGCGTCGCGACGTTGGGCGAGCCCCGCATGGACCTCTTGGTGGTCGGGCTCCACGGGGCGGGTTTGCTCACGCTCGATACCGATGGCTTCGTGGTCCGCTACGCCACCCACTAGCCGAAGTTCCACCGCCGAGCCGCGTGACGGTACGTGGCAGAAGGAGGGCGGCAGGCCTCGTTCCGGCTAGCAGCCAGGCCGAGCCATCGAGCGGAGTCCGTCTCGCGCGGTGGCTGGAGCCGGTGCTCGCGCGAACTGTGCTGTGATGGCCAGGCACGATGCCGTGCCGATCCGCTCGGAAGGTCGCCATGTTGGACGTCACGACAACGCCGTACGGTGCTCCGGCGTTGGCCGCGCTGCGGGGGCTCGTCGCGCACCTCAAGCGCGACGATCCGATGGCTCCTGTCATCCTCGCGGCACCCAGCCAGCTCGCGGGGACGGTCGCCCGCCGGCACCTTGCAAAGCACGGGTCGACGTCACCCGAATCTCCGGGGATCGCCGGCATCGAGCTCACGACGCTCGATCGGCTTGCCGAGCGGCTGGTGGCGCAGAGCCTCGCGCCGCGGAGGCCCGCGACCAGGCCGGTCGTCGCGGCGGCTTGGCGGCGAGCGTTGCGCGACGACCCGGGAGTCTTCGCGGAGGTCGCGGACCATCCCGCCACAGTCCGGGCGCTGGCGAGGGCCCACGGTGAGCTGCGGAACCTGTCCGACGACGAGCTGGAGGCCGTCTCGGCGGCGTCGAGCACGGCGCGGGACACCGTGCGGTTGCACCGGGTGGCGACCCAGACCCTGGCACGCGGCTGGTACGACGTCCGCGATCTGCTCGACCGCGCCACCGAGCGCGCCACCCGAACCGCCCCTGTCGTCGTCTACCTGCCGCAGGATCTGAATGCGGCGCAGCGGCGGTTCCTCGGGGCGCTCGCCGACGTGGGCGATGTCCACGTGCTGGTGGGAACGACGCACACCGAGCGGGCAGATGCGGGAGTGCGGTGGCTCCTCGATGCGCCGGAGACGAACGGCACGGTCGCGACCGCCACCCGCGTGCTCAACACCTCGGACTCCGACGACGAGGTCCGCGCGGTCGTCCGGGACGTCGTCGAGACCCTGAAAACCACGCCTGCCGAGCGCGTCGCGGTGCTGTACGCGAGCGCGAACCCGTACGGGCGGCTGCTGCACGAGCAACTCCAGGCGGCGCAGATCCGGGTGCAGGGGCCGGGGACGCGGCCCGTGGCGGAGCGGGCGATCGCACGGGCGGTGCTCGGCATCCTGCGCCTGGCCGACGACGACGTGCCGCGGGCGGAGCTGTTCCGGGCGCTCGCGGATGCGCCGATCCGCGACTACACCGGCCGCCGGGTGTCGGTGTCTCGGTGGGAACGGACGTCGCGCGAGGCTGGCATCGTCCGCGGCGACGACTGGGACGGCCGGCTGGCGTCCTATGTCGCGAGGGAAGCAGCCAAGGGCCTCGTGGTACCTGACGACGAGCGTCAGGGCGCCGACGACAGGGCGCGACGGCGCGCCGAGGCCGGTGCCGAGCTGGGTGCGTTCGTCGGTCGGTTGCGCGCCGAGCTCGCCGGCGCCGGGCGGATGACCTCATGGGCCGAGCTGTCGGCGTGGTGCCTCGAGCTGGTGAGCGACCTGATCGGCGTCGGCGAGGACCTGGCCACCCTGCCCCCGGAAGAGCGGAACGCGCTCGCGGTGCTCACGTCGGTGCTGCGTGGGTTGGACGTCCTGGACGACATCGGCGACGACGCGTCGCTGACCGCCCTGCGCGAGACCCTGGAGCTGGAGCTCGACGACGCCCTGCCGCGGGTCGGCCGGGTCGGGGACGGGGTGCTCGTCGCGCCGCTGTCCGAAGCCATCGGGCTCGACCTGGACGTGGTGCACGTCGTCGGGCTCAGCGAGGACCTGTACCCGGGGCGGCTCCGGGTCGACGCGCTCCTGCCGGACCCGGTGCGTGCGGTCGCGGCAGGAGGTCTGCAGACGTCTCGGGACGCGCAGGACCGAGCGTTCCGCAACCTGCTCGCCGCGTTCTCGTCGGCACCGGACGTCGTCGCGTCCTTCCCGCGCGGGGACCTGCGCAGCTCCAGCCGTCGACTGCCCAGCCGCTGGCTCTTGAGTTCCCTGCGTGAGCTGAGCGGTGACAAGGAGCTCGCCGCGACGGAGTGGGAGTACACCGAGTACCCCGCCGGGTCCGTGGACCGTGTCGGCTCGTTCGCCCGAGCGCTGCTCACGACATCCCGGGTCGCCACGGACCAGGAGTGGCGCACGCGCCGGGCACTCGAGGGTGGGCTGGAGGACGGCGTCGTCACCGCCGCCGGCGAGATGCTCCACGCCAGGGCCGGCGAGGCGTTCTCGCGGTTCGATGGCAACCTGGGACCGCTGACGGGCCTGCCGGACTACGCCGATGGAACCCGGACCATCTCGCCGACGGCACTCGAGAGCTACATCTCGTGCCCGCACTCGTTCTTCGTGCAACGGCTGCTGGGAGTCGCCCCGATCGAGGCCCCCGAAGACCTCGTGACCGTCAGCGCAGCCGACATCGGGACGCTCGTGCACGAGTGCCTCGACCGCCTCGTGCGGGACTTCGCCGACGACCTGCCCGGCGCCGGTGTGCCGTGGTCGCCCGAGCAGCGGGCCCGGCTGGTGACGATCGCGCAGGAGTTGGCCGCCGGCGTCGAAGCCGACGGGCTCAGCGGGCACCCCAGGCTGTGGAAACGGGAACGCGAGCGGATCGAGGCGGACCTGCAGGCGATGCTCGACCGCGATGACGCGTGGCGCTCGTCGGTCGGTGCGCGGGTCGTCGCGAGCGAGATGCCCTTCGGATCCGACGATGTGCCCGCCCTCGGCATCGCCGTCACGGGTGGGACGGTCCTGCTGCGGGGCAGCGCGGACAAGGTCGATGTCGGATCGGACGGGACGGTCTATGTGACCGACCTGAAGACCGGGAGCCGGCGCTCGTTCAAGGAGATCACGCAGGGCGACCCGCTTGCCGGTGCGACGAAGTTTCAGCTCCCGGTCTACGCGCTCGCCGCGCGCGAGCAGTTCGGCCGCACCACCTCGGCCGTCCGGGCCGGCTACTGGTTCGTGCGCAAGGACCCCGGACGCATCGACATCGATCTGACGCCCGAGGTCGAGGAGTCGCTTGCGCACGCCGTCGACGTCATCGTGCGGTCCATCGCCGCTGGCCGCTTCCCGCTGCGCGCCCCCGATGCGCCGGACTTCGCGTGGGTCCAGTGCTCGTACTGCAACCCCGACGGGATCGGGCACGGAGCCAACCGCGAGCGGTGGGAGCGCAAACGTCACGACGACGACCTGCGCGAGCTCGTCGAGCTGATCGAGCCGGAGGTGCTCTCGTGACCACCCCGGTGGACCAGGCCGCGCGCGAGCGGATCAGGACCGACACCGCATCCACGCTCTTCGTCAACGCGGGCGCGGGTTCGGGCAAGACGACTGCCCTGGTCAGTCGGATCCTCACGCTCGTGCTCGACGACGGCATCCCGCTGGCCTCGATCGCGGCGGTCACCTTCACCGAGAAGGCGGGCGCCGAGCTGCGGGACCGCCTGCGCGCGAAGCTCGAGGCGGAGCGCCGCTCCTCCGACGGCAGTCGCCGCGCATGCGCCTCGCAGGCGCTCGACGATCTGGACGGTGCCGCGATCGGCACGCTGCACGCATTCGCGCAGCGGATCCTGGCCCAGCACGCGATCGCCGCGGGCCTGCCGCCGGTCCTCGAGGTGCTCGACGAGGTCGGGTCGTCCGTGGCGTTCGCGGAGCGGTGGGCCGTCCTGCAGACTGCGCTGCTCGACGATGACGCGATGGAAGAGCCGCTGCTGCTGGGGCTCGCGATCGGGCTGAAGCTCGAGCACGTGCGCTCGCTGGCCAAGGCGCTGGGCGCGAACTGGGACCTGATCGCCACGCGGGTGCTGGTCGGCGAGCCCGCGCCGATCCGCCTGCCCGACCTGACGTCCCTCATCCGGCGCGCTCATGAGGTGGTGGCCAGCGCGGCGAGCTGCACCGACCCAGCAGACCTCCTCGTGCCCAAGATTCTCGCGGTGCGCGAACCGCTGGCCGCACTCGAGGCCGCCATCGACGACGGCGCACGCGTCGCCGCGGTCCGCGCGATCAGCGCGCTGAAGTTCTCGTACGGCAAGAAGGGCTCGTGGGCCGACATCGACTCCGTTCGAACGGAGGCCAAAGGGCTCGCCGCGGAGGCTGACGACATCGTCGCCGGTCTGCTTGACGCGTGCGTGCGCCGCGTCACCCGCTGGACCGCCGAGCGCGTCCTCGACGCCGCCGATGCACGTCGGCGTGACGGCCGCCTCGAGTTCCACGACCTGCTCGTGCTTGCGCGCGAGCTGCTCGTGCGCGACGCCTCCGCTCGGGCCGACCTGCACCACACGTACCAGCGGCTCCTCCTCGACGAGTTCCAGGACACCGACCCGATCCAGATCGAGATCGCCGTGCGGATCGCCGGCGGCGCCGACGCCGACCAGGCGCAGTGGACCGACGTCGTGGTGCCGTCGGGACGGCTGTTCGTCGTCGGCGATGCCAAGCAGTCCATCTACAAGTTCCGCCGCGCCAGCATCGCCACCTACCTCGAGGCCCAGGAGCACGTGGGCGAACCCGTCAGCCTCACCACGAACTTCCGCACCGTTGCGCCCGTCCTCGACTGGGTCAACACCGTCTTCTCGCAGCTCATCACGCCGACGCCCGAGGCGCAGCCCGCCTACGAGCCTCTGGACCAGTTTCGCGACGAGCTCGGCCGCGGCGACGCGGTCGTCGTCCTGGGTGCCGAGGCCCACACGGACCTGCCCCGTGCCGCAGCCGCTGTCCTGCGGGAGCGCGAAGCGGCCGACGTGGCCGGCATCGTGCGCCGAGCGCTCGACGACGGGTGGCAGGTGTACGACGAGCCCGCACGCGCATGGCGTCCGGCGCAGCTGAGCGACATCGCGATCCTGGTCCCCGCGCGCACCTCGCTGCCGTTCCTCGAGGACGCGTTCGAGGCGACTGGTGTGCCGTACCGGGCCGAGGCCAGCTCGCTCGTCTACGAAGCCGCGGAGGTTCGAGACCTGCTCGCCTGCGCGCGTGCCATCGCCGACCCGACCGACGAGCTCTCCCTGGTGACCGCGCTACGCTCCCCGTTGTTCGGGTGCGGCGACGACGACCTGTGGCGTTGGCGTCGCGACGGCGGACGCTTCGTCCTGTGGTCGCGGCAGGACGAGGATCTCCGCGGCCCGGTCGCGGACGCTCTAGCAGCACTCCGGCGGCTCTCGGCGGCGGCCCGATGGAGCTCGCCGAGCGAGCTTCTCGGCGCGATCATCGACGACCGTCGCATGCTCGAGGTCGCCGCCACCGGGCCGCGCGCCCGGGACGGCTGGCGACGGCTGCGGTTCGTCGTCGACCAGGCCCGCGCCTGGTCCGAGGTGTCGCACGGGGGACTGCGCGCCTACCTCGCGTGGGCCGCGTTCCAGGGCCAGGAGGCGACGCGCGTCGCCGAGTCCGTGCTGCCCGAGACCGACGTCGACGCCGTGCGCGTGATGACCATCCACGCGGCCAAGGGGCTCGAGTTCCCGATCGTCATCATGTCCGGCATGACGGCCCAGCCGAACCGCCCTCGCGGCGTGCAGCTGCTCTGGCCGCCGACCGGCGGGTACGCCGTGAAGCTCGGGGCGGGAGTGCAGACCGAGGACTTCGACGATGTCGCGCCCGTCGACGAGCAGATGGACGAGAAGGAACGACTGCGTCTGCTCTACGTCGCCGCCACCCGCGCGCGTGACCATCTGGTGGTCTCCCTGCATCGTGCCGCGGGATCGAACGCCGGGACCGCGGCGGCGACGCTCGCCGGCGCCGTCGGTGCGACTGCTGGGACGTCCTTCGTCGCGCCGACGGTCGAGAGACCTCCCCGCCCGGCTCAGCAGCCCCCCGCGGAGCCCGTCCCGCCATACGACGAGTGGCACAGCGGGGTCGTCGCGGCTCGGGCGTCTGCGGCGAAGGACGCCTCGATCGTCGCCTCGGGCCTGGAGGGGACCGAGCCGGACGTCGTCCTGTCGGACGCCATCGACCCTGGTCTCGCCAAGGGTCCGCGCAACCTCGAGCTCCCCCCGTGGTCGAAGGGTCGCTACGGCTCGGCCATCGGTCGCGCCGTGCACGCCGTCCTGCAGACCGCCGACCTCGCGACCGGTGACGGGCTGGCTTCCGCAGCTGCGGCGCAGGCGCTGGCGGAGGGCGTCACGGCGCAGGCGCAGCTCGTCGAGGACCTGGCCCGCTCGGCGATCACCAGCGACCTCGTGCGCCGGGCCGCGGCTCGGGAGAGCTGGCGGGAGACCTACGTCGGCACGCTCCAGGATGACGGAACGGTTCTCGAGGGGTACGTCGACCTGATCTTCCGCGACGACGACGGGACGCTGGTCATCGTGGACTACAAGACCGACGCCATCCCCGCCGGCGCGGTCGACAGCCGTGTCGTCTACTACCGGCCACAGCTCGAGGCGTATGCGCGGTGCGTTTCTGACGCCACCGGCGCACCGGTCAGGGCTGTGCTGCTGTTCCTGCACCCCGAAGGGTCGGTGGAGCGGGAGGTGGGCCTCGGCACCTCCTTCGCCGCAGCGCGCTGAGCGGCGGTCCGGCACCTGTCCGAGTGTGGGCGAGGGTTCGGGGTGACTCAGCGCGAAACGCAGGTGGTCAACCGGCACTACAGCAGTCGCCGACTCCACCGCAGGCAAGCCGGCGGCAGCCCGGGACTGCGCATCGCCCACGCCTAGGAATCGACTCGCGTCGGACCGGAGGATTCGGGTCTGCCACGACGCGATCCATACAGGCGAGAGCCGCACCTTCCCACCGGCGGGGACGGGCCACTAGTCTCCGATCCACCACGGTCGTCCGCTGCGAGTATGGAAACCCGTTGACTCACGCGTTGAGGAACTCATTGCTGGCGATCGCCGGACTCGCCACTGCGGTCCTTGGAGCGTATTCGTGCATGCAGTATGCCAAGACGCCGGTTGTGGCCACGCCCAGCGACTTTTCCTACATCGCCGTCGTCTCAGAGCAGAGCGGCGGATCCCTCTGGCTCGACGTAGCGACAAACACTCCGATCGATATCAGGGGTGATGATGTGATCCAGTTGACCATCGCGGTTTCCTCAGATCGTGACGCGCCGATTCGGCTCATCATCGGTGGCCCGATTTCTCGAGGCATAAGCACCTGCGTCGGAAACGGAGCTCACGTCACGGATTCGGCATGGGCTGATCGGTCGACAATCAGCCCACTCGACGCAGACAGCCTGATGAAATACTGGCGCCACCGACCGAGCACTGGGACGCTGTTTGGCTACGAACGGACCTACTCGGAGTCGGACGCGTCGGCACAAAAATGGCTCGATGGGCAGCAGTTCCTCACGACAAATGTTGTGCCAGCAGTGCCAGATTCGAAGCAATTTGATGGTGACAGCGACGGTGTCAAATCGATCGACGTAAAAAGCGCCACTCTGCAGTGCTCCATCGATCGCACGTCGATAGTGGCGAACAACAAGTATGTTTCAGCAATTCGCGAGCCGGATCTCGTCGCCACCGCCGCGGAGCAGGCCGGGGAAGGCCCCATCCAGATCTCGTATTCAACGTCGGTCCAGTTCAAACAGCAGATGCGCCGCATTTCGAATACGTTCCCGGATGCCGCGGAGCATGTCCAGCAAGACGGCGTGACCCGGCTCGTCACCTATTCCGGAAATTGGTGGATCAGAAATCAAGCCGGCAGCACGGGTACCGCCATAACCGGTCCGGTCGTGACGGTCGAGCCGACGGATAGGCAGAATTGGCGCACGTACTCGAGGCTGCTCGCAGGTTTCTTCGCATCGGTGACGATCGCTATCCTTACTCTTCTGGTCACCGCGATTGTCAAGCGAATCGAGGGCGATAGTGCAGCCCAGGCACCTTAAAGCCGGCGCTTTGATTGTGGTTTCTGCTGCAGCGCTCTACGGTGCAGGGTTTGTCGCGCACAAGGCGAGTCCCCGTGCCGTTGACAGGGGAGTGGTGAGCACTCTTTCGGCTGTATCGCTCCAACCTGCCCAGAGTGTCCTCGGCGACATCAACGTCCTGAACGTCACTCCCGAGGGGGGACAACACGGCCGGATCTCTGTCTACATCGCCGCCGGATCTAGCGTCAGCGCAGGCGGCGCGTTGGGTGCTCAAACGGCTTTGCAGACGGACGAGCGCTCGGATGATGGGTCTGTGGTGCCTCATGAGCACCGTGGTTTGGAACTGATTGCGGGCGGCGCGGCAGCTCCCGGATTTGCTGGATGCGCGTCCGACGGCATTCGGGTCCGCCAGGATCTGTCCTACGACGACCTCTCGGAGTCCGAGCAAAACGCCGTGATTCGTAGCGTGGAGCTGCAGAATGAGGATAGGTCCGTGCAGTACGGGTCGCGATCCGGCGGCGTCGAGGAGAAATCTCCCATCGAAACGGCGGGCGGCTTCCGCTTCACGACCCTGGAGGCAATCACTGTTGCGGGAGAGTCGTGGTCCATGCCCGCCTATTCGGGCGGCGCGTCGGGCTCGTCAGCGGCGTCGTCATCGGATTCTCCCGTCGCAGCCGAGGAAGCTTTTGGGTATGGTGTTTTCTTTCAATGCGATGTCGATTTTGCGAGTCTCTGGCTGCGACAGAGTTGGGGTGCGCGATTCGAGTTGCCAGCATTTACGGTCGCGACCGCGCCGATCCCGTCGGGTGTGCCCGCTCGCTCCGCGGCCTTCGTCGGGATCTATCGCTGGATCGGCTCTCCCCGGTATCTGTTCAGCACCACTCAGGGAATGGATGGCGCGGAGTTGCAAGAAAGCTCCGCTGGATTGTACGGCTCCCGTGCTGGTGTGACCACTTTCACCAGCGGCGGCGTTGCGGTAGCCTCTCGACCCGATGTGAGCGTCACCTATTCCCGCGTTTCATACTCGGAGCAACGGGACGCCAAACTGTTTCTCGCGGGTATATTGATGTCCCTTTTTGCGTCGACCGCCATCAAGGTGGTTCCGGTGGCCAGGGGGCGCAGGAATTCTTCGGGCGGGGCGCCACGGCCATGATGGCGTCTCATCCGCGCCGGAGCCGGTTCACGTGGTTGAACTAAGTCACTGATGTCCGTGCGAGACCTCGCCGGCCTTCTCGACCCTGGGTGCTCCGCCGAGTAGGCGCTCGATTCGATGCATGTCCGGCGCTCTCCACCGCGGTCGCGCCAAGTTCCAGCGCGCCTCGGCGGTTTGGTCGACTTCTTGCATCGCAGGCGAGCAGTCTGTCCGCGGCAGGTCTGTCAGCCTCCCTGCACGACCGCCGCGCTGCCGCCGCCGCGGCGGGCAGGTTCGGCCACGGCCAGCAGCGCCCCGCCGGGGAGGAACTCGATCCCGGTGGCCGCGCCGATCTCCGGGTTGTCGGTGAACACGTGGCCGAGGGCCTGCAGCGCCGTCCGGTCGAAGCCGGGCTCCGCCTGGACCGCGGCGGTGTTGCGCTGGCTGGCGCGTGGCGCTGCGACGGCGGCCGGCAGGTCCATTCCGAGGTCCAGGCGGTTCACGAGGATCTGCAGCACCGTCGTGATGATCGTCGACCCGCCGGGGGAGCCGAGCGCGAGGAACGGCTTGCCGTCAGACAGGATGATGGTCGGCGCCATGGAGCTGCGCGGCCGCTTGCCGGGGCCGGGCAGGTTCGGGTCGTTTCCGCCTTGGGTGTCGGTGAAGTTGAAGTCAGTCAGCTCGTTGTTGAGCAGGAAGCCATGGCCCGGCACCACCATGCCGTTGCCGCCGAGCGACTCGATGGTCAGCGTGTACGACACCACGTTGCCCCAGCGGTCCGCCGTGGTCAGGTGCGTCGTGGACTGACCGTCCGACACGTCCGCACCGACCGGTGCGGCCTCGCAGGAGCCGTAGTCGCCGTCCGGCACGCCGGGCGCCACGGGCTTCACCAGGGCGGCGGCCGGATTGATCAGGCACGCGCGCTCGGCCGCGAACCCGTCGGAGAGCAGCTGCTCCAGGGGCACGTCGACGAATGCCGGGTCGCCGACGTAGCGGTTGCGGTCGGCGAACGCCAGCGCGCTCGCCTCGAGGTACCCGTGCAGGGTCTGGGTGGTGTCGAACGGGCCGCCGGGTCGCGCCTCGAGGATGTTCAGGGCCTCGCCGACGGTCGAGCCGCCGGACGACGGCGGAGCCATGCCGTAGACGTCGAGCCCGCGGTAGGACACGCGCGTGGGTTCGCGAAGGGGTGCCTGGTAGGACGCGAGGTCGCTCAACTCGAGGAGGCCGGGGCGGACGACGAGCGGGCTGCGCGGCCTCACCGGCGGCCTCTGAACCGTGCGGACGATCTCGCTGGCGAGCCCGCCGGTGTAGAACGCGTCGACCCCGCGGTGGGCGAGCACGTCGTAGGTGCGGGCGAGGTCGCGGTTGCGGAAGACCGACCCGACCTCCGGGGGTGCGCCGCGCCGGAGGAAGAGGTCCGCCGAGGACCGGAAGGCGGCGAACCGCCCGGCGTTCGCGGTGGTCTGGTCCACGAACGTCTGGTCCACCACGAACCCCCGGCGCGCCACCTCCGTGGCCCCGCTCAGCGCCTGCCCTAGGTCCATCGAACCCCACTGGGCCAGAGCCGTCGCCCACGTCCGCGGCGTGCCGGGCACTCCCGCGGACAGACCCGACGTCACGGCATCCGCGAACGGGATCGGCACGCCGTCCTCCACGAACGCGTCGCTCTGCATCTGCATCGGCGCCGTCTCACGCCCGTCGATGGTGTGGACCTGGCCGGTCGCCGCGTCGTAGTACACGAAGAAGCCACCGCCCCCGATGCCCGACGAGAACGGCTCGGTCACGCCGAGCGTCGCCGCGGCCGCGACGGCGGCGTCCACGGCGTTCCCGCCCTGGCGCAGCACGTCGAGACCCACCCGGGTCGCGTCCGCGTCGACCGTGGTGACCGCCCCGCCGTACCCGATGGCTACCGGAACCTTGTCGCTCGGACCCGGCTGCTGCGGATGCGCAGAGGCGGGCGCGACGCCCAGCCCCAGTGCGAGGGTGACGGCGGCGACGAGCGCCACCCGCGAACCGGTCTGCCGGGACGGTCGCATCAGTTCTCCTCGGGCGAGAGGCGTTTAGCTCGGTCCTACCACGACGCCTCACGGGCCGCACGGGCGACGGGCATGGAGGGTGGCGTCTCAGAGCAGACGGACCTCGACGAAGCACAGCGTGTTGTTCACGGCGCCGGAGCCGTTGGTGACCGTCAACCGGCGGTCGCTGATCGTGACGACCGCGGTCGCATCGACCCAGCGCTGTGCCGACGTCGTCGTCCCGCTGGCCACGAGGACGCCCTCGGCGGACAGCCGGATCGTCGACCCCACGGACGACGGGTCGCCCCCGACCAGGCGCACGCTGTACGTGCCGTTGGGCAGGGAGAGCTCCCAGCGCGCGTCGGCGCCGAGCAGGGCCAGCGTGTCGTACCGCTGGTCCGGCGACAGGGTGGAGTCGCGGTCGCGCATGGCGGACGAGGTGTCCGCGTTCCAGCCGTATCCGAGGCCGGAGGACCGCTTGCCGTAGGCGGCGCCGGTGTCTCGCGTGTACCCGGCAGGCACAGGACGGCCCGCGGGCTGCATGTTCACCGCGTAGGAGGGCCGCAGCCGATCCGTCGGCACGATCTCCTGTGCCTGCGACGAGCTGGACCACCGCAGCTGCGCCACCGCGCCGCCCGTCGCCTCGAAGTACTCGAGGACGATGAGCGCCGGGACGCCCGCGGTGAGCGTGACCGTCCCGCTGTCGACCCGGCTCGCGTGCGTGGTCCACGCGTCGATGACCAGGGTGCCGTTCACCCATAGCCGGACGCCGTCGTCCGACGTGGTGGAGAAGGTGTACCTCTCCGAGTACCGCGGCACGACCGCCCCGGTCCAGCGCACGGAGAACGTGTCGGCGCCGATGCCCGCCACGGGCGCACCGGTTCCCCACGAGAACCCGACGGTCGGGTCCAGCCGGTTGACCGTCGCGCCCGTGAGGTCCTGGTTGTCGAAGTACAGACCCTGCAGTCCGCGCAACGACAGCGCGGCGGACAGCGTCGTCGCGGATGCCGGGGTCGTCCACGTGCGCGAGGCAGCCGTGGAGCCGTCCGACCAGCGGTCGAACCCGTAGGCCCGTCCCGCCGCGTCCGTCTGTGCCGGCACGGAGAGCTGCAACGCGAACCCGGCCCACGACACGACCGTCGTGGGGCCGGTGACCGTCTGCCCGTTGACGACGATCTGGCGTCCCGCAGGCTCCGTGGCGAGCGTGACCGCGACCTTGCGGGGCTGGAAGTCCCGCACGACCGTGGTCGTGACGCCGGCCGAGTCGGTGGCAGTCAGGCTGATCCGCAGGAAGCTGTTCGCGGCGGCTGCGAGGTCCTCCGGGCCGGGCGCGACGACGTCGATGCCCGTGCCGGTGACCGGACCGAGGAACGGGTGGGTGTGCTGGTCGTGGACGCGCAGGATCGTCCAGCTCAGCCTCGACGCCGGCAGGGTCCCGTCCTGCGCGTCGGTGGCGGAGCCGTCCAGCCGGAACGTCTCCCCGACCGCGAAGGTGGCCCCGGCGGCGGGCGAGGAGATGATCGGCACCGGGGCGGTGTTGCCGGAGCTGATCGTGACGTTCACCGCGGCGGACACCGCACCGGCAGGGTCGCGCACCCGCAGCGAGGCCGTCCACGTGCCTGCGGCGTAGGTGTGCGTGATCGTCGGGCTGGTCGTCGTCGCGTCCGCGGACCCGTCCCCGAACGTCCACAGGTACGCGAGGGCGTCGCCGTCGGGGTCGCTGCTGCCCGATCCGTCGAGCGTCGTGGACAGCGGTGCCGCGCCGCTGGACGGCGAGGCCGTCAGGGCGGCGACCGGTGTGCGGTTGGCGGTGCCCGTGTAGCTGATGCGGTGGATCTCGCCGCCGTTCACCAACGTCGTGAAGTAGAGGGCCTGCGTGCTTCCGAACGGCCCGAACTCCAGGTGCACAGCCCCGCCGAGACCCGTCGCGAGGTCGGTGCTGGTGGTGCCGGTGAGCGTCATGATCTTGCCGCACACGTAGTCGGCGTAGACGTAGGCCGTGTTGTACGACGCCGGCCACACACCGTCGGGGACGAACGCCCCGCCGGTGATGGAGCCGCAGCCCGCGGAGCGGTTGTAGTCGAAGATCGGGTCGGTCATGCCCGCGGGGGTCTCCCCACCGCAGCTCGTCGCCGAACCGGTCTGCGCACAGTGCCCTTCGCGCACCGGCCAGCCGTAGTCCGCGCCGCTGGTGCCGGCGTCGATCTCCTCCCAGACGTTCTGCCCGACGTCGTTGATCCGGAAGACGGTCCCGGACGCGTCGGGGTCGAACGCGAACCGGAACGGGTTGCGCAGACCCCACGCGAACGTCTCGCGGCAGATGGAGCCCGGTGCTGCCGGCGCGAGGCGACAGCTGGCCGATCCGGTGCCCAGGAACGGGTTACCCGGGGCGGGCGCACCGGTCGTGCGGTCCACCCGCAGGATCTTGCCGTTGAGGATGTTGCGGTCGCGGGAGGCATCGTTGGCGCCACCGCAGCCGCTGTTCCCGGCGTAGTCGCAGCCGCCGTCGCCCGTGGACACGTAGAGGTAGCCGTCCTTGCCGACGTGCACGTCACCCGCGTTGTGGTTGCCCGCGACCGAGTAGATCCCGTCCAGCAGGATCGTCTCGCTGGCCGGGTCGACGACGTTGTCGTCCCCCAGGACGAAGCGCGACACCCGGTTGGTCGGTGCACCTGCCGGGTTGCCGGTGCTGCTCGTCGGGCAGGCGGAGCTCGTGCCGCGGGCTGTGTAGAACAGGTAGATCGCCCTGGTGCTCGCGTCCGGGTCGACGGCCACCCCGAGCAGTCCCCGCTCGGAGGAGTCGCAGATCCGCGAGCTGAGGTCGAGGGCCGCGGTGGGCAGCACTGCGCCGGCCGCCGTCCGCACCCGCAGCCGGCCGCCCTTCTCCGTGATGAGGATGCGGCCGTCGGGCATGAACGCGAGCGCGGTCGGGGACGAGACGCTGGCAACCAGCGTGTCGCTGAAGCCCGAGATGACCGCCCCGGCGGCAGGAGGCGCGGCCGTGGCGGTCAGACCGGAGCCGAGGAGCGCGACGACGGCGACGAGACCGAGTCGTCGCATCTTGATCGACATTGACCCTCCAGCATCGGAGCGCGGCCGTGAGTTCCGAGGATGCTCCGGTGACCGCGGGCGCGCAACGGGTGTCTCGGCCTGAGCCGTCTCAGCTCCGGCCGCGCACCCGCGTCCGGTCCGACGGGTCTGCATCCGCAGTCCTGCAGATCGCTGCCGTGCGCGCCCGGGCGAGGGCGCTTAACGCGATCCGCGCAGCTCTCGCGCTGGGACCGGTGAACGAGTACGCCGCGGCTTTCGACGACGAGCGAGAGGTCATCGACGGCCACGGGGCCCTGCACAGCGCCGACGACCCGCCAGATCCGGACCGGACAGGTCCGTGACCTGAGCCACGGCCATGACGGATAGCGATCGCGTGACAAACGGGCGACGCTTCTTTCAGGCGGCGGTATGCATAGGTTGAGCCCGCACTTAGTGCTCGCCCTCCACAGCCGTCCAGGTGCCGCTGGGCATCGCAGCGATGATTGGGTACCGGGCCTCGAGCTCCGAGTAGGCCAGCAGTTCTCTAGAGCCACCGGTCGTCAGGTCCACCACCGCGATCGACAGCCGTAGGTCCGTCTGACGGACGGTCACGATGTGGTCGCGATCAGCGAGACCGAGCGCCCGGATCGGTCGCAGGTCACGATCGCCTCTCGCGGGAAGAACCGAGACCGCGCTCCGCGTGTCCTGAACGAGGTCGTGCACCCACGTCTCATCGAGCCCGACGTTCAAGAGGAGGCAGTCGCTATCGGGTCCCCAGGACGCCGATCCGCACATCGCGCCCGCGACACGCGCGAGTTCGTTGCCCCGGTCGACGTCGTAGACCCGAGTCTCGCTCTCGCCGCTCGGACCGTGAAGGCTCCAGGCGACGCTGGATCCGTCGGGCGACCACTGCACTGCCAAGTCGTCCACCTCGCCGCCCGGTGAGTAGCCGGCGAGAACTTCGAGCTCCTCAGCGGGCGATCCATCAAACGACGCGAGATAGAGACCCGTGTACGTGATCGGGAGCCCGGGCGGTGTCACCGACCAATCGATTTCGCCGTCCCTCCACCTGGTGCATACCGCGACGCGCTGACCGTTGGGAGACCCGCCGAACCGATAGCCGTACCGCTCGGTGCTCGGGATCGTGAATTCGGCGATCGAGTACGCGCCGGTCTGCAGATCGACTTGGCCGATGCCACCCTCGGCGCTGCCCGCATACGGATCGCCGTATCGGAGCGGAACCAGCATGGTCCGCCCGCCCGGTCCCACAATGGCGCGCGCGTCAAGCGCCTGATCACGCATCGTCGGCATCGTCTGGAGCTCGCCGCCGCCGATATGCCATCCGAGCGTTGTCCGAGCTAGCGATTCGCGGACTAGGAGAACCGTCGGCATGACCGACGGCGTCCACGGAGCGCTCGACGGTCGAGCGTCGACATCCTCCTGCCCAGGTCTTGGCTGCACGGCGAAAACCTACCGGCCGATCACAGTCGAACCGAGGGCATGGGATCTGAGCGCTCGGTACGCCTCCGCCTCGATTGACCGTTACCGGGGTTCGCGGCCGACCCGCTGGGGACGTTGACCAGGTGGTCGCCGACAGGTGTGAGCGGCGGACCCGCTTCGATGGAAGCGCGCCTGCAGGTGGGACAACGCGCCTACGCTCGGACCAGGCCCACGATCCGCGTGCGGTCGCGATCAGAAGGAGCGCTGCCGCATGATGCGACGGGGATTGGGCGGGGGACTCGGAGGCGGGATGGCACGTCGTCGACGCCGGCGCGTCAGGAGGCGGCGCATCATGCTCGTCGGCGGGATGGTGGCTTTCGGGGCGCACAAGATGTCGGAGCGCCAGGCCGAGCAGATCAAGGAGCACACCGGCGTACCGCCCGAGGAACTCGAGGACGAGGACCTGGAGGCGGCGATGGCGGAGCTTGGTATCCCGAAGCAGTCGCTGACGGACGAAGACCGCGCGGCCGGCGCAGGCGAATAGCACCACGCGGACGGCACCCAACCTGACCCGGAGCCGGAGGCCCGCCGCGATCATCTCGTCCCACAGTTCTGGGCGCGATCGCGGCGGGCACGTCCACCGACGATGTCGTGTTCTTCGGCGGAACAGCCCGTCGCGGACCTTCCTCACCGAGGCCCGGCTCAGCGAGGACATCGACCTCATCGCGCTCGGCCCTCGGGCGCAGCTCACCGAACATCACGATGCGGCAGCATCGGCCGTCCTTGACCGGCCGGACGGCGTAGGTCAGGCTCCGGCACATGGGCGCGCCGTCGCAGGGCAGGGCCGCACCACCGCCTGCGCCGACGACGCTCGTCCGGATTCTCGGACCGGTGGCCGTGACGGTGGCGGGCGCGGAGGTGGCGCTCGGGTCCCCGAAGCAGCGGGCGGTGTTCGCGGTGCTGGCGATGTCGTCCGGCCACGTCGTCTCCACGGACCGGCTGGTCAGTGAGCTGTGGGGTGACGACCCACCCGAGTCGGCGGCGTCCACGCTGCAGGTGTACATCTCCCGGCTGCGGCGAAGTCTGGGCGAGGACCTGGGAGTGCCGGCAGACGAGGAGGCCCCGCGCCCTCGTGTCCTGCGCCGGGCCCCGGGCTACGTGCTGGAGGTGGCCGACGACGCGGTCGACGCCCGCCGGTTCGCACGGCTGCTGGCGGACGCGCGGGCCGGCTTGGCGGTCGATCCGGATGCAGCGCTGCGGGGCCTGGACGAGGCCCTGGCGCTCGTGTCGGGAGCGCCGCTGGCGGATGTGGTCGAGCTGCTCGGCGATGCGGCGGTCGCCGAGGCGGCACGTCTGGCGGAGCTGGTGCTGCTGGCGCGCGAGGCCCGGCTGTCCGCGTTGCTCAGCCTGGGGGATGCGCCGACGGTCGCCACGACGGCGAGTGCGCTGGTGGAGCTGCACCCGTTCCGGGAGAGCCTGCATGCCCTGCTGATCCTGGCGCTCTACCGGGACGGGCGGCAGGCCGAGGCGCTCGCGGTGTACGACCGGGTGCGTCGCCGGCTCGACGACGAGCTCGGCGTCGAGCCGGGCCGTGCGCTGCGTGCCCTGCACGCCCAGGTGCTCCAGCACGACCTGTCCCTCGAGCAACCAGGGGAGCCGGAGGCGCGGCCCGCACCTGTGCCACGGAACCGGACGCTGCCTGAGCCCGTCACCGCGTTGATCGGCCGTGATGACGAGCTGGCGCAGGTCGCCGAAGCACTCACGCGCGGCAGGCTGGTCACGGTCGTCGGACCGGGCGGCATCGGCAAGACCCGGCTCGTCCTCGAGGCGGCGCGCTCGCGGGGTGATGCGGACGGTCCGTGGTTCGTCGACCTGGCCGGCCTGGAGGACGGCTCGCTGCTGCTGGAGACGGTGGTGACCGCGCTGGCGATCAGCGGTGCGCACGACGCGGCCGGGCTGGCCGACGTGCTCGGGGGGCGCCGCCTCGTGCTGGTCCTGGACAACTGCGAGCAGATCGCGGCCGAGGTGGCCCGGCTGGTCACGCTGGTGCTCGAGCGCTGCCCCGATGTCCGGGTGCTGGCGACGAGCAGGCAGACGCTCGGCGTCCCTGGCGAGCGGGTGCTGGAGCTGCGCACGCTGGCGAGCGCCGATGCCGAGCGGCTCTTCGTCGAGCGGGCCACCGCGGTGGTACCGGGCTGGCGGCCGGACCCGCACGAGAGGGCCACGCTGGCCCGGGTGTGCCGCGGTCTCGACGACCTGCCGCTGGCCATCGAGCTCGCCGCGGCGCAGTGCCGCGCACTGTCGGTCGACCAGCTCGCGGACCAGCTGGGGGACCGGTTCGCACTGCTCAGCGGGGGCGGCGCCAACGTGCGCCACGCCAGCATGAGCGCGGCGGTCGGGTGGTCCTACGACGCGTTGAGCTCCGACGAGAAGGCGCTCTTCCAGGTGCTGTCCGTGTTCGAGGGCTCGTTCGACCTCGAAGGTGCCACCGCGGTGGCGGGAGGGCGGAGCGTCCTGTCGACGCTGCTCTCGCTCATCGACAAGTCTCTGGTCACTGCCCTCGATGGTTCGCCGCGTCGCTACCGGATCCTGGAGACACTGCGTCAGTACGCGGCATTGCAGCGCTCGGACGAGCGCACGCGGGCGGTCCGTCGGCAGATCGTCGCCTGGGCCGCGAACCTGGCCGACCAGACGGACGCCGAGCTGCGCGGGCCGCGGAGCCGGCAGTGGATGCACCGCCTCGAGCAGGACAAGGACACCGTCCGGGCTGCTCTGTCCTGGAGCGTCGACGGGCCCGGAGAGCGCCGGGCACCCGACAGGCCCGACGAGCCCGACGCGCCCGACGAGCCCGACGGGCCCGACGCGCATGACCATGCCCACCTGCGCATCGCGGTGGGCATGGTCTGGTTCTGGTACCGGCGGGGGCACGTGGTGGAGGCTCTGCGAGCGCTGGAGTCAGGGCCGCCCACCGCACAGGCGGTTCCGGACCACCTGCTCATCGGCAGGTCCATCGGCGTGGTGCTGCTCCGCTACCTGGCCGGGGACTACGCCTCCTTGGTGGGAGAGCTGGGCACTGCTGCGGGGCTCGCCGCACGCACACAGGACTCGTCGGCCAAGAGCTACGCCTTGTCCACCATCGCGTTCTTCGAGGCCAACCTGGGCCCGGTGGAGCAGGCCGTGCACGATGCCCGCACGGCCCTGGAGCTGGCCCGCGGCGTCGGTTCGCCCCAGCGGGCCGCCGACGCCCTGCTCGCGCTGAGCACCGGCCACCTGCGCGCGGGGGACCTGGACGAGGCCCGGGCGCGCGCCGCCGAGGGTGTCGCCGTGGCGGAGGACTGCGGGTACTCCTGGTGCGTGGTGGCGTGCGAGTGGGTGCTGGCCAAGGCCGGGATCGCGGCCGGTGACTTCGCCGAGCCGACGCGGGCTGCGGTGGCCCGCGTCATCGGCATCTCCGTGGGCGACCGCGACCTGACGTCGTGGGTGGTCGGCGTGGTGAGCGCCGCCTACGTGCTGCTCCGCCGCGGAGACGTGCACTCCGCGGCGGAGCTGGCGGGGATCGCTCACCGCCAGGGCAGGGACATCGGGTACGCGCCGGAGCTCATGGACCCGCTCGACACGGCCGGGTACCTGAGCGAGCTCACCCGGCGGATCGCCGACGAGCACCTGACGGCGACGTACGACGCGGGCCGCGCCCTGGACCCCGCCGACGCGTTCGCGCGCGTCGCGGAGCTCGTCCCGGACGGGCACGCGCTCAGCTCGCCAGCGCGTCTCGGCTGAGCACCCGGTTGGCGACGAGGGCCGGCCAGCCGAACGTCACCAGGACCAGGGCGCACTCCACGAGCCCGCCGTTGGAGCCGTACGCCTCGGAGCCGAACCAGACGGCCAGGACGAGACCGGCGACACCCGCCAGCACGGTGGCCCGGGCGAGAGCCGTGTCTCGACCCCACCGGCGCAGACCCGCCGCGAGGAAGAACGCGGCGACGATGAGGAACAGGAAGATCGGGATCGACACGAGGTTGTGGATGACGTGCTGGCTGGAGACCGTCTCGGCCTCCTCGCGGGCGAGGCAGGCCGCCTGCAGGTTCGAGCAGTCCTGCCTGTTGAACCCGGCGACCAGGGTGAGCAGCCCGGCCAGCACCACGAGCACGGAGCCCGTTCGACCTGCCTTGCCGGCCAGGCGCGAGAACAGGAACGCACCGGACGCGAGCAGGGTGCTCGCCATGAGGACGAAGCCCCCGATCATGAGGGCGGCCGAGTGGGACTCCTGCGACGCGAGCGCGCTGATGGCCTCGCTGCGTGCGCTGTAGCCCGGGTCGAGCAGGCCGGCGACGACGATGGCCGCGCCGGCGCCCAGAGCGCTGACGGTGGCGATGCGGACCAGCCGGGTGCCGGTGATGGACCTTCTCGGGGTGGTGACGGGCTGGGGGGCGACGACGGTCACGATGACTCCTCTTTCAGGGTGGCGGCTCGGTGTGCCGCTCGACGTGTCGATGCTGTGCGGTGCCGGTTGTCGATTCCCTGCAGGAACCTTGCATGCGGCTCACGCCGCGCGAGACGGCTCAGGGGCCGAGGATCTGCGGCCGGAGGGCAGCCACCCGCGCGATGACGTCGTCGATCACGGTGGGGTCGACCGCCAGGTCGGCGAGGGTGTCCAGCAGGTGACCGGCGGTCCGGTCGAACACGTCGTCGGTGAGGTGCAGGCGCGCGTGCGCAGCCTCCAGCGCGACCGGCTGGGCGTGCCCGCCGAGCACCAGCACCAGGACGTCCGTCATGTGCCCGCGTTGCCGGTGCAGGTCGACGCCGTCGAAGTAGGGCGCCAGCGCGGGGTCCGCGAGCACCCGCCGGTACAGCTGGTCCACCGCGGCGTGCACCGCCGGCGGGCCGCCCAGCCGCTCCAGGAGGCCGATCATCGTCGGCTGCCCAGCTCGACCACGTACATGGCGCCGAGCAGGAGCGCCGCTCCCAGCACCACCCGGCCCGTCACGGCTGCGCCTGCCAGGACGGCGGTCACCCCGGCCATCGCCGGTTCAAGGGTGAGGATGACCGCAGCGCGGGTGCCGCTGAGCCGCGACTGCGCCCAGCTGAGCAGCACCATCGCGGCAGCGGTGGCAAGGATCGCCAGGAACAGGACGCTGCTCCACGACGCCAGGTCCGGCGGAAGCACGGGCACGGCGAGGTGTCCGCCCAGGCACGAGCGCAGGGTCACGACGACCAGCGCGAGCGCGGCCACCGTCGCCGTCTGGACGCGCGCGAGCCGCAGGGCGTGGCCCGGCAGCGACCATCGCGACAGCAGGACCACGTGCACGCCCCAGGTCACCGCGGAGCCGAGCGTCAACAGCTCGCCTGGGCCGAGCCCGGTGGCGTGCAGGCTCAGTACCGCCACGCCGGCGGTCGCCAGCCCGACTCCGGCCCAGGTGACGCTGCCGAGGCGCTCGCGGAACATCAGCCAGGCGGCGACCGGTGCGACGACGACGAGCAGGCTGGTCAGGAAGCCGGACGTGAGTGCATCGGTGAACGTCAGGGCCCACGCCTGCAGGAGGAAGCCCGCACCCAGCAGCGCGCCCAGGGCGATCGCGCGCCCGCGCAGGAGCCGCGGAAGGGCCGGCGCCGCGCGCGTGGCCAGGGTCAGCAGCACGGTAGCCAGGCCGAAGCGCCACACCACCAGGTCGGCTGCGGGCATGGTCGTGGACGCGCCGTCGGCCACCGTGAACGTCACGCCCCAGAGCACCGCGACGAGCGCGAGCGCGGCAGGCGCACGCCAGGCGGCGGTGGGCGGTCTGGCTATCGGTCGGGTGGTGGTCAGCGGTGCGGCGGCAGTCATGGTCGGGCCCCTTCGGTCGGTGGCCGGAGCGTGCTCGCCGACCTTTGCTAGAGGCCTGCAGAAAACCTGCAGATACCTCGAAGCAGGGGTCGCGCCGCTGTGGTGCAAGGAGTCCGCAACGTTCCTGCAGGCGCGTGGCGGGAGCCTGCGGGCAGTGCCGAAGCGCGGCGCACCGAGAGGGGTATCCATGTACGCGTACGAGTTCCCGGTCTGGGACGCCAGGCACCGCGCCCACGAGCACGACCTGCCGGTCTTCGACCGGCGGCCCTCCCGCCTCTGGGCGACCGTGCGCATGGTCGTGCGGTCGCTGCGTGGAAGGGCTCGGCGGTCATGAGCTTCGATCCGCAGGCGTTGCTCGACCTGTGGTCGCGGCCGTGCTCGGACGTGGCGCGGGCCGCCGACGCATTCCGCGAGCTCTACGCCGATCCGGTGCTGATCAACGGTGCGCTGCTGACCGTCGTCGACCTCGTGCACGCCGCGGAGGCGCTGCAGCACTCGCTCGACGACGTGCATCGGGAGGTGCTGGAGGTCTGCGACGCCGGCTCCAAGGTCGCCGTCGCCTTCCGCCTCCAGGGGCGGCACGTCGGACCGTTGGCGACTCCCGCCGGTGTGCTCCCGCCGACGGGCGAGCCCGTGTCGATCCGCGTGATCGACGTGCTCACGCTCGTCGACGGGCTGATCAGCGAGATCACCATGGTCGCTGAGGCGCCCAAGGCGGCTGCGTGATGGTGGGCGCTCAGACGGACACGCGTCGACCCGTCTCGAACGACTCGATGCAGCCCATCGCCAGTGCCAGCGCCCGACGGCCCGCGCGAGCGTGGATGGGCGGCTGGCCTCCCGACCGCAGAGCGGGCAGCAGCGCATCGACGTGCCGGTCGAACGTGCGCTGGAACTGCCGGGCCTCGTCGTTGAAGTAGCCGGCCTGCCACACCTGGCTGGTCTCGTCGCCGACGGTCGAGATCGTCAGGCGACGCACCGTGTCCTCCACCAGCAGCCGGCCGGCTCGCCCGTTGATCTCCAGCTGGTGGGTCAGGGGGTAGGCGTACGACGAGTCGTAGGTGCCGACGAGACTGCCGACGCCGCCGTTCGCGAGCTCGAGCGCTATGGCGACGGTCGTGTAAGGACCCGAGGACGGTCGCGCCATCTGGGCCATCACGGAGACGATCGGTCCACAGAGGTGCTCGATCGTGTCGAACGCGTGGCACTGCGTCTCGATCAGCTGTGCGTGCGGGTGCGTCCCCAGGTTCGCCTCGCCGCCGAACCGCCAGCTCGTGAAGACGATGTCGCCGAGGGCACCGGCCGCGATCGCGGCCCGTGCGCGGAGCATGGGCTCGGCGTAGCGGTGGTTGAAGTTGATGGCCAGGAACAGGTCGCGCTCGGCCGCCTCGTTCAGGAGCTGGTCGGCCTCCGCGAGGTCGAACACCAACGGCTTCTCGACGAGGAGGGGGACTCCGCTGCGGATCAGCTGGAGCGTCGGGGTGAAGTGGTGCTCGTTGGGCAGCGCGACGGTGACGAGGTCCGGCTGGGCGGCGTCCAGCATCGCGGCGATGTCGGTGTAGCCCGCGGTACCCGCCTCGGCCGCCTGGTGTCGTACGCGCTCGGCGTTCCTCCCGACGATCGCGACGACGGTCGTGTCGGGCCGCTCGGTGAACACCCGGATGTGCTGTCGACCCCACCCGCCGGGGCCGACGACCGCGACGCGCAGGGGCGAGCCGCTCCGGGAGTCCGCGACCCGTGATTCGTCGGCGGGACTGCCCAGGCTCTCGGTCATGGCCGTCCCCCGTCGTCGGGCATCGCGTTCCTGCAGTGAAACGTCACCGATCGTGCGAGTCAATCCCTGCCCAGCCGCACGTGGGCTGCAGCGTGAGCATCGGCTCGCCGAGCTCCCGGCGGCCGCTGCGGCCCGAGTCCATGCAGGCGCGCGGATCCGAGGAGGTCCAGGGGCCCGTTGGCCGCGGGGCAGGTTCGATAACGTTCTCCATGCCCGGAGTTCCGCCGGCTCTCGCAGAGGAGACGACGATGTCGCCCGATCAGCTCACCTTCGACAACCCGGTGGAGCGCCACGCGCACATCACGCCGCACGCCTCCTGGCAGCCGGTGCCGGGCCTGGACGCGAAGCTCGACCCGAAGGCCGACCACGGCGAGACCACCTACCGCGGCACGGGACGCCTGCCGGGCCGCAAGGCGCTGATCACGGGTGGCGACTCGGGCATCGGGGCGGCGGTGGCCATCGCGTTCGCGCGTGAGGGTGCGGACGTGGCGCTGAGCTACCTGCCGGAGGAGCAGGTGGACGCGGAGGCCATCGCTGAGCACGTCCGTGCGGCCGGCCGGAAGGCGGTGCTGCTGCCCGGCGACATCCGCGACCGCGCGTTCTGCCGATCGCTCGTCGACCAGGCGGTGGAGGGGCTCGGCGGGCTGGACATCCTGGTCAACAACGCGGCGCACCAGGTGTACCACCAGACGTTCGACCACCTGGACGAGGACGACCTGGACCGCACGATCCAGACGAACCTGTACGCGATGTTCTGGATCACGCGCGACGCGCTGCCGCACCTTCCCCCGGGGGCGACGATCATCAACAGCACCTCGGTCCAGGGGTACAACCCGTCGCCGATGATCATCAACTACGCGTCCACCAAGTTCGCGATCATCGGCTTCACCAAGGCGCTCGCCGCCGATCTCGCCCCGCGCGGGATCCGGGTGAACGCCGTCGCGCCGGGCCCGGTGTGGACGCCGCTGCAGGTCTCGGACGGTCAGCCCACGGAGAAGCTGAACGGCTTTGGGGACTCGTCCTGGCTGGGCCGGACGAGTCAGCCCGTCGAGCAGGCGCCCGCGTACGTGTTCCTCGCCTCACCGGAGTCGAGCTTCGTGGTCGGTGAGGTCATCAACGTCAACGGCGGCGCGAACGTGCCCTGAGACCTCAGACGTCCTCCGTGGCCACGGCCGTGACCGGGACGTGGAAGTGGTGGGCGAGCCGGTCGGGCAGGTCCTGGTGCATCCACAGGGAGAAGCGCGTCGGGAGCGTCACCACGACGATCTCGTCGAACGACCGCCCGGCGACCGCCTCGTCCACGGCTCGCAGCGGGTCGGGGTCGGCGACCGACCCGTCGGCCGTCACGCCGGCAGCCCTCAGTCTTGTCAGGGCGGCGTCGAGCTTGGCCTGGGCCAGCCTGCGGGCCTCCGCCGGTGGGTGGGGGAGCGCGAGGGTGCCACCCATGACCGGCATCGGGACGGCGACGACGTTGGACGCCAGGTCCTTGACCGGGGTGGCCGGCACGACGAGCCAGAACTCTGCGGGGCCCTGGGACGCCCGTTCCGTGACCACGCTCAACAGCTGGTCGCTGTCGAGGGTCTGGTTCGCCACGATCGCGTAGCGCCGCATGACGGCCTCCGATCCTCGTCCGACCGGCGCCTGTGCGACCGGACCGGCCTCGTTTCCGTTCTAGCACGTCCGACCCGCCCCGGCGCGCGGCGTGGAACTGGTGTAGGACGAGGTATGAGCCCGCAGGACGAGCAGACCCGGCCGCTGTTCCTCGTCGTGACGATCAAGCCACGCAAGGACCGGCTCGCCGAGGCGGAGGCGCAGCTGCAGTCGATGCGCCGCAGCACGCTCACCGAGCCCGGGTGCGTGTTCATGCACCTCGTCCAGCCGCAGGACGACCCCGACTCTTGGGTGATGCTCGAGATGTTCCGCTCGCGCGCGGCCTGGGACGAGCACATGCAGCAGCCCCACACCACCGAGGGCAACCGCATCCTGGAGGACCTGCTCCGCGAGCCGTCGGACCTGAGGCTGCTCGACGAGAAGTGACAGCCCGAGTGGTCGGCTCATTGACTCGGGGCTAGCGTCGCATTGACTGGACAAGAAATGCCTGGTCGCACGCAGCCAAGGGGGGCTCGCCGTGGACCGACCGACTGTCATCACCCCAGAGCCTGAGCTCGGGAGTCCGCGGAAGAAGAGCCTGGTCTATCCCGGCCTCACGGTCCCGTTCATCCTCGTCGTCGCGTGCTTCGCGGCCTGGGGTTCGGCGGCCAACCTGACCGATGTCCTCGTCGGGGTGTTCCGGCACATCTTCCTGATGACGAACTTCCAGTCGGCGCTCGTCCAGTTCGCGTACTACGGGGCGTACTTCGCGCTGGCCATTCCCGCCGCGCTGATCAACAAGCGGTTCGGGTACAAGACCGGCGTGCTCACCGGACTGGGACTGGCCACGGTCGGCGGGTTCCTGTTCATCCCGGCCGGGATGCTGCTCGAGTACGGCTTCTTCCTGATCGCGCTGTTCGTGCTGGCGGCGGGCCTGTCGATCCTCGAGACCTCGGCCAACCCCTTCGTCATCTCCATGGGCCCGGAGCCGACCGCGACGCAGCGGCTCAACCTTGCGCAGGCCTTCAACCCGGTCGGCGCCAACATCGGTGTGCTGCTCGGAGCCGTGCTGATCCTGCCGAACATCACGTCGGAGGCCGAGAAGGCCGACATGTCGGCGCAGCAGCTGGAGCAGGCCCAGGAGAGCGACCTGTCCCTCGTGCTGGGTCCGTACACCGGCATCGCGTTCGGGTTGCTGCTGATCTGGCTGCTCATCGCGTTCCGCAAGATCACCGTGCCCGACGACCATGCGCACTTCGGGCTGGACGAGCCGTCCGGGGGAGCGTTCGCGCGCCTGTGGCAGAACCGCCACTACCGGTTCGGCGTCGTCGCGCAGTTCCTCAACGTGGGTGCGCAGGTCTGTGCCTGGAGCTTCACCATCCAGTACGCCCAGGACGTCGTCGGGGTACCCGCCTCGCACGCCGGGTGGTACCTGCAGGCCAGCCTGATCCTCTTCCTGGTCTCACGGTTCGTGATGACGTACCTGCTCGGCATCATCCGGCCGACGAAGCTCCTGTTCGTCATGGCGCTGCTCGGCGTGGTGCTGGCGCTCACCGCCGTGCTCGTCCCCAGCATGGTCGGCCTCATCGCCGTCGTCGCGATCTCCGTGTCGCTGTCCCTGATGTTCCCGACGATCTACGGCGTCGCGCTGCAGGGCCTGGGCCGGGACACGAAGTTCGGGGCTGCCGGTCTGGTCATGGCGATCCTCGGCGGGGCGCTCCTCCCGCCCGTGATGGGCCTGATCATGGACCGCTCGGGCACGGCCCGCGGGTTCATCGTCCCGGCGCTGTGCCTGGCCTTCGTCGCCGCGTACGCGCTGTTCGACCTGCGGTCCGACCGCCACCCGGCGCCGCTCGTCACGGAGGGCGTCGCGCACTGACGGTGAGGGGGGAGCCGGTCATGGCGTCGCCGCAGCAGAGCGATGTCGCCCTGGTCACCTACCGCCATCTGCGCATGGTCATGGTGGCGCTGCCCCTGCTGATGTTCGTCGCCTCGGTGGGGACGTTCCTGGCGATCGGCACGATCCCGGGGTCGATCAGCGCCTACTACCAGGGCCCGCTCCGCGACGTGTTCGTCGGGATGCTCGTCGGGCTCGCGGCCTGCCTCGTGGCGTACAAGGGCGCCCCCGTCGAGGACTACGCGCTCGACCTGGCCGGCTTCTACGCGCTCTTCGTCGCGTTCGTGCCGTTCGAGGGCTACCTCGAGAGCCTGACGCCGGACGCGGTCGACACCGCCCTCGTCGGCGTCAGGATCGTCACCGTCTCGGTGCTTGTCGTCGTCGGGGTGTTCCTCCTCGTCGAGAAGCGGTCCGGGCACTGGGTGGGCGGGACGGTGACCACGAGGGGATGGAAGGCCCGGCTCTTCTACCGGATCTCACAGGTCATGGCCCTCGCGTACCTGGCGCTGCTGGGCTACCGGACGTTCATCGAGACGCCCACGACGTTCGAGGGGATCCACCTCGTGTCGGCGTTCTTCCTCATCATCAGCCTGACCGTGGCGGTGGCCACGCACGGATGGCCGAGCGCGGCCGGCGAAGAGACGCTGCCGGAACCGCACCTCGGCTGGTACCGGGGTCTGGTGCTGCTCATGACGGTCGGCGTCGGCGTGGTCTTCGCAGTGGCGTCCTGGCGGTGGCGCGTCCACAGGACGCTCATCATCGAGTGGTGGGAGATCGTCCTCTTCGCCGTGTTCTGGGCACGAGAGACGTCCCTGAACTGGAACCGGCCGCCCGGCGCGGGTGCGCCAGAGCTCGGCCTGGACGCCCCACGCTGACCGGCGGCTTGCTGCCCTCAGCGCGGCGGCGTCGGTCGGAGCACGAGGCGCGCGGCGGTACGGCCGACGACGAAGCCGGTCGCCACCCCGACCACCACGTCGCCCGGGTAGTGCACGCCCGTGTACACGCGTGACAGCGCGACCGTCGCCGCGGCGACGCGCAACGGGAGGCGCAGCTCGGGCATGACGTGCCCCACGGCGGCGGCGAACGCGGCCGCCGATGCGGAGTGCCCGGACGGGAACGACGTCGACGTGGGCATGGGCACCCACCGTGGGGTCGGCACCTGCAGCGCGTGCCGGTCGGGTCGGAGTCGGGCCCCGGCGCGCTTCATCGGCTGGTTGACCACGAAGGACGTCGCCGCGATGGCCGCTGCCCCGGCCAGTGCGGCGTTCCGCCCTCGGCGCCCGCCGAACGCCGCGAGGACCGCTGCGGTCGCGATCCACGGCTTGGAGTGGTTGGCCAGCTGGGCGACGTGCCGCATCGGCTCGTCGAGAAGCGGCGTCGACCACCCCGCCACGGCCTCGTAGGCGCGCCTGTCCCACCGCCCGAGCGTGCGCAGCGCACGGAGCAGCGCCTCGGGCTGCTCGCCCGGTATGGCGTCGGCGATGCGCTGGGCGAGCCAGTCCTCGACAGGCTCCCGGGCTTCCGCAGTCGGTCCGGCCGCAGCCGATGCCGCACCCACCGGCTCGCTCACGCGTGACCCCCTCGTCCGGACAGCAGCCGCGACAGCGCCGAGAACGGCACGGGTCGCGGCCCCCCGACGGCGGAGGGCGTCGACCGGCGCTGGACGCGCTCGCGGGCGATCCGCACCACCAGGGCTCCCGGGCGGCTCACGAAGGTCAGGGGAGGGTCGAGGGTGACGGCCTCACCGTCGATGCCCAGGGCGATGGGCTGCCCGGACGTGACGTCCAGCTGCGTCGTCGTCCACTCGTTCCACCCGGAGAACAGCTCGCTGTGCCCGGCCGCGGCCAGTGCGGCCAGCTGTTTGGCCTCTGCGCCGTCCAGGACGTGCACCGACGCGACACCCAGCAGGCCTGCGTCCAGCCGGGGACGCGCACCGCGGGGCGATGCGGACAGGTCGTAGGGGTTGTTCGAGACGAGGAGGACGTGGGCCGTGGTCGCCTGCCCGCCTCCTGGTAGGGCGTACCGAAGGTCGACGGATGCCGCCGACGGGCCGACGAGATCCGGCAGCAGCTCGACGGCGGTGCGGACCTTCGCGTCCCGGTAGCGCGGTGAGCGGACCAGCTGGGCGTACGCGCCCATCGACGCGTTGTTCACGAACACGCGGCCGTTGACCTCGGCCAGGTCGACGCGGAGATCGACGCCGTCGACGAACGCCGCCAGCGAGCCGACCACACCCGTCCCGACGCCGAGGTCGCGGGCGAAGTTGTTGCGCGTGCCGGCGGGCACCACGACGAACGGGATCCGGTGCCGCGCGGCGACGGTGGCGACCAGCGCCTGCGACCCGTCGCCGCCGGCCATGCCGAGCAGGTCGCAGCCCTGCGCGACGGCGGCCTCGGCGAGCGTCAGCAGGTCGTCGCCCGGACCCAGCACGATCGGCTGGACGCCCAGGTCGCGGCAGCGGTCGTCGAGCCGGAACCTGGCCATCTTGCCGCCGCCCGACCTCGGGTTCATCAGCAGGACGGGGTGCGTGGCCTTGGGTGCGCGGTCGGCGACGTGCCGTGCATGTCGCTGCACTCCGGTGGCGTTGCCCGTACCCGGGTGCGACATGCCGGTGTGCCTCCCGACTCTCGATCCGCTGGGCTGGTGGTGACAGTCAAGCAGAGGAGGCCTCCCGGTGCGCTCGTGAGCCCAGGAAGGAGCCGCCTGGCTCGTCGGGACGCACCGGACGCCTCGGTCGGTGGACGCCGCCCAAAATCCCAGAGCGCATGTCCGAAGCCAGGCTTACGCTCGACGAGATGATGCGACCAACTGCGGCAACCGTCGGCGAGCTCCGCGCTTCGGGGCACGTGCACACGTCGGTGCGGGTCGAGATCCGCGCCAACCTTCTCGCAGCCCTTCGCGAGGGCCGCGACCCATGGCCTGGCATCCACGGCTTCGACGACACCGTCGTGCCGCAGCTCGAGCGGGCCCTGATCGCCGGGCACGACATCGTGCTGCTCGGTGAGCGTGGGCAGGGCAAGACGAGGCTGCTGCGCACCCTGATCGGCCTGCTCGACGAGTGGTCGCCGGTCATCGAGGGGTCCGAGCTCGGGGAGCACCCGTACGAGCCGATCTCGGCCGCGAGCCAGAGGCTGGCCAGAACGCTGGGTGACGACCTGCCCGTCACCTGGCGCCACAGGGACGAGCGGTACGTCGAGAAGCTCGCGACACCGGACACGAGCGTCGCGGACCTCATCGGCGACGTGGACCCGATGAAGGTCGCCGAGGGCCGGGCCCTCGGCGATCCCGAGACCATCCACTTCGGCCTGGTCCCGCGGGGGCACCGGGGGATCGTCGCGATCAACGAGCTTCCCGACCTCGCCGAGCGCATCCAGGTCGCGATGCTCAACGTGATGGAGGAGCGGGACATCCAGATCCGCGGCTACGTCCTGCGCCTCCCGCTCGACGTGCTCGTGGTGGCCACCGCGAACCCCGAGGACTACACGAACCGCGGGCGGATCATCACCCCGCTGAAGGACCGGTTCGGCGCCGAGATCCGGACGCACTACCCGGCGGAGCTCGCCGACGAGGTCGCGGTCATCCGGCAGGAGGCCCAGCTCCAGGCGGACGTGCCGGACCACCTCGTGGAGATCCTTGCGCGGTTCACCCGGGCGCTGCGGGAGTCCAGCGCGGTCGACCAGCGCAGCGGGGTGAGCGCCCGGTTCGCGATCGCAGGGGCGGAGACCGTGGCGGCTTCGGCGCTGCACCGGGCGGCCCGGCAGGGTGAGGACGTGGCGGTCGCACGGCCGGTCGACCTCGAGACCGCCGTCGACGTCCTCGCGGGCAAGGTCGAGTTCGAGTCGGGCGAGGAGGGCCGCGAGGACGAGATCCTCGACCACCTTCTGCGCACCGCCACGGCGGAGACCGTCCGCGCGCACTTCCGTGGCATCGACTTCGGCGTCCTGGTGAACGCGATCGGGAACGGGTCGGTGGTGTCCACGGGTGAGCAGGTCGCGGCACGCGACGTCCTTGCCGGCCTGCCGGCCCTGGGGGAGTCCGAGCTCTACGACGAGATCTGCGCGCGTCTCGGCGCGACGAACGACGGTGAGCGGGCTGCAGCGATCGAGCTCGCGCTCGAGGGGCTGTACCTGGCGCGTCGGATCAGCAAGGAGTCTGGGGGCGGCGAGACGATCTATGGCTAGGGCCAACCGGCGACTCGCCAGGCGGTACACCCCGTACGTCGACGGGCCGGACCCGCTCGCGCCGCCGGTGGACCTGGCCGAGGCGCTGGACGCGATCGGGCAGGACGTGATGGCGGGCTCCTCGCCCGAGCGCGCGATGCGCGAGTTCCTGCGGCGGGGCGGCCGGGGGCACGAGGGCCTCGACGAGCTTGCGCGGAGGGTCGCCGAGCGGCGCCGCGAGCTGACGCAGCGCAACAACCTCGACGGGACGCTGCAGCAGGTCAAGGAGCTCCTGGACCGGGCGGTCCTGGCTGAGCGCAAGCAACTCGCGCGCGACGTCGACATGGACGAGGGCATGCGTGCCCTGGCGCAGATGCAGCTCGACAACCTGCCGTCCTCGCCCGCGGCCGCCGTCAACGAGCTCAACGGCTACGACTGGCGCAGCAGCGAGGCACGGCAGGAGTTCGAGAAGATCAAGGACCTGCTGGGCCGCGAGATGCTGGACCAGCGGTTCGCCGGCCTGAAGCAGGCGCTGGAGAACGCGACCGACGAGGACCGCGCCGCCCTCAACGAGATGCTGGCCGACCTCAACGGGCTCCTGGAGAACCGCCGGCTCGGTGAGGACACGCAGGAGCAGTTCGACGAGTTCATGGCCAAGCACGGCGACTACTTCCCCGAGCAGCCGCAGAACCTCGACGAGCTCCTCGACACCCTCGCGACACGGGCGGCCGCCGCACAGCGCATGCGGAACTCGATGACGCAGGAGCAGCGCGACGAGCTCGACGCGCTCGCCCAGCAGGCGTTCGGCTCGTCGGAGCTGCTCGGCGAGCTCAGCCGGCTCGACGACAGCCTGCGCTCGCTGCGGCCCGGCGAGGACTGGGGGAGCTCGGAGCGCCTGGACGGCGAGAACGGGCTCGGGCTCGGCGACGGCACGGGGGTGTTCCAGGACCTCGCCGACCTCGACGCGCTCGCGGACCAGCTCGCGCAGTCGTACCAGGGGTCCCGGCTGGACGACCTCGACCTCGAGAAGCTGGCACGGCAGCTCGGGTCCGACGCCGCGGTCGACGCGCGCACCCTGCAGCGCCTCGAGCAGGCCCTGCGCGACTCCGGCACGATACGGCGGGGCTCGGACGGCCAGCTCGCCCTGACGCCGAAGGCCATGCGCCAGCTCGGCAAGGCCGTGCTGCGGGCCGTCGCCGACACCATGTCCGGCCGCACCGGCGGGCACGACGTCCGCCGCTCCGGCGCCGCGGGGGAGCCGTCCGGCTCCACCCGGGAGTGGGCGTTCGGCGATACCGAGCCGTGGGACGTGAGCCGGACGATCACCAACGCGCTGGTGCGCCAAGGCGGCCCGGGACCCCTCACCATCCACGTCGACGACGTCGAGATCCAGGAGACCGAGGCGCGTACCCAGGCGTGCGTGGCACTGCTCGTCGACACGTCGTTCTCGATGGCGATGGACGGTCGGTGGGTCCCGATGAAGCGCACGGCACTCGCGCTGCACACCCTGGTCACGAGCCGGTTCCGCGGCGACGACCTGCAGCTCATCGGCTTCGGGCGCAGCGCCTCGGTCATGCAGATCGAGCAGCTCGTCGGGCTCGACGCGCAGTGGGAGAAGGGCACCAACCTGCACCACGCCCTCATGCTCGCCAACCGGCACTTCCGCAAGCACCCGAACGCCCAGCCCGTGCTCCTCATCGTCACCGACGGTGAGCCCACGTCCCACCTGGAGTCCAGCGGCGAGGTCTTCTTCGACTACCCGCCCCACCCGCTGACGATCGCGCTCGCGGTGCGCGAGCTCGACGGGTCGGCTCGCCTGGGCGCCCGCACGACGTTCTTCCGGCTCGGCGACGACCCCGGCCTTGCGCGCTTCGTCGACGCCATGGCCAGACGGGCGGGTGGCCAGGTCGTCACACCGGAGTCGGACGAGCTGGGCGCCGCGGTGATCGGCTCCTACCTGGGCTCTCGCCGCAGCGGCGCCTTCGGCGGCTGGGGTCGCGACGAGGAGTGGTGACGCCGCTCAGCCGACCGACGTGGCGAGCTCGTCCAGGTAGGCGACGAGCGGGTCCTTCCCGTCGATGGCGGTCTCGCACGACGACGCGGCGCCCGACTCATCGTCGAGGGTCCACGTGTAGCGCACCGACGTCCCGTCAGCGTCCGCCGCGCACTCCTGCGTCGCCGCGCTCGCGCCGCCCAGCGCAGTGTCCGCAACCGCGGCGTACAACGCGTCGAGCTCGGTGTCGGACAGCGTCCCGGATGTGTCCTGCGTCTCGGACGACGAGTAGGTCCAGGTGCCGTCGTCCTGCACGACGAGGTCCGACGCGCACGGCCCGGTCGCGCACAGCCCGCCCCACGTGTGCCGTTCGACGTGCACCGTCGCCTCCCCGGGGGCGCGCTGCTCGGAGGTCGCTGCGCACGCACCGAGCAGGGAGATGACTCCCAGCGCGGCGGCAGCTCGAACGGTGCGCATGCCCACGGTGGCCCTCTCGTCGCGCGCTCAGGGGCCCGTGCCCTGGCGGGTCATCCTGGCACCGGCCCGCCGCCGCTCGGTGCACGACGCTCAGAAGCCCACGCTCAGAGGGTGCGAGCGACGCTCAGAAGAAGGGCCACGGGAACGCCGGCATGTCGCCACGGGGTCGCGGGAAGACGCGTCGCACGAGCAGCCGGTCGCACCGGGTGGCCAGTGCGACGAGCTCGTCGTCACTGAGCAGCTCCGCCAGTTGCCGGCCGAGGTCGTCGTCCAGCCGGGCGCGCACCCGTTGCACGCCCGCAACCTCGTCATCGTTCAGCGCGTCGCCCAGCCAGCCCCACAGGACCGTCCGCAGCTTGTGCTCCACGTGGAAGGTGACGCCGTGGTCCACGCCGTAGCGGTGGCCGTGACGGGTCGGGAGGATGTGGCCACCCTTGCGGTCGGCGTTGTTCACGACGACGTCGAACACGGCCATCCGGCGCAGGGCGAGGGAGTCCTCGTGGATCAACGTCAGCGGCTGGTCGCCCTCGTCGACCCCCTGGAAGACCGCACGCCAGCCCTCCTGGGGAACCGCACGCGCTGGGACGATGTCGACCGGATCCTGCTGCGCGTCCGGCTCCTGCCACAGCTGCACCATGCCGGGGCCCAGCGGCCCGTCGCGTAGGAAGGTACGCGGCACGATGTCCCAGCCGAACGCCTGCGAGACCAGGTACGCGGCCGTCTCCCGGTTGGCGAGCGTCCCGTCGGGGAAGTCCCACAAGGGCTTCTCGCCGGCGACGGGCTTGTAGACGACCTGCGTCTCGCCGATCGTCGCGAGGAACGTCGCGTTGGATGCGACCGTGATCCGCCCGACGAGCTCGAGCTCACCTGCGAGGAGGTCGCTCGTCACAGGGTCGTGGTCGCGCCGCACACGTGGCCGTCGTCGTCGATCGGCCTGCCGCACAGCGGGCACAGGGGCCGGCCCGACGCGACGACCTGCCGGGTGCGGTGGACGAACGCCCGCGCGGTACCGACGGGCATCCGGACCAGGAGCATCTCGCTCGGTTCCGCCGCGGGCTCCTCGTCATCGGACTCGCCGGCCTCGACGAACGGGAACGCCTCGACAACCACCTGCGCGGTCGAGGGATCCCATCCAAGACGCATCAGCCCGGCCCGGAACTGCTCCTCGACGGGCTGGTCCAGGGGGTCGTTGTCGACGAGCTCGACGGGCGTGTCGGCGGGGACGCTGAACGGGTTCCCCTCGTCGGCCATCAGCGCGTCCAGGATCTCGTCGATCTTCTCGGCGAGCATGGCGGACTGCTCCTTCTCCAGCCCGACGCTCGCATTGCGGGCTCCGTCGCGCACCTGGAGGTAGAACGATCGCGAGCCGGGGCTCCCGACGGTGCCGACGACGACACGGTCAGGCCAGTCGAACAGGTGGACGAGGGCGGGCACGTCGCTCATTTTACGAGGTCCGCTCCCTGAGCGGCGGTTCCGGGATGAGCGGCGCCCCCGAGCTGCGCGTCGCCGACCGGAGCCTGCCCGCGCAGCCAGGAGAGGTCACCGGAATCGGTGTTCGTGGCGACGACCTGAGGGCGCGTGCTCCCGTACCGGACGATCGACACCGATCCCGTGGTGACGGTGAGGCGCTGGTAGAGGTCGAGATCCATACCCAGCGCGTCCCCGAGGACGGTGGCGATGATGTCGCCGTGGCTGACTGCGACCCACACCGCTTCGGCGCCGTGCTCAGCCTCCAGCGCCGCGTCGTGCCGGCGGATCGCCTCGACCGACCGTGCCTGCATGGCGGCCAACGACTCGCCGCCCGGGAACACCGCCGCGGACGGCCGGCTCTGCACCACCGACCACAGCGGCTCCTGGGCGAGCTCCTTGACGAGCCGGCCTTGCCACTGCCCGTAGTCGGTCTCGACGATGCCCGGCTCCAGCTGCATCGGCACCGTCTGGGCCTGGTGCTCCGCGATGATCCCCGCCGTCTGCCGGCATCGGGCCAGCGGGCTCGAGACCACCGCGACCAACGGCACCGCCGCGAGGCGTTCCGCTGCCCGCTCGGCCTGCCGGCGCCCGACCTCGTCGAGGTCGACCCCCTCGGCCCGCCCCGCCAGGATCCCTTCGACGTTCGCCGTGCTCCGACCGTGCCGGACGAGGATGACTGTGGCCATGACGGGAGCCTAGGCAGAACTCGTTGCGCCTCGTCGGCTGTGCGTCCCGCGGTGGACGCCCGGGTGTTCGAGCCCGCTGCCCGTGTCGGCATGTCGACTCCGAGAATGGTCGCGACGCGCCATGATCGAACTCGTGTTGGTCTTCATCTCGCACGCACGAGGCGACCGCGCTGTGGTCGAGGCGCTTCGTGACCGTGTCCGCGCGGCGCCCGGTGCGGCATGGAGTCCTGCGGAGGCGCTCAAGGAGAGCCCCGAATGGCGCGGCGAGTTCGCTTCGCTCATCCGCGGCTGCCAGGCGCTCCTCGTCGTCGTGAGCCAGCACTCTCGCGACTCCGAGCACTGCCGGTGGGAGCTCGAGCAAGCGCTCGAAGCGGAGGTCCCCATCTGGGCGTGGTTCCGGCAGCCCGTGCCGTGGCATCCCGCGTTGTCGTCGGCGTCAACGCTGCGCGTCAGCCCCGAGGTCGCGCCCGAGACGTGGGGCCGAGGCGCGCTCAGCCGCTGAACCCAGAGGCGTAGGCACTCGCCTGCTTGGCGCCCCGGTTCATGTTCTGGACCCACGCGTCGCCCTGGCGCCGGAGAATCGCCTCCACGGAGCGAACGAGACGTCCCACCCCCCGGTGGGGATCCCAGGCGAGCCGCGCATCTTCGATGTCGGCGACCGCGCGGTCGAACGTCTCGAGCTCCTCGCGGACCTGCTGGCGCATCCGGACGATCGCGAGCGTGGCGACGACGAGGAGGAGGAAGCCGAACCACGGAGCCCAGGTGGTCCCGGCGGTCGCTACGGCGACGGCAGCCACGACGGCGGCGATGACACCCGTTCGTCGGTCTCTGCGGTCGCGGGCGAGGTGGGCGTCGTGAAAGTACTCCAGCTGGTCTGCCACGCGGTGCCGTAGGTAGAGCCGGGCCGTCAAAGGTGCCAGTGCATCGGCATGGACCCCCTCGCTAGGACGCTCACGGACCACGCGACCGCCGAGCGAGGCCAGTGGGACACCTGCTTGCAAGAGCTGGGTGTCGACCGCGTGCATCGTCGCGGCGAGCCGCCTCGTGGGTTTGCCGGTCTCGACCGTCTCGGCTGGTGCGTCGGTCGAGAGGGCCGCCCGGTAGAGGTAGATGCGCGCTAGCAGCGACTCGGATCCCGCCCGCACGGCCCGCCAGCGCCTGTCTGGGCTCAGGTTCGCCGCGATCGCAGCCCCGACCGCGAGCGCGATCGGGAGGAAGACGAGCAGGACACGCGCGATCGCAGTGACGTGGGTGAGGAGGCTCTCGTTGTGCCCGAGGAGCATCGCGTCACGAAGCCAGATCGACAGCTGGTCGACGATGTCGGCCGGTGGTCCGGCGGCTGGAGCGTCTCGATCGAGCCGGATCTGGACGAACCAGCTGGCCAGCGCGACCGGTAGCAGCAGACCGCAGACCGCGAGCCGCCGCAGCAGGGTGGCGCGCGCGCGGTACCGACCGGCTGCCGCGTCGAAGGCCGCGTGCCTGGTCCAGGCAGCCTTGAGGGACGTGTCGGACGAGAGTCGCCAGTCGAGTGCGGCGAGGGCCTGGGCGGCGTCCGAGCTCAGCACCTCGATGTCCACGGTGCTGGGCAGCTCTCTGGTCAGACGAGGGAGATCAGGGGGTAGGACCGGTGGCCGCCTGAGACCGACGCGTCGCAGGACCCGTCCGAAGGAGCGTTCCGAGTCCAGCCGCACCTGTTCGGCGTGCTTCAGCGCGAGGAGCTCGGCCGCGCCGCTGGTGGCCGGCACGACGAGGATGGGCCAACCGCCGTCCGTGAACCGCTCGACCTCCTCGACCGTGACGCGACCTCCGTTGGCGACGACCACAAGACCAGGACCGCGATCACCCGTGATCGCCTCGGCGAGCGCGAAGAGCGTCCGCGTCTCCGAACCCCACGTCTGGCCCGCAGTCATCACGACTGCGTCGTGCCTCGGCTCAACGATTTCCTTCGCGGAAGCGCCGGCGACCTTGACCTTCGGGACCACCCCGACAAGCTTCTCCGCGTCGCGCTCCAGGAACTCTCCCGCAAGCTGCATGATTCCGGTATTGGTTCCGCCGGTGAGGAGAACCGCCCCGGCATCGCGAATCGCCGGGCCGAGCGAACGTTCGAAGAACCGTGTGATCACGGCGCGGATCTCGGCCAGCTGCGTCACGTCCGGCGGCCAGCCCGCCGCAGGACCCGATGGCGCAGGTGCGGGCATGTCGAGGTTGCGTGCGCCGCCGACCAGCACTACGACGGGAGTTCCCACCTGGATCCCGAGTTCTTGCACGATGTCGCCGACGCTCAGGTCGCCCGCGTCGATCATCCGTGGCCGCGTGCTTGGTGGGGGCACGCAGGCAGCATCCCAGGCGGTACCACGCCTGGCGCCGGCGACACGCGGCGCCCGTGCCGGAGGTCAGGTCACGGTCACGACGGTGCCTGCGGGCACGCGGTGCCACAGGACGTCGAGCACCTCGTCGCTGACGCGGACGCACCCGTTCGACACGGGCCCGGAGCCCTTCAGCAAGGACGTGTGGATCGCGCTCACAGCCGTCCCGGTCGGGCGGTCCCAGCGGTCGATCGTCTCGGACTGCGAGGACAGCAGGATCACGCGTGGCGTGAAGGTTCCGGGCTCGTCCCAGAACGGGCCGACGATGAACGACATCCCTGCCGGCGTCGGGGTCGACGCCGAGCCGGTCGCCCGCACGGGGTACACCTGCGGTCCGGTCCCGTCGTCGATGGTGATGGTCTGTGCGGCCGTGTCGACGTGGATCGACCAGGTCGTGCTCGAGGGGCGCGTGTCTGCTGCGTTGATCCACGCGGTGCGCCCGTTGACCTGGCTCCGGTCCTGGGACGGCAGCGCGCCGCGGGTCGCGACCATGACGCGCACCCAGCCGTTGCCTCGGGCGTCGAGCACCGGCAGGACCGTCGGCACCTGGCCCAAGGTCTCGCCGGGGATCAGCCCGACGGCGCTTGGGTGGCGGTACCCGTCGAACGCGACCGTGTCCCGCAGCAGCGTGACGGTCTGCCAGGGTCCGCTGGAGGCGCCGCCGACGTGGCGCTGGGTCGCGTCACCGATCCCGGGCAGGCCGGCGACGACGGTCAACGGGCTGATCTGCACGAGGGCCGACGTGTCGACGGCGGGTGGCGCCGGAGGGTCGGGGACGGCGGGGGCCGCGACCTTGGCGGACACGATGGTCGACGGCACGAGCACCGTGGGGGCCGCGGTCGGCGTGCGGGGTGACGCGCCGCTGGTCGAGCAGCCCGCCGCGACGACCGCCAGCGCCACGGCGCCCGCGAGGATGAGGTGCCGCGAGGCTCGTCCGGATCCGTGCCTCATGCGTCCCAGCGTCGCACGCACAGCGCGACCTACGAAGGTCAGGCGAGCGAGAGCGGTCGTTCGGACGGGGGTCAGGACGCGGCAGCTGCGCACTGGCGGCAGAGTTGCCCCGTGAGCGGTCTCGGACGGGGTGTGGCGGTACTCGCGGTGTGCCTGCTCGCCGCGTGCGGCCCGACGGAGAGCACCACGGTCGCCAGTGAGCCGGCGAACGGGACGCCGGCGAACGAGACTCCGCTGGGCTCGCGGCAACCGACGAAGGTGCCCCCGCCGAGCCCCGCGGCGCGGGCGAGCGAGCCCGTCCCGGCGCCCGAACTGAGCGTGACGGCGCCGCCGCCCGCCCCTGCGTTCACGTCCACCGTCAGCGCGATCACTCCTGAGCTCGCCAGCCGGATGTCGCCGTCGTGGCATCCCGGCTGCCCCGTCGACCTTGCCGACCTGCGGTACGTGACGGTCACCCACCACGGGTTCTCGGCCGGGGAGGTCGCCCAGGGCGAGCTGGTGGTGCACGCGGACGTCGCCGACGACGTGGCCTCGGTGTTCCGGATCCTCTTCGAGGCCGGCTACCCGGTCCGGTCGATGCGGCTGGTCGACGACTTCGGCGGGAGTGACGACGCGTCGATGGCGGCGGACAACACGTCGGCGTTCAACTGTCGGGCCATCACGGGCGGCACCGAGTGGTCGCAGCACGCGTACGGGCGGGCGATCGACCTGAACCCTGTCGAGAACCCGTACGTCCTCGGTCGGTCGGTCTACCCGCGCGAGGGCCGACCCTTCGCGGACCGGGCGAGCGGTCCCGGGGTGATCCAACCGGGGGACGCCGTGGTCCAGGCCTTCGAGACCATCGGCTGGTCCTGGGGCGGTGCGTGGGCGAGCCCGGTGGACTACCAGCACTTCTCGCTCACCGGCGGTTGAGCGGCCGGACCTGGACGATCCGGACTCTTGACGCGGATCGGACGTCGGGCAATAGGGTGGGGGTTGCCGCTATTTGGTAGGAGTACTTACTTATCCACCGACCAGAAGTGTCTGGGAGAGCCTCATGCGCCGTTCCCGCCGGTTGTCCGTGTCCACCGTGGCTGCACTCGGTGTGAGCGTGGCACTGCTCGCGCCGCTGCCTGCACAGGCCTCCCCGAAGCCGTCGCCCGACGTCCCGAGCAAGGTGGTGTCGGCCTACTTCGCCGACTGGGACGTCTACGGGCGGGGCTACTTCGTGAAGGACATCCCGGTCACCCAGCTGAACGTCATCCAGTACGCCTTCGGGGTCCCCGGTTTCGACCCGGCCACGGGAACCGCGAGCTGCAACGTCCTCGACCCGTGGGCCGACTACCAGCAGGTGTACTGGACAGGAGACAACACGGTCGACGGCGTCGCGGACGACCCGAGCAACCCCGACCAGCACCTGTTCGGCAACTTCAACCAGCTCCGCAAGCTCAAGGCCGCGAACCCGAGCCTCAAGGTCGAGATCTCGCTCGGCGGCTGGACCAAGTCGACCTGGTTCTCCACGCTCGCCTCCACTCCGGAGCTGCGGCAGTCGTTCGTCGCGTCCTGCATCGACACGTTCATCAAGGGCAACCTGCCGGGCGGCGGCTGGCCCGAGGGCGCCGGGGGAGCGGGCGCCGCGGCCGGCCTGTTCGACGGCATCGACCTGGACTGGGAGTACCCGACCCAGGTGGCCGGCGGGAACGTCGACGTGGGCCCGGCCGACCGGCACAACGCGACGCTCCTGGCGGCCGAGTTCCGCGCCCAGCTCGACGCGTACGGCGCGACCACCGGCAAGCACTACCTGCTCACCGCGGCGCTCCCGGCGGCGAAGAGCTCGACGACGTACTACGAGCTGAAGGAGATCACGAAGTACTTCGACTGGGACAACGTGATGACGTACGACTTCAACGTGCCCAGCGGTCCGAAGGCGTCGCCGAACACGCTGTTCACGCCGGACCCGCGCGATCCGCACGCCAAGGACCTGACGTGGAACACCAGCGGCACGGTCGCCTGGTACCTCCTCAACGGCGTCCCGGCGAACAAGATCGTCGTCGGGGTGCCGTTCTACGCCCAGCAGTACCTGCGCACGGGGACCGCCAACCACGGGCTCTACACACCGTTCGACAACACCGGCACGGACTCGAACTCGTTGACCGTGGACGTGACACCCCAGCCGAGCTACCACGCGCTCGTCGACGAGGGCGGGTACGTGGACGCGGCCGGGGTCACCGGTGGGGCCGGCTACACCGTCTACTGGAACGCCCTGGCCGGTGAGCCGTACTTGTTCAACCCTGCGGCCGTCCACCCGAACCTGACCACCGGGCCCGCGACCGTCCCGACAGTCGTCGCGTACTCCAGCCCGCGGTCGATCGGCGAGCGGACCAAGCTCATCAAGGCGCTGCACCTGCGCGGCGCCATGGCGTGGGAGATCAGCCAGGACTCGAACAGCCATGCTCTGATCGGGGCACTCGCACCGGTGCTGCAGTAGCGCCCGGGGCTTCGCGACCCGCGGAGGCTCGGCGGGCCGGAACACGAGGTGCTCCCGCCCGCACCGTGGGAGCATCGGACCGTGGCTCGAGCAACGCTTGACCCTGGGCCCGTTGCGGCCGTGAGCAGCGCGGACGCACGCCTGTGGCGCAGGGGTGCGTGGTGCGCGACCGCCGTCCTGGCCGCGTTCCTGGTGGTGCCCGACTCGTACGTCGTCCTGCACGCCGTGGTGCTGTACCTGGCGGTCGACCTCCTCGCCTTGAGCATGGTCCTGTACGGCGTGTTCCGGTACCGGCCACGCAAGCCGCTGGCATGGCTTCTCATCGCCGGCGGAATCGCGGCCACGACCGTCGGGGACCTGCTGTTCGGGATCCACCAGGCCAGGGGCACCTACCCGTTCCCGTCCAGCCCGGACGTCTTCTACCTCCTGGCGTACCCCATGTACGCCGGCGGGTTGCTCGTCGCGAGCAGGGCACGGGCGCGCGAGGGTGAACGAGGCACGTTCATCGACGCCGGGATCATCACCATCAACGCGACGCTCTTCGCGAGCCTGGTGGTCGCCAGCCAGGTCGCAGAGAACGAGGACCTGACCCTGGCGGGAGTGATCGTCGCCAGCGCCTACCCGCTGGCTGACGTGCTGCTCGTCGCCGTCGCCTTCCGGTTCCTGCTCTTCGTGAACTCGCGGCCGGTGTCGCTGCGGATGCTCACCCTCGGCCTGTCGTTCGTCCTTCTGGGCGACTTCCTCTACAGCGCGCGCGGCCTGTTCACATCGGCAGGGGAAGGCCGCGGCCTTGCGGACGCGTTGCTGCTCGCCGGTGTGGCGAGCATCGGTCTCGCCGGGCTGCATCCGTCGATGACCGTGATGACCGCCGAGCCCAGTGGGCCCACCCCGACGCGGTACAGCGTGCGCCGGGTCGTCACGCTGTACCTGATCAGCCTGATCCCGGTCCTCGTCCTCGCCATCCAGGCGCTGACGGGCAACACCAGGTACGTCTGGCTCACCCTCGTCGCCCTGGTCGCGGTCGCGGGGCTGGTCATCATCCGGTTCGTGGACCTGGTCGGGCGGACCTTGCGTGCGGCCGACCGCGGATCCACGCTCAGCCAGCTCGGCTCCGAGCTTCTCGTCAACGAGGGCCGTGAGGAGCTCTTCGCGTCCGCCGAGCGCGCGGCGTTCCGGCTCGTCCCCGGAGGTGACGCGCGGGTGCTCGAGGCGAGCGTCGAGCTCCCCGACGAGCCCGAGCTCTACACGGCTGCGGTCGAGGTCGACGGCCGGGTGGTCGCCAACGTGGTCGCCGACGCGGAACCGACGATCGAGCAGGGCGCGTTCGACGTCCTCGACACCGTCGCGCGCGCTCTCTCCCTCGCGTTGGAGCGCGCGGACCTGCTCGCGGTGCAGCGCGCGGCAACCGACAGCCTCGCCGAGCAGAACGCACAGCTGCTCGAGCTGGACCGCATGAAGGACCAGCTGGTGAGCTCGGTCTCGCACGAGCTGCGCACGCCGCTGACGTCGATCGGCGGGTACGCCGAGATGCTGCTGGATGACGAGTTCGGTGAGCTCAACGACGAGCAGAAGGAGTTCGTGGGCGTCATCTCCCGCAACTCCCGCCGCCTGAACCGGATCATCGACGACATCTTGTTCGCCGCCAAGGTCGACGCAGGAAAGCTGTCGCTGGAACGCACCTGGATCGACCTGCTGGAGGTCGCCTCTGCGAGCGTCACGGCCGCCCGCCCGAGAGCGGAGGACGGTCAGGTGACGGTCGAGCTCGTCGCACCGGACACCGTCGAGCCGATGTTCGCCGACCACACCCGTCTGACCCAGATGTTCGACAACCTGATCTCGAACGCGGTGAAGTTCACACCGCCAGGCGGCACCGTGACGGTGACCCTGGCCGGGGCGGTCGACGGTGTGAACGTCACCGTCACCGACACCGGTGTCGGCATACCGGAAGCGGAGCACGACCGGCTGTTCGAGAAGTTCTTCCGAGCCTCGACCGTGGGCGCCGTCGACGGGACAGGGCTCGGGCTGAGCATCGTGAAGTCCATCGTGGAGGTCCACGACGGCACGATCGCGGTGTCCAGCATCGAGGGAAGCGGCACGACGTTCACCGTCGATCTGCCGAACCGCCCGACCTCTCTACACGACAAAGAGGTGTACACATGAGCGCCGAGGACTCGGCACCGAAGCAGGTCATCCTGATCGCCGACGACGATGAGGACATCCTGCAGCTCGTCGCGTTCCGCCTGGAACGCTCCGGGTACACGGTCATCAAGGCCAGAGACGGCGAGGAAGCGATCGAGGCGGCCCGCAAGCAGGTCCCCGACCTGGCCGTCCTGGACGTGCGGATGCCCAAGTTCGACGGTTTCGAGGTGACCCGTGCCCTTCGCGCCGACGAGGCGACCAAGCGCGTCCCGGTCATCTTGTTGACCGCCAAGGTCCAGGACGGGGACGTCCAGCGAGGCTTCGACGCCGGGGCCGACGACTACGTGCGCAAGCCGTTCAGCCCGCAAGAGCTGCGCTCGCGGGTGCAGGCCATCCTCGGCCGCAGGTAGGCGCGCACGTGACCCTCGCCGCCGGCGTCCTTGTGCTCGCTCTCGCGGGTGTGGTGCTGGTGCTGGTCTTGATCGTCGACCGCGGTCGGGCCCGGGCACGCGTGGATCGTCTGCGTGAGGTGGCCGACCGCTTGCGGCCTGCGGCGATCGACCTCGTGGACGACCCGGAGGTGGCGGAGGCTCCTGTCCTGACCGGCACGGAAGCGCGGGTGTTCGCCGAGCTGTTGGCGCACTACTCGCGGCTCCTGCGCGGTGAGGCCGAGGACAGGATCGGCGCGTACTTCGAGGCGTCCGGCGCCGTGGACCACATGCGCCGTCAGCTGCGGAGCCGGCGTGTGCGGCGCAGGGTGCAGGCCGCGTTCGAGCTGGGGGACATGGCCTCGCAGCGCTCGGTGCCGGACCTGCTGCATGCCATGGCGGACCGCAGCCTGGATGTTCGGGCGGCGGCGGCCAGGAGCCTCGGGCGGCTCGGCGCGACCGCCGCCGTCGAGCCGCTCATCGACGCGGCGATCGGGCAGCGGGTGCCGCGGTCGGTCGCTGGTGCCGCCCTCCTGGAGATCGGCGCACCGGCGGTGCCCGACCTGCTGAAGCTGCTCGACCACCCCGACCCCCGCTTTCGTTCGTACGCCCTCGACCTCGTCGGACTCGTCGGGTCCGCCACGGACGCCGACGCGCTCCCGGCACGGTTGCGCGACCCGTCCTCGGAGGTTCGGGCTACCGCCGCCGCAGCGATCGGTCGGCTCGGCGCAGCAACGGGACGGGACGCCCTGATCGTCCTGCTGGAGGACCGGGTGCCGTTCGTGCGGGCCGCGGCCGCGACCGCGCTGGGGCAGATCGGCGGGCGGTCGGCGACGACCGCGCTGCTCGAGGTCGCCCGGCACGACGTGTTCGACCCGGCCTCGGAGGCGGCTCGAGCGCTGGCCCGCATCGACCCGGAGCTCGTGTTCACCGTGGCGGAGGAACCAGACGCGGGCCCCCACCTGCGCGAGGCGGCAGATCGGCTCGATCTGTGAACCCCGTAGAAGTCGCGCTCGTCGCGTTCTCGGTGGTGTCGTTCGTCTACTTCGTTGCGCTCGACATCCTGTACCTGCTGCTCACCGGCCTCGCGTGGAACGACCTGCGGCAGTCGCTGTGGCGCCGCCGCTACCTCGGTCTCGACGAGGCGTTCGCCTCACCGCTCACGCCCGGCATCTCGTTGCTCATCCCCGCGTACAACGAGGAAGCAGGGATCGTCGAGAGCGTCCGGTCGCTGCTCGCGCTGCGCTACCCCAAGCACGAGGTCGTGGTCGTCAACGACGGGTCGACGGACGGCACCATCGCTGCGTTGGTCAAGGCGTTCGACATGGTGCCGGTGCGTCAAGCGGTCCGGGAGGGCATCGCGACAGCGACCATCAGGGTCGCGTACGCCTCGCGGCCGCACCCGAACCTGCTGGTGCTCGACAAGGAGAACGCGGGCCGCTCCGACGCGGTCAACGCGGGAGTCAACGCAGCCCGGTACCCGTACGTCTGCATGATCGACGCCGACTCGTTGCTTGAGCACGACGCGCTCTTGCGCATCGCCAAGCCTCTGCTGGACGACCCCGAGAACGTGATCGCGGCGGGCGGGACCGTGCGCGCGGCGAACGGGTGCCGGATCGACCATGGCCAGGTGCTCGACGTGCGGCTCGGCAAGAGCCGCCTGGCGACCATCCAGACGTTGGAGTACATCCGCGCGTTCCTCGTCTCCCGCATCGGGTGGAGTCGTCTGCGCGCGCTGGGACTGATCAGCGGCGCCTTCGGCATCTACGACCGTGCACTGCTGCAGACGGTCGGAGGGCTGTGGACCGACACGGTCGGCGAAGATCTCGAGCTGACGTTGCGCCTGCACCGGCACCTACGAGACCGCGGCGAACCGTACAAGGTCGTCTTCGTCGACGACGCGGTGTGCTGGACGGAGGTCCCGGAGGATCTCGCGACGTTGGGCAAGCAGCGACGTCGCTGGCAGCGCGGTCTGTTCGAGTCGCTCAGAAGGCACCGGGTCATGATCGGCAACCCCAAGTACGGTCCGATCGGCCTCGTCGCAGCCGTGTACTTCGCGGTGTTCGAGTTCCTCAGCCCGCTCTTCGCGCTGCTCGGACTTGGGGTCAGCGTCGTGCTGTGGGCGATCGGCGCCGTCTCGACCGGATACATCGCGTCATTCCTCGCCGTGTCTGTCGGCATGGGCGTGGTCCTCTCGACTGCCGCCCTGGCGATCGAGCTGATCGGCTACGGGCGGTACGAGAGGCGCAGGGACGTCGGGCGGTTGTTGTCGTACACCGTCATCGAGAGCTTCGGCTTTCATCAGCTGCACAACTGGTGGCGGTTCATGGGGTACTTCGACATCTTCCGAGGCAAGACCGAGTGGGGCGAGCAGAAACGCAAAGGGCTCGCACGGCCAGCCGACGAGACACCCTGAACCCTGCAGCCCGGACGTCTCGGCGTGCCGCGCCGCTGCCTCGTCCTTAGGCTCCGAGAGTTCGGGCGCCACCCCGACGCCCCGACCGGAGGGACTGACGATGTTCTCAGCCCAGAAGTCACGACATGTGTGGACCGGCGTAGCCGTCGCGGGTCTCGCGGCCGCGTCGGCTCTCGTACCGGCCGCGTCGGCGGTCGCGTCGCCGTTGTCTCAGGCGTGCGAGCGGCGGATCAACAACACCTACGACAAGCTGCTCCGATGCGTCACCGTCGACGGCGTCCTGGAGCACGAGCAGGCCCTCCAGGCCATCGCGGATGCCAACGGAGGCACCCGCGCGGCGGGCACAACCGGCTACACGGCCAGCGTCGACTACGTCGTCGACACGCTGAAGGCCGCGGGATGGTCCGTCGAGCTCGACACGTTCGACTTCACCTTCGTGCCGCCGGCGCAGCTGGAGCAGCTGACTCCGGTGCAGGCGACGTACGGCACCGGCGTCTTCACCGGCACCGGGTCCGGCGAGGTGACCGGCAACGTCATCCCCGTCGACATCACGCTCGATCCGCCGCGTGAACCGGTCGACAGCGGGTGCGACGCGGCGGACTTCGCGGGCCTGGACTTCACGGGCACGGCCGACATCGCGCTGATCCAGCGCGGAACCTGCGAGTTCGGCATCAAGGCCATCAACGCCCAGAACGCGGGCGCCGAGGCGGTGATCATCTTCAACCAGGGGAACACCCCGCTGCGTGAGGACCTCATCACCGGAACGCTCTTCGGCGAGAACCAGCAGCCGGCCAGCATCCCGGTCGTCGGTGCGAGCTTCGCGGACGGCGCCGCACTGGCCGCCGCGGGTTCGACCGCCCGGGTGCACGTCGACCCGCCCGAGTCCCGGCCGCAGGTCAACGTCATCGCCGAGCTGCCCGGCCGCAACGACGCCAACGTCGTCATGGCGGGCGCCCACCTCGACTCGGTCCAGGCCGGTCCGGGGATCAACGACAACGGCAGCGGCTCCTCGGCACTCCTGGAGCTCGCTCAGCAGATCGGGCACGTCAAGCCCGAGAACACCCTGCGCTTCGCCTGGTGGGGAGCCGAGGAGAGCGGCCTGCTGGGATCCACCGCCTACGTCGAGGGACTGGACCAGCCGAGCCGTGACCGGATCGCCCTGTACCTGAACTTCGACATGGTCGCGTCGCCGAACTACATCTTCATGGTCTACGACAGCGACGAGTCAGGCTTCGAGGCGCCCGTCGTGGTTCCCCCGGGGTCCGTCCAGATCGAGGACTTCTTCGAGTCGTACTACACGAAGATGGGGATCCCCTACGACGACGCCGAGTTCAGCGGTCGCAGCGACTACCAGGCGTTCATCCAGAACGGCATACCGGCGGGCGGCCTGTTCACGGGCGCCGAGGTCCCGAAGACCCCGGAGCAGGCGGCGATCTGGGGTGGGACGGCGGGTGAGCAGTACGACTCGTGCTACCACCTGGCGTGCGACACGATCTCCAACCTCTCGATGTACGCGCTCGACGTGAACACCGATGCGATCGCGGCGGCGGTCCTCACGTACTCGTACTCCACCGAGACCGTGAACGGTGTCGTCGGCAGGCGGGTTCCCGGGAACTTCCAGCTCCCGGCACCAGCCGGTCCGCAGGGGACCGTCGGCAGCGGCGGCGGCTACGAGCACGGTGCCGCCTGACGACTGGTCCGTAGGGCAGTACCGAGGGTCCGGGGCCTCGCGGTCTCGGACCCTCGGGGCGCCCGGGCCACGGGCGGCGTCGGCAACCGCGGGGGAGACCGACGACCTACGCCTCAGGCGCGCAGGGCCAGCGTGCTCGCCCTGATCGGTGACGGCAGCTCCGTGCGCCCGGTGAGGAACCGGTCCGCCGAGGCAGCCGCCGACCGGCCCTCGGCGATGGCCCAGACGATCAGCGACTGGCCACGGCCGCAGTCACCCGCGACGAACACCCCGGGCGTCGCCGTGGAGAAGTCGTCGCCGCGGACGAACGAGCCGCGCCCGTCCGTCGTGAGTCCGAGCTGCTCGCCGAGCCCCTCACGTTCCGGGCCGACGAAGCCGAGCGCCAGCACGACGAGCTGCGCCGGCAGCACCCGTTCCGTCCCGGCGACAGGCTCGAACCGTCCGTCGACCTGCTCGACGTCGACCACCTGCAACCCCCGGACGCGACCGGCGTCGTCGCCGAGGAGCGAGACGGTGCTCACGGCGAACACGCGCTCGCCACCCTCCTCGTGGGAGGACGAGACGCGGAAGATGGTCGGGTACGTCGGCCACGGCTGCGCGGCAGGGCGCGCCCGGGACGGCTCGGCCAGGATCTCGAGCTGGGTGATGGAGCGGGCACCTTGGCGGACCGCGGTCCCGAGGCAGTCCGCGCCGGTGTCGCCGCCGCCGATGATGACGACGTCGAGTCCGGTCGCGACCGGGGCGTCGGCCACGGGCTCGCCGAGCGCGGCGTGGTTCGCGGGCACGAGGTAGTCCATGGCGGGCATCACGCCGTGAAGTGCTCGGCCGGGCACGGGCAGGTCGCGCGGCAGCGTCGAGCCGGTGGTCACGACGACCGCGTCGAAGCTGGCCAGCAGGCCGTCGCCGGTGACGTCCGTGCCGACGTCGACGCCGCACCGGAACACGGTCCCCTCGGCACGCATGATGTCCAGCCGCCGCTCGACGACGGACGCCGGGAGCTTGTACTCGGGGATGCCGTACCGCAGGAGCCCACCCGGGGCGTCGGCCCGCTCGAACACGGTGACCGTGTGGCCCGCACGCGTCAGCTGCTGCGCCGCCGCCAGCCCCGCAGGACCGGAGCCGACCACCGCGACCGTGCTCGCCGTGTGCCGGTCGATCACCGCCGGCTGCACGAGCCCCCGCTCGAACGCCTCCTCGACGATCGACAGCTCGACGTGCTTGATCGTCACGGGAGGCTGGTTGATGCCGAGCACGCACCCCGTCTCGCAGGGCGCCGGGCAGATCCGGCCGGTGATCTCCGGGAAGTTGTTGGTCAGGTGGAGCCGGTCGGACGCGTCAGCCCACATCCCGCGCCACGTCAGGTCGTTCCACTCGGGGACCAGGTTCCCGAGCGGGCACGCGTGGTGGCAGAACGGCACGCCACAGTCCATGCACCTGCCGGCCTGGCGGTGCAGGGAGTCCAGCGCGCCGTCGTCACCGACGGGATGACGGTGGATCTCGTCCCAGTCCTGGATGCGGACCGGTACGGACCGGTCGGACGGGAGCTCTCGGTCGCGGGTTCGAAGGAAGCCCCGGGGGTCGGCCATGCTGGGGACTGTAGCGGCGACCGTGCGCCCGACATACGGACCTTGGTCCTTTTCGAGACACGTCCCGCCGGGGACGGCCGTTCACCACCGCCCAGGCCGTGTCCCGGGCGCGTCAGTCCGCATTCCTCCACAGGAGCAGGGCCTCGCCCTGGCCGCCCCCGCCGCACAGCGCGACCGCGGCTCGTCCGTGGCCTCGTCGGGACAGCTCCGCTGCGGCGGTGCCGGCCAGTCGGGCGCCGGAGGCCCCGATGGGATGCCCGAGCGCGATGGCACCGCCGTGGATGTTCGTCTGCGCGAGCGGGTAGCCGAGGTCGGTGAGCGACTGCGCCACGACCGACCCGAAGGCCTCGTTGATCTCGACGAGGTCGACGGTCGAGAGGTCCCAGCCTCCGCGGTCGAGGGCTGCCGCGATCGCCGCGGACGGCTGCGAGTGCAGCGAGTTGTCCGGTCCGGCCACCTGCCCGCAGGCGCCGACCGTCGCGAGCCACGTCAGCCCGCGGGCCTCGGCGACGTCCCGCGCGGCGACGACGACCGCAGTGGCGCCGTCGGTCAAGGGGGAGGCGTTGCCTGCGGTGATGGTCCCGTCGGCCGTGAACGCGGGCCGCAGCGCCGCCAACGAGTCGAGCGTCGTCTCGGGCCTGATGCCCTCGTCGAGAGCGACCACCACCGGTGAGCCCCGCCTCTGCGGCACCTCGACCGGCACGATCTCCTCGGCGAACACCCCGGACTGCACGGCTGCGGCCGCGCGGCGGTGGCTCTCGGCAGCGACGTGGTCCTGGGCCTCGCGCGAGATGGACAGCTCCTTGTTGCCGCGCTCGGTGGACGATCCCATCGACTCGCGGTCGAACGCGTCGGTCAGCCCGTCGAAGGCGAGCGAGTCGACGGCCTGGATGTCGCCGTACGTCCACCCTCGCCGGGAGCCGGGCAGCAGGTGAGGCGCCTGGCTCATCGACTCCTGGCCCCCCGCGACGACGACGGAGGCCTCGCCCAGCCGGATCATCCGGGCGGCGTCGATGATTGCGGTCAACCCGCTGAGGCAGACCTTGTTGACGGTCGTCGCCGGAACCGTCCACGGCAGGTCTGCCAGCACCGCGGCCTGCCGCGCGGGGTTCTGGCCGGCGCCCGCCTGGACGACCTGGCCCATGAGGACCTGGTCCACGTCGGAGGGGTCCACGCCGGCCCGAGCGAGTGCGCCGCGAATGGCGGCGGCGCCCAGCGCCGCGGCCGTCATGGAGGACAGGCTCCCGTTGATCCGCGTCATCGGCGTGCGTGCGAACGACAGGATCACGACCTCACGATCAGGGCTCATCACAACGCCACCTCCCGTCGGCCGGAGCCGCGACGGCGGACCGGACGACCTCGTCCATGACTGCATGCTCCTCGACGAGGTCATTGTGCATTGACGTGTCGAGGCTCGCGCTCCGTGGAGCGGGGACTTACATTGGCGGGACATCAGGCAATGGGGCCTAGCTTCACAAGAGCGACGGTTCCGCCACCAGACGGAGCGAAACATGTTGCGTGCAGATGTGTCCCCCAGCCGTGCCTTGCGCAAGAACAAGGCCCAGACCGGCGATCTCGTCCAGCTCCTGACGCCCGACGGCGTCCGTCGCGAAGACCCCGTGTACGACCCGGTGGTCGCCGACGTCGACGACGAGCAGCTGACGGGCCTCTACGAGGACATGGTCGTCGTCCGCCGCTTCGACACCGAAGCCGTCGCACTCCAGCGGCAGGGCCAGCTCGGGCTGTGGCCGCCGCTGCTCGGCCAGGAGGCCGCGCAGATCGGCTCCGCGCGAGCGCTCCGGGACGACGACTTCGTCTTCACGAGCTACCGCGAGAACGGCGTCGCGTACTGCCGCGGAGCGCAACCGGCGGACCTGATGCGCGTCTGGCGCGGGACCGCGCTCGCAGGGTGGGACCCGCGGAGCATCGGCATGGCGACGCCGCAGGTGATGATCGGCTCGCAGACCCTGCACGCCACCGGGTACGCACTCGGCTGCGTCAAGGACGGGGTCGACTCGGCCGTCGTCGCGTACTTCGGCGACGGCGCCACCAGCAAGGGGGACGTGCACGAGGCGATGGTCTTCGCCGCGAGCTTCCAGGCGCCGGTCGTCTTCTTCTGCCAGAACAACCAGTGGGCCATCTCCGAGCCGGTGGGCCTACAGGCTCAGCGCCCGATCGCCGACCGGGCGCCCGGGCTGGGCATCCCCAGCATCCGCGTGGACGGGAACGACGTCCTCGCGGTCATGGCGGCCACCCGCGTCGCCCTGGACCGGGCGCGACGCGGCGACGGACCCACGTTCATCGAGGCCGTGACGTACCGCATGGGCCCGCACACGACGTCCGACGACCCGACCCGCTACGTCGACCCGGCGGACAAGGAGCTGTGGGCGGCGAAGGACCCGATCGCGCGGCTCGAGAAGTTCCTGACGATCCCCGACGACCGGGTCGCGGACATCACGAGCAAGGCGGACGCGTTCGCGACGGCGATGCGCGAGGCCTGCTACGCGCTGCCGGACCCCGAGCCGCTGAGCGTGTTCGACCACGTCCTCGTCGAACCGACGCCCGACCTCATCCGTCAGCGCAGCCAGTACGCCGCGTACCTCGAGATGTTCGAGGGGGGCGAGGGCTGATGGGCACGATGACGATGGCGGCCGCCCTCAACGACGGCCTGCGGCACGCGCTCGACGACGACCCGAGCGTGGTGCTGCTCGGCGAGGACATCGGCCAGCTCGGTGGGGTGTTCCGGGTGACCGACGGGCTGCAGCGCGACTTCGGCGCCGACCGGGTCATGGACACCCCGCTCGCCGAGGCCGGGATCATGGGCGTCGCCGTCGGCCTCGCGTACCGGGGCTACCGGCCCGTGGTGGAGATCCAGTTCGACGGGTTCGTGTACCCGGCCGTCGACCAGCTGGTCACGCAGGTGGCGCGCATCCACTACCGGACCGGTGGGGCGGTCACGATGCCGATCACGGTCCGCATCCCCTACGGCGGTGGGATCGGCGCGGTCGAGCACCACTCCGAGTCGCCCGAGGCCTACTTCGCGCACACGCCCGGCCTGCGCGTGGTGACCTGCGCGAACCCGCAGGACGCGCACACGATGATCCGCCAGGCGATCGCCTGCGACGACCCTGTGGTGTTCTTCGAGCCCAAACGCCGGTACTGGGTCAAGGGCGAGGTGTCCGACGAGCTCGTCGGCGCCCTCGCGCTCGACCGTGCACGCGTCGTCGTCGAGGGAACCGACGTCACGCTCGCCGCATACGGTCCGCTCGTCGTGACCGCGCGGGACGCCGCGCTCGCAGCACTGGACGACGGGCTGTCCGTCGAGGTCGTCGACCTGCGCTCGCTGTCACCGCTCGACCTCGACACGCTCGAGGTGTCCGTGCGCAAGACCGGTCGGCTCGTGGTGACGCACGAGGCGCAGCGCAGCGGTGGGCTCGGTGCGGAGATCGCGGCGAGCATCGTGGACCGCTGCTTCGACGTGCTCAAGGCTGCGCCCGTGCGCGTCACCGGGTTCGACACCCCGTACCCCGCCGCCAAGTCCGAGGACCACTTCCTGCCCGATCTCGACCGGCTTCTCGATGCGGTGGATCGCGTCATGGGCAGGGCGCACTCACTGACCGGGTGGAGGGCGTCATGATCAGGACCATCACGCTGCCCGACCTCGGTGAGGGTCTGACCGAGTCCGACCTGGTCGAGTGGTCCGTGGCGGTGGGCGACACGGTCGAGCTGAACCAGGTGGTCGCCGAGGTGGAGACAGCCAAGGCGCTGGTGCAGCTGCCGTCGCCCTACGCGGGGGTGGTCGCCGAGCTGCTCGTCGAGCCCGGCGCCACCGTCCCGGTCGGGTCGGCACTGCTGACGGTCGCGGTCGACGAGCCGAGCGTCGTCGAGAGCGCCGGGACGCCCCACCCTGCAGCGGACGTCCCGCCGGATCCGGCAGCGCCCGCGCGGACCTCGGTGCTCGTCGGGTACGGGCCGCTGGCGGAGACCTCGGCCCGGCCGCGGCGCCGGTCGCGGTCGGCGGCCTGGGCCGCAGCGCACGCGACCGCCGAGGACGCCGCTGCCGTGGCGCTGTCGGCCCGTCGAGTCGGGCCGAAGGTGCTCCCGCCCGTGCGCAAGCTCGCGCACGATCTCGGCGTCGACCTGAACAAGGTCGACGGGAGCGGCAAGGACGGCATGATCACGCGCGAGGACGTCCTGCACGTGGTCTCGGGGGCCGATCCCGCTCCGGTTGCGCAGGCTCGTGCGGCGACCGCGGGCCGGCCGGCCTCCAGGTCTGGGACCGTCAGGCCCGCAGGGGGCCGCGTGGGCGGGGCAACGGCGAGCGGCGGCACAGTCCGAGCGGCTGCCGCGCACGAACCCGCGAGCCCGCCGAACGGGGGAGCGGCGAGGGAGGTTCGGACGCCCATCTCGGGTGTTCGCAAGCAGACCGCCGCAGCGATGGTGGCGAGCGCGTTCACCGCACCGCACGCGTCGACCTCGCTCACGGTCGACGTGACGCCCACCCTGGAGCTGCTCGAGCAGTTCCGGGCAGACCGCGTCCTCGCGGGGCATCGCATCTCGATCCTGACGCTCGTCGCCAAGGCGGTGGCGATCGCGCTGCGCCGCAACCCGACGCTCAACGCGCGCTGGGACGACGCCGCCGGGGAGATCGTCCAGTACGGGTACGTGAACCTCGGCATCGCTGCGGACACCCCACGCGGGCTGCTCGTGCCGTGCGTCAAGGACGCCGACGGGCTCAGGCTCCCCGAGCTGGCCGACGCGATCGGGGCGCTCACGGAGGCTGCACGGGCGGGCACCACCACCCCGGCCGACCTGGCGGGCGGGACGATCACGATCACCAACATCGGGGTCCTCGGCGTCGACACGGGCACGCCCATCCTGGTGCCGGGTCAGGCGGCGATCCTGGCGATGGGCGCGATCCGTCGGCAACCGTGGGAGTTCCAGGACCAGATCGCGCTCCGGCACGTGATGACGCTGAGCGTGTCCTTCGACCACCGTCTTGTCGACGGCGCCGAGGCCGCCCACTTCCTCACAGATGTCGGCGCGATCCTCGCTCGCCCGGGATCGGTGCTGTCGATGGTGTAGCCGGCGTCACTGGTCGAGGGCGGCCAGCGCCATCTCCTCCAGCAGCGCCCGGGTCCGGGCCGCGGTGACCGACCGGGCGCTGTGCGGGGTGCTGTTGAGCAGGCCGAACGTCGCCTGGGCACGCAGCCGCAGCTCGGCGCGCTCGGTCGAGGGGCGCAGCCGGCCGAGCACGTCGACCCACAGGCCGACGTAGCGACGCTGGAGGTCACGCACCGACTCGCGATCCCGCAGCGACAGTGCGGCGAGGTCCCGGTCCTGCACACGGATCACGTCGGGGTCGCGCAGTGCGAACTCGACGTGGAACCGGACGAGCGCCCGCAGTGCGGCCGGGTCGTCGTCGGCGGAGTCCACCACGGCTCGACCGCCGACGAGCAGTCCGTCGCTGACCCCGATCAGGAGCGCGGCGAGGACGGCCTGCTTGCTGGTGAAGTGGCGGTAGACCGCGGGACCGCTGATGCCGACGGACGCGCCGAGGTCCTCGATGGATACGCCGTCGAAGCCGCGGGTCGCGAACAGGTGCGCTGCGGATGACAGCAGAGCGGCGCGGCGCTCGGCCTTGGCGCGACCGCGGGCCGTCGGCAGAGCGTCCAGCGTCTCGGCCATGGCGCTCCTTCGCGGAGCCCTGGTGGGCTCCTTCGTGGACAACGGCGTGGGAGAACTGTAGCCTGATTTCAGTTAGCGATCCCTAACTGAGTTGCCTTCTCCCACCACCCCGTGGAGACAGCGTCGATGGAGATGCTCAGCACGACGGCCGACCCCGCCGCAGACGCGTTCCGGACGAACGACGCCTCCCAGCGTGCCCTCGTCGCGGAGCTGGACGACAGGCTGCGCACCGCTGCCCTCGGCGGACCGGAACGCTCCCGCGAGCGGCACGTGGCCCGCGGCAAGCTGCTGCCCCGCGAGCGGATCGACGTGCTGCTCGACGACGGCAGCCCGTTCCTCGAGGTCGCGCCGCTCGCCGCGGACGGTCTCTACGACGGTGAGGCGCCGGGCGCCGGAGTCATCGCGGGCATCGGGCTCGTCCACGGGCGGCACGTCATGGTGCTGTCCAACGACGCGACGGTGAAGGGTGGGACCTACTACCCGCTGACGGTCAAGAAGCACCTGCGGGCGCAGGAGATCGCGCTGGAGAACCGGCTGCCGTGCATCTACCTCGTGGACTCCGGCGGCGCGTTCCTGCCCAAGCAGGACGAGGTGTTCCCGGACCGCGACCACTTCGGTCGGATCTTCTTCAACCAGGCGCGCATGTCGGCGGAGGCCATCCCGCAGATCGCGTGCGTGATGGGCTCGTGCACGGCCGGCGGCGCCTACGTGCCGGCCATGTCAGACGAGACCGTGATCGTGCGCGACCAGGGCACGATCTTCCTCGGCGGACCGCCGCTGGTGAAGGCCGCGACCGGCGAGGTGGTGACCGCCGAGGACCTCGGCGGCGGGGAGCTGCACTCGCGCAGGTCCGGGGTGACGGACCACCTGGCGGAGAACGACGCGCACGCGCTGCAGATCGTGCGGGACATCGTCGCGACGCTGCCCGCGCCCCGACACACCGCGTGGGACGTCCAACCGCCGAGGCCCCCGAAGGTCGACGAGAGCGAGCTGTACGGCGTGGTCCCCACCGACCTGCTGACCCCGTACGACGTGCACGAGGTCATCGCGCGGCTGGTGGACGGGAGCGAGCTGCACGAGTTCAAGCGCGAGTACGGGACCACGTTGGTGACCGGCTTCGCGCGCCTGCACGGGCACCCCGTGGGCATCGTCGCGAACAACGGGGTGCTGTTCAGCGAGTCCGCGCTCAAGGGGGCGCACTTCATCGAGCTCTGCGACCAGCGGGGCATCCCGCTGGTGTTCCTGCAGAACGTCAACGGCTTCATGGTCGGGCGCGACTACGAGGCGGGCGGCATCGCGAAGCACGGCGCCAAGATGGTCACCGCGGTGGCGACGACCCGCGTGCCCAAGCTGACCGTCGTCATCGGCGGCTCGTTCGGGGCCGGCAACTACTCGATGTGCGGTCGCGCCTACTCGCCGCGGTTCCTGTGGATGTGGCCCGCGAGCCGGATCTCGGTCATGGGCGGCCCGCAGGCGTCGTCGGTCCTGGCGACCATCCGGCGCGACCAGCTCGGCGACGACTGGAGCGTCGAGGACGAAGAGGCCTTCAAGGCCCCCCTGCGTGAGCAGTACGAGACCCAGGGCAGCCCGTACTACGCGACCGCGCGGCTGTGGGACGACGGGATCATCGACCCCGCCGACACCCGGCGGGTCCTCGGCATGGCCCTCGACGTCTGCGCGGGCGTGCCGCTGCCCGAGCCGCGCCTCGGCCTGTTCCGGATGTGAGCACCATGTTCCAAACCGTGCTCGTCGCCAACCGCGGAGAGATCGCGTGCCGGGTGATCTCCACCCTGCACCGGCTCGGCATCCGTGCCGTCGCGGTGTTCACGCCGGCCGACCGCGGTGCGCTCCACGTCACGCGCGCCGACGACGCCATCCTGATCGAGAGCTACCTGTCGATCGAGTCGGTGGTTCACGCCGCGAGGGAGACCGGTGCGGAGGCGATCCACCCCGGCTACGGCTTCCTCTCGGAGAACCCCGACCTCGCGCGCGCGTGCGACGCGGCCGGTCTGGTGTTCGTCGGCCCCGGCGTCAAGGCCCTGGACGTCATGGCCGACAAGATCCGCGCCAAAGAGCACGTCGCCGCCGCGGGGGTCGCGGTGATCCCCGGGGTGGCGCTGACCGGAGCTGCCGACCAGGACGCCGCCGACCGGGTCGGGTACCCGCTGCTGGTGAAGCCCTCCGCGGGCGGCGGTGGCAAGGGCATGTCGGTCGTGGCGGAGCCCTCGGAGCTCGCAGCCGCGCTGGCCGGCTCGCGGCGTGTCGCCGCGGCCGCGTTCGGCGACGACACCCTGCTGCTCGAGCGCCTGGTACGGACCCCGCGGCACATCGAGGTGCAGCTGCTGGCCGACGCGTTCGACAACGTCATCCACCTCGGCGAACGTGAGTGCTCGCTGCAGCGCCGGCACCAGAAGGTCATCGAGGAGGCGCCGTCGCCGCTTCTCGACGAGGCGACCAGAGCCGCGATCGGCGAGGCGGCGTGCGAGGTCGCTCGGAGCGTCGGCTACCTCGGCGCGGGAACCGTCGAGTTCCTGGTGTCCGACGTGGCGCCGACGGAGTTCTTCTTCATGGAGATGAACACCCGGCTGCAGGTGGAGCACCCGGTCACCGAGCTGGTCACGGGACTCGACCTGGTCGAGTGGCAGCTGCGGGTCGCCGCCGGCGAGCGGCTGACGATCACCCAGCAGGACGTGGTCCTGGCGGGCCACGCGGTCGAGGCGCGCGTCTACGCCGAGGACCCGTCGCACGAGTTCCTGCCGTCCGCCGGGACCGTGCTCCTGCTCGACGAGCCGTCGGGGGAGGGCGTCCGGGTGGACAGCTCGCTGGTCGAGGGACTGGTGATCGGGTCCGGGTACGACCCGATGCTCGCCAAGGTGATCGCCTGGGCGCCCACCCGGGCCGAGGCCATCGCGCGGCTGGACGGCGCCCTGTCGCGCACCACCGTGCTGGGCGTCCGGACCAACATCGAGTTCCTGCGGCAGGTCCTGTCCGACGACGACGTCCGCGAAGGTCGGCTCGACACGGGCCTGCTCGGGCGGCTCATCCCGGGCCTGGTGCAGCGGACGCCCTCGGTCGCGGCGTACACCGCGGCGGCGCTGTCGCGGCGTGACGACGGCACCGGCCCATGGCGATCCGACGGCTGGCACGTGGGCGACCGGCGCCCGGTTCTGTACGACGTCGACGGTGTCGAGGTGTCCGTCGCCGGCCCAACGGTGACCGTCGGCGACGCGCCGCCGGTGACGGCCTCGTCCTCAGCGCCGGGGACGGTCGAGGTCGACGGCGTCGTGCACCGGCTGCGCCTCGCTGCGGACGGCCCCATCACGTGGGTCGGCGAGGGCGGGTCGGCGTTCGCGCTCCGCTTCCGGAGCCGCATCGAGCGGCTGGCCGACGACCTCGCGGGGCGAGCGCGCGGCACCAGGACGGTGGACCCGCAGGTCCGTTCCCCGATGCCCGGCACCGTCGTCTCGATCGACGTGGCGACCGGCGACGACGTGGTCGTCGGACAGGTTCTGCTGACGATCGAGGCCATGAAGATGGAGCACCGGATCACTGCGCCGTGCGACGGCGTCGTCACGCTCTCGGTCCGACCGGCCGAGCAGGTGACCCTCGACCGAGTGGTCGCCACCCTCACGCCACACCCCCCACGAAGGGATCCGGAATGAGCTACGGACTGAGCCCCGAGCAGCAGCGACTGCGCGACGAGGTGCGCGACTTCGCGGACAACGTCGTGGCCCCCGCGGCCTACAAGTACGACACGCTGCGGGAGCTGCCCTACGAGATCATCGCCGAGATGGGCGCGATGGGACTGTTCGGCCTGCCCTTCCCCACGGAGTACGGCGGCCAAGGGCGCACCTACATCGACCTCTGCCTGGCTGTGGAGCAGCTCGCACGCGTCGACCAGTCCATCGCCGTGACGCTCGAGGCCGGGGTGGGGCTGGGGGCCATGCCCGTGTTCCGCAGCGGGACCGAGGCCCAGAAGCAGGAGTGGCTCCCGATGCTCGCGCAGGGCACCGCGCTGGCGGCCTTCGGGCTCACCGAGGCAGACGCAGGCTCGGACGCCGCCGGGACGAAGACCACGGCCGAGCTCGTCGACGGTCAGTGGGTGATCAACGGCACCAAGCAGTTCATCACCAACTCGGGCACGAAGATCACGCGCCTGGTGACCATCACCGCGGTGACGGGCGAGAGCGTGCGTGCCGACGGCTCGGTCAAGAAGGAGCTCACGGCGATCCTCGTCCCCAGCGGCACTCCCGGCTTCACCGTCCTGCCGCCCTACGACAAGGTCGGCTGGCACACCTCCGACACGCACCCGCTGCGCTTCGAGGACGTGCGCGTCCCCGCGGAGAACCTGCTCGGAGAGCGCGGGCGGGGCTTCGCGTCGTTCATCCAGACCCTCGACGAGGGCCGGGTCGCGTTCGCGGCGCTGTGCACGGGCGCGGCACAGGGCTGCCTGGAGGAGGCCATGCGCTACGCCAAGAGCCGCAACGTGTTCGGCCACCCGATCGGCGACAACCAGCACGTGGCCTTCACGATCGCCCGGATGGAGGCCCGCGTGCACTCCGCGCGCCTGGCCTGGTACGACGCCGCGAACCGCCTGGTGGCGGGCCAGCCGTTCAAGCTCGAGGCCAGCCTGGCCAAGATGATCGGCAGCGAGGCCGCGATGGACAACGCGCGCGACGCGGCGCAGATCTTCGGCGGCAACGGCGTCATGAACGAGAACCCGGTGGGCCGGCACTACCGCGACTCCAAGATCCTGGAGATCGGCGAGGGGACCACCGAGGTCCAGCTCATGGTCATCGCGCGCGAGCTGGGGTTCGCCGGGGCGGCACGATGACTCGAGACGTCGAGCAGCGAGGGCTGTACTACGAGGAGCTCGAGCTGGACACGCGGTACCTGCACCGGCCCGGGCGCACGCTGACCGAGGCGGACAACGTCCTGTTCAGCACGCTGACGATGAACGGCCAAGCGCTGCACCTCGACGCCGCATGGTCCGCCGGGCAGCCGTTCGGGCAGCGGCTCGTGAACTCGATGATGACCTTGGCCGTCCTGGTGGGCAGCTCGGTCGACCAGCTCACCCAGGGCACGATCGTCGCGAACCTCGGCTTCACCGACGTGCGGTTCCCGCACCCGCTGTTCCACGGCGACACGCTCTACTCCTCGACCGTGGTCCTGGACAAGCGGCTCTCGCAGTCGCGCCCCGGGCAAGGTGTGGTGACACTCGAGCACACCGGTCGCAACCAGGACGACGTCGTCGTCGCGACCGCCACGCGCACCGTCCTGTTCTGGTGCCGACCGTGACCGGTTTCTCCATGGGCCCGGCGCTGCTCTTCTGTCCCGCGGACCGTCCGGACCGCTACGAGAAGGCCGCGGCCCGGGCGGACGCGGTGATCATCGACCTAGAGGACGCCGTGTCCGCGGACGACAAGCCCGCCGCCCGGCTCAACCTCGCCGACGTCCCCCTGGACCCCGCTCGCACGATCGTCCGGCTCAACCCCGTCGGGACGGACGACCTCGCCGAGGACCTCCGGGCCCTCGCCGGGACGCCCTACCGGACGGTCATGCTGGCCAAGACGGCGGCATCCTCCGACGTCCTCCCGCTGGCCCGCTACGACGTCATCGCCCTGGTGGAGACCGCGTCCGGCGTGGTCAACGCCGCGTCGATCGCCGCCCGGCCCAACGTCGTCGCCCTGATGTGGGGCGCCGAGGACCTCGTCGCGTCCCTGGGAGGAACGTCGAGCCGCGGACCGTCCGGCGCCTACCGCACGGTGGCCACGCACGCGCGCTCCACCGTCCTGCTGGCCGCGGGCGCGCACGGCAAGGCCGCCGTCGACGCCGTGCACCTGGACATCGGCGACGTCGACGGGCTCGCCGCAGAGGCCGCCGATGCCGCGGCCAGCGGGTTCGTCGCGACCGCGTGCATCCACCCGTCGCAGGTGCCCGTGGTGCGCGGCGCCTACAGGCCGTCCGACGACGAGGTCCGGTGGGCGCGCGACGTGCTCGCGGCCGCCGTCGGGCAGCACGGCGCGTTCCGGTGGGACGGCAAGCTCGTCGACGGTCCGATCCTCAAGCACGCGGAGCACGTGCTGTGGAGGAGCGGATCTCGATCGACCACGCCACCGCTCGGCTGACAGGCTGGTTCGTCCCCCGCGGGATGCGTGGCTGCAGTCGAGCGCGTCCGTGCTGCGCGCGGCGCGTCGCCCGTCCGACGCCAGGTGTGGTTCCAAGCGAGGTACCCGGCGGTCACGGTCCGGCAGCACGGCGCATTCGGCTGGCGGCCCATCAAACGAGCACCGCCTGCCCTTCGCTCGAAGTCCTCCACGCAATCTGATGGCCCAGCTCAGTGTCAACAACCGTGCGCAGAGGGCCAAGCGATTCGTCGACCCCCTTGCCTGATGCCACGCTGTTCGCGAAGGCACGACAAGCGCGTTGCACGGACTCTGTGGAATCAAGCGTTGCTAGTGCCAGGGCGCGGTCGAGACCGGACTGCGCCGCACTAAACCGCGCGGAGGAGTCCCTGACGGCAGCCTTCAGGAAATCGAGGTGCTCGGCCACGGCCAGGATCTCTGCACTCTCAGGATTGTCGAACGCATTGCTGTACGTGTCGCGAGCACGCCGGGCAAGACCGTATTCGTCCGCGGCCGACAACAGGCCATGGACTGCTTCGATCGTCGCTCGACGCCGCACCCGCTGACGCTCTCGAACGGTGTCGACGCGCGCGACGGCGAGGCCGAAAAGCACCCCGGAAACGGCAATGAACGGGCCACGGTTGTCGTCGCTCTGAACATACGCGAGAAACGCCGTTGCCAAGCAGAGCGCAAACAGAATGCCGACTGGCAGCCATCGCCTAACGAGGCGCATAGCGACTCGCTTCGCTCATGCCCGCCCGGGAGCCGCCCTCGGCTTCCCGTATCAGGTTGATCTGTGCCTTACGAATTTGAGCGACCCGATCTTCGTGCTCGGACGCCTTGACTCGTGCAAATGCGCCGCAGGCGACCAATGCAACACCTGAGGCAATGGTTGCGGAGAATTTGACATCGGTGAGCACTAGGTGAGGCAGTCCGAACTCGACGAGGAGCGTGGAGCCAATGAGGACAAGGCCGATAAACGAGAGAACGACTCCAGCCCCGGCGTTGTAGAGCCGTCCCCACGTCGAGTACACACTCGCCGGATAGGACTGGCTGCCCTTCGAGTCCGGCTGATCCGTGCTTTCGGCATGGGTCAGAGCGCCCGCATCGCCACCGGGGGAGGTCGCGGGCTCCGGCGCATTTGGGCTGCTCCTCGGTCTCGCCGCGGGCGGATCGGCCGGCACGTGAGGTGGGGTGTACGGCACCATCATGGGCCGCCTCTCTACGTCGGGTAGAGCCACGACCAGTCTCGGAGAGGGCTGCGGTCCGGACGCTCCCGCGGGCTGGGAAATACCGCCCGGCGCTGGAACTGGCATCGATGGGGCAGGTGAGGGCGCCTGGGATGCGCTGGGCTTCGCTCGCCTCCGCCAGAAGTTCAGCCGCATTGTTTCCCCCGAGCGGGCGACGACACGTTGTGGGTCTCGGCCAGCAATGTACGCCGACGTATTTGCTCGACCATTGGCCCGAGTTGTCGGGCACGGTCAGCACGAACAGGCGAGTGGGTGTTGCAACTCCTTAATCGCAGGTTGGCACTCTGACAGGTGCCGGACAAGACCTCGTGCGGGTGCTTTTACACCCTGCGCGCGAGCTCGGCTGCCGCGCCGCGGATCGCCCGGACGAACTCGGCGGGGTCCTGCCCTTGGGTGAACGTCACGGCGATCCCGGCGAGCGGGTGCCCGGTGCGGTCGCGCACCGCGACGGCGACGGACGCGAAGCCGGGGGTCACGTCGCCGTGCTCCTCGGCCCAGCCGGCGCGCCGCACCTCGGTGAGGACCGTCCGAAGCTCCGACAGCCTCGTCGGGCCCACGCCGGTGCGGTCGACGAACGCCTCGCGGCCCGGGAACAGCGCGCGCACCTGCGCGGACGGGAGATCGGCGAGGATCGCGCGCCCGCTCGCGGTGAGGTGCGCCGGCAGCCGCACTCCGACGTCGGTCACCAGCACGGGTCGCCCGGCGGCGCGCTCCTCGACCACGTAGAGCACGTCACGACCGTGGAGCACGGCCAGGTGCGCGCTCTCGCCCACCTGGTCGACGAGGCGGGCGAGGACCGGTCGGGCGGCGCGGGCCAGCGGTGCCTGGCGCGAGTAGGCGGAGCCCAGCTCGAACGCGGCGAGCCCGAGCGCGTAGCGGCGCTCCTCGGGCAGGTGGACCACGAAACCGTGCTCGGTCAGGACCGTCAGCAGGTGGTACGTGGTGGATCGGGGCAGCTCGAGCGCGGTGGCCAGTGACGTGGCGGGCAGCGGACCTGTGCGGGACAGGTGCCGTAGCAGGCGGAGCGTGGCGTCGGCCGCAGGCACCGAGCTCATGAGGCCTCCGCATCGTCTGGGATACCAGACACTATCCGGCGCCCGGGCCTGTGGTGGCGCGCGCGAGCGCGGTGTCATGAACCATGAGCACAAGCACCGCCATCGACGCCGTCGTCGTCGGCACGGGACCGGTCACCGTCGACGACGTGGTCGCGGTCGCGCGGCACGGCGCAGGGGTGCGGTTGTCGGACGAGGCGCTCGAGGCCGTTGGCCACGGTCGCGCGGTCGTCGACCTCCTCGCCGCCGACACGCATCCGCACTACGGCATCTCCACGGGGTTCGGCGCGCTCGCGACGTTGAGCATCCCCGCCGAGAAGCGCCGCGACCTCCAACGCAGCCTGGTCCGTTCGCACGCGGCGAGCACCGGACCCGAGGTCGAGCGCGAGGTGGTCCGCGCGCTCATGCTGCTGCGGCTCTCCACCCTCGCGACCGGCAGGACCGGCGTGCGGCCCGAGGTCGCGACGGCGTACGCCGCGATGCTCGATGCCGGTGTCACGCCGGTGGTCCGCGAGTACGGCTCGCTCGGCTGCTCGGGGGACCTCGCGCCGCTGGCCCACTGCGCGCTCGCGTTGATGGGGGAGGGCGAGGTGCGCGACGCGGCCGGGACGCCCATGTCCGCCGCGCAGGCCGGGCTGACGCCCGTGACCCTGACCGAGAAGGAGGGCCTGGCACTGATCAACGGGACCGACGGCATGCTCGGCATGCTGGCGCTCGCGCTGCACGACCTCGAGAACCTCCTGACCACTGCCGACGTCGCCGCCGCGATGTCGGTCGAGTCGCTGCTGGGCACCGATGCGGTGTTCGCGGCCGACCTCCAGGGGCTGCGTCCGCACCCCGGCCAGGCGGTCTCGGCTGCCACGATCCGCTCCGTGCTGCGCGGCTCCGGGATCATGGCGAGCCACAAGACACCGGACTGCACCCGGGTGCAGGACGCCTACTCCCTCCGTTGCGCCCCGCAGGTCCACGGCGCGGCCCGCGACACGCTCGCGCACGCACGAGCCGTCGCGGAGCGCGAGCTGGCGGCCGCGGTCGACAACCCCGTCATCACGCCCGACGGCCGCGTCGAGTCCAACGGCAACTTCCACGGCGCCCCGGTGGCGTACGTGCTCGACTTCCTCGCGATCGTGGTCGCCGACGTCGCGAGCATGTCCGAGCGACGCACGGACCGGTTCCTCGACGTGTCCCGGAGCCACGGTCTGCCGCCGTTCCTGGCGCACGACCCGGGCGTCGACTCCGGCCTGATGATCGCGCAGTACACCGCGGCCGGCCTCGTGTCCGAGCTCAAGAGGCTCGCGACGCCTGCGAGCGTCGACTCGATCCCGTCGTCGGCCATGCAGGAGGACCACGTCTCGATGGGCTGGCACGCGGCGCGCAAGCTGCGCCGGTCCGTCGACGCCCTGACCCGGGTGCTCGGCATCGAGGTCCTCACGGCGGCCCGTGCGCTCGACCTGCGGGCGCCGCTGCAGCCGTCGCCCGCCACGGGTGCGGTGCGAGACCTGCTCCGCAGACGGGGCATCCCCGGCCCCGGACCCGACACGTACCTCTCGCCCGACCTCGAGACCGCGGCCGAGGCCGTCCGGTCGGGGGCCGTGGCGCAGGCCGCCCTGGAAGGAGCACGTCGATGACCTCCGGCCCCCGACCCGTCCGCGCCCCCCGCGGCACGACGCTGACTGCCCGCAGCTGGCAGACCGAAGCCCCGTTGCGCATGCTGATGAACAACCTCGACGCCGAGGTGGCCGAGCGTCCCGACGACCTGGTGGTCTACGGCGGCACCGGCAAGGCGGCCCGCTCGTGGGACGCGTACGACGCGATCGTCCGCACGCTGACCACGCTCGGCGACGACGAGACGCTGCTGGTCCAGTCCGGCAAGCCCGTCGGCGTCCTCACCACGCACGAGTGGGCGCCGCGCGTCCTCATCGCCAACTCGAACCTCGTCGGTGACTGGGCGACCTGGCCGGAGTTCCGCAGGCTCGAGCAGCTCGGGCTGACCATGTACGGCCAGATGACGGCCGGCTCATGGATCTACATCGGCACCCAGGGCATCCTCCAGGGCACGTACGAGACGCTCGCAGCCGTGGCCGCGAAGACGTTCGGCGGGACGCTGGCCGGCACCCTGACCGTCACCGGCGGTTGCGGGGGGATGGGCGGCGCGCAACCGCTCGCGGTGACCCTCAACGGTGGCGCCTGCCTCATCGTCGACGTGGACGGTGAGCGACTGCACCGGCGCGTGCGCGAGCGCTACCTGGACCGCGTGGCGTCGGACCTCGACGAGGCGGTCGCGCTGGTCACGGCGGCGAAGCGCGCGAGGCAGGCGCTGTCCGTGGGCGTCGTCGGGAACTCCGCGTCCGTCCTGCCCGAGCTGCTGCGTCGGGGCGTCGACGTCGACGTCGTGACCGACCAGACGTCCGCGCACGACCCGCTGTCGTACCTGCCCGTCGGCATCGACGTGGCCGACTGGGCCGACTACGCCGCGGCCAAGCCCGAGGAGTTCACCGAGCGCGCTCGCGAGTCGATGGGCCGGCACGTGGAGGCGATGGTCGGGTTCCAGGACGCCGGCGCCGAGGTCTTCGACTACGGCAACTCGATCCGCGACGAGGCCCGCCAGGGCGGCTACGACCGTGCGTTCGACTTCCCGGGGTTCGTGCCCGCGTACATCCGGCCGCTGTTCGCGCAGGGGAAGGGCCCGTTCCGCTGGGCGGCGCTCTCGGGCGACCCTCGCGACATCGCCGTCACGGACCAGGCGGTGCTCGACCTCTTCCCGGAGGACGACCACCTGCACCGCTGGATCCGGGCGGCCCAGCAGCGGGTCGCGTTCCAAGGGCTGCCCGCGCGGATCTGCTGGCTCGGGCACGGCGAGCGTGACCTGGCCGGACTCAGGTTCAACGAGCTCGTCGCGGACGGTTCCGTGACGGCCCCGCTCGTCATCGGCCGCGACCACCTCGATGCAGGCTCCGTCGCGTCGCCGTACCGGGAGACCGAGGGGATGGCCGACGGGTCCGACGCGATCGCCGACTGGCCGCTGCTCAACGCGTTGGTCGCCGCGTCCTCGGGTGCCACCTGGGTGTCGATCCACCAGGGAGGCGGTGTGGGCATGGGCCGATCGATTCACGCAGGGCAGGTGTCGGTGGCCGACGGCACCGAGCTGGCCGCCCGCAAGCTTGCGAGGGTGCTGTCGAACGACCCGGCCATGGGTGTCCTGCGGCACGTCGACGCCGGCTACGCGCGGGCCGAGGAGGTCGCGACGGCACATGGTCTGCGCGTGCCCGTGCGGGAGGGTGACGCGTGACCTTCGCTCGCATGTGGTCGGACCTGGCGCCCGTGGGCCGTGCCGGTGACGGCGGCTACCGCCGGTTCGCGTGGACCCAGGAGGACCACGTGCTGCGCGAGTGGTTCGCGGGGGAGGCCGACGCGCGCGGCCTGTCGCTCGTGACGGACCGGGCCGGGAACCAGTGGGCGTGGTGGGGCGACCCGGACGCGACTCCGGGCGTCGTCACCGGCAGCCACCTGGACTCCGTGCCCGGCGGCGGCGCGTTCGACGGGCCGCTCGGGGTGGTCAGCGCGTTCGCCGCGCTCGACACGCTGCGCGCGCGGGGTTTCGAGCCGGGGCGCCCGCTCGGCATCGCGAGCTTCGTCGACGAGGAGGGTGCCCGGTTCGGCGTCGCGTGCGCCGGGTCCCGTCTGCTCACGGGCGCGCTCGACGCCGACCGAGCGCGGGGTCTCCGGGACGCCGACGGGGTGACGATGGCCGACGCGCTCAGCACGGCAGGCCGCGACCCGGCTGGGCTCGCCGCGGACCCGGAGGCGCTTCGACGGGTCGCGTCGTTCGTCGAGCTGCACGTCGAGCAGGGCCGCGGGCTGGTGCACACCGGCGACCCCGTCGGCGTCGGCCGGATGATCTGGCCGCACGGGCGCTGGCGGGTCGAGCTGCACGGTGAGGCCAACCACGCGGGGACCACGCCGCTGGCGGACCGGCGCGACCCGATGCTCGACCTGGCGTCCTTCATCGCCCACGTGCGCGCGGCCGCGCTCGACGCTGGTGCGCTGGCGACCGTCGGCAAGCTGCGCGTCGACCCGAACGGCGTGAACGCGATCCCGTCTCGGGTGACGGCCTGGCTCGACGTCCGGGCCGAGTCCGAGGCTGCGGTGCAGGCAGTCCTCTCGGCCCTGCAGGACTACGCCCCAGCACGGGAGTCCTGGACCCCGGTCACGGTCCTGGATGCCGACCTGGCGGACACCGTGGTCGACGCGCTCGGGGGTGCGCCACGGCTGAGCACGGGCGCGGGCCACGACGCCGGCATCCTGGCGGCGGCTGGCGTCCCGACCGCGATGCTCTTCGTGCGGAACCCGTCCGGGATCTCGCACGCCCCCGCCGAGGACGCGGACGAGGCAGACTGCCTCGCGGGGGTCGACGCGCTCGCCACCACCTTGGAGAGGCTCCTCGCGTGAGCGCCTACTGGGCCGCGCAGGCCTGGCTCCCGGACGGCCTCGCCTCCGACGTGCGACTCACCGAGGCCGACGGCCGCTTCACCTCGGTCGTCGCCGGGACGACGCCGGAGCCGGGGGACCGTCGGCTGCCCGGTGTCGTCCTGCCCGGCTTCGCCAACACGCACTCCCACGCGTTCCACCGGGCGCTGCGCGGTCGGACGCACGACCGCGGCGGGACGTTCTGGACCTGGCGGGAGCAGATGTACGCGCTCGCGGGGACGCTCACGCCCGACACGTACCTGGACCTCGCGCGCGCCACCTACGCGGAGATGGTGCTCGCCGGGGTCACCACCGTGGGGGAGTTCCACTACCTCCACCACGCGCCGGGCGGCGTCCACTACGACGACCCGAACGTCATGGCCGAGGCGCTGCGCACGGCCGCCCGCGAGGCCGGCCTGCGGATCACCCTGCTGGACACCGCCTATCTCACGGGCGGGATCGACGCACCGCTGGAGGGTGCACAGCTGCGCTTCGGGGACCACGACGCCGACGCGTGGGCCGCGCGCGTCGCGGCCATCCGCCCCGACCACACCCTCACGGTCGGCGCCGCGATCCACTCCGTGCGGGCCGTCCCGCTCGACGACCTCCCGGCAGTCGCCGCGCACGCGACGGGCCGCCCGCTGCACGTCCACCTGTCCGAGCAGCGGCTCGAGAACGAGCAGGCCCTCGGCACGTTCGGCGCGACCCCGACCAGGGTCCTGGCCGACGCCGGTGCACTCGGCCCGGCGACGACCGCCGTGCACGCGGTGCACCTCACGCCGGACGACATCGCCACGCTCGGCTCCTCCCGGACAGGGGTGTGCCTGTGCCCGTCCACCGAGCAGGACCTCGGCGACGGGATCGCCCCCGGAGCCGCGCTGCACGCCGCGGGCGCCCGGCTCTCGGTGGGCAGCGACCAGCAGGTGCAGACCGACCTGCTGGCCGAGGCGCGGTCGGTCGAGCTGCACGAGCGCCTCGCGGCGCAGACGCGGGGAGTCCTCACCCCGGCCGACCTGCTGACCGCCCTGACGGCGGGCGGGCACACGAGCCTGGGTGACCCGACCGGTGGCCGCCTCGCGCCCGGGACCCCCGCGGACCTCGTCGCCGTCCGGACCGACTCCGCGCGGACCGCCGGCGCCGACCCGGCACAGGTCGTCATGGTCGCGGGGACCGCCGACGTCGACACGGTCCTGGTCGGCGGGGTCGTGCGTGTCGAGGGCGGGAGGCACGTCCTCGGCGACGTGGGCGCGATGCTGGGCACGGCGATCCGTGCCGCCTGGGAGGAGGCCCGATGACCTCGCACCTCGTGATTGGCATCGGCGAGCTCGTCACGCACGACCCGCGGTTCGACCGCCCCTTGCTCGACGCGGCGCTGGTCGCTGAGGGCGGACGTGTCGCCTGGGTGGGCCGAGCGGCGGACGCGCCGGCCGCGGACCTGTGCACGGACCTCGCGGGCGCGGCGGTCGTCCCGGGGTTCGTCGACTCCCACACGCACCTCGTGTTCGCCGGCGACCGGTCCGCCGAGTTCGAGGCCCGCATGTCCGGCGCCCCGTACACCGGTGGCGGGATCGCGACGACGGTCGCCGCGACCCGGGAGGCGTCGGACGACGAGCTGCGCTCGGGCCTCCACAGGCTCGTCGACGAGGCCCGCGCCCAGGGCACCACGACGATCGAGGTCAAGAGCGGCTACGGGCTCGACGTCCCGACCGAGGAACGGCTGCTCAGGCTCGCCCGCGAGGTCACCGACGAGACGACGTTCCTCGGAGCGCACGTCGTGCCGCCGGGGATCGACCGGGCGGACTACGTCGCACTGGTCACCGGTCCGATGCTCGCGGCCTGCGCTCCGCACGCCCGCTGGGCCGACGTGTTCTGCGAGCCGGCCAGCGCGGTCGCGTTCGACGGTGACGAGGCTCGCACCGTGCTGACCGCCGCAGCGGCGGCCGGCCTCGGGCTGCGGGTGCACGGCAACCAGCTGGGCCACGGACCCGGTGTGCAGCTCGCCGTGGAGCTCGGCGCCGCGAGCGTCGACCACTGCACGTTCCTCACCGACGCGGACGTCGCAGCCCTGGCCGACGGCGACACGGTCGCCGGGCTGCTGCCCGGCGTCGAGTTCTCGACCCGGTCCCCGTACCCCGACGCCCGCCGGCTGCTCGACGCCGGCGTCGAGGTCGCGCTCGCCAGCGACTGCAACCCCGGCACCTGCTTCTCGACGTCGATGCCGTTGATGATCGCCCTCGCCGTCCGCGAGATGCGGATGACCGTCGCGGAGGCGGTCCGCGCCGCGACCCTGGGCGGCGCCCACGCCCTGCGCCGCGACGACGTGGGGCACCTGCGCGTGGGCGCCCGTGCGCATCTGGCCGTGCTCGACGCCCCGAGCCACCGGCACCTCGCCTACCGGCCGGGAGTCCCGATCGCGCGCGGTCTGACCCTGTAGAGAGCGTCTACAGGTGCTCGGCCTTGATCACGAAGTACGAGCCGCGGATCGTGCCGGCCAGCTTCGACTTCTGCCTGGCGAACTTGAACCGGGACGCGAGCTCCTCCGGGATCTCCATGCCGTCGGACAGCTTGAACCCGACCGCACGCTTGGAGGCGTCCGCGAGCGTGTACATGACGTTGATGGACAGACCCGACTCGTAGAACACGTAGGCGATGCGCGTCCCGTCGACCACGAAGGACGTCGCCTCGAGCGGGCGGGACCCGATCACGATCTCGCGCTCGTCCTTGAGGATGCCGTGCACCCAGTCCACCGTCTCGGTGGCCTCGCTCGCCGGGTCGACGCTGAAGACGTGGTCGTACTTGTTCTTGAAGTAACGCGCCTCGTTGGCCCTCAGGCCGGCGAGGGCCTCCGCCACGGGCGACGACTCCAGACCCTCGGCGGACACCTGCGTGAAGTCGACGATGTACGGCACGTGAACCCTTCCAGGTGCGGAGCTGACACCCGGAGACTACCGATACCGACGTGCCGGCCGGCCGCCTGCCCTGCACTGGGGCCGGTCACGCGGGAGCGAGGAGCCAGTCGAGCACGTGGTCGGCGGACCAGCCGTCCGGATACAGCTCCGCCAGCCGGGTCGCGCCCGTGAGGTCGGCGCCGAGAGTCACCAGGGCCTCCTCGGAGCGCCCGTCCGGCCGGGTCTGGCCGAGACCGACGTCGGCGGACAGCGCGTTGCACAGGCACGCCCGTCCGGTCGCCTCCTCGACGGTCCCGCCCTTGCGGACGAACATCTCGACGGGTTCCGCCGGGCAGCGGAACCCCACCAGACCGTCGTCCTTGAGGTACGGCGACCGAAGGAAGCCGAGGTCGCACAGGCGAGGCCGGGTTTCGCGCAGAGCCGGCTCCGAGAGCGTCCCGTCGAGCTGCGCGACCTTGAACGGGAAGCCGGTCGGTGAGGCGTCGGCGTCCGTGAGGACCTCGAGCTCGTCCGCGTGCAACGCGGCCAGGACCTGTTCGCGCAGCTGCGGGGTCAGACCGGAGTCGGTGCTCATCGCGAAGACGGTCCCGACCTGGACGCCGGTCGCACCCGCGGCGACCGCCGCCCGCACCGCCTCCGGCGTGCCGAGCGAGCCGGCGAGCCAGAACGGCAGACCCACGGCGGCGACCTTGCCGATGTCTGCCTGGTCCCTCGCCCCGAACACCGGCTGCCCGCGCTCGTCGCGCACCGGTCGGCCCCGCGGTGGCGCGTTGTGACCACCGGCGCGGTGCCCCTCGATGACGAAGCCGTCGGGGCTGATGGCAGGGTCGCGCGTCAGGTAGGCGGCGAGGACCTCGCTCGACACGATCGCCAGGAACATCGGGCGGTTCAGCGGAGGGATCCCGGTTCCGAGCAGGCCCGGCGGGTCGATCTCGACGCAGTGGTCGCCGGACGGGTCCCCGACCACGTCGACGGGCAGCCGTGTCGGGCGGTGGGCTGCGAGGTCGTCGAGCAGGTGCGGCAGGTGGCGGGGTATCCCGGCGCCGACGAGCACGACGTCGACGCCGGCGAGCATCGCGCCGTAGGCCGCGGCGGGCATCGCCATCTGGATCTTCTGCAGGTAGTTGATCCCGACGATCCCGTCGTGGCCCTCCTTGGCGAGCCACACCTCGACGAAGTTGCCGAGCACCGTGAGCTCCTGCACGGCCCGACCAGGACGCATGCTGAGCCGTTGCACAGGGGTGTACGCCACGCCGGCCGCGCGTCCGCCGGGCCGCAGGTGCCGCTTGAGGACACGGTCGACCACCGACCGCACGGGGAACGCGGCCATCGCGCGACGGACCGACCCGTCCAGGTCACCGTCCTCGAGCCGCCGCGCGAGCACCAGGTCCAGCGCCGTGCCCGACACGACACCGAGCTGCCCCCGCCGCGCGACCGCCGAGGCGAGGCGCCAGGACGAGACGGCGACCCCCATCCCGCCCTGGATGATCGTCGGGAGCGCGCGTCGCAGAGCCGTCAGCGGTGGGGATGTCGTCATCGAGCTTCTCCAGACCTACGGGGGGCGGCGGGTCGACTGGTCAGAGGCCCATCACGTGCACTCCGCCGTCGACGTGCACGATCTCGCCGGTCGTCGCCGGGAACCAGTCCGAGAGCAGGGCGACCACGGCACGGGCCGTCGGGTCGGCGTCGCGGACGTCCCAACCGAGCGGTGCCCGGTGGTCCCAGCCGCCCTCGATCGACTCGAAGCCGGGGATCGACTTGGCGGCCGTCGAGCGGACCGGTCCTGCGGCGACGAGGTTGACCCGGATCCCGTCAGGGCCGAGGTCACGGGCCAGGTAGCGGGAGGTCGACTCCAGCGCAGCCTTGGCCACGCCCATCCAGTCGTACACGGGCCAGGCGACCGTCGCGTCGAACGTCAGACCCACCACCGAGCTGCCCCGGTCCATGAGCGGTCGCGCGGCGACCGCAAGGGCCTTGAGCGAGTACGCGGACACCTCGAGCGCTGTCGCCACGTCGGGCCACGAGCCGTCCAGGAAGTGCCCGCCGAGCACCGCCTGCGGAGCGAAGCCGATCGAGTGGACCACTCCGTCCAGGCGGTCCGCGTGCTCACCGACCGCCCCGGCGAGGGCGTCGAGGTCCGCAGCAGACGTGACGTCGAGCTGGACCACGGGCGCCAGGACGGGAAGCCGCCGGGCGATCGCCTCGGTCAGCCGCTGCTGCCGGCCGAACGACGTGAGGACCACCCGCGCACCCTGCTCCTGGGCCAGACGGGCCACATGGAAGGCGATCGACCCCTCCGTGAGCACGCCGGTCACCAGGATCGTCTTGCCGTCGAGCAGCGCCATCGGGTCTCTCCACGTCTCGGTGCCGACCTCGGAACCGTCCGGCGCCCACGACGCTAGTCGCCCAGGGCGCTACGAACAGGAGCCCTTCGGCACGTTGACAGGCAGGTCCCGCACTGCATCGCGGCGCAGGCACCCGCCCACGTCGGGGCCGCCCGGTCCCGCACACCGCGCGCGACGCCGGAGGTTCCGCCAGACTTTGCACACCACCAGGGCAACGTCGGGGGACCCGTCATGAGCGTGCTGCGCACCAAGCCCGTCGAGCAGTCGATGGCGGACGCCGAGGAGCCGGAGTTCAAGCTCAAGCGCTCGTTGAGCGCGCTCGACCTGATCGTGTTCGGCATCGGTGTGGTCATCGGCGCCGGCATCTTCACGCTCACCGGGCGGGCGGCGCACGAGGTCGCCGGGCCGGGGATCGTCCTGTCGTTCGTGTTCGCGGCCATCTGTTGCGCGCTCGCGGCCATGTGCTACGCGGAGTTCGCCTCGACCGTCCCCGTCTCGGGATCGGCGTACACGTTCAGCTACTCGAGCCTCGGCGAGATCTTCGCGTGGATCATCGGCTGGGACCTCATCCTCGAGATGTTCCTCGGCGCCAGCGTCGTCGCGCAGGGCTGGAGCGCCTACTTCGGAGTGCTCCTCGAGAACCTGGGCATCACCGTCCCCGACTCGATCGGCTACGGCGGCGTGGTCGACGTCCCGGCGATCGCGCTCGTCGTGATCCTCGGGGTGCTCATGACCATCGGGATCAAGGAGTCGCTGCGCGTCAACCTCGTGCTCGTCGCGCTCAAGCTGTTCGTGGTGCTCTTCGTGATCATCGCCGGCATCCAGTTCATCTCAGCCGACAACTGGAGCCCGTTCATCCCACCGGCGGAGGCGAACGAGACGACGACGGGACTGACCCAGCCCCTGCTCCAGGCGATCGCCGGGGTCGAGCCCTCGACGTTCGGCTGGGGTGGCGTCGTTGCTGGCGCGGCACTCGTGTTCTTCGCCTTCATCGGGTTCGACGTCGTCGCGACGACCGCCGAGGAGACGCGCAACCCCCAGCGGGACCTGCCCATCGGGATCCTCGGCTCCCTCATCATCTGCACGATCCTGTACTGCGCCGTGTCCATCGTCGTGACCGGGATGGTCAGCTACGACAAGCTCGACCCCGAGGCGGCACTGGCCAACGCGTTCACCGCGCACGGCGAGGACTGGATGGCGACGGTCATCTCCGCCGGCGCCGTCGCCGGCCTGACGACGGTCGTGCTCACGTTGATGATCGGCGGGACCCGCGTCATCTTCGCGATGAGCCGCGACCACCTCCTGCCCGTCGCGCTCGCCAAGGTGCACCCGACGTTCCGCACCCCGTGGGTCATCACCGCCCTCGTGACGGTCGTCGTGGCGCTCGTCGCAGGCCTCACGCCCGTCGGGGTGCTGGAGGAGATGGTCAACATCGGCACCCTGAGCGCCTTCGTGCTGGTCAGCCTCGGCGTGCTGGTCCTGCGGCGCAAACGTCCCGACCTGCCGCGCTCGTTCAAGGTGCCGTGGATGCCGGTGCTGCCGCTGGTGTCCGCCGCGATCTGCCTGTACCTGATGCTGAACCTGTCGGTCGAGACGTGGCTGCGGTTCGTGGTGTGGCTGGTCCTCGGGTTCATCGTCTACTTCGGGTACTCCATGCGGCGCTCGCGGCTGGCGACGCCGGACCCGGTCGCCGACCCGTCCAGGTGACCGGCCTCAGGAGGCGGTGACCGCTGGGCGGCTACTTGTTGCCCTTGCCCTTTCCTGGGTGATCACCCTTGCCCTTGGGCGTCGTGGCCTTCGGCGCCGGCGGCGCGGGCGCGGGCGCGACCGTGGCGATGGGCGCCGTCTGGTCCGTGACCGCCTGCTCCGCCGCGGCGCGCTCCTGCTCGGCCGCGGCACGCTCCTGCTCGAGGGCGGCCGCCGCCGCACGCTCCTGCTCGGCTGCGGCCGCGCGCGCCTCCTGCGCCGAGAGCTCCGCCTGCACCTCGTCGAGCGCCGCGTCGATCTGGCCATACCGCTCGGTCGACACCTCACCGCGCCTGGCGCCCGCGTCGAGCTCGGTCCGCGTCGTCGCCAGCAGCGCCTCTGCGTCGTCCCAACGCCCGTCAGCCGCTGCGTGCGTGACGCCGAGCACCGCGTCCTGCAGGGTGCGCGCACGACTGGCAGCGAGGTCGGTCCCGCTGCCGCCGCAGCCCGCCAAGAGCAGCCCGGCGAGGGCGAGAGCCGTGCACCCGACGCGCCACCTCATGGCTGCACGCTCGTCTGGAGCCGGACGAGCGAGTCCCCGAGGGTTCCGGGGACCGTGGGGTAGACGGGCTGGGCGGGCGGGGATTGCGGTTCGCGCAGGTGCTGGCCGACCAGGAGGACACCGGTCGTCAGGAGCGCCAGCGCTCCGGCCACGAGGGCTGCGCGAGACGGGCCGAGGCGGCGCGTGGAGCCCTTGACGCCCGGACCTGTGCCCGTCGGTCCAGGCGTGACCGGGAGCACCCGGGTCCCGTCGGCGTCGGCCAGGGCCGCAAGCTCGGCCGCCACCTCGCGTGCCGCCGGTCGGTCGTCGGGCGACATCTGGGTCATCCGCGTCAGCAGGCCGACCAGGTCCGGGTCGAGGTCGGCCGGCACGTCCGGTGGGCCCGCCAACCGTGCCAGCGCCGCCTCGGCCGTGGTGCCCGAGAACGCCGGGCGTCCCGTCGCGCACTCGATCAGCACGAGGCCCAGCGTGTAGATGTCGCTCGCCGGCCCCAGTCCGACGCCCGTGGCCTGTTCCGGGCTCAGGTAGCGCACCGTGCCGAGCGTGACGCCGGTCATCGTCAGCCGGGTCCCGTCGGCGAGCCGAGCGATGCCGAAGTCGGCGACCTTCACCGTCGGCCCCGCGGTGCCGTCGGTGCCGTCGAGGGAGTCCGGGCCGGTCAGCAGGATGTTCGCAGGCTTGATGTCGCGGTGGATGATCTCGCGCTCGTGGACCGCAGCGAGTGCCAGGGCGATGTCCCTGCCGACCCGTGCCGTCTGCTCGGTACTGAGCCTGCCGTGGCGCAGGCGCTCGGCGAGCGTCGGGCCGTCGACCAGCTCCATCACCAGGTACACCTGTCGACCGCCGTGCGCGTCGTCGACGGTGCCGGCGTCGTACAGCGTGACCAGGCCGGGGTGGTGCAGGCCGGCCAGGACGCGGATCTCCGCCTGGTTGCGCAGGTAGGCGTCGGTGTCGTCGTCGACGCCGGGCAGGACCTTGACGGCGACGTCCCGCTCGAGCAGAACGTCGTGCGCACGGTGCACGACACCGAGCGCGCCGCGGCCCAGCACACCGTCGAGCCGGTAGCGGCCGTCGAGCAGGACCGGCTCCGGGGTGCCGCCGTCCGACGGTGCCTCGGGGCGCGTCCCGTCGACGTGTCCCAACATGTTCGAAAACGCTAGGTCGTCAGGATCGGGGCCGCACGCCGGCACCGGGTGAGTTCACCCGACCGTGGAACGGACCGGTCGGCCGATGGGCTCAGCCCGGCATCAGCCCGGCCGCCAGCGCGCGCACCTCGGGGTGGTCGTCCTCGTCGGCAACCTTCTGAAGGGAGTCCTGGAGACCGAGACTGGCCACCGACCTGACGGTGCGGGCCCGGATGCCGACGTCGGGGTCGGTCAGGAGCCGGTCGGCGATCGGTGCGGCGTGCTCCTGCGGCAGCGAGCCCAGTGCGGCGGCGGCGGACGCTCGGACCACGTCGTGCCGGCTCTGCGCTGCCAGGTCGACGACGCGGGCGGACCCGGCGGCATCGATCAGCGCGGCGAGATACGCGGCCTTCGAGGCGATCCGGGGCTCGTCCTCGGCGACGAGCGCCTCCAGGTTCTCGATCGACTCGGGTCCCGCCCTCGCGGCGAGGGCCGGGTAGTTCAGCTCGTCCCTGTCCAGGGCCTTGCGAAGCTCGTCGAGCTCCATGGTGACTCCCTACCGAACCGTGGGGTGGGCGAGCATGGTGTCCATCTCGGCCTGGATCAGGTCGGGGGGCGGGTTCGTGATGTTCCAGGTCCCGCCGCCCATCATCAACCTGTCGGTCGGCGCGACGTGGGGCAGACCGAGCACGTGCCCTGACTCGTGGCCCATGGTCCACCGTGACGCCACCGAGGTCACGACCGCCGCCCAGACGTTGTTCGGGTGGGCTGCGCACCCGTTCAGCGGCGGCACGGTCGAGCGCACGAAGTACACGCACAGGTCGTCGGCCGCCGCGTTGTTGCGGTTGGCGAAGAGCTGGTTCTGCTCGGTCGTGGTCGAGCCTGCGGTGCAGCCGCCCACGTCGAGGTCGTTGAGCAGCGGGAGGTCGAGCGACTCGGTGCTGGCGACGAACACGTCGATCCCGGCGGTCCGGTACACGTCCTGCATGCTCTGGACCATCTGCGCGCGGGTGACGCTCGTGGGCTCGGACAGGATCTTGACGTGCACGCGCAGCGCCTCGGTCTGGTGCCACCACGTCGAGTAGATGCGGCCGTCCGTTCCCGTCACGAACAGGTCCAGGTGGTCGGGGTACCGGGCGACGACGTCGATCGGGGAGGCCAGTGCTGCGGCTCCTCCCGAGACGTTGAACCACGTGCCCCATCCGGACGCGGCGTCCCACCAGGTCGAGTAGATCCGGCCGTCGGTTCCGGTGACGAACAGGTCGAGGTGGTTGGGGTTGCGTGCGACCACGTTGATCCGCGAGCGCGGGGCTGCGGCACCGCCGGCGACGTTGAACCAGCTGGCCCAGCCGGAGGCGGCGTCCCACCAGGTGGAGTAGATCCGGCCGTCGGTGCCGGTGACGAACAGGTCGAGGTGGTTGGGATTGCGCGCGATGGCGGTGATCGGCGCGCCGAGATGCGCGCGCCCGCCGGAGACCTGGAACCAGCTGGCCCAGCCGGAGGCGGCGTCCCACCAGGTCGAGAAGATCCGCCCGTCGGTGCCCGTGACGAATAGGTCGAGGTGGTTCGGGTTGCGTGCGATGGCCGTGATGGGCGACCCGAGCGCGGCGCGCCCGCCGGAGACCTGGAACCAGCTGGCCCAGCCGGAGGCGGCGTCCCACCAGGTCGAGTAGATGCCGCAGTCGGTGCCCGTGACGAACAGGTCGAGGTGGTCGGGGTTGCGCGCCACCACCTCCACGCGGGAGCCCAGGGCCGCGCGCCCGCCGGAGACCTGGAACCAGCTGGCCCAGCCGGACGCGGCATCCCACCAGGTCGAGTAGACGCCGCCGTCGGTGCCGACGACGAAGAGGTCCAGGTGGTTCGGGTTGCGTGCCACGACCGTGATCGGCGACCCGAGAGCGGCTCGGCCCCCGGACACCGGGAACCAGCTGGCCCAACCGGACGAGGCGTCCCACCAGGTCGAGTAGATGCCGCCGTCCGTACCCGTGACGAACAGGTCCAGATGATCAGGGTTCCGGGCGATGACACTGACCGGCGACCCGAGGGCCGCGCGTCCGCCAGAGACGTTGAACCACGATGCCCAACCCATGACTGCCCCGTTTGTGTGGAGTTGTCTGTTGTGCCGAGCCAACACCCTGCGTCATTCCGGGGTCAAGGCGTCTGACCGGTCGTCCCGTGAGGTCCCGAGCGCACCCACAGGTGTGAGCCGGTCGGGGCGAGATGTATCGAAGGCCGCTGCTGCGCGTCCTCTCTTTCACAGGAGCTGCTGCCTGGATCACCCGGCGCGGTTCACGCCCACCTGGGAGTGCGCGATGTCCAACCTGACGGCGACGCAGAACGGTACGAAGAACCCGGTCACCACCCATCCGGTGGCGGGTGCCCGGTCGAGGAAGAGGCCCGGGTCCGCCAGGCCCACGCCCGACGGCGGGTCCGTGACCGACCTGGCTCCGCAGCACCGCGCCACGTCCGGGCCGACGACGGCGCCCGAGACGCCGGTCACGGCACCGGCGGCGCAGCCGGAAGCGCCACCGCCGGCGAGGGACGTGCCCCCGTTCATGACGATCGCGTCGTGGCAGGCCAAGCCGGAGATGCGACGCCGGGACCTGGTGTGCCGGCTCGAGCAGGTCGAGGGCGACGTGCCGGACAAGGTTGCCCGCATGCTGCGCCGCAACCTCGACGACGTCGACCGCCTGCTCATCGGGAGGAGCAGGGGGCACCGCAGGGCGCAGGGGCCGCGGGAGTGGTTCACCGGCGGCCGGATCGAGACGGTCTGGCAGACGCTGCACGAGGTGGACCGTGCGCTCACCATGTACCGGTCGCGCCAGGACCTCGTGGGCAGCCTCGACGGGATCATCACCGAGGCGGAGCTGTTCCTGCCGAAGAACAACCGGCTCCTCGTCCAGGCGGCGGGCTGGTCGAGAAAGCCGCCCGAGGACCTCGAAGAGTTCCGCAGCGGCGTGCGCGACCTGCTCGGGCAGTCGCACGAGGCGTCCGACGCGTTCCACGAGGCGGCCCGCCGGCTCCGCAACGGGATGCTCGGGATCACGACCCTGACCGTCGTGTCGGTCGCCCTGCTGCTCCTCGTCCAGTCGCGGGTGCCGACCGTCGAGCTCGTCCCACCGCCGGACGGCTTCACCGGCAAACCGTGGGTCCTCCTGTCGTTCGTCATGCTCGCGGGTGCCCTGGGCGCATTCGTCACCGCGGTGCCCACGACGATCCGCGCACGGTCGGGCGGGCTCCCGTACCGCCTCCCGATCCAGCAGCGGATGCTGAAGCTCGCGGTCGGGCCGCTGCTCGCGGTGGTCGGGGTGATGCTCGTCGCCGGCGGACTCGTCGCGACGACGCAACCGGGAGGCATGTCGCAGCTGCTCGCCCTCGCGGTCGTCTTCGGCTCCGCCCAGCAGGCGATCACCACCTTCGCGGACAAGAGCGCGGGAGACCTCATGGCCACCAAGGACCCGACGACCTGACCGCACGCTCGTGGCCACGCGCACGGGTGGCGATCTGCAACGGCTCAGCGCGGCTCGCGCAGTCCGCTGGCCCGCCTGATCGGTCGCCCGACCGCCGTCCGCACGGCATCCTCCGTGCCGATCACGCGGACGTGCTCGCGTGCCCGGGTCACGGCGGTGTACAGGAGCTCACGGGTGAGCAGCGGGGAGGTCCCCGGCGGCAGAACGAGCGTCACGCGTGCGAACTGGCTGCCCTGTCCGCGGTGGACGGTCATCGCGTGGACGGGCTGGACCGTCGGGAGCTGGTACGGGCGGACCAGGCGCGGACTGTCCGGGTCCCCGAAGGCGACCGCGACACCGGTGCCGTCGGCGACGACCACTCCGGTGTCGCCGTTGTAGAGGCCGACCGGACGGCTGTTCTCGGTGACCAGGAGCGGTCGGCCGACCGGCCAGGCTCCGCCGGCTGGGGCGCCTGTGGCAGCGGCGACCCAGGTCTCCGCGGTCGCGGCCCAGTGAGCGACGCCGAACGGGCCCTCACGGTGGGCGAGCAGCAGCCGGTGCTCACCGAGGGCGCGCAGAGCCCCCGCGGCATCCCCGGAGCGGGCTGCCGAGGTCAGCGCGACACCCGTGGCCTCGACGTCGGCACGCAGCGCTGCCACGTCCGGTGCGGTGAGGCGGTCCTCGGACGACGGCTCGACCAGCTCCCGGTGCTCGTCGCCCGAGCGCAGGAGGGCGAGCGTCTCGTCGGCGTCGCCCCGGCGGATCGCCTCGGCGAGGTCGGCCAGGGCGGTGCCGTAGCGGTGGGCGTGGGTGAGCCGGACGACGCCGCGGGGCAGGGCAGCGACGAGGTCGCCCAGGACCGCGCCGGCCTCGACGCTCGCGAGCTGGTCAGGGTCGCCGACCAGCACGAGCCGCGCCGAGGGGCGCAGGGCGTCGGTGAGGCGGGCCATCAGGGGCAGCGAGACCATCGAGGACTCGTCCACCAGGACCACGTCGTGCGGCAGGTGGTGCTGCCGGTCGTGCCGGAAGCGCGTCGTGGAGTCGCGGCGGCGGCCGAGCAGCCGGTGGATCGTCATCGCCTGCAGCTCGCCGACGGCGGCGCGGTCGGCCGCGTCGAGCCTGGCGAGCTCCGCGTGCACGGCCTCCTGCAGGCGGGCGGCGGCCTTACCGGTGGGGGCCGCCAGGGCGACGCGCAGACCAGGACCGGCGGACGCCTGGAGGGCGGCGACCAACCGGGCGACCGTGGTGGTCTTGCCGGTACCCGGTCCGCCGGTCAGGACGGTCAGCCGGGACGTCGCCGCGGTCCGCAACGCCTCCCGCTGGGCGTCGTCCGCGTCCCGCGGGAACAGTCGCCTCACGGCGGCGTCGAGCGCTGCGGCGTCGGCGCTCGCCGGTCCGGCGTGGGTGACCGCCTGTCGGACCGTCTGCTCGTCGCGCCAGTAGCGGTCGAGGTAGACACGGCGGTCGACCCAGCGCATCGGGCGGTCCGCCGGGCCGTCGGGGCCGTCGGCCACCAGCGCGCTGCGACGAAGGGCCGCGTGCCAGCCGTCCGGCTCCGGCCACGGGACGTCGGGGTGCTCGAGCTCGTCCAGGGCGACACAGACCGACCCACCTCGCAGGGCAGCGACCGCGAGCGCAGCCGCCAGCAGGACCCGCTCGTCGGGCTCCTTGCCGATCGCCCCGAGGCGGCGGGCGACGTGGACGTCGGCCGCGACGAGGACCTCGGCGGCGACGAAGGGCGCGAGCAGACCGGTCACCCGCCACGGGACCCCAGCCGCGGCGCGGTCGTCGACGGTGCTCATCAGCGGCCTCCCGCGAGCAGGTCCGACAGGGCGACGACGAGAGCGGCGGGCGGCCGCCACGAGACGACACCGAACGGGACGCCAGCGGCGGTCGGGGTCGTCGGCCCCGCCATCCCGCGTAGGAAGAGGTACAGGCCGCCCCCCAGGTGCTGGGCAGGGTCGTAGGACGGCAGGCGCCAGCGCAGGTAGCGGTGCAGCGCGGCCGAGTAGAGCAGGAGCTGCAACGGGTAGTGGGCGTCCATCATCGCGGCCAGGGTGGCCTCGGGACGGTAGTGCCACAGGCTCAGCGGCTCGTCGAAGGCGCCGAGCCGGTTCGTCTTGTAGTCGACGACGAGGTAGCGGTGCCCGGCCGCACCGTCGGGGATCCGCAGCACCGCGTCGATCGAGCCCGTCAGATAGCCGCGCAGAGCGGTCGCCGAGACCGATCCGTCGTCGAGCCGGTCCGCGTACGCGGCGAACGGGTCGTCCGCGGAGAGGTGCTCGCGCAGCAGGCCGGCGACCTCGCGGACCGTCCGCGAGGACGTGCCGCCGCGAGTGTCGCCGCCCGCGAGCGGGAGCTCGAAGTCGAGCTCCGCGAGGCGGTCGGGGCCCGCGATCCCGGCGAGCGGGAGGCCGCCCGCCAGGGGGCCGAGCGGGGTCCGCAACGCGGGGAGGAGCGCGTCGGCGAGGTCCGGTGCGTGGGCGGCGGCACACTGGGCGGCCACCTCCGCGGCGAGGTCGGGAGCAGCGGCGTCCACGAGCTCGAGCACCCGGTGCGTGAGCGTTCCGAACAGCGTCCCTGCCGGGAGGTCCGCCATCGGGGATGCCGTTCCGCGCAGCTCGGCCTCCTCCTCGGGCGAGTACGTCTCGTCGTGCGGCGCGACGACGAGGTCGGGCTCGTCCTCGACGCCCGGCGCCTCCGGCTCGGAGCCGACGCGCTTCGCGTCGTGGGCCGTTGCGGTGAGCGCCGAGTAGGAGGTGCGGCGCCAGGTGACGTCGGGGCGACGCCCCAGGCTCGCGGCGTGCAGGTCCACCGCCTCGGAGGGTGCCGACGCCCACGGGACCACGGCTGTTGCCGACGTCACCAGCTCGAGCTCGAACGCGTCGCCCGCGAGCGACCGGAGCGCCGCGGTCGTCTTCGCGTCCGTGGTGGGTCTGACCATCTCGTCGGGCTTCCCGTCGGCGTCGCGACCGCCCAGCAGGAGGCGGGTGAGCGGCGCGCGCAGGGAGTTCCGCGACGGGGCCCACCAGGCGACGACCTGGCTGGTCGCGCGGGTCAGGGCGACGTACGCGAGGCGCAGACCCTCACCGGCATCGGCGGCGGCCCCCGCCTTCGCCGCCTCGTCGTACCCGGGGCTGCCCTTGCCCCCGACGTGCAGGAACCGCAGGTCGTCGCGGTCGTAGCCGATCGTCGCCGGGCTGTCCGGCACGAACTGGTCCCACAGGTACGGGACGAGCACGACCGGGAACTGCAGGCCCTTGCTCGCGTGGACCGTGATGACCTGGACGGCCGCCGCGTCCGTCTCCAGGCGACGGCTGCGCTCCTCGGTGTAGTCGCTGCCCGCCTCGTCGACGCGACCCCGCAGCCACTCGAGGAGCGCGGCCGCGCCGAGCCCGTCCCGCACGGCCGCGGCGTGCAGCACCTCACCGACGTGCCGGACGTCGGTGAGGCGTCGGTCCCCGTCGGACAGCCGTACGAGCCGCTCCCGCAGGCCGGCGGCGGCGGTCGCCTCGAGCAGCGAGGCGACGCCGTGGTCGTCCAGCACCCGCGACCAGGACCTCAGCCTGCCGGTGAGCTGGTCACGCTGCTCGTCGCTCGCCTCGGCCAGCTCGGTCGCGGTCCACCCCACGAACGGGGTGAGCGCGGCCGCGGACACGAAGCCGGGTACGCCTGGGCGGGCGAGCGCCGAGAGCAGGATCAGCCAGTCGCGCGCCGAAGGGGTGTCGAACACGCTCGACAGCATCGAGATGACGGCCGGGACCCCCGCTGCGGCCAAGGCTCGCTGGACCGCCACGGCGTGCGCGTTGACGCGCGTGAGCACGGCGATGTCGCCCGGCTGGACGGGCCGCCACTCGTCACCGTCGGCGATCTGCTCCTCCCGCAGCGTGCGCAGGACCTGCGCGGCCACGTCCGTGTGCACGAACTCGCGGCCGACGGCCACCGACGGGTTCTTCGCGTCGTCGGGCGCCTTCAGAGCCGCTCGGGTCACCTGGCGGACGCGGACGGCGGGTCCGCCGCGCAGGCGTCGTCCGGACCGGGCCGGCTCGATCGGGCGGACCGTGATGCGCGGGTCGCCGAGCGCGGTGCCGTTCAGGATCGGCGCGAGGCCGTCGATCACAGCGGGGTCGGCGCGCCAGTTCCGGTGGAGCGTCTGCGTGGTGGCGTCGGCGCGGGCGCGCAGGTAGGTGGCGACGTCCGCGCCGCGGAACCGGTAGATCGCCTGCTTGGGGTCGCCGATCAGGACGAGCGTGCGGTGCTGGTGGAACGCCGTCCGCAGGATGTCCCACTGCACCGGGTCCGTGTCCTGGAACTCGTCGACCATCACCACGCTGTAGCGGGACCGGACCCGTTCGGCGGCGACGGGACTGTCCACGAGCGCGTCCCGGAGCAGGACGAGCAGGTCGTCGTAGTCGAGCACGTGCTGCGAGCGCTTGCGCCGGAGCAGCTCGGCGCGCGCGGCGACGGCCAACCCGTACGCGTCCCGGGCCGTCGACCCGGCCGGAGCGTCCGCGGGCTCCAGTGCTGCCGCCGAGTCGCTGATCGCCTCGTGCGCGATCTGTCGCGCCTCGGGCACCGACAGCACGGGCTCGGCCGAGTCCTTGTACTTGCGCAGGTAGAGGTCGTCGACCACCTCCGCCTCGAGGTCCGCGATGTCGGGGACCAGCCGCGCATCCGGCTCGACGTCGCCGATCGTGCCCAGCGACGCGAGCATCTGCTGGCAGAACCCGTGCGTGGTCGTGATCGTGGCGGCGTCGAACTCGGCCAGCGCGGTCGTGAGGCGCTTGGCCCGCTCAGCCCGGTCCGAGCGGGCGAGCAGCGCGATCACCGGGTCGTCCGGGATGTCACCCGTGCGCAGCGCGCGTTCGACCTCGACCAGGCGGTCCCGGACGCGCTCGCGCAGCTCGGAGGTGGCCAGCCTGCCGAACGTCACGAGCAGGAGCTCAGGCAGGCGGGCGACGCCCTCGGCGACGTAGCGCACCGCGAGCGAGGCGATCGTCGTCGTCTTGCCCGTGCCGGCGCTCGCCTCGAGGACGACGGTTCCGAGGGGGAGCGGACCGCACACGTCGAACGGGGCCAGGTCGCCGCTCACGTGAACGCCACCTCCTCGTGCACCAGGAGGTCCGACCACAGCGCCACCGACAGCTCACCCAGCTCGCGCGCGGGCAGCCGCTCGAACGTGAACGGGTCGCCGAACGCGAGCAGGAGGTAGGGGTCGACGGACTCGAACCCGCCGCGTCCACCCGTGGCGTCCGCGGCGGTGCCGAGCTCCGCGCGCGCCGCGTCGAGCGCGTCCGCCTCCTCACCCCCGCCGACCCGGTGGTGCGCGTACGCGTAGCTCACGCCGAGCGCGAGCGGCAGTGGGGCGCACAGCGCCTGGTCGCGCAGAGCGACCAGACCGGCGAGCATCCTGCGGGCGTCGTCGGGCGCGGGCGCGGTGAGCAACGCCAACCGTGACCTCAGTCCCAGGCCGCGTCCGATGGTGGCCGCCGCCGGCGTGCGGTCCGGGAACGCGGCCGCGAGGGCGAGCAGCTGGACCCATGCGCGCAGGCGGTGCTTGGGGGCGAGGCGGGAGAACACCGTGCGGACCAGCACGTCGCCGCGCAGGCCGGTGACCGTGCCCGTGACCACCCGTCCGTCGGGCAGGGGCACCGTGACGTCCACGCTCGTGCTCGGCTCGACCAGGTAGCGGTCCGTCGCTGCGAGGAGAGGCTCGACCTGCGCCTGGATGGCCCGGAGCGCCGCGCCACCGAGCGTCGCGGGTGGCATGTGGCCCCGCCGCCGCTCAGCGGCCGCGGCATCGGCCAACGGGACCCCGGCGAGCGCCGCCTGCAGCAGCCGGTCACCGATGGGCCACCGGTCGAGCCCGCTGAGCTCGAGCGGGAGCCGGTCCTCGAGCTGCGACTCGTCGCCGGGCAGGCTCGCACCGAGGCGGCCACGGACGAACGCGCGGACCGGGTGCTCGAGGGTGGACGCGAGGTCGTCGAGGTCGATCGCGTCACCCAGCGGAGGAGCGAGCGGGCTGGGGACGAACGGCGGTGCGGCCGACCGGGTCCCACGGCCCGCGACGGCCGCCGCAAGGTCCACGGTGTCGAAGCTGAACGCGTCGGGCCGCCCGAGCGCACCCGTGACGAAGTTGCGCTCGTCGACGGTCTGCAGCGGATGCCGCACCACCTGCGCGCGGGCGTCGCCGTCGACCGCCGCGTCCAGGGCGTCGAGCAGCTCGCCCACGGGGACGGCCGGCGGGCGAGGAGCGCCCGTACGCTCGTCGGCACCGGAGTACACGACCACGAGGTGCTCCTGCGCACTGGTCACCGCGTCGAGGAAGAGCTGACGGTCCTCCTGCCGGGCATCTCGCTCGCCGACCAGCGGGTCCCGCGCCAGGATGTCGTCCCCGTCGCGACCCGACCCGCGAGGGAACGCACCGTCGTCCATGCCCAGCAGGGCGACCACCCGGTGCGGCACGGCACGCATCGGCGCCAGCGAGCAGACGGTCAGCGCCCCCGTGCGGAAACCCGACCTGGTCGGGCGCCCGACCAGCTGCGGTTCGAGCAGCGCCACGACGTCGGGAAGGCGCAGCGTCGAGTCGCCTGCCGCGGTGCGTGCGAGGGCCAGGGCGCGGGCGGCCTCCACCTGCTGCCAGCGATCGGCCGGCGGCACGTCGGTGAGCAGCGTGACCGCGTCGTCGAGCGCATCGAACCAGTGGCCCGCCGGGTGCACGCCCGAGAGAAGCGCGAGCGTCCCGGTGAGCCGGTCGAGGAGCTCGGCGAGCCGTCCCACGAGGTCCACATCGGTCGACCCGACGTCGTCGACCGGCAGGACCGTGCCGACGAACCGCTGGTCCTCCTCGGCCATGGCGACACCGAGCAGGAGGCGGTCCAGGGCGGTCGACCACGTGCCCTGCGCCAGCGACCCGAGCTGGTAGCGCTCGCGGCGGGACAGGTCCTCGCCCCAGCGGGCTCCGGACTCGATGGCCCAGGTGCGGATGCGGTCCAGCCCTTCGTCGTCGAAGGCGAACCGGCGCCGAACGGGCGCCTGACCCGCGAGGTCGACCACCGCGGACGCTCCGACGCGCGAGTCGGCGAGCTCGAGGAGCGTGGCCACGACCGCGAGCACCGGGTTGGCTCCTGCCGGTGCCCGGTCGGCGATCCGCACGCGCAGCGTGCGGCCGGGGTGCTCGGGGGTGTCGTCGTCCGTGCCTGCCGCCGGCCCGAACGCGGCCTCGACGAGCGGTGCGAACGCCTCGACGTCGGGGCACATGACGATCACGTCGCGTGGTTCGAGGGTCGGGTCGTCGGCGAGCAGCCCGACGACCACCTCCCGGAGGACCTCCACCTGACGGGAGCGGCCGTGGCAGGCGTGCACCTGGACCGACCGGTCGCCGGGGGCGAGCACCGAGGGCGCCTCATCGGTCCGGTCGTCGGCGATGCGGCGCTGGAGTGCGCCGAGGGCCGTGTCGGGCCGGGGCGCGGAGGCGACGACGGTGACGTCGGGCCGTAGCGTCAGGATGCGCGTGCCGAGCTCGACCGCGTCGCAGGCCATCGACGCGAGCATCGGGTGGCGCGCGGGTGTCCGCAACGCGGCCCGTCTCGTCGGCGCGGGCGGCAGCCGCTCCCAGAGGGCGAGCGACGGCTGGGGGACCCACAGGTGGACCTCGCGGTGCACCGCGAGAGCGTCGAGCACCCGCAGCTGGCCGTCGGGCAGGGCCGTCGCCCCGAACACCGACAGCCGGGCCGGCAGGTCGACGCTCGAGGGGTCGGTCCGCAGCCGGGCCACGACGTCGTCGAGCCGTTCGGCGGGTGCAGGAGCCTCGACGGCGTCGTGCACGCTGCGCCAGAGCTGCGCCTGCCATGCAAGGTCGTCGGGCAGCGCCTCGCCGGTGCCGTCCCCGTCGCGGCCCGCGGCCCAGGCGCGCAGCATCGCCGGGCGCTGGGCGTCGTAGGTGCCGAACAGCCGGGCCACCCGGTGCGCGAGCCGGAACCGCCTGCTGCGTCGGACCTCGTCGGACTCCTCACCCAGGTAGCGGCGCACCGTGGCGAGCCAGTCGTCGTCGAGGTGCGCGTCGAGAGCGGCGAGGACGTGCCAGGGCAGTGCCGCGGCGCTCCACGGGTCGTCGTCGAGGCTGCTGCCGAGCGCGTCGGCGACCAGGCGCTGCGGCGAGGGGAACAGCACGTTCGCGCAGACGCCGTCGCCCGTGGCGCTGCCGAGCCGGTGCGAGAGCCGTTGAGCTACCCACCGCTCGACGCCCCGGGTGGGCACTGCGACGACGTCCGGCGTGAAGGGGTCCGCCGGTGCGACGAGCAGCACCTCTGCGAGGGCGTCGACAAGGACGTCCGTCCGCTCGGCGACGTGCACCCGGAGCCCGGAGGGCGTCGTCGAGGTCACCGGGGAACTCTAGCGATCTGGCCTGGCCGTGGCCGGGGCCGTGCACAGGGCTACGCGATGTTCGGGGTCTGGCCGTCGTCCTCGCGACCGGGTTCGTCCACGGGAGGGCCGCCGCCCATGATCCGGTGACGCTAGGGCGCCGTCGAGCGAACTATCGTGTGTCGACCTGCCCCACGGACGCTCGACGAAGGGATGGCGCGTGACCGCGCAGCCTGTGCTCACGCCTCTGACCAGCAACGCGATCTTCCTGGTGCTGAGCATCCTCCCGGGCGGCGAGGCTGCGGTCCGCGACGTCCTGACCGACGTGACGGCTCTGGAGCGCTCGGTCGGGTTCCGCGTTCCCGAGGCCGGTCTGGCGTGCGTCGTGGGCATCGGGTCGACGGCCTGGGACCGGCTCTTCACCGGACCGAAGCCGGCGGGACTGCACCCGTTCCGGGAGGTGTTCGGCGACAAGCACCGGGCCGTCGCGACCCCCGGCGACCTCATGTTCCACATCCGCGCACGGCAGATGGACCTCTGCTTCGAGCTCGCCACGCACCTGGTCGACCGGCTCCGGGGCGCGGCGGTCGTCGTCGACGAGGTGCACGGGTTCAAGTACTTCGACGAGCGCGACCTGCTCGGGTTCGTCGACGGCACCGAGAACCCCGCGGGCGAGACGGCGCTGGCCGCGGTGACCGTGGGCGGCGAGGACCCGGGGTTCGAGGGGTCCAGCTACGTCGTCGTGCAGAAGTACCTGCACGACCTGGACACCTGGAACGCCCTGCCGGTCGAGGTGCAGGAGCACGTGATCGGTCGGTCCAAGGCCTCGAACCTGGAGCTACCCGACGACGTCAAGCCGTCGAACTCGCACGTCGCGCTGACCGTGATCGAGGAGCCTGACGGGACCGAGCGCAAGATCGTGCGCGACAACATGCCGTTCGGCAGGGTCGGCCGGGGGGAGTTCGGGACGTACTTCATCGGGTACGCGAACCACCCCGACGTGATCGAGCAGATGCTCACCCACATGTTCGTCGGCAAGCCGCCCGGGAACTACGACCGCATCCTCGACTTCTCGACCGCGGTCACAGGGAACCTGTTCTTCGTTCCCACGGTCGAGCTCCTCGACGACGGCCCGGCCGGGGTCGAGACCGTCAGCGTCACCACCGACCCCTCACTGGGGATCGGCAGCCTGAGAGGGAGCACATCGTCATGAACAACCTGCACCGCGAGCTCGCACCGATCTCGGGGGCGGCGTGGGACGACCTCGAGGCCGAGGCGCGACGCACGTTCACACGGCACGTCGCCGGACGGCGGGTGGTCGACGTCGTCGGTCCGGCCGGGGACTCGCTCGCCGCGGTGGGCACCGGCAAGGTCTCGCCGGTGGCGCCGCCCGCCGACGGTGTGCGTGCCCAGGTGCGTCTGGCGCAGTCGCTGGTCGAGCTGCGCGTGCCGTTCACCGTGGACCGGCAGTCGGTCGACGACGTGGAGCGCGGCCGCAAGGACCCCGACTGGCAGCCGGTCAAGGACGCCGCGATGCAGATCGCCTTCGCCGAGGACCGTGCGATCTTCGAGGGCTTCGCCGCGGCGGGCATCGACGGGGTCCGGGCGAGCACCTCGAACGCACCGATCGCCCTGCCGTCGGAGGTCCGTGACTACCCGAACGCCGTGACGCAGGCGCTCACCGAGCTGCGTCTGGCGGGCGTCGACGGCCCGATCGCCCTGCTCCTGTCCGCGGAGCTCTACACGGCCGTGACCGAGACGTCCGACCACGGCTACCCGATCCGTGAGCACCTGGCCCGCGTCGTCGACGAGATCATCTGGGCACCGGCGATCGACGGCGGGTTCCTGCTGTCGACCCGCGGCGGCGACTACGAGCTCCACCTGGGGCAGGACCTGTCGATCGGGTACCTCTCGCACGACGCGACCAGCGTGCAGCTCTACTTCCAGGAGTCGCTGACGTTCCTGGTGCAGACGAGCGAGGCGGGTGTGGCTCTCACGAACGGCTGATCAGCCCGCGATCTTCGCCCTCACCAGCGCGACGAGCCGACCGAGGTTCACGGTCCAGCCGACGCCGAACACGCGGGGGTTGATCAACCGGGTGCTCGTCGGGTTCCACATCCGCTCCTTGACCCGGGCGAAGGTGGGGAAGCGCAGGTCGTACGGCACGAAGCCGATGACCACGCCGTTCCACGTCCGCTGCTCGGGCGGGGTGCGCAGCTCCTTGACGACGGCGGTGACGACCAGGGCGAAGCTGATCAGCTTGACCAGGCGGTCGAGGTCGCGTGAGCGTCGGGGGCGTACTTCGGTCGTGGGCATCTCGACTCCTGGGTCCGGGTGGCTCGTGGTCCACCCGACAGCCTGCCGCAGTTCCCTCGACCAGGACAGGCGTCGCACGGCGGGCGTGCGGCGCCCCGATCTCTACGGCTGAGGTGTCTCGCCCGTGCCTGTCGTGCCTGTGGCCAGGGGCAGGATCACGGAGTCGATCATCTGGAGCACGAAGGCGTCGTCCACCTTCAGACCGGCGACCATCTTGCGGTAGGAGATCATCGCCGGCGCGACCGCGGCCACCATGTCGAGGTCGATGTCGGGGCGGAGCTCTCCGCGCAGCTGTGCACGCTCGAGCAGGTTGCGCATCAGGCGCACGCGTGAGGCGACGAACTGCTCGTGGAACACCGTCGCGAGGCCGGGGTTCTCGCGTACCGCGGACATCAGGCCGTGCATGAGCTCTGCGGCTTCGTCGGCTGGACGGCCGAGGCGGACGGCCAGGAGGTCGCCGCGCAGCGAGCCGGTGTCGGGGATGTCCGCGATGTCTGCCGACATGCCCCGCGCGCAGACGACGGCGTCGACCGTGAGCTGCACCTTGGAGGGCCAGCGGCGGTAGACGGTCGCCTTGCCGGTGCCGGCACGGTCGGCGACGGCGTCCATCGTCATGCCGTCGAAGCCCTCTTCGGCCAGCAGCTCGCGGGCTGCGGCGAGGATCGCGTCGTCCTTGGACTCGTCCCGCCGGCGGCCCGGCTTGCGCGCAACAGTCGTCTCCACAGGGCTCCTTCGCCGGCTGACGAACAACATGACAGATGTAACGATACTCGGGGGTTCCGGAACTGGCGAGTTCTGTATTAGTGTCGGACGCACCGACCCCCGACATCCCCCCGGAGCATCATCATGTCGATCCCCGTCCCAGAAGACACCAGGCACCGCTGGTGGGTCCTCGCCACCGTCGCGCTCGCCCAGCTCATGGTCGTGCTCGACGCGACCATCGTGAACATCGCCATGCCGTCCGCCCAGGCCGACCTGGGGTTCAGCGACAACGACCGGCAGTGGGTCGTCACCGCGTACGCGCTCGCGTTCGGCAGCCTGCTCCTGCTCGGCGGTCGGCTGGCCGACATGTTCGGCCGTCGGCGCATGTTCCTCGTCGGGCTCGTCGGCTTCGCGGCCGCCTCCGCCCTCGGCGGGGCCGCCCAGACGTTCGAGCTGCTCGTCGGAGCCCGCGCGCTGCAGGGCGTGTTCGCCGCGGTCCTCGCACCCGCCGCGCTGTCCGTCCTGACCACCACGTTCACGCAGCCCAAGGAGCGGGCCCGCGCGTTCGGCGTCTTCGGCGCGATCGCCGGCATGGGCGGCGCCATCGGTCTGATCCTTGGCGGCTACCTCACCGAGAACTTCAACTGGCGCTGGAACCTGTACGTCAACGTGTTCATCGCGGCGTTCGCGTTCGTCGCCGGCAGCATGCTGCTGTCCCGCACGGTCGTCCGGCACCACAACCAGCTGGACCTGTCCAGCATCCTGCTCGCCTCGGGCGGCCTCTTCCTGCTCGTCTTCGGCTTCTCCCAGGCGGAGCCCAAGGGCTGGTCCTCGCCGGAGGTCTGGGGCTCCCTGGCTGCCAGCGTCGTGCTGCTGGTGGGCTTCGTGCTCCGGCAGCGCACCTCCGAGTTCCCGCTGCTGCCGCTGTCGATCGTCCAGGACCGTGACCGTGGCGCCTCGTTCCTCTCGATCCTCGTCGCAGGCTCGGGAATGTTCGGCGTCTTCCTGTTCCTCACTTACTACCTGCAGCTGACCAAGGGCTACTCGCCCATGCAGACCGGTACGGCGTTCCTGCCGATGATCGTGGCCATCGTGATCACGGCCCAGCTTCAGACGAACCTCCTCGTGCCGCGGTTCGGGCCCAAGATCGTCGTGCCGTTCGGCATGGCGATGGGCGTGGGCGCGATGCTGTGGTTCTCCCAGCTCCAGGCCGACAGCGGGTACGCGCACGTCCTGATCGGGCTGGTCGCCATGGGCATCGGGATGGGCTCGATCATGCCGCCGTCGTTCCAGGCGGCGACCCTCGGCGTGCCGCGCTCGTCGGCCGGCGCGGCCTCGGCGATGGTCTCGACGAGCCAGCAGGTCGGAGGTGCCATCGGCACGGCGGTGCTCAACACGATCGCCGCCACGGTGGCGACCGCGTACATCACCGACCACCAGCCCGCCGGGCCGGACGTCATCGCCGCGGGGGCGATCCACTCCTTCTCGGTGACCTACACCTGGGCCGCGGGCTTCTTCGCCGTCGGTCTGGTCCTGAGCGCGAGCCTGTTCCGGACCCGCGCCGACCGGGCCGCGCGGCTCGAGTCCCCGGCAGCGGCCCCCGCTGCGGCCGAGGATGCGGTGGTGCTCGCGCACTGACCCGGCATCGACAGAGCGCCGTCGCCCCGATCGGGCGGCGGCGCTCCGTCGTCTGTCCTTCCGTCGTCTGCACCCGTGAGCCGCAGCATCACGCACGGCGCACCGCGCGCCGGACTGCCGTCTACCCGTCAGCCGCAGGCCCCGACGCGGCGCACCTCGCGCGCGGGCTGCAGCTCGTCGACGACCCACAGGCGCCCGGCGAGGCTCGGTCGCTCACGCCGCTGCGAGAAGCTCCGCGAGTCGCTCCAGCACCGTCGGCCAGGTGTCGTCGCCGTCGCCATCCGCACCGAGCTCGTCGACCTCGAGGCGGACGGTGCAGCCGTCCTCGTCCGGCGCGATCTGCCACGTGAGATAGACGGGCGGGTCGTCGCCCACGCCCTGCAGCACGTAGGACAGGCGCTCACCCGGCCGGCAGCACAGCACCTCTCCGCGGAGGGCGTGGCCCAGGGGATGGGCAGCGTGCAGCGTCGCGTGGTTCGTCCACGACGACACCAGGGTCATCCCGTACAGGTAGGTCGGCGTCTGCTCGCTGTCCGTGAGCGCGGACCAGACGCGTGACGCGCTGACGGGGGTGCGGCACGTGTACGCGCGGCTGACGAGCTCGTTCATCCCGGCGCCTCTCCTCGGTGAGCGACCTCCCCAGGATCCCGTACGACGCCGGTCATGGCGGGGTGAACTTCTCGCCGTCGTCTACGCCGCGAGCCCCTGGTCGCCGCGGCCAGCGCTCCGGCGGCTCGGAACCACCGTGCCGTCGCCGACGACCGAGTCCTCCTCGATGTGCGCCCCGTGCTCGACCACCACCGCTGCGCCGAGGCGCGCCCTGCTGCCGATGTGAGCGCGGTCGCGTACGCGCGACCCACGCCCGACGTGCACGTGCGATCCGACGACCACGTCGGCGCCCACTGCGACGTCCCGGTCGATCCAGCTCCACTCGTCCACCCGCGTCCGGTCACCCACGGTCGCGCCGGCCTCGACGTACGCGGTCCGGGCGATCGTGGCGTCTGCGCTCACGCGAGCATCCGGGGAGACGAGCCCCCCGCCCTTCGCGTGCGGGTCGTAGCGCACCGTGCGGCCGTTGTCGTCCTCGAACTCGACACGGCCCTTCCTCTTCGACATTGCCGTCCACTTCTTCGGAATCGTTGGCGTTATGTCATAACAGCCGAGCGGCCGAGTCGATTCCTTCGGGCAATCAGTCGGGGAGCTGCGGCGTGGCGAAGCCCTCCCCGGTACGCAGGAGGCTGGCGCGACGCACGGCTGAGGAACCGAACCGGGCCGAGACGCCGTCCAGAGCGACGTCGAGACCGCTGTGGTCCGGACCGTCCAGCGGAAGCACCATCTGGTAGAACTCGTCCGACTCGAGGCCCGTGAGCGCTATGCCGACCAGCGTCAGCCCGCGTGCCCTGATGAGCGGACCCGCCGCGTCGAGCAGCACCAGCGCGGTCGTGGCGATGTCCGCACCCGAGGAGGTCGCCTGCGGCATCGAGCGCGAGCGGGTGGCCTTGGTGTAGTCCTCGAAGCGCAGGCGCAGGACGACCGTGCGGGCGGTGCGGTGACCGGTGCGCATGCGTCGGCAGACCCGGTCGACCAGGCCGAGCAGTGCAGCCCGGACGAACGCGTCCTGGTGCGGACCGTGCCCGATCGCACGCTGCGCACCGATCGACCCCCGCGGCCTGCCCGTGATCACCGTGGCGGGCGTCCGTCCGTGCACGACCGCGTACAGGTGCCGCCCGGCCGCGGGTCCCAGAGTGCCGGTGAGCACCGACTGGGGGAGGGCTGCGACGTCACCCGCGGTGCGCAGGCCGTAGGCGTGCAGCTTGGCGGCGGTGATCTCCCCGACGCCCCAGAGCTGCTCGAGCGGTAGCGGGTAGAGGAACGCGTCCTCCCCGTCGGGCGGCACCAGCAAGAGACCGTCGGGCTTGGCCACCCGGCTGGCCACCTTCGCCAGGAACGGTGTGCGGGCCACACCGACGGTGATCGGCAGGCCCACTTCGTCGCGGACCCACTCCCGCAGGCGTGCGCCGATCTGCAGCGGAGGGACGTCGATGCGGTGCAGGCCGCCGACGTCGAGGAACGCCTCGTCGATCGAGACGCCCTGCACTCGCGGGGTCGTGCGCCGGAAGAGCTCGAACACGGCCTTGCTCGCCTCGACGTAGGCGTCGAAGCGGGGCCGGACGATGATCAGGTTCGGGCACAGGGCGCGCGCCTGCCGTCCGCCCATCGCGGTGCGCACGCCCCGGCGTTTGGCCTCGTACGACGCCGCCAGCACGACCCCGCCGCCGACGGCGACCGGTCGTCCGCGCAGCCGCGGGTCGTCACGCTGCTCGACGGAGGCGTAGAAGGCGTCCAGGTCGGCGTGCAGGATCGTGGAGCTGGGGGGTCGGGGCTCGGGCACGAACATATGTTCGACCCGACCGCCGACATCCGCTAGCGTCGATGGCTAGCGCCACCCGGACGGGGCTGTCGTCCGAGGCCCGCGAACCGCTACGTTCGGCCCACCAACGTCGCTGGGAGCATTGTGCTGATTCGTACCGGTCCTGCCCGTGCTCGCGCGATGCTCCGTGCGGTCGCATTCGTCGCTGCCGCGGCTGTGGTGTCGGTGGTAGGAGTCTCCGGCTCCCGTCCGGCGTCCGCCGCGACCGACGAGCAGCTGGCACGCTACGTGAGCTCGGTGTACGCGGACCTCTTCGACCGCGCTCCCGACCCCACCGGCGCGGCGGGGTGGCTCCTCGCGCTGCGCACCGGCGGGCCGCGGGTGGCGGTGGCCAATGCGATCACGTCCAGCCACGAGTTCCGGTCGCGGCTGATCACCGACACGTACCTGAAGTTCCTGGGTCGCGGTCCGGACCCGCAGGGACTGCAGAACTGGCTCACGGCGATGGACCTGGGTGCCACGATCTCGCAGATCAGCTCAGGGTTCATCGCGTCGGACGAGTACTACGCGCACAACGGCGGTCAGCCGGTGCCGTGGGTCAGCGCGATGTACCGCGACGTGCTCGGGCGCACCGCCGGTCCAGGCGAGGCGGCGGACTGGGCTGCGGGGCTGCTGCAGGGCCGCGCGTCGCGGACGTCGATCTCGATGGGCATCCTGCTGTCTGCCGAGCACCTGACCCCGGTGGTCGAGGGCTACTACCAGAAGCTGCTCAAGCGGAGTCTGGATCCGACGGGTCAGCGCAACTGGATCGCGCTGCTGCAGGCGGGCACGCACGACGAGGACATCATCGGCGGCATCGTGGCGAGCGACGAGTACTGGGCGTTGGCGGTGCGGCCCGTGCCGACCGGCATCGCTCTCGCCGGTGCGGCCCAAGCGGTCGCGGGGACGCACGTGCCGTTCACCGTCACTCTCGTCGCGGACGGCACCGGGCTGCGTGACGTCACCACGGAGACCGTGCTGGCGATCTCGGCCGGTGGCACGTGCGCGGCCAGCGCGTGCTGGGCCACGGCCGCGGGCGACTACACGGTGACGGGGTCCTGGAAGGGCTTCACGACGTCGGCCGTGCTGCACGTGACCCACGGCCCTGCGGTGTCCGGCTCGATCGCCGTCGCCGGCCTCGCGGCGCCGAACGGGGGCAACATCCCGGCCGGTGCCTCGACAGCCGTCACCGTCACGGCTACCGACGCCGGCGGCAACCACTGGGACGCGACGGCGGACTTCACCGTGAAGCTCGACGGGACGCCGTGCGCGACCGTGTGCGGTCCCTTCGGCGCAGGCAACCACACCGTCACGGCTGTGCCGGCGACCGGGTCGGTGCCCGTTGCGCCGGTGACCGTCGTCGGCAAGAACCCGACAGCCCCCGGTAGTCGCCTCTTCAGCTGGGATGTCGATGGCGACGGGAACGCCACTGGCCCGGTCCAGGTCGGCACGGGAACATGGTGGACCTCGCTCGCCGCCTCCGACTACACAGCATCCGCCCGCCGGTCGGACGGCTCGACATGGTCCTGGACCGGGGATGCGGGCTCGGCGCCGTCGTGGACTGCCGGAACGGGAACCTCGCAGACGGCGTCGTCGATCTTCGACCTGCAGACCGGTCGGTTCGCCGAGTTCACGCCGGGCGGGCTCAAGGGCTGGGGTTCCAACGAGAACGGAGAGATGGGCACCGGCTCCGCCGACGCCGTCGTCCGGGAGCCGACGCCCGTCGCCGGCGCAGCGGGCAAGACCTGGAAGACCGTCGTCGGCGACGACGGCTTCACGCTCGGGCTGACAGGCGACGGCGAGCTGTGGGCGTGGGGTGACAACGGCTACGGGACCTTCGGTGCGCCGTCGGCGCCGAGCAGCCGGGTTCCGGTGCGGATCGGCACCGACCACTGGAAGTCCGTCGCGACCGGGTGGTGGACGTCGGTCGGCGTCCGCAGCGACGGAACGCTCTGGCAGTGGGGCCTGGGGTTGGACGGTGCCAGGCTGAGCGGGCCGCAACAGATCGGGACGGCGACCACCTGGGAGAGCGTCGTCGCCTCGAACTGGGACTTCGCTGCGCTGACCACGACGAAGGAGCTCTGGACCTGGTACGGCTCGGCCTGGGCGGAGCCGGAGGACGTGGCGCCCCACCTGGTCCCGGCGCCTGCCACCTGGAACAAGGTGGCGGTCGCGTTCGCGCAGTGGTCCGGCATCGCGTCCGACGGCTCCCTGTGGACGGGGGACACCAGAGGCTGGGCCGCCCCGATCCGTCTCGGCACGGACGTCGGTTGGGTCGACGTCGAGGCGTGGGACAAAGGGGTCCTGGCGCTGCGGCCGTGAAGTGGCGCCCCGGCTCGCCCCGCACGGCGAGCCGGGGCTCCGAGCTCGACCTACCCGACGCGGGTGAGCCGGACGTGCCAGGCGTCGGGTCCGTCGACCAGGACCTCGACGTCGACCTCGGCGCGCTCGCGGAGCTGCGCGATCAGCGGCAGCGGCAGGTGCGGCGCGACGATGACGAGCGACTGGCCCGCCGGGATCGCCGCGAACGCCCCGAAGACGGTCGCGTGCCGGATGGCGTGGGGGATCGGCCGGACGTCCAGCACGGGGTCGGCCTCGTCGTGGCCACCGCACCCGCACGAGTGGGCCTCGGTGGGCTGCGGGGCGGTGGGAAGGATCTCGACGTGCTCGGCGGACATGTTCTCTCCTTGGTGAGGGGTCAGCGGGGTGCGCCGGGGCGCTCGGCGCGCTCCCAGCCACGACGGGGGGTCCGGCTGCCCAGGCCGGTGGCGTCTCGGGACCGGTACACGATGTACGGGCGGGTCATGTACCCCAGCGGTGCCGAGAAGACGTGGACGAGCCGGGTGAACGGCCACAGTGCGAAGAGGCCGAGGGCGCACAGGATGTGCAGCTGGAACGCGAGGGGCACGTGGGCCATGAGCTCGGGGTCCGGCTGGAACGTGAGCAGGCTGCGGATCCAGGGCGAGATCGAGCCGCGGTAGTCGTAGGCGTCGCCCAGCAGCTGGAACATGACGGTCGCGGTCGTGCCGAGCGCCAGGGTTGCGCCCAGGACGACGTACATGACCTTGTCCATGCGGGTCGTGGCCAGGAACACCGGACCGACGGTGCGTCGCCGGTAGATCAGGATCGCGAGACCGGCCAGCGTGAGGACCGCGGCGATCGTGCCCATCCAGGTGGCACCCAGGTGGTAGACGTGCTCCGAGACCCCGACGGCCTCGAGCCACGCCCGCGGGACGAGCAGCCCGACGACGTGCCCGCCGATCACCATGAGGATCCCGATGTGGAACATGGGCGAGCCCAGGCGCAGCAGGCGCGACTCGTAGACCTGGGACGACCGGGTGGTCCAGCCGAAACGGTCGTACCGGTACCGCCACAGGTGCCCGACGACGAACACGGCCCCCGCGACGTACGGCAGCACCACCCAGAGCAGGATGTCGCGCGTGCTCATGCCGGGACCTCCGAGCGAACGGTGGGGAAGGGGAGCAAGGGAGCGGACAGGCCGACGGTCTCGCTCGGAGGGCCGCTGGACACGAGCTCGGCGAACCGTGCGGCGGTGGCCTCGTCGACCGCCGGCAGCGTCAGGCAGACCGCGTCGAGAACGTGCGCGTACGGCGTGCGCACGTGGTGCAGAGCCGAGCGCAGGAGCTCGATACCCGCGCGGTGGCTGCCGAGGAGGGTGTCCGCAACCGGCCCGGGGTCACGGGACGACAGCTCCAGGACCGTCGGAAGGTGGTCGGGCAGCTCGTCGTCTCGCGGTACCCACCCGCAGGCCCGGTAGGCCTCGACGAACGTCACGAGCGCCATGCCGCGGCGTCGGGTGTCACCGGCCGCGTAGTAGGTCAGGTAGAGCGCGCAGCGGCGCCGCAGGTCGAACGTCTCGACGTAGTGCGCCTGCTGGGCGTCCAGGTCGAGCGCGTCGGCCGCGTCGAGGTACCGGGCGAACGCCGCGGCGACCGGGTCGGACAGGATGCCGGTCGCGTCCCGCAGCAGGGCGTGCCGGTCGCGCAGCTCCTGCGTCGGGTACTCGAGCAGCAGCGACGCCGCCATGTGCGCGACGGCACGCTCGCGCGGGTGCGCGTCGACAGGCTCGAGGAACGGCAGGGACGGCGCCTTGCCGACCCCCGTGCGGCGGCGGCTCATCGCTCGCCCTCCGGCCCTTCGCCGTACCCGTCCTGGCCGGGCTCCGGCGGGAACAGGCCAGGTTCCGCACCGTTGCCGTCCCAGTTCAGCAGGTTGACGCGGGTGGCGGCGCCAGCCGGCTTGTCCGCGGTCTGCCGGTTGCGTAGCGCGTGGAACGTCTCCACCGCCGCGCGCATCGGGCGCCCGGAGGACGACCCGAACTTGCCGGCGCCGCCCATGCCGGGTCCACCGTCGACGTCGAGCGAACAGCCCGACGCGGTCTCCTCGAGCGCGGCCGCGCTCTCGGCGTGCGCGGCCGGGATGACGTAGCGGTCCTCGTACTTCGCGATGGCGAGCAACCGGTACATCGCCTCGATGTCGTCGGCGGTCATGCCGACCGAGGACGCGATGCGCGGGTCCTGCTCGGTGCCGAGGTTCACGTTGCGCATGTGGGCGCGCATCGCGGCGAGTCGCTGCAGGACGGCGGTGACAGGTGCCGTCTCGCCCGCGGTGAACAGTCCGGCCAGGTACTCCACGGGGATGCGGAGCCGGTCGATGGCCGCGAACAGCGTCCGCGCGTCCTCACCGTCGTTGCCCGACCCGGTGACCACGTCCACGACGGGGGACAGCGGCGGGATGTACCAGACCATCGGCATGGTGCGGTACTCGGGGTGCAGCGGCAGGGCGACCTGGTACGTGCTGATGAGCTTCCAGATCGGGGACCGCTGCGCGGCGTCGATCCAGTCGCGGGGGATGCCCTCACGCTCCGCAGCGGCGACCACCGCCGGGTCGAACGGGTCCAGGATCACGGAGCGCTGCGCGTCCAGCAGCTGCGTCGGGTCCTCGACCGAGGCGGCCTCGAGCACCCGGTCGGCGTCGTACAGCACGAGCCCGAGGTAGCGCAGCCGGCCTACGCACGTCTCCGAGCACACCGTGGGCAGGCCGACCTCGAGGCGCGGGTAGCACATCGTGCACTTCTCGGCCTTGCCGGTCTTGTGGTTGAAGTAGACCTTCTTGTACGGGCAGCCGGACACGCACATGCGCCAGCCGCGGCACTGGTCCTGGTCGACCAGCACGATGCCGTCCTCGGCGCGCTTGTACATGGCGCCCGACGGGCACGACGCGACGCACGACGGGTTGAGGCAGTGCTCGCAGATGCGCGGCAGGTAGAACATGAAGGCCTGCTCGAGCTCGGCCGTGACGCTCTCACTCATCTGCTTGAGGATCGGGTCGTCCTGCATGGTCTCCATCGACCCACCGAGGTTGTCGTCCCAGTTGGCCGACCAGTGGATCTGCATGGCCTTGCCGGTGAGCAGCGACATGGGCTGCGCGACCGGCGTGTGCTCGCCCTGCGGGGACGACAGCAGCGCGTCGTACTCGTAGGTCCACGGCTCGTAGTAGTCGCTGATCTCGGGCAGCTTGGGGTTGGAGAAGATGTGGGCGAGCTTGCTGAACCGCCCGCCGGACCTCAGCTTCAGCCGGCCGCGCTTGGTCCGGACCCAGCCGCCACCCCACCGCTCCTGGTCCTCGTACGAGCGCGGGTACCCGACGCCGGGCCGCGTCTCGACGTTGTTGAACCAGACGTACTCGACGCCCGTGCGGTTGGTCCACGCCTGCTTGCAGGTGACCGAGCACGTGTGGCACCCGATGCACTTGTCGAGGTTCATCACCATCGACATCTGAGCCATGACCTTCATGCGAGAACCCCCATCAGTACGTCACGTCCTGCGACCGGCGACGGATCGTCGTCACCTCGTCGCGCTGGTTGCCCGTGGGGCCCAGGTAGTTGAAGGCGAAGGACAGCTGCGCGTACCCGCCGACGAGGTGCGACGGCTTGAGCAGCACCCGGGTCAGGGAGTTGTGGATCCCACCGCGCAGACCGGAGGTCTCCGACCGGGGGACATCCACCGTGCGGTCCTTCGCGTGGTACATGAACACCGTGCCCTGCGGCATCCGGTGGCTCACGATCGCGCGCGCCACGACGACGCCGTTGCGGTTGTAGGCCTCGATCCACTCGTTGTCCCGGACCCCGATGGTCTCGGCGTCCTGAGGGGACATCCAGATCGTCGGGCCGCCGCGCGAGAGCGAGAGCATGAACAGGTTGTCCTGGTACTCGGAGTGGATGGACCACTTCGAGTGGGGCGTCAGGTAGCGCACCGTGACCTCGGCGTGGCCCTCGGAGCCGGGGGCGCCCGACGGCACGGTCGAGCCGGGGGTGCGGTCGCCGAAGAGCCGCCCCAGGTCGAGCGGTGGTCGGTAGACCGGCAGGTTCTCGCCGAGCTCGCTCATCCAGTCGTGGTCGAGGAAGAAGTGCTGCCGGCCCGTGAGGGTGTGCCACGGCTTGAGCTGCTCGACGTTGATCGCGAACGCGGTGTACCGGCGCCCGCCGTGCTCCGAGCCTGACCACTCCGGCGACGTGATGACCGGCACAGGTCGCGCCTGCACGTCGGGGAACGTGATGCGCTTGCCCTCGTGCTCGCGGGCCAGCCAGGCGAGCTCGGTCCCCGTCTGCCTCTCGACGTTCTCGAACCCCTGGACCGCGAGCCGCCCGTTCGTGGTGCCCGACAGCGCGAGGATCGTCTCGCAGACGTGCTGCGCCGTCGCCAGGCGCGGGCGTCCGGCAGCGGGGCCGTCGGGGACGACGCCGTTGAGGCGGCCGAGCTCGGCGACCTCCTGGTCGGGCATGAACTGCACGCCCTTGGTCACCATGCCCGCCTTCGCGGTGAGCGGGCCGAGGGACGTGAGCCGGTCGGCGAGCGTGGTGTAGTCCCGTTCGACGACGACGAGCTTCGGCATCGTGACGCCCGGGATCAGGTCCTCGACCGCGGTGACCGTGCCGTGCGGCGTGCTCATCTCGTCGGGGGTGTCGTGCATGAGCGGCACCGCGACCAGGTCCTCGCGCGCGCCGAGGTGCCCGACGGACAGCTTCGAGACGGCCTTGGCGAGCGTGACGAAGATGTCGAAGTCCGTGCGGGTCTGCCACGGCGGCGCGATGGCCGGGTTGAACGAGTGCACGAAGGGGTGCATGTCCGTGGTCGAGAGGTCGTGCTTCTCGTACCAGGTGGCCGCGGGCAGGACGACGTCGGAGAACAGGGTGGTCGACGTCATGCGGAAGTCGCTGGTGACGAGCAGGTCGAGCTTGCCGCGTGGGGCCTCCTCGTGCCAGACCATCGACTCGGGACGTCGGTCTGGTCCGGACTCCTCGGCCATGACGGCCGCGTCGGTGCCCAGCAGGTGCTTCAGGAAGTACTCGTTGCCCTTGCCCGACGAACCGAGGATGTTGGCGCGCCAGACCGTCAGCACCCGCGGGAAGTTCACCGGGTCGTCGGGGTCCTCGACGGCGAACTTCAGCCGTCCCTCGCGGAGCTCGTCGACGACGTGCGCCGCCGGGTCCTTGCCTGCCGCACGAGCCTCGTCGACCAGCTCGAGGGGGTTGCGGTTGAACGTCGGGTAGCTCGGCATCCAGCCGCGCTTCGCGGACTCCACCAGGCAGTCCGCCGTGGTCCGGCCAGCGAACAGACCCTCGGCGAGGGGGGACGCGAGCGCGTCGGCAGGCAGCCCGTCGTAACGCCACTGGTCCGTGGCCAGGTACCAGAACGCCGTGCCGATCATCTGCCGCGGCGGCCGCACCCAGTCGAGCCCGAACGCGTACTGCGCCCACCCCGTCACGGGGCGGCACTTCTCCTGGCCGACGTAGTGCGCCCAGCCGCCGCCGTTCACGCCCTGGCAGCCGGTCATGGTGACCAGCGCGAGGAACGTGCGGTAGATCGTGTCGGAATGGAACCAGTGGTTGGTGCCCGCGCCCATGAGGATCATCGAACGACCGCCCGACACCTCGGCGTTCTCGGCGAACTCCCGACCGATCCGCTCGGCAGCCGCGGCGGGGACGCCGGTGATCTCCTCCTGCCAGGCGGGTGTGCCCGGGGTGCTCGGGTCGTCGTAGCCCGTCGGCCACGTGCCGGGCAGGCCGTCCCGGCCGACGCCGTACTGCGCGAGCAGCAGGTCGAACACCGTCGTGACGAGGGCGTCGCCGATGCGCCGCACGGGCACGCCTCGCCGCACGACGCCCGCACCGCCGGTGTGCTCACTGCCCGCGACATCGAAGCGGGGCAGGTCGACGCCGACCGACGACCCGTCGTGCGACTCGAGGTCGCCGATCGACATGACCGGGTTGATCGTTCCGAGGTCAAGGTTCCACGACCCGGCCTTCTCGGGGTCGAACCGGTGCCCGAGCGAGCCGTTGGGCACCCGCGGCGACCCGTCGGCATCCATGACGACGGTCATGAACGCGGCGTCCCGGCCGTGAGTGTCCCGCAGGGTGCCGTCGGCACCGGCGACCGGCCCGTCGAGCGCGTCGGCGGTGAGGAACTTGTCGGGGACCCACGCGTCGCCGCGCTGCTTGAGCGTGATCAGGTGCGTCGCATCGGTGTACGCCGACATGTACTGCGCGAACCGCTCGGTGCGCCGCTCGACCAGGAACTCCCGCAGGATCACGTGGCCCATCGCGAGCGCGAGCGCGCCGTCGGTGCCCGGGTGGGGTGCGAGCCACTCGTCGGCGAACTTCGTGTTGTCCGCGTAGTCGGGGGAGACGGTCACCACCTTTTGCCCGCGGTAGCGCGCCTCGGTCATGAAGTGCGCGTCGGGCGTGCGCGTCACCGGCACGTTCGAGCCCCACATCATGAGGTAGCTCGCGTTCCACCAGTCCGCCGACTCGGGGACGTCGGTCTGGTCGCCGAACACCTGCGGGGACGCGACCGGCAGGTCCGCGTACCAGTCGTAGAACGAGAGCATCGTGCCGCCGAGCATCGAGACGAACCGTGCACCCGAGCCGTGCGACACCATCGACATGGCGGGGATCGGCGAGAAGCCCGCGACCCGGTCCGGTCCGTACGTCTTGATCGTGTGGACGTGCGCCGCCGCGACGATCTCCGAGGCCTCGTCCCAGGTGGCCCGGACGAGGCCGCCCTTGCCACGTGCGGACTTGTACGAGCGTGCCGTCTCGGGGTCACCGGTGACCTCGGCCCAGGCGAGCACCGGGTCACCCGTGCGCTGCTTGGCCGCGCGGTACGCCTTCAGGAGCGCACCCCGGACGTAGGGGTAGCGGACCCGGGTGGGCGAGTAGGTGTACCAGGAGAACGCGGCACCGCGCGGGCAGCCGCGGGGTTCGTACTCAGGGGAGTCCGGGCCGACCGAGGGGTAGTCGGTCTGCTGGGTCTCCCACGTGATGATGCCGTCCTTGACGTACACCTTCCACGAGCACGACCCCGTGCAGTTCACGCCGTGCGTCGATCGGACCACCTTGTCGTGCGACCAGCGGTCCCGGTAGAACGCGTCGCCGGAGCGGCCACCCTCGAGGAACAGCGTGCGCAGGTCGGGGGAGACGGTCCCGGGGCGCAGCTTGGAACCGAGCCGCAGCAGCGCGTCGACGGCGGGGTTGTCCGTACCAGGTGTGTTCACCGAGGACTCCTTGAGCAGATCAGCACGGGCGAGGTGCACCCGGGCGGGCGTACTGGCGCCACACGAGCAGCGTGCAGAGGGCGAAGTACACGGCGGCGCCGATGAAGAACGCCTGCGGGGCGACGAGCGAGAGGCCGATGCCGACGAGGAACGGACCGAACGCCGCGATCGCCGACGTGAACCCGATGACCCCGCCCGCACGCCGGCGGTCGAAGATCATGGGCATCTGCTTGAACGTGCCGGCGTTGCCGATGCCGGCGAACGTGAAGATCGCGAGCATCCCGCCGAGGAACAGGCCGAACGTGCTGGTGTCCTGGGGGTCGAGGAAGAACGCCGTGAACACCGTCGCGATCGTCATGCCGACCCCCGCGACGAACGACCAGATCGCACCGCCGAACTTGTCGCACAGCGGACCCCAGGCGGCGCGCGTGATCGAGCCGAGGAGCGGCCCGAGGAAGACGTACTTCAGCGGGTCCGGAGCACCCTCCATGCCGGCGTACATGTTCTTGATGAGCAGCCCGAGCTGCGCCGCGAAGCCGGAGAAGGCGCCGAACGTCATGACGTAGACCGCGGTCATGTACCAGGTGTGCTTCTCGTTGAAGATGTCGAGCTGCTCGCGGAAGTTCGCCTGCACGGGCACCCGACGGAGCCAGATCGCTGCCATGACGGCACCCAGGACGACCCACGGGATGAGGACCAGACCGGCGTTGTGCAGCCAGATCGTCGACCCGTCGGACTTCTGCTGCGGGGTGAGCGCGGCGGTGCCGAGCAGGCCGAAGCCCACCACCCACGGGACCAGGAGCTGGATCAGGCTGACACCGAAGTTGCCGATCCCCGCCTGCAGCCCGAGCGCGGTGCCGGCCATGCGCCGCGGGAAGAAGTAGCTGGTCGACGGCATGAACCCGGCGAACGCGCCACCCCCGATGCCGGACGCAGCCGCGAGCAGCAGGAGCATCGCGTAGGGGGTGCCCGGGTCGCGGACGGCCAGGACCCAGCCGACCATCGGCAGCAGCAGGAGCGTCGCCGAGCCACCGACGAGGGTGCGCGTACCGAGCACGGGGGGAAGGAACATGTAGATCAGCCGGCAGGTGCCGGCGGCGAGCCCCGGGATCGCGACGAGCCAGTAGAGCTGTCCCTTGGACAGGTCGTACCCGATGTCGTTGAGGCGGGGAGCCACGGCGCTGACCAAGTACCAGACCGCGAAGGCGAGCGTCAGGTTGTAGGTCGTGATCCACAACGTGCGCCATGCCAGGCGCTTGTCCCACGTTTCCTCGTTCTCCGGGTCCCAGCGGGACAGGTCCGGACGGCGAACGGCGAGGGCGGACATGTGAACCTCCCGCAGAGTGCTGGTCGTCGGCCCGTCATCGGGCCTGGGCCGAGCATCGCCGCGCGGGGGCGTGCGGGGTGGGAAAAAACACCGTGGAAAACCCGTTCAGGTCACGCGGCCGGTGGATCGTCGCGACTCTCCCGCGTCAGCTGCAGGACGCAGTGCTCCGGCCCGACGAACGGCAGGAGCCGCCGGGCGCCGACCGGACCGGGCACGCTGTCGAGCACACCCTGCGCGAGCCCGAGGTGCACGTGGCAGACGACCTCAGGCCGTGCCCGGGCCAGGTCCTCGAACGGGCAGTGGTACAGGTGGAACGCCAGCTGCGACCGTTCGAGCTCCGGGTCGAACCCGAGTCGGTCGAGATGCGCCTCGAGGGCGTCGATCTGCCGGTCCGCGGAGGTTCCGACGAGAGCAGGACGGGGAGGCGGGCACAGCTTCGGGTCGTCCGCCAGTGCGTGGCCGGCGGCCTCTGCCGCGTCCGTCGTCGAGGCGACCGGACGCCCGTAGCCTTCGAGCAGCACCCGCGTCAGGGCGACGCGCGCGATCGACTCCTCGATGCGGCGCCGGGCCTGCGGGTCGGCCTTGATGTCCTCGGCCGAGACGAGCCGGTAGACCATCCGTGGGCGCCCCCGCACGGTGCGGTGCTCGGGCTTGCGCAGCGCGAACCCGTCCGCCACGAGCCGCTGCAGGTGCTCGCGTGTCGTGTTCTCGTGGAGGCCCGTCGCGACGGCGAGCTCGCTGATCGTGTGCTCTGAGCCGTCCTGCAGCAGCGCCAGCAGGTCCACGCGGCTGTTGGAGGCGAGGGTCCGCGCCGCGGCGGTGCGGCGGATGGCCATGCGTCGAGGCTAGCCGAGCGCCCTCGGCGGCCGCCCGGGACTTCCGGCCCTGTTCGCGCGGCTGGGGGCTGCATCACGCTGCTGCCGTGGAAATGCGCGCAGTCGCCGTGAAAAAGCAGTCGCGGCCGCCCGCGCGCCTTGTCCTCCTGCTGCCGGCGGGCCTCGCGCTGCTGGCGGGCCTCGACTCGGCTCTGACCCTGCTCGGACTGCCCGCCCCGGTTCGGTTCGACAGGTTGCCCGACGTGCACGGCCAGCTCATGGTGCTGGGGTTCGTGGGCACGCTCGTCGCGCTCGAGCGCGCGGTCGCCGTGGGCCGTCACTGGGCGTACGCGTCACCCGTCCTGCTCGGTGCGGGCGCCGTCGCGCTCCTGAGCCCGGCGCCGCTCGCCGTGGGACGCGCGCTCCAGCTCGGCGGCGCCGTCGCGCTGCTCGCGCTCTACGTCCCGCTGTGGCGACGACAGCCGGCCCGGGCGGTCGCCGTGCAGGCTGCCGGAGCGTTCGCGGCGGTCGGGACGGCACTGCTCGCGTGTGCGGCCGTCCCGATCCCCGTCCTCGCGCCCTGGCTGGTCGTCTTCCTCGTGCTCACCGTCGCCGGCGAGCGCCTCGAGCTCATGCGCATCGCCGCCCCACCCCCGGCCGTGGAGGTCACGCTCCTCGGGACGGCGCTCGCCCTGCTGTCGGGCGCGGCCGCTGCGCTCCTGTCGCCCCGGCTCGGCGGGGGCGTGCTCGGTTCCGCGCTCCTGACGCTGGCGCTCCTGCTCTTCCGGCACGACGTCGCGCGCCGGACCGTCCGTGGTGAAGGGCAGCGACGGTTCATGGCGGCAGCGATGCTCGCCGGGTTCGGCTGGCTGGCCGTCGCCGGCGGCATCTGGCTCGCTGCCGGGACGGTGACCGCAGGTCCGGGGTACGACGCCGTGCTGCACGCCGTGTTCCTCGGGTTCGTGATCTCGATGGTCATGGCACACGCGCCCGTGATCCTCCCGGCGGTGATCCGGCGTCCGTTGCCGTACCGGCCGCTCATGTACGCCCCGCTCCTCCTGCTGCACGGGTCGCTGGCGCTGCGTCTGCTCGTCGGCGACGCGTGGGGTGTCGGGTGGGCCGTACAGGTGGGCGGCGTCGCGAACATCGTCGCCGTGCTGGGGTTCCTCGGCATCGCAGTCGGGAGCATCGTCGTCTCACGTTCGTCCACGGTGCGCCGGTCGGCGCCCGTCGATGCCGCGCCCCGCGCCGCCGTCTCGGTGCCGGTCCCGTGACGCGCGCCGGCTGGCACGTGCGAGCCAACGCCCTGTCTGTCGCCTGGATGGCTGCTGCTGTCGCGCTCTCGCTCGGCCACCGGGCGGTCCCGGCGGCGCCGTGGCTGCTCGTCCACCTGCTCCTTCTCGGTGCGGCTGGCAGCGCGATCCTCGTCTGGAGCCAGCACTTCGCCGACACCCTGCTGCGTCGACCGGCCCCCGGGGGACGTCCCGGCCACACGGCACGCCTCGTGGCGCACACCGTCGGGACCCTGGCGGTCGTGGTCGGTGTGGCGGTCACGGTGCCGGCGGCCATCGTCGCCGGTGCCGTGCTGGTCGCGGGGTCCGCGCTCGCCCAGGTCGCGGTGATGGTCGTCCAGAGCCGGTCCGCACTGCCGTCGCGGTTCGGGCACGCCGTTCGGTACTACGTCGCAGCCGGAGTGCTGCTGCCGGTCGGGGTCGGTCTCGGCGTCGCGATGGCCGAGGGGCACGCGTCGCAGGATCTGCACGGGCGTCTGTACGTCGGCCACGTCACGCTTCTTCTGCTGGGCTGGGTCGGTCTGACGGTGCTCGGCACGCTCCTGGTGCTCTGGCCCACCGTGCTGCACGCCCGGATCGAACCGGCCCACGAGCGGGCCGGTCGTCGTGCGCTTCCCGTGGTGCTCGGCGGGCTCGGGCTCGTCGCTGCCGGGACGCTCACGTCCTGGCAGCCCCTGGTCGCTGCGGGTGCCCTGACGGTGGCCGCCGGCACCGCGGTGATCGCGCACGCCATGGTCATGCAGGCCCGGTCCAGCGGCCCGCGCACCTACGCCGCGTGGAGCCTCGCATCGTCCGTCGGGTGGTTCCTCACCAGCACGCTCGCGCTCGGCGCCATCGTCGCTGGAGCGCCGAGGTGGGGAGTCGTCCCGGACCGCCTGGGCGTCCTCGTGGCCCCGTTCGTCGTCGGGTTCGTGGGGCAGGTGCTCGTCGGTTCGCTGTCCTACCTCGTGCCTGTCGTGCTCGGCGGTGGCCCGGCGATGTCGCGTCGGACGGCGGCTGAGCTCGACCGTGGCGCCGTCGTGCGTGTGGTGCTGGTCAACGCAGGGTTGGCGGTGTTCGTCGCACCGGTCCCCAGCGCCGTCCGGGTCCTCTCGTCCTTCGTCGTGCTCGGCGCACTGACGTCGTTCCTCGTGCTCGTGACGCGCGCCGTGCTGGTGTGGCGGCGTGCGACACCGGCCACGCCGGAGGTGCAGGTTCCCGTGCGAGCGCGGAGCGGCGCCGCGGTCGTCGCCGTCGGCTGCCTCGTTCTCGCGGTCGCGCTGGGCGTTGCGCTCGACCCGCCTGCGGCAGGCATCGGCACGGTCGCGTCGGCCGACGGCGACACGGTTGCGACGGGTCGGACGACCACTGTGTCGGTCGAGGCCGTCACCATGCGGTTCAGCCCTTCGGTGGTGACTGTGCCCGCCGGGGACCGGCTCGTGATCGAGGTGACGAACACCGACGACGACGTGCACGAGCTCGCGATCGAGACGGGAGCGACCACCGGTCGGCTTGCACCCGGTGAGCAGGGTTCCGTGGATGTCGGGGTCGTCGGTGTGCCGCTCGACGGCTGGTGCCCGGTGGCGGGGCACCGCCTGATGGGGATGACGCTGCGGATCGAGGTCGAAGGGACCGCGCAGACCGCCTCGACGGGGACGGCCGGGGACGAGCCGGCGACGCCCGCCGACGCGGCGGGGATGGGAGGGCACGCGGACCACGCCGCCTCGTCGGACGAGCCGAAGCAGAGCGCTGCCGACGCGCTCGACCTCATGGCCGCACCGGACGCGGGATTCGTCGCGCACGACGCGACGCCGCCCCCGTCGTCCACCGTGACGACCACGCATCGCACGACCCTGACCGTCCGCGAGGTCGAGCGCGAGGTCGCTCCTGGCGTCACGCAACGCCTGTGGACGTTCGACGGCCAGGCGCCCGGGCCGGTGCTCCGCGGCTCCGTCGGCGACCGGTTCGAGATCACGCTGGTCAACGACGGCTCGATCGGCCACTCGATCGACTTCCACGCGGGCGCCCTCGCACCCGACGACGTCATGCGGACCATCCAGCCCGGTGCGTCCCTGACGTACACGTTCACCGCGACGCGCAGCGGCATCTGGATGTACCACTGCTCGACCATGCCGATGGCGCTGCACATCGCGAACGGCATGTTCGGGGCCGTCATCATCGACCCACCGGGCCTGCCCGCCGTCGACCGTGAGTACGTCCTCGTGCAGTCCGAGCTCTACCTGGGCGCGCAGGGTGGTATGGCCGATGACGCGAAGGTGGCCGCGAGCACCCCGGATCTCGTGGTGTTCAACGGCTTCGCGAACCAGTACCGCGACCGTCCGCTGCAGGCCGTGGCCGGCGAACGCGTGCGCCTGTGGGTGCTCGACGCCGGACCGAACAAGCCGAGCAGCTTCCACGTGGTGGGCGCGCAGTTCGACACGACCTACCGGGAGGGGGACTGGTTGCTGCGGGACGGCGGGTCCACCGGAACGGGCGGCGCGCAGGTGCTGTCGCTCGGCCCCGCGGAGGGCGGCTTCGTCGAGCTCACCTTCCCCGAGGCGGGGACCTACCCGTTCGTCACGCACGTCATGAGCGACGCCCACTCCGGCGCCACCGGCCGGTTCGTGGTGACAGGTCCTTAGGTCAGCTCGCGCGGGAAGACGATCACGTCGACCAGGGCACCGTTGCGCCAGACGGTGATCTCGATGCGGCGGTCGATCGCGTCCTCGACCATGAGCTTCTGCACCGCCGTCGTCGTGACGACGCGGTTGCCATCCAGCTCCACCACCATGTCACCCCGGTGCAGGCCGGCGAGGGCGGCCGGGGAACCGGGCGAGACGCCGGCGACCATGAGCCCCGTCGGTGACCCGAGGCGTTCGGCGAGGTGCGGCGGCAAGGGCGCCTGGGTTCCGGCGATGCCGAGCCACGCGCGTCGGACCCGGCCGCGGGTCATGAGCGTCGTGACGATCTCGCGTGTTGTCGCGTTGATCGGCACGGCCAGCCCGACGCCGATCCCCGCGACGGCGGTGTTCACGCCGACCATCCGGCCCGCGCTGTCGGCCAGCACACCGCCGCTGTTGCCGGGGTTGAGCGCGGCGTCCGTCTGGACCACCTCGTCGATCACGCGTCCCGACCCGGTGGGCAGCGACCGCCCGAGCGCGGAGACGATGCCCGCCGTGACGCTCCCCGCCAGGCCGAGCGGGTTGCCCAGAGCGATGACGAGCTGACCGACGCGCAGCGCCGCCGCGTCGCCGAAGGGGACGGGTGGGGGTGTGTCACCGCGGGCGTGCAGCACGGCGAGGTCCGAGAGCGGGTCGCGGCCGACCACGTCCGCGCGCACGGTCGTGCCGTCGGTGAAGGACGCCTCGGCGGTGCTCGCGCCGACGACGACGTGCGCACTGGTGAGCAGGAATCCGTCGGTCGTGATCACGCTTGCGCTCCCGGCTCCACCGCCCTGCGCCGTCCGGACGCTCAGGCTCGCGACGCTCGGCAGCACCTTCTCCGCCACGGAGACCACCGCTCGGGAGTAGGCGTCGAGCGCCTCGTCGTCCGTCATGGCACCTACAGCGGTGCCGGCGTCAAGGTTATGCCTGTGTTCGCTGCCGGCGTGCTTCTGATCGACCGAGGCCCTTCGTGAGGGCACTTCCGCTATTTCTCAGCGAACGGGTCCGGGGCTGAGTACTGGTCGAGGGCGGACTTGTTGCGCACCGGTCCGTACGGAATCAACTTCAGTCCGTTCTTAATACCCTGGTACGCCTCGGGTTTCGCCGTGTACAGCGGCGCCTCGTAAAGAATCGCCGTTGCTGCGCAGATCAGCTCGGTGCGATCGATCTGCGAATTTCGTGTAATTGGAGGCCGCAGTGCGTCCGCGAGGTGTGTATACATCCGCAGCACGTAGTGATCGATAGGGACGGGGACCGAGAGGTCCCAGCTCGCGTAGTGCACCGTGTCCGGTTCCTGCGGCTCATCGCCCGCGGGAGCGCTGACCGTCAGGGCAACCTCCATCGCAACCGCCGCGCTGAGGAAGATCACGTCGTCGTGACGGAACTTGGCCGGGTCAAGGCCGGCCAGCAGGACGGAGGTGTCGACCGTGACTATGCGGACGGCGGAGAGCTCGATCGGGTCGCGGATCACGGGGTAGTTACCGGGCACGTATGAGCCGCGATCGATCTGGAGCAGCCCGTTCGAGGTGCGCCGGGTCGACATGACCTCGGCCCACACGGCCCTCATCTTGGTGGGCCGCGTCAAGTACTGACTGGATCGGGCCCATACCACGCCGGCGATGGTGCCGGAAAGGTCCATCACGGTGAATGTGTCACCGACTGTCGTGTCATTCGGGTGAATGTCCGACAGATCCGGCACTTGCCGCAGATCGGAAACCGTGGCATTGCGTGCCGGCGGCGATTGATCCACGGATGCGAGCGGGCGCGGAACGCCGGCCCGCAGGTACTCCTGCGGCGACGGGAGAGTGTCGGGGACCCGGACAAACTTCATGCTCCGAACCCTACCAGCGCGCAAATTGAGTGGTACGTTCCGTGACTTAAAGTCGGCTCGCCTCAGTCATAGGACAGGACGAACTGTGAGCACATCGGTCGCTACTCTTCGGCAGGCACTCGCCGTCGCGTTCGTCGTCGTCGTCGCCCTGGCGGTTTCGATGGTTGCCCCGCCAGGAGCCGCAGCAGCGGTCCAAAAGCCCATCTTCTCGCAGGTCACCGGTCGCTCGCCGGCGACGACAGGTACTGCTGCGGCCAGCGTCCCGGCTTCTCCGGTCACGCCCGCAACCGCCTACTGCTCGCCCGAACCGGAGCTCGACAACAGCCGTGCAACGCGGTGCATCAATGGCTCATTGCTGCGCTCGCGCGGTTTCAACTATTGCCTGTACGCGACGTTTCCGCCGAAGCCAGCGGTTCCGCTGACGTATGGTGTCCCGCCGAAGCTGGGTGTGTATCTGCCCAATGAGTGCCAGGGGCGTAACTCGGACAAGGACTACATCGAGTCAATTGCTCAGGCCAGGCTTGTTCAGACTATGAACCTTCTCTTGGCGGCCGGAAACCCCGGTCTCGGCGTCTCGACGACGGCGACGAGATCCGCACTCGAGAACCAGGCGGCCGGCGTCGTCTCCTCTCGAATCCAGTGGGAGGTCAGTCTGACTCCGCTCAGGCTTGCCACCATGACCGGACTTACCGGGGATTCGCTCAGAAACGCGATCCTCGACAACCTTGCCGAGGAGACCACACAGGAGCAGAAGGACTCGGTCACCGTCGGCTTCCGCCCGGACATCGTCGTCGCGGGTAGGTTCTCCCAGGCTCCGGGCACCAACCCGATGGACGTCATCGAGTTGAAGAAGGACACCAACGGGACGGTCGCAGAGGCGAAGTTCCAGGTGGACACCTATGTGGCCGCCATGAAAGCTGCGGGCTGGGGTGGCGCGAAAGCGGCCAACGTCTCGTGGTACACCGACGAATTTCGCGTCGTCGAGAAGTGCGAGAAGAAGGCTGACGCGAAGATCTCCCGGCCAGTGTTCGAGACCTGGGCATCGAAGGCCGCGGCGGGAATGCCGGGAGTCGTGCTCGTCTCAAAGAAGTCCCGGGAGGAGTGCAAGGACGACGAGGAGCGGAAGCGCTACGGCACGAATGAGGTGGTCGAGTCGATCCCCGGCGTCGTCGAGGTGCCCCTCACGGTGCCCTACCAGACGAACCCGTACCCACCGGAGCCACCGGAGCAGTCGAACGCCGAGGAGGAGTACGCCGTCGATTGGGAGGCGGTCGCGAAGGTAGCGGCCGGTACCGCTGCGGCGGCTACGGCGGCGGTGGTCGCCAAGTACGTCTACGACAAGGTCCGCGGGAAGCTGCTCGTGAGAGCTGCCGAGCAAATCACGAAGAGCGCGGCGAACGCGGCGGCCAGGGCAGTAATCATGAAGGGGGTGGAGAAGGCTGCGTTCGAAGGAACGAGGGATGCTCTGTGTCTCGGGCCGGTCAACGCCGCAACCCACGGCTACGGCTCGGGCTCGGTCTCGCCGGCGGCTCTGGCGTGCACTAGGGCGACGGGGATGCTCGAGCTGCTCGCGATCCTCAGCGAGATCGATCAGGTGTTCACGGCTGACCAGCTTCGCGCGATGGGCCTGACCGAGGAGGAGATCCAGGTCTGGATGGGCGGCGCGGCGAGTCCCGCGATGGTGCGTGCCGATCCGCGGCTCGTGACGCTCGACGGACTCAACTACGACTTCCACGGCGTCGGCGAATACCGGTTGCTCCAGCACGACGTGAGTGGCCTCGAGATTCAGATGCGAACGGTCGCTGCCACGGCTGACATGTCGAGCGTCGGCTCCCTCGCTGTACAGACGGGCGACAGGCTCGTTGAGTTCGACGCACTCGGCTCCGTGGCCGTGGATGGTCGCGCGGTCGCCCTGCCCGAAGGGGGTCTGCTCTACGTCGGTGACGGCGCTCTGATCACCCGCATGGGCGGCGAGCTGCAACTACTCACCGCGTTTGACGACGACGGCGACCAGGCCCTGATCGGTTGGACGCCGCGCCCCGGGGCTCGTGGCGACTTCCGGCTGAGCCTGCCGTCCACATGGGCCGGTCAGGTCAACGGCATGCTGGGTGATTACGACGGGAACCCACACAACGACCTGGTGTCGGCGAGCGGCGTCGACGTTACGGATGGTCTGAAGTTTGGGGTCTCGGATTCGCTGTTCCTCCAGCGTCTGTACGGGACGTTCGGTGACTCGTGGCGCGTCACGGACAGCAACTCGCTGTTCACCTATCCGGTCGGCAAGTCGGCCGTGGACTACGTCGACAGGTCCTACCCGCGCGGTGTCACGTCACTGAGCGACCTGTCTGAAGCGGCCTTCTCCCAGGCGGCCGCTATCTGCACCGCCGCCGGCATCCAGCCAGGGCTCGGGTTCGACGACTGCCTGCTCGACGTGGGCCTCTCCGGAGATCCGTCGTTCGCGACGAGCCTCGCGAGCACCGACACCTTCGGGGTCGGTCTTGGGGATGCGTCGATCGGAGCCGATCCGCTGTCCGTGAAGTTCACCGGCGAGATCCCGCCGAACTTCTTCCCAGCTAAGATCCGGACGCTCGCCGTCGGCCGAAACTACGCCGGTCCGTTCACCGGGGCCAACGACTACCCCTTCTACCTGACCGAGCTGCCGGGTCACAAGGCGTTCAACGTCACCGCGAGGTTCGTCACCCCCGGTCTGAGCTTCTCGGCATCGAACGTGGAGATCGTCGTGGACGGCACCGCCGTCCAGGGCACGCTCGTCCCCGGCTCGTCGACGACCGTGACGCTCCCGGACTCGTCCATGGTGTCCGTGGGCGACGTGAGCTTCGTCGTACCGCACTCCAAGCGAGACCTGAACGCCCTGTTCCGCCTCAAGGGCGGCGCGACGGTTGCGTGGTTCGGGGTCGAGAAGGTCGACATGGACCTGACGCGGGTTCCGTTCGAACGCTTCGACATCCAGCTGCACGACGACTCCGAGTTTCACCCGGCCACCGGCCTGCCCGTCAACAGCGGCGCCGGTGTGCTCGAGGCTGTCGGCTCGTCCGACCGCTACTGCTTCGATCTGCCGGCGAACTCGTCGCTCGCGATCGACGGGACACAGTTCCGCTACTCGCTCGCCTGGAGTCTGATCTCCACGACGAGTGCGTTCGCCACACGAACAGGCAAGGCGACGTACGGGATCCAGAGTGGGCTGAGCGGGAACGCGTGCCTCGATGTGTACGTCGACGGCTCGGCCACTCCAAGCGCCTGGCGCTACGACCTCGGTCTGGCGATCGTTCCCGCGCCACAAACCTTCGCCCTCGACCTGCCGGTCTCCGGCGCTCCCGTCGTCGTGTCCAACGGTGTTCCGGCTGATGGGGCCGGGAACCTGGAGACCAAGGCATCGGTGGATGAGTACTCGTTCACGGTGCCGGCCGGTGGGTCGCGGGTGATTGCGGATCTGTCGGGGGCGAGTACCTGGTA
>NZ_JIAN01000008.1 GCF_000688475.1 Cellulomonas sp. URHE0023 | reverse complement strand
ACCCCGAACCAAAGGCCCGAAACACACGAGATAGCGAGCCATATGGCATCGACTATTTGGCACACTGTTGAGTTCTCAAGGAACAGACGCGCATCCATTCAGGTCCTTCAACCTGTCCGGAGGCAACCGTTCTAACTTAGCGGAGTTGATCCTCCCCGTCAAACTCGCCCTTGCGAGGCGGCCTGTCGAGAGAAGGAGTCTAGCTCCAGGTCCCGGACGCTCCAGATAGCCGGCGACATGATCGCCAGCTGGGGCTTCCGTGGGATGTCTACCCGGGGGACCAGCCATCGAGGTTCAATCCTCGGTGTCCGTTCCTCCCTGCCGGGCGACATCGAGAACACTACGGCCCCGGCGGCCGGAGGGCAAATCCGTGGCAGGTGACGGGGGTCACCGCGTCGGAAATGCCGCTGACCTGCGATAACGCCCTAGTAGAGGGCGTTGGCCATGGTTCGCCGGGCCGCAACGACCCTGGGGTCGTCCCCACCGACCACCTCGAACAGGTCCACGAGCCGCAGGCGGACCAGCTCACGGTTCGGGCCGAACGTCGTGCGGAGGACGTCGATGAGCCGGTCGAACGCGTCCTCGACCTTGCCGCCGAGGACATCGAGGTCCGCGACGGCCAGCTGCGCGTCGAGGTCCTTGGGGTCGGCGGCGGCTGCGGCACGTGCCGCCTGCAGGTCGGCGTCGCGCGTGCGGTCGAGCAGTCCGACCTGAGCCAGGCCGGCCCTCGCGAGCGCGTCGCGCGGGTCCTCCTTGATCGCCTGCTCGTACGCGGCGCGCGCAGCGGCGAGGTCATCTCGCTCGATGGCGTCGTACGCGGCCTGGTGCAGAGGAGGGAGCTCCGGTTCCTGCTCGGCATCCGGTGCGTCCTGTGGGCTTGCGCTCGGGGTCACCCGACCCGTGATCCCGTTGGCCTCCGCTGCCGCGAGCACCTGGTCCAGCACCTCCCGGACCTGCTCTCGGGGGTAGGCGCCTTGGAACAGCGGGAGCGGCTGGCCCGCGAGCACTGCGACCACGGTCGGCACCGACTGCGCCTGGAAGGCCTGGGCGATCTGCGGGTTGGCGTCGGCGTCGATGCGTGCAAGGAGCCAGCGCCCACCGTCCTCGTCGGCGAGTGCGGCAAGGTCGGACGCGACCGCGGTGCTGACCTCGCTCCACCCGGCCCACAGCACCACAACGACCGGATGGCTCGTCGAGCTCTGCACGAGAGCCGGGAAGGACGCCTGGTCGACGTCGACGACGAACGCGCCGGGACTCGCGATCCCGCCGGGCGAGCCTGGCGGGGGCGTGCTGGGGCGGGCGAGCGAGGACAGGTCCACGGCGCCACGCACATCGAGGCGGGGACGGGGTCCGGTGGGCTGGGACATGCGTCTGAGTCCTTCGTGCGAGGTCGGGTGCTGGTCGTGCGCCTGGCGTACAGACTGCCGGAAAGTCAGTCCGCGGTCACCGCGGTCACCGCGTGCTCGGCAGCGAGGACCTGCATCAGAGCGGTGCTGCCGGCCGGCGGCACGTAGATGATCACGACGTCCGTGAACGTGCGGACCAAGTTGCTCGACGCAGACTGCTTGCCTGTGAGAACGGCGTAGAACGGGTCGAGGATCGGGATGCTGCCTCCCGCCGTGAGCGAGACGGTCGACACGGTCGTCAGCTGGCCGACGACGATCGCACCGCCGTCCACCGTCGCAAGGGTGGTCAGCGGCGCGGGCTCAGGGGTGTACGTCTCCGTCGCAGTGCCGGCCGTCCCCACTCCTGCAACCGTCGACGCACGCGCAGCCTCTATCCCGGTCCGGAGCGCGTCCGGCGCGAAGGTCGCCGCGTACGGCGAGGCGGCGCCGTTGGTCAGGACGTCGCAGTACTGGATCAGCACGTCGGTCGGCGTGGCCAGGAGACCCGTGGCGTCCGGGGCGAGCACCGCGCTGCCCGTCTCCGGGGTCGCCGTCGGGGGCATCGGGATGCCCGGACCCATGCGGCCCCAGCCCCACAGGTGGTACTGGTCGCGTGGTTCGTTCTGCAGCAGCACGAGGATCCGTGGTGCCTGCAGGTCGTCGGGCTGCTCGGTCACCACGAGCTGCGTCCTGGGCCAGGCGGTGGTCTGCGGGAGGATCAGCGCCTGCGGCTTCGTCGGGATGACCGTGGGCGGCTTGGCGTTCGCCGTCGCCTGGGCCCGCACGTACTCGGCCGACCGGATGGCCAGAGCGGGACCCGCGACCCGGGTCGTCAGGAGCGCCGGGTCGAGGGCCGTGTCGCCTGCGGCGAGCACGGTGCCGAGGTCAGACAGCACGTTGTCCGACTGCGCGATGGTCGTCGCGGGCGGCGCCACGGCGGGCACCGGCGCAGGCGAGGGCTGCGGCACCGGAGCGGCACAGGCTGCGAGCGCGACCGCGGCGACCCCGAGCAGCACTGCGGCACGACGGTGCGGGCGGCGGGTCATCGGCCGTCCTCCTGATCGGTCTGACCGGGTTCCGTCGAGTTCGACTCGCCCTCGGTCGGGGGAAGGCCCCACGCGCGTCTCCAGGCGTCGGCGCGGGAACCGGCAGGTTCTGCTTCGGGCCGAGCGTCGGTCGATGTCGTCGACAACCAGGCCGGCCTCCCTGCGTGGGGATCGGGAGCATGAGCAGACGGGGAACCGGGAGCAGGCGCGGGGACGGGCGCCCGGGCCTTAGCACCGGGCACAGCCGCAGGGCCGTTCGCCGTGGCAGACGACCCGGGCTCAGCAGGACCAGACCCGGCCACTGGTGCACCCGGCCGCGGAGCAGGACCACCCGCACCGGGCGCGTACCGGCCCGTCCCGGGAGCGGAGACACCGTTGCTGGGTGCGGGACGGCTGCCGGGGGGGCCGCCAGCGCCGACCGGAGCTCCCTGGGGAGCGGCACCGCCGAGCGGAGCGGGCGCGTTGCCTGCCGAGGACGGCGTTGCCGCCCGTTCCGGCACAGCACTTCCCGAGGGCTGCCCGCCCCTCGAGCTGAGCCACGACGGACGCCCGTGCGCCCCGTCCTGGCCGGGGCCGGGCTGCGACGCAGGGACGACCGCGTTGTCAGGAGCATCCGTCGACGACGGCGGGACGTTCGCACCGGACGACGGTGTCCAGCCGACGCCCCGGGAAGCCTCCGGGCGCTCGCCGGACGCCGAGGACGGTGCCGCAGGAACCACGGCCGTCGGGGATGTGTGCGTCCCCTCGCGTAGCGCGCGACGGCTGAGCGGCCGAGAGTCGGCAACGGTCGTCCCGACCTGCGTGTCGACGGGCGGCGGCACCTGGGCGACCTCGCCCGTGCGGGGAGCCGGGCGAGCCGCACGGGCGGCGGCAGCCTCCCGGAGCTGTCGGCGCGTGAGCAGCGGAAGTGCGTCGACGTCCTCGGCCAGAACGGTCGGGAGCGCCCCCGTCGTGACGGCGTGCCACTCGTCGTCCAGACCCCGGCGGTGGCGACGCAGGTCCCGCACGAAGAGCCACACGGACACCAGCAGCAGGACCAGACCCACCACCACGGCGGGCCAGAGCAACGGCGTCGTGACCTCACGCGGCCACTGCATCGCCAGAGCTGGTGCCGAGGCGCCCGTGCTCACCGCGATGAGGCTCCAACGACCCTCCTGCTGCGGCCACACGAGCGTCGCCGAGCCCTTGCCCGTGGCCTGTGCGACCCACAGGTCAGATCCCGCCGGGTCGACCGCAGTCGCCTCGACCGCTCCCGGGTCGGGCGACGCCGTCGACGAGGCCTCCGGCGCGGGCGCTGCTGGATCCGTCGCCTCCGGGACGGGCGTCGTGTCCTCCACGGGGGTCACGGCAAGCTCGTCCCAGCTGGCGAGCCCGGTGACCTGCCCGTGCGCCTCGGTCCCGACCCAGCCCTCGACATCCGTGTCGCGACCGATCGCCAAGGTCACCTGACCGCCGTCCGGAACCGTCACACGGACGGTGACGGGCTCGGTCACGGGATCTCCGCCGAGGTCGAGGACACCCGGATCCGTCACCAGGGTGTGCGGTCCGTCGGACGTGTCGGCGACGAGCACGTCGTCCGGCCGCCAAACCGTCGCCGAGGCCACGCCGAGACCGATGACGACCAGTCCGACGACACCGACGGCGGCGATGATCAGTCGCTTCACCACGCAAGATCCTCCAGGGACGAGAGGCCTCAGGATAGGCAGAGCGGCACGTCACGGCAGAACCGGGGCGTACCGGACCGGCGCCCGGCCGGGCGGTGACCCGCTTGACGGAGCGGGCAGAGCGCCTGACTGCGCCCCTCTCCCGGGACCACGGACGGGTGAAGACGCGTATCGTTGCGCGCGGGCTCCGGTTGTCACAGGGCGTCTCGACCGAGGCGGCTCGCGGAGCCACAGTGCCCAGGAGGAACGCTCGTGCCCGACGCCCGGACCCCCTTCCCCGTCGTCAACTTCCGCGGATACGAACGCGAGGCGGTCGACTCTCGCATCGCTGGTCTCGAGAAGGCCCTGGCGGACGCCCGCGCCCAGGTCGAGCAGCTCGACGGCCGCGCCATGCAGGTCGCGGGAGAGCTCTCCGAGGCGCACCGACAGCTTCGCGAGGCCGAGCGGCCCACCTACTCCGGGCTCGGGTCGCGGATCGAGCAGCTGCTGCGCTCTGCTGAGGAGCAGTCCTCGGACGTCGTGACCCAGGCCAACTCGCAGGCGGCGGACGCGCTCGCTCGCGCCAAGCTGTCGTCGGGGCAGCTGCGCGCCCGCGCGGAGAACGAGGTTGCCGAGCTGCTCGCGACCGCGCGTCGCGAGGCGGACGAGGTCCGCACCAGTGCGTCGTCCGAAGCAGAGAGCACGGTGCTGGCCGCCCAGCGTCGGGCGGAGGAGCTGGTCGGGTCCGCGGAGCGCGAGGCCGCACGCATCCAGAGTGCGATCACCACCGAGGAGAGCGAGCGCCGCAGCTCGCTCGAGCGCGAGCTCGGCACGCTGCGCGCGAGCGTCGAGCACGAGGCCACGCAGCTGCGCATCGCCACAGAGCGCACGGCCAGCGAGCTCCGTTCGCGCAGCGAGGCCGAGACGACGGCCCAGCGCGAGGAGGCCGAGCACTACGCGCAGGACCTGCGCCAGAGCGCGGATGCCGACACCACCGAGCTGCGGCAGCGCGTCGGAACCGAGCTGGCCACCATGCGCGCCGAGGTCGACCGGTACGTCGCCCAGCAGCGGTCCGACGCAGCAGCCGAGGTCGCTGCCCTGCGCCAGCACGCGGCCGAAGAGGTCACGTCGTTGCGCGTGCAGACCCAGGAGTACGCCGACGGGGTGCGCGCCGCGGCCGAGCGGGACGCGGCAGCGCTCCAGCAGCGCGTGGGCGCCGAGGTCGCCGCGTTGCGGGTCGAGGCCGAGCAGTACGCGGGCTTCGTCCGGGCGCAGGCCGAGCGTGAGACGAGCGAGCTGCGTGCCGCTGCCGCCGACGAGGTCGCGGCGTTCCGCGCCGAGAACCAGCAGGCCATCGTCGCCCTGCGTGGCGACGCCGAGCGGTACGCCACCGATCTGCGGGCGACCGCCGAACGTGAGACGACGGAGCTACGCGAGCGAGCCGTCCACGAGACGACCAACCTGCGCGACGTCACGAACCGGGAGGCGCAGGAGCTTCAGGAGGTCACGCATCGCGAGACCGCGGAGCTGCGGGCGACGACAGATCGCGAGACGGCGGAGCTTCGTGAGCGCACGCGCCTGGAGACCGAGCGCGTGCTCACGGAGGCGCGTCGGTCCGCGACGGAGCTGACGACGACCGCACGGACGAACGCGGACGAGCTCGTCCGCTCGGCCGAGCAGCAGCTCGCCGACGCCGAGCTGTCGATCGCGTCCCGGCGCGAGGCCGCCGAGCGGGAGGACGCCGAGCGCCACGAGACGGCTCGCGCCGAGACCGAACGACTGGTCCGCGACGCCGAGGCGCACGCCTCGGAGGCGGAGCAGCGCGTGGCCAAGGCGCTCGCGCAGGCCGACAAGGTCCGCACGGACGCCGAGGCGCACGCCAAGGAGCTGCTCTCCAACGCCCGCAAGAACGCGGACCGTGTGGTCGCGGAGGCACGTGAGCACGCCGAGAAGCAGATCTCCGACGCCATGACCGAGTCGGAGCGCGAGCGGACGTCGGCGGCGCGTCAGGTGGAGGACCTCAACCGCCAGCGCGAGTCGATCACGTCCTACCTGGACGAGCTGCGCAACCTGCTGGGTCACAACCCGGACCGGGCGACGCTGGAACGCGCATCGCGCGCAGAGGCCGCGTTCGAGGAGGAGCAGAAGAAGGCGCCCGAGGCGGCCAAGGAGAAGGGCTCCGACGCCAAGCCGCCCACGAAGCCCGTGCGGCCCCCCGCCCGCCCGTCCAAGTCGCGTCCGGCACCGGTGTCCGCCGCCGCGGCCACTGCACCCGCAGCGGACGTCCCCGCGCAGGGCGGGTCGACCGACAAGCCGTCACCCGAACAGGTGACTCCTGAGGTGAACTCCGACGCGTCGGCCGGTTCGGACTCGCACAACGGCCAGACTGCGGGTAAGGACGACGCGACCGCGCCGTCTCGCTGATTGCACACCGACGTGTGACCACAGACCGGAGATCGACCGTTGTCCGATCAGAGCTCCCTGAACCATTCCCGGACCCAGACCGACTCAGCGGCCGCATGGCGTGAGCAGCAGCGCGCCACCGCGGCGGCCCACGAGGAGGTGCTGGCCTCCCGTCAGCGGGCCGAGACGGCCGCAGCGCGCGAGCAGATCACGACCTTCCTGCGGCGTGTGCAGGCGCAGCGGTTCGGCGCGCCTCAGCCTGTCGAGCTCCAGGCGCGCAGCTACGACGGTCGGACGCGGTACAAGACGCCGCTGACCGGGTGGTACCTGCGCAAGGACGAGACGGTCGCGATCGACACCGTGGGGAACTTCTACGTCCTCACGGTGCCCGGGAGCCTGTCGGCGCGGTTCAAGGGCGTGACGCCCGTTCCGTCGGATCCGACGCTCGTGCTCGGAGCAGGCGGCAAGGACGGCGAGTCGATCGACCTGTCCGTCGCGTTGGCGCGCCTGCTAGGCAAGTAGGCCGGCGAGCGCCGACGCCACGCCGGCCGGGTCCTCGATCGCGGTCAGGTGGCCCGCGTGCGGGATCACCACCAGGCGTGCGTGCCGCGCTGCCTCGACCATGTGGTCGGCGGCAGCCACCGGGGTGACCGTGTCCTCGTCACCGACCACGACCCGCACCGGTCCGTCGAACGCGCGCAGGACCTCGGTCCGGTCCGGTCGGGCAGCCATCGCCCGCTGGCACCACGTGACCGCGGCAGGGCTCTGCTCGCCGATCCACCGGTCGACGAGCGCGGTGACGTCTGGGCGGACCGTGCGCGTGGTCTGCCCCAGCAGCACGCCGCTCATGGGACGGACCGGGTCCACGCTTCCTGTCCGCTCCACCTCGTCGGCGATGCGCAGTCGGTTCGCCTGCGCTTCGGGGGTGTCAGCGGTCGACTTGGTATCGATCAGGGCCAGGCCTGTGACGAGGTCCGGGTGACGCTCGAGCAGAGCGAGCGCCACGTAGCCACCCATCGACAGACCGCCGACGACCACGCGGTCGATCCCGGCCGCACGTAGCTGTTCCGCAGCCATGTCGGCAGCCGCCTCGAGCGTCGGCTCGCCTTGCACCAGCGCGTCGCCCGGGAGGTCCGGCACGACGACCCGGGGCGCGCCCGGGAGCAGCGACTGCACCCCGGACCACATCCGGTGGTCGAGCGGGAAGCCGTGAAGGAGCAGGAGCGCGCTCACTGCGACGCCTCGGCTTCGGGTGCCTCGTCCGCGTCGGCACCCGCCCACGCCGTCGGGAGCGGCAGCGGGTGGTCGGGCAGGACGTGGCGGACGATCTCCTCGAGGACACGTCGGACCGCGGACTCCCCCACCCACAGGTGCTTGGCGCCGTCGACGCCGATCACCTCGGCCTGCGGGACGCGGGCGAAACGTTCTCGGGCCTCGTCGGGACGCAGGTAGTCGTCGAGCTCTGGAACCAGCACGACCAGCGGCTTGCGGAACGCCGCCCACGCGTCGAGGTCCGCGTCCGTCGCCCGGTGCAGCGGCGGCGAGAGCAGGATCGCACCCTCGATCGCAGGGTCGCGCCCGTGCATGAGCACCAGCTCGCTCCCGAACGACCAGCCCACGAGCCAGGGGCGCGGCAGGTCGTGGAACTCGACGAACTCGATCGCCGCGGCGACGTCGTACCGCTCGGCCCCTCCGCCGTCGAACACGCCGTCGCTGGTGCCGCGCGGGCTGGTCGTCCCCCGGGTGTTGAACCGCAGAACGGCCAGGTCCGCCATCGCCGGCAGGCGCCATGCGGCCTTGCGGTAGACGTGGGAATCCATGTAGCCGCCGTGCGTGGGCAACGGGTGGAGCGTCACGAGGGTCGCAGCCGGAGCATGGCCCGACGGCACGGCCAGCTCGCCGACGAGCGTCAGCCCGTCCGCCGTGTGCAGCTCGATGTCCTCGCGGACCGCAGGCAGGACAGTCAAGGACCGGATCGGGTGCTCGGTTGCTTCTGGGCTCATGGGGGTGCTCATCGGGACGAGCCTATTGCCGGTTCCGCCACGCGGTGCGGGCGGGTACGGGGGCACGCGGCAAGATGCTCTCCATGAGCCACGACCAGCATTCCGAGATCCTGTACACGCCCGAGTTCTGGGACGAGAGGTACGGCTCCGCCGAGCGCATCTGGAGCGGCAACCCGAACCCGCAGCTGGTGTCGGTCGTCTCCGACCTGGCTCCGGGGAGCGCCCTGGACGTCGGTTCGGGCGAGGGCGCGGACGCCATCTGGCTCGCATCCCGCGGCTGGGACGTCACCGCCGTCGATATCTCACAGGTCGCTCTGGACCGCTCCGCCGCGATCGCGGGCCCGTTGAACATCAGCTGGGAGCTCGCGGACGTCCTCGACTGGGAACCCGGCGTGGACCGGTACGACCTCGTGTCGGCGCAGTTCATGCACCTGCCACCCGCCGAGCTGCGCGACCTGCACCGCCGCCTCGCCGGCGCCGTCCGGCCCGGGGGCATGCTGCTGATCGTCGGGCACCACCCGTCGGACCACGGTTCGACGAAGATCCAGCGTCCGGACCGTGCCGAGCTGCTGTTCACCGCGGAGGATGTGGGCGTGACGCTCGACCCCGACCTCTGGGACGTCGCGGCCTCCTCGCCGTCGCGCACCGTGCTCGATGCGGACGGTCAGCCGGCCGAGATCCGGGACGCCGTGCTGGTCGCGGTGCGGCGAGCGTCGAGCCCGACCGCGTAGTCGAGGCAGCGGTCCGCGGGCGCAGACGGCGACCTAGCCCGGCGTGATCATCTCCGCGTCGGGCCGCGACGGCCGCGGGCCTGCCAGCACGAGCTGTGCCAGTGCCGGCGGTCGTCCAGGGCCTCACCGAACAGGCCGTCCGTCCGCCACGCGACGACGTGCGACGTTCCCGGCGCGATCAGCTGGTCGCACCCCGGGCAGCGGTACTCACGGTCGGACCCACGGACCCGCTGGACGGTCCACTCGCCGTCGGCGCTGCTCTCAGTGGTACGGCCCGCGCTCGCACGGTCGAGGTCGAGCTCCACGTGCTCTGCCCCGTACGGCCGCTTGGTCGATCGTCGTCCCACGCGGCCATCCTCCCCCACCTGCACGACGGCAGACGTGCCGGAGGTCCGCGCTCGGTGGGGCTCCCGACCTCGCGAGCGCGGACCTGCCGGGTACCGCTAGAGGCCGGCTGTGAGGTCCGGGACCGCGTTGGTGGCGATCAGCTGGCGGTACCAGTGACCGGAGTCCTTGACGGTCCGTTCGAGGGTGTCGTAGTCCACGCGGACCACACCGAAGCGCTTGGAGTAGCCGTAGGACCACTCGAAGTTGTCCATGAGCGACCACACGAAGTAGCCACGGACGTCCGCGCCGCGCTCGATGGCCTCGCCGACCGCGTCGATGTGGTCGTGGAGGTAGGCCACCCGGTCGGCGTCGTGCACGTGGCCGTCGGGAGCGAGCTCGTCCTCGAACGCCGCGCCGTTCTCCGTGATGGCGAGCGGGAGGCCGGGGTAGCGCTCGTGCATCTCGAGCAGGAGGTCGACGAGGCCCTGGGGCTCGATGTTCCAGCCCATCGCGGTGTGCGGACCGGGCTGCGGAAGGAACTCGACGTTCGTCGCACCGACCCACGGGCTGTGGGGCGAGGAGCGGTGACCGTCGGGGCCAGGGCCCCCGTCACCGACCTCCGGAGTCCCCCACCGGACGCGACCCGTCGAGTAGTAGTTGATACCGAGGAGTGCGAGCGGCACCTGGATGATGTCGAGGTCCTCGTCGTGCACGAACGACCAGTCGGTCAGGTGCTCGGTGTCGGCGAAGACCTCCTTGGGGTACTCGCCCTCGAGCATGGGGCGCAGGAACACCTCGTTGGCGATGGTGTCGACGAGCCGCTTGGCCTCGACGTCCTCCGGCGAGTCCGTCGCGGCGCGCGTCACGTGCAGGTTGAGCGTCACGGAGACGGGCGTGTCCTGGCCGAGAACGTCCTTGACGGCCCGACCGGCCAGGCCGTGAGCCAGGTTCAGATGGTGCACGGCGGCGAGCGCGGCGACGTCGTCGGTGCGGCCGGGCGCGTGCACGCCCGAGGCGTAGCCGAGGTACGCCGAGCACCACGGCTCGTTGAGCGTCGTCCAGAGGTGGATGCGGTCGCCCAGGACCTCGGCCATCTTGCGGGCGTACTCGCCGAAGAGCTCGGCCGTGCGGCGGTTGGTCCAACCGCCTTCGTCCTCGAGCGCCTGCGGGAGGTCCCAGTGGTACAGCGTCGCGACGGGCTTGATGCCGGCCGCGACGAGGCGGTCGACCAGGTCGGAGTAGAAGTCGATCCCGGCCTGGTTGAACTCGCCAGACCCGGAGGGCTGCACGCGGGACCACGAGATGGAGAACCGGTACGCCTGCAGGCCGAGGTCGGCCATCATCGCGACGTCCTGCGGGACTCGGTGGAAGTGGTCGACGGCGACGTCTCCGGTGTCCCCGTCCTGCACCTTGCCTGGCGTGCGGGAGAACGTGTCCCAGATCGACGGCGCTCGGCCGCCTTCGTGGGCTGCGCCCTCGATCTGGTAGGACGCCGTGGCGGACCCCCAGAGGAAGCCCTCGGGGAATCGGCGGCCGGACGGTCGCGAGCTGGTCATGTGCTGGTCCTTCTTCCGGGCGGCTGTCTGCGCGGCTGGTCGGGGATCGCGACGTCCTTGTCTGCGCGCTCCGTCGACCCTGGGCCGGCCTGTGTCGAAACGATACGACAGGTGGGAGCGCTCCCGCAACGTCGTCTGCGCACGGCGCAGGGACGCGCTCAGAGCGCCAGCTCCACCTCCTGGTCGCCGTCCGCGTCGACTGCCTGGCCTCGCGCTCCCGCGAACGGCTCGATCTGCACACGCCAGGGCCCACGTGCGTCACGCGCCGAGACGTGGACCCTGTCACCGGAGCGTGAGACGACGAACCGCGACGGCTCGCCCCCGTCGGTCGCCGGGATGACCGTCACCGACCGGTGCCCGTCGGCGATCTCGAACAGGCGCAGAGTGACGCCCTCGGCCCACGCATAGTCGGGCCGGTCCTCGCGTGCCCCGACCGGCAGGACCGTGTCCGGGCGGACGTAGACCGGCAGCGACAGGAAGTCGTGGACCTCGGAGTACCACCGCGGCCCCGTGACCTGCTCACCTGTCAGCAACGAGGTCCAGACGCCGTCCGGCACGTAGACGTTCACCCGACCGTCCGCGGTGAACACGGGCGCCACGAGCAGGCTCTCACCGAGCATGTACTGCGTCGCGACGGTCGCCGCCCCGGGGTCGTCCGGGAACTCCACGACCATCGGTCGCATGACCGGCAGACCGTGCTCGTGCGCGTCCTCACCGAGCCTGCCGAGGTACGGCATCAGGGAGAGCTTGAGCCGGGTGAACAGGCGGGCAACGTCCACAGCCTCCTCGTCGAAGGCCCACGGCACCCGGTAGGAGTCCGAACCGTGCAGGCGGCTGTGCGACGACAGGAGCCCGAACGCGAGCCAGCGCTTGAACACCGCGGCGTCCGGCGTCCCCTCGAACCCACCGATGTCGTGGCTCCAGTACCCGAAGCCCGACGACGCGAGCGACAGGCCACCGCGCAGCGACTCGGCCATGGAGACGAACGTGGACTCGCAGTCGCCGCCCCAGTGGACCGGGTACTGCTGGCCGCCTGCCGTCGCGGACCGCGCGAACAGCACAGCCTCCCCCGTGCCGCGCTCCGCCTCGAGGACCTCGAAGACCGCCCGGTTGTACAGGTGCGTGTAGTAGTTGTGCATCCGCTCGGGGTTGGCGCCGTCGTGCCAGACGACGTCGGTGGGGATCCGCTCGCCGAAGTCGGTCTTGAACGCGTCGACCCCTTGGACGAGCAGGTGGCGCAGGTGGCCCTGGTACCAGGCGACTGCCGCCGGGTTCGTGAAGTCGACGAGCGCCATGCCCGCCTGCCACTCGTCGGTCTGCCAGATCGACCCGTCCGCACGCGTCACCAGGAAGCCCCCGGTGCGCCCCTCCTCGAACAGCCGGGACCGCTGCGCGATGTAGGGGTTGATCCACACGCAGACCTTCAGGCCCTTGTCGTGCAGACGCGAGAGAAGGCCCTCCGGGTCCGGGAACGTCGCGGGGTCCCAGGTGAAGTCGGTCCAGTGGAACGCGCGCATCCAGAAGCAGTCGAAGTGGAAGACGCTCAACGGCAGGCCGCGCTCGGCCATCCCGTCCACGAACGACATGACGGTGGCCTCGTCGTACTGCGTGGTGAACGACGTCGAGAGCCACAGGCCGTACGACCACGCCGGGACGCGTGCCGGGCGACCGGTCAGCGCGGTGTAGCGGCGCAGCACCTCCTTGGGCGAGGGCCCGTGCACGACGTAGTACTGCAGCACCTCACCCGCCACGGAGAACTGCGTGCGCGAGACCGCCTCGGAGCCGACCTCGAACGAGACCCGCCCCGGGTTGTCGACGAAGACCCCGTAGCCCGCGTCGGACAGGTAGAACGGCACGTTCTTGTAGGCGTGCTCGGTGGCCGTGCCGCCGTCGGCGTTCCAGCTGTCGACGGACTGCCCGTTCTTGACGAACGCGCCGAACCTCTCACCGAGTCCGTAGACGTGCTCGTCGACGCCGAGGGCCAGCTGCTCGTGCACGTACGCGTCACCTCTCGCGTCCGTCACCACGCCGATGCTGCGGGCCGTCGACGACGTCAGGACGCGGCCGCCCGCCTCGAAGTCGACGTTCCACGCGCCGTCGACCGCCACGCGCGCCGTGAGCCCTCCCGACGTGAACGACGCGCCGGAGGCGTCAGCGACCACCTTGACGTCGGCTTCGCCCCGGGCGACCGCGAACGCCGGCCGGGGCTCCAGGCCGCCGGCGTGGTGCTCGATCCGGACGCCGATCACGTCGTCCATCGGTGCCGTGAACGTCACCGTCACGAGGGGTCGGTTCAGCGTGTCCCCGCGGGAGGTGAGCGGCACCGTGGCGCTGTAGACGGTCAGCGTGTCCTCGTCGGCCACGACGTCGGCGACGCTGCGGGGTCGCAGCACCTGGACTCCAGGAAGGAGCTGCCAGTAGCCGTTGGTGAACTTCATCTCTCGACGCCTTTACTTGACCGCGCCGGCAGTCACGCCGCGCGTCAGGGTTCGCTGGAAGATCAGGAAGAAGAGCACGGCAGGGACCAGTGACACCAGGGCCCCCGCGTTGGTCGTCGGCGCATCCATCAGTCTGTCGCCCTGCAGCGACGCGAGCGCCACGGGGATGGTCTGCGTGTCGTTCGTCGTCAGCATGACCAGCGGGATGAAGAACTCGTTCCAGGTCCAGATGAAGAAGAAGATCATCAGCACCGACAGCGTGGGGCGCACCACCGGGAAGACGACCTTCCACAGCACGTCCCACCGGCTCGCACCATCCAGCGCCGCCGCCTCGAGCAGCGCCTTGGGGAACGTGCCGAGCACCGACGCCAGCAGGTAGGTCCCGAACGCGGACTGGATGACGGTGAAGATGATGATCACCGACCACGGCGAGTTGGACAGCCCGACCGACTGCGCCATGGTGAACAGCGGGTAGATCAGCGCCTCCTGCGGCAGCATGGTCGCGAGCAGGAAGAGCGAGACCACGAGCAGCCGCCCCTTCACCCGGCCGATGCCGATCGCATAGGCGTTCAGCAGGGACAGGAGCGTGCCGAGGACCGCGACGGCACTCGAGATCCAGATCGAGTTGAGGAGCTTCTGCGGGAAGTCGACCCGCTCCCAGAACGTGGTCAGGCCCTTGGTGTACAGCTCGGTCGGCAGGCTGAGCGGACCGTTCAGCGAGTAGTCCAGCGGCGACTTGAACGCGTTGAGCACCATGATGACGAACGGCGCCAGGATCGCGACGGCGACGAGCACCGCGCCCACGAGCACGAGCCAGCGGGCCTTGCCGCGCCGGTGGCGTGCAGCCGGCGGTGCCGAGATCACGTCGGTGGCCATCAGCCCACACCTTCCTTGCGTTCGCTGCGCGCCTGCGCGACGAGGATGAGACCTGCGGCGATGACGATCACGAGGGTCAGGACGTTGGCGACCGCCGCCCCGTAGCCGACCTTCGACTTGTCGAAGAAGTTGAGGTACGAGTAGTAGCTCGGCACCAGGGTCGAGCCCTCCGGACCGCCGCGGGTGAGCACGTAGATCGGCCCGAAGACCTTGAGTGCCGCGACCGTGCAGGTGAGCACGACGACGAACGTCTCAGGCTTGATCTGCGGGATCGTGATCGCCCGGAACCTGCGCCCCCATCCGGCCCCGTCGAGCTCGGCGGCCTCGTACAGCTCCGGATCCACGCGCTGCAGCGCCGACATGAAGATCACGACCGGATAGCCGATCTGGACCCAGACCAGCACGAGCATCACGGTCGGCATGGCCGTCGTGGGCGAACCGAGCCAGTTCGGCGGGTTGTCCACGCCGAGCGAGCGCAGCACCTCGTTCAGGGCACCGGTCTGGGCGTTGAGGATCCAGTTCCACAGCACACCGGCGACCGCGACCGGGAGGATCTGCGGAAGGTAGTAGCTGGCTCGGAGCACCGACGCCGACCTCGACCCGAACTTCTTGCCGAGGTAGTCGAAGAGGACCGACGCCAGCAGCAGCCCGATGAGCGTCGGGATGATCACCATCGCGACGATCATCGAGATCGAGTTGCGGAACGACGTCCAGAACTGCTCGTCGTGAAGGAGCGCCCGGTAGTTGTCGAGCCCCACCCAGATGTGGGGCGACATCCCGCCCTTCCACTTCTGGAAGCTGTACGCGATGTTCGTCGCGAACGGGATGCCGATGACCACGACGAACGCGATCGCGCCCGGGGCGAGGTACGGCAGGTACGCCACCCAGGTGGGGCGCTTCTTGCGCCGCCTGACGATGGCCTCGTTCGGCGGAGAGTCCGTCGTGGCGCGGGTGTCGAGAGCTTCAGTGCTCATGGTCCGTCCTTCGTTGGTCCGACGGCCCGGGCGGGCCCGCGTGGAGCCCGGCCCGGGCCGTCCGGGTCGCTAGCCGACGAGGTCGGCCTTGCCGGACTCGTACGCGTCCTTGAGGCCGTCGAGAACCTCGGCGGGCGACTTGGACTGGTTGACCAGCGACTGCAGCTGGCTGACGATCACGTCGTAGAAGCCGGCCACGGGCCAGTCCGGGTAGTACGCCAGGCCGTCCTCGGCCAGGATGTCCGCGAAGTTCTGCGTCATCTCGGCGGTCTTCGGGTCCGTGATCTTGCTCGGATCACCGGCGACCGGGAGCCCGCCCTTCTCGCCCAGCACGTTCTGCACCTCCGGGCGCAGCGTGATGTCGATGAAGTCCTCGGCGAGCGTCTTGGAGTTCGCGTTGGTGGGGACCACCCAGATGTTGCCCGACGAGCCCGGGTGGAGCGTGTTCTCGGGGAAGTTCGTCTGGGTCCAGTCGAACTGGATCTCGTCGGCGAGGCGGCCGAACCACCAGGAGCCGGAGACCATGATCGGGTAGGTGCCGTTGATGAAGGACACACCCATGTCCTCGGCCGTGAGGCCGGCCGCGTCCGACGCGATGTAGCCCTTCTTGACCCACTCGTCGAGCTTCTCGGTCGCCTTGGTCATGGCGTCGCTGTGCCAGTCGACGTCGTTCTTGAACAGCTGGTAGTCGTCGACCAGGGCGCGGTCCCCGTAGTGCAGGACGAGCTCGTACCAGAGCTGTCCGAGGGGGTACTCGGCACCGGCCTCGGCGAGCGGCGTGACGCCGTTCTCCTTGAACGTCGCGAGCGCCGCCTCGAAGTCGTCGAACGTCGTCGGGACGTCGATGCCGTACTGGGCGAAGAGGTCCTTGTTCAGGTACACGCCCACGAACTCGCCGTAGTTGGGCACGCCGTACCAGTCGCCCGAGCCCATGAGCCCGTTCTCGTCGTAGGTCGCGGTCGTGGCGAGCGAGCCGGAGAGCGTCTTGTCCCAGCCCTTGTCCTTCGCGACGTCCGTGAGCGGCGTCAGCAGCCCCTGCGACGCGAGCTGGCCTGCCGTGGCGTTGCCCTTGTTGTACTCCATGACGTCCGGGACGTCGTCGCCGGTGAGCACGATCTTGGCGTTCTTCTGGATCTGCTCGAACGTCTGGTGCTCGACCTTGACCTCGACGTCGGGGTGCTCGGTCTTGAAGATCTCGACGGCCTTGGCCCAGGCCTGTCCCATGGCCGACTCGTCGGACTCGTAGTGCCAGACGGTCAGGGTCTTCTCGTCCGAGTCGCCGCCGCCGCTGCCGCCGCCGCAGGCGGTCAGGGCTGTCGCGGTCAGGAGGGCGGCGGTTCCGACGGCCGCCCATCGCCGTGTGCTGATCCTCATCCGGGTTCTCCTCATCGAGTGGATGCCGACCGGGAGAACCCGATCGTCGAAGCGCTTCGATACCGTAGCGCGTGATTATTTCGATGTCCAGACCAGACTTTCCGTGCATTCGCGTGCATGATGGGGCCCACCAAGTCGAAGCGCTTCGCTAACGCTCCGAGACACGAGGCGATCGGCCGCCGACGGCCGTACCGGGCCCACTAGGGTTCTCCTGTCGGCTGCGTACGGGGCCGCAGACCGAAGGAGGCAGCCGCGATGACCACGATCGACGACGTCGCACGCGCTGCCGGGGTCTCGGTCTCGACGGTCTCCTACGCGCTGTCGGGCAAACGGCCGATCTCGGCGTCGACGCGCGAACGGATCGAGCACGCGGTCCGCGAGCTCGGGTACCGACCCCACGCGGGCGCCCGCGCGCTCGCCTCGCAGCGGACCAACGTGCTGGCCCTCATGGCTCCCCTACGCGTGGACGTCAACGTCGGCGTCATCATGCAGTTCGTCACCGGTGTGGTCACCCGTGCCCGCGCCTTCGAGCACGACGTGCTGCTGCTCACCCAGGACGACCATGCGGGCGTCGAACGGGTGGCCGCAGGGTCGATGGTCGACGCCGTGATCATGATGGACGTCGAGGCCGAGGACCCCCGGCTGCCGATCCTGCGACGCCAGCGCCAGCCGGCCGTGCTCATCGGCCTGCCGCGCGACGCGTCAGGCCTCTCGTGCGTGGACCTCGACTTCGAGGCGGTCGCCCGCCTCGCTGTGGACCATCTCGTCGGACTCGGACACCGCCAGGTCGCCCTCATCGGCTCGCCCCAGGTCGTGCTGGACCGGCACACGACGTACGCGTTGCGCATGGTCAGCGGGTTCCGGGCCGAGACCGAGAGGCTCGGCCTCCAGGCGGTGTTCGAGCCGTGCGAGTCGTCGCACGCGGGCGCGGTCGCAGCCCTCGACCGGGTGCTCGAACGACTGCCGGGGGTGACAGGGCTCGTCGTCCACAACGAGGTGGCCCTGCCCGCTGTGCTGGCCGGGCTGCGCGAGCGCGGCATCGAGGTCGCGCGCGACATGTCCGTCGTGGCCGTGTGCCCGCAGGACGTCGCGACCGGTCAGCCTCAGCAGCTGACGGCCGTCGACATCCCGGCCGCCCGGATCGGTGCGGTCGCCGTCGAGATGGTCATGTCACGCCTCGACGACGGCCAGACGGCCGAGACCCGGCTGCTGGCACCCGAGCTCACGGTCCGGGCGACGACTGCGGCTCTATAGCCACTCGCCGCCGCGCAGGACGCGCAACGGCCTCAGCTCACCGTCGGTCACGACGACGTCGGCACGTCGGCCCGCGGCCAGCGCTCCGATGTCCCGCCTCCCGAGGACGTCCGCCGGCACGGTCGCGGCGGACAGGATCGCGTCCTCGAGCGGGACGCCCGCGGCGACGACGGTGCGCACGACGTCGATCAGGTGCGCCACTCCCCCGGCAATCGCTCCGCCCTTCGCGAGGCGCGCGACTCCACCGTCGACGACGACCGCCATAGGCCCGAGCTGGTACGAGCCGTCGGGCATCCCCGCCGCCGCCATGGCGTCCGTGACCAGCGCGATCGACCCAGGGCCGAGCAGATCGAACACCGACAGGACCGTCTCGTCGGCCAGGTGCGTCCCGTCCGCGACCAGCTCGACGACGAGCTCGCCGCGCGCCGCGGCAGCCAGGCAGGCAGCGATCGGGCCCGGGTCGCGGTGATGCAGCGGCCGCATCCCGTTGAACAGGTGCGTCGCGGTCAGGCGCCGGTTCGACGTGGCCGCGAGCAGGTCGAACCCGCGGTCGACCGCGGCCTCGACCTGCCCCGCCGACGCATCCGTGTGGCCGATGGACGGGATCGCGCCCGCGTCGACGAGTGCCGGCAGGACGTCGTCCGCGACCCCGTGCACCTCAGGGGCGATCGTCATCGTGACGAGGTGCCCGCGCGCGGACTGTGCGATCGCACGCACCAGGTCCGCGTCCCCGACGAGCATGTCGGCGGGGTTCTGCGCGCCGCAGCGGTCCGTCGAGAGGAAGGGTCCCTCCAGGTGGATCCCGACGATCTCGCCCGCGTCCGCGAGGTCGGCGAGCAACGCCGTCCGCGCCAGGAGCACGTCCCGTGACGCCGTGACGAGCGAGGCGACCAGACTCGTCGTGCCGTGCGCACGGTGCTCGTCCACCGCCGTCTGCACGGTCGCCGCGTCCGTGGCGTCCGGGAAGCTCGCACCGCCGCCACCGTGGCAGTGCAGGTCGACGAGACCCGGCAGCAGGGTGTCGTCGGTTGCTGCGGGGAGCGTCCACGCCGGCGGCAGTCCGTCCGACGGCCCTACCCAGACGATCGTCGCCTCGTCGACCACGACCGCTCCGTCGTCGACCATCCCGCGGGGGGTCACCAGGCGTCCGCGCAGGACCAGGGGCTCAGTCACCGGACCATCCTTGCGTACCGGTCAGGCCTGGAGAGCCACGTCCACGGCGTCGCCGTCGACCTGTGTTCCGGCACGCCGCCAGCGCGTCCGACCCGACCACCACCGTGCACCGCCGGCACCGATCGCACCCTCCGCCGCTGCAACCAGGACGACGACCCACGCCGCCGGTCCCTGGACGAGCTGCACAGCGGCGCAGATCAGCACCGAGAGCACCGCCCCCGTGACCGCGAACGCCGCGATGTGGCGCCCCTCGTCCGGCTCGTTGCGCAGCAGGTGCGAGACCAGCAGACCCGCGGGGAAGCCGACCACGGCGATCGGGACGATCGCCACCGCGACGATGTACGGGTAGATGCCGACAGTGAAGCCCACGAAGCTGTCGCCCGCGAAGGTGGAGCCCACCACGGCGACGACGAGGTTGACGAGCGTCAGGACGACCAGGCAGCGCACGCACAGCGCGGCGATACGAGCGGGGCCACGGACCGGTGACATGGAGTGCGCCTAGAAGAGGCGGGAGCCGCTGTCGTCGACACCCCGCATCGCGTCGTAGTCCAGGACCAGGCAACCGATGCCGCGGTCGGTCGCGAGGACCCGCGCCTGCGGCTTGATCTCCTGCGCGGCGAAAACCCCGCGAACCGGGGCCAGGTGCGGGTCGCGGTTGAGCAGCTCGAGGTAGCGGGTCAGCTGCTCGACTCCGTCGATGTCGCCGCGTCGCTTGATCTCCACTGCCACCGTGCCACCGGCCGGGTCCTTGGCGAGGATGTCGACCGGGCCGATCGCCGTGGGGTACTCCCGACGCACGAGCGTGTGCCCGGTTCCGAGCAGGATGATCTGCGCCGCCAGGAGCTCCTGCAGGTGGGCTTCGACCCCGTCCTTGACCAGGCCCGGGTCGACCCCAAGTTCGTGCGCGGAGTCGTGCTGGACGTCGTGGAGCTCGATCTCGAGGCGGTCGTCCGACTTCTGGTGCTGCACGGTCCAGACCTGCGTGACGCCGCGCTCGACCGCCTCCTCGGACGGCTCGAGCACCGCGAGCGAGCACGGCGGGCTCATCCAGTTGAGGGGCTTGTACGACCCGCCGTCCGAGTGCAGCAGGACACTGCCGTCGGACTTCACGACGAGGAGGCGCGTGGCCAGGGGCAGGTGCGCGTTCAGTCGACCGCTGTAGCGCGCCGAGCAGGAGGCGACGACGAGGCGCATCGAGCTGCTTTCTGTCAGGTGACGGAGTCGACGCGTGAGGGCGTCGCCTCGATCCACGAGGTCAGCCCCGTGTAGGCCGCCTCGCTCAGCAGGAGGAAGAAGTCGCCGCCGCAGCGGCAGGTCGCGAGGACCAGCCGGTCGTCGGACGCCGCGTCCGCGTTCTGCCAGCGACGCTCGACGACACTCAGCCTCACACGGTCCCAGCGGATCCGGGGCCGGGGCGCCAAGGACCACCGGCTCCAGAAGTAGAGCGTCGCGGAGCCGTACTGCGCGACGCCCGACTTCCACGGACCTTCGGCGCTCGGCGCGACCCAGCAGTGGAACGAGCCCACCCGACGGTCGAGCGTGTGCGCCCGGGAGAACCAGAGCAGGGACATGACCACGGCGACCAGGACGGCCGCGAGCAGCAGCGCCACGACCACCCCGCTCACCGTGGACTGGTCTCAGTGCGCGGTGGGAGCCGCAGGCCGAGCGCCGGCCACGGCGTCATCGACGACGATCGTCAGGTGGTTGGAGTCGAAGGACAGGAATCCGCCCTCGACCTGCCAGCGCTCGGGCTGGCCGCCGCCGACCGGGAAGACCCGGATCTCGCCCGGCTTGAGCACGGACAGCACGGGCTCGTGCCCGGCAAGGATGCCGATCTCGCCCTCGCCGGCCTTCGCCGAGACCTGCCGGGCGCTGCCGGACCAGAGCTTGCCCTCGGCGCCGACGATCTCGACCTCGATGTCTGCCATGAGCCCTCCTTCACAAGTATGTGGCGGCTAACGATGCGCACGGACGCCGTCAGCGACGGCGTCCGTGCGGGACAGCAGGATCAGACGCCGTAGTCCTTCTGGATGCGGGCCCAGTTGCGCTCGAGGTCCTCGAGGCCGCCGATGTTGAAGAAGGCCTGCTCGGCGATGTGGTCGAACTCGCCGTCGGCGATCTTGCCGAAGGCCTCGACCGTCTCCGTGAGCGGCACCGTCGAGCCGACGACACCGGTGAACTTCTCGGCCATGTACGTGTTCTGCGAGAGGAACTGCTGGATGCGGCGCGCACGCGCCACGACCGTCTTGTCCTCCTCCGACAGCTCGTCGACACCGAGGATCGCGATGATGTCCTGGAGCTCCTTGTTGCGCTGCAGGATCGACTTCACGCGGGTCGCGGCGTCGTAGTGCGCCTGGCCGACGTACCGCGGGTCGAGGATGCGGCTCGTGGACGTCAGCGGGTCGACCGCGGGGTACAGACCGCGCGACGCGATCTCACGCGACAGCTCGGTCGTCGCGTCCAGGTGCGCGAACGTCGTGGCCGGAGCCGGGTCGGTGTAGTCGTCGGCGGGCACGTAGATCGCCTGCAGCGAGGTGATCGAGTGACCACGCGTCGACGTGATGCGCTCCTGCAGGATGCCCATCTCGTCGGCGAGGTTCGGCTGGTAGCCGACCGCGGACGGCATGCGGCCGAGCAGCGTCGAGACCTCGGAGCCGGCCTGCGTGAAGCGGAAGATGTTGTCGATGAAGAGCAGCACGTCCTGCTTCTGCACGTCGCGGAAGTACTCCGCCATCGTCAGCGCGGACAGGGCGACGCGCAGACGCGTGCCCGGCGGCTCGTCCATCTGGCCGAAGACGAGCGCCGTCTTGTCGAAGACGCCGGCCTCCTCCATCTCGACGATCAGGTCGTTGCCCTCACGGGTGCGCTCGCCGACACCGGCGAACACCGACACACCACCGTGGTTGAGCGCGACGCGCTGGATCATCTCCTGGATGAGGACCGTCTTGCCGACACCGGCGCCACCGAACAGGCCGATCTTCCCGCCGAGCACGTACGGCGTGAGCAGGTCGATGACCTTGATGCCGGTCTCGAACATCTGCGTCTTGGACTCGAGCTGGTCGAAGGCCGGGGGCTTGCGGTGGATCGGCCAGCGCTCGGTCACCTCGAACTTCTCGCCCTCCTTGAGGTTGAGCACCTCGCCGATGACGTTGAAGACGTGACCCTTGGTGACATCGCCGACGGGCACGCTGATGGCCTCGCCGGTGTCGCGCACGAGTGCGCCGCGGACCAGGCCGTCGGTCGGCTTGAGCGCGATGGCGCGGATCAGCGAGTCACCGAGGTGCTGCGCGACCTCGAGGGTCATCGTCGTCGCACCCGCGGCCTCGCCCTCGCCCTGCGTCGACAGGTCGATGTCGACCTCGAGGGCGTTGTAGATCTCGGGGATCTGGTCGGACGGGAACTCGATGTCGACGACGGGTCCGATGACCCGGGCGACCCGACCCACGCCGGGGCCACTGGCGTGCTGGACGCCAGCTTCGGTGGTGGTGGCAGTCATGATGTCTCTCCGGTTCGTCTCTGAAATGTCAGGAGGCGAGCGCGTCGGCGCCCGACACGATCTCGCTGATCTCTTGCGTGATCTCGGCCTGGCGGGCCTGGTTGGCGAGCCGGGTGTACATGCGCACCAGGTCCTCCGCGTTCTCGGTGGCGGTGTGCATCGCACGCTGGCGGGCAGCCAGCTCGGACGCCGCCGCCTGCAGCAGGCAGGTGTAGATGCGGCTGCGGATGTACCGCGGCAGAAGGGCGTCCAGGACGTCCTCCGGCGACGGCTCGAACTCGTACAGCGGCGCGATCTCGTCGTCGGCGAGCGGCTCGACACCGTCGACGATCTCGAGCGGGAGCAGCCGGATGACGTGCGGCGTCTGCGTGACCATGTTCTTGAACTGCGTGAACACGACGTGCAGCTCCGAGACGCCGCCCTCGTCCGCCGGTGCGCCGAACGCGGTGAGCAGGGCGTCGGCGATCTCGTCGGCGGTCTCCACCGAGGGAGCGTCCGAGTTGCCCGTCCACTGCCCGGCGAGCTCGCGCCCGCGGAACGCGTAGTAGGAGACCGCGCGCCGGCCCGTCGCGTACACGACGGGCTCCTTGCCCGCCTCGGTGAGGCGTCCGATCAGGCGCTCGGCCTCACGGATCGCGCTCGCCGAGTAGGCACCCGCCATGCCGCGGTCCGACGTCACCACGAGCACGGCCACGCGGTTGGTGTCGGTGCGCTCGGTGACGAGCGGGTGCGACACGTTGGAGTGCGTCGCCACCGCCGAGACCGCCCGGGTCAGCGCGCGCGCGTACGGCGTCGCCGCCGTGACGCGAGCCCGAGCCTTCCCGATACGCGAGGCAGCGATGAGCTCCATCGCGCGGAAGATCTTCTTGAGCGACTGTGTCGACCGGATCCGCTGCCGGTAGACGCGCTGCTGACCTGCCACGGTCAGCCCTTCTTCTGCCGGACGATCTGCTCCTGCTCGACGGCCACCACGGCGTCATCGTCCGACGAGCCGACGAGCGTCGTCCCGTCGGCGAGGAGGAAGCCGTTGCGGAAGTCCTCGATCGCGTTCTCGAGCGCCTTCTCCGTCTCGTCCTCGAGCTTGCCGCTGGAGGCGATCGTGGAGAGGACCTCGGTGTTGCGGCGCAGGTGGTCGAGCAGCTCGGACTCGAACCGGCGCACGTCCTCGAGCGGGACGTCGTCCAGCTTGCCCTTGGTGCCGGCCCAGATCGACGCGACCTGGTCCTCGACCGGGTACGGCGAGTACTGGCCCTGCTTGAGCAGCTCCATCAGGCGCGCCCCACGGGTCAGCTGGGCGCGAGAGGCGGCGTCCAGGTCGGACGCGAACATCGCGAACGCCTCGAGCGAGCGGAACTGCGCCAGGTCGAGCTTCAGCGTGCCGGAGACCTTCTTCATGGCCTTGACCTGGGCGGCACCACCGACGCGGGACACCGAGATGCCGACGTCGACGGCGGGACGCTGGTCGGCGTTGAACAGGTCCGACTGCAGGAAGATCTGGCCGTCGGTGATCGAGATGACGTTGGTCGGGATGTACGCCGACACGTCGTTGGCCTTGGTCTCGATGAGGGGCAGGCCCGTCATCGAGCCGCCGCCCAGCTCGTCGGAGAGCTTGGCACAGCGCTCGAGCAGACGGGAGTGCAGGTAGAAGACGTCACCGGGGTAGGCCTCGCGGCCCGGCGGGCGACGTAGGAGGAGCGACACGGCACGGTAGGCCTCGGCCTGCTTGGACAGGTCGTCGAAGACGATCAGGACGTGCTTGCCCTGGTACATCCAGTGCTGGCCGATGGCCGAGCCGGTGTACGGCGCGAGGTACTTGAAGCCGGCCGGGTCGGACGCGGGTGCCGCGACGATCGTCGTGTACTCCAGGGCGCCGGCCTCCTCCAGGGCGCCGCGGACGGCGGCGATGGTGGAGCCCTTCTGACCGATGGCGACGTAGATGCAGCGGACCTGCTTCGTCGGGTCGCCGGTCTCCCAGTTGGCCTTCTGGTTGATGATCGTGTCGATCGCGATGGCCGACTTGCCGGTCTGGCGGTCGCCGATGATGAGCTGACGCTGGCCGCGGCCGATGGGGATCATCGCGTCGATGGCCTTCAGGCCGGTCTGCAGCGGCTCGTCGACCGACTTGCGGTGCATGACGCCGGGCGCCTGCAGCTCGAGCGCGCGGCGACCGTCGGTCTCCAGCTCGCCCAGACCGTCGATCGGCTGGCCCAGCGGGTCCACGACGCGGCCGAGGTAGCCGTCGCCGACGGGGACCGAGAGGACCTCGCCCGTACGGCGGACCTCCTGGCCCTCCTCGATGCCCGTGAACTCGCCCAGGACGACGACGCCGATCTCGCGGACGTCGAGGTTGAGCGCGAGGCCGAGCGTGCCGTCCTCGAAGCGGAGCAGCTCGTTCGCCATGGCGCCGGGCAGACCTTCGACCTGCGCGATGCCGTCGGCCGTCAGCGTCACGCGGCCGACCTCTTCGGTCACCACGCCGCTCGGCTCGTAGGACTTCACGAAGCTGTCCAGCGCGGCCCGGATCTCGTCCGGCCGGATCGTCAGCTCAGCCATTGCTCTTCTCCTGTCGTGACCACGCGGTGCGGGGTCGTACGTTCGTTCACGTCGTTCGATGGGTCGGCAGAGGCCGATACTCAGCTGGCAAGTCGTCGTCGTGCGTCGGCCAGCCGGGCGAGCACGGTCGAGTCGACCACGTCCGCACCCACCTGGATGCGCAGACCACCGAGGATCTCGGGGTCCACCGTCACGTTGAGCTGGAGCTCGCGTCCGTAGGCCTGCTGCAGGACCGCACCGAGGCGGTCCATCTGTGCCTGGGACAGCTCGCTGCCGGTGGTCACCGCAGCGACGAGGCGCCTGCGTCGGTCCGCCGCCAGATCGGCCACGTGCCCGAGCGTGGCCACGAACCGCTTGCCGCGTGGCGCGGCGGTAGCCCGGCGGGCCACCTGGAGCGTCGTGTCACTGACGCGGCCGGCGAGCAGCTCGTCGACGAGCGCGACGCGGTTCTCGCGGGTGCCCCGGGCGTCGAAGAGGGCGGAACGCACCTCTCGCTGGCCCACGAGCATCCGGGTGATCCGGAAGATCTCGTCCTCGACGAGCTCCAGGTGCCCGGCTGCCTCGGCAGACGCGAGCAGTGCGTCGAACCCGAGCTGCTCCACGGCGTCGCCCAGATCGTCCTGGGACGTCCACCGCGACCGCACGAGGTCGGAGACGGCGGCGACCACGCGCTCGTCGGACCGTGCCAGCACGGCAGCGACGACCCCGGCCTTGGCGTCCCCCGGCAGTGCCGGGTCCGACAGGGTCCGCCGAAGCGAACCCGAGGAGTCCAGGGCGTCCACGACGGCGAACAGCTGCTCGCCGAGCATGTCCGCCTGCTTGCCCGCCGCGGCCAGGACCGGGGTAAACCGCTCCTGGGCCGCCGCGAGCGAAGCGAGACTCGTTCCGCGCATCAGTTCTCCTTGTTCGGCGCCGTGGTGGCTGCCGTCGAGGCTTCGAGGTCGGCGAGGAACCGGTCGACCACGCGCGACTGGCGGGCCGTGTCCTCGAGGGACTCACCCACGATCTTCGACGCGAGCTCGGTGGCCAGCGCGCCGACGTCCGCACGCAGCGAGACCGCCGCCTGCTGACGCTCGGCCTCGATCGTGCGCTGGGCCGTCTCGACGGCGCGTGCCGCCTCCGTGGAGGCCTTGGCCTTGGCCTCGGTGACGATGACGCCACCCTCGGCGCGGGCCGCCTCCTTGATGCGGGCCGCCTCCGTGCGAGCGTCGGCGAGCTGCTGCTCGTACTCCGCGCGCAGGGCTGCCGCCTCTGCCTGGGCGGCTTCGGCGTGCTGCAGACCGCCCTCGATCTTCTCCGTGCGCTCGTCGAGCAACGCCTGGAACTTCGGCAGCGCGTACTTCATGAAAACGAAGTAGATGACCACGACGATGACGAGCGACCAGATGATGTCGTACCACTCGGGCAGGAGCGGGTTCAGCTCCTCGGTCTCGGTGGCCGCCGCGACGCTGTGCGCGGCGGCGGCGAGCTGCGCGGCGATCACTTCAAGAAGAAGGGCGTCGCGATCGCGAGGAGCGCGAGGATCTCGATGAACGCCAGGCCGATGAACATCGTCGAACGGAGCTGGCCGGACATCTCAGGCTGGCGCGCCATGCCCTCGATCGTCTTGCCGAACAGGATGCCGAGGCCGATGCCGGGGCCGATGGCCGCCAGACCGTATCCGACCAGGGCGAGACCGTTGATGGTGGTGGTGGCTTCTGCTGCTGCGGTAAGCACGGGCTGGTTCCTTTCATCTGCGCGCCGCTCGGCGCGTCCGTTGCGGGCGACGGTCCGGGATCAGCCCGTCGCTGGAGGTGCGTCGATCAGTGCTCTTCCGAGATCGACATCTGCAGGTAGACAGCGGTGAGGATCGAGAACACGTACGCCTGGAGCAGCGCGACGAAGACCTCGAGCAGGTAGAAGGCGAAACCGGCTGCGAAGGTCACGACGCCGAATGCCTTGAGCCCGGCGGACGCCTCGAACAAGAGGAACGACGTGGCCGCGAAGCACAGGGCGAGCAGGAGGTGACCGGCCATCATGTTGGCCAGGAGCCGGATGACGAGCGTCGCCGGCCGGAGCAGGAAGACCTGCAGGAACTCCACCGGCGTGAGCAGGAAGTAGATCGGCCACGGCACGCCCGGGGGGAAGAGGCTGTGCTTGAGGTAGCCGCCGACGCCGAACTTCTTGACGCCCTGCGACAGGTACATGAAGTACACCCAGAGGGCGAAGATGATCGGCAGACCGATGACCGAGGTTCCGGCGATGTTGAGGAACGGGATCACGCCGGTGATGTTGAAGAAGAAGATCGAGAAGAAGATCGTCGTGATGACCGGGACGTACTTCTTGCCGTCCTTCTCACCGAGGATCTCGTACGCGATCTGGGTCCGGCAGAAGTCGAGACTCATCTCGAGCGCACCCTGGAAGCGGCCCGGGACGAGCTTCGCGCGACGGGCCCCGATGACGAAGATCACCAGGAAGACCGCGACGGCGATGAAGCGGACCAGGATGATGCGGTTGATCTCGAAGACCGTGTCCTCGAAGAAGATCACCGGCGGGAAGAATTCTGCGAGCGAAGGCGGGTGGAAGCCACCACTGCCGTCATCCGTGGCGAGCGGCAGAAGCGTCGCAAGGCTGGACAGGGCGGTCTCCTGGGTGGTCGTGTGCGCCGGCGTGCCGCGTCAGTGCGGGCACAGGCACGGCGCCGGGCCGTCGTGGATGGGGGAAGCCTAACTCATGACGATGCTTGGTCCTGACCCGCGCCTGAGCCGTTCGGGTGCTCCTGGACGCCCGTCTGGGCGGGCTGCTCGTCGAAGTAGGTGACACGTCCGCGCTGCACCGCACGGGCGTCCAGGACGGCCGACCCGATGACCCCGACCATGAGCACGGTCGCGAGCACCTGGGGGTTGTAGAAGTCGAGGTGTCGGATGGAGGCGAGCACGACGATGACCAGGATGATCTTCCCCAGCCACGCACCCATCAGGACCGCGAGCATCGTCGTCGGGGCCGACTTCGAGGTGCGCCACACCGAGATCACGGTGGTGCCGGAGAAGATGAGGGCGACGAGCACGCCGATGAGTGCGCCCCACACACCGGCCGCGCCGTCCACGAGGTAGCCGACGACGACACCCACGACCGTGAGGATGCCCAGCAGCACGAGCATGTCGCGCAGGGCCCGGCTGAACACGTCGTCCGCGCTGGACCGTGGCGGGGTGGTGGGCGAGGTCACGGCGTGGACTCCAAGGAGGGTGCGGTCGCCCGGCCGCGCAGCGGCCCGAGCGTGAGGAACGTGGCGACGACGACCGCGCCGCCGAACAGCAGCAGGACGGTCGTGGTCGACCAGAGGTACAGGGCGGCGACGCCGAACGCGAAGACGGCCGTCCAGACGTACATGATCGCGACCGCGCGCCGGTGCGAGTGCCCGAGCGCCAGCAGGCGGTGGTGCAGGTGCATGCGGTCGGGGTGGAACGGCGACTTGCCCTTGCCGACCCGTCGCACGATCGCGAGGCCCATGTCCAGCAGGGGCAGGAGCAGCACCGCGACCGGAAGCACCATGGGCAGGAACGCCGGGAAGCGCTGCCTGTCGAGCACCTGCTCCGTCTGCCCGGTGACCACGATCGCCGCCGACGAGAAGACGAAGCCGAGCAGCATCGCGCCCGAGTCCCCCATGAAGATCCGGGCCGGGTACACGTTGTGCGGCAGGAAGCCGACGCACGCACCGACGAGCACGACGAGCACGAGCGCCGCGAGGCTCGCGTTCGCGTAGGTTCCCGAGTTCACGTCACGCGTGAGCAGGTAGGCGTAGAGGAAGAACGCCGTGCCGCCGATGGCCAGCACCCCGGCAGCGAGCCCGTCGAGACCGTCGACGAAGTTCACCGCGTTCATGGCGACCACGACCGTGAGGATCGTCAGGAACGTCCACAAGCCCCAGGAGCCGACGGTCAGCCCGCCGATGGGCAGCTGGTAGAGCCGGACGCCCTGCCACACGAGGAACCCGGCCGCCAGGACCTGACCCATGAGCTTGGTCAGCCAGTCGAGGTCCCAGATGTCGTCGGCGACGCCCAGGGCGCAGACCATGCCCGCACCCCCGACGATGCCCAGGAGCGGGCGCGGGTTGGCGTAGACGCTCTCCAGGAACGGCAGCCGGCTGGCCATGAGGACCGCGACGAGGATCGCCGCGAACATCGCCATGCCACCGAGCCGCGGCGTCGGTATCGCGTGCACGTCGCGCTCGCGCACGGCCGTGATGGCACCCCAGCGCAGTGCGCACCAGCGAGCCAGGGGCGTCGTCAGGTACGCGACCGTCGCCGCGATGAACATGACGAGCAGGTAGACCCTCACGGAGCGGGCTCCTCCACGTGGGCGATCTCGCGCAGCTGCTCGAGGCTGATCGCGCCCGCGCGGACGAGGCGCAGGGAGTCGCCCGTCGCATCGACGATGCTGGAGGCGACCTGCCCCGGCGCATCACCGCCATCGAGGTACAGCGCGACCGCGTCACCGAGCTGCTCGTACGCACCGTCGGCCGTGACTGCCGCCGGCTGACCCGTGGTGTTCGCGCTCGAGACGGCGAGCGGGCCCGTGCGCCTGAGCAGCGCGAGTGCGGTGGGGTGGTCCGGCATCCGCAGTGCGACCGTGCCGTTCGTCTCGCCGAGGTCCCAGGCGAGCGACGGCTGGGCGTGCACGATGAGCGTGAGCCCTCCCGGCCAGAACTGCGTCGCCAGGGCGCGGGCGCCGACCGGCACGTTGACGGCGAGGCCGTCCAGCACGGCGACATCGGCGATCAGGACCGGCGGCGGCATCTGCCGGCCTCGGCCCTTCGCGTCCAGGAGGGCCTGCACCGCGGGTGGGGTGAAGGCGTCGGCACCGATCCCGTAGACCGTGTCGGTCGGCAGGACGACCAGGCCGCCGCGCGAGATGACATTGACCGCCTCGTCGATGGCGGGACCCCAGGTCGTAGGGTCGCTCGCCGGCGTGATGCGCTGATTCACGGCGCCGAGTCTGTCACGAGAGGATGGGAGCTCCGGCGTGCGACGAGCATCCGGGGGCGGCCCGTGAGGTCGTCGCGAGACTCGATCCGCTCGAACGCGCCCGTCGACTCCGCCGCGGCACGCGCTGCGGCGTCCTGGACCTCGGCGTGCTCCATCACCAGCAGCCCGCCCGCCTTGAGGAGACGCGCCGCCGCGGCGATCACCGCGCGCGGGACCTCCAGGCCGTCCAGCCCTCCGCCGTAGAGAGCGAGGTCCGGGTCGTGGTCGCGTACCTCGGGGTCGACCGGTTCTGCGTCGGGTGGGATGTAGGGCGGGTTGGCGACGAGGACGTCGACCCGGCCGTCCAGGTCGCGCAGCAGCGCGGCGTCGGTGACGTCGCCGTGCTCGACCGTGAGGTTCACCGCGCCGTTGTGGGCGGCGTTCTTCCTGGTCAGGGCCACGGCCGCCGGCGACAGGTCGACGGCGACGACCGTCGCGCGCGGGACCTCGGTGGCCACCGCGACCGCGATGCCGCCCGCGCCGCAGCACAGGTCGACCACGAGCGCGTCCACGAGGTCGGAGGCGCCGTCGATCGCGACCTGCGCCACGACCTCCGTCTCGGGCCGCGGGACGAAGACGCCCGGCTCGACCAGCAGCGTCAGGTACCGGAAACCCGTGGAGCCGACCAGGTGCTGCAAGGGCTCTCGGTTCCGGCGACGCTCCACCAGGGAGGCGTAGGTGTGCGCGAACCCGTCCGGTACAGGTGGCGCAAGGGCGAGCTCCAGCCGGTCGAGGCCGAGGACGTGCGCGGCGAGCGCGGTCGCGTCGTGCCGCGGAGCCTGGACGCCTGCCTGGTCCAGAAGCTTCGCCGCACCCTCGACCAGGTCCCTGATCGTCGGCTGCCGCGTCGCAGGTTCGCCGTTCGTCGTGGTCACGCGTCGCCTGCCGCTGCCAGTCGCGCCGCCTCGTCGGCGTCGATCGCCGACTGCACGACGGGCGCCAGCTCACCGCCGAGGACCGCGTCCAGGTTGTAGGCCTTGTAGCCGGTCCGGTGGTCCGCGATGCGGTTCTCCGGGAAGTTGTACGTGCGGATGCGCTCGGACCTGTCGACCGTGCGGACCTGGCTGCGGCGCGCCTCGCTCGCCGCGGCGGCTGCCTCCTCCTGCCGGGCCGCCAGGATGCGCGCCCGCAGCACGCGCATGCCCTGCTCACGGTTCTGCAGCTGCGACTTCTCGTTCTGCATCGAGACGACGATGCCTGTGGGCAGGTGGGTGATGCGGACCGCGGAGTCCGTGGTGTTCACCGACTGACCGCCGGGACCCGAGGACCGGTACACGTCGATGCGCAGGTCGTTGGGGTCGATCTCGACCTCGGCCTCGTCCTCGACCTCGGGGAACACCAGCACGCCCGCCGCCGAGGTGTGGATCCGTCCCTGCGACTCCGTCACCGGCACACGCTGCACCCGGTGGACGCCGCCCTCGTACTTCAGGTGCGCCCACACGCCGTCCTCGGGCGCGACCGTGCCGCGTGACTTGATGGCGAGCTGCGCGTCCTTGTACCCGCCGAGGTCGGAGTCCGTGCTGCCCAGCAGCTGCGTCGCCCAGCCCATCTTCTCCGCGTACCGGGTGTACATCCGCAGCAGGTCGGCCGCGAACAACGCCGACTCCTCGCCGCCCTCCCCCGCCTTGACCTCGAGGATCACGTCGCGGGCGTCGTCGGGGTCGCGTGGGATCAGGACCTCACGCAACCGCGCGCCGGCGGCCGCGGCGACCTGCTCGAGCGCCGGGAGCTCGGCGGCGAACCCCTCGTCGACCTCCGCCAGCTCCCGGGCCGCGTCCGCGTCGTCGCTCGCGGCCTTCCAGGCGGTGTAGGCCTGGGCCACCTGCCCGAGCTCGGCGTACCGACGGCCCAGCTTGCGCGCGTTCGCGGCGTCGGCGTGCACCGCGGGGTCGGCCAGCTGCGCCTCGATCTGGGCGTGCTCGGCGAGCAGCGGCTCGGCGGCGGCGAATGCCTCGCTCATGCGTGGAGTCCTCTGGCTGGGTTGGTGCTCGGGTGTTCAGAACCCTCCGACAACGACACAGCGCCGGTGCCCGCGCGGACACTGCCATGGAGGGCAGTGGTCCGCGCCGGGCACCGGCGCTGCGGGGTTGCTAGTTGGCGTCCTTCTTGCCGTAGCGCGCCTCGAACCGGGCCACGCGGCCGCCGGTGTCGAGGATCTTCTGCTTGCCCGTGTAGAACGGGTGGCAGGCGTTGCACACGTCGGCGTGGATCTTGCCGCTCGTCACGGTCGACTTCGTGGTGAACGAGTTGCCGCAGGTGCAGGTGACCACGGTGGCCACGTACTGGGGGTGGATGTCAGCCTTCACAGAACTTCTCCTTGGGTGGGTGTCTCCGGGTCCGGACGCACAAGACGGCGCCGGTGAACCGCAGACCAGCGAACCATTGTGCCAGAACAGCGACGCGGCCTGAAATCATCCCGCGCAGGCGACGACCCCGCCCTCAGCAGGGCGAGGTCGTCGGCGCAGGACCTACTCGCTGCCGGGAGTGGTCTTCTGGACCTGGAGCAGGAACTCGACGTTCGACTTGGTCTCACGGAGCTTGCCGATGAGCAGCTCGATGGCCTGCGTCTGGTCGAGCGCACCCATCACGCGGCGGAGCTTGTAGATGATCTTGAGCTCGTCGTTCGCCATGAGGATCTCCTCGCGGCGCGTGCCGGAGGCGTTGACGTCGACCGCCGGGAAGATGCGCTTGTCCGCGAGGCCACGGGAGAGCCGCAGCTCCATGTTCCCGGTGCCCTTGAACTCCTCGAAGATGACCTCGTCCATCTTGGAGCCGGTCTCGACGAGCGCCGAGGCCAAGATGGTCAGCGAGCCGCCGTTCTCGATGTTGCGGGCCGCGCCGAAGAACCGCTTGGGCGGGTAGAGCGCCGACGCGTCGACACCGCCGGACAGGATGCGCCCGGACGCCGGGGCGGCCAGGTTGTAGGCCCGCGACAGACGCGTGAGCGAGTCGAGGAGCACGACGACGTCCTGGCCCAGCTCGACCAGCCGCTTGGCTCGCTCGATGGCGAGCTCGGCGACGATCGTGTGGTCGGAGGCGGGACGGTCGAAGGTCGAGGCGATGACCTCACCCTTCACCGTGCGCTCCATGTCGGTGACCTCTTCGGGGCGCTCGTCGACGAGCACGACCATGAGGTGGACCTCAGGGTTGTTGGTCGTGATGGCGTTGGCGATCTGCTGCATGATGATCGTCTTGCCCGCCTTGGGGGGCGCGACGATGAGGCCGCGCTGGCCCTTGCCGATGGGCGCGACGATGTCGATCACGCGCTGCGACAGGCGGGTCTGCTCGGTCTCCAGACGCAGACGCTCCTGCGGGTAGAGCGGCGTGAGCTTGTTGAACTCCGGGCGGCTCTTGGCGGCCTCCGGGTCGGCACCGTTGATCGAGTCGAGGCGCACCAGCGCGTTGAACTTGCTGGGCCGGTTGCCCTGCGGCGGCTGCTCACCCTCGCGCGGCTGGCGGACCGCACCGGTCACCGCGTCACCGCGACGCAGGCCGTAGCGCTTGACCTGGTTGAGCGACACGTAGACGTCGTTCGGGCTGGGCAGGTAGCCCGTGGTGCGCACGAACGCGTAGCTGTCCATCAGGTCGAGGATGCCCGCGACGGGCAGCAGGATGTCGTCCTCGCCCACCTCGATGTCATCGAGGCCCGCAAGCTCTCCCGAGCCCGGACGGCCCCGCGTCGGGCGGCCCTTACGGTCGCGGTCACGATCGCGGTACCGGTCGCGTGAGCGCCGACGACGACCGCCGCGCTCCTCGCCGTCCTCGCCGTCCTGGAAGCCGTGCTCCCGACGCTGCTGACCCTGCTGGGGGTTGCCCGACTGCTGGCGTTCCTGCGGCTGGCTGGCTGCCTGCTGACGGTCCTGCTGGCTGCCGCCCTGCTGACGTGCGCCCTGCTGGCGGTCCTGCTGGTTGCCCGCCTGCTGACGGTCCTGCTGCTCGCTGCTCTGCTGGCGCTCCTGCTGCGGGGCACCCTGCTCGCCGTTCTGCGCGGTCTCGCCAGCCCCCTGCGGTGCGCCGGCGCCCCGGCCGGAACGGCGCGAACGGCGCTCGCCCGTCACGGTCCCGACCGCCTCGGCGGCACGCGCGGCACGGTCGTCGACCGGCGCGAGCTTGGCGTCCAGCGCCGCCTCGAGGCCGGCGAGCGGGTTGTCCTTGGCCGCAGCCGGCGCGGCGACGTCCTTGTGCCGACGCTCGGCCTGCACCGGGACGTCCAGGACGTCCAGGTCGAGCTTCGGGGCTGCACCGCGCCGCGCGCGGGCTGCCCGGGCGGGCGGCTCGGCGACGGCGGTCGTCGTGCTGCCCTCGGAGCGCCGCGGCTCCAGCGCCTGGGGACGAGAAGCCCCGCGAGCGTCCGAGATGGCCTGGACGAGGTCGCCCTTGCGCATCTTGGAGGTGCCCTTGACGCCCAGCTCGGACGCCATCGCCTGCAGCTCGGGCAGGCGGAGCGTCGAGATGGCGGCGCCGCGGGAGGACCCGCCGGACGTGCTCACGGCGGGATCGATGATGTCTGTCACGAAGGACCCTTCCCCTCGTCGGTGGTCGGGACCCGAGTGCTCGGGGATCGACCGACGTCTGGTCGTGGTGACCGAGACGGTGGTGGAGCCGCACACGCTGCGTACGTCGACGTCTGCGCGCGATGGGCTGGATCGTTCCCGGGTCGTCGACTCTTCTTCTTTGGCACCCGGTCAATGACGACACGGATCACCTGAGGACGAGGTCCGGGGAACGCATCGATGTTACCACTTTCGGCGGCCCGACCTGGACGGGTGACCGTCACGCGCGTTCTTCACCCGGTCGGTTCACCTGCTGGACGGCGAGCCGAGCTCGACGGTCGCGCCGCGCCGGTCGACGGCCAGCGGAAGCACCCGCCAGCCGCCCATCACCCCGCCGAACGCGTCTGCGATCGCCTCGTCCGCGTCGGTGCCCGCGACCTCGCCCGGGCCACCGACGCTCCGCGCGAGCACGAGGACCGTAGGACCGGCACCCGAGACCACCGCTGCGACCCCGCGCGAGCGCAGCGCGTCCACCAGGGCGAGCGAGTCGCGCATGACCGAGCGCCGGTACTCCTGGTGGAGGCGGTCCTCGGTCGCCGTGAGCAGCAGGTCCGGCCGCCGACCGAGAGCCTCGACCAGCAGGGCCGAGCGTCCGGCCTGGAAGGCGCCGTCGGCGTGCGGGACCGTCGCAGGCAGGACGCCGCGGGCGGCCTTGGTCGAGAGGTGCGTCGAGGGCACGATCGCGATCGGGGCCACCCTGGGGTCCACCGCGAGCGGGATCGCTCGGAAGCCGGTGTCGTCGTGCCAGGCGAGGGTCGCCCCGCCGAGCACCGCCGGCGCGGCGTTGTCCGGGTGGCCCTCGATGCTCCCCGCGAGGTCGATCACGACGTCGTCGGAGAGCGCCTCGGGCTCGGCGATCAGGCCCCGCGCGGCGATGATCCCGGCGACGACCGCCGCGGCCGACGAACCCAGCCCTCGGCCGTGCGGGATGCGGTTGTGGCAGACCAGGTGCAACCCCGTCTGCGGTGCGCCGACGTGGTCGAGCGCCGCGCGCAGCGAGCTGATGACCAGGTGCTGCTCGTCGTCCGGGACCTGCCCGGCACCCTCTCCGGTGACCTCGACGCGGACCCCCGGCGAGCCGAGCGCATGCACCTCGAGCTCGTCGACCAGGTCCAGCGCGAGGCCGAGCGCGTCGAAGCCGGGGCCGAGGTTGGCGCTCGTCGCCGGGACGCGGACGCGGACGTGGTCCGCACCGAGACGCATGGCCTCAGTCCAGGCTCAGAGCGGTGGCGATGGAGACGACGTCCGACGTCACACGCACGGGCACAACGTCGCCGCCGTCCGGCGTGCGCAGTGCCCACTGCGGGTCCTTGAGCCCGTGGCCCGTGACCGTGATGACGATCTGCGCGCCGGCCGGGACGCGGCCGGCCTCGTGCAGCGCGAGCAGGCCGGCGACGCCCGACGCCGACGCCGGCTCGACGAAGATCCCGACCTCGGCCGAGAGCACCCGGTGCGCGGCGAGGATCTGCTCGTCGGTCACGGCCTCGATGAGGCCACCGGAGACATCACGCGCCTCGACCGCCTGCGGCCAGGACGCCGGGTTGCCGATCCGGATCGCGGTCGCGATGGTCTCGGGCTGGTCGATCGGGTAGCCGCGCACGATCGGTGCCGCACCGTCGGCCTGGAAGCCCCACATGATCGGGGTGCGCGTCGCCGGTCCGGCTTCCGCGTACTCGCGGTAGCCCTTCCAGTACGCCGTGATGTTGCCCGCGTTGCCGACCGGCAGGACGTGGATGTCGGGCGCGTCGCCCAGCGCGTCGACGATCTCGAACGCCGCGGTCTTCTGACCTTCGATGCGGTCAGGGTTCACCGAGTTCACGAGCTCGACCGGGTAGGCCTCGGCGAGCTTGCGCGCGGCGATCAGGCAGTCGTCGAAGTTGCCGTCGACCTGCAGGAGCGTCGCACCGTGCGCGACGGCCTGGCTCAGCTTGCCCATCGCGATCTTGCCGTCCGGGACGAGCACGGCGCAGACCATGCCGGCACGCGTGGCGTACGCCGCGGCCGAGGCGCTCGTGTTGCCGGTCGACGCGCAGACGACGGCCTTGGCGCCGCGTGCGGCGGCCGCGGACATCGCGGTCGTCATGCCGCGGTCCTTGAACGACCCGGTCGGGTTCATGCCCTCGACCTTGATGTGCACCTCGGCGCCCGTCTGCTGCGACAGGGTCGGCGAGAAGACGAGCGGCGTGCCACCCTCCCCGAGCGTGACGACGTGCGTCTGGACGTGCGCGGGCAGGCGGTCGGCGTACTCGGCGATCACGCCGCGCCACTGGTGGGCCATCAGGATCCTTCGACTCGGAGGACGGAGACGACGCGCTGGACCACGTCGAGGCGCTCGATGGCCTCGAACGTGGCGCGCTGGGCGTGGCCGGGCGCGGCGTGCGTGGTGATGACCAGGTGCGCCACATCCGTGGCGGCGTCGTTCAAGGGCGACTGGCGGACGGTCTCGATCGACACGTCGTGCTCGGCCAGGACCGCCGCCACCTGCGCGAGAACCCCCGGACGGTCGAGGACGTCGAGGCGCACCTGGTAGCGGGTACGCGCCTGGTCGGCAGGCAGCACGGGCAGCTCGGCGTACCGCGACTCGACCGGCCCGCGACCACCGAGCACGCGGTGCCGCGCCACGGAGACGACGTCGCCGAGCACAGCCGACGACGTGGGCTGCCCTCCCGCGCCGCGCCCATAGAACATGAGCTCGCCCGCGGCCTCGGCCTCGACGAAGACCGCGTTGTACGCGCCTCGGACGCCCGCCAGCGGGTGCTGGGACGGGACGAGCGCGGGGTGCACGCGGACCTGGACCCCCGCCGCACCGTTCGAGGTGCCGCGCTCCGCGATCGCCAGCAGCTTGATGACGTAGCCGGTGCGCTCGGCCCACAGCACGTCGTCCGCCGTGATGCCGGTGATCCCCTGGCGGTCCACGTCGTCGAGCGACACGCGTGTGTGGAAGGCCAGCGACGCGAGGATCGCGGCCTTGGCGGCGGCGTCGAAGCCCTCGACGTCCGCCGTCGGGTCGGCCTCGGCGTAGCCCAGCGCCTGGGCCTCCTTGACGGCCTGGTCGAAGTCGAGGCCCTCTGAGGCCATCTTGTCGAGCACGTAGTTCGTGGTGCCGTTCACGATGCCGAGCACGCGCTTCACGGTGTCTCCGGCCAGCGACTCGCGGACCGGGCGCACGATCGGGATGGCACCGGCGACCGCAGCCTCGAAGTAGAGGTCGACGCCGGCCTCGTCGGCTGCGGCGTACAGCGTCGGGCCGTCCTGCGCGAGGAGCGCCTTGTTGGCGGTCACCACCGACGCGCCGCCGGCGATCGCCCGCAGCAGCAGGCTCCGCGCGGGCTCGATCCCGCCCATGAGCTCGACCACGACGTCCGCACCCTCGACGAGCTTCTCGGCGTCGGTCGTCAGCAGGGCCGGGTCGACAACGGCGTCACGCGGGACCGCGGTGTCGCGCACGGCCACGCCGACCAGCTCGAGCCGGGCGCCGACGCGGGCCGCGAGGTCCTCCGCCTGCGTCGTCAGGAGCCGCACCACTTCCGTTCCGACGACGCCGCAGCCGAGGACGGCGACGCGCAGGGGTGGACGGGTGGTGACGGGCACGGACACAGGACTGCCTTCGGTCGATGGGTGGGGACGGCGCCCCCAAGAATAGGGGCTCAGCCCTGGTCGAGAGCGAGCAGGTCGTCCTCGGTCTCGCGCCTCACGAGCACGCGCGTCTGCCCGTCGGCGACCGCGACGACCGGCGGACGCGGGACGTGGTTGTAGTTGGAGGCCATGGAACGTCCGTACGCGCCGGTCGCCGCCACCGCGAGCAGGTCGCCCGCACGCACGTCCCCGGGCAGGCGCACCTCGTGCACGACGATGTCGCCGCTCTCGCAGTGCTTGCCGACGACGCGGGCGAGCACTGTCGACTCGTCCGACCGACGCCCGACGATCTCCGCGTGGTATTGAGCGCCGTAGAGCGCGGGACGGATGTTGTCGCTCATGCCGCCGTCGACCGAGACGTACGTACGGATCGAGCCGTCGTCGATGCGGACCGGCTTGACGGTGCCGACGGTGTAGAGGGTCAGACCCGCAGGCCCGACGATCGCGCGGCCCGGCTCGATCGAGAACCGCGGGAGCGGGGTGCCCACGTCCTGCGCGCTCGCGGACACCGACGACGCGATGTCCTTGGCGATCCGGTCGGGGTCGAGCGCGACCTCGCCGGGCAGGTAGGCGATGCCGTAGCCGCCGCCGAGGTCGACCTCCTCGACAAGCACGCCCGTGCGCTCGGCCAGCTGGGCGCGCAAGGTCAGCACCGCGCGCGCCGCGACCTCGAAGCCCGACGGGTCGAGGATCTGCGAGCCGATGTGCGAGTGGATGCCGAGCAGCGTCAGCTCGGGTCGGGACAGGACCTTCAGGAGGCCCTGCATCGCCGGGCTGTCGCCGTTGGCGGCGTGGATCGAGAGGCCGAACTTCTGGTCCTCGTGCGCGGTCGAGATGTACTCGTGGCCGCCCGCGTGCACGCCGGTGGTGACGCGGACCATCACGGGCGCGGGGTGCTCGGCAGACGCAGCGTCCGCGACCCGCTCGATCTCGACGAGGGAGTCGACGATGATCCGTCCGACCCCCGCGTCGAGCGCGCGCGCGATCTCCGAGTCGGACTTGTTGTTGCCGTGCAGGCCGATGTCGGCGCCCGGCACGCCGGCGCGCAGGGCGACCGCGAGCTCGCCGCCCGTGGCGGTGTCGACCCTCAGGCCCTCCTCGTGCACCCAGCGGGCGACCGCGACGGACAGGAACGCCTTGCCCGCGTAATACACGTCGACGCCCGCGCCGATCTCGGCGAACGCCGTCTCGAACGCTCGCCGGTAGGAGCGGGCCCGCGACCGCAGGTCGGCCTCGTCGAGCACGTACGCCGGGGTGCCGTGCGTGGCGGCGAGCGTGTGCACGTCCACTCCCCCGACGCTCACCACACCGTCAGACCCCCGCGAGACCCCCGTCGACCAGGGCTCCCCGATCACATCCGCTCCGGGGCGCCCACGCCCAGCAGCCCCAGCCCGTTCACCAGCACCTGGCGGGTGGCGTCGTTGAGCCACAGGCGCGTGCGGTGCACGTCGCCGACCACCTCGTCGCCGAACGGCGCGACCCGGACCTGGCCGTACCAGGTGTGGTACGCCCCGGCGAGGTCCTCGAGGTACCGCGCGACGCGGTGCGGCGCGCGCAGCTCGGCGGCCTGCGCCACGATCCGCGGGAACTCGGCGAGGCGGCCCAGCAGGACCGAGTCGCTCTCGTGGTCGAGCAGCGCGGCGTCGAACCCGTCCTCGCGGCGCACGCCGGTGGCCTCGGCGTTCCGGTCCACGGAGGCGGACCGCGCGTGCGCGTACTGGACGTAGAACACGGGGTTCTCGTTCTTGGCGCTCGACAGCAGGTCGAGGTCCAGGTCGATGCTGGAGTCGGCCGACGAGCGTGCGAGCGCGTACCGAGCCGCGTCCACGCCGACCGCCTCGACGAGGTCGTCGATGGTCACCACGGTGCCCGCGCGCTTGCTCATCCGCACCGGCGCGCCGTCCTTGACCAGGTTGACCATCTGGCCGATGAGGATCTCGAGGTTGACCCCAGGCGTGTCCCCGAACGCGGCGCAGACGGCCATCATGCGGGCGACGTACCCGTGGTGGTCGGCGCCGAGCATGATGACGACCCGGTCGAACCCGCGCTCCCGCTTGTCCAGGTAGTAGGCGATGTCGCCCGCGATGTAGGCGGCCTCGCCGTCCCGCTTGATGACGACGCGGTCCTTGTCGTCCCCGAAGTCGGTGGTGCGCAGCCAGGTCGCCCCGTCGGACTCGAAGATGTGGCCCTGCGCACGCAGCCGCTCCACGGAGTGCTCGACGGCACCCGACTCGTGCAGCGAGTCCTCGTGGAAGTAGACGTCGAAGTCGACGCCGAAGTCGTGCAGCGCCTGCTTGATCTCCGCGAACATCAGCTCCACGCCGCGCGCACGGAACGCCTCGTTGGCGTCCTCGGTCGGCAGCGTCCGGGGGTCGGGCTCGCCGGCGGCGAGCGCGTCCGCGACGACCTGCTCCGCGATCTCGGTGATGTACTGCCCGCCGTAGCCGTCCTCGGGAGCCGGCTGGCCCAGCGCACGGGCGAGCAACGAGCGCGAGAACCGGTCGATCTGGGCACCGTGGTCGTTGAAGTAGTACTCGCGGGCGACCGTCGCACCGGACGCCTGCAGCACGCGGGCCAGGCTGTCGCCGACGGCCGCCCAGCGCACGCCACCGATGTGCAGCGGCCCGGTCGGGTTGGCCGAGACGAACTCCAGATTCAGCGACACCCCGGCGAGCGTCTCGTTCCGCCCGTACGCGGCGCCGAGCTCGACGATGGACCGGGCCAGCTCGCCGGCCGACGCGGCGTCGAGCCGGATGTTCAGGAAGCCGGGTCCGGCGACTTCCACGGTCGCGACTCCCTCGGTCGCCTCGAGCCGGCGCGCCAGCTCCTCGGCGAACGCGCGCGGGTTGGTTCCGGCCTTCTTGGCGAGCTGCATCGCGACGTTGGTCGCCCAGTCGCCGTGCTCGCGCTGCCGCGGTCGCTCGAGGTGCACCGTCGCGGGGATCGCGGTCGGGTCGAGGGCGAACGTGCCGTCGTCGACGGCGTGCACGAGGGCGGCCCGGAGGGCCTCGGAGAGCTGCGCGGGAGTCACCGGGCAAGGGTACCGAGGCCGTCGGACGGCCCCGACCGCGGTTCAGGGCACGAGCGGCGCCTCCGCACGCTGTCGAGCGGGCTCTCCGCCCAGGACAGTCGGCAGGCACGCGAACCAGGCCGCGACGAGCAGCAGGACGAGCAGGGCGACCAGGACGACGAACGGCGCGTCCCACGTGCCGGTCGCCTGGTGCAGGAGACCGATGCCGATCGGTCCGACGATCGCGAGCGCGTACCCGAGCCCCTGCACCATGCCGGACAGGGCGGACGCGATGGCGGCCGTGCCGGTGCGCAGGCCGATCAGGGCGAGCTGGACCGGGAACGCCCCCGGCCCGATGCCGCACAGCACGACCCACACCGCGGTCCCCTGCGCCGGGGAGATCCAGAGCCCGAGGTACCCGACGAGCCAGCACGCCACGAAGCCCGCGACCAACGGGTACGGGTTGCGCATCCTCGCCGTCAGGACGGGAGCGAACAGCGCCGCGGGCAGCCCGAGGATCGCGAACACCGCGAGCCAGCGGCCCGCGACCGCTGCGCCCAGGCCGGCGTCGGCGAGGATCTGCGGCAGCCACGCGAACGTCACGTACACGCCCGTGGTGTTGGCGAAGAACGTCAGGACCAGCGCCCAGCCGAGCCGGGAGCGCCACACGAGCCGGGACTCGGCAGCGCCCGACCGGGCGAGCAGGGCGGGCCGGTCCGCGCGCGGCGCTCGTCGCAGGATCTCCCGAAGGTGGCTCCTGGCGGCGACGGAACGCGCCACCACGGCGATCCACGGCACGATCGCCGCGAGGCCGACGACGGCCCACATGCCCACGGACACCCGCCACCCGGCCGCGCGTGCGACGGGCAGCGCGAGCAGCGGCGGCACGGCCGAGCTGACCGTCAGCCCCACCGAGTACGCCGCGGTCACCGCGCCGATGCGATCAGGGAAGTACCGCTTCACCAGCGGCGGGAGCAGCACGTTGCCCATGCCCATGCCGCCGAGCGCGAGGACGGACCAGCCGAGGAACACCGGCATGGTGGGCGAGACGGCCCGCAGCACCTGGCCGACGACCGCGAGCGCCATCGCGAGGATGATCGCCGGCTCCAGCCCGAGCTTGCGCCCGATCGGTGCGGCCAGCGTGCCGAACAGGGCGAACGACGCGACCGGGATGGTGCCCAGCAGCCCGACCTGCGTCGTGGAGACGGGGAACGTCTCGCGCAGCGAGCTGAAGATCGGGGAGACCGCGGCGACCGCCAGCCGCAGGTTGAGGGCAACCAGGACGATGGCGACCAGGACCACCCGACGTCCACGCCACGGTGCGACAGATCGTCCGGTCACCGGCACGGACGACGACACCTCGAGCACCCCTGATCCAGCACGCCACGGGCGGCTGATCATCCCTCTCGGGTCTGGCGTCAGCCCCACAGCCGGTGTTGACTGCACCGCATGCCTGGACACGGAGCCTAACCGGATGCCCCGACGGACCGGACTGATCGACACCGCTGTCGAGGCGCTCCGGGACCGGATCGCGACGCAGGAATGGCCGGTCGGCGCGCGCATCCCACCAGAGCCCGCACTGGCCGACCTGCTCGGCGTCGGGCGCAACACGGTGCGCGAGGCGGTGCAGTCGCTGGTGCACGCTGGTCTGCTCGAACGCCGCCAGGGCTCCGGCACCTACGTGCTTTCCAGCTCCGAGCTGGCGGTGACGATGGGCCGCCAGATCGCAGACGCCCGGCAGCGCGACGTGGTCGAGGTCCGGCGGGCGCTCGAGGTCGAGGCTGCCCGGCTCGCCGCCCGTCGGCGCACGTCCGTCGAGGCCTCGGCGTTGCTCGAGCGTCGCGACGAACGATCGGCGGCCTACCTGGCCGGCGACCTGGACGCGATGGTCGCCACCGACCTGGCCCTGCACCGGGCGGTGGTCCGCGCCGGGGCCAACCCGGTGCTGACGGAGCTGTACGAGAACCTCCTGGCCGCGATCGGCGAGAACATCCGGTTCAACTTCGTCACCGACACGCACGGGCACGACTCGCACGACGCCCTCGTCGAGGCGATCGTCGCGGGCGACCACGCACAGGCCGCCGACGAGACCAACCGCTATCTGTCCGCCCTGCTCGGCGAGAACCAGTAGCTGCCCGATCCCGTTCGGAACGGCCGGGCGTCGGCTGGTAGTGTCGGGCACCGCATCGTCTACGGACGGTGCCCGGCCCGCGTAGCTCAGTGGATAGAGCGTCTGCCTCCGGAGCAGAAGGTCGAAGGTTCGAGTCCTTTCGCGGGCACCATCTGGACTGCAGGAATGTCCAGCCTTGTCGCTGGCCTGTCGACATGGGCGACGACCGGCCCTCGCGAAACTGTCGAGGACGTGGACACACGGCCCGTCGCCGGCGCGACAGGTCCCACAATCGTCCGGTGAGCACCTCGGACCTCGCGCAGAGCCCGGTACCCCCGACCGGTCACCGCGCCGGACCGCCCTCGAACCGGTCCCCCCGCGGACCCCGAGCGGGACGCGTCGTCGCCTTCGTGATCGGACCGCTCGTGCTAGCCGCGGTCGTCGGCATGGTGCTGACCTGGCCGCACACAACCGCGCCCTCCATGCAAGCAGCCGGGCTTGGCGACGACGGCGTCACCTACGTCGCGGCCACGGTCACCGGGACCCACCAGGAGCAGTGCGACGCGACCATCGAGGACCGCCTGCCCGACGGCACCGAGCCCGACAAGGTCGAGTGCCTCAAGGTGCTGGCCACCGTCACCTCCGGCCCGCAGCGGGGCACCGACATCGAGGTCTGGGCGACCGCGACCACCACACCCGCAGACGTCCCAGCCGGCACGCGCATCATCGTCCAGCACTATCCCGCGGCCGACGGCTCCCCGGAGACCTGGGCCTGGTCGGACTACGCCCGCACCGTGCCGCTGGCCACGTTCGCCCTCGCGTTCGTCCTGCTCGTCGCCCTGGTCGCCCGATGGCGTGGGCTGCTCGCGATCCTCGGGCTGGTCATCGCGTTCGTCGTGATCTGGCTGTACATCCTGCCCGGCCTCATCGCCGGAGAGAACGCCGTGGTCCTGGCCCTGTGCGGGTCGGCGGTCATCATGGTCGTCGTCCTGTACCTGGCGCACGGGTTCTCCCTGCGCACCAGTACCGCCCTGCTCGGCACGCTCACCGGTCTTGTGCTGATCGGCGGACTCGGGGCGCTCGGCGCACATGCCGCACACCTGTCAGGCGTGGCCTCCGAGGACGACTTCCGCCTCGCGTCCCTGCTCGGCGACAACGGCGCGGGCGCACTGCGCGGCGTGTTCCTGTGCGGGGTGGTCCTGGCCGGCCTGGGTGTGCTCAACGACGTGACGGTCACTCAGGCCTCGGCCGTGTGGGAGCTGCGCCGTGCCGACCCGACGGTCTCCTGGCGCGGGCTGTTCGACGGCGGCATGCGGATCGGTCGCGACCACATCGCCTCGACCATCTACACGATCGCCTTCGCCTACGCCGGGGCGTCCCTGCCGGTCCTGCTGCTGCTGCAGATCTATGGGTTACCGCTGGCGCAGACCCTGACCGGCGGACAGTTCGCCCAGGAGATCGTGCGCACCCTCGCCGGATCGATCGGGCTCGTCCTGGCGATCCCCTTCACCACCATGATTGCCGCCGTCGTCGCACGGTCACGACCAGCCGAGACCCTCACGACCTCAGGCCACAGCCACCTGCACTGACTCCCCGACGTCCTGCACCGCGACCTCGACCGCGCGACCTAGCGTGTCGCTACGGCCGAAGACCGGCACCGGGGACGTGATCGAGCTGTGCCTAGGCGTCGTTGACGATTCAGCACATGGTGGATGTGAGTCGGGCTCAGGTGAGGACTCCGTCGTCGAGGGGTGCGGTCGGACCCGTGGTCGGGTCCGGTGGTGCGGCTGTCGGCGGGCCGACTACCCGGCGGCGGAAGATGAAGTAGGACCAGCCCTGGTAGATCAGGATCACCGGCACCAGCACGAGGGCGACGATCGTCATGACCTTCAGCGCGTACGGCCCGGACGCGGTGCCCGTCACCGTCAGGCTGTCGGCCGCGGAGGTGCTGGACACCAGGACGTTCGGGTAGAGGTTGGCGAACAGAGTCACGACCGCCAGGGCGATGGCGACGGCGGTGGCGGTGAAGGCCCAGCCGTCCCTGTGCGCCCGCACCAGCAGGGCGGCCGCGAGGACCACGACGACGGCGAGGACGGCCGGCGCGGTTCCGCGCAGCGCCGGAGCACCCGACACCGCGGGCGTCGCGACGGCGAACGCGAGCAGGAGCAGGACGGCCGGCACCAGCGCGAGGGCGGCGGCTCTCTGTGCCCGCGTCCGCACCTGTCCGGTGGTGCGCATGGCGAGGAACGTCGCGCCGTGCAGGATGCACAGGGCGGTGAGCATGAGCCCGACGAGCAGGCCGTAGCCGGTGACGGAGTCGGTGACCGAGCCCGTGAACTCCTCGGTGGAGTCCACGGGCAGACCGGCCAGGAGGTTGCCGAGTGCGACGCCGAGGAGGAGCGGGCACAGCAAGCTGCCCAGGGTCAGGCTCCACGACCACGTCTGGCGCCACCGGGTCGCCTCCATGCGTCCGCGGAACTCGAACGAGACGCCGCGAGCGATGAGGGCGACCAGGAGCAGCACGAGCGGGAGGTACATCGCGGAGAACCACGTGGCGTACCAGCCCGGGAAGGCGGCGAAGATGCCGGCCGCCCCGACGATCAGCCACACCTCGTTGCCGTCCCAGAACGGCCCGATGGAGTTGATCGCGACACGCTGCTCAGTGTCCGTGCGCCCCACGACCTTGTGGAGGATGCCGACGCCGAAGTCGAAACCCTCCAGGACGAAGAACCCCGTCCAGAGGAACGCGATGATCAGGAACCACAGGTCGGGCAGGGTCATCGGAACACCTCCTCAGAACGTCAGGGCGGGGACTCGGGGCTGGTCGTCGTCGAGCTGCTCCTCGGGTTCCTCGAGCTCGAGGCCGCGGCGCGCGTAGCGCATCATCAGGAAGACGTTCACGGCGCCCAGGAGCAGGAAGATGCCGTAGAAGACGACGAGGCTGATGATCACCTCGGTCCTGCCGACGGACGTCGACACGCCCTCGTCGGTCAGCATCAGGCCCTGCACGATCCAGGGTTGGCGGCCGTTCTCCGTGAGCATCCAGCCGGCAGTGTTCATCAGGAACGGGAAGGCGACGGCCCACGTCGCCACGAACAGGAACACACGAGCCGTGGGTAGCCGGCGACGCCACACGAGCCACAGTCCCCACACGGCGACGAGGGCGGCCAGCGATCCCAGGTAGGCCATCACGCGCATGGACCAGTACTGGACGAACACGTTCGGCACGTAGTCGCCCGGGCCGTACTCCTCCTGGTACTGGGCGTTCAGCTCGTTCATGCCCTGCACCTCACCGTTCCACGTGCCCGTGGCGAGGATGGAGAGCAGATGGGGTATCTCGATGATCTTGGTGGGATTCTGGTCGTTGTTGCCGCCGCCGATCTGGAAGGCGGAGAACGAGCACGGCTGGCACGTCTCCCACTGCCCTTCGGCGGCCGAGATCTTCATGGGCTGGTACGTCGCCTCGATCACGCCGAGGTGGCTGCCGATGCCGAGCGCCAGGAAGACAGAGGGCAGCAGCACGGCGAGCGACACCTTCGCCGAGCGGGTGAACACCTCCGTGTGCTTGCCCCGTCGCAGGTACCACGCCGAGACGGCCAGCATGAGGACGGACCCGGTCACGAACGACGCGGTCAGCACGTGGGCGTATCCCCACAGGAAGACCGGGTTGGTCATCACCGCGCCGATGTTCGACAGCTCCGGCCGGCCGGTCGCCTGGTCGACGGTGTACCCGACCGGGTGCTGCATCCACGAGTTCGCGGCCATGATGAACGCCGCCGACCCACCGGCGCCCGCTGCGACGAGCCACACGGTCAGCAGGTGGATCTTCGGGGCCAGCACGTTCCAGCCGAACACCCACAGGCCGATGAACGTCGACTCCAGGAAGAACGCGGCGAGACCCTCCATCGCCAACGGTGCACCGAAGACGTCCCCGACGTACCGGGAGTACGCCGACCAGTTCATGCCGAACTGGAACTCCTGGATCAGCCCCGTCACCACGCCGACAGCCACGTTGATCAGCAGCAGCGTCCCGAAGAACTTCGTCAGCCGCTTGTGGTCCGGGTTGCCGCCGCGGAACCACATCGTGTGCAGGACCGCCACGAGCAAGCCCAGGCCGATCGTGACGGGCACGAACAGGAAGTGGTAGATGCTCGTCGACGCGAACTGCAGGCGGGCCAGGTCGAGGTCGGACACCGAACCTCCCCGACATCGGTGTGCTGCGGCTGCGCGCGCAGAGGGGGTGTCGGCCCCGGTCCGAGTGTCGCACCGGCCTCGGCGACCGGGCATCATCCCGTCGGGATGAAAGGGTTCCGGGTGGGCCGGTCGCCTCGTCTTCGTCGACGGCCGAGTGACACCGGTGCCCCAGGCTGCTGTCAGCTGGGACCGGACAGGTCCTTCTCGAGGCGCGCGAGCACGTCGCGGTGGATCAGGGTCGCGCACGGCGCGGTCGGGTCCTGAGCCAGGAGCGACAGGGCCGCGATCTTCACCGGGAGCTGCGCCGTGCCCAGGGCTGCGAGGGTCAGGCGCGGCATCGCGTCCACCGGGGCGAGCTCAGGGTTCAGCAGGTTGGCGACCACCGGCTCGTCCCGCTGCGGGACCCGCAGGTGCCACCGGTAGCCGTTGGCGAGCAGCAACGCCGGCCCCGACTCGTCGAACCTCTCCACCCCGGGAGCACCCGGGAACTGCGCCACCGTTGCCTGGGCGAGCTCGGTCAGCTCATCCAGCATGACGCTCCGAGCAGAAGTCATGGCCCCTGGCCTCCTCGTTGCACACATCCAGGTCCGCTACGGCCGCGGCTGAGAGCACAGGATGCCTCATCTCCGGTCAATTCGGGCGTCCGCGACGGGCGAAGTTCAGAGGCCGCTACCGAGCCCGTCTGCGTCTGGCGAGCGTCGTCGGAGCACCGGCTCACCACGAGGGCTTTTCAGCCGTGGTCGCCCTCGAGGTAGGGCGCGTCGGTGCCGGACGGGTTCTCGGTGAGCCCGAGCGCGCCCACGACGTCACGGTCCGAGGTACCGTCCGCGCCCGCGAGCTCGTCGGCCAGGAGGTCCTGGTCGTCGCGCGGGTCCTCGTCCTCGAACGTCTGGTCGCCGGGGTCGGCGGTCTCGAGCTGGTCGAGAACCACGTCCTCGTCGTCGACCACATGGATCGCAGTCTCCTCGGCGCTGACCGTGCCGGTGGCGGAGCCGGTCTCGATCGCGAACGCATCGGTGCCGCCCGCGGCGACCGCCTCGTCGTCCTCGACCAACTGACCCGCCCCGTCGGGAGCGAAGCGAGGTTCGCCCGGTGCCACGTCCTCCCAGACCTCGGGCTCCTCCTCCTCGAGGCGCTGAGCCAACGTCTCACCGTGCGCCTGCTCCCACGCCGTCTCACCGAACCGGTTCGGCCGCGGATGGTCCGGCGGGGAGTAGCCCTCGTCCAGCAACGTGTCGTCCGTCGGCTCCGCCAGGGTGTCCTCGCCAGGCAGCTGGTTCGAGTCGCCCTCGGAGCCGAGCGCCAGATCCGTGCTCGTTGCCGGTGTCTCGTCCGTCATGGATTCACGATGCCACCGACCGACATGCTCTGCAGGAACGGCAGGGTGCCGGCCGCCAGCAGGACGGAGCCCAGCGTGGACACACCGGTCGCGTCCGTGACTCCTAGGACGCACGACGGCTCCTCGAGTGGCACGTGACGCCGTCAGACCTCGTCGAGCCGGGCGCGCAGCTCGTCGTCGAGCACGAGGTCGAGCGCGCCCAACGACTCGTCGAGCTGCGCGACCGAGTGGGCGCCGACGATCGGGATGACGGGAGTCGCCCCACCGAGCAACCATGCGAGCGCGACCTGGTTCGCCGTGGCGCCGGCCTCGCGCGCGACCTCGCGCAGCACCTCGACGCGACGCCGGCTGCTCGGGTGGTCGGCACCGCCGAACAGCGGCTTGTCGGCGCGCGTGTACGCCCCCTGGTGCAACGGCGAGTACACCGTCACGGCGAGCGGCGGGCGCCCGTCGGTCCCGGTGGACGCGGCGTAGTCGAGCAGGTCGCCGGACACCCAGTTGAACCGATACGGCGTCGGGCTCGGGTACACGTAGCCGCCCTGCTGCTGGACGACGCCGTACGGCTCGACGCCGAGCCGGGCGGCGGTCTCGCGTGCCTCGACCACGCGCCATGTCGACACGTTGGAGATGCCCGGCACACCGATCACCCCGTCGGCCACGAGCTTGCCGAAGGCGCCGACGGTCTCCTCCAGGGCGGTGTCGCGGTCGTCCACGTGGCCGTAGTAGACGTCGATCCGGTCGACGCCCAGGTGCCGGAGGCTCGTGGCGACCTCGCGGTGGATGGTCTCGGCGCTCAGGCCCTGGTAGTTGGTGGGCGGGGTGCCCGACAGAGGCAGCGCGGGGTCCTTCTTGGCGGCGCCGCACTTCGTCGCGATGCGGACGCGGTCTCGTAGCCCGCGCGACGCCAGCCAGGAGCCGATCACGTCCTCGCTCTCGTGCCCGTGGCCGCCCGCGTCCCAGGCGTTGTAGTTGTTCGCGGTGTCGAGGAACGTGCCGCCGGCGTCCACGAAGCGGTCCAGGACCTCGAAGGCGGTCTCGCGTGGGGTGTGCGTGCCGAAGTGCATGGTGCCGAGGCACAGCACGCTGACATCGGTCGCGATGGCGCCGGAGCCAATGGTGCGCTGCTGCATGGTGATCTCCTGGTGATGGCTGTCGTTCGTGGGCGATTCCGACGCTAGGCGGCCAGCGGACCGGGAGTACGGTCCATTCTTGTGGCAGACGACCAGACCAATCGGTGGGTCGGTGACGCGCTCGTCACCGTCGAGGGCGGCCAGCCAGTCCACGTCGCGCTCGAACGGGCACTGCGTGCTGCGGTCCGTGAGGGACGCCTGCGCGCGGGCGACCCGCTGCCGCCGAGCAGAGCGCTGGCCCGCGATCTGGGCGTCTCGCGCTGGGTGGTCACGCAGGCGTACGCCGGGCTGGTGGCCGAGGGCGTGCTCGACGCTCGCACGGGCGCGGGGACCCGCGTCGCCGCCGGGTCATGGACCGCTGCAACGCCGACCCGGGCAGCGGACACCGTTGCCCACCCGCGGCCCGCGTTCGACCTCGCGCCGGGCGTGCCGGACCTGCGCCACCTGCCGCGCGCGGCCTGGGTCTCGGCGGTGCGCACGGCCGTCGCGTCCGCGAGCCCTGGCGACCTCGTCGCACCGGACCCCCGCGGCGTGCCCTCCCTGCGGCAGGCGCTCGCCGATCGACTTGCCGTGACGCGGGCGGTGCTCGTCGATGCGGATGCCGTCGTCGTGACGCACGGGGCCGTCGACGGTATGACGCGCCTGGCCAGATCCCTACGCGCCGCGGGCCACGGCGCCGTGCTCGTCGAGGACCCGAGCTGGCCGCGGGTGCGCGACGTCGCCGCGGTCGCCGGCCTTCGCCCTGTGCCGGTGCCGGTCGACGAGCACGGCGTGGACACCGATGCTCTCGCGGAGAGGGCCGGTCGCACAGGTGCTCGCGCAGCGCTGGTCACGCCCTCCCACCAGTTCCCGGTCGGGGCCGCGCTCGTGCCGGCACGACGCGAGGCACTCGTCCGATGGGCTCGCTCGGTCGACGGAGTGGTCATCGAGGACGACTACGACGCCGAGTTCCGCTACGACCGCCGCCCGGTCGCGGCCTTGCGCGCGCTCGCGCCGGACCGCGTCGCCCTGCTGGGCTCGTGGAGCAAGACGCTCGCTCCCGGGCTCGGCGTCGGCTGGCTCGTGCCTCCGGACGACGTCCCCGCTGCGCGGGCGGGTCTCGACGTCGACGCGAGCGCTCCGCCCTCACTGCACCAGCTCACCTGTGCCGCGCTGCTCACCGACGGCGCCTACGACCGGCACCTGCGTTCCGCCCGCGCCCGCTACCGGCGCCGGCGGGCGGCGCTGCTGGCGGCTCTCGAGCGGTGGCTGCCGGGCCTGCCCGTGACGGGGCTCGCCGCAGGACTGCACGTCGTCCTCGGGCTGCCGGTCGGAGTCGACGAGGACCGCGTGGCTCGGCTGGCTGCACGACGCGACGTCCGCGTGGTGCCGGCAGATCGCTATCGCGTCGGGACGACCGCCGGCCCACCGGCGCTCGTCGTCGGGTACGGCAACCTGGTCGACGCACGGCTGGACGAGGCGGTGGCGCGCCTGGCCTCGGCCGTCGGCGAGGCGTCGGCGCCGTGAGCACGCACAGCGTCGCCCGTCGACGTCCTCGCCGCCGACTTCTGCACGCTCCAGCCTCGCCCGCCTTTTCACCCGCGCAAATCGGCACAAACGCGCCAAACCGGACATAGTGGACGTGCGATACCCAGACGGACCGAACCGACGGCACGACGCATGTGCTGCTGTCGACCTAGGGGCAGATGCCCGCGTAGTCGGCCGACCTCGTGCCCTCCGGTCCAGGTGCGTCAGACACCCATCCCAACATCACCGTGGAGGATTCCGTGCGCGTCCCTGTCATCTTGTCCTGCTTGGCACTCACGAGCGCCACCGTTCTCGTTGCCGCTCCTGCGAGCGCTGCACAACCCCAACCCACCTGCGGTTCCACACTCACCGTCGACACCGTGCTGCGGGCCGACCTCGTCTGCGCCGGCCCGGGCCTGGTCCTGGGTCCCGACGTCGACCTCGACCTGCGGGGCCACACCCTGCGAGGCACGGCCGGCGACACGGGCCTCGCTGTCACGTCCCTCGGCACGGCAAGCATCAAGAACGGCACGCTCAGCGGGTGGGACACCGCGCTGCGCACGCTCGTCATCTGGGACACCGAGGACTCACCCGGACCGCTCACCGTCGACCGGGTGTCGTTCCGCGACAACGGCACGGGAATCGACGGGACCGGCGAGCTTGGCGTAGGCGCCAAGAAGGCGACGGTCAGCCGCTCGACGTTCACGAACAACGGTGTCGGTCTGAGTGCCGAGGTGACCACCGCAAAGATCGACCACACGGTCTTCGCCGACAACACGGTCGGGGTCTTCGGAGACACCGGTGCCGGCGCCACGATCACGGACACGCGGTTCCTGCGGAACGACCGAGCGATCCTCCTCAACGAGGGATCCGCAGAGGTCATGCGGTCGACGTTCATCGCCAACCGGCAGGGCGTGGCCAGCGAAGGTTACCTCGGCGGGTTCACCGTTGCCGACAGCTCGTTCACCGGTTCTGACGTGGCGGTGGACGGCACCGCCATCGCTGCCGGGATCACCGGGTCGACGTTCGTCGCCAACACGACCGCGGTCCAGATCGGTCGGTGGGGGTCGACGGTCACCTCGAACACGTTCCGGGCGAACCAGACCACGATCTCGCTCGTCGCCGTGCTGGAGAGCCCGTCCTTCGTGCAGGACAACACGTTCCGCCTCAACGGAGACGGCCTGAAGCTCGATCCCGCGGACGCGCTCCTGAGCGTCGGCGGCAACGACGCCCGGTTCAACGCGGGGTGGGGCATCGACACCCCGGGTGTGACCGACCTGGGCGGCAACACCGCCTCGCACAACGGCAACCAGCCGCAGTGCGTGGGAGTCGTCTGCTCGTGACGCTGGTCAGATCCGCCATCCAGCACCGCCGACGACGACTGCCGGCGACTGCACGGCGCGACCGGCCGCGGATCTGAATGCCAACCGAACGTGCCAGGGCGCTGATCGATCCGTCGCCGCTCGCGTGGCGGCGGATCGATCGGCTCGGGAGCTCGGGCCCTGCCCGGATCCGTGCTGGGAGGTCCGGGTCCGACCCCTCGCGCGCCGCCGATGTGCCGCAGGTCGTCCTCGACGCGGCGAAGGACCTTCGGCTGCTCCCGAGGCCGCGGAGGCCTCCGTCGGCTCGAATCCGTGAGCCGAGCCGGGCCGAGCCGAGACGCGCTACGTCGCCGTTGCGCTCGAACCCGACGACCGCGGGCGCGCTCGCCGGCGCTCCGGTCACTCGATGGTGATCGGCGTTCCCAGGGGCAGGAGGTTCGCGAGCGTGGTGATGTCCGCATTGTGCAGGCGGATGCATCCGTGGCTGGCTGACTGCCCGACGCTGTCGGTGTCGTCCGTGCCGTGCAGGCCGATCTGTCCGGGGCCGCCTCCGAACTCGTTCAGGACGTCGGAGAAGGCGGAGATCCCGTACGCGTACGGACCGTAGCCGGCGTTCGTGGGGGCGAGCAGCTCAGTCAGGTAGAAGTCCCCTAGGGGTGTCGGGGTGTCACCGGTGCCGACCGCCGCGGGGAAGGTCTGCTGCACCACACCGTCCTTGACCAGGGTGACGGTGTGCCCGGCGGTCGAGACGAGCAGGCTGTAGTGCAGCAGGCTCACCGTGACGTCCGACGATCGGACCCATCCGGTCGTCCCGTTCGGCCGCATCGGCAACCGGACGCGAAGCCACTGCCCCTGCTGCTCCTCGACGTAGAACGTGAGCGGTGCACCCGAGGCGATCGGGTGGGAGAACTGGGAGACCACAGCACCGTCGGGGGCGTCGTACGCGGTGACGACCGCTACCGACGCTTCGGCGACGCTGTGAGCGGGAGCAGGCTCGGGCGCCGGTACCGGTTCTGCGGTGGCGGCCGCAGTGGGCAGGACGACCGCGTGGGTGGGTGCCGCGGACTGCTGGGACGTCGTCGCCGGCTGCTCGGCACTGCACGCGGCGAGCGCAACGAGAAGGGCACCGGTTGCGAGCAGCGCCCTGACGTCGGCGAGAGGTGAGCGCATGGAGCAGTCTCCTGGGGCGGACGGACGTGTGGCCCGGTCGTTCGCGCGACCGGGCCACACGGGTCGGTGGCCGTCAGCCGGTGAAGGACGCGGTGCCGGAGACCGGTGTCGCCGCAGGTGCTGCTGGCGGCGTCGCTGGCGGCGCGGCTACCGGTGGCGTGACGGGCGGCGCCACCACCGGCGGGGTCACCGGTGCTGCGGGCGTGGCGAACGTCCACGTCTCGGCACCGGAGGTGAAGCTGCTCAGCACCGCGGTGTCGCCCGGGTTGACGAACACACCAGAACCCAGCACCGTCGCGTTGTCCGCGACGAACGCTGCGACGATCTGCGCGAACGGGACAGGGGTGTCTGCGGGGAGACCGCCAACCGCCTGGCTGGAGATCCACGTGGTGGCCGCCGTAGGGCTCCCCGTGGTGGACGGCCGCAAGGTGGTGAAGCCTGCGGTCCCGGGGCCGAGGTACACGGTCACCTGGAAGGTCAGCGGACCTGTGCCCACGAACGAGACGCCCTCGATGAAGGCCTGGAACTCGGCGCCGGTGGCCCCGGGTATGGCCCGGCCGTAGAGGAGCTGGTTCTGTCCCGGGATCGTCAGCCCTGTCGCGTCCTGGGTGAGTGCGGGCCCGACGGGGTTGCCGAGGAACCACTGCTCGACGGGGTACGGGGTCGTCTCGGTGACGATGTCCGTGACCGGGACGTACGCGGCATCAGCTGCGGTGCTGAGACCGAGGACGGATACGACGACGAGGGCGAGAGTCGCGCCGACCGCTGTGAGCTTGTTGGTCTTCATCCTTGACGACACTCCTCGCGTAGCGGCCGTCCCGCCAGATCCGGGACACGCTGTCCGGATTGGCCGGATTGGTTCACCTTCCCGATCATGCCGTCACTTGACCCTTGCCGCCTAGCGGCCAGTCACACCGACTTACGACGCGGTCATGCTCCGCCACGATGGATGGCGGTCAGGTCAGAGGCGCTTCTCCATGAGAAGGACGTCGCGCCACTGGTCGGCCAGCGGACCGTACGTCATCCGCCCGAGGCGTTCGCGAGTGCCGACGAGGCGGAACCCGGCCGCGGTGTGCAGCGCGATGCTCGCCGTGTTTTCGGGGAAGATCCCCGCCTGGACCGTCCAAATGCCCCCGGCGGCTGCCGAGTCGAGCAGCGCGTCGAGGAGAGCCGACCCGACGCCGCGGCCGCGCGCCGCCGGGTCGACGTACACCGAGTGCTCGACGACGCCCGCATACGCGCACCGGTCGGAGACGGCCGAGGCGGCGGCCCAGCCGAGGACCCGCCCGTCGTCGTCCACCGCGACGAACCGGTGCTCCCGGACCTTCCCGGCATCGAACGCGGCCCAGGTGGGCGGGGCGGCCTCGAACGTGGCGTGCCCGGTCGCGATGCCCGCGGCAAAGATGCGCTCGACCTCGGGCCAGTGCTCGGAGGTCAGCGGTCGGACGGTGAACCCCGTCATGCGAGGTCTCCGGTCAGGTGCGCGCCGAGATGACGGGTGACGGCCTCGAGCGCGCCGGGGACGAGGGCGAAGTACGCCCACACCCCGCGCTTGTCGCGGCTGATCAGGCCCGCGTCGGTCAGGACCTTCAGGTGGTGCGACACGGTCGGCTGGCTCAGACCGACCGGCTCGATGAGGTCGCAGACGCACGCCTCCGCACCCTCGTGCGCGGCGATGAGGGACAGCAGCCGCAGGCGCGCCGGGTCGGCCAGCGCCTTGAGCGTGCGCGCCAGCTGGACGGCGTCCTGCTCACTCATGCCTGCGCTCGTGACGGGCGTGCAGCACGCGGCGGGCGCCACGACGGGCAAGAGGTCGAGAGCCATCTGGCAAGTATGGGGCGGAGATTGACCGCTGTCGATATTGACACCGATGGATGTTCGGGTCCACTGTCACATCGACAGCGATCGATATCTAGGAGGCATCATGGACGACGTCCGCGAGCAGGTCCGTCAGCGCTACGCCCTGGCGGCGGTGCAGACCTCGAACGAGGGGTGTTGCGGTGGTTCGTGCGGCGCCACGACCGAGGTCGACGAGACCTTCGGGGCTGCGCTGTACGACGCGACGGAGGTGGCGGGACTCCCGGTCGAGGCGGTCGCCGCCTCGCTCGGCTGCGGTAACCCGTTGACCGTCGCTGAGCTGTCTGCAGGCGAGCGCGTGCTCGACCTCGGTTCCGGCGGCGGCATCGACGTGCTGCTGTCCGCCCGGCGGGTCGGCCCCACGGGCTTCGCGTACGGCGTCGACATGACCGACGAGATGCTCGAGCTCGCACGCGCCAACGCCGACCGGGCGGGCGCCACGAACGTCGAGTTCCGCAAGGGCACCATCGAGGAGCTGCCGTTCGCCGACGGCTCAGTCGACGTCGTCATCTCCAACTGCGTGGTCAACCTCTCCCCCGACAAGCCCGCCGTCCTGGCCGAGGTCTTCCGCGTGCTGGCCGACGGCGGTCGCGTTGGCATCTCGGACGTGGTCGCCGAGGACCACCTGACGCCCGAGGAGCGTGCGGAGCGCGGCTCCTACGTCGGCTGCATCGCGGGCGCCCTGTCCCGCTCCGAGTACCTGACCGGTCTGGCGGCCGCCGGGTTCCTCGACGCCGAGGTCACCTTCACCCACCAGGTCGCGGACGGCATGCACGGTGCCGTCGTCCGTGCGTGCAAACCCACTGCGGGGCACCCCTGAGCCGATCCTCCGGTGGCGGCCGACGCGCTAGGCGGCCGCGACCGGGGTCACACCCAGGTCGGCCAGCAGGTCGAGGATGCGCACCCGGATCTCGTCGCGGATCGGACGGACCGACTCGATCCCCTGGCCGGCCGGGTCTTCGAGGACCCAGTCCTCGTAGCGCTTGCCCGGGAAGTACGGGCAGGCGTCGCCGCAGCCCATGGTCACGACCACGTCGGACGCCTGGACGGCGTCGGTGGTCAGGACCTTGGGCTGCTCGGCGCTGATGTCGATGCCCACCTCGGCCATGGCACCGACGGCGACGACGTTGACCTGATCTGCGGGCATCGACCCGGCGGAGCGGACCTCGACGGCACCGCCGGACAGGGCGGACAGGAACCCGGCCGCCATCTGCGACCGTCCTGCGTTGTGGACGCAGACGAACAGGACGCTGGGCTTGTCGGTGGCGCTCATGGTTCTCCTCGGGTCGGGCGGTTTACGTCGTCAGGCAGCAATTCGGGGGGCGAGGTCCTCGACCCGGCGGGCGATCTCGTCGAACGCGGCGTCGAACGCGGCGTCGTCGCCGACCCGTACCGGGTCCGGAACAGACCAGTGCAGGTCCGCGCGGTGGCCCATCTCCTCGTGCGCGTTGTCGCACACGGTGACGACGAGGTCGCCGTCGCGACGGACGTCGTCGAACAGCCGAGGGACGACGCCCTGCAGCGACAGGTGGTGACGCTCGGCCACCGCCACGGCACTGGGCGACACCGTGGACGCCGGGTGGGTCCCCGCGGACGCGGCGTCGACGTGGCTGGCGCCACGCCACAGGGCCACTGCGAGATGCGACCGGGCCGAGTTTGCCGTGCAGACGAACAGCACGCGCCGGGGCCGAGGCAGGGCCCAGCCCGCCGGCACGACGGCCACATCGGGGATCAGGTGCAGATACGTGCGGCGGCGGTCTCCCTCGGAGCGGCGCCGACCGACCAGGCCGTGCTCCACGAGGATCCCGACATGGTGGGCGATCAGGTTGGACGCCATGCCGGTCTCCGTCGACAGCTCCGACGGTGACCGGTCCCCCAGCGAGAGCAGCTCGACGACAGCGAGCCGCCCGGGGTCGGACAGGACCGCGTGCAGCGCCGCACGCCGCTCGATCTCCGCCCGCCACTCAAGGTCCATTGAGTCAATATTGGCTGAGCGATCCAAGGCGGTCAAGCTCCGGCAGACGACCGCGATCCTCGAACGCCGAGGGCGGTCGAGGATCGCAGGGCGGACGCCGGTCAGCGGATCTTGCGCCGGTACACCCGCATGGCGAAGAAGTAGCCGACGAGGAGGATGCCGACGCACCAGGCCAGGGCGACCCAGATGTCGCTGCCGACAGGCTGCCCGGCGAACAGGCTCTGGATCGCGTCGACGATCGAGGTGACCGGCTGGTTCTCGGCGAACACCCGCACGGGCGCGGGCATGGTGTCCGTCGGGACGAACGCCGAGCTGATGAACGGCAGGAAGATCAGCGGGTAGGAGAACCCCGCGGCCCCGTCCACCGACTTCGCCGAGAGGCCGGCGATGACCGCGACCCAGGTGAGAGCCAGCGTGAACAGCGCCAGGATCCCGGCGACCGCGAGCCAGGCGAGCACACCCGCCGACGTGCGGAAGCCCATGACGAGGCCCACCAGGACGATGATCACGACCGTGATCGCGTTCGAGACCATCGACGTCAGCACGTGGGCCCACAGCACGGACGACCGGGCGATCGGCATCGAGTGGAACCGCTCGAAGATGCCGCTCTGCAGGTCCGTGAACAACCGGACCGCGGTGTAGGCGATCCCCGACGCGATGGCGATCAGCAGGATGCCGGGCAGCAGGTAGTTGACGTAGTTCTCGGTGCCGGTGTCGATCGCGCCGCCGAACACGTAGACGAACAGCACCATGATCGCGATCGGAGTGACCGCCGTGGTGATGATCGTGTCGACGCTTCGCGTGATGTGCCGCATGGAGCGGCCCGTCAGGTCGGCCGTGTCCCCGAAGAAGTGCGTGGCGCTCATGACTGGACCTCCGTGTTCTGCGATGCCTCGTTCTTGCCGACGAGGGCGAGGAAGATCTCCTCGAGGGTGGGCTGCTTCTCGACGTACTCGACCTTGGCGGGGGGCAGGAGCGCCTTGAGCTCGGCGAGCGTGCCGTTCGCGATGATCCGGCCCTCGTGCAGGATGGCGATCCGGTCCGCCAGCTGCTCGGCCTCGTCGAGGTACTGCGTGGTGAGCAGGACGGTCGTCCCGCTCTTGGCGAGGTCAGCGATGACGTGCCACACGTCGATCCGCGCCTCGGGGTCGAGGCCCGTCGTGGGCTCATCGAGGAAGAGGACCTTCGGCTGGCCGATCAGGCTCATCGCGATGTCGAGCCGACGGCGCATGCCGCCCGAGTACGTGGCGACCCGTCGGGCACCGGCGTCCGTCAGGTTGAAGCGCTCGAGGAGCTCGTCGGCTACCTGCCGCGGATTCGGCAGGTGCCGGAGCTTGGCGACGAGCACCAGGTTCTCCCGACCGGTGAGGATCTCGTCGACCGCCGCGAACTGGCCGGTCAGGCTGATCGACTCCCGGACCTGCAGGGGTTCGGTCGTCACGTCGTACCCGTTGACGGTTGCGGCGCCCGAATCCGACCCGAGCAGGGTGGACAGGATCTTGACGATGGTGGTCTTGCCGGCCCCGTTCGAGCCGAGGAGGGCGAAGATGCTGCCCGGTGCGACCTCGAAGTCCACGCCGCGCAGGACGTGCAGGTCGTCGTAGGACTTCTCGATGCTGGTCACCCGGATCGCGGGCGCTGTCGTGGTCATGAGCCGTGTGGTCCCTTCTGGTGGTGTCCCGGAGTCACCGGGCGCGCTGGATGGTGATCGCACCGGACTGGGTGCGTGCTCGTACGGCGACGGACCGCTCGGACTCGGTGGGAGCCCTGTTGTCGCCGAGCTGGTTGCGGACGTGCCCGCTCTTCGAGGTCAGGTCCAGCCAGGCGGGGACCTCGGCACGGACACCGATGTCGACCTGGCCGAAACCGCTCTCGACCTGGATGGAACCGCTCGACACCTCGCCGAGCCGGATGCTCCCGTAGGAGGTCTTCGTGGTGACCGAGCCGAGCGCCCGGGCGATGTCGAGGTCGCCGTAGGCGAGCTTCGCGTCGACGTCGCCACCGGACTGCTCGATCTGGATGCTGCCGTGCGACGCCTTCAGGACCGCGTCGCCGGTCACCGTGCCGATCCGGATCTGACCGTGGTCAGCCGTGATCTCGGCGGCGCCGTCGACGGTCCCCACGGTGACCGTGCCGTGCCCGGCGCGCAGCCACAGATCGCCGCAGGCCTCGACGTCGACGGATCCCATCGAGCTCTTGACGCGCGTGGCACCGAGTCCTCCGACGGTGCGGACGGCGCCGACGGCGATCTCGGCGGTGAACCGTGACCCCGTCGGCAGCTCGATCCTCAGGTCCACCGACTCGGTGGGGCCGATCCAGCTGACCCGGGGCCTCGGACCCTTCACGGTGAGCCGGTCACCGTCGAGGTCGACCTTCGTCTCCTCGGCGCCGCGGCGGTCGACCGCCTTGGCGGGGTTGGTCGGCGAGACCGTGACGACGGTGTCGTCCCGGTCGCTGGCGATGACCTCGATCTCACCGACCTGCAGGTTGATGGCGAGGTCGATTCGTGTGGGCGTGCTGTAGGTAGGCATGCTGACGCCTCTCCTTCTTCAGGGTGTGCTCGTCCGGCCCCGCGGGTTCGCGTGGCTGGTGGAAGTGGCGGGCTGGGCGGGTTAGCGGGCCCAGCCGGCGAAGTTGTCGCCTGTGCGCAGGGTGCGCTGCGCGGATCGTCGCTGCTTGGGCTGGAGCGCGGCTGCCACCGCTCGGACCAGCCACGTGTTCACGGACAGCCCGTCGGCCGCCGCCGCCTCGTCCACCTTCGCCTTGAGCGCGTCGGGAAGACGGAGTGTCGTGCGTGAGGTGCTGACGTCGTCGAGGTCGACGGGAGCGAGGCTCGCGTCCTCGGCGTCGCCGTCCGGGCCGGCTTGGGCGACCACGAACTCGACCTCTCGGCCGCGCAGTCGCAGCTCGACCGAACCGGGTGCGAGGTCACGGGTGATCTCGCCCAGCGCCGCCGAGAGGACGTCGAGCATCACGAGGCGGGTTGCGGCGTCGAGCCCGGCGGCGAGCCGCTCGGCCACGACGCGGGTGTCCTCAGTGCCGTTCTCTGCAGCCTCGACGAGCTGGCGCTGCAGGTCGGTGATGTGCGGTCCCAGGTCCATGTGCACCATCGTGACACCACCGTGGTGTCACGTCAAGACTTAGTGGTGTCACTTTGCATCAGAGTGGTGTCGCGACCGGCGACGACCTCGATCTGAACATCACTTCGACGGGCGGATGTGCCCCTCCGACGCCTGGACGACCACGATGCCCTGCCCGGAGAACCCCAGCTGGTAGGCCTCGCCCGAGCCCCGACCGATCATGGCCGACGCCTTCACGGTCTTGCGGACCGAGGACGCGAGCGACGTCGACCACAGGACCGCGGACTGCATGTCCACGAACGTCGGCTGGTCGACCTGCAGCACGACAGGCGTGCCGAACGTGGTAACCGCGAGCGCACCGGTCCCCGTGAACGTGGTGTTGAACAGGCCACCGGAGAGTGCGGACGCACCCTCGACACGGTTGATGTCCCACGTGAGCGATGCCTCGAACGCCAGCACGTTCTGCCCGTTGACCGTGACCGACTCTCCCTCGAGGTGGACGAGGAAGATCTCGTCGGCCTCCTCGGCCAGGAACACGTCGCCGGTGCCGGAGACCTTCATGAGCGACATGCCCTCGCCGGTGAACGTCTTCTTCAGCATCCGACCGACACCACCGCTGCCCTGGTGGTCGAAGTCGACGTCACCCTGGTAGGCGACCATCGAGCCCTGCTTGGCCAGGAAGTGACCTTCCGTGCCTGCGAGCTGGACCTTGAGCATGCGCTCGTTCTGCAGCGCGAAGGCCCCCGGTTCGGTGGCGCGCTCGGTGTAGGTGCTCAGGGTGGTCCGCATGCCGCCATGATCCCCGTGCTAGGCCGACCGGACCAGCCCTATCCCGGCGACCGCGAGGTCTGTCAGGGCGGCGACCGCGGTGGGCGCCGCGACGGCCGCCGTCAGGTCGGTGAGCACCGTGACGTCGAACCCGGCACCGCACGCGTCGAGCGCGGTCGCCCGCACGCAGTGGTCGGTCGCCAGACCGACCACCTCCACGCGGGTCACCCCGCGTGCCGACAGCACGGTCGCCAGATCCGCTCCGTCCCCGCCGACGACCCGTCCCGAGAAGCCCGAGTAGTCCTGCCGTGACTCCCCCTTGACCACGTGCACCGTGCCCGGGGGCAGCGACAGGAGCGGGTGGTACTCGGCACCGACCGTCCCGGCGACGCAGTGCACCGGCCAGGTGGTCACGTAGTCGGGGAGGCCGTCGGCGGCGAAGTGGCCGTCGTTCGTGTCGGGGAGCGCCGCGTGCCAGTCCCGCGTGGCGACCACCACGTCGTACATGCCGGACGTGCGCTCGACGAACCGGGTGATCGACTCCGCGACCGCGGCCCCGCCCGCGACCGCGAGCGCGCCCCCTTCGCAGAAGTCGTTCTGCACGTCGACGACGATCAGCGCGGTGCTCATCATGGACTCCGATCGTTGCTCGCCACGAGCGTAGGACAGTCGGCCACTCGAGCGTCGGCGGCCGACGTGAGGGCATCAGATCGAGTTCGTTCCCTCACTAGGGACCTTTGCCTTTATCGCCAGATTCCGCCTGCTCGTAACGTCGTTGTCACCAGCCCCCCCGGCATCGACAAGGAGCCTCACCGTGACTGTCACGGACCGCGCCAGCACCCGTAAGAACAACTCGTCGCAGGTGTCCGCCAAGAAGCCTGCAACCGACGCGCCCGCAGCTGACGCAACCACTCCCGACGCCCCAGCAGTCGACGCAGCACCCACGCCCGCAGAGGTCGTCGGCGTGCTCGAGACTCCTGAGCCCGACGAGATCGACGAGCTCGTCACGCGGGCGAACGCCGCCCTCGCCGAGTACGCGAGCTTCACGCAGGAGGACGTGGACCGGCTGGTCAAGAAGGCCTCGGTCGCGGCCCTCGAGCAGCACGGCGACCTCGCTCTGCAAGCGGTGAAGGAGACCCGCCGCGGCGTCTTCGAGGACAAGGCCGTCAAGAACATCTTCGCGTGCGAGCACGTGACCAACTCGATCGCCGGCCTGAAGTCCGTCGGAGTGATCTCGCACGACGAGCTGACCGGCATCACGGAGATCGCCGAGCCCGTGGGCGTCATCTGCGGCGTCACCCCCGTGACCAACCCGACGTCGACCACGATCTTCAAGTCGCTCATCGCCCTCAAGACTCGCAACCCGATCGTCTTCGCGTTCCACCCGAGCGCCCAGAGCTCGTCGGTGGCGGCCGCCCGCGTCGTGCGGGACGCAGCGGTCGCCGCCGGCGCCCCCAAGGACTGCATCCAGTGGGTCGAGAAGCCGTCCATCGAGGCGACCGGCGCCCTGATGAACCACCCGGGCGTCGCGCTCATCCTGGCCACCGGCGGCAACGCGATGGTCCGGGCCGCCTACTCGTGCGGCAAGCCGGCCCTCGGGGTCGGCGCGGGCAACGTCCCCGCCTACGTCGAGAAGTCGGCCAAGCTCAAGCGCGCGATCAACGACATCGTCCTGTCGAAGTCGTTCGACAACGGCATGGTCTGCGCGTCGGAGCAGGCCGTGATCCTGGACGACGAGATCTACGACGCGGCGATGGACGAGTTCGCGATCCTCCACGCCTACCGGGCCACGCCCGCCGAGAAGACGATGCTCGAGCAGTTCATCTTCGGCGTCACGGCCGAGAGCATCAACTGCGCCGGCGCCAAGCTGAACGCGTCCGTGGTGGGCCAGTCGCCGCAGTGGATCGCCGCGCAGGCCGGCTTCACGGTCCCCGACGACACCTCGATCATCCTCGCCGAGGTCTCCTCCGTCGGACCGCAGGAGCCCCTGACGCGCGAGAAGCTCGCGCCCGTCCTCGCGGTGCTGCGCGCCACGAGCACCGAGCACGGCATCACGCTCGCCGAGCAGATGGTGGAGTTCGACGGCCTCGGCCACTCGGGCGCCATCCACACGCGTGACGAGGCACTCGCCGAGCGGTTCGGCAGCCGCGTCCAGGCCGTCCGGATCATCGTCAACGCGCCGAGCTCGCTCGGCGGCATCGGCGACATCTACAACGCGTTCATCCCGTCGCTCACGCTCGGCTGCGGCTCGTACGGCCACAACTCCGTGTCCAACAACGTCTCGGCGGTGAACCTGTTGAACATCAAGCGCGTGGGACGTCGCAACAACAACCTGCAGTGGTTCAAGGTTCCGGCCAAGACCTACTTCGAGCCGAACTCGATCCGCTACCTCGCCGACATGCCCGACGTCGAGCGCGTCACCATCGTGACCGACGCGACGATGACGACCCTGGGCTTCGTCGACAAGATCATCGACGTCCTGAACCGCCGCTCCAACAAGGTGGCGCTGCAGATCATCGACCAGGTCGAGCCCGAGCCGTCCGTCAAGACCGTCAAGGCGGGAGCCGCGCAGATGCGCCACTTCCGTCCCGACACGATCATCGCGCTCGGCGGTGGCTCACCCATGGACGCCGCGAAGGTGATGTGGCTGCTGTACGAGCACCCCGAGATCGAGTTCTCGGACCTCAAGCAGAAGTTCTTCGACGTGCGCAAGCGCGCGTTCAAGTTCCCGGTGCTCGGCGAGCTCGCCCAGCTGGTCTGCATCCCGACCACGTCGGGCACGGGCGCCGAGGTGACGCCGTTCGCGGTGATCTCGGACCCGGACGCGGGCAAGAAGTACCCGCTCGCCGACTACGCGCTGACCCCGTCGGTCGCGATCATCGACCCGGTCCTCACCTCGCGGATGCCCCGGTCGCTCGCAGCGGACTCCGGGTTCGACGCCCTGACGCACGCCACCGAGGCCTACGTCAGCGTCTACGCCAACGACTTCACCGACGGCATGGCGCTGCAGGCGATCCGCCTGATCTTCGAGAACCTCGCACAGTCGGTGAACGGGGACCCGAACGACCCCGCCACCCAGGACGCACGGGAGAAGATGCACAACGCGGGGACGATCGCGGGCATGAGCTTCGGCAACGCGTTCCTCGGGATCGTGCACGCGATGGCCCACGTGGTCGGCTCGACGCACCACCTGGTGCACGGTCGGACCAACGCGACGCTCCTGCCGCACGTCATCCGCTACAACGGCACCATCCCGACCAAGCTGACCAGCTGGCCGAAGTACGAGCACTACGTGGCTCCGGAGCGGTTCCAGCAGGTCGCCGCGATGCTCGGGCTTCCTGCGGCGACTCCTGAGCAGGGCGTCGAGTCCTACGCGGCGGCCGTCGAGGAGCTTCGTGCGGCTGTCGGGATCCCGGCGTCGTTCCAGGCGCAGGGTGTCGACGAGGGCGCGTTCCTCGGCCGGCTCGACGAGGTCGCGATGGGCGCCTACGAGGACCAGTGCGCACCCGCCAACCCGCGCATGCCGATGATCGACGACATGAAGGACCTCATGGTCGCGGCGTACTACGGGACGTCGATCCAGGACGCCCGCGCACGTCGCCCGAAGGTCGCCTCCGTCGTCTGACAGGAACCGTCCGACCAGCTGGGACCTCGCTCTTCCCCGTGCGAGGTCCCAGTTCGCAAGCAGCTGTGACGGGCGGGTTTCCGGGGTGGCGCCCGCCCGTCACAGCGATAGTCTTCGTGGCTCACACGCCTGTCCGACGTGACGACGGAGGAACTCTGCATGCTTGCCCCCACGACTGTGCGACGCCTCGCCCTTCCCCTGGTGGCAGGGGCTCTCGCGCTCGGCCTGACGGCGTGCTCCGGGTCCGAGATCGATGACGCGGCCCAGAAGGCGAAGGACGCAGGATCCCAGGTGAGCCAGGCGGTCGACGACCTGAGGGCCAAGGTCGACGAGGCCAAGGCGACCGCGACGGACGCGAAGGCGAAGATCGACGAGCTCGCGGCCCAGCTGGAGTCGCTCGACGGTGCGGGCCAGAAGGCCGTCGGCGATGCCGGCGCGGCGGTGACCGACGCCCAGTCCGCGCTCGACGAGGCCAAGGCCAACGGCAGCGAGCAGGCCCAGCAGGCGATCGACGACGCGAAGAAGAAGGTCGACGACGCCCAGGCAGAGGTCGACGCGGCGAAGGCGACAGCGACCGGCTCGGCGGCAGACGCCCTCGACTCCCTCGCATCGGAGCTGAGCACGCTCAGCGACAACCTCGACAGCGCAGGCTCCTGACACGTCCGGCGCGCGGCCGGTGCGGTGCGCGTCGGCTCGAGAAGCGGCGGAATCACGGGGTTCGGGCGGTTTGCTGCCCTGCGGAGGGGTGAATTCGGCTCCCGTCGGCGCGGGACGTTGTACGTATCGCCCTTCCTGCCGATCTTGAAGGTATGGCAGATCGTCAGGCGCACCGCGAGTTGCGACGCCACCACGTCGAGTGGTGGATCGTGACCGCATGGGCGTCCCTCGGACTGGTCGCGGCCGCGGGCTTCACAGCCGCCGCCGGACTGGTGAGCTGAGCGCACACGCTCCTCGGGCCCGCTGCGGCGGGTCCCCCTCGACGCACGGATCGCGCAGAACACCTCGGGCCTGAGCGCCTATCCTCACCCGCATGACTGACGCTCGTTGGCAGGCCGTCGCCCGCGCTACCGGTCTGCTCGGTGCCGACGGGGTGCCTCGTGCCACGGTGTTCGCGGAGATGTCCGCCCTCGCAGCCCGGACCGGGGCGGTGAACCTCGGACAAGGCTTCCCGGACGTGGACGGTCCGACGTCGGTGGCCCAGGCGGCCGCGGACGCGATCCTGGGCGGCGCGAACCAGTACCCGCCCGGTCCGGGCATCCCCGTCCTGCGGCAGGCGGTCGCCGCACACCAGCTCGCGCACTACGGCCTGCGCTGGGACCCGGACACCGAGGTCCTGGTCACGGCGGGCGCCACCGAGGCGCTCGCGGCCGCCGTGCTCGCGCTCGCGGGCCCGGGCGACGAGGTCCTCACCCTGGAGCCGTTCTACGACTCCTACGCAGCCGTGATCGCGATGGCGGGTGCCACGCACACCACGGCCCCGCTCCGGGTGGCGCCGGAGGGTTTCCGACTCGACCTGGATGCGCTCGCAGCGGCGTTCACGGATCGCACCCGGCTGGTCCTGGTCAACACGCCGCACAACCCGACGGGCACCGTCCTGACGACCACCGAGCTCGAGGCGATCGCGCGACTCGCCCAGGAGCACGACGCGATCGTCCTGACCGACGAGGTGTACGAGCACCTCCTGCTGCGCGACGACACCGGTGCGCGGCCCGCTCACGTGCCGATCGCCACGCTTCCCGGCATGGCCGATCGGACCCTGTCGGTGTCGTCGGCCGGCAAGACGTTCTCGTTCACCGGATGGAAGATCGGCTGGGTGACCGGCCCCGAGCGGCTCGTCACCGCGGTTCGGACCGTCAAGCAGTTCCTCACCTACGTCTCCGGTGCACCGTTCCAGCCGGCTGTCGCGTTCGCGCTCACGGAGCCGTCGGTCGCCGTCTGGGTCGACGAGCTGGCGGACTCGCTGTCACGTCGCCGCGACCTGCTCTGCGACGGGCTCATCGCCGCGGGGTTCACGGTGGTACGCCCGCAGGGCACGTACTTCGTGCTCGCGGACGCCGCACCGCTGGGCTACTCCGACGGTGCCGAGCTGTGCCGGGACCTCCCGGCGCTCGCCGGCGTCGTCGGCGTACCCGTCAGCGCCTTCACGCACGCAGGTTCGGACGTCGACCGGGCGCTGCGGTCGTGGGTCCGGTTCACGTTCGTGAAGCGGGAGGACGTGCTCGACGAGGCGGTACGACGGCTGCGCGGCCTGCGTCCGACGCCGGGCGCTCAGGCGTGAGCCCGTACCCGACGACGCGCAACCACCAGTGCGACGCCGACGCTCAGCAGGGTGAACGCGAGGGTCAGCCCGGTCGCGGGGTCTGAGCCGGTGACCGCCAGCGACGGCGCCTTCCGGGCCGGTGCTGTCGCAGCGGCCGGCGGCGTCGCGGACGTGGGGAACGCCATCAGGGGTGCCGGCGGGTAGGTCACGGTCAGCCGCGCCGAGACGCTCTGCCCGGCCGTGTTGGAGACGCTGTAGCCGAGGTGGGCGGCGCCCACGAAGCCGGGCACCGGAGTGAACCGCACACCGGACGGCGTGACGAGCCAGGTGCCCTCGCCCGCGACGGTCACGGCGGCGACCGGCAGGCCGGTGGCAGGGTCGACGAGCCGAACGCTCGGGACGTCGAACGTCAGGTTGTCCCCGGGCACGTCGTTGACCAGCTCGGCGAGCGTCACGGGCTGGTCGGGCACACCGTCCGCCGAGTCGTCGGTCGCGGCGGCGAGCTGGACCGGTGCGGTCACCCGGACGGTGACGGTCGCGGACACCGGCTGACCGGAGCCGTCGACCGCGGAGTAGGTGAACGTGTCGGTGCCGCCCCAGCCCGGTGCCGGCGTGTAGGTGTAGCCGCCGGTCGGGCTCACGACCACGGAACCGTGCGCGGGCGTCCCGACGGAGGTGACGACGAGGCTTGTCCCGTGGTCGTTGGTCAGCAGACCCCGGCCGGGCACGACGTGCGGCCGGTTCGGCGCGATGGTGCCGGCATCGTCGTCGGTCGCCGTGGGCGTGACCACGATCGTGACGGTGGCCGCCGCCGACATGCCGCGGCTGCGAGCCTCGTAGGTGAACGTGTCGATGCCCGAGAAGTCGTGCGCGGGCACGTAGTCGAACGTCCCGTCAGCGCGGAACGTCCCGCTGCCGTGTGCGGGCGTGCTGACGCGTGCCGCGTCGAGCAGGGAGCCCGTGTCGTTCGTCAGGACGCCGGGCGAGGCGACCAGGGTCGTGTTGACCGGGATCGTCCAGGTGTCGTCGACAGCCCCCGGCGTCACGGTGAGGTCGACCCGTGCGGAGTCGACCTGCCCGAAGTCGTCGGTGATCGTGTACTCGAACACGTCCGGGCCGATGTAGTCCAGCTCAGGCTCGTAGGTGTACGCGCCGTCCGGTTCCACCTTGACCTTGCCGTGCGATGGCGACGTGGTCAGCGTCTTGAGCACGGAGAGCCGCGTGCCCCGGTCGTTGACCAGGAGGCCCGTGGCCGGCACCACGAGAGGGGTGTTGACGGTCGTCCTGCCGGAGTCGTCCACCGCCGTCGGGGGTGCCGGCTGGGGCAGGACGGCGAGCGAGGTCCCCAGCTCCTTCGACGGGAAGTACGTCCAGACGTCGAGCCCCTTCGAGTCCCCGAGCGTTCCGTTGGTCGCTGGGCACTGCGAGTTGGCGTTGGAGCCCTTCGTGTCACCGAACGCGCGCGCGCCGCTCGTGCTGTCGATGCCGGGGATGCCGTCCGTCGGATAGTACGCGGACGTGCTCGACGGCATGGCCCCGGCGAACGACGGGCACAGCAGCCCGGTCGTGAGGTCGCCCACGGCCTGACCAGAGCTCGCCCGGTACGCGCGGTCGTCGAAGAACACCCGGGTGCACGGGGTCGTCTTGGGGTGTGCACCGGTGAACGGGCAGGTGTCTTCCGGGGGGTTGAGCAACGTGATGCTCGGGCCGCCGTGGACCGAGCTCTCGACGTCCAGCATCGGCGCGTGGTACTCCCCCGCGCGCACGACGGACCGGACCGCGTAGTCGACCAGGCTCGCGGGGAACCGCACGCCCGCGTTGTCCTTGCCGTCCCACCGGACGGTGGCCCCGCCGGGCCCCACGACGCCGCGCAGGGCACGGTTGGCGAGCAGGCCCGGGTCGAAGTTCTTCCCGTCGCGGGAGATGACGATCTCGTAGGTCCCTCCCGCCGTGCCGTCGAGCGTGAACGTGCCGCCCTGGCCCTCGTAGCTGCCGTGCTTCGTCGCGACGCCGGTGAAGTCGACCGCGCCGAGCACGGGTGGCGCAGGCTCGAGCGGGATGCGCAGGGCGCGCAACGTCTCCTCGGCGAGGGGCTCGAACGACAACGGGTACTCCGGCCCGGCCAGGTGCACGCCACCTGCGAGCGCGGGAAGCTGCTGCGCGCCGGCGCCCGTGCCGACGACGTCGTGGTTGAGCGGCGTCCTGCCGTCCGCGTCGAGGAAGCCCTGGCGGTTGCCGTAGAACACGAAGCCGTTCGGGTCGAACCCGTTGGTGTTCACGCGGTAGCGGTAGCCGTCGAGCGTGTTGAGGTACATCTCCATCGTCACGGGACGCGGGTTGCTGCCCGTGAAGCCGGCGAGCACGTACGTGAACACGCGCCCCGGGATGTCGCCCCGGATCGAGGCGCTGTGCGCCGCCCGGACCGTGATGTCCCACGCGTTCACCGACGAGCCGGCGTCGGGCTGGAACCCCTTGGTCGGGGCGAGCGCGGAGTCCGGGGTCCCGTCGGCGGAGGCTCCCGGGCCGGCCGAGCCGTAGAACGCCACCCGGTACAAGCCGGTTTCGGGTGCGGTGTAGACGCACGGCTCATATCCGGCGGCGTTGTCGGTGGCTCCCGCTCCGGCCACCTCCTGCGCCCGGGTGGAGATCACGCCGGTCGCCGACGACGTCTGGTGCGCGGAGCACAAGAACCCGTTCACGCCGTCGACCACGGCAGGCAGGACCGTCGCCTCGGTGTCGAAGACGGGGACGGGCGACGTCGGGTCCGTGGTCGCCGTGGTGTCCCAGATCGCGATGTCGGCGGCCCCCGTGCCGAGCGACGACGAGCCCGTGAGGATCTGCTCGTCCTTCTGCACGAACACGGAGAACAGGGTCCGCCGCTGGATGCGGGTCTCACCGGCTGCCGTGGGTCCGTAGGCGTTGGTCCGCCACTCGATGGCCGCCCGGCAGCTCGTCGCGCCGGTGCAGTCAGGCTCCGGAGCACCGGTGCTGGGGTACAGGTCGGCACTGCCTGACGCGAGCGCGGGGGTTGTGGCTGCACCGAGCACCAGGGTGCACAGGACAAGGCAGAGCGCGAGACGACGGAGCACGTTCGGGGAGTCCTTCCAGGCGCCCGTACCCGTGGCGCGTGGATGTCGTGTTTGCTGCGCACAGTCCGGTAGGGCGGATTGGCGCGGACACTACGGAATGTCAGGCTCTGCGCCATCCGCCGTCCGGGTGGATCCGGGCGACGGCCGCGAGTTCACCCGTGCCACTTGTCCGGTCTCGTGCCTTTTGCCTGTCCGCGCACGGCCGCTGCTGCGGATCCGACGTACGCCCATCGAGCGAGACGTGACGCCCGTCGGGGGGTGCTCAGTCCAGGACGGTCAGGCCGCCCGACCACGCCCCGTCGCGTCGGTACGCCCGCGTACCCACAGCCAGGACGAGCAGGGCCCCGACTGCCGATGCCAGCATGACCGCCGCCATCGCGACCGCGTCTCCCCCGAGCAGGCCCGAGATCGGGCTGACGACGCCCGCGACGCCCGACTGGGTGGCGCCGATGACTGCCGCCGCGGTGCCTGCGATGGCTCCGTGCCGCGTGAGTGCGAGCGCCGAGGCGTTGGGCGGGATGAAGTTGACCATGAACAGGATGAGCCACAGGACGACGAGCAGCGCGGCCAGGCCACCCCACCCGGTCAGCGCGATGCCGAGCAGCACGAGCGCGAGCGCGACCGAGATCGGCAGGACCACCCGAAGGATCCGGATCGGCGCCACCCGGCGCACCAGGGAGGCGTTCACCTGCGCGCCCGCCACCAGGCCGACGCCGTTGACGGCGAACAGCAGCGCGAACTGGCTGGACGTCAGCCCGTAGCCCTCCAGCAGCACGAACGGCGACCCGACGACGTAGGCCATCAGGACCGCGATGCCGAGGCCCGGCAGGATCGCGAGCGCGACGAACCCCCGGTCCCCGACGAGCCGGCGGTAGCCGGCGAGCGCCGTCCGCAGACCGCCGACCCGACGTCGTTCCGCCGGCAGGGTCTCCGGCATTCGCCGCCACACGACGACCCAGAGCACCGCGCCGAACAGGGCGAGCGCACCGAAGACCGCCCGCCAGCCCAGCTGTCCGGCGATCATCCCGCCGATCGACGGAGCGAAGAGGGGCGCGACGCCGATCACGAGCATGAGCCGCGACATCAGCCGGGACGCGTCCGAGCCGACGAACCGGTCGCGGATGATCGCCATGGCCACCACGGACGCTGAGGCGTTGAAGAAGCCTTGGAACGTCCGCAGCGCGATGAGCGGGATGATCGCGGGCGCGATCATGCACAGCAGCGACGTCACCACGTGCATCGCGACCCCGAGCAGCACCGGGGGTCGTCGGCCGAACCGGTCGGAGAGCGGCCCGATGACGAGCTGCCCGACCGCCCCGCCGATGAGCATCGCCGTCATGGTCAGCTGGGCCATGGTCGCGGTCGTGTGCAGGTCGCGGGCGACCTCGGGCAGGGACGGCAGGTAGATGTCGGTCGAGATGGCCGGCAGCGCACACATCAGTCCGAGGAGCAGCACGTAGCGGACGTCCGGTGTGTACGTCCGCTGGGGTGCGTCGGGACCGGCCGCTGCGGGGGTCGGTGCGGTCGTGCCGGGGGTGGCGGTACGCAAGCTCATCGCGTTCCATCTTCCATTGCCTCGAGCATGTTGTCGAATCGATTCGATGTGATGTTCACCGGTGCTTCGACTCCTCAGAACTCGGGCGCGACATGTCGGTGGCGGCTGGCAGGCTGAGCACATGTGCGGTCGATACGCCTCCTTCCGGGAGGACCAGGCCCTTGCCGACGAGTTCGCCATCGCGACGGTCGCCGACGACGTGCGCCTCCTCGGTCCGTCGTGGAACGTCGCGCCCACGGACGGCGTGCGGATGGTCGTCGAGCGGGCGGACAAGGAGACCGGTGAGGTCACCCGCCAGCTGCGCGTCGCGCGGTGGGGGCTCGTCCCGTCGTGGGCCAAGGACATCTCGGTGGGCAGCCGGATGATCAACGCCCGGGTGGAGTCGATCGCGGACAAGCCGGCGTTCGCCCGCCCGTTCGCTGTCCGACGCGCGCTGCTCCCGGCCGACGGGTACTTCGAGTGGAAGAAGCCCGAGCCGGGCGCGACCAGCAAGCGCAAGCAGCCGTACTACCTGCACCCCGCCGACGGTGAGGTCGTGGCGCTCGCGGGGCTGTACGAGTTCTGGAAGGACCCGAGCAAGTCCGACGACGACCCCGAGCGCTGGGTGGTGAGCGCGACCGTCATCACGCGGCCGGCGTCCGACGAGCTCGCCTACATCCACGACCGGCAGCCGCTCATGCTCAGGCGCGAGGCGTGGGACGCCTGGCTCGACCCCGCGGTCGGGGCCGACGAGGCGGCCACGCTGCTGGAGGCACCGGCACCGGCGATCGTCGCGACACCCGTCTCGAGCGCGGTCGGCTCCGTGGCCAACAACAGCCCGGCGCTCGTCGAGGAGGTTCCGCTCGAGCAGGACTGACCTCGCGAGCACCGGACGGCGCGAGCCGCGCCGGGCGCGTACCGCTGGGACGACGTCGGCGCGTCAGGTCGGCGTTGTCGCCTCCCAGCGGCGACCGATCGCCCGGATCATCCGCGGGTACACGACCAGATGGCGCAACGGCGTGATCAGCGCCAGGTACGCGCGGCCGCCGACGCCGTTGGGACGGACCAGGACGGTCATCTGCGCTCGGTAGACGCCGTGGTCACCGGCCACCCAGCCGAGGTGGACGAGGCCGTGCACGGTGCGGTTCACGATCTCGGCGACGAACTCGTCGCGCGTCTGGAAGACCGACGTGAACGGAAGGGTCGGCGAGTCCGGGGGCCGAGGACCGTTCGCGAGGTCGTGCGGCAGCCGCTCCCGCACAGAGCGCTCACGCACCCCCAGGCCGTGTGAGGGGTCGTCCCAGCCGAAGATCGAGCCGAGCCTCCAGCGCGCGGCCATCAGGAGACCGACGACGCCGCGACCGGTCACCGACCCGTCGCCATGGGCGAACGAGCGCACCAGCCGGTCGAGGTCGTCCGGACCGCCGGGCGTCGGGAGCTCCCAGACGTCCTCCACCCGGAAGTCCGACGCGACCTCGTGGAGCCTCCACGGGCGGGAGGTGTACTCGGAGTTCGCGAGCCTCATGGGACGCCCTTCGTCGACGATGTCGCCTCTCGACGGTAGCGGCGGCCGCCGGCAGGCGGCTCGCGCTCTCAGGTGCCCCTCAGGCGGTCGGTCAGCTGGTCGTCGCCCCGCGCAGCCGCACGGGCGTGACCGTGCCGATGCCCGCGAGGTCGCGCGGCGGTTGCGGCTCGAGCACGAAGCGGGCGTCGCGCGAGAGCGCCTGGGCGGTGGACTCGTCGACGACGACGGTCGACGGGTCGGCGATGTCGGTCAGCCGAGCGGCGAGGTTCACGTGCGGGCCGAAGACGTCGCCGAACCGCGACAGCACGCGCCCCCACACGAGGCCGACCCGCACGGGCGTCACACCGCGGGCACCCTCGAACAGACCCCCGGTGGTGGTCTCGCGGTCGACGTCGAGCTCCTTGCCCAGCGCGTCGGCGAGCCGGATCCCGATGAGGGCACCGGTGGCGGGGTCGTCGGCGACGAACAGGACGGCGTCGCCGATGGTCTTGACCACCCGGCCGCCTCCCGCCGAGACGATGTCGCGCGCGGCCGTCTCGAACCGCTGCACGAACTGCGACAGGTCGGTGGACCCCAGGCCCGCGGTCCGACGCGTGAAGGAGACCATGTCCGCGAACCCGACGGCCCGGGCCAGCGGCAGGGCGGACCTGTCCGGACCGGGTGCCCGCTGCTCACCGAACTCGGCGGCGTACCGGCCCGCGATCGCCGCGAGCTGGCGCCGGTAGGAGTGCACGAGCTGCGCCTCGAGCACGGGCGCGAGCGCGGCGAGACGGTCCAGCACGAGCAGCCGCGCCGACGTGTCGTCGAGCTCGTAGCGTTCGGCCATGTCCTCGACCAGCGCCTCGACCTGCCACAGCGCGAGGCGGTCCGAGGTGTGCCCGAGCGCCCGGGTGACGGTGATGACCGTCCGCAGGTCCAGGCCGTAGTCGCGGACCAGCTCGGCCGCCCGGTCCACCGCCTCGGCGTCGCGCTCGGTGTAGACGTGGTCGTCCGGGTCGGCGTGCGGCAGGCCCATGGTCGTCCAGAAGCCATGGACGACCTCGATGTCGATCCTGGCTCGCTCTGCCAGGTCCCGAGCGCTGAGCGTCCGGGGACCGCCGAGCAGCTCTGCGTCCAGCTCCCCCACCGTCGACTCGAGGAAGTCGAGGTCCTGCGATCGATCGTCCGGCACGGGTCGAGGGTAGTTCACCTGGCCGTGCGGACGTGACGCACGTCACCGGCGAGAACGTGGTGCTCCGTGCCCGCACCGTCGCGCACCACGAGTCCGCCGTCGTCGGCCAGCCGGATCGCTGTGCCCGCCACCTCGGCGCCGCCAGGGAGCTCGACCCGCACGGTCGCACCGAGCGTGACGCACACGCGCGCGATCTCGTCGGCGAGCCCCGAGTAGGTCACGTGACCACCGGCGTCACGCCATCTGCGGGCCACCTCGATCTGCGCGTCCACCAGTGCGACGAGCAGACCCTCGCGGTCGACGTGCTGGGCACCGGCGAGGGCGAGCGACGACGCACTGGACACCGGCAGCTCGTCAGCGGTCTGGCTCACATTGATCCCGATCCCGATGACCACGGCCGGCGGCGCCCCGTCGCTCATCGGGACGACCTCGGCCAGGATGCCGCCGATCTTGCGCACCGGTCCCCAGCCCTCGATCTCGGTCTCGGCCGGGACGAGCAGGTCGTTGGGCCACTTCAGCACGGCAGGGACTCCCGCGGTGGCTCGCAGCGCATTGACGGCGCCGAGCCCGGCGAGCAATCCGAGCCAGCCGAGCGACGACGCCGGGACGACCGGCCGAACCACGAAGCTGCAGGTCAACGAGGTTCCGGCGGGGGTTTCCCAAGTGCGACCGTCGCGGCCCCGACCCCCGGCTTGGTGCTCGGCGACGAGGATGCTGCCGTCCGGCCACGACGTCGCGTCGGCTCGCAGGTCGGCGACCACGTCGGAGTTGGTCGACGCGGTGGTGCCGACGACCTCCACGCGCGCGAGCGGACCGACCGGGGCGAGCAGGAGCGACCGGAGCTCGTCGGCACGAAGGGTTGGTCGGGGCATCGTCATGGCCCCATGCTCTCGCGCGTTGTGGGAACCCGACACCCTGACGTGACGAACACCGTGATGCGCCTGCACGTGCATGGAGGGCTTCGACAACTAGCCTCGTCGGGTGACTGACATCAAGGACCCCGTGGGGGCTGCCCCGCGCACGACCGCCGGCAAGCTGGCGGATCTCGAGGCGCGGTACGACGCACAGGCGGCGGCCGAGCGGACCGGACGCGACAAGCAGCACGCGCGCGGGAAGCGGTCGGCCCGCGAGCGCATCGAGCAGCTCCTCGACGAGGACTCGTTCACCGAGCTCGACGCGTTCGTCCAGCACCGGTCCGTGAACTTCGGTCTCGACAAGAAGAAGGTTCCCGGCGACGGGGTCGTCGTAGGCCACGGCACGATCGACGGGCGCCCGGTGTGCATCTACTCCCAGGACTTCACGGTCTTCGGGGGGAGCCTCGGCGAGGTGCACGGCGAGAAGATCACGAAGGTCATGGACCTCGCGCTGCGCACCGGCGTGCCGCTCATCGGGATCAGCGACGGCGGCGGCGCACGCATCCAGGAAGGCGTAGCGGCTCTGACCCAGTTCGCCGAGATCTTCCGTCGCAACGTCGCCGCGTCGGGCGTGATCCCCCAGATCAGCCTCATCCTCGGCCCGTCGGCCGGTGGTGCGGTGTACTCCCCTGCCCTGACGGACTTCATCGTCATGGCCGACGGCACGTCGAACATGTTCATCACCGGACCGGACGTGATCCGCGCTGTCACGGGCGAGGACGTCGGGTTTGAGGAGCTCGGCGGTGCGACCACGCACAACACGCGTTCGGGCGTCGCGCACTACATGGGTTCCGACGAGGACGACGCGTTCGACTACGTCCGCGCACTCCTGACCTACCTGCCGCAGAACAACCTCACCGACCCGTGGACCTTCGAGCACCACGCGGACCTCACGGTCTCCGAGGACGACGAGGTGCTCGACAGCCTGCTGCCCGACTCGGACAACCAGCCGTACGACATGCGCACGGTCGTCGAGCACGTGCTGGACGACGGTGTACTTCTTGAGGTCATGCCGTTGTACGCCCAGAACGTGCTGATCGGGTTCGGCCACGTGGAAGGGCACCCGGTCGGGATCGTCGCCAACCAGCCGATGTCCATGGCGGGCACGCTGGACATCAACGCCGCCGAGAAAGCCGCCCGCTTCGTGCGCACGTGCGACGCGTTCAACATCCCGGTGCTGACGTTCGTCGACGTGCCGGGCTTCCTGCCGGGCACCGACCAGGAGTGGAACGGCATCATCCGCCGCGGCGCGAAGCTCATCTACGCCTACGCCGAGGCCACCGTCCCGCTCGTCACCGTCATCACGCGCAAGGCGTACGGTGGCGCGTACATCGTCATGGGGTCCAAGCAGCTCGGCGCCGACGTCAACCTCGCCTGGCCCACCGCCCAGATCGCGGTGATGGGCGCCGGCGGCGCGGTGAACATCCTGCAGCGCGGCGCCTTGAAGAAGGTGGCCGACGACGACGGTGACGTCGAGGCCGAGCGCCGGCGGCTGACCGCGGAGTACGAGGAGGCGATCGTGAACCCGTGGGACGCCGCCCAGCGCGGTTACGTCGACGCGGTGATCGCCCCCAGCACGACCCGGGCAGAGGTCACCAAAGCCCTGCGCCTGCTGCGCACCAAACGGGCATCGCTGCCCCCGAAGAAGCACGGGAACATCCCTCTATGAGTCACGACGACGCGCACGACCACGCCGGGCACGACGACGCGGGGCACGACGACTCGGTCCACGGGCCGGCGCCGCTGCACGGCATCGACGCCTCCGACCTGCACGCGGTGGTCGACCAGCTCGCGGCGGCCCTGCACGGGTACGTCGACACCGCCGTCGGCGTCCGCGCCGAGTTCGGCTCGACCGAGGCCGACGAGGACCCGCGGATCCTGGCGCTCGAGTCGGAGGTCGGCAGCCTGAACGCACGCCTCTACGACACGCTGCACGAACGCCTCGGCCTGCACGCGGACCTGACGGGCATGTCGTGGGGCGACGAGGACGAGGGCGACGCGGACGGCCTGCCCGACCCGCTGGAGGTCGACACGTTCCACCTCGGCTTTCTCATCGGCCCGCCGGTCGGGACGTCCGACCTGTCGCTCGACTCGGTCCTCGACCTGGTCGAGCAGGGCGGCGCGGAGCTGGCCGAGCGGCTGGTCGGCGCGGGCTTCGTCGTGGACGGGTGGGGCGCCTCCCGTGGCGCTCCCTTCGATTTCGACGAGGACGAGGAAGAGGACGAGGACGACGCGTGAGCGACGCGCGTGAAGGCACCCAGATGCAGGTCGTGCGGGGCACCCCCGACGACGTGGAGCTGGCCGCGCTGGTCGCTGGGTTGATGGCGGCCGCGTCGGACCGTGCACGGAACGCGCAGGGGAACGCCGACGCGGTCTCGGCTCCGTGGGCGGACCGGCGCAGGACCATGCGCGGCGTGCGTGGTGACGCGTTGCGACCGGGTCCCGACGCGTGGCGATGGAGCCTGCGGGCCTGACCTCGCACCTGCACCATCTCGTACCGGCAAGTACGCTCGGCCGCGTGATGATGACGACGGGGTCCGAGGAGCGCGCGAGCTCGCCGATCGACGAGATCGCCGAGGAGTACCTCACGCAGTACGCCGATCTCGACCCGCTGGCGGCGACCGCGATCGGGATCGCGGGCCACGACCACGAGATGACGGACCTGTCACCTGCCGGGATCGACGCGCGCGTCGCCCTGGCGCGAGCGACGCTGACCAAGCTCGACGGCGCCTCCCCTGTCGACCTCGTCGACGAGCTGACCCTCGCGGCGATGCGCGAGCGGCTCGGACTGGCGATCGAGCTGTACGAGGCCGGTGAGGAGCACCGCTACCTGAACAACATCGCCTCACCGGTGCAGAACCTGCGCGACATCTTCGACGTCATGCCGACCGACACCGTCGAGGGCTGGTCGAACATCGCGGCCCGGCTCAACGCCATGCCGTTCGCGGTCAACGGCTACATCGAGTCCCTGCGGCTCGGCGCCACCCTGTCGGGCATCGCCTCGCGTCGGCAGGTGGACGAGGCGACGCGCCAGGCCGCGGAGCTGGCCGATCCCGAGTCCTCGTTCTTCACGACGTTCGTCACCGGTGAGCTCGTCGACTCCGTGCTCGACGAGTCCGCGACGTGCTCGCTGGTGCGCGCCGAGCTGGAGCACGGCGCGAGGGCCGCCCGGGAGGCGTACGCGACGCTCGCCGCCTTCCTGCGCGACGAGCTCGCGCCGCAGGCCCCGGCGTCGGACGCCGCGGGTCGGGAGCGGTACGCGCTCTGGTCGCGACAGTTCCTCGGCGCCACGGTCGACCTGGACGAGACGTACCGCTGGGGGCTCGAGGAGCTCGCGCGGGTGGTCGCCGAGCAGGAGGCCGTCGCTGCGCAGATCGCCGGACCGGGTGCGACGGTCGCGGACGCCGTCGCGGCGCTGGACGCAGACCCGTCCCGCCTCCTGACCGGGACGGACGCCCTGCAGGCGTGGATGCAGGAGACGTCGGACGCGGCGATCGAGGCCCTTGACGGGGCGCACTTCGACATCCCCGTCGAGCTGCGCCGGCTCGAGTGCATGATCGCTCCGGTGCAGAACGGGGGCATCTACTACACGCCGCCGAGCGAGGACTTCAGTCGTCCGGGTCGGATGTGGTGGTCGGTGCCCGCCGAGGTCACCACGTTCAACACGTGGCGCGAGAAGACGACCGTCTACCACGAGGGAGTGCCTGGGCATCACCTGCAGGTGGGCCAGGCGGTCGCCGAGCGCGCGACGCTCAACCGGTGGCGCAGGCTCGCGTGCTGGACCTCCGGGTACGGCGAGGGCTGGGCGCTCTACAGCGAGCGGCTGATGGCAGACCTGGGTTTCCTCGACGACCCGGGCGACCGGCTGGGGATGCTCGACGGCCAGCGGATGCGCGCGGCCCGGGTGGTGTTCGACCTGGGCGTCCACCTGGGCCTGCCGGCACCGCAGGAGTGGGGCGGCGGGACGTGGGACGCCGACAAGGGGTGGGAGTTCCTCAAGGCGAACGTCAACATGCCGGAGGCGTTCATCCGGTTCGAGTGGAACCGGTACCTCGGCTGGCCGGGGCAGGCGCCGTCGTACAAGATCGGCCAGCGCCTGTGGGAGCAGACGCGCGACGAGGCGGCCGCGAACGCCGCCGCTGCTGGCCAGGAGTTCGACATCCGCGCGTTCCATGCCCGGGCGCTGGGCATGGGCGCACTCCCCTTGGACGTGCTGAAGCAGGCGTTCGCCGTCTGACCGCGCGGGGGCTCAGGCGATGAGCTGTGACCCGTACCTGAGCAGGATCGCGGCGACCATGAAGACGAGCACCGCCACCGTGACGAACCAGTCGTTGCCGTTCGCCACGAACCGCCGTGCGCCCACGCCGAGGTCGATCGCGCCTTCTCGCACGTTGATCCGCGTGAGGCCCGCCCACACCAGGGTCGTCGTCGCGGTGATCAGCAGGCACCACGGGCACAGGGCGTGGATCACGAAGTACGAGACGCCGAACAGGTACCAGGCGAAGGCCAGACCGATCGTGTAGATGGCCTGGGCGGTGAGCATGTACCAGCGCGGGAAGATGACGCCCCCGATCATCGCGACGGCGATCGTGATGACGACGGACTCGGCGGCGATGCCCAGGAACGCGTTGGGGAAGAACTCGCCGAGGATGTGGGCCTCCGGCCGCAACGCGACGGTTCCGCAGTTGATGACCTGGTTGATGCTGCAGCTGAGGGTGGCGTTCGGGTCCGCAGCGAGCTTCAGCGCGTCGATCGACAGGACGAAGGAGGCGAGCAGGCCCAGGGCGCCGGAGATGACCATCTCGATCGCTGTCCGCCGCCGCCAGGCGAGGGTGGGCGGTTGGCGGAGCTCCGGGTCGGGGTCGACGTAGTCGTCGAGGTCGTCGTCGATCTCGTCGAGGTCCGTCTCGGGGTCATGGACGCCACCGTCCAGGCCTCTGGACGACGCTCCTGCCGCGTCAACCATCTGCTCTCCTCGCGCCCTCGGGGCGACGTCTCCGTCGGCCCGGCCGAGCCGGCGGTACCGCCCGCCGTGACCCGACCCGTGCGGCTCCATTCTGCACTGCGCAGATGTGCGCCAGGACCGGGTCCGACGTCCCGTCCTTTTCGTCTTGACCGGTATAGCCGCATGGGGTTACTGTAGCGGTACAGAACGAGAATGACTCACGAGTAAGGAGAACACCATGTCCATGGACGGACCCCAGCTCGGGCTCCTCTTCGGACCACGCGCCGCCTACCAGGACGCGCACAGCGCCTGGCCCCAAGCGCCGGTCGTCGCGACCCCGCAGCGCCGGGCGCCCGCCGCCCGCACCCGCAGGTCGGTGGCGGGACTGCTGCACCAGGTCGCCGACGCGATCACCCCGGACGCCGCACCACGGGGCGGCACGGCGACGAGATGACGAGCACCCCGGCGACCTACCCTGTCCCGCATGGAGCGGAACAGGGTGTCGGCGTGCCCGCAGACGGCCGCGAGCGGTCAGCCGCACGGGTGGACACCGACCGGGACGGCGGTGCGCTCGTGGCACGCGTGACTCTGCAGACCATCGCGGACCGCGTCGGCGTCAGCCGGATGACGGTCTCCAACGCGTTCTCCCGGCCGGACCAGCTGTCGGCCGAGATGCGTCGCACGATCCTCGACGCCGCAGCGGAGCTCGGCTACGTCGGGCCGGACCCGTCCGCACGCGCGCTCGCGCGGGGCACCACCGGCGCCGTCGGCGTGCTGCTGACGGAGTCCGTCGGCGCCGCGTTCCGTGACCCCATCGCCGCGGCGTTCTTCGGTGCGGTCGCCGAGGAGCTCGCCCCCACCGGGCTCGCGGTCGTGCTGCTGCCCGCCGCCGGCGCCGAGGGGATGATCCCCGCGCGCGACATCCCCATGGACGCCGCGCTCGTCTACGGCTGCGCCGCCGACTACCCCGCCGTCGACTGGCTCGTGCGGCGCAGGCTCCCGCTCGTCTTCGTCGACGGCGACCCCCGACCCGGCGCCGCGAGCGTCGTCCTCGACGAGCGCGAGGGCGCACGCCTCGCGGCGCAGCACCTGCTGGACCTCGGGCACCGACACGTCGCGACGTTCACCATGAACTCCGAGGTGCCACCGGGGTGGGCGCCGGACGCCGCGACGGCGGCGAGCGGCTTCGTCGCCCGCGAGCGCCAGCGTGGATGGGTCGAGACGCTGGCCGCGGGCGGCGTCACACCGGTGACGTATGAGCTCGTCGACAACATGGAGCCGCACGCCTCCGAGGCGGCCCGGGCGCTGCTCGCCGGTGACACGCCGCCGACCGCCGTCCTGTGCTTCTCCGACCTCATGGCCGCCGCGGTCGTGCACGCCGCCGAGGAGCGGGGACTGCGCGTCCCGGAGGACCTCTCGGTGGTCGGGTACGACGACGCCCCCCTGGCCCGTCGGCTGCGACCGAGCCTGACCACGGTCCACCAGGACTTCGAGGCCAAGGGAAAGGCTGCTGCCGGCGCGCTCACCCGGTCGATCGCCAGCAACCGGGCGGGCAACCCGCCGGACTCGGCGCAGCACATGGTCCCGGTGACCCTCGTCGTCCGCGAGAGCACGGCGCCCCCAGCGCCCTGAACCGACGGCATAGGCTCGCGTCCCGTGACCCGTCTGCTGCTCGCCTCCGCCTCGCCCGCCCGCCGCGCCACGCTCGTCGCGGCAGGCATCGACCCGCTCGTCGCCGTCTCCCATCTCGACGAGCAGGCCGCACTGGCCGCCGCCGAGGACCGGTTCGGCGCTCTCGAGCCCGCCGACGCTGTGCTGCTGCTCGCCCAGGCCAAGGTCGAGGACGTGTCGCGGAACCTGCCCGAGGACCTCGAGGACGCGGACGACCTCCTGCTGCTGGGCTGCGACTCGATGCTCGAGCTGGACGGTGAGATCTACGGCAAGCCGGCCGACGCCGCCGAGGCGACGACCCGTTGGAAGGCGATGCGGGGACGGACGGGCGTCCTGCACACCGGGCACTGGCTCATGGACGAGCGTGCGACACCGACGATGCTCGGCGCGACGTCGTCGACCACCGTCACCTTCGCCGAGCTGTCCGACGACGAGATCGATGCCTACGTCGCGACCGGCGAACCGCTCGCCGTGGCCGGGGCGTTCACGGTCGACGGTCTCGGCGGACCGTTCGTCGAGCGCATCGAGGGTGACCACCACGGAGTCGTCGGACTCAGCCTGCCGCTCCTGCGTGAGCTGCTCGCAGCGGTCGGCGTCACCATCCCCGACCTGTGGCGGACCGCCTGATTCTTGTCCGGTGACCACAACCGGGAGCACCGAGGGACGCGCCCACACGCTCGTCGTCGTCGGATCCCTACAAGATCGTCCCCTCGAGCCTTGGCCGGTTCCGCAATCTTGGCGGGGCGCGCGCTCAGGGCAGGGGTCCAGGGCCGCCTCCGCGTTACGGTGAGCCGTGCCCGTCATCTCCAAGGTCCTCATCGCCAACCGCGGTGAGATCGCCGTCCGCATCGCCCGTGCCTGTCGCGACGCGTCGATCGGCTCCGTCGCCGTCTACGCCGACCCCGACCGGGAGTCCGTGCACGTCCGCATCGCGGACGAGGCCTTCGCGCTGGGCGGGTCCCGGGCTGCGGAGACCTACCTCGACATCGCCAAGCTGCTCGACGTGGCCCGCCGGTCGGGTGCGGACGCCGTGCACCCCGGCTACGGCTTCCTCGCCGAGAACGCCGCGTTCGCGCAGGCGGTCATCGACGCCGGGCTCACGTGGATCGGTCCCCCGCCCTCCGCCATCGAGTCGCTGGGCGACAAGGTCAGCGCGCGGCACATCGCCCAGCGCGCCGGCGCGCCGCTGGTGGCCGGTACGCCCGACCCGGTCGAGGGCGTCGCCGAGATCCACGCGTTCGCCGCCGAGCACGGCATGCCGATCGCGATCAAGGCAGCGTTCGGCGGTGGCGGCCGCGGTCTGAAGGTCGCCCGCACCGTCGACGAGATCGACGAGATGTTCGAGTCGGCGGTCCGCGAGGCCGTCGCGGCGTTCGGTCGCGGCGAGTGCTTCGTCGAGCGCTACCTGGACCGTCCGCGGCACGTCGAGACGCAGTGTCTCGCCGACGAGCACGGCACGGTCGTCGTGGTCTCGACCCGCGACTGCTCGCTGCAGCGCCGCCACCAGAAGCTGGTCGAAGAGGCGCCCGCACCGTTCCTCACCGCTGCGCAGAACGAGCAGCTCGTCGAGTCCTCCAAGGCGATCCTGCGCGAGGCGGGGTACGTCGGTGCGGGCACGTGCGAGTTCCTCGTCGCGGCCGACGGCACGATCTCCTTCCTCGAGGTCAACACGCGGCTGCAGGTCGAGCACCCCGTGACCGAGGAGGTCAGCGGCGTCGACCTCGTCCGCGAGCAGCTGCGGATCGCGGCCGGCGAACCCCTCGGGTACGACCACGTGGAGACCCGCGGGCACTCGATCGAGTTCCGCATCAACGGCGAGGACCCCGCTGCGGGCTTCCTCCCCGCCCCGGGCAAGATCACCACGCTGCGGCTGCCCACCGGCCCCGGCGTCCGCGTGGACTCCGGCGTGGTCGAGGGGGACAGCGTCTCCGGCCTGTTCGACTCGATGATCGCCAAGCTCATCGTCACCGGCGCCGACCGGCCGCAGGCGCTGGCCCGCGCCCGACGCGCGCTCGCCGAGCTCGAGGTCGTCGGCATCCCGACGGTCGTCCCGTTCCACCGTGCCGTGCTGGACGCGAAGGCGTTCGCACCCGCGGACCCGGACGAGGCGTTCACGATCCACACCCGCTGGATCGAGACCGAGTTCGCGGAGACGGTCGCCGCACTCAGCGCGTCGGCGCCCGCGCAGCCGAAGGAGGACGACGAGGAGCCGGTCGTCCTCGAGCGGGTCGTCGTCGAGGTGGGCGGCAAGCGCATCGAGGTCGTCCTGCCCGCGGCCCTGGCCCTGGGCCTCGGCCGTGGTCCCGCGGGCCGCGCCGCGCCGAGTGCTCGTCGCCCGGTCCGGCGCACCGCGAAGACCAGCTCCGCGAGCGGCACCACGCTCTCCTCGCCCATGCAGGGCACGATCGTCAAGGTCGCCGTCGCCGAGGGCGCACAGGTGGCCGAGGGCGATCTGGTCGTCGTCCTCGAGGCCATGAAGATGGAGCAGCCGCTCCTCGCGCACCGCGCCGGCGTCGTGACGTCCTTGTCTGCCGGTGTCGGGTCCAGCGTCAGTGCCGGTACCGCCATCTGCGAGATCGTCGACTGAGCTCCCCGACCTGACGTGCAGCCGCCGACACGACCACGCCAACCCGGCGACGGCTGGGTCGAGTGCGGCTGCGGGCTGCGCCACTGGGGCCTGTACGGCGCAGCGGGCCTCCTGCTCGTGCGGCGCGACGACGACGGCGGCGCCACCGCTGTGGTCCTTCAGCACCGCGTGGAGTGGAGCCACCACGGCGGCACGTGGGGCGTCCCGGGGGGCGCCCGGATGCCCGGCGAGAACGCGGCGGACGCCGCTCTGCGTGAGGCCGCCGAGGAGGCGGGGATCGACCGTGCGAGCGTGCGCCTGCGCAGCGAGTCCGTCCTGGCGCACCCCGACTGGTCCTACACGACCGTGATCGCCGACGAGGTCGTGCCCGTGGACCCCGCCGTGACGGACGCCGAGAGCCTCGAGCTGCGCTGGGTGTCGCTCGACGACGTCGCGGCCCTGCCGCTGCTGCCGGCGTTCGGCGACGCGTGGCCGGCCCTGCGCAGGCAGCTCGACCCGTGAGCGGGCTCACAGGAGAAGGCTCCGGACGAGGGTCGCACTGAGGCGACCCTAAGAGGTATCGTCGCCAACCAGTGAGGTAAGCCTGTCCTCACGGTCCCCCGACGGAAGTGCACATGGTCGCCAACTACCTCATCGGTCTGCGCGAGGGCCTCGAAGCCGCGCTGGTCGTCAGCATCCTCGTGGCGTACCTCGTCAAGACGGAGCGGCGCGACCAGCTCCCCGCACTGTGGGCAGGCGTCGGGATCGCTGTGCTCGTCTCCCTCGGCTTCGGAGCGCTGCTGACGTTCGGCCCGCAGGGGCTGTCGTTCGAGGCCCAGGAGGCCATCGGCGGCATCCTGTCGATCGCCGCGGTGGGTCTGATCACCTGGATGATCTTCTGGATGGCCAAGACGGCCCGCTTCATGAAGGCCGGGCTGCACCACAAGCTCGACGACACCATCGGGTCGGGCCACAAGGCCGTGCTCGTCGTCGCCCTGCTCGCCGTGGGCCGTGAAGGGCTCGAGACCGCCCTCTTCCTGTGGGCAGGCGCCCAGGCGACCAGCGGCAACGTCCCTGGCAGCACCCCGAACGCCGCGCCCCTGATCGGTGCCGCCCTCGGGCTGGCCACCGCCGTCGTGCTCGGCTGGCTGGTCTACCGCGGCGCGCTCAAGCTGAACCTGCGGACCTTCTTCGCCTGGACCGGGCTGTTCCTGATCGTCGTCGCAGCCGGCGTGCTGTCGTACGGCGTCCACGACCTGCAGGAGGCAGGGATCCTGCCCGGCCTGAACAACCTCGCGTTCGACGTCTCCTCGACCGTCCCGCCGAGCAGCTGGTACGGCTCGATCCTCAAGGGCGTCTTCAACTTCTCCCCCGCCACCACCTGGCTCCAGGCGTTCGCGTGGATCGCCTACATCGTCCCGACGATGTACTTCTTCGTGCGTTCCACCTGGGGGCACGCGCCGTCCCGCCCCGCGCAGCCCACCCCCGTCGTCTCGGCCACCGCCGCCTGACCCTCGCGCTCACGCGTCGCACGTCTCAGAGGAGACCTATGTCCCGCCGTCCCGTCCTGCTCTCGTCCGCCCTCGCCGCGCTGGTCCTGCCGCTCGCCGCGGGCTGCGTCTCGAACGACGCGGCCGGCTCGACGCCAACCTCGTCGGCCGGAGCGATCTCCGTCTCGTCCACGGCCGACGCGTGCGACGTCTCCACGACGTCCATCCCGTCCGGGACGGTGACCTTCGCGGTCACGAACGCGGGCGACGACGTGACGGAGTTCTACCTGCTCGACTCGGACGGTCTGCGGGTCATCGCCGAGGTCGAGAACGTCGGTCCTGGCCTCAGCCGCGACCTCGTCGCGCAGGTCGAGCCCGGCACCTACTACACCGCGTGCAAGCCGGGCATGGTGGGGGACGGCATCCGGGCCGAGTTCACCGTCACGGACTCCGGCAACGCGGTGGGACCCACCGGCGACACCGCCGACCAGCTCGCCGCAGCCGAGGCCCAGTACGTCGCGTACGTCAAGGACCAGGTCGGCGCGCTGATCACCGGCACGCAGGAGTTCGCGGACGCGTACACGTCGGGCGACGACGAGAGGGCGCGGGAGCTGTACGCCGACACGCGCGTGCACTGGGAGCGGGTCGAGCCCGTCGCCGAGTCGTTCGGCGACCTGGACCCGCTGCTGGACCTGCGTGAGGCCGACGTCGAGGACGGCGCCACCTGGAGCGGGTGGCACATGGCCGAGAAGGACCTGTGGCAGCCGCAGCCCGACGCCAACAAGGGTGTCGCGTACGTGCCGCTGACTCCGGAGCAGCGCGCGCAGGTCGCCTCCGACATGGTCGCCAACACCCAGAAGCTCGTCGACGAGGTCAACGCCCCCGGCTTCACGTTCGAGGCCTTCCAGATCGCGAACGGCGCGAAGGAGCTCCTCGACGAGGTCGCGACCGGCAAGGTCACCGGCGAGGAGGAGATCTGGTCGCACACCGACCTCTGGGACTTCCAGGCCAACGTCGACGGCGCCCGCGTGGGCTACGAGGTCTTGGCCGACGTGGTCGAGGCGCAGGACGCCGACCTGGCCAAGGAGCTCGAGAGCCGGTTCGCCGAGCTGCAGACCCTCCTCACCGAGCAGGGTTCCGTCGAGTCCGGCTTCACGTCCTACGACCAGCTGTCGGACGCTCAGGTCAAGGCCCTCGCCGCCGCGGTCGACGCTCTCGCCGAGCCGCTCTCCACGCTGACCACGACCGTCACCAACAGCTGACAGGACTCCTGTGTCAGCGCCCACGGACCCACCGACCATCCCGGACGGGACCTCTCAGGAGGTCGCCGACCAGCCGGAGCGCTCCCGCCTCTCGCGGCGAGGGTTCCTCGGGCTGAGCGGCGGGCTCGCCGTGGGGCTCGCCGCCGCGACCGGCTTCGGCGCCGGCCGCGCGACGGCGCCCGCTGCCGCCGCACCATCAGCGGTGGCAGGCACCTACCCCTTCACGGGGGTGCACCAGGCCGGGATCGTCACGCCTGCGCAGGACCGGCTCTACCTCGCCGCGTTCGACCTGACGACCACGTCGCGCGACGAGCTGATCACCCTGCTGCAGACGTGGACCACCATCGCGGCCAGGCTCACCCAGGGCATGTCCGCGGGACCGTTCGGGCCCGCGTCCGGCCCCTACGACGCACCGCCGGACGACACCGGCGAGGCCGCGGACCTGCTGCCCGCCGGCCTGACCATCACGATCGGGTTCGGCCGCTCGATGTTCGTCGGCACCACCTCGCCCGACGGTACGCCCGGCCAGGACCGGTTCGGCCTCGCCGACCGGCTGCCCGAGGGCCTCGTCGACCTGCCGCACTTCGCGGCAGACGACCTGGACCCCGCCCGCAGCGACGGCGACCTCATCGTCCAGGCCTGCGCCGACGACCCGCAGATCGCGGTCCACGCCATCCGGAACCTGTCCCGCGCCGCGTTCGGCACCGCGACGATCCGGTGGACGCAGCTCGGCTACGGCCGGACCTCCTCGACGAGCACAGCACAGCTGACACCGCGGAACCTGTTCGGGTTCAAGGACGGAACGGCCAACGTCAAGGCCGAGGAGACCGCCGACCTCGAGAAGCACGTCTGGGTGCCTGCCGAGGACCTGACCCCCTCCTCGGAGTGGCTCGCCGGCGGGTCGTTCCTCGTCGCACGCCGCATCCGCATGCGGATCGAGACATGGGACCGCACGTCGCTGCGCGAGCAGGAAGGTCTGGTCGGGCGCACCAAGGGTGCGGGCGCACCGCTGTCCGGCGGCACCGAGTTCACCGAGCCCGACTTCGCCGCGACGGGCGGCGACGGCAAGCCGCTGATCGCCGTGGACTCCCACGTCCGTCTCGCGCACCCCACCCAGAACGACGGCGTGCGGATGCTGCGCCGCGGGTACAACTTCACCGACGGCAACGACAGCCTCGGCCGGCTCGACGCGGGCCTGTTCTTCCTCGCGTTCGTGAAGGACCCCCGCACGCACTACATCCCGATGCAGACGTCGCTCTCGAGCCACGACGGGCTGATGGAGTACCTCACGCACACGGCGTCCGGGCTCTTCGCGGTGCCGGCCGGGATCCCCGACGGCACGCTCGTCCTGGGCACCGACGGCACGCCCGTCACCACCCCGAAGAGCCCGTACATCGGTCAGGCGCTGTTCGCCTGACCGGAGGTCGGCCGCCTCGCCTGACGACGCCGCAGCGGTACTCTGCCGCGCGTGACGACTGAGCAGCCCGCGCGCACCCCGCTCGACGCCGGGACGCCCACGCGGGTGTGGCTCGTCGCGCTCGTGACGGTCATGGCCATCGACATGATCCGGGCGAGCGGTCCGCTGCTGGACCGGGCGTTCGCCGCCGGCACGCTGGACGTGGCGGTCGCCTCCCTGGGTGCCTACGCGGGCGCGGGCCTCGTCGCGGCGGTCGTCCTGGTGGCCTGCCGGTGCTCGGGCGGCACCCCCGACGCCCGCGCGCTGCTGGTCGGCTCCGCGGCCCTCGCGGTCCTGCGAGTCGTCATCCAAGGCCTGGACGGGCTGGCGCTGAACGTCGTCGGCCTGGTCACCGTCGCCGTGGCGGTAGGCGTGCTCACCCTGGCCGTCACCTTCGTCGCGGGACGCCCCGCGGGCGGTCGACAGGCTGCCGTCGGACTCATGATCGGGTGCGGGCTCTCCGTCGGGCTGCAGCTCCTGCTCGGGACGTGGGACGCACTCTGGCAGCCCGGGTGGTCGGGGTGGATCGTGGCCGTGGCGCTCGGGCTGCTGGTGATCGGCACGGCGCGCGGGCTCGCGGCGTTCACCACGCCCGGCACCCAGCCCACAGGACGCCCCCGACGCCTCTGGGCGCTCGGAGCGTTCCTGGCCATCGCGGCGATGCTCGTCGCGAACCCCGCCTTCGCCGCGTCGCAGGCCGGCTCGTCGCTGCGCACTGCCGGGATCGTGCTGGTCGCGGCGAACTTCCTCGGCGCCGGGCTGCTCCTGCGTCCTGCGCAGTGGTCGGCTCCCTGGCGCGTGGGAGCGGCCGTCCTCGTCGTCCTGGGCGTCGCCGGTGCCCTCTGGACCAGCGGATTCTGGGCGCTGGCGGCACTCGCCGTGCTGGTCCTGGCGGTCGGCGTCGTCCTCGCCGGTGCGCTGAGCGCCCACCGCCCGGCTCCCCGCGGCATCCCCCGCACCGCGGCGGTGACCGTCGCGGTCGGTGTGCTGACCATCGGACCGCTGCTGGTGTACATGCTCGACTACGACGTGCCCCTGCACGTCGACAACGCCTGGGTGCTCGTGCTGACCGCGGCCGGGCTGGGCCTGGCGGGTCTGCGCCGCCGGACTCCGCTGGTGGGTCGCTCCGACCGGCTGCCGCGCAGCATGGCCTCCGTCCGACTTCTCCTGCTGCCCGCGCTGGTGATGGCCTCGATCGGGCTCGTCGCGCTCTCGACGCCGTCCGTACCCGAGCGCAGCGCCGACGAGACCCTGACGGTCGTCGACTGGAACCTGCACTACGGGGTCTCGCCCTTGACCGGTGTCGACCTCGAAGGGATCGCGTCGACGATCGAGGCGCAGCACCCCGACGTCGTCACGCTGCAGGAGGTGGAGCGCGGGTGGCTCCTCGGCGGCGGCGCCGACATGGCGACCTGGCTGTCCCGCCGGCTGGGCATGACGGTCCGGTTCGCACCCGCAGCGGACCGCCAGCTCGGCAACGCGGTGCTGTCCCGCTCAGCCCTGACCGAGGTGGCGATCCACGACCTGCCCTACGGAGACGGGCCGCAGGACCGCTCCGCGCTGGCGACCACGGTCACCACGGCCTCGGGCCAGTCGATCCGGGTCACGTCGGTGCATCTGCAGCACCGCGCGTCGAACACCGCCACCCGGCTCGAGCAGCTGGAGACGCTCGCGTCGGCCGAGCCCGTGGTTCCGCCGGCCGTGCTGGCAGGAGACCTCAACGCGACTCCCGGCTCCCCGGAGATCACGTTCCTCACGGACGCCGGCTGGCAGAGTGCGATCGACGCCGTCGGCGACCCGGACGCGAAGACGTCCACGAGCCTGGACCCGACCCGACGCATCGACTGGGTCTTCGGGCAGGGCGTGACCTTCGACTCGGCCGATGTCCTCCTCGGCCAGACCGAGTCCGACCACCTCCCGGTCGTCGCACGGCTCACGCCCCACGGCTGACCGACGATCCGTCCCTCTCGAGAGGATCCTGGGTCCCATGAGCTCACGACAGCCCCTGCCGTCGCGCCCCGTGGCGGACCAGCGCGCGACCGTCGTCGGGGAGAACTTCCGCATCAGCGTCCTCGCCGACGGTCTGCTGCGCCTGGAGCACTCCCCCGACGGCGGCTTCGAGGACCGCGCGTCGACGTTCGCGCTGAACCGCGAGCTGCCCGTGCCCGAGTTCCGGGTGATCTCGACGCCGACCCACCTGGAGGTGCTGACCGACCGGTTGCACCTCGTCTACGACCGGGGACCGTTCAGCACCAGCGGGCTCAGCGTCTCGGTGCGCGGAGGTATCAGCGCGTACCACTCGGTCTGGCGGTACGGCGAGGACGGCGACGGCCTCGGTGGCACGGCTCGGACCCTCGACCTGGCGGACGGTGCGATCCCGCTCGAGCCCGGTGTGGTCTCGCGGGACGGTTTCGCCGTCCTGGACGACTCCCGCTCCATGCTGCTGGAGGCGGACGGCTGGGTGGCCCCCCGCGACGGCTCACGCACCGACCTCTACCTGTTCGCGTACGGCCACGACTACCGAGCGGCGCTGCAGGCCTTCTACGCGGTCTCCGGTCCTGCGCCCGTGCTGCCGCGCTGGGCCCTAGGGAACTGGTGGAGCCGCTTCCACCGCTACACGGCCGAGAGCTACGCCGCCCTGCTGGACCGGTTCGCGGCAGAGGGCATCCCGTTCTCCGTCGCGGTCCTCGACATGGACTGGCACGTCACCGACGTCGACCCGGCGATCGGCAGCGGCTGGACGGGCTACACCTGGAACCGCGAGCTCTTCCCCGACCCTGGCGCCTTCCTCGGTTCGCTGCACGATCGCGGCCTGCGCGTGACGCTCAACGTCCACCCGGCCGACGGCGTACGCGCGCACGAGGACGCCTACCCGGAGATGGCCCGGGCACTCGGTCGGTCCGTGGAGTCCGGCGACCCCATCTCGTTCGACGTGACCGACCGCGCGTTCCTCGACGCCTACTTCGACGTGCTGCACCGCGGCCTGGAGGCCGACGGCGTGGACTTCTGGTGGCTCGACTGGCAGTCGGGACCGCACTCGCGCGTCGTGGGCATCGACCCGCTGTGGATGCTGAACCACTTCCACTTCCTCGACTCCGCACGTGACGGGCGACGGCCGTTGACCTTCTCCCGGTACGCCGGCCCCGGCAGCCACCGCTACCCCGTCGGCTTCTCGGGCGACACCCTGATCTCCTGGGCGTCGCTCGCGTTCCAGCCGTACTTCACCGCCACCGCCGCCAACATCGGCTACGGCTGGTGGAGCCACGACATCGGCGGCCACATGTTCGGGTCCAAGGATGACGAGCTGGCCACCCGCTGGGTCCAGCTCGGCGTGTTCTCCCCGATCCTGCGCCTGCACTCCTCGGCGGACGCCTTCACCACGAAGGAGCCGTGGACCTTCGAGCCGGCCGCCCGCGCGGCCATGACCGCGCACCTGCGGCTCCGGCACCGGCTCGTCCCCTACCTGCACTCCATGAACCACCGAGCCGCGCACGAGGGGCGGCCCCTGGTCGAACCGCTCTACCACGAGTGGCCCGACGCACCGGAGGCCTACGACGCCCCGGGGCAGTTCCTCTTCGGCAGCGAGCTCATGGTGGCCGCGATCACCGAGCCCGCCGACGCCCGCACCCGCACCGGCGCGGTGCGGGCGTGGCTGCCCGCGGGTACCTGGGTCGACGTGCTCACCGGCCTGGCCTACGAGGGTGGGCGGCAGGTGATCCTGCACCGTGATCTCGCCACGATCCCGGTGCTGGCCCGCGCCGGAGCGCTCGTGGTCCTCGACGGCGACGAGGTTCCCGGCAACGACCCCGTCAGCCCGTCCCGGCTGGAGGTGCTCGTGGTCGTGGGCGCGGACGGCGCCTTCACGCTGCTCGAGGACGACGGCACGGACGCCGGCACCGCCTCGACGCGGCTCGCGTTCGACCAGGAGACGGGCACGCTCACCATCTCGCCGGCGACCGGCGCGACCGAGTGCCTGCCGGCCACCCGACGCTGGACGGTGACGTTCGTGTCGTTCGACGGCGACGACCCGGTGGTCGACGCCCTGCCCGCCCACGTGGTCCGTGCCGGTGGCCGGTTGTCCGTCGTGGTCGACGACGTGCCTGTGGGATCGGCGCTCACGGTCCGGTTGAGGTCGCACCCAGAGCTCTCCCCGAACGACGTCCCTGCGCGCCTGTTCGCCCTGCTCGACCGGGCTCAGATCGCGTACGACCTCAAGTCCCGCATCCAGGCGATCGCCACGTCGGACGCACCTTTGGCCGTCCGCGTGTCGCACCTGCAGTCGCTCGCACTCGACCAGGCTCTGGCCACGGCGGTCGGTGAGATCCTCCTGGCCCGCGCGTAGGCCGCGGACCCCGAGCCGATCAGTCCTCGATGCGGTGGTGGAGCATCCGCGCGACCTCGGCGATCGTGCCCGAGTACGACGGGTAGACCGTGGACGTCTCGGCGATCTGGTCGGTGGTCAGCCGGTAGTTGACCGCGAGGCTCAACGGGAAGATCGACTCGCTCGCGCGCGGGCCGACGATGACCGCACCGACCACGACGCCGGAACCTGCGTGGGCGAAGATCTTGATGAACCCGTCGCGGACGCCCAGCATCTTGGCGCGCGGGTTGCGGGCGATCGGCAGCATGCTGACCGAGTACTTGAGCCCGCTCTCCTGCATCTGCGCCTCGGACAGCCCGACGGTGGCGATCTCGGGCAGCGTGAAGATGTTGGACGACACCCCCCGCACCGACAGCGGCGCGACGGCGTCCCCGAGCGCGTGCGCCATGGCCAACCGGCCCTGCGTGGCCGCGACCGAGGCGAGCGGCAGGACACCGGTCACGTCGCCGGCCGCGTAGACGCCGCGCACGTTCGTGCGCGACACCTTGTCCACCTCGATGTGGCCCGAGGCGGTCAGCCGGACGCCGGCCTCCTCCAGTCCCAGGTCACGCGAGGTCGGTAGGGAGCCCACGGCGAACAGCACGTGCGTGCCCTCGACGACCCGCCCGTCCGCGAGCGTGACCTCGACCCCGTCGGCGGTCCGCCGGGCCCCGGACGCACGCGACCGCGACATGACCGTCATGCCACGCGTCTTGAACACGTCCTCGAGCAGCTGCGCCGCGTCGGCGTCCTCCCCGGGCAGCACCCGCTCCCGGCTGGACACCAGGACCACCTCGGCACCGAGCGACGTGTAGGCACCCGCGAACTCGGCCCCCGTGACGCCCGAGCCCACCACGATGAGCTTCTTGGGCAGCTCGGACAGGTCGTACAGCTGGGTCCAGGTGAGGATCCGCTCGCCGTCGGGCCGGGCCTCGGGCAGCGCGCGCGGCGTGGCGCCGGTCGCGACGAGGACGACGTCCGCGTCGAGCGCCAGGTCGTCGGAACCGGCAGGGGTGGAGACGAGCACGCGGGAGGCTCCGTCGAGCCTGCCGTGGCCGAGGATGATCCGCACACCTTCGCGTTCGAGCCGGGCGCGGATGTCCGCGGACTGGGCGGCCGCGAGCGCCTTGACGCGGGTGTTGACCGCCGCGAGGTCGATGCGGTGCCGCAGCAGGTCGAGCCCGCTGGTGTCCAGCGGCGTGCCGTCGAGCCTGATCCCCAGCTCGGGGGCCCGGTCGGCGATGGTCATCCACTCGGCGGTCGCGATCAGGGTCTTGGAGGGCACGACGTCCGTCAGGACGGCCGAACCGCCGAGGCCCGCGGCCTCGACCACCGTCACGTCCGCCCCGAGCCGGCGGCCGACGAGCGCCGCCTCGTAGCCGCCCGGCCCACCGCCGATGATGACGACTCGGGGGTTGGCGGATTCCTGCGACGGGGTGCTCACGGAGAACCATTCTGCCGCTCGGTCGCATCCTGGCCAGGGCGTTAGCCTTCGATCATGAGCGACGTCACATCCCTGGACGACCCGACCACCGACCCGTTCGACGTCGCGCGTGCCGCGGCGGCCTACATCGCACGCGCCACGGGGGTGCCGACGCACGACGTCGCGCTCGTGCTCGGCTCGGGCTGGGGCGGCGCTGCCGAGCTGCTCGGCGAGACGGTCGCCGAGCTCGCGAGCCACGACGTGCCGGGCTTCTCGGCACCCGCGGTCGTCGGCCACGTGGGGACGATCCGCTCGATCCGCATCGCAGGACCGTCCGGATCACCCGCCACGCACGCGCTGGTTCTCGGCAGCCGGACGCACCTGTACGAGGGCCGCGGCGTGCGGCGCGTGGTGCACGGGGTGCGTACTGCGGCCGCCGCCGGCGCGAAGACCGTCGTGCTCACCAACGGGTGCGGCGGGCTGAACCTCGCGTGGGGTCCCGGTACCCCGGTGCTGATCAGCGACCACATCAACCTCACCGCGACGTCCCCCCTCGAGGGCGCGACGTTCGTCGACCTGACGGACCTGTACTCGTCGCGGCTGCGGGCGATCGCTCGCGAGGTCGACCCGACTCTCGACCAGGGCGTGTACGTGCAGTTCCCCGGACCTCACTACGAGACGCCGGCCGAGGTGCAGATGGCCGGCAGGCTCGGCGGTGACCTCGTCGGCATGTCGACGAGCCTGGAGGCCATCGCGGCCCGGCACGCCGGGTTGGAGGTGCTCGGCATCTCGCTGGTCACGAACCTCGCTGCCGGGATCAGCCCTGACCCGCTCTCCCACGAGGAAGTTCTCGAGGCCGGCGCTGCGGCGGGTCCGCGGATCAGCGCCCTGCTCGCGGAAATCGTCCGCCGCCTCTGAATGGGCACCGGCCCGCAGGCGTGAGTAGTTTGGGCCCATGACCGGCGACGATGCGTGGGCAGACCTCCGGACTCGCGTTCAGGCATGGATCGAGGACGACCCGGACCCGCACACGGCCGACGAGCTTCGCGCCCTGCTGACGCTCGCCGACGTGGAACGACCCGACCTTCCCGAGGGTCGCGAGCCCGACCCGACCCAGCGCCAGGCGATGGACGCCCGACGCGAGGCCCGCGCCGAGCTCGCCGACCGGTTCCGCGGCCTTCTGCAGTTCGGCACCGCGGGTCTGCGGGGGCGCATCGGCGGTGGCCCGCACCGGATGAACCGTGCGGTGGTGATCCGCGCGGCGGCCGGTCTGGCGGACTACCTGCTAGGTGAGCTCGACGGCGTGCACCCGCGGCCCCGGGTCGTCATCGGGTACGACGCCCGGCACCGGTCGGTGGACTTCGCACGCGACTCGGCCGCCGTCCTGACCGCGGTGGGCATCGAGGTGCTCGTCCTTCCCGAGTCCCTCCCCACGCCGGTGCTCGCCTTCGCGGTGCGACACCTCGACGCAGACGCCGGGATCATGGTCACGGCATCGCACAACCCGCGCGAGGACAACGGCTACAAGGTCTACCTCGGTGGCCGGGTCGTCACCGGCTCCGGTCAGGGTTCCCAGATCGTGCCGCCTGCCGACGCGGCCATCGCAGCAGAGATCGCCCACGTGCCGTCCGTCGCATCCGTGCCACGGTCGACCGACGGCTGGACCGTGCTCGGGGCCGACGTCCTCGACGCCTACGTGGACGCGGTCGTCGCCCTGGCACCTGCCGACGACGCGAGCCGTGCCGCCGCCGCGAAGCTCAAGATCGTGCTCACGCCGATGCACGGCGTGGGCGGCGAGGTGGCTCAGCGCGTGCTCGCGCGGGCCGGGTTCAGCCGGGTCCTCATCGTGCCGGAGCAGTTCGACCCCGACCCCGAGTTCCCGTCGATCGGGTTCCCCAACCCCGAAGAGCCCGGGGCGATGGACATGGCGACCGGCCTGGCCAGCGACGAGGGCGCCCACCTCGTGATCGCCCTGGACCCCGACGCGGACCGTTGCGCGGTGGCGGTCCGCGATCCGCGGAACCGTACCCACCGCGGTCCGGACACGGCCGAGGCGGAGGGCTGGCGCAGGCTGCACGGCGACGAGACCGGCGCCCTGCTGGGCACGGCGATGGCCGCACGCTGGCTCGCCTCCGACGCGGAGCCGAACGCGACGACGCCGTCGTTCGCCAGCTCGATCGTCTCGTCGCGACTGCTCGGCAAGATCGCGCATTCCGCGGGGCTCGGCTACGCGCAGACGCTCACGGGGTTCAAGTGGATCTCCCGCGTCGACCACCTGGCGTTCGGGTACGAGGAGGCGCTCGGGTACTGCGTGGACCCCGCGCACGTGCGGGACAAGGACGGCATCTCGGCGGCGCTGCTCATGGCGGGGCTGGCCGCACGCCTGCTCGCCGAGGGGCGCACCCTGCTCGACGGCCTCGACGACATCGCGCGCACGCACGGCCTGTACCTGACCGACCAGGTGTCCGCCCGGTTCACCCAGCAGGACCAGATCCTCCCGCTCGTGCACGGTCTCAAGGCCGCTCCCCCTCGCGCTCTGGGCGGTTCCCAGGTCACGGAGGTGGTCGACCTGGCCGCCGGCACCGAGGACGACCGCGACGGCCTGCCCCCGACGGAAGGGCTGCGCATGCTCACCGAGGACGGCACGCGCGTCATCGTGCGTCCGAGCGGGACGGAGCCCAAGGTCAAGGCCTACCTCGAGGTCATCCAGCCGGTCGGCTCGCACGCGGACGACACCGCCGTCGGCCATGCCCGCGACGAGGCGCGCAAGCGCCTGGACGCCGTCGCGGCAGACGTGCGGGCGTCGCTCGGCATCTAGGTGTGTGCTCTACCCGCTCCGATGCGCGAAGATCAACCCGTGAGGAACAACGAGGTCGCGGAATGACCGGAGTCGAGATCGTCCCGACCGATCGGGCACTGGCGCTCATCGGCGGTGAGCCGAACGACGCGAACCTGAGGCGGTACCTGCAGGGCATCCCCGGCGTCGACGCCGTCGGCCTCCAGCAGAGAGCGGCAGGGCTTGGCACGCGGTCGATCAAGACGACGTCGAAGGTGTGGGCGCTCGATCGGACGATCGGCCTGATCGACCTGACGACGCTCGAGGGTGCGGACACGCCCGGCAAGGTACGGTCCCTCGTCGCCAAGGCCGTGACGCCCGACCCGGCCGACCTGTCCTGCCCACGCGTGGCCGCCGTGTGCGTGTACGGCGACATGGTCGGGCACGCCGTGCAGGCTCTGGGCGCGTCCCACGGTGACCCGGAGGCCGGCGGGATCGCCGTGGCGGCCGTCGCGACGGCCTTCCCGAGCGGGCGGTCCTCACGCTCGATCAAGCTCGAGGACACCGCGGACGCCGTGGCCGCGGGTGCGGACGAGATCGACATGGTCATCGACCGCGGGGCGTTCCTGGCCGGGCGGTTCGGCGCGGTCTACGACGAGATCGTGGCGGTCAAGGAGGCGTGCCGACGCCCCGACGGCACCTACGCCCACCTCAAGGTGATCCTCGAGACGGGCGAGCTCAACACCTACGACAACGTCCGCCGCGCGAGCTGGCTGGCCATCCTGGCCGGTGGGGACTTCATCAAGACCTCGACCGGCAAGGTCTCCCCCGCGGCGACCCTCCCGGTGACCCTCCTCATGCTCGAGGTCGTGCGCGACTGGCACCGGATCAGCGGTCATCGGGTCGGCGTGAAGCCGGCGGGCGGGATCCGCACCTCGAAGGACGCGATCAAGTACCTGGTGACCGTCGCCGAGACCACGGGCGAGGAGTGGCTGACACCGCACCTGTTCCGGTTCGGGGCGTCGAGCCTGCTGAACGACGTGCTCCTGCAACGCCAGAAGGTGGCGACCGGCCACTACTCCGGTCCCGACTACGTGACGATCGACTGAGGCCCCTGATGACATTCCTCGACTACGCGCCGGCGCCGGAGTCCCAGTCCGTCCTGAACCTGCGCAACGAGTACGGCCTGTTCATCGGCGGCGAGTTCCGGGCCGGGAGCGGCACCCCGTTCGCCTCCATCAACCCCGCGACCGAGAAGCACATCGCGACGATCGCGCACGCCAACGAAGCGGACGTCGACGCCGCTGTCGCAGCGGCGCGCAAGGCGTACGAGAAGACGTGGTCGCGCCTCTCCGGGAGCGACCGCGGCAAGTACCTGTTCCGCATCGCCCGCCTCGTGCAGGAGCGGGCGCGCGAGCTCGCGGTGGCCGAGAGCCTGGACAACGGCAAGCCGATCAAGGAGAGCCGCGACGTCGACGTGCCGTTGGTCGCCGCGTGGTTCTTCTACTACGCAGGCTGGGCGGACAAGCTCGACCACGTGGGCCTGGGCGCGGCGCCCGCACCGCTCGGTGTGGCCGCGCAGGTGATCCCGTGGAATTTCCCGCTGCTCATGCTCGCGTGGAAGATCGCCCCGGCGCTGGCCGCCGGCAACACCGTGGTGCTCAAGCCTGCCGAGACCACGTCGCTGACGGCTCTGCTGTTCGCCGAGATCGTGCAGCAGGCGGACCTCCCGCCCGGTGTCGTGAACATCGTCACGGGGGCGGGCGACTCCGGGAAGCCGCTCGTGGGGCACCCCGACGCCGACATCGTCGCGTTCACGGGTTCGACCCCGGTCGGGCGGGCGATCGCCCGGCAGACGGCCGGCACGCGCAAGCGGGTCATCCTGGAGCTGGGCGGCAAGGCCGCCAACATCGTGTTCGACGACGCCCCGATCGACCAGGCCATCGAAGGCATCGTCAACGGCATCTTCTTCAACCAGGGCCACGTCTGCTGCGCCGGCAGCCGCCTGCTGGTCCAGGAGTCCGTGCACGACGAGGTGGTGGACCGGCTCAAGGCGCGACTGTCGACGCTGCGCTTGGGCGACCCGCTGGACAAGAACACCGACATCGGGGCGATCAACAGCGCGAGCCAGCTCGAGCGGATCCGCACGCTGAGCGACGTCGGTGAGGCCGAGGGTGCCGAGCGGTGGACCGCACCCTGCGAGATCCCCGCCAACGGCTTCTGGTTCGCGCCCACGATCTTCACCAACGTCTCGACGAGCCACCGGATCGCCCGCGAGGAGATCTTCGGACCGGTGCTGAGCGTGCTGACGTTCCGCACGCCCGCGGAGGCGATCGCCAAGGCCAACAACACGCCGTACGGCCTGTCTGCGGGCATCTGGACCGACAAGGGCAGCCGCATCCTGGCGGTGGCCGACCAGCTGCGTGCCGGCGTGATCTGGGCCAACACGTTCAACCGGTTCGACCCGTCGAGCCCGTTCGGTGGCTACAAGGAGTCCGGCTACGGCCGCGAGGGCGGCCGGCACGGGATCGCGGCGTACCTCAGGACGAGCACGTCGACGAACGGAGCCACCAAGTGAGCCGCCTGGCTGTCCCGAAGACGTACAAGCTCTACATCGGGGGCGCGTTCCCCCGCAGCGAGTCGGGCCGCACGTACGAGGTCGCCAGCAGCAAGGGAGCGTTCCTCGCCAACGCCGCCAAGGCGTCCCGCAAGGACGCCCGGGACGCGGTCGTCGCCGCGCGCGCGGCCGTCGGCGGCTGGTCCGGTGCGACCGCCTACAACCGGGGGCAGGTGCTCTACCGGATCGCCGAGCTCCTCGAGGGTCGGCGTGAGCAGTTCGTCGCGGAGATCGTCGACGCCGAGGGCGTGTCCGCCGGCAAGGCGACCGCGCAGGTGGACGCGGCGATCGACCGGTGGGTCTGGTACGCGGGCTGGGCGGACAAGTACGCGCAGGTCTCCGGCAACGCCAACCCGGTCTCCGGGCCTTACTTCAACATCTCGGTGCCTGAGCCCACGGGTGTGGTCGCGATCGTCGCACCGCAGGACTCGTCGCTGCTCGGGCTCGTGTCCGTCGTGGCCCCCGCCCTCGTCGCGGGCAACACGGTCGTCGTCGTGGCCTCCGAGCGGCTCCCGCTGTCCGCGATCAGCCTGTCGGAGGTTCTTGCGACCAGCGACGTGCCCAAGGGCGTGGTCAACGTGCTCACGGGCTCCCCGGCGGAGATCGCACCGTGGCTCGCCAGCCACGCGGACGTCAACGGGCTCGACCTGACCGGCGCGGGCGACCTCGACTGGGTCGACCTGCAGGTCGCGGCTGCTGAGACGCTCAAGCGTGTCCTGGCGCCCCAGGACGTCGACCAGTCGCTCGGACGCATCACCGCCTTCACGGAGACGAAGACGGTCTGGCACACGAAGGGTCTGATCTAGGCGAGCAGCTGCCTCGCGTGGGCCGTGGTCAGGGCCCCGACCACGGCCCACGCGGCGACGAGCCCCACGTACAGGCCTGCGGCCGACCACGTGAACACCGCGAGGCCGGTGCGTGACGCCAGTGCGCTCGAGCCCGTGACGACCGTCCCGACGGGAAAGGTGAAGCTCCACCACGGCAGCCCGAACGCCGGCCGTGCCTGCAGCGTCACGACGGCCACCGTGCCCAGCCAGAGGATGGCCAGTCCCCAGGCGAGCAGGCCGTAGACCGTGCCGAACGTCTGCGCTGCCCCTGCGTACGGCGTTCCGCCCGCGCCCGTCGCGAGTCCGTTCGCCGCCGTGATCGACTGTCCGAGCGGTCCCAGCACGATCCAGAGCGTCGGGACCAGCGCGACCGGGCCGATGCCGTGCGTCGCCACCCGGCGACCGATCCGCCAGACGACAACAGCACTTGCGAGCAGCGACACCGCGAACATGCCATAGCAGCTCGCCAGCATCGCGTCGCGAGCCGGTCCGGGCGACAGCTGCTCGACGAGCAGTGCGCCGGTGGCGGCCGAGACGATCGGCGGCACGACCGGCATCAACCACCCTCCGAACGGGACGCCCGTGTAGGCGCGACGGGGCACCAGGACGGCACAGGCGAGCCCTCCTGCCGTGCCGGCGCTCCAGAGGACCCAGCTGACCGCCAGCGCGGCGCGCGCACCCATGACGTCGGGCCCGAAGGTCCAGGTGCCCGCCCCGACCGTCAGGAGTGCCATCGGCATGGCGCCGTAGAAGCTCCCGAGCACGGGGTGACGCAGGTGGCCTCGGGCGGCGACCGGGTGCTGCACCCAGTGGGCTGCGGTCACCGCCGTGACGACCGCCAGCAGCAGCACCGCGAGCAGCCAGACGAGCAGGCCGAACCGGTGCTGTCCCGGCAGCTGCACGGGGAGCGTGGCGCTGGCGTTCGCGACGATCCCCGTCGCCATGACCGACGCGTACCAGTTCGGGCCGACGGCCGACAGGCGCGGCTCCCGCACGACCGCGCGCTCGAGGGTGGTGGTCATGCATCCAGCGTGCGGGCGGACCAGACGACCGGGTAGGCGTCTCGACCTGATCGAGCCATAGGCTTGGGTTATGGGCGCCCATAGACTGACCCGATGCGACTGACCCATGTCCCCGACCTCGACTCGCTCGAGCTGCTCATCCGCGTCGCATCCACGGGCAGCCTGGGCCAGGCAGCCACCGAGCACGGCATCAGCCAGCCGGCCGTCTCGGCGCGCGTCAAGAGCATGGAACGCCTGGTCGGGTTCCCGCTGGTCACCCGGAGCGCACGTGGCTCGACGCTGACCACGGAGGGCTCCCTGCTGGCCGACTGGGCGCGTGACGTCCTGCACGCCGCCGGAGTGCTGGAGGCCGGCATCGGCTCGCTGCGCCACGACCGGCAGGTCCGCCTGCGCGTCGCTGCGAGCCTCACCGTCGCCGAGCACCTCGTCCCGCTCTGGCTCGTCCGGCTCGCCGCCCGGCGGCCGGAGACCGCCGTGAGCCTCACGGCGCTCAACTCCGCGGACGTCGCCGCTCGCGTGCTCGACCGCGCCGCCGACCTCGGCTTCGTCGAGGGTCCCCGGATCCCGCCAGGACTCGACTCGCAGACCGTCGCCCGGGACCAGCTGGTCGTCGTCGTCCCGCCGGGTCATCCCTGGGCGAAGCTGCGCAGACCGCTCCTCCCCGAGACGCTCGCCGCGACCCGCCTGGTGCAGCGCGAACCCGCCTCCGGAACCCGCACCGCCCTCGAGATGGCGCTCGCGCCGTGGGAACCGCTCGCGACGCCGCTGCTCGAGCTGGCCAACACCAGCGCGCTGCGCTCAGCGGTCGCCGCCGGAGCGGGCCCGGCGGTGCTCAGTGAGCTCGCCGTGGCCGACGACGTCACCGCCGGCCGAGTGGTCCGGGTGGCGGTGCGCGACGTCGACCTCACGCGCGAGCTGCGCGCCGTCTGGCCGCGCGGGCAGCGCCCGACAGGGTCCGCGCGCGACCTGCTCGCGATCGCCACGCACTAGGAGCCGCGATGCAAGAAGGGCCCGCGGTCAGGCGCGGTGCCGCCCCGGCCTGGCGGCCGCGTAAGCAGGCAGGATCACGTTCTCGAGGAGCGCCTGACGCTCGTCGTGGTGCAGGAACGTGTGCGACGCCGCGGTGACCGTCACGTCCCGCAGGTCGTCCAGGGTCCAGCCCGCCTCCTGGACCAGGAGCGTCAGCTCGCGGGTCAGGGACGTCCTGGACTGGAGCCGGTTGTCGGTGTTCACGGTGACCGCGAACCCGAGGCGCTTGAGCCGCGTCACCGGGTGCTCCCCGACCGACACGGCGCCACCGGTCTGCACGTTCGACGACGGGCACAGCTCGAGCGGCACGGGCCGGTCACGGACCCAGTGCGCCAGGAGCCCGAGCCTGTCACCCAGCTCGTCGGTCGCCACGTCGTCGACGATCCGCACGCCGTGCCCGATCCGTGCGGCCTGCGCGAGGTGCACCGCCTCGGAGATCGAGTCGTAGCCTGCTGCCTCGCCCGCGTGCACGGTGACCGGGAAGTGTGCGTCGCGCAGCGTGTGGAACGCGGACAGGTGCCTCGACGGCGGGAAGCCGTCCTCGGCGCCCGCGATGTCGAAGCCGACCACCCCGTTGTCGCGGTTGGCCAAGGTCAGGGCGGCGATCTCGTCCCAGCGGTCGGCGTGCCGCATGGCGGTGATGAGCGTCCCGATCCGGATGGAGCGGCCCTGGGCGGCCGCCTCAGCGACACCCTCGGCGAATCCCTGCTGCACGGCGTCGACGACCTGCTGCAGCGACAGCCCACCCCGGAGGTGCTGCTCGGGTGCGTACCGCTGCTCGGCGTACACCACCCCGTCGGCCGCGAGGTCGATCGCGGACTCCCGCGCCACCCGACGCAGGTGCTCCTCGGTCTGCATGACCGCGATCGTGTGGTCGAAGGTCTCGAGGTAGCGCGGCAGCGTGCCGGAGGATGCGGAGTCGTAGAACCACGTGCCGAGCGTCTCCGCGTCCGACGCGGGCAGCTGGTGACCCACCTCGGCGGCGATCTCGACGATCGTCTGCGGGCGCAGACCTCCATCGAGGTGGTCGTGCAGGAGGACCTTGGGCAGTCCCGGGATCAGCGCGACGAGCGCTCCGGCGGGTTCAGGGGTGACGACGTCTGCCACGACGGCAGGGGTCTCGGCGGGGGCGCTCATGGGCACACCGTACCGAAGTGTCCCGTTTCGTCACCTCGAGTCGTCGTCCTCGTCGGGGAGCTCGCTGTCCTGCTCGACCACGTCGGCCTCGTCGGCACGGCCGTCGAGGTCCGCACGGGCGAAGCCGGGCTCGTAGTCCTCGTCGTCGGTCACGTCCGTGTCGTCCGCAAGGCTCAGGGGCCGGTGCGGGTCCACCGGCGCCAGGCCCGCATCCCGCCAGGCGTCACTCCCGGGAACGGTGCTCATGGCTCCATCGTGCCCCCGACCCACCGAAGCTGCGCGTCAGCCCTCGATGCGGTCGATGACGAGCGGACGCACCCCGACGGGCGTTCCGGTGGGAGCGATCACGACGCCGCCCACGAGAGCCTCCCTCGCCCGCTCGAACCGCTCGGGGGTGTCGGTGTGAAGAGTGAGCAGCGGCTGGCCGGCACGGACGATGTCTCCCGGCCGGGCGTGCAGCTCCACACCGGCGCCCGCCTGCACGGGGTCCTCCTTGCGGGCGCGTCCCGCGCCGAGACGCCACGCCGCGATTCCGATGGCGTACGCGTCCAGCACCGTGACGGTGCCGTCCGCCTCGGCCAGCACCTGCTCCGTCTCTCTCGCGACGGGCAGCGTGGCACCGGCATCGCCACCCTGGGCCTCGATCATCCGCTTCCACGCGTCCATGGCCCGGCCGTCCGCGAGCGCCGCCGCGACGTCGACGTCCGGGCGCCCCGCGGCCGCGAGCATCTCGCGCGCCAGCGCCACGGTCAGCTCGACGACGTCGGCGGGGCCGCCGCCGGCGAGGACCTCGACCGACTCACGGACCTCGAGGGCGTTGCCCGCGGTCAGCCCGAGCGGCGTGGACATGTCGGTGAGCAGCGCGACGGTCTTCACCCCCGCGTCGGTGCCGAGCTCGACCATGGTGCGGGCCAGCTCACGCGCGCGGTCGAGGTCCTTCATGAACGCGCCGGACCCGACCTTGACGTCGAGGACGAGCGCACCGGTGCCCTCGGCGATCTTCTTGCTCATGATCGACGCGGCGATCATCGGGATCGACTCGACCGTTCCGGTGACGTCCCGCAACGAGTAGAGCTTGCGGTCCGCGGGCGCCAGCCCAGCACCGGCCTGGCAGATGACCGCGCCGACCTCGTCGAGCTGCGCCATCATCTCGGCGTTGCTCAGCTCGGCACGCCAGCCCGGGATCGACTCGAGCTTGTCCAGCGTGCCCCCCGTGTGCCCGAGCCCGCGGCCCGAGAGCTGCGGCACCGCGACGCCGAAGACGGCGACCAATGGTGCCAGCGGCAGCGTGATCTTGTCGCCGACGCCACCGGTCGAGTGCTTGTCGGCCGTCGGGCGGGACAGCCCTGAGAAGTCCATCCGCTCGCCGGACGCGATCATCGCGGCCGTCCAGCGGGCGATCTCCGCACGGTTCATCCCGTTGAGCAGGATCGCCATGGTCAGTGCCGACATCTGCTCGTCCGCCACCACGCCGCGCGTGTAGGCGTCGACCACCCAGTCGATCTGCGCATCCGTCAGCTGGTGCCCGTCGCGCTTGGCGACGATCACGTCCACAGCGTCGAAGCTCATGCTCGCTCCTCGAGGTCAGCGGGTCCGAACGCGTCGGGAAGGACCTCGGTCATCGGTTTGATGCCGTGCACGGTCTCGACGAGGAGCCGCGCGCCCCCGTGCTCCCACAGCAGCTGACGGCAGCGGCCGCAGGGCATCAGCACGTTGCCGTGCTTGTCCACGCACGTGAACGCGACCAGACGGCCACCTCCGGACACGTGCAGCCCGGAGACGAGCGCGCACTCCGCGCAGAGCGTCACCCCGTAGGACGCGTTCTCGACGTTGCAGCCGACCACCACGCGACCGTCGTCCACCAGGGCGGCGGCTCCGACGGGGAACTCCGAGTACGGGGCGTATGCGCGGTGCATGACGGCCGTGGCCGCCCCACGCAGCGCATCCCAGTCGATCTCCACGTCAGCCCTTCACGTAGGGCACACCGGCCGCGGCGGGGCCGCGCACGCGGCCGACGAAACCGGCCACGGCGAAGATCGTCAGCAGGTACGGGAGCATCTGCAGGAACTGGCTCGGTACGGGCGTTCCCAGGACGGACAGTGCCGAGACGAGCTTCGTCGCGAAGCCGAACAAGAGGGCGGCACCGAGCGAGCCGATCGGCGTCCACCGCCCCAGGATCATGGCCGCCAGGGCGATGTAGCCCTTGCCGCCCGACATCTCCGGCCCGAACGCGCCGACGTAGCCGATCGTGAAGAACGCGCCACCGAACCCCGCCGTCGACGAGCCCCACAGCACGTTGCGCCAGCGCGTGCGGTTGACCTGGATGCCGACCGTGTCGGCGGCTTCGGGGTGCTCGCCGACCGCCCGGACCCGCAGACCCCAGCGGGTGCGGAACAGGGCGATCGTCAGCACGACGACCGCGGCGTACATGGCGTAGACGATGATCGTCTGCCGGAACAGGACCGGGCCGAGCACAGGGATCGAGGACAGCACCGGGATCGCGATCGGCTCGAGGAGCGGGGGCGTGTTCAGCGTCTCGGCGTTGGGCTTGAGGACCGCGGCGAACAGGAAGCTGGTCAGGCCGACCGCCAGCACGTTGAGCACCACGCCGACGATGATCTGGTTGACCGCATACTTCACCGTGAACAGTGCGAGCAGCAGTCCCAGGAGGCAGCCCGCCACAGGCGCTGCGAGCAGGCCGGCGTAGACGTTGTCCGTCACGCTCGCGACCACCGCAGCGGCGAACGCCCCGACCAGCAGCTGGCCCTCGATCGCGATGTTCACGACGCCGGCACGCTCGCAGAACACACCACCGAACGCTCCGAACGCGATCGGCACGGCGAGCAGCAGGGAGCCTTGGAGCAGGTCGACCAACGACGTCGACTTGCCCTCGACGGCCCACACGAGGAACGCGAAGACCCAGGCGACCCCGAACAGCGCGTTGAGCCACATCGGCGTCTTGCGGAACCGGAACGCCGCGAGGAACGAGTAGGCAGCGATCGCCAGGCAGATCACCGACAGGGCGAGGCACGTCCCCTTGGTGTTCAGCACGAGCGGTGACAGCTGCACCGCGTCGTTCCGGAACGACAGGGCGAGCGTCGACGTCGTTCCGGACTCGGAGCCGAGACCGAACGCGAGCAGGGAGATCACGCTCAGCACGGCGAGCGTGATCGGTACCCGCAGCACGGGGCGGGGGGAGACGACGTGCGCCTCGGCCACCGGTCGGTCATCGATGACCGTGCTCATGCGGTCGCTCCCTTGAGTTCAGCGGTTGGCGCGGGGATGCGGAAGATCGTGCGGACGAGCGTAGGTGCGGCCACGAACAGGACGACGAGCGCCTGCAGGACCAGGACGATCGAGATCGGGGTGCCCGTCACGACCTCCATGAACCGGCCTCCCGCGCTCAGTCCGCCGTACAGGAGACCCGCGAAGAAGATGCCGAGCGGCTTGGACCGACCGAGCAGGGCCACGGTGATCGCGTCGAAGCCGATGGTCCCCGCGATGCCGTCCGTGAGGTACTTCGAGGTCCCCAGCAGCTGCACCGCGCCCGCGAGGCCGGCGAGCGCACCGGACGTCAGCATCACGTAGACGGTGATCCTCTGGACCGAGATGCCCGCGGTGCGCGAGGCGGCGGGGTTGAACCCGACCGCCCGGAACTGGAAGCCGATGCGCGAGCGCGACATGAGCCACCAGACGAACACGGCCGCGAGGATCGCGATCACGAATCCCCACGTCACGCGGTACTGGTCCCCGAACAACAGGGGCAGCTGCGCCTCCGGGCGGACCGTGCGGGACTTCGGCTCCGCCGACCCGGGGACCCGGAACGCCTCGGTGGTCAGGAACCACGCCAGCAAGGAGATCGCGACGTAGTTCAGCATGATCGTCACGATCACCTCGTGGGCACCTGTGCGCGCCTTGAGCACACCCGCGATGCCGGCCCACAGTCCACCGGCCAGCACACCGCCCAGCAGCGCCACCAGGCAGGCGATCCCGGCGGGCAGCTGCCACGTGAAGCCGATGTAGCCGGCCAGGGACGCGCCGAGGATGACCTGTCCTTGTGCACCGATGTTGAACAGACCGGCACGGAAGGCGACCGCGACACCGAGGGCCGCGATGATCAGCGGGGTCGCGATCGTCATCGTCTCCGTCAACGGCCGGATGGCCTTCGCGAACGTGTCGGCCTCGCGGTCGTACACGGCTCCGCGGAACAGGGCCGAGTACGCCTCGCTCACGGCCCGCCACGCCGCCTCGAAGAAGTCGGCCGGCTTGGCGAAGAAGTAGTGCGCCGCCGCGGTGACCTCGGGGTTCACCGCCGCGATCAGCACGCCGCCGATGACGAGCGCAAGCACGAACGCCAGCACGGTGACCATCGCCCCACCGGTCGAGACGCGGCGCAACCAGCTCGCCGCCGCGTCCTCGGTCGGGTCCTTGGGCGGCGGTGCCGCGGGCGGAGCGTCCGCCTGGTCCGGCACGAGCTCGTCGGTCACAGGTCGCCCTCCTTGAGGATCGTCTCGGTCGTGGGGTTCTCGGCGGCCTGCCGGCGGGCCTCGTCGAGCGGGACGCCGGCCATCATCAGGCCGAGCACGTCGCGCGGGGTGTCGCCCGGCACCATGCCGACGATCTTGCCGCGGTACATCACGGCGATCCGGTCCGCGAGAGCGCTGACCTCGTCGAGCTCGGTGGACACGATGATCACCGGGGTTCCCGTGTCCCTCTCCTGCACGATGCGCCGGTGCAGGAACTCGATCGAGCCGACGTCGACACCGCGCGTCGGCTGGCTCGCGACGAACAGACGCAGGGGCCGCGAGAGCTCGCGAGCGACGACGACCTTCTGCTGGTTGCCGCCGGACAGCCGACCGGCGGGCTGGCCCGGGCCCTGCGTGCGGATGTCGTACTCGCCGATCCGCTGCTGGGCGTTGGCCTGCACGGCAGCGATGTCGACGCCGAACGGCTTGCGGAAGCGCGGGTCGAAGATCAGGTCCAGCACGAGGTTCTCGGCGACGCTGAACTCGCCCACGAGCCCGTCGTGCGACCGGTCCTCGGGGACGAAACCGACGCCGTGGTCGAGGATCTCGCGCACCGACTTCCCGACCAGCTCTGTGCCCTCGAGGACGATCGACCCGGCCACGGGGGGCAGCAGGCCCAGGATCGTCTCGGCGAGCTCGGACTGGCCGTTGCCCTGGACACCGGCGATCGCGAGGATCTCGCCGCGTGCCAGGTCGAACGAGACCTCGTCGACCACCGTCGTGCCCGCTCGGTCCAGCACGAGCAGGTCCCGGACCGACAGGACGGTCGCGCCCGGCTGGGCGGGTGCCTTGTCCAGGTCGAGCAGCACGGCCCGGCCGACCATCATCGCGGCGAGCTCGGACTCGTCGGCCGTCGGTGCGGCGGACCCGACGACCGCGCCACGGCGGATGACGGTGATGACGTCCGCGACCGCGCGCACCTCGCGCAGCTTGTGGGTGATGAAGACGATCGACGTCCCGGCGGCAGCGAGCTGGCGCATGATCTCGATGAGCTCGTCGGTCTCCTGCGGGGTGAGCACCGCGGTCGGCTCGTCGAGGATCAGCACCTTGGCGTCGCGGGCCATGGCCTTGATGATCTCGACGCGCTGCTGCACGCCGACGGGCAGGTCCTCGATGCGCGCGTCAGGGTCGACGTCGAAGCCGAACCGCGCCGACAGCTCGCGCACCTGTGCACGCGCCGCGTCCAGGTCCAGCATCACGCCGCGGGTGGACTCGTGCCCGAGCATCACGCTCTCGGCAACGGTGAAGACCGGGACGAGCATGAAGTGCTGGTGCACCATGCCGATCCCCGCGGCCAGCGCGTCGGAGGGTCCACGGAACGTCACGGGGGTGCCGTCGACAGCGATCTGGCCCTCGTCGGGCTCGTAGAGCCCGAACAGGACGTTCATCAGCGTGGACTTGCCGGCACCGTTCTCACCGAGCAGGGCATGGATCTGTCCCGGTTCGATCACGAGATCGATGTGGTCGTTTGCCACCAGCGGCCCGAACCGCTTGGTGATGCCCCGCAACTCCAGCAGCACGTGTAGCCCTCCTCGGCGTACGACCTGGTCTGACAGTAGGACCCTGGCGGCCCTGGACGCGACCAAGCCGGCCCAGCAGGTGCCTGGGCCGGCTCGATCGCGAACGACGAACTACTTGGGCGAGCTCTGCGACTCGACCTTGATGGCGCCGGAGATGATGTCGGCCTTGAGCTGGTCGATCTCCGCCTTGAGGTCAGCCGGGACCGTCGAGTCGAGGTCGTGGTACGGCGCGAGGCCGACGCCCTCGTTCTCGAGCGTACCGACGTACGGCGACGGGTCGAACGTGTCGCCCGCAGCGTCGCTCACGGCCGAGTTGACGGCCGCGTCGATGAGCTTCATCACCGAGGTGAGGATGACCGACGAGGAGTCGGGGTTGACGAGCGCACCGTCGGTGTCGACCCAGATGACGAGCGTCCCAGCCGTGGCCTTGGCGGTCGTCAGGGCGTCGAGTGCGGCACCACCGGCGACCGGCAGGATGATGTCGGCGCCCTGGGCGACGAGCGAGTCGGCGTTGGCCTTGCCGGAGCCCGGAGCGAACGGCGCCTCCGGCGGGTTGAAGAGACCGGTCTGGGCCTCCTTGTCCCACCCGAGAAGCTCGACGTTCGTGCCCTTGACGTCGTTGTACTTCGCGATGCCGTCGGCGAAGCCGTCCATGAAGACGGTGACGGTCGGGATCGCGAGGCCACCGTAGGTGCCGACCTTGCCGGACTTGCTCATGCCCGCGGCGAGGTAGCCGGCGAGGTACGACGCCTGAGCGGTGTCGAACTGGAGCGGCTTGACGTTGTCCAGCTCGACCGGGTTGCCGTCGGCGTCGGTGGGCAGTGCGTCGACGAGCGCGAAGTCGACGTCCGGGTTCGCCGTGGCGGCGTCAGCGGTCGCGGTCGCGAGCTTGAAGCCGACGGTCACGATGATGTTGCAGTTCTGGCTGACCAGGTTGTCGATGTTCGGCGCGTACGCGTCGTCCGACTTCGACTCGGCCTGCGCGGTCTCGATGCCCAGCGAGGCCTCGACCGCCTTCAGGCCGTTGAGGCCCGACTCGTTGAACGACTTGTCGTTGAAACCACCCGAGTCCGAGACGATGCAGCCCTTGAAGTCCGACGAACCGGCCGCGGCCGTGGACGAGGCGGACGAGCTGTCGTCTTCGGGGGCACTGCCGCACGCCGCAAGCGCGAGCGCGAGCGCCCCGCCGAGCGCGGCCACTCGAATGATTCTGTTCACGGGCGTCTCCTGAATCTCGTCAGTTCTCCGGGCGGGCCTGTTGTGCCCTTCGACACGACACTGTGCCTACCCTGCGTTGATGCATCGGACCTTAGCCAGCACCAGGTAACGCATATGTTACCGAGGGGTATACCTGCAGGTAACGTTACCGACTTGGTACATCCGGCCAGGGCTGCGGACGGATCGTCTCAGCCCGCGAGAAGGGCCGCACGGGCGAGGAACAGCGCCCCGACCTCGACCGCGCGCTCGTCCACGCGCAGGTCTCCCTGGTGGATGTCATAGGTGCGCCCGCCCGGCGTCCGGGTGCCCAGGCGGGCCATCGCGCCGGGCACCTTGGTCAGGTACCAGGCGAAGTCCTCGCCGCCCAGCGACTGCTCCGTGAGCAGGACCGAGCCGGTACCGAGCACCTCTCGCGCGGCCTCCTCGAGGATCTCCGTCGCGTTCGCGGCGTTCTCCACCGGCGGGACGCCGCGGTGGTGCCGCACCTCGACCTCGACCTCCAGCGACGCCACGACGTTCTCGACAGCCGCCAGGAACACCTCCGACGCCTTCTCCCACGCACGCACGTCCAGGCACCGCAGGGTTCCCCGGACCGTGCCGATCGCGGGGATCGCGTTGTGCGCGGAGCCGGCCTGCACCGCACCCCACGTGAGGTTCACGCCCGAGCGGGGGTCCAGGCGTCGGCCGAGGATGGCTGGCACCTGCGTGATGACCTGACCGAGCGCGAACACCACGTCGCCCGTGAGGTGCGGCCGGGACGTGTGCCCGCCCCTGCCGGACACCGTGACCGTGACCTCGTCGCTCGCCGACGTGATCGGGCCGATGCGGGTGCCGACCTGCCCGACGTCGACCTTCGGGTCGCAGTGGAACGCGAAGATCTGCCCGACGCCGTCCAGCCCTCCCGCCGAGATCACGTCCAGCGCACCGCCGGGCTGGACCTCCTCGGCAGGCTGGAACACGAGCCGCACGCCGGTGGTCATCCGGTCGGCGACCCGAGCCAGGAGCAGTCCTGCGCCCAGGACCGCGGTGGTGTGCACGTCGTGCCCGCAGGCGTGCGCGATCCCGCGCGTCGTCGACGCCCAGGGCAGACCGGTCGTGTCGGCGACCGGCAGCGCGTCCAGGTCGGCGCGCAGGGCGATCCGTGGTCGGCCGGTCACCGCCGGCCCGGGACCGATGTCACAGACGAGACCTGATCCCGGCAGCAGCTGCGGATCGAAGCCCGCGACCTTGAGCCGGTCTGCCAGCAGGCCGGTCGTGCGCACCTCCGTGCGGCCGAGCTCAGGGTGCGCGTGGATGTCACGACGGATCGCGACGAGCTCGTCTCGCAGGTCGTCGTACAGCTCGACCAGCTCGGCGGCGACCGCCTCCGTAGGTGCGGGGCGCAACGAGCTCAGCGGGGCGACAGCGATGAGGTCAGGCACGGTTCGACCCTATCCACCGTTCAGAGCAGGTCCTCACGGCCCTGCGCACGCCAGCCGTCCACGGCCTGCTTCACGGCCTGCGCGCTCGCGCGGGTGGTGACCAGGACCGCGCCGGGTGTGTCGACGACCACCGCGTCGGGAACCCCGATGACGGTGACCGTCCGGCCGTCCCCGGCCACGACCAGGGACCCCTGGGCGTCGATCCGCTGCACGGCCGACGGGTCGCCGAGCGTCCCACCGTCCAGGAGCACGGCGAGCGAGGCGAAGTCGCCGACGTCGTCCCACGTGAAGTCACCCGGCACGACCGCGACCCCGCCGGCGGCGGCGACCGGCTCGGCGATCGCGTGGTCGATCGCGATCTTCGTCAGGCCTGGCCAGACGCGATCGAGCACCTCGGACCTGTCCGGCCCGTCCCATGCCGACGCGATCTCGACCAGACCGGCCGCGAGCAGCGGCAGCTGGGCCGCCAGGTGGTCGAGGAGCACGCGCGCCTTGACGATGAACATCCCCGCGTTCCAGCGGTACTCGCCCGTGGCGAGGTACTCGGCCGCGGTGTGCGCGTCGGGCTTCTCCGTGAATCCTGCGACGTGCTGGGCGCTGGGGGCCTTGTCGAGACCGAGGCTCTCCCCCGACCGGACGTACCCGAAGGCCGTCGACGGCTCGGTGGCACGGATGCCGATCGTCACCACGTAGCCGGCCCGCGCTGCGACGACGCCGTCGCGAACCGTCTGCTCGAAGCTGTCGGTCCCGGAGATCACGTGGTCAGCGGCGAACGACCCGAGGACCACGTCGTCGCCGTGCCGCTGGACCAGGACCGCTGCGGCCAGGCCGATCGCCGCCATCGAGTCCCGGGGCGAGGGCTCCGAGAGCACCTGCCCGGGGGCCAGCTCCGGCAGCTGTCCCGCGACCGCCGAGGCGTGACGGGTGCCCGTCACGACGAGGATCCCCGCGTCGCCGGCGAGCGGGCGCAACCTGTCGACCGTGCCCTGCAGGAGGGTGCGTCCCGTCCCCGTCAGGTCGAGGAGGAACTTGGGGTGCCCGGCCCGCGAGAGCGGCCACAACCGGGTCCCCGCTCCGCCCGCGGGGATGACGGCGTGGAAGCCTGGGATGGTCGATCCGCTGGAAGACATGGGGGTCAGGGTAGTCATCGCGCACGCTCAGCCCCGCATGTGGAGTACCTCACACGGGCCGTTCGCGTCGCGTCCCTTCCCGAGTCGTTCACTACAGTGGACAGGTCTAGGGACGCTGTCGTCCCACCGCTGACTCGCCAGGAGGATTCCCCAGTGTCCGCAGCGCCCGATGCGCCGGTGAAGCGCAAAGCGCCCGCCGGAACGCTCTATCGAGGGCGAGAAGGCATGTGGTCGTGGGTCGCGCACCGCGTCACCGGCGTCGCGATCTTCTTCTTCCTCCTCGTGCACGTCCTCGACACGGCTCTGGTCCGCGTCTCCCCGGGCTCGTACAACGACGTGATCGGCACCTACAAGAACCCGATCATGGGACTCGGTGAGGCCGGCCTCGTCGCCGCGATCGTGTTCCACGCGTTCAACGGCATCCGGATCGTGCTCGTGGACTTCTGGGCCAAGGGTCCGAGGTACCAGCGCGTGATGCTCTGGATCGTCCTCGGCCTGTTCGTCGTGACGATGGCCGGGTTCCTGCCCCGCCACCTGATGCACGTGTTCGGGGGCGAGTGATGAGCGCCATCGCCGACCCGAAGGCGCCACGCGCTCCCAGGGCCCGCCCCTCCCGGCTGACGACCCGTGGGAACACCGAGCTGTACGGCTGGGTGTTCATGCGCGCGTCCGGCGTCATCCTGCTGGTCCTGATCTTCGGGCACCTGTTCGTCAACCTCGTCGCCGGCGATGGCGTCAAGGCGATCGACTTCGGCTTCGTCGCCGGCAAGTGGGCGTCGCCGTTCTGGCAGGTCTGGGACCTGCTCATGCTCTGGCTGGCGATGATCCACGGCACCAACGGCGTGCGCACGATCGTCAACGACTACGCCGAGCGTGACGGGCTGCGGCTCGCGCTCAAGGTCCTGCTCTACCTCGCGTTCATGGTCGTCGTCGTCCTGGGCACGCTGGTGATCTTCACGTTCGACCCGTGCCCGACCGACGCACCGGCTGCCTTGCTGCCGTCCTTCTGCACGGCCTGAGCCCTCCCCCCAAGAAACAGGAAGGCATCGACCCCGATGCAGACCCACCAGTACGACGTCGTGATCGTCGGCGCCGGCGGCGCAGGGATGCGCGCCGCGCTCGAGTCCTCGACGCGCGTACGCACCGCCGTGATCTCCAAGCTCTACCCGACGCGCTCCCACACGGGTGCGGCGCAGGGCGGCATGTGCGCCGCACTGGCCAACGTCGAGGAGGACAACTGGGAGTGGCACACGTTCGACACCGTCAAGGGCGGCGACTACCTGGTCGACCAGGACGCCGCCGAGGTCATGGCCAAGGAGGCCATCGACGCGGTGCTCGACCTGGAGAAGATGGGCCTGCCGTTCAACCGCACGCCCGAGGGCAGGATCGACCAGCGGCGCTTCGGCGGGCACACGCGTAACCACGGCGAGGCCGCGGTGCGCCGGTCCTGCTACGCCGCGGACCGCACGGGCCACATGATCCTGCAGACGCTCTACCAGCAGTGCGTCAAGAACGAGGTCGAGTTCTTCAACGAGTTCTACGTCCTCGACCTTCTGGTCGACCACGACCTCGCCGCCGGCCACGTGGCCGAGGGCGAGGAGGTCAACGTCTCGGGCGTCGTCGCCTACGAGCTGGCCACCGGCGAGATCCACGTCTTCCGGGCCAAGTCCGTGGTCCTGGCCACGGGCGGTGCCGGCAAGATCTACAAGACGACGTCGAACGCCCACACCCTCACCGGCGACGGCATGGCGCTCGCCTACCGCCGTGGCATCCCGCTCGAGGACATGGAGTTCTTCCAGTTCCACCCAACCGGCCTGGCCGGCCTGGGCATCCTGCTGTCCGAGGCGGCCCGTGGCGAGGGCGGCATCCTGCGCAACTCCGAGGGCGAGCGCTTCATGGAGCGCTACGCCCCCACGATCAAGGACCTGGCGCCGCGCGACATCGTCGCTCGGTCGATGGCGAACGAGGTCCGTGAAGGCAGGGGCGCCGGTCCCAACAAGGACTACGTGCTGCTCGACCTGACGCACCTCGAGCCGGCGCACATCGACGCCAAGCTCCCGGACATCACCGAGTTCGCCCGCACCTACCTCGGCATCGAGCCGTACACGGAGCCGGTGCCCGTGTACCCGACCGCGCACTACGCGATGGGTGGCATCCCCACCAACATCGAGGCCGAGGTGCTGCGAAACCAGACCGACGTCATCCGTGGCCTGTACGCCGCGGGCGAGGTTGCGTGCGTGAGCGTGCACGGCTCCAACCGCCTGGGCACCAACTCGCTGCTCGACATCAACGTGTTCGGCAAGCGGGCCGGGATCTCCGCCGCCGCCTACGCGCTCCAGGCGTCCTGGGTCGAGCTGCCCGAGGGCGCCGCTGACTCCGTGGTGGCTGGTCTCGAGGAGATCCGGACGCGGTCCGAGGGCGAGCGCGTGGCGGACCTGCGCAAGGCGCTCCAGGAGTCGATGGACCTCAATGCGCAGGTGTTCCGCACCAAGGAGTCGCTGACGCAGGCGCTCGACGACATCAAGGACCTGCAGCGGCGGTTCCGGCACGTGAGCGTCCAGGACAAGAGCCGGATGTTCAACACCGACCTGCTCGAGGCCGTCGAGCTCGGCTTCCTCCTGGACATCGCCGAGACCGTCGTGGTCGGTGCCCTCAACCGCAACGAGTCGCGTGGCGGGCACTTCCGGGAGGACTTCCCGGACCGCGACGACAAGAACTACATGCTGCACACGATGGCGTATCGACGCCCGTTGCCGGTCAAGGGCAAGCGCCTCTGGGGCGCCGACGGCGACGGCGATCACAAGGGCGCGTTCGCGCACAGCACCGTGTTCGAGGACTACCAGCTCGTGCTGGGCTCCAAGCCCGTCACGGTGACCCGCTACCAGCCGATGGAGCGCAAGTACTGATGACCGCCACCCTCGACGCCCCCTCGGCAGCACCCGTGATCCCGAGCTTCGACGTCACCCTCAAGGTCCGTCGCTACCTGCCCGGCGACGACGGCACGGGAGAGCCGTACTGGGACGAGTTCACCGTCCGTGCGCACGGCACCGACCGCGTCCTGGACGCGCTGCACAAGGTGAAGTGGGAGGAGGACGGGTCCCTGACGTTCCGTCGCTCCTGCGCCCACGGCGTGTGCGGTTCCGACGCCATGCGCATCAACGGCCGCAACCGCCTGGCCTGCAAGACGCTGCTCAAGGACCTCGACATCAAGAAGCCGATCATCGTCGAGCCCATCAAGGGCCTCCCGGTGATCAAGGACCTCGTCGTCGACATGGAGCCGTTCTTCGCCTCCTACCGCGAGATCATGCCGTTCCTCATCACCACGGGGAACGAGCCCACCAAGGAGCGCCTGCAGAGCGCCGAGCAGCGCGCCCGGTTCGACGACACCACCAAGTGCATCCTGTGCGCCGCGTGCACGTCGTCGTGCCCCGTGTTCTGGACCGACGGGCAGTACTTCGGGCCGGCCGCGATCGTGAACGCGCACCGGTTCATCTTCGACAGCCGCGACGAGGGCGCCGCGCAGCGCCTGGAGATCCTCAACGACAAGGAGGGCGTGTGGCGCTGCCGCACGACCTTCAACTGCACCGAGGCGTGCCCGCGAGGGATTGAGGTCACGAAGGCGATCCAAGAAGTGAAGCGCGCGATGATCACGCGCGCCTTCTGACGCACCCGCCCGAGGTCGCGAGAAGCACAGCGAAGCGCGCGATGATCACGCGCGCCTTCTGACGCACCCGCCCGAGGTCGCGAGAAGCACAGCGAAGCGCGCGATGATCACGCGCGCCTTCTGATCCCGCACCTATCGGGATCGACGATCGACCTGCTGGGTGCTGGACTGTGGTCGTGAACACCACCTGGCACGACGGGCACGTGCTCGGGCAGGGAGCTCCGCTGGACGCCCGGGTCGACTGGCACGTCGAGCACGCCTCGGCGTGCGGCTGCCGGGCCCTCCCCGCGTCGGTCGTCGCCGAGCTGGAGCGCCGGGGCGTGCCCGTGCCGGAACGTCGCCGTGACGCCTGACACCGAGATCGTCCTCCCCGGGGGCAACGTCGGCGGTGCCGTGCGCGTCGGCGACACGGTGCGCCGACCCACTGGCCCCTGGACACCGGCGGTGCACGAGCTGCTGGACTTCCTCGCATCGGCCGGCGTCGAGAAGATCCCGCAGGTGCTGGGCATCGACGGGCGCGGCCGCGAGATCCTGACCTTCCTGCCTGGGCACGTGCTCGACATCGGGACCGAGGCGCCCTCGCCGGCCCAGACCCGGTCCGCGATGCGCTGGCTACGGACCTTCCATGCTGCCGTGTCGGGGTTCCCCCGCGAGAGCCGCCGGTGGCGTTTCGCCGAGCGCGCCCTGGAACCCGGCGAGATCGTGTGCCACCACGACACGGCTATCTACAACCTGGCGTTCGACGGCGACGAGCTGGCGGGTGTCTTCGACTGGGACGTGGCGGGTCCGGGCGTCCCGCTGGACGACGTCGCGATGTACGCGTGGAACTCCGCACTCCTCGACCCGCACGCCGATGCCGGCGAGGTGGCCGGCGGGCTGCGCACGATCGCCGACGGGTACGGCGACCTCGACGCCCACGCCCTGCTCGACCATGTCCCGGTCCGCATCACGTCCGCGACCGACCGGATCGCCGAGGGCCAGCGCGCGGGCGACGTCGGGATGCTGCGACTCGGCGAGGTCGGCGAGCCGGCGTCGACCCTGGCCCGGTTGTCCGTCGTGACGAACCGGTTGCCCGAGCTCCACGCCCGGATCGGCTGACAGGCCTACTGCTCGCGCGCCGCCGCAGCAGCGGCTGCGATCGCCTTCTTGTCGACGTAGGGCGGGTTCGCCGTCCACGCGGAGACGAGCAGGACGATGCGGGCGAGCAGGTTGATCCAGACGAGCAACGTCACGAGCACGATCACGGACGTGAACAGCGGGTTCTTGTTGACGCTCCCAGCGACCACGGCGGTGCCCAGCTGACGCACCACGCCGAGTCCGATGCCCGCCAACGTCGCTCCCAGGACCAGGTCCTTGCGTGCCGGGTGCTGAGCCGCGAGCACCGTGACGATGAGGACGAAGACCGACGCGTCCACGACGAACGCGACGAGGATCCCGACGACGGTGAGCACGATCGTCGTCGCACCGACCCAGCCGAGCGCGCCGAGCAGCCACTGCGTGGCGCTCGTGACGGCGATCGTGAGGATCGCCGAGAGCACGAACGCGAGCGCGAACCCGGCGAGGCCACCCAGCTCGCGTGCCTTCCCCAGCATCCCGTTGCCGAACACGTCGTCGTCGGCGAACATCGAGCGGACGGCCCGTCGCATCGCCGAGACGGCCGCCATGGCGCTGAGCAGCAGGACGACGACGGCAACGACGCTGGCGAGCGTGAGCTGGGTGTTCAGGACGAGATCCTCGGGCTTGACCAGGCCCCCTTCGCCCGTGTCGACCAGCCCCGGCAGTGCGGTGTCGATCGCGTCGAGCATCTGTGCGCGCAGCCGCTCGTTGTCCCCCAGCACGGCCATGAAGATCGTGTAGCCGATCGTCAGGGCCGCAAACACGGAGAACAGGGTCGCGTAGGCGATGCCACCCGTCAGCACCCCCCCGTTGCGAGCACCGAACCGGGCGTTGGCGCGCATGGGCCGTGTGTGCGACACCCAGTCCCAGACCGCCATGCCGCGGGCGACCAGGCCCGGCTTGGTGGGCGTTCCTGGGGCGTCGGCCTCGGCCGCCAACGCGTGCGCCTGCGCAGCGCCTGCACCGCGGGCCGGGCGCGCGTCCTCCGTGGTCATGCCCTGCACCCTAGGTCGGGCTGACGACCCCGGCATCCGCGGCCGCGCCGGTCAGCGTGAAGTCGCGCACGGGCCGCCAGACGCCGTCGTCGCCGTGCGCGTAGCTGTGGAAGCTGTCCACCAAGAACGCGGCGTCGAAGCCCGCGAGATCCGCTGCAGCGGAGTCCAGCTGCTCGTCCGGGACCTCATGGGCGACCGTGACGTGCGGGTGGTAGTCGAACCGCACCTCCTGGTCGAGCACGTGGGACCGGACGCTGCGCTCGAGTGCAGCGCACCCGTCGACGCCTTCGACCAGCTGCACGAACACCACCGGGGACACCGGGCGGAAGGTCGCCGTCCCGCGCAGGCGGACGACGAACGGCACGTGCGTCGCTGCGACGGCAGCGAGGTGCTCGTCGACCGCCCCGATCGCCTCGCTGTCGATGACGGTCGGACCCAGCAGCGTGACGTGCGGCGGGATGAAGTCGGCCCACGGGTCACCGAACCGCGCGCGTGCCGCCTGCAGCACCGAACCGTACGGCTCCGGCACCGTGATGGCGACGCCGATGCGCAGCTGGTCGCCCGTTCGCTCGGGCAGCTTCACGCGCGGACCCGCGAGCGACGCCGCAGGAGCCCGCTGCGCTCGTACAGCCGCTCGAGCGTCACCTCCGCCAGGTCCCGGGCGCGGTCGGCGCCGCCGGCCAGCACGTCGTCGAGCGTCGACGGGTCGGAGAGGTACCCGTTGACCCGCGCCTGGAACGGACGCAGGAAGTCCACGACGACCTCGGCGAGGTCCACCTTGAGGTGGCCGTAGCCCTTGCCTGCGTAGTCGGCCTCGAGCGACGGGATCGACCGCTCGGTGAGTGCCGAGAAGATCGTCAGCAGGTTCGAGATCCCGGGCTTGTTCTCGGGGTCGAAGCGGATGTCCGTCCCGGTGTCCGTCACCGCGCTCTTGATGCGCTTGGCCACGACCTTGGGGTCGTCGAGCAGCTCGATCAGACCGTTCGGGCTCTCGGCCGACTTGCTCATCTTCGCCGTCGGGTCCTGCAGATCGTAGATCTTGGCGGTGGCCTTGACGATGTGCGCGTCCGGGACGACGACGGTGTCCGGTCCGAACCGCGAGTTGAGCCGCTGCGCCAGGTCACGCGTGAGCTCGAGGTGCTGGCGCTGGTCCTCACCCACGGGGACGAGCGTGGTGTCGTACAGCAGGATGTCCGCGGCCATGAGCACCGGGTAGGTGAACAGGCCGACCGTCGTGCCCTCGGCCCCGTGCTTGCCGGACTTGTCCTTGAACTGGGTCATGCGGTTGGCCTCGCCGAACGCCGTGTGGCACGACAGCAACCAGGCAAGCTCCGCGTGCTCGGGCACGTGCGACTGGACGAACAGGATCGACCGCTCCGGGTCCACACCGGCCGCGAGGTACTGGGCGGCGGTACGACGGGTGCGGTCTCGCAGTACCGCCGGGTCCGGGCCGACCGTCAACGCGTGCAGGTCCACCACGCAGTAGAGGGCGTCGTGCTCCTCCTGAAGCGCGACCCACTGGGTCAGGGCCCCGAGGTAGTTGCCGAGCTGGAGGGAGTCGGACGTGGGCTGCATCCCCGAGAAGATGCGCGACGACTGCGGCGCCAAGTGCATCCGCCCATTCTGACAGGTCGTGGGGCGTGGGGCGGGCCGTTGGTCAGGTGGCCTCGTCGTCGAAGGGTGCAGATGCGCCCGCGACCGCGGCGGCGACCGCTCCCCCGCGCACCGCGGCAGCGGTCCGCGAGGCCGGCACCGCACCCGGCCGGGTCACCGGACGGACCGTCGGCTGCGGCGCGGGCTCGTCGAGGAGTGCTTCGCGCACGATCCTGCGCGGGTCGTAGCGGCGCGGGTCGAGAGCGGCCCAGTCGACGTCCTTGGCCTCGTCGCCGAGCTCCTCGTCCACACGCACCTTGGCGTCGCGCAGAAGGATCCGCCCGCGTCGGACCAGCTGACCCAGCTGCTCGGCGTACCCGGGGAGCCGCTCGGGTCCGATGACGAGTGCGGCCACGACGAAGAGGATGAGGAACTCACCGCCGTTGATCCCGAACACGTCGCCAGACTACCTTTCGGACCTCGACGCTCAGGAGGCGTCGGACTCGTCCAGCTTGATGCGGACGTCCCGTTCCGCGGAGCCCGTGCGCACGCGCAGGAGGACCGTGTCCCCTGGGGTCAGCGCGCGGATGGTGACGATCAGCTCGTCGGGCTGGGTCACCGGGCGGCCGTTGATCGCCAGGATGATGTCACCGGGGTGGATGCCCGCCCGATCGGCCGGGCCGTCGGCGCTGACGGGCGGCTGCCCGTTCTGGTCCTGGCCCGACACCTGGACGCCCTCACCCGAGTACCCCTTGTCGAGGAGCACGCCGATGATCGGGAACGTCGCGTGCCCGGTCTCGATGAGCTGGTCCGCCGTGCGACGCACCTGGTTGGACGGGATGGCGAACCCGAGCCCGATGCTCCCGCCGATCGTCGCCGTCGAGCCCGGTGGCTGCGCGATCGCCGAGTTGATGCCGATGACCTCGCCCGCGGCGTTGACGAGCGGACCCCCGGAGTTGCCGGGGTTGATCGCGGCATCGGTCTGGATCGCGTTGATGAAGGCAGTGCTGCTCTCGTCGCCCGCGGTGACCGGCCTGTTGAGGGCGCTGACGATCCCCGTGGTCACCGTGCCGGCGAGGCCGAGCGGAGCACCGATCGCGACCACGGGGTCACCCACGACGACCTCGCCCGAGTCCCCGAGGAGCAATGGCGTGAGCCCGTCGACGTCGACCTTCAGCACCGCAAGGTCGTAGTCCGAGGTGCTTCCCACGATGGTCGCGGGTCGCTCGCTGCCGTCCACGAAGGTCACGGTGATCGTCGTCGACGCGGCCTCGTCGGCCTGCGCGATGACGTGGTGGTTGGTGACCAGGTAGCCGTCCTGGCGAAGCACGAAACCCGAGCCCGTGGCGCTCCCCTGAGCACCGTCGACCTGGATCGACACCACGCTGGGCAGGACGCCGCTCGCGATGCCGGCGACCGATTCCGGCGCGCGCTCGATGGTGGCCGTGCCGCTGCCTGCAGGAGGTAGGCCGGCGTCCTCGAGGTGGTCGGTGGCCGAGAGCCGACCGCCGACCACACCGCCTGCCAGCCCGGCGACCAGCGCGAGCGCGACGATCGGGACCACCCAGGCGACCGAGAGGGAGCGACGCTTCCTGGTCACGGTCGTCACCGCAGGATGCGGTGCCTGGCCGGGCGCAGGTGCGGCGTTGGGGTAGGTCGCGGCGCCCCAGGGAACGTGCGGTTGCTGCTGGCCGTGCCCGCCCGACGGATCCGAGCCGTAGGCCGGCTGCCCGGCACCCCACGGGTCTGCAGGAGGTGCGACCGGCGGCGGGCCCCACGGGGACCGGTCCGCGGGCTGCGGGCTCCCCGTCGATCCGGATCGCGGGTCGTAGGGGTTGGCGACGGGTCTGGAGGGAGGCCCGAACGAGCCCGCAGCGGGCGCGGATGACGGCTCAGGCCGACGCCCGGCCGGCGCGGGCTGTGGCGCCGGCACGGACTCGTTCGGGGTCTCGGGCAGGACACGCCGACCCGACGGGGACGCGAACGGGTTGGTGTGCTTGTCGGCAGCCGTGCGGGCAGCGCCCTCGGGTGAGGAGGCGTCGGGCAGGGGGCCGGTCTGGTCGTCGGACGTACTCACGGTCGTTCCAGAGCTCCCGCCACGGTGTCCCAGCCCCGCGTGATGCGCGCGGGAACGCCGTCGTCGAAGGCGTCGCCCGGAAAGGCTCCCACAAGCTCCTCGAGCGAGCCGTTCGACTCCGCAGCGACCACCTGGACCACGGTCGAGTCCGCCTGCCACACCACGTGCCACGGCTCGTACGACAGGACGTAGACGAGACGTCCGCCGACCGTGCCGGTCGGCGCACCCGTGAGGGCCTGGGTCTCGAGGTGCCCCTGCTGCTCGGTCACCACGACGGAACCCTCTGGGCCCACGACGTCGACCTCGACCATGTCCGAGCCGCCGCCGGACCAGCGCACGGCAGTCACCGCCCAGCCGTCGGGGAGCTGGGCGGGGAAGGACCACCTGTGCGCCTGCAGCCAGGCCACCGAGTCGGAGCCGGCCTCTCCGGCGGGCTGCGTCCCGGTGTCGAACGCGGCGGGCTGACGTTCTGTGACTGCTCGCCCGAGCAGCCCGAGGTCCGCTCCGGGATGGCTGCTCGGCACGACCGCCGGCCGCTCGCCGAGGACGAACAACATGGCCGCGACCGCGCCGAGACCCGCCATCGAGCCGGCGACCAGTCGCGCCGTGGACCGCTTCTGCCGCAGGTCCCCGCGGACGGTCGGACGACCGAGCCAACCCGCGGACGACGTGACACCGTACGACGCGAGCTCCGAGCGCGACCCGGGTGCCGGTGCGGCGAACGGGTCGCGCGTGGTCTGCTCCTGCGGAGCGCCGGCCGCGAGCGACAGGAGCCGCGCGGTGAGGTCGGGCGCGGGACTCGGCTCGTCGACGGACGCGAGCGTCGCGCGAGCGGACCGGGCACTGCACAGCTCGGCGGCGCACTGCGAGCAGCTCGCGACGTGCGCGAGCGCACGCTCCGTCGCGGCCACGTCGAGCTGACCGTCGACGAGGGCGCTGATGCGGGAGCCGAGATGAGCCGTCATCCGTGGACCACGCTCGCCGTGGAGGGCTCGTCGGAGAGCGGACCCTCGGACACCAGGGCCTCGGGCGCACGGTGCTCGAGCGAGGTGCGCAGGCGCGCCCGCGCACGGTGGATCCGCGACCGCACGGTGCCGAGCTTGATGCCGAGCGTGACCGCGATCTCCTCGTAGGACAGACCCTCGATGTCGCACAGGACCACCGCGGCGCGGTACTCGGGAGGCAGCTCGCCCAGGGCCCGCTGGACGTCGAGGTCGAGGTTCCCGTGCTCGAACGCCCGCTCGGGCGCTCCCAGCTGGTCGCCGGACGCGTACCGCTCCGCGTCCTCGCCCATGGCGTCCATGCGGATGCGCTGCTTGCGGCGGGCCTGGTCGAGGAACAGGTTGGTGGTGATGCGGTGCAGCCAGCCCTCGAACGTGCCGGGCTGGTAGGAGTGCAGGGACCGGAACACGCGGACGAACGTCTCCTGCGTCAGGTCCTCGGCGTCGAACTTGTTGCCCGTGAGCCGGTAGGCCAGCCGGTAGACCCGCGCGGAGTGGTCCCGGACGACGTCCTCCCACGACGGCGCCTGCCACGTGGTGGCTTCGCTGCTCATCGCTTGCCCATCCGGGGGAGTCTCCTCGCGTCCAGCCATGTCACCACACAGTCTCCCAGGCATTCCTGTGGACCTCGAACCGAAGGAACGCTCGGGCGGGGCGAAAGGTTTCCGCCCTCGGCGGAGCCGATCGCCTCCCACAGCGGGTTCCGCTCCCCCACTACGCTGGCGAGGACCGCCGAAGGCGCACCACCGCGTCGTCCAGAAGGAGGCAGCCATCTCCACCGACAAGGCCCAGAGCTGGGTCTACTGCGAGGAGTTCGTCCCGGAGGACGACGTCCTCCTGCGCGCCCGCGAGCGGGCGGGCCAGCTGGGCTGCACACCGGTGCTGCCTGGATCCGGCGCAGCTCTGACCGTCCTGGCCGCTGCCGTGTCGGCACGTGCTGTCGTCGAGATCGGCACGGGCGCCGGTGTCAGCTCGCTGTACCTGCTGCGTGGCATGCCCACCGACGGTGTGCTCACCACGATCGACCTGGAGCTCGAGCACCAGCGCGCGGCCAAGGAGGCGTTCGCCGAGGAGGGCATCAAGCCCACTCGCACGCGGACGATCCCGGGACGCGCGATCGACGTGCTCCCCCGGCTGACCGACGGCGCCTACGACCTGGTGCTCGTCGACGCGGACAAGGAGAGCTACCCCGAGTACGTGGAGCAGGCCGTGCGGATGCTGCGACCCGGTGGCGTGCTGGCCGTCGACAACGCGCTCTGGCACGACCGGGTGGCCGATCCGGCGCGTCGGGACGAGATCACGACGATCATCCGCGAGGTCGGCCGAACGGTCCGTGCCGACGAGCGGCTCGTGCCTGCGCTCCTGCCGTCGGGTGACGGCCTGCTGGTCGCAGTCAAGCGGTGACGTCATGAGCGTCGACACCCGGAAGGCGTCGACCGCCGGCGCGGTGATCCTGACCCTCGGGGCGGGCCAGTTCCTCATGACCTTGGACAGCTCGGTCATGAACGTCGCGATCGCGACCGTGGCCGAGGACGTCGGTACGACGATCGAAGGCATCCAGACCGCGATCACCCTGTACACCCTGGTCATGGCGATGCTGATGATCCCGGGCGGCAAGGTGGGCACGCTGATCGGGCGCAAGCGCGCGTTCGCGATCGGGTGCCTGGTCTACGGGGCCGGGTCGCTCACCACGGCGCTCGCACCCAACCTCCCGATCCTGCTGCTGGGCTGGTCGCTGCTCGAGGGGATCGGCGCGGCCCTGATCCTCCCGGCGATCGTCGCCCTCGTGGCCAGCAACGTCCCCGTCGCTGGCCGACCCCGCGCGTACGGCCTGGTCATGGCTGCCGGCGCCGTCGCGGTCGCACTCGGCCCGCTCATCGGCGGCTTCGCGACGACGTACTTCTCCTGGCGCTGGGTGTTCGCCGGCGAGGTGGTCGTCGTGATCGCGATCCTCCTGCGGACCCGCAAGATCTCCGACCCCTACACGGAGCGGGGACCGCAGCTCGACATCATCGGCGCGGTCCTGTCGGCCACGGGGCTCGGTCTGGCGGTCTTCGGTGTGCTGCGCTCGAGCTCCTGGGGCTGGGTGCTGCCGAAGCCGGGTGGTCCGGCCGTCCTCGGGCTGTCACCGACGATCGTCCTCGTGCTCGCCGGGATCTTCGTGATGTGGCTGTTCGCGGGCTGGGAGCGGCGGATGGTGCGACACGGCCGGGAACCGCTCGTCGAGCTGGAGATGTTCGAGAACCGCCAGTTCACCGGCGGGCTGCTCATGTTCTTCTTCCAGTTCCTCGTGCAGGCCGGTCTGTTCTTCACGATCCCGCTGTACCTGTCGGTGGCCCTGGGCCTGTCCGCGATCGACACCGGGCTGCGGATCATGCCCCTGTCCATCACCCTGCTCCTCGCTGCCGCCGGGATCCCCCGGTTCTTCCCCAACGCGTCGCCGCGCCGGGTGGTCCGGCTCGGGCTCCTCTCCATGTGCGCCGGGATCGTCTCCTTGTTCACGGCCATGCAGTCGTCCGCCGGGGCCGAGATCGTCACGGTGCCTCTCCTGCTCGCCGGACTCGGGATCGGCGCCCTCGCGTCACAGCTCGGCAGCGTCACCGTCTCGGCCGTACCGGACGACGAGAGCGACGAGGTGGGCGGGCTGCAGAACACCGCGACCAACCTGGGCGCTTCCCTGGGCACCGCCCTGGCGGGGTCGATCCTCATCGCGATGCTCACGTCGTCGTTCCTGGCCGGTATCGCCAACAACGACGACGTCCCCGACGAGGTCTCCAGCACAGCCAGCGTCGAGCTCGCGGCCGGCATCCCGTTCCTGTCGGACGTGGCGCTCGAGTCGGCGCTCGAGGACGCGGGCGTCAGCGACGAAGCCGCGGCGGCAGCCGTCGAGGAGAACGCTCAGGCGCGCCTCGACGGGCTTCGCAGCGCGCTCGCGGTGCTGGCGCTCATCGCCGTGGTGGGGCTGTTCTTCACGGGCAGGATCCCGGCGGAGCAGCCCGGCTCGCAGAAGCCTGCGGTCGCCGCAGCCTGATCAGCGCAGGTCGTCCTGATCAGCGCAGGTCGTCGAGGTAGCGCAGCAGCAGCCGCGCACCGAAGCCCGTGGCACCCTCGCTGACCTCGTGCCTGTCCGACGTCGACCGGGCCGGTCCGGCGATGTCGAGGTGGGCCCAGGCGCGGGACCCCACGAAGTGCCGCAGGAACAGCGCCGCGGTGATGGAGCCCCCGCCGATCTTCTTGTCCACGGGGACGTGGCGCAGGTGCGCGATGTCCGACCGGACGGCCTCCTCGTACTCGTCGACGAGCGGCATGTGCCAGGTGCGCTCCCCCGAGTCCGCGCCCGCTGCCACGAGGTCGGCGACGAGGACCGCGTCCGACGAGTAGAGCGCCGCGTACTGCTTGCCGAGGCCGATGGTCGCGGCACCCGTGAGGGTCGCGACGTCGATCAGCACGTCCGGGTCCAGCGTCGCGTCCGCCCACGCCAGGGCGTCGGCGAGCACCAGGCGACCTTCGGCGTCCGTGTTCGCGATCTCGACGGTCGTCCCGCCGAACATCGTCAGCACGTCGCCCGGCCGGTAGGAGTCGGCTCCGACGTGGTTCTCGGCCAGCGGGAGGACTGCCGTCACCCGGTGCTTGACCCCGTCCGCTGCGGCACCGAGCACCGTGGCCAGCGCGACAGCGGCGCCCGTCATGTCCGTCTTCATCGGCACCATGGCGTCGCTCTGCTTGATCGAGAGGCCGCCTGTGTCGTAGGTGATGCCCTTGCCGACGATCACGACGTGCTTGCCGGACCCCGGCGTGAACGTCGCGGGCGTGTAGCTGACCGTGACCAGTCGAGGCGGCGACATCGACCCGGCACCGACCGCCAGGATCCCGCCGAACTCGCCGAGGTCGCGTGGACCGCGGACGACGACCTCGAGCCCGGCCTCGTCGGAGAGCCTGCGCGCCTGCTCGGCCATCCACTCGGGGTTCTTGACGTTCGACGGAGTCGTCGCCAGGTCTCGGACCAGCCAGGTCGCGGTCGCTGCCGTCCGGGCTGCGGCGACCGCCGCGGCCGCGCGTGTCCCGTCGCGCCCGAGCAGGACGAGCTCGGCAGGTGCTCTCGTATCGTCCTTGACCTTGATCTGCAGCGGGGAGTACGCCGCGAGCAGGTACCCCTCCGCGACAGCGCGTGCCGCAGCCGCGGCCTGCGACGCCGTCTGCTGCGCCTCGGCGCCCAGCGTGGTGACCACGCGTCCCAGGCCCCGGGTGGCGCGGGCGAGCGCCGCACCGGCGCGCCGCAGATCCTCCGGGCGCCCTGCTCCGACCCCGACCAGCACGAGCGTCGTCGGCAGACCCGCCCACGGCAGGACGACCGAGGAACCGACCGGACGAGGCAGCTGCAGGACGTAGACGTCCCCGGGCTTGCCCGCCAGACGTGCGCGTTCGCCGATCTCGGCCAGGTCGATCCCGTACCGGGCGGCCGCTGCCGCGGTTCCCTCGCCCGGGACCAGCGCGTCGTCCCCGTCCCGTGCAGGAGCCACCGGGACAGCGACCGCGTCGGTCGATCCGTCTGCGAGCAGCGCCGACGACGCGATCGTCCCCCCGGCGAGCGTGACAGCCGGGGGTGTCCGTCCGATCCGCGACCCGGTCGCCGAGCCGCCTGACCGTGCCATCGTCAGCTGACGACGGACGTCAGGGCCTCACCCAGCTCCGCGGCCTCGGTCGCGTTGAGCTCGACCACCAGCCGTCCCCCGCCCTCGAGCGGCACGCGCATGACGATGCCGCGGCCTTCCTTCGTGACCTCGAGCGGGCCGTCACCGGTCCTCGGCTTCATCGCGGCCATGCGGGGCGTCTCCTTCGCTCGTGCGTCCGGGCTGCTGCGAGGCCGGCGTCACGGGGACGCTTGCGCGCACCTCACGTCTTCCTCAGCTGCCGGTTGTCCGGTGTCCATCCTAGTTCACAGGACGGCCCTCACCTTGACCGATGCACTTCAGGCACTCGATCGGACGGATGTCCAGCTTCCGACGCGATCACGGCGGCCAGTCCGGACCCGCGTTGGCCTGCCACATCTGGCGGACCCAGAGCACCTGCAACCCGAACATGAGAAGCAGGACGAGAACGAACCACCAGCGCCGCGCCGCTGCGGGCCGGGTCACCACTCCCGCGGTCACCGCTCCGAGCGGGAACGCGAGGATGAGGAACCGCGCGAGGCTGCTGCCTGGCTCGACCACGGCGGCGATGTAGACGATGTACGCGGCCGCCCATGCGTGCAGCTCGCTGCCCAGCCGCCAGGCCGCCGGAACGACCAGCGTTGCGAGAACGAGGGTGAAGCCCGCGACGACGACCGGGATCGCCCACCGGCCGAACCAGAAGGTCGGAACGTAGGTCCAGCCGTAGAACGGGGTCACACTGGCGACCCCGCGCCACGCCTCCTGCGTCTGCAGGTACCCGTCCGACGTCCCCGTCGCCCAGCCGCAGATGGCCGGCCAGAGCAGGCCGGACGCGAAGCACCACCCTGCGAGCACCGCGAGGCCCGCGCCGGTGCGCGAGGTGAACGTGTCCCGGCCGGCGCGGGAGGCGCGCCAGCGCACGATGGCGTGCACGACGACGACCGCCACCATGGGCAGCGCCACGGCCCGCGTGAAGCCGAGGGCGAGCACCACGGCACCCATCCAGACGTACTGGCGGCGGATGACCAGCAGCAAGGCGGCCGCGACCAGGGTCAGGGCGAGGGCCTCCGTGTAGGCGGTCTGCAGGACCGCGGCCGTCGGGAAGACGCTCACGAGCGCGACCGTCGCGAGTGGCAGGCCGGGTCGCGCCTTGACCGCGCGCGGCGCGCCTTCACCCACCACGCGGTAGATCAGCAGCATCGCGACGGCGCCGAGCACCAGCGCGATCGTGGGCCCGACGACCTCCCACGGCAGCCGCGTGATCTCCATGACGCCGCGCGCCAGCAGCGGGAAGAGCGGGAAGAACGCCCAGGCGTTCTGCTGGACCTTGCCCGACGCGTCCACCGGCAGCTCGCCGGGATAGCCGTTCTCGGCGACGTACCGGTACCAGCTGCCGTCGAACATGTACGCCACGTACGGGAAGTAGCCCGGGTGCGGACCGGTCCACGCGTTCTCGCCCTGGACCGATGCGACCCACAGGAAGACCACGGTGGTCGCCAGCCGAGCACCCGCGTACACGGCGAGCACCTGAAACCACCACGGCCGCGTCCGCGACCACTGCCACAGCCGTGCCGCTCCGGTCGGTTCGACCACCGCGACGTCGCTCACACCAGTCCTCTCACCGTCCTGGCGGGTGCTCGGTCCCCGCGGATGGTGGCGACCATATCGAGTGTGCGGCGGGTGGCGCGCACGTCGTGCGCCCGGAAGACCCGCGCGCCCAGCCAGGCGGCGACCGCGGTCGCGGCGAGCGTGCCCTCGAGCCGGTCCTCAGCAGGCAGGTCGAGGGACTCCCCCACGAAGTCCTTGCGGGACAGCGCCATCAGCACGGGGTGCCCCAGGGCGACGAGCGCCTCCGTGCGCCGGACCAGGTGCAGGCTGTGCCAGGTGTTCTTGCCGAAGTCGTGCGTCGGGTCCACCAGGATGCTGGCGGGGTCGATGCCGAGCGCCACGGCACGCTCCGCGGCTGCCGAGACCGTGCGCACGACGTCGTCCAGCACCCCGTCCAAGGGTTCGCCCCCGGGCGGCGCGGGGTACTCGACGCGGAACGGGTCGGTCCGCGGACGCGCTCCTCCGGTGTGGGAGCAGACGATCCCGAGACCCCGCTCGGCAGCAACCTCCACGAGCGCCGCGTCGTGCCCTGCCCACGTGTCGTTGATCAGGTCCGCGCCGGCGTCGGCCGCGGCCCGTGCGACCTCTGCGCGCCAGGTGTCGACGCTGACCAGGAGGTCCGGGTGCCGCCTGCGGACCCGTTCGACGAGCGGGATGACGCGGGAGATCTCCTCGTCGACCTCGACCCGGGGGCCGCGTCCCGCACGGACCCCACCGAGGTCCACGATGTCCGCGCCCTCGTCGGCGGCCCGAGCGACCGCCGCGTCCGCCGAGGCGTCGTCGTGGCGCGCGGGCGCGTAGAACGAGTCCGGCGTCCGGTTCACCACGGCCATCACGACAGGCCGGTCCGGGCCGATCTCGCGTCCCCGCAGCCTCAGCACCCCACCTGCAGCGGGGACCGCGCTCACAGGCTCCCCGCCGCCTGCTGTGCGCGCGCCGTCTCGGCGGCCGCCCGCTCCTCCTCCGCCCGGAGCTCCGCACCCCGGGCGAGCACCGCCGCCACGGCCTCCTCCGCGGAGTCCACCATCTTCACCAGCTCCAGGTCGGCGGCGCCCACCATGCCGCGCTCCTGGACCGCGTTCGAGACCCAGTCCATGAGCCCCTGCCAGTACGAGCGACCCACGAGCACGATCGGGAAGCTGATCACCTTGTGCGTCTGGACCAGGGTGAGCGCCTCGAACAGCTCGTCGAACGTGCCGAACCCTCCCGGGAGAACGACGAAGCCCTCGGAGTACTTCATGAACATCGTCTTGCGCGCGAAGAAGTACCGGAAGTTCACGCCGAGGTCGACGTACTTGTTCATGCCCTGCTCGAACGGCAGCTCGATGCCGAGGCCGACGGACAGTCCTCCACCGAGCTTCGCGCCGCGGTTGGCGGCCTCCATGATGCCGGGGCCACCACCGGTGATGACCGCGTATCCCGCCTCGACCAGACGTCGGCCTACCTCGACGCCGATCGCATAGTCCGGGTGGTCGGCGGGAACGCGCGCGGAGCCGAAGACGCTCACCGCCGAGCCGACCTCGGCGAGCGCGCCGAAGCCCTCGACGAACTCGCTCTGGATGCGCATGACGCGCCACGGGTCGCCGTGCAGCCAGTCCGCACCGTCACCGCCGCTCAGCAGCCGCTGGTCCGAGGTGGTCTCCGGGATCTGCTGGCCGCGAAGGAGCACAGGGCCCCGGCGGTAGCTGAGATCGGGCGCTGGATGGCCGTCGTCGCTCATGCCCCGACTCTAGGCGCGAGCGCGTCGACGAGCGGCGCGGTCACGCAGACGTCATCGAACGGCCACACTCCCGGCCGGATCCGCCGGTCAGGCGGTCAGCCAGTGCCGAAGCGCCGCGTGCACGAGCGTGATCTGGCCGACCGTCACGTGCTCGTCGCGCTTGTGGGCCAGCAGCGGGTCGCCCGGGCCGAAGTTGACGGCCGGGACGCCCAGCTCGGAGAACCGTGCGACGTCGGTCCAGCCGTACTTGGCGGAGGCCTGCCCGCCCGTGACGGCCAGGACTGCGGTCGCGAACTGCTGCGCCGCCGGGGCGTCCAGGCCAGGCCGTGCGCCGGGGGCCGCGTCGGTGAGCACCACCTCGAAGCCCTCGAACAGCTCACGGACGTGGGCCTCCGCCTGCGCGACGGACGCCGAGGGTGCGAACCGGTAGTTCACGGTCACCACGCAGGCGTCGGGGATCACGTTCGCGGCCATGCCTCCGGAGATCAGCACGGCGTTGAGGCTCTCCCGGTAGACGAGCCCGTCGACCTCGACCGACGCGGGCTCGTAGGCCTCCAACCGCCGCAGGACCTCCCCGGCCGCGTGGATGGCGTTGCGCCCCATCCAGGCCCGGGCCGAGTGTGCGGCGACGCCGGCCAGCCGGACCTCGACCCGCAGGGTCCCGTTGCACCCACCCTCCAGACCACCGTTCGTCGGCTCTCCCAGCACCGCGAAGTCGCCCTGCACCCAGTCCGGGTGGTCGCGCACCAGCCGCCCGAGACCGTTGAGCTCCGAGGCGACCTCCTCGTGGTCGTAGAACACCCACGTCACGTCGTGCGACGGCTCGGTGAGCTCGGCGGCAAGTGCCAGCTGGACGGCCACCCCGCCCTTCATGTCGACGGTTCCGCGCCCCCAGAGCTCCGCCAGAGCCCCCTCGCCCACGAGCCGGGTCGGCAGGTTCTCAGCGACCGGCACCGTGTCGAGGTGGCCGGCGATCACCGTGCGGGTGGCGCGTCCGAGGTTCGTGCGGGCCACGACGGCGTCGCCGTCCCGCAGGACCTCCAGGTGCGGGTAGCCACGCAGCGCCGTCTCGACGGCGTCGGCGATCGCACGCTCGTCGCCGCTCACCGACCGGATGTCGCACAGCGCGCGCGTGAGCGACACGGGATCGGCGGACAGGTCCAGGATGACGGAGGTCTCGGGAGCCACGACGCGACCCTAGCGTCACCGGTTGACCTAGGGTTGAGCCCATGACTGTGCGGACGGCATGGGGCTACGGCCTCGCCACTGTGACCGACGACGGCACGACCCTCGACGTCTGGTACCCCTCTCCGGCCCTGGGCTCACCTGCCGCGGACAGCGTGCCGCCGGCCGAGCTGACCGCTGCCGAGGGCAAGGACGACGCGCGGGCGGTCCGCGTCGAGGTGGTGCGCACCGTGGTGGACCTGGACGCGCCGCCGGCCGGCACCGCGGACGCCTACCTGCGTCTGCACCTGCTCTCGCACAGGCTCGTGGCCCCCCACGGTCAGAACCTCGACGGCCTGTTCGGCGTGCTCCCCAACGTGGTGTGGACCGACCGCGGACCGTGCGCGGTCGACGGCTTCGAGGCCACGCGCGGCCGCATCCGCGCGCAGACCGGCGTCCCCGTCACCGTGCTCGGTGTCGACAAGTTCCCCCGCATGGTCGACTACGTGGTCCCCAGCGGGGTGCGGGTCGCGGATGCCGACCGGGTTCGCCTGGGCGCCCACCTCGCGTCCGGCACCACCGTCATGCACGAGGGGTTCGTGAACTTCAACGCCGGCACGCTCGGCACGTCCATGGTCGAGGGGCGCATCTCGTCCGGCGTCGTCGTCGGCGACGGGTCGGACATCGGCGGTGGCGCCTCGATCATGGGCACCCTGTCCGGCGGGGGCCGAGAGGTCGTCTCGATCGGCAGCCGGACGTTGCTCGGTGCGAACGCGGGCGTCGGCATCCCGCTCGGAGACGACTGCGTCGTCGAAGCCGGTCTCTACGTCACGGCCGGGACCAAGGTCACGGTCCTCGGCGCGGGCGAGCCGACCGTCGTCAAGGCGCGCGAGCTCGCCGGCCGCAACAACATCCTGTTCCGCCGCAACTCGCTGACCGGCGGGGTCGAGGCGGTCGCCCGCGCAGGCTCCGGCGTCGAGCTGAACGCGTCCCTGCACGCCAACGAGTGAGCGCTCGTCGACGCCGACGTCGACAGGCGCGGCGCGCGGGCTGTGCGGTAGGCGTCGCGGTCGGCACGCTCGCGGTGGGTGTCGCGGCGGTCCTGTGGTTCCTCGGCCAGACGCATCCCCCGGAGCCGGTCGCGGAGCGGTGCGTCGCGACCGTCGACGGGACGGGGTGGGCACTCTCGCCAGGCCAGGCCGACAACGCCGCCCTCATCGCGGCCGTCGGGGTGTCCCGCGAGCTTCCTGCCCGGGCGGTGACCATCGCGCTCGCCACCGCGATGCAGGAGTCGAAGCTCGTCAACGTCACCTACGGCGACCGCGACTCCCTCGGCCTCTTCCAGCAGCGCCCGTCCCAGGGCTGGGGCACGGTCGCGCAGGTGCAGGACCCGGTGTTCGCGACGGGCACGTTCTACGACCATCTCGTCCAGGTCCCCGGCTACCGCGACCTGCCGATCACGGAAGCCGCTCAGGCGGTCCAGCGCTCAGGCTTTCCCGAGGCCTACGCACAGCACGAGGGCACGTCGCGCGCCTGGTCGTCAGCCCTGACCGGCTACTCACCCGGCGCGCTGACCTGCACGCTGCAGGACGCGGCACCCACGACTCCGGACGCCGTCGTCGCGCGCATCCACCGCGATCTCGGTGACGTGCCGGTGCAGGTCACGCCCACCGACGGCGGTGCGACGCTCACCTTTCCGACCGATGCCGTCACCTCGGTCGACGACTCCGGGCAGCGTGACTGGGCGCTCGCACACTGGGCGGTGGCCGTCGCGCAGCCCTTGGGGCTGACGTCGGTGAGCGTCGGCGACCAGACGTGGGACCGCGGGACGGGCACCTGGGCGCCGTCGACGGCGCCGATCCCCCCCGGCACCGTCAGTCTGACGATCGCGACCTAGGCTGGAGCGCGGTCGTGACCCGCGGCCGTCCGATGTACTGCATGAGCGCGATGACCCCGCAGACGAGCAGACCCACACCGGTCAGGATCGGCACACCGAACATCGCCGCGACGATCAGCAGACCGTCGGCCGGGCTCGGCGAGCAGCCGAAGCCGATGCCCTCGCACGCGCCGTCCGGGTTGTCGTGCGGCAGGAACACCCAGCCGAGCACGACCGCCACGACCGGCAGGCCCCACACGATGCCGAGCGCCCAGATGTAGGGCTTGAGGTGGCGCGGCATCCGACGACCTTGCCCCATGGTCCCCGCCGGGCGCGAGGGCCGATCAGGGGAACGCGCGGTGCTACCGTGCGTCGAGTCCCTGGTAGTCGCGCTCCGTGGCCCCCGTGTAGATCTGGCGCGGACGCCCGATCTTGGTCTGCGGGTCCGTCATCATCTCGCGCCACTGCGCGATCCAGCCGGGCATGCGGCCGAGCGCGAAGAGCGGCGTGAACATCTCCTCGGAGAAGCCCATCGCCTTGTAGATGAGGCCGGTGTAGAAGTCGACGTTGGGGTACAGCTTGCGCGAGATGAAGTACTCGTCGTTCAGCGCGATCTCCTCAAGACCCATGGCGAGGTCGAGCAGCTCGTCGTTGTGCCCGAGCGCGGACAGGACCGAGTCGGCACTCTTCTTGACGATCGCGGCGCGCGGGTCGTAGTTCTTGTAGACGCGGTGCCCGAAGCCCATGAGGCGCACGCCGGGCTCCTTGTCCTTCACGCGCTTCATGAACTGGGACGCGTCACCGCCGTTGGCCTGGATCTCGGTGAGCATCTTGAGCACCGCCTCGTTGGCGCCACCGTGCAGCGGGCCGGACAGGGCGTTGATACCGGCGGCCACGGACGCGTACAGGTTCGCGTGGCTCGATCCGACGATCCGGACCGTCGACGTCGAGCAGTTCTGCTCGTGGTCGGCGTGCAGGATGAGGAGCTGGTCCAGGGCCTGCACGATCGTCGGGTCGGCCTCGTACTGCTGGTACGGGACAGCGAACGTCATGCGCAGGAAGTCCTCGACGTACCCGCGCGAATAGTCGGGGTACAGAAGCGGCTCGCCCTTGCTGGCGCGGTGCACGTAGGACGTGATCGTGCGCGTCTTGGCAAGGATGAGCACCGTGGCCAGCTCGACCGTCTCCGGGTCGAACGGGTCCAGGGACTCCGGGTAGAACGTGGCGAGCGCGTTCATGGCCGACGACATGACCGCCATCGGGTGCGCCTTGCGCGGGAAGGTGCCCATGAAGGTGCGGAAGTCCTCGTGCACGAGGGTGTGCCGGTTCACGCGCTCGACGAACGCGTCCAGCTCGGCGGCGGTCGGGAGCTCACCGTGGATGAGCAGGTACGCGACCTCGAGGAACGTCGACTTCTCGGCCAGCTGCTCGATGGGGTACCCGCGGTAGCGCAGGATCCCCTCGTCGCCGTCGATGTACGTGACCTTCGACTCGCAGGACGCGGTGTTCATGAACCCCGGGTCGACGGTGACCTTCCCGGTGTCCCGCAGGAGCGACGAGACGACGATCCCGTCGTTGCCCTCGGTCGCGGTCACGATCGGGAGGTCCTTGGACTTCCCGTCGACGATCAGCTGGACGGGCTGCTGAACGGGCTGGTGAATCGACGCAGTGGCGACGTCCGACATGGTGTTCCTCTCCTGCGACGGCTCTGTGGCGGGGTTGACCCGCATCTCCATAGCGCCGGCTAGTGGCCGCCGTTCGGCGTGCTCGCTCAGGCCCCCGTTGGCCTTGATCGACGGTACCTGCGCAAGACGTACCGTGACCAATCATCGACGCTGCTTTGGGCCTGTGACGACGATCACAGGACCTTCTGGCCGAGCCGCGTCAGGCGCCCGAGAGCCGGGCGGCGGCCTCGGCGACGCGCTCGTCCGTCGCGGTCAGCGCAGCCCGGACGTGTCGTGGTGCGCCGTAGAACGCCCCCGGCGCCACGAGGACGCCCAGTGACGCAAGGTCGCCGACCGTCTCCCAGCTGTCCTGGTCGCCCTGCTCAGGGCGCACCCACAGGTACAGCCCCGCGTGGGATCCGTCGACGACGTACCCGGCCTGCTCGAAGGCCGTCCGCAGGACGTTCCGTCGACGGCGGTAGCGCTCGCGCTGCTCGGCCACGTGGTGGTCGTCCGCCAGCGCCGCCGCGGTTGCGGCCTGCACCGGTCCGGGGACGATCATCCCGGCGTGCTTGCGGACCTCGAGCAGCTGACCGACGAGAGCCGGGTCCCCCGCGACGAAGGCCGCGCGGTAGCCGGCGAGGTTGGACTGCTTGGACAGGGAGTACACCGCCAGCAGCCCGGTCAGGTCGCCGCCCGTGACCCGCCGGTCGAGCAGGCTGGGCACGCCATGCGACGCCCACGGCTCGTCCCAGGCCAGCTCGGCGTAACACTCGTCGGACGCGATCACGACCGGACGCCCGTCCCGCGCTGCGGCCGCCCGGGCGGCATCGACGACCCGCGCCAGCTCGTCCGCACCGAGCACCTCACCCGTGGGGTTCCCCGGCGAGTTCAGCCACACCAGCCGGACGTCGCCCGGGCCGGTGGACAGGCGCTGCGCCGGGTCGAGCGTCGGCTCAGGAGCGGCACCGGCCAGCCGTGCTCCGACGTCGTACGTCGGGTACGCGGCCACCGGGTGCAGCACCACGTCTCCGACGCCGAGGCCCAGAAGAGACGGCAGGAAGGCGACGAGCTCCTTGGACCCGACCGTCGGCAGCACGCCCGCCGGGTCGAGCCCAGGCACGCCGCGACGACGTGCGAACCAGTCGACGACCGCCTGCCGAAGCTCGGCGGTTCCGTGCGTCGTCGGGTAGCCCGGAGAGTCGCCCGCCGCGGCGAGCGCGTCCCGGACCAGCGAGGGCGTCGGGTCGACGGGCGTACCCACCGAGAGGTCGACGATCCCGCCGGGATACGCGCGTGCTCGCTCCTTGAACGGCGTGAGCGTGTCCCACGGGAAGTCCGGCAGCGCGCCGGTCAGCAGGCCCATCGAGCAGGCGTCACTCGCCGTGCACGCGCAACGGCAGGACCGCGATGATCGGGTGGTCCTTGTCGATCTCACCCATCTTGGCGGCGCCACCGGGCGAACCGAGGTCGTCGAAGAACTCGACGTTCGCCTTGTAGTACTCGGTCCACTGCTCCGGGACGTCGTCCTCGTAGTAGATGGCCTCGACGGGGCAGACCGGCTCGCACGCACCGCAGTCCACGCACTCGTCCGGGTGGATGTACAGCGACCGCTTGCCCTCGTAGATGCAGTCCACGGGACATTCTTCGATGCACGCCTTGTCCTTGACATCAACGCAAGGTTCGGCGATCACATACGTCACGGTCGGTCCTCCACAGTGCCGGGGGTCGCTCCTAGTATCGCTCACATGCATGCCACCGCGATCGCCTGTCCACGGAGCGCGACGTGAGCGACGCGACATGGCGGAGCTGGTCGCCCGGGGTGCGCGTCGTCGTGCGGAGGCGACGCGACGACCTGCCGGACGCACCCGCCGTCGGGGAGCCGCGACACACCGACGTCCTCGGCGACGTGCTCGCGGTCGACGACGGCGGCGTGCTGGTCCGCACGCGCCGCGGCGACGTCCTGGTGCCCGCCGCCGACATCGTCCTGACCAAGCTGGTGCCGCCGCCCCCCGCGCCGCGGCACAGCCCTAGGCCGACTGGCTAGGGGGCCGGCGGGGTCGCGGTCGGGGGCGCGCCACAGATGATCTTGTTCTGCGGCTTGTAGCGCCAGGTGTTGGACTCGGTCTTCTTCAGCTCACCGTTCAGCGACGTCTTGCGCGTCACCGTCACCGTGAACCCCGGGTTGCCCGCAGAGGACGCCTCGCACGTGGGCGACTGGGAGTACACCGTCGTGGGTTGGACCACGCCGGAACGGGGGCTCGTGATGGACTCCACGCTCCAGTACTTGGTGCTCCACACCCGCACGTAGACGCGGTTGTCCGCGACCCACGCCTGGACGAGCGCGCCGTACGGCGTGTTGTTCTTCCACCGCATGTCCAGCGTGCCCGTGAAGATGGTCGACTCACGGCCCTCGGGGTAACGGGAGAACCACTCGCTGTGCGGCTTGTGCTCGATGTCCTCGTACCCCGCCAGGAAGCCGGCGTTGTAGCTGGTGGTCGACACCTGGCTCAGTCCGCCGCCCCACGCGTCGGTGTGCTCGCCACTGACGATCGCGCCTGCCTCCACGTAGCCGTGCGCGGCGTCGATCGGACCGAGAGCCTCGGTCAGGCTGAACGTCCCGTCCGGCTTGATCAGGGTGCCGCTGATCTTGCTCGCGCCGTTGGTGATGTTGATCGTCCGACGCGGTTCGCTGTTCAGCGGCGTGGAGAACTCCGAGACGATATCCTTGACGCCCAGCGCCTCGAGCGCCGCCGTCGACTGCGACGGGTCCGACTGCGACAGGTCGACCGTTGCCGAGCGGTTGGTCGAGACGGCAGCAGCCGAGACGGCCGCAGCCACCGCGGCCGGGTCGAGCGTCGTCCCCGGCGTGCCCGGGACGATCACCGGTGCGTCGTTCACGAACTCGAAGTGGGCGTCTGCGGACGCCGTGAGCAACGTGGGCAGCTGAGCGAGCACCGCGGACGTGAGCCCGTCACCGTTCATCTGCAGGACCAGGTTGCCATCCGTCGGGACGTAGGACGCGTTCTCCGCAAGAGTCTTCGCGTCCAGCAGGGCGACCTGCCCGTCGACCATGACGGAGACCGGCGAGGACGTCACGGTGCTCGCCTCGGTGAGTGCAGCGTCGGTGGTCTCCTGCGTGATGGCCGGTGGCACGGAGGCCGTCGGCAGCTGCAGCGGCCGGGGTGCGGCGAGCCAGTCGCGCGCGATCACCTGTGCCGCACCCTCCGGGTCGACCACCCAGCCATCCACCGCGGCCGTCGACTGGGCCGTCCCGTCGACGTAGACGATCGTGCCGTCGACCGGGTCGAGCTGCAGAGCGGAGCCCAGCCCGTCGATCGACGCGGCGAGCTTCTCCGAGTCGACGGAGGTCACGGGGTCCTGCTCGTCGATGCCGACGATGTGGTCCCAGACACGCTTCGGGTCCGCGAGGTCCACACCCGTCAGCTCGTCGACCGTCGCCTGCGCGTCGAAGGTCAGGCCGGCCACGGCCGGGTCCAGCTCGGACTGGGAGTCCTCGGCCACGACGGGGATCGGCTTGGTCGTGGCGTCCGCGAGCTCGGCCTCGAGGCGCGCCACCGCCTCCTGCGACGTCAGGCCGCCGATGTCGACCCCGGCGACGCTCGCACCGCCGGGGACCTTGTCCGCCAGGGCGAACGAGGCGACGACGTACGCCGCGCACAGCAGGAGCACAACAGCGCCGACGATCAGCAGCCGGCGCGGCCAGCGGCGACGACGGTGCTCCGTCTCGAACGCGTCGAACGGTGACGGCGCGCGTTCGCTCGACGGGACGGGGCCGGCGGTGATCGTGCTCGACGCCGCGGCGGAGGCTGCGGTGACGGGCGCGAACCCACTCGCAGCAGCGGCGGCGGGTTCGGACACGGGCGTCAGGACCTCGGTCGCCTGGGGCGCAGGGTCTGCGGCAGGAGGCAGGACCTCGGTCGCCTCGGGCACCTGTCCCGCGACCGGCGGGTGAACCACGACAGCCTCGAGGGTCGGGTCCACGACCGGCGGCACGACCTCGGTCGCCTCGGGCGTCACCTTCGTCACCGGTGCCACGGCCTCGGTCGCCTCGGATGTCACTGGCGACACGACCTCGGTCGGAGCGGGCGTCGCGACGACCGGCGGCTCCGGGGCCGACCCCGGCTGCGCGAGGACCGACGGCGCGCTCGGCCTGATGGCCGAGGCGAGCGCGACGCTCGCGAGCGCGGCGAACGGGTTGGGCGGGACCTCGGTCGCGTCCGCCTGCGCCGGCTGGCCACCCGCGTGCGAGGTCTCGGACGCGGCGACGGCGTCGGGGGCCGGGTCGTGGGCAGTCGCAGCAGCCGCACGCCCGGCGGTCTGCTGGACGTCAGGCTCACGCTCGGAGTCGATCTCGTCGGCCTCGGGCTCGCCGGGCACCTCGGCGACCGGGACCTCGCCGGCAGCCTCTGCGGCCTCCGGGGCGTCCGCGGCCTCCGGGGCTTCCGCGACGTCCCCGTCAAGCGCGGCCGACTCGACGCCAGCGGCCCGGTCGTCCGCGACCTGATCGCCAGCGACCTGCTCAGAGTCTGTCCCGTCGGCGGCCCCGACCGCGTCGGACTCGGCGACCGGCCCGGCGGACTCCACGGACTCGACGGTCGCGGGGCTCTGCGGCTCTGCGACTGGCGCTTCGGTCTCGGGCTCTGCGGGCTGGTCCGCGTGAGTAGGACCGTCGACGGCTGCGGCGGGCTCGTGAACCTCGTCGGAGACCGTCTCAGGTGGGCCTGCGAGATCGCCGTCGGAGGCGGGTGCCGGCGCGGGCTCGGGGCTCGACTCGGCATCAGCCGCCGGCTCGGCGTCGTCAGAGCCGTCGTCGACAGGGTCAGATCCGGACTCCGGCTCAGGCTCGCCGCTCTCGTCAACCGGCTCGGAGGGCGTCTCAGGTGCGACGGCGGAGTCGTCGGCCGGCTCAGGCTCGCCGCTCTCGTCAACCGGCTCGGAGGGCGTCTCCGGTGGAACGGCGGAGTCGTCGGTCGGCTCAGGCTCGACGTCGGTCACCTGGTCGTCGGCATCCGGTTCGGGCCCGTCGAGCGTCGGCGCCGGGTTCTGCGCGGGGACGTCCGAGGTCCCACCCCAGACCGGCCACACCGTGTCGGCAGGCGCACCTGCGCCGGGCGTCGCGCCGCCGCCGGCCTGTCCGGACCTGTCCTGCCCCGTGCCGTCGCTCAAGTCCCGCTCCCCTGCTCATCCCGCACACAACGCGCCCGCGCGAGTCTACGGGTCGATGCCCGCGTTCCAGATGATCGGCGGCGAGCCGGAGACCGGAAACACCGCAAAGCGGTCGAGGTCGGGCCTGGGGTGACGCCGGAGTGGTCAGCGGACGGGACGCACACGCCCGCGCAGGTGCACGAGTCCGCCGGCGCCCGCACCGCCCTGAGCGGCCGAAAGGACGTGGCCCACGACGACGTCGTGGTCACCGGCCCGGTGGATCGCCGACGTGCGACAGTCGAACCACGCCGCGGCGCCGTCCACCCAGACACCTCCGGACAGCGGAGCCTCACGGTGCGGAACCCGCGCGAGCTGGTCGAAAGCCGGCCGGCCCGGTGACGCCAGCCAGTCGGCGGTGTGCGCCTGGTCGTCGGCTAGGACGCTCACCGCCCACGTGTCCACGTCGTCCAGGGCGTCACGGAAACGGGCGTCCTGGTGCACGCAGAACAGGAGCATCGGCGGCTCGAGGGACACGGATGCGACAGCGCTGGCGGTCATCGCATGCACGGTGTCCCGCCATCGCAGGGTGATCACCGCGACGCCTGCAGGAAGACGACCGATGGCGGAGCGGAAGTCGTCGGACGACGGCTCAGGACTCACCGGTGGGCGTCCGGCTCCCCGACCGGGACGTCAGGGAGCTGCGGGGTTCGTGCGGGTCGGGGTGTGTCGGAGAACCACGACCTCGGCAGCAGCATCGCCGCCACCGCGACGCCGAGCGAACCGAAGATCCACACGAGACCGAGCTTCTGTTCGGACGGGATGAGGATGTCGCCGCCAGGTCCTTCCTGCGAGAGCACGAGCACGGTCAGGCCGAGCCCGACGAGGAAGCCGATCCAGGTGCCCAGCCCACCGAATGCCCGTGCCGTGGCTCCTGCAGCAAGCACCAGGAGCAGGCTCAGGACGAGACCCCACGGCTGCACGCTGCGGTGCATGGTCGTCCCCATCACGCCGACGACGATGCCGGCCGCCACGGTCAGGACGGTCTTGGCCACCGGGACCCACGAGAAGCGCACGCCGTCAGGCTATCTGGCGCACGCCGGGCGGCCACGCGACGTCGGCCCGGCCGACCAGCCGGTACGCCTCCACCGGGAGCAGGGGTGCGAGCAGCTGGTTGCTCAGGGCGTAGCAGCCGGCCACCGCACGGTCATCGTCGATCGTGCGCACGGCCTGGACCTGCGTCCCGTGCGCACGAAGCGCGGCGACGATCTGGTCGCGCACCGGCAGGACGTCGACGTGCAGGTCGATCTCGTCGTCAGGCCGGGCGACGGACGGTAGCGGACCGTCGGCGTCCGGAAGCCGCAGACCGTCGGCGAGCAGGCCCAGGAGGGCACGCACCGACGGACGCCCCAGTGCCTCGTACCCGGCGCGCAGCGCGCGCTCGCCCTGGACGACGACCACCAGGAGCGGACGCGGCTCGACGAGCTCGACGGCTCGGCGCGTCACGTCGTGGGCACGGACGTGGTCGGGATGCCCGTACCCTCCGCCGGGCTCGTAGGTCACGACGACAGCCGCGCGCCTGTCCCGCAGGAGGTGCGCGAGCCGCTGGGCCGCGTCCTCGAGGTCCGCCGCGACGAAGGCCTGCGGCGGGACCTCGTCGGCGGTCCCCGCCTGTCCGGCGCTCACCCAGGCCATGCCCGAGTCCTCGAACCGGCCGCTGGCAGCGCCCGGCACCGTGTCCAGGAAGACGTGGTCGTGCACGCCCAGGGCGTCCAGCGCGCCGGCGAGCTCACCGACGCGGTGCGCGGCAAGTGCGGGACCGTCGCCCTCGAGGTGCCCGAGCTCCGTCCCGATGACCTCCCCGCGCTCACCGCGCGTGCAGGTGACCACGGTGGTCGGGAGACCGGCGCGCGCCCAGGTGGCGAGCAGCGCGCCGGTGCTCAACGACTCGTCGTCGGGGTGCGCGTGCACCGCGACGAGACCCGTCATGCCGGTCGGGTCAGGCGCGCTTGGAGCGGGCCGTGATGCGGGCGCGCTCGGTCTGGTCGAGGACGACCTTGCGGATGCGCACGATCTCGGGCGTCACCTCGACGCACTCGTCCTCGCGCGCGAACTCGAGCGACTCCTCGAGCGTGAGGTTGCGCGGCGGGATGAGGTTCTCGAAGTTGTCGGCCGTCGCGGACCGCATGTTCGTGAGCTTCTTCTCCTTGGTGATGTTCACGTCCATGTCCTCGTTGCGCGAGTTCTCACCGACGATCTGGCCCTCGTAGACCTCCTGCGTCGGCTGGACGAAGAAGGAGCCGCGCTCCTGGAGGTTGATCATGGCGAACGGCGTGACCGGACCGGAGCGGTCGGCGACGAGCGAGCCGTTGATGCGCGTCTCGATGTTGCCGGCCCAGGGCTCGTAGCCCTCGGAGATCGAGGACGCGATCCCCGTGCCGCGGGTGTCCGTGAGGAACCGCGTGCGGAACCCGATGAGGCCGCGCGCGGGGACGAGGAACTCCATGCGGACCCAACCGGTGCCGTGGTTCGACATGGTCTCCATGCGGCCCTTGCGCTGCGCGAGCAGCTGCGTGACGGCGCCGAGGTACTCCTCGGGGACGTCGATGGTCATGCGCTCGACGGGTTCGTGCGTCTTGCCGTCGACCTTCTTGGTGACGACCTGCGGCTTGCCGACGGTCAGCTCGAAGCCCTCGCGGCGCATCTGCTCGACCAGGATGGCCAGCGCGAGCTCACCACGGCCCTGGACCTCCCAGGCGTCGGGACGCTCGGTGGGCAGGACGCGGAGCGAGACGTTGCCGACGAGCTCCTTGTCGAGGCGGTCCTTGACCTGGCGGGCGGTGACCTTGTGGCCCTTGCCGCCGCGGCCGGCCAGCGGGGACGTGTTGATCCCGATGGTCATGGAGATGGCCGGGTCGTCGACCGTGATCATCGGCAGCGGGCGCGGGTCGTCCGGGTCCGTGAGCGTCTCGCCGATCGTGATGTTCTCGATGCCGGCGACGGCGACGATGTCACCGGGGCCCGCGGACTCGGTGCTGACCCGCTCGAGCGCCTTGGTCTCGAGCAGCTCGGTGATCTTCACGTTCGCGAGCGTGCCGTCAGCCTTCGCCCACGCGACGGTCTGGCCCTTGCGGATCGTGCCGTTGAAGACGCGGAGCAGCGCGAGGCGGCCGAGGAACGGCGACGCGTCGAGGTTGGTGACGTGCGCCTGCAGGGGTGCGCCCTCGGTGTAGGTGGGCGCGGGGATCCGCTCGAGGATCGTCTTGAACAGCGGCTCGAGGTTCTCCGCGTCCGGCAGGCCGCCGTCGGCGGGCTGGTTCATCGACGCACGGCCGGCCTTGGCGGCGGCGAACACCACGGGCACGTCGAGGATCGCGTCGAGGTCCAGGTCCGGGACGTCCTCGTGCAGGTCCGACGCCAGACCGAGAAGCAGGTCCGTCGCCTCGTGCACGACGTCGGTGATCCGGGCGTCGGGACGGTCCGTCTTGTTCACGACGAGGATCACGGGCAGCTTGGCGACGAGCGCCTTGCGCAGCACGAACCGCGTCTGGGGCAGCGGGCCCTCAGAGGCGTCCACCAGCAGGACGACGCCGTCGACCATGGACAGGCCGCGCTCGACCTCGCCGCCGAAGTCGGCGTGGCCGGGGGTGTCGATCACGTTGATGGTGATGCCGTCGGGCTGACCGACCTCCGCCGCCGCGGGACCCGTGTACCGGATCGCGGTGTTCTTGGCGAGGATCGTGATGCCCTTCTCGCGCTCCAGGTCGCCGGAGTCCATCGCTCGCTCGTCCACGTGTGCGTGGGACCCGAACGAGCCGGACTGCCACAGCATGGCGTCGACCAGCGTGGTCTTGCCGTGGTCGACGTGCGCGACGATGGCGACATTGCGCAGGTCTCCGCGCACGCTCGTGCCAGTAGGCGCAGACGTGGGCTCAGACATGGGGGAACTCATCTCAGAAGGTGGGGAGCGCGCCGGTCGTCGGCTGCGCCGGTCAATTCTACCCGCCCAGGCACCAGAATGACCCGGAGGTGACCAGGCCCACTACTTCCGGGCCCAGTCCCACCACGAGGTCAGGTCCGCACGACCGAGCGCGAGCGGCTCGATCTCAGGCAGCTCCGAACCGTCGGGCAGCGGACGCTGCGCGACGACGACGGGCTGCTGGACGATCGACGCGACCGCTCCCCCGGCGGCCAGTCCGCCCGCGACCGGATCGAGCGCCGCCGGGACGGCCGACGGGTCGAGCGTCGTGGTCAGGGCCGACGCGGCCTGGTCGGTGACCTGGTCCGACCAGCCCGTCAGGTTGGCGACACCATCGGTCTGCCAGCGCGTCACCACCGAGCTGACCGGCAGGTCCGCCTGAGGGACCGGGACGAGCGCGACGTCCCACGACTCGGGAGCACCGCGCAGGTCGGCCGCCCAGGCCTGCACGGGCGTGTACGGCCGCACCTCGAAGCCTGCCTCGGCCGCCGAGTCCGTGATCTTCTCGAGCATCGCCGTGCGCAGCGGGTCTGCGGTGTTCGTCAGGACCCGGACCACGACCTGATCGGTGACGTTCGCCGACTCCAGGACCGACTTCGCCTGGGAGATGTCGGCCGAACCGTCCTGCGGTGACGAGCTCCCGGCGTCGGGGCCCACCTGGGGAAGGACCGCACCCGACACCGTGGCGTCGGACCACAGCGGCTTCACGAGGCCGTCGACGATCGCGTCGCGCGGGACCGTGAGCAGGAACGCGGTGCGGATCGCCGTGGCGGTCGCCGCGTCGCCTCCGTAGGTCGCGTCGTCGAACGCGCCACCACCGGCCACCTGCAGCTGGAGCTGGAGCGTGCTGTCGCCACCCGTCCGGACCGTCGCACCCTCGACGTCGGCGAGCGCGTCCAGCACGTCGGCCGTGTCGACAGGGGCGATCACGTCGATCCTGCCGGTGGACAGGGCGCTCACCTCGTCGAGCGGGTCGACGTCGCTGCGGAGCACGATGCGGTCGTACGCCGCGGGGCGGTCGCCCGTGTACTTCTCGTTGCGCACCAGCTCCACCCGCTTGCCGGGCACGATCCGGTCGACCGCGTACGGACCGTCGCTCACGGCGAGGTCGAGGTGCTGGGACAGCGCGTCCGCGTCGAACTGCGTGCGCCACGTCGACGAGATGGAGCCGAGCGCCACCTTGTCCTCGCCGGTGATCGCGGTCGTCACCGCGGTCGCCGCGGCGGCCGGGTCCTCCACGCCCAGCGCGGTCTGGCCGACCACGTGCGCCGGAACGCCGACGTCGAGCGCGACCTGCCAGTCGGCCACCGGAGCGGTGTACGTGACGGTGACCGTCGCGCCGTCCACGACCGGTGGCTGCTCCGCGTAGACCAGTGCCGGTGAGGCGGCCGCGAAGGCCACTCCGGCTGCGAGCGCGTCGTCGTTGGTCACGGCACCGAGGGCGTCGAGCTCGGGGATGACGTCGTCGAGCTGCCCGCTGCGCGCGGCCCACTCCAGGACGAGGTCGTCCGCGGTGACCGGTACGCCGTCGGACCAGGTGGCCTCCGGCGCGATCGTGTACTTCACCGTCAACGGGGCGTCCGCGACCTTCTCGACCGTGCCGAACGACGGGTCGAGCACCGCGGCGCCGTTCTCGTCGAGGCTGACGAAACCGGACTGCGCGAGCCCGAGGACCAGAGCGCTGCCCGGGTCTCGTCCCTGGACCGTTCCCCCGTTCAGCGAGGTGAACGGGGCCGGAACCGCGACGACGACGGTCCCGGGGCGGTCCGGCTGCGGTGCAGGATCCGTGCAGCCTGTGAGCGTCGGAACCGCCGCCACCAGGGCGGCGACCGCCACGACCGTCAGACGTGACCCACTGCGCACCGTTTGCCTCCAGCGACCTCGGACGGGCACCGACTGCCCGATACGGAGGTATCGGTACCGATCCGCCGAATCTCAACCATGCCGCACGAATCGGTGTGAACTCGGACGAGCCTGCATGACGCGCCGAGGTCCGGTCGCCCCGTGACGCTCAGAAACCCCGACCGGTCGTGTGGCCGCCGGCGCCCTGGTCGGTGATGCCGTGCGCGTCCAGGTCGGCGGTCTCGGAGGCCACCGTGAGCTCGTCGGCTCGCGCGATCTCGGCACGCTCGAGCTCGTCCCGCTGTGCCTCCAGAAGCGCGTCCCGGGTCAGGCGCCGCTCCTGCTGGGCCACCGGGTCGGGAACCGGGACCGCCGCAAGAAGTCGCTGCGTGTAGGAGTCCTTCGGGTGGTTGACCACCTGAGCGGTGTCGCCGATCTCGACGAGCCTGCCGTTGTGCATGACCGCGATGCGGTCCGAGAGCATCTCGACGACGGCCAGGTCGTGGCTGATGAACAGGCAGGCGAAGCCGTGCTCGCGCTGCAGGTCCTGGAAGAGCTCGAGCACCGTGGCCTGCACCGAGACGTCCAGCGCCGACGTCGGCTCGTCGGCCACCAGCAGCTGCGGCTCGAGCGCGAGCGAGCGTGCGATGCCCACACGCTGACGCTGACCGCCCGAGAGCTCGTGCGGGTAGCGGTTGCGCATCGCGCGCGGCAGCTGGACCTGGTCGAGCAGGCGCTCGACGGCACGGGACATCTCGGCACCCTTGACGCCACGGTGCAGAAAGAGCGGCTCGCCGATCGACTCGCCGATGGGCAGCCGGGGGTTGAGCGAGCTGCCCGGGTCCTGGAACACGATCCCGACCTTGCTGCGCAGCGGCTTCAGGTCGTTGGCGGAGGCTCCGACCATGTTCTGGCCGACGATCCTCAGCTCACCCGAGGTCACCGGCAGCAGGCCCACCACGGCGCGTCCGATCGTCGTCTTGCCCGATCCGGACTCACCGACGAGCCCGACGACCTCGCCCTGCTTGAGCGAGAGGCTCACCCCGTCGACTGCCCGGAAGGCCGGCTGGCGACGGCGGCCCGGGTACTCGATGACCATGTCCTTGGCCTCGAGGACGGTCTCGCGGACCGGTCCGTCGGTCGCCTGCGGCGTCGAGCGGTCCACCGCCGTCGTGCCGCTCGTCTCGGCCTGCGCCGTCTCGACCGCGAGCGCGTCGGCGCTGCGGCCCAGGTGCGGAACCGCGTCGAGAAGCTTGATCGTGTACGGGTGCGTCGGCTCCGTGAAGATGCTGAGCGAGGACCCTTCCTCGACGACGCGGCCGTCCTTCATCACGATGATCTTGTCGGCCAGGTCCGCGACCACACCCATGTCGTGGGTGATCAGCACGATGCCGGAGTCGATGCGCGTGCGCAGGTCCCGCATCAGCTTGAGGATCTCCGCCTGCACGGTCACGTCGAGTGCCGTCGTCGGCTCGTCGGCGATCAGCAGCTTGGGGTCGCAGGCGAGCGCCTGCGCGATCATGGCGCGCTGCCGCTGACCGCCCGACAGCTGGTGCGGGTAGGCGTCGATGCGCCGGTCGGGGTCCGGGATCTCGACGAGGCGCAGGAGCTCGAGCGCCCGGTCCCGCGCCTCCTTGGGACCGATGTCGAAGTGGGTGCGCAGCGTCTCGATGATCTGGAAGCCGACCGTGTACACCGGGTTCAGGGCCGTCATCGGCTCCTGGAAGATGACCGCGATCTCCTTGCCGCGGACCTGGCGCAGCTTCTGCGCGGACATGCCGAGCAGCTCGCGGTCGCCCAGCTTGGCGCTCCCCTTGGCGCGGCCGTTCTGCGGCAGCAGCCCGAGCAGCGACATCGAGGACTGCGTCTTGCCCGAGCCTGACTCGCCGACGATGGCGAGCACCTCACCGGGGAAGACGTCGTAGCTCACGCCGGTGGCGGCGGGGTACCACTGCCCGTCGACGTAGAAGTCCACGCCGAGGTCGCGCACGGACAGCACGGGCGTCCGTGCAGGGGCGGTCGACGGGACCGCGTCGGAGGTGTCGATTGCCACGGGGTTTCCTTACTGGCCGAGGACGAGGTGTCCGGTGGACGGGGTCACCGTCGAGGAACACCGGTCTGGGAGCATGGGCTGATGGGTGGCACGCAGGAGTTCACGTCGACGTACGGGCGCTGGCTGACCGGCGCGGCGGCGGCGGCCGCGGTGATCGCGCTGGTCAGCGTCCTGGTCATCGACGGCGTGGCCGAGGCGCTGCAGCTCGTGCCGCTGCTGGCGCTGATCGTGCTGCTCGTGTGGGCTCTCTTCTGGAACCCGGCGGTCGAGGTGTCCGACGGCGAGGTCGTGGTGCGGAACGTGACCGCGACCGTGCGGATCCCGTGGCCCGCCTACCGCGGAGTCACCGTGAAGTACTCGCTCGTCGTGCACACCACGGGCTCGGACGTGACCGCGTGGGCCGCACCCCGGTCCAGCGGCACCGCGCAGCGTCTGCGACGTCGCCGCGCAGTGACAGGCCCCCTGGGCCCGGGACGGCACAACGCCAACGCCGACCGCGTGGCGGACGCCATCGTCGAGCGACAGGCGGCCCTCAAGGACGCCGGCTACCTGAAGGACGCGCAGCGTGCCGTCGCGGCCGGCATCGGTCCGCAACGACGCTGGCACTGGCTCACGATCACGGGTGTCGTCGTCCTCGCGGCCGCGTCCTTCGCCCTGATCTGACGGAAGGGTCACGACGGCCCCAGCCCTGCGTTGCCGCCCTGCATCGGCGGCTGGACGGTGGTCGTGCTCGCCCGGGCCGCCGATCCGTCGACGAGCATGGCCTTGGCCATCTTGCGCTCGGACGGGATGCGCTTCTGGCGAGGGTCGAACGCGTCGCGCAGACCGTCTCCGATGAAGTTGATGGACAACGCGATGATCACGATCATCAGGCCAGGCCACCAGAACAGCCACGGCCGCGTCGAGAACGCCTCCTGGTACTGGCTGATCAGCAGGCCCAGCGAGGTGGCCGGCGCCTTGATCCCGACCCCGAGGTAGGACAGCGCCGTCTCCAGCAGGATCGCGGAGCTCATGAGCAGCGTCGTGTTGACGATGATCACGCCGATCGCGTTGGGCAGCATGTGCTTGAACATGATGCGGCTGTTGCTCGCGCCCGCCACGCGCGCGGCGTCGACGAACTCGCGCTCGCGCAGGGTGAGGAAGTCACCACGGACGAGCCGGGCGAGCGTCGTCCAGGTGATCAGGCCGAGGAAGGTGCCGAAGATCAGCGGGTTGTTGCCGCCGGCCAGCTGACCGAGCACCGCGCCGATGACGATGACCGGCATGGTGATGACGAGGTCCGTGATCCGCATCAGGATGTCGTCGGTCCGGCCGCGGTTGAAGCCCGCGAGGGCGCCGACCAGGATCCCGACGCCCGTGGCGACCAGCCCGACGGTCGCGGTGATGATCAGCGACGTCTGAGTGCCCCGCATGACGCGCGCGAACACGTCACGACCGATCTCGTCCTGGCCGAACGGGTGCAGACCCCAGTGGAACCAGATGCCCGCGTCGCCACCGAGCCAGGCGGGGAACATGAGCGTGGGCTCGCCGCCGTTGACGATCGGGTTGAGCTCGTTGGGCGTGAACCTCCACCACCCCGTCCAGCCGGCGATCCCGACCGACGAGAAGGCAAGGACCACGACGAACGAGAGCACCACGATGGCGACCATCGCACCGCGGTGGCGGACGAAGCGGCGGCGAACGATCTGGCCCTGCGACAGGCCGGCGACCTCGCGGAGCTCGATCGCGTTCTCGGACTGTCCCGAGTCGGTTGCCGACCCCTCGGGCGACTGCTGGTCGGTGGTGCTCATGCGTTCACCCGGATCCTCGGGTCGAGGCCCGCGTAGACGAGGTCGGCGACGATGTTGGCGATGATCGCGAGCGCGGCGACGATGACGAGGTACGCCATCACCGGCTCGATCTCCGCGTGCGTCAGCGAGAAGAGGAACAACGTGCCCATGCCCGGGCGAGCGAAGACGCGCTCGGTGATGATCGCGCCACCCAGCAGGGTGATGATGTCGATCGGGACCACGGTGGCCAGCGGGATCAGCGAGTTGCGGAAGCCGTGGCGCATGATCACCGTGCGCTCGGGCAGCCCCTTCGAGCGCGCCGTGCGGATGTAGTCCTGGCTCATCACCTCGAGCATGCTCGAGCGCGAGTAGCGGGTGTACGCGGCGAAGCCGATGAGCACGAGGGCGAGCGTCGGCAGCAGCAGGTGCATGAACTGGTCGAGCGTCGTGACCCAGAAGTTCCCGCCGAGGTTCGGGGTGCGGTCGCCGATGGTCGGGACGGGACGGCCGTTGATCGCCGGTGCGTTGTAGTACGCGGGCCAGACCCGCATCACCTGGTTGATGAACAGCATCGCGGCGACCAGGACCGCCGTGATCGCCGCCGTCCGCGCCGACACTCCTCGGTCGGGGCCGCCCCAGGCGTAGCCGACGCCGACGCCGACGGCGACCGTGATGAGCGCGAGCACGAACATCATCAACCACGACTCGGCGACGGACTTGAAGAAGACCTGCAGCGGCAGGTACAGGACGAGGCCGATCACCACGGTGGTCAGCGACGCCGCGAGGGCACGACGGTTCTTCAGGCCGGTCGACAGCGTCGTGACGGCGAACGCGGTCGCGGTACCCAGCAGGGCGAGCAGAGGCGGGTTGATGCTCGGGTGCGTCCACCAGTCGGTGAGCTGCAGGAAGGCGAAGGTGCTGAACGTAGCGGCGAACGCGACAACGAACGTGAGAGCACGCTGCCGTCGCTCGCCACCTATCGCCAGGCTCCACAGGAGGCCCGCGAGGATCGAGACGACCGTGATGGCGACCCACGAGATCACGGGGTCCGCGAGGAAGTCGTTGAAGCCGATCGCGCCCCACTGCTTGAGCAGCACCGCGACCCAGAAGGCCGGCAGCGAGTAGAGGAGGAACGACACGAAGATCATGAGGTAGTCGAACGAGCTGTACTGGCGCAACGCGCTGACGATGCCGACGGCGACACCGAAGATGATCGCGATGACCGTCGCCGCGGTGACGAGCTGGATCGTGGACAGGATCGCGCCGTGCAGCACGCTGGAGACCGGCTGGTCGCTGACCCAGGCGGTGCCCAGGTCGCCTTGCACGAAGTTCCCGAGCCACTTGAAGTAGCGGATGACGACCGGGGTGTCCAGGTCGAGCAGCTGGATCCGCTGGGCGATGAGCGCCTCTTTGTTGGCAGCCGTCGACTGGCCGAGGTCTCCGAACGGGTCCATGGACGCCGACGCGAGGATGTACATCACGAAGGTCGAGACCAGGAGCGTCGCTAGTCCGGCGAGCAGACGTCGCCACAGGAACGAGATCATGAAATGCGTTACCTCGCAGTTGAGGGCGTTGCAGACCCGAATGCTCGAGTCTACGGCGCAAGGGTGCTCGAGCGTGGTGCACGCGGCGGAGCAGAACCGCCAGGGCATCGGCGCCCGGGCGGGCAGAGCGTACGCAGGACGGTAGTCCTACCTCGACGCACGGTGAGGGCGGCGGAACCCGTAGGTCCCGCCGCCCCCAGCCGTTGTGTCCGTCAGGCGGTGCTGCGGATCAGCTTGTCGCCTCGTCCGTCGCGCCGGACCCTTCGATCTTCCAGTCCCAGAACCCGTACATGATCGTCGGGCTGATGGAGACCGGCTCAGGACCGCTGAGCTTCTTGCTCCAGGCGTGGATTCCAGGGAACTGGAAGATGGTGGTACCGAACGCGTCGGCCCACAGCTGCTTCTCGATGTCCGTGATGATCCGCGTCTGCTCGTCGGGGTCGATCGCGACCGACAGCTCGTCGTACAGGCTGTCGACCGTGGCGTTGCTGTACCCCTGCTTGTTCTGGCTCCCACCGGTACGGAAGGTGGGGTCAGAGGCGGTCACCGCGGTAGAGGTGGACTGCCAGCCGAACATCGACGCGTCCCAGTCGTTCGGCGCCGTGTTGATCTTGTTGACCCAGTCCGTGGCGGGCGCCGAGGCGTCCACCATCGTGATGCCGATCGCTGCCTCGGCATCCGTGATCAGCGCGAACTCGTTGACACGTCGCGTGTTGTCGCCGTTGAAGACGAGCCGCACGTTGATCGGACCGGTGACGCCGGCGGCGGCCAGGATGGACTTGGCCTTGTCGGGGTCCCCGGCCAGCGGGTAGGCGTCCGAGCCGTTGTTCGCGACGACCTCGTCGTAGTTCGGCGCACCCGGGATGACGGTGAACGAGTTGCGCACCTCAGCCTTGGGGTTGAGCGGCTTGATGAGGTTGTCGATGATCGCCTGCCGCGGCAGCGCCGTCAGGAACGCCTGGCGGACGGCCAGCGCCTTGGCGGCGTCGCCACCGTAGGTGTTCGGGTCGAACGGCCCACCGTTGGTGAACTGCAGGTCGATGTGCTCGTAGGTGCCCTCGTCGGCGTTCTCGACCGTCACGGTGTCCAGCGCCTGGAGCGCCGACAGGACGTCGGCCGTGGCCTGCGGGCCGATGATGTCGACCTCACCGTTCTGCAGCGCCTGCACCTGGCCCATCGGGTCGTCGATGTAGCGGAAGGTGAAGGTGTCGGGACCGGTGGTGCGGTCGCCCTTGTACTTGTCGTTGCGCACGACAGTCAGGTACTGGCCCTCGACGTACTCGCTGATGATGAACGGGCCGTCCGAGACGAGCAGGGACGCGTCGTCCGGGAGCTTGGTGAAGTTGAACCCGTGGTTCCAGAACTCGGCGATCGGCTTGAGCTTCTCGACGTCGTTGTCCTGGATCGCCTTGACCAGGGCGTCGCTCGCCTCGGTCGGGTCGTCGATACCGAGAGCGTGCATGGCCACGACGTGCGCAGGGACGGTCGGGCCCTGGAACTCGAGCTCCCAGTCACCGAACGGCTTGTCGTAGACGTAGGTGATCGACTTGTTGTCGTCGGAGACCTCAGGGGTCTTCGTCACGAACGGGGCCCCGGGGGTCACACCGTTGAAGAACACGCCAGCCGTGTAGTCGGTCTGGTCCTCCCCGGACTCCGGGTCGAACGTGCCCTCGATCGTGTTGAGGTTGCCGGAGGTGGCTGCCCACTCGAGGAGGCTGTCGGTCGCGGTGACGGGCGTGCCGTCGGACCAGGTCGCGTCGTCCGAGATCGTGTACTTGATCGTCAGCGGGTCCTCGGAGACCTTCTCGTACTTGCCGAAGCTCTCGTCCTTGAGGAGCTTCAGGTCCGGGTCGTAGTAGTTGAACTGCGCGTTCGTCAGGTACGTGACGATCGCGTTCTGCGTCGCGTTACCCACGTTGAACTCGTCGGTGTTGACGGACGTGAGCCCGGACTCCCACGCGACGTTGACCGCGGTGCTCTGGTTGATACCCGCGTCGTCATCGGACGTGTCGCTGTCGCCGCTGCTGCACGCAGCAAGCGCGAGAAGGCTCAGCGAGGCGACCGCAGCGGTCGCGGCCTTCCGTGTGATCTTCAATGTTCCTCCTGAAACGGTGGTGGGTCTGCCGAGTCACGCGGGCGCCGAACGATTGCGACGCACAGGAGTACAGAGCCCTCCGGGGTTGCCGACACGTTAGTGTCGCGCGAAGGGACAAATCGGGCAGGCGACGGTGCCGCTGATGATCGTTACGTGATTGATACTGACCGGTACGTCCACGATGTGAGATCGATACACCGCGGAAACACCGCTGTTACCTGTCCGAACCTAGCCCGGACGAGTGTCGCCGAGGCTAAATCCGGGACGCCGCATCTCGAATCTGCTATGGCGGCGGTCAAACAGGGGGTAACGCCGTGAAGCCCCGGCACGGCCGGGACTTCCTCTCGCACCGTACTCCCGCAGGTCCGGAGCAGCCCGCTGAGCAGGGACAATCGTGCGATGAGCGCGCACTCCCTCACCCGACGGCTGGGTCATGGCCTCTGGTTCGCGCGAGCCGGCAAGGCCACCTCGGGACTCGACCGGCGACTGCAGAAGCTGACCCGCGGGCGCTTGAGCATCCTCGGCAGACCGACGCTCCCCCACCTCATCCTGACGACGACGGGTCGCAAGAGTGGCGAGCCTCGCGAGGCTCTGCTCCTGTACGCGGTCGACGGGGGCGGCTGGGTGCTGATCGGCTCGAACTGGGGCCAAGGACACCATCCGGCCTGGTCGGGCAACCTCCTCGCGAACCCGTCCGCCCTCGTCACCATCGCCGGCGTGACCACCCCGGTCACCGCGACGCTCGCGTCGGACGACGAACGAGCCCGGCTGCTCCCCGCGCTCCTGGAGGTCTGGCCCGCGTACGAGTCCTACGCCGAGCGAGCCGTCGACCGCGAGCTCCGCGTCTTCCGCCTCGCCCCGCTCGCTCCCTGACCGGCAGGCGCTTCCGTTACGACGCCGAGGGACCTCGGCCCGTGCGGGCGCGCTCCCGGTAGGCGCGGGCCTTCATGACCTCGCCGCACTCGTTCATCGAGCACCACCGGCCTGACCTGTTGCGCGAGCTGTCGTAGTAGACCCACTGGCAGTCCGGGTTGGCGCACGCCTTGAGGCGCGCCCACTCCCCCGACGCCTGCGCGCGGTGGACGTCGGCGAGCAGCGCGGCCACGGTCGCGTCGCCGCCCGCGGGCTCGAGCCTCGAGATGCCGTCGTCGAACATCAGGACGAGCGGGTTCGCAGCAGCGATCCTCCTCAGGGATGACGAGTCGCCGTCGAGGAGGTAGGCCCGCAGCGCGTCCCGCACGGCGAGCAGCGGTGCCGGTCCGCCAGCCATCCGTTCGACGCGGTGGAACCTGTCGTCGGTGTTCAGGAGGGCGCGGACGCGCTCGAGCCCGTCGGGTGCGACGCCCGGCTCGGAGCCGAGCGTGACCCACTCCAGCAGCGGATCGGTAGGAACGGGTTCACCCCTCGTCTCGTGGAAGCACCCTTGACGTCGGGTGCTGACCGCACGATAGTCGTCACCAGCGTACCGCGTTCAGTGGTGACGCCCGGACACGACGAACGAGAGTGCGATGACGACGACGACCAACGACACGCTCGGCTGCGACACCTCCGACATGCTGCACATCCATGCCTTGTTCCGCAGGGCGTTCAGCGACCTCCCCGGGCTCGTCCGCGCCGTGCCGGAAGCAGACCGCGAGCGGATGCGGCCCATCGCACAGCACACCCGCGAGGTCGCGGCCGCCCTGCACAACCACCACGAGGGCGAGGACCAGTTCCTCTGGGACACCTTGGAGAAGCGCGCACCCGCCTGCGCCCTGCACGTCGGCCTCATGCGGAGCCAGCACGCTGCGACCGCCGCACAGCTCGAGAGGCTCGACACCCTTCTCCCCGCCTGGGAGGTCGCGGCCGACGCCGTGGCGCGAGACGCCCTCGCCGAGCTGCTCGACGAGATCCGGACCACCCTGCTCGCGCACCTCGGACAGGAGGAGAGCCAGATCCTGCCCACCGCCGCGACCGTGATGTCGCAACGCGAGTGGGGGCTCATGCACGAGCACGGGATGGCGTCGATCCCACCACGCAAGCTGCTCGTGCAGCTGGGCTGGATTCTCGATGTCATCCCCGCCGACCAGCGCCCGGACTGGCTCCGTGCGAACCTGCCCGCCCCGGCCAGGCTGCTGTGGCGGACGGTCGGCAGACGACAGTTCGCGGCACATCGAGCCCGCATCTACGGCCGGTAGGGCGGCACCTACGGGTAACGTCCCAGCAGTGGAGATCCTGCACGTCACGCAGCGACCGGACTGGGAAGCGGCACAGGTTGCCGGCACGTACCGCTGGTCGACGAAGGGTCGCACCTTCGAGGACGTCGGATTCATCCATGCCTCGTCGCGCGCGCAGCTGCCGGCGGTCGCGTCGGCCGTCTTCGCCGACGGCGACGAGGAGCTGTGCGTCCTGCTCCTGGAGACCGACACGATCATCGCCGCGGGGACCGAGGTCCGGTACGAGGACGGTGGCAACGGGGAGCTCTACCCGCACATCTACGGACCCATCGATCCCGCGTGGGTGGTCGACGTGGTCCCGGCGCACATCGGTCCCGACGGCACGTTCGCCTTCGGGCGACCGCGCTAGACCGAGCAGCTCCGGCCATCTTCACGCCCGGTTCGCCTCGGCCGCGTGAGAAGGTGTCGCGGTGCGGCTGAGGTTGGCGTTCGTGTGCTGGTGTGCTGCCGTCGGGATCCTGGTGGCGGTGCCGCTCGCCGCCACGGTCGACGCGGCCGACGTCCCCGACGTGCCGTCGTTCGGTGACGTGGCCTGGTGGTGCGGCCTGGCGGTCGTGACGGTTCAGGCCGCCCTGCTCGCCCGGCAACGCACCGCGCCGCGAGCCACTGTGGTCCTGGTCGCCGCCGGTGCTCCGGTCGGAGCCGCGCTCGGCCTGCAGTCCGCTCTGGGGATCACGTCGGTCGCCATCATCGTCGCCACGTTCCTGGCGGTGCTGTCCGAGAGCGCGGAGCGGCTCTGGCCGGTGCTCGCGTACGCCGCGGCGCTGGTTGCGCTCGGTGAGACGTGGGAACAGCTCGACACGGGCTACGACCTCGGGACCTCCGTGCTCAGCGGCATCGTGCAGGGCGTCGGGACGGTGGGCGTGGCCGCCCTCGTCGGCCTCGTCGTGCGGTCCCGGCGCGACGCCCGCACGGCACGAGAGGAACGCGCCAGCGCCCTGGTGCGCGAGCACGAGGCGCTGGTCGAGGTCGCCGTCGCCAAGGAGCGCACCGCGATGGCTCGCGAGCTGCACGACATCGCGGCTCACCACCTGTCGGGGATCGCGGTGATGACCGGTGCCATCGGTCGTCAGATCGACGTCGACCCGGAAGGCGCGAAGCGTGCCGTCCAGGAGGTGCGCCAGCAGAGCCGGGAGATGTTGGGCGACCTCCGCGCGCTCGTCGGCCTCCTGCGTGAGGAGCCCGCCGGGCTGTCCACGGGCGCGGCTGCCGAGGCGGGAGTGTTCCGCGAGGAGTCCCTGGGCGGCATCGCCGGACTCGTCGAGACCGCGCGCCGGGCCGGGAGCGACGTCACCCTGACCGCCTACGACCGCCCCGACGGCCCACCGCCGGGCGCACGCACCGGGCCGCTCGCCCAGCTCTCCGCGTACCGCACCGTTCAGGAGGCGCTCGCCAACGCGACGCGGCACGCCCCCGGCGCCCGCTGCGAGGTCGTCGTCGACGCCCGGGACCGGGCGAGAACGGTGGTCACGGTCCGGAACGCCGCACCCTCCAACCCGACGAGCCCGGTGGCCGACGGTGGAGGATTCGGCCTCATCGGCATGCGGGAGCGGGCCGAGCTGACCGGTGCCGAGCTCGAGGTCGGTCCTACCCCGGACGGCGGATGGCTCGTGACTCTCTCGATACCCACCTCCGACGACGCCGAGACACCTGGGGAGAGCCGATGATCCGCGTGCTGGTGGCCGACGACCAGCCGCTCGTCCGCGCCGGCCTGACCACGCTCCTCGGTGGTGAGCCCGACCTCGAGGTGGTCGCCGCGGTCGCCGACGGCAGGGCGGCGGTCGAGGAAGCCCGGCGCCTGCGGCCCGACGTCGCGTGCCTCGACATCCGCATGCCCGGGACGGACGGGATCACCGCGACCCGGGCGCTGTGCGGTCCGGACGTGCCCGACCCGATCCCGGTGCTCATCCTCACGACCTTCGACGACGACAAGTACCTGTTCGGCGCCTTCGAGGCCGGCGCCTCGGGCTTCCTGCTCAAGGACGCCGAACCCGACGAGGTCGTCGCGGCCGTGCGCTCGGTGGCGGGTGGCAACGGCACCCTGGCCGAAGGCCTCACCAAACGGGTGCTGCGCGAGCTCGTCACACGCCGGCAGACCCAACCCGTGACTGCCGCACGGGCCCAGGAGCTGCTCACCCCGCGCGAGCTCGACATCCTGCTGCTCCTGGCGCAGGGCATGTCGAACGACGAGATCGCTCGCGAGCTGGTCGTCGAGGTGTCGACCGTGAAGTCTCACCTGGCGCGCATGATGCCGAAGCTCGGAGTGCGGTCGCGCCTCCACGCCGCGGTGTGGGCGTACCAGAACGGTGTCGTCGACACGGCGCGCTGAACCGTCCCTCCTCCGAAGGATGCAAGGCGCCAAGTGCGTCCCTGCGGGGCTCGTGACGGCTCCCGGCGCTCCCTAGCGTCGAAGACATGAACCAGACCGACACCGTCACCCTCCCTCGCACCGTCGCCGAGACAGCCGTGCAGCTCGTCGACGTCCACAAGACCTACGCCGGCCCGACACCGGTCCACGCCCTGCGCGGCGTGTCCCTCGGCTTCGCGCGCGGATCCCTCACGGCCGTCATGGGACAGTCCGGCTCCGGCAAGTCCACCCTGCTCCACGTGGCGGCCGGCCTCGACGTGCCCAACCGGGGCCAGGTCGTCGTCGGCGGCCACGCGATCGCCGGCCTGTCCCCCGACCAGCTCACACGGTTCCGGCGGGAACAGGTGGGCTTCGTGTTCCAGTCCTACAACCTCGTCGGGCACCTCGACGTCCGCACCAACATCGAGCTCCCGCTCATCCTCGGAGGCCACGAGGTCGACCGCACCTGGCTGGCTCACCTGACCGAAACCCTGGGCCTCACCGGGTTCGAGAACCGGTTGCCCGGTGAGCTCTCCGGTGGTCAGGCACAGCGGGTAGCCATCGCCCGCGCGCTGGTCACCCGGCCCACCGTCGTCTTCGCCGACGAACCGACCGGCGCCCTGGACTCGCGCACCGGCGCTCAGGTGCTCGCCTTGTTCCGCGACACCGCCCGGCGCCTCGGCCAGACCGTCATCCTGGTCACGCACGACAGCGTCGTCGCCGCTGCAGCGGAACGGGTCGTGTTCCTTGCCGACGGGGTGGTGGCCGATGAGATAGCCGCACCCACCGTCGAGCAGGTCACAGCGTGCATGCTGGAGCTCGGACGATGAGCGCGCAGTGGAAGCTCGCCGCGTCCGCCACCTACGCGCACCGGGTCACCTTCGCGGGCACCGCCCTCGTCCTGGCCGCGGCAGGCGGAGTCATCGCCACCGTCGGAGTGCTCATGGAGACAGGTGTCCGCGCGGGCGACGCCGGCTTCGATCTCACGGCGCTCGCGTCGTCCTACGCGGGCACCGCGCTGGTGGTCGTCCTGTTCGTCGTCGCAGCGACCGTGTCGCTCGCACTGCGCGGGCGCCATCGCGAGCTCGCACTCGTGCGCACGATCGGCGCGACCCGGGGGCAGGTGCGTGGCCAGGTAGCGCGCGAGGTCCTGCTCGTCGCCCTCGTCGCCGTGCCGGTCGGCGCCCTCCTCGGGCTGGCGTCAGCCACGTTGCTTCGACCGATTCTTGTCGACGCCGGCATGGTCAGACCCGGATCCGGACTGGCATGGTCACCGCTCCCCGTCGCCGTCGCCCTGGGCCTCGTGCTGCCCGTGGCGCTGCTCGCCGGACGGCTCGCCACACGTGAGACGCTCCGGATGGAGCCGCTCGACGCCGTCCGCACGAGCGCGGTCGAGCCACCGAGCATCGGGACGGTCCGTCGAGGTCTGGCCATCGCCTGCGCGGTCGCGGGAGTCGCCACCGCGGGGAGCCCACTTGTCGTCCCCGGCACGATCGGGAGCGCCAGCGCGGCGATGTCGGCCTTCCTCCTCGTGGGCGCTGCAGCGCTTGCCGGACCGTCGCTCGTCACCTGGGCCTTCGGCCGGACCTCGCGGATGCCCGGCCGACGACGCGGCGCCCCGACCGTTCTGGCGCTGCACAACGTGCGCGGGTTCTCTCGACGGCTGACCGGCGTGGTCGTTCCGCTCGCGGTCGCCCTGGCCATCGGAACCGTCCAGACCAGCGTCGACCATGCAGTAGCGAGGGCAGCCGAGGTGCAGATCCGTGCCGCGCTGGGCAGCGACCTCGTCGTGACCGGCACCGGCGGTGACGACCAGCTCGCGCAGGTCGCCGACGTGCCGGGCGTGGCCACGGCAGTGCCCCTGTCGGTCGTGCCCGTCGAGGTCCGTACCGACGAGGAAGACATGCCGGACAGGCTCGTCTGGGAGCGGACGGCGCTGCGGACCGTGCCCGCCGACGTCCCACGCACCATGGTGGACCCCGGCGTCACCCACGGTTCGCTGGCCGCGCTCGCCGACCCCGGAACAGTCGCGATCAGCACGGATGCGGCATTCGCCACAGGCATCGGGACGGGCGACACGGTCGACCTGCGGTACGACACGACTGAGCACCAGGTTCGCGTCGTCGCAGTCTTCGACCGCGGGCTGGGTCTGGGCGACTACCTCGTCACCCCGCAGACCGCCGCGGGGTTCGGTGCGCGGCCGTCCGCCGACACCGTGCTCGTTGGGACGACGGATCCCGCCTCGGTCACGAGCCGGCTGCGGGCCTCGGGCCTCACCGTGGAGACGGCCGAGCAGTACGCTGCCACCTCCACCGACCCTGACGCTGCGGCGCAGCACCTCTCGTCGGTCCTCGTCCTGCTCCTGCTCGTCTTCGTCGGGCTCGGCGCCGCGAACGCGCTGGTGCTCACGACCGCGGGGCGGCGCGCTGAGTTCCGGCTGCTCCACCGGACGGGCACCACACGCCGGCAGCTGCTGAGCGTGCTGACCGTCGAGTCCCTGCTGACGGGGGTGCTCGCGTGGCTGATCGGGACCGTCGCCGTCCTTCCCGCGGTCCTGGGGGTATCCGTAGGACTGCTGGGCTGGTCGATCCCCGTCGTCGACACGCAGACCTACCTGGTCCTGAGCGGTGCCGTCATGGTCACCGCAGTCGGTGCGACGCTCCTGACCGCGGCGCGCACTATCCCGCGCAGGATCGGCTGAGGGCCGACGTGCCGGGCTACGTCGGACGGTGGCACGCTCTACGGGCCGCCGCGCCAGTGGTCGATCCGGTGGTGGTCGGGCAGGAAGCCGTGCTCGACGCCCCAGAGCACGGCCTGCGTCCGGCTCTCCGCGCCGATCTTGCCGTAGGCCGTTCTGATGTAGGACTTCACCGTGTTGGGGCTCAGATAGGTGAGCGAGGCCACCTCCGCGTTGCTCAGTCCCTGCGTGATGAGCGCGAGGATCTCCGACTCGCGGTCCGTCAGACCTTCGCCGCGTCCTGGCCAGTCCAGACCGTTGGCAGGTCGGGCTCGGCCGGGGACCTCGCTGATGACGACCTCGCCGGCGTGGACGGCCTCGAGCGCAGCGACGAGCTCCCGGGCAGGCAGCGCCTTGGACAGGTAGCCGCTCACCCCCTGCGCGCGCGCACTCGCGACCAGGTCCGGGTGGAAGTTCCAGGTGTAGACCACCACGCGGCGAGCGTTCGGGTTCTTCACCAGGACGCCGATCTCGTGCTGGTCGGACTCGGGCTGCGCGAACGAGTCGTACAAGACGATGTCGACCACGTCGTCGACCGGCTCGTTCGTGTCGATCTCGGCGACGACGACGCGGTCGCGGTACTGATCGAGGATCTTGGCGACGCCCATGACCACCACGTCGTAGTCGTCGACGAGCGCAACTGTGATTGGTCCAGCAGACTGGGGCACTGCTCGACCGTAGACCCCCCTAGGGGTGTAGTGCACCAGCCCTAGGGGTGGTGAAGTCGAGGGAACGTACCCCCTAAGAAAGGCACCACCATGCTGGGACTCATCATCACCATCATCGTCGTCGGGCTCATCGCCGGCCTCCTCGCGCGCCTCATCGTCCCGGGCAAGCAGAACCTGTCGATCGGCATGACGATCGTCATCGGGATCATCGGGTCGTTCGTCGGCGGGTTCCTCGGCTACCTGCTGTTCCACAAGGACGCCGATGACGGCTTCCTGCAGCCCGCCGGGCTCATCGGCTCGATCATCGGCGCCATCATCGTGCTGCTGATCTGGATCCGCGTCGGTGGTCGCCGCTCGATCACCGGCTGATCTGATGTGTCCGCGGGCCCCGATCACGTCGATCGGGGCCCGCCTCACGTCGGCGTGCGGAGTGCGGCCCCTCGCTCGCGGACCGGTTCGCACTCGGCGTGCTGTTCCCGGATCACGCGCTCTGCCATCCTGCAGAAATGAGCCTCGACCCTGTGGAGAGCAACCCGGAGCACTACACGGTCCTCTTCGAGAACGACCGGGTGCGAGTGCTCGAGTACGTCGACCAGCCCGGCGAGAAGACCACCCCGCATGAGCATCCGGACAGCGTCATGTACACGATGAGCGGCTTCCGCAGACGGCTCGTCGCGGGCGACAGGGAGCGCGACGTCGAGATGTCATCCGGGTTCGTGGGGTGGCTGCCCGCTCAGGAACACTGCGGCGAGAACATCGGGAGCACCCCGACGCACGCCCTGTTCATCGAGCTGAAGGAGCCCGACCCGTCCGACGGAGCCGGGAGACACGGCGTCGGCTCGCTCGGACCTCAGCCCACCTGACCGACCACCCGCGCGGGCCTCTGTGGCGTGACACTGACGCCAGAATCGCCGACTGCCTCGCGTCACGAGGTCAGACCTTCAAGCGGAACTCCACCATGTGGCGCTTCATCAGCGAACCAACTGGTCGAGGCGGGGAAGGCGATCGGGCATGTCGTCTGTCACCCAGCAGTACTCGAGATCAGCGATCCTGCCATCAATGAGCCAGAGGAAGACCTCACCGACGAAGTTGTCGTTCGTGGGTCGTGAACCGTCCTCGTGGACCGTGGCGCCGGGCCCAACCTGCCTCCCCGCCTTCACGACGCCGCCCAAAGAGTAGGGGGGCACGGCCGCTGAGACCAGGATGGAGAAGCTCTGCGAGCCGTCGAACCACGCTTCGTCGTACTGCGCCGATTCGATCTGGTTCAGGAGGTTGGCCGAGTGGGGCACGACCTCCACAATTTGCAGCAGCAACTGCCGCTCATCTGACGACAGCGGGCGCGGCATGGATGCTCCAAAGGTCTTTGATTGACGGAACTCCACAACGTCGGCCATTCCGCGTGCTCTGCCCCGTCGTCCACGAACTTCCAGCGACCGGTCCTCGGTAGTTTGGCTACGAGGCCATGCCGAAGCAAGACAGGAAAGGTCCCTTCGCCTTCCTCACCCTGAAGACCGGCGAATACCCGACGTCAACCCAGCTGCGCCCCCAGCGGGTCGAGTGCGGCTACGTCTGGCAGGGCGCATCAGCACAACGTGGGCTTCGCCCCGTCCGCATCCACGCACAGGTCAACCCCGGCCCCGCCGTCCAGGTCGTCCACGCCGGCACCACCGAACAGCAGGTCCTTCCCGGCGTCGCCGTCCAGCTCGTCGTTCCCGAACCCCCCGAGCAACAGGTCCGCGCCGTCCCCACCGATCAGGTGGTCCGCACCAGCCCCACCGATCAGCACGTCGGCACCACCGAGGCCGCAGACCACGTCATCCCCGGCGCCACCGATCAGCACATCCCGTCCGGGAGTCCCGGTCTTGGTGCACACCTCCGACACGGGTTCCGCGATCTCGACCGAGCCCGCCTCGCAGTCGATCCCCGCCGGCCGCTCGACGTTGCGCTGGTCCGTTTCGACGACCGTGCACGACGCGGCGGGGACTGCGCCCGCGGCGGGGCTGGTACCGAGCGGGAGCCTGGTCAGGGTCGGCCCGCCGTTGTCGGCCAGGGGCGCGAGCTGCGGGTCCCCGACGTTCGTCTGGTCGCCGGTACCTCCCCCGAACGCGCACGACGTGTCGCCGCCGACGTTGAACCCCGACGAGATGGTGGTGCCGGCGATCGCACAGTCGGTTCCCCCGCCCGCTGGCGCCGCGACGATCGAGCCGAAGCTGTCGAGGTCTGCACCTGTTCCGATGTTCGCTCCGGTCGGTGCGCTGTTGCCCGCCACGGTCACGTGCTGCAGGAACACGTCCCCTGTGGCGGTGTAGACCCCGCCACCCGACACCGCCGCGGTGTTGTCCGAGAACGTGGAGTTGCTGGCGCGCACCTCCCCGGTGGCCGCGTAGATGCCGCCGCCACGCCCTTCGACGCCGGTGGCCGAGTTTCCGCTGAAGGTCGAGCGGGTGATGACGACCTGCGCCGGTGGCGGGTCCTCCGACAGCTCGACGATCGAGACGACCATCCCGCCACCCGGGCCGTTGCGCGTGTTGCCGGCCACCGTCGAGTCGGTGATCGTGGCGGTCCGCGCGTCGGTCGGCTGGTCCTGGTCGACGGCCCACGCGATGCCGCCGCCGACAGTCGAGCCGGCCGGGTGGTTCCCGGTGATCGTGGAATTGGTCACCACGAGGTCGCCGCACGCGGAGCAGGACACCCCGGGTCCACCGTTGTCGACGGCCGCGGAGTTGAGGAACGTGAGCTCCCCGTCGCCCTGGCCGGTGGTCGAGACGCCTCCCTGACCGTTGTTGCTGATCGTCGAGTTCAAGATGCTGAGCGCTCCGTCGATCGCACCGATCCCTCGGCCGGTGTTCTGGGTGATGTCCGACCCGTCGACCGAGATCGAGCCGAACGAGACCCGGACTCCGGTGCCCGTGTTAGGCCCGACCGTCGAGTCGATCAGTCCGATGTTCGCGCCGCTGCCGAACTCGCCGCTGTTCAGCACAGTGCCCGTACCCGCGTCGTTGCCCAAAACCGCAACGTCGGTCATGACGACGCCGCTGTTGAACCGCATCGCAGCACCGTCGTTACCTTCGCCGCCGGTGAGCGTGATGTCGCCGATCCAGAACACTGGCGCGTCGTCGAGCATGTCGAACAGCCGTTCGCCCGGGCAGGTCTGGTCGATCGTGGCGCCGTACCCGTTCACCTGGAGTGAAGTCGTCCCCGTGTAGTCGAGGTCGCCTCCGACATTCGCGTCCTCGTCGCCACCGCACAAGCTCAACGGGTACGTCACCCCGTAGGCGAGGTCGATGACGGTGTCTTCGGCGGACGCATTGGCCTCGTTGACCGCCTCGCGAAGTGAGACGAGGCCGTCGGCGCCGTCGACGACGTCAACCGTCGTGGTCACCGTGATGGTCGCGGCCATCGCAGGGGTCGCGGTGACCACCGTGACCGATGCTGCGACGAGGGCAAACAAGCTGACGACTGCGATGCGCTTCATCATTGAAGTGGTCCCCCCCGGGAGCTGGTCCGGCCGCCGATTTGTCGGCTTTGACCCGAATCAACGTCAAGCATCTACCCCATGGCGTCGCCTTGACCATCCCGACTCCGGAACTTCACCTCGACGCCCGAGGCGACAGGCGCACGCGCTGGTCTGACATCCGGGTGGTCTCCCGACGCTGTGGATTACCCCACCCGGTCGGGCGGATCGCCCCAGAGACCGGTATCGGCGTGAGTTCCTACGTTCGACGTCATGATCACGTACTCGGAAGACCTGGGCACCGTCGCGACCTGGGCGGTCGACCTCATGGAACGTCTCGGCGCACCCGGCGTGGGCGTTGCCATCGCGATGGAGAACCTCTTTCCACCCCTACCCAGCGAGGTGGTGCTCCCGCTCGCGGGCTTCACCGCAAGTCTCGGCTCGTTCGGGCTCCTCGAGGTGCTGCTATGGGCGACCGTCGGCTCTGTCGTCGGCGCGCTCGCGCTCTATGGCGTCGGCGCTGCACTCGGTAGGGACCGCATGCGGCGGCTCGTCGCGTACGTGCCCCTTGTCCAGATCAGCGACGTCGACCGCTCGGAGGCGTGGTTCGCGCGCCACGGCGCCACGGCGGTGCTGCTCGGACGAATGGTCCCGATCTTCCGCAGCCTGATCTCGATCCCGGCCGGGATCGAACGCATGCCCATCGGGAAGTTCCTGGTCCTGACGACCATCGGCAGCGCCGTCTGGAACACCGCCTTCGTGCTCGCCGGGTACGTGCTGGGCGAGAGCTGGCACAAGGTCGAACGTTACGGCGACGTGCTGCAGGCCGTCGTCGTCGTCGCCGTCGTCGGGTCCGTCGTCGGCTTGGTCCTCGTGCGGACCCGCCGACGTCTGGGGGCACGCCGTGCGGCCACCGCTGATCGGCGAGGCAGGATGGAACGGTGATCGTCGACCCCACCGGAACAGACGCCGCGTCCCGCTCACGCTCTCTGGCCCGGGTCGGTGCACGCGGGTTGGGCGGTTCGATGCTGGGTGCACTGCTCGTCCCTGCGTACGTCCTGGCGGTGGTCGCTGCACCCCTCACGTCGCGCCCGACGCGCACGGTCGTCGGCTGGGAGGCCCGAAGGCTCACGTGGGTCGACGGCGCGCGACGTCCGGACGCACCCCGTGGAGGGCAGGCGCTCGGGTTCGTCGGCGTCCGGGCGGGCCTGGGGCTGCTCGCGGGCGCGGTGCTCTGCCTCATAGCGCTAGGGCTCGTCGTGGCATGCAGCGTGGTGGTCGGCGCGACGACCGGAGGCCCCGTCTCGGCCTTCGACGCCGAGCCCGGTCAGGTGTCGTTCGCGACGATCGGCTGGTTCGTGCTTCCGGGAGTGGTCCTGCTGTTCCTCGCAGGGAGCGGACTTGCCGGAATCGCTCGGCTCGACGTCGCGGCCTGGCAGACGTTCGCCCGACCGGGAGCGGACGAGCTCGAGGCAACCGTCTCGCGCCTGACGGTCACGCTCGCCGATGTCGTCACGGCCGTGGATGCCGAGCGTCGGCGTATCGAGCGCGACATCCATGACGGCGTCCAGCAGCGGGTGGTGGCGCTGTCGATCCTGCTCGCTCGCGCCGACCGTGCGACGGACCTCGCCGAATCGCAGGAGCTGCGTCGCCGGGCGCGCGCCGAGACGCAGCACGTCCTCGACGACCTGCGGGACGTGTCGTGGCGCATCCATCCGACGGCACTCGAGCGTGACGGTCTGGGTGTCGCCCTGGAGGCGTTGCGCGACCGCACGTCGCTGCCCGTCGACCTGCGCGTCCCGACGACAGCCAGGTTCCCGGCTTCGGTCGAGGCGGCTGCGTACTTCGTCGTGAGCGAGGCCATCACCAACGTCATGAAGCATGCCGCCGCCAGCACCGCAACGGTCAGCGTCGACGACGACGACGGGCTCTTGCGGGTCGTGGTCGAGGACGACGGCGTCGGAGGCGCCGACCCTTCCGGCCCCGGCCTGTCGGGCATCGCCGCGAGAGTCGCGGCGGCTGACGGGGCCTTCCACCTGACGAGCCCCCGCGGCGGCCCGACGACGCTCGAGGTGGACCTCCCGTGCGCATAACCGTCGCCGAGGACTCCACGCTGCTCCGCGAGGGCCTCGTGCAGCTGCTCGTCGCCGAGGGGCACACCGTCGTCGACGCCGTAGGGAATGCCACCGAGCTTCGGTACTCGGTCGCCCGCGACCAGCCCGACCTCGTGCTCGTCGACGTGCGGATGCCCCCCGACTTCGTCGACGAGGGGATCCGAGCTGCGCTTGAGATCCGTCACCGGTGGCCGCACGTCGCCGTGCTGGTCCTCTCGCAGCACGTGGAGCGCCGCCATGCCGCGGAGCTCCTCGCCGGTGAGGGCGGCGGCGTCGGGTACCTGCTCAAGGACCGGGTCTCCGACATCGCCGGGTTCCTCGACGCCGTCGACCGGGTCGGACACGGTGGCACGGCGTTCGACCAGGAGGTGGTTCGGCAGCTCGTCCGCGCCGACGCACCACGGCGTTCGCGCCTGTCGCAGCTGTCAGGACGCGAGCTGGCGGTGCTCTCGCTGGTCGCGCAGGGGTACAGCAACGCTTCGGTGGCGGCTCAGCTCTTCGTCAGCCAGAGCGCCGTGGAGAAGCACATGAACACCATCTTTACCAAGCTGGACATCCCACCCGACGAGCACCGCAACCGACGTGTCCTGGCTGTCCTCGAGCTCGTGCGCGAGGCCTGATGGCGAGGCACGGCCCTCCTCGATCGGTCGCGACCACACCGAACAAATGTTCGGCGCAGGCCTCACTTCTGTCCAGCGATCAGACGTTGAACCGGAACTCCACCACACGGCGCGGCCGATCAACATGTGGCGGATCCTCGTCGGACGAGCACTCGCGCGGGGGCGAAGCGACGTGGCCAGGGCTGGGCGTCTGGGCCGGACTGTGGGGGCGGCGTGGGAGTGCCGTGGCTGGTCCGGCTCCAGCAAGGGCAGCGAGGCTCGGTGCACCAACTGAGAGGAGCATCTGATGTCCACCACGATCCCCGCGGAACCCCTGGCCGACGTCCGCGACATGTACGTCGTCCACCGCGCGTTCCGGCGCGAGTTCGGGCTGCTGCCCCACCTGATCCGCGACGTCATCTCCGGCGACGTCGCGCGCGCCGAGGTCGTCGCCGCCCACCTCGACCTCGTCCTTGCGGGCCTCCACATGCACCACACCGGCGAGGACGTGGTCCTGTGGCCGCTGCTCCTCGAGCGAGCCACACCATCGGGCGACCTGATCGCGACGATGGAGGCGCAGCACCACGCCGTCGACGAGTACGCCGACCAGATAGGTCCCCTCAGCGCCGACTGGCGCACGACGGCGTCGGCCGTCCGCGGCGAGCAGCTCGCGCGGCTCGTCGAGGACTTCCGTGCGGCGCTCCTTGAGCACCTGGACCTGGAGGAACGCGCGATCCTTCCCGTCGCCGCACGCCACGTCACCGCGAAGGAATGGGACTCCATGGGCGACCACGGCGTCGAGGTGATGACGCGGAGCCAGCTTCCCCTGATGTTCGGGGCGGTCCTCGAGGAGGCGGACGACGTCGAACGGTCGATGATGCTCGCAAAGCTACCTGTCCCGGTCCGGGTGCTCCTCAGCACCCTCGGCCGGTGGCAGTACCGCCGCTACGTCAGCCGCGTGCGCGCCGGCTGAGCTCGCGCGCCAGCTCGACGACCTCAGGCGCGGTGGTGTCCCGTCCTGCGTCCCAGGCGGGACGGAACCGCACCTCGCCCAGCGCCTCACGCGCCAGGGCGAGGTCGTGGTGCGCCAGCGCCTCTGACGCCGGGAAACCGGCGTCCACCGCGTGGTCCGCCGACCACGACGCGGCGGCACCGAACAGCGTCGCCCCCAGCTCATGGTCCCCCGACCTGACTGCCACGCTGGCGAGCGCCGGAAGCGTGTAGGCGAACGTCCAGCTGATCCGGGCAGTCATGGAGATCTCGGCCGACTCGGCCAGCAGCCGTGCGGTCTCGCTGTGCTCGTCGCGGAGCTGGGTCAGCGTGGCGCGCAGGTTGAGCACCGTGGCGAGCGTGAACGGGTTGCCCAGCCCGCGAGCGCTGTGCTCGCAGCCCAGGAGGAGCTGCTCCGACTCGTGCAGCGAGCCGGCCAGCAGCGCCACCTGGGCGTGGGCTATCCGGCAGTGCAGGACCGCCCACGTCTCGTCGTCATCGGCCGCCCTCGTGCGCACCACGGCCAGGCGCGCCGACGCCTCGTCGAGATCTCCGGCGAACAACGCTCCCGACCCGGCGAGCACGGCAGCCTCGGCGAGCAGTCCTGGACGGTCGAGCCGTTGCGCGAGGGCGAGCGCGGCGTCGGCATCGGCACGCAGGGCCGGGATCTCACCGAGCACATAGCTCATCCCGGCTGCGGCGACCAGCAGCTGGGCCTTCACCACGTCGGTCATCGGCCCGCGGCGGAGCAGGGCCACCAGCGCCAGGCCTTCTTGCCCGACCCCCCGCAGCGCCAGGAACGGCCACAACCTCCAGATCGCCTCGGCGGCGTCGTCCAGACGCCCGGCCTCGATCAGGTGCATCAGACCCGCCCTGATCGCGGGCAGGTCGGCCTCCGCGAGGTCGAGGCCGGCCACCAGCGCTGCTCCTCGAAGGTCGGCCTCCAGGTCTCGAGCGAGGGCGAGCACGCAGTCGGCCAGGCGCCCTGTGGCGACCGCGCGATCGGCCGGGGCGAGCCGGAGCGCGGCGTACTGACGAACCGGTCGAAGCAGCCGGAACCTCTCGGTGCCCTGCACGTCGGCGCCGCGGCTGACCAGCGAGTGGTCGAGGAGCACGCGCAGCTCGCGCAGCACGTCCTGGCCCGCGACCGCCTCGGCCCCGGCCAGCGAGAAGGTCCCCGGGAGCACCGCGAGCCTCGCCAGCAGCGCTCGCTCGCGCTCGCCGAGAAGGTCGTAGCTCCAGTCGAGCGTCGCCGCCATCGACCGCTGACGCTCAGGCAGGTCCCGCGGACCGTCGATGAGCACGGAGTCCAGCCGAGCGAGCAGCTCCGCCGGGCGCAGGAGCGCCGTCGCGGCGGCCGCGAGCTCGACCGCGAGTGGAAGGCCGTCGAGCCGTCGGCAGATCTCGGCGACGGCCTCGTCCTCGTCAGCGGATCGCGTCAGCCGCCCGCCTGCCGCGTCGGCACGCTCGCGGAACAGCCGGACGCACGCGCCCTGGTCGAGCGGCTCGACGCGGAGGGTGCGCTCGGCCCGGATCCGCAACGGAGCCCGGCTCGTTCCGAGAATCACCAGCCCCGGGCAGTGTGCCGACAGGTCCGCGAGCGACGGCGCCGCCGCGAGGACCTGTTCGAGATTGTCGAGCAGCAGCAGCATCCGGCGACCGGCAAGGAAGGGCGACAGGCCGACGACGGTCCCTCGGTGCCCGGCCTCGGGCACCCCAAGAGCGGCCGCGATCACCGGGATGACCACCTCGGGCTCGGTGATGCCGGCCAGCTCGACGAGCGTCACACCTCCGGGAAACGCGTGCGACGCCGCTCGGGCCGCCGCGAGCGCGAGCGCTGACTTCCCGACGCCTCCCGGGCCCGTCAGCGTCACCACGCGGGTCGTTGCTTCGGTCAGCAGCTCTGTGAGGCTCTCGAGCGCGGTAGACCTACCGACCAGGTCGACCGTCGCGCTCGGCAGAACCGTCGGCGCAGCAGCGTCCACCTGGGGAGCCGACGACGGACCAGCCACGGTACGGGTCCGGTCCGGGACGGCTCCGATGAGGCGAGCCCGATGGCCCGCGTCCAGGTTCAGCGCGTCCGCGAGCGCGCGCACGGTGTGCGGATAGGGGCGGCGACGCTCGCCGCGCTCCAAAGCACCGACGGCCTTCACCGTGATGCCGGCCTTGTCGGCCAGCTCCTCCTGGGTCAGGGACCGCTCGTCACGGAAGGCCCGCAGCAGTGTCGCGAAGCTGTCACCCACCGAACGGACGGTAGTCGCCCGCAGGCCTCGGCGTGGCTCAACTGTGGTCGTGCTGTGGGTGTCGCGTCCACCGCGGCCTCTGGAGGCTGGTACCTGACGACACCGGCCCAACCGCCCGAGCTCCACATCCACAGGAGGAAGACATGTCCGCCAGCGCGCAGCCCCTCACCATCCCTCACGCGATCGAGCCGGCGGCCCGCACCCGCTACGGCGTGGCGGTGTCGGCCTTGCTCGTCGCGGCCTTCAGCCTCTCGGTGATCCACACGGTCTACGCGAGGCTCTCTGGCTTGGAGGATCCGGACTTCACCGTGACCAGTCCGCTCACCTGGGTCTTCTACCTGGTCGCGTTCGGGGCAGCCGCGCTGGCCCGTCGCGACTCCCGCGCCGCACAGATGACCGTGCTCGGCTACCTCGTCGTGATCCTGGGGGTGTCGGTCTTCTACTACCCGACGACCTTCACGCTCGAGCAGCAGACCACCTTCGGATGGTTCGAGAACGACGTGTACACCGGGCTGCTGCTGACCTCGCTGATCCTCTCCGTGCTGCGGCTGCGGCGTCGAGCCCTCGTGCCCTGAGGCTCGACCGAGGGCACACGCGTGACGACGGGCCACGGGCGGCAACGCCAAACGCACGCGACGAGGTAGGAGGTGCTGACGTCCTTCGTTGTGCTGCAGGCTGCTGCGCACGCGATTGCGCCGTGCGACTGCGTTCACGCACTCAGTCCGGCTGCAGTCGGCGCTCCCACTACACGTTGAAGCGGAACTCCACCACGTCGCCGTCGGCCATGACGTAGTCCTTGCCCTCGATGCGGGCCTTGCCGGCTGCGCGGGCCGCGGCGACCGAGCCGGCGGCGACGAGGTCGTCAAAGGAGATGACCTCCGCCTTGATGAAGCCCTTCTGGAAGTCCGTGTGGATCACGCCGGCGGCCTGCGGAGCGGTCCAGCCCTGGTGGATGGTCCAGGCTCGGGACTCCTTGGGGCCGGCGGTCAGGTAGGACTGGAGGCCGAGGGTGTGGAAGCCGACGCGGGCGAGCTGATCGAGGCCGGCCTCTTCCTGCCCGTTGTCGGCGAGCATCTCGCGGGCCTCGTCGGGGTCGAGCTCGACCAGCTCCGACTCGAACTGCGCGTCGAGGAAGATGGCGTCGGCCGGGGCGACGAGCGCACGCATCTCGTCCTGGAACGCGGTGTCGGCCAGCCCGGCGTCGTCGGTGTTGAAGACGTAGATGAACGGCTTGCTCGTCATGAGCTGCAGCTCGTCGAGGTGCTCGATCTTCTTGCCGCTCTGGGCCAGGGTCTGGCCGGTCTCGAGGATGGCGAAGGCCTCCTGGGCGGCGGCGAGCAGGCCGGCGTCGGCCTTCTTGGCGCGGACCTCCTTCTCGAGGCGGGGGATCGCCTTCTCGAGGGTCTGCAGGTCGGCCAGGATCAGCTCGGTGTTGATGACCTCGATGTCGTCCTTGGGGTCGACCGTGCCGGAGACGTGCACGACGTCGGGGTCGGCGAAGGCCCGCGTGACCTGGCAGATCGCGTCGGCCTCGCGGATGTTGGCGAGGAACTTGTTGCCCAGGCCCTCACCCTCGCTCGCGCCCTTGACGATGCCGGCGATGTCCACGAACGACACGGTGGCGGGCAGGATGCGCTCGGATCCGAACACCTCGGCGAGCTTGTTCAGGCGCGGGTCGGGCAGCGGGACCACTCCGACGTTCGGCTCGATCGTGGCGAACGGGTAGTTCGCCGCGAGGACCGACGCACGCGTCAGCGCGTTGAAGAGGGTGGACTTGCCGACGTTGGGCAGGCCGACGATGCCGATGGTGAGTGCCACGTCGGACGAGTCTACGGGGCCTCAGGCGAAGGACTGGATCCGTTGCAACAGGTCGGTGCCGTTCCGCTCGATCAGGCGGCCGCCGATGCAGACCCCGAGGAACAGGAGCAGACCACCGAGCAGCGGCCCGACGACGAACGCCAACCACCCCAGCGCGGAGCTGTGCTCGGTGATCGCGTACAGCGCGAGCCCTGCGACGGGCAGGCTCAGCGCAAGCACCGCGGACCAGCCGACGAGCTGCGAGACCACCGCGACCATCGACGCGCCCTGCCGGGTCTGGAACGGGTTCTCCCCAGGTTGCTGAACCGGGTAGACCACCAGCGCGGAGACGATGCTCGCGCCGCTGAACGCGGTCCAGAGCACGCCGTACGAGACGCCGAGCAGCGCTGGGATCGCGTCGGGCCGCCCTGTCAGGAGCGCCGACCCGACCGAGTAGACGGCGACGACGGGGACCGCGAGCGCTGCTGCCCCGATGACGCGGCCGAGCCGGTCGGTGAGCCCGGTGATGGGTGCGGCCAGGTGCGTCCAGAAGGCGGAGCCGTCGTAGGCGACGTCCGCGGAGACCCCCCAGCCGAAGAAGAACGCCGCGCTCGGGCCGAGGAAGAGCAGCGAGCTGCCGCCCGGGTTCAGGATCCACAGCAACACCGGGAGCAGCGGGACGATGGCGATGGCCAGTGCGTAACGCGGGTCGCGGACCCAGTACGTGAGGCTCCGCGCGGTCGCTGCTCCGAGGGGCGTCGCGGGCAGCCTGCCGAACCAGCCGAGGCCGCGAGCCCGTGTCGACGCGACCTCGTGCAGCGGGTTCACCAGGGCGTGGGCCAGCGCGCGGTCCCAGACCACCGTCAGGGCGACCAGTGTCCCGACGGCGACGCCGAGGCGCCCGGCCGCGCCGGCCACGTCACCGGCGGCGACCTCCCACGGGACGGCCCACACCGCACCGAGCGGGGTCCAGCCGAGCACTGCGGCAACCTGCTCGAGGGCCTCCCGGGTGAGGTGTGCGCTCGAGGCCGAGGTCCGACCGATCAACGGTCCGATCAGCACCAGCGGCACCAGCGTGACCGCCGCCATGAGCTCGCGCACCCGCCGCTTGCTCATCAGGTGCGACGACGCCGACGTGGTCGCACGGCTGCCGACGATGCACGTCGCGACCCCCAGCAGCGCACATGCCGGCGCCACGAGGAGGGCCGTCGGCGTCCGCCACCAGACCCCGCCGATCGCGAGGGCCGAGACGACGGTGACCACGCCCGGGATCCCGAGCACCGCGCCGATCGCGAGGCCGAGGAGCATGCTGCGGCGCGGGATGGTGAACGTGACGAACCGTGCGGGGTCCACGGTTGCGTCGACCCCGAACGACACGAGCGGCACCACCCACCAGCCGAGCACGATGACGGAACCGAGCAGCACCGTGACGAGTCCGCGGATGTCGGGTGTCTGCACGCTGACTGCCGCCAGCGAACCGACGACCAGCACGATCGCGAACAGCCCGTACAGACCCGCGAACGCCAGCCCGACCACCTGCCACGGACTGCGTCGCAGCCCGTTGCGCACGAGCGCAAGCTTCAGCTGGACGAGGTGCGCAACCACGCGAGCCCCTCACCCGTCCCGCGGCCGCCGACGAGCTCGACGAACCGGTCCTCCAGGCTCTGCCCACCGCGCACGTCGTCCACCGTCCCGGCCGCCAGCACGTGCCCGGCGGCGATCACCGCGACGTGGTCGCACATGCGCTGGACCAGGTCCATGACGTGCGACGAGACGATCACGGTCCCGCCCGAGGCGACGTACGACGCCAGGATGTCGCGGATGTTCGCGGCGGAGACCGGGTCGACCGCCTCGAACGGCTCGTCCAGGACGAGCAGCCGCGGAGCGTGCACCATCGCGCACGCGAGCGCGACCTTCTTGGTCATGCCGGCCGAGTACTCGACGACGAGGGTCCCGGCATCCCCGGTGAGGTCGAGCGCGACGAGCAGGTCTCGTGCACGGTGCGCCACCGTGGCGCGGTCCAGGCCGTGCAACAGGCCCGCGTAGGTGATGAGCTGCTCGCCGGTGAGGCGGTCGAACAGGCGGACGCCGTCAGGCAGGACACCGAGCATCCGCTTGACCTCGAGGGGGTTGGCCCACAGGTCCTGCCCGTGCACCAGCACGGTCCCGAAGTCGGGCTTGAGCAGGCCCGTCGACATGGACAACGACGTCGTCTTGCCGGCGCCGTTCGGTCCGACGAGGCCGTAGAACGAGCCCGCGGGGACGACCAGATCGATCCCGGCGACCGCGATCTTCTGGCCGAACCTGCGCCACAGTCCCCTCAGCTCGAGTGCGGGTGTCAGCTCCTCAGGCATCGGACCACAGTACGGTCCGGCAACGCCGAGCACCCTCCGCCAGAGGGTGGATGTCGGTAGCTCCTGGGAGGGTCCTCACATGGACACCTCACTGCTCGTCGGGCTGCTGATCGGCGGCGTGCTGGGCGCCGTGCTCGCCTCGTGGCGGGGCACCGTCGCGGCGGCTCGTGCGACCGCCACGCTCGAGGCCGAGCGTCGCGCCGGCCAGGAGCGTCTGGCTGACACCGACCGGCAGGCCGACCAGTTCCGGGCGTTGGCCGCGGAGGCTCTCGCGACGAGCACCGACCAGTTCCTCGCACTGGCCCACCAGCAGCTCGCAGCCGACCACCAGACTCAGGCCGGCGAGCTCGCCCAGCGCGAGGCGGCCGTCCGGGCGATGGTGGAACCACTGTCCAGCACGCTCGACGCGGTGCGGGCCCAGCTGTCGTCGGCGGAGCAGGCGCGCGCGGCGGGGAACGCGGCGCTCGGTGAGCAGGTCCGGGCGATGCACGTCGCCTCAGAGCATCTGCGTGACGAGACGTCGCGCCTGGTCACTGCGCTGCGGTCGTCGCAGGTGCGGGGCCGGTGGGGCGAGGTGCAGCTGCGGCGGGTGGTCGAGGCCGCCGGGATGCTGCCGCACGTGGACTTCGTGGAGCAAGCGCAGGTGCGCACGGACGAAGGGCTGCTGCGGCCCGACATGGTCGTGCGGCTCGCGGGCGGGAAGAACGTCGTGGTCGACGCCAAGGTTGCGTTCCTGGGGTTCCTCGACGCCGCACAGTCGGCCGACGAGTCCGTCCGGGCGGACCGGCTCGCCGCGCACGCCCGCCACGTGCGCTCACACGTGGACGACCTCGCCAGCAAGCGCTACTGGGACCAGTTCGCACCTGCGCCGGAGTTCGTGGTGATGTTCGTGCCGGCCGAGTCGTTCCTCGGCGCCGCCGCCGAGCAGGACCCCCTGCTGATGGAGTACGCGTTCGAGCGCAACGTCGTCATCGCGACGCCCATGACGTTGCTCGCGCTGCTGCGCACCATCGCCTACGCGTGGCGTCAGGACGCCCTCGCTGCCAACGCCCAGGCCGTGCTGACCCTCGGCAAGGAGCTGCACGGGAGGCTCGCGACGATGGGCGCGCACCTGAGCCGCCTCGGCCGTGCGATCGACTCGGCCGCCGGGGCGTACAACCAGACGGTGTCGTCGCTGGAGAGCCGGGTCCTGGTGAGTGCACGACGGTTCGCGGACCTGAACGTGGTCGACGGCGACCTGCCCATGCCTGAGCCCGCCAACCCTCGCCTCTCGAGCGTCAGTGCACCCGAGCTGGTGGCTTCTGCGGACGAGCACGTGGTGCTGTTCGACGGCCGGGCGGAACGGGACGAGCGCGCACTTCGTGCGGAGCGGGCCGCGAACGACGCCGACGGAGCCGGGTCGGCGGACGCCTCGAGCGCGTGAGCACCGCCGCACCTGACCACCGCCGTGCGGCGGACCGACGACTCAGGCGGGCTGGACGTCCAGGGACCGGCGGCCGTCACGGCGCGGAGCCTGGGGCAGGCTGCCCGACGCCTTCAGGTCGGCACGCAGCTCACGCGGGAGCGAGAACATCAGGTCCTCCGTCGCCGTGCGGACCTCCTGGACGTCACCGAAGCCGTGCTGCGCGAGCAGCTCGAGCACGTCCCGGACCAGGATCTCCGGGACGGACGCGCCCGACGTGACGCCGACCGTGGACGCACCGTCGAACCACGACGGGTCGATCTCGGCAGCGTTGTCCACCCGGTAGGAGCTGCGCGCTCCCGCGTCGAGGGCGACCTCGACCAGGCGGACCGAGTTGGACGAGTTGGCGGAGCCGACCGTGATCACGACGTCGCACTCCGGGGCCAGCTTCTTCACCGCGACCTGACGGTTCTGCGTCGCGTAGCAGATGTCGTCGCTGGGCGGGTCCTGCAGGTTGGGGAACCGCTCACGGAGCCGGCGAACGGTCTCCATCGTCTCGTCGACCGAGAGGGTCGTCTGCGAGATCCAGATGAGGCGGTCCGGGTCACGCACCTCGAGGTCCGCCACGGCGTCCGGGGAGCCGACGACCTGGATGTGCTCGGGAGCCTCGCCGTAGGTGCCCTCGACCTCTTCGTGGCCCTCGTGACCGATCAGCAGGATGTCGTAGTCCTCCGAGGCGAACCGCACGGCTTCCTTGTGCACCTTGGTGACGAGCGGGCAGGTGGCGTCGATCGTCTGCAACGACCGCGCCTCGGCCGCCGCATGGACCGCCGGGGAGACACCGTGCGCGGAGAACACGACCCGCGCACCCTCGGGCACCTCGTCGGTCTCGTTCACGAAGATGGCGCCACGCGCCGCCAAGGTCTCGACCACGTACTTGTTGTGGACGATCTCCTTGCGCACGTACACGGGAGCCCCGTAGTGCTCGAGGGCCTTCTCGACGGCCACGACAGCCCGGTCGACGCCGGCGCAGTACCCGCGTGGCGCCGCCAGGAGAACGCGCTTGGAGGTGTCGGACGTCGAGGTGGTCACCGGGCGAGTCTAGTTCGGCGACCGCGCGCGACCGCCCGATCTCGCTGCAGAGCCACGGATCGGCACGTCATGTGCACGTCGTCCCCTCCGGACCACCATCGCGGGGATGTGGGTCCGATGAGGCAGGCTGGGCGCGTGAGCATCGAGCCCGGCCGCAGTGCCGCACCCGCGAGCGTCGCACCCGCGAGCGCAGGGCCGCGGCCGTTGAGGGCCGCGGACACGACACCGGAGCGGCCCTGGCCGGTGCGTCACCTCGCGCCCAAGATCGCCGACTACATCGCGAAGATGCCGCCTGTCTGGGTGGAGGGGCAGGTGCTCAACCTCAAGCGGTGGAACACCTTGTATTTCCTGACGTTGCGGGACACCGACCTGGACATGTCGTTGTCCGTGACGATACCGGCCGCCTCGATGCGCCCGCTGGCGGACAAGGTCTCCGACGGTGCGCACCTGGTGGTCCACGCGCGACCGCAGTTCCATGCCAAGAAGGGCACGCTGACGTTCGCCGCCGACGACGTCCGCCTGGTCGGCCTGGGCGAGCTGCTCGCACGGATCGAGCACCTGAAGGGGATCCTCGGCGCCGAAGGGCTCTTCGAGCAGAGCCGCAAGCGCCCGCTTCCCTTCCTTCCGCGCACGGTCGGGCTGATCGTCGCTCAGCAGGGGGATGCGGAGCACGACGTCGTGTCGAACGCGCGCGCCCGCTGGGCCGCTGTCGAGTTCGAGATCCGGCGCGTGACTGTCCAGGGGCCCCGGGCCGTCCCCGAGGTCAGCGCGGCCATCACCGAGCTCGACGCCGATCCCCGGGTCGACGTGATCGTCGTCGCGCGCGGCGGTGGGTCGTTCGAGGACCTGCTCCCGTTCAGCAACGAGGCGCTGGTGCGGGTCGCCGCCGCCTGCCGCACCCCGCTCGTGAGCGCGATCGGGCACCAGCTGGACACGCCGCTGCTCGACCTCGTCGCGGACTTCCGCGCCTCCACGCCCACCGACGCAGCCAAGCGGATCGTTCCCGATGTCAGCGAGGAGCGCTCCCGGATCACCCAGGCGCGCCTGCGGGCAAGGGCGGCCCTGACCGGACGGTTGCAGAGGGAGCAGTCGGGCCTCGACCAGCTCCGCAGCCGGCCCGTGCTCAGCAACCCGACGACCTTGGTGGACCAGCAGGAGCACCGCGTCGAGGTCCTGCGGCAGAGCGGGCGACGCGCGCTCCACACGAGCCTCGTGCACGGGTTCGCGGAGGTCGCCGGCCTCTCGGCGCAGGTGCGGGCCCTGTCCCCCGCCGCCACCCTGGACCGGGGGTACGCGGTCGTGCAGACGACGGACGGTCATGTGGTGCGCGACCCCTCCGAGGTCGCCACGGGGGACGGGCTACGCCTCCGCGTCGCCCACGGGCAGCTGACGGCGAGCGTCACGTCCCCCTGACCCAGAGTGCTCAGATACCGATCGGGCACCCGAGCACTCCGGAGCGCGTCAGACGCCGACCGCGACGTGCGGATGGTGCGCGTCGTGCTCGGAGGTCGCCTCGGCTTCCTTGAGCGCGGCACGGGAAGCGGCTCCCGTGTCCTTGAAGTGCCCGACGACCGACAGGACCAGGCCGAGGGCAGCCCACGACGCGAGGGCGAGCCAGAGATGCGTGGTGTCTGCGCGGGGGAAGTACGACGCGTCGCGAAGCAGTGCGGCGGCGGCGCCGGGTGGCATCCACTGGCCGATCGCTCCGAAGGGCACCGGGAGCATCTGCCATGGCTGGGCCGCTGCGGCGAGCGGGTTGGCGATGAGCAGGAACACCACGGGTCCGATGGCGATCCCCGGACGACCGACCACCGACACGAAGCCGACGATCGTGGCGGCGATCCCGAAGATCGCCAGACAGATGATCCCTGCGTTCACCCAGTAGCTGCCCCCGATGGCGCCGAACCATCCCTGGAGCACCCCGGCGACGGCGAGGCCGCCGAAGACGGAGTAGGCCGCGACCGCCGTGGCGCGACGCCAGACGCCGACGACCAGGACCGAGACGAGGATGCCGCCGATCATGCCGCCGATGACGAGCGGCAGCGTGACCAGCCCGAGGACCGCGCCGCGCGGGTCGCCGGAGCCGAGCGGGACGACGTCGGTGACGGGCACCGGCACCCCGATCTGCTCGGCCAGCACGGGCGACAGGGCGGCGAGCTGCTGGGCGACGACCGAGCTCCCGGCCGTCGAGGTGAGGATCTCGGGCGACGCACCCAGGACGACCGCGCCGTAGACGTCGCGGGTCTCGATGAGGTCGACCACGGCGGCGCGGTCGGCGGCCCGGACCACGTCGAAGACGCCGGGTGCCCGTTGGGACAGGCCCTGCTCGAACGATGCGGTCGCAGTGGCCGGGCCGGCGACCGCGAGCGGCAGGTCCTTGGCCTCGGCGGTGACCGTCGGCCACAGGAAAGCGAGGGTGACGAGCGTGACGATCGCCGCAAGGGCTGAGGCGAGGCCGACGAGGCGGCGCCACGGGGTGTGCGGCCGAAGGGTTGCGGTCGACATGGCAGTTCCTCTCTAAAACCGAATGTTCGTTCTTTAAAGCATCGACCTGAGACCGCGACTTGTCAAGAACGATCGTTCGTTTTTATAGTGGGATGTGCCCAAGGTCACCGAGGAGTACCGCGTCGCTCGTCGCGACGAGATCGCCGACGCCGCGCTGCGCGCGTTCCGCCGCAAGGGCTTCCAGGCCACGTCGATGGCCGAGATCATCGCGGAGTCAGGGTTGTCAGCCGGTGCCATCTACGGGCACTACCCGAGCAAGAGCGCCATCGTCGTCGAGGTCGCGGCCCGCGTCGTGGACGCCCGCGTGCACGACATCGAGCGGCTCTCCGAGCTGACGCCGATGCTGGCACCGCCCGCGATCCCCCGGATGCTGGCCCTCGGGATGCTCAAAGCCGTCGGCAGCCCGGCGATCATGGTGCAGCTCTGGGGCGAGGGGATGACCGACCCGGAGGTCGGTCTGCTCGCCACCGACGTGGTCGAACGGCTGCGCTCGGCGCTGACCCAGTACGTCTCGCTGTGGCACCGCCGCACGCACGGGACCCCGGCCGACGAGGCCGACCGGCTCGCGGTCGAACAGGTCCCCCTGTTCATCGCGACCGTCCAGGGCTACGTCCTGCAGGCGTCGATCGTTCCGGACTTCGATGGCGAGGCCTACCTGGCGGCCGTCGAGAAGTACCTGCCGCGGTAGGCGCCCGTACGGGCCGCATGCTGGCCGTGTGGGCCTCTGCTGGTTGACTGTCCCCGTGCCGAAGGCGTCCCCCACCACCCCCGACAACCCCAACGCCGACGTGAGCGCGCTCGGTTACGAGCAGGCCCGCGACGAGCTGGTCTCCGTCGTCGCGCGGCTCGAGGCCGGTGCGCAGACGCTCGAGGAGTCACTAGCGCTCTGGGAGCGTGGTGAGGCGCTCGCCGCGCGCTGCCAGGAATGGTTGGACGGCGCCCGGCAGCGGCTCACCGCCGTTCGGGCGAAGGCCGGTCCGCAGAGCGACGACCCGGACACCGACGTCGATCCTGACGAGATCACCCCCGACGACATCGAGGAGCAGGCATGACACCCGCAGCACAGGACCGCGCACTGGTCGTCGGCGAGGCCCTGATCGACGAGGTCGTACGACCCGACGGGAGCCGCGAGCGGCACCCCGGGGGCAGCCCGGCCAACGTGGCGATCGGCCTGGGCCGCCTGGGCCGCGCGGTTGACCTGCTCACCTGGCTCGGCGAAGACTCGGACGGCGACCTGGTGCGCCGCCACCTCGGCAGCTCGAAGGTGAACGTGCTGACGGGTGACCGATCGGCGACCCGGACGCCGGTGGCCACCGCGAAGATCGATGCGGGCGGTGTCGCGAGCTACGAGTTCGACCTCGAGTGGGACCTGCCGAGCTCGTGGGACGACGCCGAGGGTGACCCGCTCGTCGTCCACACGGGCTCGATCGCCACGGTGCTGCAGCCGGGCGGCGCCGCCGTCGAACGGCTCGTCGCCGACAGCCGCCCCCGGTCGACCATCACCTACGACCCGAACCTGCGCCCGGTGCTCATGGGCTCGCCGTCGCACGCCCTGCCCTACGTCGACGCGCTCGTGCGGCTGGCCGACGTGGTCAAGGTCAGCGACGAGGACCTGGCGTGGCTGCACCCGGGCGTCGCACCGGCGGAGATCGCCGAGCAGTGGAGCCAGTCCGGGCCGTCGCTCGTCGTCGTCACGCACGGCGGCGAGGGTGCGTTCGCGTGCACATCGGCGGGAGCACGCCTGCAGGTGGTCGCGCCCAAGGTCCAGGTCGCGGACACCGTCGGTGCAGGTGACTCGTTCATGGGCGGTCTGATCGACGGCCTCTGGACCGCCGGTCTGCTCGGCGCCGCGAACCGGCAGGCGCTCGCCGACGCCGACACGGCGGTCCTTCAGGGCGTGCTCGAGCGCTGCGCAAGGATCGCCGCGATCACGGTCTCCCGTGCCGGTGCCAACCCGCCCGGCGCCGACGAGCTCCTCTGATCAGCTACGCGCTCGCGGCCTCGCGGGCGTGGGCGCGTTCCAGCGAGGCCTTGCGGTCCGCCTCGTTCTCCTCGTCGATCCGACGCGCGTCGTCGGCACTCCAGGTGAGGTTCTCGCCGGATTCAGGGTCGAAGATCATCGCGCGCGCGGGGTCGAACCAGAGGCCGGCCTGGTCGCCGTCCCGGATCTTGCTCTCCGAGTCGAGGGCGACGATGAGCTGCGTGCGCAGGCCCTCACCGTCGAGGTCGCGGTCGAGCTCCTCGAGCTTGCCGGCCACCTCGGGGTTCGTGTCGAACGGGATGTAGGCGTAGAGCTCGGACCCCAGCCACTCCGTGACGTCGACCGGTGCGGTGAACTGGACGCCCTGCGTGCGCTTGGTCGCCTCGAGCAGGGACGCGTCCTCGAAGTGCTCAGGACGTAGACCGACGATCACGAGGTTCTTGCCACGGAGCTTCCCGGACAGCTCCGGCGTCAGCGGGATGTCGGCGAACGGCAGTCGAAGGGCCCGCCCGTCGACCACCTCGCCCGGCAGGAAGTTCATCGGAGGTGAGCCGATGAACCCTGCGACGAACAGGTTCTTCGGCTGCTCGTACAGGCCGCGCGGGCTGGCGACCTGCTGCAGCTCACCCTTGCGCAGGACGGCCACCCGGTCACCGAGCGTCATGGCCTCGGTCTGGTCGTGCGTGACGTAGACGGTGGTCGTGCCCATCTTGCGTTGCATGCGGGCGATCTCGGTACGCATCTGGCCGCGGAGCTTGGCGTCGAGGTTGGACAGCGGCTCGTCGAAGAGGAAGGCGTCGGCGTCCCGCACGATGGCACGGCCCATGGCCACGCGCTGCCGTTGGCCGCCGGAAAGGTTCGCCGGCTTGCGGTCCAGGTGGTCCTGCAGCTCGAGCGTGCGCGCCGCGAACTCGACCTTCTCCTTGATCTGCGCCTCGGTGAACTTGCCCTTCTGCAGCCGCAGAGGGAAGGCGATGTTCTCGAACACGGTCAGGTGCGGGTAGAGCGCGTAGTTCTGGAACACCATCGCGAGCTTGCGGTCCCGGGGTGCCTTCTCGTTGACGCGCTTGCCGCCGATCGTCAGGTCACCCGCGGTGATGTCCTCGAGGCCGACGATCATGCGCAGGAGCGTCGACTTCCCGCAGCCTGACGGCCCGACGAGGATGACGAACTCGCCGTCGGCGATGTCGAGGCTCACACCTTTGACGGCGAGGAAGCCGTCGCCGTACTGCTTGACGATGTCCTTGAGGGTGATGGCGGCCATCGGATCTCCTTCGTGGGTCGGGCTGCGTCCTCGGGCGTCAGCCCTTGACGGCGCCCTGGGTCAGGCCGGACACGATCTGGCGCTGGAAGAGCAGGACGAGGATGACCACCGGGATGGTCACGACGATGGCCGCGGCAGAGATCGCCCCTGTCGGCTCCTCGAACTGCGAGGCACCGGTGAAGAAGGCCAGCGCGGCCGGGACGGGACGGGCCCGGTCGGTCGAGGTGAGCGAGATGCCGTACACGAAGTCGTTCCACGCGATGAAGAAGGCGATCAGCGCCGTGGTGAACACACCCGGTGCGGCGAGCGGAATGATCGCCTTGCGGAAGGCCTGCCACGTGGTGGCGCCGTCCACCTGCGCCGCCTGCTCGAGCTCCCACGGGATCTGCCGGAAGAACGCGGCCAGCGTCCAGATCGAGATCGGCAGCGTCAGCGACAGGTACGGGATGATCAGGCCGAGCCAGGTGTCGTACAGGCCGATCTGGCGCCAGAGGTTGAACAGCGGCGTGACGATCGAGATCACGGGGAAGATCGAGACGCCCAGTGCCGTGAGCAGGACGACCCGCTTGCCCGGGAAGTCGAGCCTCGCGATCGCGTAGGCCGCCAGGGTGGCAAGGACGACGGCGATGCCCGTGGCGATCAGGCAGATGCCGACCGAGTTGCGCAGGGACGAGAGGAACAGCGTCTGCGCCGACCCGTCCGGGGCGAGGATCTGCTCGTAGTTCGTCGTCGACCAGGTCTTCGGCCAGAACGTCCCCAGGTTCAGCTGGCTGGGCAGCTTGAACGACGTCGCGAAGATCGAGACGACCGGGAAGAGCGCGTACGTGATCACGAAGACCGTGATGAGGCCCCAGCCCCACTTGGCCCGCGTCGACAGCTGCCTCATCAGCTCGCTCCCCTCGCGCCGCCTGCTAGATCGACCTTGAACAGCTTGATCGCAATCCAGCAGATCAGGATCACGCAGAGGAACAGGAGCACGGAGAGCGCCGAGCCGAGCCCGATCTCGAGGCGCCCGATGGAGGTGCGGTAGGTCAGGAGCGACAGCACCTCGGTGCCGTTCGCGCCGTTCGTCATGATGAACACGTTGTCGAAGATGCGGAACGCGTCCAGCGTGCGGAACAGCACGGCGACCATGATCGCGGCCTTCATGTTCGGCAGGACGACCCGCGTCAGACGCTGCCACCACGTGGCCCCGTCGACCTCGGCGGCCTCCTCGAGCTCGGTCGGCACCTGCGAGAGGCCGGCCAGCAGGAGGAGCGAGATGAACGGAGTCGTCTTCCAGATCTCGGACATGATGATGACGACCAGGCTGGTCCCCTGGGACGCGAACCAGTTGAGGTCCTCGCTGATTCCGGGCACCCAGGCGAACCAGTGGTTGATGAACCCTGAGTTGATGTCGAACGCGTAGAACCACGCGAACGCGGAGACGACCGTGATGATCCCGTACGGCACGAGGATCGCTGTGCGGAGCAGTCCTCGCAGGCTCTTGATCGCCCCGTGCATCACCAGCGCGAGCGCGAAGCCGAGGATCAGCTCGCACACCACCGTGATGACCGTGATGAACAGGGTGACGCCGAGGGCCTGCCAGAAGATCGGGTCCGTCAGCACGACCGCGTAGTTGCTCAGGCCGGCCCATCGCTTGTCGTCCGGCGCCGTGAGCCGGTAGTGGTACAGCGAGTCGAAGAAGGCCTGGATGATCGGGTAGAGGGTGACGGACAGCATGACCACGAACGCTGGTCCGGCGAGCAGCCAGCCGAGGCGGGCCTCGGACTTGGCCCGGTCGCTGCGCCCGGCCTTGGCCGCCGCGTCGCGCAGGTCAGGCGGCGCGCCTGAGGGCACCTGAGCCCGGACCGCCCCGGCTCCGGCCGACGCTGTGCTCATAGCAGCTGCTCCCCTCGAAGCACGGCAGTGATCAGATCGGTCGACTCCTTGGGCGTCGTGCCCGGGTTCACCGAGCTCGGCGGGTGCCAGGTCTGCTGCAGTCCCGTGGACACCTCGTTGTAATACGGGGTCTGCGGTCGCGGCGCCGCGAGCTCGAGCGACTCACGGATGACGTCCGCCATGGGGAACGCCTCCTTGACCGCCGGGTCGTCGTACGCCGTGGTGTTGGAGGGCGGGTTCCCGTTCGTCGCGAAGTACGTCGCCTGGTGCTCGGGGGTGACGATGCACTCCGCGGCCTGGAAGGCGAGGTCGACGTGCTTGCTGTAGGCACCGATGCCGAGGTTGATGCCTCCGTAGGGCGGCGCCGACTCCTGGTCCGCGGTCACCTGCGGGTACAGCGCCCAGCCGAAGTCGTCGAGCAGAGCCTGGGGGAACGTTCCGTCCTCGACGCCGGCCTTCGTGGCCGACCAGACGAACGGCCAGTTGACCATGAAGGAGCCCTTGTCACCCTGGAAGACGGAGAGCGAGGCTCCCTCGTCCTCCGTCGGAAGGCCCGGACCGCCGAGGTTCTCCTTGCCGATCGTGCCGATGATCGTCGCGGCGGCCTCTCCCGCCGGGCTGTCGAGGCCCAGCGTGATCTCGTCAGCCGGTGCCTCCGGGTTCTCGATGATCTGCCCGCCCGCCGAGGCCACGAGCGCGTTGATCCACACCGTCAGGGACTCGGCCTTGGTGCCCTGGACCGCGAGGTACTTGTCCTGGTCCTTGGCGGCCGTCATGATCTGGTCCCACGTCACCGGGGTCTTCGACGGGTCCAGGCCGGCCGCCGCAGCGACGCTCTTGCGGTACCAGAGCAGCTGCGTGTTCGCCCAGAACGGGACCGTGACGAGCTTGTCGTTCCACGTCGCACCCGCGAGGGCGCCCGCGACGACGTCCTTGCTGACCCGCTCCGCGACATCGTCCGGCACCGGCGCCAGGAACCCGGGCTCCGCCATCTCCGGGATGAACGGTGGGTCGAGACTCATGATGTCGATGGACGAGTCCGCCGCCGCGAGCCGCCGCGCGAGCTGCTCACGCTGCGCACTGGCGTCACGGGGAAGGACCGAGACCTCGAGCTTGTAGGCGCCGCCTGCTTGCTCGGTGCACTCCTTGGCGATGGCCGCCTGTCCGCCGTCGTCCGGGTTGATGTACCAGATGAGCTTCGGGGTGCCGGAACCCTCACCGGCACACGCCGCGAGCGGAGCCACAACGGCCAGGCCCACGACGAGAGCGAGAGCCCGAGAACGTCGTCTCACGAGAGTCCTCCGAACTGAGGCCGCGTCGCCTCACCTCCTTGGATACCCCTGCGGCCAGCCCACCGCCACCCGAAGTGTCCGATTCCTGCGTGCGCCGCGCGTGCCGGACCTGCGACGATGTCGCCGTGACCCGACCCACCACCCCCGCAGAAGCCTGGTCCGCCCTCCGCGCAGGCAACGAACGATTCGTCCGCGGTGAGATGCAGCACCCGTCCCAGGGAGTCGACCACCGGGCGGAGGTCAGCGTGGCTCAGCATCCGTTCGCGGTGATCTTCGGCTGCTCGGACTCACGCGTCGCAGCCGAGATCATCTTCGACCAGGGCCTCGGCGACGTGTTCGTGGTCCGCACCGCCGGCCACGTGCTCGACACCACGGTGATCGGGTCGATCGAGTACGGGGTCGACGTGCTCGGGGCCTCGCTGGTCGTGGTGCTCGGGCACGACAGCTGCGGAGCGGTCGCGGCCGCCACGAACGCGCTGACCACGGGCGAGCTGCCGACCGGCTTCGTGCGGGCGATCGTCGACCGCGTCATCCCGAGCATCGTCAACCTCGGCGGCGGCGGGCCTGGTGCGCTCGGGTCGCTGGACCCGGCGGTGCTCGGCCACGAGCACGTCCGCCACACGGTGCAGATGCTCCAGGGGTACTCGCGTTCGCTCGCCGAGTCCGTCACGTCGGGCCGGGTGGCGATCGTCGGAGTCGAGTACACGCTCGCCGACGGCACGGTCCACCTGACGGAGGCGGTCGGCGCGGTCTGAGCCCGGCTACGTCCGGGTTCGGCGCCCGACCGTGGCTGCGCCTAGGGCCACCACACGTCGTCCGGCCGCGGCAACGCGCCCGGCTCGTCGTCGTGGACGGTCTGCCTCTCGCGCCAGTAGGTCGAGCCGTCCGCCCGACGACCGAGGAGCCCGGCCTCGACGAGGTCCCTGCGCAGCCGGACCGGGTCGTCGGACACCTGCGCGATCCGGCCGGTGACCTCGCTCTCCGTGAGCCACTCGCCGGGGGCGAGCACGCGCGCCGCCAGGTGCTCGAGCACGAGCTCCCGGTCCGCAGTCCGCCGCGGAGCCCGGACCCAGCGGCCGTGGTCGAGGAATCGTTCGGCGGGGCACGTGTCGTCCACTCCTTGATGGTGCCAAGCGGTGGTCGGACCCGCCTCCGAGGTTCGTCACAGTCGTCTCGGCGCAACGCGCAGGTGCGGCAGGATGGGACGCATGACTGCTGAGTACCGCATCGAGCACGACACCATGGGTGAGGTCCGCGTCCCGGTCGACGCCCTGTACCGAGCGCAGACGCAGCGCGCCGTCGAGAACTTCCCGATCTCCGGCAACCGGCTCGAGCGTGGTCACATCGAGGCGCTCGCCCGCATCAAGAAGGCGGCCGCCCGCGCCAACGCCGAGCTCGGCGTCCTGGACGAGGACGTCGCCGAGGCGATCATGGCCGCCGCCGATAACGTGGCCTCCGGCGAGTACGACGGCGACTTCCCGATCGACGTCTACCAGACCGGCTCGGGCACGAGCTCGAACATGAACACCAACGAGGTCCTGGCGACGCTGGCCACCCGGCGGCTGGGCCGCGACGTGCACCCCAACGACCACGTCAACGCGTCGCAGTCCTCGAACGACGTGTTCCCGACCTCCGTGCACGTCGCCGCGACCGCCGGGGTCGTCCGCGATCTCGTTCCCGCGCTCGCGCACCTGGCGGAGGCCTTGGAGTCCAAGTCCGTGGAGTGGGCGGAGGTGGTCAAGTCCGGGCGCACGCACCTCATGGACGCGACCCCGGTCACCCTGGGCCAGGAGTTCGGCGGCTACGCGGCTGCCGTCCGGTACGGCATCGAGCGGCTCGAGTCGGCACTCCCCCGGGCTGCGGAGGTACCGCTCGGTGGGACCGCGGTCGGCACGGGCATCAACACCCCGGCCGGCTTCCCGCAGCGTGTCATCGAGCTGCTCCGGCAGGACACCGGCCTCCCGTTGACCGAGGCGCGCGACCACTTCGAGGCGCAGAGCGGTCGGGACGGGCTGGTCGAGCTGTCCGGTGCGTTGCGGACCATCGCGGTCAGCCTCACCAAGATCTGCAACGACCTGCGCTGGATGGGCTCCGGCCCGAACACGGGCCTCGGTGAGCTGGCGATCCCCGACCTGCAGCCCGGCTCGTCGATCATGCCGGGCAAGGTCAACCCCGTGATCCCCGAGGCGGTCCTGATGGTCGCCGCACGCGTCATCGGCAACGACGCCACCGTCGCGTGGGCCGGCGCGAGCGGTTCGTTCGAGCTGAACGTGCAGATCCCGGTGATCGCGGCGGGCGTGCTCGAGTCCATCCGCCTGCTCACGAACGCGTCCCGGCTCCTGGCCGACAAGACCGTGACGGGTCTGGTGGCCAACGTCGACCGCGCCCGCGAGCTCGCGGAGTCCTCGCCGTCGATCGTGACGCCGCTCAACCGCGTGATCGGCTACGAGGCGGCTGCGAAGATCGCCAAGCACGCCGTCAAGCAGGGCATCACCGTCCGCCAGGCCGTCATCGAGCTCGGCTTCGTCGAGCGGGGCGAGGTCACCGAGGAGCAGCTGGACTCCGCCCTCGACGTGCTCAGCATGACGCGCCCGCCCAGCTGAGCCAGCGTCGACGCCGCTGATGTGCGGCGCGCACAGACCACAGGGCCCCGTCTCCGCGTGGGAGGACCGGGCCCTGTCGTCTGGACGACGCTCTACGCCTGGACGGAAGCCTCCGGAACGGGAACCGCTGCGGCGACGGGTGCCTCGTGGTGGGTCCGGCCGCCCTTCATCGCGATGCTGGCGACGAACCCGAGGATGAGCACGACGACCGTGGCGAGGATCGTCTGCGATGCGGCGGTGGCGAACCCGGAGTGCACCGCCGCCGTCGCAGCCGCCTGGATCTGCGCCGCGACGTCTGCCGGCACCGAGTCGGGGAGCTTCATACCGCCCGCCGAACCGTTGGCGAACGCCCCGCCCGCGTTCGCGAACCCGTCGACGAAGGTCTGCCTGACGTCCTCGGGGAGGTTGGCTGCCTGGTCCCGCGCCGCGGCCGGGATGGTGACGGCAAGGCGCGAGGTCAGCAGCGCGACGATGACGGCCGAGCCGATGACGCCACCGATCTGCCGCGTCGTGTTGAAGGCGCCAGCCCCGGCACCCGCGGTCCGCTGGTCCAGGCCCGACGTCGCCAGCGACGCCAGCGGGGAGAAGAGGCAGCCGATGCCGACGCCGAACAGCACGTTGGGCAGCACGATGTGCCAGATCGGCACGCCGGGCTCGATCGCGATCGCGATGAAGAACACGGAGATCGCGACGAGGAGGAACCCGGTGGCGACGACCCACTTGGCGGCGATCCGGTCGGAGAGCCGACCTGCGAACGGCGCGACGACCCCAGACACGAGCGATCCGGGCAGTCCGACGAGGGCGGCGTGCAGCGGGCTGAGGCCGAGGACCTCCTGCAGGAAGAGCGTCAGCGGGAAGAAGATGCCGGTGAGCCCGAAGGTGACCGCGGCGCCCGCTACGTTGGACAGCGAGAAGTTGCGGCTGTGGAACAGGGACAGCGGCAGGAGCGCGTCGGCCTTGAGGTGGCGCTGCCACAGCACGAACCCGACGAGCACCACGACGCCGGCGCCGATCACGCTCCAGACCGTGATCGGGCCCGTGATGGTGCCCCAGTCGTAGGTTGCGCCCTCCTGGATGCCGAAGACGAGCAGGAACATGCCTCCCACGGAGAGCAGCACGCCGAGGAGGTCGAAGGTCCGGTTGGCTGTCGGCAAGGTGGGCAGGCGCGTGCTGGCGAACCACAGCGCCACGACGGCGACCGGGATGTTGATGTAGAAGATCCACTCCCAGCCCGCCGACTGGACGAGGATGCCGCCCAGCACCGGGCCCGCGATCGTCGCGACACCCGCGACGGCGCCCCAGACGCCCAGGGCGGCACCGCGCTTCTGCGGCGGGAAGACGCGGGTGATCATCGACATGGTCTGCGGGGTCATGAGCGCCGCGCCGATGCCCTGGACGGCACGTGCCGCGATCAGCAGGCCGATGGTGCCCGAGAGGCCGCACGCGAGCGATGCCAGCGTGAACACGACCAGCCCGAGCATGAAGACGGGACGCGGGCCGAACCGGTCGCCGAGCCGGCCGGTCACCAGCAGCAGGGTGGCGAACGTGAGGAGGTAGGCGCTGTTGACCCAGCCGACCGCTGTGAGGTCCGCGTCGAACGCGGTGATCAACGACGGGATGGCGATGTTCACGATCGTGGTGTCCACCATGATCATGAAGAAGCCGAGGCAGAGCGCGGGCAGGATGCTCCACGGGCTGCGCCCGTGCAGGTCGACGAGTGCCGTCGGGGACTCAGTGGTCATGGGGGTGTCCTTGGTGGTGGCAGTGCGAGGTGTGGACGAAAGGGCGGTCGCCGGTTCGACTATGTCGTAGGGGTCTGACAGACGGTCAGCTGGTGGCGAGCCTCCGCGAACCCCTGGGGGAACGGCTGGTCCCACTCGAGCGCGTCGGCACGCAGCTCGTCGAGCGTGCGGTCCAGCCACGCGATCTGCGCTCCCAGAATCGCGATGTCGTGCTCGATGTCCAGGAGGTAGCGACGAGGGAGCCCGAGCGACGTCACCTGGTCGTACGCCGTCCGCAGCAGCGTCGCTCGCTCCGACTCACGGGTGCGGCGACGCGTGAGTTGCTCGATCACGGTCTCCGCGGGGACCTCGTGGGCCTCTGCGATCCCGACGGAGAAGAGCGGGTAGGACGGGTGGTCGTCACCGAGGAACGAGGAGATGCGCGCGACCAGCGCCGATCGACCCGCGTCCGTGATCCGGTAGCTCGTCCGCTCGGGCCGGTTGCCCGAGCGCTCGGTCCCGGCGACCTCGACGAGCCCCTCCTTTTCGAGCTTCTCGATGCCGTGGTAGACCGCGCCGGCGTTGACGCGGACGAGCCGCGTGTCCCCGCGCTCCACCAGGTTCTGGTGCACCTGGTAGGGGTGCATGGGTCGCTCGTTGAGCAGCGCCAGGATCAGCACGGCGACTGCCGAGAGCGCACCGATCGCCATCTCCAGATCCTCCCGTTCGACTATTCCAGTCGGAATATAACCACGGGAAGACGGGTCGACGCAACAACGCCCGGGCCCCTGAGGGTGCCCGGGCGTCGTGCGGCGGATCTCAGACCTCGATGCCCTCCAACAGCTCGGTGACCAGGGCGGCGACGGGCGACCGCTCCGAGCGCGTGAGCGTCACGTGGGCGAACAGCGGGTGGCCCTTGAGCGCCTCGATCACTGCGGCGACACCGTCGTGCCGGCCGACGCGCAGGTTGTCGCGCTGAGCGACGTCGTGCGTCATGACGACCCGTGAGCTCTGGCCGATGCGGGACAGGACCGTCAGCAGCACGTTGCGCTCGAGCGACTGAGCCTCGTCGACGATCACGAACGCGTCGTGCAGCGAGCGGCCCCGGATGTGGGTCAGCGGCAGGACCTCGAGGATGTCGCGGTCCATGATCTCCTCGACGACCTCCTTGCTGACCAGCGCCCCGAGCGTGTCGAAGACCGCCTGAGCCCACGGGTTCATCTTCTCGTCGGCGCCACCGGGCAGGTAGCCGAGGTCCTGCCCACCCACCGCGTACAGCGGCCTGAAGACCATGACCTTGCGGTGCTGACGGCGCTCCAGCACGGCCTCGAGGCCGGCGCACAGGGCGAGGGCGGACTTCCCCGTCCCGGCGCTGCCGCCGAGGGAGACGATGCCGATCTCCTCGTCGAGGAGCAGGTCGATCGCGATGCGCTGCTCGGCACTGCGACCGTGCAGACCGAACACGTCACGGTCCCCGCGCACGAGCTGCACGTGCTTGTCTGCGGTGACGCGACCGAGCGCCGACCCGCGCGGGCTGTGCAGCACCAACCCTGTGTGGCAGGGCAGGTCGTTCGGGTTGGTGCTGGCCATCGACGTGGGCGCGAACCCGGTGGCCACGTCCGCGAGCGCGACCGACTCGTGCTCCCAGAGCGCCGACATCTGGCCTTCGGCGAGGTCGAGCGAGTCCATCCCGGTCCAGCCCGAGTCCACGGCCAGCTCGGCGCGGTACTCCTCCGCCCGCAGGCCGCACGCCGACGCCTTGACGCGCATCGGCAGGTCCTTGGAGACGACCGTGACGTCGTGACCCTCCGTGGCGAGGTTGGCCGCCACCGCGAGGATCTTCGTGTCGTTGTCGCTGAGCCGGAAGCCTGCCGGCAGGACGGTGAGGTCGGTGTGGTTCAGCTCGACGGTGAGCGTGCCGCCCTCGTCGCTGATCGGGATCGGGACGTCGAGGCGGCCGTGCTCGACGCGCAGGTCGTCGAGCATGCGCAGTGCCGACCGGGCGAAGTAGCCGAGCTCCGCGTGGTGGCGTTTGGCTTCGAGCTCCGTGATGACGACGACGGGGAGGACCACGTCGTGCTCCGCGAACCGCAGGATCGCCCGCGGGTCCGACAGGAGGACCGAGGTGTCGAGCACGTGCATCCTGCGGCCATCCGTCTCCTCGACGGACTCGGGGGTGTTGTGCACCTTGTTCACCACGGCAGGCTCCCTCTGGCGCTAGGTGCGCCGAGACGAGCACCGGACACCGGAGTTCCTGCGTCCGGGAGGGGACCCGGGACACGAGCAGGACCGATGTACGGCGACGGGATGGGGGCGGTCGGCCCCTCCGGAGAGGGTGGGCCGGATCCGGCCCTCCTCCCGGAGCGAGTGCTCCATGGGCTGACCTCCCGGGACAACGGTCGCTGTCCTCTACGGCGGAAACTACCCCGCGAACGCCCGTGTCCAGCCCGACACGCGACAATGTCACACGGTGTTCACGTCGGACCTGTCGTCCTGCGGTTCGCCCCGGTGCCGCCCTAGCGACCCATCCGGCGCTCTCGGGCCGCGTACGCCCGGACGGCGCGCAGGAAGTCGACGCGTCTGAAGTCCGGCCAGTAGGCCTCGCAGAAGTAGAACTCCGAGTGCGCGCTCTGCCACAGCAGGAACCCGCCGAGCCGCTGCTCGCCCGACGTGCGGATCACGAGCTCAGGGTCCGGCTGGCCCTTCGTGTACAGCCGGTCGGCGATGTGCCCCATGTCGAAGTCCTCGGCCAGCTCGTCCAGGCTCGACCCCGCGTCCGCGTGCTCGCGCAGGAACGCGCGGACGGCGTCGGCGATCTCGCGCCGCCCGCCGTACCCCACCGCGACGTTCACGTGCAGACCGACCACACCTGCGGTCGCGTCCTGGGCGGCGACGAGCGCCTTCGAGGTGTGGTCCGGCAGCATGTCGAGCGCGCCGACGGCCTGGACACGCCATCGTCCGGTGGCCGCAAGCTCGCCGACGACGTCCTCGATGATCGCCAGCAGGGGTTCGAGCTCGTCGGACGCTCGCTCCAGGTTGTCCGTCGACAGGAGCCAGAGCGTGACCACCTCGACGCCGATGTCCTCGCTCCACTCGAGCAGGTCGGAGATCTTGTCGCCGCCCGCTCGGTGCCCGTGCGCGGTCGACCCGCCGACGCTGCGCGCCCAGCGCCGGTTCCCGTCGAGGATGACCCCGACGTGCCGCGGGATGCCCTCCGCCGGGAGCGAGGCTGCCAGCCGGCGCTCGTACAACCCGTAGAGCGGGTGGGGCAGGCGCACGCGCGCTCCTTCGTTGCGTTCAGGTTCGGCGGTCGTCGGCCGTGCATCGTCAGGGCCGGACCCGCACACGCTACTCGCTCGAAACGTCGTCGTCCCGGGCCATTCGGAGGGATGATCAGGGTCGGTCGACACCGCAACCTACGGTGCCGTAACCTACGCAGTCGTAAGTTACGTCTGACGAAACGAGAACCGCTCCATGAGCTCCTCCCCCGCACCCACCTCGGGCTCGTCCGACGCACTGCAGTCCGTACCGCTGACCGAGTCCGTCGCCGACCAGATCAAGCCCCACCTGCGCGGCTGGATCCACCTCGGCGTCACTCCGCTCGTGGTCGTCGCGTCGATCGTCCTGGTGGTGCTCTCCCCGACGGCCAGCGCCAAGTGGTCCTGCGCCGTCTTCGGGGTCACGGCGATCATGCTCTTCGGCACGAGCGCCCTCTACCACCGGGGCCGCTGGTCACCGAGGACGGCCGCGGTCCTCCGGCGGCTCGACCACACCAACATCTTCCTGATCATCGCCGGGACCTACACGCCGCTGTCGATCCTGCTCCTGCCGGCCACGACCGCCCGCGTCCTGCTGATCGTCGTCTGGTCCGGTGCGCTCGTCGGTCTGCTCGCGCGGGTCTTCTGGCTCGGTGCGCCGCGCTGGGTCTACGTCCCGGTGTACGTCGCGCTCGGCTGGGTGGCCGTCTGGTTCTTCCCGTCGTTCTACCGCTCGGGCGGACCGTGGATCGTGTTCTGGATCGCCTTCGGCGGGCTCGCGTACACGCTCGGAGCGGTGGTGTACGGCATGAAGCGGCCGAACCCGAGCCCCCGGTGGTTCGGTTTCCACGAGGTGTTCCACGTGCTGACGGTCGTCGGCTACGGAAGCCACTACATCGCGGTGTCGATGGCCTCGTACTCGTCCTGACGGCCCTCAGGCCCCGGCCTGGTCGACGGGTACGACGGTGTACCGGCGGTTCGCCAGGGACGGGTTCTGCCGACGGACCGAGAGCATGGCCTCACCGTCGATGTCCACGGTGCGCACGGTGGGTTGGTCGTCGAACTCGAGCCCCACGACGCCGTCGGGACCTACGACGAGCGACCGCCCCACCACCCCGCGCCCGGCCTGACCGACGCCGACGACGGTCGCGGTGTTCTCGATCGCGCGAGCCACCGCGAGCGCACGCCAGTGCATCGCCTTGAGCTCCCCGTCGGCCCACGCCGCGGGGACCACGATGACCTGCGCGCCCGCGTCGACCAGGCGTCGTGCCGACTCCGGGAACCGGAGGTCGTAGCAGGTCATCACCCCGAACGACAGGCCGCCCACCTCGAGCACCAGCGGTGGCGCGTCTGCGGGTCCGGCCGTGAGGCGGTCCGATTCCCGCTGGCCGAACGCGTCGTAGAGGTGGACCTTGCGGTACAGCCCGACGAGCTCACCCGAGCCGTCGACCGCCACGACCGCGTTCACGCCGTGCTGCGGGTCAGGACCCGGGAGCGTCGTCCCGGCGAGCACCGCGACCCCGGTCTTGGCCGCACGCTCGCGCAGCATCGTCACGAACTGCCCCGACAGCGGCTCCGCGTGCTCGGGACCCACACCCCGCGGGTCGAACCCCGAGGCGTACTCCGGCAGCACGAGCAGGTCGGAGCGACGGCCGGCCGCGAGCTTGAACGCGTCGCCGACGATCTCGCGGTTGGTCCCGTGGTCCGCGCTGACCTCGAGCTGCGCGATCGTGACGCGCACGGCGGGCCGCTCAGGAGGCGTGCTCACCGGGACCGTCCCGCGGTCATCGCGACGGCCTCGGCTGCTCGCCGTCGGGGTCGTCGAACACCACGGGGACGTCCGCGTCGACCTCCGAGTCGGGTCCGGCCGCGCCTGCGTCGATCAGCCCGACGTCGAGGTGCGGACCGCCGTCGAACGGGTCGCCCTCCTCCTCGTCGAGGCCGAGCTGCTTGGCGCGGCGGTCGACCCGGCGCATCTGCTTGGTCAGCGACAGGAACAAGAACACGGCCGCGATCGCCACCAGGAACGTGAACACGAAGCCGAGGAACCCGGGCGAGCCCGCCTGGGTCGGGTCGATCGACACGTCCGTCGGTGACGGGCTGGGCTCGACCAGCAGGTGGATCACGAGGCGCCGTCCCGCAGCCCTGCGAACAGGTCGTCCTCCGGGAGATTCGTGGGCACCCGTGACTGCGCGAGCTCGTACTCCTCGGTGGACCAGCGGGCGAGCTCGACCTCGCGCGGCATCGCGAAGAAGAAGCCCTCCGGGTCGATCTGGGTGGCGTGCGCCCGCAGCGCCGCGTCGCGCTGCTCGAAGTAGGCACCGGCCTCGATCCGGGTCGTGATCTCGCGCTCGGGAACCCCGCGGGCCTCGCGCGAGTCGATCCACTCGCCGAACGGTGACTCACGGCCCGCGTCGAGCAGGGCCTCGTGGACCGCGCGCATGCGCACGAGCGAGAAACCGCCGTTGTAGTAGAGCTTCAACGGGTTCCAGGGTTCCCCCTGGCCGACGTAGCGCTCAGGGTCACCGGCCGCTTCGAACGCCTCGACGGAGACCTTGTGGCACATGATGTGGTCGGGGTGCGGGTAACCGCCGTTCTCGTCGTACGTGGTCATCACGTGCGGCTTGAACGAGCGCACCAGCTCGACGAGCGGCGCCGCAGCCTCCTCGAGCGGCACCAGCGCGAAGCAGCCCTCAGGCAGCGGAGGCAACGGGTCACCCTCCGGCAGACCGGAGTCGACGAAGCCGAGCCAGTGGTGCCGGACGCCGAGCGCCTCAGCAGCGGCGGCCATCTCCTCACGCCGAAGCGCCTGCATCCCCTCGATCCCGCCAGGGACCTCGCCATAGCTCGGGTTCAGCACGTCTCCGCGCTCGCCGCCCGTGCAGGAGACGACCAGGACGTCGACACCCTCGGCGGCGTACTTCGCGGTGGTGGCCGCGCCCTTGCTCGACTCGTCGTCGGGGTGGGCGTGCACCGCCATCAGGCGCAGCCGCTCTCCAGTCACCGTCGGGCCTCCCCTGGGTCCGCCCGCCGGGGCTCGGCGTGGGCGCGTGGTTGGACGAGAGACAATGATCGCCTACGCGGCGGATTCGTCGCGCCACCCGTTCGGACCCCGGAGGATCGTCGTGACCGTCCTGCAGCCGCCCCCCGGCCGCTACGGTCCGCCGTCGACCCCACGAACCCGTCGTCGACGACGGGTCGGGCTGATCGTCACAGCCGTGGCAGGTCTCGCCGTCGCGCTCGGGGTCGCCCTGAACGTCGCGAGCCAGCCCGTGTCCTGGAAGGACGTCGGGTTTCACGTGCAGGGTCCTGAGGCGATCCAGGTGACGTTCGACGTGACCAAGCCGCGCGCCGACACCGTCGTGTGCACGGTCCGCGCCCTGTCGGAGTCCTACGCCGAGGTGGGCGTCCGCGCGGTGACGGTCGGCCCTGCCGACGAGGGAACGCAGCGCGTGACGGCCACCGTGCAGACCACCGAGCTGGCCGTCAGCGGCACCGTCGACAGGTGTGACGTCACCCCCTGAGACCGGCAACTGGTCGCCTGTCTTGCTATCCTTGTCGTTTCTACGCCGCCCCGGTCCGGCGTCACCGCTCGTCGACGCGACCGAGAGGGAACGGCATCTCCTGGGGCATCGCTGTTCGTCTGAGCATCGCTGTACCCGCGGCATCGACCAAGCACGTGAAAGGAGCGATCGTGACCGAAACGAATGCAGCCACCTGGCTGACGCAGGAGGCCTACGACCGGCTCACGGCCGAGCTCGCCCACCTCGAGGGGCCGGGCCGCGACGAGGTCGTCGCGCGCATCTCGGCAGCCCGCGACGAGGGCGACCTCAAGGAGAACGGCGGCTACCACGCCGCTCGCGAGGAGCAGGGCAAGCAGGAGGCCCGGATCCGCGAGCTCAAGGAGAAGCTGCGCAACGTGCACATCGGCACGCCGCCCGACGACGGGATCGTCGAGCCCGGCATGGTCGTGACGGCCGTCGTGGCCGGCGACGAGATGGTGTTCCTGCTCGGCTCTCGCGAGATCGCGGGGACGTCGGACATCGACGTGTACTCGCCCACCTCTCCGCTCGGCGCCGCGATCAACGGCACGAAGGTCGGCGACTCGACCAGCTACCTCGCGCCGAACGGCCGGGAGATCGCGGTCTCGATCACCGACGCGAAGCCGTTCACCGGCTGACCTAGCTGCACGCTGCTGAGGCGCCGCCCCTTCGGGGGTCGGCGCCTCAGCCGTCTCCGCCCCGTGCCGTCTCCGTGCCCGTCTCAGGCGCCGGACAGGCGGTACCCCGCGACGGTGAGGGCTTCGACCACGTGAGCGCAGTGGTCCGGACCCTTGGCCTCGACCTGGACCTCGATCGCGACCTCGTCGATCGCGAGCTCGACCCCCGTGCGCGCATGGGAGACGTCCATGACGTTCGCCCCGGTCGCCGCAATGTCGCGAAGGAGCGACGCCAGGGCGCCGGGAGTGTCGTCCAGGCGGACCCGCAGCTGGAGGAACCGACCCGCGGACGCGAGCCCGTGCCGGACCACCCGCATGAGGACCAACGGGTCGATGTTGCCCCCGGACAGGATCGCGACCACGGGCCCCTCGAGACCTCTCGGCTCCGCCATCAACGACGCGACCGCCGCGGCACCCGAGGGCTCGACGAGCATCTTGGCCCGCTCTGCCACGAGCAGGAGCGCGCGGGACAGGTCCTCCTCCGACACGGTCCGGACGCGGACGCCGTGCGCGGACAGGATGTGGAACGGCACCGTTCCCGGCACACCGACCGCGATGCCGTCGGCCATCGTGCGCAGCTCGGGCGCCTGCACCGGGTGGCCCGCCGCCAGCGACGCCGGGTATGCGGCCGCACGCTCGGCCTGCACCCCGATCACCCTGACGGACGGGCGGAGCTCCGCGAGCGCAGCGACGACTCCCGCGGCGAGCCCGCCCCCGCCCACCGGCACGACCACGGTCGCGACGTCCGGCACCTGCTCGACGATCTCCAGAGCGATGGTGCCCTGCCCCGCCACCACGTCCTCGTGGTCGAACGGGTGGATGAGGACCGCACCCGTCCGGTCGGCGTACTCCCGCGCGTGACGCAGAGCCTCGTCGACGCTGGAACCGACCGCCTCGATGCGCGCGCCGTACTCGCGGGTCGCGGCGACCTTGGGCAGAGCGGCGTCGACGGGCATGAACACGACCGACTCGATGCCGAGCATCCGAGCGGCGAGCGCGACACCCTGCGCGTGGTTGCCGGCACTGGCAGCGACGACGCCTCGTGACTGCTCCTGCGCGGTGAGCCGTGCCATCCGCACGTACGCGCCGCGCAGCTTGAACGACCCGGCACGCTGGAGGTTCTCGCACTTGAGCCAGACCTCGCCGCCGACGAGGTGCGACAGGGCGCGGCTGAGCTGCACAGGCGTCCGGTCGGTGATGCCCTCCAGCAGGTCGGCGGCGGTACGTACCTCCGCCAGACCGATCATCGCGAGCCTGGGGTGGTCTCGTCCGACGCCGGCCCGGCAGCGTCGTCGACGATCGGGGACATGACGTCGAGCTCCTCGTCCTCGGCCTGTGTCGCCTCCTGCTCCATCTCGGCCTCGGCGACCTGAGCGATCGCTCGGTCGAGCACCGGATGGCCGCGGCCCCGGACGGGCACATGGTCGTCGCGCCCGAGCTGGGGGAACTTGTCGTGACCGTGCAGGTACAGGACGACCGTGTTGAGCGTGGCGACGATCGGCACTGCCAACAGCGCGCCGATGATGCCCGCGACGAACGACCCTGCCGCCACCGACAGCAGCACGGCGACGGGGTGCAACGACACCGCGTGCCCCATGAGGAACGGCTGCAGCCCGTGGCCCTCGATCTGCTGCACCACGAGCACGACCGCGAGCATCAGCAGGGCGTTGACGGGCCCGTTCGCGACGAGCGCGACCAGCACGGCGACGGACCCCGTGACGACCGCACCGACGATGGGCACGAACGAACCGAGGAACACCAGGACGGCCAGCGGAAGAGCGAGCGGCACCCCGAGGATCGCGGCACCGATGCCGATGCCCAGGGCGTCGACCCCGGCGACCAGGATCTGGGTGCGCGTGTAGGCGCCGAGCGTCACCACGCCGCGTCGACCGGCCTGGTGGACGTGCTCGCGGGAGCCTCGCGGGAGAAGACCGATCACCCACGACCAGATCCTTCGCCCGTCCAGCAGGAAGAAGAAGAGGCAGAAGAGGGCGATCAGGATCCCTGCGGCGACGTGGCCGACGGTGGTCGTCGCGTGCAGCGCGCCTGACACCAGCTCGGAGCTGCCGCCGCTCGCGGACTTCTGGATGCTCTCCACGTACGTGTTGATCTCGGAGGTCGTCAGCCCGAGCGGCCCGTCCGAGAGCCACGTGGTGAGCTGGTCGATGCCCTGGGCGGCCTGGTCCCAGAGCTCGCCGATGCCCTTGACGATCGACCGTGTGGCCAACGTGACGAGGGCCGCGACGAGCACCACCATGCCGACGACCGCGATCGCCGTCGCGGCGACCCGCGGCAGGCGCGTGTGTCGGTCGAGCCAGTTGACGAACGGCGCGAGCAGCACGCTCAGCAGGAGGGCGACCGCGATCGGCACCACCACGACCTTGAGCTCGTTGAGGAGCCAGAGGAGCACCGCGAGCGCGGCTCCGATGAGCAGGAGACGCCACGACCAGCTCGCCGCCGCCTGGACGGACGGCGGGACGGGCTCACGCCTGGGCGCCCGTGCCTCGGTCATGCAGCACGCCCGACGGCCAGCGCGGCGGTGAGGTCCGCGATCAGGTCGGCGACGTCCTCGATGCCGACGGAGAGACGCACGAGGTCGTCGGGGACCTCCAGATCGGTGCCCGCGACCGAGCCGTGCGTCATCTTGTGCGGGTGCTCGATCAGCGACTCGACCCCGCCCAGGGACTCCGCAAGGGTGAACACCCGCGTCGCGGCGCACACGGCGAGCGCCGAGGCCTCCGAACCCGTGCGGAACGAGATCATCCCGCCGAAGCCGCTCATCTGCTTCGCAGCCACCTCGTGGTCGGGGTGCGTGGCCAGCCCCGGGTAGATGACGGACGTGACGGCGTCGTGCCCCTCGAGGAAGTCGGCGATCGCGGCGGCGTTGGCGCAGTGCCGGTCCATCCGCACCGCGAGCGTCTTGAGCCCTCGCAGCGTCAGCCACGCGTCGAACGGGCCGGCGACGGCACCGGACGCGTTCTGGTGGAACCGGACCGCGTCGGCCAGCGGGCCCTCCAGACCGACGGGCAGCATCGCGCCGTCCCCGACCACGAGCGCACCGCCGACGACGTCCGAGTGCCCGCCGACGTACTTGGTGGTCGAGTGCACGACGACGTCGGCGCCCAGGGCGAGCGGTTGCTGCAGGTAGGGAGTCGCGAAGGTGTTGTCCACGACCAGCAGCGCACCGACGGAGCGCGCGTGCGCGGACAACGCCGAGATGTCGGCGATTCCGAGCAGCGGGTTCGTCGGCGTCTCGACCCAGACGACCTTGGTACGACCGGGCTCGATCGCCGCGAGCACGGCGTCCGGGTCCGACAGGTCGACCGCGGTGTGGTCGATCCCCCACGGGCCGAACACGCGCGCGATCAGCCGGTACGTGCCCCCGTAGGCGTCGTTCGGGACCACCACGTGGTCACCCGGTCGCAGGACCGCGCGCAGCAGGGTGTCCTCGGCGGCGAGACCCGACGCGAACGCGAACCCGGCGGCACCACCCTCCGCGGCCGCGAGCGCCGACTCGAGTGCGGTGCGGGTCGGGTTTGCCGAGCGCGAGTACTCGTAGCCGCCGCGCAGCCCCCCCACCCCGTCCTGCTTGTAGGTGGAGGTCGCGTAGATGGGCGGCACCACCGCGCCGGTCAGTGGATCGGGTTCCTGACCTGCGTGGATGGCCCTCGTCGAGAAGCCTGCCGTGGTCCAGTCGTCCTCGTGGGGCGGAGCGTCGTTCGTCACGTCCACCAGGCTAGGCGGTCCTGCCGACGCGGCGAGCCGAGCGCGGGAACACGGGCCGCACCTGCACCGTTGCACACGCCGGGAGCACAGGTGACCACCGGCTCCCGGAGAGGACCAAGACCATGAACTGGCTGTTCGGATCCGCCCTCAAGACCACGATGGTGACCCCTGAGCGGGCGCTCAAGGGCCGCGACGCGTATGCGTACACGATCCCCACCACCCATACCGTCCTCGGCACCCCCCTGCAGGGCCCGTGGCCCGAGGGCACCGAGGTCATCTACCTCGCGATGGGCTGTTTCTGGGGCGCGGAGAAGACCTTCTGGAACCTGCCGGGCGTCGTGACGACCGCCGTCGGCTACCAGGGCGGCTTCACGCCCTACCCGACCTACGAGGAGACCTGCACCGGTCAGACGGGGCACACCGAGATCGTCCTGGTCGCGTACGACCCGGCCGCCGTGTCCGCCGGTGACGTGATCCGCACGTTCTGGGAGAACCACGACCCGACGCAGGGCTACCGGCAGGGCAACGACGCCGGTACGCAGTACCGCTCCGCGATCTACACCACCACGCCCGAGCAGGAGCTGGCCGCGCGCAGCACGCTCGCAGACTTCCAGCCGCGCCTGACCGAGCGGGGCTTCGGAGCCATCACGACGGAGATCCGCTCCGCCGACGATGCCGGCCCGTTCTACTACGCCGAGGGCTACCACCAGCAGTACCTGGACAAGAACCCCGCCGGGTACTGCCCGGTGCACGCGACGGGTGCCAGCTGCCCGCGTCCCACCGGCGCCTGAGCCCATCGGGTGGACAGCCGACTCGCCCCCGCGGTCGGCCGTCCACCCGACGCGGGGCCGGTGCGGTTCCCCCTCGGCGGGTGACCGGCCGCCTGCCAGCTGGCTCTGTCGGCCGGAGGGCGTCGACGCTGACGCCAACCGGTCCGTGGTGAACCTACCGAGCGCGCCGGTCGTCGGTCCACGTCGGTCCACGCGGCGTTGGACCACGGTCCAGGCGGCGACACGTCGCGTCCCGCCGGCTCGTCCGGCGGGCAGGGCCGGTCGGGCACCAGACTGTCCGAGGTGAGCGGACGGGCGAGCGGGAGCGCGGCGCTGCGCCTGCCCGCCGCGGCCCTCGTCTGCGGGTCCGCGATCCTGATCTTCGCGGTGCACGTCCGCCCGGCCGGGTACGTCCCGCTGGTGCTCGGGGTCGCCCTGGCGCTCCTGGTCGACCGTCGGCTGGGGCGCGACCTCGGGCTGGTCGCACTCGGCATCACGATCGTCAGCTCGATCTCGCTGCACGCGGACCTGTCGAACGCCGGGATGCTGCGGTTCACCGTGGCACTCGGCCTCGCGGTGCTGGTGCCGGTGCTGCTCTCGCGCCGAGCGTTCCACGACGACGCCATCCACTTCCCGGTCCGCACCGGTCGCCGCTGGGACCGGTGGCAGGCGGTGTACCTGGTCGCCGTCGCGGTCTTCGCCTACCTGATCCTGCCGGTCTACTTCCTGGGCTCGGGCGTCTGGCGGAACTGGCCGCCCCTGGACGGTCCTGGCGACGTCGCCCGGCTGTTCGTCGGCGTGAACGCCGTCGGGATCTGGGACGAGCTGTTCTTCATCTGCATCGTGCTGGCGCTCCTGCGGACCCACTTCCCGTTCTGGCTCGCCAACCTCCTGCAGGCAACCGTGTTCGTGTCCTTCCTCTGGGAGCTCGGCTACCGGTCCTGGGGCCCCGTGCTGACCATCCCGTTCGCACTGGTCCAGGGCTGGATCTTCCGACGGACCACGTCGCTGACCTACGTGGTCTGCGTGCACCTCCTGTTCGACCTGTTCGTGTTCATGGTCCTGGTGCACGCGCACGATGCCGCCCTGTTCGACATCTTCGTCACGGCGCCTACGGTGAGTCCGTGACCCTCACCAACTGGGCCGGCAACTACGCCTACCTCGCGCCCGTCGTGCAGCATCCGCGCAGCGTCGAGGAGCTGTCGCAGATCGTGGCGTCGTCGCCGCAGGTCCGGGCGCTCGGGACACGTCACTGCTTCAACGACCTTGCCGACGGACCGGGCACGCTCGTCGCCCTGGACGGGCTGCCGTCGTCGGTCCGGATCGACCCGGACGCGCGGACCGTCACGGTGTCGGCCGGAACCCGGTACGGCACGCTCGCCGAAGAGCTCCACGAGTCCGGCTGGGCGCTCGGCAACCTGGCGTCGCTGCCGCACATCTCTGTCGCGGGTGCGATCGCGACGGCCACGCACGGCTCTGGCGACCGGTCGCAGAACCTGGCGGCCGCGGTCTGCGGTCTGCGGCTCGTCTCGCCCGACGGGTCCCTGCGGTCCGTCGTCCGCGGCGACGACGACTTCGCCGGGTCGGTCGTCGCACTCGGCGCGCTCGGGATCGCGGTGGAGGTCACCCTCGACATCGAGCACACGTACGAGGTCGCGCAAGAGGTGCACGAGGAGCTGCCCTGGGAGGCCGCCCTGGCCAACCTGGACGAGGTGACCTCGAGCGCCGGCTCCGTGAGCCTGTTCACCGACTGGCGTGGGTCGAGCATCCAGCAGGTCTGGCGCAAGACCCGGGTGTCGCCGTCGTTCGAGCCGCGCGCCGACTTCCACGGAGCGACCCCGGCCACCGCCCAGAGACATCCGCTGCCGGGCATCGACCCCGTGCACACGACCGCGCAGCTCGCGTCGGCCGGCCCGTGGCACGAGCGCCTGCCGCACTTCCGGCTCGACTTCACGCCGAGCAACGGAGCCGAGCTGCAGTCCGAGTACCTGGTGCCCCGCTCCAGCGCCGTCGACGCGCTCCAGGCGGTCCGCGCCCTCTCCGATCAGATCGCACCGCTGCTGCAGGTCAGCGAGATCCGCACGATCGCCGGCGACGACCTCTGGCTCTCCACGGCGTCCGGCGGCGACCGCGTCGGCATCCACTTCACCTGGCACCCCAAGGAGACCCTGGTGGCCGCCCTGCTCCCGACGATCGAGGCGGCGCTGGCCCCCTTCGAGGCCCGCCCCCACTGGGGCAAGCTCTTCGCCGACGACGACCGGTCTCTCGCGCGCCTCTACCCGCGTTGGGACGACTTCCGGTCCCTGGTCGCCCGGACCGACCCGGACGGCGTGTTCCGGAACGCGTTCCTGGACCGGCACGTCCTGCAGGACTGACCCGCCCTCCGCCGGCCGTGGCCCGGTGGAGGGTCAGGGCTGCTCGACGTCGACGCACATCGCGTCGGGGAGCTCCGTCAGGGTCTGGCGGACCTGCGCACACGTGTGCTCGGCGCTCACCCAGTCCTGCAGCTGCCAGGCGCGGGCGGACGGGTCGAAACGCAGGATCGCGTAGCGCAGCTGCGACGGGACGTCGCACGCCGCGTCCCCGTAGTGCGCCGGGCCGCACAACGCAGCCGCCGGGTCCACCGCGTAGACGAGCCACGTCCCGTCGCACGCCTCGATGCCTTGCCAGGTGTGCTGGGGCACGTCGAGCCCGGACACGAACGTGGCCAGGTACCCGTCGCACGGGTCGGCCGGCGGCGTCCCGCATCCGAGGTTCGGGTCGCACGGCTGGTAGCCACCGGCCGTGTCGGGTTCCCACGCGGCACGGTTCAGCACGAGCACCGCAGGGCGGGACGACGTCGGCCCCACCTCGAGGTCCACCTCGCCGACAGCGGTGCCGTCGGCACAGTGACCGCCCATCTGCCGGGTGTCGGGCGACACGGGCGCTGCGACCGTCACGAACATCCGGCCGTCCTCGACGGTGACCTCGACCTGCGGGTCGCCCGCGCACTCCTGAGCCACCGGTTGCACGGTGCTGAGCACGACCGTGGCCGGGTCCGTCCCTGCACGCACCGCCGTGACGTCCGCCTGCGAGAGCCCCCAGTCGGGCGCCGGCGTGCCGGCGGTTCCCGGCGTGCCGGCGGTTCCCGGCGTGGTGGCGTCATCGGTGGACGTCGCGACCGACGCACACCCGGCAAGGAGGAGGAGCGCCGCAGCGGCCACGACGAGACCCGCGCGGACCTTCCGGAGCACAGCTGGCGGTCGCACCGGCCGATCGTCGCACGGCAGCCGGCCCCTGGGGGCATCCACGGACCTCGCCGTGAGACCGCAGCCGCCGTCGGGCCGCGAGCGCAGTGGACGCCGTCAACGCCAGCGCGTGACCCGCGCGTCGAGATCGGTGTCTCCCACCCGCCCGCTCGGCGACGTCGTGACCACGCGCTCCGGACGCAGGCGCGGGTCGCTGGTGTAGCGCTCCTCGAGCTCCTTCTCGGCGGTCTCGTCACCGGCGTCCGCCGCCACCAGCAGGGCGGCGATCCCGTCGGCGAGCGCATCGAGCTCCGCGGCGGAGCGAGGGGTGTCCGGCAGCGTGTCACCCCACATGTCCCACAGCAGGAGCTCGTCGCGCTGCCGGTGTGCGAGCTCGACCACCACGTACTCGCGCACGAATGACGACCCGCACAGGTGCGGGAGTGACGGGTCGACGCCGTAGGTCGACACATCAGCGCCCGAGCGGTGCGCCAGCCACACCTCGGCCGCGGTCTCGAACGGCGCACCGACCCCGGTCGCCAGGTCGTGCGTGTCGAACGGCCAGTCCGGGTCCGAGAGCTCCGGGTCGAACCGCACCCAGCGGCCGCCGTCCCACCGCTCTGCGACGACGTGGTCGTGGTGGAACCCCGGCCGGAAGTATGCCGAGAAGCCCACGCGGCTGCGCGCGGGGATCCCGTGCTGGCGCAGCACGGAGATCGCGAACAGCGTGTGGTCGCGGCAGCAGCCGGCCACCTGCTGGTGCGCAGGACGGGACTGGGTGAGCGGTGAGGTCGACCGTTCCTGCGTCACTCGGAGGATGTCCGACAGCCAGCGCAGGTCGATGTCCTCGGCCTGTCCGTCGAACAGCCATTCCGCGCCGCCGCGGTAGTGGATGATCGCGTTGCAGGCCGCCTGCTGGACGGACGCGGTGTCCGTCGGCAGACCGGCGAGGAGCCCGGCGTGCGGTCCGGGGTCGCTGAACGGGCTCTGGCTGGCGTAGTCCTCGAGGCTCGGCATGCGGCCAGCCTCGCGTCTGCCCCAGGGGCAGGGTCAAGCAGTCGTCACCGGATCGGCTGTGCGACGTGCACGACCACCGCGTCGTCCGACCACGGGACGGGGTAGACCTCCCGCACGGCACCTGCCGTCTCGCGCCCCACGAGCCACGTCTCGAGCGCCACGTAGGCGGCGATGATCTCGGGGTACCGGCAGTCGGCGGCGGTCACCGGTACGTACGCGAGCCTGTGCGACGGCTCGTGCCGGAGGTGGACGGATCCTGCGGGTGCGACGAGCCCCTCGTACGGCACGCAGACCTCGACCGGACCGTCGCCGTCGAAGCCGACGGCGCCGTGGAACAGGACCCAGTACTCGGCCCCGAAGTGCGCACCTGCGGCGCCGAGGAAACCGCGCAGCTCGGTGACGTCCGCCATGATCGTCGCCACGAGGTCGTCCTGGACCACGTTCTGCTGGAGGCTCGCGACCGACCGGGCCGGCTGGTCGGTGACGACCACGTCGTCCACGCCGAACCGCCCCGTCGCGTGGAGCGAGGCGTCTGCTCCGAGCGACGTCAGGACCAGGTCGACCTCCGGGCCGCGCTCAGACAGCTCTCGGCGGCGCTCACGCCACCATCCGCGCAGCGTCGCGCCGACGCCTTCCGGCGGCTGTGCGAGGACCTCGGCGATGGTGGTCAGCGGCATGTCGAGACGACGCAGGAGGGCGATCGTGTGCGCACGTTCGAGCTGTTCGGGCGAGTAGAACCGGTAGCCGGTCGCCTCGTCGACACGGACCGGCGGCAGCAGACCGCGCGCGTCGTAGAGCCGCAGCGCCTTGAGCGACAGCCCGCAGCGGCGGGCGAACTCCCCGATCGCGAGCTCAGACACGACAGGCCCCCGCCACCGGACGCAGCGGGGGCCTGTCGTTCATCGGCTCAGTGCGTGGTGCCCACGATGTCGACGACGAAGACGAGCGTGTCCCCGCCCTTGATGCCGGCCTGCGGGACGCCGCGGTCGCCATAGCCCAGGTGGGACGGGATCGAGAGCAGCACGCGCGAGCCGACCTGCTGGCCGACGAGACCCTGGTCCCAGCCCGCGATGACCTGGCCGACGCCGATGCCGAAGCTGATCGACGAGCGGCGGTCGTACGAGTTGTCGAACACGCCACCGTTCCAGGCCTGACCGAGGTAGTGCACCTCGATGTCGTCGCCGGCCTCGACGAGCGCGCCGTCGCCGCGGGAGAGGACCGAGATCTCCAGCTCGCCGGACGGGGACCCCGCCGGGAACGTCAGGACCGGCTTCTCGCCGAAGGAACCCGAGACCTCGGGCAGCGCTGCGGACATGACAACTCCTTCTGTGGATGACAGTGCCCGCCCATCTTGCCGCGCCACCCTGACACGTGCCGAATCGCAGGGCTTGACGCCGTTGGCTAATGGCATTAGCTTTCTTGTATGAGCACAGTCCAGTTCATCAGCCGCCCCGAGGGGCGGATCGCATACACGGTCCACGGCACTCCCGACGCGCCGCTGGTCGTCCTCGTCCCCGGCATGGGTGACCTGCGCACCGCATGGCGCGACGTCGCCGGGCCCTTGACCGATGCCGGGTATCGGGTCGCGTGCATGGACCTGCGCGGCCACGGCGACTCGGACACGACGTTCGCGACGCACGGCGACGTGGTCACGGGCCAGGACATCGTCGCGCTCGTCGAGCACCTGGGCGGCCCGGCCGTGGTCGGGGGGAACTCGATGGGCGCTGCCTCCGCGGCGTGGGCAGCCGCCGAGCGACCCGACCTCGTCGCCGGGCTGGTCCTCACCGGTCCGCTCCTGCGGGACCCGCCGGCATCGGCTGCGGTCACGGCCACGACGCACGGCCTCGTCCGCGTGGCCCTGGGACGCCCGTGGGGCGCCGCCCTCTGGGCACGCCTGTACCGCACCTACTTCTCGCGAGGCACCCAGAGCCCGTGGCTCGACGAGCACGTCGCGGACATCAAGGCGTCGCTCACGCGACCTGGGTACCTGCGGTCCTTCCGGCACCTGGCACTCCAGCTCACGCACGCACCCGTCGAGGCACGCCTGGGTGAGGTCGTCGCGCCGACCATCGCCTTCCTCGGCACCGTGGACCCCGACTACAAGGACCCGGCCGCCGAGGCGCTGTGGCTCCGCTCGGCGATCGACGCCGAGGTCACCCTCATCCCCGAGGTCGGACACCACCCGGAGCACCAGGCGGCGAAGGTGGTCGTCGACGACACGATCGCGTTCCTCGCATCGCTGCCCCGCACCGGCTCGGCGTTCGCGGCCGAGGCACTTGCCTAGGGCCGGCCTCGACCGGGCCTCGGTCGTCGACCTGGCTCTCGCCGTGGTCGACGACGGAGGCCCGGCAGGCTTCGCCGACCTCACGCTCGCGGCCGTCGCGGCCCGTGCGGGCGTGGCGGTCCCCAGCCTGTACAAGCACGTCGAAGGGCTGCCGGGCCTGCGCCGGGAGGTGGCGCTCGTCTGCGTCCAGGAGTTCGCGGCGGCGATCAAGGACTGCGGCACGCTCTCGGCGATCGGCCACGCGACGCGCGCCTACGCGCGTGCGACGCCAGGTCGGTACGACGCGGTCCAGGGCACCACCTGGATCGACGACCCGGCAGCGAGAGCTGTCCAGGAGGCGGGCGCAGCAGTGGTCGAGGACCTGGCCCGCGCGGTCGACGCCCTCGGGGTACCCGTCGAGAACCGGATCGACGCCGTTCGAGCCGTCCGTGCCGCGGTGCACGGCTTCGTCGTGCTCGAGCTGGCGGGTGGGTTCGGGATGCCCGAGGACGTCGACGAGAGCTTCGCGTTCCTCATCGACGGACTGGTCGGGGGTCTGGCCAGACTCGTCGTCTGACCAGACCGACCTGGGTCACCGCGCCAGGAACCCCAGCAGGTCGTGCCGCGTGAGGACTCCGACGGGCGACCCGTCGTCCACCACCATGAGGGCGTCCGCCTTCTGCAGGGCCTCACGCGCGGACTGCACGCTCTCCCCCGACCCGATCAGCGGCAACGCTGGCGACATGTGGCGGTCCACGCGGTCGGCGAGCTCGGCCTCGCCCGAGAACACCGCGTCGAGCAGGACACGCTCGCTCACGGACCCCGCGACCTCGCCGATCTTGACGGGCGGCTCCGCCCCGACGACCGGCATCTGCGAGACGCCGTACTCGTGCAGGATCTCGATCGCGTCACGGACCGTCTCGTTGGGGTGCGTGTGCACCAGGTCGGGAAGCTCTCCCGTCTTCGTGCGCAGGACGTCGGCCACGCTCGCACCCTCGGCGGCGGCCAGGAACCCGTAGGACCGCATCCACGAGTCGTTGAAGATCTTGGACAGGTAGCCGCGGCCACCGTCGGGGAGGATCACGACGATGACTGCCGTGGCCTGCTCCTGCGGCGTGAGCCGCCGTGCGAAGCGCAGCGCCGCCTCGACAGCCATCCCGCACGAGCCGCCGACCAGCAGCCCTTCCTCACGTGCCAGCCGGCGGGTCATGGCGAACGAGTCCGCGTCCGAGACGGCGATGATCTCGTCGGGCACCGAGGGGTCGTAGGCCGTCGGCCAGAAGTCCTCGCCGACACCCTCGACAAGGTACGGCCGACCGTCCCCACCGGAGTACACCGAACCGGCGGGGTCCGCGCCGATCACCATGACCCGTCCGTCGGAGACGTCCTTCAGGTAGCGGCCGGTCCCGGTGATCGTGCCACCCGTCCCGACGCCCGCCACGACGTGCGTCACCAGGCCCTCGGTGTCCGCCCAGATCTCCGGTCCGGTCGACGCGTAGTGGCTCGCCGGCCCGTTCGGGTTGGCGTACTGGTTCGGCTTCCACGCGCCCGGGATCTCCTGCACCAGGCGGTCCGACACCGAGTAGTAGGAGCTGGGGTGGTCCGGCGCGACGGCCGTGGGCGTCACGACGACCTCCGCGCCGTAGGCCCGCAGCACGTCGCGCTTGTCCTGGCTGACCTTGTCGGGGCACACGAACACGCAGCGGTACCCCTTGCGCTGGGCCACGAGCGCGAGCCCGACGCCCGTGTTGCCGCTCGTCGGCTCGACGATGGTCCCGCCGGGCTTGAGCTCGCCGGACGCCTCCGCCGCCTCGATCATCTTGAGGGCGATCCGGTCCTTCACGGAGCCGCCGGGGTTCATGTACTCGACCTTGGCGAGGATCGTCGCGGCCAGGCCGTCGGTGACGGTGGTGAGCTTGACGAGCGGGGTGCCGCCGACCAGCTCCGAGATGTGCTGCGCGTACTTCACGATGCTCCGATGCGTCCGGGAACGGGCAGCGGACACGCGACTGCCCCGAGCGCGATCTTCGCACCCGCGTGGTCGGCAGGGCATCTCGGGACACGGCGCACTCCGACGCCGGACGTCGGCCAGCGCGTCTGCGCGTGTCGCCGCCGGCTACGAGAACGCCGGCACGCAGGCCAAACCCCCGGGCCGGGCCGGCCCGGGGGTGCTGACGTGAGCTAGTTGCGGAAGATCGCGAGGAGACGCAGGAGCTCGAGGTACAGCCAGATGAGCGTCACGACGAGGCCGAACGCAGCCACCCAGGCGAGCTTGGCCGGGACACCCTTGTCGACGCCCCGCTTGATCGAGTCGAAGTCGATGATCAGGCTCATCGCAGCGAGCCCGACGGCGACGAGACCGACGGCGACGCCGAGCCAGCCCGACCGCAGCGGGCCGAACGTGCTCCCCGGGTTGAACAACCACGCCACGACGTTGACCAGGGAGAACAGGCAGTACCCGACCAGGCCCAGCAGCACCGTGCGACGGAACTTGTCCGTCACGCGCACCTTGCCGGACTTGAACAGGAAGAGCGAGACGACGAACACCGACAAGGTGGCCAGCACGGCCTGCCCGACGATCCCGTTCCACTGCTCCTCGTAGAACTTGCTGAGGCCGCCGAGGAACATCCCCTCGAACGCGGCGTACAGAAGGATCAGCGCGGGGCTCGGCTCCCGCTTGAACGCGTTGACGAGGCCCAGCACCAGGCCGACGATCGCGCCGACGAACCAGAGCTGCGGAGCGAACGCCCAGGTCGCGGCGGCGACGACGACGAGCACCGTCAGCAGACCGGCGGTCTTCATGATGACGTCGTCGTACGTCATCCGGCCCGTCTCGCGCGTGGTCGCCGGAGGCGAGCCGTAGAGGGCCTCGAGTGAGGCTGCGTCCGTCGCGGCTGCACCGGTCGTCGCGTACGTGACGCCGCCGTTCGGGGCCGGCGTCTTCTGCCCCTTGCGCTGCACCGGGTCCTGGAAGACCGGACTGTTGTCGAAGATCGGGTTGGCCATGGCGTCCTCCTGGACGGATCGGGCGCGTTTGTACAAGTCTGTCACCGTAGCGAACGGTCCGGGGTACGGGATCGTTCCACGCGACGCATCGCATCCTCCGAACGGAGTGTCGCCCTCCTCCCATGGGCCGATGCACGCTGTCGCCGCCCGCACCTAGGGTCGGTCTCGGCAGTTCGACACCTGCTTCCCGACGATTTGAGGATCTGGAAATGATCGAGGCACAAGGTCTGACCAAGAGGTATGGGCCGAAGACCGCCGTCGACGGCATCACGTTCACCGTGCAGCCAGGCCGGGTGACCGGGTTCCTGGGCCCGAACGGCGCCGGCAAGTCCACCACGATGCGCATGATCATGGGTCTGGACCGCCCTTCGGGTGGCTCCGTGGTCGTGAACGGCAAGCCGTACGCGCAGCACCACTCACCGCTCACGGAGGTGGGAGCGCTCCTGGAGGCCAAGGCGGTCCACACCGGGCGCAGCGCGCGGAACCACCTGCGCGCGATCGCGGCGACGCACGGCATCGGTGACAAGCGCGTCAACGAGGTCATCGAGATGACCGGCCTCGACGCCGTCGCCAAGCGCCGCGTCGGGGGCTTCTCCCTCGGCATGGGGCAGCGGCTCGGCATCGCGGCGGCCCTGGTCGGCGACCCTCGCACTCTGATCCTCGACGAGCCGGTCAACGGGCTCGACCCGGAGGGTGTGCTGTGGGTACGCAACCTGGTGCGCTACCTCGCATCCGAGGGCAGGACCGTGTTCCTGTCCTCCCACCTGATGAGCGAGATGGCCGTCACGGCCGACCACCTGCTCGTCATCGGCCGCGGCAAGATCATCGCCGACGGTCCGACGGCGACGGTGATCGCCCAGGCCACCGAGGAGACCGTCCGGGTGGTGTCGCCGCAGGCGACCGACCTCGCGGCCCTCCTGCAAGGCCCGGGCGTGAGCGTGACGTCCGATGAGCCGGGTGTCCTCGTGGTCAGCGGCGCCACGTCCATCCAGGTCGGCGAGCTGGCCGCCAGCAACCGCGTGGTCCTGCACGAGCTGACGCCGGTCTCCGGCTCGCTCGAGGAGGCCTACATGTCCCTGACGCAGGACTCGGTCGAGTACCACTCGTCCGAGGTCCCCGCCGAGCTCACGCAGGAGGGTTCCCGATGAGCACCGCAGTCGCCACCCCGACGACCACCCCGGCCGTCGCCGCCCCCAAGGGCAAGCTGTCGTTCCCGCACCTGCTGCGCAGCGAGTGGATCAAGTTCTGGTCCGTCCGCTCGACCATCTGGACGCTCGGGATCTTCCTGTTCGCGACGATCAGCCTGGTCGTCCTGATCAGCCTCGCGTTCGTCAACGCGCCGTCCGAGGCAGAGGGTGGTCCGCCCGCCTCGCAGGCCGCGGACGCGCTCGGTCCCTTCGCCGTCGCCGTCACGCTCGCCCAGCTGGCCCTGGCGGTCCTTGGCGCTCTGACCATCACCAGCGAGTACACCACCGGGATGATCCGCTCGAGCCTGACGGCCGTGCCCAAGCGCCTCCCGGTGCTGTGGTCCAAGGCCATCGTGCTCATGGTGTCGGTGCTGTTCGCGGCCGTCGTCGCGCTGGCGGTCTCGGCGGTCCTGCAGGCCCTGTTCTTCGACAGCAAGGACTTCTCCATCGACTGGTCGGACGCGCAGACGCTCCGAGCACTCGGCGGCACCGCGCTGTACCTCGCGACGATCGCGCTGTTCGCGTTCGCGCTGGGTGCGCTCCTGCGGCACTCGGCCGCGGCGGTGGCAACCGTGCTCGGCCTGCTGCTCGTCGCGCCGATCCTGTTCTCCGCGATCCCGTGGAAGCCGCTCACGTACATGTTCCCGTTCCTGCCCGGCGTCGCCGGGCAGCAGGTCACCCAGACCGACGCGCAGCTCGCCGACGCCGCGGCCAGCTCGCCCATCGGCGCCGACCTCTCGGCATGGCAGGGCTACGGCGTTCTGCTCCTGTGGATCGTCCTGACCCTCACCGCGGCGTCTGTCCTGCTCAAGAAGCGCGACGCCTGACGCACGTCCGACGGGGGGCGGTCCGACTGCGGACCGCCCCTTCGTCGTTCCCCGGGTTAGCGTGGGGCGAGCTCGACCGACGAAGGACCACGACGAAGGACACCGATGACCGACTCTCCGGCCCAGAAGGCCAAGACCCGCCCCGCACCGTTCGTCGCCGAGGTGGTCCGTACGGAGAAGATCTCGGAGACGATGGTCCGGCTCGTGGTCGGCGGACCCGGCCTGGCCGGGTTCCAGCCGTCGCCCCACGCCGACTCCTACGTCAAGCTCATGTTCCTGCCTGCAGGCACCCCGCGTCCGCTGGGACCTGACGGGCGCCTCGACCTCGACGCGGTCCGCGCCGCGCTCCCCCCCGACGCTCAGCCCCGGCAGCGCTCGTACACCGTCCGGGCGTTCGCTGACGGCGAGCTCACGGTCGACGTCGTGGTGCACGGTGACGAGGGCGTCGCCGGCCCCTGGGCAGAGTGCGCGACGATCGGCGACGAGGTGCTCGTCGTCGGCCCGGGCGGGGCCTGGTCGCCCGACCCGACCGCGGCGTCCTACCTGTTCGCCGGGGACGCGAGCGCCCTGCCTGCGATCGCCGTCGCGCTCGAACGGCTGGCTCCCGACGCGGTCGGGCACGCCGTCGTCGAGGTCCACGGGCCCGAGGACGAGATCCCGCTCGCCGCTCCGGCGGGTGTGCTCGTGCACTGGGTGCACCAGGGTTTCGGCGTCCCCGGCCTCGGTCTCATCGACTCCGTGGCCGCCCTCCCACCGCTGCCGCAACCCGTGAGCGCCTTCGTGCACGGTGAGGCCGGTTCCGTCCGAGAGCTGCGGCGGCACCTGCGCAACGAGCGCGGCGTCGCGCGCGACCAGCTCTCCGTCTCCGGCTACTGGCGTCTGGGTGCCGACGACGAGGGCTGGCGTGCGACCAAGCGCGAGTGGCTCGCCACCATCGAGCAGTCCGAGGCAGCCGCAGGCCTCGTCTGACGAGTGTGCCCCCACCGGGACTCGAACCCGGACTGTGCCGGGTTTAAGCCGGCTGCCTCTGCCAGTTGGGCTACGGGGGCGGACGCCGCAATCCTGCCAGGGAACGAGCGAGCCCCCGGCCCACAGGGACCGGGGGCTCGTTCGTGGCGTCTCAGGCCGTGGCGGCCTTCGTCGACTTCTCGGCAGGCGAGCCGGGCTCGGCCTTCTGCGGCGGCAGCGCCTCGCCCACGTCGACGGCGCGCGGCTTGGGCGGCACGGACGCGGCGCGGAACTCGGCGCGCGGGTCGTGCAGGCTGCCCATCGCGACGACCTCGCGACGCAGGAGCAGGGCCCCGGTCCAGCCGGCAGCGATGCGGATCTTGCGGTTGAAGGTGGGCATCGCGGCGACGTGGTACGTGCGGTGCAGCACCCAGGCGAAGAATCCCTTGACCTTGATCCGCCCGAACATCTGCGCGACGCCCTTGTACATCCCCAGCGAGGCGACGGCACCGACGTTCTTGTGCTTGTACTCGGTCAGCGGCGCCGAACGCAGGACGCGCGCCAGGTTGTCGCCGAGGTGGTTCCCCTCACGCAGCGCGTGCTGGGCGTTCGGCGGGCAGAACTGGCCCGGGTTGTACAGGTCCGGGACGGCGGCGCAGTCACCGGCGCCGTAGGCGTCCGCGACGACGGTGCCGTCCTCCTGCGCGACCTGGAGGTACGCGTTGCAGATGAGGCGGCCCATCTTGTCCAGCGGCAGGTCCGAGTTCCGCAGCACCGGGTTGGCCTTCACGCCGGCGGTCCAGACGATCGTCTCGGCGTCGAACTCCATCTTGTTCGACAGGACGACGTGGCCGTCGACACAGCTGCTCAGGAACGTCGAGAGGTGGATCTCGATGTCGCGCTTGCGCAGGACCTCGAGCGTGTACCCGCCCAGCTCCTCGCTGACCTCGGGCAGGATGCGCGGTGAACCCTCGACCAGGACGAACCGCAGCTCCTCCTGCTCGATGGCCTTGTAGTACTTCACCGCGGCGCGCGCCATGTCCTCGACCTCACCGAGCGCCTCGACGCCGGCGAACCCGCCGCCGACGAACACGAACGTCAGCATGCGCTTGCGCAGGTCCGGGTCCCAGGTGCTGGCGGCCACGTCGATGCGGTTGAGCACGTGGTTGCGCAGCGCGATGGCCTCTTCGACGTTCTTGAAGCCGATGCCCACCTCCGCCAGGCCCGGGATAGGCAGCGTGCGGGCAACAGCACCGAGGCCGACGACGAGGTGGTCGTACGTGATCCAGTACGCCTCGCCCTCCTCGGGCGTGATCTCGACCGTGCGCTCCGCGTGGTTGATCTGGCTGACCTTGCCCTGCAGCACGTCGACGCCCTTGAGCGCGCGACGGTGCGGCGCGACCACCCAGCGCGCGTCGATCGACCCGGCTGCCGCCTCGGGCAGGAAGGGGGCGTACGTCATGTACGGACGCGGGTCGACGACGACGATGGCCGCCTCGCGCTTGCCGAGGCGCTTGTGCAACCGGCGGGCGGTGTAGAGGCCCACGGTTCCGCCGCCGAGCACGACGACGCGGGGCACCTTGCGCGGCTTGGCGGGCGCGGCCTGCGTCGTGGCTGCCGTCTCCGCGGCGGCCTGGGGGCTGGCGAGGTCCGAGGATGAGGAAGGCATACCTCAAAGGTAGCGGCGTGGCCCGTCCGACGCCCTACCTCAGCCGGTGACGATGCGCACAGTGGGCGCTCAGAGAGTGTGAGACGGCGCACGTCGGGCCCGTGCGCCGTCGTGCGACTCAGGGCGTCGGAGCGGTCGTCGGCACCACCGAGTCGGCAGCCACGGAGGAGTCGGCGGGTGCGTCGAGGGCCGGCGCCTTCGCGAACGGCCGGGGCGGGATCGACGGTACGGAGGTGCCCGTCAACGCGTGCGTGCCGTCGTCGGCGAACGTGAACTCCGAGGTGGGCGCCCCCTTGAGCGGGTACACGTTCCAGCGCTGGCGGCCGTCCTCGTCGGCGCGGCTGACGAACGACCACGGCTCCTGGGTCTCAGGGAAGAACCACTCGCCCGAGCCGTTGTCGAAGGTCGTGCGCACGGGTCGGCCACGGTCGTCGAAGATCTGGACGTCGGTCAGCGGGTTGCCCTCGGCGTCGTAGGCGAACAGGTTGCTCACCTGCATCCCGTCGACGACGACGCCGTCCATGGGTGTGTCCTGGTAGACGACCTCGGTCTGCACGGGCCCGTAGCCCGAGCTGTTGTAGGCGGACTCCCAGCTCTGGGTCTGGCCCTGCAGGCTGACGACCACGGGGAGGAGCGCGACCACGGCGAACACGTTGGCTGCGCGGGCGATCCAGGCGAGGGCGCCCGAACGGAACCACACGCCACGGCCCCACTGGACGCTGAGCACGACCGCGGTCCCCAGCAGCACCCACATGAGGACGCCGCGTGGCAGCCAGCGCAGGGTCGTGGCGCCTGCGAAGTACATCGCCGCCTGGTACCCGGTCCACGCGCGAGCGATCCACCAGAACGGCCGCAGCGCGACGAGGAACGACTCGACGGGCGGCCAGAAGGACTGTCCTCGCAGCGTGGCGAGGGCCCTGTCGCCGCCCGCTCTCATCGCCACGAAGGGCGCCCCCAGCCAGTCGCGCATCGTGCGGTGGCGCGGCTCGACGACCACCGGCGCCAGCCCTGCCGCCGACCGCAGCTCGGCCGCGTACTCCTGCGGCGGACCGAACTGCTCGAGCAGGCTGCGACCGTGCGCGTTGTGCCGCTCGTCCGCGAGCGCGTCGGCGAGGTCCGCCTCCAGGTCGTCCGTCAGGTCCTCGATCTGCTCCGGCCCGAGCCCGACGAGCGCGCGACGCACCGCTGCCGCGTACTCGTCGACGTCCCAGACCTCTGTGGTGATGCTCATCGCACGGCCTCCGTCCCGAGCAGGCGCCCCATCGTGCCCGCGAACTCCTGCCACTCCTTGCTCTGCGCGTCGAGCATCGCCCGCCCCTGGGCGTTGATCCCGTAGTACTTGCGGTGCGGCCCCTCGTCGCTCGGGACGACGTACGAGGTCAGTGCGCCGGACGAGTAGAGACGGCGAAGCGTCCCGTACACCGACGCGTCCCCGACCTCCTCGATGCCCGCCGACCGGAGGCGCCGCACGACGTCGTACCCGTACCCGTCCTCGTCGCTGACGACGGCGAGCACGGCCAGATCCAGCACTCCTTTGAGCAGCTGGGTGGTGTCCATGCGACCTCCCTGGGTATCGCCCGCGCCGGCACGACGGTGCCGGCGAGCGTGTGGTGCGGGAGCCCCCTCCGAGCTCCCGCAGACGCGACGGTAGTACACACTGCGCACTACCGTCCACGACACGCCACCGAAAGCCGCCGGATCGTTTGTGGACGGCCGGCGGCGCGCGGACGCGGCCCTTGACGGCTCGGTGCCCGCGACCTGGCGCTCAGCGTTGCGCGACGCTCCACGCGATGCCGTCGAGGATGTCGTGCTCCGACGTCACCACCGAGGTCAACGCTCCCCCGGCCCGTGCCACCTCGTCGCGGACCCTGCTCACGACCTCTCGCCAGACCAGGGCGCCCGCGCCGATCACGTCGACGCGCCCCGGGTGCATGAACCCGAGCGCAGCCCGGTCCGCGTGGTTGCGGGAGAGCAGGTCGTCGCAGGCAGCCAGCACGGCCTCGACGGACAGCACCGAGCCGTCGATGACCTGCGAATCGTAGGCGGCCAGTCCCAGGGCATGAGCCGTCACCGTGGTCACCGTGCCGGCGAGGCCCACCAGGGTGACCGCCTTGCCGAGCGGGACGTGCGCGGACGCCGTGTCGAGGGCCGCCGCGACGTCGGAGCGTGACCGGGCGATCTCCGCGCTGGTCGGGGGGTCCGTGTGCAGGTGCCGCTCGGTCAGCCGGACGCACCCGACGTCCATCGAGTACGCCGCCTCGACCGAGTCCGTGCCCAGGACGAGCTCCGTCGAGCCGCCGCCCAGGTCGACCACGAGGAACGGTCCCGGGTGGCTGCCGGCGAGCACCCCCGTGGCACCCCGGAAGGACAGCTCGGCCTCCTCGGTCCCGTCCACGACCTCGGGCTCCACACCGAGCGCCTCGCGCACACCGGTGACGAAGTCCGCGCGGTTCTCGGCATCACGGGACGCCGACGTCGCGACGAACCGCACGGCCTCGACGCCCAGCCCGGTGCAGATGTCGTTGTAGCGCCTGGCCGCGTCGAGCGTCCGCTCGAGGGCCTCCGGGGCGATCCGGCCGGTGCGGTCCACGCCCTGACCGAGCCGGACGACCTCCATCCGCCGGTCCAGGTCCACCAGGGTTCCGGCGACCGGATCGACGTCCGCCACCAGCAACCGGATCGAGTTGGTCCCGCAGTCGATGGCAGCCACACGCGTCACGGACCCATCCTCGCATCCCCGGGGTGGGCGCCGCGTGGGGTCAGCAGGTGCAGCGGTCCGGGCGCCACTCGTCGCGGATGAGGGCGAGGACCTCGTCGCCGATCGGGTTGACACCTGGGCCCGCGGCGAGCGCGTGGCCGACCAGCACGTGCAGGCACTTGACGCGCGTCGGCATGCCACCCGCGGAGATGCCGGCGATCTCCTCGACGTGCCCGAGGTCCTCGCGGTCCGCCAGGTACGCCTCGTGCGCACGCCGGTACGCCGCGGCGAGATCCTCGTCGGCAGCGAGGCGAGCGGTGAGCTCCTTCATGAGACCCGTGGCCTCGCGCGTGCTCACCGCGGCGACCGCCGGCGGAGACGTCAGGTAGTACGTCGTCGGGAACGGCGTGCCGTCGTCCAGGCGCGGGGCCGTGCGGACGACGAGGGGCCGACCGCAGATGCACCGGGCGGCGATCCCGACCACTCCGCGAGGTGGGCGACCCAGCTGCTCGGCCAGGACCGCGACGTCCTGGTCGGTCACCGCGTCGAGGGGCGTGCGTGTCACAGGGGTTCCGTTCCGTCGGGTGCGTCAGCCACCGGACGACGGGGCCGACGACCCATTGTCGCCCGGCACGGACGCATCCGGCGTCGCGGCCACCGGCGTCTCGCCCGCCACCTGCACCGACTCCCACACCGACGCGTACCACGGCCTGGTCTCACCGGCGTCGAGGGTCGCGGCCGGTCCCTGGTCGGTCGCCGCGACGCTGTCCGGGACCGTCTCCGGGTCGACCACGCGGAACGCCTTCTCGCCGGGCAGCACGAACGAGAGCCGCGCGCGGGCCTGCGTCGCCACGTAGGCAGGGTCGTTCCACCGGTCGAGGTCTGCCTGCAGGTCCTCGTTGCGCTTCTCGGCGGCGGCGACCTGCGCCCGCAGCTGCTCGACCTCCGACTTCTGCCGCAGGTAGGAGTTCAGGGTCGGGTACACCAGCACGAACGCGATGAGGAGGACGCACGCGAAGACCATCGCCCGGACCGTGAACAGCCGCGGCACGGCGACCTGCACCTGCTCCGCGCGCGCGGTGCCGCGCGGGGGTGTCGTCGGGTTCCCGCGGGTCGCGGGTCGGGTCGCCGCGGGTCGCGACGCCGACGAGGGCCGGGAGGCCGACGGCCCGGACCCGCGCGGCGGCTTCGGCGATGACGCGCGCGGCGGCTTCGGCGACGCCGGCCGTGGCGGCGTCGGCGCCATCAGGCGTGGGGTCGGCGACGATGCCGGACCAGGCGACGGCGACGACGCGCGCGGGGCCACCGTCGGGGAACCGCCGTCTCCCGGGGGCGCCGGGTCGACGCGCGGCGCGCCGGACGCCGTGCTCGTACCCCTGCGCGGCGTCGTGCGCCGAGGCCGCGCGCTCGGGGACGCCGGACGTCGAGGGGCAGACATGGGTGCGATTCTGCCCCGACGCGGGCCGACCCTGCCGGACCCCGCTCCGTGCGGGCGCGCCGGGATGTAGCCGAAGGGCGTCGACCGGGCTACCGCCGGGAACGACCCGGCAACCGCGTCGATGGGCCCGTGGCATCACGAAGGCCGGCCACCCCAAGGTGCGGGGTGACCGGCCTGTCGCGTCGCGTCAGCCCTTGAAGCGGGGGAACGCCGAACGACCCGCGTACACCGCGGCGTCGTCCAGCTCCTCCTCGATGCGCAGGAGCTGGTTGTACTTGTTGATGCGCTCGCCACGGGCCGGGGCACCGGTCTTGATCTGGCCGGCGTTCGTGGCCACGGACAGGTCCGCGATCGTGGTGTCCTCGGTCTCGCCGGAGCGGTGCGAGGTCATCGTCGTGAAGCCGCTGCGCTGCGCGAGCTCGACAGCGTCCAGCGTCTCGGTGAGCGTGCCGATCTGGTTGAGCTTGACCAGCAGCGAGTTGGCCGACTTGAGCTCGATGCCCTTGCGCAGGCGCTCCGGGTTGGTGACGAACAGGTCGTCGCCGACGATCTGCACCTTGTCACCGATGGTCGAGACCAGGTGGCTCCAGCCCTCCCACTCGTCCTCGGACAGCGGGTCCTCGATGGAGACCAGCGGGTAGTCCGCGACGAGCTGCTCGTAGTACGCCGACATCTCCGCGTTGGACAGCGACTTGCCCTCGAACTGGTAGGCGCCGTCCTTGAAGAACTCGGTCGCGGCAACGTCGAGCGCCAGGCCCAGGTCGACGCCGGGCGTGAAGCCGGCCTTCTCGATGGCGACCAGGATCAGGTCGAGCGCCTCGCGGTTGCTGGCCAGGTTCGGGGCGAAGCCGCCCTCGTCGCCGAGGCCCGTGGACAGGCCCTTGCCCTTGAGCACGGACTTGAGCGAGTGGTAGACCTCGACGCCGCTGCGCAGGGCCTCGCGGTACGTCGTGGCACCGATCGGCGCGACCATGAACTCCTGGATGTCGACGTTGGAGTCGGCGTGCGACCCACCGTTGAGGATGTTCATCATCGGGACGGGCAGCACGTGCGCGTTGGGTCCGCCGATGTAGCGGAACAGCGGCAGGTTGGCGGAGTCGGCGGCGGCCTTGGCCACGGCGAGCGAGACGCCGAGGATCGCGTTGGCGCCGAGCTTTCCCTTGTTCGCGGTGCCGTCGAGGTCGATCAGCGCGGCGTCGACCAGACGCTGCTCGGTGGCCTCGAAGCCGATGAGCTCGGGGGCGATCTCGTCGATGACCGCGTTCACGGCCTCCTCGACGCCCTTGCCCAGGTAGCGGGCGGAGTCGCCGTCGCGGCGCTCCACAGCCTCGAACGCACCGGTCGACGCGCCCGAGGGCACAGCGGCGCGAGCAATGGTGCCGTCGTCGAGGGCAACCTCGACCTCAACAGTGGGGTTGCCGCGCGAGTCCAAGATCTCGCGGGCGCCGACGGCCTCGATGCTGGCCATGGGAGCTCCTTCGACGAGCGGGTGGGTTTACGACCTCACCCTAGTGCCGCCGGGTGGTACCCCGAGTAGAGCCCTTCGGCCTTGGACGTCGCCCATTCCCGGAACGTTCACACGGCGAGCATGATCTGCTCGACCTGGACCTTGGCGTCGCCGAAGAGCATCGAGGTGTTCTCCCGGAAGAACAACGGGTTCTGGACGCCCGCGTACCCGGTGGCCATCGACCGCTTGAACACGACGACCTGGGCGGCCTTCCACACCTCGAGGACAGGCATCCCGGCGATCGGGGAGGAGGGGTCGTCGACCGCCGCCGGGTTCACCGTGTCGTTCGCGCCGATGACGAGCACGACGTCCGTCTCGGCGAGGTCACCGTTGATCTCGTCCATCTCGAGCACGATGTCGTAGGGCACCCGCGCCTCCGCGAGCAGCACGTTCATGTGGCCCGGGAGCCGCCCCGCGACGGGGTGCACCCCGAACCGCACCTCGATCCCTCGTGCGCGCAGCTTCCCCACGAGCTCGGCCACCGGGTACTGCGCCTTGGCGACGGCCATGCCGTAGCCCGGCGTGATGACGACGGTGCGGGCGCCCAGGAGCAGCTCGGCGACGCCGGGTGCAGTGATCTCGTGGTGCGTGCCGACCACGCCGTCCGAGGACACGACCGTGCCGCCCTCGGTGCCGAACCCGCCCAGGATCACGCTCACGAACGACCGGTTCATGGCCCGGCACATGAACCAGCTGAGGATCGCACCGGAGGACCCGACCAGGGCGCCGGTGACGATGAGCAGGTCGTTGCCGAGCATGAAGCCCGCCGCTGCGGCTGCCCACCCCGAGTAGGAGTTGAGCATCGAGACGACGACGGGCATGTCACCGCCGCCGATGGACGCCACCAGGTGCCAGCCGAGAGCCAGCGCGACGGCAGTCATGAGCAGCAGCGGGAGGACGCCGTGCGTCACCAGGAACCACGCCAGCAGCCCACCGCACACGACCACCATGGCGAGGTTGAGCCAGTTGCGGCCGGGCAGCGAGAGCGGAGCCGAGCGCATCCGTGCGGAGAGCTTGAGGTACGCGACGATCGAGCCCGTGAACGTCACCGCGCCGATCAGGACGCCGAGGAACACCTCGACGAGGTGTGCCGGGTCCGCAGGCTCGGTGAGGAACGAGTTGTAGCCGACGAGCACCGCCGCGAGACCGACGAACGAGTGCAGCACCGCGATCAGCTCGGGCATCTGCGTCATCTCGACCCGGCGGGCCTGCCAGGTCCCGACCGTCGCGCCGACGAGGAGCACGAGCAGGATCAGCGAGCCCGTGACCGCGACCGGCCGCTCGGAGTGGTCCAGCGCGAGCGCGACCGTCGCGGCCAGCGCGAGCGCCATGCCGACGATGCCCGAGAGGTTGCCGCGTCGGGCCGTCTCCTGCTTGGACAGACCCGCGAGGCTGAGCACGAAGAGCACCGCGGCGAGGAGGTAGACGGCCTGGGCGAGGGACTGAGGCACGTCAGGCGTCCTTCCGGAACATGCGGATCATGCGGTTCGCGACGAGGAAACCCCCGAAGACGTTGATGCTCGCGACCGACGCGGCCACGACGGCGAGCGTGGTCACCAGGGCGCTGTCGTCGCCGATCTGGAGCAGGGCGCCGACGAGGATGATCCCGGAGATGGCGTTGGTCTGTGCCATCAGGGGCGTGTGCAGGGAGTGGCTGACGTTCGAGATGACGTAGTAGCCGACGATGACCGCGAGCACGAACACCGTGAAGTGCCCGAGGAACGCGGCAGGGGCGAACGAGACCCCGAGCATCACCAGGACGGCGACGAGCGCGAGGGCGACCGAGCCGCGCTGCTTGCGCCGGGCGGCGTCCGCGGCACGCTCCTGGGGCGTCGGGCCGGCAGCGTCAGCCGGTGCCGGCTGGGCGGCCGACACCTGCACGGGCGGAGGTGGCCAGAGCACCTCACCGGCTCGCGTCACCGTCATGCCGCGCACGACAGGGTCGTCGAGGTCCAGCACGAGCTGACCGTCCTTGTCCGGGGTGAGCAGCTGGAGCAGGTGGACGATGTTGGTGCCGAAGAGCTGCGACGTGTGCTGCGGCATCCGGCTCGTCAGGTCGGTGTCCCCGACGATCGTCACGCCGTTGTCGCTCACCACGGTCCGTCCGGGGACCGTGAGCTCGCAGTTGCCCCCGCCCGACGCGGCCAGGTCGACGATCACGCTTCCCGCCCGCATCCCGGCAACCATCGCGGCAGTGATCGTCGTCGGCGCGTGCCCGCGCACGAGCGCGGTCGTGATGACGATGTCCGCGTCGGCGCTCTCGGCGGCGTACATCTGCGCCGTGAGCTCTTCCTGCTCGGCCGTCAGGGCACTCGCGTAGCCGTCGGCGCTCACGGCCTGCTGCGCCGCCTCCGCCTGGACGAAGGTCGCACCCATCGACTCGATCTGCTCTCCGACCTCGGGCCGGACGTCGAACGCGCGGACGCGGGCCCCCATGGCGCCGGCCGCCCCGATCGCCGCGAGTCCCGCGACGCCCGCGCCGATGATGAACACCCGGGCCGGGGGCGTCTTGCCGGCTGCCGTGACCTGACCGGTGAACATCCCGCCGTAGACCTGAGCCGCCTCGACGACCGCACGGTAGCCGGCGACGTTGGACAGCGTGCTGAGCACGTCCAGAGACTGCGCCCGGGAGACGCGGGGCACCGCGTCCAGCGCCAGCGCCGTCACTCCGCGCTCGTGCAGCTGCTCGACCAGCTCGGGTCGAGCTGCCGGTGCCAGCATCGCCACGAGGGTCGCTCCGGGCCGCAGGGTCTCCACCTCGGCGCTCGTGGGCGGGTTCACCTTGGCGACGACGTCGCTGGCCCACACCTCGGCCGCGTCGACCGTGCGCGCACCGGCCGCCTCGTAGGCCGCAGCGTCGAACGTGGCGCCGTCACCGGCACCTCGCTGGACGACCACGTCGTAACCGAGGCCCACGAGCTGGGCCACCGTCTTGGGCGTCGCCGCCACGAGCCGCTCACCCACCCGACTCTCCGTCGGGATGCCGATCTGCATCGCGATGCGCTCCTTCGTCGTCAAGCCGGGGGTGGCGTCCGAGGTCGTGCCGTTCAGGGTGCGGTCGTCGGCTCCTGCGCCCGCAGGGCGTGCTCCCATGCGGCCGCCGTCCGGCGCAGGGCACCCTCGGCATCCACCCCGGTGGCGCGCGCCTCCAGGACGAGTGCGAGCAGCCGCGCCCCGAGGTCACCGTCGGTGCCGTCGGGGGCCGACACGTCGAGGCCCGCACGCGCCGCTCGGTCCGCGACCTTCTGCGCCCGTGCCAGCGCGCCCAGGGCGATCGGGATGCCGTCCAGGGCCGAGGCCCGCGACTTCTCCGAGTTCTTCAGCTTGTCCCACTGGACGTGCAGGTCTGGGCTTGATCGTTCCGCCTCGACGGCCGCGGTCTCGAACACGTGCGGGTGGCGGCGGACCAGCTTCGCGACGAGGTCGGCGGCCACGTCGTCGACGTCGAACGGGTCCTGCGGGTCCTCTGCCGCGATGCGCGCATGGAACACGACCTGCAGCAGCACGTCGCCGAGCTCCTCACGCAACCCGGTCCGGTCACCGGTCTCGATTGCCTCCGCGAGCTCGTACGCCTCCTCGAGGGCGTACGGCACGAGGGACTCGTGCGTCTGCTCGGCATCCCACGCGCAGCCGCCCGGCGAGCGGAGACGGTCCATGACGCGCACGAGGTCGCGCAGCGCATCGGTCACCGGGTCAGGGACGGAGGCGGCGTTCAGGGCGTGGCCGACGGGCTGGGCGCCGGGCCGTCACCGGGCTCGCCGCTCGACGCGCCGCCCTGGGTCGCCGGGTCGATGACCCAGGCCGGGGGGACGGGATCGGTGATCGTGTTGCCCTTGCCGAGCGTGGCGAACCGCGGGTTGACCTCCACGTCGAGGTCAGCGACACGCTCGGTGATGTCGGCGGTCACCTGCTCCTGGCTCGAGAGGCTCGCGAGGTTGGTGACGGCGGCGAAGTACCGGGCGATCGCCAGCGACGCTGGGCTGAAGGTGGGGTGCGCGTCCGGTGTCGTCTGCTGGACGACCTGGTCGAGGAACGCCTCGGCGTCCTCGTCGGATGCTGCGACGCCCGCCTCGGCAGCCATCTCGGTGACCGTGGGCTCGATGACGAGCACACCCAGGATCGCCGCCGGCGACGCACCCTGGACGTACGGGCCGAGCTCGTCGAGGACGACCTGCACGTCCGAGGCGGGGATGCCGGTCCCGTCGACGACGGCCGCCGCACCGGGCTGCCCGGCGCAGGCCGACAGGACCGTTGCCGTCACGAGAGCCATGAGGGCACCCACCACCGAGCGCCTGCCGTGCACCGTCACCGAGACCTCCTGCGTCGTCGCTCGTCGATCGGGCCTCATCGTAGGGCCACTGCGCGGAACTCAGGCCCGCCTGGACCCCACCGCGGCCGCCGCCGAGACGTCCCCACGCACGACCGCGTCGATGAACTGCCTCGCCCACAGCATGACCTCGCGCCCCTGCACGGGCTTGCCGCCGATCCGGGCGGTCATGGGCCAGGGCACGAGCACCGTGCGGACGGTCGGCTTGAGCACCGCGCCCGGGTAGAGCCGCTTGAGCCGCAGCTGCGCCGACTCGGGCAGCTCGACCGGCGCGAAGCGCACGAACTTGCCCTGCGCGGTGACGTCGGACAGTCCCGCGCCGCGCACGTGCAGCCGGAACTCGGCAACCTCGAAGAGGTTGTCGACGGCGGACGGAACCGGGCCGTAGCGGTCGACGAGCTCGGCACGGACGTCGCCCAAGGTCGCTGTGTCGAGCGCCGCGGCGATCTTGCGGTAGGCCTCCAGCCGCAGGCGCTCGTGCGCGATGTAGTCGTGCGGGATGTGCGCATCCACTGGCAGCTCGATCGTGACGTCGGGGACCTCCTCCTCGACGTCACCGCGGAAGTTCGCCACCGCCTCGCCGACCATGCGGATGTACAGGTCGAAGCCGACACCCTCGATGTGGCCGGACTGCTCGCCGCCCAGGAGGTTGCCGGCGCCGCGGATCTCGAGGTCCTTCATCGCGACCGCCATCCCCGCACCCAGGTCCGTGTTCGCCGCGATGGTCTGCAGGCGGTCGTGGGCCGTCTCCGTGAGTGGCTTCTCGGGCGGGTAGAGGAAGTACGAGTACGCGCGCTCGCGCCCGCGGCCCACGCGCCCGCGCAGCTGGTGGAGCTGCGAGAGACCCAGCAGGTCGGCCCGCTCGAGGATCAGGGTGTTCGCGTTGGAGATGTCCAGACCCGTCTCGACGATCGTCGTGCACACGAGCACGTCGAACCGCTTCTCCCAGAAGTCGACGATGACCTGCTCGAGCTGGTGCTCGTTCATCTTCCCGTGCGCGACCGCGACCCGGGCCTCCGGGACGAGCTCCATGAGCCGCGACGCCGTCCGCTCGATCGAGTCGACCTTGTTGTGCACGTAGAACACCTGGCCCTCCCGCAGCAGCTCGCGCCGGACGGCCGCGGTGATCTGCTTCTCGTCGTACGCGCCGACGAACGTGAGCACCGGGTGCCGCTCCTCCGGAGGGGTCGCCAGCGTCGACATCTCCCGGATGCCCGTGACCGCCATCTCCAGCGTGCGCGGGATGGGTGTCGCGCTCATCGAGAGCACGTCGACGTTGGTGCGCAGCGCCTTGAGGGTCTCCTTGTGCTCGACGCCGAACCGCTGCTCCTCGTCGACCACCACGAGCCCGAGGTCCTTGAACCGCACCTCGCCGGTGATCAGGCGGTGCGTGCCGATCACGACGTCGACCGTGCCCTCGGCAAGGCCGGCGACGATCTCCTTGGACTCCTTGGGGGTCTGGAAGCGGCTGAGCGCCCGCACGTTGACGGGGAACCCGCTGTACCGCTCGGTGAACGTGTCGAGGTGCTGCTGGACCAGCAGCGTCGTCGGCACCAGGATCGCGACCTGCTTGCCGTCCTGGACCGCCTTGAACGCGGCACGCACCGCGATCTCGGTCTTGCCGTAGCCCACGTCGCCGCACACGAGCCGGTCCATCGGGATCGGCTTCTCCATGTCGGCCTTGACCTCGTCGATCGTGGCTGCCTGGTCGGGCGTCTCGACGTAGGCGAACGCGTCCTCGAGCTCGCGCTGCCACGGCGTGTCCGGGCCGAAGGCGTGCCCGGCCGTCGCCATCCGCGCGCTGTACAGGCGGATGAGCTCGGCTGCGATCTCCTTGACGGCCTTCTTGGCGCGGCCCTTGGTCTTGGCCCAGTCACCGCCGCCCATCTTCGACAGCGTCGGCGACTCGCCGCCCACGTACTTGGTGACCTGGTCAAGCTGGTCGCTGGGCACGAAGAGGCGGTCGCCCGGCTGGCCGCGCTTGGAGCTCGCGTACTCGATCACGAGGTACTCGCGGGTCGTCGCGGTGGAGCCGGAGCCGATGGTGCGCTGCACGAGCTCCACGAACCGGCCGACGCCGTGCTGCTCGTGGACGACGTGGTCGCCCGGGCGCAGCTGCAGGGGGTCGACGACGTTGCGCCGCCGGCTCGGCATCCGCCGCATGTCCCGGGTGCTGGTCCCCGCGCGCCCCGTCAGGTCCGCCTCGGAGAGCACCGCCAGGTGCAGAGGTTCGGCCACGAACCCCGTACCCACGGGCGCCGGCACCACGAGAACGACGCCGCCCTCGGGCTGCGTCTCGATCGACGCCACGAGCCTCGCGGGGACATCGGCGGCGCGCAGCTGCTCGACCATGCGTTGCGCCGGCCCGTGGCCCTCGGTCGCCAGCACCAGCCGCCACCCCGCCTGCTGGAGCTGGCGGACGTCGGCGACGGCCCTGTCGACCTCGCCGCGGTACCGCTCGACGTCACGCGCGGCGACCACGACGGTCCGCGCCGTCCCCGCCAGGTCGTCGGCGATGCCGGCGAGCTCGGCGGGCGCCTGGTTGCGGGCGGCGGTGTGCCCCGTGCCCGTGGTGGACCGTTCGGAGAAGTCCTCGGTCTCGGGCGACGCATCCTGCGCGGCGTCGACGTCCAGCGTGAAAGGGCTCAGCGTCCACCACCCCAGCCCGCGCACGGCCGAGAGGGCGCGCACCTCGGCGAACGACGCGAAGCTCGCCGCCGACAGGTCCAGGGGCGTCGCTGCACCTGCCGCCGCCGACGTCCACGCGGCCGCGAGGAACTCCTGCGTGGTCGCGACGAGATCGTGCGCACGTCGCCGCACGCGCTCGGGGTCGACCATCACGACCAGGCTCTCGTCGCGGACGAGGTCCAGCACCGGGACCATCCGGTCGACCAGCACCGGCGCGAGCGACTCCATGCCCTCGACCGCGATCCCCTGGCCGAGCCGGTCGAGCATGTCGGTCGCGGCGGGCAGCTGCGGGATGAGCTCGAGCGCCCGCGCACGCACCGCGTCCGTCAGGAGGATCTCCCGGCACGGCGGCGCCCAGACGCCGTGCTCGGCCACCTCGAGGCTGCGCTGGTCCGCCACCGAGAACCAGCGGATCTCCTCGACGTCCTCACCCCAGAGCTCCACCCGGAGCGGGTGGTCCTCCGTCGGCGGGAAGATGTCGACGATGCCGCCGCGCACCGCGAACTCGCCGCGCCGCTCCACCATGTCGACCCGCGTGTAGGCCGCGGCCGCCAGTCTCTCCGCGAGCGCTCCCAGGTCCACGCGGTCCCCGGTGCTGATCGCCACCGGCTCGAGGTCGCCCAGGCCCTCGACGACCGGCTGCAGCAGTGCCCGCACCGGGACGACGAGCACGCGGACCGGCCCTGCGTAGCCCTGACCCTCGGGGTGCGCCAGCCGCCGGAAGACCGCGAGCCGCCGGGCCACCGTGTCGCTGCGCGGCGAGAGTCGCTCGTGCGGCAGCGTCTCCCACGCGGGCAGGACCGCGACGTCGTCCGCCGGCAGGTAGCAGCGCACCGCTGCGGCCAGCTCGTCGGCGTCGCGCCCGGTCGCGGTGACCACGACCAGCGGACGCTGCTGGGCGAGAGCCGCCAGGAGCGGTGGGCGGATCCCTGCGGGACCGACCACGTCGAGCTCCCCACGGGCTCGGACCGAGTCGAGCGCCTCGGCGGCAGCAGGATCAGCAAGCAGGGCGGGAAGCAGACCAGAGAGGTCCATGAGGTCCTTCGGGTACGGGCTGGAGGGCAGCAGAACAGGCCCCAGATCCATCGAACCCGGGGTGCCGACCAGTCTACGAGCCCCCACCGACGGGCTAACCTCGGACAACGCTCGGCCAGCCACCGGACCGCCCTGGAGAAGACACACAGTGGAACCTGTCACCGTCGTGACCGTCTGCTTCGAAGCCGAGCTCCAGATGGTCGAGCTGCAGGCACGTTCGCTCGGGCTGTACCTCGACCCGGAGCACGTCACCTCCGTGCTGCTCCTCGACAACTCGCGGTCGGGGCTCGCGCCCGCGTTCGTCGACCGGCTGCTCCCCGCGTACGGCGCACTCGCCGACCGCGTCGAGGTGGTCCGTGCGGGGGACGTCGCCCCGTTGCCGTCGGCTGCCGGGTGGCGGACGCAGCAGATCCTGAAGCTCGAGGTCGCGCGGCGGATCACGTCGTCGCGCTACGTCGCGCTCGACGCCAAGAACCACCTCATCGCGCCCGCCCGCCCGGACTTCTTCGAGGCTGCCGACGGCCGCGCGCTCGTCACGTCGTACAGCTACGCCACCCACCCGTTGCAGCCGTCGCTGCGGCACGTCCTGACCTACCTGGGCCTGGACCCGGAGCCGCACGTCAGCCACTTCCCGGCGACCGTGACTCCGTACCTCCTCGACACGAGGGTCGTCCTCTCCCTCCTCGACGGCCTCAGCACCACGCGCACGTTCGCCGACGAGTTCGCACGCAACGACCTCACGGAGTTCTTCCTGTACGCGGGTTGGCAGCTCAAGGACGGGACGCTGGAGGAGCGCTACGACCTCTCCGGTGCTGCGTCACCGGTCGTGTGGCCCGGCGGCGCGACAGCCGAACGCGTGGCACGGACCATCGATGCCGCGCGCACCGGCCGTTCTCCGTTCTTCTCGGTGCACCGCAACGCGCTCCCGCGTCTCGACGACGACGCCCGCGCCATGCTCGCCGACCTCTGGGCCGACCGCGGGCTCGTCGCGAACCGTGACGACGGTCAGACGGTCCTGGCGGCCATGACCGAGCAGCAGCGCGCCCACAGCCCCAGGCGAACCGTCGGCGACGTTCCCCGACTGGCTCGCGTGGCGGCCCGCCGTGCTCTTCGTCGCGTCCGCCGCGCCGCTCCCTGAAAGGGAGGCGAACGGTCAGGCCAGCTCGCTCGCGAAGTCGCGCGTGGCTCCGTCGCCCTGGACCCCGTCAAGGGTCAGCAGCGCGCGGCGCAGGGCGGTGCTGGAGGTGTGCACCGTGTACGGGAAGTACACGACCTCGACCCCGACCTCGGCGAACCGCTTCTCCAGGTCGATGCCCTTCGGGGTGCCGCGCCAGTCGTCGCCCTTGAAGAAGACGTCGAAGGGAAGCTCTCTCCAGGTGTCGAGCTTGTCCAGGAGGGTCTCCGCGTGAACCTGGTCGACGTAGGAGATGTGGCTGACGATCTCCATGCGCTCGTGCAGCGGGATCACGGGACGCCGGCCCTTGGTCACCTCGAGCACCGCGTCGTCGACCACACCGGCGATGAGGTAGTCGCAGTGGTCCTTCGCGTGCCGAAGGATGTTCAGGTGTCCGACATGGAACAGGTCGTACGCACCAGGCGCGTAGCCGACGATCCGCGACACGTGACCTCCCGAGGTTCGCAGTCCGGGTGCCCGCGCCAGTGAGGGACCGCTGGTGCGCGGGGTCGCGCACCGGGATCAATGTAGGACAGAACCCCTCAGATCAGACATGGCCGACCGGGCGAAATAGTGCGGCCACGGTGCAGGTTCACCCGCTCGGCCGGACAGAAGTGCGCGAACCGGCCCCTTACGGGCGAACGGTGGGGAGCGAGAGCTGGTCCTTCGACGGCTCGGGCGGGTCCGTCGGGCGCTCGCGGGCCTGGTCGACGAGTCCCAGCGGGTCCCCGCCCGACAGGGCGAGCTCCTCGTCGAGGCCTCCCCCGCCGGGCACCGGCTCGGAGCGCAGCTCGGCCGTGCGCGCATCGGCGACCGCCGGCTGAGGCGTCGCAGGGGGCAGGGACGCGTCTGGCGGCGTCGTGGCGGCCACCGGCTCACCGGCCCGTGGCGCACCGGACTGCGGCACCTCGCCGGGCGCGACCGACGGCTTCACGTCGTCAGGTGCCACCGACTGCGTGGCATCGTCGGCTGCAGCCGACGTCTTACCGTCGTCAGGCGCCGGCTTCACGTCGTCACGACCCACCGACGGCTCGGCGTCGTCAGGTGTCAGCGACGGCTTGGCTTCGCCAGGTGCCGCCGACAGCTCGCCTTCCTCGCGAGCGGCGAGCGCCACATCCTCAGGAGTGCGCGGCCACTCGATCCACGCCGTCTCGGGCGTGATGTCGCGAGCCCCGTCCTTGTCCTTGCGGTACCGCTTCGGACGCGACGCCCGCTGCTCGTACGCGTAGCTGTCCGACGCTGCGACCTTCGCCCTGTTGAGGACCGACCCCACGATCCGCCCGCCGCCGAGGCGCACCGACGCGACCGCCTTGCGCAGCTGGGCCCGCCGGACCTTCGACGCGTCCATCACGAGCAGGAGGCCGGTGGTCATGCGCGAGATCACGACGGCGTCAGCCACCGGGAGCAGCGGAGGCGCGTCGATGATCACCGTGTCGAACTCCTTGGACGCCCAGTCGAGCAGCTCCTCGAAGTCACGGGACGCGAGCAGCTCGCTCGGGTTGGGCGGCACCGCGCCGGACGCCAGGACGACCAGGCTCGTGCCGACGGGCTGGTAGACCTCCTGGACGGTCGCCCGGCCCACGAGCACCTCGGTCAGGCCCACGGCCTCCTCGAGCCCCAGCTGACGTGCGATGGTCGGCCGTCGCAGGTCCGCGTCGATCAGCAGGACCCGGTCACCGGCAGCGGCGAACGACGCGGCGACCCGGGCGGAGGTGTACGACTTGCCCTCACCGGCGATGGCGGAGGAGAAGACGAACGACTTCGGGACGCCGACGCGTCCGATCATCTGGAGGTTGGTGCGGATGCGGCGGATCTCCTCGGCCTGCGGACCGCCCGCGAGCACGGCCTCGATGGGCCCCGTGCGGACCGCGTGCTTGTCGGCACGCAGCGTTCCGACCACCGGGACGTCGATCGCCTGCTCGACGTCCTCAGGGCGGCGCACGCGCGTGTCCAGGACCTCGCGCAGGTAGGCGGCGATCAGGCCGAGCAGAAGGCCCGCGAACAGTGCCGCCATCACGTTGCGCTTCGTGTTCGGCGCGATCGGGTTCTGGGGCGGGTCGGCCTCGTCGACGATGGTGACCTTGACGGTGGCCTCGCCGCTCTCGTTGGCCGGGGCCAGGCTCTCGATCACGTCCGCGGTGTTCGCCGCGACGGAGTTGGCGAGCGCGGCCGTGGCCTCCGGGTCGGTACCCGTTGCCGAGACCGTCAGGATCGAGGTGTTCTGCGGTGTCGCGGCGACGATCCGGTGACCGAGACGCTTGGCCGACGTGTCGAGCCCGAGCTCCTCGATCACCGGCGTCAGGACGATCGGGAGCGTCGTCAGCCGGGCGAACGAGAGCATCTGCCCCTGGGTGTAGCTCGACCCCTGGTTGAGGTCGGACGCGGAGTCACCGGCGGTCAGCGCGACGTACATGCTCGCTGACGCGCGGTAGACCGGCGTCGCGTTGGACGAGAGGTAACCGACCATCCCCCCGAGCAGCAGCACGGGCATCAGGACCCAGAACCAGTGCTTACGCGCGGCGGTCAGGAAGTCGACCAGTGACACCTGAACTCCTCTCGACGCGCGGCAGACCATCGATTGAATCACTCCGGAACGCCCCGACGCCGCTCAGCTCGGCGTGACGAGCGGGTGGTTCTTCGGCTCTGACCTCGGCGGAAGGTCCGGTGCGAGCAGTCTGCGCTACCGCCATACCCACCACGAACCAGAAGAACGTCGTGAACTGTGTGATGAAGGCCACGCTCGTCAGACCGGGGATGAGTGCGACGACGCTGACCAGCGAGGCGCTCCGGTACCCCCGCAGGAGGGCGACGATGGAGACCACGGCGCTGACCAGCAGCACGACGAGCGGGAGGATCCCGTAGTTCAGCCCGACCAGGATCATGGCGCTGTCGATCGACTCGAAGTCGCCGTACGAGGTGGTCCCCGCCGAGTCGCGAGACGTCGATGCCGACTGCCCGATCCAGCTCATCGCGGGGATCAGCGAGGTCAGGTCGCTGCGGTACTCGGCGCTGCCCTCCGCCTCCTGACCCGCGCTGGAGAAGATGCCGCTCGCGAACGAGATCGCGATGCCGACGCCGATGACCGCGGCGACGGCCGTCCAGGCCCGGAAGCTCTTGGACACCTCCCCCCGCAGGACGGTCATGCACAGGACGACGGCGAATGCCGTGCAGCCCATGCCGATGCGGCTGAACGTCAGGACCGACGCGGTACCGATCAGGACCAGGATCAGCGCCTTGAGACCCGCGTGCAGCCGGCTCGTCCAGGCGAACGGCACCGACATCGCCAGCGCGCCCCCCAGGGCGATCGAGTTGCCGAACGCGCCCTCGACCCGCGGGACCCCGCCACGGATGCGGATCCCGCTCCACCGCGCATAGGCGGGGTTGCTCGAGTGCAGCTGGGAGAAGAGGTTGTTGGCGGTGACGAACTCGACGATCGCCAGCACGGAGACCACGCCGAAGAACAGCGCGATGCACGTGGCCACGAACCGGGCGTCGATCCGGGCGCCCGCCACGCGTCCGGCCAGGTACGGGATGCCCCAGCCGATGATCGCGCCGTACGTCTGCACCAGGTCGACGTAGCCGACGATGAAGCAGACGGCGATGAGCCCGAGCACCAGCGCCATCACGCCGTCGTACACGCGCAGCGGGATCCGCTCACCGCGCCACAGTGCGACGACCATCACGATGGCGACCAGCGTCAGCGGCGTGAGGAAGACCTTCAGCGTGACGCCGAGCCACGGGGGGACGAAGCAGAGCATCACCACGAACGCCAGGAGACCCCACTGCGGGCGCGCGCGGACCGCCACCGCGAGCGTCAGGCCGAGCGCGGCGAGGACGAGCATGAACGCCATGGAGTCGATCTCACCCGCCGCAGGCATCGACGATCTCCTCACCACGGCCGGACACGGAAGGGGTCAGTGTGACGTACGGCCCTGAGGGTGTCGAGGAGCCCTGGGGCTGCACGTCGTTCGACGTGCAGCCCCGGGCTACTAGGCGATGCCGCGGGCGCTCACGTCGTCCCAGCTGAAGACGATCGCGCCGTTGCCGGTCGAGGACGGCGTGTAACCGCCGATCCCGATACCGGCCGGAACCTGCAGCTCAGGCGCCGAGTCCGTCCCGGTCACCTGCCACGTCGTCGGCTCCGGCTGACCGGCGATCCACACCCTGGCCCGCACTGTCGTCGGCGAGACGCCCTGCGCCTGGACCCGCACGTTCAGCTTCTGACCCCCCGCGACGGTCGCACCCGTCTGGGCGGCCGTCGCCGAGCCCAACGTCGTCTCCACGCCCGCCACGCGGCGTTGCAGCTGCAACGAGACGCCACCGGTGACCGCGTACTTGATGTTCAGGTAGTAGTCCGTCGTCGAGGCCACCGACCGGACCGCCACGAACGAGCGCGCGACCCCCGTGTCCGACAGGTGGTCCAGCGTGACCGACGCCGTCGCATCCACGTCCTGCTGCACGATCGGCAACCGAGCACGCGGTGTCGACCCTGCCGCGACGCTGAGCCTGCCCACGCCGCCCTGCACCGTGAACAGCGATGCAGAACCCGTCAGCGCCCACGTCCCGCCGAAGTCCGCAGCACCCCAACCGGACGCCGAGGTCCGGCTGAACGTGTCCGTCGCGAAGATCGGCGGACCCGTCGGCGCCGCCACCGTGATCGACGTGCTCGACGTCGCCGTGCCCCCACGGTTGTCCGTCACGGTCAAGCCGATCGTGTACGTCCCGTCCGCGGGGAACGTGTACGACGACGTCACACCCGTACCCGTACCCGAGGGCCCGAACGCCCACGCGTACGACACGATCGACCCGTCCGGGTCGGCAGACCCTGACGCGCTCACGTTCACCGTGCGACCGTCCGGCTGGACCGCCGCCGACATGACCGCGCTGGGCGGCACGTTCGCCGGCATGGCAACCGTGACGGGCACGCTCGTCGTCGCGGTGCCACCACGGTTGTCGGTGACGGTGAGCCCGATCGTGTACGTCCCGTCGGCCGGGAACGTGTAGGACGACGTCTTCCCGGTGCCCGTGCCGCTCGGCCCGAACGTCCAGGCGTACGAGGCGATCGTGCCGTCCGGGTCGGCAGACCCGGACGCGTTCACGTTCACCGTGAGACCGTCCGCGGCGACCACCGTGGTGAACGCCGCCGTCGGGAGGACGTTCGGCGGGTCGGTGACCGTCACGTCCTGGGTCACGGGCGCCGACGTCGCACCGTCGTCATCCGTGACCACGAGCGTCACCGGGTAGGTGCCGGCCGTGGTGTACGGGTGCGTCAGGCTCGCGTTCGCACCGGTCACGGTGGCCCCGTCGCCGAACGTCCACGTGTACGACGCGATCGTGCCGTCGGAGTCCGCGGAGCCCGCGGCGTCGAGCTGCGCCGTCAGGTCGGTGTTCGACCACGAGAAGGCTGCGGTCGGCGGCCCGTTCGGGCTGGTGAAGGTGTCCGTGGCAGCGAGCATCGCCGTAGCACCACGGTTGTCCGTCACCGTGAGGGTGACCGTGTGGTCGCCCGGTGTCGTGTAGGCGTGGTCAACGACCGCGCCGGTCAGCGTGGTGCCGTCGTCGAACGCCCACGAGTAGGACGCGATCGTCCCGTCAGGGTCGCTCGACGTCGAGCCGTCGAGGTGGATCGACAGGTCGGTGACGGTCTTGGTGAACGCCGCGACCGGCACGAGGTTCGGCACGGTGTTCGTGCCGATCTGGAAGTGCTGCAGCACGACGCCGGCCGGCAGGGCCGTGGAGTACACCGCGGCCTCGTCGATGGAGCCCTTGAACCAGGCCTGCGGACCCCACGTGGTGTCGCCACCGACGCGCCAGTAGCCCGTGTACACCTGCGCCCCCGCCTGCGGGCTCGAGGCCTGCAGGACGCCGTCGACGTAGAGCCTCATGCCCTCGGACGCCTGCGTGGCGACCATGTGGTGCCACTGCCCGTTGTTGTAGGAGCTCGGCGTGGTGATCGTGGTCGTGCTCGACCCGCCGGTGCGGACGCCGAAGGTGAGGCGCCCGTTGTTCTCCATGTACACGTGCCGGTCATAGCTGGTGGACGTTCCCGTGTTCCGGTTGCCGAAGCCGATCAGCTTCCCCCCGGTGGTGGTCGTCGTCTTGAACCACAGCTCCTCGCTGTAGACCGCCGGGCTCGAGATGCTCGACTTCGCGACGACGAAGTTGTTCGACGTGCCCGAGAACGAGACCGCGGTGTTCGAGACGCCGGTGAGCGCACCGGCGACGTTCTTGGTCACCGTGCCCACGTAGGAGCCGTCAGACGCCCACGGCCCCGCACTTGCAGCGGTGGTACCGACGGCCTCACCGAGACGCCAGTAGTACTCCGGCGCTTCGCCGCTCTGCCCCAGGACCGCTGCGCCGTACGCGTCGGCCGGCGTCGCCGGGAACGTGGAGCTGCGTCCGGAGCTCACCCAGTGAGCGTCGACCTTCTGGGCGGTGAGAGCCGTGGGGTAGATCGCGACGTCGTCGATCGAGCCGTTGAAGTACGGCGCACCGGCCCACGCCGAGTCGCCACCGATCCGCCAGTAGCCGGCCGGGATCGCCTGCGCCCCGGTGGTGTCGGTGCGCTGACCGATCCGCGCGCCGTCGACGTAGAGCTTCTCGCCCGTCGGGCCGAGCGTGCCGACCACGTGGTGCCAAGAGCCGTCGTTGTACGTCTTGGACGACGTCAGGGTCCGCTTCTGGCCCGGGTAGACGCCGAACGTCACCTGGCCAGAGGTCTCCATGTAGATGTGCCGGTCGTAGGAGCCGCTGTTGCCGGTGTTCTTGTTGCCGAACCCGACGATCTTGCCGCCCGCGGTCGTGGTCGTCTTGAACCACGCTTCGATGCTGAACGTCTGCGGGCCCTCGACCGGGGTCTGCGTGGCGACGAGCCCGGTGGTGGTCCCGGAGAAGGTCGACGCCGCGTTGGGGTCGGACCCGATCGCGCCGGTCGCTCCACGGGTCACACCGTCACCGGCGATGGCGTACGCCCCGCCGGCCCAGTCGTCGACCATCGTGGTCCCCGACGGCTCACCGAGCCGCCAGTAGGAGGAGGCGCCGTCGTTCAGGACGGCGGACGCGTACGAGCTCAGCGGGTCGGAGCTGACGGTCACGGGGACCCACGCGCTCTTGGTGACGTTGTTGAACGGGTCGGTCGCCGTGACGCGGTACTGCTGCGCGCTGCCCGGGGGCGCGGTGGTGTCCGTGAAGAACGTCATCTGCGGCTTCCAGAACGGCGTCTTGATCGTCACGGTCTGCAGCGGCGTCGTGTTGTCCGCTCCGCGGTAGAGCTTGTACGTCAGCGTCTCGTTGTCGCGGTCCCAGTTGGTCGGGTACGAGATCCGGACCTTGCCGATCGCCTGCGACGTCACGGACAGCGCCCAGTCGGTGCTCGAGACCCGCGCACCCTGCTTGTTCGGCGCCTTGCTCGAGACGGCGAACCGCGTCAGGCCCTGCTGGGGTGCACCGTTCACACCCGGGAACTCCCCGCCGTAGACCACGTAGTCGTTGTTGCCCGTGACGCTCCAGCCGGCCTGCCCCTGCCCGGTGTACGTGCCGGTGTAGAAGTCCGGGTAGAAGTTGAGCAGCGTCGGGGACGGCTCGCCGTCGTGGTCCGGGTAGCCGTAGATGTCCGGCGTGTTCACCCCGGTCGCGGCCTTGCTGAAGGCGGTGAAGCGGTAGGTGGACCACGGGTCCGTCTGCGGGAAGCCACCCATGTTGCCGCAGTAGTGCTCGTGGCTGACCACGTAGACGACGCCGCCGACCGGGAAGGAGGAGTAGCTGTCGCCGTGGCAGTCCGCGACCCAGATGAGCTCGCCCGTCGTGGCGTCGATCCGGAACGGGCCCTCGTCGTTTCCGCCTGAGCCGAAGTGGTAGCCCGTGCCGTAGATGCCCGACTCGTCGGCGTAGAGGCTGGTGATGCCCGAGCTGGCGCCGGCGTTGCGGATCTGGTTGTTCGCCGGGAACGACACCGGTGCGCCCGTCGTGGGGTCGACCGAGCCGAGGCCGTAGAACGGGCTCCCGCTCAGGCTCGTGAACCGGCCGCCGACCGCGACCCGCTGCCCGTCGGGCGTGACCGCCAGGGCGGTCACCGCGTCGTTGGTGTCGGCGACGAACGGCGTCATGGCACCCGTCGAGGCGCTGAACGCCGCGAGGTACAGGCGCGGGACCAGGGTGCCGCCCGTCGTGCTCGCGACGGACTTGAAGTTGCCGCCGACGTAGACGGTCGTGTTCGACGCGGCGATGGCGAGCCCGCTCGCCGCGAGGGTCGGCTTGAACCCGGCGACGATCGCGTTGGTCGCGGTGTCGAACGCCGCGATGCGCACGTGGTAGACGCCGTCGATCTTGCTGAAGTCACCCGTCACGTAGATCCGGGACCCGTCGGGCGAGCGCGTGATCGAGCGGACCTGGCCGTCGGCCACCGGCGCCCACGGCAGCAGCTGCCCCGTGCTGATGCTGAACGCCAGGAGGTTGGACCGGGGCACCGTGTCGACGCCCGCCGCGGCTCCCGCCGGACGTGCGGTCGTGAAGCTCCCCGCCACGTAGACGGTGTCGCCGACCGTGGTCTGGGACCACACCACGCCGTCGATCTGCGGGGTCGGCAACGCATCGGCCGACACGGTCGTCGGGGACGCCGGGTCCGAGGGGTCCGTCGGGGCCGTGTCGGCGGAGGCTGCGGTGCCGAGGCCGACGCCGATCAGCCCCGCCGCGGCCACGACGGCCACGAGGCGTCGGGTGATGTGACTGGTCCTGGACATTGAGTCCCTACTTTCCGGCGGCGCTGTGGGGGGCGGTCAACGTCCAGCCAAAACGGGACATTAGTCGCATATCGGTCCATCTGAGGCGGTGCGGGTCCGGAGTTCACCCAGTGGGTTCCGGTGGTGGTGCGTACGGCCCCTCGGCCTCAGGAGACGAGGGGCCGTACGACGTGCGTGCGGACTAGGCGATTCCGCGAGCGCTGATGTCGTCCCAGCTGAAGACGATCGGGCCGTTGCCGGTCGCCGCCGGCGAGTAGCCGCCGATCCCGATGCCACCGGGCACCTGGAGCTCAGGCGCCGAGTCGGTGGCCGTGAGCTGCCAGGTGGTCGGCTCCGGCTGTCCCGCGAGCCACACCCGCGCCCGCAAGGTCGTCGGCGAGACGCCCTGCGCCTGCAGACGAACGTTCAGCCGCTGGCCCGCGGTGGCGGTCGTCCCGGCAACCGAGGCGGTCCCGAGCGTCGTCTCGACCCCAGCGATCCTGCGCTGGAGCTGCAGCGACACGGCACCCGTCGTGGCGTGCCTGACCATCAGGTAGTAGTCCGTCGTGGCCGCCGTGGAGCGCACCGCCAGGAACGAGCGGGCGATGCCCACGTCGGACAGGTGGTCGAGCGTCAGACCGGTGGTCACGTCGACGTCCTGCTGAACGATCGGCAGCCGTGCCCGCGGCGTCGAGCCCGGTGCCACGCTCAGCCTGCCGACGCCCGCCTGCACGGAGAACAGGGACGCCGAACCGGTCAGTGCCCACGTCCCACCGAGGTCGGCGGCACCCCACCCGCTGGCCGAGGTCCGCGTGAAGGTGTCCGTCGCGAGGATCGGCGGACCGACCGGTGCAGCCACCGTGACCTGCGCGCTCGCCGTCCCGGTCGCACCACCGTTGTCGGTGACCGTCAGCTCGATCGTGTACGTCCCGTCTGCCGGGAACGTGTACGACGAGGTCACACCGGTGCCCGTGCCGGACGGCCCGAACTTCCAGGCGTACCCGGTGATCGACCCGTTCGGGTCGTTCGACGCCGCGCCGGTCACGTTGACCGTGCGACCGTCCGCCTGCACCGCCGCCGAGAACACCGCGTTGGGCGGTGTGTTGACGGGGGCCGCGACGGTGACCGACGCACTCGTGGTCGCCGTACCACCGCGGTTGTCGGTGACCGTGAGACCGATCGTGTACGTCCCGTCCGCCGGGAACGTGTACGACGAGGTCACGCCGGTACCGGTGCCGCTCGGGCCGAACGTCCAGGCGTACGACGTGATGGTGCCGTCCGGGTCGGCGGACGCCCCAGCGTTCACGTTCACGGTGCGACCGTTGGCCGCCACCGACGAGGTGAAGGACGCCGTCGGCAGCACGTTCGGCGGCTGGGTGACCGTGACGTCGTGCGTCACCGTCGAGGAGGTCGCCCCGTCGTTGTCGGTGACCACGAGCGTCACCGGGTAGGTGCCGGCCGCGGTGTAGAGGTGCGACGGTGTCGCGTTCGCACCGGTCAGGGTCGCCCCGTCGCCGAAGGTCCACGTGTAGGACGCGATCGTGCCGTCCGTGTCCGCGGAGCCCGTGGCGTCGAGCTGAGCCGTCAGGTTGGTGTGCGCCACGGTGAACGCCGCCGTCGGGGCGACGTTCGGAGCCGTGAACGTCGCCGTCTTGGTGGTCGTCGCCGTCGCACCGTCGTCGTCGGTCACCGTGAGGGTCACCGTGTGGTCACCCGGCGTGGTGAAGACGTGGTGCGCAGTCGGACCCGTCAGCGTCGTCCCGTCGTCGAAGGACCACGCGTAGTCCTCGACGTGGCCGTCGGAGTCGGTCGACGTGGAGCCGTCGACGTCGGCGGTCAGGTCGGTCACGGTCATCGCGAACGCAGCGACCGGGTCGATGTTGGGGATCGTGTTGGTGCCCAGCTGGAAGTGCTGCATCACGTCGGCACCCGACATCGCGCTGGAGTAGATCGCGACCTCGTCGATCGAGCCCTGGAACCACGGCTGCGGTCCCCAGGTCGTGTCACCACCCACCCGCCAGTAGCCCGTGTAGTCCTGCGCCTGGGTCTGCGCGTTGGTGCCACGCAGCACACCGTCGACGTACAGCTTCATGCCGTCGGCGGACTGCGTCGCGACGAGCTGGTGCCACGCGCCGTTGTTGTACGACAGGGGCGTGGTGATCGTGTTGGTGAAGCCGGTCCAGGTGCCGAACGTGAGGCGCCCGTCGTTCTCCATGTACACGTGCCGGTCGTAGCCGCCCGACGTCCCGCTGTTCGAGCTGCCGAAGCCGATCAGCTTCCCGCCGTTCGTGGTCGTCGTCTTGAACCACAGCTCCTCGCTGTAGACCGTCGGGTTCGAGTACGTCCCGTTCGATACGACCAGGTTGTCCGACGAGCCGGAGAACGACACCGCCTTGTTCGCGACGCCCGCGAGAGCACCGGTCACCCCGCGCCCCACCGTGTTGACGTAGGTGCCGTCAGCCTTCGAGGGACCGGAGTCCTTGGCCGTCGAGCCCGACGCCTCGCCGAGACGCCAGTAGATGTCGGGCGCGAGCCCGAACACCGCGGCGCCGTAGGCGTCGGCCGGAGGCGTGACGAGCGTCGTCGCGTGCCCGGCGCTCACCCAGTGCGCGTCGACCTGAGCCGAGTCCAGTGCGGTCGGGTAGACCGCGACGTCATCGATCGAGCCGGCGAAGTACGCGTTGCCGCCCCATGGCGAGTCGCCACCGATCCGCCAGTAGCCCGAGTACGGCTGCGCCGAAGTGGTGTCCGTCCGCTGCGCGACCCGTGCACCGTCGATGTAGAGCTTCTGGCCGGTCGAGCTCAGCGTCCCGACGACGTGGTGCCAGGTGCCGTCGTTGTACGCCTGGGACGACGTCACGGTCCGGGAGGTTCCCGGGTAGACGCCGAACGTCACCTGTCCCGAGTTCTCCATGTAGACGTGGCGGTCGTAGTTCGAGCTGTTGCCCGTGTTCGCGTTGCCGAAGCCGACGATCTTGCCGCCGCCGGTGGTGGTCGTCTTGAACCACGCCTCGACGCTGAACGTCTGCGGCCCCTCGATCGGGGTCTGCGTCGCCACGAGGCCGTCGTTGTTGCCCGAGAACGTCGACGCCTTGTTGGTGTCGGAGCCGATCGCGCCGGTCGTGCCACGGGTCACCCCTGCACTGGCCACGGCGGTCGCACCGCCGGCCCAGTCCTCGACAGTGGCTCCCGAGGTCTCACCGAGCCGCCAGTACGACGCCGCTCCGTCGTCGAGGACCTTCGTGGCGTACGGGCTGAGCGCATCCGTCGAGTTCACGGTCACCGAGACCCAGGGGCTCTTGGACACGTTGTTGAACGGGTCGGTCGCGGTCACGCGGTACTGCTGCGTCGAACCCGCGGGTGCGGTCTTGTCCGTGAAGAGCGTCGTCTGAGGCTTCCAGAACGGCGTCTTGATGGTCACGACCTGCAGCGGCGTCGAGTTCTCCGTACCGCGGTACAGGCGGTAGGTGAGCGTCTCGTTGTCCCGGTCCCAGTTGGTCGCGTAGGAGATCCTGACCTGACCCTGGACGCGCGAGGTGACGGTCGGCGACCAGCCCGTGCCGGACAGCATCGGCCCCTGCTTGTTGGGTGCCTTGCTCGAGACGGCGAACCGCACGAGCCCCTGCTGGGCTCCCCCGTTGACGCCGGGGAACTCACCGCCGTACACGACGTAGTCGCTGTTGCCGGTGACGCTCCAGCCCGCCTGCCCCTGCCCGGTGAACGTGCCGGTGTAGAAGGTCGGGAAGAAGTTGAGCAGCGTCGGGGACGGCTCGCCGTCGTGGTCCGGGTAGCCGTAGATGTCCGGCGTGTTCACCCCGGTGGCCACCTTGGTGAACGCGGTCGCGTGGTAGACGCTCCACGGCTCCGTCTGCGGGAAGCCGCCCATGTTGCCGCAGTAGTGCTCGTGGCTTGCGACGTAGACCACGCCCCCGATGGGGAACGAGGAGTAGCTGTCACCGTGGCAGTCCGCAACCCAGGTCAGCTCACCGGTCGTCGCGTTGATCCGGAACGGGCCCTCGTCGTTGCCACCGCCACCGAAGTGGTAGCCGGTGCCGTAGATCCCCGTCGCGTCCGCGTACAGGCTCGTGATGCCCGACTCGGCACCCGCGTTGCGGATCTGGTCGTTCGCAGGGAACGAGACCGGGGCACCCGTCGTCGGGTTCACCGAGCCGAGGCCGTAGAACGGGCTCCCGCTCAGGCTCGTGAACCGACCACCGACGACGACCCGCTGCCCGTCGGGCGTGACCGCCAGGGCCGCGACGGCGTCGTTGGTGTCCGCGACGAACGGGGTCAGGGCACCCGTCGCCGCGCTGAACGCCGCGACGTGAGCGCGCGGGACCAGCGTTCCGCCCGTCGTGCTCGCGGCGGTGAGGAAGTTGCCGCCCGCGTACACGGTGGTGTTCGACGCCGCGATCGCCAGACCCGCAGAGGCCAGGGTCGGCTTGAACCCGGCGACGATCGCGTTGGTCGCGGTGTCGAACGCCGCGATGCGCACGTGGTAGACGCCGTCGATCCGGTTGAAGTCACCCGTGATGTAGATGCGCGACCCGTCGGGCGAGCGCGTGATGGACCGGACCTGGCCGTCGGCCACCGGCGCCCAGGGCAGCAGCTGCCCGGTGCTGATGCTGAACGCCAGGAGGTTGGACCGGGGCACGGTGTTGACACCCGCAGCGGACCCCGCGGGCCGCGCGTTGGTGAACTTGCCCGCGACGTACACCGTGTCGCCGACGACCGTCTGGGACCAGACGACACCGTTGATCTGGGGCGCCGGCAGCACGTCCGCGGCCGCGGTCGGCGGGGAGGCCGGGTCGGCCGGGTCGGTGGGTGCCGTGTCAGCCGACGCCGCCGTCCCGAGCCCGATGCTGAGCAGTCCCGCCGCGGCCACGATGGCAACGAGGCGTCGGGAGATGAGCTTGGTCCTGGACATGTGTCCCCTCACCCTTCGGCCGCGTCGGTCGCGGCTGGTCATAGTTGGCCAAAGCGGACATTAACCGCTAAACGACCAGCGCAGACCTAGGGTGCGGGGACTTCACCCACGGGCGCCCGGGGATTCACCCGGACGCTCGTCAAGAAGGGTGAACGCCTTGGTAGATCACCGGGGGCAGGTCCGGGGCGACGTCGATGCTGACCGCATACACCTCGTCGGCCGAACCGGTCGTGGAGTACCGGTACGTGCCGCTGACGGTCTCCCCCGGCTTGACGGTCGCCGGAGTCGGACGGTTGCCCGGGTCAGAGGTGACGGTGGCCAGCGGGATGCCCTCGGCACCCTGGTAGACGTTCACGGTGAGAGCGGCGAGGTCGACGCTCGAGGTCCCGGTGTTCTTGACCGAGATGGCGACCTCGACACCAGGGCCGGAGATCTCGCCCGGGCCTTCGCCCTTGTTCGTGACGGACGTGAACCCGGTCATCTCGACCTGCACGTCACCCGTCACCGCGACCTCGTCCGGCGGCACCACGACGGGCGGGCGGGAGTCGATCGGCGGGACGGGCACGGGCGACGGCACGGCGGTGGGGACCGGCGCCGCGGTCGGGTTCGCGGGTTCCGCGGGTCCGGACGCGCTCGACGTCGGCGACTCGGGTGCCGGTGTCGACGGCTCGGCGTCGGACGAGGACGTGAGGGACGCCGACGGGCTCTGCGCGACCGTGTCCTCACCCGATCCCTGGGTCGCGGCGAGCACGATCGCGACGACGAGGACCCCGCCTGCGATGGCGAGGACGCCGCCTCCGATCAGGAGCGCGAGGCGCCTGCGGCTGCTCGTGGCGTCCGGGTCGACGGGGTCGACGGGGGCGCCTGTGGGCTCGCCGTTAGTCATCTCGCGGTACCTCCAGCTGGTTCACGGACGTGGGCTGACAGTATGGCCACGCCGACCATGACCGCGGTCGGCTCCGCCCGGTTCACCCTCGTCCGGCGGCCGCTGGGGCGGGCTTGGGGGCGTTGCCCAGGAAGGGCGCCTCGAACAGCCACCTCACCGGAGGGCGGTCACGCAGGACCGCCGCGAGCGTTCCGACCCCGACGCCGACCAGTATCAGCGTGGGGATCGTCACCCACCAGGGCGCACCCACCGTGACGAGCACGGCGAGCACAGCCACCATCGCCGGGAAGTGCACGCAGTAGTACACGATCGAGTTGCGGCCGACGAAGCGCAGCTTCGCCGTGCGCTCGGAGCTCAGAGAGGACGCGGCGGCGATCGCGACGCAGATCCCCGCGAACGAGAACGGTGCCAGCAGCGGCTGGTAGTTGACCTTGTGCGTCGCCGAGACGATCGCGAACCCGATGGTGGGGACCAGGAGCGCCGCGATCAGCCACGGGTTGCGAAGCCGCGACGGGATGTCACCCACGCGCTGCGCGGCCCACGACCCCGCGAAGAAGAACACGGCGAAGAAGAGCATCCGGTGCGGGATCTGGGAGTGCACCACGGTTCCCGCCACGAGGAACACCAGCGGCGGCAGGTACGGCGGGACGCGGCGCAGGAGCGGTGCGACGAGGTAGAACACCGCGATGTAGAAGAGGTACCAGAGGTACCCCTTGGCGATGTAGAGCCTGGGGTCCCAGTAGGGGCGGTCCGCACCCATGGTCAGGCAGAAGACGATCACCCACAGCACGTACGGGTAGGCGATGAGCGCGAGCTTGCCGCGGTAGTAGTGGACCAGCGGCTTGCTCATCGACCGAGGGAGCAGCAGGCCGGAGAGGAACATCAGGCAGGGCATGCGGTAGGGCAGCAGCGCGTTGTTCGTGGCCGTGAGCCACGCCGGCACGTACTCACCGTGCAGCAGCGAGGGCACCGACGTGGCGTGCCAGGTGAGCATGAGCAGGATCGCAGCGCCGCGCAGCGTGTCCATCCACTCCATCCGTGCGCGGGCGGGCGGCGGCGCGAGCGACGGCGAGACGGGCGCGGGCTCGGGCCGCGGAGAGGGGTCGGCGAGGACGTCTCCCGTCGGGCCGATGGTGCGGGTGGGAGCGCCCACAGCAGTGCCGGGATCGGCGTCCACACACACTCCTCGCTCACGACGGATGCCCGGGGCAGACCGCAGGCAGGCTCCGACGCTAACCCAGACCGGGACGAACGTGACAGAACGCACTCGGGTGATCTCCTGCTCAGAGCCACCCGAACGGGGTCCCGCGCCGCCTAAACTTCCGCGGAGCCGGTGCGCTGCGCCACGAGCGAGCCCGGTCCGTCACTCACCTGGAGGCTCCGTGCGGGTGCTCGTGCTCTATGCAGACGACCAGTCGTCCAACCTCGGTGTTCGCGCGCTCGCACGCGGTGCGGCGGCACTCGCCGAGAGTGCCTACCCCGGCTGCGAGGTGTCCTTCGCGAGCTACGGCACGAAGGGGCTGCCCGCGCGGGTCGGCGACACGCGTCGGCTGCTGCGTGCGCGAGTCACCCGGAACGACCCGCTGCGGACCTGGCTCGCCGGCTTCGACCTCGTGCTGGACATGCGCGCGGGGGACTCGTTCGCGGACATCTACGGACGCTCGCGCCTGCTCAACCAGAGCGTGCTCGCCTACCTCGCGCGGTCCGCCGGGACACCGGTGGCCATGGGTCCGCAGACGATCGGGCCCTTCTCGAGCCGCCGCGGCCGCGCACTCGCACGATGGTCGATGCGGACCGCCAAGGTCGTCATGGCTCGCGACCACGTGAGTGCCGAGTTCGCCGAGTCGCTCGGTCATCCGGTCGACGTGCGCACGACAGATGTGGTCTTCGCACTCCCCCGGCCCGTGCGCACCGGGACCCGGGACGTCGTGCTCAACGTCTCGGGACTGCTCTGGACGCCCAACCCGCACGTCGACCACGCGGCTTACCGCCGAACGGTCCGTGACCTGTGCCAGGGCCTCGCCGACGAGGGACGCTCGCTCGCGCTCCTCGCCCACGTGATCGACTCCCCCGTCGCCGACAACGACGTGCCCGCGATCCGCGAGCTGGCCGCGGACCTCGGCGGCGACGTCGAGGTGGTCCTGCCGCAGAGCCTCGACGAGGTGCGCGAGGTCACGGCGTCGGCCGCGGTCGTCGTCGGATCCCGGATGCACGCCTGCCTCAACGCACTCTCCACGGGCACACCCGCCGTGCCGCTGGCGTACTCACGCAAGTTCGACCCGCTGCTGCGCGACCTCGGCTGGTCGCACACCGTGGACCTGCGGACCTCGTCGGCACCTGCGGAGGAGACGCTCGCCCTGGTCAAGGCCGACCTCACCGCCGACGTCGCCGAGCTGCTCGCCACGGCGGACGCGCTGCTCGAGCCTGCCGTCGCGGCCCTGCGGACGCTCAGATGAGTGGAGTGACCCTCGACGAGCAGGTCCGGCAGGTCGTGCAGACCGGTCGGTGCACCGGGTGCGGGGCGTGCACGCTGCTGGACGAGGGTCTCGCCATGCGCCTCTCGGAGGAGGGCTACCTGCGTCCGGAGCGGGTGGGCGCCTCGACCGCCGCTCCTCACGCGGCCCGCGAGTTCGGCCGCGCCTGCCCCGGACGCATCGTCCGTGCGCAGCGACCGCAGGGGTCCGCCTACCACCCGGTCCTCGGGCCCGTGGCGGGGTGCTGGGAGGCGGCCGCGACCGATCCGACGACCCGGCACCGTGGGAGCAGTGGTGGCGTGCTCACCGCACTGTCCGCATGGCTGGTCGAGAGCGGCGAGGCGGTCCGTGCGGTCGGCGCGTCCGCAGACACCGATGAGCCCCGGCGCACCGTGCCCGTCACCATCCAGTCCCGAGACGAGGCCTTGAACGCTGCCGGCTCGAGGTACGCACCCGTCGCGGTCGCCTCGCACCCGCGGGCGCTCGACCCCGACGGCGTGACGGTCGGGAAGCCGTGCGAGGCAGCCGCGTTGCGCTCGCTGGCAGGTGAGGAGCCCGCCCCGCTGATCATGTCGTTCTTCTGCGCCGGGACACCGTCGGCCCTGGCGACCGACGCGATGCTCGACCAGCTCGGTGTCGGTGCCGACGAGACGGTGGACGCTCTCTGGTACCGGGGCCGGGGCTGGCCCGGGCGGTTCACGGCGCAGACCGGGGGCCGCGAGGTCTCCGCCTCGTACGACGAGTCCTGGGGCGGCACCCTCGGGCCGACCGTCCAGTGGCGGTGCAAGATCTGCCCCGACGGGATCGGCGAGAGCAGCGACATCACCGCAGGCGACTTCTGGCGCAGCGACGAGCGCGGGTACCCGGTGTTCACGGAGACCGACGGTTTCAGCGCCCTCATCGCCCGTACGCCGCGCGGGCTGGACGTGGTCCGGCGCGCGATCGCAGCCGGGGTGATCGAGGTACGGGAGATCTCGGCCGACGAGGTCGCCGGGGTCCAGCCGCTGCAGCGCAACCGCCGCAGCACCCTGGCCGGTCGGCTCCTCGGCGCCCGGCTGGCCGGTGCGCGGCTTCCGAGGTACCGCGGGTTCGGGCTGGTCCGGCTCGCGGTGAGCAGGGCACGCGACAGTGTCCGGACCGCCCGCGGAACGTTCCGCCGCGTCCGAGGGGGCGCAGCCCACCGCTCATGACCACGACCGATCTCGGAGGCCGCGCAGCGCGCGGTGCGCTCTCGACCGGCGTCGGGCTCATCATCCGGCTGGTCATCCAGCTCAGCACCGTCGTCGTGCTCTCGCGCCTGCTCGCCCCGCGCGACTACGGGCTCGTCGCGATGGTCCTGGCGATCGCGGGCATCGGCGACATCCTGCGCGACTTCGGTCTGAGCTCCGCCGCCATCCAGGCGAAGGAGCTCTCGTTCGCGCAGCGGTCCAACCTGTTCTGGACCAACACGGCGATCGGGTTCCTGCTCGGGATCGTCATGTTCGCGCTCGCCGTACCGATCTCGAACTTCTACGACGAGCCGGCGCTGGTGCCGATCGCCCGCACCGTCGCGGTGACGTTCCTGCTCAACGGCATGTCGACGCAGTACCGCGCCGACCTGGTCAGGGCCATGCGGTTCAAGGTCGTCGCGACGATCGACGTCGTCGCTCCTGCGGCGGCGCTCGTGGTCGCGGTCGTGCTGGCGATCGCCGGCGCGGGGTACTGGGCCCTGGTCTCGCAGCAGATCGTGATGGCGCTCACCGCGCTGGTCGGGACGGCGTTCATCGCGCACTGGCTGCCGCAGCGGATCGACCGCACGGCACCGATGCGACGCCTCTACACGTACGGGGGGAGCCTGCTGGGCTCGCAGATCATCGGCTACGTCGCCAACAACGTCGACTCGCTCACGATCGGGCACCGGTTCGGCGCGACGCCGCTCGGTCTCTACAACCGCGCGTTCCAGCTCCTGATGAACCCGCTGAACCAGGTCCGGGCGCCCAGCACGACGGTCGCGCTGCCCGTGCTCAGCCGGGCCAGCGACACGCCGCAGTTCGACTCGATCGTGTGGAACGGGCAGCTCGTGCTCGGCTACCCGATCACGATCGGGCTCGCGCTGCTGGCCGGCGTCGCGGAACCGACGGTGGCCATCATGCTGGGCCCGCAGTGGCAGCAGGTGCCGCCCATCCTGCGACTGCTCGCCATCGCGGGGATCTTCCAGACGCTCGCCTACGTCGGGTACTGGGTGTACCTCGCGCGCGGGCTCACCCGTGAGCTCCTGCAGTACACGCTGATGTCGGCGGCCATCCGGATCGCGTGCGTGATCGGCGGCAGCACCTGGGGTGTCGTCGGCGTCGCCGCCGGCTACGCGCTGGCGCCCGCGCTCGCGTGGCCCCTGTCGCTGTGGTGGCTGAGCCGCTCCACCCGGCTGAAGGTCGGCGCGCTGTACAGCGGGGCCGCCCGGATCCTCGTCGTCGGACTGGTGGCCGGGACCGCGTCCGCAGCCGCGTCCTGGGCACTGCGTGACGAGAGCCCGTGGTGGCAGGTCTGCGCCGGTGGGCTCGCGGGCCTCGCGGCCGTCGCGATGGTGGTCCTGGTGCTTCCCCCCATGCGGCGGGACGTCGCGGTGCTGCGAAGGGCAGGCAAGGCCGCGCTACGCCGCGGTTGAGCTGGGTCTCTTGTACTCGTAGACGACGTGGCCGAGGGCGCCGGAGATCATGCCGCGCCCGCGCTGCACGTTGCGTCGACCGGTGAGCTGCGTGACGTCCTGGCGCCGCAGGGCGCCGAGCACGATCCGGACGGAGCCACCCGCTATCCGGACCAGACCGCGGGCCACGTAGCGCCCGCGCACGCCGAGCTGGGTGCCCGTGGAGGTCGCGAGCTCGAGCTCCGCCCTGCTCGCCGAGTTGCCGCTGCGGCGGGCACGGGCAAGGACCCACTCGCGCGTCATGCGCGTCGCAGGCACCATGTCGATCACGACCGCCTCGTCACACCAGACCATCGCCAGCCCGTGGCGCACCAGCGTCCGGCTGAACAGTGTGTCGCTGCCCCCGCTCAGCCCGAACGCCTCGTCGAACCGCGTCCCGGTCGGGCCCACGCGAGCCATGTCGAGCAGCAGGTTGTTCGTCGCCGCCACGTCCACGCTCGTGCCGGTCGGCAGGCGTCGCCGGTCGAAGAACCCGCCGGCAACCACCCAGTCGGGGGGAGGTACCTCGAACTCGGACACCACGGCGCCGACGACCACTGCCGCGCCCGTGGCCGTGCGGCAGTCGAGCAGCGCCTTCAGCCAGCCGTCTACCGGGCGCTCGTCGTCGTCGACGAAGACGAGCAGCTCGTCGCTCATCTCGTCGAGCGCCCGGTTGCGCCCAGCGGCGATGCCCGGTCGAGGCTCGTGCACGTACCGCACGTCGGGCTCCCCCAGACCGGTGACGTAGTCGCGGGCGCTCGCGTCCGGGTCGTTGTCCACGATCAGCACGGAGCCGCCGTGCAGCCTCGCCTCGGCGAGGAACGCCGGCACGGCCACCGCCAGGTCCCGCGGGCGACGGTAGGTGAGCATCGCGACGACGACAGCACTCATCGCGCCACCTCCGCGGCCGGAGCACGTCCGGCGGCGCGCGCGAGCGCCTCCTCGTAGACACCGACGGTCTGGACGCCCAGGGCCGGCCACTGTCGTGCGGACAGGTCGGGTGCGCCGACTGCGGGGTGTGCCCGCAGGTCCTCGAGCGCCGCAGCGAGCACCTCGGTGGTCAGCGGGCCGTCGTACCGGCGCACCCACACCTGCCCCACCTCGGCGGCGAGGTCCGCGTTGACCTCGTTGTCCGGCACCAGCACGGGACGCCCGAGCGAGAGCGCCAGCAGCACGGCGCCGGAGTTGTGCATGGACCGGTACGGCAGCGCGACGAGCTCCGCCGACGTCACCCACGCGACGAGGTCTGCGTCGTCGATGTGCTTCAGCTCGATGTGCACCCGCGGGTCGGTCGCGGCGAGCGACTCGACGGCGTCGCGGAGAGCCGGTGAGGTCGGCCGACCAGCCACGACGAGGCTGGCACCTGGGTCGCCGAGGTCAGCGAAGGCGCTCAACAGCTCTTCAGCACCCTTGTACGGCTTGATCAGGCCGACATGCACAAGTCGTCCGGGGACCGCCTCGCTCCGGGGCACGGAGGCGAACCACGCCGTGTAGTCGCCGTGCAGGACGGTGTGCGCCAGCACGCCCGGCCGCGTGGGCGTGTGGTCGTTGAGGCGGATCCATGCCGCCGTCCGGCGGTCGCACAACGCCATGACCCACCTCGTGGGCCGGTCGACGTCGGCGTGCGGCACACGGTTGTGGGCCGTGCGGACGAGCACGCGGCCCCGTCTCGAGGCCTGGAGCACCGTGGCCGCGAACGCCGCCGTGGCAACCCAGTGCCGGAGCCGGTTGTTCCGCGCGACGAGCGCATCGGGCCAGTGCACGTGCAGCACGTCGTAGCGACCACGCAGAGCCCGCGGCCAGGAGAACGTCTCGACCTCGACGAGCGGGTCGAGCGACTCCCGGAGCTGGACGAGGTACGGGTTGGTCGTGGTGCGCGGCTCACGGAACGACTGCAGCACGCGAACCTGGGCCCCGTCCCGCTCGTCTCGCCCTGCCGTCACACGCCGCCCCTCAGAAAGTGTTCACCCGGTTTGTCCCGGTCCGGACAGTACCCGCTGGGCTACCATCCGTGCAGTCCTGACCTCGCCATCCGTGCGGTTTTCATCCCTTGCTCCTGGAGGTACGGAATGGCCCCTCAGACCGCGCTCGTCGTCGTGAACCACGGTTCGGCAGAGCTCCTCGACGTGTACCTGCGGGCGACCGTGGAGGGCCTCGACGCACACGTCGTGGTCGTCGACAACTCCTCGACGACGGCCGCCACCGACGCGGCCCGCGCGGTGACCGAACGGAACGGCTGGGACCTGGTCACCTGCCCGAACGACGGCTTCGGCGCCGGCGTGAACCGCGGGGTGGAACGCGCCCGAGAGCTCGGTGCGGACGCAGTCCTGATCGTGAACCCCGACCTGTCGATCACCCCGGAGGCGGCCCAGGCGCTCCTCGACGCCGCGTTCGCGGACCCTCGCTCCCTCGTCGCCCCCGTGGTCCGGCGGCCCGACGGGTCCGTGTGGTCGCGCGGCGGCACGATCGACCTGGCACGAGGCGTCACACGCTCGACTCCTGCGGACGACGGCCGGGTGGACTGGTTGACCGGAGCCTGCCTCGCCGTCTCTCTCGAGGCGTGGACTCTGCTCGGCGGGTTCGACACGCGGTTCTTCCTGTACTGGGAGGACGTCGACCTGTCCTGGCGTGCCCTGATGGAAGGTCTGGTGCTCGTCGTGCATCCGCATGTCGAGGCCGTCCACGACGTCGGTGGTACGCAGGAGCACGCGGGTGCACGTCGCAAGTCCGACCTGTACTACGCGCAGAACTGCCGGGGACGGCTCGTGTTCGCTGCCCACCACCTCCCGGCCCCCGCGCGGGCCCGGTGGATCGTCGGGTCGCCACGCTACGGCTGGCGCGTGGTCAAGCGCGGCGGTCGGCGCCAGCTGCTGAGCGGACCCGGGCCCCTCATCGCCGCGGCTCGCGGAACTGCCTCAGGCGCGTGGTACGCCGCCCGCCGGCGCGCGCCGTGGGCGAACGCGTGACGCGCCGCCTCGTCGTCGCGCACCCGTCGACGGAGCTGTACGGGTCCGACCTGCAGCTCGTGGAGTCCGTCGCTGCCGCGGTCGGGGCCGGCTGGGAGGTCCTTGCGGTCCTGCCGGGAGACGGTCCGCTCGCCGAGCGGCTCACAGCGGCCGGCGCGACGGTCCGGCTCGCGCCGTTCCCCGTCCTGCGCAAGTCGCTGCTCACACCGCGCGGTCTGGCCGCGCTGAGCGTCACGATGGCGAGGTCCACATGGCAGACGGCGCGGTGGCTGCGTCGGTCCCACGTCGACGCCGTCTACGTGAACACGCTGACGATCCCGTCCTGGATCGTGGCGGCCCGCGCGGCCCGGGTGCCCGTCGTCTGCCACGTCCACGAGGCGGAGGAGGACCAGTCCACCGTCATCACGGCCGGCCTGACCGCACCCCTGCTGCTCGCCCACCGGATCATCGCCAACAGCGAGGCGTCGCGTCGCGCCACGGGTCGGGCGATCGACGCCCTCGGCCGCCGCACCACCGTGGTGCACAACGGCGTGCCGGGACCGCCCGAGCCGCCGGTTGTGCGATCACGCGTGCCGGGGGCTCCGCTGCGCCTCGTCCTCGTCGGCCGGCTCTCCCCCCGCAAGGGCTCGGACGTCGCCGTGTCCGCTGTCGCCGAGCTGGTGGACCGGGGCCACGACGTCGTCCTGCGCCTGGCGGGTGACGTGTTCGAGGGCTACGAGTGGTTCCGCGAGCAGCTGCGCGAGCAGATCGTCCGCGACCACCTGGAGGACCGGGTCGAGCTGCTCGGCTTCGTGCACCCGACGTGGCCCGAGCTGGCCGACGCGGACGTCGTCCTGGTGCCCTCGCTCGTGGAGCCGTTCGGCAACACCGCCGTGGAGGCGCTGCTCGCGGGCCGCCCCGTGGTCGCGAGCAACACCCAGGGCCTGGCCGAGATCGTGCGCGACGGCGACAACGGGCTGCTCGTCCCGCCGGGCGACGTGCACGCACTGGCGTCTGCGGTGGCCCGGCTCGACGACGACCCGGGGCTGGCCGCAGACCTCGCCCGCCACGGTCTGGTCGACGCGAGCGCTCGCTTCAGCCGCGAGCGCTACGCCAACCAGATCGTGACGATCCTCGAGTCGCTCAGGAGCCGACCCGCGAGGTGACCGCCACGGCAGCGCCGCTGGCCCACACGTTGTTCTTCAGCACCAGCGACGAGATCGACGTCGGGTCCGAGACGATGGCGCAGTTCTTGAACGTCTGCGTCGGCTGGAACACGTTGTCCTTGATGGTGATGCCCTTCAGCACGCCGAGTCCCGCTTCCGCGAGGTTCACCGAGCAGGCACCGTTGCCGAGCGAGTTGCCCGAGATCGTCATTCCGGACACCTGGCCGCCGCTCTGAGCCACCTGGAAGGCCGCGTTGTGCGAGCCCTCGAACGTGTTGTTGGTGAAGATCAGGTTGGTGCCGTGGGAGATCTGCACGTTGTCGTCGTGCGTGGGCTTGCCACCCCAGTTGGGATCCTGCGCGTAGTACAGGTTGGCGTGCATCCAGGAGTCCTGGACCCGCACGTTGTCCCCCGTGATCATCAGCTGGTCGGTGACGTCGTGGATGTTCACGCGGGTCAGCGTGAAGTTCGCTCCGATGATGCCGCGGACGTTCGGGGACGGGTCCTTGGCGTAGAGCTCGGAGTCCTCGACCGTGACGGAGCCACCGGGGGCGATGTAGATGAGACCCATGCTGGCGGTGAGGGGCCGACCCGTGATGAGGGTGCGCTTGACGACGACGCCCGGCGCCTCGATCCGGAGGATGCCGCGGATCTCCGCGCTGTCGATCACCTGGCCGGGCGTCTGCACGGTCAGGTCACCGTCGATCAGCGTGAGCGGCGTGCCACGGGGGACACCGGTGTTCCCAGCGCCCGGGCGGCCGCCAGCCGGCGGGGCCGGCGCGGGGACGGGGGCCGGTGCCGGGGCCGGAGCGGGTGCCGGGGCGGGTGCGGGAGCAGGCGCCGGGGCGGGTGCCGGAGCCGGGGCGGGTGCCGGAGCCGGGGCGGGTGCCGGAGCAGAGGTCGGCGCGGGAACCGGCGCCGGCGCGGGAGCAGGGGCGGGCGCAGTCGCCGTCGGGGTCGGCTTGGGCGCCGGGGCCGGGGCCGGGGCGGGCGCGGGCTTCGGCGTCACCGTCACGGGCGGCGGGGTCGTCGTGGGCTGCGGCGCGGGACCGTGCACGTAGTCGACCAGGCGGATCGTGATGCTGGCGCTCGCCGCTGAGTTGTAGACGACCACCTTGCGGTCCGCACCGACGATGCCGAGCTTGACGTTGGCGAACGCCGCCTTGGTGACGGGGGTGGTCAGGACGGGCGATGCCTTGCAGGCGGCGGTGACGGTGGACCCGGCGCAGACCGACACCTTCGTGGGACGCCAGGCGAGCTGGGCCGCCACGACCATGCGGACGCTCGTCGCGTCGGCGCTGACCGGGAGCGGGACGACGTACGAGCCACCCGGCTTGATGACCTTGTGGTCGAGGACCACGACGTTCGCGGTGGTGGACGCGGCACTCGACGCGAGTGGCGCGACGATGCCGCCCAGCGTGGCACCGATCATCCCGGCAGCCAGCCCGGTTGCGATGAAGAGGTTGCGGCGGGGGGGTCGAGGCGTCATGTCGTGGCTCCTGCTCGGCGTCAGCACGATCGTCTGAGTCGGACCGGCGGAGGGGGGGCTCCGCCGCCTTGCTTGTGGGGAGCCTATGGGTGACGCCCGATGGAGTGAACACTTGACCAGATCGGGCGCAGGAAACGGGCGGTACCGGCCGAAGGGTGCGTATCGCGCGAAAGGGTCCGCTATCTGCAGGTTTACATCACGAACAGGTCACGGCGGGCGGCCCGATGTGACGTCCGTCACACTCGATCGGCGGAGCCCGAGTTGTCCTCTATGCCGCGATGTGCTTAGGCGGAGATCTCCCGGAACCACCGGACGGAGGCCGCCAGGAGGAACAGCGCCGTGCACGCGACGATCACCGTGTAGGCCGCGAAGAAGACCGTCGGGGCTGCCATCAGCACAAACACCAGGCAGAGCAGGCCGTAGTCCGTGGGTACCACAAGAACGGACCGCAGCCACGGAAGGCGGCCGCTCGTGTCGGCGACGCTCTGGGTTCCGCGCGCCCGGCGCAGCTGCTCCGTCAGGATCATCATGAAGAACAGGACCGACCACACGACGGCATGCACCAGAGGCACCACGAGCCAGGGCACGCTGACCGTCTCGAAGCGGTACAGCCCGACCAGGAGGGCCAGCGGGAGGCAGACGATCTTGGTGGCGTCGACGACGTGGTCGAGCCACTCCCCCGCCGGGCTGCCCGTCCCGGTGAGACGCGCCACCTGCCCGTCGGCCGAGTCGAGGGCGTAGCCGAGCACCAGGAGCGCCGCGACGAGGATGCCGAGCAGGGCACCGGGCGCCACGAAGAGCAGCAGCGCGATGCCCGTGAAGGTGGCGAGAGCGCTCAGACCCGTGACGCCGTTCGGCGAGATCCCCCGACGGTAGGCCCACGCCGCGAGGTACTTGCCGAGCCGGCGGTTGACGTAACGGGAGTAGGCGGGCGCACCGCGGGCCGCGACCTTCTGCGCGGCCGCGAGCCGGCCGACCGTCTCTCGGTAGGACTCGTCGGGGCGAGCCGCCCGTTGTGCCGTTCGCTCGGTCACGGAACGAGGCTCCTTGTCGGTTCGGCAGCGGGCGGCGTGGAGGTCCGGCGACGTCGACCGCGTTGGCGACCAGGCACGTTCCGGGCGACGAGGTCACGAGCGAGCGCCTCGTACCCGCCGGCGACCTCGTCCCAGTCGTACGAGCGCGCGCGCTCTCGCAGCTGGGTGCCGACCTCGAGCGCCAGGGCGGGCGTGCGCTCTATGTCGGCGATCTCGCGTGCCACGTCCGCAGGGTCGGTGAAGTAGCGGCCGAGGTCCCCGAGCACGTCACGGTTGAAGGCGACGTCGAAGGCGATCGTCGCGGTCCCCGCCCCGATGGCACGCAGCAACGAGGGGTTGGTGCCGCCGACGCTGTGCCCGTGCACGTAGGTGAGCGCATGCGCGTACAGCTGGTCGAGCAGCTCGGGCTCCCAGACGCTGCCGACGAGGTGCACGCGGGGGTCCCCGGCCGCGACGGAACGGATCCGATCCGTGTACTCCTGCGCGTACGGAGCCGCGCCGACCACCACGAGCGGGAGGGTGGCACCGGAGGCGACGTAGCCGTCGACGATCACGTCCACGTGGTTCTCGGGCTCGAACCGCGCGACGACCAGGTGGAAGGCGCCTGACCGGACCCCGACCTCGGCGAGCTTGTCGGAGCCGATCTGCTCGATGATCGGGGCACCGTAGGCGATCTGCCGCGTCTCGGCGCCGAACTCGTCCGTGTAGTAGGCGGCGATCCCCGGCGCGTCCGCGATGAGCGCGTCCGACCACCGCACGGCCGCCGACTCCGCACCGCGGTAGTAGCGACGACCCCCGCCGCCCCACTTCGCTCGCTTCCACTCCAGACCGTCGACGTGCGTCGCGACGGGGATCCGGGCTGCGCGCAGGACCGGCAGGAGCGGCGCGTTGGCTGCGTTGAAGACGAACGCCGCGTCGACCCGGTGCCCGAGCAGGTGCCCGACCGACAGCGCGGTGTGGCTGAGGGTCTCCAGCGAGCGCTTGCGCATGGCGGGAAGGCTGACCCGACGCATGCCCAGGTACGGCGCGTCCTTGGCCAGGTCCGACCCGTCCGCAGCACGGCAGTAGACGACGACGTCGTGGCCGCGGTCCGCGAGTCGTCGGCCGACCTCCTCGACGGCGGTCTCGAACCCGCCGTACCTGGCAGGCACGCCGCGCGTGCCCACCATCGCGATCGAGAGAGCTCCTCGCTCCGACATGACGGCCCCCTCCTGTGCACGAGCTTCTCGCCCGTGCGTCGTGCACGCCGGCCACGCCGACGCGCCCGATTTGTCACCAGTCCACCTGGAGGTTAGTCGCCGATCCGCCGGCCAGAGCCCGTCGGAAGCGATATTCACCCCACGAAGTCGCCCACGTCACATCGGCGAGAGTTCCGGCGCGTGACCTGCGGCTCCGTCTGTCGCTGAGGGCACCGCCGGGCAACCGACAAGAACCAGGACCTTCGGCCCATCCGAAAACGGGACGAGCTGCCGATGAGGACGACAGAACCACCCAAGGGCGACGAGTTCGCCCAACTCGACCGATGTCCCCCCACTACGGAGCTTCCACATGCCTCGAACCTTCCGTCGATCGCTCACGAGCACGCTCGTGTCAGCCGTCGCCGTCGGAACCGTCGTCCTTGCACCCCTGTGCGCGACCGCAGCCACGCAGCCGCCGGTCGTCTACCACGACGAGTGGCCCCAGGTGGCGGCGGACGCCTTCACCCGGACGTCGACGGCGGGCTGGGGCACGGCGGACGCGGGAGGCACGTGGACGCACGCCGGGGCACTGACCAACTACCAGGTCAACGGCTCCGCCGGGACGATCACGGTCGCGAAGGCCGGCTCGACGCTCAAGTCCTACCTCGACGGCGTGGCCTCGACCGACACCGACGTCACGGTCTCGGTCTCCGCCGACAAGCTCCAGACCGGCTCGGGCAGCTACCTGTCCGTCGTCGGCCGTCGCGTCGGAACTGTCGATGTCGGCACGAAGGTCCGCCTCACTGCCGACTCGACAGCCTCCGTCTCACTGCTGGACGGCGCTCAGAGCATCGGTCTGGTGAAGGTGCCGGGCACGATCGGCGTCGGTACCAAGCTGATGGTGCGCACGCAGGTGACCGGGACCGCGCCGACGACGCTGCGCACCAAGGCCTGGATCGCGGGTACGCCCGAGCCGACCGACTGGATGCTCGAGGGGACGAGCACCAGCACCGGGACGCAGGCCGGCACCGTGGGCGTCTCCGCGTACCTGACCGGCTCTGTCACCAACGCGCCGATCACGTACACGTTCGACGACTTCGCGGTCACGACGACCAGGCCCGAGCAGGTCGGCAACTTCGTGCCGACGGGCCAGTTCACGGCAGCGGTCACGGATCTGCGCGCCGCTCTCGACGCCAGTGCGTCGACCGACGTCGACGGCACGATCGCGTCGTGGGCCTGGAGCTTCGGCGACGGAGCCACCGGCACGGGTGCGAAGACCTCGCACACGTACGCGACGGCAGGGACCAAGGACGTGACCCTGACGGTCACCGACGACAAGGGCGCGTCGAGCACCACGACGTCCAAGGTCGTCGTGACGGAGCCCAACAAGGCGCCGACCGCGGCGATCGTCGCGAGCACGGCCGACCTCAAGGCCGTCCTCGACGGCACGACGTCGACGGACTCCGACGGGACCGTGGCGTCCTACGCCTGGACCTTCGGCGACGGCACCACCGGCACCGGCGCGAAGCCGACCCACAGCTACACCAAGGCCGGGACCTACACGGTCGGCCTGACGGTCACCGACAACGAGGGCGCCACCGCCTCGTCGACCACCTCGGTCACGGTCAAGGAGCCCAACAAGGCGCCGACCGCGGCGATCGTCGCGTCCACGACCGACCTGAAGGCCGTCCTGGACGGCACGACCTCGACGGACTCCGACGGGACCGTGGCCTCCTACGCCTGGACCTTCGGCGACGGCACCACCGGCACCGGCGCGAAGCCGACCCACTACTACGCCAAGGCCGGCACCTACACGGTCGCCCTGACGGTCACCGACAACGAGGGCGCCACCGCCTCGTCGACCACCTCCGTCACCGCGAAGGAGCCCAACAAGGCGCCGACCGCGCGGTTCACGTCCAGCGCGAACGGCCTGGCGCTCAGCGCGGACGGCTCGACCTCGACCGACCCCGACGGCACCCTGGCGTCCTACGCCTGGACCTTCGGCGACGGTACGACCGGCACCGGCGCGAACGCGCAGCACACCTACGCCGCGGCCGGCACGTTCAACGTGACGCTCACGGTCACCGACAACGAGGGCGCGAAGCACTCGACCACGACAGCCGTGACGGTCCGGGTGCCCAACAAGGCGCCGACCGCTGCGATGACACCGAAGGTCAGCGCACTGTCCGCGACGTTCGACGCGGCCGCCTCGAGCGACCCCGACGGGTCCCTCGTCGGGTACGCCTGGACGTTCGGTGACGGCGCCGCAGGTGAGGGCGTCTCGACGTCGCACACCTACGCCACGCCGGGCACCTACACGGTCACCCTCATCGTCACCGACAACGAGGGTGCGACGGGTCGGTTCGTCGGCACCGTCGTCGCCTCGGCACCGGCGCCGGCGATCGTGACTGTCGCCAGCGACACGTTCACCACGGCCCGCACCAACGGCTGGGGCAACGCGATCACCGGGGGCACGTGGACGCACGCGGGCCTCGTGGGCAACTACTCGACGTCCGGCAGCGTCGGGCGCCAGGTCGTGACCACGGCCGGCTCGACCCGCAGCAGCGAGCTGCACGACGTGTCGACGACGGACGCGGACCTTCGCGTCACGGTCGCCGTGGACAAGCCGCAGTCGGGTTCGGGCAGCAGCCTGAGCGTCTGGGGCCGCAAGGTCGGCAACTACTCCTACGGCGCGCGCATCAAGCTCACGTCCGACGGCAAGGCGACCCTGGGTGCGATGGACAACTCGACCGCCCTCAGCTCCGCCTCGCTCGGTACCTACACACCCGGCACCAAGCTCAACGTCCGGGTCAACGTGACCGGTGTCAGCCCGACCACGGTGCGCGCCAAGGCGTGGGCCGTCGGCACGACGGAGCCGGCCGCGTGGATGGTCACCGGGACCAGCTCGACCGCAGGCCTCCAGAGCGCCGGCTCGGTGGGCTTCAGCGCGTACGTCGCCTCGAACGTCACCGCGATCCCGATGACCGCCTCCTACAGCGACTTCCAGGTCCTGTCCGCCTCCTCCGCGGCCGGTGACGGAACCGTCGTGCCGCAGCCCACGCCCGTGGGGATGCCCGGCGCCGACAACACCGGCGTGCCGAACGGCACCGTGATCAACAAGGTCGTCGACGGCAACGTCACGATCACCACGGACGGCACCGTCATCGACGGCTGGGACATCCGCGGCTACGTGTCGGTCAGGGCCAAGAACGTCGTCATCCGCAACTCCTACATCCGCGGTGCGGCTGTCCCTGAGGCGAACGACCTCGTCCGGGTCCAGAACGACGCCTACTCGGTGACCATCGAGGACTCGACGCTCGTCGCCCAGACCATGAGCCCGAACGTCGACGGGGTCAAGGGCTGGAACTTCACGCTGCGCCGCGTCGAGATCTCGAACGTGATCGACACCGTGCACATCCACGGCCCGAACGTCCTCGTCGAGGACTCCTGGTTGCACGACAACGCGCACTACTACAACGACCCGAACTGGAACGGCGGCCCGAGCCACAGCGACTCGGTGCAGATCCAGGGCGGCGCGAACATCACGGTCCGGCACTCGACGATCACCGGCGCGAAGAACGCGGCGTTCATGGTCACGCAGGGCGCCGCGCCCGTCACGAACCTGTCGATCGCGGACAACTACCTCGACGGCGGAGCGTGCACCATCAACATCTCCGCCGCGACGTACGGCTCGCCGGCCGGGATGTCGGTCGCGAACAACGTGTTCGGTCGGGGCATGCAGTACGCGGGCTGCGCCGTGCGCATCCCGACGGACTACGCGCTCGACCTGCGCGGTAACACGTACGACGACGGCGCGATCGTCGGACGCAGCAACATCTGATCGGTCACGACGTCCGACGGGCCCTCACGCGCAGCGTGGGGGCCCGTCGGCGTTGTCTGCACCAGGTCACTGGAACGGCATGTGCCTTCCGAGCTGGTAGGTGAGGTCGCGCCTGCGTTCGCCGATCACGCGGGCGGGGACGCCTCCCACGATCGTGAACGGTGCGACGTCCTTCGTCACCACGGCACCCGCCGCGACGACGGCACCCTCGCCGATCGTGACCCCGGGCAGGATCGTCGACCGGGTGGCCACGTACGCGTGGTCCCCGATGACCACGGGTCCGCCGGTCGCGGCGAAGCCTGCGTCGTGCGGGTCGTGCTCCATCGTGTAGATGTGCACGTGTCCGCCGATGTTGACGTCGGCACCGATCGTGAGCCCCTTGCGACCGTCCAGGAACGCGTCGTTCCCGACGATCGACCGTCTGCCGACGACGACGCCGGCGGGTCCGAAGAACACTGCTCGCCAGTGCACCACCGCATCGCTCGCGATCGTCACACCGAGGAAGCGGTAGACGGCGTGGCGGAACCTCAGGTTGGGCACGCGGCCGGCAAGGAAAGCGGCGAACAGCCCCGCGCCCTTGCGATAGAGCTGGAGCGACGGCACGGCTCTCCTGTCCTCGGCGGGAGGCCCATGGTGCCAGGGCCCGGACGCCAGCGTCCATCGTGCGCGGCGCGGGCTGCGGCGAGGGCGGACATACCGGGCGAAATCTGCACGATGCGCCCCTGAGCCGCTCCGCACGCCTGTACCGTTTCGATCTCGTGCACGGCGCGGCTTTGGTGGCGCACCTGCGCCCTGACTCGAGGGGAGGCGTCCGGTGAGCGTCACCACCAGCCCCTCGGCGTTGCGTGCTCCCGAGGTCGCCCGCACGATCCGCCCGGAGATCCAGGCGCTGCGCGCCGGGGCCGTGCTGCTCGTCCTCGCGTTCCACGTCGCACCCAAGGGCCTGTCCGGCGGCTTCATCGGTGTCGACGTGTTCTTCGTCATCTCCGGCTACCTCATCACGGCGCACATCGCGCGGCCGCTGCGCCAGGGGCGGTTCACGTTCGGCGGCTTCTACGCGCGCCGGGCCGTCCGACTGCTTCCCGCGGCCATGCTCGTCCTGCTCTTCACGCTCGTCGCCACGTGGCTCGTCGTGCCCCGCACCCTGTGGCCCACGTTCACCGAGCAGATCGCCGCCAGCTCGGTCTACGTCGAGAACTGGGTGCTTGCCGGCAACGCGACCGACTACTCGGCACCTGCGGCGGGTGTCAGCCCAGTGCAGCACTTCTGGTCGCTCTCGGCCGAGGAGCAGTTCTACCTCGCCTGGCCCGCGCTCCTCGTGCTCGGCCAGCTCATCGCCGTGCGGTGGGCGCGCTGGCGTCGCGCGTACCTGGCCGTTCTGGTCCCACTCGCGCTCGCGTCACTCGTCTGGTCCATCTACGCGACGAACCACGAACCCTCGTCCGCGTACTTCGCGACGACGACCCGGGCCTGGGAGTTCGCGGCCGGTGGGGTGCTCTGGCTCGTCGTGCACCGCCTGCTCACCGTGCCGAGCCCGGTCCGCGCCGCGGCGAGCTGGGCGGGCGTGGCGCTGATCGCGTACGCGGCGCTCACGTTCGACGCCGCGACCCCGTTCCCGGGGTGGCACGCGGCCGTGCCGGTCGTCGGCACCTGCCTGATCCTCGCCGCGGGTCTGCCGCGGGAGCGATGGAGCCCGTCAGGTCTCATGTCCTGGTCCCCCGTGCAAGCCACCGGTGACATGTCCTACGCCCTCTACCTGTGGCACTGGCCGCTGATCGTGCTGCTGCCCTACGCCCTGCACACCACACCGGGGTTGAAGGGGCGGGTCGTCGCCGTAGCGCTCGCGTTCCCGCTCGCCTACCTGACCCGTCGCTTCGTCGAGGTCCCCTTCCTCGCGCGCTACCGGCCCACGGGCGGCTCGTTCTGGCGACGCAAGTCCACCGTGGCCATCTGCGTCGTGGGAGCGATGCTGCTCGTCTGCGTCCCCGCACTCGTGATGAAGCAGCAGGTCGTCGCCGAGAAGGCCGCCGCGTGGGTGTCGCTCGAGGACACCCTGGCCGCCCCCGACCCCTGCCTCGGTGCGGCCTCGCTGGTCCCGGGGGCACCCTGCGAACCGGCGTCGACGGGGCCGATCCACCCCGACCCTGTGATCGCCGAGAGCGACGACTTCGGCGTGCAGAACGCGGGATGTCAGCTGCGCGGCGTCGTCACCGAGCCGGCCACCTGCACGTTCGGGACACCGGGTGGGACCAGGGTGGCACTCGTCGGGGACTCGCACGCCGCCCAGTGGACCCCTGCGCTGGCCGCGGTCGCGACGAAACGCGGCTGGGAGCTCACGACGTACCTGCGCTCGGGCTGTCCCTTGTCTGCCACCCCGCCTGCGGGCACCGGCGCGACGAAGTCCGCGTGTGCCACCTGGCAGGGCAACGTGCTCGACCAGCTGGCGAAGGCCGACTACACCTACGTCTTCACGTCGGCACTTGCCGGCACCGAGTACCGCGGCGACGCCGAGCAGGGCTTCCTCGACGCCTGGAGCAGGTTCGCCGGCCCGGACACCCGCGTCATCGCGATCCGCGACGACCCGGACCCCACAGCCGGCGGCGTCGACGCCACGCCCGTCTGCGTGGCCGAGAGCGGTGCGGACAGCTGCGCGACCCCGCAGAGCCGCAGCCTCCTGCCCGACCCGCTCGTGGCAGCGGCCGAGCGGTTCCCGGGCGCCGGGGTCGTCGACCTGACCCCGTACTTCTGCCAGGACGGCACCTGCCCCGCCGTCATCGGTGACGTGCTGGTCTACCACCTGGCCCAGCACGTCACTCAGACGTACATGACGACGCTCGAGCCGATGCTCGACGAGTCCATCGCCTCCGCGATCGGCTGATCCGCCCGACAGAGCAAGGCGCGCCGCAGCCTCTGACGCAGACCGCTCGGCCCTCGGTGCGCGACGGCCTGACGGCGGTGCTCGGGACCGGCACCCTCGTGCGCCCCAGACCCGTCCGGCGGGAACGACCACTCCAGGAGACGGCTGGGCCGCGCGGTCACGCACCCTGCCCGTCTCCCGCCGCGCCGTGCGTGGGCTGGCGCCAGGGAGCACAGCCGGAGGTCGCCCCTCGGGTCGAAGGCACTCGGCGCAGACGGTCGTGGACTGTCGTCCTCGGCGCGCAGCGCGCTACGGCGACCGGGAACGGACGGAGACGTCCGACGGCGCCCTGCGCACGTCGAGCTGAGCGATCCGCAGGCACCACGAGGTGCTTGCGCCGACGTCCGAGGACGAGCGGGCCTCAGTACGCGCCGGCGCCCGTCACGACCGCTCGGCCGGTCTTCCAGAGGATCAGGAGGTCCATGGTCACGGACCAGTTGTCGACGTAGCGCAGGTCCAGGCGGACCGACTCGTCCCAGTCGAGGTCGGAACGGCCGCTGACCTGCCACAGGCCCGTCAGGCCCGGCTTGACGCGCAGACGCCGGTGCACCTCGTCCTCGTACTCGCGCACCTCGGACTCCAGCGGCGGGCGCGGACCGACGAGCGACATGTCGCCGCGCACGACGTTCCACAGCTGCGGCAGCTCGTCGAGCGAGTACTTGCGCAGGATCCGGCCGACCGCGGTCACCCGGGGGTCGCTGTGCATCTTGAACAGGAGCCCGGCGCCCTCGCTGTCGGCGAGCAGCGCGTCCCGGCGAGCATCGGCGTCCATGTACATGGTGCGCAGCTTGAACATGGTGAACTTCTCGCCGTCGACGCCGATCCGGGTCTGACGGAAGAACGCGGGACCGCGCGACGTCAGCCGAATCGCCAGCGCAGCGAGGCCCAGGAACGGCAGGACGAACACCAGCCCCATGCTGGCGATCGTGACGTCGATGACCGACTTGGCGACCAGCCGGCGACGCGGTGAGTCGACCTCGACCTCGAGCAGCGACAGGCCGGCGGTCGGTCGTACCGTCAGCCGCGGACCTGCCACCTCGATGATGTCGGGCGCGACGACCAGCTGGGCCCCGGCGCGACCGAGCGCCCACGACAGCCGGCGCAGCGCGCTCCCGCTGAGCGTGCTGCCGGTCACGATGACGACCTCCGCGGCACGGTCCGCGACCACCTGGACCACGTCGGCGGTGCCACCGACGACCGGGACACCGTCGAGCGCGACCGGGCCGTCGAGCGACGGCAGGCACACGCCGTCCACCCGGTAGCCGTGGTGCGGCGCGACGCTCAGGTCAGCGATCAGGCTGCGTGCCGACTCCTCGTCGCCGAGCACGATCGTGCTCATCATGGCCACGCCCGCCCGGCGACCGTGGTGCAGCCGACGACGGTGCACGTGCCGACCGAGGCAGTCCAGGGCGGCGACCACGGGCACGCCGACGATCACGAGCAGCCGGGGCACGGCGATCTCCAGCAGGAAGCCCATGGCCATGAGCAGTCCGGCCATGAGCGCCGCGGAGCGCAGGACGGCCTGGAACTCACGCGGGCCGTCACCGAGGATCTCCTGGCGGTACCCCTGGGACGCCGCGATGCCACCGACGAACGCAGCCGCACCGGCCAGCGACAGGGCGAGGGCCGGGACGACAGAGAACGAGGGGGTCAGGATCGCCATGCCGACACCCAGAGCCACGGCGGTGTCGATCGCCGCGTTCGTCTCGGCGTACCGGTGCCCGACCGAACGCCAGGCCAGCGCCCGAAGCGTCGGGTCGGCGTTCAGCGGAGTCCGTCGACGGACGAACGGCTGGCGCGAGGCCCAGGAACGACGTGGCTCGACTGCGTCCGCGCGACGGTCGTAGGCGTCTCCGGACGACTCGACGCCGCGATCGGCAGTCAGAGTCATGGTTCCTCCGGAAGGTCAGACGGGTCTGGGACTTCCCGAAGGTTATAGGTCCCGGTCTGTACCCATCAGTACCTTGTGTCCGATTTCACCCCTTTACGGGCCGTTTCACCCACGTCTGAGTGACCGGCGGGTGAACGGGCGAGGTCAGCCCTTGGTGTGGAAACGCAGCTGCGCCGCGTCGAGACCGTCGACGACGACCGCCTCGACCGCGTCGGCGGCACGGTCCAGCAGCCACGGGAGCTCTTTGAGCTCGGCCTTGGCGAAGTCGCGCAGCACGAAGTCTGCGGGGTCCATGCGGCCCGGCGGCCGGCCGACGCCCACGCGGACGCGGACGTAGTCCTTGGTTCCCAGCGCCTTCGTGGTGTCGCGCAGGCCGTTGTGCCCGCCCTCTCCGCCGCCGCGCTTGAGGCGGACGTCGGCGAACGGGATGTCGAGCTCGTCGTGCACCAGGATCGTCCGCTCGACGGGGACGCCGTAGTACTGCCCGAGCGCCGACACCGGACCGCCCGACACGTTCATATAGGTCGTCGGCTTGGCCAGCAGGAGCCTCGGACCCGGCGCGCCGCCCGGGAGGACGCCCATGCGCCCCTCAGCGACGACGGCCTGCGCGCGGCCGCCTGTGGACCCGAAGGTGCCGCCCGTGCGCTTCGCGAGCTCGTCCAAGACCATCTGGCCCACGTTGTGGCGGTTTCCTGCGTACTTCGCGCCCGGGTTGCCGAGGCCGACGACGAGCCAGGGTCCGTCGGTCATGTCGCCTCCTTCGGGCACGTGGTCGGCACGCACGACGCCCGGCACCGTCAGGAACGGTACCGGGCGTCACGAACGCGGCAGAGAGGCTCAGGCCTCGGCGGCGGCGGCCGAAGCGGCCGACTGCGACGCGGCGATCTCGGACGCGGCAGCCTCGGCGGCCAGGTCGTCGGCCGACGCGTGCGGGACGCTGATCGCGACGACGGTCAGGTCGGGGTCCGAGAGCAGCGTGGTGCCCTCGGGCAGCGCGATCTCCCCCGCCGTGACGGACGAACCGCCGGTCAGGCCCTCGATCGAGACCTGGACCTCGCTCGGCAGGGCCGTCGCGTCGGCCTCGAGGGACAGCGTCTGCGTCTCGACGACGTGGATCGTGCCGGGGTACGACTCGCCGACGACCGTGACGGGGATGTCGACGGCGACCTTCTCGCCGCGCTTCACGATGAGCAGGTCGACGTGCTCGATGGTGTTCTTGACGACGTCGCGCTGGACGTCCTTGGTGATCGCCAGCGTGGTGTTGCCCTCGAGCTCGATCGCGAACAGCGCGTTGGCGTGCTTGACGGCGAGCATCGTCTCGTGGCCCGGGAGCGACACGTGCAGCGGGTCGGAGCCGTGGCCGTACAGGACCGCGGGGACCTGGTCCGCACGGCGCAGGCGGCGCGCGGCGCCCTTGCCGAACTCGGAACGGGTGGTGGCGACGAGCTTGATCTCAGACACGGTGACTCCGGGAGTTGGCGTCCGCGCAGTGTCGCGGACGAAGTCGGAACAATGATGATCACGGGGACGGGCCGCCGTGATGACGACAGAGTGATGACGACAGAAGTGGTGGCCTCGACGCGGGACGCAGGACGGGCACGCGGAGGCGGCTCGCCCAGTCGATCACGGAGCTCAGGAGCCGTTCGAGCGGGCGACGCTCAGAGACTCCACTGAGCGTCGATCCTGCCGACCGTCCTTCGTCCCTCGCCGAGGCAACCTGAAGAGTCTACCCGAGCGAGGTCGGTGCTCCCAACCCCACGAAGGCGTCAGGCCTGCCCGTCGAAGAGCGACGTGACCGAGCCGTCGTCGAACACCTCACGGATGGCGCGCGCGATCAGCGGGGCGATCGACAGCACGGTCAGCTTGGGGAAGCGGCGCTCGTCGGCGATCGGGAGGGTGTCGGTGATGACGACCTCGCGTGCGCCGCAGCCCTGCAGACGCTCGGCGGCCGGGTCGGACAGCACGCCGTGCGTCGCGGCCACGATCACGTCCTTGGCACCGGCCTCCAGGATCACCCGAACGGCGCCGGCGATCGTGCCGGCGGTGTCGATGAGGTCGTCGACGAGCACGCAGCTGCGGCCCTCGACGTCACCGACCACGCGGTTGGCGACCGTCTTGTTCGGGCTGCGGATGTCGCGCGTCTTGTGCACGAACGCCAGCGGACCGCCGCCCAGCTTCGCGGCCCACTGCTCGGCGACGCGGATGCGACCGGCGTCCGGCGAGACCACCGTGACGTTGGACGTGTCGACGCGGCTGCGCACGTAGTCGGTCAGGATCGGCATGGCCCACAGGTGGTCCACCGGTCCGTCGAAGAAGCCCTGGATCTGCGCGGCGTGCAGGTCGACGCTCATGAGGCGGTCGGCGCCTGCCGTCTTGAACAGGTCGGCCATGAGTCGCGCAGAGATGGGCTCGCGCCCGCGGTGCTTCTTGTCCTGGCGCGCGTACCCGTAGAACGGTGCGACGACCGTGATGGTCTTCGCGGACGCGCGCTTCAGGGCGTCGACCATGAGCAGCTGCTCCATGATCCAGGTGTTGATCGGCGACGCGTGGGACTGCAGGACGAACGTGTCCGCACCGCGCACCGACTCCCCGAAGCGCGTGTAGATCTCGCCGTTCGCGAACTCGTACGCGGTGGTCGGCAGCAGCTCGATGCCCAGGTGCGTGGCAACGCTGTTCGCCAGGTCGGTGTGCGCGCGTCCGGAGAGGAGGACCAGGCGCTTCTCGCCGTCCGTGGAGACGATCCCGGTCATCGTGCGGAGTCCTTCGTGTCGGTGGGCGAAGCAGAGGGCACGGCGGGCGGGGGTGTCGGCGACGCCGACTCCGCGGCTGACGCGGCACGCCCGAGCTCGGCGCGCGCCTGCGGTGAGAGGTCGTCCCGCTCCGCCGGGCGCTTGACCGCCGCGGCAGCAGGCGTACCGGCACGTGAGCGCGCGACCCAGCCCTCGATGTTGCGCTGCGGGCCGGCGCTCACGCCGAGCGCACCCGAGGGCACGTCCCGTCGGATGACGCTGCCGGCGCCCGTGTAGGCGCCGTCCCCGATGGTGACCGGGGCGACGAACATGTTGTCGGCGCCCGTGCGGGCGTAGGAGCCGATCGTCGTGCGGTGCTTGTTCACACCGTCGTAGTTGACCGTGACCGAGGCCGCGCCGATGTTCGTGTGCTCGCCGATCGTCGCGTCACCCACATAAGAGAGGTGCGGGACCTTGGAGCCGGTGCCGATCTGCGCGTTCTTCGTCTCGACGAAGGTGCCGATCTTGCCGTCGTCGCCGAGCACGGTGCCGGGGCGCAGGTAGGCGAACGGGCCGACGCTGGCTCCCGCGCCGATGACCGCCAGGTTCCCGTGCGTGCGCACGACCGTGGCGCGGGCACCGACCTCGACGTCGGTCAGCGTCGAGTCGGGGCCGACCGTGGCGCCCTCGCGGACGACCGTCGCGCCGTGCAGCTGCGTGCCGGGCAGGAGCGTCACGTCCCGCTCGAGCTCGACGTCGACGTCCACCCAGGTGGTCGCCGGGTCGATGACGGTCACGCCGTCGCGCATCCAGTCCTCGAGGATCCGCCGGTTCATCTCGGCACGCAGGACCGCGAGCTGCACGCGGTCGTTGACGCCCTCGACGAGCACAGGGTCGTCGGTGCGCAGCGCGCGCACGTGGCCGCCGTCGGTCCGCGCGATCGCGAGCACGTCGGTCAGGTAGACCTCGCCCTGCGCGTTGTCGCGGCCCAGCCGACCGAGCGCGCCGCGCAGGACCCCTGCGTCGAACACGTAGATGGAGGAGTTGATCTCGGCGATCGCGCGCTGGCTCTCGTCGGCGTCCTTCTCCTCGACGATGCCCAGCACGTCACCCGTTCCGGGCTCGCGCAGGATCCGGCCGTATCCCGTCGGGTCGGAGACCTCGGTGGTGAGCACCGTGACCGCGTTCCCGTCCGCGTGGTGCGCCTCGAGCAGCTCGTGCAGCGTGGCCGCGTCGAGCAGGGGCACGTCTCCGGCGATCACGACGACGGCACCGCTGACCTGTGCGTACGTAGCCGACCCGATCTGCTGGTCGCCGGCTGCTGCGGCCTGCGCCGCGGCGTCGAGGGCGCTCATCGCGACCTGGACGGCGCGGCCCGTGCCGGGGATCTCGTCCTGGTCGGCCAGGAGCGCCTGCGGGTCGACGTCGGCGACGTGCGCCGCGACCAGCTCGCGCTCGTGCCGGACGACGACGAGCACGCGGCCCGGGTCGAGTGCGCGAGCCGTGGCGAGCGCGTGGCCGAGCATGCTGCGGCCGGCGAGGGTGTGCAGGACCTTGGGTGTCGCCGAGCGCATCCGCGTTCCTTCACCTGCTGCGAGGACGACGACGGCGGCTGGGCGGGGGAACGTCACCTGGGAGGGCTCCTCGCGGATCTGCCCGGGAGGTCGGGCGGCGGATCTCGTGCGCAGCCGCAACTCTACCGTCGCCCGGAGGCGGTCTTTGCCGGTGCACGACGAGCCGGCCCCTGCGGGCCCGAGCCTTCGTCGCCTCCCCTGAGAGATCGAGCGGGCTCCGCCCCCAGGATTCGAACCTGGACTGCACGGCTCCAAAGGCCGGCGTGCTGCCGTTACACCAGGGCGGACCGGCGGTCCGAGCCGCCAGCGCAAGTCTGCCAGGGACCGCGCCCTGGTTCTGCACGGGGTGCGCGGCCGCCACCCGGCATGATGGGCGCGTGGCCACCGACCCCAAGCGCGCAGCCCGGACCCGGATGACCGGGACGCAGCGCCGAGCGCAGCTGCTCGACGTCTCGCGCCGTCTGTTCGCCGAGAAGGGCTTCGACGGCACGAGCGTCGAGGAGATCGCGGCACGCGCAGAGGTCTCCAAGCCCGTCGTCTACGAGCACTTCGGCGGCAAGGAGGGTGTCTACGCGGTCGTCGTCGACCGGGAGATCCAGGCCCTGACCCGCGCTCTCAGCGCACCCCTCGAGGAGGGCGGGCACCCGAAGGCTCTGGTCGAGCGCACCACCCTCGCACTGCTGGGGTACATCGAGACCTCCGAGGACGGGTTCCGGATCCTCGTGCGTGACTCCCCCGTCGCCCAGGCGACGGGCACGTTCTCCAGCCTGATCGGCGACGTGGCCACCCAGGTGGAGCACCTGCTCGCGGACCAGTTCAAGCAGCAGGGGCAGGATCCCAAGACCGCCCCGATGTACGCGCAGATGCTCGTCGGCATGGTCGCGCTCACCGGGCAGTGGTGGCTCGACGCACGCCGACCCAGCAAGGACCAGGTCGCCGCGCACCTGGTCAACCTGGCGTGGAACGGCCTGTCCGGCCTGGAGCGACGCCCGACCCTGACTTCTCTCGACGTCGAGTAATCTCGCGGTATGGCTCCCTCGGATCGCAGCGGCGCGCGGGACGAGGTCGACAGGATCGTCGCCGCCTGGCAGCGCGAGCGACCTGACCTCGATGTCCGTCCGCTGACGGTGCTCTCACGCGTCAGCCGGCTGGCCAGGCACCTGGACCTTGCGCGACGGTCCGCGTTCGCGCGACACGACCTCGAGACGTGGGAGTTCGACGTGCTGTCGGCCCTGCGGCGCGCAGGGTCCCCGTACCGTCTGTCGCCCGGCGTTCTGCTGACCCAGACACTCGTCACGAGCGGGACCATGACCAACCGCATCGACCGGTTGGCCGAGCACGGCCTCGTGGAGCGGCTCCCGGCTCCGGACGACCGCCGCGGCGTGCTCGTGCAGCTCACGCCCGCCGGCCTGGCGAGGGTCGACGCAGCGTTCGCCGACCTGCTCGACGTCGAGCGTGGACTGCTCGGCGACCTGGACGAGAGCGACCGCGAACGGCTCGCGGCTCTGCTCCGCGAGGTCGTCGCCCCGTTCGACGCGTCGTGACGGACGCGCGGTCCGTGCGGCGTTGAGCCGTTCGGGTCGTCGATCGGGACAAACACCGTCGGCGGAAGGCGCCGTGTGTAAAGTGCGCGCTCGGGTTCCGATGCCCTCGGGTCGCGCGCGCGTGGCCTGTTCCCTGGCCCGCACCGTGGGCATGCGCCCTCGACGGGCATTCGAAGAGAGTGGTACCGACAGTGATCCAGGCTGTGGTCGACCCGTACAACCAGACCGAGCCGGCGGCGGGTCTGGCGTTCGGCCTCATCGCCGTGATGGTGCTGTTCTACGCGGCGCTCATCGCGTTCGGCGTGTACTGCTACGTGCGCATCGCCCGCAAGGCCGGCTACTCCGGCTGGTACGCGGCGCTGTGCTTCGTGCCGGTGGCGAACCTCGTCGTCATGATCATGTTCGTCTTCAAGGAGTGGCCGATCGAGGCCGAGCTGCGGCTTCTGCGCTCCGCGCAGGGCCCCTACGGCGGCGGCTACCCGCCCGTCGCGGCCCCGGCCGCCTACGGAACCACGCCCTACACGTCGCGGTTCGAGCAGCCGGCGCCGTGGGGCCAGGCCCCCCAGCAGACTCAGGGATACCCGCCGGTGGACGGCGGCCCCCAGGCTCCCGGCACCCCCGAGACGCCCCGCTGGTAGAGCTGCAGGACCGCGCGATCGCGGGGCATCCGGTCGTCCGGTGTGCCCCGCGATGGCGGTATTGATAGGCCAGCACCGACCGGCTAGTGTCACGACTCACTCGATCGCGGGAGTCCCGGTGCGCAACCCCATGGTGCTGCTTCGCACTCGCCTGCAGGCCGGCGCGCATGCCTGACGTCACCCTGTCGGTCGCGCTCAGCAGCTACAACGCCGTCGGCTACCTGCCCCTGCAGATCGACTCGATCCTGACGCAGACGGTGCTGCCGCAGCAGATCGTGTTCGGCGACGCCGGCTCGACCGACGGCACGGTGGACGTGATCGCGGACGGCGTCCGACGCGCCGAGGCCCTCGGTATCGACTGCGTCGTGCTCCCCTCGGAACGGTTGCTGGTCACGCCGAACATGGCGCGCATCCTGGCGGCGTGCTCGGGCGACGTGGTCGTCGCGTGCGACCACGACGACGTGTGCCTGCCGCAGCGCTTCGAGCACGTGGCGGAGATGTTCTCGGCCGACCCCCCGCTGCAGTTCGTGCACTGCGAGGCGCAGGTGATCGACGAGCACGGTGCGGTGACGTCCGAGTCCCTGTTCGCGACGGGGTCGTTCACCGCCGGCGAGCGCGATCTGTATGCCCGGGGGGAGGCGTTCCGGGTGCTGGTCCGGCGCTTCCTGGCCCACGGAGCGACGGCCGCGTTCCGCCGCTCCCTGTTCGACCTCTGCCCTCCCATCCCGGCCGGCGGGTACTACGACTCCTGGTACGGCCTGCTGGGCGCGGCGATGCCAGGTGGCGCGGCGCTAGACGCTCGCCCGGGGCTGCAGTACCGGGTCCACCAGTCCAACCTGGGCGGCGGGGTGCATCGACGGGGCCTCGCCGAGAAGACCCGCATGCTCTTCGCGCCGGGATCCGACCGCAACCGTCGCCTCCTGGCGCAGTCCGAGATGCTGATGACGGGTCTGCAGGCAGTTCGCCCGCACGTCGCCGACTGGGCGTTCGACCTGGCCCAGGAGCGGTTGCGGCACCAGCGGGTGCGGTCCGGCCTTCCGGTCAACAGGCTGCGACGAGCACCTGTCGTGCTGCGTGAGGCGCGCACCGGTGCCTACGGGCGGGTGTCCCGTGGCCGCAAGGACATCCTGCTCGACCTGGTGCAGCCGCTCAGGTCGGTCCGCCCGGCAGAGGTAGCGGCGAGCGTCGCCTGAGCTCCGGCCGGGACCGTCGGTCGTGGACAGCAGGTTGAGACCGACTCGGTGCGCGCCCGGGAGCGTGCAGCCCCGAGCCAGCCCTGTGCAGCCCTCAGTCAGCCGACGATCTCGGCGGCTTCCATCCAGGCAGTCTCGAGCTCGTCCTTCTCGACGGCGAGCGCGCGCAGCTCCGAGTCCAGGGCGAGCACGGCCTGGTGGTCCGTCGCCTGCTCGGACATCTTCAGGTGCAGCGCGGACTCCTGGTCGGCGATCCGGGACAGCCGGCGCTCGATGCGGGCGATCTCCTTGCGCGCCGTGCGCAGCTCGGCCTCCGAGCGGGCGGGAACCGGCACCGCGGCCTCGGACGGTGGTTCGTCCGCCGTCTGTGCCGTCGGGCGGGCGTCGAGCACCGACGTCACGGAGCCACCGGCTGCGATCGCGGTCCGGCGCAGGGCGAGGTACTGCTCGACTCCCCCGGGGAGCTCGCGCAGCAGGCCGTCGCCGAGCAGAGCCATCTGGCGGTCGCAGACCCGTTCCAGCAGGTAGCGGTCGTGCGAGACGACGATGAGGGTCCCGGGCCAGCCGTCGAGCAGGTCCTCGAGGGCGGCCAGGGTGTCGGTGTCGAGGTCGTTGGTGGGCTCGTCGAGCAGCAGCACGTTGGGCTCGCCGACGAGGAGCCGCAGCAGCTGCAGCCGTCGCCGCTCACCGCCGGACAGGTCACGCACCGGCGTGCTGGAGCGCTCACGGGTGAACCCGAGGCGCTCGACGAGCTGCGCGGCGGTGAGCTCCTTGCCGCCCACGACGACGGACCGCTTCTCGCGCTCGATCACCTCGACCACCCGGAGGTTCGCGAGCTCGTCGAGGTCCTCGACGTCCTGGCGCAGCTCGGCGACCTGCACGGTCTTGCCCCGCTTGACGCGGCCCGTGGTGGGCTCGAGCCGACCGGACAGCAGACGGAGCAGCGTCGTCTTGCCGGCACCGTTGACGCCGACGAGGCCGACCCGGTCGCCGGGGCCGAGCCTCCAGGTGATGTCGTGCAGCAGCGTGCGCTCGCCGTAGACCACCGACGCGTCCTCGATGTCGAGCACGTCCTTGCCGAGCCGCGCGGTCGCCATCCGCGTCAGCGAGAGCTGGTCACGGGGCGGGGGCTCGTCGGCGATCAGCTCCGCGGCGGCATCGAGACGGAACTTCGGCTTCGACGTCCGCGCGGGCGCACCGCGTCGCAGCCACGCGAGCTCCTTGCGGAGAAGGTTCTGGCGCTTCTCCTCGGTCGTCGACGCGTTCCGGGCTCGCTCGGCGCGCGCCAGGACGTAGGCCGCGTAGCCGCCCTCGTACTGGTCGACGCCGCCGTCGTGCACCTCCCAGGTGCGCGTGCACACGGCATCGAGGAACCAGCGGTCGTGCGTCACGACGACGAGCGCGCCCTGCCCGCGACCGAAGCGCTCGACCAGGTGCTCGGCGAGCCACGCGACCCCTTCGACGTCGAGGTGGTTGGTCGGCTCGTCGAGGACCAGGATCTCTTCGTCACGAACGAGCAGCGCAGCAAGAGCGACCCGGCGGCGCTGCCCCCCGGACAGGGAGTCGACCGCCGTGTCGAGCGATACGTCCGCGAGCAGGCCGGCGTGCACCGAACGGATCCGGGAGTCGGCTGCCCACTCGTGCTCGTCGGCCGACCCGTGCACCACGTCGAGCACGGTGCGGCCTGGTGCGAGCTGGTCGCGCTGGTCCAGCACCGCGACCTGCACGCCGCCCGCTCGGGTCACGCGGCCCGCATCGGGCGCCTGCTGACCCGCCAGGACGCGCAGCAGGGTCGACTTGCCGGCGCCGTTGGGGCCGACGACGCCGATCCGGGCGCCGTCGTCCAGTCCGAGGGAGACCTCGTCCAGCAGCGTCCGGGTTCCCAGCGTGAGCGTGACGCGGTCCGCGCCGAGTAGGTGAGCCATCGGCGTGAAGGCTACCCGCAGACGCACACAGGTCTTCGACAGCATCTCCACCCGAGCCCCCACCAGGCCGCTGACCTGCGGGCTAGCGTCCGACCCGTGCCCGACCAGGGCTACGCCCGAGACCACCACACCTCGCGCCGGCGGACCGCAGGGGGATCCGCCGCCGCGAGGTGCGGTCGTCCAGGTCAGCGAGCGAGTTCAGCGAGCGAGGTCAACGAGCAAGGTAGGCGGCGAGCGCGTCGAAGATGCCCGCGAAGCCGCCTTCGCGCTGCGATCCGTCGTCCTTGCCGTCGAGGAACACGCCGTGCTCGGTGTACGTGACGCGCGTGCCCCCGTCGACGGGAGCGAACTCGGTCGTCGTGACGGACGTCGACAGGTGCTCACCCGCGATCCACATGTCGTAGGTGGAGACGATCCGCCGCTTGTCGACGATGTCGGTGTAGGTGCCGACGTAACGGCTGGTCGGTCCGTCGTGCCACTTCCCGTCCTGGACGGCTCCGCCACCGACGCGGAAGTCGTCGGACTCCTCTGTGGCCGTGAAGTTGTCGTCTGCGCCGAACCACTGCCTGAACTGCTCCGGGACGGCGAACGCGTCCCAGACGCTCTCGAGCGACGCGTCGAACGTGCGGTCGACGACGAAGGTGGCGTGGGCGACCGTGCTGTCGGTGCTGGTGTTCGTGGACATGGTGAGCTCCTCTCAGATGGCCGACGAGTAGCCGGCGTTGGTGTGCTGTCGTGCTACAGGTGCGGCGGCTCGACCGGGGACGGCGGTGGCCCGGCCAGGAACGCCCCGAGGCGGTCGAACCGCCGCTCGGCGGGCAGCCTCTGGTGGCCGATCCAGTCCCCCGCCGGTGTGAGGGCGCCCGGGGTGAGCTGGACGGTGCGGACGCGCCCGATCTTGTGGGAGGTCACGATCCCCGCGTCCTCGAGCACCGCGAGGTGCTGGTGGACGGCCGGGAGCGAGATCGCGAACGGCTCGGCGAGCTGGCTGACCGACACCGGCCCGCGGACAAGGCGCTCGACCACCGCCCGGCGGGTCGCGTCGGACAGGGCCTTGAAGACCCTGTCCAGATCGCCATTGTTAAGCATGTACTTAAGTATCGGCGCTCGGGAAGCGATGTCAAGAGCAGAAGAGGAACTCAGTCCGTCGAGCTCACGATGCGCGCGCCCGCGACCGGTCCTGCAGCGGTCAGCACACGGTCGGCCACGCCGGAGGCGGTGAACGCCGCGGCGAGCACGAGTGCGTGCTGACGGCTACGACCGAGGGCCGCGACCGTCGGACCGGAGCCGGAGACGACGACCCCGAGCGCACCCGCGTCCTGCGCGACCGCGAGCGGCTCGGCCAGACCAGGGTCGAGCGACAACGCAGCGAGCTGCAGGTCGTTGTGCAGAGCGGCGCCGAGCGCACGAGGATCCCCCGCGCGCAGCGCCTGCATGAGCGGCACGTCGTCCTCGGCGTCGGGCACCTGTGGCGCGTCGGCCAGCTCGTCGAACGCGCCGTACACGCGGGCGGTCGACAGTCCCCGGTCCTGCACGGCGAACGCCCAGTGGAACTCGCCCCGGCTCAGTGCCGGCGTGAGCAGGTGGCCGCGGCCCGACCCCACAGCCGTGTGGCCCGACAGCGCGAACGGCACATCGGCCCCCAGCTCGGCGGCCAGCTCGAGAAGGTCGTCTCGGCTCATCCCCGTGCGCCACAGGGCGTCGCACGCGAGCAGCGCGGCAGCCGCGTCGGCTGAACCACCTGCCATGCCGCCGGCGACCGGCACGCCCTTGTGCAGGTGGAGGTGCACGCCGTCGTCGATGCCCGCCCGCTCCGCGAGCAGGCTGGCCGCCCGCAGCGCGAGGTTGGTCGAGTCCGTGGGGACACGCTCGGACTGCGGTCCGCTGGCTGTGAGAGTCCGGTCGGCGGCGGGCGTCGCGACGACCTCCTCGAAGACCGACACGGCCTGGAACACGGTCGAGACGGGGTGGTAGCCGTCCGCCTCGAGCGGGCCGACACGCAGCGACAGGTTGATCTTGCCCGGCGCGCGGACCCGGACCTCGTGCTCGGGCAGTGGCGCTACGGGAGTCAGAGTCACGCCTCCACCCTGCCAGGTTCGTCCGAACGTGCAGCAAGGGCCGCGGCGATCCGCGCGAACGCCGCGATGTCGATGACCTCACCACGCGCCTGCGGGTCGACGCCCGCGGCCTCGATCGCAGCGACGGCCGCGTCGGGCGAGCCGGCGAACGTCGCGAGCGCCGACCGGAGCATCTTGCGACGCTGCGCGAAGGCGGTGTCGACCACCGCGAAGACCTGCTCGCGTGACGCGCTCGTGGTCGGCGGCTCACGACGGTCGAAGCGGACCAGGGCCGAGTCGACGTTCGGCGCCGGCCAGAAGACCGTGCGCCCGACGGTCGCCGTCCGGCGGGCCGACGCGTACCAGGCGGCCTTGGCGGACGGGACACCGTAGGTGCGGCTTCCGGGTGGAGCAGCCAGGCGGTCGGCCACCTCGGCCTGCACCATGACGAGGACACGCTGGATCGACTCGAACCGCTCGAGGAACGTCAGCAGGACGGGCACGGAGACGTTGTAGGGCAGGTTCGCCACGAGAGCCACCGGCGGCGGGCCGGGCAGGGCGCGCACCTCGAGCGCGTCGGAGAGCACGATCGTCAGCCGATCCCGACCCTCGGAGTCACGCAGGACGACAGGGGCGTCGTCGGTGGGTGCCGGCACGAGCGAGAGCCCGGGGACGTGCGCGAGAACCGTCGTGGGCAGCAGCCGCGCCAGCACAGGGTCGATCTCGACCGCGACCACGTCGGCGCCCGCGTCGAGCAGCCCGAGCGTCAGCGAACCGAGCCCGGGGCCGACCTCGACCACGCGGTCCCCCGGGAGGACGTCGGCCTGCCGGACGATCTTGCGCACCGTCCCGCCGTCCAGGACGAAGTTCTGCCCCAGCTGTTTGGTGGGCCGGATCCCGGCACGGGCCGCGAGCCCACGGATCTCCGTAGCGCTCAGCAGCTCGATGCTCGACATGCGCCCGAGCCTAGGCGAGTTCCCCGGACCGTCAGCGCCGCGACGCGGGCACCGGTCGGTGCCGAGAGGCGCCGCGACGCCGGCGCCGGTCGGTGCCGAGAGCCGCCGCGACGCCGGCGCCGGTCGGTTCCGGGAACGCCACGAGGCCCCCGCCCGGAACCGGACGAGGGCCTCGCTGCTAGTGCTGCTCAGCTGAACAGACGCGGGCCGCAGTGCGGCCACTGGCCCGCACCCGAGCGGTTGTAGAGCATCTTCGCGCGGGCCGTCTGCTCGTCGGCCGATGCCTCGGAAGGCAGGCCGGCGCCCCCTACGGCTCCCCACGTGCCGACGGAGAACTGGTAGAGGCCGTAGTACTTCCCGCTGCCGGACACCGAGGTGGGGTTCCCCCCGGACTCGCAGGCGGCGAGCGCGGCCCAGTTGAGGGAGTCCGCAGACCCGCCGGCCGCCACCGGGCTGCCCGTCGCCGGAGCGGCGGGAGTCTTCGGGACGACCGGGCGCGCCTTGCTGCCCACCCCCACGACCTCGTCGACGGGCGCCTGGGTCACCGTGTCGCTGAGCGTGACGCGTGCCGTCTCGACGCCGTCCACCGTGGTGACGTGGTCGACCACCGTGCGCACCCCGGGAGCACCAGCCGTCAGGACGCGCTTCTGACCGACGTAGCGTGACGGCTCGTCCTGCTCGCTCGACGCGAAGGGGACCTCGACGGTCGAGGTGACGTCCTGCTCGACCACGCGGTTCACCACGACCTGCACACGGCCCGTCTCGGCGTGCCGGACGGAGACCCGGTCCAGCGGCTGCAGCGTGACCTTGAGCTCCTCGAGCGCCTGGGCGACCGTCGTGTCGGCATCCGGCACCGCAAGCGTCTTGCCGTCCACGAGCACCTCGGCCGGACCGTTCACGGCCAGGTCCAGCGGAAGCTCGGCACGCCCGGCGGACCGCGACGCGATGAGCGCGACGGACTGGCCTCGCGCCGACAGGGTCTCGAGCGCGTCGTCGGCCGACAGTGCGGTCGTCCAGAGGGTCGTCTCCTGGCCGTCCACCGCCACGGTGACCTGGCGGCCGTGACGCACCACGACCTCGGCACCTTCGGTCAGAGCACCGGTCGCGCTCACGTCGTCCCGTGCGCCGACCGACACGTCCTGCGCGTCGAGGAGACCCTCGACCGAGCCGGCGAACGTGGTGACCTTGGTGACGTCGCCGTCGACGTCCAGCGTGACGGTCTTCTGGGCGTGCGCGAACGCGGCGGTGCCGCCCGCGAGGACGAGGGCAAGGGCCGCTGCCGAGACGGGCAGCGCCCGGGAGCGCATCGACCGATGGCCCTTCGCGCTCGACTCGTCAGGTGACGTGCTGGCCACGCCGTCCGGGGAGGTCTCGGAGGCGGCGCTGGCGCGCGCGAAAGGGTTCAGGGTCGAGAACTGCACAGGGCTCCAGCCGTCGAGGTGCCCGGGCACGGGGTGCAGGTCGTGCCGCTGTGCGACACCCGCCGGTGAGCCTTCGAGCTGCTCGTCCAGACACCTGGAGGGAGGTGTCAACCGTCGGTCCCGGATCCCCGATCCGGCCGTCACGGCGGCCCGCCGATGGCGGGCCCCGTCGGCTCCGCGCGACCGGCGACGGCCGATGTGGGCCGTTGTCCAGATGTACGGAGCGCCACGACCGTAACCGTCCCGTGACCAAAAAGCCAAGCGTGCGGCTGTCAGATCGGCGTGATCATGCGGGTCGGCGGTGCATCAGTGCACGTCAGGAGGCCCGCGACGGCAAACGAGGAGATCTGGTGAAGTCGGCGGTCAACCGATGCGAACGGTCAGTACCAGCCCGAGGACTCGTGCTTCGCGTAGGCGGCGCACGGGGTGCCGTAGCGGCCCTCGATGTAGCCCAGACCCCACGTGATCTGGGTGGCCGGGTTGGTCATCCAGTCGGCCCCTGCCGACGCCATCTTCGAGCCCGGGAGGGCCTGCGGGATGCCGTACGCGCCAGAGGACTTGTTGCCCGCGTTGACGCGCCAGCCGCTCTCGGCGTTCCAGAGGGCGACGAGGCAGGCGAACTGGTCGTCACCCCAGCCGCGGGCCGCGACCATGCCCTTGGCGATCTCCTGCGCGCTGCCTGGCTCGACGATGACGACGGACGGGTCGGGCAGCTCCTGGGTCCCCACCTTGGTCACCTGGGTGACCGGCGGGACGGTGATCACCGACGCGATCGGCGTGCGGCCGGTGACGACTCCCCCGACCACCTCGAGCTCGTACGTCGTGGTCCGGACGCCAGCCTTGCCCTTGGTCGCGATGACCTTGGTGCCCTTGATCGCCTTGGGGTCGTCAACCTCTTGGGACTCGAACGGGACGGCCTCCGTGACCGTCTCACCGCTCGTGCTCGCGCGGGTGACCAGAACCACGAGGCCGTCCACCGAGGTCGCGTCGAGCGGGACCGACAGCTGGTCGCCCTCCTCGAGCACGAGGCCGATGTCCTTGAGCGAGTCTCGGACGGTGGCGGCGCTGCTCACGCCGTCGATCACCTGCCCGTCGACCACGAGATGGATCGTCTTGTTCGTCGAGACCCGCAGCGTCTCGCGGGTGAGCGCCGCGGAGCGCGACGCCGACAGGCGGACGTCGTCGTCCCGCAGCCCCAGCCCGTCCACAGCCTCGCCGACCGTGAGCGCCGTCGTCCACACTCTGCTGACCGATCCGTCGACCTCGACGTCGAGGTCGCGACCGTGCCGGACGACGATCTGACCTTCGGACGCGATGGGCTCGCCGAGCGCAGGAGCGACGAGGTCCCGGTCACCGACCGCGATCCCACCGCTGGCCAGGACGTCGGAGACGGTCCGACCGAATGCCTCGACCTGCACCGGGTGGCCGTCCACGTCCACCGTGACCTGCTTGTGCAGGACCGCGAAGGCGCTCGTCGCCCCGGCCACGACCGCGAGCACCGCGGCCTGCGAGACGAGCCGTGTCAGGCGTCGCCGAGGGGTGCTGCGACGGCTCGTCGCACGCGCCTCGGCGTCTGTCACGCTGCTGCTCCTCGGTCCTGGGACGGTCGCGCCGTCCTGGACGGCGGTCCGACCGTAACCGATCCGTGATGATCCCCGAAACCCGGCGTCCGAGTTGCGGTACCTCGACGCCGCGGTTTCTGGGACATATGCGTCACCACGGTCCGTAGACCGCCTCGGACGTCGCCGCCACACCCACGCACACGTCCTCGACCGACCGCCCGGTGACCTCGGCGACGGTGCGGACCGTCCCGGGCAGGAGGTACGGCGCGTTCGGCCGGCCCCGGAACGGGTGCACGGTCAGGTACGGGGCATCCGTCTCCACGAGCAGCAGGGACGGCGGGACCACTCGCACGGCGTCGCGCAGCGACTCGTTGGCGCCGAAGGAGACCGGACCCGCGAAGGAGAGGAACCAGCCGTGCGACACCGCGAGGCGCGCCAGGTCAGCATCGCCCGAGAAGCAGTGGAAGACCGTGCGGTCCGGCGCCCCGTCGGCGAGCAGGACCTCGACCACGTCGTCGTGCGCGTCGCGGTCGTGGATCTGCAGGGCGAGGCCCAGCTCCTTGGCCAGCGCGATGTGCGCACGGAACGACTCGCGCTGGACCGCACGACCGGCCGGTCCGGCGCGGAAGTGGTCGAGGCCCGTCTCGCCGATGGCCCGGATGCGGTCGTTGCCGCGCGCCACCGACGCGACGTGGGCGATCGCGTCGTCCAGGCCGGTCTCGTGCGGGACCTCGGGCTCGAGCCCGTCGGCGGCGACCTCCTGGATGCCGGCGTGGCGCACGGCCTCGTTCGGGTGGATCGCCACGGCACCGAGAAGCGCTCCCGACGACCGGACGACCGACGACGTCCAGTCGACCGCTGCCAGGTCGCAGCCCACCTGGACCATCCGGGTGACGCCCACGGACGCCGCACGCTCGAGCTGGGCGTCGACCGACGTCGACCCGTCCCAACCGTCCGCCTGCCACGTCACCACCGAGTCGAGGTGCGTGTGGTTGTCGACGACCGGGAACGGCAACGGCTCCGGGGCGGCGGGCCAGCCGCGGTCCTGGGATCGAGAGCGCGCCATCAGCCCTGCCGGAGCCGCTCGAGCTCCTCCTCGACGATCGAGTCGTCGAGCTTGGTGAACACCGGCGTCGGCTTGGCGACCGGTGTGCCGGCCACCAGCGGCGTGGAGGCCCACGCGGCCACGGTCCGACCGAGCTCGTAGTCCCCCGTGATGATCGGGTAGGCCCTCGAGGAGTCGTCCAGGTCGGTGACCTCCTCGATGCGCGGCAGCGGCGAGAACGTGCCCGTGCCGCCGAAGGTCTCGTGCACCTGCTGCGCCGAGTGCGGCAGGAACGGGGCGAGCAGCGTGTTGGCGTCGCTGACCGCCTGCGCCGCCGTGTGCAGCACCGTGCCCAGGCGGTCACGGTCCGTGGTGAGCTTCCACGGCTCGGTCTCGGAGATGTACCGGTTGGCCTCCTGGACCACCCGCATCGCCTCGCCGATGGCCGCCTTGTTGCGGTGCCCCCCGAGCAGCTCTCCGACCTTCCCGAAGCCCGCGGCGGTCGTCGAGAGGAGCGCCTCGTCCACCGGCTGAAGCGCACCGGCGGCGGGGATCTCGCCGAAGTTCTTGGCGATCATGCTCGCGGTGCGGTTGACCAGGTTGCCCCAGCCCGCCACGAGCTCGGTGTTGGTACGCGTCTTGAAGTCCGCCCACGTGAAGTCCGAGTCCTGGCTCTCTGGACCGTTGACGCTGAGGAAGTAGCGCAGCGCGTCCGGCTGGTACCGGGACAGCACGTCGCGCACGTAGATGACCACGCCTCGCGACGACGAGAACTGCTTGCCCTCCATCGTCAGGAACTCCGACGACACGACCTCGGTGGGCAGGTTGAGCTTCCCGTAGGGCCCCGGCGCACCGCCGCGGGTGCCGCCGCCGTCGTAGGCCAGCAGCTCCGCCGGCCAGATCTGCGAGTGGAAGGTGATGTTGTCCTTGCCCATGAAGTAGTAGCTCAGGGCGGTCGGGTCGTTCCAGAACGGGCGCCAGGCGTCCGGGTCACCGGACCTGCGAGCCCACTCGATCGAGGCCGAGAGGTAGCCGATGACGGCGTCGAACCACACGTACAGACGCTTGTTCGGGTTGCTCTCCCACCCCTCCAGCGGCACCGGGATGCCCCAGTCGATGTCGCGGGTCATGGCCCGCGGGCGCAGGTCGTCGATGAGGTTCAACGAGAAGTTGAGGACGTTCGGGCGCCAGTCGGTCCGGGTGCGCAGCCAGGACTCGAGTGCGGACGCGAACGCCGGCAGGTCGAGGAAGAAGTGGTTCGACTCGACGAACTTCGGCGTCTCGCCGTTGATCCGGCTGTGCGGGTTGATCAGGTCGATCGCGTCGAGCTGGTTGCCGCAGTTGTCGCACTGGTCACCGCGAGCGCCGTCGTAGCCGCAGATGGGGCAGGTGCCCTCGACGTACCGGTCGGGCAGCGTGCGTCCGGTGCTCGGTGAGATGGCCCCCATGGTCGACTGCTCGATCATGTAGCCGTTCTTGTGCACCGTGCGGAACATCTCCTGCACGACCGCGTAGTGGTTGCGCGTGGTCGTGCGTGTGAACAGGTCGTAGGACAGCCCGAGGTTGGTCAGGTCCTCGACGATGACCCGGTTGTACCGGTCCGCGAGCTCCTGCGGGCTGACCCCCTCCTGCTCGGCGAGCACCAGGATCGGCGTCCCGTGCTCGTCGGTTCCCGAGACCATCAGCACCTCGTGGCCCGCCATGCGCATGTAGCGGCTGAAGATGTCCGACGGGACACCGAAGCCTGCGACGTGACCGATGTGGCGGGGGCCGTTCGCGTAGGGCCACGCGACGGCGGAGAGGATGCGGGACATGGGCCCGATCCTAGGTGAGCGCCGCGCCCGACCACCCCGCACGACGGATGCCGGGCGCGCTCAGCCGACGCTCACCCGCAGGATCCGGTCGTCGTCGGGGCGCGGTTCTCCACGTCCGTCGGTGTTGTTCGTGAGGACCCACAGCGACCCGTCCGGCGCGACCTCGACCGCACGCAGGCGGCCGTACTCCCTGACGAGGAGCGCCTCGGGCGTGCCGACACCGTCCCGGGTGAGCGGGACACGCCACAGACGTGCACCGCGCAGCGCCGCAAGGTAGACGGCGTCGTCCGTGACGGCCAGACCGCTCGGGGATGCGTCGCTGGTCGCCCACGTGGCCAGCGGGTCCACGAAGCGGGCGTCGTCCCCCACTCCCTCCACCAGCGGCCAGCCGTAGTTGCCACCCGGCTCGACCAGGTTCAGCTCGTCCCAGGTGTCCTGCCCGAACTCGGAGGCGAACATCCGCCCGCCGGCGGCCCAGCCTAGGCCCTGCACGTTGCGGTGCCCGAGGCTCCACACCGGGCTGCCCGGCGTCGGGTTGCCGGGCGCCGGACTGCCGTCGAAGGTGACGCGCAGGATCTTGCCGTTCAGGCTGCCGGGGTCTTGCGCGTTCGACCGCTCACCGGCGTCGCCCGTGGTCACGTAGAGGAAGCCGTCCGGGCCGACGGCCAACCGACCGCCGTCGTGGTTGCCGGCCTTGTGGATTCCGGTGACGATCGGCGTCAGCTCGCCCAGCTCGTCGCCCTCCAGGGTTCCGCGCAGCACCCTGTTGTCGTCGGCGGTCGTCGCGTAGACGGCGACGTCCGTGCCGCCCGACGACGCCTCGCCGAGCACGGCGACTCCGAGCAGCCCGCCCTCGCCACCGGGTGAGACGACGTCGGCGAGCTGGTCCGCACCCGGTCCGGTCACGGCCGTCACGTCACCGTCGGCGGTCACCAGGACGATCTTGGCGGCGTCGCGCAGCGTCACCATGGCGCGCCCGTCCGCCAGGAAGGCGAGACCCCACGGTGCCTCCAGGTCCGTGACCACGTCCGTCACGGAGCCGGTGCTGCCCGTCGGGCTCGCAACGGTGGCCTGCCCGGCCGAGCACCCGCAGAGCAGGCCGACCAGCACAGCGAGAACGAGCCCTCCGCGAGCCATCCCTCAGCCCAGCACGCAGGCCGCGGGCCCGCACGCCGGGCAGCCATCAGCGGCCGTGCTCCTCAGCGGGACCGGGCGGCCAGCGCAGCAGCGTAGAGGTCCCGCTTCGGCACCCCGGCCGCCGCGGCGACGTCCGCGACGGCCTCCTTGAGCCGCTCCCCCGCGTCCGCGCGAGACAGGACCTCTGCCACGAGGTCCGCGGTCGACAGCTCCACCGCGCCCGACGCACCACCGACGACCACGACGATCTCGCCGCGCACCTGGTCGGCCTGCGCCCAGGCGACCAGGTCGGCCAGCGGCCCCCGTCTGATCTCCTCGTACGTCTTGGTCAGCTCGCGGCACACGGCTGCCGGCCGGTCCGCACCGAACGCCGACGACATCGCAGCGAGCGTGTCGTCGAGGCGGTGCGGCGCCTCGAAGAAGATCATCGTGCGGCGCTCGTCGGCCAGGAGCTCGAAGGTGCGAAGGCGCTCCCCAGGCTTGCGTGGTGGGAAGCCCTCGAAGCAGAAGCGGTCGGTCGGAAGGCCGGACAGAGCGAGCGCGGTGAGCACCGCGCTCGGGCCGGGCGCCGCCGTGACGGCGAGGCCTGCGGCGACCGCAGCGGTCACCACCCGGAAGCCCGGGTCCGAGACGGCCGGCATGCCGGCGTCGGTGACGACGACGACGGTTCCGCCGCCGGCGACCACCGCCAGGAGGTCCGCGGACGACGACTCCTCGTTGTGCTCGTGGTGGCTGACCACCCGGCCACCGATGACCACGCCCAGCCGCGCGGCGAGGGCCCGCAGCCGGCGCGTGTCCTCGGCGGCGACGACGTCAGCCTGCTCGAGGAGCCGGCGGAGGTGCGCCGAGGCGTCCTCGGTGTTGCCGATCGGGGTCGCTGCCAGCACGAGCCGGCCGGGGGCAGGAGCATCCACGCGGTCAGCCTGCCACCTGTCGGGACCGGCCCTGGCTTCTCAGCACGTGCCGACAGGTGCCGCCCCTACGATGACGGGCGTGCCGCCCATCGAAGACGACGCCGCTACGCCGTCACCCGACGCCGATGCCGGCCCGCCGGAGAACCCGACAAGCCCACCGACAGGCGACTCCCCCCAGCATGGTCGGGCGGCCGACGGCATCACCGGAGCGCCACCTGTCGCCACGATGGAGCTGCCCGAGGACACCGGAGGCCAGCCCGACGAGCCCGAGGAGCACCGGCCGCGCCTCCTGAGACTTCTGCTGGGCACCGACACGCTCACGCTGGACGACGGTCCCCGCGCACGCCTCACAGGGTGGCTCTGGCCGCTCGGCGTGACGCTCCTGGCCGCGCTGCTGCGGTTCTGGGACCTCGGTCGGCCGCACAAGCTCGTCTTCGACGAGACGTACTACGTCAAGGACGCATGGTCGCTGCTGGTCAGGGGCTACGAGGCCAACTGGGGCGACAAGCCCAACCCCGCGTTCGAGGCCGGCGACGTGAGCGGGCTCGGGACCAGCGGCGAGTACGTGGTGCACCCGCAGCTCGGCAAGTGGCTCATCGCGCTGGGGATCCACGTCGGTGGCGGGATCGAGAGCTCGACCGCGTGGCGTCTGTCCGCGGCGGTCTGCGGCACGCTCGCGGTGCTGATGATCGCGCGCATCGGCCGACGGCTGTTCGCGTCGACCGCGCTCGGCACGGTGGCGGGCCTCCTGCTCGCCGTCGACGGTCAGGCGATCGTGCTGTCGAGGGTCTCGCTGCTCGACCCGTTCCTGATGTTCTTCATGCTCGCGGCGTTCGGGGCGCTCCTGCTGGACCGCGACCAGGCGCGGCGAAGGCTCGCCGAGCGGACGGCGGCCGCGCTCGACGCCGGTCGCTGGCTCGGGTGGGGTCCCGGCCTCGGGGTGCGGTGGTGGCGTCTCGCGGCAGCGGTGCTGCTCGGGCTCGGGCTCGGCACCAAGTGGTCGGCGCTGTACTTCCTGGCGGTGTTCGGGCTGCTCAGTGTGGCGTGGGACGTCACCGCGAGGCGCACCGCGGGCGTCCAGGACTGGTTCTGGGCCGGGATCGTCAAGGACGGGCTGATCGCCGGGGTCTCCATGGTGTTCGTCGCGCTGGCGGTGTACGTCGGCAGCTGGTGGACCTGGTTCACGCACCCGGAGTCGTACGGGCGGCAGTGGGCGGTGCAGAACCCCGGTGAAGGCGTCCAGTGGCTGCCGTCAGCGCTCCGGTCGTTCTGGAAGTACCACCAGGACATGTGGACGTTCCACAACGGCCTCGAGACGCCCCACTCCTACGCCGCGAACCCGCTCGGCTGGATCGTCCAGTGGCGTCCGACGTCGATGTTCTACCCCACGGAGACCTCCGGCCTGACCGGGCAGCAGGCACAGGACGCGTGCGGCGCGTCGAGCTGCTCACAGGCGATCACCGCACTGGGCAACCCGATCCTGTGGTGGTGCGCGACGGCCGCGATCCTCGTCGCCGTCGTCTGGTTGATCCGGTACCGCGACTGGCGTGCCGGTGCGGTCCTGTCCGGGATCGTCGCGGGCTGGCTGCCGTGGTTCCTGTACGAGCACCGCACGATCTTCACGTTCTACGCGATCGTGTTCACGCCCTGGGTCTGCCTCACGCTGACCTACGTGATCGGCCTGGTGGTCGGCCCCAAGGACCTCGAACCCGTCGGCAGGCGTCGGGCGATCATCGGGTCCGGGGTGCTCGTGGGGCTGATCGTGCTGGTCAGCGCGTTCTTCTACCCGATCTGGTCGGCATGGGTGGTGCCGTACACGTTCTGGCACATGCACATGTGGCTGCAGACCTGGATCTAGACCGCGCCCGGGAACCTTGCTCTGTTCGTCACGTCTGCGTCGTGGCGGACGGGAGCCCGGTGACGAGGAACCCGCGTGGAGAACCACAGCGTGGAGGCGCGCTGCCGACCCGGTGAATCGGAACACACTCGGTCAAAGCGGGCGCCCGGACGTGGTGGACTTTTCGCATGGCCGACGACAGGGTTGCTTCCCCTTCGCGCATCCGCGCCGTGTTCCACGACCCGCGCCGCTCCGCCGGAGCCGCTGACCACGTCCGCCCTGCGGGCCAGCTGACGGTGCCGGCAGGTGCCCGATGACCGCCCCGACCGCGATCACGTCCGCTGCGGAGCCCGTCGACGCCGGTGCGGTGCGCGGACCGCGCGCGATCCTTGAGGTCTGCCTGCGCTGCCTCGGCGTGCTCGCTGTCGTCAACATCCCCGCGGTGGCGGTCGTCGGCCTCGTGGCAGGGCTCCGCGGCGCCAACGACGGCCTCGTGGGCGAAGGTCTGCGCGCGGCCGTCGGCGGGTCCGTGTACGCCGGGATGGCCTGGGTCGTCGCGATCATCCCCGTCATGCTCGTCGGGTGGCCGGCCGGCCTGCTGACCGCGCACCTGCTCCGCCGTCAGCGCCGGGAGTGGACGCATGTCGCAGTCTTCGCCCTGGTAGGTGCCGTGCTGTGCCCCGTGATGATCGCGTTCGCACAGGCCCTCGGGGGCAACTCGGTCGGCGGTCCCCTCGTCCTGGTGCTCGCGGCGGTCGGTGAGGGTGCTCTCGGTGCCGGGGGCGGTCGCTGGTGGACGGGTCGCGGTCGTCGTCGTCGGGTCGCAGACCCTCTCGCCGCGGGCGGATCCGGGTCGGCCGTGCCGGCGAGCGAGGGTTCAGCGGTCGCCTAGCGCCAGTCCACCTGCGGGCTGCGGTACCACGAGAGGCCCAGGCGGTCCCAGAACGGACCCTGGCCGACGACGCGGGTGCGGAAGTCCTCCCAGTCGCGCTGCTCGGGCTCCGTCCACGCGACCTCCGCGATCGCCGCGAGCCGCGGCAGCAGCATCGACGTGAGTGCGGGCAGGTCACGCAACGTCTCGGTCCAGATCGCCGCCTCGACGCCGATCACGGACTCCGCAGGGACCCCGGGGACGAGCGTCGACGGTTCCCAGTCGTACGCGTCGCGGAGCTCGATGTGGCCCGCCCACTCGAGCCCGAGCGGCGTGCTGGCGTCGTACTTCATGTCGAGGTAGGCCTTGGAGCCGGGCGACATCAGCAGGAGTGCTCCCGCCTCGGCTGCAGCGACGAACGGCGCAGGGTCGACACGCGTGTCCCAGTACTGCACGACCGTGCCGGGCTCGAGCGGTGTGCTGGCGATCTCCTGCCAGCCGACCACCTTCTTCCCGGCCGCCCGGACCGCGTCCGAGGCGGCAGCGACCAATGTCGCGTACTCGGCGGGCTCCATGGTGAGCACCTCGTCGCCACCGATGTGCACGTAGTCGCCGGGCGTCATCTCGGCGACGTCGGCGAACACCTCGCGCAGGAAGTCGCCCGTGGCAGGCAGGTCCGCGTAGAGACGGCTGAACCCGACCTCGATACCCGTGTACACGTCGGTCGGCTCGCCGCTCGGCGTCAGGTTGCCGTAGGCGTGCGTCGCCGCGTTGACGTGCCCGGGGACGTCGATCTCGGGCACCACACGGACCCCGCGCACGGACGCGAAGGCGACGATGTCCGCATAGTCGTCGGCCGTGTAGAAGCCGCCCGGGTCGCCGTTGACCGACGTGCCGCTGGAGAGCCGGGTCAGCTGCGGGCGCGAGCGCACCTGGAGACGCCAGCCCTGGTCATCCGTGAGGTGCAGGTGCAGCACGTTCAGCTTGTAGTGGGCCATCAGCCCGATGATGACCTTGAGGTCACGCTTGGCGACGAAGTGCCGTGCGACGTCGATGGACAGACCCCGCCACGCGTACCGCGGCGCGTCCTCGATGACCACGGCAGGAACCCGCAGCGAGCCGTCCGGTGCGGTGGTGAGCAGCTGGCGCAACGTGACGATCGCGCGGACGAGACCGGCCGGCGAGCGCGCCTCGAGGTCTACCCGCCCCGCGTTCGACACGAGCTTGTACGACTCGTCACCCTCGCCGTCGGCCGTGGTCAGTCGCAGGCGGACCACGTCGGGCGCGTCGGACTCGGCGTAGCGGATCTCGATCGAGCGGCCCGTCACACGGCCGAGGAGGTCGGCTGCGAGGACCGCGATCCCGATCAGGTCTGGCCGACCGTTCACCACCACGGTCGTGGACTCGGAGATCACGAACGGGTCGCCGCCGGTCGCCTCGAGGCGCGCGGGCTTCGGGATGAGGGCAGGGACGGCGGGCACGTGGCTCCTCGTGTCGGGGGGCGTGGCTCGGTGTGGCTCGGTGGCCGGGGAAACGCTACTGGACGTGGGCCCCCGGGTGTCGCCCACGAACGGCGGAGTCACCAGCGCGAGCTCCTGCCCATGACATCGACCACAGCGACCACGGCTTGAGTCCCAGGTTCGACGAGCGGTGTGGCGCATCGCCCCCTATCTTCGTCATTTGTCGTGGGGGGACCCTCTTTCGAACAGGAGCTGGACCATGACTCAGCACAGCCTTCTCAGCGCCATCCTCATCGGCGCCATCGTGGGCATCCTCGGCCGGCTGCTCGTCCGCGGGAAGCAGCGGATCTCGTGGTTGGTGACCCTTCTCGTCGGGATCGTGGCGGCGCTCGTCGGCACCTGGCTGGCGACCCTGATCGGCGTGCGCGACACCGGCGGCGTCGACTGGATCGAGGTCGCGCTGCAGGTCGGACTGGCCGCGGTGTTCGTGGCGGCCGTCTCTGGCCGTCGCCGTCGGCGGTCGATCCTCTAAGTCGCCGACCCACACGCACACACGACGACGGCGGCCTCCCGAGGGGGGCCGCCGTCGTCTGCGGGTGGAGCTGAGGGGATTCGAACCCCTGACCTTCTCATTGCGAACGAGACGCGCTACCAACTGCGCCACAGCCCCGCGAGCGGGCTAAAGACTAACACCACGGCCGCTCGCTTCGCGAAATCGCGAGTCGGCCGAGCGCGCTCACTCCCCGGCGGCGCGGCGCTTGGCGAGGACGGCGTTCAGGTCGATGCTGCCCGTCGTCTCGACCGGAGCCTCCAGCGGGGCGCGCTCCTCGGCCGTGGCGTCCTCCGATGCCGCACGGACCGCGGTCGAGCCCTCGAGATTCTCGAGCGGAGCCGGCTCGCGACGGGGCGCGGACGCCTTCATCGTGTACGTCGGGCGCGGAACCGGGACCGGCGACCAGGCCTCGTCCTCGGTCGCTGCGGCGTCACCGGACGTGTCGACCTGTGCGACCGGCTCCGTGAGCGCGGAGCGACGGACGACCGGGATGGCTCCCGTGGAGTGCCGCGCGAGCCCGCCAGTCTCACCCTTGTCCTCGACGATGCGCTCGAACACCTCGGTGCTCGCGTCGGACGGGTGGACCGCGCGACCGGTCACGAAGGAGAGCGTCGGCTCGTGGTGCTCCGCGGCGGAGGTGCTGGGCTGGGCGGTCGTCTGACCCTTCGCCGACCGTGCGGCAGGAGCAGCCGCCTCGGCGGAGGTCGCGGTCGGACGCGCTGCGGCGGCGGGCGCGGTCGCCGCGCCCGAGCGGGCCGCAGCAGAAGCGGTCGCGACGGCGCGCTGGGCACCGGTGCGCGGGGCAGATGCCGTGCGGCGCTCGTCGGCGATGCGCGCCTCCCACTCGGCGTCCGCCTCACGACCAGCCAGCACGGCGCGGCGACCGAGCACGAGCACGGTGCTGAGCAGGACGGTCGGCACGACTCCGGCGACCCACCCGATGCTCGGCGCGACCGCGACGGCGACCCATCCGCCGACGGTCGCCAGCAGGAGCAGGCCGGCCAGGACGGCACGACGACGCGCTGCGGCCGCACGGCGAGCCACCGCTGCGGCACGAGCGGCACGAGCCTGGGCGGCCCGGCGCGCGGCGTCAGCGGTGATCCGGTCCTGGGTGCCGTGCGGTCGGTCCACGGTGGTGCCTCCTGTCGCGCGCCCGATCTGCACCGGGAGCCCCTTGGCCGGGGTCAGTAGCCCCGCGGTACTGCTGGCTGCCGTCGCTCCGGCGGGCACCGCCGAGGACCGCGAGCCGCGGGACGTCACCGCGACCACACGAAGTGCCTCGGAGAACCGGTCGTCCGCCCGGGACTCGAGCAGCTGTTGCCGGTGCCTCAGCTTGTGCGGCACCAGGTAGGCCACCCACAGGCCGACCAGCGCGAGCGCGACCGGTCCTGCGAGATCGTTCACGTCCTGACGGTAGGTGGCGGACCGCGGGGTTCTGGGGACGGTCGCGGCGTGTCGGGAGACCTCTCACCCGGTGTACGTGCAGGCCGCCGCCGCGGCAGCGCTACGACCTCGACGCGCGGCGGGCGTGCCACCTCGGGAGAAGCCCCTCGGGGACGTCCTCCACGGTCAGGGCGAAGGTCCGATGGTCGCACCACATGTCCTGGATGTGCAGGAACCGCACCCGCAGGCCCTCGTCACGGAACCCGAGCTTGTCCACCACGCGGAGCGACGGGCCGTTCTCGGGACGGATGTTGATCTCGACGCGGTGCAGGTGCAGGACGTCGAAGCAGTGGTCGGTGGCGAGCGCCACCGCGGTCGGGGTGATGCCGCGTCCGGCGACGTGCTCGGACACCCAGTAGCCGATCGCGGCGGACCGCAGCGACCCGTAGGTGATGGACGACACCGTGAGCTGTCCGACGAGCTCACCCGCGAGGTCGATCGCGAACGGGAGCGTCGTGCCCGCCCGGGCCTGCGAGCTGAGGGTGCGCACGAACGAACCGAACGAGGGCCGCGGACCACTGACCGGGACCGGGCTCGTGGCGTCCCAGGGCTCGAGCCAGCCGGCGTTGATCTGACGCAGATCCATCCAGGCGTTCTGGTCACGACGCTTCAGCGGGCGCAGCCGCACGTCGCCGTCGACGAGGACCGCCGGCCACCCGACGGCGGTCATCCCTCGAGCACCAGGCAGTGGATCGTCTGCCCCGGGTGCACCGTCAGGTCGGTCTCGCCGACGACGGCCAGCGCGTTGGCGTGCGCCAGCGCGCTGATGCTGGGCTCGGAGGGGTCCCCGAGCGGGACCAGTCGGTATCCCTCGTCGGGTGAGCCGAGCACGGTGGCCGGCACGAACTGTCGCAGCCCCGGAGGTGACAGCCACCCCGTCTCCGCCACCGCGGCGACCGACGGACGGAACACCTCGGTGTGGCCGGCCATCGCTCGGAGCGCCGGACGGACGAACACCTCGAACGACACCTGCGCGGCGACCGGGTGGCCCTGCAGCGCGAAGATCGGGACGGCCCGGTCCTGCTGGAAGTCCGAGCCCTCGCCGCCGATCGCGCCGAAGCCGTGCCGGTAGCCGGGCGTCATCGCGACCTGGTCGAGCCGCACGGTGCCCAAGGGGGCGAGCACGTCCTTGACCGTGTCGTGCGTGAGCTCGGACAGCCCACCGGTCAGGACGACCAGGTCGGCGCGCACGAGCTGGTCCTCGAGCGCCTCGCGCAGGATCGCACGGTCGTCGGGAAGCGCGGCGACCCGCACGGACGCGGCACCGGCGTCCCGGACCGCCGCCTCGAGCGCGTGCCCGTCGGCCTCGTAGACGGCGCCCGGACGCGTCCCGGTGCTGCCCGGCTCGACGAGCTCGTCGCCGACGGAGAGCAGCACGACACGAGGTGTCGGGTGCACCCGCAGCCGCCCCCGACCCATCGCGGCCGCGAGCGCGAGCTGACGGGCACCGAGCCGCGTTCCCACAGCCAGCACCACGTCTCCGGCACGCACGTCGGAGCCGGCCGCCCGCACGTGCTGGCCGGCGACCGCGGGACGCTGCATGGAGACCCGAGCAGTGCCCCGGTCGGTCTCCTCGAGCGGGACGACCGCGTCGGCACCGATCGGCAGCGGCGCGCCGGACGCGATCCGCACCGCGGTCCCGGGCACGAGCCGCAGGGCGCCGCCCTGCCCGGGACGCACGTCGTGCGCGACGGGGAGCGGTGTCTCCGTCGCGTACCCGGACCGCGACGTGTCGTGCGCAGCAACCGCGTACCCGTCACGTGAGGCGACCGACAGCGCGGGCAGATCGTGCGTCGCGACCAGGTCGGCCGCGAGGATGCACCCGACCGCGTCGTGCAGCACGACATCGAGCGGCGGCACAGGCCCGACGGCCGCGAGCACTGCCGCCAGGTGGTCTTGCACCGATCTCATGCGCGCATTGTGCCCCGTCGGAGCACGTCGACCGTCGCGCTACGCCTGATTCCCGACGTATCCGGCCAGCCACTCGCGAAAGTCGGGTCCGAGGTCGGGCCGGTCGGACGCGATCTGCACGACGGCCTTGAGGTAGTCGAGCCGGTCACCGGTGTCGTACCGACGCCCGCGGAACACCACCCCGTACACGCCGCCACCCTGCTCGGCCGGCAGCTCGGCGAGGGTCGCCAGAGCGTCGGTCAGCTGGATCTCGCCACCGCGTCCCGGCTCGGTCCGCTCGAGGATCTCGAACACGGCAGGGCTGAGCACGTACCGGCCGATGATCGCGAGGTTGCTGGGCGCCTCGTCGGCGTCCGGCTTCTCGACGAGCGCCGTGATGCGCACCTGGTCCTGGTCGGCGGCCTCGGCGAACGGCTCGACCGCAGCGCACCCGTACATCGAGATCTGCGACGGCGGCACCTCGAGGAGCGCGATCACCGACCCGCCGGTGCGTTCCTGCAGCTCGAGCATCGTGCTCAGCAGCTCGTCGCGCTCGTCGATCAGGTCGTCGCCGAGCAGGACCGCGAACGGCTCCGACCCGACGTGGTGCTTGGCCTGCAGGACAGCGTGACCGAGGCCCTTGGGCTGCCCCTGCCGGACGAAGTGCACGTGCCCGAGGTCTGTCGACTCCCGGACCTTGGCCAGGCGTCCCGTGTCGCCCTTGGCCTCCAGGGCAGCCTCGAGCTCGGGGACGGCGTCGAAGTGGTCGGCGAGCGTGCGCTTGGAACGACCGGTGATGAGGAGGACGTCCTCGAGGCCGGCGCGCACCGCTTCCTCGACGACGTACTGGATCGCCGGCTTGTCGACGATCGGGAGCATCTCCTTGGGAGTTGCCTTCGTAGCGGGCAAGAACCTCGTTCCCAGACCCGCGGCGGGGATGACTGCCTTGTTGATGGTCATCTTGGGACCATAGCGAGGGTCCGGCCACGTCGCAGTGGCGTGCGTCACGAGAACCACCCACAGGGGGATCTTGCGGGCGGTCCCGAGTGGGACACTTTGAGGCATGAGCAGCGTCGCCCAGCCGTATCCGCACGTCTCCGAGGGGGCTGACGTCGAGGACGTCAAGGAGCAGCTGCGGCTGGCCATCCGCGAGGCCCGCAGGATCCGTTCCGCTCGGCGTCGCGACGAGGCAGCGCAGGCGCTCGCGGCCGTCGTCCTCAACATCCCGGCGGTCGCGGACGCGCGCTGCGTCTCCGTCTACGCGGCCCGGCCCACGGAGCCCGGGACCAGCGCCCTGCTCGAGGCGCTGGCCGCTCGCGGGGTGCGCGTCCTGATGCCGGTCCTCGGCAGCGGGCTGCAACGGGACTGGGCGGAGTACACGGGTGCCGACGACCTGCGCGAGCGCGCCCCCGGACGCCCGCCGGAGCCGGGTGGTCCGACCCTCGGGCCCGAGGCGCTCGCCGACGCCGACGTGGTCATCGCACCGGCGCTCGCCGTCGACACGAGCGGCGCGCGCCTCGGCCAGGGCGGTGGCTGGTACGACCGGGCGCTCGAGCACATCCGACCGGGAACCCCGGTGGTCGCTCTCGTGTTTCCTGAGGAGCTCTACGACGCCGACCTCCGTCCGCTGCCCCGCGAACGTCACGACCGCATGGTCGACGCCGTGGCGACACCCGCCGGGTGGCACCGGCTCAGGAGCTAGGGACCAGCGTCAGCTCGTCGCTGGCGTCCGCCTCGGTCGCAGCCGCGGAGAACGGCCACGGGAACGTCTCCCCCCGCGACCAGGGACCGAGCTGGTCGGCGTAGTGCACGCTCCCCGGATGCCCCGACGTGCCGGTGAGGGTCACCCACGTCGACGAGTCGAGGTCGCCCAGGTCGACGACCATCCGCATCGACGGCGCAGCGGTGACCCCGAACGAGCCGGTGCTCGCGTCCCACGCCGTCGCGTCGACGATGGACGAACCACCACCGACCTCGACCGGGGACGGGTTGACCAGCGACCGGACCGGTCCCGGGACCGACACCCCACCGAGCAGCAGGTGCTCCGGTGCAGCGGTGTGGAGCTTCCCCCAGCGCCACTGCGTCGCATCTCGGCCGAGCTCGGCGGTGAGCTTCAGCCGAGCGGACACCATCGAGCGGGTGAGCACCTCGTCGCGCCCCTCGACGACTCCGGCTGTCGTCTTGTCGTCCCACCAGGGCGACGTGGGCTCGTCGAGCAGGTTGCGCACGACCTCCAGCCAGCGAGAGCCGCCTGTCGGTCCGTGGCCGTCGGGCAGGTCGTCGGCGAAGGCCGAGCGCAGCACGTCCGCCCACACGGCCGCGAAGTACGCCGCCGCGGCCGAGTCGTCCGACTGCACGTGGTCCCAGCCGCGAAGGAGGTCCTGCCCGTCGCGCTCGAACGCCGTGGGCAGGTGCTGCTCCAGCAGTGCAGGGACCAGGACGTCCGCGTACGGGTTGTGCTGGTCGAGCTGTATGGCGCTCATGTCCGCGGCGGTGACCTTGTGCTCCGCGACCACACCCTCGATCTGCTCCCGGATCCGCTGCGCGCGGTAGCCGTAGTCCCAGTCGTCGGTCAGGAACGGCCCGATGCCGTCCGGGGTCACCGCGTTGTTCGCGGTGACGATGAACCCGTCGTCGGGGTCGAGCGTGCGCGGCATGTCGTCGGCCGCGACGTAGCCCTGCCAGTCGTACGCGCTGTCCCAGCCCGGGCGCGGCCAGGTGCCGTCCGACGGGACCGGGCCGCCGGCGAGGTCCGCACGGACCGGGATCCGGCCCGGCGCCTGGTAGCCGATGTGCCCGTCCGTCGTCGCGAAGACGATGTTCTGCGACGGCACGTCCAGCAGCGCGGCCGCGGCCCTGATGTCGTCGGCGTCCGACGCGACGTCCATGGCGAGGATGGCCTCCATGCTCCGGCTCGGCTGGAGCGCCGTCCAGGACAGCGCGACCTCGAACGTGCCGCTCGGGGCGTCGTCGGGTACGGGCGCGCCCGCCACCGGGTCGACGTCGAGCACGTCCGAGACGATCGGGCCGTGCACGGTCTCCCGCACGGGCAGCCGGATCGGGTCGTCGCCGTTGACCTTGATGATCTCGGTGCGTTCGGCGATCGGCGCCGTGGAGTCGTCCACCCGCGTCGTGTCGCCCTCGACCTTCTCCAGGAAGAAGTCGCTGACATCCGCTCCCAGGTTGGTCAGCCCCCACGCGAGGTGCGCGTTGTGGCCGATGACGACTCCTGGCAGGCCGGCGAACGAGAAGCCCGACACGTCGAAGGGGCACGCGGTCGACACGTCTGCGCACCGCAGACCGACCTGGGCCCACACGCCGGGCGCCGAGATCCCCAGATGCGGGTCGTTGGCCAGCAGAGGCTTGCCCGACTGGGTCAGGGTCCCGCCGACGACCCACGAGTTGGATCCGACACCCTCACCGTCACCGAGCAGGTGCGGCACCGCGGACAGGGCCTCGTGCGCGCTCGCCATGGCGCGCTGGAGGTCGTCCCCCGCGAGGTCGAGGCTCGTCTGCGCGGCCGCGCCGCTCACCCTGCTCGGCAGGTCAGCACGCGTCAGGATCGACGCGTTCAGGTCCTGCGGGTAGGCCGGGTACAGCTCGTCGACCCGGGCGACGTCACCGACCGTGGAGAACGCTGCCGCGCGGCCCAGCTCGTCGTCGTAGTTGCCCCGCAGGTCCCACGCCATCGCCTTCAACCATGCCAGCGAGTCCACCGGGTCCCACTTCTCCGGGTCCCGGATGTCGAGCTGGAGGCCGAGGATCGTGTACTCGACCGCGATCGCGCCCTTCGGCTTGCCGTCCAGGTAGGCGTTCACACCGTCCGCGTAGGCCTGCAGGGCACTCTTCGTCGCCGGCGTCGCCTCGGCCCACTCCTGCTCGGCGACGCGTCGCCATCCCAGGGTCCGGGTGACCTTGTCCGCGTCGATGGCGTCCTTCACGTTCCCGACGAGCTCGGCCAGCCGTCCCGAGGTCACGTGCCGCCGGTAGTCCATCTCGAAGAACCGGTCCTGTGCGGCGACGTACCCCTGCGCCATGAACAGGTCCTGCGACGAGTGCGCCGTGATCGTCGGGACCCCCCGGGCGTCACGCGTCACCGTGACGTCCCCGCTCAGCCCGGTCAGGTCCAGCGTGCCCGCGACCTCGGGGAGCGGACGGCGGACCATGACGAACCCCGCGACGACGACGCCGACGAGGACGATGACGAGCACCACGGCGATGGTGACGAACGAGAGACGGACCAGGTGACGTCGAGGCACGCTTCGGAGGGTACTTCGCCCGGGGCCGGGCTGTTTGCTCGGAATGTGCCGGTGGCAGTTGCCGTTACCATTAGCACTCGGATGTAGTGAGTGCCAGGCGACTCCCCACCGCCTGCGCCGCCGACCAGCTGCCAGGAGACGTTCTCGTGCCTACCTATGCCTACGCCTGCACCGCGTGCAGCCACGCCTTCGAGGCGGTCCAGTCGTTCAGCGACAGCTCGCTGACCGTGTGCCCCGAGTGCGACGGTCGCCTGCGCAAGGTGTTCTCGTCCGTGGGCGTCGTGTTCAAGGGTTCCGGGTTCTACCGCAACGACGCGCGCGCCGGCGCCAAGTCCTCGACCCTGAGCCCGGCGCCCTCGACCTCGTCGACGACCGACTCGTCGTCGTCGAGCTCGTCCACGACCGCACCCGCGAGCACGTCCTCCAGCGCGACGCCCTCGACACCCGCTCCCGCAGCTGCCAAGCCGGCCGCCTCCTCCTGACCTTCCCTCCGGTCTCGGCCTGGGCCAGACTTTCTCCGGCCCGGCCCCGGCCCGGGCCACCGCCGCGTTCGTCCGGTCGCGCTGAGCCGACCCCAGCCCGCACCGGGTGGGCCGACGGTGCACCGCCCCCCGTCCCCCCGCGGGCCTTGCCTACGGTCGGCCGATGCGCGATGTCACCGGACGACCACCCCCGCTCCCCAGCCGGCCACGCCCGTTGCCTGTCCGGCTGCGGATCCTGCTCTGGCGCTGCCGGTTCGTCGTCTGCGCGCTGTGCCTGGGCGTCGCGGCGAGCTCGATGGCCCACGCACTACGGCCACCTGACGCTCCGACCGTGGACGTCGTCGTCGCGGCCCACGCGGTCGAGGCCGGCGCCTCTCTGGCTGCGCCCGACGTGCGGATCGCTCACTTCCCGGTCGGTACCGCGCCGGACGGTGTCCTGACGGAGGTGGCCGCGGCGGTCGGCGCCTCGACGGCCGTGCCGTTGAGCACCGGGAGCCCGCTCGGGCCGGGCCTGATCGCCCCCGACGACGTTCGCGGTCCGCCCGGCACGGTCGTCGCGACGGTCCGGTTCGCCGATCCGGCCGTCGCTGACCTGCTCACCGCCGGGATGCGCGTCGACGTCCTCGCCGCAACCGCCGAGGGCGGGCCGGGCGGGGTGGTCGCTCGCCGTGCGCTCGTCCTTCCCGTCGCCCGGCGGGCACCGTCACCTGGCGGGCTGCTGGCCGGCAACGCCGGGGACGACGACTCGGTCCCCGTGCTCCTCGCAGTGGCCCCGGACGAGGCTCCCGCCCTCGCGGGCGCCGCAGCATCGGCCGTCCTGTCCGCGGTCGTCGTGCCATGATCGGTCGCCCGACGGCGCGGACCACCACCGCGCGGCACCGCTCGGATCACCAGATACCCCGCCACGAGGAGCACCATGACCGATCGGATCACGACGGGCCTGCGCGGAGCAGGCGACCGGTTGCACGGCACAGCCAAGGTCTTCCAGGGCTTCAAGGACTTCATCTCGCGCGGCAACGCCATCGAGCTGGCGGTCGGCGTCGTCATCGGTGCCGCATTCGGCGCCGTCGTCTCGTCGATCGTCAACGGTCTGATCGGACCACTGATCGCCGCCATCTTCGGGAAGGGCGACCTGAGCAACACCTTCTCGTGGACGTGGAACGGCTCGCACTTCTCGATCGGCCTGATCCTGCAGGCGCTCATCCTGTTCCTGATCACCGCAGCCTCGGTCTACTTCTTGGTCGTCCTGCCGCTCAACGCACTCGCGAACCGTCGCAAGCAGGGCCTCGAGGAGGAGCCCACCGCACCTGCCGAGGACATCCTTCTGCTTCAGGAGATCCGCGACCTGCTGGCGGCCCGTCCCTCGCGTGCGGTCACCAACGACGCCGCTCCGGACTCCCCCGGCGCTCGCGGTCCGGTCCCGCCGTCGGCGCCACCCTCGAGCTGACGCTGCCTGCACCTCGGGCGGCACGTCGTGTCGCGTGCCGCCGAGGTGCGTTCCGGTTCCGGGGTTCCCGGCCGGATCACCAGTGCGGCGGCTTGTCGGTCGACAGCCGGTCGTCGTTGGAACCGGGTTCACGCTCGCCCCACCCGACGTCGGAGTCGTCCGCGCTGCGGTCCAGGCTCCCGTTGCGAACCGTCGCGCCGCTCGGGGTCGCGGGCGTCGGGGCAGTGGCCGACTGGTCGGGCAGGGCGGGGTGCACCGAGACGAGGTTCACGTCGTCGCCGCCGACGGTCCCCGCCTGCCGGACGGCGCGCCGCGACCTCTTCACGAGCCGGCCGTCCTGCGCATCACCGTTCGCTGCCACACCGAGATGATCCCACCCCCGCTGACGCCTGCGGCGCGCGGTGGGACCGGTGGCCTGGTCCCGAGACGTGCGTCAGCACCACGCCACGCGGGGCACCCGCAGGTCAGGACAGGGCGCGCGCGATGGCCGAGCGGACGGCCGTGTCGATGCGGTACGAGCGCCGGGTCACGCCGAGCTCGTCACGCAGTGCGGCCGCCAGCTGCTCGCGCGTGCGCTCCTGCTCGTCCGAGCGGAGCCAGGCGACGAGCTCGTCCAGCTGGTCGTCGCTGTAGGCGCCGATCGGCAGGCCCTTGCGGACGTCGGGACGCTCCCGGGTCGGCACGGCCAATGCGAGCTGGAAGGGACGAACCGCGGGCTGCTCGTCCGTTCCGTCGGGCGCCGACGCACTCGTCGGTCGCTCGGCGCGGGCCTCGCTCGCCCCCGGGGCCTCGACCACGCCCGTGCGCGGCGCATTGTGGGCGGCACGCGAGACCGGCGCGGAGACCTCCGGCGGACGGGCGGCGGCGGCTCGCACTGCCGCGGCGCTCAGCGAGCCGGTGAGGACCGAGTCGACGAGGACCGGGTGTGCCGGGACGGATCGGACCGGGCCCGAGTCGGGCCGGTCCACGTCGTCGGGGTGCGAGGCGAACGCACCCGAGTCCGTCGACACCGACCCGTCCGGGTGGACGGGCAGCTGACCGGACGCCGAGGTCACGGCACCGTCGGGCTGCGCCGAATCGGAAGCCGTGACCACGGCGCTCTCGTCGGCTGCGGACGAAGGTGCGGCCTCGGCCGCGGACGGCGCCTCAGCAGCGGTATCGCCGTCGACGGGAGGGGTCGCGTCGACGGGTGCGAGGTCTGGAGCCGGCGTCGCGGTACCCATCTCGTCCGTCGGTGCGGTGCCAGCCACCGGCGCGTCGTCGGCGTCCGCCGGTGTGGTGACCGACGCAGGCGCGGCCGGCGCATCGTCGGTGTTCGCCGGGGTGGTGGCCGACGGAGCAGCGGTCGGCAGGTCGTCGGCCTCGTCGGACTCGTCCAGCACGCCCGGGAGGCCGAGGTGCAGCGGGCCGCTGCGCGGGCTCGCGGGTGCGGGCACACGGGCGTGGACGGCGCGTCGGATGCGGTCGACCTCGGCCTGCGGGTCGATGAAGGCGGCGGCCGACCAGACCCGGACGACGGACCACCCCACGCGCTCGAGGCGGTCGGCCGTGAGGCGGTCCCGAACCCGCACGCTGGGCTCCGCGGTGTACTCGGCGTCGTCGGTGAGGACCGCGACGAGCATCTCGTCGGGCAGGTCGGGATGGCCGACGACCAGGGGGATGCGCTCGCCCCCGGGGATCCCGTGGTTGGCCTCGACCAGCAGACCGTGCTTCCACAGTCGCTCGGCGATGTCCAGGAGCAGCCGGTCGGGCTCGGGAGACTCGACCACGACCGAGTCGGCGACCGAGCCCGGCGCGACGGCCAGCGCGACCGTGGACTCCGTCGACACGAACCGAGGGGTCACCAGGTCTGCGTCCGCTGACCCTGCGGAACGACGGCCGGCGAACGAGAGCAGGTCGGCGAGCAGCTGCGGACCCGCTCCGCGCAGCCGGGCCGGGTCGAGGTCGTCGGCCCCGAAGCACGACACGACCGTGAGCCGGTGCCGGGTGGACCCGAGCCCGTCGAGCAGCAGGGCGTCACCACCGGGGGCGGAGATCGGCCCGAAGCTGTGCAGCACGCGCCTGTGCGGGGTCCGGCCCAGGCCGACCGAGAAGATGATGGCCTCACGGCGGAGCCCGGCGACGTTCGGCAGGTCCGTGACGACGAACGGCTCGGCACGGCCGGCGTCGAAGAACGCTGCCAGGGCCAGGTTGGCGCGGACCTCGCCGAGCACGGCCTCACGAACGGCCTCGGCATGTCCTGCCGTCGCGGTGATGACGGCGAGCGACTCGTCGGGACGCAGGAGCGCGTGCGTCAGGACGAGCTCGACGACGTGCTCGACCTCCTCGCGTGTCGAGTCGATGATCCCGGTGGCCCGGTCCGGCATCCCGGTGCCGTCGACGACGTCGAGGTGGACGAGCGGCCGGTGCTCGGGCAGCGGCGTCGGGCGCAGCACACCGGCGTAGCCGTGGGCCGCGAGGAACGCGGTGAGGTAGGGGTCGCGACGGGAAGCACCGGCGAGCAGGGCGACCGAGGGCAGGACGTCGGCGAGGGCACGCACCGCGGTGCTGGACGCGCAGCGGGCGTCCCCGAGGACGACGACCTGGCGACCGCGGGCGATCGCGGCCAGCGCCACCTCGACAGGCAGGTGCGCGGCGGAGTCCAGGACGACCAGGTCCACGGTCCGCGTCGGCGGAAGGACCTGCGGGACGAGCATCGGGCTCGCGGCGATCACCGGGCGCAGTCGGCGGGCCACGTCGGGGTGGCGCGTCACCGTGTCGCGCAGCGTCGTGAGCCGCTCCTCGACGAGGTCGGCGAACAGGGCCTCCGCCTGGTCCCGGTGCTGACGCAGGGCCGCGCCGATGTGCCCGACGACCGACGTCAGGACCGGTCCGGAGAGGCTGTCGACGTGCGCGCGGTCGAGTGCGGCGTAGTGCGCCGACAGGGCACCCAGCGCGGTGCCGTCGTAGCCGGCGAGCGCCGGGTCGTCGGCCAGGATCTGCTCGATCACCGTGCTCCACCACGCGAGGTCGAGCTCCGCCGGTGCCAGAGCCGGGTCGACCCGACGGGACGCCAGGTCCTCGACCAGCGGCGCGAGCCCCGCGTTGCGCAGCCGGTGCAGCAGGCCGGTGCGGTCGGGCAGGGTCTCCAGGGCGGAGACGTCGGCGCGGAGCCGGGTGAGCCGCTCCTGCAGCGCGGCGAAGGGAAGCGTCGAGAGTCGAGCGCCGAGGGGTGTGCCCGCGAGCACCTCGTCGAGCGCGTCGAGGTCTGCCCGCACGGCGGCGAACTCCTCCTCGATGAGCTCGAGGCCGTCCGGAAGCCGCGGCCATCCGCCCGACGGGCAGTGCGCCTGCCAGACCTCGCGCTGGGCCTGGACCTCGAGCAGCGCGGCGTGCAGGTCGGCGATCGGGCGCCCTGGACGGAGCATGTCCTTGGACTGCTTGCGCAGTCGTCGGCGCACCCAGTAGCCCATGGGCACGTCGTGCTGCTCGCGCCACTGCTTCGAGGCCGTCGCGGCGACGAGGTCAGCGGCGGTGCGCTCGAACACGATCGGCTGGAACACGTCGAGCGCCGCGCGGACCCCGTCCAGCATGCCGAGCTGCTCGGCCCACGCGTTCACCGTGGTCGCCTGCACCAGACCGGTCTCGGCGGCCACCTGCGCCGTCCGCTCGACCAGGGCCGGCAGCGTCCCGTCGAGGAGCCGCTCCAGACGGCGCACGGCGTTGTCGGCGTCCGCGCGGGTGCGCAGGTCGGCGCCGTACCACGGGGTGTCCGTCGGGCGGACCTGGAACGCACCGAGCTCCCCGGCACGCACGAGGTCGGCGGTCAGCTCGACCCGGCGCTGCGCGTCAAGGACGCGGGCGACGTCCGCAGTCAGGCGCACGGTCGTCTTGGGCGTCGGGCGGGTCGACGTCAGCCGTGCGAGCTGCTGGAGCGCGTCGTACGCGGACACACCCCACGGCGGACGCTCGACGTGCAGGGCGTCGACGTAGGCCCGCAGCCGCTCGCGCTCGGCGACGAGCGAGGACCGCAGCGCGATGACACCGTGGGCGTCGACGGCCGGCGCCTCCAGCGTCATGGCACCGAGCAGCCTGCGCGAGATCGCCGACCGCCAGCCGGCATCGGGCGCGACGTCGAGCAGCAGGTCACCCAGGCCGAGGGAGGTGAGGCGGGAGGCCAGGGCGGTCGCCGCGCGGCGGTGGCCCGGCACGTACAGGACGGTGCGGCCGGAGGCGGCGGCATCAGCGACCAGGGCAGCCAGGGTGCCTGTCACGTCGGCGCCCGCCGGGGTGTCGACGAACAGGTGGGTGCCTGTGGCGACGACGTCGAGGACATGCTGCTGAGCCGGGTCGAGGTCCCCGACGCCGCGTTCGAGCACCGGATCCCGGTCACCCGGCACCGGCGCGGGCAGCGGCCGACGGAGGTCACCGTCGATGCCCGCGAGGGCCGCGACGACCTCGTGCCGCTCGAGCGTGCCGGAGAGGTTGTCCAGGTCGTCCACCAGGATCTGGCCCGGGTGCACGAACGTGCCCACCACGACCCGCTCGGTGAGCGTGAAGTCGTCGAGCACGGCCTCGCCGAGCGATGCGAGCCGCTGGAGCGCGCCTCGCGGGTCGAACCCGTTGGAAGTGAACGTCCCACGGGCGACGGCGGCAGGATCGAGGAGCGCGCCACGAGAGCGCAGGGCGCGCGCGAGGACCGGGTTCACCTCGAGCGACGGCTCGAGCGCCAGCTCGTAGTCGCTCTCGCCCGACCCTCGAGCCTTCAGGCTCACGGGCCGCAGCAGGACGGGTGCGCGCACGGTGCGAGGTGCGGCCTCCGGCTGCTCGATCCCTGACTGCTCCCGCTGCCGGGTGATCGTCGCGAGTGCGGCGACGTCGTCGGTGGCGACGTCCGGTGTGGTCCGCTCGGTCCAGGTGGCGACGCCGATCGCGAGCGAGGTGGGCAGGATGCCGTAGCGCTGCGCGTAGACCGCGGCGCGCGCGGAGACGGCACGGGCGCGGCGGCGCGCGGTGGACAGCGCGGCACCCTCACGGACGAGGTTGGACAGCCGTGTCTCGCGCCCCGCGAAGAGCTGTGAGATCCCGGACGGGTGCGCCGCCGACAGGTCGAGCGCCGCCTCGCCGAGCAGCTCGACGTCGACCAGCGTCGAACCGCCCGCCGCCTCGACGAGAGCCGCACGCCACGTCGCGACGGCACTCTCGAGGATCTCGGCGGGACTGGGGGGCTCGACGAGGGCGATCTGGACGTCGACGGCCGCCTCGGCGGCGTCGTCGAGGTCGATGGCGGAGTCGGGAGCCTGGTCGGGCCCCGAGCCGGAGGAGCGCGCGGGGACGGTCACGTTCGAACGCTAACCGCGGACCTCGTGCGGACCGGGGAGGGCGCGCCGTGGCCGGACGCACGAAGGGCGCGGACCGGATCAGATGATCCGCCGCGCCCTTCGGAAGCTAAGACGGTGCGCACCGCGCAGGGGGCAGGCGATACGCACCGTCGGTGATGAGTTTGCTGCAGAAAACCCTCCTGGTCAACCGTCCAGTCGCCTCGGACGGGTGATTTATCAACGTGACGCGTCACGCGTTGATCCGCACGATTACGCGGAACCCGGAGGTGTTCCCGTGTCATTCCTGCGACGAAATGAGTCGTAGGCGCCATCACGTGATTATTGCGCGGGACCGGGTCGAGATTCGGCCGCCGGCCGCGTGCGGGGCCGCGCCGCACGCGTCGTCGCGCGAGGCGTCACATGACGACGACGAGACGGTCCGACGACGACCACGCACCCTCGACGTCCTGCAGCGCGACCTCCCGGACGGGGACCTCGAGCCCGCCCGACACTGCCAGGGCTATGACCTTGGGCACCTCGGCCAGCATCAGCCTCGGGTCGGTCGAGCCGGCACCGCTCCCGGGAGGAGCCGCCGCACGCTCGCGTCTCGGCGACGAGCCGCGAACGCCGGTCGCAAAGCGCGCGGCCGGTCGCTCCTCGAGACGGATCCTCAACCGCGCAGCGCGAGCGCGAACGGCAGCACCGCACTCGCACCCGAGGCCCGCAGCGCACGGGCCGCGACCGTCACGGTCCATCGACTGTCCACCAGGTCGTCGACGAGCAGGACGGGGCCGGGCGCGAGAGTCAGCGCCGACGCGTCGAACCGCTCCCAGACCGCGGCCAGGCGGAACGCGCTGCTGCCGCCCGGCTCGCCCACCGGTCCCCCGTCGACCAGGGACAGCGCACCCGCGTAGGGCAGGCGCCCGATCTCGGCCAGCCCGCGCGCGAGCGAGTCGACGAGCACGGGCCGCCCGCGCGACGGCATCGCGACCACCGACGTCGGTCGCTCGTCCCAGTCCCACTGCGCGAGCACCCGTACACATCCGTCGAGCACGGCCCGGGTGACGGGGGCGTCGGGAGCGCCGGCCGCGAGCACCGACCGAAGGACGCTCCCCCACCCCAGGTCCGTCAGCCGGGCGAGCGCCCGGCCCTCGGACGCGCGGTCGCCCGCGGCGATCCGACCTCGGACACCGAGCCGTTCCACCCCGGCCGGCCACTGCGCACGGGGCTCGATGGGGACGCCGACGCGGTCGATCGCCTTCGCAGCAGAGTCGGCCGCCGCCGAAGCCACCGAGGCCGGGTACCACGCACCCGCGCACGAGTCGCAGCGACCGCAGGGGGCCGCGGTGGCGTCGTCGAGCGAGCGCTGCAGGAACTCCATGCGGCAGCCGTCGGTGCGCTCGTACTCGAGCATGTGCTGCTGCTCGGCGGTGCGGGCGGCCGCGATGCGGGCGTAGCGCTCCGCGTCATAGGTCCAGGGCCGGCCCGTCGAGGTCCAGCCGCCTCGCACCCGGGTCACGGCGCCGTCGACGTCGAGCACCTTGAGCAGCAGCTCCAGCTGCGTCCGACGGACGTTGACGAGCGCCTCGAGGGCGGGCGTCGACAGGACCGAGCCGTCCGCCAGCTCCGCCAGCACCCGCGACGCACGCTCCTGGGACGGCATCGACGCCGTCGCGAAGTACTGCCAGATGTCGCGGTCCTCGGGGCCGGGCAGCAGCAGCACGTCCGCGGACTCCGTGGCGCGGCCGGCGCGGCCGACCTGCTGGTAGTAGGCGACCGGCGAGGAGGGCGCCCCGAGGTGCAGGACGAAGCCCAGGTCCGGCTTGTCGAAGCCCATCCCGAGCGCGCTCGTGGCGACCAGAGCCTTGACCGCGTTGCCCTTGAGCGCGGCCTCCAGGTCCTCGCGTTCCGCAGGATCCGTCTGCCCCGTGTAGGCGCGGACCTCGTGGCCGGCCTCGCGCAGCAGGCGCGCCGTGTCCTCGGCGGCCGAGACGGTGAGGGTGTAGATGATCCCGGAGCCGGGCAGGTCAGCAAGGTGGCTGAGCAGCCAGCCGAGCCGCGTCCTGGCGTCGGGGAGCCGCAGCACGCCCAGGCGCAGGGACGTCCGTGCCAGCGGCCCGCGGATGGTCAGGACCGATGCACCTCCGAGCTGCTCGGCGACGTCCGCGACGACCCGCGCGTTGGCCGTGGCCGTCGTCGCCAGCACCGGGACACCCGCCGGCATCACCGAGATGAGGTCCCGCAGGCGGCGGTAGTCGGGGCGGAAGTCGTGGCCCCAGTCGCTGATGCAGTGGGCCTCGTCGACGACGAGCATGCCGAGCCGCTCGACGAGCGCCGGCAGCTGGGTGTCACGGAACGACGGGTTGTTGAGCCGCTCGGGCGAGACGAGCAGCACATCCACCTCGTCGGCGGCCAGCGACGCCAGGAGCGAGTCCCACTCGTGCGCGTTGGTCGAGTTGATCGCGACCGCCCGGACGCCGGCCCGCTCGGCGGCCGCCACCTGGTCGCGCATCAGAGCGAGCAGAGGCGACACCAGGACCGTCGGACCGGCGCCCCGTGCGCGCAGCAGCATCGTGGCGACGAAGTACACCGCTGACTTGCCCCACCCGGTCCGCTGCACCACGAGCGCCCGCCGGTGCTCGTCGACGAGCTGCTCGATCGCCTCGTACTGCCCGTCATGGAACGTCGCGGCCGGGTTGCCCACGAGCCGCCTCAGGACGGTCAGGGCGTCGTCGTACGTCGTCTCGCTCACGCCCCTACCCTCCCAGCCGCCGCAGACACCGCTGCACGTCTCGAGCGCGTCCGCAGCGGCGCGGCACCGTTCCGTGCCGTCGTTCAGGCGGTTCTCGATGAGGCAACGCCCAGCTGAGGCGGGAGGCCGAACCATGGCAGGACGGTGCTGTCGAACCGGGTCATGGCGCTGATCCGGCCCCCGTCGACCTCGAGCACCAGCAGGCCCACGCCGGGACGCGGCGCGCCTGCACCCCGCAGGTAGGTGCCGAACGCGAGCTGTCCGTTGGCCTGCGCGGGCACGAGGTCGAACCGGCGGCCGGCCCCGAAGATGCTCGCGCAGAAATCGGCGGCGCTCTGCCGGCCGACGTACTCGAACGGCATGGGCGGCATCGAGACGACCACGTCGTCGGTCAGGAGAGCGACGACCGAGTCGAGGTCGCCCGCCTCGTACGCCGTGACGAACCGCGCGACGAAGGCGTCGTCGACAGGCTGGGCCCCGTCACGCGGGCGGCGGACGGCGAGGCTCGCGCGTGCACGCTTGAGCGCACTGGTCACCGACGAGACGGTCGTGTCGAGCATGCCCGCCACCTCGTCGGCGTGGAACCCGAGGACGTCACGCAGCACGAGCACCGCGAGCTGGCGCGCAGGCAGGACCTGCAGGGCGGTGACGAACGCGAGAGAGATCGACTCCGTCTGCTCGTAGCGCGCCTCGGGGCCCGGCTCGGCGTCATCGAGGAGGTCGTCGGGGTAGGGCTGGAGCCAGACCACCTCGCCGAGCCTCGTCGGCTCCGGCGGCTCGACACCCGGGACATTCCAGTCGCCCGGCGCGCGCCGTGCGGCCGACCGACGCACGTTCAGGCAGCGGTTGGTCGCGATCCGGTAGAGCCACGTGCGCAGCGACGCGCGCCCCTCGAACCCGGCGAGCCCCTGCCACGCGCTCAGCAGCGTGTCCTGGAGGGCGTCCTCGGCATCCTGGAGCGAGCCGAGCATCCGGTAGCAGTGCACGTGCAGCTCTCGCCGGTGCGGCCCGGTCAGCTCCTGGAACGCGTCGCCGTCGCCGGCCCGCGCACGGGTCAGCAGGTCAGCCTCCGCCACAGATCCTCCTTCGTCGTCGATGGGTGGACACCGGCCCGACCCGAAACTGGGCGGTCCCGCACCGCCCAGTCTCAGGTACGCGGGACCTCTACCTCCTCGACGGCCGGGCTCCACCGGCCGCGAGCGAGAGGAACCGCACGATGCTGCTCAAGGACAAGGTCATGGTCGTCTACGGGGCCGGAGGCGCGATCGGTGGCGCGATCGCCCGGGCTGCCGCCGCCGAGGGCGCCCGGCTGTACCTCACGGGGCGCAAGGAGGGATCCGTCGAGGAGGTGGCACGAGACATCGAGGGTGCGGATGTCGCCGCGGTCGACGCCCTCGATGAGCTGGCGATCCAGGACCACCTGGACCGGGTGGTCGCCGCGGAGGGCCGCGTCGACGTCTCCTTCAACGCCGTCGGCATCGACGACGACGGGATCGTCGGGACACCCCTGATCGACCTGGACGCCGAACGGTTCCTGCTCCCCGTGGTCGGGTACGCCCGCTCGTACTTCCTCACCGCGCAGCAGGCCGCCCGGCGGATGGTGCCGAACGGGTCGGGCGTGATCATGACCGTCACGGCACTCCCGTCCCGGGCGGGCAGCGTGCTCGTCGGGGGCTACGGTCCGGCGCACGCCGCCAAGGAGGCACTCACCCGGAGCCTGTCTGCCGAGCTCGCACCGCACGGGCTGCGCGTGGTCGGTGTCCGGCCGCACGGCATCCCCGAGACGGAGTCCATGCGGGATGTGTGGAGGCTCAAGGGTGCCGGATCCACCTGGGAGCAGTTCCAGGCGTACCTCGCCAGCACGACCCACCCGAAGCGCGTCATGACGCTGCCGGAGGTGGCGGACGTGGCGGTGTTCATGGCGTCGGACAGGGCGAGCGGGATGACGGGGACCACGGTCAACCTGACGATGGGCAGCCTCGACGACTGAGCACGGCCTAGGGTCGGCACGTGCCCGACGAGCGAACCGCCGAGACCGCGTTGAACCGTGCGCTGTGGTCGCTCATGAACGAGCGGTTCACCGACGCCGCAGCTGATGAGATGTGGGCCCGACCCGAGGTCGTGTGGGGGCTGTTCGCGGTCCCGGAGCGCGACCTCGCGGTCCTGGGCGACGTGCGCGACCGGGACGTCGTCGAGCTGGCCAGCGGGACCGCCTACTTCTCGGCGTGGCTCGCCCGGGCCGGCGCTCGCACCGTGGCCGTGGACCTCTCGGGCGAGCAGCTGGCCACCGCCCGACGGCTGCAGCGCCGGCACGGGCCGGTGTTCCCGCTCGTGCAGGGAGACGCGCAGCGGGTCCCGTTGGCCGACGGGTGTGCCGACCTCGTGGTCAGCGAGCACGGGTCGGCCGCGTGGTGCGATCCCGAGCTCTGGCTGCCCGAGGCCGCCCGGCTCCTTCGCCCCGGTGGACGTCTGGTCTTCCTCACCAACAGCCACCTGTCGGCGCTGTGCGTCCCGGCCGACGAGGGGGTCGCGCAGGAGCAGCTGCTGCGAGGGCAGCGTGAGGCCTACAAGGTGCAGTGGCCCGGCGGTGGGGTCGAGTTCCACCCGTCGCACGGCGACTGGATCCGGATCCTGCGGGCGTCGGGGTTCGTGGTCGACGCGTTGCACGAGATCTACGCGCCGGCCGACGGCGAGGACCACGCGTTCTACGAGATCGTCTCGGCCCACTGGGCACGGCAGTGGCCGGCGGAGGAGCTCTGGGTGGCCACGCGCTCTTGACCGGACCGGTTCACCAGGTGGAGTCGCCGCGGATCGAGGCGTCGGAGCCGCCGTCGATGAACACGACCTGGCCGCACATGTGGGTGTTCTCCTCGCTGAGCAGCCACGTGAGGAGAGCGGCCGGTGCGGAGGCCTCCATGAGGCCGACCAGTGGCATCGGCACCTGGGCCGCCAGGCGCTCGCGCTTCTCCGGCGTCGAGAGCAGGTGCGCCATCATCGGCGTCCGCACGATCCCCGGCGCGATCGCGTTCAGGGGGATGCCTGCGCCGGCCCAGTCGTCCGTGACGGCCGACCGACGCACCCACCGGCTGAGCGCCACCTTGGACGTCGCGTAGATCTGGCTGCCGAGCCCGGTGTCGACCAGCTTCTGCGCCCGGTCGAGGGCTGCGTGCTCGTCGTTCGCCAGGCACAGGTCGACCAGCTCGTCGTCGTGCGGCAGCAGGCTCGCCATCGAGGAGGTGACGACCGCGCGTGGCGCCGAGGAGCCGGCCAGGAGCGGGCGCAGCCCTTCGAGGGTGGCGACCGCCCCGAAGTAGTTGACCGCGATGTCCGGCGAACCCGAGTTGATCCGACCGGCGATGGCCGCGATGCCGTCGATGGTGCCGCCGCTCAGCTCACCGACCTTGTCGACGAGCTCGAGCCGACCTGCCGGGGTGGTCAGGTCGACCACGACGTCGCTCTCCTGGATGTCCACCCCGATGACGCGCTGCCCGCGGTCCTCGAGCAGTTCCTTGGTGGCCTTGCCGATCCCGGAAGCAGCCCCCGTGACGACGACCGTGCGCATCGCAAGCTCCTTTGCCTCGACGAGTGACCGCCATGGTCTCTCGTCGAGGCCGGCCCTGCAGCGCCGCGGCGGGTCAGCGCACCGGCTACGCCTCCACCGTGACCGTGTAGCGCTCCTCGGCGCAGCCGGTCACGTGCCAGCCGCCGTCGACCTGCATGGTCCTCGCACCCGTCACGCCCGAGGTGCTGACCCCCGGTCGCGCGTCGCCCGGGACCCAGATGTCGAACTCGCAGCTCACGTCCGGGTCGTCGACGGTCGCGGTGAGCTGGAGGCTCGCGCCGCTGGACGTCAGCGAGTCGACCCAGCCGGGGAACACCTGCGGGTAGGCCCGGCTGAGCGGCTCCGCGAAGCCTGCGGGCGGTGGGCTCAGCTCACCGGACGCGCAGTCGGTCGAGACGAGGTTGCCGGAGCTCGTGGCGTCGTCGCCGGTCTCCGGGGACCCGCAGCCCTGCCGCCACACCCAGAACGCGCCCCCGACGCCGAGCCGGTTCTGCGCGGAGACCAGGCGCTGGACCTTCGCACCGTCGGCCGTCGGGTCACCGAACCAGCCCCACTCCCCCAGCCACAGGGCCGCGCCGTAGCTCTTCGCCGCCTCCGCCGACATGGTCAGGTTCCGCTCGATGGACGCGATGTTCAGCCCGAAGCTCTGGTCCATGCTGATCGACTCGCTGTACGGGTGCGGCGCGAACACGAGCTGCGCGTCGGACGTGAACCCCGGCGGGGGCGTCACGTCGAACCCGAGACCGGACCACAGCACGCTCGGCTCGAAGAAGGCCAGGTGGGCGTAGCCGTCCCCCTCAACCTCCGCGTCGCGGATCGCCGTGATCGCGGCGGCGTAGTAGCGCCCGAGAAGCAGGCCGTTGCTGACCGGTGGCGTCGCGCCGATGCCCGGTTCGTTGAACAGGTCGTAGCCGGCGACGGCCGGCTCGTCCGCGAACGCTTCCGCCACCCACGCCCAGGTCCGGACGAGCTCGGCCTGGATGCCGTCGCGGTCGACGTAGAAGTTGCTGTACGCCGTCGCGACGGCCGGAGCGAGGTCGCGTGCCATGAACTGGCAGTGCAGCGCCCCGTCGGTGATCGTCGCCCAGCCCGGCGCGCCGTCCCACCCGGTCGTCGGCGACGTCCCCCCGTCGCAGTGCTCGTCGGGACGAGCGAGCGCGTTGCCCCACGCGTCCTCGTGCATGTCGAGCACGGTGTACAGGCCGTGCTTCTTCGCCGACGCCACCGCGGCCTCGACCTGCCCGAGGTACGCCTCGTCGAGCTGGCCCCTGGTCGGCTCGAGCCGGGACCACGACATGCCCAGGCGGACCACGTTGAAGCCCATCGACGCCATCCTCGCGAAGTCGTCGTCGGTGGGCGGCTGCGTCGCCGGGACGGCGGGGTCGCGCAGGTAGTAGTCGACCAGCTGGTTCATGTTGACCCCGCGCAGGAGCACCCGCCGGCCGGTGACGTCGCCGATCACGGGCAGACCGCCCGGGTCCTGGGCAGGCAGGAGGTGCAGCCGCTCCATCCCGCCGCTCGCTGCGACAGGCACCACAGGCGCCGGGCCGCGCACCGCCGTCGGGACCACGAGCGGGACGACGAGCAGCACCACGGCGGTCGCGACGACGGGCCACGCCCTGCCCGCGGGCAGGCGCCCGGGCCAGCGCAGGCAGAGCGCGGTGACCGGTGCGGCGAGGAGGCCGACGCCGACCCCGTAACCGATCCCGGTCGCGACGGCGATGAGCGTCGTGGCGATCCACCAGCTGTCCGGCCCCGCGTCGTCCAGGTGCCCGGTCAGGGCCGCGACCAGCGCGGTGAGCAGCCCCAGGCCGACGCCCGCCACGAGCGCGGCGAACCAGACCGCGAGCGCCGCCTCGTCAGGGAGGCGCAGGAGTGCCGCCCGGACGACCACGCCGAACATCGCGAGGAACAGCACCATCCCGGTCAGCGTGCCCAGCGCGCTCGCGGCACTCGTCGGGGCGAGCAGCGGCCCGGCGAACGCGTAGCCGACGGCACCGCCGCGCCACGTGGCGCTGCCGATCGCCGTCAGCGCGACGACGGCCAGCATGGCGGCGACCGCACGGCGGCTCGACGTGGTCCCGTCCCGCCTCGGCTCCGCGCGACCGTGGGCGAGCGCAGCAGCCAGCGCGACGAGCGGCCCCGCCACGAGGCCCTTGAGCCCGGCGAACCCGCTCGAGGCCACGGCGAACCTCACGGTCGCGACGAGGCTCAGGTGCGCGCCGACCAGGGGCAGGGCAGTGGCGACCGCGGTGGCGGCCGCCGCGAGCGCGACGGCGCCGACGACCGCGACCCACGTGACGACGAACAGCCAGCGTGCGGACGACCCCGCTCGCGCGACCACGAGCACCGGGAGCATCGAGCCGCCCAGCAGGACCGGCAGCCCGACGAGCAGCGGCGCCCACTGGTACGCCGCGCCGAACCGGACCACGGGCATCCCGTGCCCACCGACGGGCGCGAGCAGACCCGTCGGGTCGACCACGGCGAGCACCGCGACCAGGACGAGGACGACGACGGCCGAGGCTGCCGTCGCACGGAGGTCACGGCGGCGCATGCGCGACCGGGGCGGAGACATCGTCGTCTGATCAGCCATGGTGAGCGCGGACTCTATAGGAGCAGGTGCCCGCTCGTCGGGGGTGTCACCCGTTCGACGCGACGGACAGCGTCGTGGCTACGATCGCCTCGTGCCCCATGAGGACTGGATCGAGCACCGCCGAGCGGGCGACCGAGAGCGCGTGGGGTGGATCCAGCCGCGCGGTGACGGGTTCGTCGCCCTCGACGCACTGGGCCGACAGGTCTCCGGAGTCGTCGACTGGCTGGCGGCCGAGGAGGCGCTCGACGAGCGCGGGCTGCACTTCCTGGCGGACCTGTGGCAGCTCGACCTGCCGGACGGCACTCGTGCGCGCGTGCGCATCGTCGAGGTGACCCCGGAGCGCGTCGTGGTGAAGGTCGACGACTTCGGTGCCGTGGAGGCCAGGACGGACACGCACGTCCTGGCGTTCCCGGCGCCGGACACGCTCCGACCGTTCGAGGGTGACCCCGGCACGCTCGACGCCGGACCCACGGACTGACCGCCCTCTCCCGGCAGTACGGCTCGACGCCTCGTCCGGCGCTCGGCGGCCCCGTCCTGCGCCGCGCTCCGCGTCAGGGCGTGGGCACCGCGGTCGGCCCGGCAGATCCGCTCGGGCTCGACTCCGGGGTGGAGGTCGGGGTCGGCGGTGGGGTGGGCGTGCCGCTCGGAGCCGGCGTCTCCGTGGGGGTCGCCGTCGGCGTCGGCGCGGCCGTCTCGCTGGGCGTCGGTGTCGGTTCGGGCGTCGAGGTCACGCTGGGCGTAGGCGTAGCCGTGGGCGTCGGCTGCGGGTCGGGGGTCTCGACCGAGGCGGCGGGGGCCCGCTGCCCGTCGCCGACCAGGATGGGTGTCGACGTCCCGGTGCCGCGGTCGTCGGTCGTGCCGAACTCCCAGTGCCACGGCTCGTGGGGGCCACGACCGCCCTGGTCCATGTAGGTGGGGTGGTGCCAGCCGAACTGGACGGCGTTGGCCTTCATCCACGCGTACTGCGCCGACCCGTAGCTGTCCATCCCGTCGCCGAGATCGATCGCCAGACCCCAGCCGTGGTTCGAGGTGCCGGGCACCGCGGCGAGCCCACCCTTGGCCGCCCTGGTGCTCACCTGGTCGGCGAGGCTCCGGTAGGAGCCGGAGAGCACCATGTCGTGGCCGAACGCCTGGCGGTACGCAGCGTTCATCGCACCGAGCGCCTCCGCGGCGTCGCACCGCAAGCGCTGGGCGGGTGCGAACGCGACCGGGCAGAGCACGTCGAGGGGGATGTTCCCGTTGGTGTAGCCATCGGTCGAGCGGGCCTGCTCCTGCGCCCGCAGGATCACCGCCTTGGTCGCGTCGTCCGCGGTCGTGGTGGCGACCTCCGGGGCACGCGTGATGCCGGCGGCCGCGTCGCGCGCCTGCGTCGCCGCCGCGGCCGTCGCGACGACGTCACGGACGTCCGCGGCGGCGTGCGCGGCCTCGACCGCAGCGTCCAGGACGGCGACGTTCGGGTCGGCCGGCACGAGCAGGCGGGCCAGTGCCGCGTTCTGCGCAGACTGGTCCGCGAGGTCGAGGGCCACCAGGAGAACATCCGTCTCGACGTCCTTGACCACCCGCGCGGCGGACGACAGGTCACCCCCGGCGATCTCCTGGCGCGCACCCTGCACCCGTGACGCCAGCTTGTCGGCAGTCAGCAGCGAGGCCGCAGGCGGCACCGGCAACGCCGTGTCGACGACGTCGACGGGCAGGCTGGGCACCTCGGCAGGCGCCGGCGCCACGGGGACGACCGGGTTCGCGACCAGGGTGACGGTCGCGGTCTGCGCCGCCTCCACCCGCTCGTTCAGCCGGTGCAGCGCGGACCGGTAGGCCGTGCTCATCGGCTCGTGCGGGACCTGCGTCGTCTGGTGTGCCGGGGCGCTCGCCGCCACGTGCCCGGTAAGCGGCCCGACGCCGACCGAGGGCGAGGGCGAGGGCGCGAACGACACCGCGGCCAGGGTGGCCGCGAGGAAGGTGGTCGAGGAGAGGACCGTGACGGGCCGAGCCCGCCACCTGCCCGGAACCGGGCGCGCACGATGACGCCCTCTGCTCGCCCACGCTGCCGGCACCGCACCCCTCCGGATCTCCGTCAGTCGACACTCTCACCGTCGAGCCCGTACGTCGACCGGCGCCGAGGGCGAAGTCCGCCGCGAGCGACGCTCCAGGACGGGCGCGAACGGCGGGTGAGCGGTGACCGCCCGCCGCATCAACGGTTGGCCGACGGCGTGGCGTCCACGGTCGTCATCGGCTCACGCCGAGGTCGCGGGGATGATGCCGAGGTCGCGGGCCGCGAAGCGGTGGTGCTCCCACTCCTCCTCGAGGATCACGTGCAGGCAGTGGCGAACCGTCTCGGAGGTCCGGCGCGTGCGGGTTGCGCCGTTCGACCGCGAGCACCTGCACCTCGGCTCAGGCCGCCGGGGGCGTCGGCGGGTGGGCGGCCGGTCCGCGCAGGGGATGCGGCCGGTGGATCCCCCGTGGCCGCAGCCCGTACTCGCTCCCGAGACCGCAGATCTGGGCGAGGTACCACGTCGTCGCCAGCCACATCTCGGTGCCCTGGAGCGTCGGCGGCCCGCCGAGGACGAACGGGGCGCCGTCGGCCTCGACCCAGTTGCCGAGCGCGACGTCGAGCAGGTGGCGGCCGAGGTCGGCGATGTCCCGCGCCCGCCGCGCGCGCGCCTCCGGTCCGGCCCACCACAGGAGGTAGGCGACGTCGAGGACGTCGCAGGCCGACTCGAGCGTGTCCGCGCCCCGCCGCAGCACCGTGTCCACCATCGCGTCGTTCCCGCCCGTGCGCGGGCCCCACGACGCGTAGGTCCCTCGCACCAGCCGGTAGGTGCCGTTGACGGGCTCCCGTAGGCCCGAGGCGCACGAGCCCCACAGTCCGGTCCCGGGATCGCGGGCGGCGTCGAGCCACCGCACGACGGTCTCGGCGAGCGGGCCGTTCATGGGCGACCAGGCCAGTGCGGTGCCGATCGAGTCGACGACGGCTCCCGCGCCCCAGGCGTTGGTGGCCCACGGCAGGCCGTCCAGCACGGTGACCAGGGCGTCCGGGGCGAGCGAGGTCACGGCGGCCACCGGGTGCGGCAGGCGGGAGCCGAGCAGGTCAAGGGCGTAGCCGACGCAGAGCACGTGATAGGCCTGCGCGTGGTCCGGGAACGGACCCGCCGTCGGTCCGGCGTCACCGCGCGACAGCGACGGGACGAGCCCCGTAGCGGCGTCCTGCCACGAGCTCAGCCGGCGCACGTGCTCGTCGAGCGACAGCTCCGGTGGCGGTGGTCCCCCGACGAGGTCCGCGAGCTCGATCGCGTCGCAGTGCGCCCGCACGGTCGGGGACGCGCTCGGGGCGTCGCCGTACGCGTCCCCGGACCAGGAGCGGCGGACGATCCCCGGGACCTGCTCACGCGCTGCCCGGGTGCGGGCGCGAAGGCGCGACGACGCGTCGGCCCGCCGACCCGTCTCCCTGCGGTCGCCGACCTGCCGGGCCGGGTTCCCGACCACGATCGCCCAGTCCGGCACGTCCCTCGTGACGACTGCGCCGGCACCGACCACCGCGTGCGCCCCGATCCGCACCCCGTCGAGCACGACGGCGTGCGCACCGATCCACACGTCGTCGCCCACCTCGATGCCGGCACTGGTGAGCGGCTGACGGAACACCGGGACGTCCGGGTCGTCGAACCCGTGGTTGAAGCCGAGCAGCGACGACGACGCGCCGATGCGCACCCCGTCGCCGGTGCGCACCCGGCCGCGGACGGCGGCACCGACGTTCACCGAGCAGTCGGCACCCAGCACGACGTCGCCCGTGACGTGCACGTGCGCGGCCACGTACGTCCGGTCGCCGAGCTCGAGCCGGTCGGCGTCGACCGCCGCGGACGACGACACGAGGCACCCGGCACCGAGCACGTACCCGCGCGCACGCAGGGCGTCCAGCCGGCCCGCCATCGCCACCCGGTGGTGCGGCGTGGCGCGCCGGTCCCACTCCCAGGGGGCGAAGTCGAGCTCGAGACCGGCGTCCGGTGCCACGTCGTCCACGTCAGCGGGTCAACCAGCCGCCGTCGACCGGCACGATGGCACCGTGCACGTAGGCCGAGGCCTGCGAGGCGAGGAACACGATGATGCCCTGCAGGTCGTCGGGCGTACCCCACCGGCCGGCCGGGATGCGCCCGAGGATGGCCGCCGCGCGCTCCTCGTCGGCACGCAGGGGTGCGGTGTTGTCGGTCGCCATGTAGCCGGGCGCGATCGCGTTGACGTTGATGCCCAGCGCGGACCACTCGTTCGCCAGGGCCCGCGTGAGGCCCGCAACGGCGCTCTTGGCCGCCGTGTACGACGGTACGAGGATGCCGCCCTGGAAGGACAGCATCGAGGCCACGTTGATGATCTTCCCGCCGCCGGTGTCCCGCATCACCCGTGCCGCCGCCTGGCTCAGGAAGAACACCGCGCGCAGGTTCACGTCCAGCACGTCGTCCCAACTGCTCTCGCTGAACTCGAGAGCGGGCTCCCGGCGGATGATGCCCGCGTTGTTGACCAGGATGTCGAGGCGGCCGAGCGAGCCGACGACGCTCTGCACGACGCCCTGGAGGTCGTCGGCGTCGGCCCCGAGCAGGTCGCACTCGACCGTCACGGCGCGCCGCCCGAGGTCCTCGATCTGGCGCACCGTCTCCTGCGCACTCCCACGGTCGAGCAGCGCGACGTCCGCCCCCGCCTCGGCCAGCGCGAGCGCCAGCCCTTGCCCCAGGCCCCGGCTGCCGCCGGTGACCAGGGCGACGCGCCCGGTGAGCGAGAACTGGTCGAGGATCACCGGCGCCTCACAGACCCAGGTCGCGCAGGGTGGGCACCGTCGTGCCGACCCATGCGACGCGCGGGTCGTCGACGGCGCCCTGGGTGCGGCCGACGCCGCCGAGGAACCACAGGTAGTAGGTCTGCACACCGGGGGCGCTGACCACCGTGTGGTACCCCTCCCACATCATCTGCACCGCATGGTCGTGCACCGTGTAGTTCTCGGAGTAGCCGTCGTCGGTGTGCACGCGGGCGATGCCGAAGCCGTCCGACGGGTTCGTGCGGAAGTAGTAGCCCTCCTCGTGCTGCGCCTCGGTGGGCAGGTTGTCGTTCTGGTGCCGGTGCGGCGGGAACGTGCTCCAGTTGCCCGACGGCGTGAAGGTCTCCCCCACGATCAGCCGGCTGGCGGGGAGGTCGGGCTGGGCCGCCGTGGTCAGGATCTGGTGAAAGCTGCGCCCGAAGTTCGCCGCACCCCATCGGCCGGTGGCCACCTGGTCCGGCTCGATGACGTACGGCGCGATGTCGGGCCGGTCGCTGACCGCGCTCGGCAGGGCGACCTCCACGTCGGTGTCGGCGACGACCGTGAAGTCGTGCCCGGCCGGGATGTAGACCGCGTGCGGCCTGCCCGAGAACACGTCGGCCCGGCCGCCCACGCGCTCGAACGTCAGCTCGCCGATCGTGAACGTGGCCGTGCCCCCGAGGATCACCGCCAGGTACTCGCGGTCGCCCGACGACCCCGCGTGGGACTGACCCGTCGCCAGCCGCAGCAGGTTGAGGTCGATCACCTCGCAGCCTCCGGGGGTGTCCTTCCCGGGCAGGCTGTTCCAGCCGTGCTCGGCGGGGATGTCGCAGTGGTAGCGGTAGTCCATGGACTCGCCTTCCTCGTGGGTGGGCTAGGTGCGGGGACCGGCGACGAACCGGTGGGTCAGGGTGCCGAGGGCGCCGATCGTGCAGCCGCCGGGTCCGGGGGTGAGGGTCAGCATCTCCACGTCACCGCTCCTCCCCCGCCACCCACCAGTAGGAGCGCCACTGCGGCAGGGCGCGGCGGGTCAGCGCCTCGAGGAAGTAGTAGTCGCCCCAGAGGGTGCCCTCGTCGACCCCGATGCCGCGGGGCATGTCGTAGACGCCGTGCAGCAGGAGCGGGCTCGCGTCCGCCCCGGCGACCGGGGTGCACGTCGCGACGAGCGCGTCCAGCATGCCCGTAGCGGCGTCCGCGTACCGGGCGCGCGCCGGGTCGTTCTCCGGCAGGAGCCGGACCAGCTCGTCCAGCCCGCACACGGTGATCGCCGCCGCGGAGCTGTCCCGGGGCACGTCCACCAGCGCCAGGTCCCAGTACGGCACCCCGTCCGGCGGCAGCTGCTCGAGGAAGTGGTCGGCGCACCGCCGCGCTGCCTCGAGGAACGACTCGTCGCCCGTCTCCCGGTGGGTGAGGGCGAAGCCGAAGATGCCCCAGGCCTGACCACGCGCCCAGCACGAGCTGTCGGACTCGCCCTGCTCGGTCGCCCCCCGCAGCGGGGCACCGGTCTCGGCGTCCCAGTAGAACGTGTGGAACGTCGTGCCGTCCGGACGCAGGATGTGGTCGCGCAGCGCGACGGCGTGCCGGTCCGCGGCGTCGCCGTAGGAGCGGTCACCCGACACGACGCTCGCCCACCGGAGCAGCGGCAGGTTCATCAGGCTGTCGATGATGGTCCGGCCGCGCTGGCGGGGGTCGCTCAGGTCGCCCCACGCCTGGATGATCCCGGCGGGCTCGAGGAACCGCACCATCAGCGCGTCAGCGGCGGCCAGTGCCGCCTCACGCGCCACGACGTCCCCCTCCAGCCGCCAGGCCGTGACGCAGCTCAGGGTGTACAGGAACCCGAGGTCGTGGGTGTCGAGCTCGACCTCGTCGCGCACGCGGGCGGCGAAGCTCGCGACGTGGTCCAGCGCGGCGTCGCGGAACACCTCGCGGTCGGTCAGCTCGGTGGCGAGCCACAGCTGGCCCGGCCAGAAGCTCGTCGTCCAGCCGAGGTTCGACCCCGCCGGGTGCTCGTCGGTCGCCGGCCGGAGGGCGTAGACGCCGTCGGTGGTGGTGTCGGCCGGGTAGCGCAGTCCGAACGTCGCGGCGTTGGCGCTCACGGTGTGCAGCGCGGCGGCGATGGCGCCGTCGGTGAGAGACCGGCTCGCGCTCGCGTCGGTCGTGGTCATGGATTCTCCTGGCATGGGTGAACGGGTCGCGGGCGGGTCAGCCGACAGGCTGGGCGGCGGCGACGGGGACGATCGCACGGCGGAGCGCGAAGGAGGTGTTGGCCCACACGACGTAGAGCAGGGGCGCGGTGGTGAGCCCGAGGGCGAGCACCGGCTCCGCGTTCAGGAACGTGAGCTGCACCGCCAGCACGAGCAGCGACGCGAGCGAGAGGTACCAGTGCCGCACCCCGAGCAGGGCGGACCAGACGATCACGTCGCGCAGGCGGGCATCCGGGACCTGGGAGAGCACGACGACCGCGTGCACCGTCACGACGACCGCGAGCGCGAGCAGGACGGCCAGGACGGGGATGAGCACGGCGCCCTGCTCGCGCCCGAACAGCGCCCTGATGTCGACCGCCAGCACGGTCACGACCGCGCTCGCGATGGCGCCGAGGGTGGCCGAACGACGCCAGAGGGAGCGCCAGGTGCCGGTGAAGGTGCGCACGACCCCGTCGGTCTCGTCGGCGAAGACCCGGGCGGTCGCCACGAACGCGGGGAAGGTCGTGGGCGCCAGGACGGCGAGCAGCGGCCAGGACCGGGCGGCATCCGTGGCCGCCAGGACGACGAGGAACGGCAGGCACGCGACGACGAGCAGCGCGTTCACGACGAGCCCCGTGTAGGCCGCGCCGAGCACGGTGACCACGGCGGCGTGCGAGATCCGAAGGCGCATGGTCGTCAGCCCTTCAGCCCGGAGGTCGCGATGCCCTCGATGAAGTAGCGCTGACCGAGCAGGAAGATGATCGCGATCGGCAGGACCGAGATCACCGAGCCCGTCATGATGAGGGCGAACTCGGCGTTGTACTGCGAGATGAACGTGCTCAGCCCGAGCTGGACCGTGAACAGGTCCGGGTTGCGCAGGTAGATCAGCGGTCCGAGGTAGTCGTTCCACGTCGTCACGAACGTGAGCAGCGTGAGCGAGGCCAGCGCGGGCACGGACAGCGGCAGCATGATCCGCCGCCAGATCCCGTACTCGGACAGCCCGTCGATGCGGGCGGCCTCGGACAGCTCCTCGGGGACCGTGTCGTAGAACTGCTTCATCAGGAACACGCCGAACGCCCCGAAGGCCTGCAGCGCGATGATCGACCACAGGGTGTTCGACAGGTGCAGCTTCGAGAAGAGGATGAACTGCGGGATCATGTACGCCTGCCACGGCACCGCGATCGTCCCGATGTAGACGAGGAACAGCAGGTCGCGGCCGGGGAAGCGCACCTTCGAGAAGCCGTAGGCGGCGAAGCTGCCCGTGAGCACCTGCAAGAAGGTGACGGCGACCGACAGCAGGAGGGTGTTCCTCAGCCAGGTCGCCATGTTGGCCTTGGTGAAGATGTCGACGTAGTTGTGCCACTGGGCCTGCGTCGGCAGCCACTTGATCGGCACCGTGAAGACCTCGTTGTTGGTCTTCAGCGAGGACATCGCCATCCAGTAGAACGGGACGAGGATGGCGACCGCGGCCACGACGAGCGTGACGTACCCGAAGATCTTCCCCACGGTGGAGAGCGGGCGAGCAGGTGGCCTGCGCAGCGTCGGGCGGTCGGCGAGCGCCAGCGGGGGCGGGGTCGACATGGTGACGGCCATCAGCGGTCCCTCCGCTTGTTCACGACGAACTGCACGACAGTGACGCCCACGCAGATAAGGAACAGGACCACCGCGATCGCCGACGCGTACCCGAACTGGTTCTCCTCGAAGCCCTTGCGGTAGACCAGCTGGGAGAGCACGAGGGTGGACTGACCCGGCCCGCCGTTGGTCATCACGAGGATGAGGTCGAAGACCTTGAAGCTGCCGATCGTGAGCATCACGGTCACGAAGAACGTCGTGGGGCGCAGGCTCGGCAGCGTCACGCTCCAGAAGCGCTGCCAGGCGTTGGCTCCGTCGACGCGGGCGGCCTCGTAGAGCTCCGGGGGGATCGTCTGCAGCCCGGCGAGGAACAGGAGCATGTAGTAGCCCATCTCGCGCCAGGTCCCGACGATGATGACGGCCGGCATCGCCCAGGTGGCCGAGGACGTCCACCCGGGCGGGTTGTCGACGCCGAGGCGCAGGAGGAACTGGTTGATCGGCCCGTACTCGGGGCTGAACAGCATGTTCCAGACCACGGCGATCGCCACGATCGACGTGATGTAAGGGAAGAAGGCCGCGGTGCGGAAGAACGCGACACCGCGCAGCTTGCGGTTGAGCAGCAGCGCCAGGCCGAGCGACGTGACGAGAGTCAGCGGGATGTGGAAGGCCGTGTAGTAGAGCGTGTTCCTCAGCGACACCCAGAACGTCGGGTCGTGCAGCATCCGCTGGAAGTTGTCGAGCCCAACCCACGGGGCCTTGCCGAAGACGTTCCAGCCGGTGAACGCGAGGTAGAACAGCGCGACCACGGGAACGAGCGTGAGCACGGCGAAGCCGACGAAGTTCGGCAGCAGGAAGGTCCAGCCCAGGAGGGTGTTCCGGAGCTTGAGCCGTCCGCGGCGCACGACGGGCGGCGCCGCCGGGGCGATCGGTGTGGTGGTGACCATCGTGTCTCTCCTGGGAGGTTCCTGACCTGGAGGTCCGGTCCCGGTGCCGCCGCCGACGGGTGCGGCGGCACCAGGACCGGGTCGCGCCGTCAGCGTCGCGGCGCCGTCCGCAGCGTCACGGGGCGACCTCGGACTTCACGCGCGACTCCGCCGACGAGATGCCGCCCGCGACGTCGGTCGATCCCGACAGGATCCCGGTGTGCGTCTCGTTGAGGATGTTCTGGATGGCCGCGGTGTTCTTGTTCACCGGGTTCTCCGGCTTGGTGTCGTGCGTCGAGAAGGCGAACTTCGACAGGTCGTCCGTGGGCACTCCGGCGACGCCGAAGTAGGCCTCCGAGACGGCGTCGGAGACGTAGGCCGGGGTGATCCCGATACCGGCGAGGCCCTTGGCGCCGTCCTCGCTGGCTGCGAACGCCAGGAACTTCTTCGCCGCGGCGATCGTGTCGTCGTCGGCCGCCGGGTTGATGCCCAGGCCGGTGGGGTCACCGAACGTGATGGGCGTCTTGGAGGTGCCGGTGGTCGAGGAGTCGAACTGCGGTGCCGGGGCGATGCCCCAGGCGAACTTCTGCGCGTCGCCGGAGGCCTGCTGGGCGATGAGCGTCGCGACGTACCAGCTGCCCATCGGCATCATGGCCGCCTTCTGGGTACCGAACTGCGCCTGGTAGGTCAGCTTGTTGGTCGTGACGGTGCCCAGCGACTCCTGCGCGCCGTCGGTCTGCAGCTTCAGGGCCCGGTCGTAGTACGGCTCGAGGTAGCCGAAGTCGTCCTCGAGGAGCGATGCACCCTTGGTCTGGGCGAGGGCGAAGCCCTGCACCGTCGACTGCCAGCTGTGCTGGTACGTGCCCTTGGCGCCGGTGGCCGCGAGCGCCGGCGTCAGCTTCTCGGCCGCGTCCGCGTAGTCGTCCCAGGTCCAGGACCCGTCGGGGTACTCGACGCCCGCGGCGTCGAAGAGGTCCTTGTTGTAGTAGAGGTACCAGGAGTCCTGGCGGTACGGGACGCCGAAGGTCGCACCGTCGACCTCGTACGCCTTCAGCCCGCTCACCTCGTCGCCGAGCCCCTCCGAGACGTCCGAGACGTCCACCAGCTGCCCGCCGCTCTGGTACGTGTAGAAGTTCTTCAGGTTCTTCAGCACGTAGACGTCGGGCGCGCTACCGGCGGCGAGGTCCGCGATCATCTGCGTGTCGTAGTTCGCGGCGTCGTACTCCTTGAGCTCCACCGTGATGTTCGGGTTCTCAGCGTGGAACGCGTCCGCGAGCTCCTGGAACTCCGGGGTCGTCGCCAGGCTCCACCCCGCCAGGGACAGGGTGACCGGGTCCTGGGCTTCCGTGGCCGCAGCCGTGGCCGGGGACGTCGCGTCGTCGTCACCGTCGCCGCTGCTGCTGCCGCAGCCGGCGAGAACCAGTGACGCTGCCGCGGCCAGGCCGAGAGCGGTCGCCATCGAGCGCTTCATGCGTGCTCCTTCAGGGTCAGGGCACCTCGTCGAGGTACCCGATAGGGGTCAGGCGGTGCGGTGCCGGGTCCGGCTGCCGTCAGGCCAGGTCACGTCGACCTGGTCGTCGGGCAGTCGGTGCAGTGCGACCGGCGCGAGGGCCTTGCCGGTCGACGTCGGGGGGTGTCCCAAGGTGACGGTGACCGCCACGAGGTCTCCGGCTCGGACGGGGAACGTGAGGACTGGTACGTGTGCGTCGTCGCCGAGCGGGCTGGCGTGCCGACGCACCACAGCTGCACTGCGGGCGGTGCCGAGCACCGGTTCGAGGAGGGAGACGAGCCGGCCGTCCGTGACCGGCCAGCCCCCGACGCGCAGCTCGACCACACCGGGCGCGAGGCTCTCCACCTGCACCAGGCGGACCTCCCACGGCCCGCGCAGCAGCGACGTGACCACGATCGCGCCGGCCGGCTCAGCCGTTCCGGTCCACCCGGACCCGTGCTGCTCCTGCGCCGCCGACGGCCGCACCCAGTGGGCGTGCGCGCGCGAGGCCGCGACTGCCACGCCGTCCGAGACCTCGCACCGCAGCAGGGTCATCCCGGTGCGGTGGCTGGCTCGCCCGTGCTCGTCGATCAGGGCGACGGACTGCTCCAGCGGGTCGGTCCAGGCGTCCTCGTCCAGCAACGGGCTCGTCGCTGTGGAGTAGCCGATCCGGGCGTACAGGGGCGACTCGGCGTCGCTCGACCCGGGCAGCGCGTGGTCGGTGCCGTGGTTGGCCACCCGCACGATCCCGTCTGCCCGGGTGCCGGACACGGCCCAGCCGGGCGCGGTGACCGCGCAGGTGAAGTCCGCCCGCTCGACGGGCAGCGGCTCCTCGTCGGCCAGCCACACCGGGTGGTCGGAGGGCAGTGCGATGCCGAGCATCCCCTTGCTCGCCCAGTACGGGGAGCTCGGTCCGGAGTACGACTGCGCGATCCGCGGCCAGGCGTCGTGCCAGCCGAGCGTGAGCAGCCCGTTCTCGTCGGGCACCGCGTGGTCGCCGAAGTGGGACACGATCCCCGAGGCCGCCCGGCGCAGCAGCCCAGGACCGACCGAGGGCACGCCGGCGAGGGCGCCGACCCAGAACGGCGCGGCGGCGGCGAAGCGGTACGCGAGGCTGCGGCCCTGGATCAGCGGCGAGCCGTCTGAGCCGACGAGCCGTACGGCGTCCAGCAGGAACCGGTCGAGCGCGGCGACGTCCCGCGCACGGCGGTCCTGCGCGAGCTCGGCGGCGCCGCTCATCCGCGACCACAGGGTCGGGTACAGGTGCAGCGCCCACCCCACGTAGTGGTCGTAGGACCGCTCCGGGCCGTCGGCCATCCAGCCGTCGGCGCGCGCGAAGCTGTCGTGGGTCGCAAGGTCCTCAGCGACGTCCGACGACGACCAGGGTCCGCCGACCGAGCGCAGGAACGTCTGCACCACGAGCCGGAACCACACCCAGTTGATGCGCGGGTAGGTCGCGTCCCCGACGGCGGGGGCCAGGTAGTCGACGACCTGCGCCTGGGTACGCGCGGACAGCCGGTCCCAGATCCACGGTCGTGTGAGGTCGAGGATCAGGGCCACCGACGCAGCCTCGACCTTCGCCTGCGGGTGCTGGTCCAGGCGCACCCAGCGCTCGGGCGAGCCGGGGTCCACCCCGGCGGCGATGCCGGCGGCGTAGTACTCGGCAAGGCCCTGCGGGTCGTCCCCGTGCTCGCCCGCGAGGCGGAAGCCGGCGAGCAGGAACGTGCGGGCGAAGCCCTCGAGCCCGTCCACCGCCGTGCCGTAGCCGCCCGGGGCGCCGGGCAGCGTGATCAGCGCGTGCCGCGGGGAGGCGAACGGCCGGACGGCCGCGAGCATCTGGTCGGCCAGCCTGGTCCAGTCGTCGCGACGCCAGTGCGTCAGCGCGGACGCGCCCTGGGGCACGCCGGCATCGGCGGTCGCCGTGCGCTGCGTCGAGACCATGTCGAGAGCCCTGCTTCTTCGTCGAAGTGTGGACGGTGCGACCGAGATGATCTGGAACGATCGGTTCGGACAGGATCGAAGATAAAGACTCAAAACCGATCATGTCAAGACTTAACTGCTCTGATACGATCACGTTCGATCACAAAGTGGTCACGGTGAGTGACGACAACGCGGGAGGGTAGCCATGACGACGCCGTTCGCGGGTCCCCTCGCCCGCGCCTGGCCCGGACTGGACGCGTCCCGCCTCGCCGACCTGCTCACCGCGGTCGCCCTCCCCGTGCCGACGAGCCAGGACCGGGCCGCGTGGGCGGTGGTGGACCGCACCACCGTCGACGAGCTGGCGGCACGGGCGCAGGCCGACCTCGGCCGGCCCTGGCCGATCCCCCTGGCGCACCAGTACGCCCGCGTCCACCGCGACGGCGACCGGGACGAGTACGAGCAGGTCGTCTTCGCACGCCAGCGACGTCTCTCACGCGCAGCGGTCATGGCCGCGGTCACCGCCGACGACCGCTGGCTGGACGAGGTCGCCGACGGCGTGGTCCTGCTCTGCGAGCAGTCGTCGTGGTGCTGGCCGGCCCACGACGACACCCGGACCCGGCACGGCGCGATCCTGCCCACGGCCGACGAGCCGTTCCTCGACCTCGGCGCCGGCGAGGTCGTCGGACAGCTGGCATGGGTGGACCACCTGCTCGGTTCCGCACTCGAGGAGCGCTGGCCCGGCCTGCGCGCACGCATCCGCACCGAGGCAGCTCGCCGGGTTCTGGAACCCTTCGTCCGCCGTCGCGACTGGCATTGGCTGGGCCTGGACGGTGACGTGCACAACTGGAGCCCCTGGATCCACGGCAACGTCCTCGTCGCGGCCCTGCAGCTCGTGGACGGTCCCGCGTCGCCGTCGCCCTCGCGGGCGCAGCTCGTCGCGCTCGTGATCGAAGGACTCGACCGCTACGTGGCGTCGGTCCCGCCGGACGGCGCGATCGACGAGGGGTACGCGTACTGGTGGAACGGCGCCGGCCGTGCGCTCGACGCGCTCGACCTGCTCCGGCACGCCACCGGAGGCGCGCTGGACGCAGGCTCGGTTCCCGCCCTGCGCGCGACGGTCGCGTTCCCCATGCGCATGCACCTGGGCGGTGACTGGTACCTGAACGTCGCCGACGGTCCGGCCCGGCCGTCACCGGGCCAGCCGTGGGCGGCCCTGCACCGTGCCGCGGTGCAGGTCGGCGACACCCGGTCGGCCGCTCACGCCGCGTCCTACCGTCGTCCCAGGTCCGGGGTCGGGGACGAGGGCGAGGGTCTCGGCCGCCTGCTGCGCGCCCTCACCGACCCGACGTGGGCACAGGTGCAGCCGCCGGAGAGGGAACCCCTCGACGCGGACGTCTGGCTCCCCTCCACGCAGGTCCTGCTCGCCCGGCCCCGCACCGACTCGAGAGAGGGCCTGACCCTGGCGGTCAAGGGCGGCCACAACGAGGAGCACCACAACCACTGCGACGTCGGTTCGGTCGTCCTCGCGCTGCACGGGGTCCCGTTCGTCGTGGACGCGGGACGGCCCACCTACACCGCGCAGACGTTCGGTCCCGCGCGCTACGAGATCTGGACGATGCAGAGCGCCTGGCACAGCACCGTGACCGTCCGCGGATCCGGCCAGGGCGTCGGGCGCCGCTACCGGGCACGCGACGTGTCGGTCCAGACCGACGACGCGGCGACGACGATGCGGCTGGACCTCGCGGAGGCGTACCCGCTCGACGGCGTGCGGCACTGGTGGCGGACCGCTAGCCTGGACCGCGCCGACGCCTCCGTCGTCCTCACCGACGAGTGGGACCTCCTCCCCGACCCGGCCGGACCGTCGTCCTGCGTACAGCTCCTGGTGGCCGGTGAGGTGAGCGCGGTCCCCGGCCGCGCTCTGGTCGAGGTCCTGGACGGCGTAGGGACGGTCGAGCTGACCTGGGAGCCGCCGGTCCGACCGGACCTCACCACCCGCGACCTCGACGACCCGATGCTCTCGTCCGTCTGGGGCTCGCGGCTGACGCTCCTGTCCCTGCCCGCCCACGGCGACCACGGGCGCCTCGTCGTCACGGTCAGGGAGGCGTCGTGAGCGACCTGGACCAGCGCGGGCCGCTCCAGGCGACCCGACGCGCACAGGTGCTCGAAGCGCTGCGTCGCGACGGCAGTGTGCGCGTGTCGGACCTGACCCGCGAGCTCGGGGTCACCGCGGTGACCGTGCGGCGCGACATCGCCCAGCTCGCGGACGAAGGACTCGTGCAGCGGGTGCACGGAGGAGCGACGCTCGTCGGCCCGGCGGTCGCCGACGAGGCGCCCGCGGCGCCGGCGGACGGCGAGCGGCGCCGCCCCCATGCCCGGGACCTCGGCATGCTCGTGCCGTCGCTCGACTACTACTGGCCCGACGTCGTGCGCGGCGCCGAGGAGGTCGCCCGGGAGAACGGGCTGCGGATCCGGCTGCGTGGCTCCTCGTACGAGTCCGTCGACGACCGGCCCCAGCTCGAACGGTTCGTCGCCCGGGGGTCCATCGCCGGCCTGCTCGTCGCACCACGCCTTGAGTCACCGAGGGCGGCGACGACCCTCGAGTGGCTGGCGTCGACCGGGTTGCCAACCGTCCTCGTGGAGCGCCAGGCCACGGTCGGTGACCACCACGCGCCGATGGAGTCGGTGATGACCGACCACGCGCTCGGCGCCGCGATGGCGGTCCGGCACCTGGTCGCCCTCGGCCACACGAAGGTCGGCCTGGTGACGAACACCCCGAGCCCGACCAGCCCGCACGTGCGCCGGGGGTGGTTCGAGGCGGCGTTGGAGGCCGGCTTCTCGATCGCCTCGACGGTCGACGCTGAGGTTCCCAACCCCAGCCACCCCACCTGGGACACGGTGGTCGACGACGTCATCGCCCAGTGCCGGCGCACGGGCACCACCGCGCTCCTGGTGCACGCCGACGCCGAGGCCATCGCCCTGGTGCAGCGCTGCGAGCGCCATCACCTGTCGGTCCCGGGTGACCTGTCCGTCGTCGCGTACGACGACACCGTCGCCGGGCTGTTCAGCCCAGCTCTGACTGCGGTGCGGCCGCCCCGCAGCTCCGTCGGGCACGCCGCGGTCGAGCTGTTGGTCGCCCGGATGGCGGACCCTGGCCGGCCGGCGCACCGGGTGCTCATCAGCCCGGCCCTGCACGTCCGCGACTCGTCGGCGCCCCCACCCGCACGCTGACCAGCACGTCCTGTCCTCGCCGAGTCGCCTGGTCGGGACCCGGACGACTCCTATGCTCGGCGTGTGACGAACCCTTCCGCGACGACGCCGCCGCGTCCGGAGCGCCGACGCCCGTGACGACGACCCCCGAGCACGGACGTGGCCCGCTGCAGGTGACGCGGCGACGTCAGCTCCTCGACGCGCTGCACCGCGACGGGACCGTGCGCGTGTCCGACCTGACGGAGTCGTTGGGCGCCGCGGCGGTGACCATCCGCCGCGACATCGCCCAGCTCGCCGACGAGGGTGTCGTGCGTCGGGTCCACGGTGGCGCGACGCTGGTCCGCGAGGACGTCGCGGCAGCGACGGGCGCGCTCGCCGTGACCGGAGCCGTCGGCATGCTGGTGCCGTCGCTGGACTACTACTGGCCCGGGGTGGTGCGCGGCGCGGAGGAGGCGGCGTCCCGGCACGGTCTGACGGTCGTCATGCGGGGCTCCGGGTACGACGTCGAGGACGACCTGCCCCACCTCGTGCGGCTCGTGGAGCAGATCGGGGTCAGCGCCCTGGCCGTCGCCCCACGCCTGGACGCCACCACCACCGAGCACACCTTGGCCTGGCTCGCGGAGTCCGAGGTCCCGGTCGTGCTCGTCGAGCGGTCGGCGACCGTCGGGCCGCACCACGCGGTGATGGAGTCCGTCGTCTCCGACCACACGCTCGGCGGTGCCATGGCGGTGCGGCACCTCGCGTCGTTGGGTCATCGAAGGGTCGGGCTGCTCCTCCCCCAGCACAGCCCGACGGGCGGGCACATCCGGCGCGGCTGGCTGCTGGCAGCCCAGGAGTGCGGCTTCGATCCCGGCGGTGCCGTCGACGCCGTCGTCCCCGAACCGCGCGAGCAGTGGGACTCGGCCCTCGACGCGGTCCTGGACGAGTGCCTGCGCACCGGCACGACGGCGCTGGTGGTCCACGCCGACGCCGAGGCCATGGCGCTCGTCCAGCGCTGCGAGGACCGCGACATCTCCGTCCCGGGTGACCTGTCCGTGGTCGCGTACGACGACGAGGTCGCCGCGCTGTTCAGCCCTGCGCTGACTGCCGTCCGGCCCCCGCGTCGCTCGCTCGGGCGGGCGGCCGTGGAGCTGGTCGCCGCCCGGCTGGCCGACCCTGGGCGCCCGACCCATCGCGTGGTGATCAGCCCGTCCCTGCGTGTCAGGGAGTCGTCGGCGCCCCCGAGCAGGCATTGAGGCTCCGCGGCCCCGTGCACATCGGGTCGGTCGGCGGTGGGCTGGACCCGTGGCTGTCCGGCTACGCCACCATGTCGCGGGTCCAGCCTGCAGACCCGGGGCGGAAGCCGACACGCTCGAAGTACTCGCGGTTCTGCGGCAGGGCGTCGACGACGAGCGAGCGCAGTCCGTGCGCCGCGAACACACCGCTGTGCCGGTACACGAACTCCCCGGGCGTGAAGTCGCGGAACCGCGGGGTCACGTAGTCCAGCTCGACCCGACCGACCCCGTCGCCCGCATCCCGCACGATGACGACGCCGACGGTCTCGTCCCCACGCTGCACCAGGAACGCCGTACCTCCGCCGTCAGCCGCGAACGACGGCTGGAACTTGGCGATGTCCTCGTGGTGCACCTTCAGCACGTGCCGCAGGTACGCGTCGTCGCCGTCGACCTCGACCACCGAGTAGACCGTCTCGTCGTGCCGCTCCCGCAGCAGCTTGACCAGCCAGTACACGTCGATCACGACGATCACGGCGTTCATGGCAGCGAACGGCCAGACCCCGATGATCGCGTTGTAGACGGTCGCCAGGAACGCGCCGACCAGGTTCAGCACGCGGAAGCGCAGAACGCGCGCCTGCATGAGGGACACGATGACCAGGGCCGATCCGACCCATCCGACGACCTCGAGCCAGTTCATGCTTGAGGTTATCGATGTCGCCGCTGTGCGCCGTGCTGGACGCGACGGGCCGGACCCACCATCTCAGGTCTCCTGGCCCCCGCCGGCGGGTGCGCTCGCGGCGACCGTCGGCCGAGAAGTCCGCTCAGGCCACGCCCTCGGCGGCGAGCGCGTCGGTGAGCAGCCCCACGAGGGCCTCGAGCTGGACGTCTGTCGATCCGGCACCGTCCTCGAGGTCCGCGCCGTCGAGGGCCCGGGCGGCCAGGCCCGCCTTGCTGTCGATCAGCTCGGCGATCTTCGAGTCGATGGTCTGCGCGGCGATGATCCGCCACGCGGTCACCGGCTGGTCCTGGCCGATCCGGTGGATGCGGTCGATCGCCTGGGTCTGCTCCGCGTCGGTCCAGGACAGCTCGGCCAGCACCAGGTTGGACGCGACCTGGAGGTTGAGGCCCACGCCCGCGGCCATCAGCGAGCAGACCGCGATCTGCACCTCGGGATCGTCCACGAACGCCGCGATGTTCTTGTTGCGCGTCCTGGTCGTCTGCTCGCCGCGGATCGAGGCGTACTTGATGCCCCGGTCAGCGAAGGTCTGCTCGGCCTGGTCCATCACGTCGACGTGCTTGGCGAAGAACACGACCTTGCCCACGTTCCGGGCGAGCTGCGCTGCGTAGTCGGCAGCGAGCCCCGCCTTGGCCTGGCCGATCCGACGCACCATCGTGAAGACGTTCTCGCCACCGGCCTTCGAGCTCGAGTCCTTGAGCTCGGCCGCCGCGACCTGACGCACGAGCTCGAGGTCGACCTCGCCCGCGGCGGAGTCGCCGCCGCGAAACTCCACGGCTGAGCGGTAGCGCCCGACCATCCGGCCTGCGAGCGCGGCCTCCGCTGCGCGGATCGAGCGGCCCACCGCCCCGTCGAGCTCGACGGGCAGGTCCGCCACCCGCCGGGCGGGGATGTCAGCGACCACGTCGACCTTGCGACGACGCACGATGCCCATGTCGATCACGCTGGCCCGCGCCGCGGTGTAGAAACCGGGGTCGGCGGGGGTGAGCCCGGTCTCCTCGAGCGCGGTCATGAGAGGGCCCAACGGCTTCTCGTCGTCGATCCACCCGAGGAACTGCCAGATCGCCCGGAAGTCCTCGATGTCGTTGATCAGCGGGGTGCCGGTGAGAGCCATCAGCAGCGGCCGGGCGGTGCGGGCCCGGATCCGCTCGGACAGCGTCAGGACGTGCTGCGAGCGCTGCGAGGTCTTGTTCTTGATAAAGTGCGCCTCGTCAACGACCATCCCCCGGAAGCCCAGGTCACCGAGCCACCCGACGTGCCGGTCGAGGAGCTCGTAGTTCACGATCACGACGTCCGCGAACCCGTCGACCCGGTCACCGTCGCCGTGGACCACGGTGGACCGACGGAACGGCGTCCACAGTCCGACCTCGTGCGCCCAGTTGGTCTTGACCACGTTGGGCACGACGACGAGCAGCGGGTAGGCGTCGGCCGCCTGCGCGGCGAGCAGCGCCTGAGCGGTCTTGCCGAGCCCGGGCTCGTCGGCGAGCAGGAACGTGCGATGGCCGCCGGCCGTGGCCGCGACGACCTGGGCCTGGTGCGGCATGAGCTCGCGACCGGGAGACACGGACAGCGAGCGAGGCTCCGGCAGCCGCATGCAGGCAGGGGCGCCCGTCGCGGCCCGCTCGAACGAGTTGAACAGCGGATCGAGCAGCTCCCAACCGGCGAGACGGCGCGCCTTGGCCGCCGTCCGCGCGGCCGCGGCCTCGTAGTCCGGAGCCAGGAACGGGTTCGCCAGCTGGCGGGAGATCACCGACCGGGGAACCACGCGCGGCGCGGTCTCGGTGACCGGCGCGGCGGCCACGACGGGCTCGGGCTCGTCCGGAGGCTCGAGCCCACCGGCGCGCATCAGCGTCGCCTTGTAGGCGCGCGCCGCGTCCGAGACTCGCGCCTCCTCGCCGAGCAGCTCCAGCAGCGACGTGTCCCGGGCGGCGGTCCTGGCCAGCATCGTCGCCACGCCGTCGAGCCGCTTGAGCTGCTCGGTGCGGCGCGACGTGCCCATCGTGGCGTCCGCCATCACGCGGGCCCGCTCCTCGCGCACCAGCAGAGCGACGACCTGGAACTTCGTGCGGACGGCAGGACGGGTCGGTGGTCGCTGCACCGCGCGGTCCACGTCGCGAGCGACCTCGGCGAGCACCGGGATGATCCCCTGCTCGGTGGGACGTGAGGCCGGACGGCGCTGGGCGCCCTGGTCCGTGCGCGCACCACCGGACCGGCGCTGGCTCGGTCGTGCCACATCTCCTCCTTCAGAGCATCCGCACCGCGATCGCGGCAGAGCGCACCGTGCGACCAGCGCACACCCGAACGCTCGGGCTCGTCACCGGTCCCGAACCGCCGGCCCGCCCGGCGCGCTCGGCCAGGGTGCGCGGTCGCGTGCGGCATCGCCGCGTACGCCGCCGCGGCGCCGTGCTCACGCCGTTGGCGACACACCGCCGGGTGCCCGTGAGAACCGCCGCGGAACGCGGATGCGGCCACACGTGGTCCCGACCTAGGTGGAGCCTACCGCTGGGCGCCCCGTAGACCGACTGGCGCGGGCCGACACACCGCGCACACGGGTGGACCCGACCTGCCGAACCCCCAGGGACTTCGAGCCACCTCGACCTCATGCCCCACTGACGATCAGCAGCTCGTTGCCCTCGGGGTCGGCCACCCGCCACCGACCCTCCGCTGCGTCAAGGACGCGGCCACCCGCTGCGACGGCCGTGGCGAGACGTGTCTGCGCGAGGTCCGACGGCACCGCGAGCTCGACATGGATGCGGTTGCGCTGACGGCGGCGCTCGGTCTCCGACGCGTCGATCTCCTGGAAGACCAGCACCGGGTTCACCCGCCGTGGGTCGTCGATGTCGCTCACCGCGGCTCGCCCGTCCGGGATGTACCCGAGTGCGGCGAGCCAGAACGCGCGGACCGCGGTGACGTCGGCAGCGTCGAGGAAGAGCTGCGCGAAGCGTGGCAGCCGCGGATCCGCGACAGCGCCGACCTCGCGGGCAGCGGTCTGAAGATCCTGCGCGAGGTCGGTGAAGTCGAGCGTCAGGCCGTGGACGTCGTCCTCCCACTGGTCCTTCCCGCTGTCGAGGATCACGAGCCCAGGGCGCAGGTCGATGAGCAACGGGAAGCCGGCGTCGCTCGCCAGCGTCGCGGCCGCGCGGGCCAGGTCGCGCTGCTGCTCCCGCGACGTGGTGCGGTAGCACGCCATCGCGCTGAACACAGCCTGCCAGTCGGCTGTCCCCGTCTGCTCGCTGAGCGCGTCGCCCGGCACCAGGTCGACCTCGTTGCCGTCCGGGTCGGTGTGACAGACCCCGTACGGTCCGAACGCCTCACCAAGATCCGCCTGCTCCACCGCTGCGGCCGGCCGCACCACGTCGAGGTGGATCCGGTTCCGCAGCGGCCGAGTCTCGGTGGACTGCCGGATCCGGATCGCAGGGTCGCGCCGCAAGGGATCCCTCAGATCGTCGCCCCGCCCAGGCACGTAGTCGAACGCCCGCTGCCAGAACGACCGCACCGCCGTCGGGTTCGCGGACTCGAGCACCACGCTCAGGTGCTGCAGGGCAGCGGGGTTCGCCACCAGTCCACGGTCCCGCACGGCCGCTGACACCGCCGCGGCGCCTTCGCCTCCGTCCAGGCGCACCCGCACGCCCGTCGCGCGTACGTCGACCACGGCCGCGTCCGACAGCTCCGCGACGCGCGCGGCCACCGCCGCCCCCTCGGTGAGCGACGGCGCGTCGAACCACGCCGTCACCACGCCATCGAGCACCCGCCAGTCCGTCCCGATCACGGCCATGCGGGCACTGTAGAACTCGCTCTGAGCGGTCGCCTCCGGACAATGACCGGGTCGTCGATCCCCAGGGGAAAGGCGGCGGGCTACGGATCGGTTTCCCGTCCGGAACGGTCATCCTTCCCCCACGTTCGACCAGCTCGCCGGGGCCGGGGATCGCGCTCCTCCGCGGCTTCGCCGATGGGCGGTGGATGTGCCGGTGCGCAAGCGACGACTCGTTCGAAGACCTCGCATGACGGGGCCCAAGCGGTCCGCCTCGGTCGCGCGCCGGCATTGCGCCGACGCCCAGGTCGCCTACGGCTTGCCAGTCCGTCATGAGCGACGGCCAACCGCAGCGGTTGCCGCGAGGGGGTTCCGACAGGGCTGGCGGTGAGCGACGACGTACTGACGCCGGCTGGGCGCCTTAGCCCGACCGTCGCGGCGCGCAGGTTGTCGCAGACCTGCAAGCGGACCCCTGGGCTGCGATTCGCCTTCAGTTCCGAACCAGGTCCGCCGATGACCAGTGCGAACGCCAACCTGAAGGGCAGCAGAGCCAGCCTGTGAACGAGATTCCGCACGACGGCGCGCCCCGTTCACCGTCTGGTCCTGTTCCCGAGCGCGTCGCGGACGAAGCCCGCACTGGCACAGAGATCGTCCCCGCACTCAGGCGGCAGGACCCCACGGTGTCTGGGCCTCCGGCGCCCGCGCAGACACCGAGTGGGGCACGCCGTCCGGCTGGTGGCATCCGGCAGTCCGTCGGGTACCAGAACACGCTCGTCCTGTTCGTCGTGGGTGTGCTCTGTGCAGCGGCTTGGTTCACCACGCACAGCCCGGTTTTCGATAGGCGCGTCGACCTGGGTGGCATCAGCGTTCCTGCGCCCCCCGCGCCAGGTCCGACGCCGGTGGGCACAACCATCCCCGAGAACGTCCTCAGAGCGATGGGGTTCCCCACGCCCGGATTCGAGGCGGGCACCGTTCCGCTCGGGCACCCGCCGCTCGTCGCTTCGATGTCGAGCTCGTACAAGTTCCTGCACGTCCAAGCCGACGGCATCACCCCGGTCTCGTGGGACCCGTGCCGCCCGATTCACTACGTGACACGGACCGCCGGCCACCACCTGGCGGCAACGACCTGATCGAGGCCGCGGCCTCGGCAGTGTCAGCAGCGAGCGGGCTGGTATTCGTCAATGACGGCGCCACCAATGAGAGCGTTCCGCTGCGCACCATCCGGCCGCTGTCCCAGCCAGCCCTGTACGGCGACCGGTGGGCCCCGGTCCTGATCGAGTGGGACACCGAGGCGCAGAACATGCGGCTTGCCGGCAACGTCGTCGGCGTTGGCGGACCGACACCGGTGTCCGTAGACGGGCAGCTACTGGTCAACGTCACGGGCGTTATCGAGCTCGACGTGGAGCAGGTCATGGACGCCCAGGCTTTCGACGGGCAGGGCGTCACGATCGTCATGCACGAGCTCGCGCACCTGGTCGGTCTGGACCACGTCGCCGACCCCACCCAGATCATGAGCCCTTCCGCGATGCCCGGCGTGAACACGTTCCAGGCGGGAGACCTGACCGGTCTGGCCCTGCTCGGCCAGGGGACCTGCGACCCACGGTTCTGATCAGGCTCTACAAGCGAAGAGCACGCCGCGCGACCGGCCAGCAACGAGCGGCGCACCAGAAACGCCAGTGCTGCGCGGGGGCGTCGTCGTAGGCGATCGCGCTGAGGTGGCCCCAGGTCGAGTGCCCGCGGCGCTGCCGCTATGCCGCCCGATCTATGGCTGCGATCCACTGATTCCGGTCACGTACTGGTAGCTCAAGGCCGTCAGACGCTCGTCCTCAATCTGCCAAGGCTGGATGAGCACCAGTTCGCCACCGTTGGCGACCGGCGGCGCCGTGGAACGGTCCAGTTCAATCCGGCGGACGACCGCGAGTGCGTTGTTGGGGTAGTGCATGCGATGCAGGTCGACCTCGTTCTTCGTGAGAACGACCGCGTCACCCGACGTCGTCGTCCCCTTCACCTCGACAAACAGACGCTCCTCGCCGCGCCGAACATCGAGGTCGAAGGATTCGTACGCACCGACGTCTTCGACGTGATAACCGAGCGCTTCCAAATGCTCCTGGGTGACACGTACGGCTCGCCCTTCGATGGCCTTTCGTTCCGCGGCCGAGGTCAAGAGCCCCCGACGAGGCACACGACCAGCAGCCTCGTCCGCTAAGACCTCCGCGTCGGCGAGCTCCGGCGCACGGTCGGCCGCCTCGGCATATGCGTAGCGGACGCCTGCATAAAAAGGGTCCCCCTGGGGGCTGGGAACGATGGCCTCGCCGTGTCGAGCGTGAGCCCGTAGATGCCTGTCAGCGTTCGAACGGGGTGTCAGCACGTTGACGGCCTTCGAGTCGGCATACAGCGAGCAGCGCAACCCGCCGATGACGGCGTACATCGCCGTGCGAGGGGGAACCGTCGTGAGTGGCTGATTGACCGGGCTCAGAGTCGCTGCGACGTCGCGCCCAAAGACCGCACTGATCGTCGCAGCGACCACGGCGGCGGCTGGGCTCAGGCCGGCCTGGGCGGGGACGCCAGCCTCAGCATCCTGGCGCGAGTCAAAGTACGTGGCCACGGGCTCACCGTACCGGCCGAGGGCCTGCGGGGCCGACGCGAGAATGAACGGCCTGGGATATCAGGAGAGCCAGCCCGAACCGGCGTCTACCTCATATGCGCGACGCCTAAAAAGGGCAAATGCCACGGCGAAGAGCAGGCTTGGCTCAGACCAACACACTGTGCGCCTGGGCAGATTCGAACTGCCGACACCCGCTTTAGGAGTTCGGCTTGGACGGGTCTGCACCGCGCTGGCCTGCGGAAACACACGCGAGTAATTCCCAGAGTGCATGGAATCCAATACGCGTGCTGACCATTTGCTGACCACGCTCGTTCGGCGGATTCCTCCGAACGTGGTCGTCGCCGCCCGACAAGCCCGATGATCGCGCCCCACACATGGGCCTAGGTGAATCTGCCGACTCAGTCGGAGTGCCCCGCACTGTTGCCCGACCGACGCGGCCCTCTAGCTGGTTCGCTTCGAGATCGCAGTGGCGCCGGAGCTCCGATGGCCGACGCCGGCTAGCGACCAGGCTGTAGCCGCAGGAACTCTCTACGAATCGCCGCGGCGCCGGCACCACTTCCGGGCGAGGCGAGAAGGAGACCGGCTGCATCGCCGACCGCGTCGCCATGCCGCGCCCTAGCGATCTCGACCAACTCGTCTAACGAGCAGGTCGAGAGTCGGGTGCCCGCCGCCAGTTCAAGCGACGTCACTCCGAGGGCGTACAGATCGCATGCGGGCGACCACTCCACCGGCAGCGACGGCAAGTAGCCCGCCGTTGACGACGAAGTCAAGACGGGGGCGCCAGCAAGAACCGCAATGTTGAAGTCGATGAGCACGGGACCGCGCCCCGGCACGATCATGATGTTCTCGGGCTTAATGTCTCGATGAATCTGGCCGTGGCGCGCCCGACCCCACTCTTCGAACTCTGTGCTACTCATCGACTCCCGCGACTCGAGCTTACGAGCGTAGTCGATTCGAGGGTGCATGGACTCGAGCGCCGACAGCACCTCCGCTATCCACCGGAACCAGTCACGAGTCGACGGCGCGGAGGCAGGCATGCAGTACTTGGAGGCATCCTTTCCTTCTAGGAACTCCATTATCAGGCAGGGTTCGCCGTCCGATGCTCGCAACGAATCCATGAATCGCACAATGCCGGAATGGGAGAGCGCCGAAAGAGCGTCAACCTCTCGCTGGAGAGCCGACAAGTGACCGCCACGCAAAACTTTCGCCGCAGCGACGGAGTCGCCCGCCCTGACCTTGTACACGTCGGCATACCCCCCGGACGCGAGGCATGATTCTACCCGCCACGGGCCGAGTTCTGAGCCCGAGGATAGGAGTCGGCTCGGCGCTATCCGAATTGACTGCAATTCTTTCCGTCGAATTAGGTGAGCATGAAGCTGTTGAATCGCTATCACCGGCGTATCGCCTGCGCCGATCAAGCCATAATGGCGCAGCCTCTCCGACTCACCCGGAAATATCTCAACGTATTCACGATATTGAAACAGTTGGCCAGAGGCGACCAACTCAAGGAGATCGAACTCGGTTCGGTACTGATCTTCGAGCGCTGCGACCATTTGATCAAGAATCGGAGCGGTTCGCCGTGCAAGCGTCGGCTCAAGTCTAGCTAGCGATGCATCGTTCAATAGCACGGGCGCAACGCGTCCGGCGTACGCGTCGTGGACTGTCGATCCAAGGGCCCTGAGGAGCGCCGGGTGGCCACCGCATTGGCTTCGCGCCCAAATCAAACTTGAGTTGTCAAAGTCTAGACCCATAGACGAACCCAGCGTTCGCAGGAGTCTGCCTGTGTCCTCGTTCTGTAGGGGCCCTAGATACTCCAGTTGAAGATAGTTGAACAGGGGGTTGTCTTCGTTGTTGATCAACCCGAGCTCGGCACACTGGGGACTCGTACCGCCTAGAACAAACCGTAGACGTCCGGGTTGCTGTTGGTCGAGGCCCCGGAGTAGGCGCCAGAAGCGAATAAATCCGCGTTCTTCTGCCGCCTCAAACATGCGTTCGATCTCGTCGATCAAGATGCAAACGCGCCTTCTCGACTTGCTAAGGATCACCATCACGTCGTGGGCGAACCATTCCCAGGTCGAGTCCGGACTGGGAATGTCCGAGAACGTGTCAAACTTTCCAAACAATCGAAAGTCACCCATCGACCGTATTGCACGATGGGAAGCGTATATGCTTTCACCCATCGCCCAGAGGGTGTATTCGGGCCGTCCGTTGATCGAGGTGGACCACTGCAGGTCCAGCCGGGCGACGGCAACCTTTCCGGAGTTGCGCAGTCGTTCGCCCAAACGATTGAGAAGGCTGGTCTTTCCGACCTTTCGAAGTCCGAAGACACCAATCTGATTCGTTCCGACCTCCACTTCGCTTACGAGCCGGTCAATGAGATCCCGGCGCCCAAAGAAGTCGGCGGCCAGGACTGCGGCACCCGAAACATCGAAGAGGTCTCTCGAATAAAGGTGGCGCGTTAGCAGCGCGTCAAGGCCGTTCGCCCGCAGCTCCTGAAGTGAGATGTGCACGAGACTAGAGTCCAGATCCGCCTCTGACTCGAGTACATTCCTCTCGTCCCGCTCATAGCGAGTGACCAGGATGGCAAATTGTCGACTCAGGCGAGTCCCGTTTTCCTCCATCACCTTGAATAGCACGTCGATGTCTTTCGCCTGGAACCGCCCGTATGTAGAGCACCAGAGGAGAACCTCTCGATCGAGACCGAAAAGTCGCTTGGCCGACTGGTTCGGTTTCAGGAAGAGGCCGAAAGTGTCACCGATCCGCAATTCCGCAGGCGTGGCATACGGGAATGGGACGTGGACGTACTCGATGCTGAATGAGGAGCGACTTATCGCTTCGACGACCTCGCCGCGCCGCCCTTTTCCATGCTCGGGATCATCCTGAAGGACGAAACGGCGGAGATCGCGGGCGTCAATCGTCACGAGTTGATCTTAGCGAGGGGACCACGACGACCCCGTACCCGTTCGGGTGAGCCGCGCTCGACTGCTGTCCGGGCCTCGATGCGAGGACAAGCTCGCCTGTAGGGGCCCGAGCCCGATGCGATTGCGGCGTGATGTGCCATACGGCAACGGCGTGAAGCGCCGTACGGCACTGTGCCCGCCCGGTCTCGCGGCGTTGATCGAACCTGGAAGCTGCGGGGGAAGAGCGCTAGCAGCGTGTCCCTCAGCGCTCCCCCGTCGCGGGCTGCGGCCCGTGATGAGCTGGCGCATCCCCCGCCACCTGCCCAGAAGCAGCCGACGTGAACGCGGGCGGCGCCACGCGGGCGCTCGGCTCGAATCCGACGGAATCTAGATAGGCTCGAATCGAAGCGGCGTACTCCGCACCATCCTCCAAATGCTCAGCGATGAGTTCCTCGATCGCCTCCTTTAGCGGTCCGTCCGCACGCGCCCAGTCGTGGACAAGGGAGTCCACACGCTCCACCGCGGCAACTCTCCGGTCTTGGAGCTCTAGCCTATGCAAACGAAGAATGCGAATTGTATCGGACGCGAGCTGGTCGCCAGGGCGAGCCCGGACCATTCCGAAGAAGTAGAGGAGATGGGCCTCCGGCGAATCCGTATACGGGTTCATTAGCGGATGCTCGTCGGAGTGGTAGTCGCCTTTGTACTGGTTGCACCGCGGGCAAGCCAGCGTAAGGTTGGCCCAGTCGACCACAAGTTCCGGAAAGAGCGACTTTGGCTTGATGTGCTCCACATGCGTCCACGCAACAGCCCCAACGCGACTCTCACAGTATGCGCACTTGTCACTCGTCTCCACGGCCAGCGAGGCGACGATGTCTCGTGCCTTCCACGGAACAGTGCGCCCTTCCGAAGCGATGTAGCTGCTCGTGAGCTCAGCCTTCTTATCGCGAATAGTAGCGGGGACGTCCGCCTTAGATAGACTGCGCATCAATCGCGCCCGCGCTCTTCGATGTAGGTGTCTGTTAGCCGCGTAACGGCACGAGGGAGCTCCGAGCTGAGTCCGGCTTCCTCCAATTCTCGCCGAAGAGACATCAGATTCGCAGAATCCGGAGCATTCTCTAGATGGCCGGCGAGGATAGCTTCATACTGGCTTAGGACCCACTCCGGCCTTGTGCTCTCCAGGCCCAGGACGTCGCGGAGAACGTCGTCTGCGGAGCCGGCCTTGTCGGAGCGATCAAGCAGGACAGCCTGGACGAGGCCCTCATCGTTGAACTTCAGCGCGTACACGTTGCTCTCCGCTACAGAGCTCACTATGAACGGGCTGTGACTCGCCACCACAAAGTTTGCGCCGGGGAACGCATCAAGGAGGTTCTGAAGCAGCGACCTCTGCAGACTGGGGTGGAGGTGGTTCTCCGGCTCATCGATCAGCACCGTGAACCTAGGGCTCCCCCAGGATCTCAGGAGGATCTGCCATGTGAGCTCCATGACTGCGCCAACTCCGCCCGAAACGCTGTCGATAGGGTATTCATCGCCCATCGTCGTCCGAACAATGACGTCCGGCGCGCGAACCACGAGATGCGAGAAAGCGAGTTCAGGGGGAAGCAACCTATGGAGCGCCGCCTGATAACCGTCCCAGATATCCCGTGCCGCAGCATTTGGCTGGACGGACGAGTTTCCCGGACCGTAGACGGCCGCGGCAACCAGGGACTCCTTCATTGTCTTGAACGCACTCTGGTCCGGTGGCAGGTACTCGTTGTAGTAGCGAGTCCGGTACTGCTCCACGTATGTGTCGAGCATACGTTCCGTTGCGTCAAACTGCGCGGGTATCGTCTTGAGTTGCGTATAGACCGTGGGTGTTCGAAACGCAGAGAGGTAGAGTCCCGCGAGGGTCGGCCACTGGCGCGTCGACGCAGGCACCACGTCATAGGTAGCGGACTCGAGTTTGGGAATGCCGATGGTGAGATCGGAGCCATCCGAGTACCTGACGGTACCGATGCTCGTCAGTTCGTCGCTGGGCCGGCTCGGCTGAGCTACGGTGGGCAGTTGCTCGCGCGGGTGCAGAATGTCGAGCTCGTAGTCGTCAGAAAATGTTCCGCCATCGCGCGATGCCTCGGGCAGTTCGGCGCGCCAGTCACTGAAGAAGTGTTCTCTTCCGGCTCGATCCCGTCGAGGCACGGCCGCAAAGACCGTTTTCCAACTGAAGTGTTTGGCAAGAATGCCGAGCACCGTGCTCTTACCCGTGCCGTTCGCGCCCGTAAGCACGGTCAGCCGACTCGAGAGGTCGAGATCGATAGTGCTGAACTGCCGCCAGCCCGTCAGCGTGATGCCAGCGAGAGTCGGGCTATCCTCCCCGTCTTCGGTCATGAGGCCCCTTTGTACCAGAGCCACCATCACCTTCACAGGGGCGCTGGCTTAGCTCCGGCGGGGCCCAGGGCAGCTGGGGGCGTCGCGGGGTAGGCCCACTGGCGGTGGCCGGCGCCAGTCACGTCATCGAGATCCGGTGATGCAAGAAGAGTCGGCCACGTGATCGATCGTCAGGGCGCCACCCAGTCGATCGGGTCGGGTTGGGCGACGAGGAGCGCTCATCCAGGACGATCGAACGGAGTGCGCCGACCCAGGCTCAGGTCGACCCAGACTCATAGAGTCATCGAGGCAACTGCGGCTGTTCTGGTGACGCGAGCTGGAACAACAGCGCCTCCACTGCCTGCATAGCATTCGCCGGGCGTGTGTAGTCGCCTGTGACCGTGACGGGCCCGGCCGGCAGGACCTCGCCGCGTCTCGGAGCGTTGCGGACGAAAGCCAGCCGCACGCGATCAGCTGCCTCGACGATGACCTCGACGCGTTCGTCGAAGTGGTACCCGGTTACTTCCGGTCGCGTGAAGAGAAGCATGAACATCGACGTGTCGGGCCGGACAGAAGACTCCCAACGGGGCCGGAGCATCTCCAAGAGAGTGACGTTGAAGCGAGCCGCTGCCGCGTCGAGGTCGGCATACCGATCAAGCGCCTTGTCCCACGCGTCACGGAGCTCTTCATTCGGCATCCGCACACGCTACGGCGCCGCAGCCCTGACATGCCCAACCCCACCACGAAGCCGTTGACCAGCTGACGGAGGCGGACGAGGGTCCAGCTCATGTACTCGGCCCTGGCTTTTTCCGGCGACGCGGACGACGTCGCCCAGGCAAGATTTCGGTACACACAGCCGGACAACGAGGCCCCCTCTGCTGTCGGCGTGAGCGGCGTCATCGGGCGGTCCGCGGACGTAGCGATCCACCCCGGAGCCGCGAGCCTGCGCTGACTCGCTGCACCCCATATCGCCGAACGAGACGCGGAACGCCGCATGAGAGCGCGCTGGCCTCGTCACCAGGTGACTAGGATCCAGTCGCCCGGTAGACCCCCGCGCGACAAGGCTCCGAGCGCAGCATCTCGGGCTTCGATCGGGTCCACTCCCGCGTAGACGCTCCACGCCACCTCCAGGAACGACCCGTCCTCGTCGTACTCGCGCACATCGAGACCGAGCACCACGCGCCCGGCGTTGGCCAGTTCACCGAGGACCGAAGCGGCATCGTCGACGTGCCAGGAAACCTCGCCGTTCTCCTCGGCCCGGGCACGGGTTTGCAGATCAGCGGGGAGCACCCCGAGGTCGTCTACAGGCATGATCGCGACGGTAGTCCCCGACGGGAAGCCGAGCTCCCTCCCCAACCGTGCAGTACTGGCGCTCCTCGCACCCCGCGCGCTCTCTCGAAATCTACGTCGCGTCTTACACACATTTCGGCGCACCTATCTGTAGGAGCACTCGCCCGAGTTGCTCCTCAGGAGGTGCTGGCGTGCTGTCGATGCACAAGCTGACCGTTGGCGACGGGTACGCGTACCTGACGCGGCACGTCGCGGCCGGCGACGCGGGGTTGTCCGCCGACGACTCGCTCACCGCGTACTACGAGCAGACGGGCAACCCGTCGGGACGGTGGATCGGCGGCGGGCTGGACGCCCTCGGCGACGGGCGGCTTAGGTCGGGCGCGGCCGTGTCCGAGGCCGCGATGACTGCGGTCTTCCGCGACGGGCGCAACCCTGTCACCCTCGAGCCGTTGGGTACGCCCTACAAGCAGATCGTGCCCGGCGAGGGCCGGCACACCGTCGCCGGGTATGACCTGACCTTCACGGCGCCGAAGTCGGACTCGGTCCTGTGGGGGCTGGCTGACGACCGGACGCGGACCGCTCTCTACGACGCGCACCGCGCCGCCTTGACCTCGGCCCTGAAGTTCGTCGAGCACTCGGTGATCCGGACGAGGGTCGGTGCGGCTGGCTGCCGGCAGGTCCGGACGCGCGGCATGGTCGCGGCCGCGTTCGATCACTGGGACTCCCGCGCCGGCGACCCTAACCTGCACACGCATGTCGTCGTCGCGAACAAGGTCCAGGGGCCCGACGGTGCGTGGCGGTCCGTGGACGGCCGGACGTTGCATGGCGCGGTCGTGACTGTTTCTGAGCTGTACGACGCGTTGCTTGCCGACGAGGTGTCACGGCGGCTGGGCGCGACATGGTCGTTGCGTGCCCGCGGGGAGCGTCGCAATCCCGCCTTCGAGGTCGACGGCGTCGGTGAGGACCTGCTGGCCGAGTTCTCCGGACGGTCGGAGCAGATCCATTGCGCCGAGCAGCGGTGGGCCGAAGAGTTCGCTGAGCAGCGAGGACGGGCACCTTCGCGCGTGGAGACGACGAGGGCGCGCCAGCATCTGACTCGCGAGACTCGGCCGCCGAAGGTCGTCCGCGCGCTGCAGGAGCTGCTGGCCGACTGGGCGAACCGTGCCCGCGCCCTGACCGGGGTCGAACCCGTCGATCTGGCCGCCCGCGCCTTGGCAGGCCGATACAGCCGTCCGCTGCGGGCGGGCGATGTCGGGCCGGAGGTTCGCGCCGCGATCGTCGCCCAGGTCCTCGAGGACGTCTCGACCCGCCGATCGGTGTGGTCGACCTGGAACCTCGGCGCCGCCGCCCTGCGCTCGTCCCTGGTGTTTCGGATGGCATCGCCAGAAGACCGGGTGCGGCTGACCAACACGATCGTCACCGAGGCCGGCAAGGCGTGCGTGCGGCTCGACGACGACACCGAACCGGCCCGCCGTCGCGTCGGGGAGGAGACATTCACTTCGCTCGAGCTCCTGCGGGCCGAGCGCACCCTGCTCGATGCCGCAGAAGCCACCGTGCCGCTCGGAATCCATCAGCTGGCCGGCCGACTCGCGGACCAGCGCATGGCACACCTGTCCGTCGACCAGCGCGAGGCCGCCAAGGCCGTTCTGCTCTCACCGCGGCAGCTCGCCGTCCTCGTCGGGCCGGCTGGCACCGGAAAGACCACGACGTTGGCTGCCCTGGCCGACGAATGGCGGCGGACCCGCGGAACGGTCATCGGCCTGGCCCCGTCGGCCAGCGCGGCCGCGACCCTCTCGGACGCTCTCGGTGCGCGGTGCGAGACCACCGCCAAGTGGATGTTCGAGTCCGTCGGCGACGCGGCGTTGCAGCGGGCGTTGCGGTACGCCGCACGCACGGCCGTAGTCGACGGCCCGACGGTGACGTACTCGGATCGCGTTGCCGCGAACGAGCGCCGCAACGCGCTGGCCGTCGACCAAGAGCAGTGGAGGTTCCGACGCGGGGACCTAGTCATCGTGGACGAGGCCTCGATGGCCGACACCCGGACCCTTGCCGCCCTGATCGACCAAGCCAGCGCCGCGGAGGCGAAGGTGCTGTTGGTCGGGGACCACCTGCAACGCGGAGCCGTCGACGCCGGCGGTGGTTTCGGGATGCTCGCCCGCCGCGGACCCACCGCCGAGCTGCGCACCCTGTGGCGGTTCAGCCAGCCCTGGGAAGCGCGCGCCACCCTCGAGCTGCGCCACGGCGACCCGGCCGCCCTGGACGCCTACATCCGGCACGGCCGGATCAGCCACGGCACCCACGACGACATGCTCGACGACGCCCTCACCGCAGCTCAAGACGCCGAGGCGAACGGCCGAGTCGTCCTCCTCGCGGCCGCGGACCGGCGCACCGTCAACGAGCTCAACGCCCGCACCCGCGCCGAACGCGTCCGCACCGGCGACGTTCGCACCACCGGCATCACACTGAGCGACGGACTGACCGGCGGCGTCGGGGATCGCATCGTGACCCGTCGCAACAACAGGCGGCTGCGCACCAGCGGCGGGTTCGTCCGCAACGGCGACCTCTGGCAGATCACCGCCGTCCTGCCCGACGGCGGCGTGCGAGTCCGGGCCGCCGGCGACGCAGCCGCCGAGTCGCTGCGCCTGCCTTCGGCGTACGTCGCCGAGAGCGTTGAGCTCGGCTACGCCACCACCACCGCCCGAAGCCAAGGTATGACCGTCGACGAGACCCACACGGTCATCACCGCTGGCATGGGTCGCGAGGACCTCTACGTCGCCGTCACCCGCGGCCGACACCTCAACCGGCTCTACGTCGCCACGGACCGACCCGACCCAGAGTGCCTTCCGAGCGGCGAACTCGACGGGCCTCGAGAGCTGCTCGACCGCGTCCTCGCCACGACGCACGGCGAAACGTCGGCCACCGAGACCTGGGCGGCCCATCACCCGGAGAGCCCAGAACCGCCGTTGCCCATCACCCGTCCACAGCCCGTCATCCCGCCGCTGCGTCCACAGATCACGCGCAGCCCGTTGACGCCCCCGACCAGCCCGAGTCCCGATGGACCTGTGCTGGAGCGGTGGTGACCGCAAGTCCGTCAACCCACGCAAGGAGACCGACCATGACGACAACGACGCAGTCCGAGACGACCGCACCCGCGATCACCGCCCGTCGGCAGTACTACCGCGTCAAGGACGCGGCCGCCGTCCTCGGGGTGCCGGTACGGACGCTCTACCACCTGGCCGAGACCGAGCAGATCCCCTGCCGGCGGCTCGGCACCGTCATCCTCATCCCGGCCTCGTGGGTCGATCGGGAGCCCGCGCAGCCGCGCCGACGCTGATGTCCGTCACCCGGCGGACGCTCCCCTCGGGAACGGTGACCTGGCGCGCGAAGGTCTTCTTCGAGCACCGGGTCATCGCCGAGAAGTCGTTCCAGCGCAAGACCGACGCCAGGCGCTGGGAGGCCGACCAGCTGGTCAAGCTCCAGAGCGGCACCTGGATCGACCCGACTCGCGGCCGGGTCTCGTTCGAGTCGCTCGCCGAGGAGTGGCAGGGCTCGAGGCAGCACCTCGCGGTCCGGAGCCAGGAGACGACGCGGTTCCTGCTCGACTCCTACGTCATCCCCCTGCTCGGACGCTTCCCGATCGCCGTCATCTCCGCGACGGACGTCGAGCGTGTGCTCACGGCGATGACGGTCCGCGGGCTGGCGACGGCCACCCGGCGGCGCGTCCTATCCGTCATCCGGCTGGTGCTCGACTACGCCGTGCGCGACCGACGGATCTCCGTCAACGTCGCCCGGTCGATCCCGCTGCCCAAGGGCACAACGAAGCGCGAGCCGCACTGGCTGCGCGCGGAGCAGCTGGGCAAGCTCGCCGACGCCATGCCGCCGAACTGTCGGCCGGTCGTGCTCTTCCTCGGCCTGGCCGGCTGCCGGTTCTCCGAAATGTGCGCCCTGCGCGTCGACGACGTCGTCCAGACGCCACACGGCCTCGGGGTGCGGGTCCATCGCGCAGCCCCGCAGTCGAAGAGGACCAGCGGCGCCATCTTCGGGCCGACGAAGACGCACCAGACCCGCACCGTGCCGGTCCCGCCCACGCTCGAGCCCTACGTCCGCGATCGGATCGAGAGCGCCCCGTCCGGCTCGTACCTGTTCCCGAGCCCGACGGGAGCGATCTGGACCAACACCAACTTCCGGGTCCGGTCGCGCTGGACGGAGGCGACCCAGTCGGTCGGTCTGGCCGGCACGACGATCCACGACCTCCGTCACACCGCCGCCTCGCTGCTCATCGCTGCCGGCGCCGATGTGAAGGCGGTCCAGATGATCCTCGGCCACGCCACCGCGACGATGACGATGGATCTCTACGGTCACCTCTTCTCGGAGGCGCCATGGGTGGCAATGGAACGGATGCCGACGTTTCCGGACCCGCAAGGAGGTGCCGATGCCTCCGACCCCCCGGTCGGCTGATGGCGATGAGACAGCCGCAACAGCCGTGTCGCGTCGTGCCGCCTTGATCTTCTCCTCATCGAAAACGCTCGTGGCGGCCCATACGAAGGCGCCGAACGGCTCTTCGGCGCGAGCGCGCGGCCGCCTCAATCCATGGACAGGATGTATCGAACGACCGCAAAGCCTCCGATAACTGCGAGCCCGAGCACCACGAGCACAGCGCCGACCATGAGAGCCCACTCGATGCGCTCGCCCCAGTTCGTCGCGACAACTTCGGGAGGCGCGACCCTCGGCTCCGGCGTCGGTAATGGCACTGCGAGCCACCGAGCTGCGTGATCCTGACTGCAGAAGATGACGTCGTGCCATTGCCAGTCGTCTACGTGACTACCCGGAACGCGCGGACGCGGCTGCTGCACCTCGAGTCCGAACCACTTCCGAGGGACGGGCGCGCCGCAGTAGTCACATGGGGACGGCTTCCCGTCCGGTGCAATGAAGTGCTCCGTCACGGACGAGAACGGTACTTGGTGACCCCCCCGCCGTACGAAGAAAATGCCTCCCGCGCGAAGCGCCCTCGGGTGGTTTGAAGGACTTGTGCGATTCGGTCCTCACACGCCGACGCGTGCGCGGGCTCGCTGCCGACGTGAGCCTTTGACGACTGCAGCGGATCGCTGCTGGAGGTGTGCCGTGCCTTTGGGGCGAACCCAGTCAGGGTCGCTGTCCCACGGTGGCTTCCGGCCGTGGACCGGCTTTCCCGTGAGGTGCCAGCCGTCGCACACGTCGCACGGATACACACGCACCGGCAGCCGGGCCGGCTCGCCCTTCTGCTTGGCCTTCTCGCGGATGCTGGCCAGGGCAAGGCGGGCTGCTGCTTGGTCCGCGTGGAACGCCTTGTCGCAGGTTCGCATCGCCTCAGTTTCCAGCACTCGTGCCACCGGCAGGGCTGCCCACGAAAGGACTGCTGACCACATGCTGACCACGAACCGGACATTGCGGTCGCAACCACCACACCAGTCGCACCTCAGATCGCGCTGACCTGGAAAAACACTTGTGCGCCTGGGCAGATTCGAACTGCCGACACCCGCTTTAGGAGAGCGGTGCTCTATCCCCTGAGCTACAGGCGCGAGCACCCTCGAGGAGGCCCACGAAACGCAGGAAGCCTACCGGAGCATCGGTCAGGTGCGACGAGCCCTACGTGGTGCCCCGCAGGATCGACGACATCTTCTTCCCGCGGGCGACCTCGTCGACGAGCTTGTCCATGTAGCGGATCTGCTGCATGAGCGGGTCCTCGATCTCCTCGACGCGGATCCCGCAGATCAGACCGGTGATCAGCGGCGTGTTCGGGTTGAGACCAGGTGCCTCGGCGAAGAAGTCTTCGAGCGTCACCTCGTTGGCGATCGCCTTCTCCATGCTGACCTCGTCGTACCCGGTGAGCCAGGTGATGACCTCGTCGACCTCGTCCTTCGTGTGGCCCTTGCGCTCCACCTTGGCCAGGTAGAGCGGGTAGATGCTCGCGAAGCTCATCGCGAAGATCCGGTGCCCAGCCATTGTCTGCGCCCTTCCGAAGGTGTACACCGACAGCGGGAAGAGCCTACTCGGGCGCAGCAGAGCAGCCTGAGGCGGACGACACGACGCGGCGCCCACCAGAGTCCGAATGGACCTGCATTGCCCCCGTGTGGACCGGTAGCGTCCGGGGGCAGCCATCCACAGACACCTCACAAGGAGACAAGCATGAGCGAGCCCAACCCGAGCGGTGCCGAGCGATCGATGCCTGTTGCACCGCAGTACCAGGTGCAGCCCAGCAACGTCGCTCCCGTGGAGCGTCCGTCGTCCGTCACACGTGCGGTGCAGCTGATGTACGCCGGTGCTGCGCTGAGCCTCATCGGCATCGTGGTCGCGTGGGCCACGAAGAACCAGCTGCGCGACACGCTCGCGGAGTCGAGCCCGAGCTTGACACCGGCTGACGTGGACACCGCGGTGACCATTGCTCTGGTGTCCGCGACGGTCGTCGGTCTGATCGCCGTCGGCCTCTGGCTGTGGATGGCTGCGGCGAACGGTGCCGGCAAGTCGTGGGCACGCATCGTCGCGACGGTGCTCGGCGGTCTGGGCGTGGTCAGTACGCTGTTCAGCCTCAGGAGCGCGACGGGCACCTCGATCGCGCTCAACCTGCTGTCGCTGGTGCTCGCCGTCGCCATCTTGGTGCTGCTCTGGCTCCCCGCGTCCTCCGCGTACTTCCGGGCACGGTCCGCGTCCAGGCTGTGACGCTCGCTCGTCGGGCGGGCACCCGCCCGCCCGACGAGGCCGGGCCGAGAGGCGCAGCGGGAAGACCGCACCGGCGCCCTCCACGGTGGCCGCGCATCTTGAGCCCGATCGCGCTTGGCGTGGCAGGATCGCCGGATGACGACGGAGCAGGCGGCGCCGCAGGGGGCGCCTGACGTGACCACCAACGCCGACAACACGCAGCTGTGGGTCGAGCGCACCGGTGTGCGCCGCTACACGGGGCGCAACTCCCGCGGTGCGGAGGTGCTCATCGGCAGCGTCGGCGACGAGGCGTCGTTCAGCCCGGGAGAGCTGCTGAAGATCGCACTCGCGGGCTGCAGCGGGCTCGCGTCCGACTCGGCTCTGCGGCACCGCCTCGGCGACGACGTGGACGTGACCATCCATGTGTCGGGCATGGCGGACGACGAGCAGGACCGCTATCCCGCGCTCCTCGAGGAGCTGGTGGTCGACCTCAGCGCGCTGGACGCTGCGGCGCGGGACCGACTGCTGACCGTGGTCCACCGATCGATCGAGCAGCACTGCACCGTCGGTCGCACCCTCGAAGCCGGTGCGACCGTGCAGCTGACGGTCACCGGGGAGCGCTGAGCCCGTGGCAGGCGTCGTCGACGCTGCGCTCGCGAAGGCGGTGACCATCCCGTCGTCGACCATCCACGCCCACGTGGACTCTCTGCGACGGCACAACCCCGAGGCGAGCCCCGAAGAGATCATCCGACTCCTCGAGAAGGAGTACCTGCGCGTCGTGCAGGCCACCGGCGGGGCCGTCGGGGCCGTCGCTGCGGCCCCCGCGGTCGGTACCGGGGTCGCTCTGGCCCTGACCGCGAGCGACATCGCCACGTTCTTCGGGGCGTCCGCCGCGTTCGCGCTCGCCGTCGCGTCGGTGCACGGCATCGAGGTGGAGGACGCGGACCGTCGCACGGCTCTGCTGCTCACCACGATCCTCGGCGAGAACAAGGGCATCGTGATCACGGACGGCGCCGAGCTGACCTCGGTCAGCGTCGCGCGCGCCTTGCTCACGCGGATGCCGATGGCCACCGTGCGCAAGGTGAACACGACGATGACGCGCCGGTTCGTGCGCACGCAGCTGGGCAAGCAGACCGGGCTCGCGATCGGCCGAGTCATCCCGTTCGGCATCGGTGTCGTCATCGGCGTCGCGGGTGCCCGCGGGCTGGGGCGCACCGTGATCGACGGTGCCCGCAAGGCCTTCGGTCCTCCACCCGCCGCGTTCGCCCGCGTCTACGAGATCGCAGGCGCCGGCAGCTCGCCTGCGATCCTGCCCGCTCCCTCGCGCCGGCTGCCCCGCGGCCGCAAGGCCCGGCGTGCCCTCACGTCGGTGCCCGACCAGCCGACGGCGCCGTCCGCAGAGGACCTCTAGGTCACCAGCGGTCGTGCACGTGCGTCCGGATGGCGCCGTCGTAGATCCCCCTCAGGCCGTCGAGCGTCTCCTCGTCGATCGGTGCGAGCGCCGCGGCCGCCGCGTTCGCGCGTGCCTGCTCCGGCGTCCGCGCTCCGGGGATCACGACAGAGACCCCGGGCTGGTCGACGATCCAGCGCAGGGCCAGCTGTGCGGTCGACGCCCCGGCCGGTGTCAGGGTCGCTACCTGACGTGCGGCGGCGACGCCGACCTCGAACGGCACCCCGGCAAAGGTCTCCCCCACGTCGAACGCGTCTCCGTGCCGGTTGTAGGAACGGTGGTCGTCTGCGGCGAACTGGGTGTGCTCGTCGTACGTGCCCGACAGCAGCCCGCTGGCCAGGGGCACACGCGCGATGATCCCGACACCGCGCTCCTGCGCGACGGGGAGCACCTCGTCGAGCGGCTTGCGGCGGAACACGTTCAGGATGATCTGCACGGTCGCGACGTGGGGCCGGATGATCGCCTCCAGCGCCTCGTCGACCGTCTCCACCGAGACGCCGTACGCGGCGACCCTGCGCTCCTGCACGAGCGTGTCCAGCGCGTCGTACGTCGACTCTCGGCGGTAGACCTCGCTCGGCGGGCAGTGCAGCTGGACCAGGTCGAGCGTGTCCACACCGAGGTTCTCGCGGGAGCGGTCGGTCCACGCACGGAACGCGTCCAGCGTGTAGGCGGCGGTCGTGTGCGGGTCGGCCCGGCGACCCATCTTCGTCGCGACGGTCAGCTCGCCGTGCTCGCCCTCGGCGAGGAACCGTCCGATCAGACGCTCGGAGCGCCCGTCGCCGTACACGTCGGCCGTGTCCAGGAACGTCACGCCCGCGTCCACCGCGGCTGCCAGGACCGACAGGGCGACGTCGTCGTCGACGGACCCCCAGTCCGCGCCCAGCTGCCAGCAGCCGAGCCCCACCACACCGACACTCCGACCCGTACGTCCCAGCTGCCTGCTCTCCATGCCGCCGACGCTACCGGGGTCCACGATGGGGGCATGACAACAGACGCCGTGGTGCGCGCGTTCCCCGTCGACGCGTCGACCGCGTGGGCGCTCGTGGCCGACGCACGCAACCACGGGCGCTGGATACCCCTGACGCGCGTCGGCCTGGACACGGCCGCCCCGGAGGTGGGTTCGGTGATCACCGCGGTGTCGGGACCGCTCGCGCGCCGCGGTGCGCCCGGGCTCGCCGACGTCATGCGGGTCGACCGGTTCGACCCGCCGACGGAGACGCGCACCGGCGTTGCGGAGTTCACCAAGATCGGTCACGTGCTGAAGGGGACGGCGAGCATCGTCGTGGTGCCGGCGGGTCGCACGTCGTGCCGCGTGCTGTGGTCGGAGCACGTCTGGCTGGCGGGGCCACTGCCTCGACGGCTCACCGCGCTCGCGATGCGTCCGTTCCTCGGGGGCATGGTGCGGTACGCGCTGATGCGAGCCAGCAGCGAGGCCCGCGCAATGAATCACCACTGACCACTTCCTCAACGCAATGGATCGCGCCCTGGTGCGCACTACGAGGTCCGACCGTTCGCCCGTACCGGCTCGTACCCTCGTGGGAACGACACGCCACGAGGAGCCACCCCATGCCCCCCATCGCCCCCGGACGTACCGACCGCCACTACCTGATGTGCGAACCCGTGCACTACACGGTGTCCTACGAGATCAACCCGTGGATGGACAAGACCAAGCACACCGACGCCGGTCTTGCGGTCCAGCAGTGGCGACGCCTGCGTGACACCTACCTCGACCTCGGCCACACGGTCGAGACGATCGAGCCGCTCGAAGGCCTGCCGGACATGGTCTACGCGGCCAACGGCGCAACGGTCGTCGACGGTGTCGTCTACTCCGCCCGCTTCCGGTACGCCGAGCGCGCCGCTGAGGGCCCCGCGTACCAGAAGTGGTTCGCGGACCGCGGCTACGTCACCCACACAGCAGCCGAGACCAACGAGGGCGAGGGCGACCTGCTCGTCGTCGGCGACCTGATCCTGGCCGGCACCGGGTTCCGCACCGACCGGATGGCGCACGCCGAGGCCCAGGAGCTGTTCGGCCGCCCGGTCGTGTCCCTCGAGCTCGTGTCGCCGCACTACTACCACCTGGACACGGCGCTCGCGGTGCTGTCGAGCACGTCGCAGGACCCTCAGATCGCCTACTACCCGCCTGCCTTCTCCTCCGGGTCTCGCGCGGTCCTCGAGCAGCTCTTCCCGGACGCGATCCACGCGACGTCCGACGACGCCCGTGCGCTCGGCCTGAACGCCGTGTCCGACGGCTACAACGTCGTCGTCGCACCCGGCGCTGTCGACCTTGCGGCGGCTCTCACCGAGCGCGGGTACAACCCGATCCCCGTGGACACCAGCGAGCTGCTCAAGGGCGGCGGCGGCGCCAAGTGCTGCACGCTCGAGATCCGCGCAGGCCGATGACGCTCACCCCGGTAGCCGCTGCGCCGGCGTCGACCTCGTCGTCGGAGTCGTCGGCCGTCCTCGCGCACAACTACCACCCGTTGCCCGTGACGCTGGTCGACGGGCTCGGGTCCTGGGTGACCGACGTCGACGGACGCCGCTACCTCGACCTGCTCTCCGGCTACTCGGCGCTCAACTTCGGGCACCGTCACCCCGCACTGACGGCCGCGGCGCACGCCCAGATCGACCGGCTCACGCTCACGTCGCGCGCGTTCGACCACGACCTGCTCGTCCCGTTCGCGGAGGCGCTGGCCGGCCTCGTCGGCCCGCTCGTCGCCGGACCGCCGATGGTGCTGCCGATGAACACGGGCGCCGAGGCGGTCGAGACCGCGATCAAGGCCGCGCGCAAGTGGGGCCACGAGGTCAAGGGCGTACCCGACGGCCAGGCGACGATCATCGTGGCCGACGGCAACTTCCACGGCCGGACGACGACCATCGTGTCGTTCTCCACCGACCCCGACGCGCGTCGCGGGTTCGGCCCGTACACGCCGGGCTTCCGCATCGTCCCGTACGGCGACGCGCTGGCGCTCGCGTCCGCGATCGACGAGACGACGGTCGCGGTGCTGATCGAGCCGATCCAGGGCGAGCAGGGGGTCGTCCTCCCGTCGGAGTCCTACCTGCCGGCGGTGCGCGCCGCGTGCACCGCCGCCGACGTCCTCCTGATCTGCGACGAGATCCAGTCGGGGCTGGGCCGCACGGGCACCACGCTCGCGTCCGAGCTGTGGGGTGTCCAGCCGGACCTGGTGACCCTGGGCAAGGCGCTCGGCGGCGGCGTGCTGCCCGTGTCCGCCGTGGTCGGCAGGTCAGACGTGCTGGGCGTCCTGACGGCGGGCACCCACGGGTCGACGTTCGGCGGCAACCCGCTCGCGTGCGCCGTCGGGCTCGCGGTCGTCGACCTGCTGTCCGACGGGTCGCTGCAGGCGTCGGCGACAGCTCTGGGCGCGCACTGGGGTGCACGGCTCGACGCGCTGGTGGACGAGGGCCTGCTGGCCTCGGTTCGTCGCGCGGGCCTCTGGGCGGGGCTCGACGTCCCCCGAGCGTCCTCGGACCCGGGCAGCCCGACCACGGCGCGCTCCACGTCGGGACCCGTCGACGGCCGCGACCTCTGCGAACGCCTGCTGGCCCTGGGCGTGCTCGCCAAGGACACTCACGGGTCGACGATCCGGCTCGCGCCGCCGCTGACGATCACCGAGAGCGACCTCGACCTGGCAACCGATCGCCTGGAGCACGCCCTGCGCTGACGGCTACCGCGGCCGTCCGCGCCCGCGTGGCCCCTGACCCGCGCGGGCGCGGACCTTTGTGGCAGGGCGTCCGCGCGGGTCGGGTGTCACACCCGCGGGGACGCCGTCACGGCGAAGGTCAGCTGAACTTCACGGCGCCGTAGAGCCAACCGTCGAGGCTGGCGCCGCCGACGCCCATGCTGGAGACGTCCGTGCGCCGCATCTGCGCGTCGTGACCCGGTGACTGCGACCAGGCCGAGACCATCGCCGACGCCGACCCGCTGCTCACGCACGCCACGATGTTGTCGCTGCCCGAGTGCCAGATGCCGCCCGCATTCGCCATGTCGACCGCGTGCGACACCAGGCCGCCGCTGCGCGACACCGAGAGCTCCGGCAGGCCGAGGCCCGCCCGGTAGGCGTTGATCGCCGCACCGATCGCACCGACGCTGGACTCGCCGGCGCCGCCCCCTGCCGACGTGCAGACCTTGCCACCCGACGGGACCCCCGCAGCCGCTGGGGCCGGCGCCGCGGCACCACCCGACGCCGTAGCACGGGGCGCGGAGGCGGTGGAACGTGATGCTCGCGGCGTGCTCGTCTGCCTCGACCGAGCGGCCGCCGCCGCGGCGGCCTGCGCCTGAGCCGCGGCGGCAGCCGCCTGCTCTGCCGCGATGCGTGCGTTCTCGGCGGCCTGCCACGCGGCCTGGGCGTCGACGGCACCCTGCAGCGGAGCTGCGACGCCACCGGCGACCTTGCGCAGCGACGCGGCACTCGTCGTGGGCGCAGCCATCGCCGCGGCGACCGCGGTCGAGGCGGCACCGAGCGCCGCGCGCGGGGCGTCGCCCGCGTTGGGCGTCGCGGCGAGGACGGAGTTCGCCTGGTCGACGGCGGCCTGCGCCTGTGCCGCGGTGCGGGCACGGTTGGCCGCCAGCGCAGTCGCCGCGACCGCCTGGTCGGCTCCCCTGTCCAGGACGGCGTCACGGGCGCTCGCGGCGACCGACTTGTCCACGCGTGAGCTCGCGGCGAGCGCCGCATCCTGGGCTTCCTGCTCCCGCGCGTTGGACGCGTACACCGCACTGCCGGTGCTGAGGGCCAGAACGACCGTGGCGGCGGCCCCGAACCAGACGGCAGTGCGGACCCGGCGCTGGCGCGCAGCAGCTGCCGGCGTCACGGCGGGTGCACTGACGACGAGCGGTGACGACGCCGACGGCTGTCGGGGGACGTCGAGCAACGGGGCCGTCGGGGCGGAGAGCCCACGGGCCGCCGGTCCACGCCGGACCTTGGTCGCAGGTCGGGCGGACGCACCCGCGGCAGCTGCCGTGGCTTCGTCCGACTCGCCGACGGGCGCGGAGACCGCGACGTCCCCGTCGGACACGCGCGGCGTCGGTACGGTGTCGATGCGCTTCTTCGTGTCTTTGCTCACGTCGCCTCCATCACGGACCAGCAGGGCGCCCCCGGCAGGGCGTCCTTCAGTGCTCTCGGCATGCGTAGTGTCCGACTTGAGCACGGTTGGGGGATTGATGCACGCCGAAACGGCACACCTTCACAAGCCCGCGGGCTCGGTCATGATGGGCCGATGAGCGACGACACCGGGCTCGACTCCCTCGACAACGCGATCCTTCGCGCACTCGGACAGGACGCCAGGGCGACGTTTGCGCAGGTGGGAGAGCTGGTCTCGCTGTCAGCCCCGGCCGTGAAGCGTCGAGTGGACAGGCTGCGCGAGCGCGGCGTGATCCGTGGGTTCACGGTTCGGCTCGATCCGGCCGCCATGGGATGGCAGACGGAGGCGTTCGTCGAGCTGTTCTGCCATGGCTCGACCAGTCCCGCGACCATGCGCGCCGCCGTGGAGAGCTACCCCGAGGTCGTCGCGGCGAGCACCGTGACGGGCGACGTCGACCTCATGGTCCAGGTGCGGGCACGCGACATGCGGCACCTCGAACGCGTCGTGGAGCGCCTCGCCGCCGAGCCGTTCGTGTCCCGTACGCGTTCCACCGTCGTGCTGTCGGCGTTGGTACGACGGCCCGACGTCCCCCCGGGGCCAGACCTGTGAGGCGCGTGCGGCGGGTCTAGCTCGCTGCGGCCGTGTCGGTGGCGCAGCGGTCGGTGACGACCATGACCGGACAGTCCGCGTGGTGCAGCACCGCCTGGCTGGTGGACCCGAGCAGCAGCCCCGCGAACCCGCCGCGGCCCCGCGACCCGACGACGATCAGGTCGGTCGCGGCCGAGAACTCGGTGAGCAGCTCCGCTCCCGTCCCGTCCAGGGCGTGCCGCCGGACCGTCAGCCCCGGGTGGTCGGCCAGGGCACGGTCGACCACGACGTGGAGCCCTTCGGTCACGTCCCGCAGCACCTGCTCGCGGTCCACGGCAGAGGGCAGCCAGGAGAGCACGCCGGTCATCGCGCCGACCGGCACGCCCGCGACGGCGGTCAGGTCAGCGCCCCACACCTCCGCCTCCGTCATCGCGTAGTGCAGCGCGTACTCCGCGGCCGGCGAGCCATCGACGCCCACGACGATCCGGCGCACCGGCCTGACCGTCGGCATCGCGACGTCGTCGGGCAGAGGCTTGCCCCCATGCCGGAGCGGGACGACGACCGTAGGGCAGTAGGCGTGCGCCGGCAGGGCCGACGAGACGGTGCCGAGGAGCCGGTCCGCGAAGCCTCCGCCGCCGCGCGTCCCGACGACCACGGAACGGACCGTGTGCGACATCTCGACCAGGACGCCCGCGGCATCGCCGGTCACCACGCTCGACGTGACGGGAACACCGTGCGTGGAGACCCGCGCAGCCGCCTCGTCGAGCACCGCCCGGGCGCCCTGCTGGATCGTCGAGTCGTCGAGCGCGGCGTAGCCACCGTCCAGCGAGGCCGCCGTGAACGAGGGCAACGAGTAGCTGCACACCACCCGCAGGGCCCAGCCGTGCTTGACCGCCTGCGCGGCAGCCCAGTCCAGTGCGTGCAGGCTCGCCGACGACCCGTCGACCCCTACGAGGACCACGTCGTCCCTCGTCATGAGCAGCCTCCCACGGCCTTCAGGCCCTCACGCCACGACGTACTGCGACCACAACGGCTCGGTGCGCACCGACGTGGTGCCGAAGGCTACCGACCAGCGGGGCGCCCGAGGCACGAACGCGAGCTCCCAGCCGATCTCGTGCAGGAGCCGGTCGGCCTTGCGGTGGTTGCAGCGGACGCACGCCGCGACGACGTTGGTCCACTCGTGACGGCCGCCGCGGGACCGCGGGTGCACGTGGTCGACGGTGTCCGCTCCCCCGCCGCAGTACGCACACCTGTGGTTGTCGCGCTGCAGCACCGTGCGGCGCGTGGGCGGCACGGGCCGACGCACCGGCACGTGCACGTAGCGGGTCAGGCACAGGACGACCGGGAGTGGCACCACGACGTGCTCGGAGTGCAGGAGCCGCCCGTCCGACTCGAGGACCGTGGCCTTGCCTGTCATGACGAGCATCACGGCTCGACGCAGGTTCACGATGCACAGCGGTTCCATGCTCGCGTTCAGCAGGAGGGTGCGAGCGGCCGATCCGGCCAGGGGGGCGGTGGCATCCGCTCCGCCAGGCATCTCGGCGGTCGACGTGAGGGCGTTCACGAGCACGGCGTTCTCCCGACCTCGGGGGTCAGACCGGCTGGCTGCCGGCCCGGCGAAGCGAAGCAACAGCGTGGTGCACGGCCAGACTACGCGCCGGTACCCAGTCGTCGGGGTGTGACGGCGAGCCGCGGCAGGGCGCTCGGGCCCGCCGAGCACCGACCCGACGCGCTGGGCGAGCCAGGCGCACGGACCGACGTCCGGTCGCGGTGCCGCGCATGATCCGGCAGCGGACATGGCGAAGCCCTGACGACCGCGATGTCGTCAGGGCTTCGTCGTGCGGGCGGCTGAGGTCAGCCGATCCGGATGAACACGGGCGCGCTCTGCCAGATGGCGCGGAACTGGACCGTCTTGCCCGGGCGGGGCGAGTCGATCTGCGAGTCGCCACCGGCGTACAGCGACACGTGACCGGGGCTCCAGATGATGTCGCCGGGCTGTGCCTCGTCACGCGAGATGATCGTCCCGGCGGCCTTGATGCCTCCGGAGGTCCGCGGCAGGCTCACGCCGAGCTGCCCGTAGACGTAGGAGACGAAGCCCGAGCAGTCGAACCCACCGGGCGCGCTGCCACCGGACACGTACGGCGTTCCGACGTACTGGGCTGCGATCTCCAGGACCGCGTTGCCGGCAACCGACTGCGGGACGGCTGCGGACGCCGGAGCGGCCTCGACGGCGGCCGCTGCTGCGGCGCGTGCCGCGCTGCGCGAGGCGGCCTTGGCAGCCTTGACGGGCGGAGGGGGCGGCGGCGTCTCGGCCGTGACCACGGGGATGTCGACCGTCCACGCTGCGTCAGCAGGCGACGTGACGACCGGCGCGGTGTCGAGCAGCGCGCGGGCCGAGGCCGTCAGTGCAGCGGTGTCGACGGCCGGAAGCGCACCTGCGTCACCGGCGGTTGCCGATGCGGGCGAGCCGAGCATCGAGACGACGAGGCCCGACGACGCGGCCACGACGGCGGTCCGACGACCAACGGTGCCGATCTGACCGGTGGCTGCCAGGGCAAGCTCGGTCAGTGGCGTCGAGGGACGCCGCGCCGCGCGATGGCGGGCGCTAGTGGTGCTTACGGTCACGCTGTGCCTCTCCTGAGGCCTACGAGGTCAGCTGTCGGGTTCGGATGGGAGAACACCCGGCCGCGTCCCCGGCTGGCCGGTTCAGCGACTTCACCCCAAGGACACCGAACTTCCGGTGCCCGCAATTGGGTCCCCCGCCCCTGCCGGCGGTTAGAGCGAACCTCGAAACAGCGGCAGGGTTAGGCGTTCCGCTCGAGGGCTTCTTCGGAGGAGGGTTCTGAAGAAGCAGGACGAACGTACATGACGGTCCCGGCGATTGTCACGTTCCGATCACGAGAAACTTCCCTGATGCTGGACAGACGTCCTGCACGGCCCCTGAGGGCCTCTGGGGCGACGGGCGAAACCGCAGGTCAGCGGCCTAGGACCACGCCCTCTGGACGCCCCGAAACGGAGCAAAAGAAGATCACGGACCTATCAGACAGGCGCCTCGAGGACCGCTAGGATCGCGCGCCAGCCGGCGCCCAAGGCAGGGCGGTCCGGGACCGGCGTCAGCGCGATCCGACGAAGATGTGCCGGGCGATGTCCTCGGGCAGGTCGAGCAGAATGTCCGAACCGACGGTGGACACGGTCACCACACCGTCGGTGCGCTCGATCGAGATCTCCCGCTGCGGCTGGATGCCGGCATCGGCCAGCCGCGTCAGCAGCTCGACGTCCACCTGCAACGGTTCCGCGATACGGGCGACGACCGCCCGCTCGACCCCGTCAGCGCCGGCCGCACCGCGGAAGGTGACGAGCGACGTGACGCCGTCGAGGAACCCCTCGCGCGTGGTCTCCTCGCCGATCTCCCCGAGTCCCGGGATGGGGTTGCCGTACGGGTCGAAGTGCGGGTGGTCGAGGAGCTCGGCGAGCCGGATCTCGACGCGTTCGCTCATCACGTGCTCCCAGCGGCAGGCCTCCTCGTGCACGTACGGCCACTCCAGGCCGATCACGTCCGTCAGGAGCCGCTCCGCGAGGCGGTGCTTGCGCATGACGCGCGTGGCCTTGGCCTCGCCCACGCCGGTCAGCTCGAGGTGCCGGTCGCCGCTGACGACCACCAGTCCGTCCCGCTCCATGCGTGCGACCGTCTGGGAGACCGTCGGACCGGAGTGTCCCAGGCGCTCCGCGATCCGGGCGCGCAGGGGGGTGATGCCTTCCTCGGTGAGCTCGTAGATCGTCTTGAGGTACATCTCCGTCGTGTCGATCAGGTCGCTCACTGCTGCAGCCTCCAACGTCGTGTCACCGTGCTGCAGCACAGGCTAGTTGGTCGCGAAGACATCCCGGGGCGCCGACCGCCTATTCTCGGGCACGTGCCCGACGCTCACACCACTGGTGCCGCCCTGCCCACCATCCCGACCCACCTGCTGCCCGCCGACGGCCGCTTCGGCTCCGGGCCCTCGAAGGTCCGCGCGGCGCAGGTCCAGGCGCTCGCCGGTCCGGCTGCGGCTCTGCTCGGCACCTCTCACCGGCAGGCACCCGTCCGCGCGCTCGTCGCACGCGTGCGCGCAGGCCTGTCCACGCTGCTCGACCTGCCGGACGGCTACGAGATCGTGCTCGGCAACGGCGGCTCGTCGGCGTTCTGGGACGTCGCGACGCTGTGCCTCGTCGACGACGTCGCGGCGTTCGGGACGTTCGGTGAGTTCGGCGCCAAGTTCGCGGCCGCCGCTCGCCGCGCACCGTTCCTCGGGTCGCCGGTGATCAACGCCGTGGCGCCCGGCGAGGTCTCGGTGCCGACGTTCGTGGACGGCGCGGACGCCTACGCCTGGCCGCACAACGAGACCTCGACGGGCGTCGTCGCGCCCGTCCGCCGGGTCACCGGCTCGCGGACCCAGGGTGCGCTCGTGCTGGTCGACGGGACGTCCGGCGCGGGCGGTCTGGCCGTGGACGTGAGCCAGACCGACGTCTACTACTTCGCGCCGCAGAAGTCGTTCGCCTCGGACGGCGGGCTCTGGCTCGCCGCAGCGTCCCCCGCCGCGATCGAGCGGGCCGCGCGGATCGAGTCCGGCGGTCGCTGGGTGCCCGAGTTCCTGTCGTTCACGGCGGCTGTCACCAACTCGCGCCTGGACCAGACCCTCAACACGCCAGCGATCGCGACGCTCGTCCTCCTGGCGGAGCAGCTCGACTGGATCCTGGGCAACGGCGGGCTGCCGTGGGCCGCGCAACGGACGGCGACCTCGGCCGGCCATCTCTACGGATGGGCCGACGCCCGCGACTGGGCCACCCCCTTCGTGTCCGACCCTGCGATCCGCTCGAACGTCGTCGGAACGGTCGACCTGTCCCCCGAGGTCGAGGCCGCGACCGTCGCCAAGGTGCTTCGTGCCCACGGCGTCGTCGACGTCGAGCCCTATCGCAAGCTGGGCCGCAACCAGCTGCGGGTCGCGATGTACCCGGCCGTCGACCCCGAGGACGTCCTCGCGCTCACGGCGTGCATCGACCACGTGGTCGACCAGCTGCTCTGACACAGACGACGACGCCCGCCCCCCGGTCAGGTAGGGGGCGGGCGTCGTCCGTGTGGTGCGGCTACCGGGTCAGGCGTTCCGGCGGCGACGCGAGATCGTCACGAGCGCGAGGACTGCAGCACCGACGACGACGAACGCGATCGCGGCCACGAGCAGCGGCGCTCCGTTGCTGCCGGTGGCGGACAGGACGGCGGCGTTGCTGGCGGGCGCCGGGTCACCCTCGGCGAGCACCTGGCTCACGGGCGTCGGGGGGCTCGACGGGTCGACCAGCACCTGGGTGGACGGCGTCCCGGTCGGGGTGGGCGTCGGGGTCGGCGTCTCGACGAGCACCTGAGGGCCGCAGTTGACCGTCACGACCGGCGCGTCAACCGCGACGACCTGGGTACCGACCGCGAACTGGACCTTGAGGCCGGCCTTGAGCAGCGCCTTGAACTTGCCCGTGAGCGGCACGTCCGTGAGCTTGACGGTGTCGCCGCTCGAGTTCTGGAACGTGACGTTGACGGTCGTCACCTCGGTGGGCAGGCCCTTGACGGCGTACGACACCGCGGGGGCGTCCTCGACGCACGTCGGCGTGACCTGGGCGGAGAAGAGGGAGGGAGCGGGGTACTCCGTCGCACCGGTGCCGCTGGGCGCGGGGCTGGGGCCGGCAGCGGCGATGGAAGCGGGTGCGGTCACGAAGCCCAGCAGGGCAACCGCCAGCACGACGATCGCGCCGCGCATAGTTCTGACCATGGTCTTCGCCTCAAGGGTTCGTCGAATCGGACATTTCAGACGCCCATCATCGCGCCCTCCGCGACCGATATGGCAGGGCGGATCGGGTGAAGCGGTGGAAATGGGTGCGAATCGCCCAAACTTCACCCCATGGGGTGAACGCGCGTCCAGCTTCTGACGCCTGCCCCGTGCCGAACGGCCAGGTCAGAGGCTCACGGGCAGGTGGCCGAGACGAAGCCGGCATCGGTCAGGGTCGGAGTCGTCCAGACGCTGACGGTGCCGTTCTTGACCGGGACCGTCGTCGAGTAGGTCTCGTGCCGACCGGGCTCGAGGATCGACGTCACGACCTGGACGTCACGTCCTGCTGCGGTGCCCGTCGTGCCGGCGATGATGCCCTCGTTCAGACCGAGAGGGCCCAGCTTCTCGCCGACCGCCGAGTAGACGCTGACGTTCGTCGCGAGACTCCCGACGGGCAGCCCTCCGAAGCCCGGGCCGGTCACGTAGCCGGGGAGCTCCGTGACGTTCGCGGGCGGGGCGTAGTCGAGGTCGAGGCGCACCGTGGCGGTCGGGTTCTTGCCCGAGCACTGGAGGTCCTCGATCGCCACCTTGGTGGTCAGGTAGTAGTCGAGCTTGCCGCCCGTCCCGTCGTTCAGGAAGACGCCGGTCGCGTCCGCGTGGTCGCCGGAGAGGAAGGCGCCGCCGATCGTCGTGCCCGCGAGCGTCTTCTCCTCCACGGGGTCGGCGGACCAGATGCGGATCCGACCTTCGGAACCCGCCTTGGTCAGCGCCGTGACCAGTCCGTCCGTGTCGCCCTGACCCGATCCGACGGCGCCGAAGATCGCGGCGGCGACGTCGGCGTAGAACGCGTCGGTCGACGCGGGGTCGGAGATGTTCTGGTAGGCGTCGTGCAGCAGCACCCGCAGCACGTCCGAGGCGTTCACGGTCGTGCCGTTCTCGGCTGTCACGGGTCCGGTGGCCTGAAGCAGGTAGCGCGCCCCGACGGGGTCAGCCGCGACGACACCGTCGACGTGCTGGCCGATGTCCCGTTCCCACCGGGCCGCGATGAGCTCCGCGGACCGGGGGAAGTCCGGCGTCATGACCGAGTCCTGCACCCAGCGGCCCAGGCGGTCCGTGTCGAGGTTCAGCTCCTCCTCGGTGAGCGGGAGGATCGGCTGGTCGATACCGGGCAGGTCGATGGTGGAGCGCTGGTCGACCAGCGTCACCGCGCCGTCCTCCGCATGCAGCACCGCGAACGCACCGACGATGCCACCGGCGCTGCGCAGCTCCGAGGAGTTCAGCGACACCATGAGGTAGGTGCGGGGTCCGTCGGCGCCGAGCATCGGTGGCAGCAAGGTGGCCACCTGAGCGCCCGCGTCGAGCGCGCCGGTGACGGTGTCCAGGGTCGAGCTCAGCTTGTCGACGGGACCCGCGAGCTGTGACACGAGCGCGCCGGTGTCGATCTGGGCGACCGCGTCCTGCGCCGTGTGCGCGCTCGCTGCCGCGTCGATGATCTTGGGGCCAGCCTCCACGAGCGGTGCGAGGTCCACCCGACCGTCCAGCCCTCGCGCACCCTCGATGTTCAGGACGGCGTTGAGCGAGCTCACGGCGGGCAGTGCGTCGGCGGTCAGGTCGCTCAGCGACGACGAGACGATGCGCACCGCCTCGAGGTTGGCGCCGAGGACCGGCACGTGCTCCGCCAGCCGCCAGACCGGGTCACGGGTCGCGGCGACCGCCGTCGCGAGGTTCGCCTGGACCGCCGGCATCTGCTGCTCGATCGTGCCGGTGCCGGCCCCGTCCAGGTTCTTCTGCATCGCCGAGAACCCGTCCTGCGCCGCGTACAGGGCTTGGGACGCCTGGGAGGCCCGGTAGGCCAGCCATGCACCGAGCCCGACGAGGACGACGAAGGCTCCGAGGACCGCCCAGACGGTCGTGCGGGTCGCGCGCGAACGGCGCGAGCCACGCGAGTGGCGAGCCTGGTCGGCAGGGAACACACCGAAGAACTCGCCCGGTCCCGGGGGTCCCTTGATCGTTGTGCTCACGGACAGATCGTCACATGCCGGACATGGCGGCGGACACGTCGGACGGCACTGTTCACCCGACCAGGCCGTCACGCACGCCGACCTGCGCGAGGTGCGCGCTGGTCAGGCTGCGGTCTGGTGGTCGGCCGCCTCGCGGGCACCGAGCTCCACGGCCGTCTCGGCGCGCAGCCGGCGTGGGGTGACGATCTCCAGGTGCGGGCGGGTCCGCACCCGGTACCGGACGCGCACGTCCCACCTCCACCGAGCCCAGAGCGCGGCACCCGTGGCGACGACCAGCGCGGTGATCGACCCGATGCCGATGGCCCACCGCGGGCCGTACGTCTGGCCGATCCAGCCGACGATGGGCGACCCGATGGGCGTCGCGCCCAGGAACACCATCATGTACAGGGCCATCACGCGTCCGCGTACGGCCGGGTCGGTCGTCATCTGGATGGTCGAGTTGGCAGCGGTCATCATGGTGAGCGACGCGAGCCCGACGGGGATGCAGGCCACCATGAACGCCGGGTAGGTGGGCATGAGGGCCATGACGCCGGTGGCGATCCCGAACGCGAACGCCGAGCCGATCACCAGGCGGACCCGGGGTCGCTCGCGTCGGGCGGCGAGCAGTGCGCCCGTGAGCGACCCGATCGCGAGCACCGAGCCGAGGATGCCGTACTCCCCCGCACCGCGGCCGAACTCGCTGCGCGCCATCATGGCGCTCGTGAGCTGGAAGTTCAGGCCGAACGTGGACACGGCCCCGACGACGACCATGATCACGAGGATGTCGCTGCGGCCACGGACGTAGGCGATGCCCTCGCGCAGCTGCCCCTTGGCCCGCACGACCGTGGGCATGGGTCGCATCTCCGACATGCGCATCTGCGTCAGCGCGACGATCGTGGCGGCGAACGTGGCCGCGTTGATGAGGAACACCCACCCGGTGCCCACCGCGGCGATGAGCAGACCGGCGACGCCCGGGCCGATCAGCCGGGCGGCGTTGAACGAGGCGCTGTTCAGGCCGACCGCGTTGGACAGCTTGGCGGCAGGGACCAGCTCTGCGACGAACGTCTGCCGGACCGGCCCGTCGATCGCGGTGACGCAGCCGAGCGCGAGGGCGAACAGGTAGACGTGCCACAGCTGCGCGTTCCCGGACAGCACCAGGAGCCCCAGTCCGCCGGCGAGCACGCCCTGGCCCACCTGCGTCGCGATGAGGAGCTTGCGGCGGTCGACACGGTCCGCCAGCAGCCCCGCCCACGGTGACAGCAGGAGGACAGGGGCGAACTGGAGGGCGGTCGTGATGCCGACGGCGACACCGGACTCGTCGGACAGCTGCGTGAGGACGAGCCAGTCCTGCGCGACGCGCTGCATCCACGTCCCGATGTTCGCGACCAGCGCGCCGGCGAACCAGAGGCGGTAGTTGCGGAACTGGAGCGAGGAGAACGTCGGGCTCATGCGTCTGCGATCCTGCGGAGCAGCTCGGCGGCGTCGGTCAGGACCTGTCGCTCGTCGGGCGTCATGGCGTCGAGCTGCGCGGCCAACCAGATGTTGCGTCGCCTGCGCGTCTCCTCGACCTCCGCCTCGCCTGCCTGGGTCAGGCTGACGACGACCTGCCGACCATCGGTCGCGTGCGGGCTCTTGGCCACGAGCCCGAGGTCCGCGAGGCAGGTCACGGTGCGCGTCATCGACGGCGGCTGGACGCGCTCGAGGTCAGCCAGCTGCCCCGGGGTCAGCGGCCCCTCCTTGTTCAGCCAGAGGAGCACCGTGTACTGCGGGTCCGCCAGGCCGGCGCCACCGCGCTCGGCCCGGATCCGCCGCGCCGCACGTCCGATGGCGATGCGCAGGTCGCCGGTCGGGTCGGGTGTGGGAGCCATATCGTTAGCATACGTCATTACCTTGCGTAACGAATCCGGGCGAACCGTATTCCCACCGTGCCCGAACCGGACGGGCTCAGAACGCGACGACGGCCGCCGCCCCAGCTGGGCGACGGCCGTCGAGCACGCTGTCCTGGGCGGTCAGGGCCGGCCGAGGGCGCGGTACGTCCACCCTGCGGCCCGCCACTGCGCAGGTTCGAGCACGTTGCGCCCGTCGAGCATCCGCCGGTGCGCCACCACCTCACCGAGCTCCTCGGGGTCGAGCGCGCGGTACTCCGCCCACTCGGTGGCGAGCAGGACCACGTCCGCGTCGGCCGCAGCCTCGAGCGCCGTGTCTGCGAAGTGCAGGTCCGGCCACTTGGCCCGCGCGTTCGCGATCGCCTGCGGGTCGGTCACGGTGACGTGCGCGCCCTGCAGCTGCATCTGAGCAGCCACCGACAGCGCCGGTGAGTCGCGCACGTCGTCGGAGTCGGGCTTGAACGCGGCACCGAGCACCGCGACGCGACGCCCGACGATCGACCCGTGGCAGACCTCGCGCGCCAGGTCGACCACCCGGACCCGCCGACGCATGTTGATCGAGTCCACCTCGCGCAGGAACCCGAGCGCGTCGCTGACGCCCAGCTCACCGGCCCGCGCCATGAAGGCACGGATGTCCTTGGGCAGGCAGCCACCACCGAAGCCCAGGCCCGCGTTGAGGAACCGCCGCCCGATCCGGTCGTCGTAGCCGATGGCGTCAGCCAGGCGCGTGACGTCGGCGCCCGTCGACTCGCACAGCTCTGCCATGGCGTTGATGAACGAGATCTTCGTGGCCAGGAACGAGTTGGCCGCCACCTTGACCAGCTGCGCCGTGGCGTAGTCCGTCACGACGAGCGGGGTGTTCTCCGAGAGCGGCGTCGCGTACACCTCGTCGAGCACGGCCTGCGCCTTGGCGCCCTCGAGCGTCGGCTCGCCGTCGCCGTCCGTCGGCAACCCGTAGACCAGCCGGTCCGGGTGCAGCGTGTCCTGCACCGCGAAGCCCTCGCGCAGGAACTCGGGGTTCCAGACGAGCACGGCCCCCGTCCCGGAGAGCACCTCCGCGATCGCCTCCGCGGTCCCGACCGGCACCGTGGACTTGCCCGCCACGACGTCCCCGGCCCGCAGGTGCGGCAGGAGCGCCTCGACGGCCGAGTTCACGTACGTGAGGTCGGCACGGAACTCGCCGTGCACCTGAGGTGTCCCCACGCAGATGAAGTGCACGTCCGCGCCTGCAGCCTCGGAGATGTCCGTGCTGAACGACAGCCGACCTGTCGCGCCGGCCTGCGTGAGCAGCTCGGGCAGACCCGGCTCGTAGAACGGGGCGCGACCCTCCCGCAGCGCGTCGATCTTGGCCTGATCGACATCGATGCCGATGACGTCGTGGCCCAGCTGAGCCATGCTCGCGGCGTGCACGGCCCCGAGATAGCCGCACCCGATGACGGAAAGTCGCACGGATTGCCCCTTTGTGGTGGATTCCCGACGAGAGTACCGGGACGCTCGCGGTGCCCGGCGGGTGATCCTCCACCGCCACCGCCAGACGGGTGAACGGCCCTGTTACCGTCCGTGACGTGCTCCAGCCCACCGCCCGACGCCGCGTCGTCGTCGCCCTGACGGTGTACCTCGCGCTCGTGGCACGGCTGACGCTGTGGCCCGCTCCCGCACCCTCCAGCAGCTTCGACCTCGTCCGCGAGGTCCTCGCCTGGCTGGCCCGGGTCGGCGTCCCGATCACGTACGCCGGCCTCGAGGCGGCCGCGAACGTCGTCATGTTCGTGCCGTTCGGGGTTCTGGTGGGCCTTCTGGTGCGGCGCGGCTGGCTCGTCGTGGTGCTCGGGCTCTGCCTGTCCGCAGCGATCGAGCTGACGCAGCTCCTCCTGCTCCCGACGAGGGTCCCCACCGTGCAGGACGTCGTGCTGAACACCCTCGGAGCGGCGCTCGGCGTGCTGGGCCTGCAGGCCGTGAGGTCGGTGAAGGCCCGTCGACGAGTCGCGAGGCGGCCCGCCACCTCCGGCTGAACTTGTGCGGCAATCGGGTGCGTTTGTCCGGCTGCGCGCCGCTGGCCAGGGATCATGGGGCTGTGACTCCCTCCGACGTGGCCGCGCCCCTGCGCGTCCTCGTCGTGTGCACGGGCAACATCTGCCGGTCGCCGGCGGTCGAGCGCCTGCTCTCCGCACGGCTCGGTGCAGCGGTCCAGGGTCGCCCCGCGGCCGGTGCCCTGATGCCCGCGATCGAGATCGGCTCCGCCGGTACGGGCGCACTGGTCGGACGCTCGATGACCCGCGCGATGGCGCAGCTGGTCCAGGCGCACGGCGCCGACCCGGCAGGCTTCACCAGCCGTCAGCTCGACGAGTCGATGATCCGGTCCGCCGACCTCGTGATCGGCCTGACCCGCAAGCACCGCTCCGCAGTCGTCGAGCTCGTGCCCGCGGCGGTCCGGCGTACGTTCACGCTGCGTGAGCTGGCCCGCCTCGCGGCGGACGTCGACCCGGCCGCGCTCCCCGGCGCCAACGCGACCACCGCCGACCGCCTGCGCGCGCTGGTCCCCGTGGCCGGCCTTCGTCGGGGGATGGTGTCCTACCGCCCGACCGACGACGACGTCGTCGACCCCTACCGCGGCGACACCGCGCTCTACGAGCGGTCGTTCCACCAGCTGCTGCCGGCGGTCGAGACCCTGACGGCCCTGGTCCGCAGGTAGGCGGGTGGGCCGTCAGGGCTCCGACCGGTGCTAGATGCCGAGCCAGGCCTTGATGGGACCGATCAGGAAGTAGACGACGAAGAGCGCCGACGTGACCCACATGAACGGGTGGACCTCACGGACCTTGCCCACGGCGACCTTCAGGACGACGAACATGATGATGCCGGCGCCGATGCCCACGGTGATCGAGTAGGTGAACGGCATCAGGATGATGGTGAGGAACGCCGGGATGGCGACCTCGTAGTTGCGCCAGTCGATCCCGGTGATCTGCGTGACCATCAGGAAGCCGACGACGACCAGGGCAGGGGTCGCCGCCTCGAACGGCACCAGCTGGACCAGGGGTGCGAGGAACGTGGCGAGCAGGAACGCCAGACCGGTGACCACGGAGGCCAGGCCGGTCCGCGCGCCGTCGCCGACGCCGGACGCCGACTCGATGTACGACGTGTTCGACGAGACGCTGCCGGCGCCACCGGCCGCCGCGGCGATCGAGTCGACGACGAGGATGCGGGTGGTGTTCGGCGGGTTGCCGTCCTTGTCGAGCAGGCCGGCCTCGCCGCCCACGGCGACCATGGTCCCCATCGTGTCGAAGAAGTCGGCGAGCAGGAGCGAGAAGACCAGCAGGATCACCGCGACGACCCCGATGGACTTCACGGAGCCGAACAGCGAGAACTGCCCGACGAGCGAGAAGTCGGGCGCGGCGACGATGCCGCCGGACGGCCAGTGCGGCACCGCGAGCGACCAGCCTGCGGGGTTCTCGGCGGACTTGGCGCCCAGGTCGCCGACGAGCTCGATCAGGAACGCCAGGACCGTCGCGGAGACGATCGCGATCAGGATCGCGCCGCGGACCTTGCGGACCATGAGGATCACCGCCACGAACAGTCCGACCACGAAGACGAGCAGCGGCCAGCTGCCGAGCGACCCGCCGATGCCGAGCTCGACCGGCGTGGCCAGGCTCGCCGGGATCCGCACGAAGCCGGCGTCCACGAGGCCGATGAACGCGATGAACAGGCCGATGCCGACGCTGATCGCGGTCTTGAGCTCGCGCGGCACCGCGCGGAACACCGCCTGACGCAGGCCGGTGGTCACGAGGAGCAGGATGATCAGCCCCTCGAGGACCACGATCCCCATCGCGTCCTGCCAGGACATGCCGGGCAGCGCGGCGATCGAGTAGGCGACGACCGCGTTGAGGCCCAGTCCGGTGGCCAGCGCGAGCGGGAAGTTGGCCACCACCCCCATGAGGATGGACATCAGGCCGGCGACCAAGGCGGTCGTCGCCGCGACCATGGCCAGGTTCGGGGTGTCGCCGCCGCCGAGGAACTGCCCGTCGCCGGACTTCACGGTGCCGATGATCAGCGGGTTCAGCACGATGATGTAGCTCATCGTGAAGAACGTGACCAGGCCACCGCGCACCTCGGTGCCGAGGGTCGAGCCGCGTTGCGAGATCTTGAAGAACCGGTCGATCGCGCTGCCCGAGGCCCGGTCGGTCGTCGTCGTCATGCGCGCAGTGTGCCAGAGCGTCAGCACCGCGAACGGACGCGCGCCGCCCGCGGACGGACGTGCCTCAGATCACGAGCAGCGAGAAGCACCCTGGGCCGTACCCGGCCACGTCCATCTCCAGGTCGGTACGTCGAACGTAGGCGAGCACCCACGTCGCGACATCGGCCGGAACCGGGAACCCAGGCTCGTAGAGCCTGTCGAGCTTGACGTGCGGGGCACCCTCCGCGTTGAAGAGGGACGCCAGGACGTTCAGGATCTCGCCGGCGTTCTCGAGCAGCGCTGGGGGCAGCATGCTCTCCTCGATGGCCTCGTTCGCGACGCGTACGGGCACGAGCCCGAGCGAGGCGCCGAGGTGCGCGGCGAGCGGCAGGTCCAGGAGCACCAGCGCGGTCAGCTTGAGGCGGTTGTCGACGTAGACGCCCATGAGGGCGCCACCCTCGGCCCTGTGGTCGATCATCGGGCCACCGGTGGTGACCGCGATGTCGCGGCCGACGAGGCCCTCTATCAGCTCACGGACGTCCTTCGCGGACGGCAGCGGGGTGTCGTTGCTCATGCGAGCACCGGGTCGATGACCTCGCGGAAGGCGTCCGCGGTGAACGGCTTCGCGATGAGGAACAACGCACCGGCCGACTCGGCGGCGGCACGCATCTCGGGCGAGCCCTCCGACGTGACGAACCCGAACGGCGTCTGGAAGCCCTCCGCGCGCAGGCGGCGCAACAGGTCGATGCCCGTCATGTTCGGCATGTTCCAGTCCGACAGGACGACGTCGGGCTCGTCGGCACGGATGGCCTCGAGCGCCTCGGCGCCGTCGGACGCCTCACGGACGTCCCAGTCATAGCCGGCCTGGCGCAGCGTGCGAATCACGATCTGGCGCATCACGCGGCTGTCGTCAGTGACGAGTACGCGGATCATGAATGGTTCCCCTCCTGAACGGTGTTCTCGATCTCCCACACGGCGACGAGCAACGGGCGGCCCCGCCAGGCCAGTCGAAGCTCCTGGATGACCACCGCACCGCCGAGGAGCGGGGCGACGGAAGCGACGGTGGGCAGCCCCAGGCTGCCCTGGGTCGGCAGCAACGACTTCACGTTGCCACCGATGACGTTGGCGATCTCGCCGAACGCGTCGACGAGGTCAGGCTCCGTGACCTCCTCGTCCGCACCCATGTCGAGCAGGGCGCGAGCGAGGTCGTCAGCGGTGGACTTCTCGGTGGTCAGTACAGCACGACCGAGCCAGTCGCCGTGGATGTCGACCCAGGAGCTGACGGCCTGGTCGAGTGCGGGCAGGTCGCCGTCCCACGGCTGAAGGAGACCGGCGTCCCCGTCGACCATGGCCGCGAAGACCTCCTGCGCGATCATGAAGATCTGGGCGTGCTCAACGATGGGGCTCATGCCATCTCCTCGACGGGGACGAGCCCCAACAGGTCCAGCTTGCCGCGGATCGCGTCAGGCGTGAACGGCTTGATCAGATACTCGTGGGCACCGGCGGCCAGCGCGCGGACGATCTGTCCCTGCTCGCTCTCGGTGGTCACCATCATCAGGGTGATGTGTCGCCACGCCGGGTTGGCGCGGACCTCACTGACGAACGTGAGGCCGTCCATGACGGGCATGTTCCAGTCGATGCAGCACAGCTGGACGTCGACCCCGGATTCGAGGAGGTCGAGCGCCGCGCGCCCGTGCTCGGCCTGCTCCGTCTCGAAGCCCAGGTCCTGCAGGGTGCCCGCGACGATGCGCCGCATTGTGCGTGAGTCGTCGATCACGAGCGCTCTCATGAGTGTGCTCCTCGGGTCAGAACAGATGAATAGGGTGCGGTTCGGGGTTGTGGAACGGTGGAGATGGGAACGCTCGCGGCCAGCGGCCTGTTCGGCCGGTAGACCGATCCGGTCCCGACCGGGACGCGGATCCAGGCGTCGTCGACGCCGATGGTGGTCTCGGCGGCACCGAGCATGAGGATGCCGTCGGGCTTCATCACGCGGCGCAGCCGTTCGAGGATCGCGCGCTTGGTCGCGATGTCGAAGTAGATGAGCACGTTGCGCAGGTACACCACGTCGAACGGTCCGCCGATCGGCGGAAGGTCCAGGAGGTTGTGCTGCCGGAACGTCACGAGGTTGCGCAGCGCCTGCGAGATCTGCCACTCGGCGCCGACCCTGCTCAGGTGCCGGACGAGCATGGTCGCAGGCAGGCCACGGTTGACCTCGAGCTGGCTGTACCGGCCCTCGCGCGCCTTGGCCAGCACCTGCTCCGACAGGTCCGTCGCCAGGATGTCCGCGGAGGCGGACGCCGGCAGGCAGTCGGCGAGCGTCATCGCGATCGAGTACGGCTCCTGGCCGGTCGAGCAGGCAGCCGACCACACCTTCAGACGAGCCGACGTGCCGCGTGCCGCGATGAGCTCGGGCACCACGTAGGACTGGAGCGCCGCGAACGGCGCCGAGTCACGGAACCACGACGTCTCGTTGGTGGTGAGCGCCTCGACGATGCGAGCGAAGTCCGACTCCTTGGCACTGGAGCGCACCGTCCGGACGAACGCGTCGACGTCGGCTGCTCCGTCCTCGCGAGCGAGCGAGAGCAGTCGGCTCTCGACCAGGTACTCCTTGCCGGGGGCCAGCTGGATCGCGCTTCGGCGGCGCACGAGGTCCGCGACGAACGCGAACGACTCCGCACTGACAGCCATCAGGCCACCCCGCCTCGGACGAGGACCGGACCGGTCCCGGAAGCAACCAGACGTTCGATCGTCGGGGCGATCTCGCCGAGCGGGACGATGCGGTGCGCCAGGCCCGCGGTCGCCACTGCACCGGGCATGCCCCACACGACGCTCGTCGGCTCGTCCTGGACCACGACGGTCCCACCGGCCTCGACCAGCTGCTGACAGCCGGTACGGCCGTCGGACCCCATGCCCGTGAGCACGACGCCGACCAGCTCGTTGCCGAACGCACGCACGGCAGAACCGAACAGCACGTCGACCGACGGGCGGCAGAAGTTCACCGGCGGACCGTCCGTGAGGACGGTGCGCACGCCGGCGCCCTGACGGTGGAGCTCGAGGTGCTTGTCGCCGGGTGCGATGTAGATGGTGCCGGGCGTCAGCTCCATGCCGGCCTCGGCCTCGACCACGCGGGCCGGACCGAGCCGGTCGAGGCGCGCGGCCAGCTGGCGCGTGAACACCGGCGGCATGTGCTGGACCACGAGGATCGGGATGCTCGGGGGGCGGGTGAGCGAGGCGACCAGCTTGGACAGTGCCTCGGGGCCACCCGTCGACGAACCGAGCACGAGCGCGCGGATCGGGTGCGGCGCGGGCTCGAGGCGCTTGACGACGGGCCGCGGCGCACTCGGTGCGGACGGGGCCACCGCCGAGGTCGTACGGACCGCCGTGTGCGGTGCCGCGTGCGGTGCCGAGCGCCCCACGAGCGCCTTGATCTTGGGCACGAGGTTGTCGGCGACCTGAGCCATCGACTCCTGGACGCTGCCCACGTTCGCCGGCTTGGTGACGTAGTCCTGGGCGCCCGCGACGAGCGCGTCCAGCGTCGCCGCGGCACCCCGCTCGGTGAGCGTCGAGAACATGATGATCGGCATCTTGTGGCCGGCGCGCCGGATGGCGCGCACCGACTCGATGCCGTTCATCTCCGGCATCTCGATGTCCATCGTCACCACGTCCGGCGCGAGCTGGGCGACCTTGCCGACCGCCAGCCGACCGTTCGCAGCGAAGCCGACCACCTCGATGGCAGGGTCCCTGGACAGCGCGTCCGTGACGAGTCGTCGCACGACGACGGAGTCGTCTACGACAAGCACGCGGATCGGTGTCACTGGTCCTCCTTCTGATTCACCGGGGTATCCCGATCTTGCGGGCTGCGGGCTGGGGGTCGGACGAACGGTCGGGGCAGCGGTGCCCCCGACCGTCCGGTCCGGCAGAGCGTCAGAAGCTGAAGGCCGCGACGCGCGTGCGCAGCTCCGAGGACAGGCGCGCGAGCTCGCTGACCGCGTCGCCCATCTGCCCCAGGGTCTGCGAGGAGGACGCGGCCGACGAGGCCAGGCCGCTGATGTTCACGGCGATCTCACCGGAGCCGGTCGCGGCCTCGGCCACGCCACGGGACATCTCGTTGGTGGTCGCGGTCTGCTCCTCGACCGCCGAGGCGATCGTGAGCTGGTAGTCGTTGATGGAGGCGATGATCGTGGCGATCTGACCGATCGCGGCGACCGCACCGGTGGTGTCGGCCTGGATGGCCTCGACCCGCCGGGTGATGTCCTCGGTGGCACGGGCGGTCTCCGAGGCGAGCTCCTTGACCTCACCGGCCACGACCGCGAAGCCCTTGCCGGCCTCACCGGCACGCGCAGCCTCGATCGTCGCGTTCAGCGCCAGCAGGTTGGTCTGCTCGGCGATGCTCGTGATCGTCTTGACCACGTTGCCGATCTGCTGGGACGACTCGCCCAGACGTGCGACCTGGTCGTTCGCGGACTCCGCCGCCGAGGTCGCCTGGTCGGCGACCTTCGCGGCAAGGTTGGCGTTCTGCGCGATCTCGCGGATCGAGGCACCCATCTGCTCGGCACCCGCGGCAACGGCCTGGACGTTGCGGGAGACCTGCTCGGCGGCAACAGCCATGACACCGGCCTGCGCGCTGGTCTCGTCCGAGCCCGCGGTCACCCGGGCCGAGGAAGCCGAGAGGCCCTCAGCGGCGGCGGTCACGGTCTGCGACGTCTCGAGCACACCCGACAGGGTCGCGCCCACGGCGTCCTGCGCCTCGTTCAGGCGACGTGCCAGCTGGCCGATCTCGTCGTCCGAGACCACGCGGGCACGGCGGGTGAGGTTACCGGCCGCCATGCCGTCCAGCACCTCCTGCACGCGCTCGACGGCGGAGCGGACGTTCTTGGCCACCGCGACCCCGAGGGCGAGGGCTGCGATCAGGACGAGCACGAGGGCGATCGTGATGATCGACGCGGCACCTCCGGCAGCGCTGGCGCCGAAGGCGGCGGAGACGACGGCGAGAAGGATCATCGCGGTGAGGATCTTGGTCCGCACGGACAGGTTCCTGAACCATGCCGCCGCGCGCTGCTCGGTCTCGTACTGGGTGCTCGACGTCGTCGCGCTCATGCCTCGGTCCTCCGGGATGTGTGTGGTTCGTGCTCGGTCTACTGATCGACCGCTTCCCTCGGAAGATGAGGGATGCGGACACGCGGACGCCCCACCGGAAACAGGCCCGGTGGGGCGTCCGCGTCGTACTGCTGGTCCGACCTAGAAGGTGAAGGCCGACACGCGCGTGCGCAGGTCGGTCGACATGCGCGCGAGCTCGTTGACCGCGTCGCCCATCTGCCCCAGGGTCTGCGACGAGGACGCGGCCGAGTTGGCCACCCCGGAGATGTTCACGGCGATCTCGCCGGAGCCGGTCGCGGCCTCAGCCACGCCACGGGACATCTCGTTCGTCGTCGCGGTCTGCTCCTCGACCGCCGAGGCGATCGTGAGCTGGTAGTCGCTGACGGAGGCGATGATCGTGGCGATCTGCCCGATCGCCGCGACCGCACCGGTGGTGTCGGCCTGGATGGCCTCGACCCGCCGCGTGATGTCCTCGGTGGCACGGGCGGTCTCCGACGCGAGCTCCTTGACCTCACCGGCCACGACCGCGAAGCCCTTGCCGGCCTCACCGGCACGCGCAGCCTCGATCGTCGCGTTCAGCGCCAGCAGGTT
>NZ_JIAN01000007.1 GCF_000688475.1 Cellulomonas sp. URHE0023 | reverse complement strand
GCGAGTACCTGGTATGCGAACTGGTCGGTGATCAACTCGGCCGGGACCGTGGTGCGCTCGGGTACGGCGAATGACACCGCGGGTCGCCGGTTCGACCAGGTGTTGCCTGCGGGGAACTACACGCTGCGGTATACCCCGCAGAGCGAGATCGTGGGTGGGTACACGTTCTCGATCTACTTCCCGGCGGCCGCGCAGGTGTTCCCGGTGACGATCTCGGCGACGGGTCCGGTGGACATCAACAACGGCACGATCAACGGTGTCGCCACGGCCGGGGCCGGCAACCTCGAGACGTTCGTCGCGGTCGATGAGTACACCTTCACCGCTGCTGCGGGGGATGCGCTCCTGTTCGACCAGATGGGTGGGAACTCCTACCTGCGTTGGCAACTGCTCACCCCGTCGGGGACCGTCTTGGCAGAGAACGCGTACTCGGGTGCGGACACCACGTACACAGGTTTGGTGGCCGGGACGTACAAGCTGCGACTGTTCATCGACCCCGCCTCCACGGGGGTGAGCAGTGCGACGTATCGAGTGGGATTGCAGAAGGTGCCGCCGGTGCAGACGTTCGCGCTCACGTTGCCTTCGGTGGGGACGGCTCTGACCGTCTCCAACGGGGTGCCATCTGCTGGCGCGGGGAATCTGGAGACCAAGGCGTCGGTCGACGAGTACACCTTCACGGTCCCGACCGGTGGGTCCCGTGTCGTCGCCGATCTGTCCGGGGCGAGTACCTGGTACGCGAACTGGTCGGTGGTCAACTCGGCCGGAACCGTGGTGCGATCCGCCACGACCAACGACACGCCTGGACGACGGTTCGACCAGGTCCTCCCCGAGGGTACGTACCGCCTGCGCTACACCGTGCAGAACGAAGTGGTCGGGGCGTACATCTTCTCGCTCGGCCTGGCTGTGTGACGGCTCTGCGGGGTCGGACGAAAGCCCGGCCCCGCAGAGCCATCTCCCTCCATGCGACGCAGCCCGGCGCAATATCGATGGGCGCACCTCGCCGGCGGGCCGACAGGGCCTCCGCCGCCGCTGGCCGCCAGCGGAACGTCGTCGACCGCGACGGGGCGGCGGGCGCCGGGCGCCGATCGGCTCGGCGTCGGACCGGTGGCCCGTGACGAACGGGCCGGCACTCGTTCGACATACTTCGCCCCATGTCGGAAACGGGCGCGTCATACGCGCGATGCACCATGGCAGCCATGCGGCTCCTCGTGCACAACGCGCTGATCATCCCGGTGTCCGACGCCGGCCCGGCGTGGTTCGCCGGCTGGTTCCTCGTGGGCGACGACGGACGGATCGCGGCGATCGGTGAGGGCCCTGCTGACGCCTCGCTGCTCGCGCAGACGCACTTGCGAGTCCTCGATGTCGGAGGCGCGCTCGTCGCGCCCGGCTTTGTGTCCGCGCACTCGCACCTGTTCACGTCGGGCATGCGCGGGATCTCGCCCGGCTCGACGCTCTACCCGTGGGTCATGTCGATGGTCGAGGTGCTCGACCGGTGCGAGCCGGACGATGTCTACTGGTCGACCCTGCACGGGGCCTTGGACTTCCTCGCGAACGGCGTGACCAGCGCCTACAACTTCATGCACCCGCGCGTGACGTGGCGCTACGACCCGGTGACCGCGTCGCCCGTGCTCGGGCGGATCGCCCCCGTGGAGTTCGCGACGAGGCAGATGGACGGTGCTGCCGACGCGGGGCTGCGCGTGATGAACGCGATCCGGCTGAACGACGAGGCGGGTCCCGAGGACGAGGTCGTGGGCGTGTTCGCGGACATGGTGGCCGAGTCGTCGTTGAGGACGCCCACCGACCAGCATCTCGGGGCGTCCGTGATGGGGGCCGTGCAGTGGGCGTCGACGCCGCGGTCCGCGGAGCTCGAGGTCGCGATGATGCGGACGCACGGCGTCAGCAACCAGGCGCACTTCGTCGAGACGGCCGAAGGCATCGAGACCCAGCGCGAGAAGTTCGCGTGGTACGACGACGCCGGGGCGTTCGGGCCCGACTTCCTCTTCGGGCACTTCGTGCACCCGACGGACGAGATGGTTGCGCGGGTTGCCTCCACGGGGTGCGGCGTCGTCTGGCAGGCGACGTCGAATGGGCGGCTCGGGTCCGGGTTCGCGGACGTGGTGCGGTTCCAGAGGGCGGGGATCCAGGTCGGGATGGGACTCGACGACCAGTCCTGCACCGACATCTCCGACCCCTGGGGCAACATGCGGATCGGTCTCTACACGACTCGCGCGATGTACACGGACGCCTCCGTGATGATGCCCGCTGACGTCCTGCGCCTGCACACGCTGGGGTCCGCCGAGGTGCTCGGCGTCGCCGACCGCGTCGGGTCGCTCGAGGTGGGCAAGATGGCGGACTTCGTCGTCGTCGACCATCGCGCGCCGGACACCGGGCCCGTGTGGGACGTGCTTGCCACGTACGTCCTGGCATGCGGGCTGCGGAACCTGAAGCAGGTGTATGTCGGGGGCGTGCTGGTCAGCGAGGACGGGCGGTCGACGTCGCCGCTGGCTGCGGTGGCCGGAGGCGAGCTGCGTACGCGGATGACCGCTGCCGCGTCACGATGGGGTCGCGAGCTTCCGCTGACGACGATCGAGGCACGCCTAGAGTGATCGGTGTGTCAGGTGTCCTCGTCGCGACCGTGGTGCAGGTCGCCGCACTCGACCTCCGTCACGCCGTGCGCCACCAGGTAGGCACGGGCGCCTCGGTCTGCGCGGAGGGTCGCGCTCAGGGCGTGCCAGTGGTTCGCGCCGACGAGAACCGGGTGCCCGGGGCGGCCGCCGTAGGTGGCCTGCCGGAGGGTGTCTGTGAGCTCGGTTCCGGCGGTGTCGTCGTGGTTGGTGGTCGTCGTCAGCACGCGAGCCGCGACGGTGCCCGGGGTGCCCGGGAGGTCGACGAGCGTGATCAGCACCGCGTCGCCGGTGGCGCTCGCGAGTCCTGCGCGCAGCGAGGCGGCCATGCCGTCGGCCCAGTCCTTCGCGGTCTGGATGACGATGCGTGGGTCGGGTGCAAGCAGGTCACGCGCCTGGTCGGCACCCGCACCCAGCACGACGACCACACGCGAGCAGCCCGCGTCGAGCAGGAGTCGCGTGGCGGCGTCGAGCCAGCCCGGCACGAGTGCCTTCGGGCCGCCGTGACGGGAACCCGAGCCGGCTGCGAGAACGATCCCGCTGATCATTGGCACGCCCCGTACCGTGCCACGAAGGTGAGCTCATGATCCAGGACACCCCCGAGACCCGGACCCTCCTCGACACCGCGCTGCACGTGTCGCGCTGGGTGTCGCAGGTCGCGTCAGGCTGCCCGTACGCGTCTGTCGGTGACCTGCTCGGTGCCGCGGACCTGGCCGCACGGTCGTTGTCCTCCGCGGAGATCGACGAGGCGCTCGCGTCGCACCCGCGCATCGGTGCGGCGGGTTCCGGGTCGTCGGCGTCGCTCAGCCGTTCCGAGCAGGCGGCGTCCTCGACCGACGACCCCGCGCTCGTCGCGGCGATGACTGCCGGAAACCGCGCCTATGAGGAGCGCTTCGGGCGCATCTTCCTGATCCGGGCCGCCGGGCGGTCGCGGCCCGAGATCCTCGCCGAGCTGAATCGTCGGCTGGCCCTGGCGCCGGCCGAGGAGGAGCGGGAGGTGGCCGACCAGCTGCGCGAGATCGCGCTCCTGCGTTTGCAGGCGCTGTTCGTCGTCTCCGCGCTCTCTGCCGTGCCGACGACTGCGCGACCGGCGGTGCCTTCCGTACCGCCGCCGGCGTCGTCGTCCGACGAGGAGCGTTCATGAGCCAGCTGACCACTCACGTCCTGGACGTCGCTCACGGCCGGCCAGCCGTCGGCGTGCCGGTCGTCCTGTCATCCCGGGTCGCTGGTGAGTGGGTTCTCGTGGGATCCGGGACCACCGATGACGACGGGCGTGCACGGTCCCTCGCGCCGAAGTCCGTGCCGGTGGGGACCTACCGGTTCGTGTTCGACACCGCGGCGTACTTCGCCTCGACCGGGCAGGCATCGTTCCTGCCGGAGGTGGTCGTCGTCTTCGACGTCGTGGACTCCAGCCACTACCACGTGCCCGTGCTGCTCAGCCCGTTCGCCTACTCGACGTACCGGGGGAGCTGAGGGCCCGTTCAGGGCTGCGGTCAGTACTCGACCTTGGTCGGGCGGGCCAGCCAGGCGTCCATCGGTTCGGAGGTGGCGGGGACGCGGTGCCCGACGACAGGCATCGGCCACGTGCCTCGGTCGGCCGCGAACAGGTCGTAGAAGAGCGAGTCGTCGAAGCCTGCACGGGCAGCATCGTCGCGGTTGGCGGCGTAGACGACCCGGCGCGCCCGGGACCACAGGCACGCGGCGAGGCACAGCGGGCACGGCTCGCAGGACGTGTACAGGGTGGCGCGGTCGAGCGAGAAGCCGCCGATCGCCCGGCACGCGGCGCGGATCGCCTGCACCTCGGCGTGGGCTGTGGGGTCGTTGTCACGCGTGACGCGGTTCTGGCCGGTGCCGATGACGACGCCGTCGAGGACGACGACGGCCCCGAACGGCCCACCGCCTTCGGCGACGTTGGACGTGGCAAGGGCGACCGCCTCGGTGAGCCAGCGCTCGTCGTCGTCGTCGAGCCGGTGCGCGCCGTCGGACCGGGTCATCGAGGCTCCCTGATGGACGTGGCGGGTGGGTGAGCCACCCGGTCGGGTCGTGGCGGCGTCGGGACGGGGCTCATGGCGCACCGACCGATCGAGTCCAGGCGGCGTCCACCGGGGCAGCGCCCTCGCGGACGATCACCGCCTCGATGAGGCCGTAGGGCCGGTCGGCAGCCCAGAACACCTCGCCGGGGTTCTCGAGGCCGAACGGGCTGAGGTCCGAGAGGAAGTGGTGCTTGTTGGGTGCGGCGAACCTGATCTCGACCACCTCGGGGACCCGCTCGATGACCTGCGCGCCCATGTGCCAGAGGGTCTGCTGCAGGGCGAGGGAGTGCAGCGTCGCGAACGTGGAGATGAGGGTCTCGCGGACCGTGGCGTACGTGGCGTCGAAGTCGACGTCGGTCCCGGCGTAGCGCCACTGGGCGATCAGCGACGTCGCGAGGACTCGGTCGTCGGTCTCCTGCAGGGTCGTGTACTCGTCCTTGAGGAAGCCCGTGAACTCCGATCCGGTCGACTTCAGGACGGTCAGGTCCTTGAGACCGGCGATGACGGTCGTCGTGCCCTGGTCGACCGTGACCGAAGCGGTCCGGACCTCTTGGCCGCTGCGGAGCCAGGTGTGGTCGTGCTCGGCGCCGTCGACGACAGCGCGCACCCACGTGTACTCCTGGACGTCGACGCGTGCGCCCGTGACGGGCGCGATGTCGTCCACGAAGTGCTCCGCGAGCAGGATGCCGAACCGCTCGGGCGACTCGACCCCGTGCTGCTTGGCATACGCGAAGACCATGTTCTTCTGGGTGTCCGTCGGAAGGACCGCAGACTGGTCGCCGGTCAGGTAGGCGTCCTCGAAGGTGCCGCGCAGAGCCGAGGTGACGTTGAGGTCACGGATCTCGTGCCGAGCCGTGTCACGAACGATCCGGACGACGCGCGTCTCGGCCTTGCCGTACTGGTGGGACTGCAGTCGGGCCGTCATGCGGGCAGTCTGCCTCTGCCAGATGACGCGCGCGTTTCCGCAGGAAATCGGGCGTGCGCGCTCACCCGGGAAGCTCCGTCCGCAGCCACCCGGACGCCCCGAGCCGGTACTCGCGACGATGGCTCACCGAGTCCGGCTCACCCGTCCAGAAGGTGAGGCTGGTGGGACGGACCAGGAAGCCGACCCAGCTCGCGGGAGGGTCGGGCACGGGGTGGATGGCCGCGAAGTCGGCCCACTTCGCTCGCCGCTCCTGCGGTGGCAACTGCGCGACGGCAGGGGTGTTCACCCAGGCGAGGCGTTGCAGGTACGGGGACCTCAGCGCGTACGCGCGGTCCGTCTCCGCACGGTGGGCGCGCTCGGCGGTCCCGCGCACGACGAGCTGGCGCAACGCGTCGGGCCAGCGCAGGACGAGTGCGGCGCCCGGACGCGCGTCGAGCTGGCCGACCTTGCGGGAGGTCGCGTCGGTGTGGAGGGAGAAGCCGTCGCGGTCGTACTCGCTGAGCAGCACGGAGCGGGCGTCAGGGAGGCCGGCCTCGTCGACGGTCGCGAGCGTCATGACGGGGCGGTCGGGGTCGTCGTTGTCGGGCAACCACTCCTCGAGGAGCTGCCACGCCTCGTCGGGCACCTGCTGCGTCACTCGGCCACCTTGCTCGGGAGAGGGAGCGCGCGCACCTCGAGGAGTGCGCAGGGAGCGGCCGTCACGGTGTCCTGTGGGTGAAGGAGGCGATCTCGGTGAGGACGTCGACCGCCCGGCGGACCGAGGCGTCGAAGAGGACCGCCCCGGCGGCGGCCGTGGCTCCGGTCGGGTCGCCGATGACGCCGTCGGGGCCGAAGTCGTTGCTCAACCAGCCGAACTGGGCGGTCGTGCCGTTGAAGCCGAGGTGGGTCATGGCTGCGATGTGCTCGGGGACGGTCCGGCGGGCCCGGGTCATGTCGACGAGGTCCGGGCGCAGGTGCATCACGAGCGAGGTCTCGCCGTACCCGGCGTGAATGCCCAGACCGTGCTCGTCGGGCTCGTCCTCGTGCCCCGCACCGGCGATCTGCACCCCGGCCGGCATCGAGAAGGTCATGAGGCCGTGGAGCCGACGGATCTCGCGCAGCGCGACCCCGAGGAGCGCGGTGTTGCCGCCGTGCCCGTTGAGGAACACGAGCCGTCGGGCGGGGGTCGTGGCCACGGACCGGCCGAGGTCCACGAGCGTGGCCAGGAGGGTGCTCGCGCTGACCCACATGGTCCCGGACGCCCACGAGTGCTCGTCGGACTTGGTGTAGGTGAGCGTGGGGAGCTGCCAGACGTCGAGGCCTGCTGCCGCGGCCCGCTCGATGGCTGCGGTTGCGACGCTCTCCGCGATCAGGGAGTCGGTGACCAGGGGAAGGTGTGGCCCGTGGTGCTCCATGGCACCGGTCGGGACCACCAGCACGGAGTCCGGGCCCAGGGCTCGGGCGGTCGCAGGGCCGGACAGCTCGGCGAGCAGGCGGCTCATCGGATCGCGCCCTTGCGCGGGCCGGCGTAGTCCGGGTTCAGCTTCCCGGGGTTGAGGAGCCCCGACGGGTCCGTGACCGCGGCGAGGGCGATCGTGCGCTCGACCTCGAAGTCGACGTTCCACTGGTGCGGGTTGTGGACGCCCACGCCGAGGTCCGCAAGAGCGGAGATCACGTCCGCCAGCCGTTCGGGTCCCTCGTAGACGCCCGCGAGCATTCCGATCGGAACGGTGTGCCCTGCCTCGAGGTGCAGCAGACCTCCGGGGATCGTGGCCTGGACCTCCTCGAGCCGGTCGACGAGCGCGTCTCCGCCCACCTCGAGATGCACGTACGTCCCCGGGTCGGACTTCTGCAGCCACTCGATGGGGTGGTTGTAGGAGAGCACGGACAGCTTGAGCGACGCCTGGGGTCCGTCGCGAAGGTCCTCGACGGTGCCCCCGGCACCGACGACCAGCGCGGTAGCGGCCGGCACCGCGGCGGGGTCCAGGATCGCTCGCAGGCTCGCGCGGCCCGGCGGGAGGGCGTCGTCCGGTGGCAACGCCTCAGCGATCGACGCGGGGTCCGCGGAGACGAGGCGCGGGGCGGGCGAGAGCCGGCCGATCTCGCGCAGCACGCGGAACGCCGTGTGCTGGTCGGCGAAGGACGCATAGAGCCCGTGCCAGTCCTGCAGCGGCTCGAGGCGCACGGTGGCGCGCGCGAGGATCCCGGCGGTCCCGTAGTTGTGGACGTAGGCCTGCGCCTCCTCGCCCTCGACATGGACCACGGCCGCATCAGGCTGCGCGTGCACCACGTCCAGTGCCACGACGAACCCCTGGTGGTTGGCACCGTGGACGATCGTCCCGGTCCCACCGGAACCGCCTGACAGGAAGCCGCCGATCGTCGACTGCGCGGTCGAGGGGTACATCCACAGCTCTTGCCCGGTCTCCCGGGCCGCGGCCTCGATGGCGACCATCGTGGCGCCGGCCTCGGCGGTGACCCATCCGTCACCGATCTCGACGACCGCGCGGGCGCGCGTCAGGTCCAGCACCAGGCCGCCCGGCATCGGGATCGCCTGGCCGTAGTTGCCGGTGCCCTTGCCGCGGGGGGTGACCGGCACGCCGCGCGCCACCGCGGCAGCGACGCACTCGGCGATCTGTGCGGCGTTCGTCGGGAAGGCCACGACGTCCGCGAGGCCCAGCGGGAGCAGCTCGAGGATGACGGGAGACATCTTGGCGCCGTCGACGCTCGCGCGTTCCCGGACGCGGAGGTCGGTGCTCACCCCGTCGTCGCCCAGGATGCTCCGCAGGTCGGCGAGCAGCGCGTCCAGGGCGGTCGTGGTCTGCATGGGGTGCCTCCGAGTCAGCGGGACGATGTGCGGCCGCGGCACGCCGGTCAAGGCCGGCGTGCCGCGGCCGAGGGGTCAGAAGCCGATCGACTGGTCCAGGAACTCGTTCGTGAACAGGTCCGTGGCGACGAGGCCCGACTTCGGGGGCGCGCCGGCCTCCGTGTAGATCGGCGTCATCGTGTCGATGATCGTCTGGATGCGAGCCTCGTCCATGTCGCCGACGTAGGCGTTGTCACCGTTGGACGCGATCTCCAGATCCTTCATCTGCGTGACCGCGAAGTCCGCGACGCCCTGCGAGTAGACCCAGCCGTTGTTGTACTTGTCGACCAGGTCGAGGATCAGGGCGTTCGTGGTGGACGGGTCGGTGATGTAGTCGACGTCCGCCTGCTGCATGACGGGCACGAGCTTCTTGAGGCAGGGCGTCAGCGTCTCCAGGTCACCCGAACGCACCGACATGGCCTCGGGGTAGAGCGGGAACCCCGTGTCGTGGATGGTCTCGAGCTCGACCGGCTTGCCCCAGGCCGGGACCTCGTTCTCGTAGATGAACGGCTCGGCGGTCGCGAAGCCCTGCTGCGCGTCCTTGCCCCCCGCGGCGACGAAGTTGGCCGGGGTGCCGTCGTAGCTGCCGTCCGTGACGGACTCGTCGAGGATGCCGGACCCGATGAGGTAGCTCATGTAGGCGGCACCGTTGAAGTACCGGATGACGCCGCCCGAGTCCTTGAGCGCCGCGCCGAGGCTCTTGATGTCGGTCACGTCCGGGTACGTGGCCGGGTCCCACATGACCATCATCGGGGACTTGTCGTTCTCCGCGAACACGGCCGTCGTCGGGAACTTGTCGGAGAGCTGGACGGCCTCGTCGGTGGACACGTAGCCGAGGGTGATGTCCTTGTCCGTGTAGAGCTGGGCGGAGGCCTGCGTGAAGCCGATCGCGGGGCCGCCCGCGCGGACCTCGATCTTGACGCCCGTCGGCTTGCCGCCCGCCACGAGGTCCCCGGTCACCGTCTTCTGGTTCGCGTCGACCGTGTAGCCGGGCCCGACCAGCTCGTACAGGTGACCGTGGTCCGCCTCGGGGTTCCAGTCGGTCTGCACCACGACCGTGGCCGGACAGACGTCGGACAGGTCGACGCCGCCGGCAGCCGCGGTGGCGGCGGTGGTGGCGTCGCTGTCGCCGGAACCGTCGGCGCAGGCCGACAGCCCGAAGGCGGTCAGGACGATCCCAGCGGCTGCGGCGACGACGGTGCGGTTGCGTGTGCGCATGGTGCTCTCTTTCGTTGGTGGGTCATCCCGACGGCCGCGGGGGTGGCCGTGAGCCTTGTGGACAGGTGCGTCAGGAGAAGTCGTACCAACGGCCCACGGCGAGCTTGCCGAGCTGGCCGAAGACCACGAACACGGTCACGCCGAGCAGCGACGCGACGATGATCGCGGCGTAGAGGTCGGGCCCCTGCAGCCGGTTGGCGTACAGCTGGATCAGGACACCGAGGCCCGGGTTGCCGCGCTGGAAGAACTGGTCGCCGACCACGGCACCGACCACGGCCAGCCCGGCCGAGGTCCGCAGGCCGACGAAGATCGAGGGCAGCGCGGCGGGGAACTGGAGCTTGACGAGCATCGTCGCGCGGGACACGCCCTGGAGCTGGAAGAGCTCACGCTGCTGCTTGGCCACCGACTGGAGGCCGAACAACGTCATGGCGACCAGGGGGAAGAGCGCGATGAGCACCGTCACGATCACGCGGGCCTGGAAGTTGTAGCCGAACAGGATCCCGATCAGGGGCACGAGCGCGAGGATCGGGATGCACTGCAGGACCACCGCGTACGGGAACAGCGAGCGCTCGATCCAGGTCGCCTGCGCCATGAGGACCGCCCACGTCACCCCGATGACGATCGCGATCGCCAGACCGGTCATCGCCACCTCGGTGCTGTGCAGCAACGCCGTCATGAGGACCTGGAACTCGCCCTCGGAGAACATGGCCTCGACGACCTGGTGCGGGTACGGCACGAAGTAGGGCAGCCCGCGCTGCGCGTAGTAGTACGCGAGGGCGTACCAGAGGCCGACCATCAGGAAGAAGACGACCACCGGCCCCAGCCAGGAGATGGTCGAGCGCTTGCGGCGGCGCGGTGCGACCGGCGTGACGGCGCGCGCCTCGGCCGTGACGCCCTCGATCGTGGTGGCAGCCATCAGCTGTGCGCCTCCTTCAGGGCGTGGGAGACCTGGCCGACGACCTCGGTGAACTCGGGGGAGTACCGGATGTCGGGGTCTCGGGGCATCGGGAACGGGATGTCGAAGGACTCGACCAGCCGACCGGGACGGCCCGACATGACGACGACCTTGGTGGACAGGTACACGGCCTCGGCCACCGAGTGCGTGATGAACAGACCGGCGAAGTGCTGCTCGCTGAAGAGCTTGAGCAGCTCGTCCTGCAGGCGGCCGCGCGTGATCTCGTCGAGCGCGCCGAAGGGCTCGTCGAACAGGAACAGCTCGGGGTCGAGCGTGAACGAGCGCGCGAGCGAGGCGCGCATCTTCATGCCACCGGACAGCTGCTTGGGCAGGTGCTTCTCGAAGCCCTCCAGACCGACGAGCCGGATCGCCTCGCGTGCCTTCTCCCGGCGGATCTTGGGTCCACGGCCCTTGAGCTCCGCAAGCAGCTCGACGTTGCCGAGCACGTTGCGCCACGGCAGGAGCGTCGCGTCCTGGAACACGTAGGCGATGTGGTCGGTCGCGAGCGTGACGGTGCCCGTGGAGGCCGTCTCGAGACCGGAGGCGATGCGCAGCAGCGTGGACTTGCCGCAGCCTGACGGGCCGACGACCGAGACGAACTCGCCGCGTCCGACGGTCAGGTCCACGCCGGACAGGGCGACCGTGCCGCCGGGGAATGTCATCGCGACGTCCTCGAACCCGAGCAGGGGGAGGGCCTCGGTGTGCGGCCTGCCGACGGTGGGGGTGGGGGTCGTCGTGGACACGGTCACCTGGCTTCGGGGTAGGTGGGCAGGAGCACCGGGGAGGCGACCTGGGTGTGCGTCTCGCTGAACGCGACGAGCCGTCCTGCGTGGATCACGTAGCGGTCCAGCGAGGAGGTGGCCACGACGCCGACGAGGTCGGTGCCGCGCACCGCCAGCAGCTCTGCACGGGCTCCCGGCACGACGCCCGCCGGTGCAAGGCCCATGACGTCACGTGCACCGGTGCTGACCGCGGCGTAGGCCTCGTCGACCGAGAGGTGCCCGGCGACGACCAGGAGCATCGCGGTCTCCAGCGCGTCGCTGCGGCCCAGCGGGTTGAACGGGTCGCGGACGTTGTCGGCGCCCGCGGCGAACCGGACTCCGGCGTCGACGAGCGCGCGGACCGCCGTCAGGCCGCGGGGCGTCGCCACGTCCGACTCCCAGCCCTGCAGGTAGAGGTTGGTGATCGGGTTCGCGATGACCCCGAGGTCCGCCGCCAGCACGTCGGCGATGACCTCGTCTCGACGCGGTCCGTCGAGGGTCCCGAGCCGGACGCAGTGCCCGGCGCTGACCGGTGCGGTCCAGCCGACGACCGCTCGGGCGAGCACGTCGAGCGTCACCTCGCAGTCGAGGCTCTCGTCGGTGTGGACGTCGACACCGACGCCGTGCGTCCGAGCGGTCTCGAGCAGCCGCGCGAGCTCGATGAGGGCGTCGGGCGCAAGGTGAGGTGCGCCGCCGACCAGGTCGACGCCTGCTGCCAGGGCCGCTTCGTGGTCCTCGGTCGGGGTCAGGTAGCCGCCGAGAGTCACGAGCTGGAGGTCGAGCAGGCCACGCAGCTCCTGCCTGACCCGGATGAGGGCGTGCACACCGCGCAGCGGGTCGGGGCCGGGAAGCAGGTCGACGTGGCTGCGGATCGCGGTGGTGCCGTGGGCGAGCATCGTCAGGGCCTGGGTCCGGGCGCGGTCCGCGATCTCGTCGACGGTCATCTGGTCCGAGTAGGCGTGCCACGACTCGATCGCGAGCCGCAGGTCGCCCATGGGAGGCCGGATCGCGTCCCAGGAGAGCGCCTTGTCCAGGTGCGCGTGCGGGTCGGCGGGCGCGGTCAGCAGCAGGAAGTCGTCGAGCTCGAGGGTCGTGTCCGGGTCACCCAGGCCGAGGGTTCCTCCCGGGACCACCTCGGCGACCCTGCCCTTGTCGAGCCGGACGTCGACCACGTGGCCGTCGGCGAGCCGCGCGTGCAGCAGACGCTCGATGGGGCGGGGCAGGGCGGCGATCGTGGACCTCCTCCGGGGAGCGCATGGCTCACCCGGGCGGGTGCGCCGTCGCGGGGTCTATATCTACTGCTGGGTAAGCACGCTAGGCAGCCGCCGTTTCCCGTGTGTAACGAGCGTGGTCCTTCCACGTCACGGTGTTTGCGCTGCTGTTAACACGAGCCTCGTACGGTGTCGGCAACGAGTTCTGGTCGTCGGCCCGGGAGGTCTTGTGAGCGTCTTCAGCGACATGCAGCGACCGGTCGTGGTGCAGGCCCGGACGGTCGTCGCCGACGGTGTCCTGGCCCTCGACCTGGCCCCGACCAACGGCCGTCCCCTGCCTGCCTGGACGCCGGGATCACACGTCGACCTGCTGTTGCCGGGCGGGTGGGAGCGGCAGTACTCGCTGTGCGGTGACCCCGCCGACCGGATGACCTACCGCGTGGCGGTGCTCCTGTCGCAGGACGGCGCAGGGGGATCTGCGGTCGTGCACGACACGCTCGCGGTGGGCGACACGCTCCGCCTGCGTGGGCCGCGCAACCACTTCGCGTTCACCCCGGCGGCGGACCGGTCCACGGTGTTCGTCGCCGGTGGCATCGGGATCACCCCGATGCTGTCGATGATCGCCGCCGCAGACGCCGCCGGGACGGACTGGTCGCTGCACTACGCCGGGCGCTCGCGGGCGACCATGGCCTTCGTCGAGGAGCTCGTCGCCGACCACCCGTCGCGCGTGCGCGTGTACGCGGCGGACGAAGGCGAGAGGCTCGCGGTCTCCGCGCTCACCGACGGCCCGGCGGGGCGGGTGTTCTGCTGCGGGCCGCGCCGGCTGCTCGACGCGGTCGAGGAGGCCGGGACCGACGGGTGGTCCGTGCACACCGAGCGGTTCGAGGCGCGCGAGTTCGGGCCGCCCGTGTGGCCTGACCCGTTCGAGGTGGAGCTCGCGCTCAGCGGGACGACCCTGACCGTGGACCCCGGCCAGAGCATCCTCGACGTGGTGGAGGCGAGCGGGGCGGTCGTGGTGTCGTCGTGCCGGGTGGGCACGTGCGGGAGCTGCGAGACGCCCGTGCTGCAGGGGTCCGTCGAGCACCGGGACTCGGTCATCGGCCCGGGCGGCGCGAGCCAGACCATGATGATCTGCGTCTCCCGGGCCGCCGGACCGGGCCTGGTGCTCGAGCTGTGAGAGCGGGCTCAGCGCCCGACGCGGCGTCGCAGGTCCTGCACGACCGCCGACTCGTCGGCCGTCTGCAGCACATAGTCGCGGACCACCACGCGACCGGCCACGACGACGTGCCGTGGCCGGCGTCCCGGCGATGCCCACAGCAGGCCGGCGACGGGGTCTGCGACACCCGCATCGGCGACGCCCGACACGTCCCACACGCACAGGTCGGCGGACGCCCCGGGCCGCAGGTGCCCGAGCTCGGGCCGGCCGAGCCCGGCTGCGGACCCGCTCGTCGCCAGGGCCAGCGCCTCCCGTGCGCTCACCGGCCGCCCGACCAGCGGGGCGACCTGCAGCGCGAGACGAGCGTCCGCGAGCAGGTGCCCTGCGTCGTTGCTGCCACCGCCGCTGGTCCCCAGACCGACGCGCACACCGCTGTCGAGCAGCCGGGCGACCGGTGCGACGCCCCAGCCCATCGGCAGGTCGCAGCCGGGCGCGTGGGTCGCGCTCGCGCCCGACGCCGCGATGCGGGCGATCTCGTCGTCGGTGACCCCGCACAGGTGCGCGAGCGTCACGTCCGGGGCGAGCCAGCCCCAGTCGTCGAGCAGGTCGAGCGGACGCCGGCCGTAACGCTCCTGCGCGATGGCCACGTCGACCTGCTCGTTCGCCTGCGTGCGGCGCCGCAGGCCGTACCGCTGCGCGACCTCGCCGAGCAGCCGGAACGTCTCGGGTCCGTCGCTGTGGACCCCCGCTGGGCCGACGGCGAGCTGGAGCATGGCGCTCTGCTCGATCGACTCGGCGAGCAGGGCCGCGGAGGTCGCCGCCACCTGGGGGTCGTCGCGAGCGCTGCCCCGGACGAAGACGAGCCGCGCGCCCAGCAGCTCGGCGGCCCGCACCGTGCCGAGCGCGATGTCGAGCGACCGTTCGGCGTCCGAGGGCCACGTCAGGTGGTGGTCAGCCACCGTGGTGACCCCGCACAGGAGGGCCTCGGCGAGACCGGCGGCCGCGGCGACGCTGCTGAGCTCACCGTCCACACCTGCCTGCGCATAGGCGGCGGCCATCGTGGGCAGCCAGGTCGCCATGGGGACCGCGCGGGTGCCTGGCAGAGTGCGGAACGCCGTCTGCAGCAGGTGGTGGTGCGCGTTCACCAGACCGGGGGTGACGACGCAGCCGTCGACGTCGAGGCGTTCGGCTCCCGGTGCGGGCACCTCGCTCACCACGCCGTCGACGACCTGGAGGTCGCCCGACGTCTCGGTCCGTTCGTCGATCACGATCGCTCGGGCGCCCGTCAGTGTCAGCATGGGGGACTTGCTAGCACCTGCACGTGTCGGGGAGGTGACGGAGGTGCTGGAGCTCGCTGACCGGCTGCTGGCCCGGCTGACCGACGGGCACCGCGTCGCCGTCGCGACGGTCGTCTCCATGGCGGGCAGCGGACCGACGGTCATCGGCACCTCCATGGCCGTCGACGACACCGGGGCGGCCATCGGGAGCATCGCCGGCGGGTGCGTCGAGGGTGCGCTGTACGAGCTCTGCGAGTCGGTCCTGGCGGGTTCGGATCCGGGGATCCAGGAGTACGGCGTCACCGACGAGGACGCGTTCGCGGTCGGCCTGACCTGCGGTGGTGTGCTGCGGGTGCACGCGCGCGAGCTCGGGGCCCCGGACGTCCGCGCGCTCGCTGCTGCGGCGCGCGGCGAGCCCGCTCAGGTGGTGACCGCGCTCACCGGCACGCTCGCCCCCGGTCGCGAGCTGCCCGACCGCACCGGCATCGTGCGGTTCACCGGTCCGCACGGAGGTGTCGAGGTGTTCGTCGAGGTCGCCGCCGCACCGGCCCGCATGGTGATCTACGGCGCGCTCGAGTTCTCCGCCGCCCTCGCGTCAGCCGCTCGGGCCGTCGGGTACCGCGTCATCGTGTGCGACGCGCGGGCCGTGCTCGCCACCCCCCGTCGGCACCCCGGGGCGGACGAGGTGGTCGTCGACTGGCCCGTCCGCCACCTGGCCTCGCTGTCCCTGGGAGCACGTGACGTCGTCGCGGTGATGTCGCACGACGACCGGTACGACGCCGAGCTGGTGCTGGCCGCCCTGCGCAGCGGCGCCGGCTACGTCGGGGCGATGGGGTCGAGGAGGACCCAGGACCGCCGGACCGAGGAGCTGCTCGGGCGCGGTGCCTCCGTCGAGGAGCTCGCCGCGTTGCACGCCCCGATCGGTCTCGACCTCGGCGCGTCGACCCCCGCCGAGACCGCCGTGTCCGTCCTCGCGGAGGTTCTGGCGGCTCGCACCGGCGCCTCCGGTCGGCCGCTGAGCACGACGCCCGGTCCCATCCACCGCTCCAGGCTCGAGGAGGAGCTCAGCGCTCCTGGGTGAGCCGCCAGACGCGGTCGGCGCTCATGGGCAGGTCGTAGGGACGGACGTCGAGAGCGTCGCGGACCGCGTTGGCCAGGGCGGGGGCCACCGGGTTGTACGGGGCCTCGCTCATGGACTTGGCGCCCAGGGGACCGAGCGCGTCGGTGGTCTGCGCGAACAGGACCTCCGTGCGCGGCAGGTCGATCATCTGGGGCACGTGGTAGGCCCGGAATGCGGTTGTGGTGACCCGGCCCTCGTCGTCGAGCCGGACCTCCTCGAACAGTGCCGTGCCGATCGCCTGACCCACCCCACCCTCGACCTGCCCGCGCAGCTGCTCGGGGTGCAGCACCGTGCCGGCGTCGACGGCCTGGATCGAGCGCAGGATCGTGACCTCGCCCGTGTCCGGTGAGACCGCGACCCGGAACGCGTGCACGTTGAAGGCGACCGACCTGGGCGTGCCGTCGTGGGTGCCTTGCCCGGTGAGGCCGGGTGCCGCGGCGGCGATGTCGACCAGGCGGACGCCGTCGGCGGAGTCGACGCCGAGCATCGACCCGTCCCAGGTGCGCGGCTCGTCGGACGGGTGGTCGCGCAGGGCCGCAGCCGCGGACAGGATCTTGCCGCGCAGCTGGAGGGCGGCGCGGTGCAGCGCGAGACCCGCGACGACCGTTCCGGCGGAGGCGAACGCGCCGGTGTCGTAGCCGGTGACGTCGGTGTCGGACTGCCGGACGACCACCCGGTCGACCGTCGTGCCGAGTGCCTGCGCGACGAGCTGCCCGTGCACGGTCGTCGTGCCGTTGCCGAACTCGGTGGTGCCGACCCGCGCCTCGTACCGGCCGTCCTCGAGGAGCCGGACCGAGGCCTCGGCGAAGTGTCCGCGCGGCGCGATCGTCGCGATCATCGCGATCGCCATCCCCGAGCCGACGACCGAGCCGGGCGGGGCCGGCAGGTCGAGCGACCGGTCGGCCAGCGCGGACTGCGTGAGGTCGAGGCACTGGTCGAGCCCGTAGGAGTGCATGTCGAGGTCGCCGACCTCGTCGGGGTCCGTCACCAGGAGGTGGTCCCCGGGCACGACGACGTTGCGCCGCCGCAGCTCGAACGCGTCGATCCCGACGCGACGCGCGAGCTCGTCCATGGCGGACTCGATCGCGAACTGGACCTGCCCCAGCCCGTACCCGCGGAACGCCCCCGACGGCACGGTGTGCGTGTAGACGGACTCGGCGTCGACGCGCTTGTTGGCGCACCGGTACACCGCGACCGACTCGGACACCCCGTGGAACATCACGCCGGGCCCGTGGTTGCCGTACGCGCCGGTGTTCGCCAGGACGTCGATCTTCAGGGCGGTGAGGACGCCGTCCTCGTCCGCGCCCAGGTCCACCGTCACGCGGAACGGGTGCCGGCCGGGCACGATCGTGAACTCGTCGGTCCGCGTCATCTCGTACTGCACGGGACGTCCGGTCCGCAGCACCGCGAGCGCGACCAGGTCCTCGGTGAGCAGCTCCTGCTTGCCGCCGAACCCGCCGCCCACACGCCCCGTGAGCACCCGGACGCGGGACTCCTCGAGGTCGAACAGGTGCGCGATCTCCTTGCGGGTCAGGTACGGCACCTGGGTGCTCGATCGCAGAACCAGGCGGCCATCCTCATCCAGCCAGCCGCGCGTGGCATGGGTCTCCAGGGAGGCGTGCGCGACGCGGCTGGTGCGCCAGGTGCCGTGCACGCGGTGCGCGGCACCGTCGAGGCCGGCGGAGACGGATCCCATCTCGTCGTGCAGCTGTGCGACCACGTTGCGGAGCGGATCGGAGATGCGCGCCTCGGGGCCCTTGTCGCCGTGGACCAGGGGAGCGCCGGGTCGGCGTGCCGCTTCAGGGTCGACGACCGCGGGCAGCACCTCGTACTCGACCCGGATCAACGCCAGAGCCCGCTCGGCCTCGCGCAGCGACGACGCGACGACGGCGGCCACCCGCTGGCCGCGGAAACGGAGCACACGGTCCAGGACGAGGGTGTCGTCGGGGTCGTCGAGCCGGCTCTCGTGCCGGGCGGTCGAGAACCTGTGGACGGGGGAGTCCAGGTACGTCAGGACGGCGAGCACGCCAGGCGCCTGCGAGGCGGCCTCAGTGGAGATGGACACGATCCGCGCGTGCGGGTGCGGGCTGCCGAGCACCGCGAGGTGCGCGAGGTCTGCTGCCGGCTCGTCGAGCGTGAACCGCTCGTTGCCGGTGACGACCCGTCGCGCAGCGGGCGCCCGCACCGAGCGCCCTGCGTCCTGCCCGGCCACGGGGTCGACCGTGTTGCTGACACCGCGGATCGCGTCGCAGATGGACCGGTACCCGGTGCACCGGCACAGGTTCCCCTTGAGCGCGCGGGCGGTCTCCTCGGTGACCTCGCCCGAGACCCCGAGACCCGCGACCGTGGTCACGTACCCCGCGGTGCAGAACCCGCACTGGAAGGCGGCCGCGTCGACGAACGCCTGCTGGACCGGGTGCGGCTCCTCCACCGTTCCGAGCCCGGACGCGGTGGTGACCGAGCGGCCCTCGGCGCGGACCGCAGGCACCAGGCACGAGTGCGTCGGCCGCCCGTCGAGCAGCACCGTGCACGCGCCGCAGTCGCCGGCGTCGCAGCCCTTCTTGACCTCGGTGTGCCCGTGCTCGCGCAGCAGCGTCCGCAGCACCTGTCCCGGAGCAGGTTCGACGTCCAGCGTCTCGCCGTTCACCTCGATCTTCATGCGAGCTCCACCCGGACCTGCTCGGCCAGGCGCAACGTCTGGGCCCGACGCCAGTCGGGCGCGCCGTGCGGGTCGTCGTACCAGTCGTCGACCGTGTCGATCGCCGCCGCCAGCGCACCGGACGACGGGTACGACGAGAACGCGAACCTGCGCGGCCGCGGTACGCCACCGGTGACCGTCGCGACGAGCCCGTCGCCTGCACGACGACCGACGACGATCGCCCCGGTCCGCCCGTGCCGCGTGAGGGCGACGCGTGCGAACGCGGCCGGCGAGGCCAGCACGTCGGGCTCGACGACGATCGAGCGCAGGACCTCCCCGGGCGCCAGCGCGGTGGATCGGACACCGGTCACCAGGTCGAGCACGGGCAGCTCACGGGAGCCGCCGGACGGCGTCCAGACCACGGCCGTCGCATCGAGCGCGACCGCCAGGGTGATCAGCGCGCCCGCGGGGAGCGCGAGGCAGATGTTGCCGCCCACGGTCGCGAGGTCCCAGATCTTCTCCGACATCACGAGCGACCGCAGGCACTGCAGGACGAGGTCCTGCGAGCGCCGCCCGGGCGCGGTCGGGAGGTCCGCCAGCTGGCGCAGCGTGCACGTGGCGCCGATCGTGAGCCCGTCGCCCACCTCGAACGGCGCCCAGCCCAGACCCGTGAGGTCGACCAGCTCCGTCAGGTCGGGCTGCGCCTCCGAGAACAGCCACGTGCCTCCGGCGAGGGGCGCGCTGCGAGGTCCGAGCACCAGGTCGGAGCGGGTGCGCGGGGTGCGGATGTGGTCGAGTGAGGTCAGGTCCATGTGGCTCCCGAGTGTTGCCTACCTCGATTGCGCGGACGTTACGTGCCCTCAGAGCGTGGCGGCGATCGCGTCGGCGAGCTCCCTCGGGTAGCTGAGGGCTGCGAGGTGGCCACCCGGGACCACGACCGGCTCGCGCCCCACGCGCTCGCGCGCGACCCGGCGCTGCAGCTCGAGCGGGAAGAGCCGGTCGTCGCGGCCGGCGATCACGGTGAGCGCGGAGGGCCACACGTCGAACGTGCACGCGTCGCCGAAGATCGTGTCGGTCTGGGGTGACGGGTGCTCGTTCATGAACGCGACGAGGTCGGCCGGGACGTCGTGGTTGAAGTACACGTCGTCGTCGAACTCGGTGCTGTAGCCACCCTCGCGGGCCGCCTTCAGCAGGGCCTCGTGCGAGCCCACGGCGTCCCACCATTCGCCGGCGGTCTCGCCGGGCACGGGGATCATCGCGTTCACGAGCACCACGGCGCGGGTGGGTACGCGCTGCCAGACCAGTGGTGCCGTGAACCCGCCCATCGACTGTGCGACGAGCGTGACGTCGGTCCGGTCGCCGATGGCCGCGACGACCGTGTCCGCGTACGCGGGCAGGCCGCAGGACGGGTCAGCCGCAGGCAGGTCCATCGCGAAGGCGTCGAACCCGCGGGCGCGCAGGTCCGCCACGACCAGGTGCCAGAGCCAGGCCTGGCCGCCTGCGCCGGGAATCAGGGCGATGGCGTCGCGCACGTCGTCCACGGTAGGGGAGTGCCTACCAGGGGGCCAGGGCCAGGTGCTCGTCCCACTGCGCGCCCGGTCCGCAGCCTCCGACGTAGCCCTCGGGCATCCTGGGGTAGACGTCGAGCCAGTACCTGTGGGCCAGTGCCTGCGCCTGCTCGGGCGTCGCCCCGAGGGCCTCGGCCATGCGGGCGTCGCGCTGCACGGCTGCGCACTCGGCCTGGGCCTCGTTGGTGAGGCCCACCATGTGCATGGTCTCGTGGGTCAGGACGTGGACGGCGACGACCTGGTCCTCGCGCGGGTCCTGCTTGTCCGACGACAGCCAGGAGCGCAGGTCGGCGCAGGCGCCGTACTTGATCAGGGTCGTGCGCTCGGGCACGCCGTCCGCTCCCCAGCGGACGAAGCCCAGCTCCGCACCCGCATCGGTCCAGGTCTCGCCTGCGGTCTGGCAGTGCACGCCCACGGGTCCGCCGGCGACGCGCGACGCGGCGTCCTCGAGCGTCCCCTCGAGCCGAGCGTGCAGCACGAGCGGGACGGCGCACCCGACGGCGACGGCGACGCACAGGCCGACGCTGATCTTCGGGAAGGGCGCGATGCGTCCCAGCGCATCGACCCGGGTCAGCACCCAGCGCACGGACGTGCCCGCCGCGACGACGAGGAACCCGATCAGCACCAGGGTGAGGAACACCTCAGGTGCATCGGCCTCGCGGGACCGAACCTTCAGGCGTCCAGCACCGTGAGTCGGACGTGCAGCACGTCGTCGACCTCAGCGTCGTTCGCGGTCCGGACCGCCTTCTTCACCGGGAGCGCGTACCCGGAGTCGCCGGGGAAGATCGACGTGCGCCAGACGGTCGGACCCACCTCGACCTCGACCCGCAAGGAGCCGAAGCCCCGCGCCACCGGACCGGCCACGTCAAGGATCTCGTCGGAGATCTCCGGCGGGACGCTCACGAAGAACCATGCGTCGGTGCGCGCGGACCAGCGCCACAGCGGGGCGTCGAACTCGTACGTCACGTGCGCCACCCTAGAGGCGCCCGCCGACAGCGTCCGCGAGCTCGGTGCGCGACCGCACGCCCAGCTTCAGGTAGACGTTGCGCAGGTGGTACTCGATGGTCTTCGGGCTCAGGAAGAGCGCCGCGGCGGCCTCTCTGGTCGTGCGCCCTGCGCCGAGCATGCGGGCGACCTGCAGCTCCTGCGGCGTCAGGTGGTCGATGCCGGTCGTGCTGCGCCGCTGCGCCGTCTCGCCCGTCGCCCGGAGCTCGGCGGCGGCTCGGTCCGCCCAGGGCACGGCACCGAGGCGTTCGAACGTGGTGAACGCCGAGCGCAAGGGCGCACGGGCGTCGGTCCGCTTCTTGAGCCGCCGCAGCCGGGAGCCGTACGCGAGCTGGGTCCGTGCCGTCTCGAACAGGTCCGGGGTGTGCTCGTGGTAGGCGAGCGCGACCGAGAAGCAGACGTCGACGTCGGCGTCCGGGCAGGTCAGGCCGGCGGCCCGGGCGGCCCGGGCGAGCGACCACGGCTGACCCTTCACCTCCGCACGCTGCATCGCGGCCGCCGCCAGCTCCGCCGCCTCGTCGACCTGACCCAGCTGGACGAGCGCCTCCACCGTCTCCGGCGCCGCGGACACGTCGACGTCCTGGAGCCCGAGATCGACCAGGAGCGCGTCGAGCTCCCGTAGCCGTTCCAGCGCCTTCTCGGTGCGCCCGAGACCGAGATCGAGCTCGGCGAGCGCGGTCGTCGCCCACGCCTGGAAGAAGCCGAGGTGGTGGGCACGGGCGATCTGGAGGCACTCCGTGGCGTGCGTGACGCACGCGTCGGCGGCTCCCTGCCGAGCCTCGACCCAGGCCAGCCCGGCGAGGCAGGCGGCGACGTCCGTGGACTGGCCCACCTCGCGCGCGAGGGCGACCCCCTCGGTGTAGCCGGCGACGGCGTCGTCCCACCGGGCGTCGGTGGTGGACTGGTCGCGGGACACGTAGAACAGCAGCAGCGGCAGACCGCCGATGTCTGCCCTGCTTCGGGTGTGGGCGACGACCGCGGGAATGACGTCGCGCCCTGCCGTGCTCTCGCGAAGGAACAGGGGACCGAAGACCAGCCAGGGAGCCAGCTGCGGGTCGGTGAGGTAGGCGTCAGCCTCCGTCATCGCCGTGCGCAGGAGGTCGGGCCCACCGCTGCGGCCGGCGAGGATCCTGGCGACGGCGACCGCCATCGTTCCCACCCACCGTGCACGCGCGGTCTGCGGGTCGAGCCGCTCGATCAGGTCGGCCGCCCGGACCGTCGTGGCGATGTCCCCGGCGAACAGGCTGGCCTGCACGCTGTCGGCGAGGAGCCGGACTGCTGCATCGGGGTCCTCGTGGGCGACGGCGGTGCCCGCGGCCACCAGCACGTCGCGCGCCCGCTCGACGGACCCGGTGCGCAGCGTGACCGCACCGTCCAGCGCCGCGGACCGGACCCGCAGGTCGGCCGCCTGCGATAGTCCCCTGGCTCGGCGCAGCAGGTCGGTCGTCGAGTCGGGGGCGCCGGCGCGCCACGAGCTCTCCGCGGCCGACACCAGCCGTGCGGCCTGGTCGGCCGGATCGGGCGACAGGCGCGCGGCGCGCTCGAACCGTGCGGCCGCGACGGCGTGCGCTCCACGGGCCCGAGCTCGCGTCGCGGCCTCGTCCAGCACCGCCGCGACCGCCGCATCGGGTGTCGCGGTGGCCTCGCCGAGGTGCCAGGCGCGCCGATCCACGTCCTGCTCCGGCACGGCCGCCGCGAGCGCCGCGTGGACCGCCCGTCTGGTGGCGGGCCACGTCTCCGCGTAGATGCCCGACCGCACCAGGTCGTGCCGGAACCGCACCTGCGTCGCGTCGATGGTCAGCAGCTGGGCCTGCACCGCCTCGTCGAGGTCGGCCACGCTGACCTCCAGCAAGGCGCAGGCCCGGTCGATCACCGCGAGGTCACCTCCGGCCGCTGCGGCGACCACCACCGCGGTCCGCGCCCGCGGGGAGAGCACGTCGGCGCGGCGGGCGAAGGTGCGGGCGAGCGACGCCGGCACGGGCACCGGCGCGTCGGGCGGCAGGGCCTCGACCCCCTCGTCGGTGAGCTCGAGCAGTGCGAGCGGGTTGCCCCCCGTGGCCGCGAGCAGGCGTGCCCGCGCGTCGTCGGAGAGCCGGCTGCTGCGCGGCGCCGCGAGCGCGGCCGCGTCGGCGGCACCCAGTCCTGCGATCACGAGCGTCGGCAGGCCGGCGGAGCCGACGACCGACGGTGCCTCGTCGCGGACCGCCAGCAGGACGACCACGGGGTCGGCCGTGAGCCGGCGCGCGGCGAAGCACAGCGCCTGGGCGGACGGCGGGTCGAGGAGGTGGGCGTCGTCGACGAGCACCGCCACCGGGCCGTCCTCGGCCGCCCGGCTCAGCAGGCTGAGCACCGCGGCGCCCACGGCGAACCGCTCACCGGCGGACCCGGGCGTCAGGGCGAGCGCCGACCCGAGCGCGTCGGCCTGAGGAGCGGGGATCGCGTCGAGGTGCTCGAGCACGGGGCGCAGCAGCTGCAGCAGACCGCCGAACGGCACCTCCTGCTCGGCCTCGACGCCGGTGGCGCGCAGAACGCGCATCCCGGCGCCGGCAACCGCCGCCGCCGCGTCCTCGAGCAGCGCGCTCTTGCCGATCCCCGCCTCGCCCGCGAGCACCAGCGTGCCGCTCTCGCCCACACGTGCGGCAGCCACCAGCGTCGCGATGACCTGGCGCTCGCGCTCGCGGCCGACCAGCACCTCCCGAGTCTAGGGAGCGGACCAGGGGGGTCCCCTGATGTGAGGCGTGCACCTGCTCCACGAAGGTCGAAGACGACAACCCCGACACAAGGAGCTGCACGATCATGACCGAGACCCTTCCCCAGCGGACCATCGACCCCGACGCGCTCATGTCGTTCGTGTTCAGGGCGGTCGACGAGGTGGGCGCGACCCTGAACACCGCACTCGTCGTGATGGGCGACAAGCTGGGCTACTACACGGCGATGGCGGACGGGCGGCCGACCACACCGGCGGAGCTGGCCGAGCAGACCCGGACCAGCGAGCACTACGCCCGTGAGTGGCTGAACAACCAGGCCGCAGGCGGCTACGTCACCTACGACCCGCAGACGCGCCGGTACACGCTGCCCGCCGAGCAGGCGGCTGCGCTCACCGACCCCACGAGTCCCGCCTACCTGCCGGGCTTCTTCCAGATCGCGCTGGGCACCGTCCGCGACGCCCCGGAGATCTTCGCCGCGGCTCGCGACGGCGACGGGATCGGGTGGCACGCCCACAACGGCGACGTGCACCACGGCACGGAGCGGTTCTTCCGGACGATGTACAACGCCCACCTGCTCACCGAGTGGATCCCGGCGCTCGAGGGCGTCGCCGCCAAGCTGCAGGCCGGCGGCCGCGTGGCCGACGTGGGCTGCGGGCACGGTGCGTCGACGATCCTGCTCGCGCAGGCGTTCCCGAACGCGACGTTCGTCGGCTCGGACTACCACGCCGAGTCGATCGAGGTGGCGCGCGAGCGGGCCGCGGCTGCGGGCGTGGACGACCGCGTGACGTTCGAGGTCGCCGCCGCGAGCGACTTCTCGGGTACGGACTACGACCTGGTCGCGATGTTCGACTGCCTGCACGACATGGGGGACCCCGTGGGTGCTGCACGCCAGGTGCGCGGCGCGATCGCGGACGACGGCACGTGGATGGTGGTCGAGCCGATGGCCGGTGACCACGTCGAGGACAACCTCAACACGGTCGGACGCGCCTTCTACGGGTTCTCGACGCTCCTGTGCACGCCGGCGTCCTTGAGTCAGGACGTGGGCCTCGCGCTCGGGACGCAGGCGGGACCGGCCAAGATCCGTGACGTCTCCACCGCCGCCGGGTTCACCGCCTTCCGCACGGCAGCCACGACCCCGTTCAACAACGTGTTCGAGATCCGTCCGTGACTGTGAGCGGCGTGCAGGCGGACACTGCTCGGGTGCGTACGCACCCGAGCAGGTCCGCGGATCCCACCGTCGCCGGTGTCACGGTGCGCGGCGGGGTGGAGCTCGCGTACGAGGTCTACGACGCCGCGCCGGGCGCGCCGACGGTCATGCTCGTGCCGACCTGGGCGATCGTCCCCTCGCGGTTCTGGAAGGCGCAGATCGGCTTCCTGGCCCGCCACTACCGCGTGGTCACCTTCGACGGCCGCGGCAGCGGCCTGTCCGGGCGGCCTCTTGGCGCGGCCGCCTACACGGACGTCGAGTACGGAGACGACATCGTGGCGGTGCTCGACGCGACGGGTACCGACAGGGCCGTGCTCGTCACCGAGTCGTGCGGGGCGTCGTGGGCGCTGCACGTCGCGGTCAAGCACCCGGAGCGCGTCGCGGGCCTCCTCGCGATCGCACCGTCGTGCGGTCTGGACGTGCCGACGCCCGGCCGGGACCACGTCCCGTTCGACGAGGCGGTGGACTCGACCCGTGGCTGGGCCAAGTACAACAAGCACTACTGGCTCGGCGGTGGGTACGACGACTTCGTCGACTTCTTCTTCGGGCGCATGTTCCCCGAGCCGCACTCGACCAAGCAGGTCGAGGACTGCATCGGCTGGGCGCACCAGCTCAGCCCGCAGACGCTCGCGGACAGCACGTCCGGCCGGCTCGGCTGCGACGGAGCCGTGTGCGAGCCGCTCGTCCCGCTGGCCCGCCGGGTGACCTGCCCGGTGCTCGTCGTGCACGGCACCGACGACCGGATCCGCCCCCAGGCGTTCGGCGAGCGCCTGGCCGAGCTCACGGGTGGTGACCTCGTTCTCCTGCGGGACGCCGGCCACGCGCCGTCTGCGCGCGATCCCGTGAAGGTCAACCACCTGATCGCTCAGTTCGTCGACAGGATCCATCCCCGACCGCCGCGCACAGCGTGGGCACGTGCCGCGGCCCGCCCGAAGCGGGCGCTGTACCTCTCGTCCCCGATCGGGCTGGGGCACGCCCAGCGGGACGTCGCGATCGCGGCTGAGCTGAGAGCCCGACGGCCCGACCTGCAGATCGACTGGCTCGCGCAGCACCCGGTGACGCGCGTGCTCGACCAGCACGGTGAGCGGGTGCATCCCGCGTCCGCGTGGCTGCGCAACGAGTCGGGCCACATCGAGCACGAGGCGGGCGAGCACGACCTGCACGCCTTCCAGACGATCCGCCGGATGGACGAGATCCTGGTGCACAACTTCATGGTCTTCGACGAGGTGGTGGCCGACGGCGACTACGACCTGGTGGTCGGCGACGAGGCGTGGGACGTCGACTACTTCCTGCACGAGAACCCTGAGCTCAAACGGTTCGCGTTCGCCTGGATGACCGACTTCGTCGGGTGGCTCCCCATGCCGGATGGCGGCCCGCGCGAGGCCGCGCTGACCGCGGACTACAACGCGGAGATGATCGAGCACCGCGCCCGGTTCGCGCGCGTCCGGGACCGGTCGGTGTTCGTCGGCGACCCGGACGACGTGGTCGAGGACGACTTCGGTCCGGGGCTCCCGAGCGTCCGCAGCTGGACCGAGCAGAACTTCGACTTCGCCGGTTACGTGACGGGCTTCGACCCTGCCGCGGTCGACGACACCGAGCGGGTGCGCACGTCGCTCGGTGTCGGGCCGGACGAGAAGCTCTGCCTGGTCACGGTGGGCGGTTCCGGTGTAGGGACGTCGCTCCTGCGGAGGGTCATGGACGTCGTGCCACTGGTCCGCCGTGTCGCGCCCGAGCTGCGCTTCGCGTTCGTCACGGGGCCCCGGATCGACCCGTCCTCGCTGCCCGCCCACGACGGCTCCACCGTGCTCGGGTACGTCCCCGACCTGTTCCGTCACCTCGCGGCGTGCGACGTGGCGGTCGTGCAGGGCGGGCTCACGACGACCATGGAGCTCACCGCGCTGAACAAGCCGTTCGTGTACGTCCCGCTGCGGCACCACTTCGAGCAGAACGTCCACGTGCGGCATCGGCTCGACCGCTACGAGGCGGGCCGGCACCTGGCGTACGAGGAGGCCCTCGACCGGGACGCCCTCGCGGAGGCGATCGTCAAGGAGGCCGGCCGCGACGTGCGGTACCGCCCGGTGGCGACCGACGGGGCGGCGCGAGCGGGAGCGATGCTGGCCGACCTCCTGTAAAAACGGAAGGTGGACATCGCGGAGCTCCTGATCGAGTCGCACGGCCGCGTCGGCGGCGTGCTGCACCGAGCCGTCGGCGGCCTGGACGTCGCCCAGCTGACGTGGCGTGCGGACCCGGACGCGAACACGATCGCGTGGCTGGCGTGGCATGCGGCGCGGGGCGAGGACGCCCAGGTCGCCGACGTCGCCGGTCGGGAGCAGGTCTGGACGACGCTCGGCTGGGCCGGTCGGTTCGCGCTGCCGTTCGACGACCATGCCTCGGGGTACGGGCAGAGCTCCGACGAGGTGGGGCAGGTCCGGGTGTCCGCGGAGCTGCTGCTCGGCTACTACGACGCCACCGCGGAGGCCACCAAGGCCTTCCTCGGCGGGCTGCGCGCAGACGACCTCGACCGTGTCGTGGACGAGGGCTGGGACCCGCCCGTCACGCTCGGCGTCCGGCTCGTGAGCATCATCGACGACAGCCTCCAGCACGCCGGGCAGGCGTCCTACGTGCGAGGGCTGATGGAGCGCGCGACGTAGGCTCGGCCGCATGCGCTGCGCCTACTTCGATGCCGAGCGGTGCCGCTCGTGCACGTGGATGGGGCGGCCGTACGGCGACCAGCTGGCGGACAAGCAGGCGCACGTCGAGGCGCTGCTCGGTGCCGGACCCCAGTGGCTGGAGCCGTTCGAGAGTCCCGAGTCGGGATACCGGAACAAGGCCAAGATGGTGGTCACCGGGACCGCCGCCGAGCCGATGCTGGGCATCCTCGACGCCGCCGGGCACGGGGTGGACCTGCGTGAGTGCGGGCTGTACCCGCCGTCGCTCCAGGCCGCGTTCCCGGTGCTCGCGGCGTTCGTGGCTCACGCGAACATCGCGCCCTACGACATCGCCGCACGCACGGGTGAGCTCAAGAACCTGCTGGTCACGCAGTCGCCGGACGGCGAGCTCATGGTGCGGTTCGTGCTGCGGTCGCAGGAGCCGGTGACCCGGATCCGCAAGCACCTGCCGGCCCTGCTCGACGCGCTCCCGTCGCTGCGCGTGGTGTCGGTGAACCTGCTGCCCGACCACAAGGCCGTGCTCGAGGGCGAGCGCGAGATCCTCCTGACCCCCGCAGAGACCCTGCGCATGCGGGTCAACGACATCGACCTGCACCTGCGGCCGCAGAGCTTCTTCCAGACGAACACGCCGGTCGCCGCCGCGCTGTACCGGCAGGCGACGCAGTGGGTGTCCGGGGTCGCGCCGTCGAGCGTGTGGGACCTGTACTGCGGGGTCGGGGGGTTCGCCCTGCACGTCGCCGCTCCCGACCGCGACGTCGTCGGGATCGAGACCAGCGTCGAGGCGATCGCGAGCGCGCAGCTCAGTGCTGCGGAACGCCACGCGGACCACGTCCGCTTCGAGGCGGGGGACGCCACCGCGTTCGCGCTCGCGCACGGCGCACCCGACCTCGTCATCGTGAACCCGCCGCGTCGTGGGATCGGTGCGCGGCTCGCGGGGTACCTCGACGCGTCCCCGGCGAACCACGTCGTCTACTCCAGCTGCAACGCCGAGTCGCTCGCCCGGGACCTCGACGCCATGCCGTCGCTGCGACCTGTCCACGCGCAGCTGCTCGACATGTTCCCGCAGACCACGCACTACGAGGTGCTCACGTTGCTCGAACGGGTGTAGCGAGCGCGGCGTCCTCGATCGCCGTGGCCCCGTGCGGTATCAATGCGCATGGCCATCGACCCTGTCCTCGTCGTCGGTGGCGGCCCGGCTGGTCTGGCCGCCGCCGCCGCACTGCACCGCCGTGGCGTTCCTGCGCTGGTGCTCGAGAAGTCCGACGCCGTGGGCGCCTCGTGGCGCCGGCACTACGACCGGCTCCACCTGCACACCACGCGCCACCTCTCGCGGCTCGGTGGCATGCCGTTCCCGCGGCGCTACGGCCGCTGGGTCGCGCGTGCCGACGTGGTGGAGTACCTCGAGCAGTACGCCGAGCACCACCACCTGCGCGTGCAGACGGGCGTCGAGGTCACCCGGATCTCCCAGGGCGACGACGGCCGGTGGCACCTCGACACGAGTGCAGGCCCCATGAGCGCGCCCCAGGTCGTCGTCGCCACCGGGTACAACCACACTCCCGTCCCGCCCGCCTGGCCGGGCCGGTTCGACGGCGAGGTGGTGCACGCGTCGACCTACCGCAACGCCGAGCCGTACGAGGGCCGGGACGTGCTGGTGGTCGGTGTCGGGAACACCGGTGCCGAGATCGCGGTCGACCTGACCGAGGGTGGCGCCTCGCGCGTGCGGCTCGCGGTGCGGACGGCGCCGCACATCGTCCGTCGGTCCAACTTCGGCTGGCCCGCGCAGGCGACCGGGATCCTGATCCGCCGGATGCCCGTGCGGACGATCGACGCCGTCGCCACACTGATCGCGCGTGTCGAGGTTCCCGACCTGTCGTCGTACGGGCTGCCCCGGCCCACCACGGGTCTCCTCTCGCGCGTCAGCGAGGGCTCGGTGCCGCTCCAGGACGTGGGACTCATCGCGGGCGTGCAGTCCGGGCGCATCGAGCCGGTCGCGGCCGTGACGTCGTTCGACGGCAAGGACGTCGTGCTTGCCGACGGCTCCCGCGTGGCCCCCGACGTCGTCCTGCTGGCAACCGGCTACCGGCGCGGTCTCGAGCCGCTGGTGGGGGACCTGGGCGTGCTCGACGACCGCGGCGTCCCTGAGCGCTCGCTGCCCGGCCTCTACTTCACAGGGTTCACCAACCCGATCAGCGGCATGTTCCGCGAGCTTCGTCTGGACGCCCGCAAGATCGCGCGCGCCATCACGAGGCGCCGTTCCTGACCTGGAAGGTGAGGTGCGTGGCCTCGTCGGTGGCGACGAGGCCCGTGCGCACCAGCTCGGTCGTGCCGGGATCCGTGTGGTCGAACAGGCGGACCCCACGGTGCAGGAGCACCGGGACCAGGTTGAGCACGACCTCGTCCACCAGACCCGCGGCGAGGTACTGCTGCTGGACCGAGGCGCCCCCCATCACCGGGACGTCCCGGTCTCCGGCGGCCCCGCGCCTGGTCGATCGCCGCCGCTCGGCGAGGGATCGGGCTGCACGAACTCGACTCCTACCGCAGCCGATCGGGCGACGATGGACGCAGCTGGTGCTCGGTTTCGCGAAAGTGCGGACGTCCGCGATCCCGAGTGCCATCGCCCAGGTCGCGGACCTGCTCACGGGTGGGGTCCCCGAGCTCGTCGTCGACCGGATCTCAGGCGGTCGGACGAACGGCTAGCCCGCATTCGTAAGCGACGATCACCGCCTGCACGCGGTCGCGCACCGCGAGCTTCTGGAACAGCCGGTTGACGTGCGTCTTCACGGTCGCGTCCCCGACGTGCAGCGCTGCCGCGATCTGCGTGTTGGACAGCCCTCGGGCCATGAGCTCGAGGACCTCGACCTCCCGCGGCGTCAGTGCGGCGAGGCGACCCGCGTGGTTCGTCGCAGGGTAGCCCAGGTAGTCAGCGATCAGTCGACGCGTGAGGGCCGGAGCGAGCAGAGCCTCACCTGCGGCTACCACCCGGACGCCGTCGATGAGGCGGTTCGGCGGAGCTGTCTTGAGCAGGAAGCCTGCAGCGCCGGCGCTCAGGGCAGCGCGCAGGTACTCGTCGCTGTCGAAGGTCGTGAGCATCAGGACGTGCGGCCACGGCCCAGGGGCGGCCAGGATGCGCCGGGTTGCTTCGAGGCCGTCGAGCCCCGGCATCCGGATGTCCATCACGACCACATCGGGTCGTTCCGACGCGCTGAGTCGGACCGCGTCCTCGCCTGTACCCGCCTCACCGACCACCTCGAGGTCGTCCTGGCTCTCGAGGATCATCCGCAGCCCCGCCCGGACGAGGTCCTGGTCGTCCGCGAGGAGCACGCGAATCACGGGTCTACCAGCGGGAACGTCGCACGCAGTCCGTAGCCGCCGCCGGGGGAGGCGCCAGCGGTCAGGCTTCCGGTGTACAGGGCAACCCGCTCGGAGAGGCCGACCAGTCCGTGTCCACCCGAGAGCTCGTCGGCGAGCCCACCTGTGCCGTCGTCGACGACGGTGACCTCCAGGTCGGTCGCGGTGTAGATCAGACGGACGGTCACGTGCACCGGTCCGCTGTGCTTGAGCGTGTTGGTGAGAGCTTCCTGGACGATCCGGTAGACCGCGAGCTCGACCCCGGCAGCCATGGTCCGAGGCTCGCCGCCGACCTCGAGCGCGACGTCGAGGCCGACGGTGCGACCGGTGTCGAGGAGGGCAGGCAGGTCGCGGATGCCGGGCTGCGGCGCGAGTCCCAGGTCCTCACCACCCCCGCGCAGGACGCCGAGCATCCGACTCATCTCCGCCATCGCCTCGCGTCCTGTGCGCTGGATCGTGCGCATCGCCTCGACCGAGCGCTCCGGATCAGTGGGGGCGACCTGCTCGGCCGCACCGGCCTGGACGACCATGACGCTGATCGAGTGTGAGACGACGTCGTGGACCTCGCGCGCGATCCGGAGGCGTTCGTCGGCCCGGCTCCGGCGGTCGGACTCGTCGAGCTCCTGTGCGGCGAGCATCGCCTGCCGCTCGAGCCCCACGGCACGGGCCGTGCGGCGCCGCACTTGGTTGCCCATGAGGCCCATCGCCGCAAAGAAGATGAACCCGAACAGGAAGTTCCCGAGCTCCTCTCCGCTCACCACGGTCTGCAGCACGCCGCCGCAGGCCAGTGTGACCAGGCCGGCCACGGCGTGCCGAGGCGGCGCGTACGACGCGAGGGAGTATGCGAGCACGACCACCACGAGGAGCTCGACGATCGGCTCGTCGAGCGGCACGCCCGCCGCCACCACCAGGATCCCGAGCAGTGTGGCGACGACGGCCGCGGCGAGCGGTGCGATCCGTCGGTAGGCCACGGTGGCGGCCATCCCGACCCCGCAGACCAGTGCGGCCGGCCAAGGAGCCATGGCCGGGTTGAACACGACCTCGCCGACCGCGAGAACCGTGATCCCGCCGGCGAGAGCGATGTCCCACCGTGGAGGCCGGGGCGGGGCGTGGCGACCCATGGAAAGAACGTAGGCCTTGCTTTTCGCGCGACGCGTCCACCCGAGGGTTGAGATGGACGTTCCAGCCTTCGGTTGATGACGCGGCGAGGGGCGCTCCCTAGCGTCCGAAGGGTCCGCTACACGTGTGCCTCACCTCGGGAGCTGCCATGTTCACCAGCCCGTCAACGGTCCGCCGGACCGCATTCGCCTCCTGGGTCGCGGCGTGGTCCGGTGTCGTCCTTGCACCCCTGCATGCGCTGGCCCGTTTCGCGACGGTCGACGGCGCGGCGGATCTCGAGACCGCTATCACCCGTGCGTGGGCCGTCCCGGCAGCCGATGTGCTGGCGCCGCTGCTCGACTGGGCGTCGCCGGAGACGGTCTACGTCACCTACGGCAAGCTGTGGTTCCCGATCATGGCCATCGCTGTGCTCGCAGCACTCGTGGTCCGCGCTGCTCGCACTCCGGGTCGGGCAGAGCGATGGGCCTGGCGCGTCTTCCTCATCGGCCTCGTTCTGGGGACCCTCGGCGGGTTCGGGTCGTACTACGTCTCCCTGGTCACCCCGACCGCCGTCGATGCCTCGGCGAACCTGCTCTCGTTCCCCGGAATCGTCATCGGTCTCGTCGGCTCGACCTGGCTGGGGATCGTCCTCCTGTACCGCCGGTTCCGGCCGATCGCGACGGGCCTGCTGCTCGCGACCTGGCTGGTGAGCCTCGTCGTGCTCAGTACGGTCGTCGCGCTCGGTGCGGCTGTGCTCCCGGTGGTGTGGGCCTTCGCCCTCGCGACGCGTTCACTGGCCAGGCAGGCGACCGCTTCGAGCGCGAAGCTCGAGACCGCCCAGACCGCCGAGGCGTGAGGCCGGGGTGCGCGGACCGGGGCGGCCGATGTGCCGCCCCGGTCCGGAGGCCTGCTACTGAGCAGGGTTCGCGTTGTGCACGAGCTCGAGCGCCATCTGCGGGAACCAGGCACCCGCCGCCGGGTCGGCGTACCCGCGGACCGGGTCGATGCCCCCGGCGGGCGCCCACCGCGTGCACTCGCCGTCGGACTCGCCGGGGATCTTGACCCACAGGTACGCGTCCACGTACGGGTTGCCGGTGGTGAGCGTCGGCTTCGGACCGAGCCGGCGGTCAGGCGGGTTGCACCACACCTGCGGGTCGCCGGACGGGCTGCCCGCCGGGGCGGTCCAGGGACCCTGGCCGTTACGGCTCGTGTCGATCACCGCGTGCGCCAGCACGTCCGGTCCGCTGGGCGGGTTGGCGGCGTTGGTGACGTTGTCGACGTACCACTGGTCGGTCAGTCCCCAGGTGCTGAAGTCGCCGGGCGACGCCGGGTAGTACTGGCTCCCGCAGTAGTCGAAGTGCCCGACGCGCCAGCCGCCCTCGGCCGGGTTGGTGCCGTACCAGAGGCACTGCGAGATCCACGACGCGTACTTGGCCTGGCGTTCCGTGAGCTCGTAGTTGGACACGTTGAGGAAGAACCCGTCGGCCTTATCGACGCCGGCCTGGTGCAGGCGGTCGGCGATGTCACCCGCGCCGAGCCAGCCGCTGTGCGTGCCGTCGAGGTAGACCGTCGTGTTCGGCAGAGCGGTGAGGCGGTCCACCGCGCCGTTGAGCTGCGTGAACCGGTCGGGGGCAGCCGTTGCCGGGTCGAGCTCGGCCGGTTGGCACCACTCGAACTTCCGTTCGGGGTCCGTGATCGGGATGTTCCAGGGGATGATGCCGAGGCCGTCGGGCTCGACCAGGACGATCGCCTGACCGTCGCCGATCCCGGCCGTGAACCCGTCAATCCAGGCGAGGTAGCTCGCGGTGTCCGCAGCACCGCCCGCGGAGTACTGGGCGCAGTCCCGGAACGGCAGGTTGTACGCGACGAGCACGGGGATCGTGTGCGTGAGCCGGGCCTGGCGCATGGTCTTCTGGACCGACTTCTTGACCTCGGCGGGCGTGCCCTGCGTGAACCACACCGCCTGAGGTGTCGCCACCATCTTGGTGATCGCGAGCGCGTCGGACCACTGGTGGCTCTTGGCCAGCTCGGCGATCTGCTGGACCGCGCCCGAGTCGGGTGGCGGGGTGAACAGGCGGGTCGCGGGGCCGGGCTGGTGGTGGTCGTGGGCGCTGGCGGGGGCGGCAGTGCCGAGTGCGAGACCGAGTGAGAGCGCTACCACGGCGCCGGCCGCTAGTGCTCTCGGGCGTGTTCTTACCGGGGGATGGGGCACGGAAGTCTCCTACGTCGTTGTCGGATGACCGTTCTCGTGACTGACGCGGGGAGCGCTCCCACGCGTCTCCACGAGCATGGCGAACCGGACATCGGCGCGCAAGGTGTACCGGTAAGGGAAACGTCGCCCGCGGCCCTTCCCACCCGGAAGGGTGACCCTCCCGCCGAGGGGAGGAAGGGCCACGGCGTCAGCGGCGCACCTGCCTCGTCGCGAGGCTGCTACTTCAGCAGGCCTCCGCCGACCCAGTCGCGGATGGCCGCGACATCGCCGTTGCTCAGCTCCATCCGGGCGCCCCGGCACAGGCCCACCACGTTGTCGGCCCACGCGGCCGCGACGTCCTTTGCCGTGGTCTTGGACGTCAGCTGCTCGCCCCCGTACAGCGCACCGGAGATGACGAAGTTGACGGTCGACCGGCCGACCGCAGCGCCCGCCTCCTGGCACGCGTTGCGCACGCGTCGGGAGGTCTCCGCCCGGTCGAACGGGTGCGCGGCGATGTCGGCAGCGAGCGCGGTCAGCAGGACCCGGTAGTTCGACCTGCTCAGACCGGGAGTGTCCGTGACGGCCGTGACCTGGCGCTGCAGCGCGCTCGGGTCGGTGTCGGCCTCGGCGACTGCTCCCGGCAGGTCGGCCTCGCCGAACCGCTTCGGGTCCCAGACGTAGCCAGGCGGGCGCGGCGACGAGGCGACCTCGGGCACGTTCCGGGCGAGCCACTGGAGGAAACCGCCGGCGCCTCCCCAGCTGGAACCGGTCAACGCGGGGTCGGCCTTCTGGGCGGCGCCAGCGACTGCGCCGAGCGTGACCGGCCGGTCCGCGGTGCGAACCCGCTGCAGGATCGCCTTGCGGGCGGCCTCGCTCGCGGGGACCACGGGGGTCGCAGGAGGCGTCTCGATGGCCTTCTCGGGCTGCTCGGCCTTCCCCGCAGTCTTGGTGCGACCTCTCGCCGGCGGAACGACCACGGCAGCGCGCGGCGCCTCGACGTTGAGGGTTGACGCGGTGCTGGTCACCAGCTCGGCCAGGTCGTCGGCGGTGATCACGTGGTCGGCGACGGCCCGGTAGGCGGCCGCGGCCGGGCTCGCAGTCATGATGGTCACGCGACGGTCGGCGGCGCGGCAGCGCTGAGCCAGGGGAGTGAAGTCCGCGTCGGCAGACACGATGACGAACTCTTCGTACCGCGTCGGCGCGGCGAGCGCGTCCACGGCATCCAGCACGAGGTTGATGTCGGCGCTGCTCTTGCCCTGCTGGGTCAGCGACGGGCAGTCGACCACCTGGAACCCGGCACGCGTGAAGTTGGGTCGGAACTGCGCGAACCGGGACGGGTTGAGGTAGCACGCGCGGACCAGGAACTTCCGCGTGAAGTCGCCCTCGGAGTCGGTGCCGGTCTCGAGCTCACTCAGCCAGTGCGCCGGGTCCGTGGCGAACGCCTCGGCCGCCACCGGGTCGAGCCGCTGCAGGCCGATGTAGACGTTGTCGAAGTCGACGAACAGGGCGGTGCGGAACCGGCGACCGGTCTCGGTGCGGTCGGCGGAGGTCGTGCTCGATGTGCTCACCCCGACATCATCCCCGGTCGGGCAGCCAGCCGTCCGCACGACGCTCGCAAGGACGCCACGCGACGTGTGACGGGTTCGGTGATGATGAGTCCGTGCATCTGCTGAACACCGCCGCCACCGACGGCTCGAGGTCGTACGCCGAGGTCCTGCGTGTTCCGTCGATGAGCGTCGGAACCGCCGTGCTCGGTGTCGGCGCCGTCGACGGTCAGCAACCGCACACCGAGGACGAGATCTACGTCGTGCTGCGAGGCCGGGCGTCGTTGTGGACGCCAGGCCTCACGGTCGACGTGGGACCTGGGTCGGTTGCGTTCGTACCCGCGCTGGAGGAGCACCGTTTCGTCGACGTTGTCGAGGAGCTGCACATCGTCGTGGTGTTCGCGCCCGCAGAGCACGCCACCACAGAGCACTCCAACGCCTCCGGGTGATCAGTCCCCGCACCTAGCGTCAACCTGCGGTTGACGCTAGAGCCTGATCTCGCGCGGAAGATGCCTGCGAAGGAGGGGCCGCTGGACCACGTGCCGGCGCGGCCGGGACGAGCCGGTGCACGCGGCTGCCGTCGGGTGCTGGGCCGGGCTCCGTACTCTGCTCGCCGACCATGACGCGCTCATCGTTGCGAGCGCCGGGCTCAGGCTCGCCCTGATGCCCGGCGAGATCCTCGACCAGCTGGCGTCTTTCGCGGCGAGCGACCAGCTCCAGCGCACGGTCGTCGGCGGTCGGCCGGTAGCGGATCGACTCGCGCACGGTGCTCAGTCCGCCGCGACGGCGGCGATGACGCTCACCTCGATCAGTGCGCCCGGCACGCCGAGCCCGGCGACCACCGCGGCGGTGACCAGAGGTGGCGCCCCCGGTCCGGAGAGCAGCGGAGCGATCGCGCCGTAGGCCGCGCGCAGATCTGCGTCCTGGTGGATGAAGACGGTCCACTGCACGACGTCCGCCAGCGTCGCGCCGGCGGCCTCCAGTGCGGTCCGGACGTTCTCGACGGCCCGCACCGACTGCGCGGCGGCGTCCTGCGACACGACCGCGCCCGTGTCGTCGACGCCGTTCTGGCCGCCGACGTAGAGGGTCGTCGCGCCCGCGGGCACGACGGCGACATGGCTGAACGCCGGGCTCACGACGAGACCGGCCGGTTGCAAACGGGTGATCTCCACGGTGTCCACGCTGCCACGCACCACTGACATTGCGCGTGGTCCCAGGTCAGCGGCTCGCCGAGCCAGAACTCGTGTGCGCAACCGGGCCCGCCAGGGTGTGCCGAACCTGTATAACCGAATGTTCGGCTCCCACGACTGAAGGACGACCCACCGCATGCTGATCTTCTGGGTGATCGCCGCTGTCGCCCTGCTCCTGCTCGTGCTCACCGTCGTGTCCGGCGACCTCCTCGACGGCGTGGTCGATGCGGTCGACTTCACCGGCGGGTACCTGTCGTCCGCCGTCGTGCTCGCGTTCGTCGCCACGTTCGGCATCGTCGGCGGCATCGTCACCACCGTGACCGACGTTGGTGCGCTCGCAGCTGCGGGACTCGGGCTCGTTGCCGGTCTCGTGGTCGCGGTCGTGGCCGGCTACGCCACGCGGGCGCTGACCCACGGGCCGACGGCGCACCAGATCACGAGCAGCGACTACGTCGGGCTCGCGGCGACCGTGACCACCTCCATCCCGGCCGGCGGGCTCGGTCAGGTCGCGCTGACCGTCGCCGGCCAGAGCGCCGCCCTGGCGGCTCGGGCGGACGTCCCGGTACCGACCGGGTCCGTGGTCACCATCGTCTCCAACGTCGGACCGGGCGTGGTGAAGGTCGCCGCACCCGAGTAGTCGACCACCTCGTCCACCACCGCTACATCGAACACAGGAGAGTGCACGTGCTGGAGAACGCTGACTGGATGGCCATCCTCGGGGTGGTCGCGCTCGTCGTGGTCTTGATCATGGTCGGGATCGGCATCGCGAACAGGTACCGCGTCGCCAAGCCGAACGAGGCGTTCATCGTCACGGGACGCAAGGGCAGGGGATCGGGCGACCTGTCCGGGCAGAAGGTCGTCACGGGTGGCGGCGTGTTCGTCCTGCCGTTCGTCCAGCAGCTCTCGGTGCTGGACATGTCGTCGCGGCGTATCACGGTCGAAGTCAACGGTGCGCCGTCCTCGCAGGGCATCGCACTGAACGTCTCGGGCGTCGCGATCGTCAAGGTGCACAACGAGGACGTCTCGATCCGGGCGGCCGCGCAGCGCTTCGGCAGCCAGCAGGAAGAGGTGGACAACTTCACGACGAACCAGCTCTCCGGTGCCCTTCGCGCCATCGTCGGCAACCTCACCGTGGAGCAGGTGATCCGGGACCGGGAGTCGTTCAGCCAGCAGGTGCTCGAGTCCGTCACCGGTTCGCTGAGCGCCCAGGGCCTGAGCCTCGACGCGTTCACGATCCAGGAGGTCACCGACCACGGTGGCGGCACGTACATCCTGGACATGGGCCGTGCCTCCGCCGCCGCGATCCGTCGCGAGGCGGAGATCGCCGAGGCCGAGGCGCGTCGCCTGTCCGAGGAGAAGCGGATCGACTCCGAGACGCAGGTGGCCAACTACCAGCGTGCGCTCGACCTGCGCCAGGCGGAGATCCTCGCGGAGACCGACCGCGCCAAGGCGCTGTCGGCGTCGGCCGGCCCCCTCGAGGCGGCGGCCAGGCAGCAGGAGATCCTGGCGCAGGAGGAGCTCGTCGCCCAGCGGCAGGCCGCCCTCACCGAGCGTCAGCTCGACACCACGGTGCGACGCCCCGCCGACGCCGAGCGCTACCGGCTCGAGCAGCAGGCCGAGGCGCAGCGCGTCACCGCGGTCAAGGCGGCCGAGGCGGCGCGGGCCGAGAACGAGCTGCGTGGCGCCGGTGAGCTGGCGCTGCGGTCGGCGCAGGCGACGGCGACCACGCTCGAGGGCGAGGCTCAGGCTGCCGCAGTGCTCGCGCGCGGCAAGGCGGAGGCCGAGGCGCTCCAGAAGCGTGCCGAGGCGTACAAGGAGTTCAACCAGGCGGCCGTGTTCGACCGGCTGCTGGACACGCTGCCGGAGATCGCGCGGCAGCTCGCCGCACCGATGGCGAGCATCGACACGCTGACGGTCGTCTCGACCGACGGTGCGTCAGCGCTGCCCAAGGCCGTCGCGGGCAACTTCGTCCAGCTCCAGGAGCTGGTCAAGTCGACCACCGGCCTCGACCTGACCCAGATCATCAGCCAGCTCACCACCAAGGAGCCGGAGACCCACGTGGTCGTCCCGGTCACCAACGGCGTCACGACGACCCTCTGACCTCAGCGCGCGTGGGCCATGTCGCCGACCGCGAGCCGCCGGAGGACCTCCAGGACCACGGCGGCCGAGCGGTCGGCGGCGTCGTCCACGTGCGTGAGGAAGTCGTTGCCGGCCACGGGGCCGCACAGGTCCGAGATCCCGCGCACGGACAGGAACGGCACCCCGTACAGGTGGGCCGTGTGGGCGAGCGCGGCAGACTCCATGTCGATCGCGACGGCCGTCGGGAACGCGGCGCGGATCCGCTCGACGCGAGTGGCGTCGATGAACGCGTCGCCCGACAGGACGGTGCCGGTGAGCACGCGAAGGTCGACCGCGGCGCCGACCGCGGCGTCGTGCAGCACCTTCTCCGCCTCGTACACCTCGGGCATGCCCGGCACCTGGCCGAGCTCGTACCCGAAGGCGCGCGCGTCGGCGCCGGAGTACAGGTACTCGGAGCCGACGACGACATCGCCCACCCGGACCTCGAGACCGACCCCTCCCGCGCTGCCGGCGCTGATCACGGCTCGCGGGTGCGTGCCCTGGATGGCGACGGCGGCGGCGGTGGCGGAGTTGACCAGCCCGATCCCGCACTGCACCAGCAGGACCTGGCGTCCGCCGATGGTGAGGAGCCGGTGCTCGGCGTGGCCCATCTGCGTGGGGTCGCCGACCACGTCGGCCCGCGCCATGAACGGTGCGGACTCGTCGGCCATCGCGGTGATGACGACCGCGTCGACGGCGATCATGCCGTCACAGGGCCTTCCACGTGCGCCCACTCGTCCCGTGCGGCGAGGAACGTCCGCGCGGCGTCCTGGGCGCCTTCGAGCGTGTGGTTGGCGCCCCAGCCGCACTGGACCTCGTTGGCTGCGGGCACCTCGGTGGCCGTCAGGATGTCCTCGAGCGTCGACTGCACGAGGTCGAGGACCTCGTCGTACGTCCACACGCCCTGCAGGATCAGGTAGAAGCCGGTCTGGCAGCCCATCGGCGAGAAGTCGACCACGCGGTCCGAATGGTTGCGCGAGTGCTCCGCGAACAGGTGCTCGAGCGAGTGCACGGTCGCCATCTCGAGGTGCGCGACGTTCGGCTGCGTGAACCGGATGTCGTACTTGCTCAGCTCGTCGCCGGCAGGCAGGCGCTTGGTGTCCGCGAGCCGGACGTACGGCGCGACGACGGTGCGGTGGTCGAGGTTGAACGACTCGACGTTCATGCGGGGCTGGTTCACGGCTGACGTCCTTCGGTGCTCGGCGGAACGTCCATTGTCCCCTCTCTGCGAGCGTGTTGCGCCGCGCCCGGTGGGATGCCGTGGTGAGGTGAGCACCCCAGACCCCAGGAGGCATGGTGTCCGACTGCTCGCACCTCACGGTTGCGTGGGACCCGCAGCCCCTTCAGCTCGCCACCAGGTTGCAGACCGTGCACTGGTTCACGTGCGACTGGTGCGGGCTCAAGGCCGTCGTCGTCATCACCGACGTCGTCCTGTCGACGTGAGCAGCGGCGCGGACCGTCCGGCTGCCTAGGATCGGCGCATGGCCATCCCGTCGTTCGTCGTCGACCTGCGCGCTTCCGTCGGGCACCACCCGCTCTGGCTGTCGGGCGTCACCGCGGTGGTGCTGCGGGAGTCCGACGGCGTGCCGGAAGTGCTGCTCGTGAGGCGTGCGGACACCGGCGCATGGACCCCGGTGACCGGGATCATCGACCCGGGAGAGCAACCCGCGGTCGCCGCCGCTCGGGAGGTGCTGGAGGAGGCGTCGGTCGTCGCGGTGCCCGAGCGGCTGGCGTGGGTCAACACCCTGCCTCCGATGCGGTACGCGAACGGCGACCAGGCGCAGTACCTCGACCACACGTTCCGGTTCCGCTGGGTGTCGGGGGAGCCGACGCCGGGCGACGACGAGAACACCGAGGCCGCGTTCTTCCGGCTCGACGCGCTGCCGCCGATCTCCTCGGAGATGCGCACGCGGATCGAGCGAGCGCTACGCCCGGAAGGACCCGCCGACTTCGAGTTCTGACGGTTCCGGGCTCCTCGGGTCGACCGAGGTCATCCACTGCGTGCCCACCACGCGCAGCAGCGCGAGCGCCTCGGCCTCGGGGGTACCGGGTTCGGCCGAGTAGACGATCACGGTCTGGTCTCCGGCCAGGACGTGCAGCGAGTCGCAGTCGAGCGTGATGAGTCCGAGGCTGGGGTGCTCGATCGTCTTGCGGGTCATCCGCCACGTGCCCGCCCCGCCGGTGCGCCACAGCTCGTCGAACGACGGGCTGCCGCGGCGCAGCTCGGCCACGAGGTCACGCACACCTGGGTCGTCCGGGTAGCGGGCCGCGGTCGCACGCAGGCTGGCCACCGACTGGGCGGCCGTCTCCGCGTGCTCCTCCTCGGTCATCGCGACACGGCTGCGACGCGGGTCCGGACTGCCCAGGAACCGCTGCCACGTCATGTTCCGCTGTCGGCGCGGGACCTCGGACCAGTCGCCGAGCAGGGCGGAGGCCATCGGGTTCCAGGCCAGGATATCTGCGCGCGCGCTGAGCACCATCGTCGGAAGGTCGGCGAACCGGTCGAGGAGCCGCTGGACGCTGGGGCGCACGTGCTCGTCCACGCGTCCCGGCCGCGGGGGAGCGCTGCCCGCCAGGTGGAAGAGCTCGTCGCGTGCGTCGTCGTCCAGGCGCAGCGCCCGTGCGAGCGCCGCGAGGACCTGTGTGGACGGCTGCGGACCGCGGCCCTGCTCGAGGCGGACCACGTAGTCGACGCTCACGCCGGCCAGCTGCGCCACCTCCTCACGACGCAGACCGGGGACGCGTCTGCGGTCTCCCGCGGGCAGGCCCACGTCCCGCGGGGTGAGGACGCTCCGAGCACGGACGAGCACGCGGGCCAGCTGGGGTCGGTCCATGGGTCCAGGATGCCGTGTCCCGGGTCCGGTACCCGGCCCCGGAGCCTGGGATCGTCGGTCCTAGGCTGCGCCCGTCCTGGATGTGAGGCGGCGCGCGGCGCACGGTGAGCACATGACAACACCACTGACCGACACCACCACCATCGCGCTCGTCACGGGCGCCACCCAGGGCATCGGCCGCGAGACCGTCCGGCGGCTGGCCGCGCTCGGCTGGACCGTCTGGCTGGGTGCACGAGACCTCCAGAAGGGCGCGGAGATCGCCGCGGCCACCGAGGGCGACGTCCGCGTCGTCGAGCTCGACGTCCTGGACGACGCGTCGGTGGCGGCTGCCGCCGCCACGGTCGAGCAGGTGAGCGGCCGCCTCGACGTGCTCGTCAACAACGCGGGCGTCGCGGGTGGCTCCGAGGTCACGCCGAGGGACACGGTCGCGGCGCACTTCCTGCCGGTCTACGGCGTGAACGTCCTCGGGCCGGTGCGCACCACGCACGCGTTCCTGCCGCTGCTCGACCGCTCGTCGCAGCCGCGGATCGTGATGGTCTCGAGCGGGTTGGGCTCGTTGGCGATCACCACCGACCCCGACCGGTTCGAGTCCACGCTGCACTCGCTGACGTACCCGTCCTCCAAGTCGGCTCTGAACATGATCACCACCCAGTACGCCAAGGCGCTCCCTGGCTACCAGGTCAACGCGGTCGACCCCGGCTACACGTCCACCGGGCTCAACGGGTTCAGCGGCCCCCAGTCCGTGGAGCAGGGCGCCGAGTCGACCGTCCGCGCAGCCACCCTCGAGCCTGGTGCACCGTCGGGCACGTTCACGGACGCCGCGGGCGTGCTGCCGTGGTGACCGGGCGAGGCGGGGACCAGCAGCCGACCGTGGCAGCTACCGCGCGAGCCGCTCCACGATCCCGCCGTACACGGTGGGTACGGCCGACGCGAGCGGGACGATGCTCCGCCTCAGCGGTGACCCGGCAGCCGCGAGCAGGCCGCTCGTGATCATCCGGTAGTCGCGGGTGGCTGCGGTCCACGCCTTCTCGTAGGCCGCGGACGACGTCTCGACGTCGGGTCCGAGCGTGCGCACCGCGGCGGCGGCCTGGGCGAGCCCGACGCGGACACCCTCGCCGGTGAGCGCGTCGACGTAACCGGAGGCGTCGCCGACAAGGCGTACCCGGCCGGCGGTACGGGCCCGCGTCCTCTGCAGGAGCGGCCCGGCGCCGCGCGGCGGTCCGAGTGTCGGCGTCGAGCCCAGGTGCCGGCGAAGGTCCGGGAAGCCGTCGAGGCTGCGGTCGAAGTCGTGGTGCTGCGGTCCCAGCATCGCGACGCCGACCGTGTCCGGTCCCACCGGGGTCACGTACGCCTCGACATGCCGTCCCCAGTGCACCTCGACGAGGTCGCTCCACGGCGCGATGCGGTAGTGCCGCCGGATGCCGTAGCGGCGGCCGCCCGCCCTTGCAGCCGGGCGGTCGAGCCCGACCTGCCGTCGCACGGTCGAGTGGAGGCCGTCGCACGCCATGAGCCAGCTCGCGCGGATCCCCGCGGCGGTCACGGAACCCGCGTCCTGCTCGATGGTCTCGACCTTCCCGGGGACGACCTCGACGCCGAGCTCCTCGGCGCGGAGCGCGAGCGCGAGGTGCAGCGCCGTGCGCCGGACCCCGAGACCGGACGAGCTCGTGAACAGGTGGTCGGCCCTGCGGTCGCCGCGGACGTACCGGATCCCGGTGAGCGGATGCCCCGTGGGGTGCACGTCGAGGCGGGCCAGGGCGGCCACCGCCCCGGGCATCAGGCCTTCGCCGCACGCCTTGTCGATCGGGGTGGCCCGAGGCTCCACGACCATCGCCCGCAGTCCCGCGAGGCGCGCCTCGATCGCCACCGCGAGGCCGACGGGGCCGCCGCCTGCGACCAGGACGTCGACGTCGGGTCTCATGCGGGCGCCGCCACGGAACGCAGCGCGCGCTCCTCGGCGGGGATGCGGAAGCGCAGGAGCAGGATCGCGTTGAGCACCGTGAACGCGAGCGCCGTGACCCAGGCCGTGTGGACGAGGGGCAGCGCGGCCCCCTCGACCGCGACCGCGACGTAGTTGGGGTGCCGCAGCCGCGCGTAGGGACCGCGGTGCACGAGTGCGACGCCCGGGACCACGATGATGCGCGTGTTCCACAGGTTGCCCAGCGTCGCGATGCACCACCAGCGCAGCGCCTGCGACGCGAGGACCAGGGCGAAGGCGGTCCAGCCGAGGACGGGCAGGAACGGTCGGTCGGCCAGCTGCACCTCGACCAGGCAGGCGACCAGGAGGCCGGTGTGCAGCGCCACCATCGGCGGGTAGTGGCGTCGGCCGCTCTCGGTCCCGCCGTGCGCGAACGCCCACGCGGCGTGCCGCTGGGCGACCACGAGCTCCGCGAGGCGCTCGACTCCGACCGCGAGAACCAGGACGGTGTACCAGCTCATCGTGCGTCCGCCGGGGTGCTCTCGGGCCAGCGCAGCAGCACCAGCTCGGCGCAGACGCCCGGCCCGAACGCGAACATGACGCCGACCGAGCCGGGCAGCTGACCACCCGTCGAGAGCTCGTCCGCGAGGACGTGCAGCACACCCGACGACGACAGGTTCCCGGCGCGCGCCAACGACGCCCAGCTCGCGGCCAGGGCCTCGTCGGGAAGCCCCAGCGTCCGGGCCGCGGACTCGAGGATCCGCGGGCCACCGGTGTGGGCGATCCACGTGCCGACGTCGCTGACCTTCAGGTGATGCGCGCTGAGCAGGTTCACCACGTCCGTCCCGAGGTGCTCCTCGACGATGTCCGCCATGCTCGGCGACAGGACGATCCGGAAGCCGCTCCCGCCGATGTCCCAGCCGAGCTGGTCGAGCGTGTCGGGGTACAGCGCACTGCGCGCGTCGACGACCTCGACGCCGCCCTCGGCCCGACCCGCACCGACCATGACGACGGCGGAGGCGCCGTCCCCGAACAGCCCGCTGGACACGATGTTGGGCATCGAGGCGTCACCGTGCTGCAGGGTCAGCGAGCAGAGCTCGACCGAGACCAGCAGCGCGACGTCGTGCGGGTGCCCCTGCAGGTAGTCGCGCACGCGCGCGATCCCCGCCGCGCCGCCCACGCAGCCCAGGCCGAACACGGGGACGTGCTTGACGTCGGAGCGCATGCCGAGCCGGTCCGCGAGCAGCACGTCGATGGAGGGGGCGCCGATCCCGGTCACCGAGGTGAAGAACAGGTAGTCGACGTCGGTCGCGCTCAGGCCGGCGTCCGCGAGCGCACGTCGCGTCGCCACCGCTGCCAGGTCGGTGCCGACCCGCAGGAACGCGTCGTTCGTCCGCTCGAAGGTCGTCAGCTCCGCGTACTCCTCCAGCGCGAGCGCGTGGTGCCGCGTCTGGATGCCCTCGGCGGCGTGCACCCGGCGGATGGTCGGCCAGAGGCGCGAGTCGTCCGACAGCAGGGGCGCGAGCATGTCCGAGAGCTCCGCCTGGGCATGCACGTGCTCCGGCAGGACGGCGGCGACCGAGGCGATTCGGACCATCCGCGCATCGTGCCAGAGGGTGGTGCCGCCCGCTGGGTGGGGTGCTGGTCGCCGCGGGCTGCGACGATGGCGGACCGAGCAAGGGAGTACCGGATGGCGGATCTGCGGCAGGCGCCCACGCGCCGTGCGATCGACCTCGCTCTGGCGTGCCACCCCGGTCCGACCGTCGCCGTCACCGCCTTCGCGTTCGCGATGGCGGCGGGAGCGGCCGCGCCGGCTCGTACGGCCGTCCTGGTCGGCGCCGCGGTCCTCACCGGGCAGCTGTCCGTCGGCTGGTCGAACGACTGGATCGACGCGGGCCGCGACGCCGCGGTCGGCCGCACCGACAAGCCCGTCGGCGACGGCCGGCTGACGGTCTCGACGGTGCGCCTGGCCGCCTTCGTGGCGCTCGCAGCCTGCGTCGTGCTGTCGTTCTCGCTCGGCTGGCGGGCGGGTCTCGTGCATCTGGCGACCGTGGCGTCGGCGTGGTCGTACAACGTCCGGCTCAAGAGCACCGCCTGGTCGTGGGCGCCCTACGCGTTCTCGTTCGGCTTCCTGCCGCTGGCCATCGCGCTCGCCCTGCCGGGCAGCCCGGTGGCTGCGTGGTGGGCGGTCCTCGGGGGTGCGCTGCTCGGGGTCGGTGCGCACGGTGCCAACGTGATCCCGGACCTGCAGGACGACCAGGAGACGGGTGTGCGAGGCCTGCCGCACCGGCTCGGCGGGACGGTCACGAGCATCGGGTCCGCCCTCGCGCTCGTCGCGGCCACGATGCTCGTGGTGCTCGCGCCGCAGGGCAGCCCGTCGATCGGTACCGCTGGGGCGCTCGTCCTCGCCCTCGGCCTCACCATCCTGGGCACCACGATCGCGCTCAACGGAGGGCGTAGCCGCTTGCCGTTCACCGCGGCGATCGCGGTCGCCGGAGTCGACGTCGTGCTGCTCGTGCTCTCGGACTGGGTGGTGCAGCGCTGAGGCGTGCCACCACCGTGAGCGCTTGACTTCGAGCGCGCTCGAAGCGGCACGCTGACGGCGTCACGGTCCCGTCGAAGGAGTCTCTCGTGCAGCTCGGCATCCACCTCATGCGGTACGACTCGGTACCGGCGTCCGCGCTGCGCCAGGAGCTGGCGGACACCGTGTCCGCCGCGGAGGACGCGGACGTCGCGTGGGTCTCGGTGATGGACCACTACTTCCAGATGATCGCCGCAGGGTTCCCCCGCGAGGACCCCATGCTCGAGGCGTACACGACGCTGGGCTACCTCGCAGGTGTCACGTCACGCGTGCAGCTCGGCGTGCTGGTGACCGGCGTGACCTACCGGCACCCCGGCCTGCTGGCCAAGATCGTCGCCACGCTCGACGTGCTCAGCGGGGGCCGGGCGACCCTGGGGATCGGCGCCGCCTGGTACGAGGAGGAGCACCGTGCGCTCGGCGTCCCGTACCCGGCGCTCGCGGAGCGCTTCGAGCGGCTCGAGGAGACGCTGCAGATCTGCCGGCAGATGTTCGACCCGGCGAACGACGGGCCGTACGAGGGCACGCACTACCAGCTGGCCCAGACCCTCTGCTCGCCGCAGCCTCTGCACGCACCCGAGATCATGGTCGGCGGCGGGGGAGAGAAGAAGACGTTGCGCCTGGTCGCGCAGTACGGCGACGCCTGCAACCTGTTCGCCACCACCCCGCAGGAGATCGCGCACAAGCTCGAGGTGCTGCGTGGGCACTGCGCGGACGTCGGGCGCGACCCGGCCGAGATCCGCATCACCATGCTGCACGGCGGCACGGACCTGCTGTCGGGGGACGTCGACGCGTTCGTCAAGGAGATCACGCCCTACCGAGACCTCGGGGTCGAGACGGTCATCCTGCGTCCGCCCGCCACGAGCCTGTCCGCGTGGGTCCGGGACCACGTGGCCCCGGCCGTCCGGCCGCTCGCCGACCTCGGCTAGGTCCAGTGGGCCGGTGCCGCGCCCAGCCGGTGCGGTAGGCGCGTCGTCGGGTCGCCGAGAGCCGAGGCGACCTGGCTCGGCGTGACGAAGTACGCCGTCGACAGGTCGGCCCCGCGCAGGTCCGCCCCGCGCAGGTCCGCACCCAGCAGGTCGGCCTCGCGCAGGTCGGCGCCCCGCAGGTCCGCGCTCAGCAGGCTCGCCCCGCGTAGGTCGGCAGCGCGCAGGTCCGTGAGGCGCCGAGACGCCAGGTCGGCGCGACGGTGGGCAGGCCCGGTCGGCCGCGCCAGCGCCACCGCTCGCTCGAGCAGCGGACCGACGATCCCCGGGACCGCCAGGTGGTCGACCGTGTGCAGGGCATCGAGGTCGTCCGTCCGGCCCGACAGCTCGTCGACGAGAGCGGCGACCTCGGCGTGGACGGGTGCCGCTGCACGCACGGTCAGGACCTCCGTGAGGTACCAGAGCATCTCGTGCAGGGTCTGCACGGTCCAGAAGTCCGCGAACATCCCTCTCGCCGCCGCCGGCTCATCTCGCCAGCTGCGGCCCTCATAGAGGTGCTGGGTGACCTGCTGTCCGGCACCGAAGCACTCGTACACCGTGCACCCGCTCATCCCGCGCTCCCGAAGCACCGTGTGGATGCCGCACCGGTAGTCGCCGTGCAGGTTCTGGCAGGGCGTGCCCGGGGGCTTGTCGAAGGCGAACGCGGACGACCGGGTGAACCCGGGCGCGACGCAGCAGAGCCCCACGCACCGTGCGCAGTCCGAGCGCAGGTCGAGGCGGGTCCGGCTGCCTGTGTCGCTCGGGTTGCCCGCGTCGGTCGTCACGGCAGCAGTCTGCGCCCCGCGCGACGCCCGGAGCCAGCGGTCCCGGTGTCTGCCCGTGGCGGATCCGCCGACGGCAGATCCAGGGGCCTGCGACGTTCGAGCCGTGCCACGTTCGGATGGTCCGCACCGTCGACCCAGCTCGGTCACCACGCACGGAGGCCCGCATGCACCCCACAGCCCGCACCGCCGCACCGCCCACCCTTCGACCCTTCGACGACGACCTGGCCACGCGCCTGCTGCACCAGCGGATCGTCGTGCTCGGCCAGGAGGTCGACGACCCGGTCGCCAACCGCGTCTGCGCGCAGCTGCTGCTGCTCTCGGCAGAGGATCCGCGCCGCGACATCGCGCTCTACATCAACTCGCCGGGTGGCTCGATCAGCGCGGCGCTGGCCATGTACGACACCATGCGGCTCATCCCCAACGACGTGTCGACGCTCGCGATGGGGCTCGCCGCGAGCGCCGGCCAGTTCCTGCTGAGCGCGGGCACGCCCGGCAAGCGGTACGCCATGCGGCACGCCCGCGTCCTCATGCACCAGCCGTCGGGCGGCATCGGTGGGACCGCGGTCGACATCGCGATCCAGGCGCAGAACATGGCGCACGTGAAGCGCACCATGCAGTCGCTCACGGCGGAGCACACCGGGCAGTCGGTCGAGACGATCGAGCGCGACGCCGACCGCGACCGCTGGTTCACGGCCGCGGAGGCCCTCGCGTACGGGTTCGTCGACAAGGTGGTCGAACAGCTCGACGACGTCCGACCCGACAGCCCCCGGAAGGTCGGTCTGTGATGGCGGGCTACACGATCCCCGTCGTGGTCGAGCAGCGGCCCAACGGCGAGCGGGCGTCCGACGTGTACTCGCGGCTGCTCGGCGACCGGATCATCTTCCTGGGGACCGAGATCGACGACGGCGTCGCCAACGTGGTCATCGCGCAGCTCCTGCACCTGCAGTCCGAGAGCCAGGACTCGCCGATCCACCTCTACATCAACTCGCCCGGCGGATCGATCACGGCACTGCTGGCCGTCTACGACACCATCCAGTACATCAAGCCGACCGTCGCGACGTTCTGCCTCGGTCAGGCGGCGTCCGCCGCGGCGGTCCTCCTGGCCGCCGGGGCGCCGGGCAGCCGGCACGTGCTGGAGCACGCCCGCGTGCTGCTGCACCAGCCCTCCGGCGGTGGGGAGGGAACGGCTGCCGACCTGGAGATCCAGGCGCGGGAGGTGCTGCGGCTCCGCGAGGAGGTCGAGCAGATCCTGCACCGCCACACGAGCCAGCCGCTCGACAAGCTCCGGCTCGACACCGACCGGGACCTGATCCTGACGGCGCAGCAGGCGGTCGACTACGGCCTGGCGGACCGGGTGGTCAGGACGCTCAAGGAGGTGCCGGCAGCCGTCGCGGGGTAGTCAGGCGGCGAGCAGCACCGCGCCGACGGTGCCGGCGGTCACGAGCGTGGCCTCCGGCATCGTCGTCGGCGCCCGCCCGGAGAGCCGGGTCACCGTGGCCGGCTCGTGCCGACCGCCGAGCGCGACGGGGTCGGTGGGCGTCGCGACGAGTTCCGTGTCCGCCGGCGCCGTCAGGTCGACGACGACGCGGCCCTCGGCTCGCGCGAGCTCGGCGTGCGCTGTGCCCACGAGGTCGACGAGCCGGAGCCCGAGCGCGCGGCAGACCGCGACGAGCACCTCCGACGACGGCTCCTTGCGACCACGCTCCACCTCCGACAGGTACGCCACCGAGACGCGTGCGCTCTCGGCGACGTCCCGCAACGTGCGGCCCTGGTCCTCCCGCCGTGCGCGCAGGATCGCGCCGACGAGGTGCCGCAGGAGCGGCTCGGGCGGCCGCGTGCGTCCGGGGGCAGGACGCGACGGTCCCACGGGGAGCAGCGTGCTGGTCGGACGCGACATCGGGGGCCTCCCTGCAGGGAACGGGTCCTTCGTCACGCTAGCCCGCGAACCCGCTCGATCGGGGCCGGGCCCTTCTGCCGTGAGCGGACGGCCTCGTCGAGGAACCGGTCAGGACGAGACGTCCGCGGTCGTGAACCGGCTCCACGCCAGCGCGCCGAAGATGGCCACCCACGCCGCCTGCAGCGTGAGCCCCTGGCCGAGCACGCCCCAGTCGGGCTCCAGGCGCAGGAACTCGGCGAACCCGAGCCAGTGGTGCGTGAGCAGCGCGGGTGCGATGACGTGCAGGGCCGGCAGCTGGTCGAGCACGCCCGAGACGATCGCGACGACGACCGTCGCGGCCATCGCGCCGACGGGCACCTCGGTGAGCGTCGAGAAGAAGAGCCCGACCGCGACGAGGCCGGTCATGGACAGCCCGACGTAGGCGACGATCCCCGCGACCCGCACGACGCCGTCCAGCAGCGGAACGGTCGTCCCGGACAGCAGGGTGATGTCGCGCAGGCCGAAGAACACGGCACCTGCGACGAGCCCGACGACGGCGATGGAGAGCACGGCCGCACCCGCGAACAGGAGCGCACCGAGCGCCTTGACGCCGAGCAGCCGCGTGCGGGACACGGGCACGACCAGCAGGTAGCGCAACGTCCCGGCGGAGGCCTCACCTGCCACGGAGTCGCCGGACGCGATCCCGATCGTCAGCGGCAGGAGGAACGGAAGGCAGATGAACAGCGCGGCGACCACGAGGAACAGGCCGTTGCCGGTGACGTTGCCGATGAAACCGGGACCCTGGCCGCCGAGCGCGCTGTCCTGCGTCAGGAAGAGCACGAGTCCCAGCACCAGCGGGACCAGCGCGAGACCGATGAGCAGAACGATGTTGCGTCGACGCCCGAAGACGAGTCGCAGCTCGCTGCGAGCCAGGCGTCCCAGTGCGCCGCGCGTCGACGGCGCCTCCGGCAGGTCAACGAGCGACATCGAAGCCCTCCCCGGTGAGCTCCACGAAGATCTGCTCGAGGTTCGGGCGGCGGACCTCGAGGCCGAGAAGGTCGACCCCTGCGTGCACGATCGCTGCCGAGACCTTCTCGGGCGGCGTGTCGTCGAGGAGCGCGGTGACCGTCGTCCCCTCCACGGACACCTCCGCCATCCCCAGAGCGGCGAGCACCTCGGCGACGGCGGCGACGTGGTCGCTCGACGTCTGGACGAGGACCCGGGCAGCACCCCGGGCGGTGAGCTCGCCGCGGTCGCCCTGCAGCAAGAGCCTGCCGCGGCCCATGATCCCGATGTGCGAGCACACCTGCTCGATCTCTGCCAGCAGGTGTGAGGAGACCAGCACGGTCGACCCGCCGTCGGCGAGCTCGCGGACGAGGTGGCGGACCTCGCGCGTGCCCTGCGGGTCGAGGCCGTTGGTCGGCTCGTCGAGGACCAGGAGCTCGCGCGGACGCAGCAGGGCCGCAGCCAGGCCGAGGCGCTGCTTCATGCCGAGCGAGTACTGGCGGTACGGCTTCGATGCGGCAGCGGAGAGCCCCACGCGCTCGAGGGCCTCGTCGCTGCGCCTGCGTGACGTGCGCGGGTTCGCGGTCGCGTCGCTCGCGTCCAGCCGGGCGAGGTTGGCGCGGCCGGTCAGGTACGGGTGGAACGCCGGTCCCTCGACCAGGGCACCGACCCGGGGGAGCACGTCCAGTCCGGCCTCGGGCATCCGTCCGCCCAGCAGCTCGGCGTGCCCGCTCGTCGGCCGGACGAGGCCCAGCAGCATGCGGATCGTCGTCGTCTTGCCCGACCCGTTCGGCCCGAGGAACCCGTAGACGGCGCCGCGCGGGACGTGCAGGTCGATGCCGTCGACCGCCACCTGACCCGAGCGGAACTGCTTCGTCAGACGCTCGGTGCGGATCGCGAGGTCGCCCGTGCCCGCACCCCCGGTCGAGGATGCGGGCACGGGAAGCGGTTCGGTCATCGGGCCAGGGCCTGCAGCGTCTCGCCCGGGACCGCGCCGACCAGGACCCGCCCGTCGTCGGTCACGAGCACGGACAGCAGCGCCGAGCTCAGCAGTCGACCCTCTGGGACGGCGGTGGTCAGCTGGTCGTACAGCGCGGACGTGTCCAGCGTGCCGAGCGGCGACCCGGCGTCCTTCTCCGGAGCGAACTGGTCGTAGAGCTGCTGGGCGCCCTTCGAGTCGAACTGCCGGTCGGCGCCGGGCAGTGCGCTCGCAGCGGCCGGGTCCCCGGCGAGCAGACCCGCCACGTCGACGCCCGCGACCTGCACGACGCTGTCCCAGCCGAGGCCGGACACGGTCACACCCTCGGGCAGGGCGCCCGGGACGGTCGCGGTGGTCGCGTCATGCTCGGGCAGCGCCACGACGACGTCCTTGGTGCTGGCACCTGGCGGCGTCGAGAAGCTGAGGACGGAGTCGGCGGGCGTCCCGAACGTCACGTCAGTGAACCCGAGCTCGAGCGCCGGCGTCTGGGCGTCCGCACGGCTCCACACCTGCAGTCGCAGCGGTGTGCTCGTCGCGGCGTCCACGGCGACGACGATCCTCCCGATCAGGGTGGTCTGGCTCGTCGGCGTCACGACGAGCTGGTACGCGTCGCGCCCGGCGACCTCGGTCTGCGCGTCGAGCGTGACCGTCGAGAAGGCCTTCGCCATGGTGACGGCCTGCCGGGCGGCCTCGGCGGGCGTCGGCAGATCCCCCTCGACGGGAAGGTCGCCGGCCTCCGCCTTGGCGGCCAGGTCGTCGTAGCGCGCGGTGTCAGCGTCGTCCAGGGTGTAGTGGACGACCGCGTTGTCGGTGCTCGAGTAGGTCCAGGCCTGCGGCCCGTCCTGCACGACCGAGTACTCGGACACGTCGCCCAGGAGCGCAGCGCGGGAGCGCTCGGCGCCGTCCGTCCAGACCCGCATGGTCGAGCTGCCACCGAGGAGCGACACCGGGTTGGCTCCGGTGACCTTGCTGAACGGGAGCTCGGGCAGTCCGAGGCGGGCGGTGTAGACGACCGTCCCGGACAGCGGCTGCTGCTCGGCGGCGGCGACCTGCTCGGCCAGCTGCTCGGGCGTGATCGTCGGCAGCCCGTCGCTGCCGGCGGTGGCCAGCAGAGGGGGAGCGGCGAAGCCGATCCCGACGGCGACGGCGACGACCACGGGGACGCTCCAGCGGGCCCGGGTCGACAGGGTGCGGCGAGACGGCGTGCTGCTCGTCTGAGGTGTCGGCTGTTCGGTCATGGCACCACTGTGCGGCACGCTCGCTGAGCGGACCCTGAGAGCGGGTGAGCCCACACGTCGGTGCCTGGTGGCATGCTCGCGACATGCGGGTTCTCGTGGTGGACGACGAGCGCGGGCTGGTGCGTGCGCTCAAGCGCGGGCTCACGGCGGAGGGTTTCGCCGTGGACGTCGCGCTCGACGGGGACACGGGCCTCGAGCTCGCGTCCGGGAACGAGTACGACGCGATCGTGCTCGACGTCATGCTGCCGCGCCGCAACGGATACGACGTGGTGACGGCCCTGCGCGAACGGGACGTGTGGACTCCCGTGCTCATGCTGAGCGCCAAGGACGGCGAGTACGACGTCGCGGACGGGCTCGATGTCGGGGCCGACGACTACCTGACCAAGCCGTTCGCGTTCGTCGTCCTGGTGAGCCGGTTGCGTGCCCTCCTCCGGCGTCAGTCGCAGGTGCGCCCACCGGTCCTGACGGTCGGCGAGCTCACGCTCGACCCCTCCACGCGCCGCGTGACCCGTGCGGGCGAGGTGGTGCCGATGACCACCCGCGAGGTCGCCCTGCTCGAGTACCTGATGCACCACGCGGACCGTGTGGTCGGCAAGGTCGAGCTGCGCGACCACGTGTGGGACGGCGACGGTGACGACGTGAACGTGGTCGAGGTCTACGTGTCGTACCTGCGCCGCAAGCTCGGCCGGGCGTCCGTCGAGACGGTCCGCGGCGCCGGGTACCGCGTTGCCGGGTAGCCGGTCTAGGGCGGGTGCGTCCGGGGATGGGTAGCCGCCGGCACGAGCACCCGTGGCACGGCCCGTCGTTGCGGATGCGCCTGACGCTGATCGCGTCGGGCGCGCTTTTCGTCGCGCTCGTGGTGGGCGCGTTCGCGCTGACCACCGTGCTGAGCCGCACCCGGATCGACGCGCTGGACACGGTCGTCACGGATCGCGTCGCGACGGTCGCTGCTCTCACCGAGGACGACCGCCTGCCCGAGGCGCTACCGGTGGCCGAGCCCGGGGAGATCGTGCAGCTGCTCGACGCCCGGGGCGGCGTGCTGGCGACGTCGCCCAACGCGAGCCGCACGCTGCCGGTCGTGCCGCTCGGCACGCTGCACGTCGGCCGGGGGACGACCGTGGGCCGCACCACGTCGAGCGCGTACGACGACGAGGCCCGGATCGCGGTCCGGTCGGCCACGTACGGTGGCCAGCCGGTGACGGTGGTGGCGACCGTGCCCATCGCGGAGGTGCGCAGCGTGCTCGACGCGCTGCGGCTCGCGCTGGTCATGGTGGTCCCGGTGCTCACGCTGCTGCTCGGGCTGGTCGTCTGGTTGATCCTCGGGCGCGCGCTGCGTCCCGTCGAGGAGCTCCGCCGAGGCGCCGCGCTGGTGGCCTCGACCGGCGGGCCGGGCTCGCTTCCGGTGCCGAGGCGTGACGACGAGCTGGGTGCCCTGGCCAGGACCCTCAACTCGATGCTCGACCGGCTCGAGGCCGGTGCCGCCCGACAGCGGACCTTCGTCGCGGACGCGGCTCATGAGCTGCGCTCACCCCTCGCCACGCTGCGTGCCAGCATCGAGGTCGCGCGTCTGCACCCCGAGGCCTACGACACCGCCGAGCTGGCCGTCGACCTCGAGGCCGAGGTGCTGCGCCTGCAGGCACTGGTCGACGACCTGCTGGTGCTGGCGCGCGTGGGGTCCGGGTCCTCGGAGCGGTCGGACGTGGACCTTGCGGCCGTCGTGCGCGGCGTTCTCCCCATGACGACGGCAACCGTGATCGTGCAGGGCTCAGGACGCGCGTTCGCCGCGGAGGCGTCCGCCGGCCGGGTCGTGCGCAACCTGGTCGACAACGCGGTGCGGCATGCGTCCGCGCAGGTGACCGTCACGGTCGCCGACGGGCTCGTGCGCGTCGACGACGACGGTGCCGGGCTGGACGAAGCCGACTTCGAGCGCGTGTTCGAGCGGTTCGTGCGCCTCGACGAGGCACGCGAACGCGACGCGGGCGGCAGCGGCCTGGGGCTTGCGATCGCCCGGGAGGTGGCCCGCGAGCTGGGCGGTGACATCCTGCTGTCGCGTTCGCCGCTCGGCGGTCTGCGCGCGGATCTGCGGCTGCCGCTCGGCTGACGGTCGGGGTCGTCGCACCGACGTTTCGGGTGGTCGCACCAGGCCGCGGTCCTCGTGGCACCCTGGAACCAGGACCCGCCGGAGGTGACCGATGCGAGAGATAGATCCGACCTCAGACCCCGACGGTGCACCCGTGCGCGACGTCTCGCTCGACGTCGCGCGGTACGTGGCCGACCGGGACGCGGAACGCGACCGTGCGGAGGGCGACGGCGAGGAGCGTCCCGCAGGTCCGGCCCCGATGGCGGGCCGGATGCAGTTCCGGGCCGCCTGGGTGGACCGCGTCGTCGACCAGGCGATCGCGCGCGGGGAGTTCGACAACCTCCCCCTGGCGGGCAAGCCGATCCCGGGGATCGGCGCACGTCACGACCCGGACTGGTGGCTCAAGGCGCTCATCGAGCGCGAGCAGATCTCCGGCGTGCTGCCGGAGGCGATCCAGCTCCGCAAGGATGACGCGGTCCTCGACGAGCGGCTCGACGGTCTGCGCGACGAGGCGCGGGTGCGTGAGGTGCTCGACGAGTTCAACGCCCGGATCGTCGCGGCGCGACGCCAGCTGATGGGCGGGCCACCGGTGGTGACCCCGCTGCGGGACGTCGAGCGGGAGGTCTCGGCGTGGCGTGCACGGCGTGCCGAGCCGCAGCCCGGACCCGTCGTCGAGCCCCGGAGACGGTCCTGGTGGCGGTGAGGCCTACTCGCGGTCCTCGAGCGCCGGCAGGATCGTCGTCGGGATGGCGAACGCCAGGCCGATGAGGGCGATGCCACCGACGAACAGCCAGGCGCCCCAGTCGTAGTTGAACGCGATGGTGAACAGCGCCATCCCACCCAGGAACAGGATCGCGGGGAAGACGAACGAGATCGCGCGTCCCGGCGACTTGTTCTCGTCCTCGCGGTGCGTGATGAGGGGCTGGCTCATGGGTGGTCCTCCGGGTTCGTCGGCACGCTCGACTGCTCTGCGACTGGAGCCAGCCTAGCCAGGCCTGAGGGGTCCGCGGTGCCCGCGCCACGACGCGGGGACCCCCGGTCTCAGGACTCCCAGTTCCAGAACGGGCGCACCTCGAGCGTGCCGAACCGTGCCATGGGGTGGTCGGCGGCGACCTTGACGGCCTCGTCCAGGTCGGCGCACTCGAGCAGGTCGAACCCCGCGATCTGCTCCTGCGTCTCCACGAACGGTCCCTCGGTCACCAGGAGCTTGCCCGAGCGGACCCGGACGGTCCGCCCGTCCTGCGGCGCCTGCAGCCGGTCGCCCTCACGTCGTCGGCCTGCGGCGTCGTGCTCCGCGACCCAGGCCTCGATGTTGTCCTCGGCGGGTACGTAGGGATCCGCTGTCGGGTCGTTCCACACGAGCACAAGGAACTGCATGGTGTCCTCCGTTTGGGGGTCGTCGCTCACATCCTTCACCGCCACGACGTGGGCGCGCGGCGGAAATCGACACTCCGCACCGGGAAATCCCTCAGACCTCGACGCGACCTGCCGACGAGTACACGTAGCCGACTGCATGGGGCCGCCTGGCTGCTTCCCAAGGAGTCAGAGCAATGTCCGGAACCGCTTGGGCGCGTGATCGATCCGTTGCCACGAAGATCCTGGCCGCGGTCGCCATGGGACTGGCCGCCCTCGGGGCGGTCGGCGCGTACGCCGTGGTTTCGCTGGGATCGGTGAGCGACGATGCGTCGAAGCTGTACGCGCAGGGCGTGCGCTCGTACGAGACCCTCGCGGACCTGCGGGACATGGAGGGCGACACCCGCTTCCTGATCCGCGACTACGTGCTCGCCTCCGACGCCGAGAAGCGCAAGGAGCTGGCGCAGGAGATCGCCGAGACCGATGCACAGCTCGACGCGGACGTGGAGGAGTACCTGCGCATCGGCGGTGACAGTCTGGGCGCCCGCGCCGACCTGATGGCATCGTTCCAGGACCGCCTCGCAGACCTGCGCACGGTGCGCGACAGCCAGCTGATCCCAGCGGTCGACCAGGGCGACGGCGCCGGGGCCACCGAGCTGCTCGGACCGTTCAACGCCGCCGACGAGGCGATGGGCGAGCCGATGGACCAGCTGCTCGAGCTGGAGGACGAGGCCGACGCAGCGATGCAGCAGGAGGCGACCTCCACGCGGCAGCACGCGCGTGCCGTGCTCGTCGGGCTGCTCGCGGTCGGCGCCCTGCTGGCGACGACCCTCGGCTGGCTCGTCGCGCGGAACATCTCGCGGACGGTGCGTGAGGTCGCGACCGTCCTCGACCGTCTCGGGCACGGTGACCTCACCGGCCACGTCGAGGTGAGCTCGCAGGACGAGGTCGGTCGGATGGCGACCTCGCTCAACGCCGCGATCGCCACCCTGCGCGACACCGTCGAGCGACTCGCGCGCAGCGCCGGCTCGGTCGCGCGGTACAGCGACCAGGTGACCACCGTCTCCCGGGAGATCCAGCAGGCCGCCGACGAGGTCAGCGTCCGCTCCGACGCGATGTCCGGTGCGGCGCAGGAGATCAGCGCGAGCATCGCCCAGGTGACCGCAGGCGCTACCCAGATGGGCTCGTCGATCCGCGAGATCGCGCAGGGTGCCACGGACGCCGCCGGCGTCGCCGCCGAGGCGGTCGAAGCGGCCGGCCGTACCAACGTCACCGTGGCCCGGCTCGGGGACTCCTCGACCCAGATCGGGGACGTGGTGAAGATGATCACCTCGATCGCCGAGCAGACGAACCTCCTGGCGCTCAACGCGACCATCGAGGCGGCGCGCGCAGGCGAGGCCGGCAAGGGCTTCGCGGTCGTCGCGGGCGAGGTCAAGGAGCTGGCGCACGAGACCGCCAAGGCCACCGAGGTGATCGCACGTCAGGTCGACGCGATCCAGTCCGACAGCGCCGGCGCCGCCGCCGCGATCGCCGACGTCGGCGCCGTGATCGGCCGGGTCAACGACCACACCGCGATGATCGCTGCCGCCGTGGAGGAGCAGACCTCGACCACCAACGAGATCGCCCGCTCCGTGGCCGGTGCCGCGGCCGGGTCGTCGCAGATCACCGACGGGATCGTGACCGTCACCGAGGCCGGCTCGACGACCGCTGCCGCCGGTGAGCGTGGCCTTCAGGCCGCCGACCAGCTCGCGGGAACCAGCCGAGAGCTCAGCGACCTGGTCGAACGGTTCACGCTGGCTCGGCCGGAGCGATCGTCGCGGCCTGTCAACGCATCGGTCGTGCCCGCGCCGCGCGGTGGCCGAACCGCGGTGCCGACGACGCCTGCGTGAGCTCGATCAGCCTGATGACCCGGTGGCGCTGACCGGCCCACGGGGCGAGCAGCTCCAGCATCCCGGCGTCGTCGGTCCGGCGACCCGTGAGCGCCCAGCCGACCAGGTGGGCGAGGTGGAAGTCCCCGACCGAGACGGCATCGGCGTCGCCCAGCGCCCGTGACGAGACCTCGGCAACCGTCCACGGGCCGATCCCACGCACGGTGAGCAGCCGTCGGTAGGCCTCGGCGGTGGGCAGACCGACCGTCTCCTGCAGCCGGGGCGCGACCGCCGCGGCACGCTGGACCGTCCCCGCCCGCTGCTCGTCGACGCCCGCCCGCCGCCAGTCCCACACCGGAACGGCGAGCCAGGTGGCGGCGTCGGGCGGCACGCGCAAGGTGCTCGGGCCTGGCCCCGGTGCCGGGGACCCGTGCTGCCGGACCAGCCTGCGCCACGAGGCCTGGGCGTCCAGGCCGACCACCTTCTGCTCGAGGATCGCGGGCACGAGGGCCTCGAGCACGTTGCCCGAACGCGTGATGCGCAGGCCGGGCAGTCGCCGGTGCGCGTCGTGGACCACCCGGTGCAGGCGGGAGTCGAACCCGTCCCCGGAGTCGCGCGCACCGAGCAGGTCCGGTGTCTCGGCCAGGGCCCGCTCGGCACCCGGACCCCAGGTCGTGACGTGGACACCGTCGGCGCGCGGACGCAGGTGCCGGGTGGCGGGTCCGTCGGTCGTGCGGGTGGCCTGCCAGACGCCCCCGTCCGGGGCGAACGACCAGGCCGGGTCGCCGCCGCCACGGCGCAGGGTGCGCAGCGTGAGCCGCACGTCGAGCGGAGCGGCCGGCCGGTAGACGCTCGTGAGCGGCGGCGCGGCCGGGTCGTCGTCGGGAGGGCCGGGAGCGCCGGGCGTCCGCGGCTCCGCCGGGTCGGCGACGGGGACGGTGTGGGACACGCCCTCCACTATGCGCCGCAGCCGGCGCGATCGCGGACTCCGGTCGAGATCCGCGTCCTGCACCCTCGCCGCGCAGGCACCGGGCGCTCGTGCACGAAAGGATGCCCGCATGACCATCCGCACCGGGATCTCGGGCTGGCGCTACGCGCCGTGGCGCGGTGTGTTCTATCCGCAGGGCCTCCCGCAGCGCAGCGAGCTGGAGTTCGCGTCCAGCCGCCTGACGTCGATCGAGATCAACGGCTCGTTCTACGCGCTCCAGAGGCCGGAGAGCTTCCTGGCGTGGTCGGCACAGACGCCCGACGACTTCCTCTTCTCGGTCAAGGCGCCGCGGTTCATCACCCATATGAAGAAGCTGGCCGACGTCCGCACCCCGGTCGCCAACTTCCTGGCCAGCGGTGTGCTGGCGCTCGGCCCGAAGCTCGGGCCGATGCTCTGGCAGCTGCCGCCGAACCTGGGGTACCACCCTGACCGGCTGGCGGCGTTCTTCGAGCTCCTGCCGCGGAGCACCGCCGCGGCGGCCGAGCTGGCGGCCGCGCACGACGAGCGCCTCGACGACCGCGCGTGGACCACGACCGACGCCGACCGCCCGCTGCGCCACGTGCTCGAGGTCCGGCACACCACGTTCGAGGTCCCGTCGTTCATCGAGCTCCTGCGCGAGCACGACATCGGGACGGTCGTCTCCGACGCCGACGGCCGGTGGCCGGTCATCGAGGACGTCACCTCCGACCTGGTGTACCTGCGGCTGCACGGCGACAAGGAGCTGTACGCCAGCGGCTACGACGACGAGAGCCTCGACCGCTGGGCGTCCCGCGTGCGGGCCTGGGCCGACGGCGGCGAGCCCGCGGACGTCCGTCGGCTCGCGGCTGCGGCCCCGCCGGCCGCCGGCCGCGACGTCTTCGTGTACTTCGACAACGACATCAAGGTCCGAGCGCCGTACGACGCCATGGCGCTCGCCGCCCGGCTGGGGATCGGACCGACGGACCGCTGAGACGGGTGGTCAGTGCCCCCGGAGGCGCTCGATCAGGCGGCGGTCCCGCTTGGTCGGCCGGCCAGCTCCGCGGTCACGCGTGCCGGCGGCGATGTGCTCCTTCGGCGGGGGTGCGGGGGAGCGGTCGAGGTAGCACGTCACCGCGACGGGTGCGCCGACGCGCTTCACGACCGTCCGCTGCACGACGACGATCCGTTCGCGTTCACCGCCCCGCACGTGCACCTCGTCGCCCGGGACGACCATCGTCGCCGGCTTGGCGCGCTCCCCGTTGACGCGGACGTGACCGGCCTTGCACGCGGCGCCCGCCGCCGACCTCGTCGGGAAGAGGCGGACCGCCCAGGTCCAGGCGTCCACCCGCGCACGCGTCACCTCGCTCACCGAGCGAGCCTCTCATGCGCGGGTGGGCGCCCTGCGGTCAGTCCCGCAGCGACAGGTACTTCGTGATGAGCGCCTGCGTCGACGGGTCCTGTGCGGCCAGTGCCGCCGCGTCGCCCTGGACCGCGGGTGCGACCTCGAGCGCGAGCTTCTTGCCCAGCTCGACACCCCACTGGTCGAACGAGTCGATGCCCCAGACCACGCCCTGGACGAACGTGATGTGCTCGTAGAGCGCGATCAGCTGACCGAGCACGGACGGCGTGAGCGAGCCCGCGAGGATCGACGTCGTCGGGCGGTTCCCGGAGAACACCCGGGCGGGGACGATCTCCTCGGCCGTGCCCTCGGCGCGCACCTCGTCGGCGGTCTTGCCGAACGCGAGGGCCTTCGTCTGCGCGAAGTAGTTGGCCAAGAACAGGCTGTGCACGTCGACGCCGTCGTCGGCGAGCGGGTGCGCCGGGTTGGCGACCGCGATGAAGTCGGCCGGGATGAGCCGGGTGCCCTGGTGGATCAGCTGGTAGAACGCGTGCTGGCCGTTGGTGCCGGGCTCGCCCCAGAACACCTCACCCGTCGCCGTCGTGACGGGGGTGCCGTCCCAGCGCACCGACTTGCCGTTGGACTCCATGGTCAGCTGCTGCAGGTAGGCCGGGAAGCGGTGCAGGTACTGCGCGTACGGCAGGACCGCGTGCGTGTGGGCGCCGAGGAAGTTGACGTACCAGATGTTGAGCAGGCCCATGAGGACGGGCACGTTCTGCGCGAACGGCGTGCTCGCCACGTGCTCGTCGACCGCGTGGAAGCCCGCGAGGAAGTCACGGAACCCGTCCGGGCCGATGGCGATCGCGAGCGACGTGCCGATCGTGGAGTCCACCGAGTAGCGTCCGCCGACCCAGTCCCAGAAACCGAACGCGTTGGTCGGGTCGATGCCGAACGCGGCGACCTTGTCCAGGGCGGTCGAGACGGCGACGAAGTGCTTGGCGACGGCCGCGTTGCGCGATGCGTCGTCATCGGCGGTGCCCAGCTGCTCCCACAGCCAGGTGCGCGCCAGGCGGGCGTTGGTGAGCGTCTCGAGGGTGCCGAACGTCTTGGACGCGACGATGAACAGCGTCGTGGTCGGGTCGAGGCCCTTGACCTTCTCGGCGAGGTCGGTCGGGTCGATGTTGGAGACGAACCGCACCTCGAGACCGTCCTGCACGTACGGCTTGAGCGCCTCGTACGCCATGACAGGACCCAGGTCGGAGCCGCCGATGCCGATGTTCACGACCGTCTTCACGCGCTCCCCGGTCACACCGGTCCACGCGCCCGAGCGCACCTTGTCCGCGAACGCGTACATCTTGTCCAGCTCGGCCTGCACGTCGGTGTCGATCTGCTGACCGTCGACGACGAGCGGGGGCGTCGCACCTGCCGGACGGCGCAGTGCCGTGTGCAGGACCGCACGGTCCTCGGTCACGTTGATGTGGTCGCCGCGGAGCTGGGCCTGCAGGCGGTCCGCGAGGCCGACCTCCTCGGCGAGCTGCAGCAGGAGCGCGACGGTCCCGTCGGTGACCAGGTTCTTCGACAGGTCGACGGTGAGGTCGGCCAGCGGGAGCGTGAGTCGCGTGGCGCGCTCGGGATCGTCTGCGAACCACGCGCGCAGGTCGGGCGTCAGCGTCGACTCGTGTGCGCTGAGCTCCTGCCAGGCGGTCGTGGCAGTGGCGTCGACGGGGGGCGTGGGCACGGTGGTGGTTCCCTCTCTGCGGGCGTTCTCCGGCTCGTGTGTGCGGGCGGGCCGGCGAACGGCCCGACGCGGTGCCGGGGTCGAGGTCCAACCTATTGCGCGCGCCGGTGGTGCCGCACGGGACGTCCGACCCGGATCGGCCCGCACCCGGTCCGGGCCGTCTAGGGTGTGCGGCATGTCGCGCGTCCCCACCGCTGTCCTCGCGGGGCTGACCCTCGTGGTCGGGTTCGCCGTCGCACAGGCGACCGGCGTCCGCGCCCTCGGCGGCGCGGTGCTGCTCGCGGGCGTGGCCTGGTGCGCCGTCCGTGCTCGGTCCGCGGGCTGGTGGCGGGTGGCCCTCGTGGTGCTGACCGGCGCTGTCTGCTTCGTCGCGTCCCACCTCCTCGCGCCCCGTCTCGGTGCCTGGCCATCGGTCGTGCTCGTCGCGCTGCTGCTCGGGGTGGTGACGTACGTGCTGGTGGACGCACGGACCCGCACACCGGCAGCGGCGGTCTGAGCCTTCGGGCGCCGGCCAGGATGTCCCGATGACCCTCCTGGTCTGCTGCGGGCTCGCGACGCTCGACGTCGTCCAGGTGGTCGACCACGTCCCGGGTGCGAACGAGAAGCTCGTCGCCCAGGACCTGACGGTGATGTTCGGCGGTCCGGCCGCGAACGCGGCGGCCACGGCCGTAGCGCTCGGGGTGCCCACGGTCCTGGTCACCGCGCTCGGCGTGGGTCCGGTCGCCGACCTCGTGCGGGAAGGGCTGCAGGCCGCCGGCGTCGAGGTCGTCGACCTGCTCGACGGTGTCGTCGGGTCGCCCGCCGTGTCGACGGTCCTGGTGACGCGCTCGACGGGTGAACGGGCCGTCGTGTCCGTGAACGCCACCGGTGCGGCGGACCTGACGCCGAACCCGTCGGCCCTCGACGCAGCCATGGCCGCGACCGCGATGCTCGTCGACGGGCACCATCTCACCGCGGTGGAGGTGCTTGCCGGCGCGGTGCGCGCGCCCGTCGTGCTCGACGGAGGCAGCTGGAAGCCCGGTCTGGGACGGCTGCTCGCGCACGTCGACCACGCGGTCCTGTCCGCGGACTTCGCGATGCCCGGGGTCGCCCAGGCGGACCTCCTGGCCGCCGTCGCAGCCCATGGCCCTGCGACGGTCGCTCGCACGGCTGGTGCCGGCCCGGTCCGGATCCGGTTCAGCGGTCCGCCCGTCGAGCTGATCGAGGTGTCGCCGCCTGAGGTCCCGCTCGCCGACGTGGTCGACACCCTGGGTGCAGGCGACGTGCTGCACGGTGCCATCGGGGCTGCGCTGGCCCGTGGCGTCGAGATCGGCGACGCCATCCGCGGCGGCGTGCGACACGCGTCCGAGTCCGTCCGTCACCCCGGAGCGCGCGGTTGGCTCACCCGCTGACCTCCGGCCCCGCCTCGTCCGAACGGCCGACCCGCTCGTGCTCGGGCGGCCGATCCGCGCGCCAGCTGGGGATGCCTAGGCTGCACTCGTGATCGCCGCACTCCGTCGCCTCTGGGCCGCACCCCGCAGCCCGGGCGCGCCCGAGCGGGTCTGGCGCGACTGGGTGCTCGTCGGCGTCCTGCTGTGGCTCTCGGTCGTCGAGGTGGTGGCCCGCACCATCCACTGGCTGCCCGTCTCGATCCCCATGGCGCTCGCGGCCATCGGCGCGTTGCTGATCCGCCGGACCCGTCCGCTGCTCGCGGTCGCGGTGGCCTACGGTGCCGTCCTCGCCGTGGACCTCGCCAGCATCTCCCGGTACGACGAGTCGGTCGGGCTGTACACCACCGCCTCCATCCTCGTCCTGTCGTACGCGCTGTGCCGGTGGGGGAGCGGTCGGGAGGTCGCGCTCGGCATGGTGCTGATCGTGTCCACCGGCGTGGCGGGGATCGCCGGGCACTACACCACCGTCGCGGAGACGATCGGTGAGGCGGTGTTCTTCCTCTCACCGTGCGTGCTCGGCGGTGTCGTGCGACTCGCCTCCACCGCACGTCTGCGCGAGACCGACCAGGTCAAGCTGCGGGAGCGCGAGATGCTGGCGCGCGAGCTCCACGACACCGTGGCGCACCACGTGTCGGCGATCGCCATCCGCGCGCAGGCCGGACGGGTCGTCGCGGCGGCGGACCCGTCGGCCGCGGTCGACGCCCTCGCCGTGATCGAGGGTGAGGCGACCCGCGCCCTGAGCGAGATGCGTCTCATGGTGCGCACGCTCCGCGAGGGGGACGAGGTCGACCTCGCACCCCAGCGCGGTGTCGACGACATCGAGCGCCTGGCGTTCGGCACCGTCCCACCCGTGGACGTGTCCCTGCGTGGGCCGCTCGACGACCTGCGGCCGACCGTCGGGGCCGCCGTCTACCGCCTCGCGCAGGAGTCGATCACCAACGCCGTGCGTCACTCGCGCCACGCGACGCGCATCACCGTGCAGGTCACGGGCTCGGACGACGCCGTCCACCTCATGGTCGTCGACGACGGCGAGCCGCACGTGACCGGGCGCGGCTGGACCGGCTACGGGCTGATCGGCATGACCGAGCGGGCCGCCCTGCTCGGCGGAACCCTCGCGGCCGGGCCGGGCGCCGAACGTGGCTGGACGGTCGACGCCGTCCTGCCCAAGTCAGGAGCGTCCCGATGACGACCACCGTGCTCGTGGCCGACGACCAGGAGCTCGTGCGTACGGGTCTCACGATGATCCTGGACGCCCAGGAGGGCATCGAGGTGGTCGGCCAGGCCGCCGACGGGCGGTCGGCCGTCTCGATGGCCCGCCGCCTGCGACCCGACGTGTGCCTGTTCGACATCCGGATGCCCGGGCTCGACGGCATCGAGGCGACCAGACAGCTGGCCGGTCCCGCCGTCGCCGACCCGATGGCGGTCGTCGTGATCACGACCTTCGACCTCGACGAGTACGTGCACGGGGCGCTGCAGGCAGGGGCCCGTGGCTTCCTGCTCAAGGACGCGGGCCCGGAGCTGCTCGTGCAGGCGATCCATGCGGCTGCCGACGGCGACGCCCTGATCGCGCCCAGCATCACGCGCCGCCTGCTCGCCGTGTTCTCCGAGGCGCGAGGTGGTCCGCCGGCTCAGCCGCTGGCGCCGTTGACGACTCGCGAGGAGGACGTGCTGGTCACGGTTGCGCGGGGTCGCACCAACGCGGAGATCGCCGACGAGCTGCACATCAGCATGAGCACCGTGAAGACCCACCTGGCGAGCCTCATGGGGAAGCTCGGGGTGCGGAACCGGGTCGAGCTGGCGATGTGGGCCTACGAGACGGGGCGGATGAAGGGCTGAGGTCGGCCCTCACCAACGACGCGTCTGCGGGTCAGCTCCGGGTCGCCCGACGTCGCACCGACGCGCGAGCGGCTGATCCTACGAGGAGCGCCAGCGCACCCAGAGCGGTCAGGCCCCGGACGTCCCCGGAGCCGGTGGTCGCCAGCGACGCCGGCGCCGTGCCTGGCGAAGGGCTCTGCGTGGTCGCTGACGTGGGCGTCGGCGCGGGCACGGGCGCCGGCAGGGCGCGCGATCCGATGCGCACGAGGGTGCCCGACGGGCCGACCGCGAAGGTCTCCTCCCCGGAGACCGCCGACCCGTCCAACGCCGTGCCCGTGAAGGTCAGCGCGTGGTCGGTCGCCTCCAGGCCCGACGGAAGAGCGCCGGTCACGGCCACCGTGCCGTCCGCGAGGACGACAGCGCGAGCGAGCTCGACCGGTGCCGAGTGGACGACCACGACGGCGTCACTGCCCGGCCGAAGGCCGGTGCCCTTGGCCGTGAACCCCGCGCCCGCGGCTGCTGTCCCGAGCTCGGCGCCGATGGTCACGGTGGCGGAGACCGCCGAGGCCGGCACCTGGACGGTGGCGGAGGCGTGTGCCGCGAGCGTGTGCGCGTCGCCTGCGGATTCCGCGGTGACCGTACACGAGCCGGAGTTGACCGCCCGGACCCGGCCGCCGTCGAGGACGCACGCGCCTGCGGCCATCAGGGTGACGGGCAGACCGACCGACGACGTGGCGGTGACCACGGCTGACGAGCCCAGGGTCAGCGCTCCGAGGGGTGCGATCGTGACGGAGTGCGCCCGCCGGGCGACGACGAACGTGCGCGTCACCGGGGACGCCGCAGCGACCTCGGTGGTGCCGTCCTGGGTCGCTGACACCGTGCACGTGCCCGTGCCGGTTGCCGACAACGTCGGCCCGTCCAGCGTGCACGCGCCGCTCGCGACGACCGTGACGGGCAGGCCTTCGGTCGAGATGGCCGCCAGCGGCAGCCCGGTGTCCCCGAAGGCGGCTGCCGCGGGCGCGACGAGGGACAGGGTCTGCGTGCGCTTCCCGACGGTCGTGGTCGCTTCCGCCGACGACGGCAGGTACGGGTTCGATCCGGCGTAGGCGGCGGTGAGCGACGAGGAGCCGGCGGCGTGCGTGAGGCCGTCGAGGCGTGCGACGCCTGAGACGAGCGGCACCGTGACGACCGCGCCGCCGTCGACGGTGAGGTCGACCGCACCCGCAGGGACGCCGGGGTCCGCGCCGGTGACGGTCGCGAGCACGGCGTAGGTCTGCCCGCTGGAGGGCGCTGCAGGGTCGGTGCGCAGCGCGATCGACGACGCGACGCCCGGTGTCACGACGACGGGCCCCGAGGCGGGGCCGCTGCCGAGAGCGTTGGTCGCGGTCACGGTGATGGTGACGGGTTCGAGGTTGGTGAGACCGGTGACCGTGGTCAGGGTGGCCGGTGGGTTCCCGGCGACCGTCGCGCACGTCCAGGCCGGCTTGGTAGCAGTCCGGCACGTCAGGCCGTACCTCGTGAGGGCAGTGCCGACCGGCGCCGACCACGCCACGGCGGCGCTGCCGTCGCCGGCGGTTGCCGTGAGGCCGGAGGGAGCGCCGGCGAAGTAGTCCGCGGTGATCCTCATGGTGGCCGTGCCGGTTGCGACGTAGCCGCCGAGCCCGAGGCGGTAGCTGGTACCGCCGACCACGTCGGCGGAGATGCGGGGGTGGAAGAGGGGGTCGTCGGACCCGTCGTCGGTCGTCACGAACCGGCCGTTCTCGGTCCACAGCTCGAGCGTGGCGTCATAGTTCGACCCCGTGACGCTGACCGACAGGCGCGCGTTCGACGACGGCGTGAACGAGAACCAGGTCGCGTACGGCCAGAACGACGGGGACGTCTCGTTGCCGAAGAAGTTCGGGTCGGCGCCGACGTTGGATGTGGTGAGCCACCCGTTGAGGCCCGGAACCGGCAGGGGGACCGCAGACCTGAACGAGCCCCCGGTGGCCGGGTCGGCGGAGGCCGCGGTGGACCCCGCGACGGCACCCAGTGCGAGCACGGCCAGGGCGGCGAGCGTGGCGACGGCACGCGGTGCGCGTCGATTCCGTCGGGCACGGGGGGACGGAAGCGCGAGCATGCGCATGGTTCTCCACATCGGGGCTGTGCAACACAGGACTGGACGCGCGCTGCCGTCGCGTTGACCCCGATCGAACCAGAAATAGGGCTTCTGACCTGGGGCATCGGTTCCGTGCCGGTTTGCGGACCGGACGAATCCGACGTACCACCACGGGTTTCACCCGGCGTGCCCACATCCTGGACGTACGGCCGTCGCCACGTCGTCGCCTGCTGGCCGCGGGACCTGGACAGCCGTTCTCGCGATCGTGCCCCGCGGCGTCGTGCACGTGCCTCGAGCGAGGTCAGGACGTGCGCAGTGCGTCCCTGACCAGAGGAGCGATCCGGGTGCCGAGGAGCTCGATCGACTTCAGCGACTCGAGGTGCGGGACGCCGGACAGGTCCATCTGGAAGGACTGGCGGTCGTGGTGCAGCACCTCGTGCAGGGCGACGATCCGCTCGGCGATCTGCTCGGGTTCACCGACGAAGTAGGCGCCGCCGCGCGCGGCCTGCGACTCGTACGAGATCCGGTTGGGCATCGGGAACCCGCGCTCGGCCGAGATGCGGGCCATGGACTCGTGCCAGTACGGGTAGAAGAAGTCGCGGGCCGCCTTGCCGTCGTCGGCGAAGTAGCCCATGCCGGCCACCGACACGAACGGGGACGACGCGTCATGGCCCGACCGCTGGTGCGCACCGCGGTAGAGGTCCACCAAGGGTGCGAACGACGCGGGCTGGCCACCGATGATCGCGTAGCTGATCGGCAGCCCGAGCGCGCCGGCGCGGATCGACGACTGCGGGTTGCCGCCGGTGGCCACGGCGATGCTCAGGTGCGGCCCGCGGTCCGCGTGGTCGAACGGCCGGGGGAGGACCAGGGCGTCCTCGAGCGGCGGTCGGAACCGGCCCGACCACGTCACGCGCTCGGCGGCGTCGAGCTGCAGGAGCAGCTGGATCTTCTCGTCGTACAGCGCGTCGTAGTCGTCGAGCGACGCCCCGAAGAGGGGGTACGACTCGATGAACGACCCGCGGCCGGCGAGCAGCTCCACCCGTCCTTCGGACAGGAGGTCCATCGTCGCGAACTGCTGGTACACGCGGACGGGGTCTTCCGTGGACAGGACGGTCACGGCGCTCCCGACCGTGATCCGGGACGTCTGGGCGAGCGCTGCGGCGATCACGGTCGAGGGCGACGAGATGGCGTAGTCGGGCCGGTGGTGCTCCCCGACACCGACGTAGTCGAGGCCGACCTCCTCGACCAGGCGGATCCGTTCGAGGACCTCGCGCAGGCGCCGACCCGGGCTCGTGACCTCGCCGGAGACGGGGTCGGGGTGGACGTCGCCGAACGTGTACATCCCGAGTTCCATGTCCATGCGAACGCATCCATCACCCGCGGTGTTCCCGCGGGTCCACCCGGAGCGGTCCGTAGAGCCGCAGGTCAGAGCGACGGGACCCGCGCCGGGAGGCCGAGCGTTAACGGGAAGTCATCCCATGAAACGCTCGTGTGAACGTCTTGTCACGATGTGATCACGGTCACGCGAGAGGGTTGACACTGATTAGTAAGGAAGGTCTACTAACAAACATGACAGCGACGACGCGGCCGCCCGCGGCAGCCCGGGGAGTCGGTCGGGCCCTGCGCCCCACCGGCAAGGTGCTCCCCGAGCACGCACGCGCGCACAACCGGTCGCTCGTCCTCGCTCACCTGTTCCACATCGGCCCCGCGTCTCGCGCCGACATCGCCCGCAGCACCGGCCTCACGCGGGTCACGGTCTCCGGCCTGGTGGCCGACCTGATCGCCGAAGCCCTCGTCGAGGAGCTCGGCGTCCGGGTCGACGGCAAGGTCGGCAAGCCCGCCACCATGGTCGGGATGCGCACCGAGGCGTTCCAGATCGTCGCGGTCGACCTCACGGACGACTCTCGACTCCTCGGCGCGGTTCTGACCCTCGTCGGCGACGTGGTCGTCCGGCGTTCCGAGGCGATCGAGGGCCGCACGGGGGAGTCGGCGGTCGAGCTGCTCGAGACGCTCTGCCGCGACCTGCTCGAGGCTGCCACACGCCCGGTCATCGGCGTCGGCATCGCCTCCCCGGGCGTCATCGACCTCGCCGGCAACGTCGTGCAGGCCCCGAACCGCGGCTGGTACGACATGCCGCTGGCGGCCCACCTGACCGAGCGTCTCGGCGTCCCCGTGCACGTCGCCAACGACGCCAACACGCGCGCCCTGGGCGAGTTCACCTACGGCTCGGCCGCAGGGTCGGGGTGCATGGTGATCACGGTCGGGCAGGGTGTCGGTGCCGGCATCGTCGTCGACGGTGCCCTCGTGCGCGGTCGGCACCACGCTGCAGGGGAGATCGGCCACGTCACCGTCGTGGACGGCGACCTGCGCGACGAGCCCCCGCTGGACTGCGCCTGCGGCCGCGCCGGCTGCCTCGAGACCGTGCTGAGCGTGCCGGCCCTGCGCCGCCGCACCGCGGGCCTCACCCCAGAAGAGTCCGACGCCGCACTGGCGTCGGTCGGACGGCTGCTGGGCATCGCCCTGGCACCCGTCGTCAGCGCCCTCGACCTCGCCGAGGTCCTGCTCTCCGGTCCGCCGGAGCTGTTGGACGGACCTCTGCGGGATGCGGCGCTCACCACCGTCCGCGCACGGACCATGCCCGTCATCGGAGACGGCCTGGCGATGCGGATGGGATCGCTCGACGAGGACGGGGCTCTCGCTGGTGCGGCAGTCCTCGTCCTGTCGGGCCAGCTGGGGGTCTCGTGACGACCTCCAGCCGGCCCACTGCAGGTCGGAAGAAACCCCTGGCGACGCCGCTCGGCGATCGTCTCGCTCACGGGAGGAACCCCAACGTGAAGATCCTACGTTTCGCGGCCGTCGGCGTGGCGGCGACGCTCGCTCTCGCCGCCTGCGGCAACAGCGACGACGCTTCGGACACCTCGTCCGAGTCGGCAGCGGCCCCGGAGGCCGCCACGATCAAGCTGTGGCTCAACGGGACCGACACCCCGCAGGAGCTGCGCGACTACCTCACGACGACGTTCGAGGCCGAGAACCCGGGCTCGAAGCTCGTCATCGAGGAGCAGGACTGGAACGGTCTGGTCCCGCGCCTGCAGACCGCGCTCTCGTCGGCCGACCAGACCCCGGACGTCGTCGAGATCGGCAACACGCAGTCGCCGACCTTCACGTACGCCGGCGCTTTCGCCGACATCACCGACATGTACGACGAGCTGGGCGGCGACAAGCTGCTCCCCGGCTTCGTCGACGCCGGTAGCGCCGACGACAAGTTCTACGCCGCTCCGTACTACTCCGGTGCGCGTGCCGTGTTCTACAACAAGGACGCGTTCGCCGCGGCGGGCGTCGAGGTTCCCAGCACCCTTGCCGAGTTCACCACGGCCGCCCAGGCGCTCCAGGCCGCGAACCCCGCGGGCTCCGGCTTCTGGCTGCCGGGTCAGGACTGGTACAACGGCGCCGCGTGGCTCTACACCAACGGTGGCAACTTCGCGGTCAAGGACGGCGACACCTGGAAGGGTGCGCTCTCCGACGCCGACTCCATCAAGGGTCTCGAGCAGGTCCAGGAGCTGTTCAAGACGGCGACCAAGGCTCCGGCCGACAGCGACTCCAACGAGCCGTGGGTCCCGTTCAACAACGGCCAGGCCGCCATGTTCTCCGCGCCCACCTGGGCCCGGTGGAGCATCGACCTCCCCGCGTGCAACAAGGCCGTGGCCAAGGACGACGAGTCCGACGCCGCGAAGGCCCTGCGCACCGAGCAGCAGACCTGCAACGAGGAGCACACCGGCGTCTTCCCGCTCCCGGGCATCGAGGCCGGAACGTACGCGAACGGCTTCGCGGGCGGCTCGAACATCGCCGTCGCGGCGAAGTCGAAGCACCCGGAGCTCGCCAAGAGCCTGCTGAAGATCATGTTCACGGAGAAGTTCCAGAACATGCTCGGTGAGAACGGGCTCATCCCGGGCAACACCGAGTACGCCTCCTCGATGGGTGACGACGTCTACGCCAAGGCCGCCGTCTCCGCGGCGCTCGCAGCCAAGCTCACGCCGGCCGCCGAGAACTGGGCCAAGGTCGAGGGCGACCGCATCCTCGAGGACTTCTTCCAGCAGCTCGCCACGGGCGCCGACGTCAAGACTGCAGCCGCCGAGGCGGACAAGCAGATCGAGGCCGCGCTCAACTGATCGCCTCGGCCGGCCCTCGCTGCTCCGGAGCAGAGAGGGCCGGCCGGGCCCCGGAGCCGGTCGGACGATGTCCGACACGGCCGACCACTGACGAACAGCGCACATCACTGCTGTACTGATCACCAGGTCGTCGTCCCGTGCACCCCACCCACGGCGGCCACCTGATCCAGGTGCGGTCGGCCTGCCGACGCAGGCAGCCCGACCGTGCCACCAGACAGGAGTTCGCACCATGGCAGCCACTGCCCCCGTGGTCGAGCACGGCGACACGTCGCCTGTGTTCCCACACCGTCGGCGTCGCAAGCTCGGTATCTACGGGCTGCTGATCCCGGCCAGCATCCTGATCGGTGTCGCAACCGGCTACCCCCTGATCCGCCAGTTCATCACCTCCTTCCAGGAGTACGGGCTCAAGCAGCAGTTCGGGGCCCCGGCCGAGTGGGTCGGGCTGAAGAACTACCAGGAGCTCCTGTCCGACCCGTACGTGTGGACGGTCATCGCCCGCTCGATCGCCTTCTGCCTCGTGAACGCAGCCGTCACGATGGCCATCGGCATCGCGTTCGCGGTCCTCATGCAGCGCATCAGCAAGGCGGCGCGCATGACCCTGATGGTCTCCCTCCTGCTGGCCTGGGGCACCCCCGTCCTGGCGTCGATGACGGTCTGGCAGTGGCTCTTCGACTCCCAGTACGGAGTCGTCAACTGGGTCCTGGCCAACGTCTTCGGCGCCGAGAACATGGCGGGCCACTCCTGGATCATCGAGCCGCTGTCCTTCTACTTCGTCGCGACCGTCATCGTCGTCTGGATGTCCGTGCCCTTCGTCGCGTTCTCTATCTACGCGGGACTGCTGCAGGTCCCCGAGGAGACCATGGAGGCCGCTCAGCTGGACGGCGCCTCGCAGCGGCAGCGCTTCTGGAACATCACGATCCCGATGATCCGGCCCGTGCTGGGGATCGTCGCGCTGCTGCAGGTGATCTGGGACATGAAGGTGTTCACCCAGATCTACGTGCTGCAACGCGCCGGTGCGCCGACGCGTGAGACGAACCTGCTCGGCACGCTCATCTACTCGTATGGCGGGGAGTACTCCAAGGCGGGTGCGCTCGCCACGATCATGCTGGTCATCACCCTGGGCATGACCGGCTTCTACGTCCGGCAGATGCTGAAGGAGGACGAGCTGTGAGCGCCGTCGCCACACCGGCTCCCGCCCCGGCACCGCAGGACACGCCCGCGGTCGCCGTCGTGCGACGCAAGGCCAAGGTCAAGACCGACGAGTCCGGACGGGCCCAGTCACGCACCGGCCGTCGCGTCCTGAGCACCGTCGCCGTCGTCCTGGCGATCGTGTGGGTCTTCCCGATCTACTGGATGCTCAACAGCGCGTTCCTGCCGGTCAACAAGCTGCAGACGGCGAAGCCGACGTTCTTCCCGATCGACGGCACGATCTCCAACTTCCGTCAGGTCTGGAACAACCCGACGTTCTGGGACGCGATGAGGATCTCCCTCGTCGTCGTGGTCATCGTGCTGTTCGCCGCGCTGATCTTCGCGTTCCTCGCGGCGCTCGCGGTCAGCCGGTTCCGGTTCCGCGGCCGCAAGGCGTTCATCCTGACGATCCTCGTGGTCCAGATGATTCCCGCCGAAGGGCTGTTCATCTCCCAGTACCGGATGCTCGACGGCTGGAACCTGGTCAACACGGCCATGGGGCTCGCCCTGGTCTACACGGCCGCCGTCCTGCCGTTCACCATCTGGATGCTGCGTGGCTTCGTGGCCGGCGTGCCGATCGAGCTCGAGGAAGCCGCGATGGTCGACGGCCTGTCGCGCACCAAGGCGTTCTTCCGGATCACCTTCCCGCTGCTGGCTCCCGGCCTGGTCGCCGCAGGCGTGTACGGCTTCCTGCAGGCCTGGAACGAGTACACCCTCGCGCTCGTGGTCATGACCGACCCGACCAAGCACACGCTGCCGCTGTGGCTGCAGGGCCTCGTCGAGTCGAACCGAGCCACCGACTGGGGTGTCGTCATGGCCGGTTCGGCCCTGATCGCGGTGCCCGTGATCATCTTCTTCCTGTTCGTCCAGAACAAGATGACGTCCGGGCTCGTGGCCGGAGCGGTGAAGGGCTGACGTGAGCGAGCAGGGGATCCCGACGCCGCCCCCGCGGCCCGCGTCGGAGGGCGGGCCGCGCCCCTGGTCCGTCGGCCTCGACATCGGTGGCACCAAGGTGCTGGGCGTCGCGGTGGACGGCGACGGGGTCGTGCGTCACCAGGTCCGGCTGGCGACGGCCACGGGTGCGTCCGCTCTGGTCGACGTCGTCGTCGCCGTGGTCGAGGACCTTGCCGCTCGCGTCGGCGTGCCTGTGCCTGAGCTCGCCGGCGTGGGCATCGGGCTGCCGGGTGTCGTCGACGCCGAGAACGGGCTCGTGGAGCACGCCGTCAACCTGGGCATCGAACAGAGCACCCCGCTCGCGTCGCTCGTCGCGGAGCGTCTGGGGGTGCACGTCCGGGTCGAGAACGACCTCACGGTCGCGGTCGTCGGTGCCGCGCACACGGTGGACGGCACGCAGGCGGCCGACGAGCCGGAGGTGCACGACGTCGCGTTCCTCGCGCTAGGCACGGGCCTGGCCGCCGGCCTTCTGCTCGAGGGGCGGCTCCGGCGCGGTGCGCACGGTGGCGCCGGCGAGATCGGTCACCTGACGCTGGTCCCCGGCGGTCTGCCCTGCAAGTGCGGTCAGCTCGGGTGCCTCGAGCAGTACGCCTCCGGGTCCGCGCTCGACATCGCGTGGCCCAGCAGGTTCGGACGTCCCGCGCCGGCCGAGCTCTTCGCGGCGGCCGCCGACGGCGACCCGGAGGCTGTCGAGGTCCGCGACCGGTTCGCGTGGGCGGTCGCCTCGGCGGTCCGCATACTTGTGCTCACCGCCGACGTCGACCTGGTCGTGATCGGTGGCGGTGTCAGCGCGCTGGGCCAGCCCTTGCTGCGCGCCGTGCGCGGCGAGCTCGAGCGGCAGGCGCAGTCGTCGCCGTTCCTGGCGTCGATGGGTCTGGCTGCGCGAGTGAGCCTGGCCCCTGCGGACGTGCCCGTCGGCGCCGTCGGTGCCGCACTGCTTGGACGAGGGGAGTATTTCTGATGGAGGTCGTCATCGGCCCGGGCGCGGAGCTGGGACGTCTCGCCGCGGACGCGATCGAGCAGCTGCTGCGGGCACAGCCCGACGCGGTGCTCGGTCTCGCCACAGGGTCGAGCCCGCTGGCGGTGTACGACGAGCTCGCGCGCCGGTACGCGGACGGGGGCCTGTCGTTCGCGCGGGCCCGGGCGTTCATGCTCGACGAGTACGTCGGGCTCGACGAGGGCCATCCGGAGCGGTACCGGAACGTCATCGAGAAGGAGATCGCGTCCCGCGTCGACTTCGCGGAAGGCGCCGTACAAGGTCCCGACGGACTCGCGGACGACCTGGTGCTCGCCTGCCGCGCCTACGAAGAGGCGATCGCCGAGGTCGGCGGGGTCGACATCCAGCTCCTCGGGATCGGCACGGACGGGCACGTCGCGTTCAACGAGCCCGGGTCGTCGCTCGCCTCGCGCACCCGGATCAAGACCCTGACCCGCCAGACGCGCGAGGACAACGCGCGCTTCTTCGGCGGAGACGTCGACAAGGTGCCCGCGCACTGCCTCACGCAGGGGCTCGCGACGATCATGTCGGCCCGCCACCTCGTCCTGCTCGCCACCGGCAAGGGCAAGGCCGAGGCGGTGCACCAGCTCGTCGAGGGTCCGGTCAGCGCGATGTGGCCTGCCACGATCCTGCAGCACCACCCCCACGTGACCGTCCTGGTCGACGATGCCGCCGCGAGCCGCCTGCAGCTGGCCGACTACTACCGCGAGACGTACCTGTCGAAGCCCGGCTGGCAGGGGCTCTGAGCCCGTCCGGCTCGGTCGGTCTCAGCCCAGCGCGCTGAGACCGACCAGCAGCACGGATCCGACGACCGCGAACAGCGGCATGATCCAGGCAGTCAGGATCTCGAACCGGAGCGCAGTGCGTCGTCGCCGTTCCATGTCGGCGACCTGGTCGTCGTGCGCGATCCGGGGATCGACGACGAGGTCCGCGGCCGGCGCTCGACGCACGTGCAGCGTCCCGACGATGGCGTCACCGATCAGCAGGACGGCTCCGACCGCGAGCGCCAGCCACGTCGGGATCTCGGCGACGGGCTGCGTGAGCACGAGCACGAGCGCGGTGAGCGCCACGAACGTCAGTGCCGTGACGGCCCACGCCCTCCATCGACGCCGACGAGCCCCGGCAGCGTCGTCCTGCGCGGCATGGACGACATCACCCGCGGCGACCCGCAGAACCAGCACGGAGCCCGCCAGGACCCCAGGTACCGCGAGGAACCAGCCGAGGGTGATCGACACCGTCGCCGCACCGTCGATCGCGGCCGGCAGGGCCGCGATCACGAGCACGAACCCGAGAAGGGCGGCGCCACGGGAGAGGGCGGTTCGCACGTCCGACGAGGAGCTGGTCGGGTCACCGGTCGCCTCCGTCAGGTGGGCTGCGTACTCGGCCGGTGCACCGAAGGCCTCCTCTGCGGCGGTGCCCGAGTCGGCGCAGAACTGCTCGACCTCGGCGATGGCCTCGCCGATGCGGCGGCCGCTCACGTCACGCATCCGCAGAGCGACCACGAAGGCGTCGAGCCACGGTGCGGGGACGAGCGGACGCACGTCGGGAGTGTGGTGGTCGCGGGTCATCGGGAGCTCCTCGTGGTGGTGCCGGGCCGGGCGGCGGCAGTCGGGGCGGCGGGGGTCGCGGCACGGTCCGGGCCAGGTTCACCCGGTGCGTGCCTGGCCGCCCGCTGCACGTTCGACTGCGTGCTGTGATCTCCGACGATCTGCGCCGTGACGTGCGTGAAGGCGGCCCAGGCGGGCCGGAGCCGGCGTAGCTCGTCGTGCCCCGTCGTCGTCAGAGCGAAGTACTTGCGACCCGGTCCGCCCACGCCGGGCCGCCACTCGGTGGAGACCAGATCCGCCTGCTCGAGCCGCGACAGCAGGGGGTACAGCGTCCCGCCCTTGATCGCGCCGAGCCCGAGCTCGGTGAGGCGCGCGCTGATGGCGTACCCGTAGGTCGGCCCCTCGTCGAGCACCGCCAGCACGCACACGTCGAGCACGCCGCGGAGCCACTCGGTCGGCCAGGGTGCTGCATCCATGGACTAGACAGTAGGGCTAACTAGTATGTCTGTCGACCTAGTGCGCCGAACCGTCGCGCCCCCGCCGTGCCGGGTGCCGGAGCCGTCTGGCGTCGGACCTGACACGTACACTCGACGCCATGAGTGAGCCGTTCCCGATGCCGTCCGCGCCTGACGACCCGTCCGGACCGGACCAGGGCACGTCCACCAGCGTGCTGGAGCGCGAGGAGACTCGCGAGCAGGTCGAGCCGGGGGACCACGAGCGGTTCGCGCACTACGTGCGCAAGGAGAAGATCACCGAGTCGGCGGTCAGCGGCAAGCCCGTGATCGCCCTGTGCGGCAAGGTCTGGGTCCCGGGTCGCGACCCGAACAAGTTCCCCGTGTGCCCGGTGTGCAAGGAGATCTACGAGGGCCTGCGTGAGCCGCAGGACGGCGACAAGGGCGGCGAGGGCGGCTCGTCCGGCGGCCGTAAGTGGGGCTTCGGTCGCAACCCGTCCGGCGGTTCTGGCGGCTCCGGTTCTGGCGGCGACGCCTCGTACACCGGAACCCACGGCACGACCAACGGCGGCTCGTGACCGCGGCCCCGCGTCCGTCGGTCGTCCCGTCCACTCACCACGCGTCATCCTCTGCTGCGTCACACCTGCCGCCGGCGTTCCCCAGCCGCGCGCCGTGGGGCACGGCGAACAAGCTGCGCGCCTGGCAGGCGGAGGCGATCGAGCAGTACCGCGTGGCCAACCCGCGGGACTTCCTCGCGGTCGCTACACCGGGGGCCGGCAAGACCACGTTCGCGCTCCGGATCGCCACCGAGCTGCTCGAGGCACGGGTGGTCCGGCGGGTCACGGTCGTCGCGCCGACCGAGCACCTCAAGCGGCAGTGGGCGGACGCGGCCGCGCGGGTCGGCATCACGCTGGACCCGAACTTCAGCAACGCCCAGGGTCGGCACGGGCACGGGTTCGACGGTGTCGCCGTGACGTACGCCCAGGTGGCCAGCAAGCCCGCGCTGCACGCAGCCCGCACGGCCGCGGCTCCCACGCTCGTCATCCTGGACGAGGTGCACCACGGCGGTGATGCGCTGAGCTGGGGCGACGCGGTCCGGGAGGCGTTCGAGGGTGCGACGCGCAGGCTGGCGCTGACCGGCACGCCGTTCCGCTCCGACACCGCGGCGATCCCGTTCGTGCGGTACGACCGCGGCGGCGACGGCATCCGGCGAAGCGTCGCCGACTACGTGTACGGGTACGGCGACGCGCTGCGCGACCACGTCGTCCGGCCGGTGATCTTCCTGTCCTACAGCGGGTCCATGCGCTGGCGCACCAAGGCCGGCGACGAGATGAGCGCCCGGCTCGGGGAGCCGCTCACCAAGGACATCACCGCGCAGGCGTGGCGGACGGCGCTCGACCCGAACGGTGAGTGGATCCCGAGCGTGCTCGCGGCCGCGGACCGCCGGCTGACCGAGGTCCGGCGCACCGTGCCGGACGCGGGAGCGATGGTCATCGCGACCGACCAGACGGACGCACGCGCCTACGCGGGCCACCTCGCGCGGCTCACCGGCACGTCACCCACGGTCGTGCTCTCCGACGACGACGGCGCGAGCGACCGGATCGATGAGTTCTCGGCGGGCACCTCGCGCTGGATGGTCGCCGTCCGGATGGTCTCCGAGGGCGTCGACGTCCCACGGCTCGCGGTGGGCGTGTACGCGACGAGCACCGCGACACCGCTGTTCTTCGCGCAGGCCGTCGGCCGGTTCGTGCGAGCGCGGCGTCGTGGGGAGACGGCCTCGGTGTTCCTGCCGAGCGTGCCGCAGCTCCTGGCCCTGGCCAACACCCTCGAGCTCGAGCGCGACCACGCTCTGGACCGTCCCAAGACGGCTGAGGAGATGGGCGAGGGGTTCAACCCTGAGGACGCCCTGCTGGCGGCCGCGAACTCGGAGCGCAACGGGCCGGACGAGCTCGGTCCGGACGGCAAGCAGGGGTCGTTCGAGGCACTCGAGGCGCAGGCCTCGTTCGACCGTGTGCTCTTCGACGGAGGCGAGTTCGGGACGGGCGCCGAGATGGGTTCGGACGAGGAGCTCGACTTCCTCGGTCTGCCCGGCCTGCTCGACGCCGACCAGGTCTCGGTGCTGCTGCGTCAGCGCCAGGCCGACCAGCTCAGCGGCCGCAAGCGTGCGCCGGTCGAGGAAGTGCCGCCGATGGACCACCGCAGGCAGGCCGAGCTGCGCAAGGAGCTCTCGCAGCTCGTCGGCGCGTGGGCGCGCAAGAGCGGGCAGCCGCACGGGTCGGTGCACAACGAGCTGCGGCGCCGCTGCGGGGGACCCGAGGTGGCTCTGGCGGACCCTGATCAGCTGACCGCCCGGGTCGCGATGGTGCGCGGCTGGTTCGTCGGAAAGAAGTAGGCACCCCTTCGGGGGACGATTCCGCAAGGACCGTCTCATATTGTGGACCCGGGTCAAGAAGCGGTAAAACCGCAGGTCAGGTGCGTGTCCCGGAGCCGAGACGCGCGGTCCCATAGCAGCGGGTGCGCAGCGCGCAACTTGGCGTTCAACGCGCCGACGCGGCCCGACCCTGGCAGCGTTCCTTCTCGTCGCCGAACGGCCCGGGCACCCCCGCGCACCCCGGATCGGCGGTCAGAACGAAAGGGTCAACCATGCCTAGCTGGCTCCTGCTCATCATCGTCGGTGTCGTCCTGCTCGTCCTCGGTGTAGCCGTCACCGCCGCGCACTGGCTCATCTGGATCGGCATCGCCGTCCTCGTCGTCAGCCTGATCCTCGGACTCGTCGGACGCGGACGCCGCGTCTAACCAGCCCGAACGGCGGCCGACGACCCCAGCCCCCGCGCGGGTCGGAAAGCCTGCCTCAACCCTCGATCCCCATCGTGACCGTCGGCACCGCGGCTTCGTCTGCGGACAAGCGCCTCGCCCCCCGCGGCAGCTCGTCCCTCGAAGCCCGGTGCCGACCCACGGCGGCAGCAACGCCGTCCGAACCCATCCACGCCCGGTCCGGGACCCCGTCCACGACCAGAGGTACGTGCAGCGCCCGCAACGTCGGGTCGTCGGACCCCCATCCTCGGACATCGCGGTCCGAGCCCGTGAGCAGGACCTCCTGCGACGCGCGTCCCTCAGCATCGAGCCGTCGTGCGGCCGCCTTGCGGCCCCCCACGCTGATCTTCGCGTGCGACGACTTCGCCACCGGTTCGAGTGAGCCGTCCGCACCCTCACGGGCGACGAGCTTGTAGACCATGCCGCAGGTCGGCGCCCCGGAGCCCGTGACCACGGACGTCCCCACGCCGTAGCTGTCGACAGGCGCGGCGGCGAGCGCAGCGATCGCGTACTCGTCCAGGTCTGACGTCACGATGATCTTGGTGTCCCGCGCCCCGGCGGCGTCGAGCTGCTGGCGGACCTCCTCCGCGAGCACTCCGAGGTCACCCGAGTCGAGACGTACCGCACCCAGGGCCGTGCCCGCCACGGCGAGGGCGTTCTCCACCCCGCGCCGCACGTCGTACGTGTCGACCAGCAACGTCGTCCCGACACCCATGGCCGCGACCTGGGACGCGAACGCGGCGGGTTCGTCGTCGTGCAGGAGCGTGAACGCGTGGGCGGCCGTCCCGATCGTCGCCAACCCGTACCGCCGTCCCGCCTCCAGGTTGGACGTGCCCGCGAAGCCGGCGACGACGGCCGCGCGGCTCGCGGCGACCCCGGCCTCCTCGTGAGCGCGCCTCGAGCCCATCTCGAGGACGGGCCGGTCGACGGCCGCGCTGGTCATCCGTGAGGCGGCCGACGCGACCGCCGAGTCGAAGTTGAGGATCGAGAGCACGAGCGTCTCGAGGACGACGGCCTCGGCGAACGTCCCCTCCACGACCATGACCGGCGACGACGGGAAGAACGTCTCACCCTCGGCGTACCCGACCATCGACCCGCCGAACCGGTAGCCGGCCAGGTACTCCAGGGTCCGGTCGTCGACGACGCGCTCGTCGGCGAGGAAGTCGAGCTCGGACGTGCCGAACCGGAACTGCTCGATCGCCTCCAGCACGCGTCCGGTGCCTGCCAGCACGGCGTACCGGCGCCCCGGCGGCAGGCGACGGGTGAACACCTCGAACACGCAGCGCCGATCCGCTGTCCCGTCGGCCAGCGCGGCCTGCAGCATCGTGAGCTCGTAGCGGTCGGTGAGCAGCGCTGTGCTGCGCGAGCTGGTGCGGTGCACCGGGCCCGTGGTCGACGTCATGCGTCAAGGTAAGCACCCGCGCCTCGACTCGCACCTACAGTTGGCCTGTGCCTGTGGAGACCCTTCCCGACCAGAGAGTCGAGGCGCAGGAGGAGACGGCGGTCGCCGACCCGTGGGTGACGATCGTCTGGAACGACCCCGTCAACCTCATGAGCTACGTGACGTACGTGTTCGAGTCCTACTTCGGCTTCCCGAAGCAGAAGGCCGAGAAGCTCATGCGGCAGGTCCACGAGCAGGGCCGTGCCGTGGTGTCCACCGGGTCGCTGGAGGCGATGGAGGTCGATGTGCAGGCGATGCACGGGTTCGGCCTCTGGGCGACGCTGCAACGAAGCGGGCAGTGATGCGGGCGTTCAAGCGGCGGCGCGGGATGTACGTCGCACGCCTCGACGAGGACGAGCGCGGCGTGATCGCGGCACTCGTGGCCGACGTCGCCGAGCTGCTGGGCGCGGGCAGGATCGACGAGGGGGCCGTCTCTGCGGGTGACGGCTCACCGAGGCTGCAGCTCGAACCGGTCGCGCCCCCGAGCGACCCCGCCGTCCGACGCCTGCTGCCCGATGCGTCCCGCGACGACCCGGAGGTCTCTGCCGAGTTCCGCCGGCTGACCGAGGACGACATCCGCGCGGGCAAGGTCGCGCGGCTCGTCCGCTTGTGGACCGCGCTCACGACGCCGTCCGACGGCCACCGTCCCGACGTGTTCGCGATCGACCCCGTGGATGCCAAGGATGTCGCTGCCGCGCTGACCGACCTGCGGCTGGTGCTCGCCGAACGCCTCGAGATCCGGACCGACGGTCAGGCGGAGCGTCTGTACGACCAGCTGCTCACGTCGCCCGCGGCCGACCTGGACGACGACGTCGGCGTGGAGCTCGACCCCGCGACCCGGCGGTACCTGGTTGCCGTCTACGGCGCACTGAGCTGGTTGCAGGAGTCGCTCGTCGAGGCGCTGCTCACGGACCTGCGGGCCCCCGGTGGTGCACGCGACACCCCGCGGGGCCGACCCCCGGCCGGAGAGCACCCGACGAGCAGTTAGGCTCGGCACCGTGAACGACGCCCCCCTCGGGATCTTCGACTCCGGTGTCGGTGGGCTGACCGTGGCGCGGTCGATCCTGGACCAGCTGCCTCACGAGTCCACGATCTACATCGGCGACACCCTCAACACGCCGTACGGCAGCAAGCCGTTGGCCGCCGTCCGTGCCCACGCCCTCGAGGTGATGGACGACCTGGTCGACGCGGGTGTGAAGCTGCTCGTCATCGCGTGCAACACGGCGTCGTCCGCCATGCTGCGCGACGCTCGCGAGCGGTACACCCTGCGCCGTGGCATCCCGGTCGTCGAGGTGATCCTGCCCGCGGCCCGCCGTGCCGTCGCGGCCACCCGATCGGGTCGCATCGGGGTCATCGCGACGAAGTCCACGGTCGAGTCGAAGTCCTACGACGACGCGTTCGCGGTGGCACCGGGCGTCGACCTGACCACGCAGGCCTGCCCGCGGTTCGTCGAGCTCGTCGAGGCGGGCATCACCTCCGGCCCGGAGGTCCTCGCGCTCGCGCACGAGTACCTGGACCCGGTGCGGGAGGTCGGCGTCGACACCCTGGTGCTCGGCTGCACGCACTACCCGCTGCTCACCGGCGCCATCTCCTACGTCATGGGTGAGGACGTCACGCTGGTGTCCAGCGCCGAGGAGACCGCCAAGGACGTCTACCGCACGCTCGTCGCGCACGACCTGGAGCGCGCGCCCGACGCCGGTCCGCCGAGCCACCGGTTCCTCGCCACGGGTGACCCCGCCGCGTTCCAGTCCCTTGCTCGACGGTTCCTGGGTCCCGAGGTCGAGGCCGTCGAGTCGCGTGGGGCACTGCGATGAGGTTGACCGTCCTCGGGTGCGCGGGCTCGTTCCCCAGTGCCGACTCGGCTGCGTCGAGCTACCTGGTGCAGGCCGAGGACGCCGCCGGGCGGACGTGGTCGGTCGTGCTCGACCTGGGCAACGGTGCCCTCGGCGCGCTCCAGAGGTACGGCGACGCGAGGCAGCTCGACGCGATCGGCCTGTCCCACCTGCACGCCGACCACGTGGCCGACCTCGCGGTGCTCCACGTGCTGCGCAGGTACGACCCGTCGGGCGCGCTGCCGCCGGTGCCGGTGTTCGGTCCCGTGGGGACGGCGGACCGTCTCGTCGAGCTGAGCGGCTCGGACCACGCGAGCGAGCAGCTCGTGGTGACCGAGTGGTCCGACGGTTCCGCGGTCGTCGTCGGGCCGCTCACGCTGACGCCGGTGCCCGTCGACCACCCGATGCCCGCGTACGGCATCCGCGTCTCGGGTCCGAGCGACCTGGACCCGTCGTCGGCGGTGACGCTGTCCTACAGCGGGGACACCGACGAGTGCCCCGGTCTCGACGCACTGGCCACGGACGTCGACCTGCTTCTCGTCGAGTCGGCCTACGTCGAGGGGCGCGACGACGAGCTGCGTGGCATCCACCTCACGGGACGTCGGGCCGGTGAGGCCGCAGCGCGTGGACGGGCACGGCACGTCGTGCTCACCCACATCCCGTCCTGGAACGATCCGGGGGTCGCTGCGGCGGAGGCGCGTGCCGTGTACGACGGCCCGATCACGCTGGCCGAACCAGGTCAGGTGCACGTCCTCTGACGCCCGGGCCACGCGGAAGCTCGGCACGGGCCGTGGGCGGTCGCGGTTAGGCTCGTCCGCATGACTTCTGCGACCTCCGCCTCGACCGTGCCCGGTGTCCGCGCCGACGGTCGCGCCCCCGACCAGCTCCGCCCGGTGACCTTGACCCGCGGCTTCCTGGAGGCCGGCGAGGGCAGCGTGCTCGTCGAGTTCGGTGGCACCAAGGTCCTGTGCGTCGCGTCCTTCACGCCGGGTGTGCCGCGCTGGAAGAAGGGCTCGGGCGAGGGGTGGGTCACGGCCGAGTACTCGATGCTCCCGCGCGCCACGTCCAGCCGGTCGGACCGCGAGTCGGTCAAGGGACGCATCGGGGGCCGCACGCACGAGATCTCCCGCCTGATCGGGCGCTCGCTGCGCGCGGTCATCGACGTGTCGGCTCTGGGTGAGAACACGATCGTGCTCGACTGCGACGTGCTCCAGGCGGACGGCGGCACGCGCACCGCCTCGATCACCGGCGCCTACGTCGCTCTCGCCGATGCCGTCGCGTGGGCGGTCGCCCAGGGCCACATCCCGAAGAACAAGGTCGTGCTTCGTGACTCGGTCGCCGCGGTGAGCGTCGGGATCGTCGACGGTCTGCCGGTTCTGGACCTCCCGTACGTCGAGGACGTCCGCGCGGAGACCGACATGAACGTCGTCGTCACGGGCTCGGGCACGTTCGTCGAGGTGCAGGGCACCGCCGAGCACGCTCCGTTCGACCGCGCCGAGCTGGACGCGCTGCTCGACCTCGCGGTCGCCGGCGCCGGCCAGCTGACCGCGCTGCAGGTTGCCGCCCTCGCCGAGGCACCCGGGGACGGCTCGGCCACCCGCGCGACCCGATGAGCGAGGTGCGGCTCGTCCTCGCGACGCACAACGAGCACAAGGTCGGCGAGCTCCGGGCGATCCTCGCGCCGGTGCTGCCCGCGCTCGACCCCGCCTCCGTGGTGGGTGCGCGTGACGTCGGAGCTCCCGAACCGGTCGAGGACGGTCTCACGTTCGCGGAGAACGCCCTGATCAAGGCGCGCGCGCTCGCGCAGTTCACGGGTCTGCCGGCGGTGGCCGACGACTCCGGGCTCAGCGTCGACGTGCTCGGTGGCTCGCCGGGGATCTTCTCGGCGCGCTGGGCCGGTCGCCACGGTGACGACCGGGCCAACCTCGACCTCCTGCTCGCGCAGCTCGCGGACATCGCGCCCGAGCATCGCGGTGCGCGCTTCGTGTGCGCGGCAGCGCTGGTCACCCCCGACGGGTTCGAGCACGTCGAGACCGGCACACTCGAGGGCGCCCTGGAGACCGTTCCGCGTGGCACCCACGGGTTCGGGTACGACCCGATCCTCGTCCCGACGGGGGAGTCCAGGACGTGTGCGGAGCTCACGCCGCAGGAGAAGAACGCGATCAGCCACCGTGGGACGGCGTTCCGCGCGCTGGTGCCCACCCTCGTCCGCGTACTCGGCGGATGAGCGCGCCGGCAGTGCCCGGAGGGAACCGGGCCCGTGCCTGAGGACGCCGAGGCCTCGACAGCCGCCGCGTCGCCAGGTGGCCTCGGAGGGTGGACGGGTGGCGCGTTCGAGCCGGCGGGTGCGACCCAGCTCGTCGCCGAGGCGGTCACGTACGGCTACCCCGGGCATGCCGTGCTCGACGCGGTCGACCTGGTGGTCAGCGCCGGCGACCGGGTCGGGGTGGTCGGTGAGAACGGTGCGGGCAAGACGACCCTGCTGCGCGTGCTCGCCGGGTCGTTGCAGCCGCAGGCCGGACGTGTGCGCAGGGTCGGCACGGTCGCCGTCGTGGACCAGGAGCTGACCGTCGAGCCCGGTGCCACGGTGGGCACCTTCGTCGCCGAGGCGTTGGCGGGCGTTCGGGCCGTGTCCGACGAGCTCGAGTCCGCGATCAGCACGTTCGACCACGAGCGGGGCGATCTCGGACGGCTCACCGCCGCGGTCGCCCGGTACGAGCACCTGGCCGGCTGGGACGCCGACCGCCGCGTGGACGAGGCCCTGACCCGGTTCGGTGCGCCCCGCGACCCCGGCCTGCTGCTCGACGAGCTGAGCGTGGGGGAGCGCTATCGCGTCCGGTTGGCGTGCCGGATCGGTGAACGCGCAGACGTGCTGCTGCTCGACGAGCCCACGAACCATCTGGACGCGGCGGGCATCGACTACCTCACCGCCCGGCTGCGCGACTGGCCCGGCGCCATCGTCATCGTCACCCATGACCGGCGCCTCCTGGACGACGTGATGACGGCGATCCTGGACCTCGACCCGTCGATGGACGGGCGGCCGGCGCTCTACGGGGCCACGCGGTACTCGGACTACCGGTTCCTGAAGAGCCAGATGCTGCGGCGCTGGCGCAGCCGGTACCGAGCGGAGCGCAAGCGTGCGCTCGCACTGGCCGACCGGCTGGACTCGACCTACGAGAACCTGTCCGACGAGTGGCGACCGCCCAAGGGCTCGCAGACCCACCGTCGTGCGACCCGGGCCCGCGGCCACGTCAAGGCTGCCGACAGGCTGATCCAGAAGCTCGAGGCGGAGGCCGTCCAGGTTCCGGCTCCGCCGCTCGCGCTGACCTTCCCGGACCTGCCGTCGCTGCCGCCCGAACCGCGGCCGGGCCCGTTGCTGGAGGTGCGTGCGCCACGCGTCGGTGCTCGGCTCGACCTCCCCGGCGTACGGATCGAGGTGCCGGCGTGCGGGCGGCTCCTGGTCACGGGTCCGAACGGCTCGGGCAAGTCGACGCTGCTCGCAGCCCTGGCCGGGACCCTGGAGCTCGACCGGGGCGTCCGCAGCGTCGCGCCCGGTGTTCGGCTCGGTGTCCTGGCGCAAGAAGGTCCGACCGAGCACGCCACGGCCGCGGCGCAGAGGGCCTACGTTGCGGGTCCACCCGAGGAGCTCACCGGGTTCGAGGCCTACGCCCGGCACGCCCTGACCCTGCTGGAGGCGGGCGTGCTCGATCCGACGCGCCTGGTCCCCGTCGCCGGCCAGGGTCTGCTGACGGAGGACGACCTGGACCGGCCGCTGCGAGAGCTGTCGGTCGGTCAGCGACGCCGGTTCGACCTCGCGTGCGCGGTGCTGGCCGCACCGCACGTGCTGATCCTCGACGAGCCGACCAACCACCTCTCTGTCGGGCTGGTCGACGAGCTGACGGCGGCACTGCGAGTCACGTCCGCCGCGGTCGTCGTCGCGACGCACGACCGCCGGATGCGCGCGGACCTGTCCGACTGGCCCGAGCTCACGTTGGGCTGACGGACGAGCGACTCAGCGGAAGCGGCCGACGTGGGCCATGGCCTGCCGGAGCAGGACGCCCTGGCCGCCGTTCATCTCGACCTGGATCTGCTCGGCGCACGCCTCCTCGGGCGTCATCCACGCGAGGTCGATCGCATCCTGCTGCGGCCGGCAGTCGCCGAGCACCGGCACGATGTACGCCAGCGAGACGGCGTGCTGCCGGGGGTCGTGGTACGGCGTGACGCCGGGCGTCGGAAGGTACTCCGCGATCGTGAACGGCTGCGGCGACGCCGGGATCTGCGGAAGGGCGACGGGCCCCAGGTCCTTCTCGATGTGCCGGACCAGGGCGTCACGCACGCGCTCGTGGTACATCACGCGGCCGGACACCAGGGCCCGAGACATCACACCCTCGGAGGTCACCCGCAGGAGCAGACCCACGGCGACGACGTCCCCGGAGTCGTCCACCCGCACGGGGACCGCGTCGATGTACAGGATCGGCAGCTGGGTGCGGACGCGCGTGATGTCGTCGGCGCTCAGCCAGCCGGAGGGACGTTCGGGTCCCCGGGGGAACTCGGCGGAAGCAGTCACCCCCAATGTCTACCCGCCTGGACCCCGCGCCGGGGGTCGGCGCGCTGCGCGGGCACCTGAGGTGAGCATCACCCCGGTGCGCCAGGGAATAGTGGGAGTTCGTCCAGCGCTCTAGCAGGCGGTAACCGAAGACTGGAGGAAAGACATGGCGACGACCGAGCTCACCGGCTCGACGATCGGTCCGACGATCAAGGAGAACGGGATCGTCCTGATCGACTTCTGGGCGGAGTGGTGCGGCCCGTGCAAGCGGTTCGGCCCCGTCTTCGAGGAGTCGAGCGAGAACCACCCGGACATCGTGCACGCGAAGGTGGACACGGAGGCCGAGCAGGAGCTGGCAGCCGAGCTGCAGATCTTCTCGATCCCCACGCTGATGGGCTTCCGTGACGGGATCCTGGTGTTCAACCAGGCCGGCGCGCTGCCTGCCCCGGCGTTGGCACAGGTGGTCGACGCGATCCAGGCGCTCGACATGGACGAGGTCCGTGCGACGATCGCCGCGAAGGCGTCGACGCCCACGGCCTGAGCCGTCTCGAAGGACCGGTCGCCTCCTCGGGGGTGGCCGGTCCTTCGACGTTCGGTGCGGGAGACGGGAGTCGAACCCGCACGCCCTCTCGGGCACCAGGACCTAAACCTGGCGTGGCTGCCATTTCACCACTCCCGCGTCGCGGGCCTCTCGGCCCGGGGCCGCTACACGACCTTGAGGTCCCTGCGTAGCTTGGCGACGTGCCCGGTGGCCTTGACGTTGTACTGCGCGAGCTGGACGCGGCCCTCGGGGTCGACGACGACGGTCGAGCGGATGACCCCGGTCACCGTCTTGCCGTACAGCGACTTCTCACCCCAGGCGCCCCAGCCCTCGAGCACGGAACGTTCCGGGTCCGAGGCCAACGGGAACGTCAGGTGCTCGGCGGCCACGAACTTGGCCAGGGCCGGCAGAGCGTCGGGGGAGACACCGACCACGGCGTACCCGGCCGCCTGCAGCGACGCGAGGTTGTCCCGGAAGTCGCACGCCTGCGTGGTGCAGCCGGGCGTCATCGCCGCGGGGTAGAAGTAGACGATCACGTGGCGTCCGCGCAGGTCCGACAGTGTGACGCTGCCCCCGTCGGCGGTCTGCAGCGTGAAGTCGGGCGCGATATCGCCGACGGCGAGGCGGGGCACGTGGTCTCCTGGGGACTGGGCGGGGATGCGCCGCAATCGTACGTCGACCAAGGTGCGGCGAGCCCAGCGCGCGCCCCGAGCCGGCACCCCGCGCGGCGCCTTGCCCCCAGCGCGGTGTGGTGGTGGCATGGTGCCTCGGACGACCGACACAGGACAGGAGGTCGACCCATGACCGAGGACGAGGCCAGGCCCGATCTCGAGGTGCCGGCAGACGACGCGATCCAGCCGGTCAAGGACCTGCTCGCCGAGCACGTGCCGCTCGCGCTGCTCGTCGACCTCGTCACGCCGGAGTCCACCTCGGCGCAGATCCTCGAGGACGAGGGCTTGCCGGAGGATGCCTGGTGGGAGCAGGAGAGCGGTCCGGCGCCGGCTGGCGGTGCTCCCGACCCCGAGGCGTGACGGTCGTCACGACCGGTCTGTCCGATTGGCAGATCGGGCCCCTCGCCTGGTAACTTTCACACCGCGCGCCATTAGCTCAATTGGCAGAGCAGCTGACTCTTAATCAGCGGGTTCGGGGTTCGAGTCCCTGATGGCGCACAACCCCGAACGCCCCGGACAGCAGTGATGCGGTCCGGGGCGTTCGTCATGCTCAGCGGTCCTAGGAGATGGGCGCCGACGCGCACACGACGCCGGTGCACTGCGGGGACACACCGTTCCGGTAGGCGACGTTCCCGCCCAGGTCTGTGGCCCGAGGGGTGTAGATCCCGATCCCGGTGTTCGCGATCGCCCGGTTGTCCTTGAGTGACGACGGGCCGTCCACGTAGATCGCGTCGCCGTTGTGCGTGAGCGAGTTCGCCTCGAGGGCGATCGTGGCCTCCAGGAACGAGCCGCCCGTCCGCGAGTCCACGGCGTGCTCGTTGCGTCGGAAGTCGTTCCCCGTCACCGTCGCGTTGACGCCGAGCTGCAGCGCGGTGCCGTTGTCGACGAACGTGGAGTCGGCGATCGAGTCGGTCCACTCACCGAAGACGTCACCGCCGGAGTCGGTCTGGATCGCGACCCCGTTGGACTTCAGCACCGAGCGACTGACGTGGGTGCCGGTCCACGCGCTCGAGATGCCGACGCCGTTGTTCGTGAGCCGGGAGTCCGTCAGGTTCACGATGCCTTCGCTCACCGCGATGGCTGCGCCGGGCACGTCCTTGATGGTCGACCGCTCGACCGTGATGTTTCCGTACCCGGCGCTCTGGAGCCACGTCGCGCTGAGGACCGAGTCGGAGATCCGTGTCGTCGTGACCGAGAACGCACCGATGGCGCCGGCGTTGCGGTAGCGCGAGGACTCGATCGTCACGGCGGTGTACACCGCGTCGGTGAACTGGCCGAGGTCGGCGACGTTCACGGCAGAGGTGGTCACGGTAGGGCTGCCCCCGCTGCTGACCAGGAGACCCCAGTCCTTGAGGGTGCCGTTCCGGACGCCGAGCGTCTGGGGGTCCTCCCAGCCGACGAACTCGAGCGCCGGTACGCCGGAGTCCTTGCCGGGCCCGCGCAGGCTGAACCCGCCCAGGTCGATCTGCGTCGAGCCGGCGAGGTGCAGCGCGACACCCGGGCACCTCAGGCTCCGGGTGAGCGTCACGTCACCGGACACGGTGTCGCCGCACCGGACCGGTGGTGGTGGATCCGCGGATGCTGCGCCGGCAGAACCAGCGACAAGAACGATGACGACGAACGCAACACCCAGCAACCGGCGCATCTCAGATCCCCCAATGTGACGTGCGCAACAAGCGGTGCTTCGAGCGTAGGGGGAGAAATCAGGGCAATTCGCCCCTTTAACGGGGTGAATCATGAGCATGCCCCGCGTGCCTGACAGATCCCGGTGCCACTGCGGACCGGACCGTCTGCGGCGACGATGGGCATGCAGCCGGCGAGCGCCGGCACGGACGGACGGGGTGAGTGATGACCGAGCACGCACAGGAGTTCGACGTCGTCGTGGTCGGCGCCGGGGCCGTCGGGGAGAACGTCGCCGACAGGGCCGGGCGCACGGGGCTCAGAGTCGCGCTCGTCGAGCACGCACTCGTCGGCGGCGAGTGCTCGTACTGGGCATGCATGCCGTCCAAGGCGCTGCTCCGCCCCGGGGCGGTGCTCGCGGCGGCGCGCGCAGTAGCGGGCGCAGGGGTGTCGGGTGCCGTCGACGTCGCCGCGACGTTCGCGACCCGCGACGACGTCGCGCACCACTGGGACGACGGGTCGCAGGTGGACTGGGCGCAGGGCGCGGGGATCACGGTCCTGCGCGGCCACGCGCGGCTGACCGCGCCGCGAGAGCTCGCCATCGACGGTTCCGGGGGGCCCGCCCGGGTCACCGCGCGGCATGCGGTCGTGATCGCGACGGGGTCTGAACCCGTGATGCCGAGCATCGAGGGGCTCGCGGAGGTCGAGCCGTGGACCAGCCGCGAGGCGACCTCGGCGCAGCTGGTGCCCGCACGCCTGGCCGTGCTCGGCGGCGGGGTGGTGGGGGTCGAGATGGCCACCGCGTTCGCGGACCTGGGAAGTGATGTCACCCTGGTCGTGCGCGGCGACCGCGTTCTTGCCCCGGCCGAACCGTTCGCGAGCCAGGCGGTCGCGGACGGGCTGCGGGCGCTCGGCGTCACGGTCCTGTTCGGCACGCAGACGCGCTCCGCGCGACGAGACGACGACGGTGTGCACCTGTCCCTGGACGGTGCACCTGACCTGGTCGTGGACGAGGTGCTCGTGGCGACCGGGCGCCGACCGCGCACGTCCGACCTCGGGCTCGAGACGGTCGGGCTGGCTGCCGGAAAGGCGGTGGCCGTCGACGACCGGCTGCAGGCCACGGACGTGGACGGCGGGTGGCTGTTCGCCGTCGGCGACGTGTCCGGGCGGACCGCGACGACCCACCAGGGCAAGTACGACGCACGCGTCGTGGGTGACGTCATCGCGGCGCGGTTCGGAGCGAAGGCCGGTGCGAAGGATGCGGAGCACGGTGGGCTGTCGGCGGCCGACGAGGCGGCCGCGACGCCGTGGAGCCGCTATCGGGCGACTGCGGATGAGGCCTCGGTTCCTCAGGTCGTCTTCACGCGGCCCGAGGTGGCGTGGGTGGGTCTGACCGAACAGGCTGCCCGCGACCGCGGGCTGCAGGTGCGGGTCGTCGGGTACGACATCGCGAACGTGGCCGGGGCGTACGTGCTGGCGCCCGGCTACGCCGGTCGTGCCCAGATGCTCGTCGACGAGACGCGGGCCGTGATCGTCGGCGCGACGTTCGTCGGGCCGGACGTCGCGGAGCTGCTGCACGCCGCAACCATCGCGGTCGTGGGCCAGGTCCCGCTGGACCGGCTCTGGCATGCGGTGCCCTCGTACCCGACGGTGAGCGAGGTGTGGCTGCGACTCCTGGAGTCCGCAGGCCTGTAGACGACCGGACGGGCGGGTCGCCTCGAGCTGCGACCCGCCCGTCCGACTGGTTCAGCCAGCCAGAGCCCCGTCGCTCGAGAGCACGAGGCCGATCGCCGCGTCACCCTTGAGCACCGCCTGCCCGATGAGGCCGAAGTCGTAGGACTTGAACTCCCCGAACTCGAGCCCGTACGTGTCCTCGAGCCCGAGCTGGCAGAACGGCCGCTCGGGGCACTCGGCGGGACCGGCCAGGACGAGACCGCCGCAGGTCGCGGCCAGGTCGCTGAGGGTCTTCACGCCGTGCTCGTCGGCGAACGCGTCGGTCACGGCGAATGCGTTCTGGTCCTGCGCGGCGGAGGGGGTGCCGACGGCCAGACCTGCTGCCTCCGCGAGGGGCTCGAGGGCCCCGACGGTCGCATCGACGTCGGCCGACGCCACGGAAGCAGCGTCAGCACCGTTGGCCTTGCCGTTGAGGAAGTCGGCGAGTGTCGCCGCGTACTCGGGGACGGCCGCGAGCGTCCCGTCCTGGAGGGCAGGCAGGTACGTCTCGCGGTTGCCGACCGTCTGCACCGTCACGTCGAAGCCGGCCGTACGCAGCACCGCCGCGTAGATCTCGGCGAGCGTCGAGCTCTCTGAGAAGTTGGCGGCACCGACCGTCAGCGACGTGCCGGACCCGGCGGCGGGGTCGGCCGCTGCGAGCTTCTCGGTCTCGACGAACTCCGCGGCAACCTCGCTCGAGGTGCGCCGGTCGACGTCCACCGCCTTGTTGAGCTGGATCAGCTTGTCCGTGTCGAGGGCCGCGGACACGGTGTCCAGCGCGTCGATGATGGCCGGGTTGGCGTCCGCGGCCGCCTTGTTCACGGCCGGGATGATGTTGTCCGCGTTCTGCAGGCCCTTGTCGTCGGTCAGGACGACGAGCTTGTCTCCGGCCACGGGGTCACAGGTGGCCAGACCGGCGGATCCGGACGAGGTCGGTTCGGCCTCACCTCCACCCGAGCCGGGGTCGCCGCAGGCGCTGAGCACCAGGGTGGCTGCTGCGATCAGGGTCAGAACGGCTGAGCGGGATGCTCGCATGGTGCTCTCCTCGGGCTGTGGTGCGGGGGAGGGAGGGTTCCCGGAGGGTGACGGCGGTGCCGTCCCCGGTGAGTCAGGAGGATGGGCTGGGCCCATTCGATCCGGTGGTGACGGGCTCGGCAACCGGTGACGGCCGGCTGGACCGGGTCCGCGTGCGACGGGTGGAGGACTCGCGGGCGAGCGAGCGCAGACCGGGTGGGGTGGACACGTGCTGCAGGAGGGCCAGCAGGCCCTCGACGACGAGGCAGAGCGCCGCGACGAGCAGACCACCGGCGAGCACCTGGCCGTAGTTCTGGAGGCCGAAGCCTTCGACGACGATCGAGCCGAGGCTTCGACCACCGACGAGCGCAGCGAGCGGCACCGTGGCGACGACCTGCACCGACGCGGTCCGCAGACCGGCGGCGATCAAGGGGATCGCGAGCGGCACCTCGACCGCCCACAGGCTCCGGGCACCCGACATGCCGACCCCTCGCGCGGCGTCGCGCACGTCCGCGTCGACGTCCCCCAGACCTGTCACCGTGTTGGTCAGCAGGGGTGGGACGGCGAACACCGCGCAGGCCAGCACCGTCGCGGTGTTGCCGAAGAGTCCGCTCGCGGCGAGCAGCGTCAGCAGGGCCAGCGTGGGCAGCGCGCGTGTGGTGTTGGCCACGACGACGCCGGCCCTGGCCCCACGCCGACGGTGGCCCAGCCAGAGCGCCAGGGGCATGGTCACCGCCGCGGCCAGCAGCACCGCCAGGGTCGAGACGATGACGTGCGCCTTGGTGAGCGCCAGCACGCCGCCGCGACCCGTCCAGTTCAGCGGGTCGTTCAACCACGCGAGAGCCTCCTGGAAGACCGACATGTCAGACCGGGCTCTCGACGCGGGACCACGGCGTGAGTCGTCGCCCGACGCCGGCGATGACCAGGTCGAAGAGCAGCGCCAGAAGGAGGCAGAGCACCGTCGCCGTCATGATCTCGGCGTGGTAGTTGCTGCGGAACCCTCGGAACATCAGCGTCCCGAGGCCGCCGTAGCCGACCACCACGCCGACGGTCACGAGCGCCACCGTCGTCACGGTCGCAAGCCTCAGGCCTGCGACGACGCTCGGCAACGCCTGCGGTAGCTCCACGGAGAGCAGCAACCGCCCTCGCCCGTATCCCATTCCACGTGCGGCGTCCCGGACGGCCGGGTCGACCCCTTGAAGCCCCACCAGCACGTTGCGCGTCAGCACGAGCAGCGCGTACGAGACGAGACCGATGAGCACGGTGGTGCGGCCGATCCCGGTGTAGGGCGCGAGGACGGCGAACAGTGCCAGGGAGGGGATCGTGTAGAGGACACCCGCGACCCCGAGCACCGGTCCGGCGAGCCGCGGACGCAGGTGTGCGAGCGCGGCGAGGGGCAGTGCGAGGACGAACGCGATGGCGACCGCCTCGAGCGTCAAGGAGACGTGCTGCTCCAGGGCGCGCGCGATGTCGGCGCTGTTGCGCTCGATGTACTGCCACGAGAACCACGGGTTGGGTGGCGCCTCGGCGAAATGCATGGTCACGACCCTAGGGCGAGCCACCGACACCTGCAGGGCCGGTCCGACGGGCGGCGACCGCTGCCGCGCGCTGCGCGCGTCACACCCACGGACTAGCCTCCCTGAGGTGACGGACGAACCGGCGATCAGCTTCGAGCACGTGCGCAAGGTCTATGACGCACGCTCGAAGGACGGCCGCGCCGCGTCGGCGGTCGACGACCTGACCCTCGAGGTCCGGCAGCATGAGGTGCTCGTCCTCGTCGGGCCCTCCGGCTGCGGCAAGTCGACCACGCTGCGCATGGCGAACCGGCTCGTCGAGCCGACGTCCGGACGCATCAGGCTCGAGGGTGAGGACGTCACCCGGGTCGACCCGGTGAAGCTGCGCAGGCGGATGGGGTACGTCATCCAGAACGTCGGCCTGTTCCCGCACCGGACGGTCGCGCAGAACGTGGCGACGGTGCCCGGCCTGCTCGGCTGGGACCGCAGGCGCACCGCGTCGCGCGTGGACGAGCTGCTGGACCTGGTCGGTCTCGCCCCGGAACGGTACGCGCGGCGGTACCCGCACGAGCTCTCGGGTGGTGAGCGCCAGCGGGTCGGGGTTGCGCGTGCGCTGGCGACCGACCCGCCCGTCCTGCTCATGGACGAGCCGTTCGGGGCGGTTGACCCTGTGGGCCGGCAGCGGCTCCAGGCAGAGTTCGCGCGGATCCAGCGAGCGCTCGGCACCACCGTGATCCTCGTGACCCACGACATCGACGAGGCCGTGCGGATGGCGGACCGGGTCGCGGTCCTGAGCACAGGAGCCCGCATCGAGCAGCTGGCAGCGCCGCTCGACGTGGTGGCGCGTCCCGCCTCACCTGCGGTGGCCGAGCTCGTCGGGCGCGGACGCACGGCACGGCTGCTCGCGCTCGGTCGCCTCGAGCTCGCCGACGTGGATCCTGTCGTCGAGGGCTCAGGGACGCCTGTCGTCCTGGGCACCGAGCTGGGCGAGGTCCTGCACTCGTTCGTCGGCGCGAACCAGACCGTGCAGGTGGTGGACCAACGGGGCGCCGTCGTGGGAAGCGCGACCCCCGCGACCGTGGTCAGGGCGCTCGATCGCGTGACCGCGGACCACCCCGACGAGACGCAGGTCACTGACGTGCACGACACCGCCGTCGGTACAGTGCGCTCGTGACCCCGACCACAGCCCGCGTCGCCCTCGTGACCTGCGCCGAGCTCCCCGACCTCGACCAGGACAACCGCGCGCTGCGTGACGCGCTCGCCGAGCGGGGGATCGCCGTCGACGCCGTCGTCTGGGACGACCCCGCGGTCGACTGGGCGGCGTACCCGCACGCGGTGATCCGTTCGACGTGGGACTACACGGAGCGACCGGACGAGTTCGCGGACTGGGCCCGTCGGGTCGAGCAGACCACGAGCCTGTTCAACCCCGCGGCGGTCGTCGGCTGGAACATCGACAAGAAGTACCTCCGAGACCTGGAGGGCGCCGGTCTGCCCATCGTGCCGACGATCTGGCTGGACCCCGAGCGCAACTTCGACTCCCGCGCGATCCACACGAGGTTCCCGGCGTTCGGAGACTTCGTCGTCAAGCCGACGGTCAGCGCGGGCGCGCGCGACACGGGTCGGTACAACGCGGGTGTCACGCAGCAACGTTCCCTGGCGATCACGCACGCGAAGAACCTGCTCGTCGCGGGCCGTCGGGTCATGATCCAGCGCTACCTGCGCAACGTGGACACCGCCGGCGAGACTGCGCTGGTCTACGTCGACGGCGAGTTCAGCCACTCCGTGCGCAAGGCCGCGCTGCTCGAGGGCCCGTACCGCGCAGGGCTCACCGACGAGCTGTACCTGCACACCCAGCTGATCGAGCGTTCCGCCAGCGACGCCGAGCGTGCAGTGGCCGACCGCGTGGTCGCGGCTCTCCCGGACCTGGTGCCCGGCGTCGACGGACCGCTCCTGTACGCACGCGTCGACCTGATCCCGGACGACGACGGTGCGCCCGTGGTCCTCGAGGTCGAGCTCACCGAGCCGTCGCTGTTCTTCTCGCACGCCGAGGGGTCGGCGCAGCGGTTCGCCGACGCGGTCGCCGCGCGGCTCTGAGCGACCGCCCGCCGGGTCCGGGGGTCGGGACGGCGGATGTCAGAACACCCGCGACGCTCAGGTACACTTCTCGACGCCCCGGCGTACGCGTCGGGGGATCGTGGTGGCTATAGCTCAGGTGGTAGAGCACCTGGTTGTGGTCCAGGGGGTCGCGGGTTCAAGTCCCGTTAGCCACCCCATCGCGTCGGGCGTCGACCATCCGTGGTCGGCGCCCGTCGCCGTTCCCGGCGTCGGGGGTCGTGCAGGCGGCGAGAAAGAAGCTGCTCCCTCAGCTTTCCGAGAGGAGCGCACCCTTCACGGACGTCGCGACGACGTCGGCGGCGATCTTCTTCGCGACGGCCGAGTCCGGGCCGGGCTGCGCCGGGAGAAGCGCGGCGCGGTAGTACCGCAGCTCGTCGATGCTCTCCAGGATGTCGGCCAGCGCGCGGTGACCGCCGTTCTTGCGCGGTGACGCGAAGTACACGCGCGGGTACCAGCGCCGTGCCAGCTCCTTGATCGAGGACACGTCGATGACCCGGTAGTGCAGGTAGCCGACGAGCTCGGTCATGTCGCGGTCCAGGAACGTCTTGTCGGTGCCCACCGAGTTGCCCGCCAGCGGGGCCTTGCCCGACTCGGGTACCCACTGGCGGATGTAGTCGAGCACGCGCTCCTGCGCGTCGGCGATCGTCGTGCCGCCGGCGAGCTCGTCGAGCAGACCCGACGTGGTGTGCATCGCGCGCACGAAGTCGTTCATCTGCTCGAGGGCCTCGCGGGGCGGCGAGATGATCACGTCGACGCCCTCACCGAGGACGTTCAGCTCCGAGTCCGTGACCACGGCGGCCACCTCGACGAGCGCATCGGCACCCAGGTCGAGACCGGTCATCTCGCAGTCGATCCAGACGATGCGGTCGGCACTCTCGTGTCCGGTGGGTGCGGGCGCGGGCGTCGGCGTGCTGGTCACGCTGGTCAGCCTAGGCGGTCACAGCGGTGCGGTGCGCCCGAGAATCCGTGCCGGACCGCGCTAGCGTCGCGTCCGTGACCACCAGCGAGACCGACCCGGTGCGCGTCCGGCCCTTCGTGTGGGCCGTGCTGCCCGGCCTCGTGCTCATCGTGCTCGGGCTTCTGGTGTTCTTCTCCGTCCTGGACAGCGTGCGCGAGCAGGACGACCTCTCGAACCTCGACGAGCCCGTCCTGGAGTGGCTCGTGGCGCACCGGACCTCGGGCTGGACCGCGGTGCTGGCGACGATCACCTTCCTCACGGGTCCTGTCGTCATGCCGGTCGGCGTCGCCGTGGGGTGCGTCGTGTGGGCTCGGGCCGCTCAGGAGTGGTGGCGGCCGGTCCTGCTCGCCGGTGCCACAGCCGGGGCGGCGCTGCTCGGGCTCACGGTGAAAGGCCTGGTCGCCCGCCCTCGCCCGCCGAGCGAGACGATGTTCGTCCTCGGGGCCCCGCACACCGCGTCGTTCCCGTCCGGGCACACCCTGGGCACCGCGACGTTCCTGCTCGTCGCCGGCTACCTCGTCTGCAGCCGCCGGCCCTCGCCCGGTCTCATCGTCGCGTGGGGGCTCGCGACCGTCATCGGCACTGTGCTCGTCGGGCTCAGCAGGCTGTACCTGGGCTTCCACTTCGTGACGGACGTCGTCGCCGCCGTGGCGCTCGCGGTGGTGGTGCTCGGGGTGGTGTCCATCATCGACCGACGACACACGGGTCGACTCCGCTAGGGGCGATGGTGCTCGTGCCCCGGGACGGTCGAGGCCAGCCACGCGGCCGCGGGTACGAGGACGGCGACGGCGGCCGCGATCCAGATCGACGACGTCCACGGCGTACCCGCCCAGCGCAGCACCGCGAGGATGCCCGCGCCCGCCGCGAGGCCGAGCAGGACGCGCTCGACCCAGATCACGAGGCGACGCCCCGGCGTCACGGGTTCGGGAACCGGCTCGGGCTCCGGTCCGGGCGAGGCGTGCCGTCCCATCAGCGGGAGAGGGCTGGGGTCGCGGCGGGCATGGCGTCATCGTGGCACGACGACCCAGGTCAGACGTGAAAGGGCGCGGACCGGTTTCCGGTCCGCGCCCTGGTCGGGTGCTCGGCGGTGCTCAGCGTGCGCTGACCACACCGGCGAAGGCCACCGACGGGCTGGTCGCACGCCGCGGATCAGGGGGGCGCCGCGTGTTCTCGGACGGTTGTCTGTCCGCGCGGGCCGCCTCGACGACGCGCTCCTGCTGGGAGCGGGCCAGGCGCTGGACGTACTCGTGACGGTGCAGCTCGAACGTGCTGGCGGGATGCACAGGAATCTCCTTCGGGCATGGCTCGGCCAGGGCGGTTGCCCGGGTCGATGTGGTGGTGTGGGGCTACTCGACCACGCACGTGTGGTCGTGGTCACGCCTTTTTTGCGGCACCTTCCGACGAGGATCCGGCGCCGCTCCGCTGCGGCTGGATCTTGACGAACGACGACCGTCTGCCGCATGTCGTCGGTGTGATCGCCCCGTTCATACTCGGCCGGTGAGTACCGCCGTCACCCCCACCCGTGCACCGGCAGACACCGGCCGGATCGGCCTGCTGCTCGGTTCAGCGCTGTACGTCGCGGCGGTGCTCGGCACGGGGATCCTGCTGCTGCCCACGCTCGCCACGCGCGCCGCCGGACCGGCGTCGCTGCTGGCAGTGGCAGGGGTCCTTGCCATGTCGGTCCCGCTGGCTGCGACCTTTGCCGCTCTGGCGACCAGGCACCCCGACTCCGGGGGCGTCGCCACCTACGTCCGGCTCGCGCTCGGACCGACGTCCGCGCGGGCGACCGGCTACTGGTTCTTCTTCGGCGTCTGCGTGGGCGCGCCGGTCGTGTCGCTGGTCGGTGCGCAGTACGTCGTCGCGATGCTCGGCGGGTCGCAGCTCCAGGTGTACGTGGTCGGCGCGGTGCTCCTGCTGCCGCCCTTGGTCACGAACGCGGTAGGGCTGCGGCTGAGCGGTCCGGTGCAGCTCGTGCTCACGGGCGCGCTCGTGCTCCTCGTGGTTCTCGTCGTGCTCGCGTCCCTGCCGTCGTCGGACCCCACAGCCCTGACCCCGTTCCTCCCGAACGGCTGGTCGGGTGTCGGCACCGCGGCGAGCCTGTTCGTGTGGGCATTCGCCGGCTGGGAGGCCGTGACGCACCTGGCCGGGGAGTTCCGAGACCCACGGCGCACCATCCCGCGTGCCACGGCGATCGCCCTGGTGGTCGTCGGGGTCGCGTACCTGTCGTTGCAGTACGTCGCGGTGACGGCGCTCGGCGGCTCCGTGTCCGACGTCCCGTTGATGGATCTCGTCGACGTGGGCCTCCCAGGTGCCGGGCGGGTCGCGGTCGCCCTGGTCGCGGGGATCGTGACGCTCGGGGTGCTCGGTGCCTACGTCGGTGCGTTCGCCAAGCTGGGGGCGTCCTTAGGACGGGACGGAGACCTGCCGCGGTGGTTCGCGGACGGTGCGCAGCCCGGCGGCGTGCCTCGACGGGCCTTGCTCGTGGTCGCCTTGCTCTCGTTCGCGTACTTCGGCCTCGTCGTCGCCACCGGAGGTGACCTCGAGCCGTTCGTGCTCGTGCACACGACCTGCATGGTGGCCGTCTACGCGCTCGGGTCCGCGGCCGCCGTACGGCTGCTCGACCGGGGGAGCGCGGGCTGGTGGTGCGCGGTCGTCGCGTGCGGGCTCTCGCTGGTGCTGGCCGCGCTCGCCGGCTGGCACCTCGTGGTGCCCGTCGCCCTCGGGCTGGTCGCGGTCGTCGTCGGTGCTGTGCGTAGGTTCGGTCGTGCCCGGCGACCACTGGGTGAGAAGGCCGCTGACGTCCCCGCCCGTTCCCGGTAGGTTCGTCCCGCCAACGCAGGGGAGCTCGGGACAGCCGGGCTGAGAGGACGTGCCGCGACACCGCCAGGTGCCAGCGCATGTCGACCCGAGAACCTGAACTGGGTAATGCCAGCGGAGGGAAGCGCCACCGAGCGCGGCGTGGGCGGTCTTCTGGCCGTTGCCGGGTGCCGTCGTCGTCGTCCCGGTACGGGTCGACCTGTTGCGACGTGCCCAGTTCCGACCACCCCGGAGGAACTCCGTGCTCGCACAGATCCAGGTCTCACCACGCCCCAGCGGAACCGACGACGACCGGTACGCCTACGTCGACGCAGCGATCGCCGTCATCCAGACGTCCGGGCTTGTCTACGAGGTCGGCGCGATGGGGACCACCATCCAGGGAACCCCCGACCAGCTGTGGCCGCTGCTGCGCGCCGTGCACGAGGCCACCGTGCAGGCCGGGGCGGCAGGCGTCTCGAGCGTCATCAAGGTCGGCCAGAGCAGGGACGACGACGGACCGACGATCCAGGACCTCGTCGGCAAGTTCCGGGCCTGACGTCATGCTCCGTTGGCGACGCGTCGTCGCGCCGACGGTCGCCGCCCTCGTTCTGCTCGTGGGCTGGGAGGTCGGCGTCCGCGCCTCGGGCGTCTCCGCCTTCGTCCTGCCCGCCCCGACCGCGGTCGCGCGTGCGGCGGTCGACGTCGCACCACTGCTCGGTCCGGACGTCGCGACGACGTTGACCGAGGCGAGCCTCGGGCTGCTCGTCGGCGCCGTCGTCGGCCTTGTGCTCGCCGTCCTGATCGGCGCGTTCCCGCTGCTGTCCGACACGCTCTACCCGCTGGTCACGCTCACGCAGACGATCCCGACGGTGGTGCTGGCACCGCTGCTCATCCTGTGGGCCGGGTTCGGTCTGCTGCCCAAGGTCGTGCTCGTCGCGCTGACGGCCTTCTTCCCGGTGCTCGTCGCCTCGGTGACCGCCATGGCGGCCGTCGACGCAGAGCACGCCGAGATGGTCGCCGGACTCGGCGGGACGCGGCGGCACCAGTTCTGGCTCGTGCAGCTCCCCGCGTCCGTGCCGGGCGCCCTCGGCGGGCTTCGCGTCGCCGCGACCTACGCCATCGGGGCGGCGGTCGTCGCGGAGTACCTCGCCGGCCAGAGCGGCCTGGGCGTCTTCATCCAGCGCTCGCGCAAGGGCTACGAGGTGGACCAGATCCTCGTCGCCGTCGTCCTGGTCGCCCTGCTGACCGGCGTGCTGTTCGTGCTCGTCGACGGGCTCGCCAGGATCGCCACCCCGTGGCAGCGACCCACCGCCAACCTCCTCACCCGTCCCGGAAGGACCCGCTCATGACCGTCCCCACCCGCCTGCTCGTGGCTGTCGCGAGCCTGGCCGTGCTGTCCGCGTGCTCGACGGCCCAGGCCGGCGACCCGTCGCAGGACCGGCGTCCCGTCTCGGTCATCCTCGACTGGACGCCCAACACCAACCACTCCGGTCTCTACATCGCGCAGGAACGCGGCTACTTCTCCGATGCCGGGCTCGACGTCACGATCGTCCAGCCCGGCGACACCTCGGGCCTGCAGCTGCTCGCCGCCGGACAGGCGGACTTCGCGTACTCCGTGGCCGAGGGTCTCGTGCCGGCGCGGGAGAAGGGGGCCGACGTCGTCTCGGTGGCGGCCGTCATCCAGCACAACACGTCGAGCCTGATCTCCCTGACGTCGGCCGGCATCAGCCGGCCCCGGGACCTCGCCGGCCACTCCTACGGGTCCTACGGCTCGGAGCTCGAGGAGGCGCTCATCCGCACGCTCGTCTCGTGCGACGGGGGCGACCCCGACGCCGTGACGATGCCACCTCTGGCCAGCGACGACTTCCGCATCGGGCTCACCGAGCACCAGTTCGACGCCGCCTGGGTGTTCGACGGGTGGGACACCATCAGGCTCCGGGACCTCGACGGCCTGGACGTCTCGACGATGCCGTTCCTCGACCACACCGACTGCATCCCCGACTGGTACACCCCGCTCGTGGCGACGTCCCAGGAGCACATCGACCACGACCCCGCACTGGTCCGTGACTTCGTCGGGGCCCTGACCCGGGGCTACGAGGACGCGATCACCGACCCGCAGGCCGCCGCCGACGCCATCAAGGAGGCCGCTCCCGAGATCGACGAGGACCTGCTGAGCCGCAGTGCACGGTGGCTCGCTCCCCGGTACACCGACGACCCGGAGCACTGGGGAGTGCAGCAGGCGCAGGTCTGGGACGACTTCGTCGGCTTCCTGCAGGACAACGAGCTGGCGCCGTCGACGTTCGACACCGACGCGGCCTGGACCAATGACTTCCTTCCCGCTGGTTGACGCGCCGGCGACGGGGAGCGCACCTGTTCTGGAGGTGGCCGGGCTGACCGTCACGTTCCCCGGCGCGGGCGGACGCGGTGAGGTCGTGGCGCTACGCGACGTCGACCTGCGGGTGGGGCGCGGCGAGTTCGTCGCGGTCGTCGGTCCGTCGGGCTGCGGGAAGTCGACGTTGCTCCGTGTCCTTGCGGGTCTGGCGCCCAGCGGGGCGACCGTGTCGGCGCGCTCCGTGACCCGCGTGGGCGGGTCGGCGTGGATGCCGCAGCGCGACGGGTTGCTCCCGTGGCGCAGGGCCCTGCCGAACGCGCTGATCGGCGCCCGGATCGCGGGCCTCGACCGGACGGAAGCACTGGCCACGGCCCGTGACCTGTTCGACGAGTTCGGCCTCACCGGGTTCGAGCGGTCGTGGCCGCACGAGCTGTCGGGTGGCATGCGCCAGCGGCTCGCCCTCCTGCGGACGTGCCTGCCCGGTTGGCCGGTGCTCCTGCTCGACGAGCCCTTCGGCGCACTCGACGCCCTCACCCGACGGCGGATGAACGCCTGGTTGGCGGGCCTCGATCTCACCGGCCACGGTGGTCCCGGCGAGGTGAGGCGCACGGTCGTGCTCGTCACGCATGACGTCGACGAGGCGCTGCTCCTCGCCGACCGGGTGCTGGTGCTCTCCGAACGGCCCGGTCGCGTCGTCCTGGACCTTCCGGTACCCCCGGGCGAGCACGACCCCGCTCGGCGGACGCTGCTGGCGGCGCTCGACCGCAGGGACCGGTGACGACCGGCTGGGCTCAACGCAGAACCTCGCTGCTCACCGCGCAGGATCCGGACGAACCCGGTAGAACCGATCCCCATGACCATCGTCGGATTCCACAACTCGCACGAGCAGGTCCATCCCGCCGCGCTCCTGGCGGCGTCCCAGCGCGCTGAGCAGGCGGGCTTCGACGCCGCCATGTGCTCGGACCACTGGGCGCCCTGGTCCGTCCGGCAGGGGCACTCCGGGTTCGCCTGGACGTGGCTCGGCGCCGCGATGGCGACGACGCGGCTGCCGTTCGGTGTCGTGAACGCACCCGGCCAGCGGTACCACCCCGCGATCGTCGCGCAGGCGGTCGCGAGCCTGGCAGCGATGTTCCCCGGTCGGTTCTGGGTGGCGCTGGGCTCGGGGGAGAACGTCAACGAGCACATCACCGGTGCGCGCTGGCCGGCCAAGACGGAGCGGGACGCACGCCTTCGGGAGTGCGTCGACATCATCCGCGCGCTCCTCGACGGTGAGGAGGTCACGCACCACGGGCTGGTCACGGTGGACCGCGCCAAGCTCTGGACCCTCCCGGAGGAGAAGCCGCTGCTCATCGGCCCGGCCGTCACACCCGCGACCGCCCGCGCGCACGCCGGCTGGGCCGACGGACTGGTCACGGTGAACCAGAGTCCGGAGGTCCTCGAGCAGGTGGTGCACGAGTACCGGGCCGCCGGGGGCCGAGGCCAGGTCGCGTTGCAGGTGCACGTCTCCTGGGCGCCCGATGCGGACGCCGCACTGGCGGTCGCCAGGGAGCAGTTCCGCAGCCAGGTGATCGGTCCGCCCGTCGCGTGGGACCTGGATACCCCGGAGGCGTTCGACCAGGTCGGCGAGCACGTCAGCGACGACACCGTCCGACGCACCGTGCTCGTCGACCACGACCCCGCGCGGCTCGCCGACCGCCTGAGCGAGCTGGCGGCCATCGGCTTCGACGCGATCTACCTGCATCAGGTGGCGACCGACCCGGTGCCGAACCACGACAAGCACGACGACGTCGCACCGACGAGCACCCCGCGCAGCGCGACGCTCGAGGCGTTCGTCGACATGGCCGCCGAGCACGTCCTCCCGCAGCTGAAGCAGGTGACCGCATGAGGATCCACGACACCGGTGACCTGTGGTGGAAGAACGCCGTCATCTACTGCCTGGACGTCGAGACGTTCATGGACTGGAACGACGACGGCATCGGCGACCTGCCCGGCCTCGTCCAGCGCATCGACCACCTGGCCGACCTGGGCATCACCTGCCTGTGGCTGATGCCGTTCTACCCGACGGCCGACTACGACGACGGCTACGACATCTCCGACTTCTACGGCGTGGACCCCCGACTCGGCACCGCGGGCGACCTGGTCGAGGTGATCCGGACGGCGAAGGACCGCGGGATCCGGGTGATCGTCGACCTCGTCGTGAATCACACCTCCGAGAAGCACCCGTGGTTCCAGAGCGCGCGCAAGAGCAAGGACAGCCCCTACCGCGACTTCTACGTGTGGCGATCGGACAAGCCGCCGTCGACCAAGGACAAGGTGGTCTTCCCCGACAAGGAGACCGGCATCTGGACCAAGGACGACGCCACGGGGGAGTGGTACCGACACACGTTCTACCACCAGCAGCCGGACCTCAACACGGCGAACCCGGAGGTCAGGGACGCGATCGCGAAGGTCATCGGGTACTGGGCGGAACTGGGCCTCAGCGGGTTCCGGGTGGACGCCGTGCCGTTCTTCCTCGCCGACGCCGCCGACGCACCCGGTGACGACATCGTCGACAAGCACGACTTCCTCAAGGAGCTGCGTGCGTTCCTCACGCGGCGGGTGGGCGACGCGATCCTGATGGGCGAGGTCAACCTGCCGTACGCGGAGCAGAAGCGCTACTTCGGTGGCGACGGCGCCGACAGCGACGAGCTGACCCTGCAGTTCGACTTCATCGGGATGCAGAACCTCTACCTGGCGCTGGCGCGGCAGGACGCCCGGCCGATCGCCGAGGCGCTGGAGCAGCGGCCCGAGATCCCGCACGACGCGCAGTGGGCCACGTTCGTCCGCAACCACGACGAGCTGACGCTGGACAAGCTGTCGCAGGACGAGAGGCAGGAGGTGTTCGACGCCTTCGGTCCGGACCCTGACATGCAGCTGTACGACCGTGGTCTGCGCCGACGCCTTCCGACGATGCTCGGCGGCGACCCGCGGCGCATCAGGATGGTCTACTCGCTGCTCTTCTCGCTGCCCGGGACCCCGGTGCTCTTCTACGGCGAGGAGATCGGCATGGGCGAGAACCTTGACGCCGAAGGACGCCTGGCGGTCCGCACCCCGATGCAGTGGACCTCCGGGCCGAACGGCGGCTTCTCCCGGGCGCCGAAGCGCACGCTCTCCGGACCGGTGACCGACGGCGGCTTCTCGCCCGAGCACGTGAACGTCGCCGACCAGCGCCGGGACCCCGACTCGCTTCTCGCGTTCGTCCAGCTCCTGGTCCGGCGTTACCGGGAGTGCCCCGAGCTGGGCTGGTCGAGCCGTGCGGAGATCCTCCAGCAGCCGCACCCCGCGGTCCTCGCTCACAGGAGCACCTGGGACGACGGGTCGCTGGTCGCGCTGCACAACCTGGGCCCCGAGCCGGCGATGGTCCCGCTGCGGCTGGGGGACTGCGACGACACCGTCCAGCTGCTCGACCTGCTGCAGGACGGGGGATGCACGATCGACGCGCGCGGCACCACGCAGGTCGAGCTCGACGGCTACGGCTACCGCTGGCTACGGGTGGTCCGCGAGGGCGACCGCCGGCTCCTGTGACAGGTGGGTGGTGAGTCGAGCCACCGCTCGCGACCGAGCGGTGGTCGACGACCCAGCGCGGCCGACGTCGTCGAGCTGTGCGCGTGGTGCGCGACGCGTGTGACGCCTCGCCGGCCAGCGTCCGGGCTCAGAACGCGCTGATCGGTTTGCCACGCTCGCTGCGCGCGAGCGTGCTGACCACCGCGGACTGGCCGTGCCGGTGAACCGCGAGCCGAACGAGCAGGTCACGCACCGGCGCGAACAGCGCGTCCGGAAACTGCGGCGTCGGGACGCCGACGCTCACCGCGAGGTCGTCGCCATGCACCACGACCTCGAGCATCCGGGTCAGCAAGAAGTCGTCGCGACGCAGCGACCACCCTTGCCAGGGCACAGGCACCACCTCCGATGCGGCCCCCCGCGCCAAGAGCTCGCGGACGACGTCGAGGTGCGAGGTCACCCGCTCTCTCAGGGCGGCCGCGCCGGCCACAGCCAGGTCCTCGTCGCTCGTGCGGTCCATGACCGGGTCCTCCGGCTCTGCCGTGACCCACGCAGAGCGGGCGTAGTGCTCGTCGACCGTCTCGAGCGGCTGCTGGTCTGTGGTCCGCGGGAGGAGCTCGGCCGCACGCACGACCTGGTTGCCGAGGTGGCAGGCCAGCGCACCCGTCGACAGACCCGTGAGCGCGCTCGGCTCGGTCCAGTGCGCCGCGACCTCCGGCAGGGTGACGAGGCCGAGCGCCACCGCGCCGGCCTGCAGAAACACGTCGTCGTAGCGTTCTACGTCAGCCATGCCGGGCAGTCTGGCACGACGTCCGGGCAGCGCGGCGAGCCCGACGCTCCCTACTTCGGAGTCGATCGCGGCTACCCCCACCACGCGCCTGCTGGCGGCGCGCACAGATGTCCGCTCGTCCGTGGATCGTCGCCATGCCCGCGCTCGTGCCACGGCGCCGTTCAGGGCACAGCCCCAGCACGCTACGTGCCCCCGGCAGGACTCGAACCTGCAACCTACGGATTAGAAGGCCGTTGCTCTATCCATTGAGCTACGGGGGCGGGACATCAAGGGCACGGGCCGAGCCACCCGGGCGGGGGCCTGGCCGAACCTCGCCGCACAGGGTATCTCCCCGACGTCGGGTCCAGTGGGTGTGCCTCACGCACCACGGGCGGGCACACACTGGTCCGCGGCCTGGTCGGCGCGGTGACGGCACGAGTGTCGTCCTCGCTCGCTTGCGCCGTCCTTGGCGGGGCGTCGACCGCGGGCGCGGGAGGCATCGTCGACCGGCGTTCCACCGGGTGGGCAACGCGCCGGAGGACGGCGGCGTCGGCGTGCAGATGACGCGTCTGCGCGGCCCCCGTGGGTGAACCGTCCCGATTCGGCACCGCGTGGCGTTTTGCCAGGTCAGATCACACCGGGACAATGGGCGCGTGAGCGCGCAGCCCGGCACGGCTCCAGTGCAGCCAGCGCAGTACGCGCAGCCACTGGTCGGCTCGCCGCGCCACATCGCGGACGACCCTCGCGAGATCCTGTCCAGGCCGCTCGCGCAGACGTCGCTGCTGGACGCGGTCAAGGACCTGCGGCGCGACGTCGAGAAGACCGGGTTCCCGCTGGAGATCCCGGGGATCGAGGCCGCCCGCGCGTCACGGGACCGGCTCGTGGACCAGCTCGGCGAGCACCTCGTCCCGAGGTTGACCGAGCTCTCGGCACCTGCGGTCGTCGTCGTGTCCGGCTCGACCGGGGCCGGTAAGTCGACGCTCGTGAACTCACTGGTCGGCAAGGAGGTCAGCACGGCCGGTGTGCTGCGGCCGACCACACGCCGACCGGTGCTCGTGCACCACCCGTTGGACACCGAGCTCCTCTCGCACCATCCGGTGCTGGAGTCGGTGAGCGTCGTGGCGGACGACAACATGGTCCGGGGGATCGCGCTGCTGGATGCCCCTGACCTCGACTCCGTGCTCGAGTCGAACCGGGAGTCAGCGCACCGCCTGCTCGAGGCGGCGGACCTGTGGCTCTTCGTGACGACCGCGGCCCGGTACGGGGACGCGCTGCCGTGGCGCGTGCTGCAGGGTGCCGTCGAGCGGGGAGCGTCCATCGCGATGGTGCTCAACAGGGTGCCCCCGGCGTCGCTGCCGACCGTGCGCGGTGACCTCCTGGGACGTCTGCGCGAGAACGGGCTGCAGGGATCACCGTTGTTCGTGGTCCCTGACCTCGGCCCCCATGAAGGCCTGCTGCCGGCGTCCTCCGTGTCGCCCATCCAGCGCTGGCTCGCGATGCTGGCCGGCCCGGACAGGGCCCGTACGGTCATCGGCCGCACCCTGCGCGGCTCGCTCGCGGCGCTGCGTCCGTGGGTCGACGAGCTCGCGGAGGCCGTCCAGGCGCAGGCGGACGCGGCGGCGGCGATCGGCGTCGTGCTCGACGCGGCACTCGATGCCTCGGCCGTCCAGGCGGCCGATGCGATCCGCGAGGGTGCCGTCGCAGACGGTGCGGTGCGCGCGCGATGGTCCGAGCTGACGTCTGCGCGCGGTGCCCTCGACCGGGTCGTGTCCCGCAGGGGCCGCGTCCGTGGGTCGGCCCGCGACGGTCGGACTCGTTCGGCACAGGTCGCGCCGCTCGTCGAGGACCTCGTGCATGCGGTGACCGCGACACTGACCGCCGCGGGCGGGCACGCCGAGCAGGCGTTGCGCGCAGCGCTCGTCGCGCCGCAGGGCCCTGCCGGGGGGCCGTCGGTCGAGGCGTCGTGGGCCCCGGGGAGCAACCGTCGGGCCGCGGCCGACCAGGCGGCGCGGGCGTGGACCGCGCAAGGCGTGCGGGTGGTCCGAGCGGCGCTCGCCGCGGCGCCTGACGTCGACGCGTCGCGCCGGGCACGGCGTCGCCGCAAGGCCGAGCGGTCGCTGGGGGACGACGGGCTCGCCGCAGTCGCGCTCGCGGCGGCTGCAGGTGTCCAGGGTGCACGCGACCTGCTGGTCGTGCTGATCGACGAGGCGGGCGAGAGGGCTGCCGACGAGCTGCGCACCGACCTCGAGGACCGCGTCGCAGCGCAGGTCGCCCTCGAGCGGGCCGCCGTCGGCGACGTCCTCGCAGACCCCGATCTGGCCGACGACGCGGCGTCGCGCCTGCGGCTGCGGCTGGCCGTGCTCAAGGGACTCACGTGACGACGGACGAGACCACCCAGCTCACCGCACGCGTCGACGCACTCGACCGGGCGCTGGCGGTGGCAGACGGTCGGGTGCCACCCGCGACGGTGGAGCGTGTCTCCGCGACGATCGACGTCGTCCGGGCACGTCTCGCGCTCGGCGTCGACCACACGGTCGTCGCACTCGTCGGAGGCACCGGTTCGGGCAAGTCGAGCCTGTTCAACGCCATCAGCGGGCTGCAGTTCGCCGACGTCGGGGTGCGCCGGCCCACCACGTCGGAGATCACCGCCTGCGTGTGGGGCAACGGCGCGGAGGCGCTGCTCGACTGGCTAGGTGTCCTTCCGGAGCGACGGATCGCCCGCGAGAGCCTGCTGGACGGCGAGTCGGAGGCGTCGCTTCGCGGGCTCGTGCTCCTGGACCTGCCCGACCACGACTCGATCGCACCCGAGCACCGGGAGGTGGTCGACCGGCTGATCCCGCAGGCCGACCTGCTCGCGTGGGTCGTCGACCCGCAGAAGTACGCCGACGACGCGCTCCACACCGGATACCTCCGCCAGCTCGTCGGCCACGAGTCCTCGATGGTCGTCGTGCTCAACCAGGTGGACACGGTTCCGCCCGAGGTGCGCCCGGCGCTCATCGCGGACCTCGAGCGGCTCCTCGTCGACGACGGCCTGACGGGGGTACCCGTGACGTCCGCGTCGGCCACGACCGGCGAGGGGATCAAAGCACTGCGTGCGGCCCTCGCGGGCGTCGTCGCGTCCCAGTCGCTGGCGGCCCGGCACGCGGGCACCGAGATCAACGACGCTGTGGCGGCCGTCGAGCAGCACGTCGCGGCCCGCGAACCCACGACGCTGTCCGTCGCGGAGACCGTCGAGTCACTCACCCGATCGGTGGGTCTGTCTGCCGTGGCGGGATCCGTCGCGACGGCGGTCCGCGGCGGGTCTCCCGCGGCCCAGGGGTTCGGTGCCGTGCAGGAGGACGCGGTCGGTCTCGCCCGAGAGCTGTGGCTCAGGGCCGCGACGCACGGGATGCCCAAGCGGTGGGCGCAGGACATCGGATCTCGTATCGCGTCCACCGCAGAGCTGCGGATGGCGGTCGCGGACGCGATCTCCGAGCTCAGCCTGACCACGCGCCGGTCCGCGCTGGCGCTGGGTCTGCTCGTCGCGGCGCTGGTCCTGGCCGTCGCAGCTGTGGTGCTCGGTGCCGTGGCGGTGGGGTCGAGAGCGGGCGATGGCGGTGCCGGCACCTGGGCCCCTGTGGTGGCGGTCGTCGCCCTGGTGGCCGCGGTCGCTGCGTTCGTGGCGAGCAGGGCGGCGCGCTCGGCCGCAGCGCGGCGCCGGTCCGATCGCGTGCTCCGTGACGGCCGGGCGGTGCTCGAGAGCGTCTGCCGGGCACGGCTCCTGGTGCCGACGGAGCAGGTGCTCACCGAGCACCGGACCGTCCGCGAGCTCGTCGCGTCCGCACGAGGCTGACCCGCCCCCAGCCCCCTGCCACCGCGGTCTCTCCACGGACCTGCGTGCTCGGCGCCCGTGGCGAACCGCGCGACCCGAGGCTGGTGGGACGAGCCCCGCACCCGTCGGGGCGCACGCCACTGGAGGCACCGATGAGTACGCAGTCCCTGGACCTGACCGTCGTCGGCTGGATCGGCACGGAGGTGCGCAACTTCCACGAGACGGACGGTGGCACCCCGTTCAGCACGTTCCGGCTCGGCAGCACCCGCCGGTGGTTCGACAAGCAGACCGGTGCGTGGAAGGACGGCCAGACGGAGTGGTTCAACGTCAAGGTGTGGCGCACCACGGCGCTCAACGTCGCGCGGTCGCTCCGCAAGGGCGACCCCGTGATCGTGCAGGGACGACTGTCCACCGAGGAGTGGATCTCCGAGCAGGGCCCGCGCACCTCGCTCGTCCTGGAGGCCACTGCGCTCGGGCACGACCTGGCCTTCGGCAGCAGTCACTTCGCCCGGACCGTGAGCACCACCGTCGGATCAGGCGATGCGTCGCCGGGCCAGACCCCGGTGCCCACCGATGTCAGCGGCTTCGAGGAGGTCGCCCAGGACGACGACGAGAACCTGGTGCCGGCGGAGGACGTGGTCGAGCACGAGGAGGTGGGCCCGGCACTGGCCGCAGTGCGCTGATCGCCTAGGCTGGGGCACCGGCTACCCGACGACGCCGGTCGGCCCGCGCGCGTACGTATCGCGCGGCCGATCGCGTCGCGAGTGCCGGTCAGCAGTGCCTGCGTCGTCGGCCCCCGGCCGAGGCGGGCACCTCCACGAGCACCCGAGGCGGACGAAGAGCCAGTGGCTGAGTTCATCTACTCCATGTACAAGACGCGCAAGGCGCACGGGGACAAGGTCATCCTCGACGACGTCACGCTGAACTTCCTGCCCGGCGCCAAGATCGGCGTCGTCGGGCCCAACGGCGCGGGCAAGTCGACGATCCTCAAGATCATGGCCGGACTCGACCAGCCGTCGAACGGCGAGGCGCGCCTGAGCCCCGGTTACACGGTCGGCATCCTGCAGCAGGAGCCGCCGCTGAACGAGTCCAAGACGGTGCTCGGCAACGTCGAGGAGGGCGTCGCCGAGATCAAGGGCAAGCTCGACCGGTACAACGAGATCTCCGTGCTGATGGGAGAGCCCGACGCCGACTTCGACGCGCTGCTCGCCGAGATGGGCGTGCTGCAGGAGGCCATCGACGCGGCCGACGCGTGGGACCTGGACGCCCAGCTGGACCAGGCCATGGACGCGCTGCGCTGCCCCCCGCCGGACGCCGACGTGAGCGTGCTGTCCGGTGGTGAGCGCCGCCGCGTCGCCCTGTGCAAGCTGCTGCTCGAGAAGCCCGACCTGCTGCTCCTCGACGAGCCCACCAACCACCTGGACGCCGAGAGCGTGCTCTGGCTGGAGGCGCACCTCAAGGACTACCCGGGCGCGATCCTCGCGGTGACCCACGACCGGTACTTCCTCGACCACGTCGCGGAGTGGATCTGCGAGGTCGACCGCGGCCGCCTGTACCCGTACGAGGGCAACTACTCCACCTACCTGGAGAAGAAGCAGGAGCGCCTGGCCATCCAGGGCAAGAAGGACCTCAAGCTCGCCAAGCGCCTCAAGGAGGAGCTGGAGTGGGTGCGGTCCAACGCCAAGGGCCGGCAGACCAAGTCGAAGTCGCGCCTCGCGCGCTACGAGGAGATGGCCGCCGAGGCGGACCGCACCAGGAAGCTGGACTTCGAGGAGATCCAGATCCCGCCGGGGCCCCGTCTGGGCGCGATCGTGCTCGAGGCCGCCAACCTGCAGAAGGGCTTCGACGGGCGCGTCCTCATCGACGGTCTGAGCTTCACGCTGCCGCGCAACGGCATCGTCGGCGTGATCGGCCCGAACGGCGTCGGCAAGACCACGCTGTTCAAGACGATCGTCGGGCTCGAGCCCCTGGACGCGGGCGAGCTCAAGGTCGGCGAGACGGTCAACATCTCGTACGTCGACCAGTCGCGTGGCGGGATCGACCCCAAGAAGACCTTGTTCGAGGTCGTGTCCGACGGGCTCGACTTCCTCAAGGTCGGCAACGTCGAGATGCCGTCGCGCGCCTATGTCGCCGCGTTCGGCTTCAAGGGCCCGGACCAGCAGAAGCCGGCCGGAGTCCTCTCGGGTGGTGAGCGCAACCGTCTCAACCTCGCACTCACCCTCAAGCAGGGCGGGAACCTGCTCCTGCTCGACGAGCCCACCAACGACCTGGACGTCGAGACGCTCGGCTCGCTCGAGAACGCCCTGCTCGAGTTCCCGGGCTGCGCCGTCGTCGTCTCCCACGACCGGTGGTTCCTCGACCGCGTGGCCACGCACATCCTGGCGTACGAGGGCACGGAGGCGGACCCGTCGAACTGGTACTGGTTCGAGGGCAACTTCGCGTCCTACGAGGAGAACAAGGTCGCGCGTCTCGGGGCGGACGCCGCCCGGCCGCACCGCGTCACGTACCGCAAGCTGCGACGCGACTGATCGACAGCGACGTCCCGGCGAGGCGTGCACGACGCGCTCACGCCGGGACGTCGCCCTGTTCCCGCACGGCGGCCGGCCCGAGGCCCGTCGGCGCGACCCCGGGCTTCGTGGTTCGGCGGGATGGCGTCCCCTTCGCGTGACACGTCCGGTTCGCCTCATAGGATCATCGCCATGGCGCGTCTTGAGATCCCCGTCCTGCTGCGTTGGTCCGACCTCGACGCGTACCAGCACGTCAACAACGCCGCGATGCTGACGCTCCTCGAGGAGGCGCGGATCACCGCGTTCTGGCGTGCACCCGCAGGCGAGCTGGCACCGTGGCCGACGGCCGTGCTCGACGCCGGCCCGACCGCGCAGATGTCCACGCTCGTCGCCCGCCAGGAGATCGAGTACCTGCGCCCGTTGAGCTACCGGCGCACGCCCGTGGTCGTCGAGATGTGGCTGGGGCACCTGGGCGGAGCGAGCCTCGACGTGTCCTACGAGATGCGTGACCCGCTGGTCGAGGGCGAGCCGCGCGTGGTCTACGCACGCGCAGCGACGACGGTGGTGCTCGTCAGCACCGCGACCGGCGCACCGGTGCGCATCGGACCCGACGAGCGCGCGGCGTGGGAGCCGTACGTCGAGGAGCCCGTGGCCATCCGGCGTCGTCCCCAGGGTTAGGGGTCGGTCGGGACCGGCCGGGTGTCGATCCGAGAGCGCTCCGCCGCCTCGGCGGCGCGGGCGATGTTGCGCTGCATGGCCCCGAAGACGATGCCGTGGAACGGGTAGACCGACCACCAGTACAGCTGCCCGAGCAGACCCTTGGGGTGGAACAGCGCCCGCTGCGCGAAGACGGTCGGTGTCCCGTCCTCGACCCGCAGCTCGAGCCACGCCAGCCCAGGTACCCGCATCTCGGCGCGCAGACGCAGCAGCTTTCCGTCCTCGATCGCCTCGACGCGCCAGAAGTCGACGGCGTCGTCGACGAGCAGGGACATCTGGTCGCGACGGCCTCGCCGCAGTCCGGGGCCGCCGACCAGCCGGTCGGCGAGACCGCGGACGCGCCACGCGAGCCCCCAGGAGTACCAGCCGCGCTCCCCGCCCACGGCCTCGAGGACCCGCCACAGCGCCGCCGGCGACGCCTCGACCTCGACCTTGCGCTCGTCCACGTACAGCGAGCCGCCGGCCCAGTCCGGGTCGCTCGGCAGCGGGTCGCTCGGGGCGCCAGGGACGGCGGCGGACGACCACCGTGTCTCGACCGCGGCGTCATGCACCCGTTGCAGCGCCAGGCGCACGGCGCGGTCGAACCCGATCAGCCCGCCGGGTGGGTCGGGGACGAACCCGGCGATGTCGTGCTCGTCGCACACCACCTCGTGCACGAGCGACTCGACCAGCGGCCGGGCCAGCCCCGAGGGGACCGGCGTCACGAGCGACACCCAGAGGCTCGAGAGCTTCGGGGTCAGGACCTTGACTCCCACGATGACGCGCGGCCGGAGATGGGCTGCCGCGGCGTACCGCTGCATCATCTGGCGATAGGTCAGGACGTCCGGCCCGCCGATGTCGAACCCGCGGCTGATGACCTGGGGCATCGACGCGGAGCCGACGAGGTAGCGCAGGACGTCGCGGATGGCGATCGGCTGGATCCGGTTCTCCACCCAGCGCGGCACGGTCATGGCCGGGAGCCGCTCGGTCAGGTAGCGCATCATCTCGAACGACGCCGACCCGGAGCCGAGGATCACGGCCGCACGCAGCACGGTCGTCGGCACGCCGGAGGCCAGCAGGATCTCGCCCACCTCGGTCCGGGAGGCCAGGTGGGGTGACAGGTCCTCGCCCGCCGGGTAGAGGCCGCCGAGGTACACGATCCGCCCGACGCCTCGCTCGCGAGCGGCCTGCGCGAACATCAGTGCGGTGTGGCGATCCGTGGACTCGAAGCGACGTCCCGAGCCGAGCGAGTGGATCAGGTAGTAGGCGACGTCGCAGCCGTCGAGGGCTGCGCGGATCTGGTCGAGATCGGCGGCGTCCGCGCGTGCGAGCTCGACCTGGTCGTACCAGGGCCGTCCCCGCAGCCGGTCGGGGTTGCGGGCGATGGCACGCACCCGGTAGCCCGCGGCCAGCAGCTCAGGGACCAGACGCCCCCCGACGTAGCCGGTCACGCCGGTCACGGCCACGAGCGGGGCGTCCGAGCGTGCGCGCCCGTCCGGCGTGAGTCCCGGCACCAGGCGGGGCAGTGTGTCGGCGACTGGCTCGGGCAGCAGGTCGTCGGGGGTCATCCCGGCAGTCTGCGGGCGTCGTGCCGATGCCGCACGCGGGACGGCTGAGAGTCGCTCAGGTCAGCAGCGCCAGGGTCTCGCGCTCGGCGACGGCCTGCGACCGCGTCGGCGCGATCGACCGGCCGTGCTCCCAGAGGTCGATGATGCGCGGGTCGATGTACGAGGCGCGGCAGACCGCCGGGGTGTTGCCCAGCTCGTCGGCGACGTCACGAACCACCGCCGTCACCACGCGGCGACGGGCGCGCTCCGACGGGGGCGGTGGCCCGGCGGCGGCGAGCCCGCGCGCGGTGAGCACCGTCGCGTGCCATGTCCTGAAGTCCTTGGGCGTCGCTTCGGGGCCCAGCAGCTCCTTGACGTACGCCGCCACGTCCGCGCTGGTCACGTCGTGCCACGTCCCTGCCTGGCGCCACGCCAGGAGCTCGTCGCCCGGGTCGTCGCGGCGCTTGAGCGAGCGGATCACCGATGCCACGTCCACGTCCTGGACCACCGTGTCGCGGACCTGACCGGACTTCGCCGGGAACACGAGGTGCACGCGCTCGTCGGACACGGTGACGTGGGAGCGGAGCAGGGTCGCGAGCCCGTACGACCCGTGCTTCGCTGCGTAGCCCTCACCCCCGACGCGGAGGTAGGCAAGGTCGAGCAGGCGGAACGCGACGGCGAGCACCTTCTCCCGAGGCATCCCGTCGAGCCGCAGGTCCCGCCGCACGCGACGGCGCGCCGCGGGCAGCCGGGCGGCGATCTCCAGGACGCGGTCGTGCTTCAGCCGGTCGCGACGAACCCGCCACTGCTGGTGGTAGAGGTACTGACGTCGGGCGGCGTCGTCCAGCCCCGCGGCCTGGATGTGCCCGTTGCGCCACGGGCTGATCCAGACGTCCCGCCACGCAGGCGGGATGGCCAGAGCGAGGATGCGCTCCAGCTCCTCGCGCTCCGTGACCCGCTCCCGTGCCACGTCCAGGTAGACGAACCCCCTGCCCGCACGTCGGCGCGTCCAGCCGGGGGAGTCGATGCTGACTCGGCGCAGACGGACCATGCGGGCAGTGTCACCCGAGCCCGGGGAACGCGCCCGTTCAGCGCGCTCCGCACCCCACCGTGCCGCCGTCGCCCACGGGGTCAGGCGGGGAAGCGGACCATGCCCTCCTGTGCGATCGAGGCGACGAGCGTCCCGTCGCGGGTGAACACGCGGGCGGCGCCCAGGCCTCGGCCGCCCTGAGCGCTCGGTGTGGACTGCACGTAGAGCAGCCACTCGTCGACGCGGACGTCGCGGTGCCACCACATGGCGTGGTCCAGCGAAGCGATCGACAGACCGGGCGTCACCCAGGACTCGCCGGACCTGCGCAGGATCGGCTCGAGCATCACCTGGTCGCACGCGTACGCGAGCAGAGCGCGGTGCAAGACCTGGTCGTCGGGAAGGGGACCCCGCGAGCGGAACCACACGGACTGCTGGCCGGTGACGTCTGCGGCCGGCCCGAGGTAGATCTGCCCGTCCACGTGCCGTACGTCGAACGCGGCCTCCTGGGTCCAGAACTTCGCGACGGGGTGGTCGATGCCCCCGAGCACGTCGAGCGCGGACGGCACGTCTTCCGGCGCGGGTACCCCGGGAGGCATCGGGTCGGCGTAGTCGACGCCCTCCTGAGCCTCCTGGAACGAGGTGATCATCGACAGGATCGGGACGCCGCCCTGGAGCGCGTGCGTCCTGCGCGCCGCGAACGACCGGCCGTCCCGCAGGCGCTCGACCGCGAAGGTGATGGGCTCGGCGACGTCGCCCGCACGCAGGAAGTAGCCGTGCGCCGAGTGGGGCAGCCGTCCGTCGGGCACGGTCGCGCCCGCCGCGAGCAGGGCCTGGGCGAGCACCTGGCCACCGAACACCCGCCCGCTCGGTTGAGGCAGCGACGAACCGCTGAACACGTCCGGGTCGATGGGGTCGAGGTGCAGGATGTCGAGGACGGGCTTCATCAGGTCGGTCGTCATCAGTCCTCGAAGGTGTTGATCATGGAGTGCGCGGCCCGTTCGAGGTAGTCCCACAGCTCGGCCTTGTGCAGAGGCGCGAGGTCGAGGGTCTCCACGGCGGCGCGCATGTGCAGGAGCCAGCGGTCGCGGGCGTCCGGGTTCACCTTGAAGGGCGCGTGCCGCATCCGCAGCCGGGGATGCCCGCGCTCGTCGGAGTAGGTGGTCGGTCCGCCCCAGTACTGCTCGAGGAACTTCGTCAGCCGCTCGGCAGCCGGAGCAAGCTCCTCGTCGGGGTACATCGGACGCAGCACCGGGTCGTCGGCGACGCCGCGGTAGAACTCGTCGACCAGCCGGACGAACGTCTCGTGCCCGCCCACCGCGGCATAGAAGGAGTCGGGTCTCACGCCGACCATCCTCACACGCGGGGCACGGGCGGCCGGCGTGTGAGGGGTCACAGACCGAGCTCGTCCAGGGCCGGCAGGCCGGCTCGCACGAGGGCCCGCGCGTCGGCGGCGGTGGCTGCGGCGAGCGCGAGCTGCGCGAGACGTCGGCACTCGTCGAATGACGTCGCCGCGAGCAGCGCGGCGACGTCCGGCAGGGCTCGCGGGGTCATGGACAGAGACGTCACGCCGAGCCCGACCAGCACGGCCGCGAGCGCAGGGTTGGCCGCCGCCTCGCCGCAGACACCGACGGGGCGACCCTGCTGCGCGCCTCCGGCGCACGCGGCCGCGACAAGGTGCAGGACGGCGGGCTGCCAGGGGTCGGACAGTTCGGCGACAGCGCCCAGGAGCCGGTCGGCGGCCATCGTGTACTGCGTGAGGTCGTTGGTCCCGATGCTCGCGAACGCCGCATGGGCCAGGATCGGGCCGGACAGGAGCGCGGCGCTCGGCACCTCGATCATCACACCGGCGACGTCGAGCCCGTGCCTCGCGCACGACGCGACGAACTCCTCCGCCTCGTCGACCGTGGACACCATAGGAGCCATGACCCAGACCTCGGCGCGCTCCGCGTCGGCCGCCCTGGCGATCGCGGTGAGCTGGTCCTCGAGCACCTTGGGGTGACGGACGGACGTGCGCAGACCGCGGACACCGAGCGCCGGGTTCACCTCGTGGTCGTCGATGAGGAACGGCAGAGGCTTGTCGGCGCCCGCGTCGAGCGTGCGGATGACGACCTTGCGACCGGGGAACGCAGCCAGGACGCGGCGGTACGCGCTCACCTGCTCGTCGATCGTGGGTGCCTCGGTTCGGCCGAGGTACCCGAACTCCGTGCGGAACAGGCCCACGCCCTCCGCGCCCGCGGCCGCGGCCGGCTCGGCGTCCGACGGGTCGCCCACGTTCGCCAGCAGCGCGACAGCACGGCCGTCCGAGGTCCGACCGTGCCCGTCGAACGTGCGCACCTGCGTACCGAGCGCACGAGCGGCACGCACCTGCTCCTCGGTGGGATCGACGGTCACCGTGCCTGCTGAGCCGTCGACGAGCACGAGGCCCTCGGCGTGCACCACGGCTTCGGCGCCGCGGGCAGCGACGACAGTCGGGATGCCCCGTGCGCGAGCAAGGATCGCGGTGTGCGACGTGGGACCGCCCGTCCCCGTGACGATCGCCAGGACGCGGGCGATGTCGAGCGTCGCGACGATCGCGGGGGCCAGATCGGCGGCGACGAGCACGAACGGGGCCTCGTGCGCCGGCACGCCCGGTGCTGCGCGGCCGGTCAGGTGCGCGACGAGACGATCGCGCACGTCGGCGATGTCCTGGGTCCGTTCTGCGAAGTAGCCGCCGAGCGCCTCGAACTGCTCGGCCACCGCTTCGGCCGCCTCCCACACGGCACGTTCGGGTACCAGGCGGTCGTTGACGACGCGCTGCTCGGCGTCCTCGACGAGGCTGGGGTCGGCCGCGATCGCCGCGGTCGCGTGCAGCAGGTCGGCGCTCGCGCCGACCGCACGGTCGGCTGCGGCGTCGAGCGCGGCACGTACCGCCTCGGAGGCCGCGGAGATGCGGGTGGCCTCGGCGGCGTAGTCGGTGCCGGGGGGCAAGCGCCGGCCCGACGGCGGCTCGGCCACGGGGTCGGGCATGAGCACGGCGGGCGCGACGACGCGGCCCGGACTCACCCCGATGCCGGTGAGGACTGTGGGGTGTTCAACGTGCGGGGCACTCACCGGCGGGACCTCCTCGTCGACCTACCGAAGTGTGGGCCCTTGACGTCCGGCAACGCCAGTCTCACTCGTTCGGATCCGTGCGCGGGCCCGCGCAGGGTTACTCTTGGCGTCGCGCGCGTACCAGCACGCGCCCGCGAGCTGAGGAGTTCCATGAGCAAGGCAGAGCAGATCCTCGCAGCGCTGGGTGGGGACTCGAACGTCGTGGACCTCGAGCCGTGCATCACGCGGCTGCGTGTCGAGGTGACGGACGCCCACCTGGTCGACGAGAGCGCGCTCAAGGCCAGCGGCGCGTTCGGCGTCGTGCGTTCGGGGCGCATCGTGCAGGTGATCGTCGGCCCGGAGGCCGACAACCTCGCCGCCGAGCTCGACTCCCTTCGCTGACGAGGGCGTCGGACAAGGCCGGACGCCCCCGACGATGGCGACGCTGCGGCTCGTCAGCCCGCTGACCGGGGTCGTGCATCCGGTCACCGATGTGCCCGACCCGGTGTTCGCGGAGGGCATCGTGGGTCCCGGTCTCGCGATCGAGCCGTTGCGCACGCAGAAGCAGACGGTCGTCGCCCCGGCGGACGGCGTGGTCGGCGCGCTGCACCCCCACGCGTTCGCGCTCGAGCTCGGTGACGGGCGCACGCTGCTCGTCCACCTCGGGATCGACACCGTTGGCCTGGCCGGAGCGGGCTTCCTGCTGCACGTCCAGGGCGGTCAGGCCGTGCGCGTCGGCGAGCCCCTGGTCACCTGGTCGCCGCTCGACGTGCACGCGGCCGGTCTGGCGACCATCTGCCCGGTCGTCGCCCTGCAGGCCGATCCCGATCTCCTGACCGTGCTCGTCGCGCAGGGTGGCAGCGTCCTGGCCGGCGACCCGCTGCTCGACTGGGCCTGAGCCCTCACTCCTCGGGCGACGACGCGGCCGCTCCCCGTGCGTCCCGCTCGTTCGCCATGTCGTCGAGGGGTGTGTCGTGCGGGTCCCGCGGCTGCGTGCGTGCGGCCACCGCGGCCCGGTGCGTAGCCATCAGGTCACGCTGGCCGGCCAGCGGCACGTGCGCCTCCTCGAGACCGCGCCGTGCAGCGATCCGGAGCTCGCGGGCGACCTCCCACTGCTGGGCCGGAGACGTCTTGACCTTGAGGCGCAGCGTCACGGCGTCGGCGCTGAGCTTCTCGATCCCCGTGATCGTCGGCTCGCCGAGGATGTGCGACCCGGTCACCGGGTCGGCGGCGACCAGGGCTGCGGCCTCCGCTAGCACCGACCGGACCTGGTCGAGGTCCGCGAAGTAGTCCACGTCGATCTCGACGACCGCCGTCGCCCAGCCCTGCGTCTTGTTGCCGACGCGGAGCATGGTCCCGTTCGGGACGTACCAGAGCGTCCCGTCGGCGTCGCGGATCTTGGTGACCCGCAGCGTGACCGCCTCGACCGTGCCGTTCGCCGGGCCGACGTCGATGACGTCGCCGACGCCGTACTGGTCCTCCAGGAGCATGAACAGGCCGGTGAGGAAGTCCTTGACCAGGCTCTGCGCACCGAAACCGAGGGCGACGCCGACGATGCCGACCGACGCGATGAACGGGGCCAGACTGATGCCCAGCGCGTCGAGGATCAGGAAGAACGCGGTGCAGCCCACCGCGATCGACGCCGTGGAACGCAGCACCGAACCGATCGTGCGGGCGCGTTGCGCCCGCCGGGCGTTGGCCAGCGGGTTGGCCTTGTCGAGCACCGCACCGACGGCGGAGTCGCCGAGGGGCTTGAGTGCGCCGCGCTCCAGCCACGGGGTGCCGTCGGCCACGTGGTCGGTGATGGTGCGGATCGAGCGCCGGATGAGCCACAGCGCGATCGAGCTGATCGCGACGATCAGGATGATGCGCAGGGGGATGCCCAGGAACCACTGCAACGCCGTCTGGGCGGACTCACCCGCGCTCGTGGCCGCGGGGGTCACGCGCGGCTCCAGAGCCCGGTGCGGTCGGCGACGAACTGCAGCTGCTCGACGGACAGCCCGATGCTCCGGGAGAGCGAGCGCCCGCCGTGCCCGACCCCGGTCTCGCGCCGCACGAGCACGGGACGCGTCGCGGGATCGCCCGCCGTCGCCGCCTGCAGTGCCGCGGCGAGCTTGCGAGCATGCAGCGGGTCGACGCGCGTGTCACCCTCGAACACCGTGAACAGCGTGGCCGGGTACTCCGTGCCGTCGACCACATGGTGGTAGGGCGAGTACGCGAGGAGCCACCCGAGCTCGGTCGGGTCGTCGGCGTCCCCGTACTCCTCGGTCCACGTCACGCCCAGCCCGAACTGCTGGTACCGGACCATGTCGAGCAGGGGGGCCGAGCAGACCGCCGCCGCGAACAGGTCGGGCCGCTGCGTGACTGCGGCACCGACCAGCAGGCCGCCGTTCGACCCACCCCAGCAGGCCAGTGCGTCGGGGGTCGTCCAGCCGTTCGCGACGAGGTGCTCGGCGACCGCGTGGAAGTCGTCGAACACGTTCTGCTTGCTGCCCCGCATGCCGTCGCGGTGCCACTGCTCGCCCTCCTCACCGCCGCCGCGCAGGTTGGCGACGACGTACACGCCCCCCGCCTCGACCCACGCGAGCGTCGACGCGGAGTACGCGGGGTCCAGCGAGATCTGGAAGCCGCCGTAGCCGTACAGGATCGTCGGTGCGGGTTTCGCCGGGACGCCCGTCGCATCCAGCGCGTCGGCGAGGGCGACGATGAACGCGCGCACGGCGGTGCCGTCCTTGCTGACCACGTCGACCTGCTGCGCGACGACGTCCGGCAGGTCCGCGACGAGCCCCGGGGGAGCGGCCCACAGGGTGGTCCGTCTCGTCGCCGCGTCGAGGCGGTGCACGCTCGACGGCGTCGTGTGGTCCGCGTAGGAGAACCAGACGTCCTGACCGCCGTCGGGCCGCGTGACGAGGCCCGAGATCGATCCCAGCCCCGGCAGGGGGACAGTCTCCACGAGCTCGCCGGACACGGGGTCGTGCAGTGTCACCTCGGACACCGCATGCCGCCGCCAGGAGGCGAGCAGTGCGGTCGGGGTGCGGTCCTCGCCGCCACCGTCCGCGAACGCGACGTCCTCGAGCACCGCGGTCGGGTCCTCCTCGAGCAGGGTGGTCCAGTGCTCGACGCCAGGCGTGCGTGGGTCGGTCACCGCGAGCCGACCGCGAGGTGCGTCCAGGTTGGTGTGGACGTAGAGGCGTCCGTCGCGGCCCACCCATGCGCCGGTCTCGGCGTCCAGCCCGACGGCGACCTCGACGAAGGCCGGGTCCTCGAGAGGGTCGGTGCTCAGGTCGGCGATCCAGACGTCCGTGCGCGGTGCGGTTCCGGCGGACGCCGAGACGATCAGCCAGCGACCGTCTCGGGACACCGAGACGCCGTAGTAGTTGGTGTGGTCGAGCCCGTCGCCGAAGACCATGACGTCCTGCTCTGCGGGGGACCCCACGCGGTGCAGCCAGACCCGTCGGTGGTACTGGACCTCGTCGGCCGGCAGGAGCTCGGCCGGCAGGCGCCGCACGTAGAAGAACGCCTCCCCACCGGGCATCCAGGCCACGGGCGAGTAGCGGGCGCGGTCCACGGGTCCGTCGACGACCTCGCCGGTCGCCACGTCGAGCACGCGCAGCACGCTCTCCTCGGTGCCACCGGTGGAGAGCTGGTAGGCGACCAGGGCCCCTTCCTTGGACGGCTGCCACGAGTCGAGCGTCGTCGTGCCGGCGGGGTCGATCTGCATCGGGTCCAGCAGGACGCGCTCGTCGTCACCTTCAGCGACGACGACGACGGCGTGCTCCTGGTCGCCTGAGCGCCGTGAGAAGAACCGCCGCTCGCCTCGCCACGCCGGCGGGCTCACGAAGCCTGCGCCCAACAGCTCGCGCAGCCGTGCGGTCAGCGCTGCGGTGGACAGGGCGCCCTCGTCGGGAAGCCCGCCCCGGTAGCGCTGGTACAGGTCGTCCTGCGCCGCCGACCAGGCCTGCGTCGCCTCCGCCGACTCGTCCTCGAGCCAGCGGTACGGGTCGGCCACCCGGTGGCCGTGCAGGTCCTCGACGAGGTCGAGCCGGGGGGCCGGTGGGTAGTGGCCTCGCGTGTCGGCGGGTGCGGGTTCCGTCATGGTCCGCAAGGCTACGTCGGCGGCTGGGGCCGATGTGGTCTGTGACGCACCGAGCAGCATGCGACCTGCGTAGGGCGGGGAGGCTCTGGCAGGATCGAACCGTGGCTGACGACCCCGTACCTGCGTCCGACGCCCTGCTACGCCTGGCCGCGGCCTACGCGGTGGTGCCGGACCACTGGGACTTCCACGGACAGAACCGCCGGGCCAGCACCGCGACGTTGCAGGGTGTGCTCGGAGCGCTCGGGGTGGACGCGTCGTCGCCGGAGCGCATCGACCTCGCGATCGCCCACGTCGAGGACATGCCGTGGCGTCGTGCCCTGCCCCCGGTGCTGGTCGTCCGCCAGGGTCGGCACGCGCACGTGCCCGTGCACGTCCAGCACGGTGACCCGGTCGAGGTGTGGATCGAGCTCGACCCCGAGATCGGCGGGGGCCGCCGCGAGGTGGCGCAGGCCGACGTGCCCGTCGACCCGCGGACCGTCGACGGGCGCCTCGTGGGCCGCGCGACGTTCACGCTCCCCGACGACCTGCCGCTCGGCTGGCACGAGATCGTGGCCCGCGGCCCGTCCGCGGACGCGCACAGCCCGCTCGTCGTCACGCCGTCGCACCTCGACGTGCCCGACGCGATCCGCAAGCACCGGTCGTGGGGGCTCATGGCCCAGCTCTACTCCGTGCGCTCGAACGCGTCGTGGGGAGTCGGGGACCTCGCGGACCTCGCGGAGATCGGCTGGCTCGCGGGCCGCGAGCTCGGTGCCGACTTCCTGCTCATCAACCCGCTGCACGCCGCCGAGCCGACCGTGCCGATGACGCCGTCACCGTACCTGCCGACCACACGGCGGTTCGTGAACCCGCTCTACATCCGTGTCGAGGACGTGCGCGAGGCGGGCTACCTGTCGGCCGCGGACCGGACGCTCGTCGAGTGGGCGGCCGAGCCGGTCCTGAGCGCCGACCGCGACCCCGGTCCGATCGACCGCGACGCAGCCTGGACGGCCAAGCGCGCGGCCCTCGAGGTCGTGTTCGCGGCGCCGCGCTCGGCCGCCCGGCGGGCAGCGTTCGACAGCTACATCGCGCAGGAGGGCGTCGGCCTCGAGACGTTCGCGCTCTGGTGCGCCCTCGCGGAGCGGTACCAGGACCAGGAGTGGCCCGCCGAGGCGCGCGACCCGTCCTCGGCGTTCGTGGCCCGCGCACGCGCCGAGCTGGCCGACCGGGTCGAGTTCCACATGTGGCTGCAGTGGCAGGCCGACGAGCAGCTCGCCGCGGCCCAGCGCGCGGCGATCGACGGCGGCATGGCGCTCGGGATCATGCACGACCTCGCGGTGGGCGTGCACCCCGAAGGAGCCGACGTGTGGGCGCTCGGGGACGTGCTGGCCAGCGGCGCGACGGTGGGGGCACCGCCCGACATGTACAACCAGCAGGGGCAGAACTGGTCCCAGCCGCCGTGGCGCCCGGACGCCCTGGCCCGCGCCGCGTACAAGCCGTACCGGGACATGCTGCGCACGGTGCTGCGGCATGCGGGCGCGATCAGGATCGACCACGTGATCGGGCTGTTCCGGCTCTGGTGGATCCCCGAGGGCGCCGATCCCGGCGACGGGGCGTACGTCCGCTACGACCACGAGGCGCTCGTCGGCATCCTTGCCCTCGAGGCGCACCGCGCGGGAGCGGTCGTGATCGGTGAGGACCTGGGCGTCGTCGAGCCATGGGTCCGCGACTACCTGTCCGACCGCGGGATTCTCGGGACGTCCGTCCTGTGGTTCGAGCGCGACATGCACGGTGCACCGCTGGCGCCCGAGCACTACCGGCCGCTCGTCCTGGCCACGGTCACCACCCACGACCTCCCGCCGACCGCCGGCTACCTGGACGGCGAGCACGTGGCGATCCGCGAGAGGCTCGGCCTGCTGACCGAGCCGGTCGAGGTGGTGCGGGCCGCCGCGGTCGCCGAGCGGGACCAGATGCTCGGAGTCCTCCGCCAGCGAGGGCTGCTCGGCGACGACCCCTCCGAGCGGGAGATCATCGAGGCCCTGCACATGTACGTGCTCGCCACGCCGTCGGTTCTCGTCGGGGTCTCGCTGGCCGACGCCGTGGGCGAGCGCCGCGCGCAGAACCAGCCCGGCACCGACCAGGAGTACCCCAACTGGAAGGTGCCCCTGGCCGACGGTTCCGGCCGGGTCGTCCTGGTCGACGACCTGTTCACCAACTCGCGGCTGCGCTCCCTGGCGGCCGTCCTCAACGGCTGAGGACGCGTCGTCCGCAGGCGACGGGCCGTCGCCGGACGTCCGCCGACGTGCCGCCTGCGGACGTCACGGTCGATGCACCCTCACCCGCGGCGGTCGACCTCCTGGGCGGCCAGCGCACGACGGACGCCGTCACGGGCCTCCAGCACCAGCCGGCGCAGGGCCGCGGAGGCGTCCGGGTGACCGGCCAGCCACTCGTCGGTCAGGCCGAGGACGTCCACGCGCGTGTCGCCGGCGAGGTCGCTCGGGTAGAGGCCGACGACGATGTTCTGCGCCATCTCGCTGGTCTTCGACTCCCAGACCTGCTCGAGAACCTCGAAGTAGCGCGTGACGAACGGCAGCAGCAGACCGACGTCGTGCACGCGCCCGAAGCCCGCGATCGTCGCCGCCTGGATCGCGTTCGGCAGGCCCTCGCCGTCCACGACCGCGGTCCACGCGGCCTCCTTGGACTCTGCCGTCGGGATCGCGGCGCGTGCGGCCGCCGCAGCGCGTTGACCGGTCGCCGTCGGGTCTGCGGCGACCTGTGCGGCGATGTCGACCTCGCCAGCGCGTCCGCCGGTGACGAGCGACGCGAGCAGCTCCCAGCGCAGGTCGGTGTCGATCGACAGACCCTCCAGGGCCGTGTGCCCGTCGAGCAGGTCGCGGACGGCATCCAGCTGTGCCTGGGTGGCGGCGCGGCCGGCGAAGGCCTTGACCAGCTGCAGCTGCGTGTCGGAGCCCGCCTCCGCACCGCGGGCCAGCGCGAGCAACGCGTCGGCCGCTGCGACGTCTGACGTCGCCCGACGTTCGGGCGCGACGTACAGGTCGAGCGTGGTGCCCAGCTGGCGCAGGAGCACCAGGAGCACCGAGGAGTCGGTCTCGTGCGCCAGGTTGTGCAGCACGAGGTCGACGAACGCCCCGGCGGGCGACTCTGCGTCGCGGGTCGCGTCCCAGGCCGCCGTCCACACGAGCGTGCGGGGAAGCGAGTCGTCGAACGCGGAGAGGTGCTCGATCGCGGTGGCCAGAGACTGCGGGTCGAGCCGGATCTTGGCGTAGGCCAGGTCGTCGTCGTTCACCAGGATCAGCGCCGGCCGGTGCACGCCGGCGAGCGCCGGGACCTCCGTCCGCGGACCATCCACGTCGAGCTCCACGTGCACGGTGCGGACGAGCCGGCCCGTCGTGGCGTCGAGGTCGTAACCGCCGACCGCAAGGCGGTGGGGGCGCTGGATCGGGTACTCGTCGGGAACCTCCTGGAGCACCGCGAAGCTCGTGATCACCCCGGCGTCGTCCACCGTGATCTCCGGGCGCAGAAGCGTGACGCCCGCCTTCTCCAGCCACCGGGCGGACCAGGCGGACAGGTCGCGACCGCTCGTCGTCTCGAGCTCCGTCAGCAGGTCCCGCAGCTCGGTGTTGCCCCACGCGTGCTTGGCGAAGTACGCGCGCACCCCCGCGAAGAACTCGTCCTGACCGACCCAGGCGACCAGCTGCTTGAGGACGCTGGCGCCCTTGGCGTAGGTGATCCCGTCGAAGTTGACCTCGACGTCCTCGAGGTCACGCATGTCCGCGACGATCGGGTGCGTCGAGGGAAGCTGGTCCTGGCGGTAGGCCCAGTTCTTCTCGAGCGAGGAGAACGTGGTCCATGCGCTCGTCCACCGGGTGGCGCTCGCGGTGGCCAGTGTGGAGGCGTACTCGGCGAACGACTCGTTGAGCCACAGGTCGTCCCACCACCGCATGGTCACCAGGTCGCCGAACCACATGTGCGCCAGCTCGTGCAGGATCGTCACCGCACGACGCTCGACGGTCGCCTCGGCCACCTTGGAGCGGAACACGTAGGACTCGAGGAACGTCACGGCACCGGCGTTCTCCATGGCGCCGGCGTTGAACTCCGGGACGAAGAGCTGGTCGTACTTGGCGAACGGGTACGGCACCCCGAAGGTGCTCTCGTAGAACTCGAACCCGCGGCGCGTGACGTCGAGGATGTTGTCGGTGTCGAGGTGCTCGGCGAGCGACCCTCGGCAGTACACGCCGAGCGGGATGGTGCGGCCGTCGGAGCTGGTGAGCTCCTGGTGCTCCCCGTGGTACGGCCCGGCGATGATCGCCGTGATGTACGACGAGATGCGCGGCGTCGTCTCGAAGGTCCAGGTCGCGGTGCCCTTGTCAGCGCCGCCGTTCGCGTTCGTACCGTCCTCGACCGTGACGGGAGCACCCACCTGCGGGTAGTTGGACACGACGGTCCAGTGCGCGGGCGCCGTGACCGTGAACGCGAAGGTCGCCTTGAGGTCGGGCTGCTCGAAGACCGCGAAGACGCGCCGGGAGTCGGCCACCTCGAACTGCGTGTACAGGTAGACCTCGTCGTCGACGGGGTCGACGAACCGGTGGAGCCCTTCGCCGGTGTTCATGTACGCGGCGTCCGCCACGACCACGAGCTCGTTGGTCTCGGCGAGGTCGTCGAGCTGGATCCGCGAGTCCGCGAACACGCGTGCGACGTCGAGCGCGCGTCCGTTGAGCGTCACCTGGTGCACGGACGGGGCGATCAGGTCGATGAACGTGCTGCCCCCGGGGGTGGCGGCGAACCGAGCCGTCGTGCGGGACGTGAAGGTCGTCGGCCCGGTCGTCAGGTCGAGCTCGACCGCGTACGACTCGGTCCGCACGACGGATGCACGCTCGCGCGCCTCGGCTCGGGTCAGGTTCTCTCCAGGCACGCAGACTCTCCTCGGGTCGTGGTCAGCAGCGGTTGGCCTCCGCGGGTGTGTGCGCGGGTCGAGCCTGATCGATCATCGCACGCACCTACGCGCGAACGGGGCGGCCCGGCGCCGTCCGCTCACCTCGGGGCCTAGGGTCGACAGGTGGACGGCACCTACGACGCGATCGTGGTCGGTGGTGGGCACAACGGGCTGACCGCCGCCGCGTACCTCGCCCGGGTGGGCCAGAGCGTCCTGGTGCTCGAACGGGGTGAGCACCTGGGTGGTGCGACGCGGTCCGAGCACGTCTTCGCCGGCGTCGACGCGAGGGTCTCGCGCTACTCCTACCTCGTGTCCCTGCTCCCGCGCCGGGTCGTCGACGAGCTCGGTCTGGCGGTCCGGCTGCGTCGCCGTCGGTACGCCTCGTACACACCCGTTCCCGACGACCCGACCCGCGGCCTGCTCGTGGACACCGCCGACGACGCCGTCACTGCCGCGTCCTTCGCGTCCGTGGGAGCGACCGCGGACCGTGATGCCTGGCGCGCCTTCGGCGCGCGTACGGGCGCCCTGGCGGCACGCCTGTTCCCGACGATGACCGAGCCGCTGCTCTCGCAGACGGACGCCCGCGCGCTGCTCGGCGAGGCCGACTGGCGCGACCTGGTCGAGAACCCGATGGCGGACGTCGTCGGGTCCACCTTCCGGGACGACCTCGTTCGCGGCGTCGTCCTGACGGATGCGCTGATCGGGACGTTCGCCTCGGCACGTGACCCGGGGCCGGCGAACCGATGCTTCCTCTACCACGTCATCGGTGGAGGGACCGGGGACTGGGACGTGCCGGTGGGCGGCATGGGTTCGGTGGCGACGGCGCTCGAGGATGCCGCCCGAGCCTGGGGCGCCGACCTGCGGACGCGGGCAACGGTGACGAACATCGACCCGGGCAGTGCGGCCCGCGAGGCGGGGGTGACCTGGATCGACGACGACGGCGTCGAGCGCCACGCCGGCTCCCCGTTCGTGCTCGCAGCGTGCGCGCCGGCCGTCCTGGACCGGCTCCTCGGCCGCGAGCCAGCCGGTCCCGCACCCGAGGGGTCGCAGCTCAAGGTCAACATGGTGCTGAGCCGCCTGCCCCGGCTGCGTTCCGGGATCGACCCGGCGCTCGCGTTCGCCGGCACCTTCCACGTCAACGAGACAGCGACCCAGCTGGAGACCGCGTACGCGGAGGCCGCCGCCGGACAGGTTCCGGCGACCCCGCCGGTCGAGACGTACTGCCACTCCCTGACTGACGACTCGATCCTCGGTCCCGAGCTGCGCGCGAGCGGAGCGCACACGCTCACCTCGTTCGGGCTGCACATGCCCGCACGTCTCTTCGTCGACGACCCGGATCGCGCCCGCGAGTCGGCACTCGCGGCCACGCTCCGATCCCTGAACAGCGTGCTGGCCGAGCCGATCGAGGACTGCCTGCTGGTCGACGCCGACGGTGCCCCGTGCCTCGAGGTGCGCAGCCCGGTCGACCTCGAGGCGGAGGTGGCTCTTCCGGGCGGGCACATCTTCCATCGCGACCTCTCATGGCCCTGGGCCGAGCACGACGACGAGGTGGGTCGCTGGGGTGTCGAGACCGAGCACCCGCGAGTGCTCCTGGCCGGCGCGGGAGCCCGCCGGGGCGGGGGAGTCAGCGCGATCTCGGGCCGTGCCGCGGCGATGGTCGTGGTCTCACGCACCTGATCGGGAAGTTCTCCGGGGCAATCGGTGTTGTCCACGCTCGGCAGCCATCGACACCCCCTTGGAGGACCCCTGTGAGCACCGCGCGCCCCGTCGTCGACTTCTGGTTCGACCCGCTCTGCCCCTGGGCCTGGATGACGTCGCGGTGGATGGACGAGGTGAGTGCCATCCGTGACGTGGAGGTGCGCTGGCACGTGATGAGCCTGTCCGTGCTGAACGAGAAGAAGCCCGACCTGCCGGAGAGCTACCGCGAGGTCCTTGACGAGGGTTGGGGCCCCGTCCGCGTGATCATCGCCGCGGCTCGCGACCACGGACAGGGCGTCATCAAGCCCCTCTACGACGCGATCGGCACCCGGAGGCACCCGGGCGGGCGCACCGACTGGGACGGGATCCTCGCCGAGTCGCTCGCCGAGCTCGGTCTGCCGGCGTCCCTCGCGGACGTCGCAGGGACCGAGGAGGTCGACGCCCTGCTGCGCGAGTCGCACGGTGAGGGCATCTCGCTCGTCGGCGAGGACGTCGGTACGCCCGTCGTGGCTGTCGACGGCATCGGGTTCTTCGGCCCCGTCGTCACGCCTGCACCCACCGGCGAGGCCGCCGGCAGGCTCTTCGACGGGCTCGTGCTCATGACGAGCGTGCCCGGGTTCTACGAGCTCAAGCGCTCGCGGACTGCGGGCCCGTCGTTCTGACGCCTGCGCGGCCCGAGCCCGTGACCGTCGACCGCCAGGCAGGCGGTCGACGGTCGCGTGTGCCACCCTCGTTCGCCTGTGCCGCTCGTCCCGTGTGATCCTGGTCGCCGGTCACAGGAGTCGAACGGGTCGGCGACGACCCGCGGAGGTCACATGAGTTCCCGGCGCAGGCTCATCATCATCTTTGCCGTCGTGGACGTGCTCCTCGTCGTGCTGCTCGTCGGCATCGCCCTGAGCCGCGGCGGCGGCGACGGCGGACCCGACGAGGCCGCGAGCACCCCGGCCGGCTCGGGCGCGACCGCCGGCCCGACGGCCACCCCGTCGCCCGCCTCGACCGCGACCACGCAGTTCGCCATGCCGAGCGGCAACATCGCCTGCACGATGTCCGTGGACGGTGTGACGTGCACGATCGCCAGCTACACCTACGCACAGCCGGTCGTCGCGGGATGCACCGAGGTGACGGGCCACGTCATCGTCCTCAACGCTGACGGCGTCGCGTTCTCGTGCGTCAGCGGGCCTCCACCGGCGGTCGCGGGCGACGACGTGCCGGAGCTGGCCTACGGCAAGTCCATGACCGTCGGCGAGTACACGTGCACGAGCGCGACCGACGGGGTCCAGTGCGTCGACGGCTCGGGCACCGGGTTCCAGCTGGCCCGCGCCAGCTGGAAGGCGATCCCCTGACCGTCCCGGGCCGCGGTTTCCTGCACGGCTCGGCACGGTCTCTCAGGCGGTCGCGCCCGGACAGCCCGACGAGTCACCAGATGCGGACGCGCTCGTCGGGTGCGAGGTAGAGCGCGTCGCCCGGCACCACGTCGAACGCGTCGTAGAACTCGTCGACATTGCTCACCACGCCGTTGCAGCGGAACTCGTTGGGGGAGTGCGGGTCGGTCGCGAGGCGTCGGATGACCTCCTCGTCGCGGCCCTTGGCCTGCCACACCTGCGCCCAGCCGAGCAGGACACGCTGCACGCCGGTGAGCCCGTCGATCACGGGCGCCTCCGACAGCGGCGTGCCCAGCGCGATGCGGTAGGCCTTCAAGGCGATCGACAGCCCGCCGAGGTCTCCGATGTTCTCGCCGATCGTCAGCTCGCCGTTGACGTGGTGGCTCCCTGACAGCTGCGCGGGAGAGAACGCGGAGTACTGGTCGATCAGCGCCTTGGTCCGGGTCTCGAACTCGGCCCGGTCCTCCGCGGTCCACCAGTCCTCGAGCAGGCCGTCACCGTCGAACTTGGAACCCTGGTCGTCGAACCCGTGACCGATCTCGTGCCCGATGACCGCGCCGATCCCGCCGTAGTTCACCGCCGGGTCGGCGTCGGCGTCGAAGAACGGGGGCTGCAGGATCGCCGCAGGGAAGACGATCTCGTTCAAGCCGGGGTTGTAGTACGCGTTGACGGTCTGAGGCGTCATGAACCACTCGTCGCGGTCGATCGGCTTGCCGATCTTGGCCAGCTCACGGTCCTGCTCGGCTGCGTACGCCCGCTTGATGTTGCCCACCAGGTCGTCGGGCTCCACCACGAGGGCGCTGTAGTCACGCCAGCGGACCGGGTAGCCGATCTTGGGGGTGAACGCCTCGAGCTTGGCCAGGGCCTTGGCCCGCGTCTCCTCGCCCATCCAGTCCAGCGCGGTGATCGACTCGCGGTACGCCTCGACGAGGTGGCCCACGAGCTCCTCCATGCGCGCCTTGTGGCTCGGCGGGAAGTGCCGCTCGACGTAGACCTTGCCGACGGCCTCGCCGAGGACTCCCTGGACCACCGAGACGCCCCGCTTCCAGCGGTCCCGCAGCTCCTGAGCGCCGGTCAGCGTCCGACCGTAGAAGTCGAAGTTCGCCTCGACCAGGTCGTCCGTCAGGTACGACGCGCGGCTGCTGACCAGGTGGAACTCGAGCCACGCCTGCCAGTCCTCGAGCGGCTCCGACTGCCAGAGCTCGGCGAACGCCTCGGCGAACGAGGGCTCGCGCACGACCAGCCGGTCGAACGCCCCCGCGGGTGCACCCAGCGCGAGGACCCAGCTGTTCCAGTCGAACCCCGGCGCGCGCTCGGCCAGCTCCGTCAGGGTCATCGCGTTGTAGGTGAGGTCGGCGTCGCGGTCCTTGACCACGTCCCAGTGCGCGGCCGCGAGCTTGGTCTCCAACCCGACGACCCGGCCGGCGAGCTCGTCCGCGACGGCCTCGTCAGCCACCACGCCGCCGAGTCGAAGCATCCTCGCGACGTGCGGCCGGTAGGCCGCGAGGACCTCGGCGTACTGCTCGTCCCGGTAGTACGACTCGTCGGGCAGTCCGAGCCCACCCTGAGCAAGCAGGACGACGTAGCGTGTGGGCTCCTTGGAGTCGTTGTCCACGCCGAAGTCCACGCCGCCTGCGCCGCCCGTGCGCTGCAGGGCGCCGAGCACGCCGGTGAGCTCAGCCTGCGAGGTGGCGCCCTCGATCAGCGCCAGGTCCACGCGCAGCGGCTCGAGGCCGCGTGCCGCGATGGTGTCCGTGTCCATGAAGCTGGCGTACAGGGCGCCCACCTTCGCCTCGACGGGGTCCGTGGAGGTGCCGTCCGCGGCCGCGGCACCCGCGTCGACGATGATGTCCCGCACCTGCTCCTCGGCCTGGTCGTGCAGTGCCCGGAACGAGCCGTCCATCGCGCGGTCCGCGGGGATCTCGTGGGACGCGACCCACAGCCCGTTCACGTGGCCGTAGAGGTCGTCCTGGGGGCGGACGTCGGGGTCGAGTGCTGTCAGGTCGATGCCGCTGTGCGTCATGGAGACAGCCTACGGACCGTCGCGCACGCAGCCACGGCCGATTCCCGCCCGGTCGGTCCGCTGATCGCGAACGCCGCGACGGGCGGCCCGCGTACGGCAGGATGGGGCTCATGCGGATCCATGTCGCCTCCGACCATGCCGGCTTCGAGCTCCGGGTGGCGGTGGCTGACCACCTGCGCGCCGCGGGCCACGACGTCGTGGACCACGGCGCACACACCTATGACGCGCTCGACGACTATCCGCCGTTCTGCATCGAGGCAGGCGAGGCGGTCGTGGCGGACCCGGGCTCTCTCGGCGTCGTGATCGGCGGCTCGGGCAACGGCGAGCAGATCGCGGCGAACAAGGTGAACGGCGTGCGCGCCGCGCTCGCCTGGAACCTGGCGACGGCGCAGCTCGCCCGCCAGCACAACGACGCGAACGTGGTCTCGATCGGCGCGCGGCAGCACAGCCTCGATGAGGCACTCGCACTCGTCGACGCCTTCGTCGCGGAGCCCTTCAGCGGGGACGAGCGTCACCAGCGCCGCATCGACCTGCTGGCCGAGTACGAGCACAGCCGCTAGCACGCCCGCCGGTCAGAACACCCAGCTGCACAGCGGCGCGACGGGCCAGGCGAACGCTGAGGCCGTTGCCTGCACCGCTCCGGCGGTCCGCTCCACGACAAGACCTGCGCCTGCCTGCGCGGCCACGGACCGCCCACCGAGGTAGGCGGCACCGAGCTCGCGGACGTCGATGTGCAGGTCCGCGTCGGCGCCCGTCCGCACCACGGACGCCGGCCAGCTGCCGTCGGCGTCCCGCTCACCGGTGGTGAGCCGCCACGTGCCCGCGTTCGCGGGCAGGAGTGCGTCCGTGACATCGAGGACGACGTCGAGCGGTGCGCTGTAGCGCCGACCGGCGAGGGCGACCGGGAGGTCCAGCAGCCGCACCCACACGTTGTCGGTGAGCCGGGGCCTGCTGCCCCGCTGGTCCACGAGCAGGACCAGGAGCGGGTCGTCGGCGGGCAGCATGGGGCTCTCGACGCTGGCGGTGAGGTCGAGGTCGAGCAGGAACGACCAGAGCCGGTGGGACGCCGCCGCGTCGACGGCGGCCGCCTCGCGCACCCGGACGGTGCCGGCGGGACCGCCGTCGGTCCAGTTCTCCTTGCGCCGGAAGGTCGCGTACGCGCGTGCAGCACCGTCGTCGTCGAGCACCGTGACGATGCGCAACGGCTCGCCCCCGTCGCGCCACGCCGGCGGGTCCGCGAGCGCTCGCCGCTGGAGCTCGGCCGTGTCGCGCGTGAACCAGCCCGGTCGTCCCGTACCCGCGGCTCGGTGGACCGCGTCGACGACGGGGGTGTGCCGCTCGACGTCGGCCGTCTCGAACCTGACGGACAGGTCGTCCGAGCCGGCGACGTCGCGCAGGACCGCGCCGCGCGCCAGCTTGAGCCGCACGTCGTCGCACGCCGACCCGTACCCGAACCGCCCGTAGATGGCGTGCTCGGCGGCGAACAGCGCGGAGACCGGCTCGCCCCGGCCCAGCGAACGCTCGAAGTGGGCGTCGATCATCGCGTGCAGTAACCCGCGGCGTCGCTGATCCGGGCGGGCGCCCACCCACGTGAGGCCGGCGCACGGGAGCGTCGCGCCGGGAACGGGGAGCTGGAACTCGAACGACGCGTGCACCGAGGCGAGCGCGCCGTCCGGCGACTCGACGCCGACGGTGCGGTCCCACGTGAGCGTGATCGGCACCAGTGCGTCGGTCTCCGGTGTGGCGTCGAAGCCGAACGCGAGCCGGTCGACCTCCTGGAACTCGTCCTTGCGGGACTCGGTGACCTCGACGATCCGGTACCCGGCAGGTAGCGGGCTCATCCGCCCATCGTGCCCGCACCCACGGGGGTGTGGCACGTCCATATCCGTCGCGCGTGACGGCGGATACGCTTCCGACGTGCGGGTTCTCGGGTGGGCGCCGAAGAGAGGGCTCGTGGTGCGTGCCGGCCTCCTGCGGCGACGGCTGGGCCTGCGGTCGCAGGTCGGGCTGACGGGCGCGATGCTCACCTGCGCCGCGCTCATCGTCGCCGGTGTGCGCATGTACCCCCAGTGGGTTCCGCCCTCGACGTTGCTGCTGCTCGAGCTGGTCGCAGTGTTCCTGCTGCTGCTCCGCCCGCTGATGATCCTCGGTGCGTTCGTCGTCGCCGGGACCTGGTGGTTGTGGCTGACCGACGCACCGACCGTGATCCCGGGGATCGTCCTGGTGATCAACGTGGCCGTCCTGGCGACGATCGCGTTCGCGAGGGAGCGGGAGCGCCTGGGCCTGCAGGGTGCTCCGGGCAACCTCATGCTCGTCGACCTGCGTGACCGGCTCGCCGCGCACGGCCGGGTGCCTCGGCTTCCCGAGGGATGGGACGTCGACAGCGTGATCCGGTCGGCGCACGCCGACGGCTTCTCGGGTGACTTCATGGTCGCGGGAAGCAGGGACGGTGGGAAGGTCCTCGAGGTCGTCCTCGTCGACGTGTCGGGCAAGGGGCTGGGTGCCGGCGTCCGGTCGCTGCAGCTGTCGGGCGCGTTCGGCGGCCTCCTGGGCGCGCTGCCTCGTGAGCAGTTCCTCGGAGCGGCCAACGGCTACCTCCTCGACCAGGACTGGGAGGAAGGCTTCGCCACCGCGATCCACGTCGCCGTCGACCTGCCGAGCGGGGACTACTGGGTGTCGTCCGCAGGTCATCCGCCGGCGCTGCAGCGGCACGCAGGCTCGGGTCGCCTCGATGTCGTCGACACGGTGGGCAGCCCCGCGCTCGGTGTCGTCGAGGACTTCGTCTGCCAGGCGCGGCAGGGCAGGCTCGAGCGTGGGGACGTCCTGATGCTGTACACGGACGGCGTGATCGAGGGTGGGGCTGCGGGCGACCTCGACCAGGGCATCGACCGCCTCATGGGCGTTGCCGACCGGGTGCTCTCACCGGGCGGTGGGCGGGCCGCGCAGGTCCTGGCCGGGGTACGGGCGGGGGACGACGACGACCGGGCCCTGGTCCTCATCCGTCGCGACTGAGCGCCCTACGGCCGGGTCGGGAGCGCTACGGCTGGATCGAGGTCAGCACCCAGTCGGCGTACCCGTCGCGTCCCGAGCCGGGGCGCAGGTGGATGTCGTCCGCGTAGAGCCACGGCCTGTTCGCGGTCGCCAGTGACGCCCAGTCGAGCACCCGGACGTTCGGATACTCCGGCGCCACCCGCGTGAAGAGCTCGTCGTTGTAGGCCTCCCAGGTCCGTGGGACGTGCACGTTCACCAGGAACATGCGTCGGTCACGGGTGTTGTCGAGAAGGCGCCGCAGGGCTGCTTCGTCGATCGGGCCGTTGGTGCCGCCGTGCACGATCACGGTGTGCCCGAGCGTCCCTGCGGAGGCCGCAGCGAGGACGAGGTCCGCCATGACCTCGAACTGACGTGACTCAGCGGCGTCGACGGCGATGCCCCGCGCATTGAGCTCGGCGGCCGCCCCGAGCATGACGGAGTCGCCGAACGCCGAAGCACCGCCGACGGGGTCGGGCGGGGCCGGCGCAGGCACGGGTGCGGGGACCGATGCCGCCGACGGTGTCGCCACGTCGGGGAAGGGCGTCGGGACGGCCGGCGTCGACGCAGCCGTCGAAGGGCTCGGTGCCGGGCTGGGCGACAGGTTCAGTGCCACGGGGACGCCCGGCTGCCAGGCGTGTCCCGCGGCGGTGGCCGCAGGCACCTGTGCGAGCGCGACGGCCACGGTCACGGCGGCGACGATCGCTGTCGAGGCTGCGCCGAGCGCCAACGCCGACCTGCGCCGTCCCGCGTCACCGCGTCGGACGGTCGCCACGGCACGGCCGAGCGCGCCGCGGCGGATCGGTACCTCGACAAGGCGGTAGGACAGCTCCGCCAGCAGGAGGACGACGGCGATCCGGACGGGGGTCACGAGCCACGGCGAGGCCTCGACGTCGATGCCCGGCCGGCTGAGCACGAACACGGGCCAGTGCCACAGGTAGATGCCGTAGGACCGCTCGCCGAGCCAGCGCAACGGCTGGCGGCCGATCTGGCGGCCGAGCACGCCGGCGGGGTCCGCGACCGCACCGACGAGGACCGCCGCGAGCAGCGAGAACACGAGGAAGCCGCCGCGATAGAGCGCAGCGCTGTACTCGTCGACCCAGACGAAGGCCGCGACCACCGCGAGCAGGGCGAGCACGCCGAGGACGTCCGTGACGCCCGCCTCGAACCGGCGCACCGGGTACCGACGCTCCTGCGTCCACGAACCGGTCCCGTGCCACGTCCGCCACGGAACCCAGACCGACGCCGCCGCCGCGCCCACGAGCAGTCCCATCGAGTGGGTGTCGGTCCCGAAGTACACCCGGCTGGGGTCGTGGGGAACCGGGCTGGACGTCCGGATCGCGATGACGCCCATCGCGACGGTGGACCCGACCGCGAGCACGGCGGCCAGGACGCCGACCCGGGCGCGGCCCCACCGGGCGGCGAGGAGCGCGACCAGGGGGAACACCAGGTAGAACTGCTCCTCGATCGCCAGCGACCAGAGGTGCTGCAGCAGCGGGGGCCGGCTGACGAACTCGAAGTACGAGCGGTCGGCGGCGACCTGCCACCAGTTGGAGGCGTATCCCAGTGCCGCGATGATGTCGCCGCGCAGCTCGCCAGCCTCGGTGCGCAGCACGAGCCCGACACCTGCCACGACCATCAGCAGGAGGCCGAGGGCGGGCAGCAGCCTTCGGGCGCGTCGGACGTAGAACTGCCGGAACGAGAAGCGTCCGGTCAGCTCCACCTCGTCGAGGATCAGCGTCGTGATGAGGTAGCCGGACAGGACGAAGAAGACGTCGACGCCGAGGAACCCGCCGCGCATCCACGGTGCCCCGAGGTGGTAGATCACGACCCCCGCGACGGCGAGGGCACGGATGCCGTCGAGGCCCGGAAGGCGCGGCATACCCACGGCTGCCGGTGCAGCGACCGTGGAGGGACGCTCGAGCGTCGCGCTCAACCCGGTCATGGCCATGGATCTCCCTGCTGTACCCGCGCGACCGGTCGCGGCCGTTCGCGCGCGGCCAGGTTAAGTCGCGTCGGGCGGCTGGCCCGACGAGACACGCTCAGTCGTCCGGAAACCAGATCGCCTTGCGCAGGGCGATGCGGGAGCCGTCCGCGGTCAGTGGCGTGCGCTCGGCTCGCAGCTCCTCGAGCGCGCGCTGCTGCAGACGCTCCGGCGGTCGACCAACCGTGTTCACGACCCGCCACCACGGCACGTCGGACGAGGCCCGGGCGAGCACGGTGCCGACCTGGCGCGGCCCGCCGCGGCGCTTCCCCTCCGACGCCTCGAACCGGTCGCCGACGATCTCCGCGATGAGCCCGTAGGTCATGGCACGTCCCGCGGGGATCTGGGTGACGAGGTCCAGGACCGCCTCGGCGTAGTCGTCGTCCACCGGGTCAGGCGGTCGGTGCCAGAACTGCTGCGATCGCGGGCAGCGTGCGCGGGTCGGCCTGCACGAGCATCGTGGTGATCGCGGTCGCTTCCCAGGCCGGGAGCTGCGCGCGGATGTCGTCGGCTGTGCCCACCAGGGCGATGTCTCGGACCAGCTCGGTCGGCACGGCGGCGATCGCACGGGCGCGGTCGCCGGCCAGGTAGTGCGCCTGGATCTCGTCGCACGCCTGCGAGTACCCGAGCCAGTCGAGGACGTTGCGGTGGAAGTTCGCGCCCTTGGCGCCCATCCCGCCCGCGTACAGGGCGATGAACGGGCGCACCTGGTCGGCGGCGGACTCGACGTCGTCACCGACCACGACGGGCACGGTGGCGACGACCTCGAAGTCGTCGGCCGGAGACTGGCGCTTGGCGAAGCCCTCAGCCAGCAGGGTGCGGTACTCGCCGTCCATGCGCGGGGAGTAGAACAGCGGGAGCCAGCCGTCGCCGATCTCCGCCGTCATCGCGATGTTTCGCGGCCCCTCGGCGGCCAGGTGGATCGGCAGGTCGGTCCGCAACGGGTGCACGGTCGAGCGCAGAGCCTTGCCCAGGCCGGAACCTTCGTCGGACCGCAGCGGGAGCCGGTAGAACTGACCGTCGAACGTGACGGGCGCCTCGCGGGCGAGCACCTGCCGCACGATGGAGACGAACTCCCGCGTCCGGGCGAGCGGCTTGGGGTACGGCTGGCCGTACCAGCCCTCGACGACCTGCGGACCGGAGGCGCCGAGGCCGAGCACGAACCGTCCGCCGGACAGGTGGTCGAGCGTGAGGGCCGCCATGGCGGTCGCGGTAGGCGTCCGGGCAGAGATCTGGGCGATGGCGGTGCCGAGGCGGATCCGCGAGGTCTGCGATCCCCACCACGCGAGCGGCGTGAACGCGTCCGACCCGTAGGCCTCAGCGGTCCAGACCGAGTCGAACCCGAGCTGCTCCGCGCCCAGCACCGCCTCCTGCGCACCGGGCGGGGGACCCGCCGACCAGTAGCCCGTGTGGTAGCCCAGCCGCATCGTCAAGTCCTCTCGATCTGCCGTCGCCGTCGACGCCTGCGTCAGGCTACCTGCTACCGCTGGTATCGCGTGTCGGGGGGTTGGCGCGGACGCGTGCCGCGAGGGTGTTGAGCAGGGCGGCGCCCGTGGCGGCGTCGTCGACCGTGACGACGACCGAGCGTCCGCCCGTGCGCTCCACCAGCAGAGCTTCTCCCGCGCGCAGGACGATGCCCACCCGGCCTCCGCGACCGACGCGGTAGCCCCAGCCGCCGAACTCGGGGAACGGCGACACGTCGACCACCTCGGCCTGCGTCACCTCGTCCATCGGTACCGCGAGCCGAGGCCAGCCCAGGGCGGAGCGTGCGGTGAGTCCCCGGCGGTCGACGACGACCGAGAACCTCGCCATGGCGAGCATCGTGACGGCCAGCGCGACGGCGACGAGCGCGAGCACCCAGAGCTCGGCCAGGACGGCGATGGACAGGACGAAGGCCGTGGCCGCACCGCCGGCGACCAGGATCGTCCGGCTCTGCGCGAGCGCGACCCAGGCGGCCGTCTCGTCGGCGCTGAGCGGGAGCCGAGGTGCGTCCGCGGGAACGGACTCACGCGTCGGCTGGCGCGCGTCACCTGGCGTGAGCCACGCCCCGAGCGCCGCCGCGAGGAAGCCGATGCCGATCGCGACGCCGGTGACCGTGTCCACGTCTCCGGCCGCCGCGGCATCGGTGAGGCCACGCTGCAGGTCGAGGATCCCCAGCACGAGTGCGGCCAGGAAGGCCGCCAGGCCTGTCGCCGTGCCCGCCGCCATCCGCCGCACGACGGACGTGCGCCCCCAGAAGAACGCCAGCGCCCAGCATCCGAGCGCGACGAGCGCTGTGGCGAGCACCGAGGGCCAGATCAGGCCGGCGAGCGACGAGAAGCCGTCAGGCCCGTCGCCCCCGAAGTGCACGGCGACGGGGTCGGGCAGGTCGGCCGACCATGCGGCCGCGACGGCGACCGTCGTGCCGACGAACGCTGCGGGGACGACCAGGGTGAGGACGGTGGTCACGGCGCGGTGCGGGACGGTGCTCAACGGAGGGCCTCCTTGACGAGGGCGGTCGTGGTCTGGGGTGCGATGCCGAGCGAACGTGACACCCGGACGAGCTCGCCGATCGCCGCGTGCAGCTCGGCGTTGTCCTGCGGCGCGGCTGTGACCACCGCTCCGCGGCCCCGGCGGAGCTCGATCAGTCCTTCGTCGCGGAGCTCCTGGTAGGCGCGAAGCACGGTGTGCAGGTTGATGTCGAGGGACCCTGCGAGCTCGCGTGCGCCGGGGAGGCGTTCGCCGACACCCAGCTCCCCACGAGCCACCGCCGCGCGCACCTGTCCGGCCAGCTGGGCGAACAGCGGTTCGGTGGAGGTGGAGTCGATCCGTAGGAGCATGCCTGCAGCATAGTTGTTTGAGTACAACTAGAACAAGTGCCTCGAGGAAACAGAAGATCCGCGCGGCTCAGCCGCGCGGATCTTCGGACGTATCCAGGTTCGGTCGAGGTCAGATGTAGATCGCCGGGTCGTCGATCTCGGCGTCGAACGGGGCCGCCGTGGGCCGCATCCTGATCTGGGCCGGAACTCCGACCGCGATCGCGCCCGTGGGCACGTCGTGGATGACGACCGCGTTCGCGCCGATCTGTGCGCCGGCGCCGATCCACACAGGACCGAGGATCTTGGCGCCCGCTCCGACCACGACCCCGTCGCCCACCGTCGGGTGCCGCTTGCCGTGCCGCATGGACTTGCCGCCCAGCGTCGACCCGTGGAAGAGGACGACGTCGTCGCCGACCTCAGCGGTCTCACCGATGACGACGCCCATGCCGTGGTCGATGAACAGGCGCCGCCCGAGGCGCGCGCCCGGGTGGATCTCGATACCGGTGAACGCCCGGGCGAGCTGCGAGATCAGGCGGGCCGGCAGCTGCAGCCCGGGGCGCTGCCACATCCGGTGCGCCAAGCGGTACACCCACACGGCGTGCACGCCCGGGTACCCGAGGGCGACCTCCGCGAGCGAGCGAGCCGCGGGGTCGCGGTGGCGGGCGGCTTCGAGGTCTTCCTGGAGCGTGGCGAGGAAGTGCAGGGGTGGGGACATCGAGGGGCTTCGTCCTGTGGGTTCTGAGAGGGGACGTCCGGTGCCCGCCTGCGCGGCGGGCACCGGACCACGTGGCAGGACGGTCAGTCGAGAAGGTCCGCGTAGAGCACCGTGGACAGGTAGCGCTCACCGAACGACGGGATGATCGTGACGATGAGCTTGCCCGCGTTCTCGGGGCGCTGGGCCAGGAGCGTTGCGGCGTGCAGCGCGGCACCGGAGGAGATGCCGACGAGCAGCCCTTCCTCGGCCGCGGCGCGGCGCGCGACCTTGACGGCCGTCTCGGCGTCGACGTCGATGATCTCGTCGAAGACGGTGGTGTCGAGGATCTCCGGCACGAAGTTCGCGCCGATGCCCTGGATCTTGTGCGGGCCGGGCGCGCCGCCGTTCAGGATCGGCGACTCGGCCGGCTCCACGCCGACGATCTTGATGTTCGGGTTGCGCTCCTTGAGCACCTGGCCGACGCCCGTGATGGTTCCGCCCGTGCCGATGCCTGCGACGAAGATGTCGACCTTGCCGTCGGTGTCGGCCCAGATCTCCTCGGCCGTCGTGCGACGGTGGATCTCGGGGTTGGCCTCGTTGGCGAACTGGCGGGCCAGGATGGCACCCTCGCGCTCGGCGACGATCTCGTCGGCGCGGTTCACGGCCCCCTTCATGCCCTCGGAGCCCGGCGTGAGGATGAGCTCGGCGCCGAACGCGCGCAGCAGGGCGCGGCGCTCCTTGGACATGGTCTCCGGCATGGTCAGCACGACGTCGTAGCCGCGGGCCGCACCGACGAACGCGAGCGCGATGCCCGTGTTGCCGGACGTCGCCTCGACGATGGTGCCGCCGGGCTTGAGGGCACCCGACGCCTCGGCGGCGTCGATGATCGCGACACCGATGCGGTCCTTGACCGAGTTGGCCGGGTTGTAGAACTCCAGCTTGCCGACGACCGTCGCCGGAGCGCCGTCGGTGATCTTGTTGATGCGGACCAGCGGGGTGTTTCCGATGAGCGCAGTCGCGTCGTCGTAGATGCGTGCCATGGTTCCTCTTCGGTCGAGCCGCCGCGGACGCGACGGTGGGTGGGGGACTTCTGAACGTGCTCGTCCGGCAGCACGACGTGCGCCGGGTCCTGCGGTCCGGAGCAGCGGACGACTACGGGATCCGCTGCACGAGGGGGCGAGCGCTGGCGCGTGAGAGGGCCCCGGTCAGGGCGTCCTCGCGCGACGGAGGAACCAGCGCTCTACAGACAGCGACAACAGGTGGGCGCGACGAGGGCGCGCGAGAGGTCGAAGGGGGCGGCAGCTTGCGCGCTCATCGCTTCGTCCTCCATGACCGAACCAGGTCGGTGCAGGCCCCGAGCGAGCGCCCGGGACCGCAATCGGGTTGACGCTAGCGCCAACGTCCCGGCCAGCGCAAAGATGCCCCACCAGGCGGACGGGTCATGGTGCGGGACGCTTCGCGGCGCGCTCGCGGGGTGGGCGCTCCCACGGGGTCGGGCGGCCTGGGCTGTGCAGGACCAACCAGAACAGGACGGCCGCCAGGAGCCACACGAGCAGGCCCACGCGGAGGTTCGTCCCGAGAACCGCCAGCAGGATCGGGACGACGATGCTCGGCAGTCCCCAGCCGAGCATCCAGCGCACGTTCGTGCCGACGAGGACGGCGGTGACGACGCCGATCGTGCAGTAGGCCGCAACGGCCGCGCACATCAGCACCCGTGTCTCGAGGGGCAGCGCCTCGTCGTGGTGCTCGACGGCGACGCCCAGCGCCGCAGCCAGCGCCGCGAGCGTGCCGGTGAGTGCCGCGTGCAGCAGGAGGACGATGCGTGGGGCGACCGTGGCGGCCCGCAGGTTCGGGATGCCGGCCACGCCGTACTGCAGCCCGACCGCCCACACGAGCGCGAGGACGGCGAACGCTCCGAGGGCGGTGACCGCGGTACTGGGCGTCCACGTCTCGAGCCCGGCCACGGCGTCGATGATCTGGATGACGCCTTCACCGAGCACGATGATGACGAAGAGGCCGAGCCGCTCCGAGAGGTGGGCGTCGTCGGTCCGCGCAGGCTGAAGGACGAAAACGGCGTCGCGGTCCCGGCCCCTGCTGCCGTCCCGGCCCTTCCTGCCGTCGCGGCCCCGGGCGAGTCGCTCCTGGGCGCCCTTGAGCGTCAGCTCCGCCGAGCTGAGCAGAAGTGTCGTGAGGTCGATCGCGATGCCGGCGGCCCACAGCCAGTACCTGCCTGGAGCGTCCACCCACAGGGAGACGAGCCACGGGACTGCGCCGAGCCCTTGTTGCGCGAGCGGCCAGTCGAGGACCACCTTTCCGCGCTGCCAGATGCCACTTGCGAACCAGCGCAAGGCCACGTAGGCGATGACGAACGCCGTCGCGTGCGGTCCCCGGATCTGCGGGACCGACGCCGCCATGACCGCGAGGCCGACCATGGCGAAGAGCAGCACGGGTGTCCGCGCGTCGTCGCCGGCGATGTCGCCGTACACGGCGAACCCCGCCCACGTGATCCAGAACGCGAGGAACAGCACGGAGTAGAGCCCCAAGCCGTGCGTGCCGGGGTCGTCCTGCGCCAGGTGCGCCAGCTGGGCGATCCCCGCGACGACGACGAGGTCGAAGAACAGCTCTTTCCAGGTCGCGTGCCGCTCGCTCTCGTGGGCAGCCGCATCGCCCGACGGTGCGGCGGTCTGGGACATGGCGACAGTATGGCGAGCGCACCCGCCGGAATGTCGCCGAGCACCGCCGTGGTCAGCGCGTCGGGAGCCTGTAGCGCCGTCTCCGGGTGGCGCCAGGGATGTCGACGAGGTCCTCGAGCACGCCGCCGCAGCGCTCGATGACGCCGACCGAGGCGATGTTGTCGTCCGCGCACGTGACCAGGGCGCGGTCGATGCCGAGGTCGCGGGCGACGAGCAGACCGGTACGCAGGAGCAGGGTGGCATAACCCTGGCGCCGGAACCCGGGGCGCACGGCGTAGCCGATGTGACCGCCCACCTGGGCGAGACTCTCGGTCAGCTCGTGCCGGACCGAGACCCGCCCCGCCACGTCGCCGTCGAGGACGGCGTACAGGTCCGACCACGGCACGAACCCGGGTGGGAGGCCTTCGCCGGCGCTCAGGCGCGAGACCCGGCGAAGGTAGACGCCCCAGGGCTCACCGGCCTCGAAGAACGGCAGGTAGGTGAAGCCGTCGGCTGCCAGCTCGGCGTGGCCCGCGGTCGCAGACGCCTCGTCGTCGAGGCGCAGGCCACGGAGCTCCACCGTGCGCGAGGGGGTGGTCTCCATCGCCCGATTGTGGTCGCCGAGCCCGCCTGGGCGTAGGCGATATTCAGCTCGTCACGGCTCAGCTGAACACCCGTACTGGACAGGTGCCCGAATATCGTGTAGTGTCTGGTGCGATCGATCTCCCGGTCTGCGTGGCGGTGTCAGCATCCCGTCGCGAACGACCGGCCCGTAAGTGAAACGCGTCGCTACGAGAGTGACTGACGAGCACTGAGCGGGTGGCTGGTCATCGACAGCCTCCAATGGCGCTGGAGGCGGTTCAAGCCGTGCGCAACAAGGACAAGCGGGCGCGGTGGGCGATGGCTCAAAGGTGCTGGACGGACGAGCGGCCCTGGGCCGGCGCGTGACGCAAGTCGCGGAGCCGGACCGGGGCCGTTGTCCATGTCGTACCCGCTCGAGCGACGCCGGCCCGTCGTGGGTGCGGGGCCGAACCCCCAGCGCGCCGACTTCCCAGGGGGCCTGTCCAGGCGATGCTCCCGTCAGGCTGCCGGCGCTGAGATGTTCACGAGCCAGCTGGTGCCGAACTTGTCGACGAGCATCCCGAACGTGTCACCCCAGGGCGCCGTCTCGAGCGGCGCGGTGATCGTGGCGCCCTCGGCGAGCTTGTCCCAGTAGCCGGTGAGCTCGGCGCGGTCCTCGCCGCTCAGGGAGATCGCCACATTGCCGGTCGGCGACCACTCCATGTGCTCAGGGGTGTCCGCGGCCATGAGGACGAGACCGGACGGGCTGGTGATCTGGCCGTGCATGATCAGGTCCGCGTCTGCGGGGGACTGGCTCATCCCGCCCTCGCCGAACGTGCTGGTGACCAGCTCGCCGCCGAGCGCGTTCGCGTAGAACGTGAGCGCCTCCTTGGCGTTCGATCGGAAGTTGAGATACGGGTTCAGGGTGGTGGGCACGGCTCCGTCTCCTTCGTCGGCGATCCGGGTCGGTGATCGACCTGCGCCCTTCACCCTGCCACCTCGCTCCCACATCGCGACGCCGGCGCGGTCCCTCGACGGGCCGGATCAGGGTGTTCGACGGCGACCCGGACGGGACGGGGCACTCGACGCGTGAAGTGGCGGAAGATCGATGATCGACGGCATTTCTGCCACTCGTCTCCGGGTCCGCAGCGGACGACTCTGGCGGTATGGAAATCGTGATGACCGTGCTCGTCGTCCTGCTCCTGCTCGCGCCGCTCGTCGTCCTCGCGCTGCGGACGACCAGGTGGGACCCCGTCAGGCGCCGGTCCGGCTGGACCCTCGCACGACTGGGGGACGGGGACCTGCTGGAGGAGCCCGCTGACGACGACGTGCGTCGGGCGAGCCTCGACCTGGCCGCCGCATCGTCGCACGCGAGCCGCTGAGACGACCGACGTCGTGCCTCCTCGGACGACGTCGGAGGGCTCAGGTCTCGTTCGGGTAGACGACACCGACCTGGCGGCGGATCTCGTCGGCCGTCTCGAGGATCGTGACGGTCTCGTCGAGCGGGAGCAGCGGCGAGTCCGTGCGGCCCTCGGCGGCGTACGTCGCGAGCGCAGCAGCCTGGAAGCACAGGCCCCCGTAGCCGTGGATCCGGTTGGCGTCCCACGTGCCCGCCTGCGTGCCGATCGTCAGTGACACCCCAGCCGGCACGTAGCACCGGTCGTCGACCTCGATCCGACCGAGCGAGCCGTAGACCCGCGCGGTGTGCCCGGAGGCGGTGAGCATCGAGGTGAACACCTGCGCCTGCGCCGGGCCGTACCCTATCTGGGCGCTGACCTGGGCGTCCACACCGGTGGACGTGAGCGATCCGGCCGCCTGCACGCCCGTCGGACGCACGGGCAGGCCCGCCGCGCGAGCGACCGACGAGGCGAACGACAGGGGATAGATGCCCAGGTCCAGCAGCACCCCGCCGGCAAGCGCGGGATCGAGCAGCCGATGCGTTGGGTCCTGGACGGCTCGGACGCCGTAGTCAGCGGTGATCCGGTGCACGTCCCCGAGCAGGCCGTCCTCGAGCACGCGGCGCACGACGTCCGTGTGTGGGAGGTACCGCGTCCACATGGCCTCCATCAGCAGCACGCCTGCGTCTCGCGCCGCCGACACGAGCTCGCGCGCCTCCGCGGCGTTGCGTGTGAATGCCTTCTCGACGAGGACGTGCTTGCCGGCGCGCAGTGCGAGCAGCGCGTGGTCGCGGTGGTGGCTGTGCGGGCTCGCCACGTACACGGCGTCGACGCCGGGATCGTCCACGAGCGCGTCGTAGGACGTGTGCACCCGGTCCATCCCGTGCTCGCGCGCGAACGCCGCAGCGCGCTCCGGCGAGCGTGAGCCGACCGCGACCAGGCCTTGGCGGGTGTGCTCGCGGACCGCAGCAGCCCAGTGTCCGGCGATGTGGCCGGGTGCGAGGACTCCCCAGCGCAGCGGGGGTGCGTCCGCGGGATCGGGTGTTCTCGGCTCGGGCAGCGTCAGGTCCGGCATGGGCACAGCCTGGCACCCGCCCATGCAGCGCCTGGGATGTGCCCGCCGTGCGGCCTCACGAGACGAGCGGCAGGACCAGGCGCGTCTCGTTCTGGTCGGCCTCGGCGACGGCAGAGGGGTCCGTGACGTAGACCTCGAGGAAGTCGCCACGCATGGTCGCGTCCTGCTGCATGGTCCAGGTCCGGAACTCGGCCCATGCTGCCGGCAGGGTGTCGTAGCCGCCGCGGTGGACACCCACCGCAGCGGGACCGCCCGGGAGCTCCACCACCTCGACGCCGCCTGCGAGCGCGCCGACCGCCTGCGCACCGACCCAGAAGCCGGCCGCAAGGTCCACGGAGTCCGTCGGCATGTCGCGGTACCAGCCGAACGCCGGACCGGTGATGGTCAACCCTGCCGCCGCGACCTCCTGGAGCGCCGCTCGGTAGGCCCGGTCGTAGAAGGCCACCAGTGCGTCCATGGCGACGCGTTCGCGAAGGACGGCGACGAGCACGGTCGGCTGTTCTTCCAGGGTGATGTCCAACGTGAGCTCCTTCTGTCGATCGGCGAGCGTCAGGTGGCGCGGCGCGTGAGCCGCACGACCGGGATGGTCCGCGTCGTGCGCTGCTCGTAGGACCGGAATCCTTCCGACCGGGCGGTGAACCGTGCCCAGGCCGCATCACGTTCGGCACCGGTGAGCTGCGTCGCGTGGACAGCCACGGTGCCGTCGTCGGGCGTCTCGATCTCGACGTCGGGATGAGCGAGCAGGTTGTGGAACCACGCGGGATTCTGCGGTGCGCCGCCCTTCGACGCGGCGACGAGCCACGCGTCGTCGTCCGCGATCGCGGCCACGGGGCTCACCCGCTCGATGCCGGTCTTGGCGCCGCTGTGGTGGAGCAGCACGAGGCCCTTGCCGAACCCGTTCGTGTGGACGAACCCGCCGTTCGAGCGGAACTCGTCGATGATCTGCTGGTTCCAGTCGCTCATGCGACCAGTGTCACCCCACGGGTGCCGGGTCTCACCGACTGTCCAATGCTCGACGTCACCACCGCGGCGGCCGGCCGGCGAGCCCGACTCGCAGAGGACACTATGGCCATGACTCCTTCCGGCCCACGAGCCCGGCGCACTCTCCGAGACCGTGCGTCGTTCATGGCGGCATGCGCGCTGGTGGTCGCCGCTCTTGCCGGGTGTGACGCCTCGTCACCTGGACCTGCGCCGACGTCGACTGGAGCACCGTCCGCTGCCGCTGCTCCGACGACGGCCGCCTGCGAGATCAGCTACGTCGTCACGAGCCAGTGGGCCGATGGCTTCACCGCGAACGTGAACGTCCTCAACCCTGGTCCGGTCCTGGCGGGATGGACGGTGACCTGGGAGTTCAGCGCCGGGCAGCGCGTCACCGAGCTGTGGGACGGGATGGTTGCCCAGGCGGGCAGTGCCGTGACCGTCACGAACATGCCGTACAACGCGGACGTCGGTGCGGGCCAGACGATCAGCTTCGGGTTCACCGGCACCTGGGCCGGCTCGAACCCGCAGCCGGACGACTTCCGTGTCAACGAGACAGCGTGTTCCGCGGCAGGCACCGAGCCGGTCGCTGGGGCCGGCAGCACCCCCTCCACAGACCCGGACAGCGACCCGGCGACGGCCGTGGAGTTCTTCACCGACCCGCAGACGCAGGCGTACCAGGCGTACGACGCGTCCACCGGGGAAACGCGCGCCATCGTCGGCAAGATCGCGACGACTCCGACCGCCCACTGGGTGGGTTCGTGGCTGTCGCCGTCGCAAGCCAGCACGGACGTCCGTGACTACACGACTAGGGCAGGGGCCGCCGGCAGCGCAGGAGTTCTCGTGGTGTACGCGATCCCGGGCAGGGACTGTGGCGCGTACTCGGCGGGCGGTGTGTCCACGAGCGAGTACGCGCAGTGGATCGACCAGGCGGCCGCCGGGATCGAGGGGCAGCCGTGGGTGATCCTGGAGCCCGACGCGCTCGCGCAGCTCGGCGACTGCGCCGGGCAGGGGGATCGGGTCGGGTACCTGCAGTACGCGGCGAGGTCGTTGACCGCCGCGGGTGCCCGGGTCTACCTGGACATCGGCCACGACGCGTGGCTGTCGGTCGACGACGCCGTCGCCCGGCTGAGCCAGGTCGGGTTCGCGGACGCGGCCGGCTTCGCGCTGAACACGTCGAACTTCCACGCGACGGCGGACGAGCAGGCGTACGGCGAAGCGATCTCGGCGAGACTGGGCGGTCGCCCGTACGTCATCGACACGTCCCGCAACGGGAACGGGTCCAACGGCGAGTGGTGCAACCCGCCCGGACGCGCACTGGGCGCCCGACCCGACCTGGTCCAGGACGCGACCGGACTGGACGCGTTCTTGTGGGTCAAGCCGCCGGGGGAGTCCGACGGCACGTGCAACGGCGGCCCGCCCGCGGGTCAGTGGTGGCAGGACGGTGCCCTCGAGCTCGCCCGAAACGCGCACTGGTAGGAGGCTGCGAGCCCTTGACGAGGTCCATCGTTCGTCCTGTTGTTCGGACGTGGCGAGATCATCGTCTCCGAGACTGACCCAGAGGGCCTCAACGGGTCGAGGCGTCGCAGAGTCAGGCTGGGGCGTCCAGACGGTCGACGACGGCGGCGTCGAGCGACAGCCTCGCGCCGGCGACGGCCTCCTCGACCTGCTCGACTCGTGTCGCGCCGACGATCGGGACGACCCCGTGCGCGACGAGCCAGGCGAGGACGACCTGGTTCGCGGAGACGCCGAGCTCGTCCGCGACCTCGTTCAGCACGGCGAGCCGGGCCGTCGTGCCGGGGTGCTCGAAGATCCGCTGCAGCGGCTTGTCGGGCCGCGTGTACGCCCCGAACATCAACGTGTTGTACGCCCACAGCGTCAGGTCACCCTCGGCCGCCAGGTAGTCGAACGTCTCGCCCGTCGCGAGCGTGTGACCGCCCTCCGGCAGCGCCACGCCCGGTCGTGGCTGCAGGTAGGTGTGGCGCAGCTGCACGTGCGTGAACGGTGCGACGCCCAGGTCGCGCGCGATCCGGCGGGCGCGTTCGAGGCGCCACATGGCGTGGTTGCTCGCGCCGAGGACGCGCACCGTGCCGTCCGCGACGAGCGCGCCGAACGCCGTGACAGTCTCCTCGAGAGGGACGCTCCGGTCCTCGACGTGCGCCCAGAACACGTCGACCCGGTCGGTCTGCAGCCGTCGCAGGCTGCCCTCCGCCGCAGACCGGATCGCGCTCGCCGACAGGCCCTCGACGTCGTCGAGCGTCCGGTCGCCCGGGGTGCGGGGACGCGCGCCGACCTTGGTCGAGAGAACCACGGCGTCCCGGTTCCTGCGTGCCGCGAGCCAGCGGCCGATCGTCGCCTCGCTCTCGTCACCCGTGCACCCGTCCTGCCAGAACGGATAGTTGTCGGCCGTGTCGACCCGGGTGCCACCCAGCTCGACGAACCGATCGAGGATCCGGAAGGAGTCCCGCTCCTCCACCGTGGTGCCCAGCGGGATGGTGCCCAGTGCCAGCCGTAGTTCCGTCATGGCGACACCCTGCATCTTCGAGCGCGCTCGAACGCAAGCACTGCCGTCGTTCCGGGTGGCAGCGGGGTACCGACGCGACCTCGCCCGTACTGCGACGGGCTGTCGTCATCATCAGGCCTCAGGCGTGACGTCCACGGTTCGAGCGGGCGACGCGGCGACGTCGTTCGTCACCGCGCCGGTGGTGAGCTCCTCGCCGCGCTTCTCGTCCGCGTAGACCATGACGGTCGAGCCGGCGAGTGCGAGGACGATCCCGAGCGTCTGGAACGCGGACGGCAAGGTCTGGTAGATGAGCAGCGACAGGATGATCGTGAGCACCGGGGCGAGGGCGTTGGTGACCGGCGCCACGATCGACGCCTTCCCACGGCTCAGGGCCATGACGAGGAAGAGCGCCCCTGCTGCGTTGAGGACCTGGGTGGCCGCGGTCAACGCCGGCGCCTGCCACGGGTACCCGCCAGGCAGCCCGCCCATCATGAGGATGGCCACCGGTACCAGAGCCAGGCCGCTGATCGTCATCCAGGCAAAGGTCGTGGCGTCGTTGACCCCGACCGTGGCTGCCTTGCGCATGAAGTAGGCCTGGACGCCCCACGCGATGCAGATCAGCACCGCCAGGAGGATGTACGGTCCCGCCGCGACCTCGGAGTCTCCCGAGGAGATCGAGAAGGCGACGATGGCGACGAGTGCCATCGCGATGCCGAGAGCGGTGAGGCGGTTGATGCGCTCGCGCAGGATGAGCACCGCCATGAGGACGGTGATTGCCGGCGACAGGGCGATGATCGGGAAGATGATGTAGGCGGGCCCCATGGTCAGCGCCTTGAACAGCAACAGCTGCCCGCCGGCTCCGGTGAGGCCGATGAGCAGGCCGTACCTCATCGCGACGCCGCTGCGGTCGAAGGTCCGTCCGCGCATCGAGAAGTACGCCGGGATGAGCATCGTGAAGGCCCAGACGATGTAGATCATCTCGTCGGGATAGCCGTATCTCACTGTCGGCTGGCTCGAGAACGCGCCCCAGACCCCCCAGAACAGGACGAGGAGAGCCGCGTAGGGGATCCAGCTGGTGGTGCCACGTCGGAGCAGGGCCATGTTGCCGTTGGAGCTCATGAGGGGAGACCTTCCGAGGTGGGGGCGGGGGACTGGAGGCGCCGAAGCTGCTCTGCGTCGAACTGACGCCCCGCCAGGCGCGCCGCGTAGACGGCGGCACCGACGTGCGGCGGCAGGAGGGGGAGGCGGACCTCGTACGAGCGGGGTGCGGTGCGCACGTGCTCGGTGAAGGACTCGAGGACCAGCGGAGCGGTGAACATGCCGCCCGAGTAGGAGACCGGGATCGCGTCCTCCGCGTCGAAGCCGAGGGCGTCGGCCACGACGTCGACCAGCAGAGCGAGCTCGCGTCCGGCGGTCCGCAAGATCTCGGTCGCCGTCGCGTCACCGTCGTGCGAAGCCCGCGCGACGGCGTGGCTCACCGCAGCGATCTTGGCGCGGTCGCCGTGCCACCGGTTCAGCGCGATGTCGACCACGTCGAGGTCGGTCGTGAGGTCGAGCGCCTGCCGGACCGCGTCGACGAGTGGGCCTGGGGGCAGCCGGCCGTCGCTCATGCGCGTGAAGGCGTTCAGCCCTTGGATGGCGACCCAGTAGCCGGACCCCTCGTCGCCGAACAGCTCGCCCCACCCGCCGGCACGCCAGCTGGCGCCGCCCCGCTCGCCGTAGGCGATGGACCCGGTCCCGGAGACGACGTTGATCCCGTCTCCACCGCCGAGCGAGCCGGCCCAGCCGCAGACCATGTCGTTGCCGCAGGCGTGGAGTCCGTCTCCGAGCGCACGCCCGAGGATGGCGTCCAGCTCGGGCAGGTCGGCGCTGACCTCGCCGTAGCACGGGATGCCGACGAAGGACGAGGTCAAGGTGCCGACGGAGGTCCTGGCGGTCTCGCACACCTCCGCGACGCCTGCTCGCAGCACCTTCTCGACGAGCTCGATGCCGTCGGTGAAGTAGTACATGCTCGCCTGACGGCTCTCCGCGACGACCACACCGTCGTCGTCGAGCAGGCAGAACGCTGTCTTGGTGCCCCCACCGTCGACGCCGAGATACATGTCACTCTCCCTTGAGACCGGTGTACGGATGGATGACCACGCCTTGGACGACGCGGTTGACCTCGCCGCCGGGAAAGGGGTTGTCCGGGCTCAGCCCTTCGGCGAGCGATGCGGTCAGCGCGAAGGTCTGGGCGAAGAGGGCCGCCGGTAGTCCCCACTCGGCGTCGGGCAGGCCGGCGACGCCCGGCACCGTCCAGGTGGCGACAGGTAGGTCGACGTCGCCCGTGCCCTCGATGACGACCACCCTGTCGAGACCGAGGCCGGTCCAGAGCTCGCGGGCGAGATCGAGGTCGTACCGCCGGGTGTAGGGGTCGTTCGAGAGGTAGACCATCGCGACCGTGGTGGCGTCGAGCGCCGACTTGGGTCCGTGCCGGAAGGCCATCGGCGAGTCTGCCAGGGCGAGGATCCGGCCCGCGGTGAGTTCCAGGCACTTGAGAGCGCCCTCGTGAGCGAGGCCCTGGAGAGCCCCTGACCCCAGGTGCACCACCCGGCGCGGGTGCAGCGCGACGACCGGGCCGACCGCCTCCTCGACGACAGCACGGACCGCGTCGCCTGCGGCGGCGAGCACGGTGGCGTCCACGGTCGAGCCGAAAACGAGCAGCGTGCCCAGCGCCATCCCGGTGAACGACGACGTCATCGCGAAGCCTTCGTCGTTGGCCACCGCTGGCAGCGTCAGGACGAACGAGTCGGAGCGGCCCGCGCAGTGTCGCGCCAGCGCTCCGTCGGCGTTGCAGGTGATGACGAGGTGCCGGACCGCGCCAGCGACCCGGTCGGCGAGCTGGACGGCCGCCACGGACTCGGGGCTGTCGCCGCTGCGGGCGAAGGACACCAGGAGGACCGGCCGATCGGAGGGGACGGCGGTGGCCGGCGCGGCCACGATGTCCGTCGTGGGGACCGCCGTCGTGGTCCGCCCGGCGTACCGCGCCACCTCCGAGGCGACAAGCTCCCCGATGAACGATGACGTCCCCGCGCCCGCCAGAAGGATGACCGATCGGGGGTCGGCCGTCGCGTCGGCCAGGAAGCGGTCGAGTGCCTCGCGTCGCTCGGTGACAAGGGCGGAGATCTCCCGCCACACGCGGGGCTGCTGCGCGATCTCCGTACCGGTCTGGCACGAGTCCAGCGCCGCACTCGTCTGCGTGCTCATCGATGTCTCCTTGGATCGTGTTCCCGGACCGTAAGCGGTCACGCACTGGACTGTCAACAGTATGTAACTGGTATTAAACTGGACCCAGCGGCGACTGGTATTCTGCTGGTCATGTCACTTGAGCGGGATCACGCTCTGTTCGGAGCCGACGAGCGCCCCCTGTACGAGCGACTGGCCGACGAGATCCGGGCCGAGCTCGAGCGCGACGCCACGGCGGGTGGGGCCCGGCTTCCCTCGGAACGGCGCCTCGTGGAGCGCTTCGGCGTCTCCCGCGTCACGGTGCGCAAGGCGCTGAACGAGCTCAAGTCCCAGGGCGTGCTCGTCTCGTTGCCCGCGCGAGGATGGGCCGTCGCGCCGGGGGCCCTGGAGGGCGCCGGACGCCTCGGCCGGGACCACGTCCAGGGCTTCGCCGACCTTGCCGCCGCCCGGGGACTGCGGATGCGCAGCCGAGTGCTGGAGACCACGACCCGCCCGGCGACCGTGAAGGAAGCTGAAGCCCTACGTGCGGCTCCGGGCACCGCGCTGTTCGAGATGCGCCGGGTTCGCTACCTCAACGATCTGGCAGTGGCGGTCGAGCACAACCGCCTACCGCTGGACCTCGCGCCGACGCTGGTCGAGGCCGACTTCGCCGAGGCATCTCTGTACGGGCTGCTGCGGGCGGCGGACCCGCCGCAGGTGCCGCGCTACGCGGACTACTCCGTCGAGGCGCGCAACCCCACAGACGAGGAGCGGAAGCTGCTGGAGATCGACGGGGCCGTCCCGATCCTCTTCGCCACGCAGCTGACCTTCAACCAGCACAACGTACCCATCGAGCTCACCGACCAGGCCTACAGGGGGGACCGGTACACGTTCCACGCGTCCATCACGGACTGAGCGCCCACGCCGCTGGTTGAGTCCCGCGAGCGGTTCCGATCCCGCTCCGCCGGCCGGCGACGAACGCTCGCAGGTGATCCGGGCATCCCCGTCGGCACCCGCGGTGCGTGGTCAGAACGGGTGCAGGAGCCGGCGTAGGAACTGCTGGGTCCGCTCGTGCTGCGGATCGCGCAGCAGCTGGTCGGGGTGCCCGCGCTCGACGACGGTGCCCGCGTCGATGAACGCCACCTCGTGGGCGACCTCGCGGGCGAACTGCAGCTCGTGGGTCACGATCACCATGGTCCACCCCTCCACCGCGAGCTCCTTGATGAGCGTGAGCACGTCGCCGACGAGCTCCGGGTCCAGGGCCGAGGTCGGCTCGTCGAACAGGAGCAGGCGAGGGCGCAGCGCGAGAGCCCTGACGATGCCGACCCGCTGCTGCTGCCCGCCGGACAGCTCGAACGGGTAAGTGTCGCGCTTGTCGGACAGGCCCACTCGCTCCAGCAGCTCGAGCGCCTCGGCCCGAACCTCCGCCTCGGGCCGGCGTTGCACGATCCGCGGTCCCTCGACGATGTTCTGGAGAGCCGTCTTGTGGGGGAAGAGGTTGTAGTGCTGGAACACCATCGCGGACTCGTCCCGCAGCGCGGACAGCTGGGCCTTGGACGGTGGGACGCCGAAGTCCACGGTCGACGCGCCCTCGATGGTGATCGTCCCGCCGTCGGCCACCTCGAGCCCGTTCAGGCACCGCAGAGCCGTCGTCTTGCCCGAACCCGACGGCCCGATGATGGCGAGCACCTGGCCCGCGGCGACCGACAGGTCCACCGAGCGCAGCACCTCGTTCGAGCCGAAGCTCTTGCGGAGCCCGACGACGTCGAGCAGCGGGGCGCCCGCGGGGACCGTGGGTTCAGTGGGCGACATACCTGTCCAATCGCGTCTCCAGCCGGCCCTGGCCCGACGACAGCACCAGGCAGATCAGCCAGTAGATGAGCGCGGCCTCGACGTACAGCAGCATGAACTCCTGGCTGAAGGCCGCGATCCGCTGCGCCTCACGGAACAGCTCCGTGACCAGGATGAGCGACGCCAGGGAGGTGTCCTTGACCAGGCTGATGAACGTGTTGGACAGCGGCGGCACGGACACGCGCGCGGCCTGCGGCAGGATGATCCGCTTCAGCGCCGTGGAGCGGGACATGCCGATCATGTACGCCGCCTCCCACTGGCCCTTGGGCACCGACAGGATGGCCGCACGGATGACCTCCGCGGCGTAACCGCCGACGTTGAGCGTGAACGCGAGGATCGCGCACGGCCACGGAGAGATGACCACACCGATCGACGGCAGGCCGTAGAAGATCACGAACAGCTGGACCAGCAGGGGTGTGCCGCGGATCACCGAGATGTAGACGCGAGCCACACCCGAGACCCACGGCCGGCTCGACAGCCGCATGAGCGCGAGCACCAGGGCGAGCACGAGACCCAAGACGAACGAGATGACCGCGAGCGGGATGGTGGCGGTGACCGCCGCCACGATCAGCGGCCGCAGGGAGCTGACGAACAGCTCCACGGAGGTCTCGTCCATCAGCACCGCCGCGCGCGACGGGCGGGATCACTGCGTGACGTCGGCACCGAAGTACTTCGTCGAGATCTCCGCCAGCGTGCCGTCAGCCCTGAGCGCATCGAGGGCGTCGTCCACGGCCGCTGCCAGTGACGTGCTGCCCTTGGCGAACGGGAAGGCGCTCTGCGACGTGTCGTCGGTCTCCGCGACCACCTTCACGCCCGAGGCGTCCTCCGTCGTGGCGTAGTCGAGGTAGGTCAGCTTGTCGTTGATCGTCGCGTCCACGCGCTGCTGCTCGACCAGCGCGACGGCCTGCGCCCAGCCCTCCACCGCTTCGACGGTCGCACCGTGATCCTCCGCGAGGGTGTACCAGACGCTCGTCAGCGACTGCGCCGACGTCTTCCCGTCGAGGTCCTCGAACGAGGAGATGTCCGTGTTGTCGGCCCGCACGACCAGCACGCCGGTCGAGACCGTGTACGGCTGGGAGAACGTGTACTTGGCCTCGCGCTCCGGGGTCAGGGTCACCTGGTTCGCGATCATGTCGAAGCGGCCCGCGTCCAGCCCGGCGAAGATCGCGTCCCACTGCGTCTCCTGGAAGTCGACCTCGACGCCGAGCTTCTCGCCGACCGCCTGGGCGATCTCGACGTCGAAGCCCGTCAGATCGCCGGAGCCGCCGGCGTGGAACGAGAACGGGCGGTAGGTCCCTTCCGTCGCGACGACGAGGACCCCTGCCTCCTGGATGTCCGCCAGCGAGGTGTCCACGCCCGGGGACCCACCGGACGGCGTCCCGTCCGACCCTCCCGACGAGCAGGCGGCGAGGGCTGCGGCGAGGCCGACGAGCACGGCCGCACCGCGCAGTGCTCTGGCTGAGGTCATCGCGGATCCCTGGTCGACGCCGGCAAGTGTGACCAGCCAACTACAGCGCGGGGCGGACGGCGACCGCACCGCTGCCCACGCCAGCGCAGCGCGAGCCTCCACGGCTGCGAGACAGTGTCTCGCGGGCGCGCCATGGCCCGGTGTGACGGAGGCAGCACACCTCGCTGGTCAGTTCTCGGAGTCGACAGCCGATGGCTGGCTCGTGAACCCCCACCCCGGCGCGCCCGAGCCTCCGCCTGCCCGCACCCTGCGCCGCACCGTTCGTCTTCCCGTCGCGCTGCGGTCGCTGGCTCTGCCGAACTACCGACGGTGGGCGTTCGCGGACCTGGTCTCCAACGTCGGCTCGTGGATGTCGACCGCCGCACTGGGGTGGCTCGTCTTCGACATGACGGGGTCGGCCGCCGCGCTCGGCGCACTCATCGCGGTCAAGCAGGCGCCCACCCTCGTCCTCGGTCTGGTGGGTGGGGCGCTCGCGGACAGGCTCGACGCGCGCCGCGTCCTGCCGTTCACGCAAGGTGCCTATGCGGTGCTCGCCGGCGTGCTGGCGACGATGACTGCGGGCGGCCACGCCCGGCTGTGGCACCTGTATGTGTTCGCAGTCCTCACCGGCGTCCTCGGAGTGCTGGACGGACCCTGCTTCGGCAGGCTGCTGGCCCAGGTCCTCGGCCGGGACAACATGTCGAACGGGATCGCCCTCGGCTCTGTGACGCACTCCACCGGCTGGGTGCTGGGCCTGGGAGCGGGGTCGGTGGTGCTCGCAGGGCCGGGCCCGTGGGCGGTCTTCGCGATCGACGCGGTGTCGTTCACGGTCGTCGCACTCACGATCCTGCGGCTGCGGACAGACCTCCTCCACCCGATGGAGAGGGCCGAGCGGGGGTCGAGCCGCGTACGAGACGGCATCCGGCACGTGCTGGCGAGCAGGCAGCTCGTCGTCGTCCTTGCCACGGGCATGGTCACCGGTGCGGTGGGCCGTCACTTCCAGGTGACGATGGCAGCGATGGCCGAGCAGACCTTCCACGGTGGGCCCAGCCTGTACGGACGCCTGTTCACATGCTTCTCGATCGGTGCCCTCGTCGGTGCTGCCGTGGCGGCTCGGCTGCCTCGACTACGCATGCCGGTGCTGCTGGGCGCCGCGGCGACCGCTGCGCTGCTCCAGGGCGGCTCCGGCGCCGCCCCCACGACCTGGGTGTTCGCCGGAGCCATGCTCGGGGTGGCTGCCTGCTGCATCGTCTACGACACAGCGGTGTCGACGACCGTCCAGCTGTTGGCGCCGGGTCACGTGCGTGGCCGGGTCCTTGCTGTCCAGGGGCTCGTCGGCTCCGTCGCGTCGATGGTGGGCGCCCCGCTCGTCGGGTGGCTGACGGACACGCTCGGAGCGCGCGCCGCACTGGGAATCGGTGGCGCCGCGTCGCTTGCGGCCGTCGTCGTCGCCGCCTGCGTCCTCGCAGGAGGGCTCGGCGCGGCCGCACGGGCGGTGCGGGCGTCGACCGGGGTCCGTGCGCTCGTTCCGGCCTGACGTCTCCCACAGCTGGATATCGACCGGACGGACGCCACACGGCCGCCGAACGCGGATGCAGGCGGGCAACGTCACCGGAACGGAGCGTGCGAATGCTCAGGCCTCGGTGCACCCAGCCGATCAGGTGGGGGAAAGGCACCGGTCCGATCGCTGCCTCGAAGCGCAGGAGTCCACCATGTTTCGCCGCGGAGCCCCGATCACCACGCCAGCCCTGCCCGACGACGAGGGCGCAGCGAACATCGACGCGATCACCGCCGTGGTGAAGGCGCTGGACGCAGCCGGGACGAGCGCGGCGAAGGTGGCGAGCGTCCTCGACCTCGTCCGCTCGCGCTTCGGCTGGAGCTACGGCTCCTACTGGACGATCGGCGCGCCCGGCGTCCTGCAGTTCGCGCAGGACTCGGGCGACGTCAGCGCCGAGTTCCGACGCGTGACGGCCGAGGCGACGTTCGACGAGGGCGTCGGGCTCTCGGGCAGAGCGTGGAAGAGCCGCGACCTCGTGGTCGTCGATGACCTCGGTGCCGTCACGGACTGCGTGCGCGCACCTGTCGCGCGCAAGGTGGGTGTCCGCTCGGCCGTGTGCTTCCCGATCATCGTCAACGGGCGTGTCGTCGCGACGATGGACTTCATGTCGACCTCGCAGCGCGAGGTCTCGACGCTGCGACGCGCGACGTTGCGCAGCATCGGCGTGCTCGTCTCGCAGGCGCTGGCCCGGGGCGCGGTCGCCGAAGCGCAGGAGGCTGCGGCCCGTGACCTGGCTGCCGTGAACAAGGTGCTGCGTGCGATCACGACGGCCGCCACCTACGAGGCCGCGTACAGCGCCGCACTCGACACCGTCCGGGAGGGCTTCGGCTGGGAGTACGGCTCGTACTGGGCCGTCGACCCCGCCGACGACGCGCTGCACTTCGTCCAGGAGTCGGGCAGCGCCGGCGCCGAGTTCCGCCAGGTGACGCTCGCCGCGTCCTTCCGCGAAGGGGTCGGGCTGTCCGGACGCGCCTGGCGCTCCCGCGACCTGGTCTTCGTGCCGGACCTGGCCGAGATGACCGACTGCGTCCGGGCCCCCGCCGCCGGTCGAGCAGGGGTGCACTCCGGCGTGTGCCTGCCGATCATCGTGGACGGCGCCGTGATCGGCACCATGGACTTCTTCACGACGACGCGGCTCTCGCTCTCGGACGCGCGCGCCGACGCGCTGCGCAGCACGGCGTTCCTGCTCGCGCACGCACTGGCCCGCTTCGCGTCGGGGGAGCGCCTCACGAGCGCCGGGGGGCAGCTGGTCACCCTGATCGAGCAGGTCGAGGACAACGTCGTCGCCGCGACGGCGGTCGCCAACGAGGGCCGTGCGCTGACCGAGGACGCCAACACGAAGGTCGCGCTCCTCGGCGCCGCCAGCGCGGAGATCGGCGAGGTGGTCAAGGTCATCCGGAGCATCGCCGCGCAGACCAACCTGCTCGCGCTGAACGCGACGATCGAGGCTGCGCGCGCCGGCGAGGCGGGCAAGGGGTTCGCCGTCGTCGCCAACGAGGTCAAGGACCTGGCCAACGCCACCGCCGTCGCGACGAGTGACGTGGACGCACGCGTCGGGGCCATCCAGGGTCAGGTCGACGCGGTCGTGGGCTCGCTGGCCGAGATCGAGCACGTGGTGGCCCGCATCAACGAGACCCAGACCACGATCAGCGGGGTCCTCAACGAGCAGCTGGAGACCACGCGGCGGATCGTCGCCTGAGCAGGTGTCGCGGCCCTGGCCAGGCGCGAGGACGACCACGGCTGGAACGGGACCGATGGAGCGGACGACGGGAATCGAACCCGCGTAGCCAGTTTGGAAGACTGGGGCTCTACCATTGAGCTACGTCCGCACTGGTCTGGACTCTGCGTGAGCAGTCCGGACCGCGGCACCTAGGGTACCGGGTGTGTGAGGACGCAACGTGCACCCTCAGGCCTCCGGGCCTGGTCGGGTGCGCCGGGATGTGGCGCAGGTTGGTAGCGCGTCCGCTTTGGGAGCGGAAGGTCGTGGGTTCGAATCCCGCCATCCCGACCGAGAAACAGGGCTTCAGGCCCCGTCGCTCTGGTCTGTGCGAAGGTCGATGTACCGGGACGGCGTCTCGGACACGTCCCAGCCCGGACCGACGTCGTCGTCGGCGTCGACGGGGCCGATCCGCCGCGCGGGGATGAGCTGCGTCACATCGTCGGACGGCCTGGAGGACGGTGCAGGCGGCCACGTCGGCAGGTACGACGGCGGCGGCGCGACGGGTGGGCGAGCCGGCGATGCCGGACGGTGCTGGGGCTCGGCGTTCTGCGGCGCGAAGATCACCGCGCAGATCGCCCGGTAGGTGTCGTCGGGATGCCGGACGTACCGGATCGAGCGCATCGCCTGGTCCTGGCCGGCCGACTCCAGCACGAACTCGCCGTAGCCGAGGAGCAGGCCGAGCGGTGAGCGCTTGTAGTTCATGTCGGTGACCTTGCCCAGCGGCATCATCGCGACCTTGCGGGTCAGCAGCCCGAAGACCAGCAGCATCCGCCGGTCGGTCGTGACGAACCACTCCGCTCGCCAGCTCGCCAGGAGCCAGGCGGATCGGACCAGCACGGCGATCCAGATCCACCAGAGCAGCTCGGCGCCGTCCCCGAACGCCTGCGCCGCAGGGCCGACGAGCCACCCGATGGCGACGAACACGGCCACGGCCGTCAGGACGGGTTCGATGACCTTGGCCCAGTGCAGCCGCACGGCCAGCACCACGTGCTCCTCGGGGACCAGGTAGCGCTCGAACGTCGGGTGCGACACGGTCTGGCTCGGGCCGGCCACGGGTCAGACGCCCGTCATGAGGTGAGGTTCTGGAAGAACATCGCGAAGCTCGCGAACGCGTCCGTGACCACGTCCCACAGTGCTCGGACGACGTCGGCGGAACGGTCAGGGCTCGTGACGACGGCGTACACGAGGAAGACCGCCGTCGCCCAGATCAGCGCGGTCCGGAGCTTCGGCGGCATAGAGACGTCCTTCGGTGTGGTCATCCGGGCAGCGGCGTCCCGGCGTTCCGGCACGTCAAGGGCGTCGGAAGCGTACTAATCGGACCAATCGCCGTGGGTGAAGCGCGTGGGCGTGGCGCGACCGGGTGCGCGGAAATGTGGTGCCTGCGTATCACCAGGTGCGACAGGCTCCCCTCACGTGGGTACGTTGCTGACCCCCACGGGAGACCCGACGATGAGCAGGATCCTGATCGCGCTCACCCCTGTCGCGGGCCGCGTGCGGCCCGCGCTCCCGCTGACCCGCGCGCTCGTCGAGGGTGGGCACGAGGTCGTCGTCTATACGGGCCGTGCGTTCGCAGGGTCCATCTCGGAGCTCGGTGCCCAGGCGGCGCCGATGGTGGACGGTCGCGACGTCGAGGGCACCGGGGCGCGGACGGCTGACCGCAGCGCGCCGAGGCGGGGCATCCGGCGGCTCCGGTGGGAGGTCCTGAACCTGGTGGTGGACCAGGTACCCGGGTACCTGAAGGACATCGAGGGGATCATCGCGGCCGAGCCGCCAGACGTCATCGTGATGGACGACGCGTTCATCGCCGGCGCGATCGCCGCCCGGGTGCACGACACCCCGTCCGTGCTCTTCACGGTGAGCCCGTTCGCGCGCTCCCACCGGGACCTGGTCCCGTTCGGGCAGGGCCCGCACCCGACGGCGGGTCGCGTCCGGCGTGCGCTGCGCCTCGCGCTCGCGGCCCTCGTGCGGAACGTGATCCTTCGCAAGGCGCAGCACGCGGCGCAGGGCCAGGTGCGGGACGCGGGTCTGGAGGTTCCTGCAGGGCTCTTCCTCGACTGGGCCCAGACGTTCGCGACCAAGGTGCTGCACGCCTCGGTGCCGTCCTTCGAGCATCCGCGAGGCGACCTCCCCGAGAACGCGGAGCTGGTGGGTCCGCTTCTGCCCGCGGAGGTCCGCCACGTCGACGCGCCTGCGTGGTGGGGCGACGTCGTCGCGGCCCGTCGTCTCGCCCGGCCGGTGGTCCTGGTCACCCAGGGCGCCGTTGCGACGGACGCCCAGAGACTCGTCTGGCCGGCGGCCGAAGGCCTGCAGTTCGAGGACGTCCTCGTCGTCGCGACCGCGCCCCCGTCGGCGGCGATGCCCGACAACATGCGTGCGGAGCGGTTCATGCCGTTCGACCGGCTGCTGCCGATGGTCGACGTCCTGGTCACCGACGGCGCGTTCGGAGGTGTCCAGCAGGCGCTCGCCGCAGGGGTGCCGGTGGTCGTCGCCGGGCGGACGGAGGACAGGGCCGAGGTGGGTGCACGCGTCGAGAGGTCCGGCGTCGGCGTGGTCCTCAAGGCGCGCCACGGCAGCGACGCGACGTCGCCCGGCGCAGTTCGCGCGGGCGTGCTCACGGTTCTCGGCGACCCCTCGTACCGCCGCCGGGCCGCCGAGCTGGCGGACGAGTACGCACGTCACGACGGCCTCGCGCGGACTACCGCCGTGGTCGAGGAGCTGGCTTTGGGCCACCCCGTGCCGTGACGTAAGATTGAGGGTCGCCAGCGCGCGCCCTCGGTAGGGCCTGCGCGCGGCCTGCATCAACGCAGAACCACGGAGATCGCCGGAGTCACCGGCGCCGGACCCGATCAGTTGGAGACCATCGAAGTGAAGAGCGCCGTCGAGACCCTGGACCCGACCAAGGTCAAGTTGACCGTCGAGGTGACGTACGACGAGCTCAAGCCGAGCATCGCGCACGCCTACGAGCACATCGCGCAGGACGTCGTGGTCCCGGGTTTCCGCAAGGGCAAGGTTCCGCCGCGCATCATCGACCAGCGCATCGGCCGTCCCGCGGTCCTCGAGCACGCGATCAACGAGGGCCTCTCCGGCTTCTACGCCGAGGCTGTCCGCGAGAACAAGCTGCGCCCGCTGGGTCAGCCCGAGGTCGAGGTCACCCAGGTCCCCGGCCTGCCCGCCGGCGAGGAGGGCGAGCTGCACTTCACCGCCGAGGTCGAGGTCCGCCCCGAGATCACGGTCCCCGCGTTCGACGGCATCGCGATCACGGTCGACGACGTCGAGGTCTCCGACGAGGACGTCACGGGTCGCCTGGACGCTCTGCGCGAGCGCTTCGGCACGCTCGTGGGCATCGACCGTCCGGCCGCCGCGACCGACTTCGTCGTCCTGGACCTGGTCGCCAAGATCGGCGACGAGGAGGTCGACCAGGTCAGCGGCGTCAGCTACGAGATCGGCTCGGGCAACATGCTCGAGGGTCTCGACGAGGCGCTCACCGGCCTGTCCGCCGGCGAGACCACGACGTTCGAGACGAGCCTCGCGGGTGGCGAGCACGAGGGCGAGACCGCCCTGGTGACCGTCACGGCGACCACCGTCAAGGAGCGCCAGCTGCCCGAGGCCGACGATGACTTCGCGCAGCTCGCGAGCGAGTTCGACACGCTCGAGGAGCTGACGGCGGACCTGCGCGAGCAGGCGTCGAAGACGAAGGTGTCCAACCAGGCCGTCCAGGCTCGTGACCTGCTGCTCGAGCAGCTGCTCGCGGGTACCGAGATCCCGGTCCCGCAGGGCGTCGTCGAGGCCGAGGTGCACCGTCACCTCGAGGGTGAGGGGCGCCTCGAGGACGACGAGCACCGCACCGAGGTCGGCGAGCAGGCGACGACCGCGCTGCGCAACCAGATCCTCCTGGACACCCTCGCGGAGAACCTCGAGATCAAGGTCAGCCAGCCCGAGCTGCTGGACTACCTCGTGAGCGCGTCGCGTCAGTACGGCATGGACCCGAACACGTTCATCCAGACCATCGACCAGCAGGGCCAGATCGGCACCATGGTCGCGGAGGTCGCGCGCTCGAAGGCCCTCGCGGTCGCCCTGCGTCGTGTCGAGGTCAAGGACTCCGCGGGTAACGCGGTGGACCTGAGCGACTTCATCGGCACCGACGAGGAAGACGCAGCCGAGGAGCTCGCCCAGCAGACCGCCGTCCTCGCGGACGTCGAGTCCGAGGCCGAGCCGGACGCCGCCAGCGACATCTCCGCGTTCACCGAGGACGCCAAGGCCTGATCAGCACGCCTGCCCGAGGGCCCCGCACCGAGCTCGTCGGTGCGGGGCCCTCGCGCGTGCGGGCCGCCCGGAGCGGGCCATGAGCCGGTTCCCCTGCGCTGGGACGAGCGCGCGCGTTCGGGCGCCTGGCTCTGCCGTCAGCGAAAACGTCCGCGGCGGGGACATGGAGGGGTCTCGCTGCGCGTTAGGGTCACTGCATCGCACAGGTGGGACGGGTCCCTTTCCCGGACCGCCGGCGAGGCAGGACAGATGTCACCGTCAGACGAGGGAGCCTTCGTGAACGAGTACGTGCCGACGCTGGCCCGGGCTGAGTCCCCGGCATTCGGCCTCAATGACTCCATCTACAACCGGCTCCTGCGTGAGCGCATCATCTGGCTGGGCTCGGAGGTCCGGGACGACAACGCCAACGCCATCTGCGCGCAGATGCTGCTGCTGGCGGCCGAGGACCCCGACAAGGACATCTGGCTGTACATCAACTCGCCCGGAGGCTCGATCACGGCGGGCATGGCGATCTACGACACGATGCAGTTCATCCAGCCTGACGTCGCGACCATCGCGATGGGCATGGCGGCCTCGATGGGCCAGTTCCTGCTCTCGTCCGGTGCGCAGGGCAAGCGCTACGCCACGCCGCACGCCCGCGTGATGATGCACCAGCCCTCCGGCGGTATCGGCGGCACGGCCACCGACGTCCGCATCAACGCCCAGCTGATCCTGCACATGAAGACGGTGCTGGCCGAGCTGACCGCCGCGCAGACCGGCAAGAGCGTCGAGCAGATCAACAGCGACGCCGACCGCGACCGCTGGTTCACCGCGCCCGAGGCGCTCGAGTACGGCTTCATCGACCACGTGGTCGAGCAGGCGAACTCGGTCGCGGGTGGCGGCGGCACCAACTGAGCCGGTCCTCCAGAGCCGCTGCCATCACCATCTTGAGGAGAATCTCGTGAGCATGGAATCCCAGTTCATGGCCCGCGCGGGCATGCTTGCCGGTCCCGGCGGGCTCGCGCCGTCGTCGCCCGCAGCGCGGTACGTGCTTCCTCAGTTCGAGGAGCGCACCGCCTACGGGTTCAAGCGTCAGGACCCGTACACCAAGCTGTTCGAGGACCGCATCATCTTCCTCGGCGTGCAGGTGGACGACGCGTCGGCCGACGACGTCATGGCCCAGCTCCTGGTCCTGGAGAGCACCGACCCGGACCGCGACATCATCCTGTACATCAACTCCCCGGGCGGCTCGTTCACCGCGCTCACGGCGATCTACGACACGATGCAGTACATCAAGCCGCACATCCAGACGGTCTGCCTGGGCCAGGCCGCCTCGGCGGCTGCCGTGCTGCTCGCGGCCGGCTCGCCCGGCAAGCGTCTCGCCCTGCCGAACGCGCGCGTGCTGATCCACCAGCCAGCGATGGAGGGCGGCGGGTACGCGCAGGCGTCGGACATCGAGATCCACGCCAACGAGCTGATCCGCATGCGCGAGTGGCTCGAGCTCACGATCGCCCACCACACCGGGCGTGACATCGAGCTCGTGCGCAAGGACATCGAGCGCGACAAGATCCTCACGGCGCAGCAGGCGCAGGAGTACGGGATCGTCGACCAGGTACTCGAGAGCCGAAAAGGTGTCATCGCGACGACAGTTCAGCCGAAGTAGTAGGTAGGACCACTGTCCGGGACCGGGCCGCACCCGTGCGGCCCGGTCCGCGGACCATCCGGGGGAGTTTCCCAACCCGGAGCATCACGCCCCGTGTGTTCGGCTGACATCGCGGCCGGTGTGGTGTGCAATGGGGGAACGCGGCCCCACGGGGTCGCGCAGCAATGACGCATCGCCCGCCGGGCGGCTGCGAAACGAGGAAGGGGATCGACGTGGCTCGCATCGGAGACGGGGCCGATCTCCTGAAGTGCTCGTTCTGCGGCAAGTCCCAGAAGCAGGTCAAGAAGCTGATCGCGGGCCCTGGGGTCTACATCTGCGACGAGTGCATCGAGCTGTGCAACGAGATCATCGAGGAAGAGCTGGCGGAGGCCACCGAGGTCGGGCTGGTCGAGCTGCCCAAGCCCAAGGAGATCTTCGAGTTCCTCGAGCAGTACATCATCGGCCAGGAGTCGGCCAAGCGAGCGCTGTCGGTGGCGGTGTACAACCACTACAAGCGCGTCCAGGCCGGCGAGGCCGGTCGGTCGGCCGACGACCAGATCGAGATCGCGAAGTCGAACATCCTGCTCGTGGGCCCCACGGGCACCGGCAAGACGTACCTCGCGCAGACGCTGGCCCGCATGCTCAACGTCCCGTTCGCCATCGCGGACGCCACGGCACTGACGGAGGCCGGCTACGTCGGCGAGGACGTCGAGAACATCCTGCTCAAGCTCATCCAGGCCGCCGACTACGACGTCAAGAAGGCCGAGTCGGGCATCATCTACATCGACGAGATCGACAAGATCGCCCGCAAGAGCGAGAACCCGTCGATCACGCGCGACGTCTCCGGTGAGGGCGTCCAGCAGGCGCTGCTGAAGATCATCGAGGGCACCACGGCCTCGGTCCCGCCGCAGGGCGGCCGCAAGCACCCGCACCAGGAGTTCATCCAGATCGACACCACGAACGTGCTGTTCATCGTGGCGGGGGCCTTCTCGGGTCTCGACGACATCATCGCGGCACGCGCCCGCAAGCGGGTCGTCGGCTTCGGTGCACCCCTGCTGGAGTCCGTCGACGAGGGTGACCTGTTCTCCGAGGTCCGCCCCGAGGACCTGCAGAAGTACGGCCTGATCCCCGAGTTCATCGGTCGCCTGCCGGTGGTCGCCGCGGTTGCGCGACTCGACCAGGAGGCGCTCGTCCGGATCCTGACCGAGCCGAAGAACGCCCTGGTCAAGCAGTACCAGCGGATGTTCCAGATCGACGGTGTCGAGCTCGAGTTCGACGACGGCGCCGTGGCTGCGATCGCCGACCAGGCACTCCTGCGCGGTACGGGCGCGCGTGGTCTGCGAGCGATCATGGAAGAGGTCCTCCAGCAGGTCATGTTCGAGGTCCCCAGCCGTGACGACGTCGCACGCGTGGAGATCACGCGCGACGTCGTGCTGGACAACGTGAACCCGACGCTGGTGCCCCGCGAGACCCCGCGCGAGAAGCGGCCGCCGCGCGAGAAGAGCGCCTGAGCGTCCCCCACGGGGACCTAGGATCGCGTTCGTGAGCGACCTTCCTGTCCCCATCCCTGCGGACCTGGCGCGGCTGCGCGGCAGCATCGACAACATCGACGCTGCGCTCGTCTACCTGCTCGCCGAGCGTTTCAAGGCGACCCAGCAGGTCGGCGTGCTCAAGGCCACCAGCGGTATGCCTCCGTCCGACCCGGGCCGTGAGGAGCAGCAGGTCGCCCGGCTCCGGCACCTGGCGCACGAGGCCGACCTCGACCCGATCTTCGCCGAGAAGTTCCTCGCGTTCATCGTCGAGGAGGTCATCCGGCACCACGAGGAGATCGCGCAGGACCACGCGACCCGATCCTGAGGCCGTTCCGGTGCACCTGTTCCTCGTTCGGAGTAGCGCTGGACCCGTAGGTGGCGGAAGGTAGGCAAGGTCAGCTCCGGCGGTACGTACGGGGGGAACCGAAACGCTCGCCGGGGAGCGTCGATCCCGGAGGATCTGCCCATGAACCTGCACTGGCTCAAACCGCTGCTCGGACGCCCGTCACCGTTCACGACCGTGTACCTGGACGTGACCCGCGCCGACGCGGCCGGGGAGGCCGAGGCGGCCGACCGGTGGAAGGCCGTCCGGCGTCAGCTGGAGCGCGACGGAGCACCCGCACCCGTGCTCGACGAGATCGGTGACCTGGTCGCCACCCCGACGGGCGTGCGGGGTCCTCACGGCCGCGTGATCGTCTCGGATGCCGACTCGGTGGTCGTCGACCGGGTGCTGGCTGAGCCGCCCGCCCAAGCACACGCCGTGTTCGGCCCGGTCCCTGCCCTCCTCCCTGTGATCCGTGCGGCCGACCAGACCGTCAGCTACCTGCTGGTTGCGGTGGACCGCAATGGTGCGGACCTCACGTGGGCCACGGGCGGGAGCGTGCGCACGGCTGGGGGTCCTGAGGTCGAGACCGTCGAGGGCGGACACGACGACGTGCACAAGACCCGCGAAGGAGGCCTCGACCGGCGCAGCCAGACGCGTGCCGAGGACTCGTGGCAGCGCAACGCCGAGGCGGTGGCGCACCTGCTCGACAAGCGGGTGTCCGAGCGCAGCCCCGACGTGGTGCTGCTCACCGGGGACGTCCGGGCGGTCGCGCTCGTGCGCGAGGCCGTGGCACAGCACGTGACCGAGTCGCTCGTGGACGTACCCGGCGGAGCGCGCGGCGAGGGTGCCAACCACGACGTGTTCGACGGGCGCGTCGCCGAGGTCCTGACGGCATTCCGTCATCGCCGTCGCGATGCCGTCCTCGACCGGTTCCGGCAGGCCCAAGGCCGTGGTGGCGGTGCGGTGACCGCGTTGGACGACGTCATCGAGGTGCTGCGCCGCGGTCAGGTCTCCGAGCTCGTGCTGCACGTCGACTCGCTCTCGCAGGGGCTCTCGGAGCGACAGCTGTGGGTGGGCGACGAGCCTCTGCAGCTGGCGTCGTCGCAGGGGGACCTGGCAGCCATCGGTGTGGCGGACGGCGCACGACAGCTTCCCGCCGACGTCGCGCTCGTGCGAGCGGCGATCGGCCAGGACGCGGGCCTGACGTTCGCCGAGAACGGGTCGGTGGACCTGGTCGACGGCATCGGCGCGGTCCTGCGCTGGTCTGACGGCTCCACGCCGAGCGAGTCCGTGCCGACCCAGTCGGCCGACCAGGGCCGGCTCCGTTCGGTCCTCTAGCCCGGCATCACCTCCGCACAGATGGCCCACCGGCGGCCATCTGTGCGGAGGTGCCGGTCAGGCGACGGGCTGCGGAGGGACCAGCTCGGCGTTCGACGCGACGACGGCGTCGGCATCGCCGTCGACGACGTCGAGGCTGCCCGTGACGCGGCCCGCGGACCGGACGTCGTCGAGGGCGGCCGTGACGCCTGCCAGCATCGCTGCGGGCACGGCGAGCGTGACGGCGGCGACCTCGGTGCGCATCGAGACCTTGGCCTCGGACTTGACCTTGCGCAGCGCCGCCAGGGCGGAGCCGGCCGCAGCGACGACGCTCGCGTCCGCGGAGCCAGAAGCCGAGCGCAGGGGAGTGGCGTCGGGCCACGGGGCGCGGTGCACCGAACCCTCGCGCCACCACGACCACACCTCTTCGGTCGCGAACGGGAGCACAGGCGCGAACAGCCGGAGCATGGTGTCGAGCGCGATCGCCAGGGCGGTCCGGGCTGACTGCGCGCCCTCGCCCTCCGAGTACGCACGGTCCTTGACCAGCTCGAGATAGTCGTCGCAGAACGTCCAGAAGAAGGTCTCGGAGAGCTCGAGGGCCCGCGTGTGGTCGTAGGAGACCAGGGCGGCGGTGGCCTTCTCGACGACGTCGGCGAGCCCGGCGAGCATCGCGCGGTCGATCTCGACCGTCACGTCGGCAGGATCCAGCGACAACGGCTCGTCGGACCCGCCGAACGACAGGGCGAACTTCGAGGCGTTGAGCACCTTGATCGCCAGGCGACGGCCGATCTTCATCTGCCCGACCTCGAACGCGGCGTCCGTACCGAGGCGAGCAGATGCCGCCCAGTACCTGACCGCGTCGGAACCGTGCTCCTCGAGCAGCCCGAGCGGGGTGACGACGTTCCCGACCGACTTCGACATCTTCTTGCGGTCGGGGTCGAGGATCCAGCCGCTGATCGCAGCCGACGACCAGGGCAGCGAACCGTGCTCGAGGTGGCTGCGGACGACCGTCGAGAACAGCCACGTGCGGATGATGTCCTGGCCCTGGGGGCGCAGGTCCATCGGGAACACGCGCGCGAAGAGGTCGGGGTCCGTGCGCCAGCCACCGACGATCTGCGGGGTCAGGCTGCTGGTCGCCCAGGTGTCCATGATGTCGGGGTCACCGACGAACCCACCGGGAACGCCGCGCTGGTCGGCCGAGTATCCCGCGGGCACGTCGGACGACGGGTCGATCGGCAGCTGGTCCTCGGTCGGCAGCAGCGGGGTGTCGTAGACGGGCTCGCCGTCGGCGTCGAGGGCGTACCAGACCGGGAACGGGACGCCGAAGAACCGCTGTCGCGAGACCAGCCAGTCGCCGTTCAGCCCGCCGACCCAGTTCTCGTAGCGCACGCGCATGAACTCGGGGTTGAACCCGAGCTCGGCACCACGGGCGAGCAGCGCGTCGCGCAGGGACTCGTCGCGACCGCCGTTGCGGATGTACCACTGCCGGCTCGTGACGATCTCGAGAGGCTTGTCGCCCTTCTCGTAGAAGTTCGCCTTGCGCTCCGTCTTCACCGGCTCGCCGTCCAGGTCACCGGACGTGCGCAGGCCGGACACGACGGCCTCTCGCGCGGAGAACGTCGTCTTGCCGGCGAGCTCCTCGTAGGTGGCGCGGCCCGCGTCGGACGTGATCCAGTCCGGGGTGTCCCGAAGGATGCGGCCGTCGCGGCCCATGATCGAGCGCGTGGGCAGCTGCAGCTCGCGCCACCACTGGACGTCGGTGAGGTCACCGAACGTGCAGCACATCGCGATGCCGGCGCCCTTGTCCGGCTCGGCGCCGGGGTGCGCGAGCACGGGCAGCTCGACGTCGAACAAGGGGGAGCGCACCGTCGTGCCGAAGAGGTGCTGGTACCGCTCGTCGTCGGGGTGGGCGATGAGGGCGACGCACGCCGGGAGCAGCTCCGGACGCGTGGTCTCGATGTAGACGGGGCCGTCAGCGGCTCCGCTCGACGGATGGAACGCGACCCGGTGGAACGCGCCGGGGTAGTCGCGCGCCTCGAGCTCGGCCTGGGCGACCGCCGTCTGGAACGTGACGTCCCACAGGCCCGGCGCTTCCGCCTGGTAGGCCTCGCCCCGCGCCAGGTTGCGCAGGAACGCCTGCTGGGCCACCGCGCGGGACTCCGCCGAGACGGTCTGGTAGGTCATGCCCCAGTCGACCGACAGGCCGAGGCGACGCCAGACGGCCTCGAACTTGCGCTCGTCGTCGACCGTGAGCCTCTCGCACAGCTCGACGAAGTTGCGGCGGCTCACCGGGACCTGCTGGGAGCCCTTGGGCACGTCACCGTCGAACGGCGGCTCGAACGTCGGGTCGTACTGCAGCGACGGGTCGCAGCGCACGCCGTAGTAGTTCTGCACGCGGCGCTCGGTGGGCAGGCCGTTGTCGTCCCAGCCCATCGGGTAGAACACCTCGCGGCCCCGCATGCGCTGGAACCGGGCGACGACGTCGGTGTGCGTGTAGGAGAACACGTGGCCGATGTGCAGCGAGCCGGAGACGGTCGGCGGCGGGGTGTCGATCGAGAACACCTGCTCGCGCGTGGCCGTGCGGTCGAACGTGTGCAGACCCTGCTCTGTCCACACGCCGTCCCACCGCTCCTCGACCCCGTCGAGCGAGACCTTGTCCGGGACGTGTCGCGGGGCCGTGATGCGCAGGGGGGACTCAGGGCTCATGGGGCCATATCTTCCCAGATCCCGGGCCACGGCGGTTCCGCGTCCATCGGGGTGCGTGAACGCTCGGTGACCAGTGGATGAACGACGACGCCGATGTCGCAGGTGGATGGCATTATCGCGCTTCGCCGGGTCGTGGGGTCCATGATCGGGGGACATGCACGCGCGAGGAAGACACGGGGTGGCGATGACGACCGAGGGGTTCCTCCGGTCCGGGCTGGCCGCCGACCCCCGCACCCTGCTCGACGTGCTGCGTGCCACGGTCGACGCGCACGCCGACAGCCCCGCGCTCGACGACGGCAGCGTGAGCCTCACCTACCGTGAGCTCTGGGACGCCGTGCAGGTGGCCGCACACGGGCTGGCGGCGGTCGGCATCGGGCCAGGGGACCGCGTGGGAGTGCGCGTCCCGTCGGGCACGGCCGAGCTCTACACGGCGATCCTGGGCATCCTCGCGGCCGGCGCCGCATACGTCCCGGTGGACGTGGACGACCCGGACGAGCGCGCTCGGGCGGTCTTCGGCGAGGCGGGCGTCGCGCGGGTGCTGACCGAGGGCGACCTGGCGGTGCTCACCAGGCGGTCCGCGGCTCCCCGGCCCCCGAGCACCACCGACGACGCGTGGATCATCTTCACGTCCGGCTCCACGGGCGCACCCAAGGGCGTCGCGGTCACGCACCGGTCGGCCGCGGCGTTCGTCGACGCCGAGGCGCGCCTGTTCCTGCAGCACGCCCCGCTCGGTCCCGGTGACCGGGTGCTGGCCGGCCTGTCGGTGGCCTTCGACGCGAGCTGCGAGGAGATGTGGCTCGCCTGGGCTCACGGCGCGTGCCTGGTCCCCGCACCGCGCGCCCTCGTCCGCACCGGCATGGACCTCGGCCCGTGGCTCGTCGCGCAGCGGATCACGGTGATCTCCACGGTCCCGACCCTGGCGGGCCTGTGGAGACCCGAGGTGCTGGCAGGGGTCCGGCTGCTCATCTTCGGCGGCGAGGCGTGCCCTCCGGAGCTGGCGGCCCGGCTCGTCGGTGAGGGGCGCGAGGTCTGGAACACGTACGGCCCGACCGAGGCCACGGTCGTCGCGTGCGGCGCGCTGCTCACCGGTGACGGACCTGTCCGGATCGGGCACGCGCTCGACGGGTGGGATCTGGCGGTCGTCGGACCGGACGGCATGCACGTCGCCGAGGGCGAGGTCGGCGAGCTGATCATCGGCGGCGTCGGACTGGCCCGGTACCTCGACGAGGCGAAGGACGCCGAGAAGTACGCGGGTGTGGAGACGCTCGGCTGGGAGCGCGCGTACCGCAGCGGCGACCTGGTCCGGTTCGAGGCCGAAGGGTTGCTGTTCCAGGGGCGCGCCGACGACCAGGTCAAGGTGGGTGGGCGACGCATCGAGCTCGGTGAGGTGGATGCCGCGCTGCTGGCACTGCCCGGGGTCGCGAGCGCGGCGGCCGCGGTACGTCGGACGCCGGCCGGCACGGCCGTCCTCGTCGGCTACCTCGTCGCGGAGCAGGGCGTCGACATCGACCTGCCCGCGTGCCGCGATGCCCTGCGCGGCACCCTGCCCGCGGCGCTCGTGCCGCTGCTCGCACCCGTGGAGCAGATCCCGACGCGGGGGTCCGGCAAGGTCGACCGCGACGCCCTGCCCTGGCCGCTCGCGGACGCCGACGCGGACGCGCCGCCCGCGGTGGGCCTCTCGGAGACCGCCCAGTGGGTCGCTCAGCGTTGGACGGCAGCGCTCGGGGTCGCCGTCTCGGGTCCGCGGGACGACTTCTTCGACTCGGGCGGCGGCAGCCTCGTCGCCGCACAGCTCGTCTCGGCACTGCGGGAGAGGTTCCCGACGGTCACCGTCGCGGACGTCTACGAGAACCCGCGCATCGGCGACCTCGCCCGGACCCTGGACGAGTTCGAGCCGGTGAGCGCGGTGGACCGGCGCATCGTGCGCCCGACCCCGCTGCGGACCCAGGTCCTCCAGACCCTGCTCGCCTTCCCGCTGTCGCTGCTGGTCGGTCTGCGCTGGCTGACGTGGCTGCTGGCAGCGGACGCGGTCCTGCGTGCGACGACGGGCGCCACCTGGGTTCCCGTCGTGGCCGGAGTCTGGTGGTGGGTCGCGCTGGGCTGGCTCGTCCTCATCAGCCCGCTCGGTCGGATGGGCACCACGGTCCTTCTCGCCCGCGCTCTGCTCCGTGACCTCCGCCCGGGCTGGTACGCCCGTGGAGGCTCGGTCCACCTGCGGATCTGGTTCACCGAGTCGTGGGCAGCCGCCGCCGGTTCCGAGAACCTCTCCTGCGCCCCGTGGACCGCGGCGTACGCGCGTGCCCTGGGCGCGACGGTCGGCAAGGACGTCGACCTGCACACGCCCCCACCGGTCACGGGCATGCTGCGGCTCGGCAACGGCTGCTCGGTCGAGCCCGAGGTGGACCTGCGCGGGCACTGGCTCGACGGCGACATCCTCAAGGTCGGCCGGATCCGGATCGACAAGCGCGCGACCGTCGGCACCCGGTCCACCCTCGGACCGGGGACCCGGATCGGCCAGGGTGCCGAGATCGCACCAGGCTCGGCAGTGCTGCAGTCCGTACCGCCTGGCGAGCTGTGGACGGGTTCGCCGGCCGTGTTCGACGGGCCGGCGCCGGGGCAGTGGCCCGCCGAGCGTGCCCCCCGCGGGCGTCGGTGGGTCGCGGTCTACGGGGTCACGGCCTCGGTGCTCGCCGCGCTTCCGGTGGTCGCCGCGCTGTGCGGGCTGCTGGTCGTCGGGTACTCGGTCAGGGACTCGCAGAGCTGGCGCGAGGCGGTCGGCGACGCCCTGCGGGCCGTGCCTCTGGGTGCTCTGACCATGGGACTCGTCCTCCTGGTGGTCACGCTCGTCTCCGTGCGCCTGCTCGGTATCGGGCTCCGCGAGGGGTACCACGCGGTGCGCAGCCGGCACGGGTGGCAGGTCTGGGCCACGCAACGCCTCATGGACGACGCGCGCACGACCCTCTTCCCGCTGTACTCGAGCACTGCGACGCCGCTCTGGCTCCGCGCGCTCGGTGCCGACATCGGCAAGGACGTCGAGGCGTCGACTGCGCTCATGATCCCGTCCCTGACCAGCGTCGGCGACGGGGCGTTCCTTGCCGACGACACCCTGATCGGGTCCTACGAGCTGGGCCGCGGCTGGTTGCGTGTCGAGCGGAGCAAGGTGGGCAAGCGTGCGTTCCTGGGCAACTCGGGGATGATCGCCCCCGGGCGTGCCGTTCCCAAGCGAGGGCTGGTCGCCGTCCTGTCGGCGACGCCGGAGCGAGCGCGCGCCGGCACGTCGTGGCTCGGCTCACCGCCCGTCAGGCTGCGGCGTGTCGCGGGAGAAGGCGATGACTCGCGCACGTTCGAACCGCCGACGCACCTGCGCGTGGCGCGGGCGGTCGTCGAGCTCTGCCGGATCGTGCCCGTCATCTGCACGTTCGGGCTCGGGGTGCTCGTCCTGCTGCTCCTGCAGGCGGCGGTCGGGTCGTGGGGACTCGCGGGCGCTGCGGCGGTCTCGTGGCTGGTCGTGCTCGGTGCCGCGGCCGTCGCGTGCGCGCTGGCCACCGCGGCCAAGTGGCTCCTCGTCGGGAGGCTCCGTGCCGGAGACCACCCGCTGTGGAGCTCGTTCATCTGGCGCAACGAGCTCGCGGACACGTTCCTCGAGTCGGTCGCCGTTCCATGGCTGGGGCCGGCCACGGTCGGCTCGCCCGCGCTCACCGTCTGGATGCGGACCCTGGGAGCCCGGATCGGCCGCGGCGTCTGGTGCGAGACGTACTGGCTGCCCGAGGCCGACCTGGTCACGCTCGGGGACGCGTCCACGGTCAATCGCGGCTGCGTCCTGCAGACCCACCTGTTCCATGATCGGGTGATGAGCATGGACACCGTGGTGCTCGGGCACGGGGCGAGTCTCGGACCGCACGGCGTGGTGCTGCCGGCGGCCTCCATCGACGACGGCGCGAGCGTCGGACCTGCGTCGCTGGTGCTTCGCGGGGACGCGATCCCGGCCGGCTCGCTCTGGACCGGCAACCCCGTCGCACCGGTGCCCGCGTGACGGCACCCGCCGCAGACCCGTACCTGCCCGGGCGCCCCGACGGCGACCTCGACGTCGACCGCTACGAGCTCGAGCTCGACTACCGGGTGGCGACCAACCGGCTCGAGGGTCGCGCCCAGGTCTACGCCACCGCCGTCCGCGCGACGGTCCGCGTGTCGCTCGAGCTGCAGCACCGGCTGCGGGTGACCCAGGTCCTCGTCGACGGGTCGCGCCCCGACCGCTGGACGCACCGCGGCGGTCTGCTCGTGCTGAAGCTCAAGCACGAGATGGCAGCCGGGACTCAGCTCGTCATCGACGTGCGGTACTCCGGACAGCCGGCACCCGTTCGCGGGCCGTGGGGCGAGGTCGGCTGGGAGGAGCTCACCGACGGGGTGATCGTCGCGGGTCAGCCGGACGGCGCGCCGAGCTGGTTCCCCTGCCACGACAGCCCCGCGGACAAGGCGGCCTACCGGTTCACGGTGACGGTCGAGGCCGGGTACGAGGTCGTCGCGAACGGGCGGCTGGTGTCGCGCTCGCCCCGTGCGGGGCGCGTGCGGTGGGAGTACGAGCAGACCGAGCCGATGGCGCCGTACCTGGCGACCCTTCAGATCGGGCGTTACCTGCGGGTCCCGACCGGTCCGCGCGAGGAGGTCCTCGTGCCGGCCCGGCTTCGGGAGGCCGCCGAGCACGACCTCGGACGGCAGACCGAGATGATCGCGCTCTTCGAGGAGCTCTTCGGGCCGTACCCGTTCGCCGCGTACACCGTGGTGGTCACGGACGACGACCTGGAGATCCCGCTCGAGGCCCAGGGCCTGTCGGTCTTCGGTGCCAACCACATGGACGGCCGGCGAGGGTCGGAGCGGCTCGTGGCGCACGAGCTCGCGCACCAGTGGTTCGGCAACAGCCTGACCGTGGGTCTCTGGCGGGACATCTGGCTGCACGAGGGCTTCGCGTGCTACGCCGAGTGGCTCTGGTCCGAGGCCTCGGGCGGTCGGACTGCCCAGGAGCAGGCTCGCGCGGCGCACACTCGGCTCGCCGGGCTTCCTCAGGACCTCGTCATCGGGGACCCCGGGCCGGACGCGATGTTCGACGACCGGTTGTACAAGCGTGGCGCCCTGGCGCTGCATGCGTTGCGGACCTCGCTCGGGGACGAGACGTTCTTCCGGCTCGTGCGCACCTGGACGGCGCGGTACCGGCACGGCACCGTGAGCACCAAGGAGTTCGTCGTCTGCGCGGAGCTCGAGTCCGATCGGCCCGTGGCGGCGCTGCTGGACCCGTGGCTGCTCCAGAAGGACTTGCCGCCCTGGGGCGCAGGCTAGAGATCCTCCAGTGGAACGTCCTGGCTCGACAGCCGCGCCGGGTCCACTCGGCGGCCGATGAGCTCGCGCAGCCGGTCGTTGACGTCCCAGATGTTGACGTTCATCGCCGCGCGTACCCGCTCGTCGCGCAGCCAGAAGGCGAGGAACTCCCCGCTCGCGGGGTCGCCACGCAGGACGACCGGGTCGTCCGAGTCGGCGTACCCGACGTACTCCATGCCGAGGTCGTACTGGTCGGTGTAGAAGTACGGCTGCCAGTCGTACTCGTCGCCGCGGCCCAGGATCGACCGTGCTGCAAGGGCGCCCTGCCGGATCGCGTTGTCCCAGTGCTCGACGCGCAGGCTGTGGCCCAGGGACGTGTTGTGGGCGTTCGCGACGTCGCCCGCCGCGAGAACGGCTGGGTCGGCGGTACGCAGGTGCGCGTCCACCAGGACCCCCCGGGAGTCCGCCGCGAGACCCGCAGCAGCTGCGAGCTCGACGTTGGGTGCTGCACCGACACCGACGAGCACGATGTCGGCAGGAACGACCTCCCCGCCGACCCGGACGCCGGTGACGCGCCCGGCCGAACCTTCGAAGCCGTCGACTCCGACACCGGTGCGCAGATCGACGCCGTGGGCTCGATGCAGCTCGGCGAAGACTGCCGCCACCTCCGGTCCGAGCACCCGGAGCAAGGGCTGCGCGGCGAACTCGAGCACGGTGACGGTCAGTCCGGCGAGCCGCGCTGCGGCGGCGACCTCGAGGCCGATCCATCCGCCGCCGGCCACGACCAGACGTTGGGGCCGGGCGAGCTCGTCGCGCAGGTCGTCGCTGTCCGACAGGCGGCGGAGCGTGTGGACCCCGCGCAGCGAGGAGCCGGGGACGTCGAGGACCCGGGGGCTCGACCCGGTGGTGAGCACCAGGTGGTCGTACCCGAGCGTGGTGCCGTCCGACAGGGCGACGGTGCGCGCGGAGCGGTCGATCCGGGTGGCGGTGGTGCCGAACCGGGTGGTGACGTCGTGGGTGACGTACCAGTCGGGCGCGTGCACGAACACCGACTCGCGCGAGGCGCTGCCCTGGAGGTACCCCTTGGACAGCGGAGGCCGCTCGTAGGGGCGGTCGACCTCGTCACCCACGAGGGTGATCGGTGCGGTGTCTCCCTCCTCGCGCAGAGTGGCGACGACGTGCGCCGCGGCGAGCCCGGCTCCGATGACGACGGTTCCAGCCATGACGACCTCCGGGTCGCTGTTTTCTATCGTAGATCTCCTTGCACTTTAGAAACCGGCCTCGGTACCGTCAAGGGTGTGGGAGCACAGACGTCGTCCGACGCGGAGAGCATCGGCGCGCTCGCGGACCCGGTGCGGCTCGCGCTGTACCGGTTCGTCGTCGCACAGCCCGCGGCGGTCAGCCGTGACCAGGCCGCCGAGGGCGTCGGAGTCCCACGACATCGCGCACGGTTCCATCTCGAGCGGCTCGTGTCCGACGGCCTGCTCAGCACGAGCCACGCCCGCCTGACGGGCCGCACAGGGCCCGGGGCCGGCCGACCGGCCACCCTCTACCGACGTGCCGCGCGGGAGCTGTCGTTCTCGTTGCCGGACCGCTCCTACGAGCTCGCCGGGCGCCTGCTCAGCGACGCGGTCGCCGAGTCGGCGCAGACCGGCGGACCGGTGCTCGACGCCGTGGAGCGCGCGTTCACGGCTCACGGTGCGGCGGCGGGCCGGGCCGGCGCCGATCGCGACGTCGACCCGCTGGACGCGACGGCCGAGGTGCTCGCCGCACAGGGGTACGAGCCGCGCCGCGACGGCAACGAGGTCCACCTGCACAACTGCCCCTTCCACGCCCTGGCGCAGGCGCAGACCGCGCTCATCTGCCGGGCGAACCTCTGCCTCGTCGGCGCGGTCGCCGACGAGGTGGGTGGCGACCGGATGCGTGCGCGGCTCGAGCCCAGGCCGGACCGGTGCTGCGTCGTCGTCGAGCACGGCCGGTAGCCACGGCCGGGATCATCTCGCCCGGGTGCGTCGTTAGGGTGTGTCGGGGAGTTCGTCGCGGAGCACACCGCGAGGTCCCAGGCGATCAGGAGTGTGTATGTCGACGGTCACCGCGGACGGCCTCACGGTCGGGTACGCAGCGATGCTGGAGCAGTTCCACCCGACCGAGGCGGTCGCGCTGTCGGTGCACGCGGAGGCCCACGGGTTCTCCGGCGTGATGGCCGCGGACCACTACCAGCCGTGGGTCCCGGCGCAGGGTCAGGCGGCGTTCGTCTGGAACGTGCTGACCGCCCTGGGGGAGCGGACGACGGGCGACATCGGCCCTGGCGTCACGGCGCCGACCTTCCGCTGGCACCCCGCGATGGTGGCGCAGGCCTCCGCGACGCTCGCGGCCATGTACCCCGGCCGGCACTGGCTCGGCCTGGGGTCCGGGGAGGCGCTCAACGAGCACATCGTCGCGGGCTACTGGCCCGAGGCGCCCGAGCGCATCAACCGCATGTTCGAGGCGATCGAGCTCATCAGGAAGCTCTTCACCGCCTCGATCGCGGGCAAGGACGTCAAGCACGCCGGCCAGTTCTACAAGCTCGAGTCGACGCGGCTGTGGACCATGCCCGAGGTGGCTCCCGAGATCCTCGTCGCGACCGCCGGGCCCGTCACCGCCAAGCGCGCCGGGCGGCTGGCCGACGGCCTGATCACGGTCGGCGCTCCGCTGGAGAAGATCAGCGGGCTCTTCGGCAAGTTCGACGAGGGTGCTCGCGAGGCCGGCAAGGACCCGGCCACGCTGCCCAAGGTGCTGCAGCTGCACCTGTCCTGGGCCGAGACCGACGAGCTGGCCATGGTGCACGCGATGCACGAGTGGCCGAACGGCGGCATGAAGTTCCCGAAGGCCGACATCCGCTCACCGTTCGACTTCGAGCAGATGGCCAAGCTCGTGCGCCCCGAGGACTTCGACGGCCGGATGGTCATCTCCGCCGACCCCGACGTGCACCGGGCCGAGATCCAGAAGTACGTCGACCTCGGCTTCGACCGCATCTACCTGCACAACGTGGGTCGCAACCAGCGGGAGTGGATCGAGACGTTCGGGGCGGACGTGCTGCCCAAGCTGGTCCGGTGACGGCCCGCCTGGAGGTCTGGGCACCCGACGGGCTGCCCGAGATCGCGCCCGGCGACGACCTCGTCGATCTCCTGTCCGCCCTCCTGGCGGACGACCCGCCCGTCGACGGCGACGTCCTCGTGCTCACGTCCAAGGTCGTCTCCAAGGCTGAGGGCCGGGTGGTCTCGGCCGACGACCGTGAGCAGGCGATCACCGACGAGACCGTGCGTGTCGTCGCGACCCGCGAGCACTCGACCGGGGTGACCCGGATCGTGGAGAACCGCCTCGGACTGGTCATGGCCGCGGCCGGTGTGGACGCGAGCAACACCCCCGAGGGGACCGTGCTGCTGCTCCCGGTGGATCCGGACGCCTCAGCGCGCCGGATCCGTGCGGGCCTGTCTGCCCGGTTCGGCGTGACGATCGGTCTCGTCATCACCGACACGGCCGGTCGTCCGTGGAGGCAGGGAGTCACGGACATCGCGATCGGGGCGGCGGGGCTCGTCGTGCTCGACGATCTGCGGGGTCAGGCCGACACGTTCGGGCGCCCGTTGATCATGACGCAGGCTGCGGTGGCGGACGAGGTCGCGTCCGCGGGCGAGCTCGTCAAGGGCAAGGCCGAGGGGCGGCCGCTGGCCGTCGTGCGCGGGCTCGGGGACCTCGTCACCCCGGACGACGGTCCTGGTGCGCGGGCGCTCGTGCGGCTCGGCGACGAGGACATGTTCGCGCAGGGCAGCGCCGAGGCGTACGCGCAGGGCTGGAAGGACGCGCTGACGGAAGACTGATCCGGCTCCCGACGCTCGCCGCGCAGGTCCGCTGCTAGCCGACGGCCGCTTTCGCTGCGGCCTTGGCGGCCTGCTTGGTCACGCGGACCTCCGCCAGCGAGGTCGGGTCGGTGACGTCGGCGATCGAGCGGCGCGAGCCTGGCTCCCCGTACGCGCCCGCCGCCTGTGCCCATCCCGCCGGCTGCACGCCGATCTGCTTGCCCAGAAGGGCGAGGAAGATGCGCGCCTTCTGGTCACCGAACCCGGGCAGGGCCTTGAGCCGCTTGAGCACGGTCGGGCCGTCGGGGTCACCGTCGGTCCACAGTCGGGTCACGTCGCCGTCGTACTGCTCGACGAGGGCTCCGGCGACACCCTGGATACGTCCCGCCATCGAGCCGGGGTAGCGGTGGACCGCCGGCGGTGTGGCGCACAACGAGGCGAACTCCGTGGGGTCCGCCTCCGCGACGCGGTGCACGTCGAGGCCACCCATCCGGTCGGCGATCTTGGCCGGGCCTGCGAACGCCGACTCCATTGTGACCTGCTGGTCCAGCAGCATGCCGAGCAGCAGCGCGAACGGGTCGTCGGTCAGGAGCTGGTCGGCGGTCGGGTCGCCGGTGAGCCAGAGCGTCATGGCAGCATCCTCTCGCGGGGGTGCTCCCGGTGAGAACCCCGACGGGAGGTGGACGCATGGAGTGGGTCGTCGTCGTACCCGTGAAGCCGGCCGCCGTGGGCAAGACGCGGCTGGCGGGCTATCTGGACCCGGGGGCACGCGCCGCACTCGCACGGGCCATGGCGCTCGACACCATGGAGTCGGCCGCGGCAACGCCCGGTGTGAGGCGGGTCCTGGTCGTGACGAGCGACGACGAGATCCGTGCCGCCGCACCCTTCGTGGTCGACGACCCGGGTGGTGGTCTCAACGCCGCGATCCGCGCGGGTCTTGCCCGTGCGTCGCTGCCGGTCGCGGTCCTGCTCGGGGACCTGCCTGCGCTGCGGCCGGACGACCTGCGGGCGGCGCTCGACCTCGCGCAGCGGCATCCGCTCGGCTTCGTCTCGGATGCCGACGGGACCGGTACGACGCTGCTCACGGGTCTCGTCGCGTGCACGCCGCAGTTCGGGCCCGGCTCGGCGGCCCTGCACGAGGCGTCCGGGCACGTGCGGCTCGACGTCCCGCTCGGGTCCACCGTGCGGCGAGACGTCGACGTGCCGTCCGACCTGGCGGCCGTAGCACGCCTCGGTGTCGGTCGGCGGACCGCGAAGGTCCTGTCAGGGCTGTCGGTCGACGAGGTCTAGGGCGGCCGCGGCGATGCGTGCGGTGGTCGGCACGTCGGTCATGAGGGTGGGGACCGCTCGCGACGCCCAGCCTGCGTCGCGCAGCCGGGCGGCGGCCGGTGCGTCCACCTCGTCGACGAGCCAGGCGTCCAGGATCCCGCCCTCGGCACGCCGGCCGTAGTGCTCGGCGACGCCCAGGGCGCTGGTCTCGACGCCGATGGCGGCCAGGCAGGCGTCGGCCATCCCGCGCACGGGAGCGCCGCCGACCACCGGGCTCACACCGACGACAGGCGCGTCCGTGGTGGCCAACGCGTCGCGGACGCCGGGGACCGCCAGGATCGTGCCCACCGAGACCACCGGGTTGCTTGGCGGGATCGCGACGACGTCGGCGTCCCGCAGCGCCTCCAGCACGCCGGGCGCAGGGGAGGAGACGGCCAGGTTCGTCTGCACGAACCGCCTCGCCGGGACCGCCGCTCGGTGCCGCACCCACCACTCCTCGAAGTGGATCTCACGCCCGTCGTCGAGGACCACGTGCGTCTCGACCTCGTCGTCGGTCATCGGCAGGAGCGTGACCCCGGGTCGCCATCGGTCGGCGAGCCGGGCCGTGACCTGCGAGAGGGGCATCCCCGATCGGAGCAGCTCGGTGCGCGCGAGGTGGGTGGCCAGGTCCAGGTCCCCCAGCGTGAACCAGTCCCAGCCGAGTCCGTAGGCAGCGAGGTCGTCGCTCACACGCTTCGACTCGTCCCGTCGGCCCCAGCCCTGGTCCTCGTGCACGGCGCCGCCGAGCGTGTACATCAGCGTGTCCAGGTCGGGGCACACGCGCACACCGTGCAACCACATGTCGTCACCGGTGTTCGCGACGACCGTGACGGGGTGCTCGTCGCCGACGAGGGCCAGCAGCCCGCGCGTGAAGCGCGCGCCACCGACGCCACCGGACAGGACGGTGATCTTCATGGGTGCTCCGGTTCGTGGAAGGCGATGACCGGGCGCCCGGTCCGGGGGTTGGTGAGCACGTCGGCCTCCACCGCGTAGACGTCCCGCAGGAGGTCGGGGGTCAGGACCACGCGCGGGTGCCCTGCTGCGGCGAGGTGGCCGTCCTTGAGCACCAGCACGTGCTCGCAGAACGCGGCTGCGAGGTTCAGATCGTGCAGTGCCGCGACCGTGGTGGTGCCCAGGTCCCGGACGAAGGCGAGCAGGCCGAGCTGCGCACTCACGTCCAGGTGGTTGGTCGGCTCGTCGAGGAGCAGGAGGTCGGGCTCCTGCGCGAGCGCACGGGCGATCTGGACGCGCTGCCGCTCACCGCCCGAGAGGGACCACCAGGCGCGGTCCGCCAGGTGCTCGGCGCGTGCGCTGCGCAGCGCGCGGTCCACGGCGGCGTCGTCCGGGTCGTTCCCCCAGATCGTGCGGTACGGGATGCGGCCGAGCCCGACCACCTCGCGCACGGTCAGGGGGACCGAGCTCGTCGACTCCTGCTCCAACAAGGCGATCCGCTGCGCGCGTCTTCGGCGCGGGATCGCCTCGACGTTCTCGTTCTCGACCAGCACCGCGCCGGCCTCCGGCCCGACCAGGCCCGCGATCATGCGCAGGAGCGTCGTCTTCCCCGCACCGTTGGGTCCGAGGAGACCGGTGAGCGCACCCGCGGGCGGGGTCGCGTCGACGCCGTCGACCACCCACCGTCCGCCGAGCCGCGTGCCCACACCCTGCAGGGTCAGGTCCATGCCGACCCCTTCCCGCGGCGCAGGAGGAACGCGAACACGGGCACGCCGACGAGCGCGGTGACGATGCCGACGGGGAGCTCGCGCGGGTCGAACACGGTCCGCGCGATCGTGTCTGCCCAGACGAGGAACACGGCGCCTGCCAGGCCGGCGACGGGGAGCAGCCGTCGGTGCGCCGGGCCGGTCAGCGACGAGACTGCGTGCGGCAGGATCAGGCCGACGAACCCGATGGCCCCGCTCACGGCCACCATCGCGCCCGTGAGCAGCGCGACGACGATCATCAAGGTCCATCGCGTGCGGTTCACGTCGATGCCGAGCGAGGCCGCCGACGTGTCCCCGAACGTGAACGAGTCGAGCCTCGTGGAGCTCATGAGGAGGACCGCGCCGATGACGACGACCGCAGTGCCCGCGATCGCGACGTCGGCCCACGTCGAGCCCGCGAGCGAGCCCAGCAGCCAGTTGAGGATCTCGCGGTAGGAGTCGCCCGTCGCCGTCCAGAAGATGACGAACGACGTGCCCGCGGCGGCGAACTGCGAGACGGCGAGCCCCGCCAGCACGGTCCGGCCCGGAGTGAGGGTGCCGCCTGTGCGCGCCAGCGTCAGGGTCGCGAGGAGCGCCAGGATCGCGCCCGCGAACGCGGCGACCGGTAGGAGCAGGCTCACGCCGAGCACGAGCACCGCCACCGCGCCGAGCGACGCACCCGAGGACAGGCCCAGCAGGTACGGGTCGGCCAGCGGGTTGCGCGTGAGGCTCTGCATGACGGCTCCGGCCAGGGCCAGACCGGCGCCGACCGCCGCGGCCGTGAGCACCCGGGGCAGGCGCAGGTCCCACACGATGGCGTCATGCAGCTTCGGCACGTCAGCGACCGCGAAGCCGAGGTGGGCCGCGACGCTGCGCGCGACCTCGGCGACCTGCAGGTCCGCCGGGCCGATCGTGACGGCGACCAGGACGGTCGCGACGACGGCGAGGATCCCTACGGAGACAAGCAGGGGGAGCGGGGCTGCCCGGCGTCGTTCACTCACTTCGGGAGGGCCGCCAGCTGGTCGTCCAGTGACTTCACGGCCTCGGCGTTGCGGACGCCGGCCTCGGACGCGGCGAACGGGATGGTCAGGTACCGGTGGTTCTGGACGGCGCTGAGCTGGGCTGTGGCGGGGTTGGCCTCGAGCAGCTGGATCTTCGAGGCGGCGGTGTTCCAGGACGCGTCGACCAGCACGATGACACTCGGGTCTGCCGCGACGATGCTCTCCCAGCCGGCAGGCGTCCACGTGTCGTGCACGTCCGCGAAGATGTTGGTCAGGCCCGCGGCGTCCATCATCATCTGCGGCGCGCCGATGCCGGCGCCGACGTACGGGGTGTCCGAGCCGGAGCTGTACCAGAGGGCGGTGGTCTTCTCGGCGGGCTTCGTCACGCTCGAGAGCGTGGCCCTCTCGTCGGCGATCAGGGCCTCCGCGCGGTCCGGGACGCCGAAGATCGTGGCCACCTCGCGAATCTCGTCGTCGACGTCGTCGAACGTCAGCGGGTCGGGCATGTAGTCCGGCTCCTTGCACGCCGCGGGGGAGACGTACGTGTCGATGCCGAGGTCCTGCAGGGCCGCGCGGTCGCCCGCACCGTCGGCCGAGAAGTTGGACTCCCACCCGCCGTAGACGAAGTCCGGCTCGAGCGCGAGCAGTGCCTCCTGCCCGGGGACCTTGTCCGAGATGACGGGGATCGCGTCGTAGGCCGCCTTGTACTCGTCCGGCACCGGGCCGTCCGCGAACGCCGTCCCGATCATGACGTCCTGCAGGCCGAGCGCGAGCAGCATCTCGGTGCTCGTCGACTTGATCGTCACGACCTTGGTGTGCGGTCCGACGAGCGTGACCTTGGTACCGCAGTTGTCGAGAGACACTGGCGCGTACGCCGTCGGGGTCGGTGTGGCCGTCCGTTCGGGCGTGCTCTGGGCTGAGCACGCCGCCAGGCCGAGCGCGAGTGCGGTGGCTGTGACGAGGACGCGCCGGTCGGCGGGCATGGGTCTCCGGTGTCTCTGCTGGTGCGCGCGGTCGCGTGCGCACGCGTGGGCGACGGGGGTGGGGCGCACGTCGCGCCTCCGGAGGGCCGCCCACAGCCGGGCGGCGCGACCCGTGCCAGACCCGGCCGGGTTCCGCGCACAGAGTAGGCCGATCGCCACCCGGTCGCGCAACCCCGCTGGTGCTCCCACCTGCGGGCACGCGTCCCGCCACGGGGCCTGCGTGACGCGAGCACCGGTCACGGTGGGCGAGAATCGTGGCCATGTCATCGAGAGCCCTCCGTGCGCGGGCGTGGCTCTCGGCTTCGGTGCGGGAATCGCCCTCCTGGCTGTGGGCCCTGCTGGCGGCGGTCGTCGTCGCGGCGGCCTCGGCGGTGATCCCGCTCGAGCCTGACATGGCTCGGCAGCCCGACGGCGACGCGTGGAGCGACCCTTCCCACCTCTACGGGGACTACGGCCTCTTCGTGCACGCCGGGCGGGCGATCCTGTCCGGGCACCCGGGCCTCGCCTACAGCGACCCCACCGTGCAGACGGGTCCGCTCGCGCTCGTGTGGGCCGGCGGGCTGGCCTTCCTGCTTCACGTCCTGCGCGCCTCCACGACTGTCGGGTTCCTCGTCGCCGCCGTGGTCGCGCTCGCTCCCGCGCTGTACGCGGCAAGCATCTGGGCAGCACGCCACCGACCGCCCCGTGGGTTGTTCGTCGCCGCAGTCGGTGCCGCCGTCCTGCTTCTCGTGCCCTGGCAGATCCCCACGCTGATCGCCTACCAGCACCCGACCTACCTCTGGGTCCCGGCGCTGTGGCTGATCGCTGCCGGGACCGGGAGACGCGGGCGAGACGTGGCCACGGCGCTCCTGCTCGTCGCAGGGTGCGCGCTCGAGACGTGGGCCGTGCTGGCGGTGCCCGTGCTGCTGCTCGCCCTGCCCACCTGGAGGGGCCGCGTGCGTGGTGCGGTGGTCTGGCTGGCGGGCACGGTGCTGGTCTGGGCACCGTTCGCGCTGAGCGGCACCTTCCGGATGCTCGACATGACGTGGACCGGCTCGATCATCAGCCCGGTCCTGCTCCTGTGGGGCAGTCCGGCGTCGGTCACCTGGGAGGTCCGGGCGACCCAGGGCGCACTCATCGTGGTCGCGAGCGTCCTCACCTGGATGGTGTGCCGCGCAGTCACGGATGCGGCGACCGTCGCGGTCGCCGTGCTGGTCTGGACCCGGGTGGTCACGGACACGCAGTGGTTCCCGTACTACCGGCTCGCGCTCGTCGTGACGACCGGGGCGATCGTGCTCGCGGCCGCGGCGGAGTACCGCAGGACCCGCAACGCCCGCGCTCTGGCCGCACTCGGCGGCGCGTCCGTGATGCTCGTCCTCGCGCAGGCCGAGATGCTGGCCATCCCCGTGCTGCTGGCAACCGCCCTGCACGTCGCCGTCCTCGCGGCGCTCGTCGTCCTGGTCCGCGACGTGCCCGCCTCGCCACCGGAGACGGTGCCGGACCGGGCCGGGGTCAGCTAGCGCCCGCCAGGGCGAGCGTTCGTGCGACGTCGTCGATCTCCCGGTCCACGAGCCCGACCGTGACGCGGACATGGTCGCTCGGCGTGAGGTCGGCACGGAACGGCGCCCCCGGTGCGACGCGGATCCCCGCTGCCTCCAACCGCAGCAGCGCCGTGCGTTCGTCGTGGACAGGCAGCCACAGGTTGATGCCGTCGCCCGGGTCGACGACGACGCCGTGCGTGGTCAGTGCTTCGCGCAGGGTGCGACGGCGGGCGAAGTAGACCCGACGAGCGTTGGCGACCGACTCGACCGCGGTCGAGTCGGTGAGGAGGTCGACCAGGACGTGCTGGAGGAGTCTGCTCGTCCAGCCTGGGCCCAGCATCCGGCGGGCCACCAGGGCGTCCAGCACGGTGGCGGGTCCGCCCACCGCGGCGATACGCAGGTCGGGACCGTGCGACTTGCTGTACGAGCGGACGTGGACCACGCGATCGGGCAGGAAGACGCCGAGGCTGACGTCGCGGGCGGACGCGATCTCACCCGAGTGGTCGTCCTCGATGACGATGGCTTCGTGCCGGCGGAGCACGCCGGCGAGCTCGCGTGCCCGGGTAGCCGTCATGCTGACCGCGGTCGGGTTCTGGGCGCGGGGCTGCACGACGACGACCTTGGCGCCGCTCTGCAGGGCGTCCTGCAGCTCGGCCGGACGCATGCCCTGGCGGTCCAGCGTGACGGGGACCCGCTCGAGGCCGAGCTGGTCCAGCAGGTCGAACAGCGGTGGGAACCCGGGGTTCTCCACGGCCACGCGTGAGCCGTAGCCGGCCACCCGTTCGAGCGTGCGGCTGATGGCGTCAAGCGCACCGTCGACCACGGTGATGCGTTGCGGGGCGAACGGCCACGACTCGCGCAGCAGCGCCTCGAGCGCGGGCACGACGGGTGAGGAGAGGTAGGCACCGGAGTCGGCCGAGGGCATCTGCACCGCTACGCGCGCCAGAGCCGGGCCGAGGAGCGGGAGCAGCTCCGGGTCCGGCGTCCCGCTGGACAGGTCGAGGCGCGCAGGTGCGCCACCGGCGAGGTCCCGGTACCGCGGCGGGAGCCAGCTCGCGGGGGGCGGCAGGACGACGGTGCCGGCCCGGCCGCGCGACGTCACGATGCCGACCGCCGCGAGCGCCTGCCACGCTCCGCTGACGGTCGCGGGGCTCACGCCCAGCTCGGCGGACAGGACCCGCACGGTGGGCAACCGGTCGCCGGGCCGCAGGTCACCGCCTCGGACGAGCCGCGCAACGGTGGCCGCGATGCCGCGTGGGCTGCGGTCGTCGACGTGTGCTGCGAGGTCCATGCGGGTCAGGATGCACGCCGACGAGGGCCTCTCGGGGTCCTCCTGGGGCCCCGCAGGCGCCCGATTCGCCCGACCCTCAAAATGTTTACACGCTCGACACGAGCGTTCGCGCAGATGAAACTCGCGGTAACGCCACAGAAATGTTCAACCCCGACAGTCACATTCCAGGCGAGGGAGCCCTCGGCACCCGCTGCCGGGGGCCACCGTCGGCGGAACGAAGACCGGAGGAGCTCCATGACAGTCGTGCGTGTCGCGTTCACCCAGGCCACCTGGACGGGCGACAAGGAGTCGATGACCGCCCTGCACGAGGCCTGGACCCGGGAGGCCGCATCCCAGGGCGCGCAGGTGATCGCGTTCCAGGAGCTGTTCTACGGCCCGTACTTCGGCATCACGCAGGACACCGGGTACTACAGCTACGCCGAGACCGTGCCCGGTCCGACGACGGAGCGCTTCTCGGCCCTGGCCAAGGAGCTGGGCATCGTCATCGTGCTCCCGGTCTACGAGGAGGAGCAGCCCGGTGTTCTGTACAACACCGCCGCGGTGATCGACGCGGACGGCACGTACCTCGGCAAGTACCGCAAGCACCACATCCCGAACCTGCCCAAGTTCTGGGAGAAGTTCTACTTCCGGCCGGGCAACCTCGGGTACCCGGTGTTCGAGACGGCCGTCGGGAAGATCGGCGTGAACATCTGCTACGACCGGCACTTCCCTGAGGGGTGGCGGGTGCTCGCGCTGAACGGCGCGGAGATCGTGTTCAACCCGAACGCGACGGCGCCCGGAATCTCCAACAAGCTCTGGGAGATCGAGCAGCCGGCCGCTGCGGTGGCCAACGGCTACTTCGTCGTCGCCAACAACCGGGTGGGCCTCGAGGACAACGAGTACGGCGACGAGGCCGTGAACTTCTACGGGTCGTCCTACGCGGTCGGGCCCGACGGCAACTACGTCGGCGAGGTCGGGTCGTCGACCGAGAACCAGCTGCTGATCCGTGACCTCGACCTGGACCAGGTGCGGATCGTGCGCGAGCGGTGGCAGTTCTTCCGCGACCGTCGGCCCGAGGCGTACGGCCCGATCGTCGCTCCCTGACCTGAGAGGACACCGAACCATGAAGACGCTCATCACGGGTGGGACGCTGGTCGGCGCGACGGGGCGCACGCCGGCGGACGTGCTCATCGACGGCGAGACGATCGCGGCGGTGCTCAACCCGGGCTCGACGCTGCTCGGCTTCGACCTCGCCGCGAACGTGGACCGGGTGATCGACGCGACCGGCAAGTACGTGATCCCCGGCGGGATCGACGCGCACACCCACATGGAGCTTCCGTTCGGCGGCACCAACGCGAGCGACACGTTCGAGTCCGGGACCCGGGCGGCAGCCTGGGGTGGGACGACGACGATCATCGACTTCGCGGTCCAGCGCACGGGTGAGCGCGTCATGGACGGCCTGGCGGCCTGGCACGAGAAGGCGGCCGGGAACTGCGCGATCGACTACGGCTTCCACCAGATCATCGGTGGGGTCGACGACGACGCGCTGAAGGCGATGGAGGGCCTGGTCGCCGAGGGGATCACCAGCTACAAGCTCTTCATGGCCTACCCGGGCGTCTTCTACTCGGATGACGCGCAGATCCTGCGGGCCATGCAGAAGGCCGCTGACCTCGGGCTGCTGACCATGATGCATGCCGAGAACGGGCCGGCGATCGACGTGCTCGCGGCGCAGCTCGTCGAGTCCGGCAAGACCGACCCGTACTACCACGGCATCGCGCGTGCCTGGCAGCTCGAGGAGGAGGCCACGCACCGCGCGATCATGCTGGCCGACGTCACGGGCGCCCCGCTCTACGTCGTGCACGTGAGCGCCAAGCAGGCGGTCGCGCAGCTGGCGTGGGCGCGCGACAACGGCAAGAACGTCTTCGGTGAGACGTGTCCGCAGTACCTCTACCTGTCGCTCGAGGAGCAGCTGGGCGCTCCGGGGTTCGAGGGTGCCAAGTGGGTGTGCTCGACGCCGCTGCGCTCCCGGGCCGAGGGTCACCAGCGGCACATGTGGCAGGCGCTGCGCACCAACGACCTGCAGATGGTCTCCACCGACCACTGTCCGTTCTGCATGAAGGGTCAGAAGGACCTCGGTGTGGGCGACTTCCGGGCCATCCCGAACGGGATCGGCTCGATCGAGCACCGGATGGACCTCATGTATCAGGGGGTGGTGACGGGCGAGATCACGCTGGAGCGGTGGGTCGAGCTCACGTCCACCACGCCCGCGCGGATGTTCGGGCTCTACGGGAAGAAGGGCGTCGTCGCCCCGGGGGCAGATGCGGACGTCGTGGTCTACGACCCGAACGGGCACACGTCGATCGGCGTCGGCAAGACCCACCACATGAACATGGACCACTCCGCGTGGGAGGGGTACGAGATCGACGGGCACGTGGACGTCGTGGTCTCCCGCGGGTCCGTGGTGGTGGACGAGACCGGCTACCACGGCCGCGCCGGGCACGGTCAGTACGTGCGACGCGGACTGACGCAGTACCTGCTCTGAACCAGCTCTGACCGCTCGCACCCGTTCCAGAGAAAGGTCGCCCATGGACTTCGGCGTCGTGCTGCAGACGAACCCGCCGGCCTCGCGCACGGTCGAGCTGGCGCGCCAGGCAGAGACGTACGGGTTCAGCCACGTGTGGACGTTCGACTCGCACCTGCTCTGGCAGGAGCCTTTCGTCATCTACTCGGCGATCCTCGCGGCCACCCGCAAGGTCATGGTCGGGCCCATGGTCACCAACCCGGCGACCCGCGACTGGACGGTGATCGCGAGCCTGTTCGCGACGCTCAACGAGATGTACGGCAACCGGACCGTCTGCGGCATCGGCCGCGGCGACTCCGCCGTGCGCACGCTGCACGGCAGGCCGTCGAACCTCGCGACGCTGCGCGACTCCATCCACGTCATCCGCGAGCTCGCCAACAGCCGGGCCGTCGACGTCAACGGTGCGAAGGTCCAGTTCCCGTGGTCCAGCGGGTCGGCCCTCGACATCTGGGTGGCCGCGTACGGACCGCTCGCACTCAAGCTCACGGGGGAGGTGGGTGACGGGTTCATCCTGCAGCTCGCCGACCCGGACATCGCCGCGTGGACCATCAAGGTCGTGCGCGACGCGGCCGAGCAGGCCGGCCGGGACCCCGACGCGATCCAGTTCTGCATCGCCGCCCCGATGTACGTCGGCGACGACCGCGAGCACATGCGCGAGCAGTGCCGCTGGTTCGGTGGGATGGTCGGCAACCACGTGGCGGACATCGTCGCAAGGTACGGCGCCGACTCGACCATCCCCAAGGCGCTCACGGACTACATCGCCGGCCGTGACGGCTACGACTACAACGAGCACGGCCGCGCCGGCAACACGCACGCCGCGTTCGTGCCCGACGACATCGTCGAGCGGTTCTGCATCCTGGGCAGCGCGTCGGAGCACGTCGAGAAGCTGGAGGCCCTGCGTGCGCTGGGGGTCACGCAGTTCGCGGGGTACCTCCAGCACGACAACAAGGAGGAGACGCTCCGCCAGTACGGCGAACGCGTCATCCCGGGGATGGCGACGTCCGTCGTCGCGACCGGATGACGGACCTCGCGACGAGCACGAGCGCGCCGGTCGGGACCCCGGCCGCGCCGCAGCGTGCCCGCTCGGGCCGCGGCCGACGGGTCGCCGTCGGACTGCTCGCCGTGGTCCTGCTCGCCGTGCTGTGGGAGCTCGTCAAGCTCGTCGTGCCGGACACCGGCGGTCACGTCCTCGGTGCGAGCGTGCTGCCGCGCACCGACGACGTCGCGATGCCGCACGTGTGGACGATCGGGCAGCGGATGCTCGAGCCCGAGACCTCGGCCGTCGGGTCCCCGACCGTGCTGAGCGCGATGCTGCAGGCCTGCTGGTTCACGTTCCGGGTCGCGCTCGCGGGCTGGGTGCTGGGCTCCGTCGGCGGTTTCCTCGTCGCCCTCCTGATGCAGCGGTGGACGGTCGCCGAGTCGGCGCTCCTGCCGTGGGTCGTGCTCAGCCAGACGGTGCCCCTCATCGCGCTCGCGCCGCTCGTGGTCGGCTGGGGCGGCCGGATCCACATCGGCTCGTTCGAGTGGCAGCGGTGGATGTCGGTGGCGCTCATCGCGTCCTACCTGGCGTTCTTCCCGGTCGCGGTCGGTGCGCTGCGTGGCCTGCAGTCGCCCCCGGCCGCGCAGGTCGAGCTGTTCCGCGCGCTCGCGGCCGGTTGGAGCCGGACCCTGCTCGGGCTGCGCCTCCCGGCGAGCGTGCCCTACCTGCTGCCCGCGTTGCGGCTCGGCGCCGCGACCGCAGTGGTCGGTGCGATCGTCGCGGAGGTCTCGACGGGGACCAAGGGCGGCATCGGCCGCATGATCATCAGCTACGCACAGTCGGCCAGCGGCGACCCCGCCAAGCCGTGGGGCGCCATCGTGGGTGCCGCAGTCCTCGGCCTGGTCGCCGCCGGGCTGGTGTCGCTGCTCGGCCTAGGACTCGGTCGCTACCGCCACGCGGAGGTCTCATGAGCACGGACGCAGGAACCACGACGCACTCCATGGCCGCGCCCGGTGCAGCGGCTGCGGTCGTCGCGCGCGGCATCGGCAAGACCTTCTCGTCCCGGTCCGGCGAGGTCACCGCGCTCGACGGGATCGACCTGACCGTCGCCGCGGGCGAGTTCGTCTCCCTGATCGGTCCGTCGGGCTGCGGGAAGTCGACGCTCCTGCGGCTCATCGGCGACCTGGACCAGCCGAGCACCGGCGAGCTCCGCGTGTTCGGCAAGTCGGCACAGGCGGCCCGGGAGGCGCAGGACTACGGCATCGCGTTCCAGCAGGCGGGGCTCCTACCGTGGCGGGACGTCGCGGGCAACGTCGAGCTGCCGCTGGAGCTGCACGGCGTCGGGAAGAAGGAGCGTGCCGCCCGGGCGGCCGAGCTGCTCACGCTCGTGGGTCTCGAGGAGTTCGCAGGACACTTCCCGCACCAGCTGTCGGGAGGGATGCAGCAGCGCGTCGCCATCGCCCGAGCGCTGGCCGAGCGGCCGAGCCTGCTGCTCATGGACGAGCCGTTCGGTGCGCTCGACGAGATGACGCGCGAGCGGATGCAGACCGAGCTCGTGCGGATCTGTGCGGAGAGCGGTGCGGCCGTCGTGTTCGTCACGCACTCGATCCCCGAGGCGGTGTTCCTCTCCGAGCGGGTCGTGGTCATGTCGCCACGGCCCGGGCGGATCACGGCCGTGGTGCCGGTGCGGATCGCCGGCGAACGCACCGAAGGGCTGCGGGAGGACTCCTCGTTCTTCGCGGCGGTAACGGCGGTGCGTGAGGCGCTGCACGGCAGCGGCGCCATCCCGACGGGGACGGCCCGAGGCGTGGACCTGCGATGACGACGACAGCGCCGGGTGGGAGCAGACGATGAGCACGCAGGCGAGCGCCGGTCGTCGTCGGTCTGCTGTGCGCTGGTTCGCTCCCGTGCTGCTCGGGCTGGTCGCACTCGTGCTCTGGCAGGGGTTCGTCGTCGCCACCGGGATCAAGCCCTACCTCCTGCCCAGCCCGACCGCGATCGTCGACCAGCTGCGTCAGGTGGTCCCGCTGGTGTGGTCGGCTGCGCTCGCCACGGGCCTGAACGTCCTGGTCGGTCTCCTCGTCGGAGGCACGGCCGCCGTGCTCGCGGCGATCCTCGCCGCCCGCAGCGGCATGGTGGACTCCCTCATGTCACCCACCGCGGCGGCGCTCTCGGTCATGCCGATCGTGGCGCTCGCGCCCGCGCTCAACACGATGTTCGGCACCACGTCGACGACACCGCGCAGGCTCGTGGTCTCGGTCGTCGTGTTCGCGCCGATCTTCGTCAACACGTTGCGCGGCCTGCGCCAGGTCCAGCCCGTGCACCGCGACCTGCTGCGCGCGTACGCAGCGACGCCGAGGCAGATCTCGCGCACCGTGACCATTCCCGGGGCGCTGCCGTACTTCTTCACCGGTCTGCGCATCGCGTCGTCGACCGGTGTGATCGCGGCCGTCGTGGCGGAGTACTTCGGAGGCCTGCAGAACGGGCTCGGCTCACGCATCACGTCGGCCGCGTCCAACAGCGCCTACGCGCGGGCATGGGCCTTCGTGCTCGGCGCGATCCTGCTCGGGCTCGTCTTCTACCTGGCGACCCTCGCGCTCGAGCGCGCGGCGGCGCGTCGCACCGGGGGCTGATGCTCGCACCCACACACGTCCCGCCTGTCAGTGAGGCCAGGCCGGCCGATCCCAGCACCTGTCCGAGTCAGCCAACGAGAGGGATGACGATGAGAGACACCAGACGTACGGCGTGGAGCGTGGCAGCGTTGACGGTCGCGGGAGCGCTCGCTCTGGCCGGATGCGGCAGCAGCGACGACGGCGACACCCCCGAGTCCACCTCGGACATGTCCGTCGACCCGCTGACGCCGATCAAGCTCCAGCTGCAGTGGTTCACGCAGGCCCAGTTCGCCGGCTACTACGCGGCGCTCGACCAGGGCTACTACGCCGACGAGGGCCTGGACGTGGAGATCGTCGAGGGCGGCGTCGACATCGTGCCGCAGTCGGTCCTCGCCGACGGCTCGGTCGACTACGCGATCGCGTGGGTTCCGAAGGCGCTCGCGTCACGTGAGCAGGGTGCCGAGATCACGGACGTCGCCCAGATCTTCCAGAAGTCCGGCACGCTGCAGGTCTCGTTCAAGGACGCGGGCATCACCACGGCCGCGGACCTCAAGGGCAAGAAGGTGGGCAACTGGGGCTACGGCAACGAGTTCGAGCTCTTCGCAGGCATCACCAAGGCCGACCTGGACCCGGCCACCGACGTCACCCTTGTGCAGCAGCAGTTCGACATGAACGCGCTGCTGGGCAACGAGATCGACGCCGCCCAGGCGATGACCTACAACGAGTACGCGCAGCTCCTCGAGTCGACCAACCCCGCGACCGGCGAGCTGTACACGGCCGACGACTTCAACGCGATCGACTGGAACGACGAGGGCACGGCGATGCTCCAGGACGCCATCTGGGCGAACTCGGAGAAGCTGGCCTCCGACGAGGAGTACCAGGCGAACACCGAGAAGTTCATCAAGGCGAGCCTCAAGGGGTGGATCTACGCACGCGACAACCCGGAGAAGGCGCGGGACATCGTGGTGGCCCAGGGCTCGCAGCTGGGCAACAGCCACCAGCTGTGGCAGACCAACGAGATCAACAAGCTCATCTGGCCGTCACCGGACGGCATCGGGATCATCGACGAGGACGCCTGGAAGCAGACCGTCGACATCGCCCTGAACACCAAGAACGACCAGGGCGCCACGGTCATCACCGCGGAGCCGAGCGACGACTCCTACACGAACGAGTACGTGGAGAAGGCGCTGGCGGCGCTGAAGGACGAGGGCGTGGACGTCACCGGCACGGACTTCACGCCGACGGACGTCACACTCGAGGCCGGCGGAAAGTAGGGCAGGCTCGCGGGCGGTGGTCGCACGAGAACGGCCACCGCCCGCGGCACGACGAAGGAGCGCGACGAAGATGACTTCGCAGGACGGCGCCACGGCGCTCCGGCTCGACCGCGACCACGTGTTCCACTCGTGGTCCGCGCAGGCGCACCTCGACCCGCTGGTGATCGCGGGCGGGCTCGGTTCGACGGTGTGGGACCACGACGGCCGCCGTTACCTCGACTTCTCGAGCCAGCTGGTCAACGTCAACATCGGTCACCAGCACCCGCGTGTCGTGGCAGCGATCCAGGAGCAGGCGGCCACGCTGACGACGATCGCTCCGGCCACCGCCAACCTCACGCGCGGGCAGGCGGCCGAGCGCATCCTGTCGCACGCTCCGGCGGGCTTCTCGAGCGTCTTCTTCACCAACGGTGGCGCCGACGCGAACGAGAACGCGATCCGCATGGCCCGCCTGCACACCGGCCGGGACAAGGTGGTGTCCGCGTACCGCTCGTACCACGGCAACACCGGTGCGGCCGTCGTCGCGACGGGGGACTGGCGCCGTGTGCCCAACGAGTACGCCCGCGGCCACGTGCACCACTTCGGCCCGTTCCTGTACCGCTCGGAGTTCTGGGCGAGCACCCCGGAGCAGGAGTCGGAGCGCGCACTGCACCACCTCGAGCGCGTGATCCAGGCAGAGGGGCCGGGGAGCGTGGCGGCGATCCTCCTCGAGACGATCCCCGGCACGGCCGGCGTGCTCGTGCCGCCGCCGGGGTACCTCGCGGGTGTGCGCGCCATCGCGGACCGGTACGGGATCCTCCTGATCCTCGACGAGGTCATGTGCGGGTTCGGCCGCACCGGACGCTGGTTCGCGTTCGACGGCTTCGACGTGCGCCCGGACCTCATCACCTTCGCCAAGGGCGTCAACTCCGGCTACGTCCCGGCGGGTGGCGTCATCATCAGCGACCCGATCGCCAAGACCTTCGACGACGCGGTGTTCCCCGGCGGCCTGACCTACTCGGGCCACCCCCTGGCGATGGCGTCCATCGTCGCGACCCTGGACGCGATGGCCGACGAGGGCATCGTCGAGCACGCGGCCGCGATCGGCTCCGACGTGATCGGCCCGGGTCTGGCGGCGCTCGCCGAGCGCAACCCGATCGTCGGCGAGGTGCGGGGCCTGGGCGTGTTCTGGGCCGTCGAGCTGGTCCGCGACAAGGACACCCACCAGCCCGTCGAGCCCGCCGTGGTGGGCAAGGTCAAGGCGGCCGCGCTCTCCCGGGGTCTGCTTCCCTTCCTCGCCGACAACCGCGTGCACGTCGTCCCGCCCTGCGTCGTCACCGCGCAGGAGGCGGCGACCGGCCTCGGCCTGCTCGAAGAGGCGCTCGACGAGGTCGCCGCGACCCTCTGACCTCCCTGAACTGCCGCTCGCCCCCACCCACTGCTGAGGAGCACCACCGCATGAGCACAGGCACGCCCCGACCCCGTCGCGCCCTGGTGACGGGCGCGTCGTCCGGCATCGGAGCCGCCACCGTCCGACGGCTGCGTGCGGAGGGCTGGGACGTCGTCGCGACGGCCCGCCGCGCGGACCGGCTGGAGGCGCTCGCCCTGGAGACCGGGGCGGACACGGTCGTCGCCGACGTGACCGACGACGCGGACGTGGCCCGGCTCGGTGAGTACGTGGCGGCGGGGGGACCGCTCGACGCGCTCGTCAACAACGCGGGCGGTGCGTTCGGCCTTGACCCCGTGGAGAGGGCCGACATCGACCAGTGGCGGCGGATGTACGAGCTGAACGTGCTCGGCACGCTGCGCGTCACGCAGGCCGTGCTGCCACAGCTGCGGGCCGACGGTGGGGGAGACGTGGTCGTCGTGACGTCGACCGCCGCCTACGGACCCTACGAGGGCGGTGCCGGGTACACCGGCGCCAAGGCCGCGGAGCGGATGCTCGCCACGACCCTGCGCTGGGAGATCGTCGGCGAGCCGATCCGGGTCCTGGAGATCGCACCCGGCGCGGTAGCGACGGACGAGTTCGCGCTGGTCCGGTTCGACGGCGACGCGCAACGTGCGGCCGCGGTCTACGACGGCTACCAGCCGCTGGTGGCCGACGACGTGGCGGACGCGATCGCGTGGACGCTCTCGCGTCCGCCGCACGTCAACGTCGACCTGCTCGTGGTACGCCCCCGCGCACAGGCCAGCAACACGAAGACGGCGCGCACGACCGCGTAGCGTTCGAGGGGCGATACCCCTCCGAGAAAAAGTCGACCAGATCCGTAGGGTTACCTGGTGCCTGATGTCCCACCCCCTCCGTCCACCACGCGCGTGCTCCTGCAGCTGCGCCGATGGGCGCGGCCCGCACTGCCGCGCATCGCTCTGGGCGGTCTGACGGCTCTCGGCGCCAGCCTGCTCGCGCTCGCGGTCCCGCAGGTGCTCCGCGCCATCGTGAACGGACCGCTGCTCGGCGACGGGTCGACGCGTGGCGTGGTGCTCGGCGCGGTCGTCGTGCTGGCCCTGGGCATCCTCGAGGCGTTCCTCGTCTGGTGCAGGCGGGCGCTGATCCTCACGCCGGGGACGGGAGTCGAGCGGGTCATGCGCACGGACCTGTTCCGGCACCTGCTGGACCTGCCCGTCGAGTTCCACGACCGCTGGCCCGGGGGCCAGCTGCTGTCCCGGATCATGTCGGACCTGTCGACCATCCGGCGGTGGACCGTCTTCGGGCTGGTCATGCTGCTGGTCAGCGCAACCACCGTCCTGGTCGGCGTGGTGCTGATGATCTGGACCAGCCCCGTGCTCGGCGCGGTGTACGTCGCCGGTGCGGTGCCCGTGATCTGGCTCGGATTCCGGTTCCGGGAGGACTACAAGGTGGTGGCCCGGCGCGCGCGGGACCAGGCGGGCGACCTCGCGACGACGGTCGAGGAGTCGGTCCATGGCATCCGCGTCCTCAAGGCGTTCGGACGCGGCCAGGATGCGCTCGACGACTTCGCACGACAGGCCGACGAGCTTCGCACCACCGAGGTGCACAAGGCCCGGACGCTCTCACGGGTGTCGTTCGCGCTCGGGGCGATACCAGAGGCCGTGCTGGCGGTCTCCCTCGCGATCGGCGTCACGCTGGCCGCCGACGGCCACCTCAGCGTCGGGGCGCTCGTGGCGTTCTTCGCGACGGCGGCGGTCGTGAACAACCCGGTCGAGCGCCTCGGCATGCTGCTCGCGATGACGCTGGACGCGCGGGCGGCGACCGACCGGTACATGCAGGTCATCGAGACCGGCTCGACCGTCCAGGACCCGGTTCGGCCCGTGTCGTTGCCGGCCGTGGGCGGGGGCGGCTCGGTGGTCGAGCTGGTCGGGGTCGGCTTCGCCCATCCAGGAGCGACGGGTGCGGCGGTCCTGGACGGTGTGGACCTGCGCCTCGAACCGGGGGAGACCTTGGCGCTCGTCGGCCTCACCGGGAGCGGGAAGACGACGTTGCTCCAGCTCGTCCCGCGCCTGTACGACGTGACCGCGGGATCGGTCCGGATCGACGGCGTCGACGTCCGTGACCTCACGCGTGACGAGCTGCGCAGCGCGGTATCGGTCGCGTTCGAGGACCCCATCCTGTTCTCCGCCTCGGTGCGCGAGAACGTGCTGCTCGGCACCGACCTGGTCGGCCCGGCGGCCGACGCCCTCCTGCAGGAGGCCCTCGACGTCTCACGGGCTGGGTTCGTGCACGATCTGCCCGACGGCCTCGACACCGTGATCGGCGAGGAGGGGCTCAGCCTGTCCGGCGGCCAGAGGCAGCGCATCGCGCTGGCGCGGGCGATCGCGGTACGGCCACGCGTCCTGGTGCTCGACGACCCGTTGTCCGCGCTCGACGTCACCACCGAGGCCGCCGTGACCGCCGGGCTGCGGGCGATGCTCGCGGGCACCACGACACTCGTGGTCGCGCACCGGCCCTCGACAGTTGCGCTCGCCGACCGGGTCGCGGTGCTCGAGGACGGCCGCATCACCGGCATCGGCCGGCACGCGGAGCTGCTGGCGACCCATCCGCACTACCGGTACGTGCTGACCGCGCTGTCGGCGGTCGGCACCGACGAGCTCGAGGGGGTGCGCGGATGAGCGAGGACACCGAGTCCCGCGACGACGACCCGACGCGCACCGAGTCCCGCCGGCTGCGGCGCCGCTCGCTCGCGCTGCTCTCGTCCCTGCTCCGCCCGGTCCGGCGATCCGCGTGGTGGACCGCAGCGCTGGTCGTCGGCTCGCAGCTCGCCGCAGTCGCCGGACCCGCGCTGGTGGCATACGGGATCGACCGCGCGCTGCCGGCGATGCAGAGCGGCGATGCGGTTCCGCTCGTGCTGGCCTCGAGCACCTACCTGCTGGCCGCCCTGCTGGGCGGTGTGCTGACCGCCGCGACCGTGCGGGCGTCGGCGCGGGTCAGCCAGACGATGCTGCTCGACCTTCGGCGCCGGGTGTTCCGCCACACGCAGCGCCTGAGCCTGCAGTTCCACGAGCAGTACACCTCCGGGCGGATCATCTCCCGGCAGACATCGGACGTGGAGTCGCTGCGTGAGCTGCTGGACGGCGGCGTGACCACGCTCGCGACGGGTGTGCTCGCCATGGTCCTCACTGCGTTCTCGCTCGCGCTGCTCGACTGGCGCAGCGGCCTCGTGCTCCTGCTGGCGGTCGTGCCCGGTGTCCTGCTGACCCGCTGGTTCCAGGTGCGCTCGCAGGTCCAGTACCGCAAGAACCGGACTGCGGTCGCACGGCTCATCGTGCGGTTCGTGGAGACCATGACGGGGATCCGTGCGGTGCAGGCGTTCCGGCGCGAACGTGAGGTCGAGGCCGTCTACGGCGACCTCGCCGAGGACTATCGCGCCACGACGGCAGCGGCGATCCGGCTCAACGGCGTCTTCGACACAGGCCTGACCCTGATCGGCAACGTCACCGTGGCCACCGTCCTGCTCGTCGGCGGTCTGCGGACCCTGGACGGGGGCATGGAGGTGGGCGTGCTCGTCGCGTCGGTGCTCTACGCCCGCCGCTTCTTCGCGCCGCTGTCGCAGATCGGCATGTTCTACAACTCCTTGCAGTCGGCCACGGCGGCGCTCGAGAAGCTGGCCGACCTGCTGGCCGAGGAGCCCACGGTGCCCGAGCCTGCGCACCCTCGACGGCTCGTGCACGCGCGCGGCGACGTGCGCTTCGACCGCGTCGAGTTCGGGTACGGGGCGGGGCCGACCGTGCTGCCGCGGGTCGACCTGCACCTGCCCGCCGGCCAGTCGGTCGCGCTCGTCGGGGAGACAGGAGCGGGCAAGTCGACCATCGCGAAGCTCCTGGCACGGTTCTACGACGTGAGGTCCGGCGCGGTCCTGCTCGACGACGTCGACCTGCGCGCGATCGACCCGGTGGACCTGCGGCGGGCCGTCGTCATGGTGACCCAGGAGGCCTACCTCTTCTCGGGCACGATCGGTGCGAACATCGCCCTCGGCAAGCCGGGCGCCACGCGCGAGGAGATCGAGGCGGCGGCCCGCGCCGTCGGGGTGCACGACCTCATCCGCTCGATGCCCGACGGGTACGACACCGAGGCCGACAAGCGGGGCGTTCGCCTCTCCGCCGGGCAGCGACAGCTCGTCTCCTTCGCCCGGGCGTTCCTGGCGGACCCGGCGCTGCTCATCCTCGACGAGGCGACCAGCTCGCTCGACGTGCCGGGGGAGGCGCAGGTCCAGGAGGCGTTGCAGACGCTCCTGGCCGATCGGACCTCCGTGGTCATCGCGCACCGGCTCTCCACCGTGATGGGCGTCGACCGGGTCCTGGTGGTGGACGGCGGGCGGGTCGTGGAGGACGGGTCGCCGGCGGACCTGGTGGCCGGCGGCGGCCGCTTCGCCGACCTGCACGCCGACTGGCAGCGCTCGCTGGAGCACTCGCCCGCGGGGTGAGCCACCGCCGCCCGCGCTGACGAGATGCGGGCGGCGGCGGTCGACCGCTCAGAGGTGCCGGGCGGCGTACTCGTGCAGGGCGTCCCGCACGAACGTCGCACCGTCGACACCCCCGTAGTTCTCGGAGAACCGCTCGTCCGCCACGTACATGTCACCGAGCCCGAGCACGTAGTCCCGAACCGGAGGCCCGCCGTACCCCGGCGTACCGGGGATGCTGCCGAGCCATGCGACGTGGCGGCGGGCGAGGTCCTGCGCGAGCTCGCCCGCCGGGTCGTGGCCGGCCGACGCGGCAGCCGCCCACTCGGATGCGAGCGCGGCCGTCGCCGCCTTCCAGGCGGTGCGCTCCTCCTGCGACATCCCGCGCCACCAGGTGTCGCCCGTGGCGTACGCCTCGGCGCCCCAGCGCTGCGTGACCTCGTCCTTGTGCTGCGTGTGGTCGAACCCGTCGAACATCTCGTCCGCCATGATCGGACGTCCTTTCTCTCGTGCGGTCAGCGTCGCCTCCACCGCGGCGATCCTGCGGTCGAGGCGGTGCTGCTCGGTGCGCAGCCAGTCCAGGTGGCGGCGCAGTGCCGCCGTCTCGTCGTGCTCGCTGTCGAGCACCCGGGCGATGTCGGGCAGGCCCAGCCCGAGGTCGCGCAGTAGCAGGATCCGCTGCAGGCGGACGAGCGAGTCGTCGTCGTACCAGCGAGTCCCACCGGGTGCGGTGCGGCTCGGGGTGAGCAGGCCGATGGCGTCGTAGTGCCGAAGCGTGCGGCTCGTGGTGCCCGTGAGGCGGGCGATCTCCTGGATTGCTGCTTCCATGCCGTCCACGGTACGAGTTGACGCCGCGTCAACGTCAAGCGCGCCGGGGGAGATGCGTACGGGTAGTCAGCGGGTACCGAGGCGTCGCATGACGACGGCCGCCAGGTCACGGACGTCGTCCACGAGCTCGACCGCCCCGGCCGCCTCGAGCTCACCCTGCGCCGCGTAGCCCCACGTCACCCCGACGGTCTCGACCCCGCAGGCGCGCGCACCGAGCACGTCGTGCTCGCGGTCCCCGACCATCAGCACCGGACCGGCGTCCGGGAACTCGGCGAGCGCGGCAGCGACGACATCGGCCTTGCTCGACGGCGTCTCGTCGAGCGGTGCGCCGAAGATCGCGTCCACCCGATCGGTGAGGTCGAACGCGTCGCAGATCGGGCGCGCGTAGACGACGGGCTTCGAGGTCGCGACGGCGAGCAGGACGCCGGCGCCCCGCAGGTCGTGCAGGACGTCGAAGATGCCGTCGAACACCGCGTTGTCCGCGATCATGCGCGTGACGAACTCCTCGCGGTAGGCGCGCACGGCCTCGGTGGCCCGTGCCTCGGGCACGCCGTGCGCCACGAAGCTCCCCGTGATGGGCGGCCCGACGAACGAGCGCAGCACGGCGTCGCTCGGAGTCTCCAGACCCAGGGCACGGTAGGCCTGTGCCGCCGAGGCGGTGATCCCCGGAGCGGAGTCCATCAAGGTGCCGTCGAGGTCGAGGAGGCACAGGGGTGTGGTCACGGGCACGAGTCTGCACGCAACCCTGCGGCAACGTCGGGCACCTACGCTGCCCGCATGGCGACTTCGGAGACGGTACGTGAGGTGCTCAGCTGGGAGCTCTTCGGCACGGCGGCACGCGAGCTCGCGCAGGCTGTCGTCGATGACGGCTTCGAACCCGACATCGTCATCGCCGTGGCCCGCGGTGGTCTGCCACCCGGAGGTGCGATCGCCTACGCGCTGGGCACCAAGGCGGTCGGGACGCTGAACGTCGAGTTCTACACGGGTGTCGACGAGCGGCTGCCCGACCCGGTCGTCCTGCCGCCGCTCCTGGACACCGCCGCGATGGCAGGGCTCAAGGCGCTCGTCGTCGACGACGTCGCGGACACCGGCGAGACGCTCGCGCTCGTCCAGAGGATCATGGCGTCGCACTGCGAGGAGGCCAGGACCGCGGTGCTGTACTCCAAGCCCCGCTCGATCGTCGAGCCCGACTACGTGTGGCGTCGCACCGACCGGTGGATCGTGTTCCCGTGGTCGGCCGAGCCGCCCGTCCCTCGCGTCGGGTCGCTAGCGCCTTAGGGTGTCGGCCGTGGGCTGGGTCGAGATTCTGGGGTTCGTCACGGGAGCCGCGTGCGTCTGGCTGGCGACCCGCGAGCACTGGGCGAACTTCCCGGTCGGCATCCTCAACACGTGCCTGTTCCTCGTCCTGTTCGCCTCGGCGGGGCTGTACGCGAACGCGGCGCTCCAGGTGGTGTACCTCGTCCTCGCCGTGCACGGCTGGTACTCGTGGCTGCACGGCGGCCGGGACCACGGCGTGCTCGAGGTCCGGCGCACACCGCGTCGTGCCTGGCTCGTCGGCGCGACCGCCGCGGCCGTCCTCACCGGTGGCCTGACCCTGCTGCTCGGCGCGGTCGCGGGCGCGTCGGCCGCGCCGTTCTGGGACTCCCTGACCACGGCGCTGAGCCTCGTCGCGCAGTTCATGCTCAACCGCAAGTGGCTGGGCACCTGGGCGGTCTGGATCGTCACCGACGTCCTGCTCGTCGGTCTCTACCTGAGCCAGGGGCTGCGCCTCACGGCGGTGCTGTACGTGCTGTTCATCGGGCTGTGCATCTCAGGGCTGCGCCGGTGGCGCGCCCGCCTGATGGTGCCGGTCGTTCCTCTCCAGGAGGTCGTCGCGTGACGCGCTTCCGGCACGGCCTCGTGATCGGGAAGTTCTACCCCCTGCACGCCGGGCACCTGGCGCTCGTCCGGTCCGCGCTCGCCCGGTGCGACCGGGTGACCGTGCAGGTCCTCGGGTCGTCGCAGGAGTCGTTGACCCCGGAGGTGCGGGCGGGGTGGCTGCGCGCGGAGCTGCCGGGAGCGCACGTCGTCGCCGGGATGGACGACGAGCCGGTCGACTACGCCAGCGACCACGCCTGGGAGGTGCACGTCGGAGTGATCCGGGACCTCCTGGACGCTCCGGTCGACGCCGTCCTGACCTCAGACGAGTACGGCGGCGAGCTCGCGCGGCGCCTCGGCGCGACGTGGGTCCAGGTGGACCCCGGCCGGCACCAGACCCCCGTGAGCGCCCGCGCCGTCCGGGCGGACCCGGCGAGGTACTGGTGGGCGCTGCCGGCCGCGGTGCGCAGCTGGTTCGTGCGACGGGTCGTCGTCCTGGGCGCCGAGTCCACGGGGACGACGACGCTCGCGAACGACCTGACGTCGCACTTCGGGCTCCCGACGATCCCCGAGTTCGGCCGCGAGTGGACCCACCTGCGGCCCGGAGGCCCCAGTGCGCCGTGGCACACCGCCGACTTCGAGCTGGTCGCTCGCGAGCAGGCACGGCGCGAGGACGCGGCGGCCACGCTGACACCGGTCCCGTTGCTGGTCGCCGACACCGACGTGCTCGTGACGGCGGTCTTCCACGAGCGCCACGTGGGGACCTGGTCGCCGACCGTCGCGGCGATCGCCGCCTCCCGGGTGCCCGACCTGTACCTGCTCACGGGCGACGAGATCCCGTACGAGCACGACGACACCCGTGACGGTGAGCACCTGCGGCACGCCATGCAGGAGCGGTTCCGGGGACTCCTCGACCAGCAGCCGTCGCCGTGGGTCGAGCTGCGCGGGAGCCGAGCCGAACGGTTCGCCGCGGCCGTCGCCCTCGTCGAGCCGCTGCTCGCCGAGCCGCGTCGCCTCGCTGACCCTGCCGTGGAGCGCAACGCACACGTGTCGTGGACCGGCGCGTGACGGCGGCGCCGTGCCAGACTCCCTAGCCGTGAGCACCGCCCTGCCGAACCCCCTGAGCCAGGTCTCCGCCGCGCCGACGCGGGCCCACTCGCCGGGGGCGGCCGCGCAACCACTCGCACTCGACGTGGACCAGCTCTTCGCCGGGCCGCCCGGCGCCGCGACGTCGACGCAGGCACCCCTCGACGAGAAGCTCCGGCAGGCGTACTTCTGGATGGTCAACCACGCCATCATCAGTCCGCACTACGACGTGGAGTTCCACGACCTCAGCAAGCCCCGGACGCGCTTCCGGCTGGGCGACTCGCGGGCCGAGGTCGAGCTGCCGACGGACCAGTCGTACTCGTCGTTCGTGCTGCTGCCCCTGCTCACGTTCGCGGTGCGTGGCCGGTGCCTGCTCGTCGGCGGCCCGGGCCGTGGCAAGACGGCGAGCGCGATCCTCATGGGCGTCCTCGCCGGGTACCCGGTGCGCGACGTCCGCCGGGCCATGCAGCACGGACATCCGCAGCTCACGGTGCAGGACATGTTCGGTACGCCGTTGCCGCGTGACCTCGTCGCCGCCGAGAAGCTCGAGGACATCGACGTCGCGTGGCGTTCCTGGCTCGGGCGTCGCGTGAAGATCGTCGACGAGTACAACCGCATCCCGACCCGCACGCAGTCGGCCCTGCTGACCGTCCTGGCCGACGGGTACGTCGAGGTGTTCGACCAGGTCTTCGAGACGGGCGCAGCCGCCTGGTACCTCACGGCGAACGACGACGCGGGAGGCGGGACGTTCCAGGTCGTCGACGCGCTCCGGGACCGGATCGACGTCGTCGTGAAGGCGCTGTCCTTCAACTCGCGGTTCGTCGGCGACCTCGTCGAGCGCACCGAGCGCGGCCTGAGGCCCGAGGAGAACGTCCCGCGGTCGATCGTCTTCGACGACGACGAGCACGAGCGGCTGCACCGCGAGGTCATCGCCGTGCCGATCCCGGTGCCCGTCCGGCGTCGGCTCGAGTACTTCGCGGCCCAGCTCGAGCTGCTCGAGCACGCCGCCCGCCAGCTCGAGTACCGCACCAAGGACACCGCACGCCTTGCCGGCGAGGACCCGCACCGGTTGGCGGCCCTGGCGACGGGGCGCGACCAGCGGGCAGACATCGGCGCCCAGACGCTCAACGGCCTGTCGGTGCGCGCCCTGCAGTCGCTCGTCGCCTACGCCAAGGCCATGGCCTACTTCCGTGGCAACCCGGAGGTGACGCTCGACGACCTGCGCGCCGTGCTGCCGTTCGTCCTGCACGACAAGCTGCAGCCGGACCTGCAGGCCGCGGCGTTCGACGACCCCGGACGAGAGTCGCTGCGCAGCGACCGGGTGTCCTGGATCCGCGACCTGTTCGACACGGCGTGCCACCAGTACGACGCGGAGGGCCTCGACACCGTCGACCCCGTCGGCGACGTCCTGGCTGAGCTGGCCCGAGGGCTGGACGGTCTGACCGAGGTCGAGGTGCGTCGACGCCTCGCGCGGATCGAGGGCGTGCTCGCGGGCTGGCAGGACGCCACCAAGCTGCACGGCAGCCTGTTCGAGGACGCGCTCGCACTGAAGTACGCGCACCAGCGGTACTCGTCGTACCTGACCTGGCTGCGGTGGAGCGGAACGTGAGCGGCGTCGTCGACCCGGACTCCCAGATCGGACGCTGGCTGGCGCGCGACCGGCCGTTCGTGGACGCGTTGCTCCGCAGTGCCGCAGCGCAGGACGGTGACCCGATCGTGCTGCGCGCCGCGATCGTGGAGGTTGCGGCCGCGGTACGGACGGAACCCGGCACGGAGCTCGTGCCGGAGCTGGGACGTGCGCTGCTTCAGCGCGTGGTCGACGTCGTGGTGCGGGGGCGGTGGCACGCGGACGACCCGGAGCGGTCCGTCCTCCTGAGCGTCATCCCCCGATTGGGTGGGTTGCTCACCGACCAGCCGGGCGCGACGGTCGACGCCGTGTGCGCGGCCGCGCGGACGGTCGCCCGCAGCGGCGACCCCGCGCTGTTCGCCGACCTGCTCGCGGCGGTGCCGCCGACCGGAGCCGACGAGGACGGGGTCCGTGCCGTCGTGCTCGTGGCGACCTGGCGGTCGGGCGCCGCCCGCTACCGAGCGGCGGCCCTCGCTGCCGCGGCGACGCTGCCCGATGTGGCCGCCCGCGCAGTGCTGCGGCTGCCGGACGGCACAGACGTCGCCGGGGTGCTCCGCCGGCACGCGGCCGACCCGTGGTGGTGGCCGCAGCGCCCGGTCGAGCCCGGTGTCGTGCGTCGCATAGGCGGTTTCCGCGGGTTCGGTGGGCCCTGGTTGGCCCGACCGCGCGTGGTCCCCGGCGGTCCGACGGGCTGCGCGGTGACCGCCGACGGGTGCGGCTGGGCGGTCGTCGCGGACGTGCACGGCGCGGCGGTGGTGCGGCTGGACGAACCGATCGACATCGCTTCGGCGCGTACGCAGGACGTCTTGCCGGTGCCGTGGACGGACCGGGTGACCGGTTCCGCACCGCTCGGCACGGGCGTCCTGGCGGTCAGCCGACGCCACTCGTACCTGCTCGACGTGGTGCGGGTGGCGTCGTGAGCGGCGCACACGCAGCGAAGGTCGACGACCCAGCCGTCCTGGCCGACCTCGGCACCCGGTGGCTCGCCGCGTGGCCGCTGGCACTGGCGGCCTGGGGGCCCACCACACGGCTGCACGCTCCCGTCCTGCACGACCGCCCCTGCCATGAGGGCTCCTTCGCCTGGTTCCGGGTCGACGAGGTCGAGGTGCACATCGACCTGCCCGAGGTCCTCCGGCACGGCGTCGAGGACCACCCCGTCGCTGTGCTGGCTCACGAGCTCGGGCACCACCTGCTCGCACCCGGCGACCCCCTGGGCTCCGTCCGCATCGCGGCGCGCATCAAGGTCGGCCTCGGAAGCCGCGACAACCTGGTGGGCCTCGTGTCCAACCTCTGGAGCGACATGCTGATCAACGACCGTCTGCAACGGCAGGCGGGCGTCGACATGGCGGCGATCACCAAGGCGCTCGGCGAACCGCCGAAGGACTCGCCCCTGGGCCTGCTGGTGATGCGTACCTACGAGATCCTGTGGGCGCTGCCCCGGGGCTTCCTGACGGGTGAGGCCCCGGCACCCGAGGGTGAGGCGATGCTGTGCGCGCGCCACATCCGGGCGTACGCGAGGGATCCCGTCGCGGGGGCCGCAGGGTTCGCGGTCCTCGTGCGCTCGCTGCTCGACGCCGCCGCTCTGGAGCAGGCAGACCAACCGGGCGCGCCGACCGCCGGAGACGGTGACGTCCTCACCGTCGGGTGCGCCGGTGACCGCAGCGGCGACGGCACGCTGCCCCCGGGGGCGGCGAGCGACACCTCGCTCGGAGCGCCCGCGGTGCACCCCGCACTCGACCCTCGGGTCGTGGGAGACATCGAGCAGCGGGCGCCCGCCGACGAGGCCCCCGATGGCCGCTCGGCCGACAGCGGGGGTCAGGACCGGGCGCTGTCGCCGGCCGAGCTCCATGCCGTCCTCGTGGCGATCGGACGCCCGACCAGCCTGGAGTCCGTCGCGATGGCCTGGTACCGCGAGCACGCCTCGCCGTATCTCGTGCCGTTCCCGGTCCGCGAGCCGCCGGTCGTCGCGGACGAGCTGCTCGGCGGGCTGACGCCGTGGGAGCTCGGCGACGACCTCGGGGACATCGACTGGGCCGGCACCGTGACGGCGTCGCCCGTCCTCGTCCCCGGCGTCACGACGGTGCGCCGCGAGATGCTCGAGGACGAGTCGTCGCGACCTGCTCCCCGTCCCGTTGACCTCGACCTGTACCTGGACTCGTCGGGGTCCATGCCGGATCCGCAGCGGACAGCCGCGCCGATCGCGCTCGCCGGCGCCGTCCTGGCCCTGTCGGCGCTGCGTGCCGGCGCCCGCGTCCAGGCGACGACGTGGAGCGGCCCCGGCCAGCTCGTCGGCACGGACGGGTTCACGGGTGACGCCGAGGAGGTCCTGCGTGCCGTCGTCGCCCACATCGGCGGGAGCACAGCGTTCCCTGTCGACCTGCTGGCACGCACGCATCTCGGCTGGGAAGGGGCCGCGCCGACCGCGCCCGGACCGACCCACATCGCGGTGATCTCCGACGAGGGAGTGGACACGATGTTCCGGCGGTCGACGAAGGACGGGTCCGAGCTCGACGACACCGCCGCACGGTCGCTGGAGAGTGCAGCGGGCGGGAGCCTGGTCCTGCGGCTCTGGCCCCAGTCGCTGCCGACCGTGCAGCACCTGGCGGGTGACTACGACGTCTACGTGGTCTCGACCGACGACGACCTGGTTCCGTTCGCCCGTGACTTCTCGCGTCGGACCTGGGGGCGTGCCCATGGCGGATGACCTGACGGGCCCACAGCTCGCCGCCGTCCGGCACCGCATCTCGAACGCGTCGCCGGACCTGACCGATCCCCAGGTCTCGGTCGGGGCGGTCGTCGCGGACCTGGCCGTCGAGCTCGACGGGGCGGTGCTCGACGCCGCGTCGCTGGCCAACCTCGACCGCGACCTGGAGCACGGGCCCGGCATGTCCGACGCCTCCGTGGCGGAACGCCGGGCGCTCGTCGCGCTCGTGTGCTGGCTCGTCCTGGACCCGGCCGTCCGTTCCGATCCCGGGATCCAGGAGGCCGCTCAGGCCCGAGGCGGTCTGAGCGCCTGGATGCTCGGGCTCGTCGCGACGATCCCGCGTCAGCTCTCCGGGCTGCGGCCGGTCGGGAGGTGGGTCGAGGACGACAGCGCGCGTGAGGAGCTGGCGCGGGCGTTCCTGGGTGCTGCCGGGGTGCTGCCGGCGGGGGAGTCGCCGAGCGTCGCGAACGATCGGTGGCTCGCGGTCAGCACGGCGTACCAGCGCGAGCTCCTGACGGCCATGGCTCAGGAGGCCGCACGCGCGGAGGCCTTGGCCAAGGCGCTCGCGGAGGCCAGGGCGAAGGAGGCGGCCGCCCACTATGTCCCCTCCTGACCCGCAGGCGCAGCCCGAGCCCACCCGGCCCGACCCGATGCTGCTCGATCCCACGCTGCCCGATCCTGCGCTCACCGAGTACGCACCGATGGGCGCCGCGGTGCTCACCGACCAGGCCCGCTGGCCGACGCTCGACGGCGCGGGCCTCGCCCGGGTCGCCGCGCTGCGCGCCCATCCGCGCGCCCCGGTGTGGGTGCACGCGACGGGTGACCGGCTCACGGCCGACGACCAGGTAGGGCTCGAGGAGGCGGCCGCCCGCTTCTCCGGCCCTGCGGACGACCACGACTGGGTCGCCGCCCTGGTCGCGCGCGTGCACGCGACGGTTCCGCGGTACCGACGGGCTGCGCGAGACGGCACGAGCGGCCCCAGCACGCCGCTCGCCGACCTCCCGACGACCAGCCGGGAGGACCTGGTGCGGGACGTCGCCTCCTTCGTGCCGGTCGACGTCGACCTGACGCGCGTCCTGGAGGGTTCGAGCTCGGGCAGCACGGGCGCGGCGCTCGTGGTCCCGTTGCATCCCGTGACGCTGGCGGCGGACCTGCTGCTCGTGCAGGCGCTGCTCGCCACCGAGGGTGTCCGCTGGGAGCCGGTGGACGGACGGCTCGGTCTCGTGAATGTCGTCGACCAGCGCACCGCGTTCACGTACGCGTCGGCGATGACGGCGTTCCGCCGCGTGACCGGGGCGGACGCGCCGCTGATGGCGCGGATCAACCTCGACGCGTCGGCCTGGCGCGACGAGGCGGACCGTGACCGGTTCCTGTCGGAGCTGGACCCGCAGGTGGTCAGCACGTCGACGCTCCCGCTGCTCAGGCTGCTCGAGCTGGGCCTGGACCTGCACCCGGTCGCCGTGGTGAACGGCGCGACGGACCTGCCGGCGAGCGTCCGGTCGGCCGTCGAGCGGCGGTGGGGCTGCCCCGTGCTCGACGTCTACGGACTCACGGAGACCGGGCCCGTGGCCGCCTCAGCCGACGGTTCAGGGCACGTCGTCGTCGGCCGCCGCGTGTGGGTCGAGATCCTGGACGCCGCGGGCCGGCCCGTCCCCGACGGGACCCGCGGCGAGATCGTCGTGACGGTCGACGAGAACCCGTACCTGCCGCTGCTGCGCTACCGCACGGGGGACCACGCGTCGCTCGTGCGCGACGCGCGCGGGACCGTGCTCGTCGGGCTGGAGGGGCGGGCACCGGTCGTGTTCGTCGCCGCCGACGGAACCGAGCACAGCTCGATCGATGCGACGCAGCTTCTCCAGGCCTACGGCTTGGCGGTCTTCCACCTGCACCAGGACGTCGACGGCGCCGTCCACCTGGAGACTGTGGCGCTCAGCGGCGACTCGCAGGGTGCCGCGGACGCGATCGCGCGCTGGCTGACGCGTCCCGTCGCACTGACCACCCACCAGCAGGTGTCGGGTATGGGCACCGGCAAGCCGCGCAGGTTCAGCAGCGACCGGACGTCGTCCGACGCGCAGCGCTGAGCCGCGAGCCGAGCCCGCGCCGCTGGGCTACCCTGTGACTCACAGGCATCGACCCGGCCATCACCGGCGAGCCTCCGGAAGAACAGGCTGTTTCAGGCCTCAGTAGAACCGGACGGGTAGGCCCGTCACAGCCCTCATGAAGTGGTCGACGTCCCCACCGGGAGGCCGGCAAGCGAGGTGGTACCGCGGTAGAGCCCGGCCGGTCCGGGTCCGATCGTCCTCGCAGCCGAGAGTGACGCACCACAGGAGATCCGCACGGTGGCCTACCCGCTGCACCGCCCGTCCACACCCGTACCTGCCTCCCCGGACCTGCCGTCCCTGGAGAAGGACGTCCTGGCCTACTGGGACGCCGACGGCACCTTCCAGGCGTCCGTCGACGCACGCCCGGCGGGCGAGAACGGCAGCAACGAGTACGTCTTCTACGACGGACCGCCCTTCGCCAACGGCCTGCCGCACTACGGCCACCTGCTGACCGGCTACGCCAAGGACGTCGTGCCGCGGTACCAGACGATGCGCGGCAAGCATGTGGAGCGCCGGTTCGGCTGGGACACGCACGGCCTGCCCGCCGAGCTCGAGGCGCAGCGGCTCCTGGGCATCACGGACACCGCCCAGATCGAGGAGATGGGTCTGGCGGCGTTCAACCAGGCGTGCCGCGAATCCGTCCTGCGGTACACGGGCGAGTGGCGCGAGTACGTCACTCGTCAGGCGCGCTGGGTCGACTTCGACCACGACTACAAGACGCTCGACACGACGTTCATGGAGTCGGTGATCTGGGCGTTCAAGCGCCTCTACGACAAGGGGCTGGCCTACGAGGGCTACCGGGTCCTGCCGTACTGCTGGCGCGACGAGACCCCGCTGTCGAACCATGAGCTGCGCATGGACGACGACGTCTACCAGTCCCGCCAGGACCCGGCGCTGACGGTCGGTCTGCGGCTCGAGACCGGTGAGCTCGCGCTCATCTGGACCACGACCCCGTGGACGCTGCCCAGCAACCTGGCGATCGCGGTCGGCCCGGACGTCGACTACGTGACGGTCGAGCCGGGACCGGACTCTGCCCTGGCAGGAGAGCGGGTCGTGCTTGCGGCCGCACGGGTGGGCGCGTACGCCAAGGAGCTCGGTGAGGCGACCGTCGTCGCCACCGTGAAGGGCCGCGACCTCGCCGGCCGCCGGTACACGCCGCCCTTCGACTACTTCGCGGGTCACGAGAACGCGCACCAGGTCCTGGTCGGCGACTTCGTCACCACCGAGGACGGCTCGGGCATCGTGCACCTGGCGCCGGCGTTCGGCGAGGACGACATGGCCGTCTGCGAGGCCGCCGGGATCGCCCCCGTGGTTCCCGTCGACTCGCGTGGCCGTTTCACGTCCGAGGTCCCGGACTACGTCGGCGTGCAGGTCTTCGACGCGAACAAGACGATCACCGCGGACCTCAAGGCCGGTGCGGGCCCGCTCTCGCGCACGCCTGAGTCGGACCGTTCCGTCGTCGTGCGGCACGAGACGTACGAGCACTCCTACCCGCACTGCTGGCGCTGCCGGAACCCCCTGATCTACAAGGCGGTCTCCAGCTGGTTCGTGCGCGTGACGCAGTTCCGCGACCGGATGGTCGAGCTCAACCAGGAGATCAGCTGGACTCCGGACCACATCCAGGACGGCCAGTTCGGCAAGTGGCTGTCCAACGCGCGCGACTGGTCGATCAGCCGCAACCGCTACTGGGGCACGCCTATCCCGGTGTGGGTCTCCGACGACCCCGCGTACCCCCGTGTCGACGTCTACGGCTCGCTCGAGGAGCTGCAGGCGGACTTCGGCAGGGTTCCGACGAACGAGGCGGGCGAGCCCGACCTGCACCGCCCGTTCATCGACGAGCTGACGCGCCCGAACCCGGACGACCCGACCGGTGCCTCGACGATGCGTCGCATCCCGGACGTGCTCGACGTGTGGTTCGACTCGGGCTCGATGCCGTTCGCGCAGGTGCACTACCCGTTCGAGAACGCCGACTGGTTCGAGCACCACTACCCGGGCGACTTCATCGTCGAGTACATCGGCCAGACCCGCGGCTGGTTCTACACGCTGCACGTGCTGGCCACGGCGATCTTCGACCGGCCGGCGTTCCGCAACGTCATGTGCCACGGCATCGTGCTGGGCGACGACGGCCGCAAGGCGTCGAAGAGCCTGCGCAACTTCCCGGACCCGGTGGAGATGTGGGACGTCTACGGCTCGGACGCGGTGCGCTGGTTCCTCATGTCGAGCTCGATCCTGCGCGGCGGCAACCTCATCGTCGGCGAGGAGGGCATCCGCGACGGGGTGCGCCAGGTGCTGCTTCCGCTGTGGAGCACGTACTACTTCTTCTCGCTGTACTCGGGTGCCGCGAACGGCGGCGCCGGCTACACGGCGACGGCGGTCTCCGCGGAGCGCGTGGCGGGCCTGGCACCGATGGACCGCTACGTCCTGTCGCGCACCGACGACCTCGTCGCCGCCGTCACGGCGCAGATGGACGCCTACGACATCTCGGCTGCGTGCGAGTCGGTGCGTGAGCACCTGGATCTGCTGACCAACTGGTACGTCCGCACGCAGCGCGACCGGTTCTGGGCCGAGGACGCGGACGCGTTCGACACGCTGTGGACCTCGCTCGAGGTGCTCACCAGGGTCATGGCGCCGCTTGCTCCGCTGGTCACCGAGGAGGTCTGGCGCGGGTTGACCGGCGGCCGCAGCGTGCACCTGGCCGACTGGCCGACGGCTGGTGCCTCGGACGACTCGCTCGTCGCGGCCATGGACCAGGTCCGCGCTGTGACGTCCACGGCGCTCGGCCTGCGCAAGGCGGCGGGCGTGCGGGTGCGGCAGCCGCTGCGAACGCTGACCGTCGCGGTCGACGACGCGGACGCGCTGGTGCCGTACGTCGACCTGCTCGCGGCCGAGCTGAACGTCAAGACCGTCGACCTCGTCACCGCGGACGCCGGCACGGCCGAGCGGTTCGGCATCACGCAGAGGCTGGCGGTCAACGCACGCGCGGCCGGTCCTCGGCTCGGCCGCGGCGTGCAGTCGGTGATCCAGGCCGCGCGAGCCGGGAGCTGGCGGGTCGTGGACGGCACGGTCGTCGTCGGTGACGTCGCGCTCGAGCCCACGGAGTACGAGCTCACCACCGTCGTCGGTGAGGGCGGCGGTGCCGCCGCGGTCCTCCCGGGTGGCGGGTTCGTCGTGCTCGATCTCGCGCTCGACGACGCGCTGCGTGCCGAGGGGTACGCCCGCGACGTGGTGCGCGCCGTCCAGGACGCCCGCAAGGCGGCCGGGCTGCAGGTCGGTGACCGGATCATGCTCACCATCGACGTCCCGTCCGAGCACCTGGCAGCCGTCGAGACGCACCGCGACACGATCGCCCGGGAGACTCTCGCGGTGTCGATCGAGCTCGCCGACGCGTCGCCGGAGCTACGGGTCACCGTGGCGGCCGTCGAGGGCGGGGGGTACGAGGCGTGAGCGCGTCCGGAGCCGACCACGTGCGCCGCCAGGCCGAGAAGGAGGCCCGCGAGGCCGCCGAGGAGGTCTACCAGGCGATCCTCGCGCGGGCGCCCGAGCACGAGATCGACCCGTCGTTCGACCGCACTCTCGCGGTCATGGAGCTGCTGGGCGACCCGCAGAAGGCCTACCGCGTGGTGCACCTGACGGGCACCAACGGCAAGACGTCCACGGCGCGCATGGTCGAGCGCCTGGTGCGTGAGCACGGTCTGCGCACCGGTCGCTTCACCAGCCCGCACCTGTCGCGCGTCAACGAGCGGATCGTGATCGACGGCGAGCCCATCAGCGACGAGCGCTTCGTGGAGGTGTGGCAGGACGTCGCGCCGTACGTGCACCTGGTCGACCAGCGCTCGGCGGAGGAGGGCAAGCCGCGGCTGTCGTTCTTCGAGGTGTTCACGGTCATGGCGTTCGCGGCGTTCGCGGACGCCCCGGTGGACGTCGCGGTGATCGAGGTCGGCATGGGCGGCTCGTGGGACTCGACGAACGTGGCGGACGGCGAGGTCGCGATCATCACTCCGATCGCGATGGACCACGAGCGCTACCTGGGCGACACGCTGCTCGACATCGCGTCGGTCAAGGCGGGGATCATCAAGGACGGCGCCACCCTCGTGCTGGCCGAGCAGCAGGAGGACGTCGAGGGCGTCGTGCTGGCGGCCGCCGCCGAGCGCGGTGCCCGGGTGGTGCGTGAGGGTGTCGACATCCAGGTCGTGGACCGGCAGGTCGCGGTCGGCGGTCAGCTCATCGCGCTGCAGGGCCTCGGCGGCACCTACACGGAGATCTTCCTTCCGCTGCACGGCGAGTTCCAGGCGCACAACGCCCTGCTGGCACTGACCGCCACGGAGGCGCTCCTCACCGGTGGTCGCGCGCTGGACCCCGGGATCGTCGAGGTCGCGTTCGCCGACGTCGACTCCCCGGGCAGGCTCGAGGTGGTGCGCTCGAGCCCGACGATCATCGTCGACGGCGCGCACAACCCGGCGGGCGTCGAGGCGCTCGTCCCCGCGATCGAGGAGGCCTTCGAGTTCCAGCGCCTGGTCGGCGTCGTCGGGGTGATGGCTGACAAGGACCCGGAGGGCATGCTGTCGCTGCTCGAGCCGATGCTCGCGGAGATCGTGGTCACGCGTGCGTCGAACGTTCGGTCGCTCGAGGTCGAGGACCTCGCCGAGGTCGCGATCGACGTCTTCGGCGAGGACCGCGTCCATGTGGCCGAGCGTCTCAGCGATGCCCTGGACCTGGCCGTGACCCGGGCGGAGAGCGAGGCGGAGCGCGGTGCGGGCGTCCTGGTGACGGGTTCGATCCTGCTCGTGGCGGAGGCCCGGCGGCTGCTCGGACGTCTCTGACCTGGCAGCACGCCTCCGAGTGCACTGCACGAACGTGCAGTGCCCGCGCACGTTCTCGCCTTGACGACCCTTTGACCCGCACATCAGGGTGAGCATGTCCGGACAAAGGAGTCCTGAGACGCAAGTGCGCGGGCTGCTCGCCGTGGGCACCCGAACGAAGGGATGGCTGCAGTGAAGAAGCTCATCAACGACCCGCAGACCGTCGTGGCGGAGTCGCTCGAGGGTTTCGCGGCGGCGCACGCCGACGTGATCTCCGTGCAGAGCGACCCGTGGTTCGTCACGCGGGCCGGCGGGGCCGTGGCCGGCAAGGTCGGTCTGGTCAGCGGCGGTGGGAGCGGTCACGAACCGCTGCACGGGGGCTTCGTGGGTGTCGGGATGCTGGACGCGGCCGTGCCGGGCGCGGTGTTCACCTCTCCGACGCCCGACCAGATCGCACCTGCGCTGCACGCGGCGGACGGCGGCGCCGGGGTGCTGGCGATCGTCAAGAACTACACGGGCGACGTGCTGAACTTCGAGACCGCGGCAGAGCTGGCCGACGCCGAGGGCGTCACGGTCCGCAGCGTCGTCGTCAACGACGACGTCGCGGTCGAGGACTCGTTGTGGACCGCAGGTCGCCGCGGGGTCGCGGGCACCGTCGCGGTCGAGAAGATCGCCGGCGCCGCGGCCGAGCGCGGCGACGACCTCGACGCCGTCACCGCGGTGGCGGAGAAGGTCATCGCGAACGTCCGATCGATGGGCGTCGCGCTGACCGCGTGCACGGTCCCGCACGCCGGCAAGCCGAGCTTCGACCTTCCGGAGGACGAGATCGAGATCGGCATCGGGATCCACGGCGAGCCGGGCAGGCGCCGCATCCCGCTCGCCGGTGCGGACGAGATCACGGAGATGCTGCTCACGCCCGTCGTCGAGGACCTCGGGCTGGCCTCCGGAGAGAGTGTTCTCCTGTTCGTCAACGGCATGGGCGGAACACCTGCCTCCGAGCTCTACGTCGTCTATCGTCGGGCTCGCGCGTTGCTGGAGGAGCGTGGGGTCGAGGTGTCCCGCTCGCTCGTCGGCAACTACGTGACGTCGCTGGAGATGCAGGGCGCGTCGGTGACCGTGCTCCGGCTGGATGCCGAGCTGACCGCCCTGTGGGACGCTCCGGTGCACACCACCGCACTGCGCTGGTGAGCAGGTGAGGTGCTCGTCCCGCCACGCACACTGTTCAGGGCGTCTCGGCTTCGGGAACTGTCGATGGGAGCGTGGGGCATGACGTTGGACGTCGCGTGGGCGATCGGATGGGTGCGCCTGTCGGCGCAGACGGTCACCGAGCACCGGTCCGAGCTGATCGAGCTCGACCGGCAGATCGGGGACGGTGACCACGGCGAGAACCTCTTCCGTGGCTTCACGGCCGTCACCGCCAAGCTCGACGCGCTCGAGACGCAGCCTGCCGACATCGGCGAGGTGCTCAAGCTCGTGGCGACCACGCTCATGTCCACGGTCGGCGGCGCGGCCGGTCCGCTCTACGGCACCGCGTACCTGCGCGCGGCGAAGGCGACCGGGCTGCCGGAGCTCGACAGTCACGGCGTGGTGGCCCTGCTCGAGGCCGCCCTCGAGGGGATCGTCGCGCGAGGCAAGGCGCGCACCGGCGAGAAGACGATGGTCGACGCCTGGGCGCCCGCGGTCGAGGCGGCCGTCGCCGCCGCCGACGCGGGCGCCACGCCGGCTGCCGTGCTCGAGGCGGCGGCAGCGGCCGCGGGTGCGGGCGCCGAGGCCACGGTCGAGCTGATCGCCACGAAGGGCCGCGCGAGCTACCTGGGGGAGCGCTCGCAGCACCACATGGACCCTGGGGCGCGGTCCACCGAGCTCATCCTGCGGGCGGCCGCCCAGGCGGCCGAGTGAGCCAGGGCAGCGAGGTACGTGTCGCGCTGATCCTCGTGTCGCACTCTCGCGCACTCGCCGAGGGCGCGGCCGAGCTCGCCGGTCAGATGGCGCCGGGGGTGCGCCTGCTCGCTGCGGGCGGGGGGGACGACGGGGGGCTCGGAACGAGCTTCGACGCGATCGAGTCCGCGGTGGCGACCGCGACCGCGGACGGTGGTTCCGCGGTCGTCCTCACCGACCTCGGCTCGGCGGTGCTCACGGCCGAGTCGGTCCTGGAGCTTGCCGACGCCGACGTGGCGTCGCGTGTCCGGCTCGCCGACGCCCCCTTCGTCGAAGGTGCGGTCGCCGCGGCCGTGACGGCTCACGGGGGAGCCGACCTGGCCACGGTGCACGCGTCAGCAGAGGCCGCGGGTGACATGTTCGGGGCCGGACCCGAGCCCGCTGCCGCCGCCGAGGTCGCGCAGGACGGGGTCGTGCGCGCCACGGTCACCGTCCGGAACCCGCTGGGTCTGCACGCGCGGCCCGCGGCCGTCCTGGCTCGCATGCTCGCCGGGTACGACGCGAAGGTCCTGGTCGACGGTGCGAACGGGGCGAGCGTCCTGGCGCTGATGAAGCTCGGGGCGACCGAGGGCCACGAGCTCCGGGTCGAGGCCGAGGGACCGCAGGCGGCTAGTGCCGTCGAGGCGTTCGTCGAGGCGGTCGCGGGCGGTTTCGGCGAGGTCTGACCCCTTCGGGTTCACGTGCTGTGAGGGAGCGCACGCCCTGGCGTGCGGAAAAATGTTGCACACCATGTAATGTTGCACCCCATGCAGAACAGTGCAGGCGTCGACCCCGGTGGCCCCGGGCTGCGGGAGCGCCAGAAGCGCGCGCGCCGCGAGGCGCTGATCGACGCGACCCATCGCCTCGTCGCCGAGCACGGCCTCGACGCCATCACGGTCGAGGCGATCTGCGACGAGGCCGGGGTCTCGGTCCGCACGTTCTTCAACTACTTCGAGACGAAGGACGACGCGGTCCTGGGCCACACGCCGTGGCCGCTCGAGTCGGCCGCCGTCGACGAGTTCATGGCGGGCGGTCCCACGGGCCACCTCCTCGAGGACCTTCAGGTGCTGGCGGCGTCGTTCCTCGGCGACCCGCACCTCGACCACGGTCGGATGGCGCGCGCGTTCGAGCTGGCGGCCCAGGAGCCGCGGCTGATCGCGCGCCACCTGGCCTGGCTCGAGAAGCACAAGGGCCAGCTCGCGACGATCGTCGACGGCCGCATGACCCGGGCCTCGACATCAGCGGGCTACTCCGGCGAGACCGTCGCGGCAACCCTGATGTTCCTCCTGCACGCGACTTTCCTGCGAACCGAGGCGTCGTCTGCCGATGTTCCGGTCGGAGACCACCTCGACACGGTGGTCGCCGAGCTGCGCGCGATCGTCTCCGACTGACCGCCCCTCCTATCGACCACCGCGGTCCTCCGCGAACTCAGTTGCCCGAACGCACCAAAAGAAGAGGTTCCCCCGCATGGCAATCGCCGCTCCCGGCACACCGGCTACCGACACGCCGCTGATCGTCCTGACCCCCCGCACCGTCTGGCTGATCTTCGGCGCGCTCATGGCGAGCATGTTCCTGTCGTCGCTCGACCAGTCGATCGTCGGCACGGCGATGCCCACGATCGTCGGCGAGCTGAACGGCGTCGAGCACCAGGGCTGGGTCGTGACCGCGTACATCCTCGCGATCGCCATCGTCATGCCGCTCTACGGCAAGTTCGGCGACCTGTGGGGACGCCGCTGGCCGTTCCTCATCGCCATCGGGCTCTTCACCTTCGCGTCCGCGGGCGCAGGCTTCGCCGACACGTTCGGCCAGCTCGTGTTCTGGCGGTTCGTGCAGGGCCTCGGCGGCGGCGGGCTGATGATCCTGTCGCAGGCGATCATCGCGGACATCGTGCCCGCCAAGGAGCGCGGCAAGTACATGGGTCCGATGGGTGCGCTGTTCGGCATCTCGGCGGTCATCGGCCCGCTGCTCGGCGGCCTCTTCACGCAGCACGCCGACTGGCGCTGGTGCTTCTGGATCAACATCCCGATCGGCGTGGCTGCGTTCCTCGTCGCGTGGTTCACGCTCAAGCTGCCCACGCACCGCTCCGGCAAGAAGCTCGACGTCGCCGGCATCTTCTTCATCGTCGTCGGCACCTCGAGCCTGGTCCTGCTGACCAGCTGGGACAGCTGGACCGGCAACCGCGGCTACGACTGGTCCGACCCGGGGCTGCTGGCGCTGGTCGCCGGCACGCTGGTCTCCATCGCGGCCTTCATCTTTGTCGAGCTGCGCGCGCAGGAGCCGCTGCTGCCGTTGCGCCTCTTCCGCAACCCGACGTTCACCATCGCCACGGTGATCGGCCTGATCCTCGGCATGGGCATGTTCTCGGCGGTCGCCTTCCTGCCCACGTTCCTGCAGATGTCCACCGGCGCGGGAGTGACCGAGTCCGGTTTCCTCATGCTCCCGATGATGCTCGGCGTGATGATCACGGCCATCGGCTCCGGTGTCGCGATCACCAAGACCGGCCGCTACAAGAAGTTCCCGGTCGCGGGCCTCGCCATCACGGCGGCGGGCATCGCGTGGCTCACGCAGATCACCGGTGACATGTCGATGGTCCTGTTCGGCGCGATGATCTTCGTCGTCGGTGCGGGCATGGGGCTCGTGATGCAGACGATCGTGCTCGCCGTGCAGAACTCGGTGGACCCGCACGAGATCGGCACCGCGACCAGCAGCAACAACTTCTTCCGCGAGATCGGTGCTGCGGTCGGCACGGCGCTGTTCAGCACGCTGTTCACGACGAGGCTCGCGGACAACCTGACCGAGGTCTTCGCGGGTGCTCCGGCCGGGGCCGGTGGCGAGGCGACCGGCCTGACGCCGGAGGCGGTCCAGGCGCTGCCCGAGCCGTTCAAGACCGGTGTCATCGACGCGTTCACCAACGCACTCGCACCGTCGTTCTGGTACCTCGTGCCGGTGGTCCTGGTCGGCTTCGTGCTCGCGCTCTTCCTGCGCGAGGTCAAGCTGTCCGAGGTGGCCGGCATGGTCGCCCGCGGCGAGGCGCTCGCCGCCGACGGCTCGGGCGTCGTGCTCGAGACGATCGACGGTGCGGTGGTGCTCGACGAGCTCTCGGGCCCCGTCCACCCGGACGTCCCGAACCCGCACAGCGAGCCGGTGCAGGGGATCGACGCTCCCGCCCGCCGGTAGCCTGGCACCATGAGCTCCACCGCCGGTGCCGGTCAGGCCGTACGACGCAAGCGCCCCGCGAAGCCACAGTTCACGCAGACGATCCTCGTCCTCGAGGCCGTCGTGGTGTTCTTCGCGACGCTCGTGGCGTACGGCCTTCGGGTCGCTCCCAGCGGGACGGTCTGGCTGGTCGGGGGCGGTCTGTCCGTGGTGCTGATCCTGATGTCGGGGTTCGTCTCGCGGCCGGGTGGCTACGCCGCGGGCTGGGTCGGCCAGGTGCTCGTGCTCGCGGGTGGGATCTGGGTGCCGATGATGTTCGTCGTCGGTGCGGTCTTCGTGATCCTGTGGTGGGTGGCCCTCAGCCTCGGCGGGCGCATCGACCGCGAGCGCGCGGAGTATGACGCCGCTCACCCCGGCGAGCTCGGCCCCTGACGCCTCCGTCGTGCCCGGCACGGTTAGGGTGACGGCCATGACTGACGCACCCACCACGCAGCGCACCCTCGTCCTCGTGAAGCCGGACGGTGTCCGGCGCGGGCTGACCGGCGAGATCCTGCGCCGCATCGAGGCCAAGGGCTACACGCTGGTCGCCGTCGAGCTGCGCGAGGCGTCCGAGGAGCTGCTCGCCGAGCACTATGCGGAGCACGCGGGCAAGCCGTTCCTGACCCCGCTCGTCGAGTTCATGCGCTCGGGCCCGCTGCTCGCCGTCGTCGTCGAGGGTCACCGCGCGATCGAGGGCTTCCGCTCCCTGGCCGGTGCCACCGACCCGACCGTGGCCGCACCCGGCACGATCCGCGGCGACCTGGCGCGCGACTGGGGCCTGAAGGTCATCCAGAACCTCGTGCACGGCTCCGACTCGCCCGAGTCCGCCGCGCGTGAGGTCGCACTCTGGTTCCCGACCCTCTGAGCCACTGCTGCGCCTACGGGTCCCCGTAGCCCTTGCCGTCTAGGCTCTGGGCGTGCACCTCAAGACCCTCACCCTGCGGGGGTTCAAGTCGTTCGCCTCGGCGACGACCCTGAACTTCGAGCCGGGCGTCACCTGCGTGGTCGGGCCCAACGGCTCGGGCAAGTCGAACGTCGTCGACGCATTGGCCTGGGTCATGGGGGAGCAGGGCGCCAAGTCGCTGCGCGGCGGCAAGATGGAGGACGTCATCTTCGCCGGCACCACCGGTCGCCCGCCGCTCGGGCGCGCCGAGGTGTCGCTGACGATCGACAACGCCGACGGGGCCCTGCCCATCGAGTACTCCGAGGTGACGATCTCACGCACGCTCTTCCGCAACGGTGGCTCGGAGTACGCGATCAACGGCCAGGGGTGCCGGCTCCTGGACATCCAGGACCTGCTGTCCGACTCGGGTCTGGGCCGAGAGATGCACGTGATCGTCGGCCAGGGACAGCTCGACGCGGTGCTGCGGGCCACGCCCGAGGAGCGCCGCGGCTTCATCGAAGAGGCTGCGGGCGTGCTCAAGCACCGCAAGCGCAAGGAGAAGGCGCTCCGCAAGCTCGAGGCCATGCAGGCCAACCTGACGCGGCTGGGCGACCTGACGGGGGAGATCCGCCGACAGCTCGGTCCGCTCGGCCGGCAGGCCGAGGTGGCACGCAAGGCCCAGACCGTGCAGGCGGACCTGCGCGACGCCCGTGCCCGTCTGCTCGCGGACGACCTGGCACAGCTCACGTCCACGCTCGAGCAGGAGATCGCCGACGAGAGCGCGCTGCGCGTGCGTCGCGAGGAGGTCGAGCAGGCTCTCGCCGGTGTCCGTGCACGCCTCGCGACGCTCGAGCGCGAGGCTGCCGAGGCCGCTCCCGCGCTCAGTGAGGCGAGCGAGGTCTGGTACCGGCTGTCGTCCTTGCGGGAGCGTCTGCGCGGCACCGCGTCGCTCGCCGCGGACCGGGTGCGCCTGCTCGGCAGTGCGGGCCCGGAACGCTCCGGGGGCGCTGACCCGGACGACCTCGCAGCCCAGGCCGAGCGCGTCCGCTCCGCCGAGGCCGAGCTGGCCTCGGAGGTCGAGATCGCCCGCGTCGGCCTGGAGGCAGCCGTCACGGCACGCCAGCAGGCCGAGGCCGAGGCCACGGCGGCCGAGAAGGAGGTCGCGACCGCGCTCCGGGGAGCCGCCGACCGCCGCGAGGGCGTCGCCCGCCTCGCCGGCCAGGTCGCCGCCCGCCGCAGCCGCGTCGAGGCCACCCAGGCCGAGATCGGCCGACTGCGTGAGTCGCTCGCTGCGGCAGAGCTGCGCGGGCAGGAGGCGACGACCCAGTTCGCGGTCCTCGAGTCCCAGGTCGCGGGTGTCGAGGAGGGCGAGGAAGGGCTGGACGCCGAGCACGAGACGGCGGTCGACGCACTCGAGAAGGCAACCGAACGACTCGCCGCACTGCAGGAGCAGCGCAGCGCGGCCGACCGGGAGCGAGTCGCCCTCGAGTCGCGCGCGGAGACGCTCGAGCTCAGCCTGACGCGCAAGGACGGCGTCGGGGCGCTCCTTGCCGCGGAAGGTCAGCCGGGTCTTGTCGGCTCGGTCGCCGCGCTGCTCGCGGTCGAACCGAAGGATGAGGAAGCGATCGTGGCGGCCCTGGGCGCGCTCGCCGACGCCGTCGCGGTGGACTCCGTGGACGCGGCCGTCGACGCCATCCGCTACCTCCGTACGGAGGACGCGGGACGCGCGACGTTGCTGGTCAGCGGTCCTGCGGAGGCCGCCGCGTCACCGGTTGCCGACGTCCCGGCCGGAGCCGAGCGCGCGGTGGACCTGGTGCGCGCGCCGGCGCACGTGCGCGCTTCCGTCGAGACGCTGCTGGCCGACGTCGTGGTGGTCGACGACCTCGCGGCCGCTCGCGCCATCGTCGCGACCCGTCCCGACCTGGTCGTCGCCACCCGGGCCGGCGACGTCCTGTCTCAGCACCGCGCCTCCGGTGGCTCGGCGACTGCACCGAGCGCGCTGCACCTGCAGTCGGCCCTGGAGCAGGCACGGGCGGGAGCTGCCGAGGCGACCGCTGCAGGGGAGCGGCTGCGGTTCGAGCTGACCGGCGCGACCGAGGCGCTGGCCGCCGCACGCGAGGCGCACGAGAGCACGCTCGACCGGCTCAACGAGTCCGATGCGGCCCTCGCGGCCGTCGCCGAGCAGCTCGGGCACCTGGGCTCGACCGCTCGTGCCGCGAACGCGGAGGCCGCTCGCCTGCAGACCTCGCTCGACAGCGCGTCGAACACGCTCGAGGCGGACACCGCCGAGCTCGCGGAGCTGACGCAGCGGCTCGCCGCAGCGGAGGTGGAGCCCGCCGAGAGCGAGGCCGCGATCATGGAGGGCAGCGCCAAGCGCGACCGGTTGGCCGAGCTGGCCTCCGGTGCGCGTGCCCGCGAGACCGAGGCGCGTCTGACCCTGCGGACCGGCGAGGAACGCGCACGCGCGCTGTCGGGTCGGGCCGAGTCGCTCGAGCGCGCCGCGCAGGCCGAGCGGGTGGCCCGGGAGCGTGCCGCGGAACGCGAGCGGTCGCGCGCCCGGCAGGCCGGGGTCGCGGAGGCGGTGCGCGACGGGGCCCAACGTGCTCTCGCGGTGCTCGAGGAGTCGCTGCGCCGTGCGTCTTCCGAACGCGACGCGGCCGAGACCGCTCGCGGCGACCGTGACCGGGCCGTGTCTGCGACGCGCGCCGAGGTGGACGTCAAGGCCGCCGAGCTCGCACAGCTCACGGATGTCGCGCACCGCGACGAGATGGCCCGCACGCAGCAGCGACTGCGGATCGAGGCGCTCCAGGCGCGCGCGGTCGACGACCTGGGGCTGGATCCGGCGGTGCTGATCGAGGAGTACGGCCCGCACCGGGACGTCCCCGTCATGCCCGCGCCGGACCCGGACTCCGACGAGCCCAGAGCGGTGCCGTACGTCCGCGAGCAGCAGGAGAAGCGGCTGCGCGCAGCCGAGCGAGCGCTGTCGCTGCTCGGACGGGTCAACCCGCTCGCCCTCGAGGAGTTCGCTGCGCTCGAGGAGCGCCACCAGTTCCTGGTCGAGCAGCTTGCGGACCTCAAGAAGTCGCGCTCCGACCTGCTCGAGATCGTCAAGGAGATCGACGAGCGCGTGGAGCAGGTGTTCGCGGACGCGTACCGCGACACGGCGGCAGCGTTCGACGTGGTCTTCCCGCGGCTCTTCCCCGGGGGCGAGGGCCGGCTGGTCCTGACCGACCCCGACAACATGCTGACCACCGGCATCGAGGTCGAGGCCCGCCCTGCCGGCAAGAAGGTCAAGCGGCTGTCGTTGCTGTCGGGTGGCGAGCGGTCGCTGACCGCGGTGGCGCTCCTCGTCGCGATCTTCAAGGCGCGACCCAGCCCGTTCTACGTCATGGACGAGGTCGAGGCGGCGCTCGACGACGCCAACCTGGGTCGGCTGCTCGAGATCTTCCGCGAGCTGCAGGAGGACTCGCAGCTCATCGTCGTCACGCACCAGAAGCGCACGATGGAGATCGCTGACGCCCTGTACGGCGTCACCATGCGCGGCGACGGTGTGACCACCGTCATCAGCCAGCGCATGCGCGAGGACGTGGCCGTCTAGGCCCGTAGGCGGGGGTTGCCCGCGACTCACGCGAGCCGGCGGGCAGGCGCCCTCGGGCTTGTGGAGATTGTGTGCGGTTGTCGAGCGAGGGCGCGTTCGCGGCTTCCCGCTCGACGGGACCCGCGGAGAATGGGTGCCATGCCGATCCTCGTCGCGATCTTCGTCGCCCTGCTCGTCGCGGGAGGGCTCCTGCTGGCTGCCAGCGTGGTCAGCGCCCGGCGCGACCGGCAGGAGTCGCCGCTGAGCGCGCTGCGGGCGGGTCTGACTGGCCGCGACCACCCCGACGCGGACGTCAGCGCTGCGGCGACGGCCGAGCCGGTGGACGTCTCGCTCGCCGAGTTCCTCACCGTGACGGCCGAGGACGGCGACCCGTACCTCCACGTCGACGACGTGACCGCCTCGCTCCACGACGCGAAGGCACGGGCGACAGGCGTGCTCGCCGGTCGCCGCCGCTGACACCTGCGCAGACTCGCTTCCTGACGCCGAGGCCGTACAGACTGTCCCGGTGAACCCCGACAGCCTCGCGCCCCTTCTCGCCGCCGGCATCCCGATCGCCCTGCTCGTCGTCCTCGCGACGACCCTGGTGCGGCGACGCCGGCCCGACCTCGAGGACAAGGCCCCGGTCGAGCGGGCCCCGGCGCCCGCCGAACCCGCAGTTGAGGCCGACCCGGTCGTCGCCGAGCCTGCCGACGTCGACACCGAGGTCTTCCCCGACGAGGCCGCCCTCGCGCCCGTCCTGGACGTGCCTGAGCCGGTCGCGGGACGCCTCGCCCGGTTGCGTTCGCGCCTGGCCCGCTCCGGGTCGCCGCTCGGTTCGCGCCTGCTCGCGGTCCTCTCGCGTGACCACCTGACAGAGGACGACTGGGAAGAGCTGGAGGAGACCCTCCTGCTCGCGGACGTGGGCGCGGGCCCCAGCGGTGACCTGATCGAGGCGCTGCGCACGCGCGTGCGGGTCGACGGGCTCAAGGACCCGGCGCAGGTGAGGGCGCTGCTGCGCGAGCAGCTCATCGCACTCGTGGACCCGACGCTGGACCGATCGCTGAACACCGCACCGACCACGGGCGACGACGGTTCGACGGTGCCCGCGGTGGTGCTCGTGGTGGGAGTCAACGGGACCGGCAAGACGACGACCGTCGGCAAGCTCGCGCGCGTGCTCGTCGCCGAGGGGCGCACGGTCGTGCTTGGCGCCGCGGACACCTTCCGGGCTGCGGCCGCGGACCAGCTGCAGACCTGGGGCTCCCGTGTGGGGGTCCACACCGTGCGCTCGGACCGGGACGGCGCCGACCCCGCGGCCGTCGCGTTCGACGCGGTCCGCACCGGACGTACCGAGGGTGTCGACGTCGTGCTCGTCGACACGGCCGGACGGCTGCAGAACAAGGCCGGCCTGATGGACGAGCTGGGCAAGATCACGCGCGTCATCACCCGTGAGGCGCCCTTGTCCGAGGTGCTTCTCGTGCTCGACGCGACCACGGGGCAGAACGGCCTGAACCAGGCGCGTGTCTTCGGTGAGGTCGCCGGGGTCACGGGGATCGTGCTGACCAAGCTCGACGGGACCGCGAAGGGCGGGATCGTCGTGGCGGTCCAGCGTGAGCTGGGCGTCCCGGTCAAGCTGGTCGGCCTGGGCGAAGGGGCCGACGACCTCGCACCGTTCGATGCGGAGTCGTTCGTGGACGGTCTGCTCGAGGGGTGAGCACGCTGCGGCCCGACTGAGCGCGCAGGCGGGCCGTCCGACGACCTGGACGGCTGCTCACCACGAAATCGAACGTTTACGCGGGATCGGCGCTTGTCACACGGGCGTAACGCGCCTGGTGAACGAAGGAAACGGATCTCCCCGACTGTTGTCCCGTCCGGCCGCCAGGTCGGCGGAGGGAGAGACGCGGAATGGGCTCCACCTTGGTTTCTGAGGCCTTCGAACTGAACGAGGGCAACACCGCTTGGATGTTGACGTCAGCCGCGATCGTTCTCATGATGACGGTCCCCGGTCTGGCGTTCTTCTACGGTGGCATGGTTCGCAGCAAGTCGGTCCTGAACATGCTGATGCTGAACTTCATCGCTGTCGGGACCGTCGGGTTCGTCTGGGTGCTGTACGGCTACTCCATGGCGTTCGGCCCGAACACCACCGGTCTGGGGCAGTTCGTCAGCAGCCCGACCACCTACTTCGGGCTCGGCGGCCTCACCGACGACCTGAGCCTCCTGGGGTTCATGGGCGTCCCCGCACTGGTCGCCGTCGGCTTCCAGGCCACGTTCGCCGTCATCACGGTCGCACTCATCTCCGGCGCGATCGCCGACCGCATCAAGTTCGGCACGTGGGTCGCCTTCACGGTGGTCTGGGTGACGCTGGTGTACTTCCCGCTCGCGCACATGGTGTGGGGCGGCGGCTTCCTCAGCCCCGTCGGAAAGGTCGCCGGGTGGCTCTCGGCGCCCATCGACTTCGCCGGTGGCACGGTCGTCCACATCAACGCCGGTATTGCGGGCCTCGCGCTCGTGCTCCTCCTCGGCAAGCGCAAGGGCTGGCCCAGGGAGCCCATCCGGCCGCACAACCTTCCGTACACCATGCTCGGCGCCGGCCTCCTGTGGATCGGCTGGTTCGGCTTCAACGCGGGCTCCGAGGGCGGCGCGGACAGCGTCTCCGGTCGTGCCTGGGTCAACACGTTCGTCGCGACCTGCCTCGCGATGCTCACCTGGCTCATCGTGGAGAAGATCCGCGACGGCCACGCGACGTCCCTGGGTGCCGCGTCGGGCATCGTGGCCGGTCTGGTCGCCATCACGCCGGCTGCGGCGGCGGTGGACACGTACGGCGCGATCGCCATCGGTGCGATCGCCGGTGTCGTCTGCGCCCTGGCGGTGGGACTGAAGTTCAAGTTCGGCTACGACGACGCGCTCGACGTGGTGGGCGTGCACCTGGTGGGCGGTCTCACGGGGACGCTGCTGATCGGCCTCTTCGCGACGACGAACCAGGGCGCCTGGTACCCGGACGGAGCGAAGGACGGCCTGTTCTACGGCGGCGGTTGGACGCAGCTGGCCTCGCAGGCGGTCGTGGCGCTGTTCGCGGTCGTGTTCTCCTTCGTCCTGACCATGGTCATCGGCCTGGTCCTGAAGGCGATCACCGGTCTGCGGCTGAGCGAAGAGGACGAGGTCAACGGCATCGACCTGGCAGTGCACGGTGAGACGGCGTACGAGACCCTGGGCGGAACCCGGGTCCTAACGGAGGTGAACTGATGACCAAGCTCGTCACGGCTGTGATCCAGCCGCATCGGCTCGATGACGTGAAGTCGGCCCTCGAGGCCGCCGGAGTCCGAGGGCTGACGGTGAGCGAGGCGAGCGGCTACGGCCGTCAGAAGGGCCACACCGAGGTCTACCGAGGCGCCGAGTACACGGTCGACCTCGTGCCCAAGGTGAAGATCGACGTCCTGGTCACCGACGAGGACGTGGCGGGTGTCACCGAGGTGATCATCCGCGCCGCCCAGACCGGCAAGATCGGTGACGGCAAGGTCTGGGTCGTCCCCGTCGAGGACGTCGCTCGTGTTCGCACCGGTGAGCACGGCGACGATGCGCTCTAGCACCCGAGCCCCCAGCAGGACGAACAGCTGCAGCACATGACACACGAACGGCCGCCCGCGGGGGGCGCGGCCGGGAGCGAGTCGCCCGAGGTCCCGCACCCCCCGCACGGGGTGCGGGACCTCCGCGCAGAACGGCTCGACCTCGCCGCGACACTCTCGGGACCAGGTTCTGACGGTGTCGGACGCCGCCGGGCGATCGCCGACCTCGTCGTGCGCAGGCTCGGCGAGCAGTGGGCCGCGGCCACCGAAGGAGAGGACGTCGCCGGTATAGCCCTGGGAGCCGTGGGCAGCATCGGGCGCGGCGACGCCAGCCCGGTGAGCGATCTCGACCTCCTTCTCGTGCACGAGGGGCGGGGGCACTCGCCCGACGAGCTGGCCGCGCTCTCGCAGCGCATCTGGTACCCGATCTGGGATGCGGGTCTGGACCTCGACCACTCGGTCCGCTCTCTCGCGCAGTGCCGTCAGGTGGCGTCCAAGGACCTGCCGGCCGCCGTGGGCCTGCTCGACCTGCAGCCGGTCGCCGGCGACGCGGTGGTCATCGCTCGCGCCAAGTCCGCGCTCCTGGAGGACTGGCGCTCCGCAGCACGGCGCAGGCTTCCCGAGCTCCTGAGCTCGACCCGTCAGCGCGCCGACCGGCACGGTGAGGTCGCCTACCTCATCGAGCCGGAGCTCAAGGAGGCGCGCGGCGGCATCCGCGACGCGGTGGTGCTCAGCGCGCTGGCCGCCACGTGGCTCACCGACCGACCGCACGGTGCGGTCGACACCGCCTACGCGCACCTGCTCGACGTGCGCGACACCGTTCAGGTGGTCACGCGGCGGCACACCAACCGTCTGCTGCTCGCGGACCAGGACGAGGTGGCCGCCCTGGTCGGGTTCGATGACCGGGACGACCTCCTGGCGAGCATCGCCGAGGCCGGACGGGTGATCTCCTACGCCCTGGACACCACCGTGCGCAACGCCCGGCAGGCGCTGCAGCGCCCGGCCAGGAGCGCGAGGCTGGTGCGTGGACGGCGCACCGCACCGAGGCTCCGCTCGATCGCGGAGGACCTGGTCGAGCACGACGGCGAGATCGTGCTGGCGGTCGATGCGCGCCCGGCCGAGGACCCGCTGCTCTCGCTGCGGGCGGCTGCGACGGCGGCGCGGACGGGCCTGAGCCTGTCGCCCGTGACGGTCGCCAGCCTCACGTCCACGCCGCCGCTGCCGACGCCGTGGCCCAGGGCGGCGCGCACCCACCTGCTCCAGCTGCTCGGCTCCGGCCCGGCCCAGGTACCGATCTGGGAGGCGCTCGACCTGGCAGGGGTCGTGACCACGTGGATCCCGGAGTGGGCGGGCGTGCGCAACCGGCCGCAGCGCTCGCAGATCCACCGGCACACGGTCGACCGCCACCTCATCGAGACCGTCGCGCGGGCGAGCCGCGACAAGCGGGTCGTCGAGGACGGCGACACGTTGCTCGTCGCCGCGCTGCTGCACGACATCGGCAAACGGGCCGGCGCGGGGGACCACTCGGTCGAGGGCGGCCGCCTGGCCGGCCCGATCGTGGCGCGCATGGGTTTCGACGACCGGACGGTCGCCGACGTCACGCGTCTCGTGCGGGAGCACCTGACCCTCTCCGAGCTGGCGACGACGGCGGACCCTGACGACCCGGCGACGATGGCACGCCTGCTCGATGCGGTCGACCACCGCCCCGACATGCTCGTCCTGCTGCGTGCGCTCACGGAGGCGGATGCCGGCGCAGCGGGACCGCTCGCGTGGAGCACCTGGCGCGCGACGCTCGTCGACGACCTCACCGCGCGGGCTGCCCGCGTGCTGGCGGGTACGCTAGGACGGCCCTAAGAACCCCGAAGTGTGAGGATCGCCAGGTGTTCGCCACCCTGTCCGACCGACTGACGTCGACCTTCAAGAACCTGCGCACCAAGGGCCGTCTGTCCGAGGCGGACATCGACGCCACGGTGCGCGAGATCCGTCGCGCCCTGCTCGACGCCGACGTCGCAGTCCCCGTGGTCCGCTCCTTCACGGGCGCCGTGCGCGAGCGCGCACTGTCCGCCGAGGTCTCGGGAGCGCTGAACCCGGCTCAGCAGGTCGTCAAGATCGTCAACGAGGAGCTCGTCGCGATCCTCGGCGGCGAGACCCGCTCGCTCAACCTGGCGAAGAACCCGCCGACCGTGATCCTGCTCGCGGGTCTGCAAGGTGCGGGCAAGACGACCCTTGCCGGAAAGCTCGCGCTGCACCTGAAGTCGCAGGGCCACACGCCGCTCCTGGTCGCAGCCGACCTCCAGCGCCCGAACGCGGTGACCCAGCTTCAGGTGGTCGGTGAGCGTGCGGGTGTCCCGGTGTTCGCGCCGCACAAGGGCAACCAGGGGCACGAGGACGTGCTACCCGCCGACGCCGACCCGGTCGCGGTCGCCCGTGAGGGCCTGGCGACGGCGAAGTCGAAGCTGCACGACGTCCTCATCGTCGACACGGCCGGACGCCTCGGCGTCGATGCCGACCTGATGAAGCAGGCCTCCGACATCCGCGACGCGCTCGACCCGGACGAGATCCTGTTCGTGATCGACGCGATGATCGGTCAGGACGCCGTCACCACGGCGCAGGCGTTCCAGGACGGCGTCGGGTTCACCGGTGTGGTCCTGTCCAAGCTCGACGGTGACGCCCGCGGTGGTGCGGCGCTGTCCGTCGCGAGCGTCACCGGCCGGCCGATCCTGTACGCGTCCACCGGTGAGAAGCTCACCGACTTCGAGGTGTTCCACCCCGACCGCATGGCGTCGCGCATCCTCGACATGGGCGACGTGCTCACGCTCATCGAGCAGGCCGAGAAGGCGTTCGACGCGGGGGAGGCCGAGGCGCTCGCCGGCAAGCTCACCGCGGGCCAGGACCTCACGCTCGAGGACTTCCTGAGCCAGATGCAGCAGCTGCGCAAGGCCGGACCCCTCAAGAAGATGATGGGCATGCTCCCGGGCATGGGGCAGATGCGAGAGGCGCTGGACAACTTCGACGAGCGCGAGGTGGACCGCATCGAGGCGATCATCTTCTCGATGACGCCCGCCGAGCGCCGCACACCCAAGATCATCAACGGCTCTCGTCGCGCGCGCATCGCCCGCGGTTCGGGAACGCAGCCCAGCGACGTCAACCAGCTGATCGAGCGCTTCGACGGTGCGCAGAAGATGATGCGGCAGATGGCCAAGGGCGGCGGCATGCCCCCGGGGATGCCGGGCAGCATGGGCAACCTTCCGGGCATGGGCGGCAAGAAGTCCAAGGGACGCACCGCTGCGCCGGTCCGTCGGGTCAAGGCCAAGTCGGGCAACCCGGCCAAGCGTGCCGAGCAGGAGCGCGGGATCACCAGCCGTCCGGCAGCAGCTCCGGGATCGTCGTTCGGTGTGCCCGCGCCGAAGTCGCTCGTGGATGTGGACCCGGCGGACCTGGCACTGCCCAAGGACTTCGACAAGTTCCTCGGTGGTCGCCGAGCCGAGTGACAGCGCAGCCGATGGTCCTGCACCTGCGCGGCACCGTCGTCCTCGACGACGAGCGCGAAGCCGGGGAGGCCTGGGTCGTCGGCGGTCGGCTGACCTTCGAGCGCCCGAGCGTCGAGCCGACGGCCGTCCTGGACGGCTGGGTCCTGCCCGGCCTCGTCGACGTGCACTGCCACATCGGGCTCGCAGCAGACGGCGCGGTCGATGCCGCGACGGCTGAGCTGCAGGCGCTCGCCGACCGCGACTCGGGCGTGCTGCTGGTGCGCGACGCGGGCTCCCCGGCGGACACAGCATGGGTGCGCGACCGCGACGACCTGCCCCGGCTGATCCGCGCCGGCCGGCACCTGGCGTTGCCCAAGCGGTACCTGCGCCACTACGGCCGCGAGCTCGGATCGACGGACGACCTGCCAGGGGCCGTGCTGGAGGAGGCCGCCCGTGGTGACGGCTGGGTCAAGCTCGTGGCGGACTGGATCGACCGTGACCTCGGTCCCGACGGTGACCTGACGCCTCTGTGGCCGGCCGACGTCCTGGCTGCGGCGGTCGCCGGAGCGCACTCCGTCGGTGCACGGGTCACGGCGCACACGTTCGCGACCGAGTCGCTGGACGCGCTGCTCGACGCCGGCGTGGACTGCCTCGAGCACGCCACGGGTGCCACGCCGGACCAGATCGACCGCATCGCGGCGCTGGGCATCCCGGTCACCGCGACCCTGCTCCAGATCGCGCAGTTCGAGGCGATCGCCGCGCAGGGGGACGAGCGCTACCCCCGGTTCGCGGCACGGATGCGCGCGCTCCACGCGCGTCGCTACCAGCTCGTGCGCGACCTGCACGAGGCCCAGGTCCCTGTCCTCGTCGGTACCGACGCGGGTGGGACGCTCAGTCACGGCCGGATCGCCGACGAGGCGGCGGAGCTGGTCCGTGCCGGGCTGCCGGCCCGCGAGGTCGTGGCCGCCGCGAGCTGGCGGACGCGAGAATGGCTCGGTGTCCCCGGCATCGCCGAGGGCGAGAGTGCCGATGTGGTCGTCTACGACGCCGACCCGCGCGAGCACATCGGGGTGCTGGAGCACCCACGCGTCGTGGTGCTCCGGGGGGCCGTCGTCGCGCAGGCGTGACGCCGCGTGTGCGATCGCCCACGTGGTTGGGGGAGACCCCTCGCATCTGGCACAATGGTCGGCTGTACCCGGCGTCTGCAGCCCCTCTACCTGCGTTCACCGTGTCCCCGACCGAACCGGCGCGCCCAACCCCACGGGCCATGCGCGGGAACGTCACCTCAGCAGACCTCAGGAGAAGACCACACCGTGGCCACCAAGATTCGTCTCAAGCGTTTCGGCAAGATCCGTCAGCCGTACTACCGCGTCGTCGTCGCGGACTCGCGCACCAAGCGCGACGGTCGCGTGATCGAGGAGATCGGCAAGTACCACCCCACCGAGGAGCCGTCGCTCATCGAGATCAACTCGGAGCGCGCGCAGTACTGGCTCGGCGTCGGCGCACAGCCGTCCGAGCAGGTCGCCGTGCTCCTCAAGATCACGGGTGACTGGCAGAAGTTCAAGAACCTGCCCGGCCAGGAGGGCACGCTGCGGACCAAGGCCGACAAGGTCGACCCGAAGGCCGCCATCGAGGCCGTCGGTCTCGACGCCGAGAAGGCCAAGGCCAAGGCGTCCGAGAAGAAGGCTGCCGACAAGGCTGCCGCCGCCGAGGCTCCGGCCGAGGACGAGCAGGCCTGATGCTCGCGGAGGCGCTCGAGCACCTGGTGCGCGGCATCGTCGACCACCCGGACGACGTGCGGGTCAACGCCTCGACGCTGCGTCGGGGTGACCTGCTCGAGGTGCGTGTGCACCCGGACGACCTCGGTCGGGTCATCGGTCGCGGCGGTCGCACCGCTCGCGCGCTGCGCACCGTCGTCGGTGCGCTCTCCCCGGACGGAACCGTGCGGGTCGACGTCGTGGACGTCGATCGGCGCTGAGCCTCCAGCACCATCGCGCAAGGCCCGGTCCCCTAGCCTGGGGACCGGGCCTTCGCTCGTTCTTCCGACCTCCTCCGAAAGGCTTCCCATGCTGTTGACCGTCGCGCGGATCGGCCGCGCCCACGGCCTGCGCGGTGAGGTCGCGCTCGACCTGCGCACCGACAACCCGCAGGACCGGTTCGGCATCGGGGCCGAGCTGCGCACCGAACCGGCCGCGCGGGGTCCGTTGACCGTGGTGAGCACGCGAACGCAGCAGGACCGCTGGTACGTGACGTTCGCCCAGATCACCGACCGCACGACGGCCGAGGCGATGCGGGGGACCGAGCTCGTCGTCGAGGAGGACGCGTCCGAGGAGGACGACGCCTGGTACCCGCACGAGCTGGCGGGGCTGCGGGCAGAGCACGTCGACGGCACGCCGCTCGGCGAGATCATCGGCCTCGAGCACCTGCCGGCGCACGACATGCTCGTCCTGCGCGAGCTCGACGGGACACGCACCCTGGTCCCGTTCGTCAAGGTGATCGTGCCCGTGGTGGACGTGGCGGGTGGCCGCGTGGTGCTGGACCCCCCGGGCGGGCTCCTCGCGTCGGACGCTGCGAACCTCGTCGTCTCCGACGAGACGGTCGGACCGGCCGACGACGCGGTCGACGACTGACGTGCGCATCGACGTCGTCTCGATCTTCCCGGAGTACCTCAGCCCGCTGGAGCTCTCGCTCGTGGGCAAGGCACGGACGTCGGGCCTGCTGGACCTGCGGGTCCACGATCTGCGCGACTGGACCACGGACCGGCACCGGACCGTCGACGACACGCCGTTCGGTGGCGGCGCAGGGATGGTGATGCGGCCGGACGTCTGGGGCACAGCTCTCGACTCCGTGCTGACGCCAGGTGCCCACCTCCTGGTGCCGACGCCGTCGGGGGAGCCGTTCACGCAGCGGACCGCCGAGGCGCTGGCGACCGAGGCGCACCTGGTGCTCGCGTGCGGCAGGTACGAGGGCATCGACGCGCGGGTGGCCGCTCACTACGCGACCCGCGACGACGTCACGGTGACGGAGTTCTCGATCGGCGACTACGTGCTCAACGGCGGCGAGGTGGCGGCCCTGGTCGTCGTCGAGGCCGTCGGGCGGCTGCTCCCGGGGGTCGTCGGCAACCCTGAGTCGCTCGTCGAGGAGTCGCACGGTGCGGCCGGCCTGCTCGAGTACCCGGTGTACACCAAGCCCCCGCAGTGGGCAGGCCTCGAGGTTCCCGACGTCCTGCTCTCCGGGCACCACGCCAAGATCGCGCGCTGGCGGCGTGACACCGCGATCGCGCGCACCGCGGACCGCCGGCCCGACCTCGTCTCGGCCCTGCCGCTCGACCAGCTCGACGTGCACGACCTGCGGGTGCTCGCGGAGCTCGGCTGGCGGCCGGTCGACGGACACCTTGCGCGAGCGCCGATTACCTGACCGTCCCGCCGGTGTGGCAGACTAGCCCGTTGGTGCGCGCAGGTCGCGTCTCTGCCACAGGGGAGACGATCCACGGCCAACCACGAGAGCTCTTCTGGAGATCTCGGCGCGCACGACCCAGAGCCCACGGACGCCGTGCCTGCCCTTGCGGGCGGCCCGAGTCGTCCCGACGACGCTCCTGACCTGTGGCAGGGCGAGGAAGTGACATCACATGCACACGCTTGACTCCGTCGACGCAGCGTCGCTGCGCTCCGACATCCCGGACTTCCGCGCCGGTGACACCCTGAAGGTCAACGTCAAGGTCGTCGAGGGCACGCGCTCCCGCATCCAGGCGTTCCAGGGCGTCGTGATCGCACGTCAGGGCAGCGGCGTCCGCGAGACGTTCACTGTGCGCAAGGTCAGCTTCCAGGTCGGCGTGGAGCGCACGTTCCCCGTGCACTCTCCGAGCCTGGAGTCGATCGAGGTCGTCACCCGCGGTGACGTCCGTCGCGCCAAGCTGTACTACCTGCGCAACCTTCGCGGCAAGAAGGCGAAGATCAAGGAGAAGCGCGACTTCGTCCCGGCCAAGAAGGCCTGAGACACAGCGTTCCCGCAGCATGTCGACGGGCGGTCACCGACAGGTGGCCGCCCGTTCGTCTTGCCCGACCGGGCGCTGTACGCGGAACTCATCGGCACGTGCGAGAGTGTGTCGGTGACCGACCCAACCGCCGACGAGCTCGACCCGGAGGCTGGACCAGCCGCCTGGCCGGGCCAGGCAGCACCCCTCGGCGGTACGCCGATCCTGGGCCCCGCGACGCCCGTCGTCCCGGTCGCGCCGTTCAGCGACATCGCGCCGGTCGCGCCCACGTCGACCGTGAGCCGTCGCCACGCTGCTGCGGGTCGCAGCGGTGGGGCCGGGTCGCTCCTGCGCGAGACGGTCATCATCCTCGTCAGCGCGATCGTCCTCTCGCTGCTCGTCAAGACCTTCCTGGTCCAGGCGTTCTTCATCCCGAGCCAGTCGATGCACGACACGCTGATCGAGCACGACCGGATCCTCGTGAGCAAGCTGACGCCTGGTCCGTTCGACCTTCGGCGGGGCGACATCGTGGTGTTCAAGGACCCCGGTGGCTGGCTCAACAACGCGGCCGTGCCCGACCCGGGTCCCCTCCGCTCGGGCATCAACAGTGCCCTGACGTTCGTCGGGCTGTACCCGGCCGACGCGAACGAGCACCTCGTCAAGAGGCTGATCGGGCTTCCCGGTGACCGGGTCGCGTGCGCTGGACCGGGCGAGCCGATCACGGTGAACGGCGTTCCGCTGGACGAGCCGTACCTGGCCGTCGGGGCGATACCCAGCGAGGTGCAGTTCGACGTCACAGTGCCTGCGAACAGCATCTGGGTCATGGGTGACAACCGGCAGAACTCCGCCGACTCACGAGCCCACATGGGCAACCCCGGCGGGGGTGCTGTGCCGGTCTCGAACGTCGTCGGCACGGCGTTCGTCACGGTGTGGCCGCTGGAGCGGTTCGGCCTCCTGCGCAACCCGAGCAGCACGTTCTCGGACGTGCCCGACGCGTCGTGACGACGACGGCCGAGAACCCGGCGACGGCGCGCCCGACGCCGTCCGGCACCTTGCAGGCCGCTACCGCACCGGTTACGGCCGAACCGGTAGGCACCTCACCGGTCGCCAGCCAACCGGCCCGCACGTCACCGGCCACCACCGAACCGGCCCGCACCGCACCGGTGCGCCCGGCTCCGCACCTGCGCCATGAACGTCTCCTGCTACGCAACGGCGCCCGCCTGCTCGCCGGCATGGACGAGGTGGGTCGCGGGTCGCTGGCCGGACCCGTGAGCGTCGGCGTAGTCGTCGTGGACGTGGCGACCCGGTCCGCACCCAAGGGCGTCGCGGACTCCAAGCTTCTCGCGCCCGCGGCTCGCATCGCGCTCCTGCCGGCCCTGCGGCGATGGGGCGTGGCGCGGGCCGTCGGGCACGCGAGCGCAGAGGAGATCGACGCGATCGGGATCATTGCTGCGCTCAGACTGGCCGGCACGCGCGCACTGGAGAGCGTGGCGCGGGAGGTCGGACCGGTCGACGTGGTCCTCCTCGACGGGTCGCACGACTGGCTCAGCCGTCCGGCACAGGGTGACCTGTTCACGCTCGACGACGAGCCGCTCGCCGCGGCCCCGCGCGTCCACATGCGGATCAAGGCCGATCGTTCGTGCGCCAGCGTGGCCGCCGCGAGCGTGCTGGCCAAGTGCGAGCGCGACGCGATGATGGTCGTTCTGTCCGCGGATCACCCGCACTACCGGTGGGACGAGAACAAGGGATACGCCTCGCCGGAGCACATGGCTGCACTGCGCGAGCTCGGCCCGAGCGTGCTGCACCGACGGTCCTGGCGGCTCCCGGGAGTCGACGACACCTGAGCCGCCGGGCGGGCGGGTGCGTTCCGATGGGGGATGATGGGCGCGTGAGTGCCGAGGACCTGGAGAACTACGAGACCGACATGGAGCTCGCGCTCTACCGCGAGTACCGCGACGTCGTGGGGCTCTTCTCCTACGTCGTCGAGACCGAGCGTCGGTTCTACCTGGCCAACCAGGTCGACCTGCAGGTGCGCTCGGCGGCCGGGGAGGTCTACTTCGAGCTGTCGCTGGCCGACGCCTGGGTGTGGGACGTCTACCGCTCAGCGCGGTTCGTGAAGTCCGTCCGCGTCGTGACGTTCAAGGACGTCAACGTGGAGGAGCTCGCCAAGGCAGAGCTCGACCTCGGCGGCAGCGCCGGCTTCGCCCGCTGACCCGACCACAGCCCATCGCGTAGCGCCTCGTCGGCACCAGCGCGTCCACCCCGTTCCCTGCCTGGCAGCGTCGTACCCGGAGGTGGTCCGGTGCGCGCGAAGGACGCAGTGGGGCGGTACGGCGAGGACGTCGCGGAGGCGCACGTGCTCAGCCGCGGATGGCAGGTTCTCGAACGCAACTGGCGGTGCCGGGACGGTGAGCTCGACCTGGTCGCGCTCGACGGCGACGAGCTCGTGGTCGTGGAGGTCAAGACGCGCAGGTCCACCCTCTACGGGCATCCCGCGGAGGCGGTGACCGCCGTCAAGCTCGCACGGGTACGTCGGCTCGCGGCGGGCTGGCTGGCGGCCCACGACGTGCATCCCCGGTCGATCCGGGTCGACGTCATCGCGGTGCTCCTGATCCGTGGCAGGGCCGCTCAGGTCGAGCACCTCGTCGGGGTGGTCTAGATGGTGCTGGGCCGAACCCTGGGCGTCGCCCTCGTCGGCCTCACGGGGCACGTGGTCGACGTCGAGGCGCACCTGGCGCCGTCGCTGCCGGCGTTCACGCTCGTGGGCCTTCCGGACGCGTCGCTCACGGAGTCCAGGGACCGGGTGCGTGCCGCCGTGACGTCGTCGGGCATGGCGTGGCCGAACAGGCGGATCACGGTCAACCTCTCGCCGGCCACGCTGCCCAAGTCAGGCTCCAGCTTCGACCTGGCCATCGCCGTCGCCACCCTTGCCGGCGCGGAGACCATCGGTGGCGCCGGCCCGCACGGGACCGTGCACCTGGGTGAGCTCGGGCTCGACGGTCGGGTACGACCGGTTCGGGGCGTTCTCCCCGCCGTCGCCGCCGCTGTGGCCGCGGGGCGCTGCCGGGTGGTCGTCGCCGAGGCGAACGTCGCGGAGGCGCGTCTGGTCCCGGGTGCAGAGGTGGTCGGCGCGCGCAGCCTGGCCGAGGTCGCCGCGAGCTACGGAGCCGAGGTCGCGGTGCCCACCTTGCCCGCGGTGGATCCCGAGCCGGTGCAAGATCGGATGCGGCCGGCGACGCTCGACCTCGCGGACGTGATGGGGCAGGACGATGCCCGAGCCTGCCTCGAGGTCGCTGCGGCGGGCAGCCATCATCTGCTCCTGGTCGGACCGCCCGGCACGGGAAAGACGATGCTGGCCGCACGTCTGCCCGGACTCCTGCCCGACCTGTCCGAGGCTGACGCCGTCGAGGTGACCGCCGTGCACTCCGTCGCGGGCGCGTTCGACCCGAGGGAAGGACTGCTGCGGCGCCCGCCGTTCGAGGACCCGCACCACACCGCGACGCCCGCGAGCGTGATCGGTGGCGGGTCGGGTGTTCCGCGCCCTGGGGCAGCCTCACGGGCGCACCGCGGCGTCCTGTTCCTCGACGAGGCACCAGAGTTCAGCACGGCGGTCCTGCAGACGCTGCGGCAGCCTCTAGAGCACGGGGAGCTCGTCCTGCACCGCGCTGCGGGCACGGCGCGCTACCCGGCACGATTTCAGCTCGTGCTCGCCGCGAACCCGTGCCCGTGCGGCCAGGCCGTGGGCAAAGGCCTGGCCTGCACATGTCGCAGCGAGCAGCGCCGCCGCTACTTCGGGAAGCTGTCCGGTCCGCTGCTGGATCGGGTGGACCTCCAGGTGGAGCTCGGGCCGGCGCGCTCCGGGTCTGCCGCCGGGGAATCGACTGCGCAGGTCGCAGCGCGAGTCCTGGCGGCACGCGAGGCCCAGGCGCACCGGCTTGTCGCAACACCGTGGCGGACCAACGGCGAGGTGCCCGGTGGCTGGCTCCGGGACCGGTTGGGGCCGGACCGATCGCTGATGGGCGACCTGGATCGAGCCCTCGATCGTGGCACGTTGAGCCTGCGTGGCGTCGACCGCGTGCTTCGGGTCGCGTGGACGCTCGCCGACCTCGAGGGGCGCGACGCCCCAGGACGCTCGGAGGTCGGGCAAGCCCTGCTGCTGCGGACCCGGGGGAACGGCGCATGAGCCACGCGGCTGCGGATCTGCTGGCACGAGTGACCTGGAGTGCCCTGGTGGAACCGGGGGACGTCGTGGCGGGGACGCTCGTCGAGCAGCTGGGCGCGTCGGCTGCCTTGGCATGGGTACGCGCGACCATCGGTGGTCGCACCGAGGCTCGGTGGCGCGAGCTCGAGGCGCAGTGCGGCCCACTTGCTCCCGCGGTGCGCGCCAGGATCGCCCGTGCTGTGTTGCGGTGGTCGGCACGACTGCCCGACGTCGACCCGGAACGCAGCCAGACCCGGCTCGACCGGCTCGGGGGTGTGCTGCTCGTGCCGACCGACCCGCGGTGGCCCACAGGGTTGGCAGGTCTCGGGTCCGAGGCGCCGTTCTGCCTGTGGGTCCGGGGCGCACCGGACCTCCGGCGGACCCTCGAGCGGTCCGTCTCGGTGGTCGGTTCGAGGGCGTCGACGACGTACGGCGAGCGCATCGCGTTCGACATCGCCGACGGCCTGACCAGCCGTGACGTGTGCACCGTCTCGGGCGGCGCCTACGGGATCGACGCGGCGGCGCACCGCGGCGCCGTCGCACGCGGCGGACCGACCCTGGTCGTCCTCGCCGGTGGCGTGGACCGCGCGTATCCGGCCGGCAACGCCCGCCTGCTGGAGGCGGTGGTCTCCGGTGGCGGCACGCTCGTGTCCGAGGTGCCGCCGGGAAGCCTTCCGACCAAGAGCCGCTTCCTGCAGCGCAACCGGATGATCGCGGCAGCGTCCCGCGCGACGGTGGTGGTCGAGGCGGCGTGGCGGTCGGGGGCGATGAGCACCGCGCACCATGCCGCGAGGTTGCTGCGCCCGGTGGGTGCTGTGCCGGGACCCGTCACGTCGGTGGCCTCGGCAGGCTGTCACCGGCTGCTCCGCGAAGGCGTCGCGGTGTGCGTCACGGACGCCGACGACGTGAGCGAGCTTGCCGGGCTGGCCGGCTCGATGCTCACACCGGCGGAGCTCGCGGCTCACGCCGGGGCGCAGCGGGCCACGGACCACCTCGACCCCCTTGCGCGGCGTGTCCTGGACGCGCTGCCGCACAGGACGGCGATCGAGCTCGAGCGAGTAGCCTCCGCCGCGGGCGTCTCGACGACGGAAGCGGGCGCCGCTCTAGGCATGCTGGAGCTCGACGGATGGGCCGTCCGGCGGGGCGGGTCATGGCTTCTGGCCCGGTTGTCCGACTCGTGAGAGGTTTCCGTCCAGCCGACGCGCCGATGTGGGCACTTTCAGTTTGCAGGGTGAGTGCGATGGCGGGTGAAAAAAAGGGACACGGCTTCAATAGTTGCTCGGCGAAACGGACATTGACCCCGGAATCGCCCAGCGTTAGGCCGTAGGTGTGAAAGCCACGCTTGTTCCCCGGGCCCTTTGCCGTCACCGTAGAGGACATGGACGTGGTCGAGATCACCGCAGGGACGCCCAGTCGGGTGACGCTCCTTGCTGCCTTCTCCGACCACCTGACCGCTCAGCGAGGTCTCTCAGAGCATTCTGTGCGCGCTTATCTGGGCGATGTGGACCTGTTCCTCGGATATGCCTCGCGGCACGGCGCAATCTCCCTGTCCGACATTGATCTGGCCGCTCTTCGCGGCTGGCTCGCCTCGATGGCGACCGCGCAGCGGAGCCGTTCCACGCTCGCGCGCCGCGGTGCAGCCTTGCGGACCTTCTTCGCCTGGGCCGCTCGGAACGAACTCATCGCGACCGATCCGGCTGCCCGCCTGGCCACCGCGCGCGCTGCTGCTCCGCTCCCGACCGTGCTTCGCGTGGAGCCCGTCACGCAGCTTCTCGACTCCGCCGGCGAGCGCGCCGAGGACGACGACGCGATCCACCTGCGTGACTGGGCGCTCCTCGAGATGCTCTACGCCACGGGTGCGCGCGTCGGGGAGGTCGTCGCTGCCGACCTGGCCGACGCCGACCCGTCCGAGCGCACCATCCGCGTCGTCGGCAAGGGCGACAAGGAACGTGTGGTACCGTTTGGACGTCCCGCGGAGCTTGCTCTGCGCGCCTGGCTTGAGCGTGGTCGCCCGCAGCTCGCCCAGCCCAGTTCACCCAAGGCCGTCTTCCTCGGCCGTCGTGGTGGACGTCTCGACCAGCGCCAAGCGCGCGCGGTCGTCCACCAGGCCGCAGCCCTCGCCGGCGTCGATGACGTCGCACCCCACGGATTGCGTCATACCGCAGCGACCCACCTTCTCGAAGGCGGGTCCGATCTGCGCAGCGTCCAGGAGATCCTCGGTCACTCGAGTCTCGCGACGACGCAGCGCTACATCCATGTCTCCGCCGAGCGTCTGCGATCGGCGTTCCAGCAGGCGCACCCACGAGCATGACAAACACGACGGAGTCGACAATGAGCACCCAGCTGGACATCGCGTACCACGTCCATACGCGACCGACGAGCACGGCTCCCGAGGGAGTCATCCCGCAGCCCCACGCCTCCGTGGTGGAGGCGATCGTCGAGGTCCCCACCCAGCGTGGCGCGTCTGCTCCGAGCACGTCCGCCGAGGAGATCGAGGCGTTGTGGGACGAGTACAAGGCGACGGCCGTCCCGCAGGCACGTGAGCGCCTGATCCTGCACTACGCGCCGCTGGTGAACGCCGTCGCAGGCCGCGTGGGCATGCGCCTGCCGAGCACCGTCGAGCAGGCCGACCTCGTGTCGTACGGCATGTTCGGGCTGATCGACGCCATCGAGAAGTACCAGACGGACCGCGCCGTGAAGTTCGAGTCCTACGCGTCTTCGCGCATCCGTGGCGCCATCATCGACGAGCTCCGTGCGATGGACTGGGTCCCGCGCTCGGTCCGGACCAAGGCTCGCTCGGTCGACCGCGCCTATGCCGAGCTCGAGGCCAAGCTGCACCGCACCCCGAGCGAGGCCGAGGTCGCCGTGCACCTCGAGATGCCGGTCGAGGACCTCCGCGCGATCTACTCGCAGCTCTCCACGGTCAACGTCGCCGCGCTCGACGAGCTGCTCGGGGGAGGCGACGACCGTCCGGGCGGCGTCTCGTTGGGGGACACCCTCGGCGACGAGCGTTCGCAGGACCCCGCCGGCTCGCTCGAGGCTGCCGAGACGAAGTTCCTGCTGGCGCGTGCCATCGAGTGTCTCGGCGAGCGCGAGCGCATCGTCGTCGTCCTCTACTACTACGAGGGCATGACCCTCGCAGAGATCGGACGCGTTCTCGGCGTCACCGAGTCGCGGATCTCCCAGATGCACACGGCGGCGATGGTCCGCCTGCGCACGCGACTCCTGGACGCCGAGCGCGCCTGACCGAGCTGTGGTCCGGCGACTGCGTCATCCTCGATGACAGCAGGACGACCGGACCCGCGCCGGGGAGCATCGCCAACGGGTCCTCATAGGTCGTGTCGACTCGGACACCCCAGTGCAGGCAGACCGCCGGTGCGCAGTGCGAGCCGGCCGTCTGGAGGGCTCCGACCGGCTGCCCACGCACGATGCGGGCCCCGACGGCGACCGCGGGGCTGACCGGCTCGAGACTCGACCGCCGACCGTCAGGGTGGGCCAGCGTGACGACGCCGCGGCCCGCGACCTGACCCGCGAACGTGACGATCCCGTCGGCGGGGGCCAGCACGGTCGCACCCTCGACCGAGCGGAGGTCGACTCCCCGATGTCCCGCGGAGAACGCGTTCGCCGGCCGCTCGAACGCTCGCGCGACATCGGGCGCGCCCTCCAGGGGCAGGCCGTAGCTGGTGCCGGTCGGCACACTCAGCGGTCCGCCGGACGCGGAAGGTGCGGCGACGGCCAGCGCCACGGCCGCGAGGAGGGCGGCCAGCGCGCCCAGGACGGCACTGGTGAACGTCCTCGGCGTGAGATGGCGAGCTGGAACCGAAGGGGGCATGTGCCCAGCGTCCGACGTCGAGCAGCGGCCGCAGAGTGCGTCGTCGGCTCCATGGCGAAGGACGGGCTGGGGTCTGCTCGGCACTCGAACGCCCCCGTTCCCAGCTCCGGCCACGCCGCGGCTGGTCACCTGCGGCGTCGCGTGCTGGCCTCCTCGAACGCGCCGCGCCCCGCGAGGGCGCCCGCCGGCGTCGGTGGCTGCCGAGCGCTCGGCACGTCGGTTCGGACCTGGTGCTCCGATCGGCTAAACTCGTGGTGCGACCGGTCCGTACCGGTCGACTACGCGCGTCATCTTCCCGATCCGGGAGCCTGCCCGTGCCTTCGAAGCCTTCGGCTTCCGGGCCGGCGAGCACCAGGACGGGGTCGATCTCCGCAGCGGTCCGGCGTGTGCACACGTGGTCACCCACGATGCAGTCGTCCGGGGCGGGAGCGACATGACGCCAGGGGCGACGACCAGGTGGTCGGAGCCGACAACCGAGATGCGGATCCCTCGCGGGTCCGCCGTTGACGCGTGCACCTCGCGGTGCGCGCCGGAAGGACGTGCCATGGCCGTCGTGACCATGCGCCAGCTGCTCGAGAGCGGTGTCCACTTCGGGCACCAGACCCGCCGCTGGAACCCCAAGATGAAGCGCTTCATCTTCACCGAGCGCAATGGCATCTACATCGTCGACCTGCAGCAGTCGCTGTCCTACATCGACCGCGCGTACGAGTTCGTCAGCGAGACCGTCGCGCACGGCGGCACCATCCTGTTCGTCGGCACGAAGAAGCAGGCGCAGGAGCCGGTCGCCGACCAGGCCGCGCGGGTCGGCATGCCCTACGTCAACCAGCGTTGGCTCGGCGGCATGCTCACCAACTTCAGCACCGTGCACAAGCGCCTCCAGCGCCTCAAGGAGCTGGAGCAGATCGACTTCGACGACGTGGCGGGCTCGAACCTCACGAAGAAGGAGCTGCTCGTCCTGCGCCGCGAGAAGGACAAGCTCGCGAAGACGCTCGGCGGCATCCGTGACATGGCCAAGGTCCCCTCGGCCGTGTGGATCGTGGACACGAACAAGGAGCACCTCGCAGTCAACGAGGCGCGCAAGCTCGGCATCCCGGTCGTCGCGATCCTCGACACGAACTGCGACCCGGACGTCGTCGACTACCCGATCCCGGGCAACGACGACGCGATCCGCGCCGTGCAGCTGCTGACCCGCGTGATCGCCGACGCCGCGGCCGACGGTCTGCTCAAGCGCCACTCGGGTCGCACCGCGGCCGCCGAGGGCGCCGACGCAGACGCCGAGCCGCTGGCCGAGTGGGAGCGTGAGCTGCTCGCCGGCGCCGAGGCAGGTCTGGCCGCCGATGCCGCCGCCGCGCCTGCTGAAGAGGCCGCCGCTGCCGAGGTCGTCGAGGAGATCGCCGAGGCCGTCGCCGAGGAGATCGCCCTCGAGGAGGCCGTCGTCGTCGAGGCCATCGCCGAGGAGCTCGTCGCCGAGGGCGTCGAGGCCGAGGTTGCCGTTGAGGTCGCTGAGGAGGTCGTCGCCGAGGCCGTTGCCGAGGAGATCGCCGAAGAGGCTGCCGCCGAGGGTGACGCCGACTCCAAGTGAGTCCGATCCGGCCGCGGCGACGCGGCCGGATCCGCCCGCACGATCATCACGACACAAGCAGAACGGACACGACTGATGGCGAACTACTCGCTCGCAGACATCAAGGCGCTGCGCGAGAAGACCGGTGCCGGAATGATGGACGTCAAGAAGGCGCTCGAGGAGGCTGAGGGCGACTCCGACAAGGCGCTCGAGCTCATCCGGGTCAAGGGCCTCAAGGGCGTCGGCAAGCGTGAGGGGCGCGCGGCCTCGGACGGCCTCGTCGTCGCTCACGTGGGCCCGACGGCCGACGGGGAGGGTCAGACGGGCGTGCTCGTCGAGATCAACTCCGAGACGGACTTCGTCGCCAAGAGCCCGAACTTCGTGGCGCTGGCAGACCGCGTCCTCGCGGCCGCCGTCGACAACCCGGCCCGTGACGCGGAGGCGCTCCTGGCCACCGAGGTCGACGGTTCCAGCGTGCAGACCATCGTCGACGAGACGGCGGCCACCCTCGGTGAGCGCGTCGTCGTGCGTCGCCTGGCCCGCGTGGCCGGCGAGCACGTCGAGCTCTACCTGCACAAGGTCAGCAAGGACCTGCCCCCGCAGGTCGGCGTCCTCGTGGCGACCGACGCGGCCGGCGCCGGTGTGGCACGCGACATCGCGACCCACATCGCGGCGTTCTCGCCGACCTACCTCACGCGTGAGGAGGTGTCGGCTGACGTCGTCGCGAACGAGCGCCACATCGCCGAGGAGACGGCACGCAACGAGGGCAAGCCCGAGGCTGCACTGCCGAAGATCATCGAGGGACGCCTCAACGGGTTCTTCAAGGAGAACGTCCTGCTCGAGCAGGCGTTCGCCAAGGACAACAAGAAGACGGTCGCGCAGGTCCTCACCGAGGCCGGCGGCACGCTGACGGGCTTCGTGCGCTACCGCGTGGGAGCCTGACACCTGTGAGCACGGCGGTGGCCCCGATCCGGTTGGGTCGGGGCCACCGCCGCAGCCAGGAACGGCCAGTACAGGACACTCTTCAGGAGGCGACGTGAGCCACAGCCCGAGCACCGCACGCGGGGCCGAGCCGGAGCGTCGGGTCCTGCTCAAGCTGTCGGGCGAGACGTTCGGCGGCGGCGACATCGGCCTCGCGGCGGACGTCGTGCAGCGCGTCGCAGGAGAGATCGCGATCGCGGTGCGCGCCGGGGTCCAGGTGGCCATCGTCGTCGGCGGCGGCAACTTCTTCCGTGGCGCGGAGCTGTCCCAGAGAGGTCTGGACCGTGCGCGGGCCGACTACATGGGCATGCTCGGCACGGTGATGAACTGCCTGGCGCTGCAGGACTTCCTGGAGCAGGCCGGCGTGAGCACCCGGGTGCAGACGGCGATCACGATGGGTCAGGTGGCCGAGCCGTACATCCCCTTGCGGGCCATCAGGCACCTCGAGAAGGGCCGCGTCGTGATCTTCGGCGCCGGTGCCGGCATGCCGTACTTCTCGACCGACACGGTGAGCGTGCAGCGCGCCCTCGAGACGCACTGCCACGAGGTGCTCATGGGCAAGAACGGCGTGGACGGCGTCTACTCGGCGGACCCGCGCACGGACCCGACCGCCGTCAAGCTCGAGCACCTGACCTACACGGACGCCCTCGTCAACGACCTGGGAGTCATGGACGGCTCGGCCCTGAGCCTGTGCCGTGACAACGACGTCCGCATGCGCGTGTTCGGACTGGAAGAGGTCGGAAACGTCACCCGGGCGCTGCAGGGTGAGAAGATCGGCACGCTGATCACGGCCAGCTGATCTGGCATGGTCGATGGTTCGCACAACACGAGACGCACGAAGGAGCTCCGGTGATCGACGAGACCCTCTTCGAGGCTGAAGAGAAGATGGACAAGGCCGTCGAGGTCGCCAAGGAAGACTTCTCGACGATCCGCACGGGCCGCGCGAACGCCGCGATGTTCTCCAAGATCTTCGTCGACTACTACGGCAGCCCGACTCCGTTGCAGCAGCTCGCGTCGTTCAACGTGACCGAGGCGCGCACGATCCTGGTCTCGCCGTTCGACAAGTCGTCGAGCGTGGCGATCGAGAAGGCGCTGCGCGACTCGGACCTCGGGGTCAACCCGACCAACGACGGCAACGTCATCCGTGTCGTGCTGCCTGCGCTCACGCAGGAGCGTCGCAAGGACTTCGTGAAGCTGGCCAGGACGAAGGCCGAGGACGCCCGCATCTCCATCCGGAACATCCGTCGACGCGCCAAGGAGGAGCTCGACCGGATCGTCAAGGACGGCGAGGCCGGCGAGGACGAGGTCGGCCGGGCCGAGAAGGAGCTCGAGGCGTTGACCAAGAAGCACGTCGACCTCATCGACCAGCTCCTCTCGTCCAAGGAGAACGAGCTGCTCGAGGTCTGATGACGGACACAGCCATCGCCAGCACCCGTACGCCGCGCTCGGGTCGTGACCTGCCGGTCGCGATCGTCGTCGGCGTCGGCCTGCTCGTCGTCGTGGTGGCGTCGCTGTTCATCCGCAAGGAAGCGTTCGGCGTCCTGGCGATCGTCGCGGTGTGCGCTGCGCTGTGGGAGCTTGCTCAGGCGTTCACGCGTCGCGACATCCACCTGCCGTTGCTCCCTCTGCTGGTCGGTGCGGTCGGCATCCTCGTCTCGGCGTACACGGCCGGTCCCGAGGCGCTGTTCGTCTCCTTCATGCTCACCGTCGGGGGCGTCGTCGTCTGGCGTGTGCTCGACGGCAGCGGCCAGTCGGCGCTGCGGGACGTGACCGCCGGAGCGTTCGCGGCCGCGTACCTGCCCTTCCTGGCCGGGTTCGTCATGCTCATGCTCGCCGAGCCCGACGGACCCTCGCGCGTCATGCTCTTCATCCTGCTCTGCGTGGCGAACGACACCGGTGGGTACACGGTCGGTGTCCTGCTGGGCAAGCACCCGCTTGCCCCATCGGTCAGCCCGAAGAAGACCTGGGAGGGTCTGCTCGGCTCGGTCGTGCTCGCGTGCGTGGTCGGTGTGGTCGGCGTCCAGGTCGCGTTCGGCGGCAAGCCCCTGGTCGGCGTGTTCGTCGGCCTTGCCACGGTCGTGACCGCAACCCTCGGGGACCTCAGCGAGTCGCTGCTCAAGCGCGACCTGGAGCTCAAGGACATGGGCCGGCTCATCCCGGGTCACGGTGGCCTGCTCGACCGTCTCGACTCCATGCTTCTGACCGTCCCCGCGGTCTACCTCGTCCTGTCGGTCCTGCAACCCGCCTGACCCGACACGCTTCTTCTTCTCGTTCGCGCGGCTCCCCAGCCGTCGGCCCGACCCGAGAGGGGGTACCCATGAGCGGTACACCCGTCCGCCTCGACCTGTCCTCGCCCAGCCGTGGACCGAGGGGCAAGCCACCCAAGCACTTCGTCGACCTCACGCCCGAGCAGCGGGTAGAGGCCGTCACGGAGCTGGGGGAGAAGCCGTTCCGCGCCAAGCAGCTGGCGACGCATTACTTCACGCACCTCTCGAACGACCCCGCGACGATGACGGACCTGCCGAAGGCGACACGCGACAAGCTGGTCGAAGGTCTCTTTCCGCGCCTGCTGACGGCCCACAAGACCATGACGGCGGACCAGGGCACGACCGTCAAGACGCTCTGGCACCTCTTCGATGGTGCCAAGGTCGAGTCCGTGCTGATGCGGTACAAGAACCGCACCACGCTGTGCATCTCGAGCCAGGCCGGGTGCGGCCTCGCGTGCGCGTTCTGCGCGACCGGCCAGATGGGTCTGACGCGCAACCTGTCGACCGCCGAGATCGTGGAGCAGGTCCGCGCCGCCGGCCGCATGCTCGCCGACGGCGAGGTGCCGGGCGGCCCGACCCGGCTGACGAACGTCGTCTTCATGGGGATGGGCGAGCCGCTGGCCAACTACAAGTCGGTGATGGAGACGGTGCGGCGGCTCGTCGCGCCCACGCCTGACGGCCTCGGCATGTCCGCGCGCAACGTCACGGTCTCCACGGTGGGCATGGTCCCGGCGATGAACAAGCTGGCCGGCGAGGGGATCCCGGTGACGCTCGCGCTGTCCCTGCACGCACCCGACGACGAGCTCCGGAGCGAGCTCGTGCCGGTCAACACGCGGTGGTCGGTGGCCGAGGCCATCGACTCGGCGCACCGGTACTTCGTGGCGACGGGCCGACGCGTCTCGATCGAGTACGCGATGATGCGCGACATCAACGACCAGGCGTGGCGCGCGGACCTCCTCGGCGAGCTGCTCAACCAGCGTGGCCGGGGCTGGGTGCACTGCAACCCGATCCCGCTCAACCCCGTCCCGGGTTCCAAGTGGACGGCGAGCGATCCGGCGGTCGAGCAGGAGTTCGTGGCACGCTTGCGGGCGCACGGGATCCCGACCACCGTCCGGGACACGCGCGGCAGTGAGATCGACGGTGCCTGCGGCCAGCTCGCAGCAGAGGAGGACGAGTGAGCGACGGCATGTTCCGGACCGTGACGGGTCTGAAGCAGGGCTACGACCCCGACGAGGTCGACGACTTCTTCGCGCACGCGAGGGCGGTGTACGAGCAGGGGCCGGCGTCTGCGCTGTCCAGCAAGGACGTGCGCGGCGTCGCGTTCGACATGGTGCGCGGCGGCTACGTGACGGCTGCGGTCGACGCGGCGCTGGATCGGCTCGAGGCGGCCTTCGTCGCCCGGTCGCGTGCCGAGTTCGTGGCGACGCAGGGGCAGCAGGCGTGGATGGCCAAGCTCAGCGAGCAGGCTCGGACGCTCTACGGTCGGCTCGGTCGCCCCGACGGGGATCGGTTCGCCCCGCCGGAGCGTCGCCAGCAGGGCTACGAGCCCGCTGACGTCGACGAGCTGTGCCGCCGGCTGGTCGCCTACTTCGACACCGGGGCGCCGCTTGCGGCAGCCGAGGTGCGCGCGGCGACGTTCCGGCACCGCAAGGGCCGCAACGCCTACGCCGAGGCGCCGGTCGACGCGTTCCTGGCGCGTGCCGTCGAGGTGCTGCTCGGCGTCGAGTGACGAACCGAAGGCCGCGCCCCGTGAGAGGGGCGTGGCCTTCGGCATGTCTGCGGTCGCTCAGTCGTCCTCGCGCGTCAAGGTTCTCGTTCCGAGCTGGTTGTCCGCGGCCTTGTGGTCGCTCAGCCGTCCTCGCGCTTGAAGGTCCTCGCGCCGAGCTGGTTGTCCGCGGCCTTGCGGTCGCTCAGCCGTCCTCGCGCTTGAAGGTCCTCGCTCCGAACCACATGCCTATCGCCGCAAGAGCGATCGTCGTCACGACGCCCCAGATCGCCGTCGGCGTACCGAAGTCCCCGTTGAACTGGGCGCGGATGCCCGAGACCACGTGCTTGACCGGGTTGAGGTTCGAGAGGGTGTTCAACCAGGCCGGTGCCGTCGCTGCGGTGATGGGCAGCAGGATCCCGGACAACAGCAAGAGCGGCAGGGCGATGCCGTTCATGAGGGGAGCCAGCGCGTCCTCGCTCTTTAGCGTGAGCGCGATCGCGTAGGACGCGGACGCGAAGGCGGCAGCCAGGAGGGCTCCGGTGACGATGCCGAGCACGACGCCCCAGAACGGCGCCTCGAGCCCGAACAGGAACGCCACCGAGCACAGCACGACGCCCTGGATGAAGACGACGATCACGTCACGGGTGACGCGGCCGAGTACGAGTGCCGCACGGGGAGCCGGGCTCACGCGTTCGGCCTCGATGACGCCGTCCCGCCATTCGCCGATCAGGCCGAAGCCGACGAACAGGGCTCCGAACATGCCCAGCTGCACGAGCAGGCCGGGGACGAACATCTGGTAAGCGTTCGTGGCTCCGAGCTGTCCGGCGATCGGTTCGAGCAGCGGACCGAACAGGCACAGGTACAGCACGGGCTGCAGCAGGCCCATCACGGACCACACCGGGTTCCGCAAGGAGATCCGCATGGCTCGGCGGAACACGGTCGAGCTGTCTCGCAGGAAGGTCGAGCGGCCGGCCTGCTCGTCGAGGAACACGGGGCTTTCGGTGGTGGTCATGCTGCTTCTCCGTCGGTGGTGTCGGCGCTGTCACGGCTCTGCTCGCCGTCCCGGAGCGAACGCCCGGTGAGGGTGAGGAAGACGTCGTCGAGGGTTGGGCGACGCAGCTCGACGCCGTCGACCTCGAGGCCGTCGGCGTCGAGTGCACGCAAGAGGCCGGCGAGCTGCGTGCGGCCCTGCGGGACACGCACCTCGACGACCGAGCCGTCGACGACGGCCTCGCTCGAACCGGGCAGCCTGGCGGCGACGGCAGCGATGCGGGCCACGTCGGACGGCTGTGTCGCGGTGAGGACGATCGCGTCACCGCTGACCCGCTGCTTGAGCTCCTCGGGGCTGCCCTGCGCGACGATCTGCCCCGCGTCGATCACGAGGATCCGGTCGCACAGCGCATCGGCCTCGTCGAGATAGTGCGTGGTAAGGAACACGGTGCTGCCGCGGGTGTCTCGCAGGCCGCGCACGTGGGTCCACAGGTTGGCGCGGGCCTGGGGGTCGAGGCCGGTGGTCGGCTCGTCGAGGAACACGAGCCGGGGCGTGTGGATGAGCCCCAGGGCGATGTCGAGGCGTCGGCGCTGGCCTCCGGACAGCGACCCTGCCTTGCGGTCCCAGAGCCCGTCGAGCTCGAGCTGCCCGAAGAGCTCCTGGCCGCGGGTCACCGCGACCGATCGCTCGAGGCCGTAGAGCAGGGCGTGGTCCACGACCTCCTCGCCGGCTCGTGCCTCGCTCGCGGTGGAGCCCGACTGCGCGACGTAGCCGATACGGCGCCGGACGGTCGCAGGGTCCCGGCGCAGGTCGGCTCCGGCGACCGTCGCCTCCCCGCGCGTGGGGCGCAGCAGCGTGGTCAGCATGCGCAGGGTCGTGGTCTTTCCGGCCCCGTTCGGGCCGAGGAAGCCGACGATCTCGCCGGCCTCGACGTCGAGGTCGACGCCGCGAACGGCGTCCACGTCCCCTCGACGGGTCGTGTAGGTACGGGCTAGTCCTCGGGCATGGATCATGGCGGGTTCTCCTTCGCGTGGTGAACCCAGTATTCAACCTGGACTATTACTCGTCAAGCTTGACTATTACGTGTCCTCGTTCGCCATCGCGTAGACGACCCACGGGCCGACGCCTGCCGCGCGGGCGACCTCGAGCTGCTCGGGCGTCGGGTTCCACAGCGGGGGCTCGCCCTGGAACGCGTAAGCGCCGCTCCGCAGCCGCTCCAGGTAGCCGCGCGCCCACTCCAGCTCGCCGCGGTCCCGGGCGCTCATCAGGCGGCTCACCTCGGTCGCGGTGTCCGGCGTGTCCTTGGCCTCGAGGATCTCTTGCATCTGCGCGGCCAGCGACGTCAGCGAGTCCTCGAGCATGCGGACCCTCGTCTCGATCGCCTGGACCACCTCGTCGCGGGTGAGGGCGAACGCCATGTTCACGGCCGTGAGGAGCAGCGTCGGGTCATCCGTCGTGAGCAGCCCGGCACGCACCAGGCCAAGGAACTCGGACTCGCCGGCCTCCGTGAGCCGGTAGGTCGTGCGGGGCGGTCGAGGCCCGTCGGTGACCACCCCCACCTCCTCGAGCAGGCCCGAACGGCTGAGCGACTTGAGCGCGTTGTAGATGGACCCGGGGTGCACGTGCGCCCACCGGTCGACCTCCCAGCTCACCAGCTCGCGGCGCAGGAAGTAGCCGTGCACGGGCTGGAAGATGCGCACGCAACCGAGCACGAGCAGGCGGGTGGCTGCCCCCTGGGCAGATGCTGGACCTGGCATGCGGCGATCCTGCCACTTCCCGCGATGATGGGTCCGTGAGCACGCGAACCGTCATCCTGCTGGGGTCCACCGGGTCGATCGGCACCCAGGCCGTCGACGTCATCACCCGCAACCCCGACCGGTTCACGGTCACCGGACTGAGCGCGGGAGGACGAGACGTCGGACTGCTCGTCGACCAGGCCCGGCGGCTGGGCGTGTCGACCATCGCTGTCGCCGACGAGGCCGCAGGTCCCGCGCTGCGCGAGGCGCTCCCCGGCGTCGAGGTGCTCGTCGGGCCGCGCGCGTCGACCGAGCTCGCAGGCCGCGGAGCGGACGTCGTGCTGAACGGCGTCACCGGGAGCGTCGGCCTCGGCCCGACGCTGGCAGCTCTCGGCGCCGGCAGCACGCTGGCGCTCGCCAACAAGGAGTCGCTCGTCGTCGGCGGGCGGCTCGTCCAGGCGGCGCGACAGCGGCCCGACCAGATCGTCCCGGTGGACTCCGAGCACTCCGCGATCGCCCAGGCCCTGCGCGGCGGCACCCGCCCGGAGGTCCGCAGGCTCGTGCTGACCGCGTCCGGGGGACCGTTCCGCGGCTGGGCCCACGACGACGTCAAGACCGTCACGCCGCAGCAGGCGCTCGCGCACCCGACCTGGTCGATGGGGCCGGTCGTGACGATCAACTCGGCCACCCTCATGAACAAGGGCCTCGAGCTGATCGAGGCCCACCTGCTCTTCGACGTCCCCGTCGAGGACATCACGGTGGTCGTGCACCCGCAGTCGGTCGTCCACTCGATGGTCGAGTTCGTCGACGGATCCACGCTCGCCCAGGCGTCCCCGCCCGACATGCGTCTGCCGATCGCCCTGGGCCTCAGCTGGCCCGACCGGGTGCCCGACGTGGCACCCGGCTGCGACTGGACGCAGGCGACGGCGTGGACGTTCGAGCCGCTCGACGAGGAGGTCTTCGGTGCGGTCGCGCTCGCGAGGGCCGCGGTGGCCACGAGCCCGACGCACCCGGCCGTGTACAACGCGGCGAACGAAGAGTGCGTCGAGGCGTTCCTGACCGGGCGGATCGGCTTCCTCGACATCGTGAGCACCGTGCAGCGGGTGCTGGGTGAGCACGCAGGAGCGGACGACCTCTCGCTGGACGCCGTGCTCGATGCCGAGACGTGGGCACGCCGCCGCGCCCACGAGCTCCTCGCCCGGTCCTGAGCGCCGAGAGGCGGGGTCAGCCCCCGAGCACCTTGTGGAGAACGGCTTCGACCCGGCTCGAGTGACCGGACCGGAGCTCGGTGCGGTCCGCCCAGGCCGCGGCGCGGCGGGCTGCCGTGATCCCCGCCCAGCGCAGCGGTTCGGGCTCCCACCGGGGAGAGCGGTGACCCACCCACGGCAGGCGGACGATCGGCGACTCGGTGCCCGTGACCAGGTCGGCGAGCGTCCGGCCAGCAAGGTTCGTGGTCGCGACGCCGTCGCCGACGTATCCGCCGGCCCAGCCGATCCCGGTCTCGGCATCGAGCCCGACCGACGGGCTCCAGTCGCGGGTCACGCCGAGCGGGCCGCCCCACCGGTGGGTGATCACGGCGTGGTCGAGCACCGGGAAGAGCTCGACCAGCTCGCGCTCGAGGTGCTCGGCGGTCGACGTGAGCTGGTCGTAGGAGGGCCGGATCGACGAGCGCAGGTGGTACGGCGCGCCGCGGCCGCCGAAGGCCAGCCGGTCGTCCGTCGTGCGCTGGCCGTAGACGATCAGGTGTCGCGCGTCGCCGAACGTCTGGGCGCGGTCCAACCCGATCTGCGACCAGACCTCGGGCGGCAGCGGTTCGGTCGCGATCATGTGGGAGTACACGGGAGCGACGTCGCGACCCGAGCCCGGCAGCTGTGACGTCCAGGCCTCGGTCGCGCGGATGACCCAGCGGGCGCGGACGGTTCCGTGGTCCGTGACGACGGCGCGCGGAGACAGGCGCAGCGCGCGGGTTCCCTCGACCAACCGGGCACCGCGGGAGACAAGCACGTCCACGAGTCCACGGACCAGCCGCAGCGGCTGGATCCGGGCGCAGTCCGGGGTGAACGAGCCGCCGATCACACCCTGGGCCCGCACGTGGTCCTCGACCTCGTCGGGACCCAGCAGGTGCGACTCGTCACCCCAGCGGGCATCCGCGCCGACGTCCGAGGCGATGCGCTCGAGCTGCGGACGGTTGCGCGCGAGCGTGACCGTGCCCCCGAACGCGAACCCGCAGTCGATCTGCTCGGCCGCGGCGACGCCGCCCACCTCGACGACGGTGTCCCGCATCGCCGCGCGCATGTCCAGGGCCGCGTCATGCCCGTGGCGACGGGCCAGCTCGTCGGCGGAGACGGGGAACAGTGCGGAGCACCAGCCGCCGTTGCGCCCGCTCGCCCCGAACCCGGCAACCTCGGCCTCGACGATCAGCACGTCCAGCGCTGGGTCCTGCTCGAGCAGGTAGTAGGCCGTCCACAGCCCGGTCAGCCCTGCGCCGACGATCACGACGTCGGCTGTCTCGTCACCGTCGAGCGGGTCGCGGCGAACCGAGGCCTCGGGCTCGTCGGCCGCCACCTGGTCGAACCACAGGGACGCGGGAGGGGTCGCGTGAGCCGTCACAGGTGCGTCCACGCCTCGGTCAGCACACCGCGCAGGATCTGCTCGATCTCATCGAACTGCTGCTGGCCGCACGTGAGCGGGGGAGCGAGCTGGATGACCGGGTCTCCGCGGTCGTCGGCGCGGCAGTACAGGCCGGCCTCGAACAGCGCACCGGACAGGAACCCGCGCAGCAGACGCTCGCTCTCGTCGTCGTCGAACGTCTCCCGCGTCGTCTTGTCCTTGACGAGCTCGATCCCGTAGAAGAAGCCTTCGCCGCGCACGTCGCCGACGATCGGGAGGTCGAGCAGCTTCTCCAGCGTCTGCCGGAACGCCGGGGCGCTCTCCTTGACATGGGTGGTGATGCCTTCGCGTTCGAAGAGGTCGAGGTTCGCGTTGGCGACCGCCGCAGAGACCGGGTGGCCACCGAACGTGTAGCCGTGCGCGAACGAGGCGCTGCCGGTGGCGAACGGCTCGTAGAGCTTGTCCGAGGCGATCAGTGCGCCGATCGGGGAGTAGCCGGAGGTCATGCCCTTGGCGCACGTGATCATGTCCGGGACGTAGCCGAAGTCGTCGCACGCGAAGATCGAGCCGATCCGGCCGAACGCGCAGATCACCTCGTCGGAGACCAGGAGCACGTCGTGCTCGTCGCAGATCTCGCGCACGCGCTCGAAGTAGCCCGGAGGCGGCGGGAAGCACCCGCCCGCGTTCTGCACCGGCTCGAGGAAGACGGCGGCCACGGTGTCCGCCCCTTCGAACTCGATGGCCTCGCCGATGCGGTCCGCCGCCCACCGACCGAACGCCTTCGGGTCGTCGCGCAGGTGGTCAGGTGCGCGGTACTCGTTGGTGTTGGGCACCTTGTGCGCACCGGGGACCAACGGCTCGAACGGCGCCTTGAGCGTCGGCAGGCCAGTGATCGATAACGCCCCGTGCGTGGTGCCGTGGTAGGCGATCGAGCGCGAGATGACCTTGTACTTGTTGGGCTTGCCCGTGAGCTTGAAGTAGTTCTTGGCCAGCTTCCAGGCGGTCTCGACGGCCTCGCCGCCGCCCGTGGTGAAGAACACGTGGTTCAGGTCGCCCGGGGCGTAGGCCGCGAGACGCTCGGCGAGGTCGATCGCCTCGGGGTGGGCGTAGGACCAGAGCGGGAAGAACGCCAGCTTCTCGGCCTGGACGCGTGCGGCCTCGGCGAGCTCGGTGCGACCGTGCCCGGCCTGCACGACGAAGAGCCCCGACAGGCCGTCGATGTACTGCCGCCCGGCGTCGTCGTAGATGTGGTGGCCCTCGCCGCGCACGATCGTCGGGACGCCGTCCTCCCACGCGCTCTGCCGGGTGAAGTGGCCCCAGAGGTGGTCGCGGGCTGCCTGCGACCGGTTCGTGCCCGTCCGGGTCGTACTCATCTGGTCCCCCAGTTGTAGAGCTGCTTGCGCAGCTTCAGGTACACGAACGTCTCGGTGGTCCGCACACCCGGGAGCGAGCGGATCTTCTGGTTGAGGACCTCGAGCAGGTGGTCGTCGTCCTCGCACACGACCTCGCACAGCAGGTCGAAGCCGCCGGCCGTGACCACCACGTAGTCGACCTCCTGCAGGTCGGCCAGGGCGTCCGCGACGACGTCGAGGTCTCCCTCGCAGCGCAGGCCGATCATCGCCTGCCGCGTGAAGCCGACCTGGAGCGGGTCGGTCACGGCGACGATCTGCATGACTCCCGAGTCGGTGAGCCGCTGGACGCGCTGTCGGACCGCCGCCTCGGACAGGCCGATGGCCTTGCCGATCGTCGCGTACGGCCGCCTGCCGTCCTCCTGGAGCTGCTCGACGATCGCCTTGGAGACGTCGTCGAGGATCGGCCTGCCCTGTGCCGGTCTGCGTGTCCTCACGCGCCGATCGTGGTCGGCCGCGGCCCACGATGCAAGGAATTCGTTGTGACAGGCCGAAAAAACTTCTGATTCCGAGGACTTGCGCGCCTCGATCGGCCGGATGCTCCGTCCACCCTGCCGCAACCGAGGGCGGCGGCGTACGGTGCGACGACCGACGTACGCGCGCCCTCGAAGGAGTCACCGTGAGCCAGGCCCCCGACCAGACCATCGAGCTGTTGAACGTCGTCGGGGGTGAACGCAAGCCGGCCACGGACGGCCGAACGACCGCGGTGGTCGACCCGTCGACCGGTCGCGAGTACGCCCGTGCGCCGCTCAGCGGGTCGGCCGACGTCGATGCGGCGTACGCCTCGGCGTCGCAGGCGTTCACGACCTGGGGCCGCACGACGCCCGCCGAGCGGCAGCTCGCACTGCTGCGGCTCGCCGACGCCGTCGAGTCCCGTGCCGCCGAGTTCGTCGCGGTCGAGTCGCGGAACACGGGCAAGCCCCTGCACCTCACCGCGACGGACGAGGTCCCGCCGTGCGTCGACCAGCTGCGCTTCTTCGCCGGCGCTGCCCGCGTGCTCGACGGGCTCAGCGCAGGGGAGTACATGGCGGGTCACACCTCCTGGGTCCGCCGCGAGCCCGTCGGGGTGGTCGGCCAGGTCACGCCGTGGAACTACCCGCTGATGATGGCGATCTGGAAGATCGCGCCCGCGCTCGCGGCCGGCAACACGGTCGTCCTGAAGCCGTCGGACACGACGCCCGCGTCGACCCTGCTGCTGGGCGAGGTCGCCGCCGAGGTCCTGCCGCCCGGTGTGCTGAACGTGATCTGCGGGGACCGCACGACCGGTCGCGCGCTCGTCGCGCACGCCCGGCCGGACATGGTGGCGATCACGGGGTCGATCCGTGCCGGCTCGCAGGTCGCGGAGGCTGCCTCGGCCGGGCTCAAGCGCGTGCACCTCGAGCTCGGTGGGAAGGCACCGGTCATCGTGTTCGCCGATGCGGACATCGCCGCCGCGGCGGAGGGCATCGCCGGCGCGGGGTACTACAACGCGGGTCAGGACTGCACGGCCGCCACCCGGGTCCTGGTGCACGCGTCCGTCCATGACGACTTCGTGGCCGCGCTCGCCGAGGCAGCCCGCGGTCAGAAGACCGGGATGCCGGACGACGCCGACGTCGCGTTCGGCCCGGTGAACAACGCGGTCCAGCTCGAGCGCGTCACCGGCTTCCTCGACCGGCTGCCCGACCACGCCTCGGTCGTCGCCGGCGGGAACAGGGTGGGTGGCGCGGGCTACTTCGTCGAGGCGACGGTCGTGTCGGGGCTCCGCCAGGACGACGAGGCCATCCAGGACGAGATCTTCGGACCGGTCATCACGGTGCAGACGTTCACCGACGAGGACGAGGCGATCGCACTGGCCAACGGCGTGCGGTACGGCCTCGCGAGCTCGGTGTGGACCGCGAACCACGGCCGCGCGCTGCGGCTGTCCCGCGCCCTCGACTTCGGGGTGGTGTGGATCAACACGCACATCCCGTTCGTCGCGGAGATGCCGCACGGCGGCTTCAAGCAGTCCGGCTACGGCAAGGACCTGTCGATGTACGGGTTCGAGGACTACACGCGGATCAAGCACGTGATGTCCGCCTTCGAGGCGTAAGGGCACTGATCCGGCAGGTGAATGCTTCCGGCATGCAACATTTTCGTTGCGGCCGGGTGCTTTCGCAACGAATTCCTTGCTGGACGCCCGTCTGTTTGCGAGGATCCGTCGACCGTGTTCGTGGTACCGCCGTAACGAGGAGCCCCATGACCGCCATGCGTCGTCGACCCGTACCGACCGACCCGCGCGTCCGGGCACTCCTCGCCCACGCGACGCACCGGGGACGGGAGCGGTCGACCGATCTCTCGCGGCGGTCGTTCCTGCTGGGTACGGCCGGCGCCGCGGGGGCGGCGGCGCTGCTCGCCGCCTGCGGCACGGGCGGGGCGGCGTCGCCGACGGCGAAGGCGGCCCAGGACGACTCCTCCAGCGACATGCTGGTCCGCTGGGCCAACTGGACCCAGTACCTCGACCAGAACGACGACGCCACGCAGTACCCCACGCTCGAGGCCTTCGAGGCCAAGACCGGCATCTCGGTGAACTACGCGGAGGACATCGAGGACAACGACACGTTCTACGGCAAGGTCAACGGACAGCTGAAGAACGGGCAGGACATCGGCTACGACATCGTCACCCTCACCGACTGGATGGCCGCGAGGATGATCCGGCTCGGGTACACCCAGGAGCTCGACAAGGCGGCGATGCCGAACTCCGCGAACATCCTGCCCACGTTGGCCAACGTCGACTTCGACCTCGGCCGTAAGCACTCGCTGACGTGGCAGTCGGGCTTCGCCGGGCTCGCCTGGGACAAGTCGAAGGTTCCGGGCGGCCTGCACTCGGTCGATGACCTGTGGAAGCCGGAGCTCGCCGGCCGGGTCGAGGTGCTCTCGGAGATGCGCGACACCATGGGCCTGATCATGCTCAGCCAGGGCGTCGACCCGGCGGGGGACTGGAGCGACGACGACTTCTACTCGTCGTTGGAGATCCTGCGGCAGAAGATCGACTCGGGTCACATCCGCAAGGTGCTGGGCAACTCGTACACGCAGGACCTCAACACGGGTGACGCGATCGCCGTCATCGGCTGGTCCGGGGACATCACGTCGCTCAACTACGAGGCCGACGACCGCTTCGAGTTCGCGATCCCCGACGCGGGCGGCACGCTCTGGAGCGACAACCTGATGGTGCCGATCGGCTCGCCCGCCCGCACCAACGCCGAGCAGCTCATGGACTACTACTACGACCCGGAGGTGGCCGCCGAGGTCGCCGCGTGGGTCAACTACATCACCCCGGTCCAGGGTGCCCAGGAGGCGATGGCCGCGATCGACCCCGACCTCGCGGAGAACCCGATGATCTTCCCGACTGCGGAGATCCTCAGCACGGTCAGCGTCTTTCGCACACTCGACCCGGCCGAGGAGTCGCGCTACAACGGCGAGTTCCTCACCGTGATCGGCGCATGACGAGCACGGCAGGCACTGCCGGCTCGGCGGCGCCGGTCGGGGACCAGGCAGACTCCGGGGCGGACTTGGAGCTCACCGACGTCACCAAGTCGTTCGGCGACTTCGTGGCGGTCGACAACCTCAGTCTGACCGTCCCCTCGGGCTCGTTCTTCGCTCTGCTCGGCCCGTCCGGCTGTGGCAAGACCACCACGCTGCGCATGGTGGCGGGACTCGAGCAGCCGACCTCTGGCACGATCGCGATCGGTGGCAGCGACGTCACGGGGACGCGGGCGCACCAGCGGCCCGTGAACACGGTCTTCCAGAGCTATGCGCTCTTCCCGCACCTCAGCGTCGGGGACAACGTCGCGTTCGGCCTGCGCCGTTCGGGCAAGAGCGAGATCGCGCGTCGCGTCGCCGACGGGCTCGATCTCGTCGAGCTCGGGCACCTCGCAGACCGCAAGCCTGGACAGCTCTCGGGTGGGCAGCAGCAACGCGTCGCACTGGCTCGTGCCCTGGTCAACCGCCCCTCCGTACTGCTCCTGGACGAGCCGCTCGGTGCCCTGGACCTCAAGCTCCGTCGTCAGATGCAGCTCGAGCTCAAGCGGATCCAGACCGAGGTGGGACTGACGTTCATCCACGTCACGCACGACCAGGAGGAGGCCATGACGATGGCCGACACCGTCGCCGTGATGAACCGCGGGCGGATCGAGCAGATGGGCACTCCCGCGGAGCTGTACGAGCTTCCGCGGACCGCGTTCGTCGCGAACTTCCTGGGCCAGTCGAACTTGGTCCCGGGCACCGTGGTCGACCGGGTCACGAAGTCCGGGCTGCTCGCCGTCGACGTCTCGGGCACGCGCATCCTCGTGCCCGAGGTGCGATCGGTCCGGTCCAGCGGCGGCGTGCTGGTCGGCGTCCGTCCGGAGAAGCTCCGCATCCTGGTCGGCGACCAGGAGCCGACGCCAGCGGAGAACGTGCTCGGGCCGGGGACGGTCACGGACGTCTCGTTCATGGGTGTGAGCACGCAGTACCAGGTCGAGGTCCGCGGTCTCGGCACGTTCGGCGTGTTCGCCCAGAACCTCCTGGGCGGCTCGACGGTGGCTACCGGTGCCGAGGTCCGTCTCGCCTGGTCGGTCGACTTCACCTTCGCGCTGGACGGCGCCGACGCACCCGACGAGGGCACGGTCGACCTGGACGACGAGCCGTGAGCATCACCGCGGCGCTCGGCGAGGGCGGGGCGGCGACAGGAGCCGCGCCGCGGTCCCTGAAACGGTCGCGAGCGCACTGGGTGCTGCTCGGCCCCGGGCTCATCTACCTCGTCCTCCTGTTCGTCGTCCCGGTCGGTGCGCTGCTCGCGACGTCGCTCTACGTCCCCGTGCCCGGTGGCGACATCGGGCAGTACCAGCCGGCTCTGCACTGGCAGAACTATCCCCAGGCGATCGCCCAGTTCTGGCCGGTGATCCTGCGGTCGTTCTGGTTCGCGCTCCTGGCCACGGTCGCTGCGTTGGTCATCGGCTACCCGATGGCCTACGCGATCGCGATCCGTGCCCGCGGGCGCACGCTGTTGCAGGGGATGCTGCTCGTCCTGGTCGTGGCACCGTTCTTCACGAGCTTCATCCTGCGCACGATCGCCTGGAAGCAGATCCTCGCCGACGACTCGCTCGTCGTCGCGATCCTGCACTGGCTCAACCTGCTCCCGGAGGGCGCCCGGCTGACCGCGACCCCCTTCGCGGTCGTCTGCGGCCTGACCTACAACTTCCTGCCCTTCATGGTCCTGCCGATCTTCGCGGGCCTGGAGCGCCTGGACGTCCGCATGCTCGAGGCGGGCGCCGACCTGTACGCCTCACCGGTCACGACGTTCCGCACCGTGACGTGGCCCCTCTCGCTGCCCGGTGTCGTCGCGGGCACGTTGCTCACGTTCATCCCGGCCGTCGGCGACTACGTCAACGCGGCCCTGCTGGGCAACAACACGAACACCACCATGATCGGTCAGGTCATCGACGCCCGGTTCTTCAAGGTGCTCGACTACCCGACGGCGGCGACGCTCTCGGTGGTCCTGATGGCGGCGATCATGCTGATCGTGACGGTCTACATCAGGCGCGCAGGGACCGAGGAGCTGCTGTGACGGCGACGTCGACCGCCTCGGCGACCACGTCGTTGGTGCCGCGCGAACCGCCTCCGACGACCACCCGGGACGTTCACCGCAAGCCGCTGCGGCGACGGATCGGCGACTCGATCGTGCCGACGTTCGCCGCGCTGGGGATCCTGTTCCTGCTGGTCCCCGTGGCGTACACGGTCGTGTTCTCGTTCAACAGCGCGGGCAAGACGAACCTCGTGTGGCGCGGGTTCACTCTGGACAACTGGCGGAACCCGTGCGGCGCGCCGCAGGTGTGCCAGGCGTTCGGGCACTCGCTCCAGGTCGGTCTGCTGTCCACCCTGATCGCGACGGTGCTCGGCACACTGGTCGCGATCGCGCTGGTGCGGTTCCAGTTCCGCGGGCGCTCAGCCGCGAACCTGCTGATCTTCCTGCCGATGTCGACGCCGGAGGTCGTGCTCGGTGCCGCGCTGCTGGCGCAGTTCCTGTCGGTGCGGGTGCCGCTCGGCTTCAGCACGGTCGTCGCGTCTCACGTGCTGTTCTGCATCAGCTTCGTCGTCGTCACGGTCAAGGCGCGAGTCTCGAGCCTCGACCCGGCGCTCGAGGAGGCGGCCGCGGACCTGTACGCGTCACCGTTGCAGGCGTTCTGGCGGGTCACCTTCCCGCTTCTGCTGCCCGGGATCGCGGCGGCGGCGCTGCTCGCGTTCAGCCTGAGCTTCGACGACTTCATCGTCACGAACTTCACGTCGGGCTCGTACGAGACGTTCCCCAAGTTCGTGTACATCTCGGCGACCCGCGGCATCCCGCCGCAGGCCAACGTGATCAGCTCGTTCATGTTCGTGCTGGCCCTCGCGATCGTCGTGATCGTCCAGCTGGTCGGGTACGCCCGGGGCAAACGACTCCGGTCCAGGTGAAGGGTGGCGGGCGCGGTGCCGTGCCCGATGAGAGGTGGGACGTCGTGCGGATCCTCGTGGTCGGTAGCGGAGGGGTGGGGGACGCGGTAGCCCGCATCGCGGCGCGCCGACGGTTCTTCGAGCGGCTCGTCGTCGCCGACGTGGACCTCGCTCGTGCACAGCGCACGGTCGACGCCGCGAACGAGCACGACGTGGTCGGGGGCCGGTTCGTCGCTGCCGTCGTCGACGCGTCGGACCCCTCCGCCGTCGAGGCGCTGGTGCGCGAGCACGGCGCCACGCACGTGCTCAATGCGGTCGACCCACGGTTCGTGATGCCGATCTTCGAGGGGGTGCGGGCCGCAGGCGCGGACTACCTCGACATGGCGATGTCCCTGTCACGCCCCCATGCGGAGCGCCCCTACGAGCTTCCCGGCGTCAAGCTCGGGGACGCCCAGCTCGCAGCACATGACGACTGGGCCGGCAACGGACGGCTCGCACTGGTCGGCATCGGTGTGGAGCCCGGCCTGTCGGACGTCTTCGCGCGCTACGCCGCGGACCACCTCTTCGAGTCGATCGACGAGCTCGGCGTGCGCGACGGGGCCAACCTCGTGGTCCGCGGCGACGACGGCGAACCGATCTTCGCCCCGTCGTTCTCGATCTGGACGACGATCGAGGAGTGCCTCAACCCACCGGTCATCTGGTCGGCGGACCGCGCCGAGGCCGGCACAGGGCTGGAGGACGGCTGGTTCACGGTCGCGCCGTTCCACGAGCCCGAGGTGTTCCGGTTCCCCGACCCGATCGGCGACGTGGAGTGCGTGCACGTGGAGCATGAGGAGGTGCTCCTCATGCCGCGCTGGGTGGACGCGCGCAAGGTCACGTTCAAGTACGGCCTCGGTGAGGAGTTCATCGGTGTGCTCCGCACGCTGCACACGCTCGGCCTCGACCGCACCGATCCGGTGACCGTCAGGGGCGTGCAGGTCAGCCCGCGCGACGTGGTGGCGGCGTGCCTACCGGACCCGGCGACGATCGGTCCGAGGATGAGCGGAGCCACGTGTGCCGGGCTCCTCGTGACCGGTACCGGCAAGGACGGTGCACCGCGCGAGGTGTATCTGCACCATGTCGTCGACAACGCATGGTCGATGGCCGAGTACGGCGCGCAGTGCGTCGTCTGGCAGACGGCCGTCAACCCGGTCGTGGCGCTCGAGCTCCTGGCCAGCGGCGTGTGGTCGGGGAAGGGGGTGCTCGGCCCGGAGGCGTTCGACGCCGTCCCGTTCCTGGAGCTGCTCGCGGGCCCGACCCCGCAGGGCCACGGCTCGCCGTGGGGCCTCGAGGAGCGTCAGGTGGGCTAGAGCGCGCGGAGCGCGTCCTCCAGGACGGTCAACGCGTCGTCGAGAAGGTCGTCGCCGATGACCAGCGGCGGCAGCAGCCGCAGCACGTTGCCCCAGGTGCCGCAGGTCAGCACGAGTACGCCCTGGGCCGCGCACGCGGCGGCGACCCTCTGGGCAGTCGCCTTGTCCGGGTCCAGCGTGCCCGGCACGACGAGCTCGATCGCCAGCATCGCTCCGCGACCCCGGATCTGCGCCACCGAGCCGACCCCGGCCAGGCTCGCGGTGAGCCGAGGAAGCACGCGGTCCTCGATGGCCCGTGCGGCACCGGCCAGGTCCGTGCGCTCGTAGAGGTCGATGCTCGCGAGGGCGGCCGCGCACGCCACGGGGTTGCCCCCGAAGGTCCCGCCCAGGCCGCCGGCGTGCACCGCGTCGAGAAGCTCGGCCCGGCCGGTCACGGCGCCCAGCGGCAGGCCGCCCGCGATGCCCTTGGCCAGCGCGATCAGGTCCGGCACGACCCCCTCGTGCTCGCACGCGAACATCGCCCCGGTGCGCGCGAAACCGGTCTGCACCTCGTCGGCGACGAACACGATGCCGTTGTCCCGCGCCCAGGCGGCGAGCGCCCGCAGGAAGCCTGGCGCAGGGACGACGAAGCCCCCCTCGCCCAGGATCGGCTCGACGACGATCGCGGCCACCTGGTCGGCGCCCACCTGCCGTTCGGCCACGTCGATCGCGCGGCGCGCGGCCTGCTCGCCGGTCATCCCCTCGGGATCACGCAGCGGGTAGGACGCGGGCACGCGGTACACCTCGCCGGCGAACGGTCCGAAGCCCGTCTTGTAGGGCATGGCCCGCGCGGTCATCGCCATGGTCAGGTTGGTGCGGCCGTGGTAGGCGTGGTCCAGCACGAGCACGGCGTCGCGACCGGTCGCTCGACGGGCGATCTTCACGGCGTTCTCGACGGCCTCGGCGCCGGAGTTCACCAGGACGGAGCGCTTCGCGTGGTCGCCAGGGGTGAGCCGTGCGAGCGACTCGCACACCGCCACGTACTCCTCGTACGGGCTGATCATGAAGCAGGTGTGTGTGAAGTCGAGCGCCTGCTCGCCGACGGCCGCGGCCACCTCGGGTGCGCTCGCTCCGACCGAGGTCACGGCGATCCCGGACCCCAGGTCGACGAAGACGTTGCCGTCCACGTCCTCGATGACCGCACCTGCAGCGCGCGCGACGTACACGGGGAGGGTCGACGACACGCCAGCGGCGACCGCGGCCGCGCGCCGTGCGCCCAGGGCGACCGAGTTAGGACCGGGGATGGCCGTGCGCAGCGAGCGGCGCTGCTCGAGGGCGGTGCGGGGTACGGAATCGGTGGTCATGGTTGGACGCTAGTGCCGATGTCGAGCGTGGGAAAGGAGCGTGGCGACGCATTCCGCGACCGTCCGGTCCACTTGCGCAGACCACCGGCATAGCGCCCGAACGAGTGAGCCCAGCGGGCGTCCAGACAGTTCCCAGGAATTCGGGGGAGGATGCGCCCGCATGGACCGTGGGTCCACGCTGGGCGCAGTGCGGTCTCTGACGGAGGATCTTGATGGAGTACCTGGTCGGACTGGTCATCTTCGTCGTTGTGCTGCTCGGCTCGATCGCGCTGCACGAGGTCGGGCACATGGTCCCCGCCAAGCGGTTCGGTGTCCGGGTGAGCCACTACATGGTCGGCTTCGGTCCGACGCTGTGGTCCCGCACGAAGGGCGAGACCGAGTACGGGTTCAAGGCGATCCCGGCCGGTGGCTACGTGCGGCTCGTGGGCATGTACCCACCGGCCGAGGCCGTCGGCAATCCACCCGCCCGAACGTGGCTCGGACGGCTCGCGAGCGACGCCCGGCAGGCCAGCGCGGAGGAGATCCACCCCGGCGAGGACGGTCGTGCGTTCTACCGGCTCTCGACGCCCAAGAAGCTCGTCGTCATGCTCGGTGGGCCCGTGATGAACCTCCTCATCGCGTTCGCGCTGCTCGCGATCGTGTTCGTCGGCATCGGCGTCCCCGGCCCCACCACGACCGTCGACACGGTGAGCGCCTGCGTGATCCCGACGGACGCGCCCGCCGACCGCACGTGCACCTCGAGCGACCCGGCTGCTCCGGGCGCCGCCGCGGGCCTGCTCCCCGGCGACACCGTCGTGTCCTACGACGGCACCAGCGTCGAGTCATGGGACCAGCTGACGGGCCTGATCCGCTCGACCGGTGACGAGGCTGTGCCGATCACGGTCGAGCGCGACGGAACCACCGTCGACCTGTCCGTCACGCCGGTCGTCGCAGACCGCCCCGTCTACGACGAGTACGACAACCCGGTGATGAACCCAGACGGCACGCCGAAGACGACGCCGGCCGGGTACATCGGCATCGGTCCCCAGGAGGAGCCGCAGCGGGAGACCATCTGGGCGATCCCGGGGAAGGTCGCCTCGATGACGGGTGAGACCGCGTCGGTGGTCGTCAGGCTCCCGTCCAAGATCGGCGAGCTGTGGAGCTCGACGGTGCACGACACCCCGCGCGACACCAGCAGCGTCGTCGGAGTCGTGGGGATCGGCAGGTTCGCGGGCGAGATCGCCTCGGAGGACAACATCGACTGGGGCCTCAAGCTCGCCGGGCTGCTCTCGATCCTCGCCAGCCTCAACATCGCCCTGTTCGTGTTCAACCTCATCCCGCTGCCTCCGCTCGACGGTGGGCACGTTGCCGCGGCTCTGTGGGAGGGCGGTCGTCGACAGGTCGCCCGGCTCCGAGGGGCCGCGCGGCCGGGCCCGTTCGACAGCGCCAAGCTCGTGCCTGTCGCCTACAGCGTCTTCATCCTGCTCGGTGGCGTAGGCCTGCTCCTCGTGTACGCAGACCTGGTCAACCCCGTCCAGATCTGACCGCGCGGCTCCTCGAGGGCGGTCGGCCGCCGAGCGGGCTGCGCCCGGCCGACGCCCACGCCTGGACGCCCTCGAGGTAGCAGCAATGGGGGGATGTCGTGCACACCACCGTCCACGAGCGGGCGAGCACCGGCGCGGGTGCGATGATTGCGGCGTGAGTATCCCGATCAGCCTCGGCATGCCGGCGGCGCCCGTTCCCGTGCTGGCAGCCCGGCGTCCCACCCGCAAGATCCGCGTCGGCAAGGTCGACGTGGGCGGTGATGCACCCGTCAGCGTCCAGTCGATGTGCACGACGCCGACCACCGACATCAACGCGACGCTGCAGCAGATCGCGGCGCTGACGGCGGCAGGCTGCGACATCGTGCGTGTCGCCGTCCCGACGCAGGACGACGCGGACGCGCTCCCGGCGATCGCGCGCAAGTCGCAGATCCCCGTGATCGCGGACATCCACTTCCAGCCGAAGTACGTGTTCGCCGCGATCGACGCCGGGTGCGCTGCCGTCCGGGTCAACCCCGGAAACATCCGCAAGTTCGACGACCAGGTCAAGGAGATCGCCCGGGCGGCCACCGACGCCGGGGTCTCGATCCGGATCGGCGTGAACGCCGGCTCGCTCGACCCGCGTCTGCTCGCCAAGTACGGCAAGGCCACGCCGGAGGCGCTCGTCGAGTCGGCCGTCTGGGAGGCGTCGCTGTTCGAGGAGCACGGCTTCCGGGACTTCAAGATCTCCGTCAAGCACAACGACCCCGTCGTGATGGTGCGCGCCTATGAGCTGCTCTCGGAGCGAGGTGACTGGCCCCTGCACCTGGGTGTCACCGAAGCCGGACCTGCGTTCCAGGGCACCATCAAGTCCGCGACCGCGTTCGGCGCGCTGCTCAGCAAGGGCATCGGCGACACCATCCGCGTGTCCCTGTCCGCGCCGCCGGTCGAGGAGGTCAAGGTCGGCATCCAGATCCTGCAGTCGCTGAACCTGCGTCCGCGCAAGCTCGAGATCGTCTCCTGCCCGTCCTGCGGGCGCGCTCAGGTGGACGTCTACACGCTCGCGGAGCGCGTGACCGCCGGGCTCGAGGGCCTCGAGGTCCCGCTGCGTGTCGCGGTGATGGGGTGCGTCGTCAACGGACCCGGCGAGGCGCGCGAGGCCGACCTGGGCGTCGCCTCGGGCAACGGCAAGGGGCAGATCTTCGTGCGGGGCGAGGTCATCAAGACCGTCCCGGAGGCCTTGATCGTCGAGACGCTGATCGAAGAGGCGATGCGGCTCGCCGAGTCCATGGACCCGGTCGAGACCGGATCCGGCGCCGCCGTCGTCACGGTCGGCTGACGGCGACGTCGCCCGATCGATACCAGCAATTCACCACATCGACGCGCCGGAGATCGGGTGAATCGGGTCCCGGTGGTGCAAGATCGGCTCATGGTGCAACGCCGCGCTGCTCTGCTCGACAACCGGGCTGGAGGTCGAGTCCTCTCGGACATCGACCTCGAGGGTGCGCTGGCCGTCTGTTCACGTGACGCCGTCGGCTCCGTGCTCGCAACCGCCCGGTTGGAGCAGGCCGTCGGTCGCGGTCTGCGTTCGGCAGGTGGCAGCCTCTGGGGATACGAGCAGGACGGCGAGCTGGTGGCCATCTGCTTCGCGGGCGCGAACATGGTCCCCGTCGTCCCCGTCGACGAATCCCGCACGGTGTCGCGCGCCCTCGACGCGTTCGCCGGTCTGGCGCGAGCGCAAGGGCGCCGGTGCTCGTCCATCGTCGGCCCGGCGGATGCGGTCCTCGGCATGTGGTCTCGCCTGCGGCAGTTCTGGCCCGCGGCCCGCGAGGTCCGCGACGACCAGCCCTCCATGGTCATCGAGCACGCCCCCCTGGTGACGCCGGACCCGAGGGTGCGTCGGTCGAACCCCGAGGAGTTCGACCTCGTTCTGCCGGCCTGCGTGCGGATGTTCACCGAGGAGGTCGGCTACTCGCCGGTCTCCGGTCCCGGCGGTCCGTACGAGACGCGGGTGCGCAACCTGATGGCGCAGGGACGGTCGTTCGTCCGGGTCGACAAGTCCCCCGAGCGGCCGCGCGGTCACGTGGTCTTCAAGGCGGAGCTCGGGGCTGTCGCAGGCGGCGTCGCCCAGGTCCAGGGGGTGTGGGTGTCGCCCGACCGCCGCGGTGAGCGGCTCTCGGAGACCGGTATGGCGGCGGTCGTGCAGGCGTCCCGCTCGGAGGTGGCTCCGCTCGTGTCGCTCTACGTCAACAACTACAACGCCCGGGCGCTCGCCGCGTACCGTGCCGTCGGCTTCCGGCAGGTCGGCACCTACGCAACCGTGCTGTTCTGAGCCGCTCACTGCGCTGAGCGGCTCACCGCAGCAGACGGGACATCCGCCGGTCCGCGAGCGGCTTGCCGCCCGTCTGGCACGTGGGGCAGTACTGCAACGCCGAGTCGGCGAACGACACCTCGTGCACGGTGTCGCCGCACGGCACCCCGTCCCAGCCGGGGCACGGCTCTCCGGTCCGGCCGTGCACGCGCATCCCTTGGCGCTTGGCGTCCTTGAGCTCCGCGGCGGGCTTCCCGGACGCCGCTCGGACCGCCTCCGTGAGCACGTCCCTGATCGCCGTGTAGAGCGTGCTCAGCTTGGCCGCGTCGAACGACTTCGTCATGGCGAACGGGCTCATCCGGGCGACGAGCAGGATCTCGTCGGAGTACGCGTTCCCGATCCCTGCGATGGTGCCCTGGTCCCGCAGGAGGCCCTTGACCTGCTGGTTGCGCGCGGCGAGCAGCTCGGAGAGTCGTTCCCGGGTGAACTCCTCGGACAGAGGCTCCACGCCGAGCGTCGCGATCTGGGGGACGTCGGCCGGGTCTTCGACGACGTGGACTGCCAGGCGTTTGCGGGTGCCCGCCTCGGTCAGGTCGAACCCTGCACCGTCCTCGAAGCGGACCCGCAGGGCGATGGGGGACTTGCCCGGGCGCACGGGCCTCTCGGACAAGGTCTCCGACCACCGCACCCACCCCGCGCGTGACAGGTGCCAGACCAGGTGCAGGGGTTCGCCCGTGGTCGTCGCCACCATGAGGTCGAGCCACTTGCCGTGACGTTGCACGTCGACGACGACCCCGCCCCGGAGCGCGTCGGGCGGCGGTCGGAAGGTCTTGAGCGCGCTGATCGCGCCGATCTCGACGGACGTCACGGTGTGGTCGACCGCACGCCCACGCAGGAACTGCGCGAGCGCCTCGACCTCGGGCAGCTCCGGCACGAGCCCATGCTCTCGTATGAAACGGCGATGAAGGAGTACCCGTGCGAGGAACTAGGCTCCCGACCATGCTCCTGCGCCTCTCCACGCTCTTCTTCCGCACGCTGCGCGAGGACCCGGCCGATGCCGAGGTCGCGAGCCACCGGCTCCTCGTGCGCGCCGGCTACATCCGGCGCGCGGCCCCCGGTATCTACACGTGGCTCCCTCTCGGACTTCGCGTGCTGGCCAAGGTCGAGGCGGTGGTCCGCGAGGAGATGCACGCTGCCGGTGCGCAGGAGGTGCACTTCCCGGCGCTGCTGCCGAAGGAGCCCTACGAGGCGACGGGCCGCTGGACGGAGTACGGGCCGAACATCTTCCGGCTCAAGGACCGCAAGGGCGGCGACTACCTGCTCGCCCCGACGCACGAGGAGATGTTCACGCTCCTGGTCAAGGACCTGTACTCGTCGTACAAGGACCTGCCCCTGTCGCTCTTCCAGATCCAGACCAAGTACCGCGACGAGGCACGTCCGCGCGCCGGGCTCATTCGCGGGCGTGAGTTCATCATGAAGGACGCGTACTCGTTCGACGTGGACGACGCCGGCCTGGAGGCCTCGTACCAGGCGCAACGTGATGCCTACCGGCGCATCTTCGAGCGCCTGGGCCTGGAGTACGTGATCGTGGCGGCGACCTCCGGTGCCATGGGAGGGTCGCGGTCGGAGGAGTTCTTGACGCCGACGGCGATCGGCGAGGACACCTTCGTCCGGTCCGCGGGCGGCTACGCCGCGAACGTCGAGGCGGTCACGACGGTCGTCCCCGACGCGCTCACCTGGGACGACGCGCCGTCCGCGCATGTCGAGGACACCCCTGACACGCCGACCATCGACTCGCTGGTCGCCGTCGCGAACGAGCGCTTCCCGCGCCCGGACCGCGCCTGGACCGCGGCCGACACCCTCAAGAACGTCGTCCTGGCTCTTGTGCACCCGACGGGCGTGCGGGAGCTCCTGGTCGTCGGCCTGCCGGGTGACCGTGAGGTGGACCTCAAGCGGCTGGAGGCCTCCGTCTCCCCGGCTGAGGTCGAACCGGCGGGTGACGCCGACTTCGCGGCGCACCGCGAGCTGGTCCGCGGCTACATCGGCCCGGGCGCGATCGGCCCGAACGTCCCTGTCGCCGAGGGCGCCGAGCGGACGGCCGTCCGCTACCTGCTCGACCCGCGGGTGGTCGACGGAACCCGGTGGATCACCGGCGCCAACGAGCCCGGTCGGCACGTGTTCGACCTGGTCGTCGGGCGCGACTTCACCGCCGACGGCACCGTCGAGGCGGCCGAGGTGCGCGCGGGCGACCCCGCGCCGGACGGTTCGGGGCCGCTCGAGCTGGCCCGGGGGATCGAGATCGGACACATCTTCGCGCTGGGCCGCAAGTACGCCGAGGCGCTCGGCCTGACGGTTCTGGACCAGAACGGCAAGGCCCAGGTGGTGACCATGGGCTCGTACGGCATCGGAGTGACCCGCGTGCTCGCCGCGCTGGCCGAGGCCAACAACGACGAGCGTGGCCTCGCATGGCCGGCCCACGTCGCACCCGCGCACGTGACCGTCGTCGCGACGGGCAAGGACGAGGCGGTGTTCGAGGCGGCTGAGGCGCTCGCCGTCGAGCTGTCGTCACGCGGTATCGAGGTGATCTACGACGACCGTCCCGGTCGCGTCTCGCCGGGTGTGAAGTTCGCCGACGCAGAGCTGCTGGGCGTCCCGCTCGTCGTGGTCGTCGGCCGAGGACTGGCCGAGGGCGTCGTCGAGGTCCGGCCGAGGACTGGCGGCACGACCGAGCAGGTCCCGGTCGGACAGGCTGCCGACCACGTCTCCGCACTCGTGGCGACGCTGCTGGCCACCTGAGCCGCAGACCGGGGCCGGGACGTCAGCCCGCGGGCTGCTCGACCTGCTCCGGCAGACCCGGGAACGGCACCGGGGTGGCGCCCCACGCCGCCGCGGCGGCCGTCGCCGAGCGCAGGCCGTCGACCAACGGCAGGCGCTCGCCGGCCGGTGCTGCGGCCACTGCGGCCGCGTAGGCGTCAGCGACCGCGGACTCCATGGTGCGCCCGAGCGCGACGGCGACGGACGGGTCGTCCATTCCCGCGGGAAGCGCGTACGAGGCCCGTCGTGGGTCCTGTGCGGTGCCGTCCGTCCCTGACTCGCGCGCCCAGCGTTCGGAGTCGGAACGGTTCGAGGACGCGGCCGCGCGGGCCGCTGCGCGCTGGTCGCCGGAGAGCTTGGCGGCGATCACCTCGAACCCGTACCCGGCCTGGTCGTGGGCGAGCGCGACCGCGTCGAGCGAGGAACCGCGCTGCTGACCAGTGCTCGGGCTCTCGGTGGGCTCCGGGGTCGCGGGCGCGGTAGCCGGGGGAGCGGTCGCTTCGTCGGCCACAGGGTCCACGACCGGTGCGGGAAGACCGGCTGCCTGCGCGAGGCGCGTGGTGAGCTCTGCGCGTGACGTGGCGATCGACGCGACGAGACGTGCGAGCGCGCCGTCGTCGACGGCGTCCGCATCCGTGAGCGCAGCCGTGGTTGTCGTCGCGAGCTCGCTGAGGAACGTCGTCACGTCGGGCGCGACGGGCGGTGTCGTGGCCGGGTCCACCGGCGAGGTCGGCGTCGCGAGACCCGATACGTAGGTTCCACCTGCCTGCTCGGCGTGCTGGTCCGAGAAGGACGCGACGTCGGCGAGCACGCTCGCCAGAGGCTCGGCGGCACCTGCCGGCGTCGCACCGAGCGCCCGCGCCGTCTCGGCGAGCTCGAGGGCGTCTGCGACCGTGCGGCCGCGGACCTGCTCGACCGCGTCCGGGCTGGGCTCGACCGGGGGCGGCGTCTCGGTGCGCACACCGCAGGCCGTCAGCAGGACGAACCCGAGAAGTGTGGCGAGCGCGACACCGAACCGGCGGGCGCGGGGGGCGAGATCCGGGTGGTGGTGCGGGCGCGGCAGGGGAAGCATCGCGGGTGATCCTGCCATGCGGCCGACCCGCGGCGGTCGGGCACGCCCGGACTCGTTACGCTGGACCCCACAACATCACAGGGTCGATCCGTTGCCTCGGCACTGACCCGCTGGAGCCGACAGGAGGCTGACATGGCCGCGCCAGAGCACCCAGCACACGCCGAGCGGGTCCGGCAGGTCGTCGAGCCGGCCGTCGCGTCCGTGGGTCTTCTCCTGGAGGACGTCGCCGTGCGCCGTTCAGCCGGACGGTCCGTGGTCGAGGTCGTGGTCGACCTGAGCGAGGACGACGCGGACGGCCTGGACCTGGACCGCATCGCCGACGCGACGCGCGCCGTCTCGGACGCCCTGGATGCTGCGGACACGATCACCGGCGAGTACACGCTCGAGGTGATGAGCCCCGGCGTGTCCCGTCCGCTGACGGAGCGCCGACACTTCACGCACGCGGTCGGGCACGCCGTGGTGGTGCACCTGAATGACGGCGCGCTCGTCAGCGGGCGACTGACGGCGGTCGAGCGATCGGGAGCGGATGACGGCACGATCGTCGTCGTCCCCGTGACGCCCGGCCTGAAGGGCCGCAAGCCGGTGATCGGGGACCCCGTTCGGGTCTCCTTGTCCGAGGTGCGCGCCGCGCACGTCGAGGTGGACCTGACAGGCGTCGGGCCCGTGGACGACGACGAGGCCGGCGCTGACGCCGACGCCGGACAGGAGAGCTGAGATGGACATCGACATGCAGACGCTGCGGATGCTGGAGCGCGAGCGGGAGATCAGCCTCGACGTGCTCGTCTCGGCGATCGAGCAGGCGCTCCTCTCGGCGTACCACCGCACGCCGGGCGCTCACGTGCGCGCACGCGTCGAGGTGGACCGCAAGAGCGGGCACGTCACCGTGTGGGCGCGTGAGGACCCGCCGGCGCCGACCGAGGACGGACCGGCGTACACGCAGCACGACGAGCCGGAGTTCGACCACACACCGGACGGCTTCGGGCGCATCGCGACCGCGACCGCCCGCCAGGTCATCGTGCAGCGCCTGCGGGACGCCGAGGACGACCAGGTGCTCGGCGCGTTCCGCGGCAAGGAGGGCGAGGTTCTGGGCGGTGTGATCCAGCAGGGCCGCGACCCGCGCACGGTGCTCATCGACGTCGGGGGCACGGAGGCGGTCCTGCCCGCGCACGAGCAGGTACCGGGCGAGGAGTACGTGCACGGGGACCGTATCCGGGGCTACGTCCTCGAGGTCGCGCGCGGTCCGCGCGGACCGCAGGTGACCCTGTCGCGGACGCACCCCAACCTCGTCCGAAAGCTGTTCGAGCTGGAGGTCCCCGAGGTGGCTGACGGGACCGTGGAGATCACGGCGATGGCCCGTGAGGCCGGTCACCGCACCAAGATGTCCGTCCGTGCCACCGTGCCGGGCGTGAACGCCAAGGGTGCGTGCATCGGACCGATGGGCGGTCGCGTGCGCGCGGTCATGGCGGAGCTGCACGGCGAGAAGATCGACATCGTCGACCACGCGGACGACCCGGCCGAGATGATCGCGCATGCGCTGTCGCCGGCCAGGGTGCTCTCCGTGACGGTCGTGGACCCGGAGGCGCGCGCGGCGCGCGTGGTGGTGCCCGACTACCAGCTCTCCCTCGCGATCGGCAAGGAGGGCCAGAACGCCCGGCTCGCCGCGAAGCTGACCGGCTGGCGGATCGACATCCGCTCCGACGCGGAGGTCCCCGGAGACCTGCAGGGTGCGAGCGCTGGTGAATGACGTCACGAATGACGCGCCCAGTGGCGCGGCGCGGTAGACTCTCTGCGGCTGGGCCGGATGTCCGGCTCCTCCCGTTGAGCCGGCGGACCCCACGAACTGCGAAAGCAGTCTCTGGCGTGGGTCCGGTCCGGACCTGCGTGGGGTGCCGAGCCACCGGTCCGAGGTCAGCCCTGCTGAGGGTGGTCGTCGCCACGGACGCCGCGGGAGTTCCCGCGCTGGTCGTGGATGCCGGTCGCCGGATGCCGGGCAGGGGGGCGTGGCTGCACCCCGATCCTGGATGCCTCGAGACCGCCGAACGCCGACGTGCACTCGGGCGGGCACTGCGTAACGCAGGCTTGCTCGACGTGAGCGCCGTGCGCAGGTACGTCGCAGAGCAGCAGGGAATGAGCGGTCCCGGGCAGATCCCGGCGTCGTAGGCCGATCGTCGATGAGGGAAGCGGGTCTGGAAGCCGATGGCTACCCGATGAGCACGCACCGATGAGTACCCAGCGATGAGTACCCAGAACTAACGACGGTCCGACCCTGTCCGGGCGGACCGAGACAGGAGAGATGTGGCCAAGGTCCGCGTCTACGAGCTCGCGAAAGAGCTCGGGGTCGACAGCAAGACCATCATGACCAAGCTGAACGATCTCGGTGAGTTCGTCCGGTCGGCATCGTCGACCATCGAGCCCCCGGTCGTTCGCAAGCTGCGCGACGAGTACCCCGCACCGAGTGCGAGCTCGCCCGCGCCTGCAGCAGCACCCAAGGCACCCGCGCGTCCCGCGCCGGCTGCGCCCCCCGCACCTGCGGCCGTCGTCGAGGCACCTCGTCCGGCTGCTGCTGCGCCGGCTGCTCCGGCGCCGTCGCGTCCGGCCCCGGCCGCCGCTCCGGCTCCCGTGGCCCCCGCCGCTCCGGCTCCTGTGGCTCCCGCCGCGGCCGTCGCGGCGCCGGCTGCCGCCGCTGCGTCGTCCGCCGCAGTTCGTCCCGGGCCACGTCAGGCGCCTGCGCCTGCCGCGCGTCCCGGCAACAACCCCTTCGCACCTTCGCAGGGCATGCCCCGCCAGGGTGAGCGTCCGGCCGCCAACCGCCCCGGCGGTCCGCGTCCCGGCAACAACCCGTTCGCGCCCTCGCAGGGCATGCCGCGACCGGGTGACCGCGACCGTCGTCCCGCTCCGGCCGAGGGTGCTCCCGCGGCGTCGGCGGGCGAACGTCCCGGTGGCCCGCGTCCCGGTGGTCCCCGTCCCGGCGGTCCGCGCCCCAACCCCGGCATGATGCCCGGTCGCACGGCGTCCGGTGTCGGTCGCCCCGGTGAGCGCCCCGCCGGTCCCGGCGGCGGTCGTGCAGGTGGTCCGGGTGGTGCCCGCGGTGGCTACGCCGGTCGTCCCGGTGGCGCGCCTGGTGGCGCTCCCGGCGGTGCACCCGGTGGTGGCGGCGGTTTCGCCGGTCGCCCCGGTGGCGGCGGCGGTCGTCCCGGTGGTGCCGGTCGTGGCAGCACGCAGGGTGCCTTCGGTCGCGCGGGCGGTCGTCCCGTCCGTGGCCGCAAGTCGAAGCGTGCGAAGCGTCAAGAGTTCGAGCAGATGCAGGCTCCCTCGCTGGGTGGCGTGCAGGTTCCCCGCGGCAACGGCAAGACGGTCGTCCGGCTGCGCCACGGTGCGTCGCTGAACGACTTCGCCGACAAGATCGACGCGAACCCCGCGGCACTCGTCACCGTGCTGTTCCACCTCGGTGAGATGGCCACGGCGACGCAGTCGCTCGACGAGGACACGTTCGGCACGCTCGCGGTCGAGCTCGGCTACATCATCGAGATGGTCTCGGCCGAGGAGGAGGACCGCGAGCTGCTCGGGGCCTTCGACATCGACCTGGATGCCGAGCTCGAGGCCGAGGGCGACGACGACCTGACGGCACGTCCGCCGGTCGTCACCGTCATGGGCCACGTCGACCACGGAAAGACCAAGCTCCTCGACGCCATCCGCCAGACGGACGTCGTCGCGGGCGAGGCCGGCGGGATCACGCAGCACATCGGTGCCTACCAGGTGCACACCGTGCACGAGGGCGTCGACCGTGCGGTCACGTTCATCGACACCCCGGGCCACGAGGCGTTCACCGCCATGCGTGCCCGTGGTGCACAGGTGACCGACATCGCGATCCTCGTGGTCGCGGCCGACGACGGCGTGATGCCCCAGACCATCGAGGCGCTCAACCACGCCCAGGCGGCCGGTGTGCCGATCGTGGTCGCGGTCAACAAGGTGGACAAGGAGGGGGCCAACCCCGACAAGATCCGCCAGCAGCTCACCGAGTACAACCTGGTGGCCGAGGAGTACGGCGGCGACACGATGTTCGTCAACGTCTCCGCCAAGCAGAACCAGGGCATCGACCAGCTGCTCGAGGCGGTCCTCCTCACGGCGGACGCCGCGCTCGACCTGCGGGCCAACGCCGACAAGGACGCACGTGGTGTGGCCATCGAGGCGAACCTCGACAAGGGACGCGGTGCCGTCGCGACGGTGCTCGTCCAGTCGGGAACGCTCGAGGTGGGCGACGCGATCGTCGCCGGGACGGCCTACGGCCGCGTCCGTGCGATGTTCGACGAGCACGGCGAGCCGGTGCTCGTGGCCGGACCGTCGCGTCCGGTCCAGGTGCTCGGCCTGACCTCGGTGCCCCGCGCCGGCGACACGTTCATCGTGGCCCCGGACGACCGCACCGCGCGTCAGATCGGCGAGAAGCGCGAGGCGGCCGAGCGTGCCGCCCTCCTGGCCAAGCGTCGCAAGCGCGTCAGCCTCGAGGACTTCACGCAGGCGCTGGCCCAGGGCAAGGTCGAGACCCTCAACCTGGTCCTCAAGGGCGATGTCTCGGGTGCCGTGGAGGCGCTCGAGGACGCGCTGCTCAAGATCGACGTGGGCGACGAGGTCGAGCTGCGGGTCATCCACCGCGGTGTCGGTGCGATCACGCAGAACGACGTCAACCTGGCGACGGTCGACTCGGCCATCATCATCGGGTTCAACGTCAAGTACGCGGAGCGCGTCGAGGAGCTGGCGGACCGCGAGGGCGTCGACGTGCGCTTCTACTCGGTCATCTACCAGGCGATCGACGACGTCGAGGCGGCCCTCAAGGGCATGCTCAAGCCGGAGTACGAAGAGGTGCAGCTCGGTTCCGCCGAGGTGCGCGAGGTCTTCCGGTCCTCGAAGTTCGGCAACATCGCCGGCTCGATCGTGCGGTCGGGCCTCATCCGACGCAACACCAAGGCGCGCGTCACGCGTGGTGGCAAGGTCATCGGCGAGAACCTGACGATCGAGTCGCTCAAGCGGTTCAAGGACGACGCCACGGAGGTCCGCGAGGGCTTCGAGTGCGGTATCGGCCTCGGCTCGTTCAACGACGTCGAGATCGGCGACACCATCGAGACCTGGGAGATGCGCGAGAAGCCTCGCGCCTGACCTCAGTGATCACCAGGGCCGCGGGGCGGGCGAGTTCTCTTCGCCCGCCCCGCGGTCTCCCTCAAGCAAAGGAGCGATCCGATGGCAGACACCGCCCGCGCCCGCAAGCTCAGTGAGCGCATCCAGCAGGTCGTCGCGCAGATGCTCGACACCCGGATCAAGGACCCCCGGCTGGGCTTCGTCACCATCACCGACGTCCGTGTCACGGGTGACCTCCAGCACGCCGACATCTTCTACACGGTGCTCGGCGACGACGTCGCGCGCACAGACACGGCTGCCGCCCTGGAGAGTGCCAAGGGCGTCCTGCGCTCCGAGGTCGGAAAGCAGGTCGGCATCCGGTTGACGCCGTCGCTGGACTTCCACCTCGATGCTCTGCCAGACACGTCCGCGCAGCTCGACGCCGCACTCCTCGAGGCGGCTCGGCGTGACCGCGAGGTGGCAGCCCTTGCCGCCGCGGCGACGTTCGCGGGCGACGCGGACCCGTACAAGAAGTCCGACGAGGACGACGAGGACTGACGCGACACCACGAAACCCCCGGGAGAGCCCGGGGGTTTCGTCGTCTCTGGGGGACCCGGCTCAGGAGAGCGTCTTGCCGGTGTCCTTCGGCATCCAGAGCAGGACGACGAGGGCGCCGAGCGCGACGACCAGGGCTCCCACGTACGCCGCCGGCTGCAGGCCCGCGGCATAGCCGCCCGGGGTCAACGTGCCGTCCGACGCGGTGAACACGGCGACGAGCGCTGCGACGCCGAGCGCTCCGCCGATCTCACGGATCGTCGCGTTGACCGAGCTCGCCGTTCCGTGGTCGTCGGGCGCCATGTCTGCCAGCACGGCGGTCGCGGCGGGGGCGAACGTGAGCCCCATCCCGATGCCGGCGAGCGCCAGACCCGGCACGAGGTCGGCGTACGTGAGGCCGTCGGACGTGACCAGGAGTCCCTGCCACGCAAGACCGGCGGCCTGCAGCAGCAGCCCGGTGAACAGGAGCGGTCGGACGCCGATGCGGGGGGCGAGCATGCCGGCGATGGGCGCGAAGATCATCGGCGCCGCGGTCCACGGAAGGGTGCGGACGCCGGCCTGCAGGGGAGTGAACCCCATCCCGATCTGCAGGTACTGAGCCAGCAGGAAGACGAGCCCGAACACTCCGAACGAGAACGCCAGGGCGCTGATGTTGGCCACGGAGAACGACCGCTCACGGAACAGCCGTAGCGGGACCAGCGGGTGGTCGGTGCGGGACTCGCGGGCCACGAAGGCGAGCAGCAGGGCGATTCCGACCAGCAGGCCGCCGAGGACGCGCGTCGAGCCCCAGCCGTCGTCGTTGCCGCGGATGATCGACCAGACGATGGCCAGGACGGAGGTCCCGGCCAGGGCGAGCCCGAGCAGGTCGAGCGGCTGGCGGCGACCGTGCGACTCGGGCAGCGCCCAGAGCACGAGGGGGATGGCGACGAGCGCGACGGGGACGTTGATCCAGAAGATCGCCTCCCAGGAGATGCCGCCGACGACAGCGCCACCGATGACCGGTCCGAGTGCGACGCCCAGACCCGAGACGCCTCCCCAGACGCCGATCGCCATCGCGCGCCTGCTGGCCGGGACGGCACCCGCGAGGAGCGCGAGGGACAGCGGCATGATCGCGGCCGCGCCCGCACCCTGCAGGGCGCGCGCCCCGATGAGCATCTCGGGGCTGGTGGCGAGCGCGGACAGGATGGAGGCGCCACCGAAGATCGCGATGCCGGCGATGAACACGCGCCGCCGACCGAGCCTGTCACCGAGGGTGGCGGCGGCGATCATGAGCGTCGCGAAGCTGAGGGTGTAGGCGTTGATCATCCACTGCAGCTGTTCGAGCGAGGCGTTCAGCTCGGTTCGCAGGACCGGGAGCGCCGTGGTCATGACGAGGTTGTCCAGGGTGGCCATGAACATCGGGACCGAGGCTGCGACGAGCGCGATCGCGGTACCTCGGCGGCGGAGCACCGGGCGCTGAAGCAGGGTGTCCGCCCGGGACTCAGCGGGTGTCGTGAGGGTCACGAGCGGCTCCTAGGCTTGTTGGCATTGATTGATTACTACCAACAGCGACGTTAGGCATCGGCTGATAACATGTCAACATGTCCGAGCAGATCGATCAGCAGATTCCCTCGACGACGTCGCGCATGACCGGTGCCGAGCGACGCGACCAGATCCTCGCCGCGGCGCGGCGGGTCTTCGCCGACAAGGGGTACGCGGCGACGACCGACGAGGTGGCCCGCGCGGCAGGGGTGTCGCAGCCGTACGTCGTGCGGCTGTTCGGCTCCAAGCGGGAGCTCTTCCTCGAGGCCTACCGTGTGGCCAGCGCGGAGATCGTCGCCGCACTCGGCTCGGTGCCGGCAGGGCCGGACGCGGGGCCGCTGATGGCCGACGCCTACGTGGGCCTGCTCGAGGACCGCAACCTGCTGAGACTGACCATGCACGGGTTCATCGCGGGCGCCGACGACGAGGTCGGCAAGATCGCGCGGCACACCCTCGGGGAGGCGTTCCGCATCTTCCAGGACCGCACCGGCGCCGACGACGACACGGCCCGCCTCTTCGTCGCCCAGGGCATGCTCATCAACGTGCTGCTCGCGGTCGACGCGCCCGCCCACAAGGGAGAGGACGACGGCATGGACGCACTGGTCATGTGCGTTCAGGAGAGCATCGCCGAGCGGCGCACCGCGTGACGCGAGCGGACCGGCCGCGAACCGAACGGCGCCCCACCGCGCCCGACGGGGTCGTCGTCGTCGACAAGCCGGCCGGCTGGACGAGCCATGACGTCGTCGCCAAGATGCGGTGGCTCGCCGGCACCCGCAAGGTCGGCCATGCCGGGACCCTCGACCCGATGGCGACGGGGGTCCTCGTCGTCGGGATCGGTCGGGCGACCCGGCTGCTGACGTACATCGTCGGAGCCGACAAGGAGTACACCGCCACGATCCGGCTCGGGGTCAGCACGACGACCGACGACGCCGAGGGTGAGACGCTCGCCGTGACGGACGCCTCGGATGTGACCGCCGAGGCGCTGGCGGCCGGGGTGGCCGCGCTGACCGGCGACATCCAGCAGGTTCCCAGCGCGGTGTCCGCGATCAAGGTCGACGGGCAGCGGGCGTACGCACGAGTGCGGGCCGGCGAGGAGGTCGAGCTCGCGGCCAGGCCCGTGACGGTGTCCCGGTTCGAGATCCGCGACGTGCGACCTGCCGATCGAGCGGTGGACGTCGACGTCACCGTCGTCGTCTCGTCGGGCACCTACGTCCGCGCCCTTGCCCGTGACCTCGGCGCGGGCCTCGGCGTCGGGGGACACCTGACCGCGCTGCGGCGTACGCGAGTGGGTGGGTACGGGCTCGACGTGGCGCGCACCCTCGACGAGCTCGCGGAGGTCGGGCCGGACGTATCGATCGACGTCGTCTCGCTCGCCGACTCCGCGCGCGCCACGTTCCCGGTACGCGACCTGACCGCCGAGGAGTCGGTCGCCCTGTCCCACGGGCAGCGGCTCTCGGCGGCCGGCGAGACGACCGACGGAACAGTGGCTGCGATCGCGCCGGACGGCCGGCTCGTGGCCCTCGTCGAGACGCGTGGGGGAGCGGTTCGACCGGTGCTGGTGTTCGCGCCGGCCTGACCGCCATTCGGCGGTCGGCGCCCGAGGTGGCAGGCTGGACCCGGACTGCGCGACCACAGTCCGTCCCGATCGGCCCGATGGGTCCCTCGACAGGAGCTTGTGTGCAGCGTTGGAACGCCCTCTCGGACGTCCCTGACGGGTTCGGACCCTCGGTTGTCACGATCGGCAACTTCGACGGTGTCCACCGTGGGCACGTGAGCGTCCTGACGCGGATGTGCGCCGACGCCCGTGCGGTGGGCGCGCAGGCGGTCGCGGTGACGTTCACGCCCCACCCGCTGCAGGTTCATCGCCCGGACACGGCACCGCCCGTCATCACGGGCGACGAGGACCGCCTCGAGCTGCTCGAGCGCACCGGTCTGGACGCGGTCCTGATGCTCGCGTACACGCTCGAGTTCGCCCGTCAGACGCCCGACGAGTTCGTCCGGCGCTACCTCGTGGAGGGCTTGCGGGCCCGGACCGTGGTCGTCGGCAGGGACGTGCGGTTCGGCTGGAAGAACTCGGGGGACCTGTCGACCATGATCGCGCTCGGCCAGACCTACGGGTTCGACGTCGAGGTGATCGAGGACGTCACGCCTGCCGAGTCGGCCGATCCCGGTAGCGCAGAGGACCTCGTGGCCGACCCGCTGCGCCGTCGATGGTCGTCGACGTGGGTCCGTGAGCTGCTGGACGAAGGCGACGTGGTCCAGGCCGCCCGGGTGCTGGGCCGTCCCCACCGCATCCGCGGCACGGTCGTCCACGGCGACGCCCGCGGTCGGGAGCTGGGGTTCCCTACGGCCAACCTCGGGCCGGACTCCACGGGTCTCGTGCCGGCCGACGGTGTGTACGCGGGCTGGTTGCGCCGGGTGTCGGCCGAGCCGGGCGAGTCCGACGGTGTCGTCCTGCCGGCGGCCGTCTCCATCGGCACCAACCCGACGTTCGACGGGGTCGAGCGGCGCGTCGAGGCCTACGTCCTCGACCGCACGGACCTGGACCTCTACGACGAGGTCGTCGTGCTCGAGCTGGTCGAGCGGCTGCGCCCGACGCTGCGGTTCGAGTCGATCGACGAGCTGGTGGTCCAGATGCGCGACGACGTCGATCGCACGCGCGTGATCCTCGACACCGATGCGCGGCCCACGCCCGCAGCCTGATAGTCTTTGTGGGCCGTCTGAACGGCCGCGGACAGAGAGAGCCCGGGTGGATATGCCCCGGCGCACCGCGCAACGAGTCAACCAGGAGATCGAGTGCCGCTCGAAAGTGCCGTCAAGCAGTCCATCATGGCCGAGTACGCCACCCACGAGGGTGACACCGGTTCCCCCGAGGTCCAGATCGCGATGCTCACGCAGCGCATCAAGGACCTCACGGAGCACCTCAAGGCTCACAAGCACGACCACCACAGCCGCCGCGGTCTGCTGCTGCTCGTCGGTCAGCGTCGTCGCCTTCTCGGTTACCTCCAGAAGGTCGACATCAACCGTTACCGCAGCATCATCGAGCGGCTCGGCCTGCGCCGATAACGCCTTCCACCAGCCCGGACCCGGTACAGGGTCCGGGCTGGTGTGGCGTTGGGCACGACCAGTAGCACCCGCACGACGTAGCACCGCACGACGTAGTACATGCATGACGTAGTACCTGCACCACCACACCGCGTCGGTCCGCTCGGTTCGGTCCTCGGTAGTGGCTTCCGGAACCTCGAAGGAGAGTCCGGTGGCCTCGATCGAAGATCGCTCGCGGACGGCCGGCGCCTTCACGAAAGAGGAGGGCACCCGTGGAGGGTCCCGAGATCCAGTTCGCCGAAGCCGTGATCGACAACGGTCGCTTCGGCACCCGCACCGTCCGCTTCGAGACCGGCCGCATCGCCAAGCAGGCCGCCGGTTCCGCCGTCGCCTATCTCGACGGTGAGACCACGCTGCTCGCCGCCACCACGGCCGGCAAGCACCCCAAGGAGCAGTTCGACTTCTTCCCGCTGACGATCGACGTCGAGGAGCGGTCGTACGCGGCCGGCAAGATCCCCGGCTCGTTCTTCCGTCGCGAGGGCCGTCCGTCCACCGAGGCCATCCTCGCGTGCCGGCTCATCGACCGCCCGCTGCGCCCCCTGTTCGTCAAGGGCCTGCGCAACGAGGTCCAGGTCGTCATCACCGTGCTGTCGATCCACCCGGACGACTCCTACGACACGCTCGCCATCAACGCGGCATCCATCTCGACGCAGCTGTCGGGCCTGCCGTTCTCCGGCCCCGTCGCCGGTGTGCGTATCGCCCTCATCGACAACCAGTGGGTCGCGTTCCCGCGGTACTCCGAGCGCGAGCGCGCGACGTTCGACATGGTCGTCGCCGGTCGCGTGGTCGGCGACGACGTCGCCATCGCGATGATCGAGGCCGAGGCGCCCGAGAAGTCCTGGAACCTCATCAAGTTCGAGGGTGGCACCGCCCCCACGGAAGAGGTCGTGTCCCAGGGCATCGAGGCGGCCAAGCCGTTCATCAAGGTGCTGGTCCAGGCGCAGCAGGAGCTCGCGTCCAAGGCCGCCAAGGAGACCCAGGTCTTCCCGACGTTCCCGGACTACCAGGACGACGCCTACGCCGCCGTCGAGGCCTTCTCGACCGCGTCGCTGGGCGAGGCCCTGAGCATCGCGGACAAGCAGACCCGCGAGAACCGTCTCGACGAGATCAAGGGCGAGGTCGTCGCCGGCCTCTCCGAGCAGTTCGAGGGCCGCGAGAAGGAGCTGTCGGCCGCGTACCGCTCGGTCCAGAAGAAGCTCATCCGCCAGCGCATCCTCACGGACGGCTTCCGCATCGACGGCCGTGGCCTGCGGGACATCCGCACGCTGTCGGCCGAGGTCGAGGTGCTGCCCCGCGTGCACGGCTCGGCGATCTTCGAGCGCGGCGAGACCCAGATCCTGGGTGTCACCACGCTGAACATGCTCCGCATGGAGCAGCAGCTCGACACGCTCTCCCCGGAGACGCGCAAGCGCTACATGCACAACTACAACTTCCCGCCGTACTCGACCGGTGAGACGGGCCGCGTGGGCTCGCCCAAGCGTCGCGAGATCGGTCACGGGGCGCTCGCCGAGCGTGCGCTCATGCCGGTCCTGCCGAGCCGCGAGGAGTTCCCCTACGCGATCCGTCAGGTCTCCGAGGCGCTGAGCTCCAACGGCTCGACGTCCATGGGCTCGGTCTGCGCGTCCACCCTGTCGCTGCTCAACGCGGGTGTGCCGCTGCGCGCGCCGGTCGCGGGCATCGCCATGGGCCTCGTCTCCGACACGGTAGACGGTGAGACCCGCTACGCGGCGCTGACCGACATCCTGGGCGCCGAGGACGCGTTCGGCGACATGGACTTCAAGGTCGCCGGTACCCGCGAGTTCGTCACGGCCATCCAGCTCGACACCAAGCTCGAGGGCATCCCCGCCTCGGTGCTCGGCGGCGCGCTCACGCAGGCCAAGGAGGCTCGCCTGGCGATCCTCGACGTCATCGCCGAGGCGATCGACGTGCCCGACGAGATGAGCCCGTTCGCACCGCGCGTCATCACGGTGAAGGTCCCGGTCGACAAGATCGGCGAGGTCATCGGGCCGAAGGGCAAGATGATCAACCAGATCCAGGAGGAGACCGGCGCCGACATCTCGATCGAGGACGACGGAACGGTCTACATCGGCGCCACCGACGGTCCGTCGGCGGAGGCCGCGCGTGCGGCGATCAACGCGATCGCCAACCCGCACATGCCCGAGATCGGGGAGCGCTTCGTCGGTACGGTCGTCAAGACCACGACGTTCGGTGCGTTCGTCTCGCTCTCGCCGGGCAAGGACGGTCTGCTGCACATCTCGCAGATCCGCCGCCTCGTGGGTGGCAAGCGCGTCGAGAACGTCGAGGACGTCCTGTCCATCGGGCAGAAGGTCCAGGTCGAGATCGGCGAGATCGACCCGCGCGGCAAGCTGTCGCTGCACGCTGTGATCGACGAGGGGGCCGAGGACGCCGCGGCGTCTGAGGGCGCGGCCGAGCCGGTCGACGCCTGACGTGCCGCTGGACCTTCCGCTCGTCCGCCCGGGTCAGCCGGGCAGCGAGCAGACCGTCGGGCAGGACGGCGACGCCATCGTGCGTCGTTCCGTCCTGCCCGGCGGGGTCCGCGTGCTCACGGAGCACATGCCGGGCCTGCGCTCGGCGACCGTGGGCGCGTGGGTAGGAGTCGGCTCGCGCGACGAGTCCGACGGCCACCACGGCTCGACGCACTTCCTCGAGCACCTGCTGTTCAAGGGCACGGCGCGGCGCACGGCGATGGACATCGCTGAGGCGTTCGACGCCGTCGGGGGTGAGGCCAACGCCGCCACCGGCAAGGAGCACACGTGCTACTACGCGCGGGTGCTCGACACCGACCTCCCGATGGCGGTCGACGTCATCGCGGACATGGTCACCTCCGCGCGCCTCGACACGGACGAGCTCGAGACCGAGCGCGGCGTGATCCTCGAAGAGCTCGCGATGAACGACGACGACCCGAGCGACGTGGTCCACGAGCAGTTCGCGGCGCTCGTCCTGGGTGAGCACGCTCTCGGCCGGCCGATCGGTGGCATCCCCGACACCATCCGCGCTGTCCCGCGCGAAGCGGTCTGGGAGCACTACCGCGAGCACTACCAGTCCTCGACGCTCGTGGTGACCGCCGCGGGCGGTGTGGACCACGACCTGCTCTGCAAGCAGGTGGTCGAAGCGTTGCACTCGGGCGGCTGGGACCTCGACGAGACGGTGCAGCCCCGTGGGCGGCGCCTGTCCAGCACGGGTCTTCTCGCCGGACAGGACGGCATCCCCGCCCAGGGCCTCGAACGGACGATCCGGCGCCCCACCGAGCAGGCGAACGTCATCGTCGGCAGCACGTCGCTGACGGCCACGGACCCGCGCCGGTTCACGCTGTCGGTGCTCAACGCGGTGCTCGGCGGCGGGATGTCGTCGCGGCTCTTCCAGGAGATCCGCGAGCGCCGGGGCCTGGCGTACTCCACGTACTCCTTCGCGTCCGGGCACGCCGACACCGGGATCTTCGGCCTGTACGCAGGGTGCACCCCGGGCCGTGTGGACGAGGTCGTCGCTCTCATGGCCGAGGAGTGGGAGCGGATCGCGCAGGAGCCCATCACGCAGGCAGAGCTCGAGCGGTCCATGGGCCAGCTGTCCGGGGGGCTCGTGCTCGGCATGGAGGACTCCGGGTCGCGCATGAGCCGCCTGGGCAAGTCCGAGCTGGTCCACGGCTCGCTCATGAGCATCGACGAGTCGCTCGAGATGATCCGTGCCGTCACCGTCCAGGACGTGCAGGAGCTCGCCGCGGACCTCGCGTCGCGCCCGCGCTCGGTCGTCCGTGTCGGTCCCTTCGGGGACTGACACGGCGGGAACGGTCCCCATCGCGGGCGTCGCCGGTAGGCGTCTCAGGTCAACCTGCGTCACCTCAGGTTCGGGCGGGGATCGAGTACGACGGTTCGACGCACGGCGGCTGACCGGGGAGCGAGAATGGGTCCATGCCCATCGCCCAGGCGGAGTACCAACGATTCGCGACGGACGACGTCGCCGACCTCGTCGAGCACGCGTGGGTCGTCCGCGAGTCGACGACGCCCGGACGTGAGGTGCTGCTGCCGGACGGTCGGGGTCTCCTCCAGGTGGTGCTCGGCGGCCCGTCGGTCCGCACCGACCCGCTGGGCGACACCCGTGAGCCGGACGTGTCCGGGGTGCGCGGCCTGACCACCCGCGCGGTCGTCCGCGCGAGCGTGGGCAGAACCGTGCGGCTCGGGCTCCAGCTCCACCCGCTCGCCGGAGCGCGGCTCGGGACGCCCCTGACCGACGACTGGGTCGACGTGGACGCCGTGCTCGGTACCGGAGTCCAGGCTGCGCTCGAGAAGCTCCTGGCCGACGGCTCCGACGCGGCCGCCGTCGGGCTCGCCGCCGAGGCGCTGGCAGCGCTCAGGCGGCACGGGTCGGACGAGCTCGACAGGTTCGCCGAGGTGGTGCGGACGATCGACGACGCGGGCGGGCTCGTAAGCGCGGCAGATCTGGCGCGCCGTGCCGGGTGCACCGTCTCGGAGCTGTACCGGTGGTCGGTGCGATACCTCGGCATCCCGCCGACCGAGTACCTCGCCGCCGTGCGGTTCTCGACCTTCGTCCGCGAGGCCATCGGACCGGGGGTCGTCGGACCGAAAGACGTGGTCGCGGCCCTGCAGTGGTACGTCCGCGCGGGGTACCCGCCCCGCGAGGTCGAACGGTTCACCGGACTGGAGCCCGTCGAGCTGCGGCGGCTCGCCCAGGCCGTAGGGTCGCTCGTCGACGGATAGGGTGTGCCCCCGTGAGCGAACGCATCAGGGTGGCCGTGCTGGGTGCGGCGGGCCGTATGGGGCAGACCGTCGTCCGCGCCGTGGAGAGTGCACCGGACCTGGAGCTTGTCGCGGCGGTCGACGCCGGTGACGATCTCGCCGTCCTGGCGGCCGTGGGTGCGCAGGTAGCCGTCGACTTCACGATCCCTGCGGTGACCGAGGGCAACGTGCATGCGCTCGTCGACGCCGGTATCGACGTGGTCGTCGGGACGACGGGGTGGACGGACGAGTCGCTGGCCAGGGTTCGGGACCACCTTGTCGACCGTCCCGGAGTGGGTGTCCTCGTCGCCCCGAACTTCGCGCTGGGCGCGGTGCTGGCCATGGCGTTCGCCGCGAAGGCAGCCCCCTGGTTCGAGTCCGTCGAGGTCGTCGAGCTGCACCACCCCGACAAGATCGACGCCCCGTCCGGCACCGCCCGGCACACTGCCACCGCGATCGCCGCCGCACGGGCCGCGGCTGGCGTTGGTCCGGTACCCGACGCGACGTCCGAGGGCCTGGAAGGTGCCCGCGGCGCATCCGTCGACGGCATCCCGGTGCACTCGGTGCGCCTACGCGGTCTGGTCGCACACGAGGAGATCCTGCTGGGCAACGCGGGCGAGCAGCTGACGATCCGGACGGACTCGTTCGACCGTGTGAGCTTCATGCCGGGTGTGCTGCTCGCGGTGCGGCAGGTGGGCAGCCGACCTGGCCTGACCGTGGGTCTCGACCAGCTGCTCGACCTGGCCTGACCCTGTGAGCGCTCGCGCCCGCTGGACCTCCTTCGCCGGCGCAGCCGTCCTGACGGTGCTGCTCGGCCTGTACGTGTGGCTCGTGGCCGCACGCGCCACTGCGCTGATCCGCACCGGTGAGCCGGTCGGGGCGGTCCTCGGCGTCGCGCTGTGGGTGCTGCCCCTCGTGGTGGTCTGGCTCGTGTTCCGGGAGTGGTCGCTCGCCGTCGACGTGCAGCGGATGGCCGACGAGCTCGCGGCCGCCGACGAGCTGCCGGTCGACGACCTGCCGCGGTCACCCGGTGGACGGATCGACCGGGCCGCGGCCCGAGCCGCGTTCGAGCCCGCGCGGGAGCTGGCCGAGGCGGAACCCGACGACTGGCGGTCCTGGTACCACCTGGCGTTCGCGTACGACGCTGCGGGGGACCGGCGTCGGGCGCGCGAGTCCCTGCGCAAGGCGAGCGCCCTGCACAAGGCCTAGATCGACGCGGACCACCGGTGCTCGGCGACCACCCGCGCGGTGCCGTCGGGCAGCGTCCCGGAGGCGAGGTCACGCGCGACGTCGTCAGGGCCGAGGCCGGACGACGCGAGGAACTGGGCTCGCGCGCTGTCTCCGTCGAGCACCCAGGTGTGCACCTGGTCCGCCCCGTCCTGACGGAGCGTGTCGACCGCCGCCGCCAGCAGCCGCGACCCGTGCCCGCTGCGCTGCTGCGAGGGCTCGACCTCGAGGGTGAGGATTACGCCGCCGGGCGCGTCGAACGGCCGGTCCTCCGCCGCGGGGACCGGTGCCAGCGACACGACGCCCACGACCGTCGGGCCGTCGCACGCCACGAGCACCCGGAACCCGGCTCCCGGCGGCGTCGTCACGGCCGCCAGCCACTGCGACTCGATCGCGGCCTCGTCGAGAAGGTCGAGTGCGCCGGCCAGGACGTCCGCGTGCGACACGCGCCAGGCGTTCAGCTGGATACGCGCGATCGCGTGCTCGTCGCCACGGACGGCAGGGCGGACCGACACGTCGGCGTTCTCGCTGAACAGCGCCATCGGTCCTGCTCTCTCGTCGTCCTGGTGGGGCCGGAGCGGCCTGGTCACCCTAACCGGCTCACGGCATGCCGAGGGCGCGCAGGCCTGCGGCCGTGAGTGCCGCGAGCAGCACCACGACGATGAACGGTGCGCGCAGCACGAGCGCGATCGCCGCGACGAGAAGTGCGGGCAGCCGGGCGTCGATCACGATGCTTCCGCCGGTCGTCGCGGTCTGGACAGCGACCAGAGCGGACAGCAGGGCGACCGTGACGAGCGCAGCGGTTCGGGCGACCCGGGGCTGCGCGAGCCAGTGCTCGGGCACCAGGTGGCCGGAGATCTTGAGCGCGAAGCACACCGCGCTGGCGACGAGGAGAGCGATCCAGGTGACCGTGGGGCTCATGCGGGCGCCTCGTCCCTGCGGGGCCGGACCGAGGTCAGCATCCCGGTGAGGATCGCGACGACCGCCGCGAGGAGGACCGGGATCCCGGCAGGGACGAGCGGGGTGGTCAGCAGGGCGACCGCGACGGCACCCGCCGCGACGAGCTGCGCGTGCCGCGCGTTCGGGCCGGTGACCCGCGGCCACACCAGACCGAGGAACGCGGCCGCGGCCGCCGCGTCCAGACCGTATCGGCGCGGGTCGCCGAGCGCGTCGCCGAGCAGGGCACCGATCAGCGTGAACGTGTTCCACAGGACGAAGACACCGATGCCCGTCCACCAGAACCCGAGGCGTGAGGCGCGTCGACCGGCGTGCGCTGTCGCTACGGCGGTCGACTCGTCGATGGTCAGCTGCGCGGCTGCCAGCCGGCGCCAGCCGCGCACGCCGAGCAGGGGAGCGACCTGCGGTCCGTAGAGCCCGTTGCGCACGCCCAGCAGACCCGCGGTCGCGACGGCGGCACCCGCCGCCCCACCTGCACCGACCACGCCGATGAACGCGAACTGTGAGCCCCCGGAGAACATGAGGAGGCTGAGCGCCATCGCCTGCGGCAAGGACAGGCCTGCCGCTACGGCAAGGGCACCGAACGAGACCCCGTAGAGGCCGGTGGCCAGCGAGACCGAGACGGCCTGCCGGATGGCGCCCCGGCCGTCGTCGTCGGGTTCGGTCACGGACGCAACTGTCTCAGATGGCCACGTAGACGCTGTCCAGGTACTCCTCGATCCCCGCCTCGCCGCCCTCCCGGCCGAGCCCGGACGACTTCACGCCGCCGAAGGGGGCGCTCGCGTCGGACACGAGGCCTCGGTTCACGCCGAGCATCCCCGTGTCGACCGACTCCGCAAGACGCAGGACCCGCCCGATGTCGCGGGTGTAGGCGTACGCGACCAGCCCGAACGGTGTGGAGTTGGCCAGCGCGACGGCTTCGTCCTCGGACCCGAAGGTCACGACCGGCGCGACCGGCCCGAACGTCTCCTCGGTGATCACCCGCAGGTCCGGCGACACCCGGTCCAGGACGGTCGGGTTGTAGAAGTAGCCCGCACGGTCCGGCCGCTCGGCGCCGATCCGCACGCGCGCCCCGCCGTCCACGGCCTCGGCGACGACCTCCTGCACGCGGTCGACCGCAGCCTCCTCGATCAGCGGGCCGACGGTCACGCCCTCGTCCGCGCCATGCCCGACCACGAGCTTGTCGAACGCGACCGTCAGGGCTGCGGTGAACTCCTCCGCGACCGACGCGTGCACCAGGAACCTGTTCGCGGCGACACACGTCTGGCCGGCGTTGCGCATCTTGGCCTGGACCGCGCCCGTCACCGCAGCGTCGATGTCGGCGTCCTCGAAGACGAGGAACGGGGCGTTGCCCCCGAGCTCCATGGACGTGCGCAGGACCGTGTCTGCCGACGCCTTCAGCAATGCCGAGCCGACCTCCGTGGAGCCGGTGAAGGAGAGCTTGCGCAGCCGTGGGTCGGACAGCAGCGGACCGGAGATGCTGCGGGCCGAGGCCGACGGCAGCACGTTGATCACGCCTGTCGGCAGACCACGGTCGGCGAGCTCGGCCCGGATGATCTCGGCGACGTACGCAGTGGTCAGCGGAGTGAGCTGCGCGGGCTTGATGACGACGCTGCACCCGGCCGCGAGCGCGGGCGCGACCTTGCGCGCGATCATCGCGATGGGGAAGTTCCACGGGGTGATCAGCAGCGCTGGACCGACCGCCCGGCGCAGCACCAGCTGGTGGTTGGTCCCGGAGGGTGCGCGGCGCGCGAGGCCCTCGAAGCGGACCGCCTGCTCGGCGTACCAGCGGATGTAGTCGGCTCCGTAGGCGACCTCAGCGCGTGACTCGGCCAGAGGCTTGCCGCCCTCGGCGGTCACCAGGGCCGCGATGTCCTCGGTACGCGCCGTGATCGTCTCGAAGACCGCGCGCAGCAGCTCCGAGCGCACGCGTGGTGCCGTGGCCCGCCACTCGGGGAAGGCGTTGGACGCCGCGGTGAGGGCGTCGAGCGCGTCGTCGGAGCCGGCGTCGGCGACGTCGAACAGAGACTCGGTCGTGCCCGGGTCCGAGACGGTGAACGTGCGCCCGCTCGCTGCCGGGCGCCACGCCCCGTCGATCAGGATGCCGGTCGGGACGTGCGCCGCGACGGTGGGCGGCAGGGCCGGGGGAGTCATGCTCGCAGTCTTGCTCGCACGGGGGCGTCGCACCACCGGCACGCCGCATCTGCGACCTACGATGGCCCCCATGATCGAGACCCCGTACGAAGACCTCCTGAGGCTCGTCCTGGAGACGGGCACCCCGAAGGCGGATCGCACGGGGACCGGCACCCGCAGCGTGTTCGGGCACCAGATGCGGTTCGACCTGTCGCAGGGCTTCCCGCTGGTCACCACCAAGCGTGTGCACCTGCGCTCGATCGCGTACGAGCTGCTCTGGTTCCTGCGCGGCGAGTCCAACGTCGCGTGGCTGCACGAGAACAAGGTGACCATCTGGGACGAGTGGGCTTCGCCTGAGGGTGAGCTCGGCCCCGTCTACGGCGTGCAGTGGCGCAGCTGGCCGACGCCCGACGGCGGCCACATCGACCAGATCACCCAGCTCATCGAGAACCTGCGCCGCGACCCCGACTCGCGCCGGCACATCGTCTCCGCCTGGAACGTCGCGGACATCCCGTCGATGGCGCTCGCGCCCTGCCACGCGTTCTTCCAGTTCTACGTGGCGGACGGTCGGCTGTCCTGCCAGCTGTACCAGCGCTCGGCGGACCTGTTCCTGGGGGTGCCGTTCAACATCGCGTCCTACGCGCTGCTCACGCACATGGTCGCCCAGCAGGCCGATCTGGAGGTCGGGGACTTCGTCTGGACCGGCGGCGACTGCCACATCTACGACAACCACGTCGACCAGGTGCGCGAGCAGCTGACCCGGGCGCCGTACCCCGCGCCGACGCTCAACCTGCGCAGGGCCGCCTCGATCTTCGAGTACACGTTCGAGGACATCGAGGTCGTCGGTTACGAGCACCACCCGACCATCAAGGCTCCGGTGGCCGTGTGACGATCGCCCTGATCTGGGCGCAGACGCCCACGGGCGTGATCGGCCGCGACGGAACCCTGCCCTGGCACGTGCCCGAGGACATGGCCCACTTCCGGGACCTGACCCGCGGCCACCCCGTCATCATGGGTCGTGGCACCTGGGACTCGCTGCCGCCACGGTTCAGACCGCTGCCGGGCAGGACGAACATCGTGCTGACACGCAACCCCCTGGTCGAGCCCCCGGGCGCGCTCGTCGCCCACGGGGTCGAGGAGTCCCTGCGGCTCGTCGGGGACCGGGACGCGTGGGTCGTGGGTGGGGGCGAGGTCTACGCGCTCTTCCTGCCCCTGGCCCAGCGCGTGGAACGCACGCTGGTGTCCCTCGACGTCGGCGGCGACACGCGTGCTCCCACGCTCGACCCCCTCGAGTGGACGCGCACCGACCCCGACCAGACGTGGCTCACGTCGAGCGCGGGCGGCACCCGGTACCGGTTCGAGTCGTACCTGAGGCGCTGAGAATCCGAGGCGCCTCTGGCGTATTCGACGGCGTCGCGGAAGGCTCATGGTGAGGAAGGGTTCGCATCGACGGGACCCCGACCACGATGCAGAGAGGCACGACGATGTCGGACTCCTTGAGCGAACCCGTCTTCACGCACGACCAGCTTCACCAGACCTGTGCCGTCCCGCCGAGCCCTCAGCTGCGTGAACAGTGGACCCGGGCGCTCGAGGGGGCCAACGAGGCGGCGGCGCGCACGGACGGCGCGGCGCCGTTCCTGCGCATCGAGCGGGACCCGCGCCCTCTCGGGTTCAACGACGGCGTGATCGTGCCACCCGAGGAGTTCCCCGTCGGCACGTCGCTGACCGCGATCCGAGGTGCGGCTGCGGACCGGGCGCCGCTGCGCGGAGCCGTCCGCATCGCCGTGGTCCTGGTCGACTTCTCGGACAAGCACCTCACGGCGACGCAGACGCAGATGGAGGACCTGTTCTTCTCCACGGGCGTGCTGCCGCACGGAAGCGTCAAGGAGTACTACCAGGAGGTCACCAACAACCTCGTCCAGCTCGAGGGAGTCGTGGTCGGCCCGTACCGGATGCCGCACACGCTCGCCTGGTACGCCGCGAACGGCTCCGGCGTGGGCAAGAACGGCACACCGTTCCGCACACCCGTCCTGGCGCACGACGCAGCGGTCGCCGCGAACAAGGACGTCGACTTCTCGCCCTACGACAACGACCACAACGGGTTCGTCGACGCGTTCATCGTGGTGCACGCCGGCCAGGGCGCTGAGGAGACCGGCGCGCTCGGTGACATCTGGTCCCACAAGTCGACGCTCGAGAAGGCCTACAAGGCGGACTCGAGCAAGATCTACGGCTACCTGACCATCCCCGAGGACGCGAAGATCGGGGTCAGCGCGCACGAGCTGGGCCACCTGCTGTTCGGCTTCCCGGACCTGTACGACACCGACTACTCGTCCTCCGGCATCGGCGACTGGTGCCTCATGGCCGGCGGCTCCTGGAACGGCGCGGTGCCCGGTGAGCAGCCCGCACACCCGGGTGCGTGGTGCAAGGTGAACCAGGGCTGGGTGACCACGACCGTCGTCACCGCCGACGGCCCGCTGACCATCCCCTCGGTCGACACCGGGCACACGGTGTTCCGACTGTGGCAGGACGGCACCGCCGGGTCGGAGTACTTCCTGCTCGAGAACCGCCAGCCGAACGGCTACGACGCGGCGCTGCCCGGGTCCGGTCTGCTCCTGTGGCACATCGACGAGTCCATGCCGGGGAACACCGACGAGAACCACTACAAGGTCGGGCTCGTCCAGGCCGACGGACGACGAGACCTCGAGCTCAACCACAACGGCGGCGACCCTGCCGACCCGTTCCCGGGCACCGGTGCGATCACCGCGGTCGACGGGTCGACCACGCCGAGCACGAGGTCGTTCGCCAACGTCGACACGAGCGTGGCCCTGTCGACGATCTCCGCGTCCGGCGCCTCCATGACCGTGTCCGTCCGGGTCAGCTCGACCCCGACGCCGCCTCCTGACAGCACGGCCGCGATCAAGGTGCTCATCGACGCGCTCGTCAAGGACGGCACGGGGATCGCCCAGCAGGCCCTCGACCTCAAGGCCCTGTACGACACCGTCCCGGCGGGCGGAAAGGTGAGCTGAGTGGTCGCGGCGCGCAAGAACCGCACCGCCGTCGTCGGGGTCGTCCAGGCCGTCCGAGAGGTCGGGTCGGACGTCGTCGAGCTCGAGGTGGAGGTCCAGAGCACGCGCGGGGTGGAGGGTCAGCCGGACCTGCTCACGGACCACCAGAGCACCGGCCGCCCCTGGACGCTGCAGGCCCGACGATCCGAGCTGCCCGAAGGGGACCTGACCGGCTGGCACGTCTCGGGGGAGGCCGTGCTCGCCGGCCCCGACGTCATCAGGCTCGTCACCACGGAACCTGCGCCCGTGCTCTCGCCACCAGGACCGTGACCCGCTCAGACCGCATCGCCGGTGTCCGGCGGTCGCCTAGGTCGTGACCGGCCGCCACGCCGATACACGCCGGGGCGGTACCGTGGCCCCATGCCGCGCACCGCCACGCCCGCCCGCCCGTTCGGGTCCGTGCTCACCGCGATGGTCACGCCCTTCACGGCGGACGGCGCAGTCGACCTCGGGACCGCGGTCCAGCTGGCCCGGCACCTCGTCGCCACGGGTCACGACGGCCTCGTGCTGAACGGCACGACCGGTGAGGCGTCGACCACGCACGCGCCCGAGAAGGCTGAGCTGGTCGCCGCCGTCGTCGAGGCCGTGGGCGACGACGTGTGGGTCGTCGCCGGAGCAGGTTCCAACGACACCGCACACGCCGTCCGGATGGCCGAACAGGCAGCCGAGGCCGGTGCCCACGGTCTGCTCGTGGTGAGCCCCTACTACTCGCGCCCCTCGCAGGAGGGCGTCCGGCGGCACGTCACGGCGGTTGCGGACGCGACCGACCTGCCCGTCATGCTGTACGACGTGCCCGGTCGTACCGGGGTCCGGTTCGGGGCAGCGACCATCGAGGCGCTCGCCGAGCACGACCGCGTGGTCGCCATGAAGGACGCCACGGGCGACACCTTCGCCGCCGCGAAGGCCATCGAGCGCACCGGTCTGGCGTGGTACTCCGGTGACGACGGCGCCCTGCTCACCCTGCTGGCGCACGGCGCCGCAGGAATCGTCAGCGTCACCGGACACGTCGCCGGCCGTCAGCTCGCGGACACCGTCCAGGCGTTCGACGCGGGTGACCACGCCGAGGCGCTGCGCATCTTCCGATCGATCATCCCCGCGATCGACGCGCTCAACGGTGCCGGCTTCCAGGCCGTCGCCGCGAAGGCCGCGCTCCAGGTGCTGGGCTTGCTGCCCGAGCGCTCGGTGCGCCTCCCGCTCGTTCCCGCGTCCGACGACGAGCTCGCGCTGATCCGAGACGGCCTGCGGGCTTCCGGACTGCTCGACGTCGCCGTTCGCTGACCCCACCAGGAGACACATGAGTCACCCGCACCCCGAGCTCACCCTGCCCCCGGCACTGCCGAGCGGGGCCCTGCGCGTCGTGGCGCTCGGCGGACTGGGTGAGGTCGGCCGCAACATGGCCGTCCTCGAGTACGCCGGCCGCCTGCTCGTCATCGACTGCGGCGTCCTGTTCCCCGAGGACCACCAGCCCGGCGTCGACCTGATCCTCCCCGACTTCGAGTACATCAAGGACCGCCTGAACGACATCGAGGCGATCGTCCTGACCCACGGGCACGAGGACCACATCGGTGCCGTCCCGTACCTCCTGCGCCTGCGCCGCGACATCCCGCTGGTCGGCTCCCGCCTGACGCTGGCGTTCATCGAGGCCAAGCTCAAGGAGCACCGCATCACGCCGGTCACCCGGGTGGTGGCCGAGGGTGACACCGAGGCGTTCGGCGACTTCGAGTGCGAGTTCATCGCCGTCAACCACTCGATCCCTGACGCGCTCGCGGTCGCGGTGACCACCGGGGCCGGGACCGTGCTGCACACCGGCGACTTCAAGATGGACCAGCTGCCGATGGACGGCCGGATCACCGACCTCCGTGCGTTCGCGCGGCTCGGTGAGAAGGGCGTCGACCTCTTCATGGTCGACTCCACCAACGCCGAGGTTCCCGGCTTCGTGTCGCCCGAGCGCGGCATCGGACCCGTTCTGGACCAGGTCTTCGCGGACTCGACCAAGCGGATCATCGTCGCCTCGTTCGCGTCGCACGTGCACCGCGTCCAGCAGGTCCTCGACGCCGCCTACACGCACAACCGCCGCGTCGCCCTCGTCGGCCGGTCGATGGTGCGCAACATGGGGATCGCCGCAGACCTCGGGTACCTGAACGTTCCCGACGGTGTGCTGATCGACATCAAGAAGGTCGACGAGCTGCGCGACGACGAGATCGTGCTGATGTGCACGGGCTCGCAGGGTGAGCCGATGGCTGCCCTCTCGCGCATCGCCAACAACGACCACAAGGTCAGCGTGGGACCCGGCGACACCGTCATCATGGCGTCGTCGCTGATCCCCGGGAACGAGAACGCCGTCTTCCGGGTGATCAACGGCCTCACGCGTCTCGGTGCGCGCGTCGTGCACTCGGGCAACGCCAAGGTGCACGTCTCCGGGCACGCCAGCGCCGGTGAGCTCCTGTACTGCTACAACATCCTCAAGCCGCGCAACGTCATGCCGGTGCACGGGGAGATCCGTCACCTCGTGGCCAACGCTGCGCTCGCCGTCCAGACCGGGGTGCCCGCCGACCGTGTGGTGCTCGCCGAGGACGGCATCGTGGTCGACCTGGTGAACGGCAAGGCGAGCATCGTCGGCGCCGTACCGTGCGGGTACGTGTACGTCGACGGTTCGAGCGTCGGTGAGATCACCGAGGTCGAGCTCAAGGACCGCAGGATCCTGGGGGACGAGGGCTTCATCTCGATCTTCGCGGTGGTCAGCTCCGCTGACGGCAAGGTGCTGGCCGGCCCGCAGATCCACGCACGCGGCTTCGCCGAGCAGGACGCCGTCTTCGACGACATCCTCCCTGAGCTCACCGCTGCCCTCGAGGACGCGGCGCGCAACGGCAACTCCGACGCGCACTCGCTCCAGCAGGTGATCCGACGCGTCGTCGGCCGCTGGGTGTCCAACCGTCTGCGCCGCCGTCCGATGATCATCCCGGTGGTCGTGGAGGCCTGACGTCAGACCCGACCCCGGTCCGTTCGCGGGCCGGGGTCGGTTCAGCTCACGGAGAAGAGCACGACGACGGCGACGCCGACGACCGGGAGCACGCCCAGCACCAGCCCGGTCGTCGCCAGCGTCCGTTCGCGCCCGTGGACGAGGGCGAAGACGGCGGTCGCGACCGCGCCGATCGCGCAGCCGGCACCGAGCACGACAGCAACGACCGCGGCGGTGGTCCACAGGTTGGCCTCGGCCTCGCTCGTGCCGCCGAAGCCCGCGAGGGCGGCGACCAGACCGGCGAAGGCCCCGACGGCCAGCAGAGCGATCGTGAGGATGCCGAGCAGCAGCGCCGTGGCGCCGGTCGTCCAGCGAGGCGTGCCGGGCGAGAAGGAGACCGGCGTCCGGTCTGCGACGGGGCCCTCCGGCGGCACGGACATGTCTCGAGCGTGGCACCCGAGGTGGCCCACCGTGCTCCACGAGAGCTCGCTTCACCCGTCCGCTCGCCCCGGGGGCGCCCGCCCCCGTCGCCCGAGGCTCACCGCGCAACCGTCGAGCGCCTCACGGCGCGGTCAGTGCGGAACCAGCGCCAGGACGACGAGGCAGAGGAACGGGAACAGGCCGAGCACGATGCCGATGAGCGCCAGGGTGGAGTCGCGTCTCCCTCGTAGCAGCGCGACGCAGCCGGCGACGACCGCCCCGATCGCGCAGCCGATCGTGAGAGCAGCCAGGACGACTGCGATGAGGCCCAGCCGTCGCGTCTCGGGGCTGTCGCTCCCGGCTCCACCCAAGGAGGATGTGGCGGCGAGCACGAGGAGGACGTAGGCGAACGGCAGGAGCACGTACAGCAGGACGCCGAGCAGCGCTGCCGTCTCGCCGGTCGACCAGCCACGAGGCCTGGACGCGTGAGAGCTCCGCAGGAAAGCCGCAGAGCGCGTCTCAGGCCCATCGGCCGGGTTCTCGCGCGCGGACACGCGGCCAGCCTCGCAGTGGCCGCGGGCTTCCTGACGAGACGTCGGGTCGTTTCACTGCAGGTCAGCCTGGTGGCACGCCCTCCGGCTGGACCGCGAGCTCTTCGATGTCTCGAGGCGCCGGCTCGGAAGGGCGTGACCGGCGCGACGCGGCGGCGGAGCCGAGCAGGATCAGTGCCGTGGCGACGACGACCGCGATCGTGACCGCCTCGTCGAGCACCAGCGCACCAAGCGCCACCGCGACGACGGGGTTGAGGTAGGCGACCAGGGTCGAGCGCGCGGCGCCGACCTCGAGGATGAGCCGGAAGAACAGCACGAATGCGAGTGCCGTGCAGGCGGCGCCAAGGGCGATCAGCGCCAGCACCGCGTCCAGCGTCGGCCACGCGTGCGGCCCCGTGAGCAGCACGACGGGAAGGTAGAACATGGCAGTCACGGCGAGGCAGGTGGCGGTCAGCGGGATGGCCGGCACGTCGCGCAGGAAGAGGTCCGCGATCATGGGCGCGCTGGCGTAGCCGACGGCTGCGAGCAGCACCTGTGCGACTGCCCACGGGCTCCCACCGCTTGCTGCGCCCGGCCCGAGCAGGAGCCCGACCCCGGCCAGGCCGACCAGCAGCCCGGTCCACCGGATGGCCCCGACCGGGCGTCGGTCGCCGACGAGGCGCCCCAGGACGACCGCGATGATCGGCACCGTGGCGATCAGCAGCCCTGTGGTCGAGCTGGCCAGCGTGGTCTCGGCGTTGGACAACAGAATCCACGGACCGATGATCTCCAGCGCCGCGAAGGCGAGAAGCGGTCTCCAGTGACCGTGCAGCACGCGGAGCCCACCGCCACGCAGCGCGAAGGGCAGCAGCAGCAGCGCGCCTATCGCGGTGCGGACGAAGACGACCATCGCCGGCGTCACCTCGCCGACCGCGATCTTGATCAGGAGGTACGGGATGCCCCAGATGACTCCGACGGCGAGCAGCAGCGTCCACCCACGTCGCGTCATGACGACTCACCGTCCCGCTGCGAGCCGCCCGACCCCGAGAGCACGATCCTCAGACGCATCCGGCAACCGTACGACGGGGCACTGACACCCGGCGCTCATGGCCGGAACGCGGAGCGGTGGCGGCGCGGGCTCGTGCGGAACTCACGCGCGAAGTGCTGCCGCAGTGCGGCAGAGGAGCCGAACCCCGATGCGGCCGCGACGACCTCGACTGTCTGGTCGGTGGTCTCGAGCAGCACGCGGGCGCGGATGAGCCGCTGGCGCAGGAGCCACTGGCCCGGGCTCGTACCGGTCCGTGCGCGGAACTGGCGGGTGAACGTTCGGCGTGACTGGTGCGCGCTCGCCGCCCAGGTGTCGAGGTCGAGCGGCTGGTCGAGCCGAGCCGTCGCCCAGGCGATAGCGGACTCGAAGGTGTCAGGACCTTCGTGGGGTGCCACCGGCGCGCGGATGTACTGGGCCTGGCTGCCGTCCCGGTGCGGGGCGAGCACGAGGGTCCGGGCGAGGTCGGCGGCGTACGAGGCGCCGTGGTCGGAACGGACCACGTGCAGGCAGCAGTCGAGGGCCGCCGCAACCCCCGCTGACGTCACCACGTCGCCGAGGTCGCACCACAGGACGTCGGACCGCACGGTCGCGGACGGCGTGCGACGGGCCAGCTCGGGCGCGGCAGACCAGTGCGTGGCGACCTCGCGGCCGTCCACGAGTCCGGCAGCAGCGACGACGAACGAGCCGAGACAGAGCGCGACGACCCGGGCGCCACGTGCGTGCGCCTCACGGACGGCATCCACGAGCTCGTCCGGTGGCTCGATCGCGGTGTTCCAGCTCGGGATGACCACCGTCTGAGCCGACGTGAGCGCCTCGAGGCCGTGCGCCACGACCAGGTCGTAGCCCGCGTCCGTGCTCAGGACTCCGGGGAGCTGAGCGCAGACGGTGACCCGGTACCGAGGCTCCGGTGCGCTTCTGGACCTCGAGGTGAAGACGGTGGAGGGCACGGACAGGTGGAACGGGCTGATACCGGGGAATGCGACGACGGCGACCTCGTGCAACGGCATGGCCCGATCTTAGCGAAGAGTGTCCATCGGGTCACTGGTGGGCGGAGGCGTCCGAGACAAGGCTGGAGCCATGACCTCCTCGATCACCGCCACGCTCGTCGGCGGACCCACGCTGCGCCTGACCTACGCCGGTCTCACGTTCCTGACCGACCCCACGTTCGACGACCCCCGCGCGTTCCCGGCGGCGGGTGCCGGCGGCGTGACGCTCACCAAGCTCGTCGGGCCCGCGATCGCTGTCCGCGACCTCGGTCCGGTCGATGTCGTGCTGCTCTCGCACGACCAGCACGCCGACAACCTCGACGATGCCGGGCGCGCGTTCCTCGCCGACGTGCCGACGGTCGTGTCCACCCAGGACGCCGCGGACCGTGTGCCCGGTGTGGTCGGGCTGGACGCATGGGAGTCCATCGACGAGGGCGACGTGACCATCACGGCTGTGCCTGCCCGTCATGGACCGGAGGGTGCCGAGCCGTACAGCGGAGTCGTCACTGGCTTCGTCCTTCAGGCCGCGGGAAGTCCCACGGTCTACGTGTCGGGGGACAACGCCTCGCTCGACGTGGTCGCTGCCGTGGCAAGGAGGTTCTCTGCGATCGACCTCGCGGTCCTGTTCGTGGGCGGTGCGAACGTCGGCCGGTTCGGGGCTGAGCCGGTCACGCTCGACGCGCTGCTCGCGAGCGCCGCGATCGACCTGCTCGCGCCGGCCCGGGTGATTCCCGTCCACCACACCGACTGGGCTCACTTCGTCGACCCCCTGGCAGCGCTCGAGGAGCGGCTGGCCGTGGGCGGTCGTCGCGAGCGCCTGCTGGTGCTGGAGCGTGGCGTGCCGACGGACGCGCTGGGACCGACCGTGGGGGCCCCAGAACGCCTCGCGGTCTAGCCCGGCCGGGCGCCGCGGAATACGGCCAGCCGCGTGTGCTCGGCCTCGACGGCGTCGCGAACGGCGGCGTCCCACGGAACCCACTCGTCGATCTGGACCCCGAGCGTCTTGCCATGGGCGCGCGGCCGCCAGGTCCCGACGATCTCGCCTCGCGCGAGCACCGCTCCCGGGCGCCCGATCGACTGCCACAGCGACGCGTGGCGGTCGCGGTCCGGCGCGACGACCTCGCGGTCGCCGGCCTGCAGGTACGGGTCGTAGGGCCCGAGGAGCCGCACCGCGTCGGTCTCCGGTGGGTCCCGCAGCGCTTCGGTGTCAGCCTCCAGCATGTGCGCCTCGGCGCCGTCGACCTGCACCGCGACGGCATCGGACGGCCATCGTGCGACGACGTCCCTGGCCGGTGCGTCGAGGTAGGCGGCGACCTGCTTCGGTGTGAGCGGTCCGAGCAGGTGCAGGACCGCGCGGACCGGGTCGGGGTCGCTGTCGTCGCGCTCGATCACTCCTACCTGGCTCGCGGGCCAGCTCGGGATGCGGCGCACCACCGGGGGAGAGGTGCCGGGCTCGAGCTCCAGGCCGGCGTGCAGCGCTGCGAGCCGGAACGGCATCTCGTACATGTGCGTGGCCTGGCAGCCCTCGCACCAGCGGAGGTAGGGGTCCGGCATCTGCGCAGTCATGCGCGTCGACAGGTCCCCCTTGACCAGAGGCCCGGTCACGACCTCCCGCATGGTGCGCGCAGTCGTGGCGAGCGCCTCGGTCGCCGCGATCCCTGCCGCCGTGAGCGGGCCGGCGGCGTTGAGCAACCGCTTGGCGGCGTCGGCCTCCGAGTACGGCCGCAGCGCTCGCTGGACGTCCGGCAGGTCGGCTCGACGGTAGGCGTGGGGAGCGCCACGCAGGGTCCATGCCAGGGCGAGCGCGTGCGGCCAGTGCCCGGCCGTCACCGGCACGCCGCGGATCGCGAGTGCCCAGAGCGCGCCGTCCGGCCCGGTGTCCTGCACGCCGATGTCCAGCAGCGCGGCGTCGCCCGGGTCGCGGTCCGGGCGTGCAGCCCTGTCCAGCTGCTGAACGTGCACCCGGTAGCGACGAACCTGGGACGCGGTGACCTTCACCCCGCGAGCGTGCCACCGTGCACCGACATGGTGGCGGTCAGGGTGATCCTGACCGATCCGAGCCCGACACGCGCCCGCCCACAGCGCTCCCGTGGTCGGCCACGGCTACTTTGAGGACCATGGCGACCCGTACGTCCACCTCAGGCGCCCGTTCTGGTGCGTCGACGTCGTCGCGCGCCGCGGGCAAGGCCACCTCCGGCGCGAGCCGGGGAGGCTCGTCCACCCGGCCTCCCGCGCGCAAGACCCCAGCGCCGCGACCCAAGCAGGCACTTCCCGTCCGCATGGTCAAGGGCGTCTGGATGGGCGCTGCCCATGTCATCGGCGGCACCGCACGGCACATCGGTCACGGCGCTCGCGACCTCGACCCGGCTCACCGGCGGGACGGCTTGGCCTTCACGCTGCTCGGTCTCGCGATCGTCATCGCCGCCCGTGAGTGGTGGGCGCTGTCCGGGACCGCGGGCGACGCCGTGCACAGCGTCGTCGCCGGGACGTTCGGGAAGGTCGGCGTCGCCGTCCCGCTGCTGCTGCTGGGCCTCGCTGTCCGCCTGATGCGCCACCCGGACCGGGTGGAGGCCAACGGGCGGATCGGCATCGGGCTCGCAGCGATCACGCTCGCCGTCTGCGGCATCCTGCAGGTCGCCGCCGGACTTCCCACCACCGACGACTTCGCGGCGCTGCGCTCCGCGGGCGGGATGCTCGGGCTCATCGTCGGGACGCCGCTCGCGACGCTGCTGACGCCGGCCGTGGCCATCGTGCTGCTGGTCCTGCTGGCGTTCTTCGGGGTGCTCGTCGTCACCAAGACGCCCGTTCACCAGGTGATCCCGCGCCTGCGTGGCGTGTACGACCGGCTCACGGGCAACCAGCGCGGCGAGAACGACGAGGTGGAGCCCGACGACGATGCGCCGCTCGTCATCAACGCCGGCCACACCGCGCTCGAGGCGCCGGAGCCCCGCGCGAAGAAGCTCAAGAGGCCCGGCCTGCTGGGGCGCAAGCGTGCCGACACCGTCGACGAGGCCGACGAGACGCGTCTCGACGAGTACGACGGCGACGAGGCGTTCGCACGCGCGGCCATCGTCGCCGCAGCGGCTGAGGCGGCCGAGGCGGAGGCGGAGGCCGCGCGGCAGCGTGACGCGGCGCCGGACACCGAGCCCATCGCCCGGGTCGCCAAGAAGCCGATCACGGCCCCCGAGACCACGCCGGTGCCGCGCGGCGAGCAGCCGATGCTCGAGGGCGATGTGCTCTACACGCTGCCCTCGGACGAGACGCTCACCAAGGGCGCGCCGCACAAGGTGCGCTCCGCGGCCAACGACCGGGTCGTCGAGTCGCTCACCACGGTGCTCGACTCCTTCGAGATCGACGCCAAGGTCACGGGCTTCACACGCGGACCGACCGTGACCAGGTACGAGGTCGAGCTCGGGCAGGCGGTCAAGGTCGAGCGCGTCACGGCGCTCAGCAAGAACATCGCCTACGCGGTCGCCAGCGCGGACGTGCGGATCCTGTCGCCCATCCCGGGCAAGTCCGCGATCGGCATCGAGATCCCGAACACCGACCGCGAGACGGTCTCGCTGGGGGACGTCCTGCGTTCCAGCGCCGCGAAGCGCACCGAGCACCCCATGGTCATCGGTGTCGGCAAGGACGTCGAGGGCGGTTACGTCACCGCCAACCTCGCCAAGATGCCGCACCTGCTCGTCGCTGGGGCGACCGGCGCCGGCAAGTCGAGCTTCGTGAACTCGATGATCGTGTCGATCCTCATGCGGGCGACGCCGGACGAGGTCCGCATGGTGCTCGTCGACCCCAAGCGGGTCGAGCTCACGGTCTACGAGGGCATCCCGCACCTGATCACGCCGATCATCACGAACCCCAAGAAGGCCGCGGAGGCCCTCGAGTGGGTGGTGCGCGAGATGGAGGCCCGGTACGACGACCTGGCCAACTTCGGGTTCAAGCACATCGACGACTTCAACGCGGCCGTGCGCCTGGGCAAGGTCAAGCCCCTGCCCGGCTCCGAGCGGAGGATCTCCACCTACCCGTACCTGCTGGTGGTCGTCGACGAGCTCGCGGACCTGATGATGGTCGCGCCGCGCGACGTCGAGGCCTCGATCCAGCGGATCACCCAGCTGGCCCGCGCGGCCGGCATCCACCTCGTGCTCGCGACGCAGCGACCCAGCGTCGACGTGGTCACCGGCCTCATCAAGGCCAACGTGCCGTCCCGCCTCGCCTTCGCCACGAGCTCGCTGACCGACTCCCGCGTCGTGCTCGACCAGCCGGGCGCCGAGAAGCTCATCGGCCAGGGTGACGCGCTGTTCCTGCCGATGGGGGCAGCGAAGCCGATGCGCACGCAGGGTGCATGGGTGTCCGAGTCGGAGATCCACGCGGTCGTCGAGCACGTCAAGAAGCAGCTCAAGCCGGTCTACCGCCAGGACATCGCCGTCGTCGCCGCCAAGAAGCAGGTCGACGAGGACATCGGCGACGACCTCGACCTGCTGCTGCAGGCGGCGGAGCTCGTCGTGACGACGCAGTTCGGCTCCACCTCGATGCTCCAGCGCAAGCTGCGCGTCGGGTTCGCCAAGGCCGGCCGGCTCATGGACCTGCTGGAGTCGCGCGAGATCGTCGGGCCGTCCGAGGGCTCGAAGGCGCGAGAGGTCCTGGTCCAGCCCGACGACCTGCCGGGGACGCTCGCGATGCTGCGAGGTGCACCCGTCGAGGATGCGGACCCGTACGCGATGGGACCCGACGGCGCACTGCCGGGAGAGCCGCCGGTCGCCACGGACTACTTCGACGGTGCTGAGGAGGAGGACGCCGGGCCCTGGGCCGGCAGCCGCAGATGACGCCGCTCGGGAGCGGTCTGCAGCTCGTGAGCACCGCCATCGCCGTCGTCGCCGTGATCGCGCTCGTGTCGGTGCTCGTCCTGGCGGCCAAGCAGCGGGCCGAGGTCCGGCGAGCCAACGAGCTCCTCGCCCTCAGCCGCGAGCTCCGGCACCGGTACGACGCACTCCAGGCCGTGACCAAGGAGGGCGTCCTCGTCCAGTCGCTCACGGGTCGCGTGCTGGACATCTCGGAGCGGGCCGCCGAGATCCTCGGTATCGACGCGGCGAGCGCGGTCGGACGCACGATCGCGGACCTGCCGATCGTGCTGCTCAACGAGCAGGGCCTGGCCATGAACCCCGCGTCTGTGCTCAGCCACCGCACGCACAGCCCGCTGATGGGCGGTGACGAGGAGCCGACACTGGTCGGTGTCGCGCTGCCCGGGACCGACGGGAGCCAGGCGCGCATGGTGCAGGTGTCGAGCCAGCTGGTGCACGCGGGTGACAGGGACGGTGACGCGCTGCTGACGACACTCGTCGACGTGACGGGACGGCGCGAGGTCGAGGCGGCGCTCACCCGCAGCGAGATGCAGTTCCGGGTCGCCATGGAGAACGCTCCGATCGGCATGGCGCTGGTGGACCTCGACTGGCGCATCATCGAGGCGAACGCGGCGTTCGCCGAGCTGCTGGGAACGAGCGTCGGCGCCCTGCGCGGGTACCGGATGGAGGACCTCAGCACGGCAGACAGCCGACCCGCCGAGCGCCTCGAGGTGGACCGGCTCCTCGGGGGCGGTCAGCACCGGTTCTCGCTCGAGAAGAAGTACCAGCGCGCCGATGGGCACCTGGTGTGGGTCGCGCTCGACGCCGCCCTGGTGCGCACGCCGAGCGGGCAGCCCGACCACTTCGTCGTGCAGGTTCGTGACTCCACCGAGTCCCGCCTGCAGGCCGAGATGCTGACCCACCGGGCGATGCACGACCCGCTGACCGGCCTGGCCAACCGGACGCTGCTCCAGGAGGTCCTGCAGTCGGTCCTCGAGCAGCCCGGTGCCGCCGACCGGGTGGCCGTGCTGGCATGCGACCTCGACGGGTTCAAGGAGATCAACGACCGCTACGGTCACGCGGCCGGTGACGAGGTGCTCGTGCACGTCGCCGGCGTGCTCCGTGCCGCCACCGCCCGACGAGGAACGGTCGCACGCCTCGGTGGCGACGAGTTCGTCGTCGTCGTGCAGGACCTCGACGCTCCGCGTGCGGTGTTCGAGGTGGCCCAGGCCGTGCATGCCGGGCTGCGTGAGACGGTCCGCGTCGGACGCCGACGGCTCGCCGTCGCCGCGAGCATCGGTATCGCGCTCGTGGACATCGAGACGGCAGGCGGGGGAGCGCCCGCGCTGCTGGCCGCTGCAGACGCCGCGCTCTACCGTGCCAAGGCGTCGGGCCGCAGCCGCACGGAGGTCTTCGAACCGTCCATGACCACCGGCTCACCCTCGGACCTGCAGCGTGAGCTCGCGGTCGCGCTCGCCGAGGGCCAGCTGGTCGTGCACTACCAGCCCATCGTCGACCTCGCGGACGCCCGGGTGGTCGGCTACGAGGCCCTGGTCCGGTGGGAGCACCCCTACCGAGGGCTGCTGCTCCCCGGATCGTTCCTCCCGCACGTCCAGGAGGCCGGGATGGCGGTGGCGCTCGGCCAGTTCGTCGCCACGCGGGTGGTCGAGTTCGTCGCCTCGACCGTGGACAAGACACGCTGGGTCTCCGTCAACGTCTCGGCCGACCAGCTCGGCGACGGGGAGTTCGCGACGACGCTGCTCGGGGAGATCTCGAGGCACCGGCTGACTGCAGGGCGCGTCGTCGTGGAGCTCACGGAGTCCTCGCTCGTCGCGTCCGGTACGCGGATCCGGCACGAGCTCACCCAGCTGTCCGCCGCGGGTGTGCCCGTGCTTCTCGACGACTTCGGTACCGGCGTCTCCCCGTTGTCCTACCTTCGGGACCTGCCCGTGGCGGGCGTCAAGCTCGACATGTCGTTCACCTCGGGGATCCCCGAGGACCCCACGGCCGGCAAGGTGGCCCGGGCACTCGGGGCGCTGGCGCGCGAGCTCGCGATGGTCACGATCGCCGAGGGCATCGAGCACGAGGAGCAGGCCGAGTTCCTGCACCGCAACGGGTGGCGTTACGGCCAGGGCTGGCTGTACGGGCCGGCACAACCGGGTGACGTCTCCACCTGAGCGGCTACCTCCCGTGCCGGCGCCGCCGGTCGAGGCGGGAGGTCATCGGCGTGCGGTGTACCTGAGCATGGCCGTCGTCCACCTAGGCTGTTCCGGTGGTCGACGCCGTGCCCTCCGCTTGGAACCTGGCGAACATGCTCACGGTCCTGCGCATCGCGCTGGTGCCGTTCTTCGCATGGGCGCTTCTCGCCGACGGTGGGCACAGCACCGGCTGGCGGTGGACCGCGACCGTGATCTTCGTGCTCGCGGCGGCCACCGACCGCGTGGACGGCTGGCTCGCCCGCCGGTCCGGGCAGGTCACCGACCTGGGCAAGCTGCTCGACCCCATCGCCGACAAGCTGCTCGTCGGCACCGCTCTGGTCCTCCTGTCCTGGCTGGGAGAGCTGTCGTGGTGGGTCACCGTCGTGATCCTCGTCCGAGAGATCGGCATCACGGTCATGCGGTTCTTCCTGCTGCGCTACGTGGTCCTGCCCGCCTCCCGCGGGGGCAAGCTGAAGACGGTCCTGCAGTCGGTCGCGATCGGTCTGTACCTCATGCCGCTCGACGTGCTCCCCGGGTGGGTGACCGTGGCGGCCGTCCTGGCCATGGCCGCGGCACTGGTCGTCACCGTGGTGACCGGACTCGACTACGTGCGTGCCGCGATCCAGATCCGGCGGACTGCAAGCCGGCCGCCGTACGCCGGTCTCTGACCGATGGAGGTCGCCCCCGAGCTGCTCGCGGCGCTGCGGTGGCGCGGGTGGACGGTTGCGGTGGCCGAGTCGCTCACGGGCGGGCTCGTCTGCGCCGACCTGGTCGCCGTGCCGGGCGCGTCCGCGAGTCTGCGCGGCGGCATCGTCGCCTACGCCACCGACCTGAAGGGCACGCTGCTCGACGTCGACACGGACCTGCTGGCCGCGCACGGAGCGGTCGACCCGGTGGTCGCACAAGAGATGGCTGACGGTGTGCGTCTGCGCCTCGGGGCCGATGTGGGGCTCGCGACGACGGGTGTCGCCGGACCAGATCCGCAGGACGGGCGCCCGCCGGGCACGGTTCACGTCGCGGTCGCGACCCCGGCCGGTGTGACGGCGCGTTCCCTGCACCTCGACGGTGACCGCCCGGCGGTCCGTGCTGGTGCGGTGGACGCCGTCCTGCAGCTGGCGCTCGAAGTCATCCGACACTTGGGTGAACCTGAGGACGTTCACAGCCGATGAGATAGGGAGGCGGGAACACGATGACCCCGCCCTTCGTTGCAAGGACCGTGATGAGCAGTCGACCTCCGGCACGCAGGACTCCGTCGCGCGTCGGTGGTGCAAGGTACGGTGGAGTTATCCCGGCAAAGGGACAGCCGGGAGCCGTGGTTCCAGGTCCGATCCGGACGTTGGCACCCGGTGTGGGAGAGGCACGTGACGCGAGAGGGGGAGCCCGGATGGTTGTACTGCGTCGAGAGATCGGCGACGTGCTGCGGGACGCGCGACAGCGCCAGGGGCGCACCCTGCGTGAAGTGTCGTCGGCAGCCCGCGTCTCGCTCGGGTATCTGAGCGAGGTCGAACGGGGTCAGAAGGAAGCGTCGTCGGAGCTGCTGAACAGCATCTGCGAGGCGCTGGACGTCCCCATGTCGCTCGTCCTGCGTGAGGTCAGCGACCGTGTTGCAGTCGCCGAGGGTCTGCTGATCCCCGACACGATTCCCGCGTACCTGGCGGCTTCGGTGGCCGGTGCCACCGACGGCGGCTGGGCGCGGTCGCGATCGGAGCTCGCAGCAATCGGCTGATCGGGTCAGGACGACGCTGTGGCGTCGGTCCGGACGGTCAGCTCACCGCGGCGCGTGGGTGTGCACCTTCCATCTGGAAGGTTCGCCCAAGCGCGTCGCCTATGTCATACGCGCGCCAGTGCTGCCGCGCGATGTGCTCGAACGGCCCGCAGACATCGGTCTGCGGGCCGTTCCGCGTGTCGGCTCGGGGAAGGTCCGACGTCCGGCCTCCCGGCACCAGGGGCGCGCGGCAACCGTGTCAACCGGTCGGCGGCGCCTGACAGCGTGGGCAGTAGAAGATGGGCCGCTCCATCGGAGGCTTGCGAGCCTGGCCCACGGCGATCGGTGTGCCGCAGCGGACGCACGGCTGACGCAACCGTCCGTGCACCCGACCCGGCGGCCGACCGCTGGCGACCGACTGCTGCATCTGGCGGCGCGCCACAGCGAGCAGCCGGGACGGGTCGCGGACGGCGTCGGCCGGTGTCCACGGCCAGATGCGCTCCGCGAACAGTGACTCGGCCGCGTAGATCGTGCCGATCCCCGCGACGACCCGCTGGTCGAGCAGGACCTCCGCGACAGGCGTTGCTCGGCGGGCAGCCCACCGTCGCAGGGCTTCCTCCGCGTCGACGGTCTCCCCGAGCAGGTCCGGGCCGAGGTGACCGATCACGGCGTGCTCGTCGGTGGTTCGCACCACGTCCAGCATCCCCAGCTGGTACCCGACAGCCGTCCACTCCTGCGTCGCCAGCACGGCACGGACCTCGTCCGACCGGGCGGCAGCCTGCGGTGAACCCGTCCGGGCCACCCGCCAGCGACCTTCCATGCGCAGGTGGGTGTGCAGGGTGCGACCGTCGTCGAACCGGGTCAGCAGGTGCTTCCCGTACGAGCGCGTCCCCACGACGGTGGTGCCGACGAGGTCGACCGTGGCGGCTGAGGGCCAACGCAGGTCGGAGCGAACGACGACATGGCCCGTCAGGGCGACGTCGAGCCGCTGGGCCGTCCGTCGCAGGACGTCACCCTCGGGCACGGTCGCCCGCCGTCACGACTGTCCCGGCAGGCGCAGGCCGCGCGGCGTGGGTGCGAAGCCGGCCGCGACCAGCGCCTGGCCGACCTGCCCGTGGAGCGCTCCGCCGCCGAGCACGTCCTCGCCGTCCAGCCGCGCGATGGTGAGGCGCCCGCTGCGCCGGCTGCGCACCGTGACCGCGAGACCGTCCGCCGCGGAGAGCAGGACGGCACTGTCAGGAGAGAACGAGAGCACGGTGCGGCCGCCGCGTTCCACGTACAGCACGAGCGCGCCGTCCACGAGCACGACCAGGGCGCCCCCCTTGCGACCCGGTCGGTGGCCACCGTCCGAGGCCGTGACGGGCCAGGGCAACGATGCGCCGTACGGGTTCGCCGGATCGGTGGCGGCCAGCACCACGACCAGCGGCTCGCTGCGCTCGTCGGGGTCGCTCGCACGCTCCACCACCTGTGCGTCGACCCGCAGGCGGTCGACGGCACCGGGCAACGCGAACTGCGAGCCGCCGAGGCGCTCGACGAAGTACCCGCGGCGCACCTGCCCACCCTGCTCGAGCGCCGAGAGCACCTTGTAGACGTCGGTGAACTGCGACCCGATGCCCTCCGCCGGTGCAACGGCGCGCGTCAGGATCCCGTGCCGGTCCAGGAGCTGCGCTGCGAGTGCGTGTGCGCGCAGGGTCGGGTCTGCCTCCCGCGCGGGCAGCAACGACCAGCGCCCCCCGCCCGCGGCCAGTGCCGTGCCCCGCGACGAGCCGACCTCGGACGAGCCGCCGACGCGGACGGCCGCGCGCAGACCGAGTCGGGGCCGCAGCGCGCGTCCCCGCGGCGTGGGTGTGCGCGTCTTGTGCGCCGTCGTCCCCGTGCCGAGCCAGGCGCGCAGTGGGGCGAGCCCGTCGTTCGTGACGTGCCCGGTCCACACCAGGTCCCACACCGCCGTCGCGACGTCCACCTGCGTCGGTGTCTGCTCGGGCTGTTCCTCGAGCAGCTGGCGCACCCGGTCGGTCAGAGCGCCGAGGAACCACGCACCACCACCGGCGAGCGCCGTCAGCACCGCCTGGTGCAGGTCCCCGAGGTCCGCGGCGCCGGGATCGACCGGCGGGAGGGTCAGGTCGGCCACGCCCGCGGGGTGCAGGGAGACGAGACCGTCGTGGCCCGCAAGCGCACCGTGCCCGGCCCACACGACCTCCCCGGCGGCGGTCAGCTCGTCGAGCATGGCTGGGACGTAGTCGGAGACCCTGGCCGGCAGCACATGGGTCTCCAGGGCGGAAGCGGGCAGCACGGACCCGGCAAGCTGCTCGACCACGCGTGCCACGCCGTCCACGCCCCGCAGCGAACCGGTCGCGGAGGCACGGTCTGCGCGCCCCACGGGGCGCACGCCCTGCCACCGGGGGAGGAACACACCGAGTGCCTGCGGAGCCACGGGCTCCACCTCGGCACGCAGGGCCGCCAGCGACCGTCGGCGCAGCTGGCGAAGCACGTCGGCGTCGCAGAACTCGTCGCCGGTGCCGCCGAGCACATCGGGTCGCAGTCGTCCCTGCACGAGGACGCCGAGGCGTTCGAGCCGCCGCAGCGTCTCCGTGACGATCGCGACGCCCCAGCCGAACCGGGCCGCGGCGGACGCGGCCGTGAACGGCCCACGCGTACGGGCGTGCCGGCGCAGCAGGTCGCCTACCGGGTCTGGCACCACCTCGGTGAAGACCTCCGGGACACCGATCGGCAGGGCAACGCCGAGGGCGTCTCGCAACCGCCCCGCGTCCTCGACCGCAGCCCACTGCTCGGTCCGATCCGGCGCGACCCCGCCGAGCCGGACGCGGATCAACCGGCGGGCGGCCTCGAGCGAGGCCAGCCAGTCCGGCAGCTGCTCGGTGACCGACGGCTGCACGCGTTCCGCCACCTCGGCCGTCGTGAGTGGTCCGTGCCTGCGCACCACGTCCGCGACCTGCTCCATCGACCCTGCCTGTCGCTCCGGCGCGCGCCCGCTCAGCTCCGCCTCCGTGCGCACGACGGCGTCAGGGTCGAGCAGGTCAGCCAGCTGAGAGGCGCCGCCCTGGCCGAGCAGCTCGGCGAGAAGGGTGGGGTCGAGCGTGAGCGCCGCTGCTCGTCGTTCGGCCAGCGGGGCGTCGCCGTCGTAGAGGAACTGGGCGGTATAGCCGAACAGCAGCGACTGCGCGAAGGGCGACGGCTGCGTCGTCGTCACCTCCACGACCCGCACCCGACGCCCGGCGATGTCCCTCATGAGCGTGGTGAGAGCGTCGGTGTCGAAGTCGTCCTGGAGGCACTCCCGCACGGCCTCGAGCAGGATCGGGAAGTCGGGGTACCCCGCGGCGACCGAGAGCAGCTGGGCCGACCGCTGACGCTGCTGCCACAACGGCGTCCGGCGGTCGGGCCGACGACGGGGGAGCAGCAGGGCCCGGCTGGCGGCCTCGCGGAACCGCGCTCCGAACATCGCCGACGAGCCGAGCTCGGCACGGACCGAGTCGAGCACCTCGTCGGGCTCCAGGAGCAGGTCGGCCAGGTCGATCGCCGGTCCGGACGCGTCCGCCCACGGGTCGTCGGCACCGAGTCCGGCACTCGCGTCGAGCATGTCCGGAAGTCGCAGGACGATCCCGTCGTCCGAGTGCATCGCGGCGGCGTCCACGCCGTACTTCTCCCGCAGCCGTGCGCCGATCACGATCGCCCAGGGCGCGTGCACGCGGGCGCCGTAGGGCGAGTGCACGACGATCCGCCAGTCACCGAGCTCGTCCCGGAAGCGCTCGACCACGAGCGTGGTGTCCGACGGCACCTCCCCGGTAGCAGCCTGCTGCTCGGTCAGGTAGGTCAGCAGGTTGTCGGCCGCCCAGCTGTCGAGGCCGGCTGCCTCGACCCGCGTCCGCGCGTCGGCCGCGCCGAGCACCTCACGCACCCAGCCGCCCATCGCGCGACCCAGCTCTGCGGGTCTGCCGGGTGCGTCGCCCTTCCAGAACGGAAGCCGGCCGGGCACGCCGGGTGCGGGCGTGACCAGCACGCGGTCCGGGGTGATGTCGTCGATCCGCCAGGTGCTCGACCCGAGCGTGAACATGTCACCGACACGCGACTCGTAGACCATCTCCTCGTCGAGCTCGCCGACGCGCTTGCCGCCGCGCAGCGCACCTCCGGTGCGTTCCGCGTCCACGGGGACGTCGCTGGCCGTGGCACCGCCGGCCAGGAAGACCCCGTACATCCCGCGATCGGGGATCGTGCCCCCGCTCGTGACAGCCAGCCGCAGCGAGCCCGGGCGTCCGGTCAGCACGTCCCGGACGCGGTCCCACACGAGCCGCGGACGCAGCTCCGCGAACTCCTCGCTGGGATACCGTCCGGCGAGCATGTCGAGCACAGCGCGCAGGGTCGCGTCTCCCAGACCGGAGAACGGTGCCGCGCGGCGCACGACGGTCGACAGGTCGTCGAGCGACCAGTCCTCGACCGCGACCATCGCCACGATCTGCTGCGCGAGCACGTCGAGCGGGTTGCGCGGCACGTGCAGAGGTTCGAGCATCCCGGTGCGCATCCGCTCGGCCGTGACCGCCGACGCCACGAGCTCGCCCCGGAAGGTCGGGAACACCACGCCTCGGGACACGGCACCGACCTGGTGCCCGGCCCGGCCGATCCGTTGCAGCCCGCTGGCGACGGACGGCGGCGCGCCGACCTGCACCACCAGGTCGATCGCGCCCATGTCGATGCCGAGCTCGAGCGAGCTCGTCGCGACGACCGCAGGGAGGTTCCCGGCCTTGAGCTCCGACTCGGTGCGGGTCCGCTCGGCCCGGCTCATCGAGCCGTGGTGCGCACGCGCCAAGATCGTCGCCGCGTCTCGGGTGTCCACACCGACCGCGGTACCGGACTGGCCTGGCACCGACGCCGCCACCACGGACCCGTGGTCCGGGAGGTCCTCGCCGCGGCGTCCCGCCCAGACCTCGTTCATCCGGGCGGTCAGGCGCTCCGCGCCACGCCGGGAGTTGGTGAAGACGAGCGTCGAGCGGTGGTCCGCGACGAGGTCCACGACGCGCTCCTCGACGTGCGGCCAGATGGACGCCCGGACCAGGGGCGCGTCCGCGGCGCCGGACAGGTCGTCGTCAGGAAGCCCGCCGGCAGCGCGCAGGTCCGCCAGGTCGGGCACGGGGACCACCACGTCCACGACGATCTGCTTGGTCGACGGCGGCTGCACCACGACGACCTCGCGCCCGCCGTCCTCGCGGGAGCGCGCGCCGCCGAGGTACTCCGCGACCGCCGCGACAGGCTGCACGGTCGCCGACAGCCCGATCCGCTGCGCCGGTCCGGGACCTCCCGGCCGGTCCAGCAGCGCGTCGAGGCGCTCCAGGGAGAGCGCGAGGTGCGCGCCTCGCTTGGTCGCGGCGACGGCGTGGATCTCGTCGACGATCACCGTGCGCACCCCGGCGAGCCCGGCCCGGGCGCCCGACGTGAGGACGAGGTACAGCGACTCGGGCGTCGTGATGAGGATGTCCGGCGGCTTTGTCGCGAAGGCCCTGCGCTCGTTCGGTGGGGTGTCGCCCGTGCGGATGCCGACCGTGACGTCGGGCAGCGTGACTCCGAGGCGCTGGGCCGCCTGGCGGATGCCCACCAGAGGTGAGCGCAGGTTCCGCTCGACGTCCGTTGCCAGGGCCTTGAGCGGGGACACGTACAGGACGCGGCACCTCTCGACCGGGTCGTCCACAGGTGCCCCGGTCAGCAGCCCGTCGAGGGCCCACAGGAACGCCGCCAGAGTCTTGCCCGAGCCGGTCGGGGCGACCACCAGCGCGTGGTCGCCGCCCGACACCGCGCCCCAGGCGCCGAGCTGGGCGGCCGTGGGCTCCGCGAACGCGCCCTCGAACCAGGACCTGGTCGGGTCGGAGAATCGCTTCAGCACCACGAGGTCATTGTGGCTGGCAGCACCCACACCGGACAGCGGATCCGAAGGCCCCGTGCAGGTGGCAGGCTGTGCCTCGTGCGGTATCGCGAGTTCTGGCAGCTGGTCGACGAGGTCCTGGGCGCTGCGCACGGACGCGAGCTCACCCGTGAGCTCGTGCTCGGCGGTCTCGACCAGCGCACAGCCGTCCAGGCTCTCGAGGACAACGTCGAGCCCCGCGACGTCTGGCACGCCCTGTGTGACGAGCTCGAGATTCCCGAGAACTCTCGCTGGGGGGCCGACGCCCACCGCCCGGCGCCGCCGCGGTCCTGAGGAGAGACACCGACGATGACTTCACCGACCGGCCGGCGCGTCCGCGCGTGGGTGCCCACCCTGCAGGACATCGGCGAAGCCGTTCTCACTCTCGCGACGACGACCCTCGGTCTCGCGGCCGCGGTGTGGCTCATCGACGGCGTGCGGTCCGACAACCCGGGCTCGATCGTCGCGGCGGCCGCCGTGGTGGCGCTCGGGGACCTCCTGCTGGGTGGACCGCTGCGGTACCTCGCACGACGAGGCAGTGCCGTTCTCGCTCTGGGCCTCGGCCTGCTCGCGCAGGTCGCGGTCCTCTGGGTCGCGCTTGGGCTGGTTCCTGGGATCGTCGCGGACACCGTCTGGGACGTGGTCGGTGTCATGCTCCTCACGGCGGTCGTGATGGCGGTGGGGCGCTGGGTCCTGGGCGCCAACGACAGCGACTACGTGATCTCTGTCGTGGTGCGCCGCGCTCGTCGGCAGGCCCGCCGCCGGGGCATCGTCGAGCCGAGCCGAGGTGCGCAGCGAGAGCCCGGGATGCTCGTCGTGCAGCTCGACGGTGTCGCGGCGCCCGTGCTGCGTGAGGCCATCGAGGCCGGTCTGGCGCCGAACATCCAACGGTGGATCGCCGACGGGAACCACGTGCTCGAGGACTGGTGGGCGCGGATCCCGTCGACGACACCGGCCAGCCAGGCGGGCCTCCTGCACGGCGACTCGGGCCAGATCCCCGCGTTCCGCTGGTGGGACAGGGACCTCGGTCGCCTCGTGGTGACGAACCACCCGGAGGACGCTGCGCTCGTGGAGGGGCGGCTGTCCACGGGAAAGGGACTTCTCGCAGGTGGTGGTTCGGCGATCTCGACGATGTTCTCCGGGGACGCCGCGACCGCGTACGTGGTGATGAGCCGCTCGCGTACGAAGGGCCCCGACGGTGGCCTCGGGCCGGGACCGGCCTACGTCCGGTTCTTCGCGAGCCCGTTCGTCCTCGCACGCGCACTTACGGTCTCGGTCGCGGAGATGGTCAAGGAGATCTACCAGGCTCGCCGCCAGCGCGTCCGTGAGGTGCAGCCGCGCATCTCGCGTACCGGCTGGTACATCCTGCTGCGCGGCATCAGCAACGTGCTGCTGCGCGACCTGAACACGTCGTTGGTGGCCGAGGCGCTCCTGCGCGGGGACCCGACGATCTACGTGGATCTCGTCGACTACGACGAGATCGCCCACCACGCGGGTCCCACCCGTCCTGAGTCGCTGCGTTCGCTCGAGGGACTGGACCGGGTGCTGGGCACGCTCGAGCGCGTGGTCGCCGTGGCGCCGCGGGACTACGAGATCGTGGTGCTGTCCGACCACGGGCAGGCACTGGGGGCCACCTACGAGCAGCTGGGCGGCGAGACCCTGCTCGACACCGTGCGCGCGCTCATGGCAGAACCTGCTGCGGACGGGGTGGACAGCGGGACCGGGGAGGACTGGGGTCCCCTGAACGCCCTCGTCAACAGCGCCCTGAACCTGTCGCGCGGCACGGCGGTCCTCGGCCCCGACCAGGGACGACCGAAGCAGCAGGGTGCGGACGACCTGCCCGAGGTGGTCACCGTCGGCTCGGGCAACCTGGGTCTCGTGTGGTTCCCCCGCGTGCCACGGCGGCTGACGCTCGAGGACTTCCAGCAGCGTTGGCCGGGGCTCGTCGCCGGACTGGCGGAGCGACCGGGCGTGGGTGTGGTCGTGGTCGACAGCGCCGACCGTGGGCTCGTCGCGATCGGGCCGCGGGGCCTGGTCCTGCTCGAGCAGGACGACGCCGAGCCCGAGGGGGAGGACCCGCTCCTGCCGTACGGCCCGCGCGGGCGTCCGGACCTCGTGCGAGCGGCACGGCTCCCGCACACGGGGGACCTGCTGCTCATCTCCACGGTCAGCGCGACCGGCCACGTGCACGCGTTCGAGGGGCAGGTCGGCTCCCACGGCGGCATCGGCGGGGCCCAGAACCACGCCTTCCTGCTGCACCCTGCGCGGTGGGAGATGGACGACGAGCTCCGCGAGCCGGTGGGCGACGGGGTGATCCTCGTCGGTGCGGAGGCGGTGCACGAACAGCTCATCCGCTGGGCCGCGGCGGAAGGTCTGCGACCGTGACCCTGCGGTTCAGGTGGCTCGGGCACGCGAGCACCGTGCTGGACCTCGACGGCGTCCGGCTCCTGACCGACCCTCTGCTCCTGCGTCATGCCGGCCTGCTCCGGCGGCGCGGAGGCGCACCACGCCCGCAGGACTGGGCAGGTCCGGTCGCAGTGCTGCTGTCGCACCTGCACCACGACCATGCCGAGCTCGGCTCCCTGCGGCTCCTCGGCGAGACGCCCGTCCTGACCGCGCCGGCCAACGCGCACTGGCTGCGACGGCGGGGCATCGAGGGTGCAGCCGGGCTGACCGACCACGACTGGTGGGAGGTCCCGGGCTCGCAGGTCCGGGTCCGGCTGGTCACTGCGATGCACATCCACCGGCCGATGCCGCACCGGCCCAACGCCGCGAACGGCTTCCTGGTGACCACGCCGACGTATCGCATCTGGTTCGCGGGCGACACGTCGCCGTTCGCCGCGATGGCCGACCTCGCGGACCTGGCCGGTGGTCCCATCGACCTCGCGCTGATCCCCGTGGGCGGTTGGGGACCCCGGCTGTCGGGCGGGCACATGGATCCCGTGCAGGCCGCGCGCGCGTGCGTGACGGTGGGTGCCCGGGCCGCGGTCCCGGTGCACTGGGGGACACTCCACGCACCGGTGTCACGACGGCTTCCGCCGGGATGGATGGACCGGGCAGGACCCGCGTTCGCGCACGCGGCGGCACGGGTGGCGCCGGGCGTGCAGGTGCACGTGGTGGCTCCGGGGGAGCAGCTCGAGCTGTCCTGATCGGATCCGCCGCCGCGCCGGCACGACGTCCGACACAGGTCTCGACACGCCGGGCATGTCGAGCGCGCGCTCGAACATCTGTTCGGTATGGTGGCGCTTGCGAGCGGCTGAGCCTTCCACAGCCCTGCCGGCGGGTGCCGGAGCACAGGGTCGGGGGTGGTTCGGTCGGGATGTCGGTGGTCGGACATAGCGTCGCTCGTGACAAAGACCAGCCCCCGTACCGCAGCACGTGCTGCTCGAGACAGACGAGGTCGGACATGCCCGCACCAAAGGATCGCGAAAAGGCCCTCGAGGCAGCGCTCAGCCAGATCGACCGCCAGTTCGGCAAGGGATCGATCATGCGTCTCGGCGACGACGGGCGTGCCCCGGTCGAGGTCATCCCCACCGGCTCCATCGCCCTGGACGTCGCGCTCGGTATCGGCGGGCTGCCGCGCGGCCGCGTCGTGGAGATCTATGGTCCGGAGTCCTCGGGCAAGACGACCGTCGCGCTGCACGCGGTGGCCAACGCACAGCGCGCCGGGGGCATCGCCGCCTTCATCGACGCCGAGCACGCGCTCGACCCTGAGTACGCCAAGAAGCTCGGCGTGGACACGGACGCGCTGCTCGTCTCCCAGCCGGACACCGGTGAGCAGGCGCTCGAGATCATGGACATGCTGATCCGCTCCGGCGCGATCGACATCGTCGTCATCGACTCGGTCGCAGCCCTCGTGCCCAAGGCCGAGATCGAGGGCGAGATGGGCGACAGCCACGTCGGTCTGCAGGCGCGGCTCATGTCCCAGGCGCTGCGCAAGATCACGGGCGCGCTGAGCCAGTCCGGCACCACTGCCATCTTCATCAACCAGCTGCGCGAGAAGATCGGCGTGTTCTTCGGCTCTCCCGAGACGACGACCGGTGGCAAGGCGCTCAAGTTCTATGCCTCGGTGCGACTGGACATCCGTCGCATCGAGACCCTCAAGGAGGGCACGGACGCAGTCGGGAACCGGACCCGCGTCAAGGTCGTCAAGAACAAGATGGCCCCGCCCTTCAAGCAGGCAGAGTTCGACATCCTCTACGGCGTCGGCATCTCCCGCGAGGGGAGCCTGATCGACATGGGTGTGGAGCACGGCTTCGTGCGTAAGTCGGGCGCCTGGTACACCTACGAGGGCGACCAGCTGGGGCAGGGCAAGGAGAACGCCCGGACCTTCCTCAAGGACAACCCCGACCTGGCCAACGAGCTCGACAAGAAGATCAAGGAGAAGCTCGGCATCGGCGCAAGGATCGACGCACCGGCGGTCGACGTCCCCGCGCCCGTCGACTTCTGAGAGGCATGACGTTCCAGGCGAGCCGGCGGGGGCGCCGGACGGAGGAGCCGCCCCCGTCCGGTGCAGCCGCGATGGACGCCGAACCGGATCAGGAGTCGGTGGCGCGAGCGATCGCGCTCCGGCTCCTGACCGGTGCGGCGCGCAGTCGCGCCCAGCTCGCGGAGGCGATGGCCCGCAAGGAGGTCCCGGACGCGGTCGCCGAGAAGGTGCTCGACCGGTTCACGGAGGTCGGCCTGATCGACGACGAGGAGTTCGCGCGCATGCTGGTGCGAACCCGACACGCCGAACGAGGGTTGTCTCGCCGAGCCATCGCGGTCGAGCTACGCCGCAAGGGGATCGACGACGAGCTGGCCGCCGCTGCACTCGACGAGGTCGACAGTGATGACGAGGAGATCGCTGCACGGGCGCTCGTGAGGCGCAAGCTTGCGGCCACCTCGACGTTGGACGTGCAGACGCGCGCGCGGCGCACCTACGCGGCGCTCGGGCGCAAGGGGTACCCGCCAGGGCTCGTGTCGCGGCTCGTGCGCGAGGAGCTCGCGGCGATCGACAGCACCGATGAGACGCTCGAAGGCCTCGACGGCGCCGTCTCGCCGTACTGACCGACAGTCCTACCGAGCGATCCCGTCCGGAACCCATGTGGGCCTGCGGGGTGGCGGTCCGTCAACTGCGCACCCCACCTGCGAGACAATGGCCGCAGGGCACGCCTCGACGCGGGTGCACCACTCAGCGTGGACGACGACGGAGGATGACTCGGTGGACTCAAGTGCCCTGGCGACTGTCGTCGGACTTCTCGGGGCCTGCCTCGTGGCGCTCGTTCTCGTTCTCGTGGCCCGCCGCGAGGCCGGGGTGCAGCGAACTCGCGCCGCTGAGGACGTCGCCACGATCAAGGACGAGGCTCGGGCGCTCCTGGCGGACGTCGAACGGCGTGACCGGCGGGTGGCAGACCGTGAGCAGGCGCTGGTGGCCGAACGGGCCGAGATCGACGAGCTGCAGCGCACGACCCGCGTCCGGGTCGAAGCCCTGGCGCGCGACGAACGTGAGGCGATCCGTCTGCGCGAGGACGTCGACAAGGAGGTCGCCCGCAAGGTCGCCGAGGCCGACCGCGCGGTGCAGGCCGAGCTCGAGTCGGTCTCCGGGCTGACCGCTGAGGAGGCGCGAGACGAGCTCGCCTCCCGGATCACCGCCCAGGCCGAGAACGACGCCGCTGCCCAGGTTCGCCGCGCCGAGGCGCAGGCGCGGCGAACGGCGGAGGCACGCGCGCGGCGGATCGTCACGACCGCCGTGCAACGGCTCGCGGTCGCGACGAGCTCGCAGGGAGCGATCTCCGTCCTGCCCTTGCCGTCGGACGACATGAAGGGCCGGATCATCGGCAAGGAGGGTCGCAACATCAGGTCCTTCGAGGCGTTGACGGGCGTGAACGTCCTCGTCGACGACCAACCGGGCTCGGTGGTGCTGTCCTGCTACGACCCCGAGCGGCGAGAGGTCGCGCAGGTGACACTCGAGGCGCTCATGGCGGACGGTCGGATCCACCCGCAGCGGATCGAGCAGGCGTACGCCGAGGCCGTTGCCAGCGCGGGCGAGCGCACCGAGTCGGCGGGTCACGACGCGGCCGAGCGGGCGGGGGTCACGCGACTGCACCCGACGTTGGTCCAGACGCTCGGGCGGCTTCGTCTGCGTACCTCGTACGGCCAGAACGTGCTCGAGCACCTGGTGGAGACGAGTCTCCTGGCCGCCGCTCTCGCCGCGGAGGTCGGTGCCGACGTCGAGGTCACGAGGCGCGGTGCCTTCCTGCACGACCTGGGCAAGGCCCTCACGTCGGAGGTGCCCGGGACGCACGCGACCGTCGGCGCGGACCTCGCGCGTAGGCATGGGGAGTCGGCAGCCGTGGTGAACGCGATAGCCGCACACCACGACGAGGTTCCGCCCGAGACGGTCGAGGCGGTTCTCGTCCAGGTCGCGGACGCGATCTCGGCGTCCCGCCCTGGTGCTCGTCGCGAGGAGCTGGACCAGTACGTCGAGCGGATCGACAAGCTCGAGCATCTCGTCGCGGCCCACGCGGGCGTGCGTCGCGCACTGGCGATGTCCGCGGGGCGCGAGGTCCGGGTCGTGGTGGAGCCGTCGGAGGTGGATGACTACGCGCTCCCGCAGCTCGCGGTCGCGATCGCCCGGCACATCGAGTCGGATCTGGCCTATCCCGGCGAGATCAAGGTCACCGTGATCCGGGAGATCCGCGCCAGCGCGACCGCAGGCTGACGCGTCACTTGACTCCGGGAGGTACCGCCCCGGGGCCCACCGCCAGGCCGGGGACCTCGACCCGCGGCTTGCCCGCGGTCCGGCCTCCGACACGCTTGGCGAGCCGCCCTGCGAGCCGGGTCAGCGCGTAGTTGATGATGATGAACACCACGGCGGCGATGACCAGCGACTGCAGGATGTTGCCCTGGCTCGACCCGAGCCGCCGGGCTGCGTCGAGCAGCTCCGGGTAGGTGATGATCGCACCGAGCGCAGTGTCCTTGAGGATGACGACCAGCTGGCTGGCGATAGCCGGGAGCATGGCGATCAGCGCCTGGGGAACCTCGATGAGGCGCAGTGACTGCGTCGGGCGAAGTCCGACGGCGAGTGCGGCCTCGCGCTGCCCCCGAGGCAGGCTGTGGACCCCGGAACGGATGAGCTCGGCGAACACCGAGCCGTTGTAGAACGTCAGGCCGAGCACGACGGCGACCAGGGGCAGGTCGGCTGGCTCCACGACGTGCAGCTGGGCGATCCCCAAGTAGAAGAAGATCATCATCAGCAGCACGGGCACTGCGCGGAAGAACTCGACGATGGCTCCGCTGACGGCGCGGACGGCTGCCGAGCTGGACAACCGGCCGATCCCGAACAGCGCGCCGAAGAGGCTCGAGGTCACGATCGCGATGCCTGCTGCCTTGAGGGTGTCCCTCAGGCCGGGCAGCAGGAAGTTCTCCCAGGAACGCGAGCCGATGAACGGGTTCCACAGCGCGCCGTCGAGCTGGCCCTTGGCGGCGAACGCCCGCAGCACCAGGAACCCGATCCCGACCACGACGACGGTGCCGATGATGTTCGCCCACAGCATCCGGCGACGCGCCCGAGGCCCCGGAGCGTCGAAGAGCGGAGAGTCGGTCATCGGACCACCGCCAGTCGGCGGGACAGCGAGGTGGTCAGGAGACCGACGGGCACCACGAGGACGACGAAGCCGAACGCGAACGTCAGGAAGATCGCGAGGATGACGTCGGGCCGGAACTCGATCATCGTCTTCATGAGGCCGGCGGCTTCCGCGACACCAGCAGCGGCCGCGACCGTGGAGTTCTTGATCAGGGCGATCAGCACGTTGCCGAGGGGGGCGACGGATCCCCGGAACGCCTGAGGCAGGATGACGAGTCGGGCGGCAGGCAGGAAGCTCAACCCGATGGCCCGAGCGGCCTCGGCCTGCCCGATCGGTACCGTGTTGACCCCGGAGCGCAGGGCCTCGCAGAAGAAGGCGGCGTGGTAGATCGCGAGGGCGACGACCGCGAACCGGAAGAAGTTGGTGGTGAAGTCCGCAGAGAGCGTCCAGCCGAGCTGTCCCCAGAGACCGAGCACGCAGAACACCATGATGATGGTGAGCGGGGTGTTCCGGAACACGGTGACGTACGCGGAGCCCGCCCAGCGCAGGCTCGGCACGGGCGAGATCCGCATCGTGGCCAGCAGGGTGCCGAGGACGAGGCCGAGGATCCCGGCGTACACGGTGAGCTGGATGTTCACCCAGAAGGCAGCCAGGACGTCGAACTCGTCGAACAGGGACAGGTACTGCTCGAGAAACCCGTCGTCCACCGGCTCTCCTTACCGGTCGCAGGGCCGTCCTGGAGGCCTCGGGCGAGGCCCCCAGGACGTCAGTGGGTCAGCTGCAGGCTGCCGGCTCCGGCGGGTTCAGGTCCGCGTTCGCTTCGTAGCCGGATGCGCCGACGTTGTCGGCGAGGAGCTGCTTCCAGGTGCCGTCGTCGATCATCTTGCTGATCGCGGTGTTGATCGCCTCGCACTTGTCGCTGCCCTTGGGCAGGCCGACGCCGTAGTTCTCCTCGGAGAACGGGTTGCCGACCACCTTGACCTTGCCCTTGTTCGCCGGCACGGCGGCCAGGCCGGCCAGGATGATGTCGTCGGTCGTGACCGCGTCGACCTGTCCGGCCGTGAGCGCTGTGACGCACTCGGCGTACCCCGGCTGCTGGAGGAGGTTGGTACCGGTGGCGTACTCGTTCTTGATCCGCTCGGCGGACGTCGAGCCGGTGACCGAGCAGAGGTTCTTTCCCTCGAGGTCCTCGGGTCCGGTGATTGAGTCGTCGTCCGCAGCGACCAGCAGGTCCTGCCCGGCGACGAAGTAGGGACCGGCGAAGGAGATGACCTCCTTGCGCTTGTCGGTGATCGAGTACGTCGCGAAGATCATGTCGACCTGCCCGGTCTGGAGCAGGTTCTCCCGCTGGGCCGACGGCGACTGCACGAACTCGATCTGGTCCTCGCCGTACCCGAGCTCACCGGCGACGTACTTCGCGACGTCCACGTCGAAGCCGGTGTACTCGTTGCCGTCCTTGAAGCCCAGGCCCGGCTGGTCGAACTTGATGCCGATGCGGATGGTGCCTTCGGCGCCGCCGCTGCTCTCGGAGGCCTCCGGCGTCGATCCGGAGTCCGAGCCGGAGTCGTCGTCGCTGCTCGAACATCCGGCCAGCGTGAGCATCGCCGCCGCCGCCATGGCAGTGAACAGTCGTCCTGTGCGCATCGTGGGTTCCCCTTGTGGTGTGTTGTGTGCGGTGTCGTTTCGGGTCTTCTGGGTTGTACGGCGCGGCGGTGACCGAGGTTCAATGGGTCAGGATCTTGGACAGGAAGTCGCGGGCCCGCTCGCTCGTCGGTGCCGTGAAGAACGTCTCCGGATCGGCCTCTTCGACGATCTGGCCGGCGTCCATGAAGACCACCCGGTGTGCTGCGCGGCGTGCGAAGCCCATCTCGTGCGTGACCACGAGCATCGTCATCCCGTCGTGCGCGAGGCCGACCATGACGTCCAGGACCTCGTTGATCATCTCGGGGTCGAGGGCGGACGTCGGCTCGTCGAAGAGCATCACCTTGGGCTGCATCGCGAGAGCGCGGGCGATGGCGACGCGCTGCTGCTGGCCTCCGGAGAGCTGCGAGGGCAGCTTGTCCGCCTGGTCTGCGACGCCCACCCGTTCGAGCAGCTCCATCGCGGTGGACCGTGCGGTGGACGCCTTGACGCCTTTGGCCTTGACCTGCCCGAGGACGACGTTCTGCAGCACGGTCATGTGCGCGAACAGGTTGAACGACTGGAACACCATGCCGACGTCCGCTCGCAGACGCGCGAGCGCTCGTCCCTCCTCGGGGAGCGGTCTGCCGTCCACCTCGATCACGCCGGCGTCGATCGTCTCCAGACGGTTGATCGTCCGGCACAGCGTCGACTTGCCGCTGCCCGACGGGCCGATGATGACCACGACCTCACCGCGAGCCACGGTGAGGTCGATGTTCTGCAGGACATGCAGCTGGCCGAAGTACTTCTCGACGCCTCTCAGCGAGACCAGGGCATCTTCTGCGTGCACAGCCGGGAGCGCCGCCGGGAGGTCCGCCATCCGGACACGTTAGGACAAGTTGCCCGACGCCGCATGATGGGGACGGGTACATCAGGGAGCCCGAGACGGCGAACGCCCCGGAGGCCGAGGGGCCTCCGGGGCGTCGACTGCTCTGGTCAGCCGTTGTAGATCGGCACGTCGGTGCCGTCCTCGTAGACGTTTCCGGTGACCACCCGGTCTGTCAGGACGGTGTCGATCGCAATGGCGGCTGACGGGCCCCCACTGCGCGGCTTCTCCCAGATGTTGTCCTCCAGGACCAGGACCGACAGCCCCAGGGACGGAGCTGTCGCGTTCAGCGTGAAGATGCCACCCGTGAACCAGGAGCGACGAGCGGTCAGGCAGACGCGGTCCTGGCACGAACCGCTCGGCGTCATCATGATCGCGCTGATCTGGGTGTGCTGAGGCGGCGTCGGGTCGGACTGCTCGAGCGAGTGGTAGGCGTCGAACCGGGACCCGTCGATCAGGATGTCGTCGTCGGGTCCGACGTTGCCCTGGCACTGGATCACGTCGTTGTGCGTCACGTCACGGTTGCCGGCTTCGTCCGGCTTGAACTGTGAGAGCTTCTCGGCCCAGGTTCCGATGATCTTGACGTTGACCGACGGGTCCGGGTCGTCCTGGAGGGCGAACGCCGCGAAAGCGTCGGTGCAGCCCCACACGTGGCACTGCTCCAGGCGGTAGTTCTTGTACCCGATGCCGTTCCAGTAGGACAACGGCGTCTGCGGGTTGATGTCGCAGTACCGCAGCACGGTCCCGCTCGAGTCGGAGAACACGTTGATCAGGTTGCCGGCGTTCGTCGTGCGCGTGACCGGGCCGCGGAAGACGCAGTTCTCGAACTCGAAGCCGTTCCCGTCGATCGTGACGAGGTTCTCGAAGATCGTGTCGACGATCGGTTCGGTCGACGTCCCGGTGAAGGTGGTCGCCGTCGTGACGACGTTCGTCGGGTAGGGGCGGATGATGCCCGCGCCGACTGTCGTCTCGTCGGGGTACGTCTCCCCGACCACGAAGACCGGGGGCGGTGTCGTTCCGCCGCCGCCGCCGTCTGGCGGTTCGACCCTGACGCGCAGGACACCCTTGATGGAGAGCCTGATCGATCCCGTGACCTGCCCGAGGAACGTCGCGTTGACGGGCACCGAGGTCTCGGACAGGGGGATCGGGATGGGGATGCTCCCGCTCATGAGGTAGCACCTGCGCACGTGGTGCGGTGGCTGGCGATGGCGTCGCCCGCGCGTGAACGGTCGGCGTGCTCGGACATCGACATGTTCCCCACAATCGTCATCGGTTGTCTCTTGGGCATCGTGTGTTCCCCCGTGGTGTCGTGTGCTTTTCTCGGGCGGGCTGCCCGAGAGGTGGCTCGGTGGGTCGGATGTGCGCGAGCAGGAACGTGCGCAGAGCGCTTCGCCCAATCGATCTTCCGCAGACAAAAGGTCGGCGGGGCGCTAAGAGACCGCCCTGTGCGGATGGTGCGTCGTCGTCGATCTGACCGACAGGACGGCCTGACCTGCGGGAGCACAACCCTGTGCTCGGGCGTCGTCAGGCAACGAGTCGGTGCGCCGGTGCCCGCGGGCCGTTGGACACGACCGACAGACGGTGGGACATGGCGCCCGGAATGCGGTCGCCGGCGTGTGGGGTCCTGAAATTCCGGTCGGCGCCCCGGAATGGCACCGGTGCGTCATTTCTATGCGCGGGCGGCGGTGCCCCCCGACATTCCCCCATTCCGTCATGCTAGTCCGAAATGTCCCACCTCGCACAGTGCTGATCTGAGTCTCGCGCAGCGGTGATCTGAGCCCCTCCGGTCCGGCCGTACCCTTGTAGGCGATGTCTACGAGCGCGGTGCCCACAGCCCCCGACGCCGCCGTCGGTGATCCCCGAGCGCGCACCTACGTCGTCAAGACGCTCGGCTGCCAGATGAACGTGCACGACTCCGAGCACATGGCCGGCATGCTCGAGCGAGCGGGCTACGTGGCGGCCAGCCCAGCGGACGCTGCGTCCGAGGACGCCGACGTCATCGTCATCAACACGTGCGCCGTCCGCGAGAACGCGGCCGACAAGCTCTACGGGAACCTGGGCCGACTGGCCGGGACCAAGAGGGCTCGTCCTGGGATGCAGATCGCCGTCGGCGGGTGCCTCGCGCAGAAGGACCGCTCGGGGATCGTCGAGCGTGCCCCGTGGGTGGATGTCGTCTTCGGCACCCACAACCTGGACGTCCTGCCGGTCCTGCTCGAGCGGGCGCGGCACAACGCCGAGGCGCAGGTCGAGATCGAGGAGTCCCTCAAGGTCTTCCCGTCGACGCTCCCGACCCGGCGAGAGTCGGTCTATGCCGGCTGGGTGTCCATCAGCGTGGGCTGCAACAACACGTGCACGTTCTGCATCGTGCCGCACCTGCGCGGCAAGGAGCGCGACCGACGCCCGGGCGAGATCCTCGCGGAGGTCGACGCGTTGGTCGGTCAGGGCGCCGTGGAGGTGACGCTGCTCGGGCAGAACGTGAACTCCTACGGTGTGGGCTTCGGTGACCGGGGTGCGTTTGCCAAGCTGCTCCGGGCGGTGGGGGCCGTCGAAGGGCTGGAACGGCTCCGGTTCACCTCGCCGCACCCGGCCGCGTTCACCGACGACGTCATCGAGGCGATGGCGCAGACTCCGACAGTGATGCCGCAGCTGCACATGCCGTTGCAGTCGGGCTCGGACCGGATCCTGCGCGCGATGCGCCGCTCGTACCGGTCGGACAAGTTCCTGGGCATCCTGGACCGCGTGCGAGACGCCATGCCGGACGCCGCGATCACGACGGACATCATCGTCGGCTTCCCCGGTGAGACCGAGGAGGACTTCGAGGAGACGCTGCGGGTCGTCGAGGCGTCCCGGTTCGCGTCGGCCTACACCTTCCAGTACTCGCCCCGCCCCGGCACCGCGGCGTTCGACCTGCCGGACGAGGTGCCGAAGGCGGTGGTCCAGGAGCGTTACGTCCGGCTCGCCGCGCTGCAGGACCGGATCTCCCTCGAGGAGAACCGCGCCCAGGTCGGCCGCACGGTCGAGGTGCTGGTGGCGGAAGCCGAGGGCCGCAAGGACGGCGCGTCGCACCGGCTGACCGGGCGTGCCGCCGACAACCGCCTCGTGCACCTCGCTGTTCCGGACGGTGGTGCGGTCCCTCGTCCCGGCGACCTGGTGAGCGTGGACGTCACGTATGCAGCGCCGTACCACCTGGTGGCGGACTCAGCGGTCGTTCCGGGCGGCCGGTTCGACGTCCGACCCACGCGTGCGGGTGACGCCTGGGAACGTCGCACCGACGACGACCACAGCCACGGTGGTTCCGGCGACGCGTGCGGGTCCGCCGCACCGGTCGGTCCTGTGGCGCTCGGGCTGCCGACGTTGCGCTAGTTGTCGGGGACGTCTGGTGGCGTGACGTCGTCGCGCGGCAGCAGTGCTTCGAGAGTCGTGAACATCTGGACGCCCGTGCCCAGCCCGCAGGCCAGCAGCTGAGCGAGCTGGACGTCGGTGACGCCCGGTTCGAAGTCGGCGGAGACCTCGCTGTAGAGAGCCAGCACGCCCTCCTCCTCACGGATGTAGGCCTTGGGCCAGATCCGCTCGCGGTTCCAGTCGTTGACCGCCAAAGAGGCAGATGCCCGCTGGTCCAGCGGGAGGCTGCGGTGCCAACGGCCGCGTACCTGGAGGATCTCCTGCTGCTCGCCCAGCATGAGGAACCAGAAGCGGCTGCCGTCCCATGTGCCGGTCAGGTCGCCGTCATCGTCGATCACGAACCGGTAGCCGCGCCCGACGAGGTAGTCCGCGATGCGTTCCCGGGTCAGCGGGTAGGGCGGCCCGTCGCCGGGGTCGGGCTTCTTGGTCGGCTTCGGGAGCCCGCCGAGGACCCGCAGCAGCCAGCCGGGGCCGCTCACGGCGCGACTCCTGCCGGGTCGGGGTAGCGCTCGTCGAGGGCGTCGAAGAACATGCTGCCGGTGGAGAGCCCGCAGAAGAGCATCTGGCTGAGCTGCGCGTCGGTGGCGCCGTGCTCCAGGTCCGTCGCCACCTCGGACACCACGTGGATGCGGCCGTTGTCCCGCACGCGGACGTAGGCCTTCGGCCAGATGCGGTCGGCGTTCCACTCGTTGCAGATGTCGAGCACCTCTTCGAGCCGCTCGATCGCGACCTCGCGATGCCACTGACCACGGATCTGCAGGATCTCGGAGTCCTCCCCGAACAGGAAGAAGTAGAAGAGCCGACCTCGCCACAACCCGCCGAGGTCCCCGTCGTTGTCCACGAAGTAGGAGAACGCGTTGTCGGTCATCCACGATGCGATGCGCGCGGGGGAGACCTCAGTCGGCAGGTCGTTGGACGACTCCGCGACCCCCAGCTCCTTGGCCAGGAGCTCGGCGACGCGGTCGTGGAGCTCCTCGTCGTCCGTCGGGATCGGGACGACGGGCCGCGCGGGCGTGGGGCGCGCCGGGCTGCGGAACCAACGCCGCGCACGATCCCCGAACGAGCTCATGCGCACGACCATACCGGGGGCCACCGACGATGCGAGCGCCAGCGTCCAGAGTCCCTCCGTCCGGCCGCTACCGTCGGAGCATGCTCGTCGCCGCCGCCCTGGTCCCGGACACCGCGACGCTCGTCCCGGGCGTCACAGGCGGCGCGGGACCCGTCCACGGGCTCCTCGGGCCCGCGATGTCGGCGATCGAGCAGCTCATGGCGCTGTCGCCCGACGTGGTGGTCGTCGTCGCCCCCGGTCCGGTGGACCGCGTCCTGGGCGGCACGGTCAGCAGCTCGCTCGGCGCGGCGGGGATCCCGGACGCGCAGGTCCGGTGGCCCGCGCAGGACGTCACCCTGGAGGACGATGCGACGAGCCGCGTCCAGCCGTCGGTCGCGAGCGTCGTCGCGCTGCACCTGGTCCACCGAGCCGGGCAGCCCCGCGCCGTGCGCGTCGTCGAGGTCACGCCCGCGGCGGGGGCCGACGCGCTGCAGGCACTCGGGTCCTCGTTCGTCGCCGGACGGCGGACTGGCTTGGTCGTCGTCGGGTCCGGCAGCGGCCGGCACGGCCCCGACGCCCCGCTCGCCGACGACGACCGGGCGCCTGCGTACGACGCAGCACTCCTCGCCGACCTGGCCGACGCGAGTCCGGAGGCGCGTGCTCGCCTCGCGTCGGCGGACGCCGGTGTCGCCGCCGAGCTCGCGGTACGTGGCTGGGCGCCCTGGCAGGTCCTCGTGGGCGCGACGGCTGACGTCCCGGTCGTTGCGAGGCTCCTGGCAGACGAGGTCGTCCTGGGCGCGCAGCACGCCGTGCTGCTGTGGACCGTCCCGGTGTGACGGCACGGCGCCGGTAAGGTCTGCGTACCCACCAACGCCCGCGGCGCCGCCACGGACCGACCCGACGAGGTACCGATGTCTGTCGAGAACACCGAGCCCACGCTTGCGCCGCTGGCGATCGAGCGGGCCGCGCGCCTGCTTGACGCACAAGGCGCGAAGTACGGCACGGACGCCGACGGAGACCTGTTCGCGGCGTGGGACGGCAACCCGTTCTGGTTCATGACCATGGGCCCCGACAAGGCCTACTTCCAGGTCAGGGGGCGTTGGGGTCACACCGTGCCGCGCAACCAGCTCGGCACCATGCTCATCGCGTGCAACGAGTGGTCCCAGCAGATGCTCTGGCCCAAGGTCTACGTCAAGGCGGACGAGGACGAGGTCGCGGTCTACACCGAGCACACGATCGCCTGGGACCGCGGCGTGACCGACGAGCAGCTGGACCTGCAGCTCTCGACCAGCATCGGCTCGTCCCTGGGCTTCTTCCGCGAGATGACCAAGCGCTTCGTCCCCGAGACGCCGGCCGCGCCGGTGGCGTACCACGACCCCGCGCGGCCCACCGCAGAGTGACGCTCGTCGTCGCGGTCGTCGGGCCCACTGCGACCGGCAAGTCGGACCTCGCGCTCGCACTCGCCGAGGCGCTGGGTGGCGAGGTGGTCAATGCCGACGCCATGCAGCTGTACCGCGGCATGGACATCGGGACCGCGAAGCTGACGGTCGACGAGCGGCGCGGCATCCCGCACCATCTCCTGGACATCCTTGACCCGCACGAGGACGCATCCGTCGCGGACTACCAGGCACGTGCGCGGGCCGCGTTCGGGGAGATCGACGGGCGCGGGCACAGGTCGGTCGCGGTCGGTGGCTCAGGGCTGTACGTGCGGGCGCTGCTCGACCACATGGAGTTCCCCGGAACCGACCCGGAGGTCCGCGCGGCGCTGGAGGCCAGGGTCGAGGCCGAAGGGTCCCGGGCGCTTCACACCGAGCTGGCATCGGTCGACCCGGAAGCCGCCGAGGGCATCGGACCCCGGAACGCACGCAGGATCGTGAGGGCGCTCGAGGTCATCGCGCTGACCGGTCGCATGTACTCGGCGTCCCTTCCGCAGCACGTCTACGAGGTGCCGGCAGTCCAGATCGGGCTCGACTGCGACCGGGCCGTGCTCGACGAGCGCATCTCCGGACGTGTCGACCGGATGCGCCGCAGCGGGCTCGTCGACGAGGTGCGGGCGCTGGTGACGTCCGGTCTGGGCCGGACCGCGTCGCGCGCGGTGGGCTACGCCGAGATCCTCGCGATGCTCCGGGCCGAGCTCACGCTCGACGAGGCGTTCGACGCGATCGCAGCGGGAACGCGTCGGCTGGCGCGCAAGCAGATGGGGTGGTTCGGCCGCGACCCACGCGTGCACTGGCTGGACGCGCTTGACCCGGACCTCCTGGGTCGCGCGCTGAGCCTGGTCGCCGCCGCGGACACGGGCGAGCTGGGGCTCGCCACCGACGACCCGGCTCCGCGACGTAGCCTGGGATCATGACGGCCGTCGCGACCTCGACGCTGCACGTGACCAAGGGCCACGGCACGCAGAACGACTTCGTGCTGCTCGACGACCGCTCCGGCACGATCGATCTGTCCACGGAGCTCGTGCGCGAGCTTGCCGACCGCCGCGGCGGCCTGGGCGGCGACGGCGTCATCCGCGTGATCGGCACCGAGCACCTGCCCGAGGGTGCGGCCGTGCTGGCCGAGGAGCCGGGTGCGCAGTGGTTCATGGACTACCGCAACGGCGACGGATCGGTCGCGGAGATGTGCGGCAACGGGGTCCGTGTCTTCGCAGCGTTCCTCGAGCGGCTCGGACTGTGGGACCCGGAGCAGAGCGAGCTCGCGCTCGGCACCCGCGCGGGCGTCAAGCGAGTGCGTCGCGTCGCGGTGCCGGCCGGCATCGGCGACGACGTCTGGTATGCCGTGGACATGGGCCGCTGGTTGCTGCCGGGGGGCGACGCAGCGTCCGCCAGAGGTGCCGACGCCGAGGTGCTCGTCGTCGGGGTCGACGACGCGCGTCCCGGTCTGAGCGTCGACCTCGGCAACCCGCACGTGGTGCTCGCGCTGCAGGACGAGACGGAGCTGGCCGCTGCAGACCTCACACGTGCGCCCCAGGTCATGCCGGTGCCGCCGAACGGCACCAACGTGGAGCTCGTGCTCCCGTTGGGTGAGAAGCGCGCGACGGACGGCACCCTCGTGGGCCGTGTGCGCATGCGGGTCCACGAGCGCGGAGTCGGGGAGACCCGCTCCTGTGGCACGGGTGCGTGCGCCGCGGCGCTCGCGGTGCGGACCTGGGCAGGTGCCGGTGCGCCGGACGTGTGGCTCGTGGAGGTTCCCGGCGGGACGGTGCGGGTCACCGTGCTGCCGAGCGGCCATGTCGAGCTCGCCGGTCCCGCCGTTCTCGTCGCGACTGCTGACGTCGACCTGTCGGCGCTGAGATGAGGCTCACCACCGAGGAGCTCGGCGTCGCGCTCGGCGAGCGCGCGACCGTCGTGCAGTTCTCGAGCACGTTCTGCGCCCCGTGCCGCGCGACCAGGCACGTCGTGGAGCGCGCCGTCGCCACGGCCGACGGGGTGGCGCACGTGGACCTCGACGTCGCCGAGCACACGGCCCTGGGCGAGCGGCTCGGCGTCGACGTCACACCGACCGTCCTCGTCCTGGACGCCACCGGTGAGGTCGTCCGTCGAGCCTCCGGCGCCCCGACGCTCGCTCAGGTGCGCAGCGCGCTCGACGCGGCGGCGTCGGCGGTCTCGTCGCCCGTCTGACGCGTCAGCACCCGTGGCGCTGCGACGAGCGCGCCCACGGCGAACAGCAGCGCCACGAGCAGGCTGGCCGTGAAGGGCAGGTCCGGTGAGGCGTCGGAGCCCAGCACCGAGGTGAACGCGAGACCGGTGAGCGCGAGCGCGAGCGCGGCGCCGATCGAGTCGGCGATGGACAGGGCCGAGGTGTGGGTGCCCTGGCTGCCGGGCGCCGAGTAGGCAAGGACGAGCACGGTGAGCCGCGAGTACACGAGCCCCATGCCGCCACCGCCGACGGTCCAGCACGTGATCGCCACGGCGGGTGCGAGGTGGAGAGCCGCCGTGACCGCGACCCCGCCGACGGCCACCACGACCAGCGCCGCACCGAGCACGATCGCGTGGTGACTGGTGAGGCGGTCACCGAGCCGGCCCTGGAGCCACGAGGTCCCTGCCCAGGCCAGCGCCGCGAAGGTCAGCGCGAGACCGGCGGTGGTCGGCGAGAAGCCGTAGCGGTCGGTGAGCAGGTACGGCAGGTAGACCTCGGCGCCCACGAAGCCGCCCGCGACGAGCCCGCGGGTCGCGATGACCGCCGGCAGCCCTCGAGCGGCACGGAGGCTGCCTGCGGGTACGAGCGGCCGGAGCGCGGCGATCGCAGCCGCGGCGGTGACCGCCGCCACGACGACCGACCACGGCAGCCGGACGTAGACGGCCAGGTTGAGGCCGAGCACCGCTGCGGCCGCGAGCATCGCCCAGGCCAGCCGGCCTCGTCGCGGGCGCTCCGCCGGTGTGCTCGGGGGCCCGATCCGGCGGACGGCCGGCATCAGCACCAGGGACACGGGCAGGACCAGGACGGCTACGCCGAGGAACACCCAACGCCAGCCGACGTTCTGGGTTACTGCCCCGGCCAGCGCCGGCCCCACGAGCGCCGGAAGCACCCAGGCGGCGGAGAAGCCGGCGAACACCCGCGGGTGCAGCACGGCCGGGTACAGCCGCCCGACGATGACGTAGAGCGCGACCGTCATCGCACCGCCGCCGAGGCCCTGGACCAGACGACCGACCACCAGGACGCCCATGGACGGCGCCAGACCGGCTCCGACCAGTCCGAGGGCGAACAGGGTGACCGCCACGGCCAGCGGCGCTCGAGGTCCGTGGCGGTCGGACCACGAGCCCGCGACGACCATGCCGATGACGCCGGTGGCGAGCGGCCCGGCGAACGCGAACGCGTACAGCGCGGTGCCGTCGAGCGCGGCCGACACGGTCGGCATCACCGTGGTCACCGCGAACGACTCGAACGCGACCAGGAAGATCAGGACGCACATGCTCCAGGTGGTCGGGCGCAGGCGCCGCCAGTCGTCGACACCGCCCGGGACGCTCACGACACCCTCAGGACGCGAAACCCCTTCGCGCTGGCGGTTCGCTCGACCGTGACGGGCAGCTCGGCGGCGAGCCAGCGCTGCAGGGAGTCCGCCCCCAGGTTCTTGCCGACGACGAGCTGCGCATGCGCGCCGTCCGCCAGCCTCGGCAGCCAGCGCAGCAGCAGCTCGTGCAGCGCGGCCTTGCCGACGCGGATCGGCGGGTTGGACCAGATCGCGGAGAACCTGATCGCGTCAGGTACGTCGTCCGGTCGGGCGGCCGTGAGGTTGGTCGCGCCCACTCGTTCGGCGTTGCGTCGCACGAGGTCGAGGGCCCTCTCGTTGACGTCGACGGCCCACACCCGGGCGCCGGGGGACGCGAGCGCGAGCGTCAGTGCGATCGGTCCCCACCCGCAGCCGAGGTCGAGGAGGTCACCGGCGGCGGGTGCGGGCGCCGCGTGCTCGAGGAGCACGCGGGTGCCCAGGTCGACGTGGTCGGGGGAGAACACGCCGCCCGCGGTCTCGACCTCGAGGTCCCGACCAGCAAGGTGCACCCGCAGCACCCGCCGCTCGTCGGCGGACGCGGGCTGGGCGGTGAAGTAGTGGTCGTGCTCGCTCACGGCGCCGACCCTACCCATCCCGTCGGCCGCCCTCGCGATCGGCCCGCAGCGAAATGCCTCGGCAGTGGACGGACGGCCGTGGGACCCTGGAGGCAGCCGACGAGAAGAGGAACCGCGTGAACGACCCGCAGCACACCAGTCGCGAGATGCAGGACACCCCGGTGGCCCGGTCCGCGCAAGACGTGGCCGACGATGTCGTGGCCCGTGTGCTGGCCAGGGCCGGGACCGCGCTGCAGGCCGGCGTGACGATCCACTCGTCCTACGACGGTGACCAGCTCGAGCTCGAGGAGCGCACGTCCCTGCGCCGCGTCGCGAACCTGTCGACGGAGCTCGAGGACGTCACCGAGGTCGAGTACCGCCAGCTGCGGCTCGAGAAGGTGGTCCTGGTCGGCGTCTGGGGCTCGGGCACGGTGACCGACGCCGAGATCTCGCTGCGTGAGCTCGCCGCACTTGCCGAGACCGCCGGATCCCAGGTCCTGGACGGGCTCCTCCAGAGGCGGGCCAAGCCCGACCCGGGCACCTACCTCGGCTCCGGCAAAGCGGCCGAGCTCGCGACGCTCGTCGCGGCGGTCGGCGCCGACACCGTGGTCGTCGACGGGGAGCTGGCTCCCTCGCAGCGGCGTGCGCTCGAGGACATCGTGCGGGTCAAGGTCGTCGACCGGACCGCCCTGATCCTCGACATCTTCGCGCAGCACGCCAAGTCCCGTGAGGGCAAGGCGCAGGTCGAGCTCGCGCAGCTCGAGTACCTGCTGCCGCGCCTGCGTGGCTGGGGCGACTCGATGTCCCGGCAGGCGGGTGGCCAGGTCGGTGGCGCCGCCGCGGGCATGGGCTCTCGTGGTCCCGGTGAGACGAAGATCGAGCTGGACCGGCGCCGCATCCGTAACCGCATGGCCAAGCTGCGTCGCGAGATCGCCGCGATGGAGCCCGCCCGGCTGACCAAGCGGGCCTCGCGCAAGAAGAACGCGATCCCGTCGGTCGCGATCGCGGGCTACACCAACGCGGGGAAGTCGTCGTTGCTCAACCGGCTGACCAATGCCGGCGTGCTCGTCGAGAACGCCCTGTTCGCGACCCTCGATCCCACGGTGCGCCGCGCGGAGACCATCGACGGGCGGATCTACACCTTGGCGGACACCGTCGGGTTCGTCCGCTCGCTGCCGCACCAGCTGGTCGAGGCGTTCCGCTCGACGCTGGAGGAGGTGGCCGACGCCGACCTGATCCTGCACGTCGTCGACGCGTCGCACCCCGACCCCGAGGGGCAGATCGCGGCCGTGAGGCACGTGTTCGCGGACATCCCTGGCGCCATGGACGTGCCCGAGATCATCGTGCTCAACAAGGCGGACCTCGCCACCCCGGAGGCCATCGCGCGGCTCCGGTCGCGTGAGGTGCACTCCATCGTCGTCTCGGCGCACAGCGGCGAGGGCATCGAGGAGCTGCAGGCGCTGGTGGCCGACCAGCTCCCGCGCCCGGGGGTGAGCATCGATCTCGTCGTGCCGTACGACCGTGGTGACCTCGTCAGCCGGGTCCACGAGCACGGCGACATCCAGACCGAGGAGCACACGGCCGACGGCACGGCGATCCGGGCCCGGGTGGACGCCGGGCTGGCCGCGGAGCTCGAGGCGGCGGCGCGCCACTAGGCTGACGCGGTGCCGGACAACCCCTCTGTCGAGGACCTCCTCGACGTCGCGGTCGGCGTCCTCGGCGGCGTGCGACGAGACGGCCAGCACCAGATGGCGGTCGCGGTCGCCGAGACCATCGACAAGGGCGAGCACCTGCTCGTTCAGGCCGGTACGGGCACCGGAAAGTCTCTGGGCTACCTCGTCCCCGCGGTGCGGCATGCGGTGCTCGAGAACGAGCACGTGGTCGTCTCCACCGCCACCCTCGCCCTGCAGCGGCAGATCATGACGCGCGACCTGCCGCTCGTCGCGAAGGCTCTCGAACCGCACCTGCCGAGGCCCGCGAGCATCGCGCTGCTCAAGGGCTGGCACAACTACGTCTGCGTGCACAAGGTGGCCGGCGGCTACCCCGAGGACGAGGCCGCGACACTGTTCGACCTGGGTGACCACGCCGGTGCGGCGGAGCACCCGGCCGCCGAGGGTGCCGGCGAGAACCTCGGGGCCCAGGTGGTCCGGCTGCGCGAGTGGGCGGAGGAGACCACGACCGGCGACCGCGATGACCTGGTGCCGGGTGTGACCGACCGGGCCTGGCGTCAGGTGTCTGTCGCGTCGCTCGAGTGCCTGGGCACCAAGTGCCCGATGCTCGCCGAGTGCTTCCCCGAGAAGGCCAAGGCGTCGTCACGGGAGGCCGATGTCGTCGTGACCAACCACGCCATGCTCGGAATCGCCGCGTCGGGCTCGCCGAACGTGCTGCCCGACCACCAGGTGCTCGTCGTCGACGAGGCGCACGAGCTGACCGAACGTGTGACGGCGCAGGCGACGTCCGAGCTGTCCGTGGCGGTCATCGAGCACGCGTCCCGGCTCGCCCGACGACACGGCGGCATCCCGACGACCGACCTGGACTCGGCGAGCCAGGCGCTCGCCGGCGTCCTCGTGAACCTGCCCGAGGCCCGGTTCCGCGACGGGCTCCCTCCCGCGGCCCGGGACGCGGTGGGGAGCGTGCGCGATGCGACGCGTGCCCTGCTGAGCGTGCTCAAGCCCGAGTCGGGACCGCAGGCGCCGCCCGAGGCTGGTCGCAAGATGGCACAGGCCACCATGCTTGCCCTCTACGAGGTCGCCGACCGGATGGCAGCCGACCCGGACGACAACAAGCACACGGTGCTGTGGTGCGCTCGATCCGAGGACCGCCGAGGCAACGTCTCGACCCGGCTGTACGCCGCACCTCTCGCGGTGAACGGACTGATCCGGACGCACCTGCTGTCGGGCCGGTCGGGGGTGCTCACGTCAGCGACGCTCGAGCTGGGCGGCTCGTTCGATCCCATCGCTCGTGCGGTGGGCCTCGAGGTGCAGCCCGACGCAGCGGCCGTGGGCCCGGCCTCGATCGACAAGGACTCACCCGCGCCGCCGTCGTCGGTCCCGTGGCAGGGGCTCGACGTGGGCAGCCCGTTCGACTACCCGAAGCAGGGGATCCTCTACCTCGCCCGGCACCTGCCGCCGCCGGGACGCGAGCCCGCGACCGAGGCCCAGCTCGACGAGATCGCGGAGCTCGTGACCGCAGCCGGTGGTCGAACGCTCGGGCTGTTCTCCTCCCGGCGGGCCGCGAACGCGGCAGCAGCCGCGATGCGCGAACGCCTCGACGTGCCGATCCTCGTGCAGGGGGACGACCAGCTGCCCACGCTCGTCGCACAGTTCATCGCGGACGAGGCGACCTGCCTGTTCGGGACCCTCTCGCTGTGGCAGGGGGTCGACGTGCCCGGAAGCACGTGCACCCTCGTGATCATCGACCGCATCCCGTTCCCGCGGCCCGACGACCCGGTGCAGTCCGCGCGGTCCGACGCCGTCGAGAAAGCCGGCGGGAACGGATTCCTCGCGGTGTCCGCGACCCACGCCGCACTGCTGCTCGCCCAAGGCGCCGGTCGGCTGATCCGTACCAGCAACGACCGCGGTGTTGTCGCCGTTCTCGACCCGCGCCTGGCGACCGCACGGTACGCGCCTTTCCTGACGCGGTCGCTGCCGGACTTCTGGCGGACGACCGACCGGACGACCGCGGTGTCCGCGCTGCGCCGCCTGACGGCTTCCGACTAGCCTCGAAGGCCGAGCATGGAAACCGACGACTGGAAGGGCTGTACGTGACCGAGAGCCTGGACGTGGAAGACCTCGGCCTGCAGCACTCCCGCGCTGCCAGGGGCACCAAGCTGGCCATCGTCGGCGCTGGGGCGGTGGGGTCGACGATGGCGTACGCCGCCCTGCTGCGCGGAGCCGCACGAACGGTCGCCCTGTACGACGTCAACGCCGCGAAGGTGCAGGCCGAGGCGCTCGACCTCGGGCACGGCATCCAGTTCATGCCGATGGCTCAGGTGATCGGCTCCGACGATCTCGCGGTGTGCGCGGACGCCGATGTCGTGATGTTCACCGCGGGTGCCAAGCAGAAGCCTGGTCAGTCCCGCATCGAGCTCGCGGAAGCCACGATCGGGCTCGTCAGGAAGGTGCTGCCGAAGCTCGTGGAGGTGGCGCCGAACGCGGTCTACGTGATGGTGACCAACCCGGTGGACGTGGTGACGTACGCGGCGCTGCAGGTCTCGGGCCTGCCCCCGACGCAGCTGTTCGGCTCGGGGACGGTGCTCGACTCGTCGCGGCTGCGCTACCTGATCTCGGCGCACACCGGGGTGGCCGTGCAGAACGTGCACGCGTACATCGCCGGCGAGCATGGTGACAGCGAGCTCCCGCTGTGGGGCTCGGCGAGCATCGGCTCGGTACCGCTGCTGGAGTGGCACGGGCACGACGGTCACGGACCACTCACGGCGGAGGTCCGGGACGCGATCGCCCGGGAGGTCGTCGACTCGGCGTACCGGATCATCGAGGGCAAGGGTGCGACGAACTACGCCGTGGCCCTCGCGGGGTCGCGGATCATCGAGGCGATCCTCAACGACGAAGGTCGGGTGCTTCCCGTCTCGTCGCTCCTCACGGACTACTACGGGATCAGCGACGTGTGCCTCTCGGTGCCGGCGATCGTCGGTGCAGACGGGGTCGGGGAGCGGCTCGCCGTCCCGTTGTCCGACGACGAGCTTGCGGGTCTTCGTCGTTCCGCCGAGGCGGTCCGTGCCGTCGCCCAGAGGTTCGGCTTCTAGCCCGCGAGTCGCCGGTGCGAGGACCGCACTCGACGGTTGTCAGCGGTGTCGCAGCGCGGCGACGAGCTCGTCCTTGTCCATCGTCGAGCGCCCCGCGATGTCCAGCTCTGCCGCTCGGTGACGCAGCTCCTCGACGGACCAGTCCTCGTAGGGGCCCGACCCGCCGACCGTCGTCGACGCGTCGGCGCGGGACGTGGAGACTGCTGCCTCGGCGTCGCGTGCGGCCTTCTGCTGACGGGCGCTGCCGCCCAGCAGGTCCTCGTACACGGAGGCGTCCCGCATCCGGGGGTCCGGTAGGCGTCCTGGCATCGGTGCTCTCCTGCTTCGGCTGTGGTTCGTCCAGGCTGGACCGGATGCGCGGGTGCCGCATCCTGACAGGGCGGGCGCGTCGCGCGGACGCGCCCGACACCAGTCAGAGGCTGCGCAGGACGCTGACGACTCGGCCAAGGATCGTCGACTCGTCGCCGGGGATCGGCTGGTACGACGGGTTGTGCGGCATCAGCCATACATGACCGTCGATCCGCTTCAGCGTCTTGACGGTCGCCTCACCGTCGATCATCGCCGCCACGATCTCGCCGTTCTCCGCCACCGGCTGGCGCCGAACCACGACCCAGTCTCCGTCGCAGATGGCCGCGTCGATCATCGAGTCTCCGACGACCTTGAGCAGGAAGAGGTCGCCGTCACCCACGAGCTGGCGGGGGAGCGGGAAGACGTCCTCGACGACCTGGTCGGCGAGGATCGGACCACCGGCGGCGATCCGCCCGACGACCGGCACGTACGACGGCGCCGGCATCGGCTCACCCTCGCCGTGGTCGGGGAACGCCGAACGGCTGCCGTCCGGGGCGGTCCACGTGCCGACGCCCCGTGAGTCGTCCGCGTGCACGACCTCGATGGCGCGGGGACGGTTGGGGTCTCGACGCAGGTAGCCCTTGCGTTCGAGTGCCGTGAGCTGGTGCTTGACGCTCGACGGGCTCGTGAGGCCGACGGCCTCGCCGATCTCCCGCATGCTCGGGGGGTAGCCACGGGACTCGACCGACGTGCGGATGGTGTCGAGCACGAGTCGCTGGCGCGCGGTCAGGCCGTCGGGCCCGGGCGCGCCGTCCGGCAGGGCGTGGATCGTCGCCAGCTCCTCCTCGGGTCGGTCAGGCCGGGACGTGTCCCGTGAGTCCGTCACTGCGCCTCCTCTGTCGGGCGGCCGTGAGCTCCGCCGTTTCTGTCACTGCTGTTCGCACGGGCCGCTGACCTGCAACAACGCGGGTGCCGGTGGGCCCCTCGGCTGTCGTGTCAGTGGCTCGTGGTGGTGTGTGACCCGCAACGCCACCCTAGGGAACGCGGGCACGAAGATCAAACATCTGTTCGATCGTGTCTCGACAAAGGGCGGGGTGTGCGGTAGAAATCGTACAGACGTACGACGAACACACGTTCGAACGCGTCGGTGCACTCGACAGCTGTAGGTAGCGGCGCTCGTGCCGCACCCGCGATACCGCCGGTAGGACCCGGCCCAAGAGAACGAGGGACGCGATGAGCGCAATGGCGATGGCACCGACGATGCCCCACGTGACCCGGCGGGCCGAGGTTCGTGCGTCGGAGGTCGACGGCCGCTTGGCGGACCTCTCTCTCACCGGTCGTGGGCGCGCCGTGCTCTGGCTCCTCGCGCTGGTGATCGTCGCCATGGTGGTGCTGGTTGCCGGACGAGCCGTTGCGTACGGCCCGCAGGCGGCCCAGCAGGTCGAGCGTCACGTCGTGCAGAGCGGCGAGACGATGTGGCAGATCGCGAGCGGCATCGCGGAACCGGGGGAGGACGTCCGTGACGTCGTGTACGAGCTGGTCCGCCTGAACGACCTACCTGGTGCTGGCCTCACCGCGGGACAGGTGATCGTCATTCCGCTCGACTGAACGGACCTGGCCCCGCGTGTCAGCGGTTTCGCACGGGCGAGAAGTGCATGAGGGCGGTTGCCGCGGCGGCGACCGCCCTCGCGACGTCCGGGACGGGACGGCCCGTGGGACGGGCCAGGGGCCTGTGCGACGCAGCGACGGGGCCTGTGCGACGCAGCGCGCGCGAGGCCTGTGCGAGCGGCGCGTGCGAGGCCTGTGCCAGCAGCGCGTGCGAGGCGCCTTGCGACTGCGCGGCCGCTGGCCTACGGTCGCGGAGGCATCGATGACATTGCGCTCGGAACCACGGCGCCAGGCACGCGAAAGGGGCTCCGGTGCACTGTCCGTTCTGTCGAAACCCTGACTCTCGCGTGGTCGACTCCCGCACCTCCGACGACGGTTCGACGATCCGGCGTCGGCGCCAGTGCCCCAGCTGCAACCGACGGTTCACGACCGTCGAGACCGCGAGCCTGTCGGTCGTGAAGCGGTCGGGGGCGACCGAGCCCTTCAGTCGCGAGAAGATCGCCGGGGGAGTGCGCAAGGCGTGCCAGGGGCGCCCGGTGAGCGAGGACGACCTGGCCCTTCTGGCGCAGAAGGTCGAAGAGACCCTGCGCAGCGCGGGATCGGCGGAGATCGACGCCTACGAGATCGGTCTCGCGATCCTCGGCCCGTTGCGTGAGCTCGACGAGGTGGCCTACCTCCGCTTCGCGTCGGTCTACCAGGCGTTCGACTCCCTGGAGGACTTCGAGGCCGCGATCACGGTGCTGCGTGCCGAGCACGAGGCAGAGGTCGGTGCTGACCCCGATGTCGCTCCCTCGGACGGCAGCGCGACGGAGCGAACCTTCCGGGACTGACGACGCCGGCGGCGACGCACGGCGTGGAGTCGGCATAGGTTCGTCCCGTGCTTCCCACAGACCTCGAGCTCTTCCAGCTGCCCGGCACGCCTGCGGTCCTCCCGGACGGGACGCACGCCGTCGTCCCGGTCATCCACCCACGGCTCTCGGACGACGAGTACACGGGTGGCCTCTGGATGGTGCCGCTCGTCGGGGACGGAACCCCCTACCGGCTCACCCGGGGCCACCGTGACACCGCGCCCGACGTCTCGGCGGACGGCCGGTGGGTGACATTCCTGCGCGCAGAGCCGCAGGGCAGGCCGCAGGTGCACGTGGTGGAGACGGCCGGCGGTGAGCCGTTCCGGTTGACCGACGCCCCCCTCGGGGCCTCGTCGCCGCGGATCTCCCCGGACGGCGGCAGGGTCGCGTACCTGTCCCGGGTCCCGGAGCCCGGACGGTACGAACCCGATGGGCGCCCCGCGTCCGAGCCGCCGCGGCACATCACCGAGCTGAAGTACCGCGCCGACGGCGTGGGTTTCGTGCGCGACCGACCGCAGCACCTGTTCGTGGTGGACCTGCCTGCGCACGGCTACGGGAGCGGCGACACGCTGCCCGACCCTGTGGCCCTGACCACTGGCGACGTCGGTGTGGAGGGTGCGCGCTGGCTGCCCTCGGGCGAGGCTCTCGTGGCGGTCAGCGCCCGGCACGAGAGCCGGGAGACCGATCTGCGGCAGGACGCCGTGGTCGTCGAAGCGCGTGCGACGGGGAAGCCTCGGCCGCCTGCCGCGCTCACCGACGCTGACGCGGGGAGCACCCTGGACGTCGAGGCGGTCCTTCCGTCATCCGACGGTGCGTCCGTCTGGTTGCTGGCGAGCGACGTCGGCGCGTCTGGTCGGGACTTCGTCGGGGCGCAGGTCGGGCTCTTCCGCGTCGAGCTCGGCGACCCTCTCGGCCGACCCGTGCGACTCACGGACCCGGAGGGCGTCAGCCTGCTGACGAGCGTCCTCGCCGAGCACGACGGTGCCGCACTGGTGGCCGCCGAGGCTCGCGGCGCCGTGCATCTGCTGCGGGTGGATGCCGACGGCGCGATCGGCACGCTCGTCGACGGGGTAGCGGTCGTCTCCGGTGCGGCTGGGGGCGGCGGACGTGTCGTCGTCACGGCTGCCTCACCGACGTCCCTCGGTGACGTGCTCGTCGTCGATGCGGTGGGTGAGCCAACCCTCAGGACGGACCTGTCTGCCGCGCTGCGGGCGACCGGGCGCGTTCGGACGCCGGTCGAGCTCACGACGCGGTCGTCCGACGGGTACCCGGTGCACGGCTGGGTCGTCCGCCCGGACGGCGCGGGACCGCACCCGACGATCCTGATGATCCACGGCGGGCCGTTCTCCCAGTACACCCACGCACTGTTCGACGAGGTCCAGGTGCTCGCGCAGGCGGGGTACGCCGTCGTGTACGGGAATCCGCGGGGGTCCTCAGGGTACGGAGCCGAGCACGGTCGGGCCCTGCAGCGGGCGTTCGGTTCGGTGGACACCGAGGACGTGCTCGCGCTGCTCGGCGCGGCCCTCACGGACCCGGCGCTCGACGGTGAGCGCGTCGGGGTGATGGGCGGCTCGTACGGCGGCTACCTGACGGCCTGGCTGACCACCCGGACCGACCGCTTCGCCGCGGCGATCGTCGAGCGAGGGTTCCTCGACCCTGTGAGCTTCGTGGGGTCGAGCGACATCGGCTGGTTCTTCGGCCTGGACTACCTCGGGGACGCGGCCGACGAGGTCGGTGCGGCCGCGGTGGCCGCGCAGTCGCCCATGGCGCACGTCGGGGAGGTCCGGACGCCGACCCTGGTGATCCACTCCGAGCAGGACTGGCGTTGCCCGGTCGAGCAGGGGCAGCGCTGGTTCGTGGAGCTCAAGCGCCGCGGGGTAGAGGCGGAGCTGCTCCTCTTCCCGGGTGAGGGCCACGAGCTCACGCGTTCCGGAACGCCCAGGCACCGGCAGGTGCGGTTCGAGCACGTCCTGCGCTGGTGGGAGCGGCATCTGCCGGTCACAGGTCGCTCGACCGCGGACCCCACAGGTTGATCCCGGCCTCGACGGCGTGCGGCTCGATCGCGGCGATCTCGTCGTCGTCGAGCGGTTCGGCTGCAGCGGCCGCGAGGTTCTCGTCGAGCTGGTCGGTGGTGCGGGCGCCGGCGAGGACCGACGTCACGCGCTGGTCGCGCAGCACCCACGCGAGCGCCAGCTGGGGAAGGGTTCGCCCGCCGGCGCGGGCGATCACATCCAGTGCGCGAACGTGTGCGAGGACCTCGTCGGTCAGCCACTCAGGCCGTAGCGGGCCGCCACGGCCGGCCCGCGAACCGGCAGGGACGCCGTTCAGGTAGCGGTCGCTCAGGAGCCCCTGCGCGAGCGGGGAGAACGCGACGACGGCCATGCCGGCGGTCGCCGCCACATCCAGGAGCGACCGGCCGTCCGTTCCGGCGCGCTCCACCCACCGGTTGAGCATCGAGTACGCCGGTTGGTGCACAGCGAGCGGCAGCCCGATCGATCGAGCGACCACCAGCGCTGCGGCGGTCCTGTCGGCGGAGTACGAGGAGATCCCCGCGTAGAGGGCCTTGCCGGACCGGACCGCGTCCCGAAGTGCACCCAGGGTCTCTTCCAGCGGCGTGTGCGGATCGAAACGGTGGCTGTAGAACACGTCCACGCGGTCGGTCCCCAGACGTCGCAACGACTCGTCGAGGGATGCGCGCAGGTACTTGCGTGACCCCTGCTCGCCGTACGGACCAGGCCACGCTCGGTAACCGGCCTTGGTGGTGATCAGGAGCTCGTCTCGACGCAGGTCGCGGCTCAGCATCCGTCCGAGCGACTCCTCGGCAGCGAACGGTGGCGGTCCGTAGTTGTTCGCGAGGTCGAGGTGCACGACGCCCCGGTCGACCGCGTGCAGGACGAGTCGACGCTGGTCGTCGAAGGGGGTGGACTCGCCGAAGTTCTGCCAGAGCCCGAGGGAGATCACGGGCAGCGAGAGGCCGCCGGCACGGCGGTGCGGGAGCTCGGCAGGGGGCACCCGTGCGACGCTACCCTCGCCGCTTCTGAGAAGAGGTGGCGCCGACGGCCCGGTTCAGGGACGCTGGCGGGGGGAGGGCGCACACGCCCCACCGCAGACGTACACCGCACACAAGGAGACGCCCATGGCGAAGAGCGACGACAAGGCGACCACGGCGGCGGTGAGCGAGGACGCGAAGGCCAAGTACCGCGAGGCCCTCGAGCGCAAGAAGTCGAACCAGCACCGTACGTCCGACGGCACCGCGAACACCGGTCAGGTGCACGGATCGGAGACGGCCGGGCCCTCGCAGCGCCGGTTCCAGCGCAAGTCAGGCTCCGCCTGACCACGACGAACACCGAGGGCCCGACCGGATTCGGTCGGGCCCTCGGCGTTGTGCGTCAGGACAGCGCGCGCAGGCGGACCGACTCGGGCCGCGAGGTGAGCGCGTCCACGACCGCGGAGTCGATCGGTGCGTCGGCGTCGGTCACCACGTAGCCGAGCTCGCCGCTCGTCGTCAGCAGCTGGCCCTCGATGTTCACGCCGTGCTCGGCGAGCGTCGCGTTGACGGCGGCCAGCACACCGGGAACGTTCCGGTGCAGATACGCCAGACGATGCACCCCGGGCTTCTGCTCGAGCGCGAGGTTCGGCACGTTGACGCTCAGCGTCGTGGAGCCGGTGATCATGTAGTCGCGCAGCTTCGCCGAGACGAACTGCCCGATCGCCTCCTGCGCCTCCTCGGTGGACCCGCCCGTGTGCGGAGTGAGGATGACGTTCGGCAGACCGCGCAGCTCGGAGTCGAACGGGTCGCCCTTGCGCTTGGGCTCGACCGGGAACACGTCCACTGCGGCACCGCTGACGTGACCGGAGACGACGGCGTCGCGCAGCGCGGCGTAGTCCACGACGAACCCCCGCGAGAGGTTCAGGAACACCGCGCCGGGCCGCATCTGCGCGAACTGCTTGGCTCCGAACAGGCCTGCGTTGCCACTGCGGCCGTCGACGTGCAGCGTGACGATGTCCGCGGCTTCGAGCAGCTCGTCGAGGGTGTCCATGCGGCGTGCGTTGCCGAGCGCGAGCTTCTCGGCGGTGTCGTAGAAGACGACCGACAGGCCGAGGTTCTCCGCGAGCACCGAGAGCTGCGTGCCGATGTTCCCGTAGCCGATGATGCCGAGCGTGCGACCGCGGATCTCGTGCGCGCCGGTTGCGGACTTGTTCCAGACGCCGTCGTGCATCGCCTTGTCGAACTCGGTGAGACGACGGGTCAGCGAGATCATGTCGGCGAGGGCGATCTCCACCACGGACCGTGTGTTGGAGAACGGTGCGTTGAACGTGGCGATGCCGCGTGCCGCCGCTTCGGCCAGGTCGATCTGGTTCGTGCCGATGCAGTACGCGCCGATCGCCACGAGGTCAGGGGCGTTCGCGAGCACCTCGGCCGTCACGTGGGTCTTGGACCGGATGCCGAGCACCTGCACGCCGGCGAGGGCGTCGATGAGCTCGGACTCGTCGAGCGCACCGGTCCGGGTGGTCACGTCGTAGCCGGCGGCCTCGAGGATCGAGACGGCCTGAGGGTGCAGGTTTTCGAGCAGGAGGGCTTTGGGCACGCCCCTATGGTGCGCCTGCTCGCGGCAGGGACCTACAGCGGTCCGACCAGCGGACAGCTCACCAGCCGCGCGGCAGAGGTCTGTCGTGGATCACCTGGAGCGTCCTGGTGGGCCGCGTCATGGCGACATACAGGTCACCGGCGCTCGCGGCCAGCACCTCGGCAGGCTCCACCAGCACGACGACGTCGAACTCCAGCCCCTTTGCCTCGCGAGGTGTGAGCACGACGAGCGGTGCGTCGAGGTCGGCCGCGGACTTGCCCGACCCGACCGCGGGACGCATGCCTGCCGCGATCAGGGAGTCGGCGATGGCGGCGATCCGGTCCTCGACCGCGATGACGGCGAGGCGACCGGCGCCGGTCTCGTCGGTGATCTCGGCCGTGAGCTTCTCGGCCCGGCGGGCGACCGCCTCCGCGAAACCGTCCGCCGAGGCGCGCTCGACGAGCAGCGAGTCGGCCACCTCGCGAGCGGACGTCAGCGGGCTGACAGGCAGCCGGGCGGCGACCGCCACGCGGCGGGCGGTGTCCGCGACCTCGGCGGGCGTCCGGTAGTTCACCGTCAGCTCGTTGAGCCTCCACGACGAGCGCATCACGGGGTCCAGCTGGCCGGCCCAGGAGCGGGCGCCGGCTGCTGCGGTCGTCTGGGCGACGTCGCCGACGATGGTCAGCGACCGTGTGGGCACCCGACGGAGCAGGCATCGCCATGCCATCGCGGACAGCTCCTGCGCCTCGTCGACCACGACGTGACCGTAGGTCCACGAGCGGTCGGCGGCGGCCCGTTCAGCCGTGGTGAGCGTCGGCCCGGTCGTCGCGAATCGATCGGCCAGCATCTCGGCGGACACCATGCCCCCGGCGCCGGTCGACTCGAGCACCTGCCGTGCGTAGGCCACCTCTGACTCGCGCCGCTCCGCGGCTGCGCGCGCCTGAGCGCGAGCCGCCTGGTCGTCCTCGCCGAGGAGCTCGGCCGCCTCGTCGAGGAGCGGCACGTCCGCGGGCGTCCACGGGGCATCCGGGTCACGCACGAGCATCGCGCGCTGCTGCGGGGCCATGCCCGGCGCAGCCCTCGCGAGCCGGGCGGGCTTGCTGAACAGGTCCGACAGCAGCTTCTGCGGCGTGATCGGCATCCAGGCGAGGTTCAGGGCGATCCTCACCTCGCGGTTCGTCCGGATCTCCTCGATGATCTCGCCGCGCTCGTCGGAGGGGACCTCCTGCCCGAGGGAGGTGACGTACTGGTCGGCCAGCCGCCCGAGCATGTCCCGGACGAACGAGATGCGGGCCTGGTTGTGCGGTCGGTGGTTGCGGCGGGCACGGGCGATCGCCGACGCGATGTCGTTCGGACGGATCACGAGGTCGTGGCCCTCGACGCGCACGTGCACCGGCTGCGCCGGGATCCGCTCGCGGTCCCGTACGGCCCGGGCGATGACGTCCGCCCACAGGGCGCGTCCCTTGAGCTCGGCCACCCTCTCGTCCTCGGTCCCCGTGGCCAGGATGCCCGGATAGAGGTCGGCGACCGTGGTCGTCACCACACCCGTCTCCCCGAGCGAGGGCAGCACCTGGTCGATGTACCGCAAGAACGTGCGGCTGGGTCCGACGAGGAGGACACCCGAGCGCTCGAGCACGCGACGGTGCGCGTACAGAAGGTAGGCGGCTCGGTGCAGCGCGACGGCCGTCTTCCCGGTGCCCGGACCGCCCTGGACCACCAGTGCGCCACCGAGCTCGGACCGGATGATCGCGTCCTGCTCGCCCTGGATGGTCGCGACGATGTCGCCCATCCGGCCCGTGCGTCCGGCGGCCAGACCCGCCAGCAGTGCCCCCTCGCCGGAGAGCCCGGACAGGCGCGCCTCGGAGTCACCGAGCCGGTCGAGGTCGAGCACCTCGTCCTCGACGCTCGTGACGGTGCGGCCCCGTGTGACGACGTGCCTGCGCTGGACCACGCCGTCGGGGTTCTTGGCGGTGGCGCGGTAGAACGGCTGCGCCGCCGGCGCGCGCCAGTCGGTGAGGAGCTGTGACTGCTCGTCGTCGGTCAGCCCGATGCGACCGATGTAGCGGCGGGTGTCGTCGGCGAGGTCGAGCCGGCCGAAGACGAGCCGCTCCTCCACAGCCTCGAGCTGTGCGATCCGGTCCTCGTACAACGTGGCGAACGCGTCACGCTCGCTGCGGTTCTGCGGCGACCCCGACGGGCCCTCGCGCCGGATGTCGGCCAGGCGCCCACGCGTCTGCGCCCGGAGGTCGTCGAGCCGCCCGTAGAGCTGGTCGACGACCACCTGCTCGCCCATCAGCTCGTTGTCCATGCCTGCCACGTGGGCGTTCTCCGTTCCGCCGGTTCGACCGGCCGTGCGTCTGCGCTCGTGCGCGGCGTCGGGGGACGCGCGGCGCACGGAGCGGCCGTCCATTATCCGCCGACTCGGGCGTGCTCGCACCCGCCGTCCGAGTGGCGTTTTGTGCACGACGGGCGCCGGGGGCGCGGTCGACCTACCCTGCGGTGCACACATGTGAGGAGTACAGGTGATCCAGCCCCCAGCCGACGTGCGCCCGAGCAGGGGCGCAGGCGTCCCGACGGACCGCGACCCCGCGTTGCGGCTCCTGCTGGTCGAGGACGACGAGGGGGATGCGATCCTCGTTCGCGAGCTGCTCGTCGACGCGGGGCTGTCCGTGACCATGTCCTGGGTCCAGACGCTCGATCGCGCGATCGAGCTGCTTCACGTCGATCCGACCGCGGGCACCGACGCGGGAGGTCGGTTCGACCTCGTCCTGCTCGACCTCGGCCTGCCCGACGCCACCGGCATCGACGCTCTCGAGCAGCTGCTCGCCTGCGGTGCTCCCGGCGTCGTCGTCCTGACGGGGCTGGCGGGCGGGGACGTCGGAGTCCGCGCCGTCGCCGCGGGCGCGCAGGACTATCTGGTCAAGGGTGAGGTGGGCCCCGAGCTCCTCGCCAGGTCCGTGCGGTACGCCGTGCAGCGTCGCAGGCTGGAGGAGGCCGACCGTGCGCTCTACCGGAGCCTCGTCCGTGCGGAGGAGGTCAACCGGCTCGAACGCGCGTTGCTGCCCACGCCCGCTGTCGTGGACGAGCGCCTCGACGTGCGCGTCGGCTACCGGGCGGGGCGCGACGGCGTGCTGGGTGGCGACTTCTACGACGTCGTCCAGCGCCCGGACGGTTCCGTCCTGGCACTGGTGGGTGACGTCTGCGGTCACGGGCCCGACGAGGCGGCCCTCGGTGCGACGCTGCGGACCGCTTGGCGGACGTTGGTGCTCGCCGACATACCTGCCGACCAGATCCTGGACCTGATGGAACGCGTCCTCGTGGCCGAGCGGGGCCGCCCCGAGATCTTCACCACGGTGGCGATGCTCGAGGTGGCGTCCGATCGTGCGTCGGTCGACCTCTACCTGGCCGGCCACCCGGCGCCGATCGAGCTCGGGGCGACGGCGAGCCTGCTGCCCACCCACGGCCGGGGCCGCGCGCTCGGTATCCCGGTGCCGGGTGGCTGGGCACCGGTGCGCCTGGATCTGCCGGACACGTGGCGGATCCTGCTGTACACCGACGGCGTGATGGAGGCGACGGTCGCCGGGGGACGAGAGCGTGTCGGCAAGGCAGGTCTGCTCGCGCTGATCGACCGCGCTCTCGCCGAGGGTGCCGACGACATCGGCGACCGGCTGCTGCGCGAGGTCCGTGAGCTGCACGGGGGCGACCTCGTCGACGACTCCGCCGTGGTCGTCGTCGGATGGCGGCCGTGAACGGTGCCGCGTCGCCCGTGCGACGCTCGTCGACCTTGCGCGCGCGGCTGCGCACCCTCATCGTCGTGGCCGGTGCCGCGCTTTCGATCGTGGTCGTCCTCGCGGCGGTCGTCCTGGTTCGGCTGATCGACCGTCAGCAGGCGGTCACGGAGACGTACTTCACGGCGATCACGCGTGCGGACGGTGCCTACATCCGACTGCTCGACGCGGAGACCGGCCTGCGCGGCTTCGCCCTCACCGGCGACCCGGTGACCCTCGAACCGTACGACCGGGCGCTCGCGGACGACGTGCCGTTCCGCTCGCTCGCCGGGGCAGCGGCCCGGGACGGGTCGAGCGATGCGGTCGCGTCGGCGGCCCGGGCGGCGGCCGACGCGTCGCAGGCCTGGAACGAGGAGTTCGCCGTTCCCGCGATGGCCGACGTGCGTGCGAGCGGCACGGTCGGTGCCGAGGACATCGAGCGCGGCAAGACGCTGTTCGACGATGCACGCGTAGCCGCCCAGGCGTACATCGACGCGCTTCGTGCCGAGCGGGACTCGGCACTGGGCGAGCTCCACGCGTGGACGTGGATCGGCGCCGCGACCGTCGCGCTGCTGGTCCTGTCGGCGGTGGGGCTCGGTGTCGCGCTGTGGGTCACCCTGCGTCGCTGGATCGTCGAACCGTTGGACGACCTGGCAGCCCAGGCTCAGGCGGTGTCGTCCGGCGACCTGCACCACCGGGTGGTCGTCACGGGGCCCGGCGAGATCACCGATCTCGCGGACGACGTGGATCGCATGCGCACGGCGCTCGTCGACCAGGTACAGGTTCTCGAGGCGGCCCGCCGGGAGGTGGCCGAGGCCAACCAGCTGCTGACGGAGCAGGCCCAGGAGCTGGTGCGCTCCAACCGTGACCTCGAGCAGTTCGCGTACGTCGCGTCGCACGACCTGCAGGAGCCGCTGCGCAAGGTGGCCAGCTTCACGCAGCTCCTGCAGAAGCGATACGGGGGACAGCTCGACGAGCGTGCCGACCAGTACATCGAGTTCGCGGTGGACGGCGCGAAGCGGATGCAGCGGCTGATCCAGGACCTTCTCGGCTTCTCGCGCGTCGGACGAGTAGGCGGCGAGGTGACCGACGTCGATCTGGGCGAGGCCCTGGCCATCGCGCTCGACCAGCTGAGCGAGGCGGTCGCGGACTCGGGAGCGGTGGTCACGCACGACGAGCTGCCCGTGGTCCAGGGCGAGGCGCCTCTGCTGGTGCAGCTCCTCCAGAACCTCGTCGCGAACGGCATCAAGTTCCACAGGCCCGACGTGCTGCCCTCGATCCACGTCAGCGCTCATCGCGTGGCAGACTCCTGGGAGCTGGAGTGCCGGGACAACGGCATCGGGATCGATGCTCAGTACGCCGAACGTGTCTTCGTGATCTTCCAGCGCCTGCATCCGAAGGACGTCTACGAGGGCACAGGCATCGGGCTGGCGCTGTGCAAGAAGATCGTCGAGTTCCACGGCGGTCGGATCTGGATCGCGCAGCCCGACGGTCCCGGCACCGCCATCCGGTGGACCCTGCCCGCACCACAGCCTGCACCGCACGACAGTCACCACGAGAGCGAGCCCAGCAATGCCTGACTCCAAGGTCATCGACGTCCTTCTCGTGGAGGACGACCCGGGCGACGTCCTGATGACGCAGGAGGCGTTCTCGGACAACAAGCTGCGCAACCGGCTCTCGGTGGTGGCCGATGGCGTCGAGGCGCTCCAGTTCCTGCGCAAGGAGGGTCCGCACAAGGACGCCCCGACCCCGGACCTCGTGCTGCTGGACCTGAACCTGCCCCGCATGGACGGGCGCGAGGTGCTCGAGGCCGTCAAGTCCGACGAGCGTCTGCGCAAGATCCCTGTGGTCGTGCTGACCACGTCGGAGGCCGAGGAGGACGTGGTGCGCAGCTACTCGCTGCATGCCAACGCGTACGTCACGAAGCCTGTCGACTTCGACAGGTTCATCGACGTGGTCCGTCAGATCGATGAGTTCTTCGTCGAGGTCGTCCGCCTGCCGAACCGCTGACTCGTCGGAACATCTGTGCGGTGCGTGGCGTTAATCCCGTACCGGCGAGCGACCGCGGGCTCGGAGCTTCGGGCACGCGGTCCCCGGGGCCCACGGACGGAAGTGAGACGAGCATGTTGAACCCGAGCGAGATCTACGACGTCGACCCTGAGGTCGCCGCCGAGGTGGAGGCACGCACCGTCAACGGTGCAGGCCCGGTGCTCGTGCACGCCGTCCGGGGTTTCGTGGACGCGGGCAACGCCGGTCAGCTGGCGGCCGAGCACCTTCTCGACGAGCTGACGACGACCCGGCTCGCCACGTTCGACGTCGACCAGCTCCTCGACTACCGCTCACGACGCCCGCTGATGACCTTCGACCAGACCACGTGGGCCTCCTACTCGGAGCCCGAGCTCGTCGTCGACGTCGTCGAGGACGCCAGCGGTGTGCCGTTCCTTCTCCTGCACGGCGTCGAGCCGGACGTGCAGTGGGAGCGGTACGTCGCCGCGGTACGGCAGATCGTCGAGCGGTTCGACGTGCCGCTCACCGTCGGCCTGCACGGGATCCCGATGGGCATCCCGCACACGCGCCCGCTGTCCGTGACCGCGCACGCCACCCGAGCCGAGCTGGTCGCCGACCACCAGTCGTGGTTCGGCACCGTGCAGGTGCCCGCAAGCGCGAGTGCCCTGCTCGAGCTGCGGCTCGGGCAGTCGGGTCATGACGCTCTCGGGTTCGCGGTCCATGTGCCTCACTACCTGGCGCAGTCGGCGTTCCCGCAGGCGAGCCAGGCGGCGCTGCGCAAGATCGAGCGCGCGACGGGCCTCGAGCTGAACGTCGAGTCGCTCACGCCGGCGGCCGACGAGGCCATGCAGGAGATCGAGCGACAGGTCGGTGCGTCCGAGGACGTCGCCGCCGTCGTCCACGCGCTCGAGGAGCAGTACGACGCGTTCACGCGCAGCATCGGCCGCACGAGCCTGCTCGCAGGGTCCTCGGACATCCCCACGGCCGACGAGCTCGGCGCCGAGTTCGAGCGCTTCCTCGCCCAGCAGTCCGACGGCGGGCCCGCCTGATTCTGCGAGTCGCAGCGACCTTTATCCAATCGTTGCCTCGAGCGGGTGTGCCGGACGAGCGAAAACGTGGCGCAGCCCACAGGACGGGTGCAAAGATGCACCCGTTGCAGTGGCGTACTCGCTTGACCGGCGCCGTGACCTGAGCATTCGCGCAGGAAGCGGTTCCGACGAGCCGTTCTCGGCTGGGTCACCCGGTGCAGGACGTGAGGCATTGCGGCATGGCGCGGACAGCAGGGTCGGCGTCGTCACCGGTGGGAACAGAGGAAGCAAACATGGCACAGGGTGCTGTCAAGTGGTTCAACGCTGAGAAGGGCTTCGGGTTCATCGCCCAGGACGGCGGCGGTGCCGACGTCTTCGTGCACTACTCCGCCATCGACTCCTCGGGCTACCGCAGCCTTGACGAGGGTCAGCGCGTCGAGTTCGAGATCACCCAGGGCGCCAAGGGCCCGCAGGCGGAGAGCGTCCGGCCGCTCTGATCTGACCTCTCGCACGACATGACAGGCTGTGCCCCCGGATCCCGGGGGCGCAGCCTGTCGCGCATGTGGCCCTATGACGCAGGCGGGCCGTCGCGGAGCTCCTGGGCACCCGCGACGTATCCCACGAGCTCGTCGTCCCTGAGCAGCCGGGCCGGAGCGGGAAGGCTACGGATCGCGCGCGCGAGCGCAGGTGAGGAGAGCAGGTCGAGGTCGTCGGTCGCGGCGACGACGAGGTTTCCGTAGCCTCGGCCACGCAGCAGTCCGGGCTCGGCGACGACGACGACGTCCGCGAAGCACCGGTCGATGGTCGCGATCTCTGCGCGTGCTCCTGACAACGGCGGTCGGTCGGCCGTGTTGACCAGGTAGACGCCGCCGGGCCGCAGGACCCTCGCGACCTGCGCGACCATCTCCCGCGTCCGGACGTGCCGTGGCGTGGTGTCTCCGGCGAACACGTCCCGGACCACGACGTCGGCGGACGCATCCGGCAGCTTCTCGAGCTCGGTCCTCGCGTCGCCCGCGCGGATCCGCAGGGCGGGTGCACGTGGCAGGTCGAACCAGCCGCGCACGAGCTCGGGCAGCGCCGTGTCGAGCTCGATGGCCAGCTGCCGGGAGCCGGGCCGTTCGGCGTGGATGGCCCGCGCGAGCGCGCAGCCGGCGGCGCCGAGGTGCACGACGTCGAGCGGCCCACCTGCGGGCGCGATCCGGTCGATCACCTCGGCCATCTGCTGCATGTACTCGAAGACGAGGTGCGTGGGGTCGACGAGGTCGAGGTAGGAGCTCGGCACTCCGTTGACCAGCACCGTGACGCCGTCGGGGTCGTCCGGGTCGCGCTCGAGCTCGACGGTGCCGGTCGAGATCGGCATCGGACCGGTCGGCCAGAGCGCCCGGGCCGCGGCGCGTGTGGGTGGCCGCTGCGAACCTGTGCTCCGGCGGGGGGATCGATCTCGCGCGGCCATGCGGACACGGTACGGGTGGCACCGACGGTTGACAGCATCGAACAGGTGTTCGATGCTTGGTGAGGCGGGTTCGGTGGACGAGAGGGAGGTCGTGATGGCGCAGCAGCTCGACATGAGGTCCACGAGGGCCACGGCAGGGCCACAGTCGACCCGTGCCGCTGAGCTGCTCCGCCGTGCCGACGCCGAGCTGGTGGCGGCTCGGTTGTCCTCGGAGGCGTGGGAGCTCTTCACGCACGCGCACCTCGCGGCCCTGCGGGCCGGTGCGGCGGTCGTCGCGGCTCGTACCGCCGCTCCCGGTCGAAAGGCGCTGCGCACGGTGTGGGAGCTGCTCGACGCGGTCGCGCCCGAGCTGGTGGCGTGGTCGACGTACTTCGCCGATGCCGCGCCGCTGCGCTCGGCGGTGGACGCCGGACGGTTCGACGAGCTCTCTGCCGGCAGGGCCGAGCAGGCGCTGTTCTGGGCGGAGGACTTCGTGGACGCGGCACGTGACGCCGTGCAGGGAGACGACGTCGGCACGGCAGCGCACGCTCTGCGGGCCTCGTGAGCCGCGCGCCCCGGTCCGCGCAGACGCGGCGCGACTGGGGCCGAGGCGAGGACAGCTGCTCGATCCTGCACGTCGAGCTGGACGAGTTCTTCGTGTCGGTCGAGCTGGCCCGCCGCCCGCAGCTGCGCGGCCTGCCTGTCATCGTGGGCCGTGCCCCCGGCGGAGTCGTCCTTTCGGCGTCCTATGAGGCACGTGCGTTCGGCGTCGACTCGGACATGCCGATGTCGACAGCTCTGCGCCAGTGCCCCCAGGCGATCGTAGTCCCGCCGGACCATCACGTGTACCGAGAGGTGTCCACCGGCGTCATGCGGCTGCTGGGCGACGTCACGGTTCTCGTGGAGCAGGTCGGCGCCGGTGAGGCTTTCCTCGACGTGGCCGGCGCACGGCGTCGCCTCGGGCCGCCGATCGAGATTGCCGCGGTGGTCCGGCGCCGCGTGCACGAGCAGTACGGCATCACGTGCTCGGTCGGGATCGGCTCGACCAAGCTCGTCGCCAGGCTCGCCTCGGGCCGGGCCAAGCCCGACGGCGTTCTGCTGATCCCGCGGCGGGCCGCGGTGGATTTCGTGCGGTCGCACCCCCTGTCCGCCCTGAAGGGGGTCGACGGCGGGATCGAGGAGGCTCTGTCGCGCTGGGGGATCCACACGGTCGCCGAGCTCGCGGACAGCGACGTCACCGTCGTGCACCGGGCCGTCGGCCGGGTCGCGGGTGCGCACCTCGTCGACCTTTCGTGGGGGCGGGACCCGCGTCCGGTCCTCCCACGTCGCACTGAGACGTCGGTCAGCGCAGAGGAGACGCTCGTCGGCCATGTCGCGGATCTCGGCGTCGTCCAGGCGGTGACGCGTGACCTGGCCGACCTCTGCGCCGGCCGGCTGCGGGCGCGGGGCCTGGCGACGCGGAGTGTGAGCGTGCAGGTAAGGACGTCAGACTTCCGGTCGCTCAGCCGGTCGCGCACGCTATTGACACCGACGGACGCCGGCCGCGAGCTCTACCTCGCCGCGCGCGAGCTGATCGCCGGCGTGGACCTCGGCGGGCTCTCCGTGCGTCGGGTCGTGCTGTCCGTGGACGGGCTCACGGAGGTCGTCCAGACCATCCGACACCCCACGCTGGACGACGCGGTGGGTGAACCTGAGCGGGACGGCCGGGTGCCGGGCCTCAAGTCGACCTGGTTCGAGGCCGTATAGGCGGAATTGCGCTCACGCAGGGGACACGCAGGTTGGTGGAGTACCCTCACGCTCGACTACCACCTTCGTTCCCGCGGATCTATCCTGAGGGCAACACAGGTGCTTACGGCTGACAACGGGGGTCAGTATGCCTCTCTCCGAGTACGAGCAGCGCGTGCTCGAGCAGATGGAACGTCAGCTGACATCTGACGACCCTCGGCTCGCCAACACGCTGACCCAGCGCGGGCGCCGCCCGTTCGGGCGCTATGTCATCGCAGGCGTCGGTGCGACCGTCGGCCTGCTGCTGCTCGTCCTGGGCGCAGCCCAGAGCCAGGCGTGGCTGGGCGTGGTCGGCTTCGTGATCATGTTCGGCGCCGTGGCGTTCGCTTTCGCGGACCCCCGCCACTCTGGTCGCCGTTCCGGACCGCGTGGCGTGGTGCAGAGCGACGGTGCCGTGCGGCCGGTCAAGAAGCAGCGTGCAGGTCTTATGAGTCGCCTCGAGGAGCGCTGGGAACGGCGCCGCGGTGAGAGCGGTCGCTGAGCGCGTTCTCCGCTCCGTCGACCAGGTCGTCCACCCACCGCGCGAGCACCGCGGACTCGACCACTGACGGTTCGCGCGCGTAGCGCTCCGCCTCGACCGCGCGCGCCAGTGCCACGAGGGCCGCGGAGGCGTCGCCGGCCAGCTCCGCTCCGGTGCGGGCCCGCAGCTGGGCGTTGACCGACGACACCACGGTTCGGGGTGTGTCGGAGTCGGACCAGACCAGCCCTCGCTTGGCCAGCCGGCGACGCGCACGTGACCAGGCCCGCTCAGGCGTGAGCTCCGGGAGCATGCTGGCCCGGCGCCGGACGAGCATCACGCCGAGCGAAGCGATCACCACGACGACCGCCACGGTGATCCCGACGGGAACCCACATGCTGCTCTGGTCCGCGGCTGCGGTTGCCGACTGCGGCGTGGCGGGGACCGGCGCGGACGAGGCGCCGGTGCTGGACCCGGGAACGCCCTCCTCCCGGCTGCCGTCGGACCCGCTGACGCCTGCGAACGGGTCGCTCCACGCCGGCAGCGGCCCTGTCTGGCTCGCCGGGGTCGGCTCGAACCGCACCCATCCGAAGTCCTCGAAGTACAGCTCGGGCCACGCGTGGGACTGCCGTCCGGTGATGACGTACTTCCCGTCGTCGTCGGCCTCCCCAGGCAGGAACCCCACAGCGACGCGCGCCGGGATGCCGAGGGTCCGCGCCATGATCGTCATCGAGGTCGCGAACTGCACGCAGTACCCGTGGGTGGACTGCAGGAAGTCCCAGACCGCGTCGTCGGAGCGCGAGGGTGCGACGTGGGTGTCGTACGTGAAGTTGGACGTCGCGTGGAAGAAACCCTGGAGGTCCATCGCCCGCTGGTAGGGCGTGCTCGCATCGGCCGTCAGCTCGCGGGCCTTCTCGGCGATGTCGTCGCTGTGCGACGTCTTCGGAACCTCGAGCGTGGCGCCGCCGTCACCGGGGTCACCGACGTCCGCCGTGGCGAGGTCGTCCTTGGTCAGCCGCGGGATCTCCACCTGCATGGAGTACTGCAGGCCGTTGTACGTGCCGCGTCTGCCGACGACCTCGTCGCGGGCCTGGTCGTACTGCCAGGCACCGTCGACGACGACCGTTCGGGGGAACGTGCTGATCGGCAGGCGACGTTCCTGCAGACGACCTACATCGACGACCACGTCGGCCAACGTGCCGCGCTCGGCGTCGGGGGTGGTGCCGACGATGCTCGAGTCGGACGTGAGCAACGTCGCGGGGTCCCACGGGTCGAGCCGGAGCGCGTCGGTGCGCTGCCAGGTGGTGCCGTCGAAGTCGGCGAGGGTGAAGGCCCGCAGCGGGCCGACGGTCCGGGCGGTGGCGCCACCCAGGGGAGCGCTGGACGCGCTGGGCGTGGGCGTCGGGTCTGCCGGGTCGGTGACGACGGCCGGCGGCGTCACCGTGTAGGTCATGACGACCTGCCCGGAGCGGCTGCCGAGGCTCTGTCGCAGGTCGAGGTCGTCGCTGAGCTGCAGCGGGCCGATCGGGCCGGACCCGAAGGACGGCAGGCTCATCGACGCCCAGCCCGGGAACGAGGCCACTGCAGGTCCGATGACGACCGTCGCGACGATGAGCGCCACCGACGAGAAGATCGCGACGGACGCACGTCTTCCCTGGTCGGCGTGGGCGGTCGTGGGCGCGGCGCTCAGAGCGAGCAGGAGCAGGTAGGCCAGGGCGGTCCAGGCGAGCGCCCAGCCGCTGGCGGAGAAGCCGAGGACGATCGCGGGGATCCAGAGCGTCGCGAACGCCAGACCTGACGCGGCCGGCGCTCCGAGCCCGATCGCGAGGAGGTCGGCGAGGAGGAACACGGCCAGTGCGCCCGTGACGATGAGGAGCTCCGAGGATCGGACGCTCTGCATCGGCACGAGTGAGGCGTTGATGACGGCGACGCCCTCGCGGGCGGTCGCGAGAGTGCGTTCGAACGAGCTGGCGTCCGGGAGCACGCGGACGCGTCCAGGGGCGGCGCCGTAGCGGACCAGGATGATCGCGACCGACACCACGAGCCCGACCAGCGAGGGTGCCCACCACGACCGGGTCACCGCACGGGCGCCCATGACGATCGCCGCGACGACGAGCACCGTGAACCACGCCGTGGAGAGCCAGGTCCCGCGCACCATCAGGTTCTGCAGCGCGAGCAGGCTCGAGCAGGTCGCGGCGGCCACCAGCCCGGTGCCGACGGCGGCGCGCGGACCGCGGGGGATCGGGTGCAGGCGGCCGATCATGTGGCAGATCCCAGGAGGCGGAGCCAGCAGTCGACGATCGGTTCGTCGGGCGTGACACGGCAGGCGCGCCACCCGGCCCGGCGCAGCGCCAGGACGGTGTCGTTCGCCTCGACGACATGCCCGGGGGTGTCGGAACGGACGACAGCCCAGGCCTGGGCGTCGTCGGCCACGTGGGCGAGCGCGGCGCGTGCGGACGCACCGAGCGGACCGAGCACCGCGAGCACGATCTCGCCCGCCGCGTCGGTGGTGTGCAGCATGCGCGCTGCCGCGACCAGGTCGATCTCGCCCTGCACGTTCGAGCGCGGCGCCTCGAGGTCGAGCGTCCGGTCGAGCACGGCGGCCCGCGCGCTGGGACCGGATCGGCTGTGCACGAACGCGAGCGGGTACGGACCGGACTCCGGCTCCGACGGTGCACCGCCGACCATCCGGACGGGGTGACCGCCGTCGAGCATCGCGAGCGCCATCGAGGCCGCCAGGGAGATCGACCACTCCAGCGCGGACGTGCGGGCGGGCAGGCCGAGCAGGACGGACACGGGCCGCATCCCGGCGCGCTCGTCGGAGCGAACCATGAGGGCGCCACGGCGCGCGCTGCTGCTCCAGTGCACGCGACGCAGGTCGTCACCTTCGCGGTAGTCCCGCAGGGACGCGTCGTCGGTGGACGGTGTGCGAGCGCCGAGCGCGACCCGGTCGGGCTCACCCACGAGCACGTCACCGGGGGTCGGCAGCGGCACCACGGACGGCCACACCGAGACCTCGGCCTGCTCTCCGAGGGTCGCCGACGCCCTGACGACCCCGAACGGGTCGCTGCGCGTCACGACGAGCGGTCCGAGCGGCCAGCGGCCACGACGCGCGGCCTGCACCGCGTAGGTGACCGTGACGCGGCGCGGTGCCCGGGTGACGCGAGCCCGCAGCGGCCGGCCTCCCGAGAGCTCGGTCGCGGCCTGCTCGGCGAACTTCAGCCCTGCCAGGCGCACGCGCGCTGCGGGGTCGGTGGCGCCGATGACGACCTCGATCTGAGCCTCGGCTCCCGAGTGGACAGGGTTCGGCGTGCTGCTGCGGGTGACGGCGAGCCGGTGCCGCCCGCGGCCCGGGTCGAACACGAGCACGCCGATCGCCGCAGCCACCACGAGCAGGAGGGCGAGCGTGCCGATGCGCACCAGGTCGACGGAGCCGAGCACCACGCCGAGCTGGAGCGCGGCGACCCCCGCAGCCGCGAGGGTCCACCCACGAGCGGTGGGGCGCAGACGCATCAGCCGACGGCGCGACGGGCTCGTCCGGCCGCAGCCGGTGCGGGCAGGGCTATGCGGTCGACGATGTCGGCGACGATGTCCGACGTGCTGCGACCCGACAGGCGTGACTCGGTGCTCGGCAGCAGCCGGTGAGCCAGCACCGGCACGGCCAGCTGCTGGACGTCGTCCGGGAGCACGTGGTCTCTCCCGTCCATCGCGGCGAGCGCCTTGGCAGCGCGGAGCAGCTGGATCGCCGCCCGCGGGGACGCACCGAGCCGGAGCCCTGAGTCCTCGCGGGTCGCGGTCACGAGGTCGACGATGTACCGCTTCACCGCGGGCGACGCGAACAGGCGTCGGGTCACGTCGATGGCGGCCTTGACCTGCTTGGCGTCGGTCACGGGCACGAGGATGTCGAGCGGGTCGGACGTCTCCTGCAGGTCGAGCATGTCGAGCTCGGACTCGATGCTCGGGTAGCCGACCGTCAGGCGGGCCATGAACCGGTCGCGCTGCGCCTCGGGCAGCGGGTAGGTGCCTTCCATCTCGACGGGGTTCTGCGTCGCGACGACGAGGAACGGGCGTGGCAGCGGGTACGTCCGACCGTCGACGGTGGCCTGCGCCTCCTGCATGCACTCGAGCAGCGCCGACTGTGTCTTGGGCGAGGCGCGGTTGATCTCGTCGCCGATCACGATGTGCGCGAACACAGGCCCCGGTCGGAACTCGAACTCGTGCGTCTGCGACCGGTAGATGTTGACCCCTGTGAGGTCGGAGGGCAGCAGGTCCGGTGTGAACTGGATCCGCCCGACGGAGCAGTCGATGGTCTTGGCGAGCGCCTTGGCGAGCGTCGTCTTGCCGACTCCCGGCACGTCCTCCAGGAGCAGGTGCCCCTCGGCGAGCAGCACGGCGACCGTGACGCGCACGAGCTCGGGCCGACCGGTCACCACGCTCTCGATCCCCGCACGCATCCGAAGCGTGGTGGCGACGACGTCCTCGAGCTCGGTCGACGACGGGGTGGCCTGCAGCATGGCGCCTCCTTTGGCGGAACTGGGTCGAGCCTAAAGGCCGTTGCGGCGACATTCATCGCCCACTGGCCCCCCACTTCCCTCCACGTTGCCGGCGGCGGCGAGGTTCACCGTCGGCCGACGTGGATCTGGACCTCCGATTCGCCCCAGTTTGTCTGATCTGGCGTCCTGCGGCGCGCCCGGACACACGCGGGTGCGGTGTGGGTCTGCCAATCTCCTCCACTTCGCTCCACCGCTGTGACCTGCATGTTTATCGCTCCGACCGGGTGAATCCGACCTTTCAACGGGCCTCGGTGGAGCGAAGTGGAGTAGCGTGGAGGCACGTGGTGAGGCGGGGAGCGTCGTACCAAAGGGCCGAGGGGAGGCGGGGTGACCTATGAGCCGACGACCGGCACTTTTGGCTCGTTCGCGCCCTTCCTCGGGACGTACACGCCCCGCCTGGACGAGAAGGGCCGGCTCATCCTTCCGGCCAAGTTCCGCGGCCAGCTCGCCCCGGGTCTCGTCATGACGCGCGGTCAGGAGCGGTGCCTGTTCCTGCTCCCGATGGCGGAGTTCCAGCGCATGCACGACCAGCTCCGCCAGGCGCCGGTGACGAGCCGCCAGGCTCGTGACTACCTGCGTGTGTTCCTGTCGGGTGCGAGCGACGAGCTGCCCGACAAGCAGGGTCGGATCTCGATCCCGCCGATGCTGCGCAAGTACGCAGGCCTGGATCGCGACGTCGCCGTCATCGGAACGGGTACCCGCGTCGAGATCTGGGACCTGCAGGCATGGGAGACGTACCTGTCCGAGCAGGAGGCCGGCTACGCCGACACGGCGGAGGAGGTCTTCCCGAACGGACCGTTCTGACAGCAGCACCTGGCCCGGTGGGCCGCCCGGTGAGACCTCCCCCCGACTTTCCTGACGCACTTCCCCGGCGTCAGAGGGTCGGAGGGGGATCTGGTCGGACGGCGGAGGGCCGTCCGACCTCGATCTTCACCACGCACGACGCGGCACACGAGCTGGGAGGCAGGCCATGAGCGACCTGGACGACGCCGCCTCCCGCCACACGCCGGTGCTCCTGCAGCGCTGCCTCGAGCTGCTCGCACCCGCGTTCGCGGACCGCGACTCGGCGGTGCTGGTCGACTCGACGCTAGGCATGGGAGGGCACACCGAGGGGGTCCTGGCCGCCTTTCCCCAGGTTCGGGTGGTCGGGCTGGACCGAGACCCTCAGGCTCTCGAGCTGGCCGGCCGGCGCCTCGCACCCTTCGGTGACCGCTTCACCGGCGTGCACGCCATCTACGACGAGATCAACGACGTGCTCGCCGATCTCGGGATCGACCAGGTCCAGGGCGTCCTCATGGACCTCGGGGTGTCGTCCCTGCAGCTCGACGAGCGCGAACGTGGCTTCTCCTACTCGGCCGACGCACCGCTCGACATGCGGATGGACGCCACGACGGGGCAGACCGCGGCCGACGTGCTCAACACGTACGACGAGCGTGAGCTCGCCCGGATCCTGCGCGAGTACGGCGAGGAGAGGTTCGCACCGCGGATCGCTCGCGCGATCGTCGCCCAGCGTGCTCGTCGGCCCCTCGAGCGCACGGGCGAGCTGGTGAGCATCGTGCGCGCGAACATCCCGGCCGCGACGCGCAAGACCGGCGGCAACCCGGCCAAGCGCACGTTCCAGGCGCTGCGCATCGAGGTGAACGGCGAGATCGAGACCCTCGAGCGTGCCCTGCCGGAGTCGATCGAGGCGCTCGCCGTGGGCGGCCGCCTGGTCGTCGAGTCGTACCACTCGCTCGAGGACCGCGCCGTCAAGCGGGCCATGGCGGCCGGTGCGACGTCGAGCGCGCCCCCCGACCTGCCCGTCGAGCCGGAGACCCACGCGCCCTACCTGCGTCTCGTCACCCGCGGTGCCGAGGAGGCCGACGAGGCCGAGATCACCCGAAACCCTCGCTCGCAGTCGGTCCGTCTCCGAGCCGCGGAGCGGACCCGTCCCACACCCGACCACCTGCGCAACCGACCAGCACCACCTACGCGACCCACGGGAAGGAGGGCAGCATGAGCGCCCAGTCAGCTGTCCGCACGGCAACGGCCCCGGCACGTCCCCGTACCGCGCCACAGAATCCACCCGCCCCTCGTCTGAGGGTTGTCCGCGCGCCGCTGCATGCTCGGACCCGGATGCCGTTCATCCTGGCCTGCATGGCCGTCCTCGCGGGAGCTCTGCTCTCGGCCCTGCTGCTGAACACCTCGATGGCGTCGACCGCCTACGCCAAGTACGACCTGTCCAACCAGCTGGGGCAGCTCGACCAGGATGCCAAGGACAAGCAGGCGGCCCTGGACGCCCAGGCGTCGCCCGCCCACCTCGCGGAGGCCGCGGCGGCGCTCGGGATGGTGCCCACCAACGGAACGGGCTGGTTGAAGCTTGCCGACGGCAGCGTGCAGGGCGCACCCGAACCCGCCGGGGCCGCCGGATGACGACGCCGGTCACCGGTCGCCCGCGCACGGGCGCACGCCCGCCGAGCGCTGCACGCCCGGGGGGCAACGGCACCGTCCCGCGGCCCCGCTCGGGCGGGCGCGTCCCCGGTGCGGCGGGACCGCCCCGCACGGTCGAGGTTCCGACGCGTCCTGGTGGCCGTCCGCCGCGGTCCGGTTCGCGCGGCCGGATGACCTTCCTCACGATCGCCATCGTCCTGACGCTCGTCGTGTTCGGCGGGCGTCTCGTCTATGTGCAGGGGCTGCGCGGCCCGAGCATCGCCGCGCAGGCACGTGACGCGCGGCTCGTCTCGGTGGCCGAGCTCGGCGGGCGGGGGGAGATCACCGACGCGGACGGGGTCGCGCTCGCGGCGTCCGTCGAGCGCTACGACATCTCCGTCAACCAGAAGACCGTGCCGGAGTACCGGTCGACGGGGGCCGTCGACGGTCCGGACGGTGCAGCCGGCGTCGCAGCGCGTCTGGCTCCCCTGCTCGACATGAACGCGGCCGAGCTGGGCGGAAAGCTCGTGGGTGACCGGGGGTTCGTCTACATCAAGAAGGGCGTGCTGCCCGACGTCGCCCGAGAGGTGCGCAAGCTCGGCCTGCCCGGGGTCAACGTGGACCGTGTCGCGGAGCGCGTCTACCCGAACGGCAACCTCGCCGGGAACGTGCTCGGGTTCGTCAACTCCAACGGGACCGGCCTGGACGGTCTCGAGCTCTCGCTGAACGATCGGCTGACCGGCACGGCCGGCGAGGAGACGTACGAGCGGGGACGCATGGGTCAGGCGATCCCGGGCGGCTACTCGCAGGAGACCCCGGCCCGACAGGGCGACTCGGTCACCCTCACGCTCAAGTCCGACATCCAGTTCCGCGCCTACGCGGCGCTCAAGGCTCAGGTGGCGGCAACCGGCGCGGACTCGGGATCGGTCATCGTGATCGACACCAAGACCGGTGAGATCTACGCGATCGCGGACTCCAACACCGTGGACCCGAACAACCCGGGTGACTCGAACGGCGGCTCGCTGTCCAGCGCGATCTCCGACGTGTTCGAGCCGGGCTCGACGGGCAAGGTCATCACGATGTCGGCCATCCTGGACAACCACGTGGCGACGCCCCTGTCGCAGTGGTCGGTGCCCTACGAGTACTCCCCGGACGGCAAGGAGACGTTCCACGACTCCCACCCGCACGGGGTGCTCCAGCTCACGACGACCGGTGTCCTGGCGGAGTCCTCGAACACCGGCACGGTGATGATCGGCCAGAACCTTCCCGTGCAGACCCGGTTCGACTACCTCAAGAAGTTCGGCTTCGGGTCGAAGACCGGCATCGAGATGCCGGGGGAGTCCGTCGGCATCCTGCACCCCGTCGACAGCTGGCAGCGACGCGACAAGTTCGCCGTGCTGTTCGGGCAGTCGCTCTCGGTGACCGCCCTGCAGGCCACCCAGGTGTTCGCGACGATCGCCAACGGCGGCGTCCGCGTGGAGCCGCACATCATCAAGGGGTGGACGTCGCCCGACGGCACCTTCACACCGTCGGACCCGCCGACCACGACGCAGGTCGTCTCGCCGGAGACCGCGCAGACGGTGCTCACGATGATGGAGAGCGTGGTCGACGACGGCACGGGCTCCAGCGCTGCGATCCCCGGCTACCGGGTGGCAGGCAAGACGGGGACGGCGCAGGCGTGGCTCGCCAACGGGGCGCAGGGGATCACGGCGTCCTTCATCGGTGTCGCACCCGCCGACGACCCGCGCATCGCGGTCGCGGTCATCCTGCACAACCCGCGCTCGTCCGTCTACGGCGGTGTGGTCGCGGCACCCGTGTTCAGCGACGTCGCCGGCTACACGCTCGGCGAGCTCGGGGTGGCGCCGTCCGGCACCGCGGGAACCCTGTTCCCGACGACGTGGTGAGGTGGGCTCGCCCACGCCCGGCCGAACGCTCCTGCGGGTTCGCCCAGGGTAGATTCTCCCCATGACGACCCCGGCTCGGATGCGCCCGAAGCATCCCGCAGCACACCGGGTCGTCGACCTCGTCGGTGCGTTCGGCCTGGTCACGGCAGGTCTGCCCGTAGCCACGGACGCGACGCTGACCGGTGTGAGCCTGGCCAGCGGTGACGTGGTCGCCGGTGACGTGTTCGTCGCCGTCCCCGGCCTCAAGGTGCACGGTGCGACGTACGCCACGCAGGCGGTCGACGCGGGCGCCTCGGCGATCCTCACGGACCGGGCTGGTCTCGAGATGCTCGGCGCGCTGGCAGAGCGCGTGCCCGTCCTGCTGACCGAGGACCCCCGCGGGGTCGCCGGACCGGTTGCGGCGTGGGCCCACGACGATCCCGGTAGCCGGCTCGTCACGCTCGGCGTGACCGGGACCAACGGCAAGACCACGACGACCTACTTCGTCGACGCTGCCCTTCGCGCCGCGCACCGGCTCACCGCGCTGCTCGGCACCGTGGAGCTGCGGATCGGCGACGACGCGATCGAGAGTCCGCGGACGACGGTCGAGGCACCCGCTCTGCAGGCTCTGCTCGCAGCGGCGCTCGAACGGGACGCGACGGCCGTCGCCATGGAGGTCTCCTCGCACGCCCTCGCGCTGGGCCGGGTCAACGGGCTCGTGTTCGACGTCGTCGGGTTCACCAACCTGCAGCGCGACCACCTCGACTTCCACGGTGACATGGAGGGGTACTTCCGGGACAAGGCGCGCCTGTTCGCCCCGGGCCAGGCACGCCAGGGAGTCGTCGTCGTCGACGACGAGTGGGGTCGACGGCTGGTGTCCGAGGCGCGGATCCCCGTGCAGTCGCTCTCGACCCGCGTGGGGTCGGGCATCGACGCCGACTGGGCCGTGACCGCGGCGGACGTCGGGCTCGACGGTGTGGGCTCCACGTTCACGCTGCGTGCCCCCGACGGCACGGAGCACGAGGCTGCGAGCCCTCTGCCCGGCCTCGTCAACGTGTCGAACGCAGCCCTGGCCGTCGTCCTGGCGCACGTTGCGGGGGTGGACCTCCCGGTCGCGATCGAGGCGGTCGGCCACGCTGACGAGATCCCCGGCCGCATGGAGCGGGTCATCGAGCGTGGCGACGGCTTCCCGCTGTCACTCGTCGACTACGCGCACACGCCCGACGCGCTGACCCTCGCGCTGCAGGCCGTCCGGCCGATCACCCCCGGCCGGCTGATCCTCGTCTTCGGCTCGGACGGCGACCGGGACCAGGGAAAGCGCCCGATCATGGGCGAGATCGCCGCCGAGCTGGCCGACGTGATCGTCGTCACGGACGAGAACCCACGATCCGAGGAGCCGGCGGCCATCCGGTCGGCCATCCTTGACGGAGTGCGCGTCAAGCGCCCCGACCTGGCCGACGTCCACGAGGCGACGAGCCGTGCCCAGGCCATCCGCGACGCCCTCGCCCTCGCCGACGAGCGGGACACCGTGATCATCACGGGCAAGGGTCACGAACCGACGCAGGAGATCGCTGGAGTGTTCCACCGGTACAACGACCGGTCCGTGCTGCTCGCCGTGCACGAGAACCGTCAGGAGCTGCACGCGTGATCGCCCTGACAGCGGCCGAGATCGCGGCCGCGACGGGCGGCGTGCTGTGCGGAGACGTCGACCCGGCGCTGCTGGTCGGCGGTCCGGTGGTCATCGACTCCCGCGAGGAGGTGCTCGGCGGCCTGTTCGTCGCGCTCCCGGGTGAGCACGTCGACGGTCACGAGTACGCGTCCGTCGCTGTCCAGGCAGGTGCGGTGCTCGTGCTCGCAGCGCGGGAAGTGGTGGGCGATGGCGGCCGCACCGTGCCGAGCGTCGTCGTCCCCGATGTGGAGAAGGCCCTCGGTGACCTCGCCCGTGTGGTGCTGGAGCGGTTGCGCGAGGCGTCGTGGGAACCGGGCGGCAGCGGGCTCAAGGTCATCGGCATCACCGGGTCCGTCGGCAAGACGACCACCAAGGACCTGCTCGCACAGCTGTGCGGCAGCGTCGGACCTACCGTCGCGCCCGTGCGCTCGTTCAACAACGAGATCGGGCTTCCGCTGACCGTCCTGCGCGCCGACGAGTCCACGCGCTTCCTCGTGCTCGAGATGGGCGCCAGCGGTCCGGGGCACCTCACCTACCTCACGCAGATCGCGCCGCCGGACGTCGCCGTCGTGCTGGTCGTCGGGCAGGCGCACCTGGGCGGCTTCGGCGGGATCGAAGCGGTCGCGCGAGCGAAGGCCGAGATCGTGCAGGGTCTGGTGGGGGACGGTGTCGCGGTCCTCAACATCGACGACCCGCGCGTCACGGCCATGGCTCCGCTCGCACCCGGCGACGTGGTGACCTTCGGCGCCGCGCCGGAGGCGTCGGTGGGAGCCCGGGACGTGGTCCTGGACCGCGCCGGACGTGCGCGGTTCACGCTCGTGTCCCGTTCGGAGCGAGGCGAGCGAACCGCAGCGGTCGAGCTTCGCCTGGTCGGTGAGCACCACGTGCACAACGCCCTCGCCGCCGCAGCAGCGGCCGTGGCCCTCGGGCTGGACGTCGACGCGGTCGCGTCAGGTCTGACCGCCGCCGACGCCCTCAGCCCGCACCGCATGCACGTCGTGGACCGCGCCGACGGCGTCACGGTCGTCGACGACTCCTACAACGCGAACCCCGACTCGATGCGCGCGGCCCTGAAGGCCCTCGCCGTCCTGGCCGGCCGTGACCGACGCTCGATCGCCGTCCTCGGCGAGATGCTCGAGCTCGGCCCGGAAGCTCGCACCGCGCACGACGCGATCGGGCGGCTCTGCGTCCGGTTGAACATCGGGCTCACGATCGTCGTCGGAGAGGGCGCCCGCGCCATCCGTGACGGTGCCAACCACGAGGGCTCGTGGGGGGACGAGGTCGTGCTCGCCGACGATCTCGACGTCGCGACCCGGTTCCTGGAGGCCGAGCTGCGCTCCGGTGACGTCGTCCTGGTGAAGTCCTCGTACGACGCCGGTCTGTGGCGTCTCGGCGACCGGCTCGTGGAGGGCGGCGCGTCATGAGGGCGCTCATGATCTCCGGCGGGCTGTCGATGATCATCGCCCTGCTCGGGACGCCCGTGTTCATCCGGTTCCTGGTGCGCAAGCAGTACGGCCAGTTCATCCGGCAGGACGGTCCGACCGCGCACTTCACCAAGCGCGGCACACCGACCATGGGCGGCGTCGTCATCATCGGTGCCACGCTGCTCGGCTGGATCGGCGGACTGCTCGCCACCCAGACGATGCCGAGTGCGTCAGCGGTCCTCGTCCTGTTCCTCATGACGGGGCTCGGGCTGGTCGGGTTCCTCGACGACTTCATCAAGATCTCGCGCCAGCGCAGCCTCGGGCTGAAGGCGCGCTGGAAGATCCTCGGGCAGGGGCTCGTCGGCGTGACTTTCGCCGTGGCGGCGCTCCAGTTCTCCAACGACAAGTTCCGCGCACCGGCCTCGACGAACATCTCGTTCATCCGGGACACCAAGATCGACCTGGCGTTCTGGGGTGTGACGGTCGGCGTCCTGCTCTTCGTCGTCTGGGCGAACTTCCTCATCACGGCCTGGTCGAACGCCGTGAACCTCACGGACGGTCTCGACGGGCTGGCCACCGGTGTCTCTCTCATCGTGTTCGGCGCCTACGTCATCGTCGGTGTCTGGCAGAACAACCAGAGCTGCCAGTTCCTCGCGACCGCGGGCCCGAGCTGCTACGAGACGAGAGACCCGCTGGACCTCGCGGTCGTGGCCGCCGCGATCGTGGGCGCGTGCTTCGGCTTCCTGTGGTGGAACGCCAGCCCGGCCAAGATCTTCATGGGGGACACAGGTTCGCTCGCCCTCGGCGGCGCGTTGGCCGGTCTGTCGATCCTCACCCGGACGGAGATCCTGGCCGCGATCATCGGTGGCCTCTTCGTCCTCGAGGTGATGTCCGACGTCATCCAGATCGGCTTCTTCAAGATGACCGGGAAACGGGTCTTCAAGATGGCGCCGCTGCACCACCACTTCGAGCTCTCGGGGTGGGGCGAGGTGACGATCGTCATCCGGTTCTGGATCATCGCCGGGCTCTTCGTGGCGCTGGGCGTCGGGATCTTCTACGCCGAGTGGGTCCGGCTAGGTGGCTGAGGTCGAGCTCGACGGCGCCCTGGTGATCGTCGCCGGCCTCGGGGTCTCGGGTCGCGCGGCAGCCGAGGTGCTCGCCTCGCGGGGGGCTCGTGTGGTGCCGGTCGACGACCGCGCCGACGACGTCATCGGCACCGACGAGCTGCTCGCCGGGACTGCGCTCGACCGAGCGTCGCTCGTCGTCGCCTCGCCGGGGCTGGCTCCGCACCACCCGCTCCTCGCCGCGGCGCTCGAACGGGGCCTGCCGGTGTGGAGCGAGGTCGAGCTCGCGTGGCGGGTGCGAGTCGACCGGGCATCGGGCGACGGTCCCGCTCCGTGGCTGGCGGTGACGGGAACCAACGGCAAGACGACCACGGTGGGCATGCTCGAGTCGATCCTGCGCGCAGCCGGGGAGCACGTCGCGGCTGTGGGCAACGTGGGGACGCCCGTCACGCTCGCAGCGGTCGACCCGTCCGTCGACGTGGTGGTGGTCGAGCTGTCGAGCTTCCAGCTGCACTTCACGCACTCGATGTCGGCGCAGGCCGCGGCTGTGCTCAACGTCGCCGCGGACCACCTCGACTGGCACGGCACCCTCGAGGCGTACGCCGCGGACAAGGGACGGATCTTCGAGCGCGCCCAGGTGGCGTGCGTCTACAACCTCGCCGACACGCGGACCGAGGACCTCGTGCGTGACGCCGACGTGGTCGACGGTGCCGTGGCCGTCGGGTTCACGCTCGGCACACCGCTCGTCGGGCAGGTGGGGCTCGTCGAAGACGTGCTGGTGGACCGCGGGTTCGCGCGCCTGCGGCACACCCACGCTGCCGAGCTCGGCACGCTCGACGACCTCGCGCACCTGGCAGGCCCGGACGGGAACGTGCCGCCGCACGTCGTCACCAACGCCCTGGCCGCGGCTGCGCTGGCGCTCGCGCACGGTGTCGAGCCCGCCGTCGTGCGCGCCGGGCTGCGTGCCTACTCCGCGGGCTCCCACCGGCTGGAGACCGTCGCCACCGTCGACGGCATCGCGTACGTCGACGACTCGAAGGCGACGAACGCGCACGCCGCGGCCGCTGCGCTCGGGGCCTTCGCCGCCGAGTCCGTCGTCTGGGTCGCTGGGGGCCTGGCCAAGGGAGCCCGGTTCGACGAGCTGGTCCGCAGCAGAAAGGACCGTCTCGCCGCCGCGGTCCTGATCGGGGTGGATCGGGAGCCCTTGCGCGAGGCACTCGCCCGACACGCACCCGAGGTCCCCGTGGTCGAGGTGGACGCCGGTGAGACTGAGGCGGTGATGACCCGCGCCGTGCACGAGGCTCGTCGGCTCGCCGTCGGCACCGCCCGGCTGCTGCCTGCTCACGGGCGCATCACCGTGCTGCTCGCCCCCGCGTGCGCGTCGATGGACCAGTTCACGTCGTACGCCGCCCGAGGTGAGGAGTTCGCCGCCGCCGTGCGTGCGCTCGGCGAGGACGTGTGAGCAGGGCGGAGGGGAGCCTGGGCATGACCGCGACGACCTCGCGACCCGCCCGGGAGCCTGCACGCGAGCCGACCGTGCCGGGGCGGTCGGGGTCGATGCTCGGGCAGTGGAACAGTGCGGTCACCAGCTACTACGTGCTCATCGGTGCGGCGGCGCTGCTGCTCGTGGTCGGGCTCGTGATGGTCCTGTCGAGCTCGAGCGTGGAGTCGCTGGACAAGAACGGCACGCCCTACGCCGTGTTCCTGAACCAGGCGCAGTTCGCGCTGATCGGCCTGCCGATCCTCATCGTGCTGTCGCGGATGCCGGTGCGGATCTTCAAACGGTTCGCCTGGCCGGTCCTCGGCGCGGCGATCCTGTTCCAGCTGCTGGTGTTCGTGCCGCACGTGGGCACAGGCGTCGGCGGAAACCAGAACTGGGTCCGGATCGGTGGCATCAACGCGCAGCCTTCCGAGGCGATCAAGCTCGCGCTCGCCGTGTGGCTCGGCGCCGTCCTGGCTCGCAAGCTCCCGCTCCTGCACCAGTGGCGGCACGCGCTGGTTCCGGCGGTGCCGGTCGCCGGGCTCGCTCTCGGCGTCATCCTCGCGGGCCACGACCTCGGCACGGCGATGGTGCTCCTGCTCCTGGTCGCGGGCGCCCTGTTCGTCGCGGGTGTGCCGCTGCGGATGTTCGGCCTGGCAGCGCTGCTCGCGATCGGCATGACGGCCCTGCTGACGGTGACCAGCAAGAACCGGATGCACCGCATCCTCGACTGGGTGTCCGCGGAGTGCGACGTGCAGTCGTCCTGCTACCAGACCCTGCACGGCGGCTACGGGCTCGCCAGCGGCGGCTGGGGCGGCCTCGGTCTGGGGGAGAGCCGCGAGAAGTGGTCCTACCTGCCGGCCGCCCACAACGACTTCATCTTCGCGATCCTCGGCGAGGAGCTCGGCCTGATCGGCACGCTGCTGGTGCTCGCCCTGTTCGGTCTGCTCGCGTTCGCCATGATCCGGATCATCCGGCGGCACCCCGACCCCTTCGTGCAGATCACCACCGGCGCGATCCTGTGCTGGATCATCGGGCAGGCCCTCGTGAACATCGCCGTCGTCATCGGCCTCGCACCCGTGATCGGCGTGCCGCTCCCGCTCGTGTCCGCGGGTGGGTCGGCACTCGTCATGACCATGGCCGCCCTCGGGGTGCTCATCGCGTTCGCACGGTCGGAGCCGGGCGCTGCCGAGGCGCTCGCCGCACGGCCGAGCGTCGTGCGTCGCTCGCTCGCCGTCATCGGGCGGTCCCGTGGCTGACGACCGCCGGGTCCCGTCGGTGCTCCTCGCCGGCGGCGGGACGGCGGGCCACGTCAACCCGCTGCTCGCGGTGGCTGACGAGCTCCACCGCCGGCACCCGAACGCACGCCTGACCGTCCTCGGCACCGCGCAGGGCCTCGAGACGCGCCTCGTGCCTGAGCACGGGCTCGAGCTCGCCCTGGTCCCGAGGGTCCCGCTGCCGCGACGGCCGACCCTCGACTGGTTCCGCCTGCCCGGCCGGCTGCGTGCCGCGGTCAGGGCGGCTGGAGCCGCGATCGACGAGTCCGGCGCACAGGTCGTCGTCGGATTCGGTGGGTACGTCTCCACCCCGGCCTACCTTGCGGCCCGCCGGCGCGGGATCCCGGTCGTGATCCACGAGGCGAACGCGCGCCCGGGCCTGGCCAACCGGCTCGGCGCCCGCTGGGCGGCGTCGGTGGCGGTGACGTTCCCCGGGACGGCGCTGCGCGGCGCACAGGTCACGGGCCTGCCGCTGCGCGCGCCCATCGCCCGGCTGCTCGCCGAGCGCACCGCGGACGCACACAGCGCGCGCGTCGCCGCTGCAGCGTCCTTGGGTCTGGACCCGACGCTCCCGACGCTCGTGGTCTCGGGGGGCTCCCTCGGCGCCGTGAGCGTCAACGCCGCTGTCGCGGGTGCCGCCCGGGACCTCCTCGCCAGGGGGGTGCAGGTCCTGCACCTCACGGGTGCCGGCAAGGCTGACGCCGTGCGGTCGGCGCTCGTCGGTGTGCCGTTCGCGGAGCGGTACCAGGTGCGCGAGTACCTGACGGACATGCATCTGGCCCTGGCGGTCGCCGACGTCGTGGTCGGACGATCCGGTGCCGGCACGGTGTGCGAGCTCGCCGCTCTGGGCATCCCGGCTGTCTACGTCCCGCTGCCCGTCGGCAACGGCGAGCAGCGGCTCAACGCAGCCGCGGTCGTGGCCGCGGGCGGTGGACTGCTCGTCGACGACGGCGACCTCGATCCCGCCTGGTTGCTCGCGCACCTGCCCGTGCTGCTGGTCGGGGACACGGCTACCGAGACGCGTGCGCGGATGGGACGCGCTGCCGCGAGCGTCGGTGTCCGGGATGCAGCCGCCCGCGTGGCCCGGCTCGTCGAGCTCCAGCTCCCTGCCGCACGGAAGCCTGCGCCGGAGCCGCTGCCGGCGGCCACGCTGGGCCGGGTGCACCTCGTCGGGGTCGGGGGAGCGGGGATGTCAGCTGTCGCCGCGTTGCTCGTCGCACGAGGGCTGACCGTGAGCGGTTCCGACGCCGCCGACGGCCCGGCGCTGCCAGCGCTGCGGGAGGCCGGTGTGACGGTCCACGTCGGGCACGACGCCGCGCTCGTCGACGGGGTCGACACGCTCGTCGTGTCGTCGGCGGTGCGCGAGTCCAACCCGGAGCTCGTCCGGGCCCGGGAGCAGGGCGTCCGGGTGCTGCACCGGTCGGAAGCCCTCGCCGCGCTCATGGTCGGCCGTGACGCCATCGCGGTCGCGGGCGCCCACGGCAAGACGACGACGTCGGCGATGGTCGCGACGGCGCTGCTGGACGCCGGTGCCGACCCGTCCTTCGCGATCGGTGGCACCGTGCTCACCGCCGACGGACCTCTCGGGGGCAGCAGGGACGGCTCCGGCCGTGCCTTCGTCGCAGAGGCCGACGAGTCGGACGGCTCGTTCCTCGCGTACGCACCGCTGGTCGCCGTCGTGACGAACGTCGAGGCCGACCACCTGGACCACTACGGCTCCGTGGAGGCCTTCGAGGACGCGTTCGTTCAGTTCGCCGAGCGCATCCGACCCGGGGGTGCCCTGGTGGCGTGCGCCGACGACGCGGGTGCGGTTCGTCTCGTCGACCGTGCGCGCGCCCAGCTCACCGCGCGCAGCGTCGACGTCGTCACGTACGGCACGTCGCCCAGCGCGGACGTGGTGGTGGGGGACCTGCGACCTGACGGCTCGGCCTGGAGCGTGGATCTGACGACGCCCGACGGCGTGCTGACAGTCCGGCTCGCGGTTCCCGGCGCGCACAACGCGCTCAACGCGGGCGGCGCGTGGGCGGCCGCACGGCGCCTCGGCACGGATCCGGTCGCTGCCGCGAGCGGTCTCGCGGCCTTCCGGGGGACCGGTCGACGCTTCGAGGACCGGGGAAGCGCCGCTGGCGTGCGGGTGGTGGACGACTACGCCCACCACCCGACCGAGGTTGCCGCGCTGCTCCGGCAGGCGCGGTCCGTCGCCGCGGAGGGGCGGGTGATCGTCCTGTTCCAGCCGCATCTCTACTCGCGCACCCGGACGTTCGCCGACCAGTTCGGCGTCGCGTTCGACCTTGCCGACGTGGTCGTGGTGACCGATGTCTACGCCGCGCGCGAGGATCCCGATCCTGCCGTAACCGGCGCCCTGATCGTCGAGCGGGTGCCTACGCAGGGCAAGGCGACGTTCGTCCCCGACCGGCTGGACGCGGCGCGCGCGGTCGCGCGAGCGGCCCGGCCGGGGGACCTGCTGCTGACGGTCGGTGCCGGCGACGTCACGCTCCTGGCGTCCGTCGTGCTGGACGAGCTCTCCGGGGAGTCGGCGTGAGCCCGTCGCGGCCCACGGTGCCACGCGAGCCAGCCTCGAGCCGTCCGACGCGCACCCGACCCGCACCCACGAGGCCGGTGAGCACGCCGGTCCCCGAGCGAGCTCCCGAGCAGCCCGTGCCGACTCCGCCTGCCGGCGTCGACTCCTTCGGCCGGGTGGTGACCACCTACTCCGCGGGACGGGCCCGCGCGTACGGCGGGCCGGTCTCGCCGCCTGTGCTGTCGACGAGCTCGATCGCCCGGTTCGCCGAGCGGGCTCGCGCGCGCCGCAACCTCGCGCGCCGGCAGATGCTCCTGACCGGTGCGGTCGTCGTCGCCGTCGTCGGTCTCGGGTGGCTGCTGTTCGTGTCGCCCGTGCTCGCGCTCGACACGGCAAAGGTCGTTGTCCGGGGTGCCGGCACGGTGGTCGCGGTCGACCAGGTCCAGGCCGTCGTGGCAGCGCACGCCCGGACACCGCTGCCTCGCCTCGACACCGTGTCCTTGCGGGACGAGATCCTCGACGTCCCGGGCGTTCGTGAGGCGAGGGTGACGCGATCCTGGCCGGCCGGGCTGTCGGTGACCCTCGTGGCCCGAGAGCCCGTGGCTGCGGTGCCGGACGCCTCGTCCGGTGCGGGATTCGCGCTCCTCGACGAGGACGGTGTCCAGGTCGGGCGGGTCGACGCTGCCCCGCCAGGGCTCCCCGCGGTGGACGTCCCGGTGGGCGACAAGCGGACCCTGGCTGCGGTGCTGGGTGTGCTGCACGAGCTGCCGGCCGACCTGCTCGCACAGGTGGAGGGTGTCTCGGCGCACACGCAGGACACGGTGACCATGCAGCTGCGCGACGGCGTCCGGGTCGACTGGGGGAACGCGCACCAGACGCCTCTGAAGAGCGCGGTGCTCAACGCGTTGCGGGCGTCGCCTGCCGCGGCGGGCGCGACGGTCATCGACGTGTCGGCTCCGCGGCTGCCCATCACGAAGTAGGGCGGGCGAGATTCGTCGGCAAGTCCCGACACGCGCGGCGCGGTCGTTGATCGTGCCCGGTGCGGCACCTAGCGTCACGCCTGACAACAGAACCTGACATAACTATAACCCTCAACTAGAGGGTGAAGGTTGAAAGCCAGCCGCGGCGTGTCGCCCGGACGGCTCTCGCGGCCCGTGCCGCAACTGGCAGCAGGCGCAGCACGCAGGCACATCACGCACAGCGCAGAACGAGAGGCACCCACCGTGGCAGCTCCGCAGAACTACCTGGCGGTCATCAAGGTCGTCGGCATCGGAGGTGGCGGCGTCAACGCCGTCAACCGCATGATCGAGGTCGGCCTCAAGGGTGTCGAGTTCATCGCCGTCAACACGGACGCGCAGGCGCTCCTCATGTCGGACGCGGACGTCAAGCTCGACATCGGGCGCGAGCTCACGCGCGGCCTCGGTGCCGGCGCCGACCCCGAGGTCGGCAAGAAGGCCGCCGAGGATCACAAGGACGAGATCGAGGACGTCCTTCGCGGTGCGGACATGGTGTTCGTGACGGCTGGCGAGGGCGGCGGAACCGGCACCGGTGGCGCCCCGGTCGTCGCCCGGATCGCCCGCTCGCTCGGAGCGCTGACCATCGGCGTCGTGACCCGGCCGTTCACGTTCGAGGGCCGGCGCCGCTCGGTGCAGGCCGACTCGGGGATCGAGGCGCTGCGAGCCGAGGTCGACACGCTGATCGTCATCCCCAACGACCGACTGCTGCAGATCTCGGACCGGTCCGTCTCGGTTCTGGACGCGTTCCACTCCGCCGACCAGGTGCTCCTCTCGGGCGTCCAGGGGATCACGGACCTCATCACCACGCCCGGCCTGATCAACCTGGACTTCGCCGACGTGAAGTCCGTCATGCAGGGTGCGGGTTCGGCGCTGATGGGCATCGGCTTCGCCCGAGGCGACGACCGCGCGGTGCAGGCGGCCGAGATGGCCATCTCATCACCGCTGCTCGAGGCGAGCATCGACGGCGCGCACGGCGTGCTCCTGTCCATCCAGGGAGGTTCGGACCTCGGCCTGTTCGAGATCAACGAGGCTGCCCGTCTGGTCCAGGAGGCTGCGCACCCGGAGGCCAACATCATCTTCGGAGCCGTGATCGACGACGCGCTCGGAGACGAGGTGCGCGTCACGGTCATCGCTGCCGGGTTCGACAGCGGCTCGCCGACCGTGCGTCGCGATGCCCGCGCGCTGGGTCAGGTCTCGGGGAGCACCGCCGCTGCTGCCCGCCCGGCCCCGACGCCCGCCCAGGTCCCCTCGCCCCGCCCGGTCGTCGAGCGCGACGAGCTGCCGGTCCCGGTCGGCGCCTATGCAGGCACGGCCGGTCAGCCGGGAGTGCCGGCGTTCCTCTCGACGGAGGCGGAGCCCACGCCGATCACCGGTGCGCTCGAGGTCCCGCGGATCTTCACGGAGGACGCGCCGCGCCGCGACCGGGAGCGCGACGAGCTGGACGTGCCGGACTTCCTGAAGTAGATCGCGTGCTCGTCGACGGCGTCGACCTCGGTCACGGCATCCGGGCAGGCTTCACCTCCCGGCGCGGTGGGTTCAGCGCGGCGCCGTACGACTCGCTCAACCTCGGGCTCGCGGTCGGTGACGACCCGACGACCGTTGCGCGCAACCGCGAGGTGCTCGACGACTGGGTCGGTGCACCCGTGGTCTACGCGACCCAGGTGCACGGCACCGGCGTCGTGGTCCTGTCGCGGCCGGCAGACCTAGACCCAGGGGAGGCCGACGCTCTCGTGTCGACGTCGCCCGACGTCCCGGTCGGCGTCCTGGTGGCGGACTGCGTCCCGGTCCTGCTCGCCGATGCGTCCGCGGGAGTCGTGGCGGCCGTCCACGCAGGCCGCCGGGGGCTGGTGTCCGGTGTTCTGGAGTCTGCCCTGGCTGCGATGGCCGGCGCGGGTGCGGAGGTCGAGCACATCCGCGCCGCCATCGGCCCTGCGATCAGCGGTCGCTCGTACGAGGTTCCGGCCGAGCTTCGCGACGAGGTCGTCGCTGTGGTGCCCGAGACGTTCGCGACGACGTCGTGGGGGACTCCGGCGCTCGACCTGCCGGCGGGCGTCGGCGCGGTCCTGCGCCGGCTGGGGGTGCGTGTCGCGTACGCCTCCGACCGTGACACGTACACGGACGGCGACCTGTTCTCGTATCGACGTTCCGCGCGCACAGGGCGGTTCGCGGGAGTGGTGCGCACCGTTGCGTGACCGTCCGGACCCGAACGAGGCGAACGCTCGTGCAAGCGGGCGTGTCGCTACGCGATCGGCGCACACGCGTTGCTAGCGTGACCGGCAGAGGGAGCCCATCAGCGTCTTAGCGACCCCTGCGGGGTCGGGCGCCGGGCTCCGGGGTGGTCCGCAGAGATGCGGGGAGGGAGCCAAGGCGATGGCCGGAGCGCTGCGCAAGACGATGCTGTACCTCGGCCTGGCCGATGACAGGGCCGAGCACGAGGATTACGTCGAAGACTATGACGACGGGGAGGTCGCCGTGCCGACCGAGTACGAGGCCCAGGTCACACCGCTGCACCGTCCGAACCGGTCGGCCGTGCCGACCCAGGCGAGCGTGCACGTCCACACGCCCGCCCCCGCAGGAGAGCTGCGGCGGATCACGACGATCCACCCGCGCTCCTACAACGACGCGCGCAAGATCGGTGAGGCGTTCCGCGAGGGGACGCCCGTGATCATGAACCTGACGGACATGGACGACGCCGACGCCAAGCGTCTGGTCGACTTCTCGGCGGGTCTGATCTTCGGGCTGCACGGCGCGATCGAGCGTGTGACCAGCAAGGTCTTCCTGCTGTCGCCGGCACACGTCGAGGTGGCCGGAGAGACTGCGGCTCCGGCCGAGCAGCCGGCGCGCACGGGCTTCTACGACCAGAGCTGACGCGTGCACCTCATCGGATCGGTCCTGTACTTCGTCGTTCTGGTCTTCTTCCTGATCCTGCTCGTTCGTCTTGTTCTGGACTGGGTCCAGTTCTTCGCACGTGAGTGGCATCCGACGGGTCTCGCGCTGGTCGTCGCCGAGGTGACCTACTCGGTGACGGACCCGCCGTTGAAGGCGCTGCGGCGGATTCTGCCGCCGATCCGCATCGGCTCGATCCAGCTGGACCTGGCGTTCATGGTGGTATTCATCCTGTGCCTGATCCTGATGCGGGTCTTCGGATCGCTCTGAACCACCCATCCGTGGGCGTGTCGTCGGGGCGTGCGCCGACGACATTCTCCGATACCGTGGCCCGTGGCGGTCGGGTGGACTGCCGCCGGACCGGCTGACTCGACCGACAAGCTCTACCGACAGAGGTGACGACGATGGCGCTGCTGACTGCAGACGAGGTCCTGAACAAGAAGTTCCAGGCCACGAAGTTCCGCGAGGGGTACGACCAGGACGAGGTCGACGACTTCCTCGACGAGGTCGTGAACACCCTCCGGGACCTCCAGGGGGAGAACGAGGACCTCAAGACCAAGCTTGCCGCGGCTGAGCGCCGGATCGCCGAGCTGAGCCGAGCAGGTGCGCAGCAGGCAGCGCCCGCCCCGAAGCCCGAGCCCACGCCGGAGCCGGTCCCGGCGCCCGCGCCCGTCCTCGCGGCCCCGGTCGCTGCTCCGGCACCCGTCGTCGCGCCCGTCTCCGATGCTCCTCGCAGCAGCGAGCCGGAGTCGGCCACGGGCATGCTCGCACTCGCCCAGAAGCTGCACGACGACTACGTGCGCAGCGGCCAGGAGGAGTCGGATCGACTGGTCGGCGAGGCCAAGAGCCAGGCGAACCGCATCGTTCGCGAGGCGGAGGAGACGTCGCAGCGCACGCTCGGCCAGCTCGAGCAGGAGCGGTCGCTCCTGGAGCGCAAGATCGACGAGCTCCGGGTCTTCGAGCGGGACTACCGCACGCGCCTCAAGAGCTACCTCGAGAACCTGCTCGGCGACCTCGACAACCGGGGCAACGCGCTTCCGCCGCGCTCGGGCCAGCCGCAGCCCGTCGGAGACGCACAGAACCTCTGACGGCCACCCGTCCGGTTCGCGTCACAGGTTCGCCACAGGTATCTCCACAGGTCAGGTCGGGTTCGCCGTCACACACCACGCCGGGTTTCGTCCAGCGCGTCCGCTATGAGCGGAGTGCCAGGATTCACCCGGCGTGGTGTGTTGTGTCCGGTCCGACACCCGCATACAGTCACGTGACTTCGAGGACAGGGGGCCCATCAGTGGCCATCAACGACGCACTCAGCGCCATCGACGTGACCTCCGACGCCAAGGACCTGGCCAAGATCGTTCGGGGCCTCCCCGTTCGTGACGGCGAGAAGGCGTGGACGGCACGCGAGATCAAGGACATCGCCGAAGAGCTCACGAGCGACATCGACCGCCTGACCAGCGAGCTCGCCGCGGCCGATGCCGAGCTGTCGGACCTGCTGCGCAACTCCGGGGACGGCGCGGGCGACGACCAGGCGGACTCCGGTTCGTCTGCGCTCGAGCGGGAGCAGGAGCTGACGCTCGTGAACAACACGCGCGACCTGCTGTCCCAGACGCAGCGGGCACTCGCGCGGATCGCCAACGGCACGTTCGCGGCGTGCGAGTCCTGCGGTCGCGCGGTCGGCAAGGCGCGCCTGCAGGCGTTCCCCAGGGCCAGCCTCTGCGTCGAGTGCAAGCAGCGCGAGGAACGTCGCTGACGCGCACGTAGACTCCTGCGGTGCCCACCACCTCGGACGACCATGCTGTCGCGCCGTCGGCGAACCCTCGCCGGCGTCGGCTCCTGATCCTGCTCTCCTCGATCACGGTCGTCGTGCTGGTCCTCGACCAGCTGTCGAAGGTGTGGGCGCTGGACAACCTCGAGGAGCATGCGCGCCGCGTCCTCGTCGGTGACCTGCTCGGCCTGCAGCTGGTGTTCAACCCCGGCGCGGCCCTGTCGATCGCCACGGGGATGACCTGGGTCCTCACGGTCGTCGCGGTGGCGGTCATCGTCTTCATCGTCCGGGCCAGCCGACGGATCGGGTCACGCGGCTGGGCGATCGCCCTCGGACTGCTGCTCGGCGGGGCGCTCGGGAACCTCGGAGACCGACTGTTCCGTGCGCCCGGGTTCGCGCGAGGCGAGGTGGTCGACTTCATCGCCTACTGGAACGTGTTCGTCGGCAACGTCGCCGACATCGCGATCGTCGTCGCGGCGATCATGATCGTCATCCTGGCGGCGACCGGCGTGCACATCGACGGGACGCGGGACGGTCACGACGAGCCCTCGGACGACTCGAGCGACGATGCAGTCGCAGTCGCCGACGCCGACGCAGACGTCGACTCCGCGGCTGGGGAGGACGAACCGCCAGTGACCGACCCCGGTTCCTCGGCGACATCGACATCCGAGATCACCGAGGGTTCGCACAGCACGACAGAGCAGAATGCCTGAGACCCGCGCCATGCCCGTGCCCGACGGGCTCGTGGGCGAACGCGTCGACGCCGCGTTGTCACGCCTCCTGGGTCTGTCGCGCACGCGCGCCGCTGAGCTCGCCGAGGCCGGCGGGGTGCACCTCGACGGCAAGGAGCTCGGCAAGTCCGACCGACTCGCGGCGGGCGGGTGGCTCGAGGTCGAGATCCCGGACGTCGCCCCCGCCGCAACCATCGAGATCGTCGCCGAGCCCGTGCCGGGAATGACGGTCGTGTACGACGACGACGACGTGGTCGTCATCGACAAGCCTGTCGGTGTCGCCGCCCACCCGTCGCCGGGCTGGACCGGCCCGACCGTCGTCGGCGCACTGCTGGCCACCGGCTACCGGATCTCGACGTCCGGAGCTGCTGAGCGGCAGGGCATCGTGCACCGGCTCGACGTGGGCACGTCGGGATTGATGGTCGTCGCCAAGAGCGAGCACGCCTACACGGTGCTCAAGCGGGCGTTCAAGGAGCGCACGGTCGAGAAGGTCTACCACGCGCTCGTCCAGGGTCATCCCGAGCCGACGACCGGCACGATCGACGCGCCGATCGGACGTCACCCGAGCTCGGACTGGAAGTTCGCGGTCGTCGCGGGCGGCAAGCCGTCGGTGACGCACTACGAAGTGCTCGAGATGCTGCCGGCCGCGTCGTTGGTCGAGGTGCACCTGGAGACAGGACGCACGCACCAGATCCGTGTGCACTTCGCGGCCTTGCGGCACCCGTGCGTCGGCGACATCACCTACGGCGCGGACCCGACGCTCTCCGCGCGCGCCGGACTGTCCCGTCAGTGGCTGCACGCCATGCGACTGGGCTTCCACCACCCGAGCACCGGTGACTGGCTCGAGCTGACGAGTGAGTACCCGGACGACTTGGCGCGGGCGCTCGCAACCCTCCAGGACGGCTACGCGTAGCCATGCGACGCGGTGAGCGCGCTACGGCGTGCAGACCACTCCGACGCACTGCGGCTCGTTGCCGTTACCGCGCGCGGTGTTGCCTCCCAGGTCGCTCACGCCCGAGACGTTGATGCCCCACCCCGTGTTGCGGCGGGCGTCGTTGCCTCCGACGCTCACGACGCTGCCCGACGTGACGGCGAGCACCAGACCGTCTCCGTTGAGCCGGAACGTGTTGTCCTGCACGAGGGTGGGGCTGAACTCCTCCTCGACGAGCCGCAGGGTCGTGCCGTTGGCGCGGAACGTGTTCCCGACGACTGTCGCCCCGGCGATGCCGATCGTCACGGCGGTCGTGTTGCCGACGAACATCGACCCCGAGATGTCGGCGTGAACGGTCTCGCTGCGGACGGCCACGTCGGACCCGGTGAACGTGCTGTCGGTGATCGCGAGCTCGCCGAAGGAGAACCAGCTGGCGTCCACAGCCACGGGGTTGTCGATGAACGTCGACCGTACGACGGTCGCGCGGCTCTCGGCCACGGAGATCGCGACACCGTTGCGCACGAAGCGCGTGTTCGTCAGTGTCGAGGTTCCGCCGGACAAGGCTGTCCTGTTGTCCATGAACGTCGTGCTGCTGATGTCGAACTCGGGAAGGAAGGCGGAGACGAGCGCGAACTCCCTGCTGCCGGTGAACGTCGAGCCGGTGATCGTGACGTCCTTGGTGTGCAAGGTCCCGTTGTCAGGGTCGGACGCATTCAGGCCGGTGCCGTTGTCACGGAACGACACCTTCTCGACGTGGAGCGGACCGTGGCCCATGTCGGTGGCCGCATAGACGCCCAACGCGGTGTCCCACCCGGTCAGTGTGCCGTTCTTCACGGTCGCGTCGCCGGCGGAAGCGACAGACACCCCGACGCCGCCAGCTGTCCCTTTCACGGTGTGGCCCTTCAGGTTGAGGTCGACGCCGGGCGCCAGTAGCAGCCCCGGACCGGCGCAGACGAGGTCGGCCCGCAGCACGGTGTCGACGGTGAGCGTCGAGCCGCAGGCAGGTGGAGGATCCGCGCTCGCCGGGGTCGCGACGAGGATGCTCGAGCTCGAGAGCACGAGGCAGGCGACGATCGTGGTCACGCGCATGGGAACCTCCGGGTTGTGCGTCTCGAGCGGTTGTCGAACGGAGCCGGGGTCAGGATGCGGACCGGGTGCCCCTGGTGCGAGTGCTGGCGGATGACGCCGGTCACGACTGCCGGGGTGCCCCGCACACGACTCCCACGCACTGCGGGTCGTTGCCGTTGCCCGCGGCGGTGTCCCCGCCCAGGTCAGTCGCACCGGGGGCACTGATTCCCCAGCCCGTGTTGCGCCTCGCCTCGTTGCCACCGATGCTCACGAGCGCGTTGGCGTTCTCGAGCAGGAGGCCGTCGGCGTTGAGCCGGAAGGTGTTGCCCTGGATGAGAACCGCCGACTCCGGGGTCTCGGACAGCGTCACGGTCGTGTGGTTGGCACGGAACGTGTTGTTCACGAGTGATCCGCCGAAGTGGGGCAGGATCACGGCGGTGGTGTTGGCGAGGAACGTCGACCCTGAGATGTCGATGGTTCCGTATCCCGCGCCGTTCACGTCGACAGCGACGTCGGAGCCGGTGAAGCGGCTGGCGGTGACCGCGAGCCAGTTCTCGCGGTTGGTGACCACGGCGTGAGGGTTGCTCGTGAACGTCGAGCGATCGACCGTCGTGTGGTTCTCCGTGAGGCTCAGTCCCGTGTCGTTTCGCGCGAACTGCGAGGCTGTGACCTGAAGGGTGCCGGCGCCGCTGAACACCGCGGTCTGGTTCTCGGTGAACGTCGTGTGGTCGACGGTGAGGTCGGCGTAGACGGCGCGGATCCCGGAACGCCCGCTGCCCGTGAACGAGGATCGGGTGATGGTTGTGGGCTTGTTGTTGAAGCCCGTGTCCTCGCTGGAGGCGTCGACGCCCAGCTCGTTGTTGACGAATGCCACCTTCTGGATGACGAGGACGCCTCGGTCGCCTCGCACGCCGTAGTTGGTCACGCCCGCTCCCCAGCCGGCCAGGGTGCCGTTGCGGATCGTCGTGTCTCCCACTGCGGGGACCGCCACGCCGAAACCGAACGCGCCGCTGCTCGAGCCCAGGGTGTGCCCACGCAGGTTGAGGTCGACGCCTGGTGCGAGCGTCAGCCCGCTGGAGTCCTCGCACCAGAGGTCGGCCTGGAGCGCTGTGTCGACTGTCAGCGTCGAGCCGCAGGTGGGTTGGGGCGGCGCTGCGCTCGCCGGGCTGGCGACGAGCACGGCGACGCTCATGAGCGTCAGGCCCGAAAGAGCGGCGGCCACGCGCGCGAGCGCATGCGGAGCGTGGGGGCGACGGACGTGGGGTGGCGTGGCATGCATTGCGGAGCCCCCTGTGGTTGGTGCAGGGCGACGCCGCCCTGCTCCCACCGAGACTGTCGGCCCTAAAGGTCGGGAATCAACCAGTATGTCCTGATCTCGCGGGTGAAAACCGTCGCCTTGCGGTTGTGGCCCGTGCCCGACGCGGACAGCCCGACGTCGTAAGGTCGCCCGCATGCCATCTGCTGGAGGACCCGACGACGGCCACCTCGACGCTGCCCACCCGGTGCTGGACGGCGTGGGCGCGGGGTTGGCCGTGTGCGCGGACGGCCACTCGTGATCCGGGTCGTCCCCGTGGACAGCGATGAGCTGCGCACCGCGATGAACGAGATCCGGATGGCCGTCTTCGTGGGGGAGCAAGGCGTCGACCCAGAGGTCGAGCTGGACGAGCTCGACGACGACCCGGCCACGCTGCACGTCGTGGCGCTCGACGACGACGGGAGTGCGCTCGGCACTGCCCGCCTCCTGCCGCCGCACCACAGCGGCGAGCCGGCGCACATCGGCCGCGTCGCGGTCCGTGCCGCGGCCCGCGGGCTGGGCGTCGGAGCCCGGCTCATGGCCGCTCTCGAGGCGGCGGCGCTCGAGCGCTTCGGCGTCGACGGCACGGTGGCTGTCGAGCTCAGCGCGCAGGAGCAGGCTCTCGGCTTCTACGCCCGACTGGGCTACGTCGCCCGGCCCGATCGGTACCTGTCCGAGAACATCTGGCACCGGGATGCGCTCAAGGTCGTGCGTGTGACCGACACGTCCTCGGAGTAGCGACCGGACACGCCGACGGCGCCCTCAGGGTGTCGGTGCGGCGACGTAGGATCGCCCGCATGGCACCTGCTGGAGGCTCAGACTTCGTTCACCTCCACGTCCATACCGAGTACTCGATGCTCGACGGAGCGGCCCGGCTGGGTGACCTGTTCACCGAGGTCGAGCGGCTCGGCCAGACGGCGATCGCGACGACCGACCACGGCTACCTGTTCGGTGCGTTCGACTTCTGGTCCAAGGCGACGTCGGCCGGGATCAAGCCGATCATCGGCATCGAGGCCTACGTCACGCCGGGCACGAGCAGGTTCGACCAGACGCGGGTGCGCTTCGGCCAGCAGGGCCAGGAGCAGGACGACGTCTCGGCGCGTGGTGCGTACACCCACATGACTCTGCTGGCCCGGAACAACGAGGGCCTGCACAACCTCATGCGCGCGAGCTCGCTCGCCTCCCTCGAGGGCCAGATGGGCAAGTGGCCCCGGATGGACCGCGACCTGCTGCAGCGCTACGGCAAGGGGATGATCGCGACCAGCGGCTGCCCGTCCGGCGAGATCCAGACGCGCCTCCGTCTGGGCCAGTGGGACGAGGCCGTCCGGGTGGCCGGTGAGCTGCAGGACATCTTCGGCAAGGAGTACTTCTACGTCGAGCTGATGGACCACGGGATCGACATCGAGACCCGGGTCATCAAGGACCTGCTGCGACTCTCCGAGACCATCGGCGCGCCGTTGCTGGCCACCAACGACCTGCACTACGTGAAGCGGGAGGACCGTGGATCGCAGGACGCCCTGCTCGCGATCAACTCCGGGTCGACCCTGACCGATCCCGACCGGTTCAAGTTCGACGGCGACGGCTTCTACGTGAAGTCCGCGCAGGAGATGCGCCAGATCTGGTCCGAGCACCCGGAGGCGTGCGACAACACGCTGCTCGTCGCGGAGCAGTGCGAGGTCTCGTTCAACACGTCGGCCAACTACATGCCGAACTACCCGGTCCCGGCCGGGGAGGACGAGACCAGCTGGTTCATCAAGGAGGTCGAGACCGGGCTGCGGGTGCGGTACCCGGACGGGATCCCCGACGAGGTGCGCAAGCAGGCGGAGTTCGAGACCGAGGTCATCACGGGCATGGGCTTCCCGGGGTACTTCCTCGTGGTCGCCGACTTCATCAACTGGGCCAAGAACAACGGCATCCGTGTCGGGCCCGGCCGTGGTTCTGGCGCCGGCTCGATGGCGGCGTACGCGATGCGGATCACGGACCTGGACCCGCTGCAGCACGGCCTGATCTTCGAGCGGTTCCTCAACCCCGACCGCGTCTCCATGCCCGACTTCGACGTCGACTTCGACGAGCGTCGTCGCGGTGAGGTGATCCGGTACGTCACGGAGAAGTACGGCGAGGACCGCGTCGCGCAGATCGTCACCTACGGCACCATCAAGGCCAAGCAGGCCCTCAAGGACTCCGCGCGGCTGCTCGGTATGCCGTTCGCGATGGGGGAGAAGCTCACCAAGGCGATGCCGCCCGCGATCATGGGCAAGGACATCTCGCTCACCGGCATCTTCGACCCGGCCGACAAGCGGTACAACGAGGCCGAGGAGTTCCGCCAGGTCCACGCGGCGGACCCCGAGGCGCAGCGCGTGGTGGAGCTCGCCAAGGGCATCGAGGGCCTGAAGCGCCAGTGGGGCGTGCACGCGGCCGGCGTCATCATGTCGAGCGACCCGCTCATCGACATCATCCCGATCATGCGGCGCCCCCAGGACGGCGCGGTCATCACGCAGTTCGACTACCCGACGTCCGAGGGCCTCGGCCTGATCAAGATGGACTTCCTCGGGCTGCGCAACCTGACGATCCTCGACGACGCGCTCGAGAACATCGTGATGAACGGCAAGGAGCCGGTGGTCCTCGAGGACCTCGCGCTGGACGACCGGGCCACCTACGAGCTCCTCGGCCGCGGTGACACCCTGGGCGTGTTCCAGCTCGACGGCGGCGGCATGCGCTCTCTGCTGCGGCTCATGCGCCCCGACAACTTCGAGGACATCTCGGCCGTCGGCGCGCTGTACCGGCCCGGCCCGATGGGTGCGAACTCGCACACCAACTACGCCCTGCGCAAGACGGGCGCGCAGCCGGTGACCCCGATCCACGCAGAGCTCGAGGAGCCGCTCGCCGAGATCCTGGGCACCACCTACGGCCTGATCGTGTACCAGGAGCAGGTCATGGCGATCGCCCAGCGCGTCGCCGGGTACTCGCTCGGTCAGGCCGACATCCTGCGCCGCGCGATGGGCAAGAAGAAGAAGTCGGAGCTGGACAAGCAGTTCGAGGGCTTCTCGGGCGGCATGGTCGAGCGCGGCTTCTCGATGGACGCCGTCAAGACGCTGTGGGACATCCTGCTGCCGTTCTCGGACTACGCGTTCAACAAGGCGCACTCGGCGGCGTACGGCGTCATCTCCTACTGGACGGCGTACCTCAAGGCCAACTACTCGACCGAGTACATGGCTGCGCTGCTGACCAGCGTCCGCGACGACAAGGACAAGTCGGCCCTCTACCTGGGCGAAGCGCGGCACATGGGCATCACCGTCCTGCCGCCCGACGTGAACTCGTCGTCAGCCAACTTCACGGCCGTCGGCAAGGACATCCGGTTCGGCCTCACGGCGGTGCGCAACGTCGGCGCCAACGTGGTCGACGCGATCGTGCGGACGCGCGAGGAGAAGGGCGAGTTCACCTCGTTCACCGACTTCCTCGACAAGGTGCCGGCCGTCGTCTGCAACAAGCGGACCATCGAGTCGCTCATCAAGGCCGGCGCGTTCGACTCGCTGGGGCACCCGCGGCGCGCGCTGCTGCTCGTCCACGAGCAGGCCGTCGACTCCGTCATCGGCGTCAAGCGCAAGGAGGCCGAGGGTCAGTTCGACCTCTTCGCGGACCTCATGGGCGGTGACGACGCCACGCAGGGCTTCGCGGTCGTCGTACCGGACCTGCCGGACTGGGACAAGAAGCAGCGGCTCGCGTTCGAGCGGGAGATGCTCGGCCTCTACGTGTCGGACCATCCGCTGTCCGGCCTCGAGCACGTACTTGCTGCGGCCGCGGACGTCTCGATCGCGACCCTCCTCGCGGACGAAGCCCGCCCGGACGGCTCGACCGTCGTGGTCGCCGGCCTGATCACGTCGCTGCAGCGCAAGATGTCCAAGCAGGGCAACCCCTGGGCCGCGGTCACGATCGAGGACATGGAGGGGTCGGTCGAGATCATGTTCTTCGGCGAGACCTACCTGGCCTACTCGACGGCACTGGCAGAGGACGCGGTCGTCGTGATCCGCGGCCGGGTGCGGCGCCGCGACGAGACGATGCAGCTGCAGGCTATGGAGGTCTCCCTGCCTGACGTCTCGCAGGCGGCCGACGCACCGGTCGTCGTGTCGATGGCCGTGGCCCGGTGCACGCCACCGGTCGTCGAGCGGCTGCGCGAGGTGCTCGCCACTCACCCTGGTGTGACGGAGGTGCACCTGCGTCTCACCAGCCCGGGTCGGGCGACCGTCATGCGGCTCGACCACGGCCTGCGTGTACAGCGGTCACCGTCCCTGTTCGGCGACCTCAAGGCGTTGCTGGGACCGAGCTGTTTGACCTCCTGATCTCTAACGCTTGCGTTATATAACGCGCGGTGGAAATATCGGTCCCATGCACACGATGGATGCGCTGGGGGATCCGGTCAGACGACGGCTCGTGGAGATGCTCGCCTCGGGCGAGCGTTCGGCGGGTGACCTCGCTGACGCGGTCGGTGGTGAGTTCGGGATCAGCCAGCCCGCGACGTCTCGCCACCTGCGGGTGCTCCGCGACGCCGGCGTCGTCGAGTCGGTTCCTCGCGGGCAGCGTCGCCTGTACGCGGTGCGACCGGAACCCTTCGACGAGCTCGAGGCATGGGCGCGGGGGATCAAGATGTTCTGGGCCAGCCGGCTCGACGCGCTCGACACAGAGATCGCCCGAGGGAGGCGCGAGACCGATGGCTGATCCGAGGGGTGTGCTGATCCCGGGCGACGACGGTGTCACCGTGCGGTTCGAGCGGGCGTACGCGACGACCCCGGCCGACCTGTGGTCCGCTGTGACCGACCCCGAACGCCTGGCCCGCTGGCTCGGACCGGTGTATCTCGGAGCGGGCCGCCGGTACGAGCTGCGGATGGGCGACGACCTGCCGTCGGTCGAGCAGAATGCGACCGGCGAGGTCCATGAGTGCGACGAGCCGCACCGGCTCGTGCTCACCTGGTCGTTCCCCGGCGAGCAGCCGACGCTCCTCGAGGTCCGGATCCGGGCCGCCGACGACGGTGCCGTCCTGGTCCTGGAGCACCAGGTGCTCACCGAGTCGGCGGCGCGTGGCTACGGCGGCGGCTGGCACGCGACGCTGGACCAGCTCGACGACCACGTCGCCGTCAGGCCGGTGCGGTCGTGGACGGAGCTGTTCGACGCCGCTCTGCCCGCCTATCGCGGCGTCGGCTGACCCAGCCCGGTCAGGTGCTCGGCTGAGCCGTCGTCGACCGGAACCGGCAGGTCGTCGGCACTCGTGCCAGGTCCCGAACCCTCAGGCGACCGTTGCTTCCTTGTAACCGGCGGGCAGGTCGACCTCGACGACGTCTCCCTTGACGAGCTGGCGACCACGACGGGTCTCGTCCTCCCCGTTGACCGTCACCGCGCCGTCCTCGAGCAGCGCCCGGGCGTGCGCACCGGAGTCGGCGAGGTCGGCGAGCTTGAGGAACTGCCCGAGCCGGATGGAGTCGTCGGAGATGGGGACGCTGGTCATGGCACCAGTGTGGCGCAGGGTGTGCCCGCTCGTCGGACGTGGTCAGGCCCCAGATCCGCCTCGGTCATAGACTCGGCTCGTGATCACCCGCATAGACCTGCGAGGTCGCACCCTGACGCGTCGCGAGCTGCTCGACGAGCTCCCGCGGGCCGAGGTCGACGTCGAGCACGCGGCCGAGATCGTCGCGCCGATCCTGGCCGACGTGCGCAAGCGTGGTGCCGCGGAGCTGCGTGACCTGGCCGAACGGTTCGACGGTGTGCGTCCGGTGCACCTGCGGGTGCCCGCAGACGTCATCGCGGCCTCGGTCGGTGCGCTGGACCCGGACGTGCGGGCGGCGCTCGACGAGACGATCCGGCGAGTCAGGCTCGTGCACGCCGCCCAGCGGCCGGCGGACTTCACCGTCGAGGTGGTGCCCGGTGCGCAGGTCCGGCAGCGCTGGGTCCCCGTGCGGCGCGTCGGCCTGTACGTGCCCGGAGGGCTTGCGGTGTACCCGTCGTCGGTCGTGATGAACGTCGTCGCGGCGCAGGAGGCCGGTGTCGGCTCGTTGGCCGTGGCCTCCCCGCCGCAGAAGAACGACGGCGGCCTGCCCGACCCTGTGGTGCTGGCCACGTGCGCGCTGCTGGGCGTCGACGAGGTCTACGCGGTCGGCGGCGCGCAGGCCGTCGCGATGTTCGCCTACGGCGCGGACGGCAGCGAGGACGTGGACGGCGTGGTGCTGTGCGAGCCCGTCGACGTCATCACAGGCCCGGGCAACGTGTACGTCGCGGCCGCCAAGCGGCTCGTGCGCGGCGTGGTGGGGATCGATGCCGAGGCAGGACCGACGGAGATCGCGATCCTCGCGGATGGTTCCGCTGACGCGTCGCACGTCGCCGCCGACCTCGTCTCGCAGGCGGAGCACGACCCGCTCGCGGCTGCTGTCCTGGTCACGCCGTCCGTCGAGCTCGCGGGCTCGGTCGAGGCCAAGCTGGACGCCCGGGTGGAGTCGACCGAGCACCGCACCCGGGTGATGACCGCGCTCAGCGGCAAGCAGTCGGCGATCGTCCTCGTCGACGACCTCGAGCAGGGGCTCGAGGTGGTGAACGCCTACGGCGCGGAGCACCTGGAGATCCAGACGGTCGGCGCCGCCGAGCTTGCCGAACGCGTGACGAGCGCCGGGGCGATCTTCGTCGGTCCGTACTCGCCGGTCTCCCTAGGGGACTACATGGCCGGCTCGAACCACGTCCTGCCCACGGGCGGATGCGCGCACTTCGCCAGCGGGCTCGGTGTGCACTCGTTCCTGCGCGCCGTCCAGGTGATCGAGTACGGCGCGGACGCGCTGGCCGAGATCGCCGACCGCATCGTGGCGCTCGCGGACGCCGAAGGGCTGCCCGCGCACGGCGAGGCGGTGCGAGCGCGATTCTGATCACCCTGCCGTACCGAACCCGTGCCCTGATCCAGTTCCCCTGCAGAAACGAGGACCGCCTGTGACGGGCAACGCGACGTTCCGGCACCGTGACGTCGCGCTGCTCGCCGTGGTCGGCATCGAGGCACCGGTCGTGGTCCCGTCCACGGTGTTCGACGAGCGGCTGGCGCCCACCTTGAAGCGGCTGCACCTGCCGAAGGGACTGCTCTCCCGCGTGGCCGGGGTGCACGAGCGCCGGTGGTGGGACGACAAGATGACGTTCGACGACGCAGCGACGGCGGCGGGTGCCAAGGCACTTGCCGAGGCCGGTATCGACGCAGGCGACGTCGGCCTGCTGATCAACACCTCGGTCACGCGCACGTTCCTCGAGCCGTCGGTCGCGTCGCGGATCCACTCGGGGCTCGGGCTGCCGTCGAGCGCGCTCGGCTTCGACCTGACGAATGCCTGCCTGGGCTTCGTCAACGGCATGACGCTCGCGGCGCAGCTCATCGACGCCGGGCAGGTGCAGTACGCGGTCATCGTCAACGGGGAGGACCCACGGCCGACCCAGGAGGCGACGATCCAACGACTGTCCGGCCCCGACAGCACGCGTGAGCAGTTCCTCGAGGAGTTCGCGACGCTGACGCTCGGTGCGGGCGCGGCGGCTGCGGTCCTAGGCCCCGCCCGGCAGCATCCCGGTGCGCACCGGCTGCTCGGTGGCATCTCGCGGTCAGCCACCCAGCACCACGAGCTGTGCGTCGGTGGCGTCGACGGGATGAAGACCGACCCGGGGGGTCTCCTCGCGGGCGGCCTCGAGCTCGTCGTGGACGCCTGGAACGAGGCCCAGGAGGACTGGGACTGGTCCGGTGTCGACCGCGTCGTCACGCACCAGGTGTCCTCGGTGCACACGCGCTCGATCATCGACGCGATCGCCCTCGACCCCGAGAAGGTCCCGACGACGTTCCCACGCTGGGGCAACGTCGGACCGGCTGCGTTGCCGATGACGCTCGCCGAGCAGGCCGACTCGCTCCGCTCCGGTGACCGGGTCTTGTGCATGGGGGTCGGGTCCGGCCTGCACACGGCCATGGCCGAGATCATCTGGTGACGGTCCGACCCACCCCGACGGTCGCGTTCTCGCCCCCTCGGGCGCTGCTCGACGCCGGAGGCATCGACCCCCGCTGGTCGCGCGTGGTGGACGTCCCGGGCTCCCCGAGCCGCAGCTGGCACCTGCTCGACAACGGCGGGACGCTCGAGGCGGAGCCCGTCGGCACCCTGCTGTGCGTGCACGGCAACCCGACGTGGTCCTACCTCTGGCGCCGGGTCGTCGCGGCAGGTGCCCGGGCAGAGCGGCCATGGCGGGTGATCGCGGTCGACCAGCTCGAGATGGGCTTCTCCGAGCGGACAGGGCAGACGCACCGGCTCGCCGACCGGGTTGCCGACCTGGGAGCGCTGACCGACTCGCTCGGCCTGCAGGGTCCCGTGGTGACCGTAGGCCACGACTGGGGTGGCCTCGTCAGCCTCGGCTGGGCCATCGACCACCCGGATCTGCTGGTGGGCCTGGTGCTCACGAACACGGCGGTGTACCAGCCCGTCGACGAACCGGTACCACCGGTCCTGCGGCTCGCGATGGCGCCGGCCGTCCGACCGCTCGGCACCGTCACGACCCCGGCGTTCCTGGAGACCACGCTGGCGATCGCGCACCCGGGTCTGGATCCCGTGGTCGTCGACGGCTTCCGCGCGCCGTACCGGTCTGCCGCGCGGCGCGACGGGATCGGCGGCTTCGTCGCGGACATCCCTGCGGCCGCCGACCACCCGAGCCGTCCCGAGCTCGAGCGGATCGCCCGGGGCACCGCGCAGCTGGAGGTCCCGGCTCTGCTCCTGTGGGGCCCGCGTGACCCGGTGTTCACGGCGCGCCACCTGCGCGACCTGCGCGAGCGGCTGCCGCACGCCGACGTGCATCGGTTCGAGGGGGCCGGCCACCTCGTGGTGGAGGACCGGGACGTCGCCGGAGCAGTGCTGCGCTGGCTGGATGTGCGCGGACTGGGCGAGGGAGCGGACCAGGTGCCGGCGTCGACAGTCGTCGAGGCGCCCTACCGTCCGCTCGGTGCGACGCTCACCGAGCGGTCCGACGACGACAGCACGGCGATCGTCGAGCTCGGCGCGGATGCGCGTCGGGCCAGCTGGCGGGCCCTCGCGGCCAGGACGGACGAGCTGGCCCGGGGGCTCGCGGCGTACGAGATCGCGGCGGGTGACCGTGTGGCGCTGCTCGTTCCGCCCGGGGTCGACCTGACGGCGATCCTGTACGCGTGCCTGCGGCTGGGGGCCGTCGTCGTCGTCGCCGACGCGGGCCTCGGTGTCCGGGGCCTCACCCGTGCCGTCCGGGCCGCCGAGCCGACCGTCGTGATCGGCATCGAACGCGCCCTGGTCGCGGCGCGCTCGCTGCGCTGGGCGCCCACCCTGATCAGCGCCGGTCCGCTGCGGCCCGGTGTGCGTCGGGCCTTGGGCGTCGCTGCCTCCCTCGACGACGTCGCTGCGCTCGGCCGTTCCTGGGAGGAAGAGCTGCCCTGGCCTGCGCCGGACGAGGACGCGGCGATCTTGTTCACCTCGGGGTCGACCGGACCGGCCAAGGGTGTCGTGTACACGCACCGCAGACTGGCCGCGATCCGGGACGCGGTCGGCACGACCTACGGGATCGGGCCCGACAGCCCGCTCGTCGCAGCGTTCGCGCCGTTCGTGCTCCTCGGACCGGCGCTCGGCGCTCCCAGCGTGAGCCCGGACATGGACGTGACGGCACCCGGGACGCTCACCGCGTCAGCGCTCGCGGAGGCGGTCCGGGCGATCGACGGTGCGGTGGTGTTCGCGTCGCCCGCCGCACTGGCCAACGCGGTCCGAACCGGTGACGGGCTGCGCGAGGCGGACCGCGCGGCACTCGCAGGCGTCCGGCTGTTCCTGTCGGCCGGTGCACCCGTGCGGCCCGGGCTGCTCGAGCAGGCGGTCGCGCTCATGCCGAACGCCCAGGCGCACACGCCCTACGGCATGACCGAGTCGCTGCTGGTCAGCGACGTGTCCCTGGACGAGCTCCGCGCGGTGGGCGGAGGCAACGGGGTCTGCGTCGGGCGACCGGTGGCGGCCGCTCGGTTGGCGATCAGCGCGCTCGCGCCCGACGGTCGGGCCATCGGCGCGCCCTCGACGGCGCCTGGGGTCACGGGTGAGGTACTGGTGTCCGCGCCCCACGTCAAGGAGCGCTACGACGCCCTCTGGCTCACGCAGGAGGCTTCGGCGCGCGATGCCGGCTGGCACCGGACCGGCGACGTCGGGCACCTCGACGCCGAGGGTCGGCTGTGGATCGAGGGCAGGCTCGCGCACGTGCTCGCCACGTCCGCGGGTCCCGTCACGCCGGTGGGGCTCGAGTCGCTGGCGCAGTCGGTCGACGGCGTCCGTGCTGCAGCCGTCGTCGGGGTCGGGCCTGCCGGCACGCAGCAGGTCGTCGTCGTCGTCGAGACCGACGAGCCTGCGACGGTCCTCGCCGAGCCGGTGCTGGCGGAAGCTGTGCGCGACGTGCTGAGGCCGACCCGCGTCGCGGCCGTCCTGGTCACGGCCGCCCTGCCCACCGACGTCCGGCACAACTCGAAGGTCGACCGCACGCGCGTCGGCACCTGGGCCGAGAAGGTGCTCGCCGGGCGGCGGGCGCGTCTGTGACGCGCATCCTGGTCACGGGTGCGAGCGGGATGCTCGGTCGTGGGGTCGCCGCGCGGCTCGTCGCGGACGGGCATGACGTCCGCACCCTGCAGCGTCGTGCGTCCGGCGTCGCGACCGACGTGCGCGGCTCGGTGACCGATCCGGCAGCGGTCGCGGAGGCCGTGCACGATCGGGAGGCCGTCGTCCACCTCGCGGCCAAGGCCGCCATCACAGGGCCGCTCGCCGAGTACGTCGAGGTGAACGTCCGGGGGACCGAGCGCGTCCTGACCGCGGCCGCCGCTGCGGGTGTCAGGCGGTTCGTGCACGTCTCGTCGCCGTCGGTCGCGCACCTCGGGACGTCCCTCGCCGGGGCGGGCGCCGGACCCGCAGACCCCGACCGCGCTCGCGGTCACTATGCGCGGACCAAGGCGGCCGCCGAGCTGATCGCGCTCGCGGCCGACGAGCCCGGCGGCATGCGGGTCGTCGTCGTGCGGCCGCACGTGGTGTGGGGACCCGGGGACACGCAGCTCGTCGGCCGGGTCGTCGACCGCGCCCGGTCGGGGCGCCTGCCTGTGCTCGGCGCAGGCGCCGCGCTGATCGACACCACGTACGTCGACAACGCCGTGGACGCCCTGGTCGCCGCGCTGCACGCCGACGACTCCGCGTGCGGAGAGCCGTACGTGGTCACCAACGGCGAGCCGCGCCCGGTGCTGGAGCTCCTCAGGGGCATCTGCTCCGCCTCCGGTGTCCCGACGCCTCGCCGGCACGTCCCGGCCGCCGCGGCCCGCGCGGTGGGTGGTCTGCTGGACCTGGCCTGGGCGCGTCTGCCGCTGGACGGGGAGCCTCCGCTGACCCGGTTCACGGCCGAGCAGCTCTCGACGGCGCACTGGTTCGACCAGCGCCGAACCCGGGAGGCGCTGGGCTGGACCCCAGCGGTGACCATCGAGGAAGGACTCGTCCGGCTCGCGTCCTGGACCGCCGCGGAGCGCGACACGCGCGTTCCCTAGACTCGGCACGTGACTGCTCAAGCCCGTCCTGCACCCGCTGTGCTCGGCCCGCGGCTCCCGCTGCGCCCCGAGCTGGAGGGGATCTCGCCGTACGGCGCACCGCACCTCGACGTGCCGGTCGTGCTCAACGTCAACGAGAACCCGTACGGCCCGTCGCCCGAGGTCGTCGCCGACATCGCCGCGGCCGTGGCTGAGGTCGCTTCGGGCCTCAACCGCTACCCCGACCGGGACTTCACTGCCCTGCGCACCGAACTCGCCGACTACCTCCTGGTCGAGTCCGGTGTCTCGGTGGAGCCCGCGCAGGTGTGGGCCGCGAACGGGTCCAACGAGGTCATGCTCCACATCCTGCAGGCGTTCGGTGGACCGGACCGGACGGCGCTGTCGTTCGCACCCACCTACTCGATGTACCCGGAGTACGCGCGGGACACCAACACCGCGTGGGTGGCCGGACGCCGCGAGGAGGACTTCGGGCTGGACCCGGACGCCGCGGTCGCCGCGATCGCGCAGCACACCCCGTCGGTGGTCCTGCTGGCCAGCCCCAACAACCCCACCGGCACCGCCCTGCCGGCGAGCACCGTCCTGGCCGTCCTCGATGCTGCGGCGCGCGTGCCGGGCGGGTGCGTGGTCGTCGTCGACGAGGCTTACGGCGAGTTCCGCCGCACCGGGACACCGTCGGCGCTCGAGCTCCTGGCAGACCACCCGCACCTCGCCGTCAGCCGCACGATGTCCAAGGCGTTCGGCCTCGCCGGTGCGCGCGTCGGCTACCTGGCGGCATCGACCGCCTTCGTCGACGCCCTGACCGTGGTCCGGCTGCCGTACCACCTGTCCGCGGTGACGCAGGCGACCGCCCGCGCCGCGCTGCGGCACGCCCCAGAGCTCATGGCGCAGGTCGGGTCGCTGCGCGACGAGCGCGACGCCCTGGTGACCTGGCTGCGCGACCGCGGGCTGACCGTCGCCGACTCCGACGCGAACTTCGTGCTGTTCGGGGTGTTCGACGACCGGCGTGCGATCTGGCAGGGTCTGCTCGACCGAGGCGTCCTGATCCGTGAGGTCGGCCCGGCCGGATGGCTGCGGGTGTCGGTCGGCACCCCGCAGGAGACACAGGCGTTCAAGGACGCCCTGACGGAGGTGGCCTCGCTGTGAGCCCGAAGACGACTGCCCGGACGGCGCGCATCGAGCGTGCGACGAGCGAGTCGAGCGTGCTCGTCGAGCTGGACCTCGACGGGACCGGCCGCACCGACATCTCGACGACCGTCCCGTTCTACGACCACATGCTCACCGCGCTCGGGAAGCACTCGCTGATCGACCTGACCGTCAAGGCGACGGGCGACACCGACATCGACGCGCACCACACGGTCGAGGACGTGGCCATCACGATCGGGCAGGCGCTGCGCGAGGCGCTGGGGGACAAGCGGGGCATCTCCAGGTTCGGGGACGCGACGGTTCCGCTGGACGAGGCGCTCGCGCAGGCGGTCGTCGACGTGTCCGGCCGGCCGTACCTCGTGCACACGGGCGAGCCGCCCGGGCAGGAGTACCACCTGATCGGTGGGCACTTCACCGGTTCCCTGACACGGCACGTGCTCGAGTCGATCGCGCACCACGCAGCGTTCAGCATCCATGTCCGTGTCCTGGCCGGACGCGACCCGCACCACATCGTCGAGGCTCAGTTCAAGGCGCTGGCGCGGGCGCTCCGGTTCGCCGTCGAGCTGGACCCGAGGGTCGACGGGATCCCGTCGACCAAGGGCGCGCTGTGACGCGTCCGGACGGAGGAGGACCTGTGAGCGACGACGAGATTCCCGACGACTTCGTGGTACCCGACGACCTGTCGTCGTTGCTCGAGGGCGGCACCGAGCAGCCCTCGGTGGCTCTGCTCCTGACCCCCGTGGCGGCGGCAGCGCCCCTCGCCGCGACGTGCGTGATCGCGGAGGTCGGCGCCGACGTCGTGCTCTCGGACGTCGGTGCGATCGCGGTCCTGCGCGACCGCTCGGCGTCGCGGGCGGCAGCGTCGGCCGTCTCTCGGCTCCTGCGTCAGCTGCCGATCGTGCTGCTCGAGCGTCGCGAGGGGCAGATCACGGCGACGCGGTGGATGGCCGGCGCGCAGCAGGGGGACGACCTGCCCCCCGGCCTCGTGCTCTCCGACGCGCCCGCGGTGCTCGAGGACCTGCTGCTCGGCTCGGTCGAGGTCGACTCCCTCGACGGTGTCGTGTCCACGGACGGAATCTCGCGCTGGAAGGCGTTGCGCATGATCACGAGCGCGGGCAAGCCGAAGAAGTAGTCGTCCGTCTCGCGGACCGGCACCCCGGCGGACCCTCGTGGGGACGCGGGTACCGTTGCCGGGTGTCCGCTCCTCGCGTCGTCGTGCTCGACCACGGCACAGGTGACTTCGCCGGGTTCGCGGCAGCGCTGGAACGGGCGGGTGCCTCCGTGACGCTGACCGCCGACAAGCGCTCCGCGCTCGACGCGGACGGGCTCGTGGTCGTGGGCGACGGCGACCTGTCCGACCTGATGTCGGGTCTGCGGACCGTCGGCGCCGATCAGGTGATCGACCGCCGGCTCGCAGGTGGCCGTGCGGTGCTCGCGGTGGGTGTCGGCCTGCATGCGATGTTCACCGGGCCCGGCGCCGACGGCCTGGAGGAGTGGCCCGGCACCGTCGAGGAGCACGTGCACGACGGGTGGTCGACGGTCGTCGTCCCCGAGAACTCGGTCCTGTTCGCCGGCCTGCAGGACGCGCCCTTCCGGTTCGCGCACGCGTACGCGGCCCGCAGGTTCCCGCTGCTCGAGTCCTGGCCTGCCGACACCCGGATGAACGCACCGCTGGTCGTCTGGGCGCAGCACGACGACCCGTTCGTCGCCGCGGTCGAGAACGGCCCCCTGACCGCCCTGCAGCTGCGCCCCGAGCTCTCGGGCGATGCGGGTGCCACCGTCCTGACCCGCTGGGTCTCGTCCTTGAGTCTGGAGAAGAACGAATGAGCGATCGCCTCGAGCTGCTGCCCGCCGTCGACGTCGCGGGAGGTCAGGCCGTCCGGCTGACCCAGGGCGCCGCCGGCACGGAGACCGGCTACGGCGACCCGTTGTCGGCCGCGCTCGACTGGCACGCGGGCGGTGCGGAGTGGATCCACCTGGTGGACCTCGACGCCGCCTTCGGCCGCGGGTCCAACTCGGCCCTGCTCGCCGAGGTCACCACCGAGCTGTCGGGCAAGGGCGTCAAGGTCGAGCTGTCGGGCGGCATCCGCGACGACGCCTCGGTGGAGTGGGCGCTGTCGACCGGCGCGACCCGGATGAACCTCGGCACGGCCGCCCTCGAGAACCCGTCGTGGACGGCGCGGATGATCGGGGCCCATGGCGACAAGATCGCGGTCGGCCTGGACGTGCGCGGCACGACCCTGGCGGCTCGCGGCTGGACGAAGGACGGGGGAGACCTCTGGGAGGTGCTCTCCCGGTTGGAGGACGTCGGCTGCGAGCGTTACGTGGTCACGGACGTGACCAAGGACGGCATGCTCAACGGTCCGAACGTCGAGCTGCTCAAGCAGATGTGCGCCAAGACCGACGCCCCGGTCGTCGCGTCCGGCGGCGTGTCGAGCCTCGAGGACATCCGCGTCCTGCGGACGCTCGTGCCGCTCGGCGTCGAGGGCTCCATCGTGGGCAAGGCGCTCTATGCGGGGGCCTTCACGCTGCCCGAGGCTCTGGACGTCGCCGGCAGGCCGTGACGATGGCGGGACGTGAGCTGCCGCCGTCGTCGCCCTTCGCCGGCGACGACGGCGCCGCCGACGACCAGGTCGTTGCGGCCCTCGAGGCCCTGGCTGCCGGGACCGGCTCGGTCGCAGGTGTCGTCGACGCCCTGCACGGGACGCGGGTCCTGGTCCCGGTGCTCGCCGAGGTCGAGGTCGAGGACGTCGTCGTGCACGCCGGCCACGCACACACCGTGGACAAGGAGGCCTCGGCCGGCATCGTGGCCCTGCAGGCGCCCGACGGACGGACGGCGCTGCCGGTCTTCACCTCCGTCGCCACGATGAGCGCGTGGCGCGCGGATGCCCGGCCGGTGCCGTCGGACGTCGCCCGTGCGGCGCTGTCCGCGGTGACCGAGGGCTGGGAGATCCTGGTGGTCGACCCCGGCGGGCCGACCACCGTCCTGCTCCCGAGGCCTGCGGTCTGGGCGCTCGCGCAGCAGCAGCCGTGGCTGCCGGCCGTCGGTCCGGCAGGCGTGGACGCAGAGGTCCGCGAGGCGATCGTCGCGGCGCTCTCCACGGTGCGCGGGGTCGTGGCGGTCGATGCGGTGGCCGGCACGCGTGCGGAGGTCGCGGTCGTCGTGGACCTCGTTCCTGGCCTCGACCGCGTGGGGCTGGACTCGGTGCTCGGCGACGTCAACCGTGCGCTCGGAGGCGTCGAGCTCGTCGCCGCCCGGGTCGACTCGCTCGAGCTCAAGCCGCGCTCCGCTCGCTGACGGGGATCGAACGGCGGGCGCCTGGGAAGTCTTAGCGGCGCTTGACCGCCCACGCCAGCGCGAACACGGTGAGCACGGCGGCCGCGACGAGCTGACCCCCCAGGATCACGCGGTTCACGTCGAGGGTCGGCTGCCAGCGGGTCCCCGTGTCGTCGACGACGAAGACGCCGACCGCCTTGACGTGCGTGGCGTACCCGCCGCCGCCTCCGTGGCCCTCGCTGCCGGCCTTGTCCTCGGCACCGTCCTCGCCGTGGTGGGGCAGTGCCATCTCGCCGCCGCCGGAGCCCGAGCCGGTGGCGCCCCACACGCGCGCCACCGGGATGACAATGGTGCCCGCCCGTTCGTAGGCCTCCCCGAACACGCGTCGCACCGTGAACGACTCGTTGGCGGCGTTCGTCAGGCTCGACGGGTCGAAGCGCTCGGTGGCCATGGTCGTCCTCCGGTGGGTCAGCTCGTGCAGGGAGTCAACGGGGTGAATGCCGTGTCGTCGTCCAGCATGGACCGCAAAGTGCTCACGGGCACCACAAAGCTGTGCCCGTTCTGGTCCTTCGCGTAGACGACCCCGACCACGCGCCCGTCGGCGTCCAGGACCGCCGAGCCGGAGCTGCCCGGCTCGACCGGCGCGTCCGTCACGAGGACCTCGCCGAGGGTCTCGTTCAGGGGATCGGTGTGGCGCGCCACGACGTGCCCGGGGGTCACGGTGAGTGTCCTGCCCAGGGGATAGCCGACGACCGTCACGGCGTCGCCGATGTCGGCGTCTGCATCGGCGAGCGCCGGAGCCGCAGGCAGGGTCTCGGCCGTGCGCACGATCGCGAGGTCCGCCAGTCCCGCCGTGGCCGCTTCGTTCGCCGTCACGTCGCGCCCGTCGTAGGTGCTCACCTGGAGCGTCGACGTGTCGGCGACGACGTGCTTGTTGGTGATGACGGTGTGGTCGTCGATCGCGAAGCCGGACCCCGTCGACAGCGCCCCGCACCCGATGTTGCGGATCCGGACAGCGATCCTCTGCGCGGTGTCGAAGCCGTCGGGTGAGAGGTTGCCGGACGAGCTGGGCGCGGGCGCGGGCGGGATCGACGGCTCGACGAGGGTGGGGACGGGGTCGGGCATCGCCGGCAGCGCGCTGCATCCCGCGAGCAGCCCCATCGCGAGGGCGGCACCGGCGAGTCGTCGGACATCTCCCCGACCAGCCCCTCGACGACGTCCTCGGGTGATCATCGCTTCAGCTCGGCCTGCAGCGAGGTGTTCGCGTCCGTGGCCTGGTCGCACAGCGTCTCGACGTCCCGCTCGAACTGAGCCAGCTGACCCGCGTCGTAGTTCTGTGCCTCTCCGAGGTAGCCGATCAGCTGCTGCTGGCCCGCGATGCAGGCGGCGAGCGCCGTCGCCACCTGGCCCGCCGCCTGGGAGACCCGGGACTGGTAGTCGGCAAGCTCCTGCTGCGTCGCGTTCGTGTCGCCCAGCTGTGCCTTCTCGTTGGCGAGGTCCGTGATCCGCGCCTGCGCCGTGGCGAGCTGGGCGTTGGTCGCGTCGAGCTGTGCCTGCGTGGTCGCGAGCTGGCCCTGGGTGATCGCCAGGTCGTCGGCGCCCTGGTGTGCGAGGCGCTGCCAGTCCGCGCTCGATTCCTCCCAGGCGCGCGTCGTCGCGAACATCCGTGCCAGGAGCAGTCCCGAGCAGACGAGCACGAGCACCAGCACGATGGAGAGCGCGACGACTGCAGCCGGCCGACGCCTGGGCGCGGGGGGAGAGGGCTGCTCCGGCGAGGGAACCTCGGCCCACGCCGGGTCCGGGGACGTCGGCACCGGATCGTTGCTCGGGCTCGGGCTCGGGCTCGGGCTCGGGCTCGGGCTCGGGCTCGGGTCGTCAGGCGGCATCAGCCCAGAATAGGAGCCCAGGCCGTGTGGCCTTGCCCACACGACCGAACCTCGATGTCCGGGTCGTGCCGAAATCGGTCCCGGGGTCACCGGGACGCCCCGCACACTCGTGAGCATGCCCACCACGACCTACGGAGCTGTGCTGCGCCTGCCCGGCGTCGCGCGGCTCTTCGTCGTGTCCTTCATCGCCCGCATCCCGGCGGCGATGATCGGCATCGTCCTCACCCTCCACGTGGTCACGGGGCTCGGCCGTGGCTATGCGCAGGCGGGCGTCGTCGTGGGTGCGGCAACGGTCGGCATGGCGCTCGGGGCGCCGTGGCGCGGTCGGCTCGTCGACCGGTTCGGCCTGCGCCGCGCGATCGCGCCGTCGGTCGTCGTCGAGTCGGCGGTCTGGTTCGCTGCGCCGCACCTCTCGTACGAGGCGCTGATCGCGGCAGTGTTCCTCGGTGGCCTGTTCCTGGTTCCGGTGTTCTCCGTGTCGCGGCAGTCGCTGTCCGTCCTGGTGCCGATCCAGCACCAGCGGCCCGCGTTCGCGCTGGACTCGGTCGCCGTCGAGCTGACCTTCATGCTCTCGCCCGTCATCGGGGTGCTCCTGGCCACGCAGGCGACGACGTCGGTCGCGTTGACCGTCGTCGGATCGCTGACGGTCCTTGCCGGCCTCCTGCTGATGTGGGCGGATCCGCCGACGCGGTCGGTGGCGACGGAACGCGTCGTCGAGGACACCACGCTCGGGCGCCTGCTGACACCTGCGCTGCTCGTGGTGCTGCTCGCCGGGGTCGCAGCCGCGTTCGTCCTCGTCGGCACGGACGTGTCGCTCGTCGCTGCGCTCAACGAGGCAGGACGCCCGCAGGACGTCGGCTGGATGATCGCCCTGTGGGCCGGGGGCTCGGTGATCGGTGGCCTGATCCACGGGACGGCCCGGCGCTCGCCGTCCCCTCTGCTGCTCGTTGCCATCCTCGCGCTGGCCACCCTGCCCGCCGCCGTCGTGCACGGTCAGGCGTGGCTCGCGGTCGCCGTCGTCGTCGCGGGCGTGCCGTGCGCGCCCGCGCTGTCCTCCATCAACGCGACGCTGGTCCGGCTCGTGCCGGAGGGTCGCCGCGGTGAGGTCATGGGGTGGAGCGGGACCATGGCGACCGTCGGCAACGCCCTCGGGGCACCACTGTGCGGTGCCGTGATCGACCGGTCCGCATCCGGTGCGGGATTCCTCACCGCGGCCGTCGTCGGTGGCGGCATCGCCGTGGCCGGCCTGCTGGTCCTGCGGGTCGGCCGGGGCCGTGCGTCGGTCGTGGCGCCCGCGGTCGCGCCCGCCGTCGCGTTCGCGGTCGCCGAGCTTCGGCCCGTCGAGCCGCCACCCCTGCCGCGGTCTGTGTCCGCCGACCCGCACCGCCACTCCGTCCGTCGCGGCATGCGCGTGCGCGCCGGCCACAGGCGGGTGCGCGACACGGCCCGTGCGGGGAGCGTCAGACGACCGAGCCGGTGAACTTCTCGCCGGGTCCGTCGCCCGGCGCGTCGGGGAACGGCGACGCCTCACGGAACGCGAGCTGCAGAGATCGCAGCCCGTCCCGGAGGGACCGTGCGTGCTGGTTGCCGATGTCGGGCGCGGACGCGGTGACCAGTGCGGCGAGCGCCGTGATGAGCTTGCGCGCCTCGTCGAGGTCGAGGTACTCGGCGCCGGCGCCCGAGGGACCGTCCTCGGCGAGCCCGCACTTCACTGCTGCGGCGCTCATGAGGTGGACGGCGGCCGTGGTGATGACCTCGACGGCGGCGACGTCGGCGATGTCCCGGGTTGCGTCGGCTGTGGGGTCGGTGCTCTGCGACATGAGGAGATCGTCTCATCGCGGCCTGACGCTCGGCGCCCGTGCCGTGCGCGGCACGACGCCCGCGCCAGCATGATTGGGAGCGAGCTCGAGGCTCTGGTAGTCTTGACCGCTGACTGACCTGGGCCGCCGATCGTTGGTGTCCCGGGACCACAAGTGGAGTCCTCTCCCACCTTGGCCTCGACAGCTCGATGCGGCAGTACCGCGCGTCGGCGACAGAGACCGGGTCACGGTCCGCACCGGACGGCATGTGCCGCTCCCGGTCGCGTGAGCATGGCTGACGCCGCGCTCGCGTAGCGGATCTGTCGAGGCCTCCTCCTGTGACCAGGACGGGGGCCTTCCTCGTTCCTGGCGGTCCACACCACGAACCTGAGGAGCACCACATCAGCGAGCCCCGCATCAACGATCGGATCCGCGTAGCCGAGGTCCGCCTGGTCGGCCCCAACGGCGAGCAGGTCGGGATCGTGCGCGTGGAGGACGCCCTGCGCCTGGCTCAGGACGCTGACCTCGACCTCGTCGAGGTGGCACCTGACGCTCGTCCGCCCGTCTGCAAGATCATGGACTACGGCAAGTTCAAGTACGAAGCAGACATGAAGGCCCGTGAGGCCCGGCGGAACCAGACCAACACGGTCCTCAAGGAGATCCGCTTCCGGCTGAAGATCGACCCGCACGACTACGGCACCAAGAAGGGCCACGTCGAGCGGTTCCTCACGGCCGGCGACAAGGTCAAGGTCATGATCATGTTCCGTGGCCGCGAGCAGTCACGCCCGGAGATGGGCGTGCGCCTGCTGCAGCGGCTTGCCGACGACGTCTCGGAGCTCGGATTCATCGAGAGCATGCCGAAGCAGGACGGCCGCAACATGGTCATGGTGCTCGGCCCGAACAAGAAGAAGGCCGACCAGAAGCTCGAGCAGCGTCGTGCGGCGCAGGCCGCCGCCCAGCGCGAGGCGAACGCCGCCGCCGCCGCCCAGAAGGCAGCTCCCGCTGCTGCGGAGGCGCCCGTCGAGGCTCCGGCCGCCGTCGAGGCACCGGTCGTCGAGACGCCGGCAGCTGTCGAGGCCCCCGTCGTGGCGACCGCTGCGGCGGATGTCGAGACGGTCGAGGCCGTTGCGCCCGAGGTCGTCGAGACCCCGGCCGCACCGGCCGCTGCTCGGCCGTCCTCCGCACCCCGACCGGCCGCGGCGACGCGTCCGGCAGCGTCGGCGCCGCGTCCGGCCACGTCGGCCCCACGTCCGGCTGCTGCACCGCGTCCCGCGGCCGCCGCACGCCCGAGCACGACCTCGGCCCCCAAGCCGACCACGACCGCCGCTCCGTCGCCCGCAACGCCGAGCCCCGCCTCCGCGGGCTCGACGGCGGCCGCGAAGTCGGCCACGCCGAAGCCGACCGGCACGCCGCGCCCCGCGCCGCGTCCCGGCCCGGCCGCCCCGGCAAAGGCACAGACCAGCACGAAGGCCTCGGAAGAGGCCAGCTGAACCCGAACGAACGGACGGGCTGACCCACCGGTCGGACCGCACCAGACGAGTCGCACGATCCCGTGCGATGTAACGACAAGGAGACACGGCAGCCATGCCGAAGAACAAGACGCACTCCGGTGCCAAGAAGCGCTTCCGGGTCACCGGGACCGGCAAGGTCATGCGTGAGCAGGCCGGCGGTCGCCACCTGCTCGAGCACAAGTCGAGCCGTCGCACCCGCCGCATCGCCGGCGACCTCGTCGTCTCTCCTGCCGACGCCCCCCGCATCAAGAAGCTGCTCGGTAAGTGATCGCGGGGGCGCACCAGCGCCCCGGTCACCCATCCCGAGCCTGAGACCAGCAAGGAGCATCACGTGGCACGCGTGAAGCGGGCGGTAAACGCCCAGAAGAAGCGCCGGACAACCCTCGAGCGCGCCAGCGGTTACCGCGGGCAGCGTTCGCGCCTCTACCGCAAGGCGAAGGAGCAGGTCACCCACTCCCTCGTCTACTCCTACCGTGACCGCAAGGTCCGCAAGCAGGACTTCCGCAAGCTGTGGATCCAGCGGATCAACGCTGCGGCGCGCGAGCAGGGCCTGACCTACAACCGCCTGATCCAGGGGTTGAAGCTCGCGGGCATCGAGGTGGACCGCCGCGTGCTGGCCGACCTCGCCGTGAACGACGCCGCGACGTTCAACACGCTCGTGGCCGCCGCCAAGGCTGCCCTGCCCGAGGACGTCAACGCGCCGAAGGCTGCGTGACCCTCGTTCGCTGAGCCCGCCCGCCCAGAGCTCCCTCACCGGAGCCGGGCGGCGGGTCGGTGTACCCGAAGCCCCCGAGGTCCTCGAGACCGCCGGGGGCTTCGTCGTCCCCGACGGGCGCCTGTGGCCGGGCCTCGGCACTCCTGCGGTCTAGGACATGCTTCACACATGAACGATCCAGTGGCCATCTCGGTGGGCGATGTTCGTGACGTCGTGAACCGCATCCTCGACGCGATCGAGCGCGACTCGGGCCCGTCCGTCGAGGTCGGCGTCGACTACTACTGGCATCTCGGCGCGGAGCGCTTGTTCGACGTCGACCACGACGGTTTGGAGCCGACGATTGGCCAGGTCTCCGACGACGTCGAGACACTGCGCCAGTTCCTGGCTCCCGGCGGGGAGGCGATCGACCAGATCTGGCATCTGACCGATCACCTCGTGGGTGCGTTGCGAGCCTTGGGGCATGCCCGGGGGGCCACGTGGGTAGAGGCATGATTGCCCCCGTGGCTGACGAGCGGGCGTTCCGGCATGGATCGGATCATGTCTTGAGCAATCCCCGCGCAGAGCGGGTCAAGGCTGTCCGGGCGCTGAGCGAGCGGGCCGTGCGCAAGCGGGCCGGGCGGTTCCTCGTGGAGGGGCCGCAGTCCGTCCGCGAGGCGGTGCTGGCCGGCGCCGACGTGCAGGACGTCTACGTCACGGCTGAGTCGGCGCAGCGGTATCCCGAGATCGTCGTCGGCGCCCAGGATCGGGGCATCCGGGTGTCGGTCGGAACCGTCGAGGTCCTCGATGCCATGAGCGCGGACGGTCAGCAGGTCGTGGCGGTCGCGGCGCTCACCACACACAACCTGCGCGAGCTCGTCGACCCTCGGCTCGTCGCGGTCCTCGCGAACGTTCGCGACCCCGGGAACGCGGGCACGGTGATCCGCGCCGCGGACGCGGCCGGAGCGGACGCTGCGGTTCTCACCAGCGAGAGCGTGGACGTCCACAACCCCAAGGTCGTCCGGTCGACCGCCGGCTCGCTGTTCCACCTTCCGGTGGTCACCGGCGTGGACCTCGCGGCGACGCTCCACGAGCTCCGCTCGGCCGGGATGCTGGTCCTGGCGGCGGACGGCGCCGGCACTTTCGACCTCGACGACCTGCTCGACGTGGCGGGTTCCACGCAGGACGGCGTGCCGGACCTGAGCCGACCAACCGTGTGGCTGTTCGGCAACGAGGCGTGGGGGCTCCGCGACGAGGACCGTGCGCTGGCCGACGCCGTGGTGCGCGTGCCCATCCGGGGTCGCGCCGAGTCGCTGAATCTCGCGACCGCCGCGACTGTCTGCCTGTACGCGAGCTCTCGGGCGCACCGATGAGGCTCTTCGCGGCGGTCTGGCCTCCGGAGCATGTGCTCGACCACCTCGACGTCGCGCTGGGCGCCGTCCGCGGTGCGCCGTCGGGTCTGTCGCAGGCGGTCCGCTGGTCGGCCCGCGAGACGTGGCACCTGACCACCGCGTTCTACGGCGAACGTCCCGACGGTGCGGTGCCGGGTCTTGCCGCGGAGCTGGCTGAGCTGGCGGCAGGTATCGAGCCGTACGAGCTGGCGCTGCGCGGCGCGGGAGTCTTCTCGCACCGGACGCTCTGGGTCGGCGTCGGTGGCGACGTCGATGCCCAGCGCGCAGTGAGCGTCGGCTGCATCGAGGCAGGCGGTGTCCCGGACCATCGCGCGCGCGAGCGTTCACACCTGACGGTCGGCCGGGTGCGTCCGGGCAAGGGGCCGCCGCGACGGGGGTCGAGGACGAACGGACGCGGCCGTCCCGGACCCGATCCGGAGCACGAGATGGATGTGGCGGCGGGCATCGTGCGGGCGCTCGCCGTGTACGAGGGTCCGCGCTGGGAGGTGGGGGAGATCCTGCTGATGTCGTCCCAGCCGGGTGCCGGTCGTGGGGGCGGGCCCCTCTACGAGGTCGTCGAGCGATTCGCGTTGGGCACGCGTGGCAGGATGGCTCCATGACAGCGCGTGCGGAGGCGGCCGGTGGTCGCCGATTTCCCCGGCCCGTTCCCGGGCCGCGTCGCTGACGTGCACTGAGCAGGCTGTCCATCGCTGGACGGGCCGCTCACCCCGGATCGGGCGCCTCTAGACTTGTCCGCCGGCCCGGTCGCGCTCGCGTCCCGGCCGACAGCCGTGCCGGTTGACCGCCGTGCAGCATGCCCGGCTGCCACAGACCACCTTGGAAGGTCAGGATGTCCGACGACACCGCCCTGTCCCCGCTCGATGCGTCCGGCATCGACTCTGCCGTGGAGGCCGCGCTCAAGGCCCTCGACGCCGCGTCGGACCTGGACGCACTCAAGACCGCCCGCCTCGAGCACGTGGGGGAGCGCAGCCCGATCGCACTGGCGAACCGTGCCATCGGCGGGCTCGAGCCCGCCGACAAGGCGACCGCGGGCAAGCTGCTCGGGCAGGCCAAGGCGCGCCTCGGACGTGCGCTGGCCGACCGGCAGGCCGAGCTCGAGGCCGAACGTGATGCGCGCGTCCTCGTCGAGGAGACCGTCGACGTCACGCTGCCCAGCGACCGCCGTTCCCGGGGAGCCCGGCACCCGCTCGAGGCGCTGTCCGAGCGAATCGCGGACATCTTCGTCGCGATGGGCTGGGAGATCGCCGAGGGTCCCGAGGTCGAGTCCGAGTGGTTCAACTTCGACGCGCTGAACTTCGGCGTCGACCACCCGGCGCGCCAGATGCAGGACACGTTCTTCGTCGACACCCCCGGACTCGTGCTCAGGACCCACACCTCGCCCGTGCAGGCGCGCACGCTCCTGGAGCGCGACCTGCCGGTCTACATCGCGTGCCCGGGCAAGGTGTTCCGCACCGACGAGCTCGACGCGACGCACACGCCCGTGTTCCACCAGGTCGAAGGCCTCGCCGTGGACAAGGGCCTCACGATGGCGAACCTCAAGGGCACCCTCGACCACTTCGCGCAGGCCATCTTCGGTCCTGAGGCCCGCACGCGTCTTCGACCGTCGTTCTTCCCGTTCACCGAGCCGAGCGCGGAGATGGACCTCTGGTTCCCGCAGAAGAAGGGCGGCGCCGGCTGGATCGAGTGGGGCGGCTGCGGCATGGTCAACCCCAACGTGCTGCGCGCCTGCGGCATCGACCCGGACGTCTACTCGGGCTTCGCCTTCGGCATGGGGATCGAGCGCACCTTGATGCTGCGGCACGGGATCGCGGACATGCACGACATGGTGGAGGGCGACATCCGCTTCTCCGCCCAGTTCGGGACGGAGATCTGATGCCCCGCATCCCTTTGACGTGGCTCGCCGAGCACGTCGAGACCCCGGCGGACCTCACCGCCGAGCGGCTGGCCGCCGACCTGGTGCGCGTGGGGCTGGAGGAGGAGGCGATCCTCCCGGCGGCCGTGTCTGGTCCGCTCGTCGTCGGGCTCGTCGTCGAGCGGACTCCTGAGGAGCAGAAGAACGGCAAGACCATCAACTGGTGCCGGGTCGAGGTCGGGCCCGAGCACAACGAGCCCGGGGGCGCCCCCCGGGGGATCGTCTGCGGCGCGCACAACTTCGACGTCGGCGACTCGGTCGTCGTCGCGCTGCCGGGTGCCGTGCTGCCCGGACCGTTCCCGATCGCGTCGCGCAAGACGTACGGGCACGTGTCCGACGGGATGATCTGCTCCCAGCGCGAGCTGGGACTGGGGGAGGACCACGCCGGCATCATCGTGCTGTCGCGGCTCGGCATCGAGGCCGCCCCGGGCGCCGACGCACGTGAGCTGCTCGGGCTCGGCGAGGAGGTCCTCGAGATCAACGTGACGCCCGACCGCGGGTACTGCTTCTCGATGCGCGGCGTCGCCCGCGAGTACAGCCTGTCCACCGGCGCGCGCTTCACGGACCACGGTCTTCCGACGAGCCCCCTGCCCACGGCAGGCGGCGGCTTCGCCGTCGAGATCGACGACTCCGCCCCCATCAACGGGGTGCCCGGAGCCGACAGGTTCGTCGCGCAGGTCGTCCGCGGCGTGCGAGCCAACGACGCGTCGCCGCGCTGGATGCAGCAGCGACTGCAGCAGGCCGGTATGCGTCCGATCAGCCTCGCCGTCGATGTCACCAACTACGTGATGCTCGACCTCGGGCAGCCGCTGCACGCGTACGACCTCGCCAAGGTCGCGGCGCCGATCGTCGTGCGTCGTGCCGTCGCGGGGGAGAAGATCCGCACCCTGGACGACGTCGTTCGTGTGCTCGACCCCGAGGACCTGCTCATCACGGACAGCCCGGCCGGTGAGCGAGCGTCGCGCCTGCTCGGGCTCGCGGGCGTGATGGGCGGAGGGGACAGCGAGGTCGGCCCCGACACGACGGACCTGCTCATCGAGGCGGCGCACTTCGACCCGATCACGGTGGCGCGCACCGCGCGTCGCCACAAGCTGCCGTCCGAGGCCGCCAAGCGGTTCGAGCGCGGTGCCGATCCGCAGCTGCCTCGGGTGGCCGTCGCGCGCGTCGTCGCGCTGCTCGCCGAGTATGGCGGCGGTGTCGCTGACGCCGAGGTGACGGACGTGGACGACGTGGCGCCCGCGCCGTCGTTCGTGCTCCCGCTGGACCTGCCCGCGCGGCTGGTGGGGGTCGAGTACACCGCCGACCAGGTGCGCGCCGTGCTCACGTCGATCGGCTGCCTGGTCGAGCCCGAGTCGGACGGTGCCGTGCGGGTCACGCCGCCTTCCTGGCGGCCCGACCTCCTGGTCCCGGTCGACCTGGTCGAGGAGGTCGCGCGACTGCACGGCTACGAGCAGATCCCGTCGATCCTGCCCGCAGCACCCGGTGGTCGCGGCCTGACAGAGAAGCAGCGTTCGCGGCGGTCGGTTGCGCGCGCACTGGCCGAGTCTGGACTGGTCGAGGTGCTCACGTACCCGTTCATCGGTACTGACCAGCTCGACGCGCTCGGCCTGCCCGCCGACGACGCCCGTCGGCGCGCGGTGCGTCTCGTCAACCCGCTGTCCGACGAGCAGCCGTTCATGCGCACGAACCTGCTGGTCACACTCCTGGATGCCGCTCGGCGGAACGTCGGACGTGGTGCGACGGACGTGGCGATCTTCGAGATCGGGCTGGTCACGCGTCCGGTCGTCGGCGCTCCCGCGGCACCGCGGCTTCCCGGCGGCGTGCGGCCGTCCGACGCTGAGCTGGCGGCGATCGATGCCGCGGTCCCGCCGCAGCCGCGCCGCGTGGCCGGGGTGCTGGCCGGGGCCCGCGAGCCGTCCGGCTGGTGGGGCGCCGGGCGTCGGGTCGACCACCTCGACGCGATCGCGTCCGCGCGCCTCGTCGCTGAGGTGCTCGGGGTCGAGCTCACGGTCACCGCCGACACCGACCACATGCCGTGGCACCCCGGCCGCTGCGCCCGTCTGACGGTCGACGGCGTGCTCGTCGGGCACGCCGGGGAGCTGCACCCGAACGTCGTGGCCGCACACGGGCTGCCGGCCCGGGCCGTCGCGTTCGAGGTCGATCTCGACGCCCTGCTCGCTGCTGCACCGGCCGAGCCGTACCAGGCCCGGGCGGTCTCCACGTTCCCCGTGGCCAAGGAGGACATCGCCCTCGTCGTCAGCGCGCAGGTCCCTGCCGCGGAGGTGCTCGACGCTGTCCGGGTCGGTGCGGCGGCGTCCCCCGCAGGCGATGTGGTCGAGGAGATCCGGTTGTTCGACGTCTACGAAGGGGAGCAGGTGGGCACCGGAAACACGTCGCTCGCCTTCGCCCTGCGGCTGCGCGCGGACGACCGGACGCTCACCGCGGAGGAGACGGCCGGAGTGCGTGAGGCTGTGGTCGCCGAGGCGAACCGGAGGTTCGGAGCGACGCTTCGCGCGTGAGTCGAGCGTCCGGCACGTAGCCGGGGGCCGAGCGACGGAAAGCGGTGTCTCGGGCCGCCCTCTGGGTGCGCTCGCCGAGTCACCGAGAGCATGGGACGAATTTACCGAATGGTTACTCCCCAGTAGTTGCGACCTTTCGGACATTCCCCCATGGTGGGGCTGGCCGGCGACGAGCCGCCGAGGCCCCGACGAAGGAGACGTCCCACGTGCGCCGTTCGCTGAAGTCGCTCACCGGGGGCGTAGCCGCCCTAGCACTGATTCTGGTGGGGTCCGTGATGGGGACGGGGGCCGCGCAGGCTGCGGTCGCACCGTCCGCCCCGGTGGTCATCAACGAGGTGTATGGCGGTGGCGGCAACTCCGGCGCACCGTTCGACCGGGACTTCGTGGAGCTCTACAACCCAGGCGCTTCCCCCGTGGACGTCAGCGCGTGGTCCGTCCAGTACGCGTCGGCGAACGGCGCGACCTGGGCCTCGACCCCGCTGGCCGGCAAGACGATCGCGGCCGGCGGCTACCTGCTCGTGGCCGAGGCGCAGGGCGCGAACACGGCGGCTCCTGCGGTGACCGGTGACGTCGTCGGCACGATCGCGATGGGCGGCACGGCCGGCAAGGTGGCGCTCGTCAGCTCGACCGGGGCGCTGGCCTGCGGGGCCACCTGTGCGGCGGACCCAGCCGTCGTCGACCTCGTGGCCTACGGCGCCGTCGCGACGGGCTTCGCCGGCACCGGCCCGGCGCCGGCCGCGTCCAACTCGACATCCGTCTCGCGCAGCGCGACGCACACCAACACGGCCGACAACGTGGCGGACTTCGTTGCGGCTGCGCCGTCGCCGCAGGGGGCCCCCGCGACGCCGGTCGATCCGGGAACGCCGACCACCCGGACGATCGCCGAGATCCAGGGCTCGGGCGCGTCCTCGCCGCTCGTCGGAGAGACCGTGACCACGGAGGGCGTCGTCACGGCGGCCTACCCGACCGGTGGGTTGAACGGCTACGTCATCCAGACGCCCGGCACCGGTGGAGCGCTCGACGCGACGCACACGGCGTCCGACGCGGTCTTCGTGTTCTCGTCGGCGACCGTGGGGTCGGTCGCGGTCGGCGACCACGTCCGCGTGACCGGCGCCGTGAGCGAGTTCAACGGACTCACGGAGCTCACCGTCGCGGCGGGTGGCCTCGAGGTGCTGCCCACCCCGGCGAGCGTGACCCCGGCGACGGTCGGGTGGCCGACGACCGACGGCGCTCGCGAGGTCCTGGAGTCGATGCTCGTCTCACCCACGGGTGCGTTCACGGTCTCCAACACGTTCAGCACCAACCAGTACGGCGAGGTGGGTCTGGCGGCCGGCAGCACGCCGCTGGTCCAGCCCACCGAGGCCGGGGCACCGGGTTCCGCGCAGGCCGCAGCGGCGGCGGCCGACGGCGCGGCTCGCGCTGTGGTCCTTGACGACGGTGCGTCGACCAACTTCCTGTCCGCGGCCAACCAGAGCCTGACGCCGCCGTACGTCTCTCTGGCCAACCCCGTGCGGGTCGGCGAGGCAGCAACGTTCTCGGCCCCCGTCGTCGTGGACTTCCGCAACAACGTCTGGAAGCTCAACCCGACCGCGCCGGTCGTCGCGGGCGGTCCGGCGCCGGTGGCGTTCACCAACAACCGAACCGCCGCGCCCGACGCGGCGGAGATCGGCGGCGACCTGCGGGTCGCCTCGTTCAACGTGCTCAACTACTTCACGACGCTCGGCGCCGGGACCACAGGCTGCACGTCGTTCAACGACCGCACGGGTGACCCGGTCACGGTCAACGGCGCGTGCAACCCACGCGGGGCGTGGGACCCGGCCGACCTGACGCGCCAGCAGGACAAGATCGTCGCGGCGATCAACGGGCTGGACGCCGACGTCGTCGGCCTCCTGGAGATCGAGAACTCGCTCACCGTGGACGGAGTTGCCGACGAGGCACTGGGAACGCTCGTCGACGCACTCAACGCCGACGCCGGGTCGACGGTGTGGGCCTTCGTGCCGTCGGCCACGGCCGACCTGCCGCCGGCAGCAGAGATGGACGTCATCACCAACGCGATCATCTACCGGACGGCCGCGGTGACCCGGACGGGCCCGTCGCACGCCCTCGGTTCGCAGAGCGGCAACGACCAGGCGTTCGGCAACGCTCGCGAGCCCATCGCGCAGGCGTTCACGCCGACCGGCGGTGGAGAACCGTTCCTCGTCGTCGTGAACCACTTCAAGTCGAAGGGCTCGGCCGGTCCGTGGGAGGGCGACGTCGACACGGGTGACGGACAGGGTGCGTCCAACGAGTCCCGGGTGCGGCAGGCCACGGCGCTGCGTGACTGGGTGCCGACGATCCAGGGTGACGCCGACTCGGTCGCCCTCCTCGGCGACTTCAACTCCTACTCCCAGGAGGACCCGCTGCGTCTGCTCTACGACGCCGGGTACACCGACGCGGGGACGCACTTTGCTCCGGGGGAGTACTCGTACTCGTTCGGCGGGCTGTCCGGGTCGCTCGACCACGTGCTCCTCAACGGTCCGGCGCTCGCGCGGTCGACCGGTGCGGACATCTGGGAGATCAACGCCGAGGAGTCCATCGCGCTGGAGTACAGCCGGTACAACTACCACGGCACGTTGTTCTACGCGGCGGACCCGTACCGCTCCTCGGACCACGACCCGGTGATCGTCGGCCTCGACGACGGCGCGGTCAGCAACGAGCCCGTCGACCTCACGCTGCTCGACATCAACGACTTCCACGGTCGCATCGACGCCAACACGGTGAAGTTCGCCGGGACCGTCGAGAAGGAGAAGGCCGCGGCGGTCGCTGCGGGCGGCCCGGTCGCGTTCGTGTCCGCCGGTGACAACGTCAGCGCCTCGCTGTTCGCATCGGCCGTGCAGCAGGACCAGCCGACCATCGACGTCCTGAACGCCCTGCAGCTCAACGCGTCGGCGGTGGGCAACCACGAGTTCGACAAGGGCTACTCCGACCTGACGGACCGCATCATCGCCGACGGGACGAACGCCACGTGGGACTACCTGGGCGCGAACGTCTACCTGGCGGGCACGACCACCCCGGCCCTGCCCGAGTACGCGATCCTCGACATGGACGGCATCAAGGTCGCCATCATCGGCGCCGTCACGCAGGAGACGCCGTCGCTCGTCAGCCCGGGCGGCATCACCCAGCTCTCGTTCGGAGACCCCGTCGACGCCGTGAACCGCGTCGCGGGCGAGCTGACCGACGGTGACCCGTCGAACGGCGAGGCGGACGTGCTCGTCGCGACGTACCACGAGGGCGCCGGAGCCGGGACGCCGGACGGGGCCACCCTGGAGCAGGAGCTTGCCGCGGGTGGTGCGTTCGAGGAGATCGTCAACGACACCTCTGCCGAGGTCGACGCCATCTTCACCGGCCACACCCACAAGACGTACGCGTGGGAGGCCCCCGTCCCGGGTGAGGCAGGCAAGACCCGCCCGATCCTGCAGACCGGTTCCTACGGCGAGAACATCGGCAAGATCGTCCTGACCTACGACCCGGTGGCCGGCGAAGTCGTGGCGCACACGCAGACGAACATCGCGCGCCTGGTGCCCCCCACGGGAACGTCCGAGGCCGCGTTCGCCGCGGATCTCGTGGCTACCTACCCGCGGGTCGCGCAGGTCAAGACGATCGTCGACGCCGCCCTGGCCTATGCCAGCACGGTCGGCAACGACCCGGTCGGCTCGGTCACGGCGGACATCACGACCGCGTTCTCGGGCGGCAGCTACGGTCCGGGCGGGTACGTCGGCCCCGGTCCCACCCCGACCTCGGGTCGCGATGACCGAGCCAGCGAGTCGGCGCTCGGCGACCTGGTCGCGAACGCCCTGCGGGACACGCTCGCCCCGTCGGACCTCGGTGGGGCGCAGATCGGCGTGGTCAACCCCGGTGGTCTTCGGGCCGAGCTGCTCTACGCACCGGACGGGACGATCACGTACGCGGAAGCGAACAGCGTCCTGCCGTTCGTGAACAACCTCTGGACCACGACGCTGACCGGCGAGCAGTTCACGACGATGCTCGAGCAGCAGTGGCAGACGAACCTCGACGGCTCCATCCCGTCGCGGCCGTACCTCCAGCTGGGCCTGTCCGACAACGTGTCCTACACCTACGACGCCGCGGCGCCGCGAGGTTCGCACATCACGTCGGTCACGGTCGACGGCCACCCCCTCGACCCTGCGGCGAGCTACCGCATCGGCACGTTCTCGTTCCTGACGACAGGCGGCGACAACTTCCGGATCGTGGCCCAAGGGTCGGACGCTCGCGACTCCGGTCTGATCGACCGTGACGGCTGGATCGCGTACCTGCAGGCGCACCCCGGGCTGACGCCCGACTTCGCCCGGCAGGCGGTCGGTGTCCCGACGGTGCCGTCGTCGGTCACGGCGGGTGACACCCTGGCGTTCCCGGTCACGAAGCTGGACCTGACCAGCCTCGGCGCACCGCAGAACACGAGCCTCGACGTGCGGATCGACGGTTCGTCGATCGGGTCGGCGCCGGTCACCGACGGGAACGCGAGCGTGTCCGTGACCGTACCGGTGGGCACGGCGGCTGGCCCGCACACGCTCACCCTCGTGGCCACGCCGAGCGGCACCACGGTGACGCTTCCACTCACGGTGGTGGCAGCCGTGCCGTCCTCGACCACGACGCTCACGGCGTCGCCGGCCAGCCAGGTGTTCGGCTCGAGCACCCGCGTGCTCCTCACGGCGACCGTCACGGCAAACGTGCCAGTCAGTGGCAACGTCGAGTTCGTCTCGGGGTCCACGGTGCTCGCCACGGTTCCGCTCACCGGCGGGACTGCGACGTACCGGCTCCCGGCGAGCACGCCCGCCGGCAGCTACTCGGTCGTAGCGAGGTTCGCCGGTGACCCGACCGTGCTGGGGTCGCAGTCCGCGCCGGTTCCGGTCGAGGTCAAGCAGGTCACCACGACGACGTCGCTCAGGGCGACGCCCGGGTTCCTGTTCGTCCCGTCGATCCTGCTGGTGAACGTCGGGCAGGACAACGGGCGGACGCCGTCCGGCAAGGTGCAGATCAAGGAGGGCGTCACGGTGGTCCGGACGCTCGACGTGGTGCTCGGTGTCGCGATCGGGACGGTCCCGTCAGGCACCACGGGCTTGCACACCTACACGGCGACGTTCGTCCCGAACGACCCGGTGAACGTCAAGCCCAGCACGAGCGCACCGGTGACGGTCCGCACGCGCTGACGTCATCACGTAGGGGGGAGGCCCTTGGGCCTCCTCCCTGCGGACGTCTAGGGGCTCGCCAGGAAGCTGAGGACTCGAGCCGTCAGCTCGGCCGTCGCCGCAGCGTCATAGTCCGGCAGGCTGCTGTCGAGGAACAGATGCTCGTCGCCGGGGTAGAGGAACAGCTCGGCATCCTCCACCGACGCGACCAGGACGCGGGCTGCGTCGAGGTCGCCCTCGTCGACGAAGATCGGGTCGGCGTCCTTGCCGTGCACCTGCACGGGCACCCCATCGGGCCAGCCGCCGAACTCGGACACCGGCAGGCACGACCCGACGAAGACGGCTCCGGCGCAGCCGGGTCGGGTCTGCGCGAGCTGCTGGGCAGCCATCACGCCGAGTGAGAGACCGACGTAGACGGTCTTGGCAGGGAGACCCTCGGCTGCTCGGACGCCGCGCTGCATCACGGCATCGAAGCCGACCTCGCCCGCGTACGCGATGCCGGAGTCGAGGTCGTCGAAGGTGCGCCCGTCGTAGACGTCGGGGGTGTGGACGGTGTGCCCGGCCTCACGCAGAGCGTCAGCGAACGCGACGACGCCAGGTGTCAGGCCCTGGGCATGGTGCAGGAGCAGGACGGTCGTCATGTCCTGATCATGGCGCGGCCGTCCGACACCCGCTCAGATCGCGCAGGTGTCGTCCAGGCAGGCTTGGGCGGACGGGTCGGCGCCGACCAGCGTGGCCAGCGGGTTCGCAGCCTTCCAGCCCTCCGCGAGCAGCTGCGTGAACACGTCCGCCGGCTGCGCGCCCGAGACGCCTAGCCGGCGGTCGACGACGAAGAACGGCACACCTGTGACGCCGATGGCGCGGGCCTCGGCCTCGTCGTGGCGGACGGCGTCCGCATGGTCGTTCCCGGCGAGCACGGCGCGTGCCTCGTTCGCGTCGAGGCCGGCGTCGGCCACGACGCGCACGAGGGTCTCGTCCTCACCGAGATCCGCACCCTGCTCGAAGTGCGCCGAGTACAGCGCCTCGAGAACGGCGTCGGCCAGGCCCGCCGACGCCGCCAGGTGCACCAGCCGGTGCCCGTCGAACGTGTTGACTGCCAGGGTCCTCTCGAAGTCGTAGGTGAGGCCCTCGCCCGCGGCGACGGCCGTGACCTGGGCGAACATGCGCTCGGCCTGCGAGCGTGGGATGCCCTTCATCTCGCTCAGGGCGTCGATCTCGGGCCGACCGGGTCCGGCAGGGGTGGTCGGCGACAGCTCGTACGAGCGCCACCTCACCTCCACGTGGTCCCGGAACGGGAAGTCGGCGAGCGCGGTCTCGAAGCGCTTCTTGCCGATGTAGCACCACGGGCAGGCGATGTCGGACCAGATCTCGACGGTGAGCGTGCGGGCCTGGTCTGGGGCTGAGGTCGTCATGGGAGCAGCAGGACCTTTCCGGTCGTGGAGCGCGACTCGAGCGCGCGGTGGGCGTCGGCCGCCTCGGCCAGGGGGAACGTCCCGCCGATCCGCACGTCCAGCGAGCCGGTGAGGACGGCGTCGAACAGCTCGCGGGACCTCCACAGCAGCTCGTCGCGCGTCGCCGTGTAGTCGCCGAGGGTGGGTCTCGTCAGGAACAGGGAGCCGAGGTTGTTCAGCCGCTGCGGGTCGAGCTGCGGGGCTGCTCCCGACGACGAGCCGAACAGGACCATGGTCCCGCGGCGGCGTAGCGACGCGAGAGATGCCTCGAAGGTGTCCTTGCCGACGGAGTCGTAGACGACGTGCACGCCTTGCCCGTCGGTGAGTGCCCTGACCGATGCCGGCAGGTCACGCGTCAGGTCGTCCAGCTCGCGGTACCGGATGACCTCCGCTGCACCTGCCTCTCGGGCGAGTCGCTCCTTGTCAGCCGTTCCCACGGTGGCGATGACGCGGGCTCCCCGCGACACGGCAAGCTGGGTCAGGAGCAGACCGACTCCGCCTGCGGCTGCGTGGATCAGCACGTCGTGGCCCGGCGCCACGGCGAACACCGAGGTAACCAGGTAGTGCGCGGTCATGCCCTGGAGAGGGAGCGCGGCGGCGACGTGCAGGTCGACCCCGACCGGTACGGGCAGCACCTGCGACTCGCGGACGAGGACGAGCTCCGCATACGACCCGGGCGCGGACGACCAGGCGACATGGTCACCGACGGCGACCTCGGTGACGTCGGGACCGACGGCCACGACCTCGCCCGCGCCCTCGGACCCGACGACGTGCGGGAACGACACCGAGTAGTACAGGCCGCGACGGCGATAGGTGTCGATGTAGTTGATGCCCGCTGCCGCGACCCGGACCAGGACCTCGTCGGGTCCGGGCGTGGGATCGGGGAGGTCGACGAGCGTGAGGACGTCGGGTCCGCCCGCGGCGGACGCTTGGATTGCGCGCACGTGAGGGCAACGCGACTGGCTCGCGCGTTCTTCCCGAAAGGCTTCGTATCTTCGTGCATCGCCGTGTATGTTCATGCATATGACGTTCACGGTCGCGGTCGCCGGCGCAAGCGGCTACGCCGGCGGGGAGATGCTGCGGGTGCTCCTTGCCCATCCTGAGGCGAGGATCGGCACGCTCACGGCGCACTCCAACGCAGGCACACTTCTCGGCGCGCACCAGCCGCACCTGCGCTCTCTCGCCGACCGCAGGCTCGAGGCCACGGGCGTCGACTCACTCGCAGGTCACGACGTCGTCGTCCTCGCGCTCCCGCACGGAGCAAGTGGCGCGGTCGCCGCCGAGCTGGCTGCCCGGGGCGACCGTGCGATCGTCGTCGACCTCGGCGCCGACCACCGGCTCACGGACGCCGCCGACTGGGAGACCTACTACGGCAGCCCGCACGCCGGGACCTGGCCGTACGGACTGCCCGAGCTGCTGCACGCGGGCGAGCAGACGGCGTCGGCGCAGCGTGCGGTACTCGCAGGCGCCACCCGGATCGCGGTCCCGGGATGCAACGTCACCGCGGTCTCGCTGGGCCTGCAACCCGGAGTCGCGGCAGGACTGATCGAGCCGACCGACCTCGTCGCGGTCCTGGCCAACGGCTACTCCGGCGCCGGCAAGTCCCTCAAGACTCACCTGCTCGCGAGCGAGGCGCTCGGCTCGGCCCAGCCGTACGCGGTCGGCGGTACGCACCGGCACATCCCGGAGATCGGGCAGAACCTGCGGTCCGCGGGCGCGTCCGACGTGACCATCTCGTTCACCCCGACGCTCGTCCCGATGTCCCGCGGCATCCTCGCGACCGCCACGGCGAGGCTCGTCCCGGGCACGGATCCCTCCACGGTCCGCGAGGCCTGGGAGCGGACCTACGCCGACGAGCCGTTCGTGCACCTGCTTCCCGAGGGCCAGTGGCCGACCACCGCCGCGACGCTCGGCGCCAACACCGCGCTCGTGCAGGTGGCGGTCGACGAGCGCGTCGGCAGAGTCGTGACGGTCACCGCGATCGACAACCTGGTCAAGGGCACCGCCGGGGGCGCCCTGCAGTCGCTCAACCTCGCACTGGGACTCCCTGAGACCCTCGGACTTCCTCTGGACGGAGTAGCACCATGACGATCGAGACCCTCGACGGGCTCGCTGAGCGGTCCCCGGGCGTCACCGCCGCGGCCGGCTTCCGGGCCTCCGGCATCACCGCAGGCCTGAAGTCGTCGGGGCGTCCCGACCTTGCACTCGTCGTCAACGAAGGCCCCTCGCAGGTCGCCGCCGCGGTCTTCACCACGAACCGGGTCGTGGGTGCACCGGTCGTCTGGTCGCGCCAGGCGGTAGCCGACGGCGTGGTCAGCGCGGTCGTGCTCAACTCGGGCGGTGCCAACGTGTGCACCGGACCGGACGGGTTCCTCGACGTGCACCGGACGGCCGAGAAGGTGGGTGCGGTCCTCGAGCTCTCGCCCGGCGACGTCGTGGTGTGCTCGACAGGCCTGATCGGCGAGCCGCTGCCGATCGGCAAGGTGCTCGCCGGGGTCGACGTGGCCGTCTCGGCGCTGTCCCGGACGGGCGGGTACGACGCGGCGGTCGCGATCATGACGACCGACACGGTCCCCAAGACCGCTCATCTCACCGTCCCGGGCGACCAGGGCGAGTGGACCGTGGGAGGCATGGCCAAGGGGGCGGGCATGCTGGCACCGGGCCTCGCGACGATGCTGTGCGTGATCACCACCGATGCCGTCATCGACGTGGAGACGGCCCAGGCCGCGCTGCGGTCCGCCGTGAGCCAGACCTTCGACCGGATCGACTCCGACGGCTGCATGTCCACGTCGGACACGGTGACGCTGCTCGTGTCGGGTGCGAGCCGTGCGGTGCCCGACCCGGCCGGCTTCACGGCGGCGTTGACGCAGGTCTGCGCGCAGCTCTCGCGCGCGCTGATCGCGGACGCCGAGGGCGCGAGCCACGACATCGCCGTCACGGTCATGAATGCGTCGACCGAGGCAGCGGGACTGGCCGTGGCGCGCGCGGTGGCGCGGTCCAACCTGTTCAAGGCGGCCATGTTCGGCAACGACCCGAACTGGGGTCGCGTGCTCGCGCAGGTCGGGACCGTCCCGGAGAGCGTCGCGCCCTACGACCCGGACCAGCTGGACGTCACCATCAACGGCGTCCAGGTCTGCAAGTCGGGCGGCGCCTACCAGCCGCGGACCGACGTCGACCTCGCAGCCAGCCGCGAGGTGCACGTGCTGATCGACCTGCACGCGGGCTCCGAGGTGGTCACCGTGTGGACCAACGACCTCACGCACGACTACGTCCTCGAGAACAGCGCGTACTCGACATGAGCGAGTTCGTCTTCAACACCCGCACCGACCTGCGCGCCGAGCAGAAGGCGGAGGTGCTGATCGAGGCGCTGCCGTGGTTGCAGAAGTTCGCCGGTGCGCTGGTCGTCGTCAAGTACGGCGGCAACGCCATGATCGACGAGGACCTGAAACGCGCGTTCGCGCAGGACATGGTGTTCCTGCGCCAGGTCGGCCTGCGCCCGGTCGTGGTGCACGGCGGGGGCCCGCAGATCAACTCGATGCTCGACCGGCTCGGCATCGAGTCGGAGTTCCGTGGCGGTCTGCGCGTCACCACACCCGAGGCCATGGACGTCGTGCGCATGGTGCTCACGGGGCAGGTCTCCCGCGAGCTCGTGGGGCTGCTCAACGCGCACGGCCCGCACGCGGTAGGACTGTCGGGCGAGGACGGCGGGCTGTTCCAGGCACGTCGGCGCTCGGTGGTCGTGGACGGCGAGAGCATCGACGTGGGCCTGGTGGGCGACGTGGTGCAGGTCAACCCCGGAGCGGTCCTCGACCTGCTCGACGCCGGCCGCATCCCGGTGGTGTCCACCGTCGCACCCGACCTCGACGACCCCACGCAGGTCCTGAACGTCAACGCAGACACCGCCGCCGCGGCGCTCGCGGTCGCGCTCGGCGCACGCAAGCTCATCGTCCTGACGGACGTCGAGGGTCTCTACACGAGCTGGCCCGACAGGGACTCGCTCGTCCGGCGTCTTCGCGCTGCCGAGCTCGCGACGATCCTGCCGACCCTCGATGCCGGCATGCGGCCCAAGATGGAGGCCTGCTGGCGGGCCGTCGAGGGCGGAGTCGGCCGCGCGCACGTCATCGACGGCCGCGAACCTCACTCGATCCTCGTCGAGATCTTCACCTCCGACGGCATCGGCACCATGGTGCTGCCCGACGAGGAGCCGGTGGACGCGCCGTTCACGGCGCCGATCCCCGTCGTGTCCCGGCCCGACCAGGAAGTCCACTGATGACCGATCTGCAGCGCGCCCGTCACCGGGCCGACGTCTCGCCCGACGCGAGCCTGCCCGTGCCGGCCGTCGACGGCTCCGTCGCCGACTGGACCGACCGCTACACGCACGCGGTCATGGACACGTTCGGCGCGCCGCAGCGGGTTCTCGTCCGCGGCGAGGGTGCGTATGTCTGGGACGCCGACGGCACGCGCTACCTCGACCTGCTCGGTGGCATCGCGGTCAACTCTCTGGGGCACGCGCACCCGACGCTCACGGCCGCGATCAGCGCCCAGCTCGGAACGCTCGGGCACGTCTCCAACTTCTTCGGCAGCCCGACGCAGATCGCGTTCGCCGAGCGGCTGATCGCGCTCGCGGGCGCCCCGCACGGATCGCACGTCTTCTTGACCAACTCCGGGACGGAGGCCAACGAGGCCGCGTTCAAGCTGGCCCGCCGGACGGGTCGTCCCCGGATCATCGCACTCGAAGGGTCGTTCCACGGCCGGTCGATGGGAGCGCTCGCCCTGACGCACAAGGCGTCCTACCGCGAGCCGTTCGAGCCGCTGCCCGGAGGCGTCGAGTTCGTGCCCTTCGGGGACTCCGAGGCGCTCGAGGCCGCTTTCGCGGCGAACGGCGACCAGGTCGCCGCGGTCGTCGTGGAGCCCATCCAGGGGGAGGCGGGCGTGCTGCCTCTGCCGCCGGGCTACCTCGCGCTCGCGCGCAGGCTGACGGCTGAGCACGGCGCTCTTCTGATCCTGGACGAGGTCCAGACCGGCATGGGGCGCACCGGCAGGTGGATGGCGCACCACCACCCGGACCTCGGCGGGGGCGTCGTCCCTGACGCCGTGACGGTCGCCAAGGGCCTCGGAGGCGGTTTCCCGGTCGGCGCGCTCATCGCGTTCGGCCCGCAGACGTCAGCCCTCCTGGGCCGTGGTCAGCACGGCTCCACGTTCGGCGGCAACCCCGTGGCGTCAGCGGCGGGTCTCGCGACGATCGGGGTCATCGAGCGCGACGGGCTGCTGAACCACGTCAGCGACCTGGGGGAGCGGTTCCGTGCTCGCCTGGCCGCAACGGGTAACCCGCTGGTCGTCGGCGTCCGGGGCGCCGGACTCCTGATCGGTGTCCAGCTTGCGTCCCCTGTGTCGTCGGAGGTTGCCGCGCGCGCTCTGGCGGCCGGCTTCATCGTCAACGCCGTCAACCCGTCCACGATCCGGCTCGCACCGCCGTTCGTGCTGACCGACGAGCAGGCGGGCCAGTTCGTCGACTTCCTCGCAGGTCTGGAGCTGGCGTCATGACCCGCTCGTTCCTGCGTGACGACGACCTGACGCCCGCGGAGCAGCAGGACATCCTGCGGCTCGCGCTCGCCTTCAGGGAGGACCACTTCGTGCGCACGCCGCTGACCGGTCCCAAGCCGGTGGCGGTCATCTTCGACAAGCCGACCTTGCGCACGCAGGTCTCGTTCACCGCGGGCATCGCCGAGCTCGGCGGTTTTCCCCTGAGCGTCGACGGCAACCTGGCGAAGATCGGCCAGCGTGAGTCCATCGCCGACACGGCGCGCGTGCTCGGCCGGCAGGTCGCCGCGATCGTCTGGCGGACGCACGCCCAGGAGCGGCTCGACCAGATGGCCGCGTTCTCGGGTGTCCCGGTGGTCAACGCCCTCACCGACGAGTTCCACCCGTGCCAGATCCTGGCTGACCTCATGACGATCGCGCAGCACCGCGGCGGCGTCGACGCGCTCGCGGGTCAGACGCTCGCCTACCTCGGCGACGGTGCGAACAACATGTCGCACTCGTACCTGCTGGGTGGCGCGACCGCAGGCCTGCGCGTGCGGGTCGGGACACCCGACGGCTTCCTGCCCGATCCGGCGGTCCTTGCCGACGCAGCCCGGATCGCCGCGTCCACGGGCGGCTCCGTCACGGTGACGCATGATCTCGCCGAGGCCGTGACCGGCGCAGACGTCGTCGCGACGGACACCTGGGTGTCGATGGGCCAGGAGGCGCAGGCCGCCGAGCGTGAGACACCGTTCGTGCCGTACCGGCTCGACTCGGCGGCCATGGCCCTGGCGGCAGCCGACGCGATCGTCCTGCACTGCCTGCCGGCCTACCGTGGCATGGAGATCACGAGCGAGGTGCTGGACGGGCCGCAGTCGGTGGTCTGGGACGAGGCCGAGAACCGGCTCCACGCGCAGAAGGCGCTGCTCACGTGGCTGCTGGAGCAGGCATGAGCGTCACGTCGTCGGTCCCGCACACCAAGGCGGCTCGCCACGCGCTGGTCACGTCGCTCCTGACCCGCGGCCTCGTGCACTCGCAGCAGCAGCTCGCGGAGCTGCTCGCGGAGGAGGGCGTCACCGTCACGCAGGCGACGTTGAGCCGGGACCTCGTCGAGCTGCGGGCCGTGAAGATCCGTACTCCCTCGGGTGCCCTGGCCTATGCCGTCCCGGTCGAGGGGGGCGGTCGGACGACCCCGTCGACGGGTCCCGATGAGGAGATGCTCGCGTCCCGGCTCGCCCGCCTGTGCGCGGAGCTGCTGGTGACGGCGGAGGCGTCCGGCAACCTCGTCGTCCTGCGTACCCCGCCGGGAGCCGCACAGTTCCTCGCGTCCGCGATCGACCACTCGATCCTGCCTGCAGTCCTCGGCACGATCGCGGGCGACGACACCGTCCTGGTGATCGCCCGTGAAGGGGACACGGGCGCGGCCCTTGCTGCTCGTTTCCTTGCCCTCGCCACAGATGCACGACCGGATGCCGCCCCGCGCGCGCGACCGGCAGACTGACCTTCGACCACTTCACCAAGAAGAGAGACCTTCCATGACTCAGCGCGTCGTCCTCGCCTACTCGGGCGGCCTGGACACCTCCGTCGGCATCGGCTGGATCGCCGAGGCCACCGGCGCCGAGGTGATCGCGGTCGCCGTGGACGTAGGCCAGGGTGGTGAGGACCTGAACGTCATCCGTCAGCGTGCGCTCGACTGCGGCGCCGTCGAGGCCTACGTGGCCGACGCCCGGGACGAGTTCGCGACCGAGTACTGCATGCCGGCCCTGAAGGCCAACGCCCTCTACCTGGACCGCTACCCGCTGGTCTCGGCGTTGTCCCGCCCGGTGATCGTCAAGCACCTGGTCCGCGCCGCCCGCCAGTTCGGCGCGACGACGGTGGCCCATGGCTGCACCGGCAAGGGCAACGACCAGGTTCGCTTCGAGGTCGGCATCACGTCGCTCGCACCTGACCTGACGTGCCTGGCGCCGGTTCGCGACCTGGCACTGACCCGCGACAAGGCGATCGAGTTCGCCTCCCGCAACGCGCTGCCCATCGAGACGACCAAGCACAACCCGTTCTCGATCGACCAGAACGTCTGGGGTCGCGCGGTCGAGACCGGCTTCCTCGAGGACATCTGGAACGGGCCCACCAAGGACGTCTACACGTACACCGACGACCCGACGTTCCCGCCGGTCGCCGACGAGGTCATCATCACGTTCGAGGCCGGCGTCCCCGTCGCCCTCGACGGTGTGCCCGTCACCCCGCTGCAGGCGATCCAGGAGATGAACCGCCGCGCGGGCGCCCAGGGCATCGGCCGGATCGACATCGTCGAGGACCGGCTCGTCGGCATCAAGTCCCGCGAGGTGTACGAGGCACCGGGTGCCATCGCCCTCATCGCGGCGCACCAGGAGCTCGAGAACGTCACGGTCGAGCGCGAGCAGGCCCGTTTCAAGCGCGGTGTCGAGCAGCGCTGGACCGAGCTGGTCTACGACGGCCAGTGGTTCTCCCCGCTGAAGAAGTCGCTCGACGTCTTCGTCGACGACACGCAGCGCTACGTCTCCGGCGACGTGCGGATCGTCCTGCACGGTGGCCGCGCGACGGTGACGGGCCGCCGGTCGGACGCCAGCCTGTACGACTTCAACCTGGCGACCTACGACACGGGCGACACGTTCGACCAGGCGGCCGCCAAGGGCTTCATCGAGATCTACGGTCTGAGCTCGAAGCTCGCCGCGGCGCGGGACGTGCGGTTCGGCAACGGCGTGGACCTCGGCTCGCAGGGCGGGATCGGTGCCTGACGAGGTCGCGAAGCGGGCGGACGGTGTCGTCTCGACGCCGTCCGCGGCGCTGTGGGGCGGCAGGTTCGCCGGAGGCCCGTCGGAAGCGCTCCAGGCGCTGTCGCAGTCGACGCACTTCGACTGGCGGCTCGCGCAGCAGGACATCGCGGGCTCGATCGCGCACGCACGGGTCCTGCACTCTGCAGGTCTGCTGACCGACGACGAGCTGACGGGGATGACGAATGCCCTCGAGCGGCTCGCGGTCGACGTGCGCAACGGTGACTTCCTGCCGGTGATCGCCGACGAGGACGTGCACACCGCTCTGGAGCGCGGCCTGATCGAGCGTGCGGGCGCCGACCTGGGCGGCAAGCTCCGGGCCGGACGCTCCCGCAACGACCAGATCGCCACGCTCGTGCGCATGTACCTGCGCGAGCAGGCGCGTCTCGTCGGTGGCCTGCTGCTGGACGTCGCGGACGCGCTGGTCGAGCAGGCATCCGCGGCAGGCGACGCCCCGATGCCCGGACGCACCCACCTGCAGCACGCGCAGCCGGTCCTGCTCGCGCACCACCTGCTCGCGCACGTGTGGCCGCTGCTGCGAGACGTCGAGCGCTGGCAGGACTGGGACTCGCGCGCGGCCCGGTCGCCCTACGGCTCGGGCGCCCTCGCCGGGTCGTCGCTCGGCCTGGACCCGGCCGCGGTCGCCGCCGACCTTGGTTTCGACGGACCGGTCGAGAACTCGATCGACGGCACCGCCTCGCGTGACGTCGTGGCCGAGTTCGCCTTCGTCGCCGCGATGGCGGCCGTGGACATCTCGCGGCTCGCGGAGGAGGTCATCCTCTGGGCGACCAAGGAGTTCGGCTTCGTGAAGCTGCACGACTCGTACTCCACGGGGTCGAGCATCATGCCGCAGAAGAAGAACCCCGACATCGCCGAGCTGGCGCGGGGGAAGGCCGGCCGACTCATCGGCGACCTGACGGGCCTGCTCACCACGCTCAAGGGTCTCCCGCTCGCGTACAACCGTGACCTGCAGGAGGACAAGGAGCCGGTGTTCGACCAGATCGACCAGCTGTCCATCCTGCTGCCCGCGTTCGCGGGGATGGTCGCCACCCTCGAGTTCGACACGGACCGTCTCGCCTCGCTGGCGCCGCAAGGCTTCTCGCTCGCGACGGACATCGCGGAGTGGCTGGTGCGCAACGGGGTGCCGTTCCGGGTCGCGCACGAGGTCGCGGGGGCCTGCGTGCGGGCATGTGAGGAGCACCAGCCTCCGATCGAGCTCTGGGACCTGTCCGACGACGAGCTGGCGGCGATCTCGGAGCACCTGACGCCCGAGGTGCGGTCGGTGCTCACGGTCGAAGGCTCCCTGGCGTCGCGGTCCGCCGTCGGAGGCACGGCACCAGCCAGAGTCGCCGAACAGCTCGTCCGGGCACGTGAACGGGCCGGCGAGCTGCGGACGTGGACCGCCTGACCAGCCGGTGAGCATCGCGTCGCGCGCGCTTGCTGCGTCCCCACGTCTGGGCCCGGTCCGGCTCGTGGTGATCGATGGTCCGGCCGGCTCGGGCAAGACGACCACCGCCGACGTCGTGGCCCGCGATGCCGCAGCACTGGGTGCGACGGCAGAGGTCGTGCACCTCGACGATCTCTACGCGGGCTGGTCGGGGCTGGAGGGCTCTTTGTGGCCGCGCCTGTCCGCCCAGGTCCTCGAGCCGTTGCGACGCGGCCGCCCGGGGCGGTACCAGCGATACGACTGGCCTACCGGTGCCTTCGCCGAGTGGGTCGACGTCCAGGTCCCGGAGGTGCTCGTCCTGGAGGGGTGCGGCTCGGCCCGCCGGGCCGCCGACGCGATCGCCGTGCTGCGCGTCTGGGTCGAGGCCCCCGCGGACCTGCGGCTCGAACGCGGGCTCGCCCGGGACGGCGCCGACGCCCGGGAGCACTGGCTGACCTGGATGACCGACGAGGCGGCGCACTTCGCCAGGGAGCGCACGCGCGAGCGCGCCGATGTGCGGCTCGACGCCTTCGGAGGGGTGGTCTCGGACAGCGGCAGCCCGGCGCCGTACGGCAAGATGGGCGTGTGAGCACACCGCCCGCACGCCGCCCCGAGCCGCCGGATGCCTCCGACCCGCGCGCGTTCCTCGTGGTTCCGGCGCGGGTCTGGTTCAGCCGCGAGGTCCATGCCGTCGCCCGCGACCTGCTCGGCGCCTACCTGACGTCGCGCTCCTCGGAGGGCGACGTCACTCTCCGGATCACCGAGGTCGAGGCCTACGCCGGCGCCGAGGACCCGGGCTCGCACGCGTACCGCGGCCGTACGTCGCGCAACGCGGTGATGTTCGCGGAGCCCGGACGGCTGTACGTCTACCGGCACCTCGGCCTGCACCACTGCCTGAACATCGTCGCCGAGCCCACGGGCAGCCCTGCCGCGGTGCTGCTGCGCGCGGGAGAGATCGTCGACGGTGTCGACCTGGCCTGGAGGCGGCGCGAGTCGGTCGGTGTCGTCGACTCTCAGCGTCAGCTCGCGCGCGGGCCGGCGCGGCTCGCGGTCGCGCTCGGCCTGGACATGCGTGCCAATGGTGCGGACGTGACCGAGGCAGGTGGCGATGTCGTCCTGCACCGCCACCAGGTTGCGGTTCTGCCTACGCACAAGTCGGGTCCGCGCGTCGGGGTCTCGGGTGCAGGCGGCGAGGGGAACCGGTTCCCTTGGCGCTACTGGCTCACCGACGAGCGCACGGTCTCCGCGTACAGGCCGGCATATCGGCCGCCGACGTCGGTAGACGCCTCCTGAGGGCGACGACGTCGGCCGTCTGACGCCGTGTCCACCGGGCGCTGCGCCCGCCTACCTCTTTCCTGGAGACCTGCACATGAACCACGTCCTCGACGACCTCGAGTGGAGAGGGCTGATCGCCCAAGCCACCGACATCGATGCACTGCGCGCCGCCCTGTCCGCCGGACCCGTGTCGCTGTACTGCGGGTTCGACCCCACAGCGCCCAGCCTGCACATCGGCAACCTCGTCCAGATCCTCACCGTGCGCCGGCTGCAGGACGCCGGCCACGTGCCGTTCGCCCTGGTGGGCGGCGCGACCGGCCTGATCGGCGACCCGAAGATGGCGGGGGAGCGCACCCTCAACGACCCCTCGGTCGTGTCCGGGTGGGTCGATCGGATCCGGCGCCAGATCGAGCCGCTCCTGCGCTTCGACGGACCCAACGCCGCGACGATGGTCAACAACCTGGACTGGACCGCGCCGATGTCCGCGATCGACTTCCTGCGCGACGTCGGAAAGCACTACCGCCTGGGCACGATGCTGGCCAAGGACACCGTGGCTCGACGCCTGAACAGCGAGCAGGGCATCAGCTTCACCGAGTTCAGCTACCAGATCCTGCAGGGGATGGACTTCCTGGAGCTCTACCGCCGGCACGGGATCAGCCTCCAGACGGGCGGCAGCGACCAGTGGGGCAACCTCCTGTCGGGCGTCGAGCTCATCCGCAAGGCCGAGGGGGTGTCGGCGCATGCACTCACGACGCCCCTGATCACCAAGGCCGACGGCACGAAGTTCGGGAAGACGGAGTCGGGGACCGTCTGGCTCGACGCGGAGATGACGAGCCCGTACGCGTTCTTCCAGTTCTGGTTGAACGCCGACGACGCGGACGTGGTCGGGTACCTCAAGGTCTTCACGTTCCTGTCGCGTGCACGGATCGATGAGCTGGCGGCCGCCGTCGCCTCAGCGCCGGCGGCGAGGGAGGCCCAGCGAACGCTGGCGTACGAGGTGACCGCCCTCGTGCACGGGCCTGCCGCTGCCGACCAGGTCGTCGCGGCGAGCCAGGCGCTGTTCGGCCGTGGTTCGCTCGGGGACCTCTCGCTCGCAACGCTTGCCGCCGCGGTCGCCGAGCTGCCGTCCGCACCGGGCAGGGCCGGCGACTCCGTGGCGGACCTGCTTGCCGCGTCGGGCGTCGTGACCAGCAAGGGGGCCGCCCGACGAGCGATCGCAGAGGGCGGAGCGTCCGTGAACAACGTTCGGGTCGCCACTGAGGACGCGGTCCTGACCGCCGACGACCTCCTGCACGGCCGCTTCGCGGTCCTCCGCCGCGGAAAGCGCACGCTGGCGGTGGTCGACGCCCAGGCGTGACCCGCACCGCCGACAGGACCCCCGAGCGCGTCTCGGGGGTCCTGTTGTGCATCTGACCAGGGCGTCTACCTCGATCGGAGGCCGTGGTGACCGGCGTCACCGCCCAGGGATTTGCCTCCTGGCGCAACACGCGCGTAATGTTCTCGATGTCGCCCCGAGAGGGAGGAACGGACACCGCGGATCGAACCACGGTGGCTGGTCCCCAAGGGTGGCCACCCCTCGAACGGTTTCGTCGCGCTAGGCGCGCCCGAACTCGTCCGAGGGACGGGCTCCAGGCCCGCACGAGCTGCCCGAGAGGGTGGCGGAATGCGGCCGAAGAGCCATGTAAGATTCAGAACGACAAAGCCTCTCGGACGGGTCGAAAGATCCTGAGGAGATGCGCGTCTGTTCCTTGAGAACTCAACAGTGTGCCAAATAGTCGATGCCATATGGCTCGCTATCTCGTGTGTTTCGGGCCTTTGGTTCGGGGTGCGTGTGGTGGTGGGTCTTGGTTGAGATCGGTGTCGTTCTTCTACCTCCGTGGAAGGCGATGCCATGAACAGCCGAATCTGATTGGCTTGCCGGGTTGAACCGGTGGAGCCGTTTCGTTTTGTCGGTTGCCCTGCTGCTTTGGTGGTGGGGTGCCAGTTGACATTTACGGAGAGTTTGATTCTGGCTCAGGACGAACGCTGGCGGCGTGCTTAACACATGCAAGTCGAACGGTGATGACCAGCTTGCTGGTCTGATCAGTGGCGAACGGGTGAGTAACACGTGAGCAACCTGCCCTTCACTCTGGGATAACCACGGGAAACGGTGGCTAATACCGGATATGA
>NZ_JIAN01000006.1 GCF_000688475.1 Cellulomonas sp. URHE0023 | reverse complement strand
ACGGTCGATGACGTGCAGCGGCGGTTCTACGACTCGGACGAGTACTTCACGGCGTCCGGTGGGACGTGGCAGGGGTATGTCCAGCGGCTGTACACGACGATGCTGCACCGGGGGGCCTCTGATGCTGAGGTCGCGTCGTGGGTGGCGCAGGTCTCGTCGAAGGGCCGGGCCTGGGTGGTGGACTCGATCTGGTGGTCTTTCGAGGCTGCGGCGATCCGCGCTGGTGGCTACTACCAGACGTTCCTGGGTCGGGGTCCGGACCCGTCGGGTCTGGAGGGTTGGACGAACGTGCTGCTCGCCCTGGGTGAGGGTGCTGTGCGGGTGGGTATCGCGGGCAGCCTGGAGTACCGCGCGCGCGCGATCGCCCTGTACCCCTGATCGACCAGCCCACCCGGCCCTGTCCAGGTCAGTACACCTAGGCCGGGTCGCCTGTCGTCAGGAACTGCCACACCTCGCCGGCGTACTGGTCCCACGTGCGTCCGGGCCGTCGCGCGGCTTCCTCGCGCAGGCGCTCGAGCGTGCCGTCGTTGCTGAGCAGCTCGCGCATCGCGTCGGCGATCGCCACGTCGTCGCGCGGATCGACGACCAGTGCGCCGCCCTCCTTGGCGATCTCGAGCATGCTGCCGAACGCGGATGTGATCACAGGGGTGCCGACCGCGAGAGACTCGGCGACCGGTAGGCCAAACCCTTCGTTGAGCGAAGGGAACACCGTGAAGCGGGCCAAGGAGTAAGCGGCCCAGAGACGCGCATCGGACAACCGGCTCTCGGTGTCGACCGGACGTCCAGCGCGCTGAGCAGCCGCCAGCTTCGCGACGAAGGCGTCACTGCCCCACGCGTTGCCGCCGACGAAGCTGAGACTGAACTCGTGGCCCTCACGCCACAAGAGCTCCGCGGCGTGCAGGACGGCGAGGTGGTTCTTGCGCGGCTCGTGGCTGCCGACGACGAGGACGAGCGGGAGCGTTCCGACCTGGAACCGGCTCACGGCCGCATCCACATCCCAGGTCGCGCGGTCGCCGACCTCGACGGGCAGCACGACCGCTCCGACCTCGGGTCCGTCGAGTCCGATCGCGGGCAGGGTCGCGCGCCATCCGTCGTACTCGGTCTTCGCTGCACTGGAGATGGCAGCGACCCGGTCGAAGTACCGAACCGCGGAGAGGTTCCCGGCAAAGACGGCGGACAGACCCAGCTGTGTCGTCTCTGCGGAGGTGATGGGGACGCAGTCGAAGCCGATGACACCTGTGCGGTTGGTCCCGAAGCGGGCGAGCGCGCGCAGCCGCGTGCTCCGCTCGGGTTCGGCCGCCAGCTCGGGGAGCACGTAGGTCGTGTGCCACGGGACGACGACGGTCGTGACCTTCGGCGCCCCGTTCTCGGCGGGAGCCTCGAAGTCGAGCAGTCGCTCCCGCTCGCGTGCGGTGAGCTCGCGCATCGCCTGGAAGCCGGACGTCCAGGAGATGGGGATCGCCTGACGTGTCGCGAGCCAGCGCCGGGTCGCCTCCCGAGCGACCCGCTGGATTCCGGTGGCGAATTCCGTCGACGCTGTGTGGGCCACGTCGACGACCGCACCGCCGGTGACAAGGCGAACGAGCCAGGCTGCGCTCTCCGGCGTCGTCTCACGCTCGATCGCTGACGCGAGGGACGCGCCGTCGTCGAACTCGTCACCCCGTGCGACGTCGATGACCGTGTCCTCGTCGGGCAGGCGGCCAGACAGGACCGCCAGTGCGAGCCAGACCTGCGAGCGATCGCAGACGTCGACGACCTCGACGAGCGCACGGCGCAGGGAGTCGGGATCGACTGACGTGACCGGTGGGGCGACGGAACCTCCGACCGCCTCCGCGAGGAGTGTCATACGTCGTTCCCAGGCGTTCCATCGGGGATCCGCGACAGGCGGTTGTGCTGGTGCGGCCCTTCGCCGGTTCCTCATGGTGTCCTTTCGGCCGGGACCAGCGCGTGCCACAGCTCGTCCGCATACTGGTCCCAGGTCCGCGCCGGACGCGCCACGGCCTCGGCCCGAAGCTGCTGGAGAAGTGCGGCATCCGTGAGCAGCCGGCGCATTCCGTCCGTCACGGATGCGTCGCTCCGAGGATCCACGGTGAGGCAACCTCCGCCCTCCGCGATCTCCTGCTGGCTCCCGAAGTTCGAGGTGATGACGGGTGTCCCGCATGCGAGCGAATCGGCTACGGGCAGCCCGTAGCCCTCATGCAGTGAGACGAATACCGTGAACTCCGCGGAACGGAGTGCTTCCCAGAGGTAGTCGTCGTCGACGCGTCCCGTGTCGAGAACGGGAAAGCCCAAGGACTGTGCTCGTGCGATCGCGCGCTCGAGGCCGTCGACGCTCCATCCGTCACCTCCGATGAGCTCGAGCTCGAAGTCGAGCCCCTCACGCCAGAGCCTCTCGGCGCCGTGCAGGACGGTCCGCTGGTTCTTGTGCGGCTCGCGGCTGCCGACGCACACCACGCGGGGGCGTCCGGTCCTGCGCACGACGGCCTCGTGGTGGGGCGGCGCGTCCTCCGTCAGGACCACTTCGCGGACCGTCGGCTCGGGGAGGCCCTGCGCGGCCAGCGAGCTCGCGAAGCCGCTGAACTCGGTGGTGGCCGACCTGCTGATCGCGGCGATGTTGCGCGCGTGCTTGACGACGGTCAGGTACTGGGCGAATCCGAGGGCGTCGGCGAACGGTCGGGTCTCGGCGCTCGTCACCGGGATCATGTCGTACCCGATGAGAGACAGATCGTTTCCGGACATGGACCCGATCGTGCCGAGCCGGTCGCTGGCGGCCGCATTGGGGACGTCCGGGAGAACGATGGTGCTCTGCCAGGGAACGACGAGGCGCTGCGGGGCGACTGTCGAGCTCCGCGCCTCGACGGCGCGCCCGTGGTGGAACACGCGGCCGCGCTCCGTCGGATCGAGCGTGCGGAGCGCGGTGTAGGAGTCGGTCCAGGCTGCGGCTGTGATCGGGTGGACGGTCGACCACCGCGGAAGCACCTCGCGGACCACGCGGTGGATCCCGGTGTGCGTGTCGTTGCGCGCGGTGAAGTCGACGTCGACGACCACCCCCTGATGCACGACCTCGATCTCCATCTCGAGGTTGCCCGTCGACGGGAACCGCAGCAGCTCCTCGAACATCACCGACTCCGCGTGGCGGAGCGAGGCGAGCGCGATGAAGCGGCCGAACTCGATGAGCTCGCTCGCTGTCGGGTACGCACCCCTGATCGCCGTCCACGTGATCCACCGGACGTCGGCACGCTCGGGGTCCGCGCAGCGTGCGAGGAGCATCGGGAGAAGCCGCGCAGCAACCCGGCCGACGGGTTCGCCCTCGGTGCGCGCAGGCGCATCGGATCCCAGGACAGCAGCGCACACTGCGTCCAGCCGCTGCTCGAGCGCGCGCAGGACGACGTCGGCTCGTCGTTCTTGGACCCTTGTCTCGTCCTGTGACCGGCCCATCACCGCGCCGGCCGCAGGTGTGCGGCGACTCGGCGCACGCCTCGCAGAGGTCGGGTCACCCGCCAGGACACCGTGTGCTGGAGGGCTGTGATCTGGGCGCGCAGATGCTCCGCCTCCGCCTGCAACCCGGCGTCCGGCACCGGTTCCTCCCTGGGTGTGGACGCCGCGACCGCATCAGCCCACGCAGTCAGGGCCAGAGTGCGCCAGTGCACTGCGTCGGCGAGCGCCGACCCGCGATCCCCGACGAGCCGGTCGACGGTCCTGGTCACGTACCGGTCGAGCACGCACGCGGGGTAGGACAACGCGGCGCGGAGCTCGCTGGCGCGCTCGGCCGCGACGTAGAACCGGGACACGCCGTCGAAGAGGCAGAACTCATACCCGGCGGCCAGGACGCCGTCCTGCCACGCGTCGTGGGTCTGCTCCGTCGAGTTCGGCGCCGTCGACTCGACGACCAGCACCCACGGTCGCCAGACCGTGAGGTCGACACTCGCGAGGACGTCCGCCTCGGCGCCCTCGACATCGATCAGGAGAAAGTGGATGTCCTTGCCGGCCAGGCCGGCGTCGTCCAGCAGGGCCTCGAGTCGCACGGCGGGAACGACGACGTCCTCGTGTGAGATCCCACGCCGCTCGTGCTCCTCGCTCACCGTGTCGACGAGGGTCGACAGGCCGCTCTCGGGGATGAGGTGCAGCGTCACGTCCCCCTCGACCGTGCTGATGGCGGCCTCGACGAGGGTGTCGCGCGGCCGGTCACGGCGCTGCAGCGCTGCGAACGCGGGCACGGGCTCGACGGTCACGCCGCTCCACCCGCGGTCGTAGAACGCGCGCGTGGCAGAGTCGTCGGAGGGGTGGTTCGCGCCCACCTCGACGTACGTGCCGAGCCCGACGTGCTGCAGGGCTCGCCACAGGACGACGTCCTCGCCATTCTGGGCATACGAGATGAACGGGGGCGATTGCACGCGAGCATCATAGTCGGGCAGACCTGGCGACCCGGTCCTTCGCTAGCTGTGCTCGGCCCCGTCGGCGATCGGCGTGGCCGACGTACGGGCGAGGGGCCAGGGCTCTTCGGTCAGGTAGGCCCAGACCTCACCCGCGTAGTCGTCCCAGGAGCGCGTCGGTCGGTTTCGTGCCTGCGCGCCGAGCTCGCCGAGCAGGTGGTCGTCGCGCAGGAGCCGCCCGAGCGCGGCGGCGATCGTGTGGTCGTCGCGAGGGTCCACCAGGAGGGCACCACCGTGCTCGGCGATCTCCCGCATGCTGCCGTAGTCCGACGTCACGACGGGGGTGCCCGCGGCGAGGGACTCCGCGACGGGGAGGCCGAACCCCTCGTTGAGCGAGGGGAACACGGTGAACCTCGCCAAGCGGTAGGCGGCCCACAGGAGCCGGTCGGGGACCTTGCTTGCCGCCTCGACGGGGCGCCCCGCCCTCTGCGCGTCTGCGAGCGCCGCGGTGAACTCCTGGCTGGCCCAGGAATTGCCCCCGATGAACGTGAGACTGAACCGATCGCCTGCCCGCCAACGCAGCTCGGCGGCGTGCAGAACCGCGAGGTGGTTCTTGCGCGGCTCGTGGCTGCCGACGACGAGGACGAGCGGCAGATCACCGACGACGAACCGTTCGCGCGCGTCGGCAAGGTCCTCCGCAGCGGGAGTCGGTGCCTCCGAGGCGAGCAGGATCTCCTTGACGTCGGGTCCGTGGGCGCCGACGGCACCGAGCATCCGGCGCCAGCCCTCGTACTCGGTCGCCGCTGCGTCGGAGATTGCCGCGAGCCGGTCGAAGTGCCGCACCGCCGCGAGGTTCCCGAAGAACACGGACGCGAAACCCTCCGCGCTGGTCTCGGCGGAGGTCAGCGGTACGCAGTCGAACCCGATGACGCCCGTCCGGTTCCCGGACCAGCGCGCCAGGGAGAGCAACCGACCGCTCCGGCCGTGCTCCGCGGCCAGCTCCGGCACGAGGACTGTGGAACGCCACGGTACGACCACCGTCGGCTCGTGCTCTGGCACGGGCAGGTGCGGTAGCAGGCGACGGAACTCGACGGCCGTCAGCTCGCGCAGGGCACCGAAGTCCTCCGTCCAGGCGAGCGGTCGGCACGCCGTGTGCACGACCCAGCGCTGGACGGTCTCCCGCGCGACGCGCTGGATCCCGGTGGCGAGGTCCGTGGCCACGGTGTGGTTGACGTCGGCGACGATCTCGCCCACCGCGACCCTGACGGCCCGGGCACGGGACTGGGGCGTCGAGCAAGACACGACGTGCCGCCACAGGGCGCCGGGGCCGTCCAGGGCGCATGCGCGGGTCAGCTCGACGACGTCACGGTCCTCGGGAAGCTGTGCGCTCAAGGTTGCGAGCGCGAGCCACACCTGCGCGCGATCGCGCAGGTCGACCACGGCTGCCAGCCCGGTCGCGAGGTCGCGTGCCGACGGTCGGTCGAGGCCGGCGAGCGGATCGGCCGCACCGACGGCGCGCGCCAGCTCGCTGAGCCGGCTCGCCCAGACGGCGCCGTCGGGCACGGGGCGGGACCTGCGCTTCATGAGCGGCTCCCGACGGTGGCGAGCACGTCCCAGAGATCGGCGGCGTAGTCGTCCCAGGTCCGGACGGGGCGCCGCAACGCCTCCTGACGCAGTCGCCGCACCTCGTCGTCGTCGACCAGGAGACGGCGCATCGCCTCGGTCACGGCGTCGTCGTCCAGCGGGTCGACCGTGCGGCAGCCGCCGTCCTCAGCGATCTCAGCCATCGACCCGAAGTCGGTCGTGACCACGGGGGTGCCACAGGCGAGCGACTCGACGACCGGCAGGCCGAACCCCTCGTGCACGGAGAGGAACACCGTGAACCGAGCGTCGCGGTACGCCTGCCACAGCTCCTCGTCGCTGACGCGGCCCCGGTCGACCAGGGGCCGTCCGCTCGCCACGACGTCCGCCAGGTGCGCCACGAAGGACTCGCTCTGCCACCCCGGTCCACCGATGAACTCGAGCTCGAAGTCCAGACCCTCGCGCCACAGGCGCTCCGCCGCGTACAGCACCGTGCGATGGTTCTTGTGCGGCTCGTGACTGCCGACGCACAGGACCCGGGGACGGCCCGCCGCCTTCGCCTTGGCCGGCGCGGGCGGGGGGACATCGGCCGGCAGCACCACTTCGAGCACCTCCGGACCTGGAAGTCCCTGAGCCGTCACGGCGTGCGCGAAGCCGGCGAACTCGGTCGTCGCCGACACGCTGATCCCGGCGACGCGCGCTGCGTGCTTGACGACGGTCAGGTAGTGCCCGAAGCGCACGGCGTCGACGTGCGGACGCAGGTCCGCGCTGACCACGGGGATCATGTCGTAGCCGATGAGTGTCACGGCGTTGCCCGAGAGCTCAGCCAGCGAGGCAAGGGCCGGCCCGAACCGTGGGTCAGGGATCTCGGGGATGACGAGCACGCCGCGCCACGGCACCACGAGGCGTGGCTGGTACGCACCCTCCGCAGCGGGGTCAGGGCGGCTGTCGCCGGCGTAGTCGAACACCCGCTGGAGCTCGCGCGGCGCCAGAGTGCGGAGCGCACCGTACGAGTCGACGTTGGCGGTCGCCACGTGCTCGTGGTCGCGCGCCCACCGGGGGAGCGTCTCGCGCACCACACGGTGGATGCCAGTGTGGATGTCGTGCCTGGCGCAGAAGTCGACGTTCACCACGACCCCGCCGACGACCACGTCCATCTCGAGCTCGAGCTCACCTCGCCACGGGCGGCGGACCACGTCGGCCAGCAGCGCGGCTGCAGCCTCGTCGTCGGACCGCGTCTCGAGAACGCGCCGGAACGACTGCACCTCACCTGCCACGGGAAGGGTGCCGAGCACCGCGGCCAGGACCAGCCACGCGACATCGCTCTTCTCGCTGCGCCGGGCGAGGGCGACGAGCGCGCACAGGGTGCCCGCCGTATCGGTGCCCGGAGGTCGCCCGAGCGCCTGGGCAGCAGCAGCGACGCGTTGGTCAAGAGCCCCCAGCAGGCCCCCGACCCGGCCCCGTTCCCTCACGACCGACGCAGGCGGGACAGGGCTCGCCGGCCGCCACGCAGCGGCCGCGTGACGCGCCAGGAGATGGTGCGCTGCAGGGCAGCGAGCTCCGTGCGGGCGCGGGCGGCGTCGTCGCGATACAGCGCGCCGTCCTCGTCGTAGCGAGCGGCGGCCACCGCCTCGCCCCAGGAGGACAGCGCGAGCGCGCGCCAGTGGACCACCTGCTCCAGGAAATCTGAGCCCGAGCGGTCCTGGGTTCCGAGGAACACGATCTCCGCTGCGGAGACCGCGTCTGTGAGCTCCTCGGTGACAGGGAGGTCGGCTGTGACGACGAGGAGCCGCAGCGGCTCCGCGAGTGCCGACCGGACCGCCTCGAGAACCGAGTCGTCGTCGACCGCCGTGACGTTGCCCTGCCAGCCGGCGTCCCGCAACGTCGTGACCCACGACGGCTCCGGCGCCGAGGTCGGGTGCAGCACCGCGAACCGCGCGTCCGGACCGTGCCCCAGCGCTCGCAGGAGGACGACGTCCTCGCCGTCCGGTGAGCGCAGGATCAGGTTCGGGGCGGCCACCGGTGAATCATAGGTGAGGAGCCACGTACGCGTTTCGGGCTGCCGGACGGCGACCGGTAGGCTTCTGGGCGTCCCCAACGCCAGCTGACCCCGAGGAATCATGCCCAGCGCTCTCATCACCGGTATCACCGGCCAGGACGGTCTCTACCTCTCGGAGCTCCTGCTCGCTAAGGGCTACGAGGTCTACGGCCTGATCCGCGGACAGAACAACCCGAAGTACGAGCTCGTCCGCGAGCTGGTGCCCGACGTGAAGCTGCTCACCGGTGACCTGACCGACTTCTCGAGCCTGATCCGCGCGCTCGAGGTGGCCAAGCCGGACGAGGTCTACAACCTGGGTGCGATCTCGTTCGTGGCGTACTCGTGGGAGAACGCGCTGGTCACCAGCGACGTGACCGGCAAGGGTGTGCTGAACATGATCGAGGCCGTCCGGCTGTACGCCGGTGACGACCTGAACCAGGTGAAGTTCTACCAGGCGTCCTCCTCGGAGATGTTCGGCAAGGTCCAGGAGGTCCCGCAGCGCGAGAGCACGCTGCTGTGGCCGCGTTCGCCGTACGGCGTCGCGAAGGTCTTCGGGCACTACATGACGATCAACTACCGCGAGTCGTACGGCATGCACGCCTCGTCTGGGATCCTCTTCAACCACGAGTCGCCGCGGCGCGGCCCGGAGTTCGTCACGCGCAAGGTCTCGCAGGCGGTCGCACGCATCTCGCTCGGGCTGCAGGAGGACATCACTCTCGGCAACCTGGACGCGAAGCGCGACTGGGGCTTCGCCGGCGACTACGTCGACGCCATGTGGCGCATGCTGCAGCAGCCCGAGGGTGACGACTACGTCGTCGCGACGGGTGAGACGCACTCGATCCGGGAGCTGCTCGACATCGCGTTCGCGCACGTCGGCATCGAGGACTGGGGGCACCTGGTCAAGCAGGACCCACGGTTCATGCGCCCCGCGGAGGTCGACCTCCTGATCGGCGACCCGACGAAGGCCCAGGAGAAGCTCGGCTGGACGCGCCAGGTGGACTTCCCCACGCTGGTCACGATGATGGTCGAGAACGACCTCGCGGAGCAGCGTGCGCTGAACGGTCGGTGACCGCGTGACGACAGCGCTCGTCACGGGTGTCACCGGGCAGGACGGCACGTACCTGGTCGAGCGTCTGCTCGACGACGGCGTCGAGGTGCACGGTCTCGTGCGCTCCGGCGACGCGGGCGCCGTCGGGCTGGCCGCGACGCGCCCGCACGTCAGGCTCCACGAGGGAGACCTCGCAGATCTCGACGGGTTGGCCGGGCTGGTCCGCGACGTCGCACCCGACGAGATCTACAACCTCGCCGGTATCAGCTCTGTCGCGCAGTCGTGGCAGCAGCCGACGCTCACGGCCAGGCTCTCGGGTCTGGCCGTCGTCGCGCTGCTCGAGGCGGCGCTCACGGTCCAGGAGCGCGAGGGCCGCCCGGTCCGGTTCCTGCAGGCCTCGAGCGCCGAGATCTTCGGGCAGCCCGAGGTGAGCCCGCAGGACGAGCGCACCCCGGTGAAGCCCATGTCGCCGTACGGTGCCGCGAAGGCGTTCGCCCACCAGATGACCGGTGTCTTCCGCGCGAGCGGCCTCCACGCGAGCACGTGCATCCTGTTCAACCATGAGTCACCGCTGCGGCCGACGGCGTTCGTCACGCGCAAGATCACGGCCGCGGCCGCGGGGATCGGCGCTACGGGCGAAGGTAAGATCCGGCTCGGGAACCTGGATGTCCGGCGCGACTGGGGCTGGGCGCCCGACTACGTCGACGCCATGGTCAGGACGGTGCGGCACGAGGTGGCGGACGACTTCGTCGTCGCGACAGGTCAGACGCACTCGGTGCGACAGTTCGCGGAGGCAGCTCTGCGTCGGGCCGGAGTCGGCGACGACTGGGAGTCCTTCGTCGAGGTGGACCCGCAGTTCTTCCGCCCGGCCGATGCGTCGGTGCTCGTGGGAGACCCGCGCAAGGCTGAGCGTGAGCTCGGCTGGCAGCGGACGGTCGAGTTCGACGAGCTGGTAGGACGGATGGTCGATCACGACCTCGCGTTGCTGAAAGAGAGTGAAGGTCGATGAGCCGGTTCGACACGGAGCGGGCGAACGTCACGGCAGGCGTCGTCTCGGTGATCCTGGTGAACTACCGGGGAGCCGACGACACGATCGCCTGCCTCGGCCACCTGGCACGTCTGGACTGGCCGGACTCCCAGCTGGAGATCGTCGTCGTGGACAACGACTCGGGCGACGACAGCGTCGAACGCATCCGTGCGGCGGCGCCGCACGTGACGCTCGTCGAGGCCGGGAGCAACACCGGGTTCGCGGGCGGCTGCAACCTCGGGGTCGACCACGCCACCGGCGAGTTCGTCGCGTTCCTCAACAACGACGCACGCCCCCACCCCCAGTGGATCGCGGCTGCCATCGCGACCTTGCGCACGGATGACCGGATCGGCGCCATCGCGTGCAAGGTCCTGGACTGGGACGGCGAGCTTGTGGACTACGTCGACGGGTCGCTGACCTGGTACGGCATGGGCTACAAGCGAGAGGTCGGCCGGACCGACTCGGCCGAGTTCGACACGCCGAAGGACGTGCTCTTCGCGACAGGTGCCGCGACGATCATGCCAGCACGGGTCTTCCGCGAGGTCGACGGCTTCGACGAGCGCTTCTTCATGTTCTACGAGGACGTCGACCTGGGGTGGCGGCTGAACCTGCTGGGCTGGAAGGTCCGGTACGAGCCGCGATCGCTGGCCTACCACCGCCACCACGTGACGATGAAGAAGTTCGGTGACTACCGGGAGAGCTATCTCCTGGAGCGCAACGCCCTGCTCTCGATGTACAAGAACCTCGACGACCAGTCGCTCGCCTTGGCCCTGCCGGCCGCGATGGCGCTCGCGGTGCGTCGCTCGATCGCCCGAACCGACTCCGACACCCGAGTGCTCGACCTGCAGCGCTCGCCCGGAGGGGACGACGAGCCCGATGTGACGGTGCCCAAGATGGCGCTGACCGGGCCGTACGCGATCGACTACCTGACCGAGAACATCGCGAGCCTTGCCGAGTCGCGTGCGTCACTGCAGTCGCGCCGCCGGCGCTCGGACCGCGACCTGTTCGCGCTGTTCCGGCACGCCATCGAACCCGCGTACGGCTACCCCTCCTACCTGCAGGCCCATGCCGAGCTGGTCGAGGCGTTCGGCATCGCCGAGCACTTCGTGTCCCGGCAGCGCGTCCTCGTCGTCACCGGTGAGCCCTTGCTGCCCCGGATGGCCGGACCCGCGATCCGGGCGTGGGAGATCGCTCACGTCCTGGCGCCGGAGCACGACGTGCGCCTCGTCTCGACCGCCGGGTGCCAGGTGACCTCTGAGGAGTTCACGGTGGCGCACGTATCCGGTCGCTCGCTCCAGGCGGCGACAGAGTGGGCGGACGTGATCGTCTTCCAGGGCTTCCTCCTCGAGTCGGCCCCCTGGCTCAAGGACAGCTCGAAGATCGTCGTCGCAGACGTGTATGACCCGATGCACCTCGAGCAGCTCGAGCAGGCACGCGACCTCGGGGTGGGCGGCCGAGCCGTCGCAGTGCGCGAGACGACCCGCGTGCTGAACGATCAGCTCCGGCGGGCCGACTTCCTGCTCTGCGCCTCCGAGAAGCAGCGTGACTTCTGGCTGGGCCAGCTCGCCGGACAGGGACGCATCAACCCCGTCGTCTACGACGAGGACGCGAGCCTCGACAAGCTCATCGCCGTCGTGCCGTTCGGTATCCCCGACGAGCCCCCCGTGCAGCGGCGGTCCGCCATCCGCGGTCAGGTCGACGGGATCGGACCGGATGACAAGGTCATCATCTGGGGTGGCGGCGTCTACAACTGGTTCGACCCCCTCACGCTCCTGCGCGCGGTGGACAAGCTCCGTGCGACTCGCCCGAACGTCAGGCTCTACTTCCTCGGTCTCAAGCACCCGAACCCGGGTGTGCCCGACATGCGGATGGCGTGGGAGACGCAGCAGCTCGCCGAGGAGCTCGGACTCGTCGGCACGCATGTGTTCTTCAACCACGGCTGGGCGCCGTACGCCGAGCGCGCCGACTACCTGCTCGACGCGGACGTGGGCGTCTCGACGCACTTCATGCACATCGAGACCGCCTACTCGTTCCGCACCAGGATCCTCGACTACCTGTGGGCGTCGCTCCCGATCGTCGCGACGGGCGGAGACACGTTCGGCGAGCTCATCCGTGAGCACGGACTGGGTCGCGTCGTTCCGCAGGAAGACGTCGACGCCCTGGCGGACGCGCTCGAGGAGATGCTCTACGACGACGAGGCCATCGCCGAGACGCGCCGCCGTGTCCAGGAGTTCTCGGCACGGTTCGCGTGGAGCAGCGTGCTGCGTCCGCTCGTGGAGTTCTGCCGGGACCCCCGCCGTGCTGCCGACCTGGCGGTCGAGCTCGGTGTCGCGACGACCACCGCTCGTCCGTACCGCCGCACCCGTCCGAAGCTCAAGGACGACGTGGCGCTCGCCAGGCAGTACTTCGCGGCGGGTGGCCCGCGTGAGCTCGTCACCCGCGCGGGTGGCCGAGTTCGGCGAGTCCTGATGGGCTCGCCGACCGACGCCTGAGTGCTCGACCTCGGCCCGCCGCGGCGGGCCGAGGTCGATCAGCGAAGCAGTCCGGTCCGCCGCAACAGGTTGCGGGCCCGGCGGACGCGCACGCGCCACCGGTGGCGGGGGAGCTCCCGGCGGATCTGCGCAAGCCGTGCCGCGATGTGGCGGCCGGCGACCTCGGGTGAGTGCAGCTCGCGCACGGTCCACGCCGCGCGCGCACCCTTGGCCGCTGCCAGGGCGGGGTCCTCAAGAGCCAGCCGCATGAGTCGGGCCGCCTCCTCGAGGTCCGGCTCCGCCCACTGCGTCCCCGCCGGATAAGGCTCGGCGTTGTCCGGAACGACTCCCGGCACCCATGGGACCAGGAACGCGTTCTCGTCCGTCGTGAACTGCAGGTTCCCGCTGTAGGCCGTCACGACGACTGGCTTGCCGTACGCCATGGCCTCGGCGATGGTCAGGCCGAGGCCTTCCGATCGGTGCAGCGAGACGTACACGTCGCAGAGCTGCACGAGCGCGTCGCGCTCCTCGGTCGACAGGTACTCCTCGAGCAGCACGACGTCGGGCTCGTCGGCCGCACGCTGCCGGACGCGCTCAGCGTCGCCGACGCGCTTGTCGGCGTTGATGGACTTGACGACGAGCACCGGGCCCTCGTTCGGTGCGAAGGCGATCCGGAAGGCGTCGATCAGCCCGACCGGGTTCTTCCGCTCAGCCGTGCTCAGGTAGTCGAACGAGAACAGGAACACCGGCCGGTCCTCGGGCAGCCCGAAGTCTCCTCGCACCCGTGTCGTCGCCGCGCGGGCCTGGGGGAGCGGAGGCGTCACGGTCAGCACGGGGCGCGTCGTGTGCGGGGCGATCGCCTGGCGTATGAAGTCCGACGCCACCCACACCTCGTCGACGTGCCCGAACCCGCCGCGCTTCGCTGCCGGGAACTCCTCGACCTCCCAGTACCACATCCCGATTCGGTAGCTCGACTGCAAGAGTCGCGGCTCGGCCTCGAGCACGTCGCCCGTCTGCTCCGCGTTGACGCACAGAAGCGTGACGTCGAACAACGTGCCCGCGCCGGCGAGCGAGCCGAGGGTGACGTCCTGGCGGTGCTGGAGGTGACGACCGACCGCGATGGTGGAGTACGGGACGTCGGTGGTCTTCAGGGCGGACACCATGAGTCGTGCCGACTCGCCGATGCCCAGCTCTCCGTGGAGGTACCCGGCCACGTTGACGCCGGCGGGTCGGCGGGCCGAACCGTGCGCGACCCCGTCAGCACCGGCGACGACACCCTCGGTCGGGCGGCCGCGGTGCCCGGCACGAAGGGCGGAGTCGATCAGGCGGGTCTCGTAGTCGTTCTCGAGACGCGCGTGCGTCTCGGCCCATCGCAGCAGTGGGCCGACATCCGCTCCTGGCACCTGGGGGTAGCGGGCCTGCAGGTCGGGCCGGTCGTCGTAGATCGCACGCAGGTAGCGCGTCAGGGGGCCACCGTCTCGGGACGTCACTTCGTCGAGCCATGCCGTGAACGCGCCGGGGTCCGATGTGTCGAACGGGTCCGGTGGTTCGTGGCCCGTCCCGGACCGCCAGGAGTCGACGGCCTTGCGGAATGCCAGGCGAAGTGCCCCGTGCACGGGAATGCCGTCAGCGGTCGTGTCGAACGAGACCGACGGGTCGATCGGGGCCGCCTCGAGCTCCTTGGCGTGCACCCGGCACAGGTCCCGGAGCAGCGGGTGGTCGCTCAGCCTGGCGCGGGCCTCGTCGGGGTCGACGGTCGAGAGCAACCACGGACGGTGCGGGTCGAACTCGGTCAGGTCTGCCAGCAGCGTCGGCACATCGTCCGAGGACCACCCGTCCCGGTCGCACAGGACCTTCGTGCCGGGCTCGAGCATCCAGCGCGACAGCATCGTGCCGGCCGGAAGGGTCTCGTGCGGGCCCGCTGTCGCGGCGTTCTGCCACGGTGTGGGCAGCCCCGGGTCGGAGAGGGCGATCCACGAGTCCACCAGCCCGAGCGAGCCGGGCCCGCATGCCAGCACGCTCCCGTGGAACGTCCCGGCTTCGAACATGTCTGCCGCGGAGGGCCTGAACCCGTCGTCGGCTGGCAACCCGTCGTGTCGGGCGACGAGACGGATCGAGGCGTCGAGCGGCTCGGCGAGGAGCGCGTCGAGCGGTCCGAGCGCCCGGACGCCCGGAGCGATAGAGAGGACAGGCTCACCGCGCCCGACGAAGTACCGCAAGAGTCGGGGCTGCAGCCAACCTGTCAGGTGCGTAGGGTCCGCCAGCATCGCCGCGGCGTGGAGCTCGCGGTCCGTGACGCCGATGTCCGTCAGCCGGAGCACCCTGACGTCGGGCCAGTCGGCGACGCCGTCGAGGTCGAGGACGTGCACCACGACGTCCGGGTGGAACACCCGGAGCGAGTCCAGGGTGACCCGGAGTGCAGCGGCCTCCGCACGCGCGGCGATGCTGCAGACATCCACTAGATGCACTCCTGTCCTGAAGGTGGCGGTTGAGAGTATCTGGTCCCGCTGGGTGGTGCGCGACGTCAGTCGGGCAGCGGTTCCGGTCTGCTCAGGTACCGCCCGACGACACGTCGCGGGACGACCGCGTGCTGCCACAGGGCGCGTCGCTCGTGCAGCGTTCGCGGAAGCCGGAGCACCACGTCGCGCAGCGCGCGAGCCCGGGCACGTGTGCCAGGTGAGGCCGCACCCTCGCGGACTGCCGCGCGCAGGAGCCCGGCGACCTGGCGTGCGAACGACGACGCCGCGACGCGCAGGGGCGCGTGACGAGCGAACACGACGAGCGAGTTGCGTGTGTTGAAGTAGCGGAACACGGGGCTGTCGGTCCCGGAGCTCGACGCGTGGCGGTGCACGGCCACCGCGTCGGCGCAGTACCGGACCGTCCAGCCGGCGGCCCGCAGCCGCCAGGAGACGTCCGTGTCCTCGTAGTAGAGGAAGAGCGACGCGTCGAAGCCGCCCACCTCTGCCAGCGCGGACGCACGGAGGAGCGCCGCACCACCGCAGAAGCCGAAGACGTCAGGGTCGCGGGACTCGTCGCCCTCCGGTCGCAGCCAGTCGCGGTCAGTCCCGGTACCCGCCGTGGTCACGACGTTCCCCGTGGAGTTCACGAGCCGCGGCTCGGTCTCCCGCTGGTCGGAGGCAGGCGCAAGCAGGATCTTCGCTGTCGCAGCGCCCACCCGCGTGGCATCCGGCGCCGTGAGCGTGCGCAGGAGGGCGCCGGCGGCATCAGGGGCGAGCGTCGCGTCGTTGTTCAGCAGGAGGAGCCAGTCCCCGTCGAAGTCCGCTGCCCCGGCGACCACGCCACCCGCGAACCCCACGTTGCGCTCCGTGCGGACGACGCGGACCTGCGGGTAACGCAACCGGAGCAGCTCGTCGGTACCGTCGGTCGACGCGTTGTCCACGACGACGATGTCCAGGTCCGGGACGTCCTGGGCATGTAGTGAGTCGAGGCACTCGGGCAGCAGGTGCGCGCCGTTCCAGGAGACGACGACGGCACGCATCGTCGTCTCGGCGGGCACCCCCCGAGTGTAGGTGAGCGCGGACGGGCTTCTCGTCGGGTGCCGCCACCCACCCTCTAGGCTCGCTCCTCGTGGACATCCGGGTGGCGATGACGGTCGAGCAGCTCTGGCAACCGGTGCCAGGCGGCTCGGGGACGTACATCGTGGAGCTCGCGCGCGGCCTGCAGGAGGCTGGGACGCCGGTCGTCGGCATCGCTGCGCGTCACGACGTCGCGGATGCGGCCGCCCGCGGCCTCGGCGGGCTCACGGTCCGTACCGCACCACTGCCTCGTACCGCGCTGTACGAGTCGTGGAACCGACTCCGGGCTCCTCGCGCGGAGCGGACGGCCGGAGCGCTGGACGTCGTCCACGCGACCACCTGGGCGGTCCCGGGGAGGCGCGCGCCGCTCGTCGTGACCGTCCACGACCTCGCCTTCCTGCGTTCCCCCGAGCACTTCACCTCACGGGGCAACGCGTTCTTCCGTCGGGCGCTGGAGATCGTCCGCGGCGAGGCTGCGCGGGTGGTCGTGCCGTCGTCTGCGACGCTGCGCGACTGCGCGGACGCCGGCATCGGTTCGGACCGCGTACGGGTCGTGCCGCACGGCGTGCGGATCCTGTCGGCCGATGCGTCCGATGTCGCCCAGTGGAGAGCCGACCACGGCGTGCACCGGCCCTATGTCCTGTGGTGCGGGACTCTCGAGCCGCGCAAGAATTTGCACGGGCTCGTCGCGGCGTACGCGCTCGCGGTCGACGCCGGTCTCGAGCTCGACCTCGTGCTGGTCGGCCCGGCGGGTTGGGGCGGCGCTGCGCAGGCGGTCCAGGAGGCGATGCGTGGCCTACCTGCGGGCACCGTCCACCTGCTCGGCCACCTGAGCGAGCGTGACCTGCACACCGCCTATGCGGGCGCGCAGGTCTTCGCCTTTCCTTCTCTGTGGGAGGGGTTCGGCATGCCGGTCCTGGAGGCGATGGCGCATGGCGTGCCCGTGGTGACGTCGCGAGACAGCTCGATGGCGGAGTTCGTCGACGAGCCCGCGGCCCTGGTCGACCCTCGCGACGCCGCGTCGATCGCGGACGGGATCCTGCACGCCGCGGGCGCGGACCACGACCGACTCGCGGTGGAAGCCCGCTCAGCCGCCGCGCGCTACACGTGGGCGAACAGCGCACGCGAGCACGCCGCCGTGTACCGCGAGGCGCTCAGGACGCGCTGACTCGCGCAGGGGCATCGAGCCGCGACTCGTCGAGCTCGGGGTCGGTGCCCGACCGTCCGAGCCGGACAGCCAGCAGCACGCCGACAACAAGGCTCGCCGTCGCCGCCAGCAGCAGGATCGAGCCGTTGATGGGAGGCGTCCACTCGCCCGAGAACAGCTGCCGCCAGGAACCGGTTTCACCCACGACGTAGCGGCGCAGGTTGACGGCGAACGCGATGAGCTGGCCCCCGGCGAGGAGGGCGGTGATCGTCGTCAGAAGCCGGTCGCCCACCCAGCCCGGAAGGTCCCGCAGCCCGTCGCGCGACACGAAGCCTGCCACGAGCACGACACCCACCGTCAACGGAATGGAGTAGCGCGCGGTCCAGATGTACCCGACGTTCCGGGCCTGCCAGGCGTGCACTACGACGGGGAACATCACGACGATCCCGACGACTGCCAGCATCGCCCAGCGGTCCCTCCGCCGACCGAGCGAGAGTGCGAGCAGCGTAGGGAGCCCAATGAGTGCCACGAATACGAGGGTTGTCAGGGTTGGCAAATTCGTATCGACCCAACCAAATCGGCCGATCGAGGCGATGAGGAAGTCGCCGGTGTCGAAAAACGTCCGATTCGCGGTGGTCAGGAAGCCGAGCTCGGCATGACCGGTGCCACCGGCTTGGAGGGTTCCGGCAGAGGCCGTCCATGCCAGGGATGCGACGACGCCTGCGACGACGACGCCGAGCCACAGCCACGACCGGCGGTCGGTGAGAACCGAGACGAACGCAGACCACGGTCCGACGACGAGCGTGACCGTGACGGCGATGACGGCGACATAGACAGGCGACAGGCCACGTGCGTTGGCGAGCAGGACTGCCACGATGGCGATGCCGGCGGCGCGAACTGGCAGGCGCTCTGGGTCAGGGCTTCGCACCAGGACGAGAAGGGACAGCCAGAGCGCCACGGCTGCACTGATCTCGAGGGAGGACGGATTCACGGTGCTGTTGAGGAAGATCACCATGGGCGTGAGCGCGGCGACCGTGCTGACGACCGGCAAGGCACGGTGAGTGATTTCGGCGACTGCGCGCACGCCCCACGCGAGGACGAGCGAGCACAACGCGGCGCTGAGCAGACGCATGAGGTACACCACGTACTCGCCCGCCGGAAGCAGCGTCGGGAGGCCGACGAACGCGTAGTACATAGGGTTGTTCCGGACAACCCAGGTGCCGGCATCCACTGGCTTCGCCGCCTCCGCGCCTTGCGCAAGCTGCGGGACACAGCTCGCGGGGGTCTCGCCATGGAATGCGAAGCACGCCGGGTAGACGGTCAGTTCCGCGTAGAGGCGGGGAACCTGCACAATGCCTGAGCCGGGGTTGTCGGGCGCGGACGTTCCGGTCAGCTCGCCTCGGACAACGGCGGCCGCCTTGATGATGTGCGCATTTTCGTCCGGGCCGGCCGCGAGCGGACTGGCCAGCGCCCACGCCGACGTCAGTGCCATAAGCGCGCCGAACGCGCCCCAGAAGGCCCTTCGCGTAGTGATCGGTCGCTGAGGCGAGGGGGTGGCCGTCTTCTCGGCCTCGTCGGCAGGCTGGGTCATCTCAGTCCTTCGTCGCGGCACGCCCGGGCGACGGCACGCGAGCGAGAGGGTACCGCGCAGGTGGCCGTGCATTCTGTTCCGCCGCGGGCGATGGGCGCCGGTACCCTGGCCCGCGTGCGCATCGCCGTGGTCTACGACTGCCTCTTCCCGGTCACGACCGGCGGTGGTGAGCGGCAGTACCGGGCGTTCGCGGAGACCTTCGCGGACGAGGGCTGGTCCGTCGAGTACCTGACGCGGCGGCAGTGGGAGCAGGAGCCGCCGTACGTGCCCGGCGTCGACGTCGTCGCCGTCAGCCCGTCCTTCCGGCTGTACGACGACACCGGGAACCGCCGACCGCTGCCCGCCCTGGGCTTCGCATGGGGTGTGCTGCGGTACGTGCGCAAGCACAGGCGGGAGTACGACGCCGTCCTGGTCAGTGCGCTCCCCGTGCTCAACGTGTTCGCCGTGCGGCTCGCGCTGGCGGGCACCCGCGTCCCGGTGTGCGCCGACTTCCTCGAGGTCTGGCGTCGCGACCAGTGGCTCGAGTACTCCGGACCGGTCATGGGCCGTGTGGCGAACGCGCTGCAGCGGTGGGCCGTCCGCGCCAGCCCGCTGGTGAGTGCCCACTCGCGGATGAACGGCGACCGGCTCGTCGCGCTCCGTGCGCGTCGCGCCCCGGTCGTCAGCCCGGGCCTCATCGACGCGCGTGACGTGCCGCCCGCTCAGCTGGTCGCGGGGGAGCCGCCCACCGTCGTGTACGTCGGCCGGCACATCCCGGACAAACGCGTCGAGTCGATCCCCGCCGCCGTGGCCTGGGCACGGGAGGCCGTACCGAACCTGCAGGCGGTGATCCTGGGCGACGGCGAACAGCGAGCAGCTGTCGAAGCCGAGGTCCAACGGCTCGGGCTCCAGGACGTCGTCGCGATGCCGGGCTTCGTGGACCAGGACGTTCTCGACGGCGCGATGCGGGATGCTGCCGTGCTCGTCAACCCGTCCCGGCGAGAGGGCTACGGGCTCGCGGTCGTCGAGGCCTGCGCGGCCGGGACTCCCGTCGTGCTGGCCCAGGCACCGGACAACGCCTCGGTCGAGCTCGTGGAGGAAGGCATCAACGGTTTCGTCGCGGCCTCCGAGAGGCCCGACGACCTGGGTGCGGCGATCGTGGCGGTCGTGGACGGCGGGCCGCGGCTGCGTGCGACCACGCGACACTGGTTCGACGAGGCGGTGCGCACCCGCACGGTGCAGGCCGCCGCACGCGGGATCCTTGCGGCACTGACGGAAGCGGGCGCGAAGTCTGGCGACCGGTGGAGGCGTTGAGCCTCGACCGACCCGGCGTCTCGCATTGGTAGAGTGCAGCCGCCCCTCTCCCACGCTGGACGGAAACACCTTGGCTCTGCCACCGAGCTGTGAGCTCACCATCCTCATGCCCTGCCTCAACGAGGCCGAGACCCTCGAGGTCTGCATCGCGAAGGCGCTGGGGTACCTGGAGCGCGCCGGGGTCGACGGCGAGGTCGTCATCGCCGACAACGGGAGCACGGACGGCTCCCAGGAGCTCGCGCGTGCGGCCGGTGCCCGAGTCGTTCCGATCGCCGAGCGGGGTTACGGCGCCGCACTGATCGGAGGAATCGCCTCGGCGCGGGGGCGCTACGTCATCATGGGTGACGCCGACGACTCCTACGACTTCTCCAAGCTCGATCCCTTCCTCGACCGGCTCCGCGAGGGCGCGCAGCTCGTCATGGGCAACCGGTTCAAGGGCGGAGTGGCACCGGGTGCGATGCCGCCGTTGCACAAGTACCTGGGCAACCCGGTCCTGTCCGGCATCGGCGCCCTGTTCTTCAAGCCCGGTGTGAGGGACTTCCACTGCGGGCTGCGCGGGTTCGACCGTGACGCGATCCTTGCCCTCGGGCTGCGGACCTCCGGCATGGAGTTCGCCTCCGAGATGGTCGTCGAGGCGTGTCTCGCGAAGCTGCGGATCACCGAGGTCCCGACGACCCTGAGCAAGGACGGGCGCTCCCGTCCGCCGCACCTGCGCAGCTGGCACGACGGGTGGCGTCACCTGCGCTTCCTGCTCGTCTTCTCGCCGAAGTGGTTGTTCCTGTACCCGGGCGCCGCGCTGTTCAGCGTGGGCTTCCTGGCGAGCCTGGTGCTGCTCTTCGGGCCCGTCGAGATCGGCTCCGTCGGCTTCGACGTGTCCACGATGATCTACGCCATGGCGGCCGCCATCATCGGCTACCAGGCGGTGCTCTTCGCGATCCTGACCAAGGTGTACGCCGAGCACGAAGGCTTCCTGCCGGCGGGTCCACGGTTCCGAGCCATCTCGCAGCGGCTGACTCTCGAGCGCGGCCTGCTCGTGGGCCTGGCGATCTTCGTCCTCGGGTTCGTCGTCGCTGTCGCGCAGGTCCTGCGGTGGGGCGATGCGGGGTTCGGTGGGCTCGACGCGCGGAATGCGGTACGCATCGCCGTCCCGGCGACCCTCGGGCTCGTCCTCGGCTTCGAGACGATGATGTCCAGCATGTTCGTCGGGATCCTGAGCATCCCGACGCGCGCTCGGACCAACCCGCCGGCGCCCGAGGCCGTGCCCGATGAGGAGACCGTCGAGGTCGCGGGCACCGCGTCGTGACTGCACGGCGGCCCCGTGTGGCGGTCGACCTGCTGTACTTCACCGGCAAGCGGGGCGGGACGGAGACCTACGTCCGACGCGTGCTCCCGACGATCGCCGCTCGGTCACCGGAGCTCGACCTCGTCGCGATCGCGAACACCACGGCAGCACCGACCCTGCGGGACTGGTTTCCCGGCGAGGTGCGCACGCTGCCCATCGACGGAGAGTTCCGACCGCTGTGGGCGCTCGCGGAGTACGTCGCGGTCGCGCCTGCTGCGGCCCGGGCGGACGCCGACCTCCTGTGGTGCCCGGCGAACTTCGGGCCGCCCGGCGGGCGCGTCCCTCGGCTGGTCACCCTGCACGACGCGATCGCGTTCGAGCACCCGAACCCCCAGGTCAGTGGCGCCACGCGCGCGGTGACGGCGGACGTCGTGCGACGCGCCGCCCGCGGGGCGTCGCACCTGCTCACCGACAGCGAGGACGCGGCTGCTGCGATCGTGCGGTCGCTCGGCATCGACCGGTCGCGCATCACACCGGTCGCGCTCGCCGGCAGCGTGCCCACGCCCGTGGACGACCCGGCAGGCCACCTCGCAGAGCTGGGTCTGCAGCCGGGCCGGCCGCTCGTGCTGAGCACGGGGAACCGGCTGCCGCACAAGAACTTCGACGGACTGCTGCGGGCTGTCGCGACGATCCCGGCCGAGGAACGCCCCCAGGTCGCGATCACGGGCAGCCACGGTCCGGACCCCCTGCGCGCCCTGGTCGCCGCGCTCGGACTCGAGAGCGACGTTCACCTGCTCGGCTGGGTGAGCCATGAACAGCTCGAGTCGCTCTACCAGGTCGCCAACGTCTATGTGTGCCCGTCGCTCGTCGAGGGTTTCGGCCTGCCCGTGCTGGACGCCATGGCGCGGGGCACCGCGGTCCTCGCGAACGACATCGCCGTGCTTCGCGAGGTTGGCGACTCGGCCGCTCGCTATGCAGATGCGCGCGACCCGGAGGCCTTCGGTGTCGCGCTGCGGTCCTTGCTGTCCGACGCCGATACCCGACGCGCGATGCACGCTGCGGGCATCGTCCGCGCGGGCCAGTTCAGCTGGCATCGCGCCGCCGAGCAGACCGGCGACGTCATCCTGGACGTGCTCGCCCGGTCCCCCCGCCGTCGATGACCAGCCAACCGCTGTGGAGGCGGATCGCCGGCTTCGCGGGTCTTCCGATGATCTCGCTGATCACGCCTCTGCTGGTGCTGCCGGTGCTCGGCCGGGTTGCCGGTGAAGGTGGATGGGCGAGCTTGGCGGCAGGGGAGGCCATCGGCACGCTCGCGGCGATCGTCGTCGCCTACGGGTGGAACACGGCGGGTCCGCCGCGGATCGCGCTCGCTCACGAACCAGCGGCCCGCGCCGAGTTCTACCGTGAGAGCCTCGTGGTCCGTGGCGTGCTGATGGCGGTCGCGGTGCCGGTCGTCCTCGTGCTCTGCCTGCTCGTGGCCGCACCCGGCTACGGCGCGCCGACCGTGCTCATGGGCATGTCCGGGTCGGTCGTCGGGCTGTCGTTCGCCTGGTACGCCATCGGGTCCGCTGACCCACGCTCGATCGCGCTGTACGAGGCGGTGCCGCGCGTGGCCGCAGCGGCGGTCTCTGCCGCCCTGGTCGTCGTGACGCACGAGCTGGCGATCTACCCCGCACTCGCGATCGCGGTGTCGGTCGGTGGGGTGATCCTGTTCAGCCGGCGCGTGCTGTCCGACGCGCCGCAGCGTGCCTGGACGGCCCGGACCGTCTGGGCTCTGCTCGTGCGGGACCGCGCGGTCGCGTTCAACGACATCGCGGGCGGCGCCTATATGAGCGTGCCCGTGCCCGTCGTCAGTGCGACCGCCCCTGCGGCCACCGCAAGCTCGTACGCGTCCGCCGACAAGCTGTACAAGTTCGGCCTGTACGTGCCGATCACGCTCGCCAACGCGTTCCAGAGCTGGACCGTCGAAGGGCACGTCAGCGAGCGGCGGCACCGACTACGGGTCGCGCTCGGTGCCCACGCGGGCGTCGGCCTGTTCGGCTGGCTCGTCCTGACCGCTCTCGGCCCCTTCGCCTCGGGCCTTCTGTTCGGTGCCGAGATCGCCGCGACCCGTCCCGCGTGCTTCTTCCTGGGCCTCGCGTTCTTCCTCGCGTCCACCCGCATCTCGATGACCCGGCACATCCTGGTACCCGCGGGGCGCATCCGGATCGTCGTCGTGTCGACGGTCTGCGCGGCGGCCGTCGGGGTGCCGCTGATCATCTGGCTGGCGGTGGCGATCGGTCCGGTCGGGGCAGCGGTCGCGCTCGCCGCGAGCGAGGTCATCGCCAACGTCGTGCTCGCGGTCCCGGGACTCCGGTACGTCTCGTCACTGCACGGGCCACTGCTGCCGGCGGAGATGACCCCAGGGCCCTGAGGCTCGTCGCTCACTGACCGAGCGAGTCGAGGTACGCCTGGGTCTCGTCGTAGCGGGGGAGGAGGCCCTGAGCGGCAGCGTCGGCAAGCGTCGGCGCCACGAGGTCCTTGTCGCTCAGCTGCGGAGTCACAGGGCGACCGTGCCGGTCCGTCGTCGGCCACTCGATGCCTACCTGCGGGTCCAGCGGGTGGATCCCGTGCTCGCGGCCCGGGCTGTAGCCCGACGTGACGAGGTACAGCACCGTCGAGTCGTCCTCGAGCGAGAAGAACGCGTGCCCGAGGCCCTCCGACAGGTAGATCGCCCGCCGGTCGACGTCGTCGAGCAGCACGCTGTCCCACTGCCCGAAGGTCGGCGACCCGACTCGCACGTCCACCACCACGTCCAGCACCGCGCCCCGGGCGCACGTCACGTACTTCGCCTGGCTCGGCGGGACGTCCGCGTAGTGGATGCCACGCAGCACCCCGGCGGCCGACACCGAGAGGTTGGCCTGCGCGAGCGCGAAGTCGTGGCCCGCTGCCTGCGCGAACGGACCGCCCTGGAAGTACTCCAGGAAGACGCCACGCGGGTCGCCGTGCTGCTTCGGGGTGATCTCCCAGGCGCCCGGGACGGTGAGCTCGCGGTAGGTCATGGGAATCCTTCGGCTTGGCGGACTGGCGGGGATCAGGGTAGCGGCCCGGTACGATGGTCGCCCAAGACCCCGACGGAAGGACCGCTGCGTGCGCTGGCTAGTCACAGGCGCGAACGGGATGCTCGGACGCGACCTCGTCGACTTGCTCGCCGTTCGCGGGCACGACGTCACAGGGGTGGACAGAGACGGCCTCGACATCACCGATCCGAACCTGACGGACGATTGCGTCCAAGGCTTCGACGTCGTGATCAACTGCGCCGCCTACACCGCGGTCGACGCCGCCGAGGCCGATGAGGACACGGCATTCCGTGTTAATGCCGTGGGTCCGTCGCTGCTCGCACGGGCCGCTCGACGTGCCGGTGCCCGTATCGTCCAGGTCTCGACCGACTACGTCTTCGGCGGCGACGCTACCGTGCCGTACCCGGAGGACTTCCCGGCCGCACCTCGGTCCGCCTACGGCAGGACGAAGGTGGCGGGCGAATGGGCTGTTCGGGCTGAAGCGCCAGATAGCCACATCATCGTTCGGACGGCGTGGCTGTACGGGCAGCACGGTGCATGCTTCCCGAAGACCATCGCTCGGGTCGCCGCGGAGCGGGGTGGGCTGGACGTCGTGGACGACCAGTTCGGGCAGCCCACCTGGACCGGCGACCTCTCGGACCTGATGGAACGGCTCGTCGTTGCCGGCGTTCCTGCAGGCACGTACCACGGCACGGCCGCTGGAGCCGTCTCGTGGCACGGGTTCGCGCGCGAGGTCGTGGCCGCCGCCGGTCTCGATCCGGAGATCGTCCGGGCGACGTCGAGCGCGGAGTTCGCCCGCCCTGCGCCCCGGCCCGCCTACTCTGTCCTGGGCCACGCCGCCACCACGGCAGCCGGCGTCACGCCGATGCGGAACTGGGCCGACGCGTGGGTCGCCGCGGCCGCCGACGTCCTTGCTGGCGTATAGCAAAGCTGATCCGTTCCCGACCACATGACGACTTGGTGACGAGGTATACATGTTCAAGCGGCTGAAGTCCGCTGCGGGGCGACGTACGCGCGCCCTCGTGGGCCGCCAGGCTCACCCCGTGCCCGAGCCGGTCGACGACGTTCAGCTCGTGTTCGACTCCGCGTTCTACAGGGAGACCTACGCCGACATCGTTGAAGCGGGCCTCGAGCCGTTCAATCACTTTCGCGACCACGGCCGCGCCGAGGGTCGGCAGCCCAGTGCCTTATTCGACCCGACGTTCTACCTCGAGCAGAACGAGGACGTCGCTGCGGCGGGTATCGACCCGCTCGCACACTTCCTCACGAGCGGAGGTGCTGAGGGACGCGACCCCATCCGTGCTGGGTTCAGCTCGGGGTGGTACCTCGATCGGCATCCTGACGTCGCGAGCGCGGGGATCAACCCGCTCGTGCATTGGCTCACGGACGGCGTGGAACTTGGGTACGACCCGTGCTCCAACTTCGATACGTCCTGGTACCTGACCCATAACGCCGACGTCGCCGGTGCAGGCATCAACCCGCTCGCGCACTACCTGCGCCACGGTGTAGGCGAGGGGCGTCGGCCCAACGGGCGCGGCACCACGCTGACCGGGAGTACAGGCAACGACGCAGAGATGCCGACAAATGTCTCGACGCTGCTGTCGCGGCGCAACCCGGACCTCCGAGTTTTCCGCACGATTCCTGGGCCGGCGGTGCCGCGAATCAATCTGGTGACGGACTCTATCGGTGCGGACAGCCTGTTCGGCGGAGTCGCGACCGCAGTCATCGTCGCATCGGCGTGGGCGGAACAGACCGGTCGACGCCTGCGCATCGTCACGAGGCACTCGAGCCCCGACGGTGCTGGCCTCGACAACCTGTTCCGGACAATAGGCGCTCGCCCGTCGCGCCAGCCCGAGCTTGCCTTCGTACCGATCGGACCGGGGGACTACCTCGAGACCGGTGACGACGACATCTTCCTCACCACGTCATGGTGGACGACGACGTCCGTGCTCCGCACGATCCCCGCCGACAAGGTGGTGTACATCCTTCAGGAGGACGAGCGGGCGTTCTACCCGACCGGCGGTGACTCGCTCGCTGCAGCCGCCGCGATGAACCACCCCGGCCTCACTGTGCTGGTGAACACAGAGGGTCTCCGCCAGCACCTCATGGCTACGGGCATCGACAACCTCTCGACCACCGGGATCTCGTTCGAGCCGTCGTTCACGCCCTTTCTGCGGCCCGGGCGCGTGGTCGGAGCCGGCGGAAAGCGGAACCTCTTCTTCTATGCGCGCCCCCACAACCCGCGAAACTTGTTCGACGTCGGTATTGCCGCGATCGACGCCGCGATCGAGGGTGGGCACCTGCCGCGCGAGCGCTGGACCGTACACTTCGCCGGCCGCGGCGTGCCTCCGATCGACTTCTGCGATGGCAGCCGTCCCGTGCTGCACGATGCGCTCGGTTGGGCAGAGTACCGGGACCTGTTGGGCCGCATGGACCTCGGCGTCTCCCTCATGGCGTCACCCCACCCCAGCTACCCGCCGCTCGACCTCGCGGCGAGTGGATCGGTCGTCGTGACCAACAGCTGGCCAGGCAAGCCCGAGCTCATCCACGTGTCGTCACGGTTGGTCACCGCCCCTTCGACGGTGGATGGGCTTACGGAAGCGATCGCCAAGGCGACCGTCCTCGTCGAATCGGCATCGCGCGAGCCGTTCGATCCCAGTGACGCTCCGTACTTCCGTCCCTGGTCGGACAATCTGGCGGACGTCGTAGAGCACCTGGTGCGGCGGTTCGGCGATGTTTGACATTCCGATCCGCTCGATGGACTACCGGGACCCCTGGGAAGTCCCGCTCGTCGACCGGGTGCGGACGTTTAGGGCCGGAGAGGTCAAGGTTGCCTATTACTACCGCGGTCCTGACGGCAGCACGTTCCGCTACCGGTGCTTCAACACGGCCAACGCACTCAATGCGCATGCCCCGGGAGTGAGCGCGAGTTGGTTCTTCGAGCGCGATGGTGAGCGACTCCTTTCGATCGTGAAAGAGGCCGACATCCTCGTCGTGTGTCGCGTGCCGTACAGCGACCAGGTTGCGCAGCTCATGTCGGTTGCCCGCCGCTTCGGGACCAAGGTGTTCTTCGATGTGGATGACTACGTCTTCGACATCGCCATGGTGCCCGAGGTCGTCATGACACTCGACCAGCACGAGGGGCTGCCTGACGCCGCGGAGCATGTCTGGAACTGGTGGTTCGGAGCGTTCGCCCGCATGCGGCAGACCATGGAGTTCGCCGACGAGATCATCGTGACGAACGAATTTCTGGCCGATCGGACACGTGAGGTCGTCGACAAGCCGATCCGCATCATCCCTAACTTCATGGGCGCTGAGCAGATCGAGTACTCCCGGGCGCTCGTCGCCGCCCGCGAGGCCGGCGGGAATCGCGGCGACGGGTCGCTTCACCTCGGATACTTCAGCGGTACACCGACCCACAACCGGGACTTCGCGCTCGTGGCCGGTGCCGTCGCTCGAGTGCTGCGGAGCGACCCTCGCGTGCGATTGCGACTCGTCGGATATCTCGAGCTCAAGGACTCCCCCCTCGCCGAGCTCGAGGACCGGATCGATGTGGTCGCTCCGACGAACTACATGGAGCTTCAGCGTCTCATTGCTGAGACCGAGGTCAACATCGCGCCGTTGCAGGACAACCGCTTCACCAACTGCAAGTCGGAGCTCAAGTACTTCGACGCTGCTGCGGTCGCGATCCCGACGCTCGCTTCGCCGACCTACACGATGTCGAAGGCGATCGAGGAGGGCGTGACCGGGATGCTCGTGCGTGTCGACGAGTGGGATGGGGCCCTGACCGAGATCGTCGATCGCTATCAAGACCGTGGTCTCGCCATCGGCCGAGCCGCTCAGACGCACGCGAACGAGCACTACAGCCCGGCTCGCATGGTCGACCAGATCCTCATTGCCCTCGGCATCGAACCTGCCGTAGCTGCCTGACTGCCCCCCCGCACGACCGAAGGAGACCCGTCGTGGAATCGATGGTCCGCGTCCAGCCGCTCGATTGCGACTTTTCGCTCGAAGCGCCCGAACGAAACCGCCGGTGGTACGAGGAGCGCGGGTACGAGTCGGCGTCGACGGCGTTGTTCCGGACCGTCGCTACGGGTGCCGACGTGATCCTCGACATCGGCGCTCATGTCGGCTATTACAGCCTGCTCGGCAAGTCGGCAGCACCCGACGCGCATGTCGTCGCGGTGGAGGCGTCGCCGGTCAACGCGCAGGTCCTGAAGCGGAACGTCGACTCGTCGGCACACCCGGACATCGACGTCGTGGTCGCTGCCTTCGCCGCGAAGAGCGGCACCGCAATGATCCAGCTGACCGAGGCCTCGGACAACTCAGGGTTCGGAGGGCACCCCAACTCGCCGACCGAGGAGTCGGTGGAGGTCCCGGCGGTCACCGCGGCCGACCTCAGCCTTCCTCACGGTGAGCGGATCGTCATCAAGCTAGACGTCGAGGGTTACGAGCTCGACGCCCTGCGTGGACTCGAAAGCGCGTTCGACCGCTACGGCGACGTCCGGATGCTCGTCGAGATGAATCCGAAGTGCCTGGTCCGCGCAGGTGTGACGGGCGACGACCTGGTCGAGCGGCTGACCGGCTACGGCTTTCGCCTTTTCGTGCTAGACGAGTCTTCCCGTGCGTGGCGGGAGCTGCGCGCGGGCGCTGATTGGACAGCGCTGATCGACCCCGCGAGCTACGCGAACCTGTATTGCGTGCGCGCGGATCGGTGCAGGACAGTATCGGCAGTCTTGCACTCGGGCGGTGTCACAGGCGCCCAGCGCAGCCATGTGGAGATGGTCGAGCGTCTCGTCGCTCAGGGGTTCATGGTCCATACGGTCGTCGCTGAGCCTGCCTTGGGGATCGAACACGAGCTCGTCCGCTGCGGTGGCTCGGTCGACGTGGTTCCGCACATGCCGTGGTGGTCAGTTCCGCCCGTAGGGTCGGAGACCGGTCCTGATGCATGGCTGAACAACGACTTTGTTCAACTGCCGCTCATTGATTCACTGGCACTGGTCGACGCGGACGTCGTCTTGAGCCAGAGTGGCGTGATTCCGCAAGGCGCGATTGCCGCCAGTGCCCTCAGGAAGCCGCACGTCTGGTATCTGCGCGAGTACGTCGATCTCGATCACGGCCTCGTTCCGCCCGCCGGCGATGTCGCGCAGATGGGCGCTCTCATCGAGACGCTCTCGGCAGTCGTGGTGGCGAACTCCGCGGCTGTCGCAGCCCACCTCTTCGGCACCCACGCAGAGCGAGTCGTCGTCGTCTCGCCCGTCCCGTCGCTAGAGGCGTCGACGCCTCCACGGGCGGGAGCGTCCGCCGGACCGATCCGTGTAGGCATCGTCGCGAGTCTCAACTTGCGCAAGGGGCAGGAAGATGCCGTCCGCGCCATCTCGATCCTTCGTGAGTTGGGCGTCGAGATCGAGCTTGACCTGATTGGACCGGCGTCCGACCCTGACCGTCAACGTGTGGAGCAGCTGGCGGCTGAGCGCGGTATTGCGGACCATGTGTACCTTCGGGGTGCGATCGCGGACCGTGACGAGGTGTACAGAGATCTCGATGTCGTGGCGGTCACGTCGCACGCAGAGGCATTCGGGCGGGTGCCGTTCGAGGCGACGAGCTACGGCGTCCCGGTTGTGTACGCAAATGTCGGCGGACCCGCTGAGTATCTTCGAGACGGCGTCACGGGGCTGAGCTATGTCGCCCGGGACGTCGAGAGCCTCGCCATCGCGCTCCGTCGACTCGTCGATGAGCCGGGACTCGGACAGAAGCTTGCGAAGACCGCCGCCGGTGACCTGCTTAACCCTGTCCGCGCGGTGGAGTACGACTCGGCGGTCCGTGCGTTCCTCGACCAGGCCGTCGAGAAGGTTCCGACGGCCTTCGCAGAACTGGTCGGCTCCGTTGCCCGGTCGGCAGTGGCCGGACAGCGCTGGCGTGCCTCGGCGAGCGCTGCGGAGGCGGACCTGGCAAGGGTGGCCAGCGAACACGACGACCTCGTCGCGACGCACGCGGCCCTCACGGCACAGCACGGTGCCCTTGTCGAGGGTCATCTGGGGTATGTCGAGATGCACGAGGGATTCGTCGTGGAGCGCGACGGGCTTGTGCAGCAGCTCCGCGATAGCGGCGAGGCGAACGCGGCGCTGCGTGCCGAACTCAGTGAAAGCCGCCACGCGAACGCGGCGCTGCGTACTGAGCTCGGCGACGCTCTTGATGCGCGCGCTTCGGCTGACGTCCGAGCAGCCGAGGAAGGTAGTCGCCGGGCTGACGCCGAGGCTCGGCTGGCGCTCATCGAAGGTTCGAGGACCTGGCGGGCCCGAATGGCTCTCCGGAGGACGCTCAGGCGCTGAACCTTTGCGCACGCCCTAGTGGTTCGTCGTTGAACCGACTTCGGGTAAGTGACCCCCTCGCGAACGATCAAACCTCCGGCCGAGTGAAGATCGTGGTCTGCCAGAGCAGGTTCTCGTACGGGCCGATGCCGAAGTAGTTCTTCTGCCTCCAGCCCATTGCCGCGAGGTCGGTGGAGATCTGCCCGTAGTCGGGTCGCTCAGAGTTGTCCAGCACCAACCATCCGCCCGGCTTGACCTTGGCATACGAGTGCTGGGCGCTTGCGACGCGCGCGCGTCCATCCACCAGGACGATGTCGAACGACCCGTTGTCGAACCGGTCGATGCTGCTGGTGTAGGTCGTGAAGTGATGGTCGGGATAGTTACGCGACAGCGCCCCGGGGGTGTCGCCGAGCACTCGCGGGTCGGGTTCCGCCAGGATGAACTCGACATTGGACCTGTCAGCGAGTTCCTCGCGCACCAGCAGCTGCCAGCCTGCATCATGCTCGACGCTGACGACGTGGGCGGCGAGCTTCGCGAAGAAGACGGTCGAACCGCCGGCCCCGAACTCGAAGACTCGCATCCTCGGCGTCACGATCGATTCGAGGGTCCTGAGTGCATCGTAGGTAACCCATGGAATGCCGTCGTGGAACGGAAGTCCACCGTTCGCCTTCTTGCGCAGGGTCGCGTCGCGTGGACTCAGGTACTTCAGTTGGCTTGGACGCAGTAACGCGTAGGCCAACGCGCGACGCCGGAGGCCCGGTACGGCCACAGCAGCGACTCGTTCATCGACGTTGAACAGCCGATCGAAGCGATTCATAACCCGTCCTCGGTCAGCGAATCTAGGTTCCCAGTGCCGGCGAACGAGGCGTCGATGGCCTCGGACGTTATGCCGCCGAGCCTAGTCATGTCAACGACGAGGGTGGCTTCCCCGCGCCGTGGGTGGCTCGGGTAGCAGCGCATCGAATAGGGCGGCTGGGTCGCTTCGTTCGGGACGAGCGGGCCGTCTAGTGAGTTTGTCGTCGATCGCCGTCGCTCGCTACGCCGAGGCGGTCGGGCGGAATGACGCCGCCCAGGCCCGCCGTCGCGATCGCCGGCCACGCTACCGCAACTCACTGGATCTGTGCCGCGCTGGAAGCGGGCGAAGGCTCCGACCGCGCGTTGCCGTAAGTCGTGCGCCTCCGCCTACATTCCAGCGGAAGCCATAGGGGGCGCGAGCCCAGAGACGCCCGACCAGCCCAAGCGTGAAGCCGACGATCAGCGACAGGTCGGCGCTTGAGTACGGGCGCGCCTGCTGGGACCACGTGCGTACGGCGTGAACGACGACTTCACGAGGTCTGCGTCGAACGGGACCGCATCGACACAATTCGAGCTCGGGATCGACACCCTCGCGACATTGAGGTGATATCAAGGCCGGCCGATGCCTCTAGGGGCGCCGAACGGCGCTCAGTGACCGGAAGGCATGCACGATGGGCATCTTCTCGCGACCGATCGGTCTGAAAGGTCGACGATCGAGCCGCAAGAGCCGCCAGGTCCAGCCGTTCTCTACCTGGTCCTCGATGTCGAGACGATGGGCTTGTCTCCGAGCGACAAGCGCGACCTCGAACTCACCCTCATTTGTATGGACGCAGACGGCGCAGTCGTCGCCGAGTGGACCCCCAAGACGACCCGCGACACCTGGTTTGTGATGCGACGCGCATCCAAGGCACCTCGGCGGTCGATGTTCGGATTGGGCACCGTGCCCGCCAGTCGTGCGGTGAAGGTATCGGGGGCCGGGCGAACCTCCGCAACACTCGCCCTCGTAACCAGGTGCCCAGGCTGCCAGCCGGCCGCTCCAGGCCGATCCGGTAGTCTTCCGTGCCGTGCGACGTCGACCATCGACTCCTCAGCCTGGTTGGCTCCGGCCTGCACGACTGCGCCCCGTCCGACACGACGAGGCAGACTAGAGCGAGGCGATCCTTGAGCGACTTCCGTAGTGCACCGGAGACAGTGTCCTCCGAAACCGCCTCCGTCGAGGGCCGACCGCTGGATCAAGCGTCCCCTGTCGTCGCCCGCCCCAAGACACGCGCTACCTTCCCCGCGTCGGAGGTCGAAGAGAAGCCGGGCATTCTCGCGAGGGCCCTGCGGACCCTGCGACATGAGCGCGGAATTCTCGCGTTCTTCCTGCTCATCTTCTTGCTTATGATGCCCTATCTGACTTTTGCCACCCCCTTTGTCGACGAGCTGGATAACCTCGTAGGGGCACTGGCGGTTGCGGATGGCGGGACGGTCTACAAAGACTTCTTCTCCCAGCACACGCCATTGATGTATTATATAATGGGACTGTTCGCGCGAATGGGCGTGTCGTCAGTTGCGGGTTTCCGAGTGTGCTTTTATGCGATCATTGCCAGCTTCTTCCTGTTTATCTACTATCGCTATAAGAAGACATTCGGCACCAGGACCCTCCTCCTTCTTCCCGTGCTCTTCGTGCTCGACATGGCTCGAAACCCCCTCGTGGGCACGGTGCTTTCCGACATGGTTCAGAGCATGGCGCTGTTGGTGCTGTACCTCGAGTTTTTCAGATTCGCCACAAGTAAGCCACAAAGACTGCCAAAGTCCAGCACCGTCGCCATCGCTCTCGCGATATTCTTCGCCGTTGGGACGGCGCTCATGTCGGTCTACGCTGTCGCTGCCATATTCCTGGGCGTCGTCCTGGTCGAAATCGAACGCGCTCGCGCAGGCGGAGAGGGCAATGCTGATTGGCACGGTGTCGTCACCAGTAGCAAACGCTTGCTCGGTCGCTTCACGCCCCTCGCTGGACTGCTACTAGCGTTGCTCGCGCTTTATACGGCTTATTTCGCCCTGAAACATGCGCTGCGTGCGATGATCTACCAGGCGTTTACTTTCAACACGGAAATCTACCCCAAATACCTGGGCATCGCGAGCACGCCGGCCGGCACGGTTCTGAATGGGCTAGTCCAGTATGCAGAGTACGTCGCGGCGACGTTTTCACAACTCTACACGTTCTCGTCCCTTGTGTCTGCGGTCTTAATCGTCGGCAATGTGGCCATGTGCTGCTACGTGTTCAAATTCAGTTCTGCCTTGAGTGTGGCGACCGCACTATTCACGGTTTACACCGGAATTCGGGGCTACGCTGACTTTCACGGCACCGCTTACACCATGTTTTCCTGGTTCTGCGTCGCCTATCTCGTCGAACGCGTCGTTCTGGAGGCTAGGGACCGACGTGCTGTGTTCGCAACAATCTTGCTCTTCGTCCTGTGTTTCGCCCCAACGTGGGGCGCCGGGCTTAAGGGCGTACATGGCTTGACGCACGCCTTTGATCGGCGCGCATCGAGTTACTACCTCGAGAAGTACGTTCCGTCAGGCGGTTACTTTTTCGACGCTTCTATGGATGTGCAGACCTATCTCGATAACGATGTCCGCCGGGCAAGCCGGGTCGCCAGTGGACTCGCGCCATGGATCGCCGAAGCCTATATGCCCGACGTGATCTCGGACATCGAAAACAACAAGCCTAACGTGGTATTCTATGACCCCAACGACGAGGTTTGGGGACATAGGTATAGCGAATACAGCCAGCCCCTTCAGGCGCTGCTCGACCGAGACTATGTCTACTACCCGTACTCCGACGCCGCCGAGACGTACTCGGACGCCGAGAGCGCCCGGGTGTGGATCCGAAAGGGCATCGGCGTCGACCAACTGTTCAGCGAGGTCGTCTACGCCACCAGCACCGCGGATGCGACGATGGCGCCCGCTGGTGAGATCGCCGGTCAAACGGAGATTTTGCAGACCTTTGATCTGGCTGCATCTGACGTGGGCGCGGCCTCGGTCGACGTTGCTACGTATTCTCGGACGAACACCTCGCACCTCAATTTTGAATTTGGGCAGCTGAATGTCGCCGACAACGTGAAGACTCCGTTGTACAAGGGCACGATCGACGCGGCCGAGCTCAAGGACAACGCAATGCACACGGTGAAGTTCGATCAAGAGCTCAACGTGCCTGCCGGGCAGTACTACATCCGACTCACCACGGACGACGCCACACCCGGGAACGCGGTGACGGTGTGGACGGCGGACGGTGGGGAGTCGGCCGGTGGCGCCGACCATCTTTTCGTGAATGGCAAGGAATCCCCGGCGGAAATGAACTTCCAGATCATGAATTGAAGACCGCACGGTGCGCGTCGGCTCCGCATCCCGTGCGGCCGCCCTCAGCTGGACGGACCAATGCTGTATCGGCCCTGTGGGCGTCAAGCGCAGCCGCGTCAGGTCGGGAGGTACGCCCTTCTCGTCGACGTCCGCGTGGCGGCGTGTGATCTTGGCTGGTGTGGATGCCGTCGACCTGTGGCCGCAGCATCAGTTCATGTCGGTCGCGAAGTCGTGGAGGAGCGGCCTGTCGGCTACCAGGCGCGCGAAAGGCGGTCGAGCCGGACGGTCGCGATATCGGACCGTGCCGTGGTCATCGGTCGGTCTCCAGAAGGCCCAGGAGATATGTGCCGTAGCCCGACTTCACGAGCTGCTCGGCGCGGACGCACAGGTCGTCGTCGGAGAGGAAGCCGCGGCGCCACGCGACCTCTTCGGGCGCTCCGATCTTGAGCCCCTGCCGGTGCTCGATCGTCCGGACGTAGTCGCTGGCCTCGAGGAGCGAGTCGAACGTCCCGGTGTCGAGCCACGCGGTGCCGCGGGGGAGTACCTCGACCTGAAGGCGTCCCTGCTCGAGGTAGGTGCGGTTGACGTCGGTGATCTCATACTCGCCGCGGGCCGACGGTTGGAGGTCCCGAGCGATCGCGATGACGTCGTTGTCGTAGAAGTAGAGGCCGGGCACGGCGTAGTTCGATCGCGGTACGGCGGGCTTCTCCTCGAGGGACAGAGCGCGACCCGACTCGTCGAACTCGACGACGCCGTAAGAGGTCGGGTCGGCGACGCGGTACGCGAAGACGGCGCCACCCTCGATGTCCTCGAACCGCTGCAGTGTCGAGCCGAGGCCCGGGCCGTAGAAGATGTTGTCCCCGAGCACGAGGGCGGTCGAGTCGTTCCCGACGAAGTCCGCACCCAGCACGAACGCTTGCGCGAGACCGTTCGGCTCGGCCTGGACCGTGTAGGTGATGGAGATCCCGAACTGCGAGCCGTCGCCGAGGAGGCGCTGGAACTGCTCGGCATCGTGCGGAGTCGTGATGATCAGAACATCGCGGATGCCCGCCAGGATCAGTGTCGACAGGGGGTAGTAGATCATCGGCTTGTCGTAGACAGGAACGAGCTGCTTGCTCACCCCGAGCGTGATCGGGTGCAGTCGCGTGCCGGAGCCGCCGGCCAAGATGATCCCTCGCATGGGTCGACAGTCTGACGTATTCAGCGGGCGCGATCGAACCGCATCACGTGGCCCTAGGTAAAGTGCTGCGACCGGCCGCCAAGTCGAAGAGGTTTTCGTGCAGGGACACACATCCGCCGGACCCACCATCCTCGTCGACGGAACTCCCGTCTCGCGGCGCACCGACGGGATCGGACGTTGGAGCGCGAACGTGCTCCGCGAGACCGCACTTGCGCGCCCGGACTGGCGGCTCGTGGTCGTCGGCTTCTCGGACGACCGGTCGCGCCCCTACCTGCTGCCGGAGCTCCCCAACGTGGAGCGGCTGTTCCTGCCGGTCCCTCGCCGCGCCTACCAGGCGGTGTACTCGCTGGTCGGGCGCATGCCGGTGGACCGGTGGGTGCCTCGGGCGGATGCGCTCGTGAGCACCAACTACACGGCGTTCCCGGCCGTGTCGAACACGCCGTCGGTCGTGACGGTGTTCGACCTCGCGTACGTCGACCTGCCCGACGTCATCGAGAAGCGCAACCTCGCCCACCTGCGCAAGCACGTGCCCCGCACGATGACCGAGGCGTCGGCCATCACCACCATCTCGCCGTTCACGGAGTCCCGCATCGACGCCGAGTTCCCCGGGCACGCGCCCGTGCATCTCGTGGACTGCGGCCTGGATCCGCAGTTCCTCGCCCCACGGTCGAGTGGTGGCCCGCGGCTTCCCGATGGCTACGTGCTGGCGGTCGGCACCCTGGAGCCGCGCAAGAACCTCGTCACTCTTCTCCGCGCGTGGGCGCTGCTCGACCCGGACGTGCGCCGTCGGCACCCGCTCGTGGTCGTCGGGAGTGCCGGTTGGGGGGAGCAGCAGCCGCCGGCTGATATCCCGGCGGACGTCCTGGCAGGCGTGACGTTCACCGGGTACGTGGAGGACGCCGACCTTCCAGCGGTCTACGCGGGCGCGGCCCTGTTCGTCTTCCCGAGCCGGTACGAGGGGTTCGGGCTGCCACTGCTCGAGGCGATGTCCTGCGGCGTCCCTGCCGTGGTGTCCGACATCCCTCCCTTCCATGAGATCGGGACCGACCTTGTGGACTATGCCGACCCGGACGACCCGAGCGACTTCGCTCGGGCGGTGACGGAACGACTCGGGTCTCGCGACGACGGCCGGGTGGCTCTGGCGAGTGAGCGTGCACGGGCGTGGACTTGGGAGCGCAGCGGCGCGCAGATGGCCGCGACGATCGAGGGGGTGCTGCGATGAGGATCCTGGTCGACGCGACGGCGGTCCCGGCCGACCGCGGGGGAGTCGGCCGGTATGTCGATGCCCTGCTTCCGGCGCTCACGGACCTGCACCTCGAGGTCGTCGTCGTCTGTCAGCCGCGCGACGTGGACCTGCTCCGGACGATCGCGCCGGCCGCACGGCTGGTTGCGGCCCCGGCGCTCACCGCCAAGCGCCCGGTCCGCATGCTCTGGGAGCAGCTGGGGCTCCCCAGGGTCGCCCGACGCGTGCACGCCGACGTGCTGCTGAGCCCGCACTACACGATGCCGGTCCGGCCTGGTCTCCCGGTCGTCGTGACCCTGCACGACGCCACCTTCTTCAGCCATCCGGAGCTTCACTCGCCGATCAAGGCGCGCTTCTTCCGCCGCGCGATCCGCTATGCGGTGCGGCACGCGGCAGCGCTGGTCGTGCCGTCGCAGGCGACCGCCACCGAGGTCGTGCGGTTCGCAGGAGCGGACGCGGCGCAGTTCCACGTCGCGTACCACGGCGTCGACACGACGATCTTCCACCCGGTCGACGACGCGGAGCGTGCCCGCGTTCGCGCGACTCTCGACATCGGGGAGCGGCCCTACGTCGCGTTCCTGGGCACCCTGGAGCCTCGCAAGAATGTTCCGGCCCTCATCCGCGGCTGGGTGGCGGCGACCGACGGTCGCGACGAGGCGCTCGTGATGGCGGGGGGACCGGGCTGGGACACCGAGGTCGAGCCGACGCTGGCTGCGCTGCCCGAGCACAAGGTCGCCAGACGTACCGGGTACCTCCCGCTGGAGGACCTGCCCGGTTTCTTGTCAGGCGCCCGCGTCGTCGCCTACCCGAGCCTCGGTGAGGGGTTCGGGCTGCCCGTGCTCGAGGCCATGGCGTGCGGCGCAGCCGTGCTGACCACGCGCGAGCTGTCGCTGCCGGAGGTCGGCGGGGACGCGGTCGCGTACTGCGGTACGGACGACACGAGCATCGGCCGCGAGCTGCGCGCCTTGCTCGCTGACGACGAGCGTCGCGCAGACCTGTCGACCGCCGCACTCCAGCGTGCCGCGACCTTCACGTGGGACGCCGCGGCGCGCGTGCACGTCTCCGCGTTCGAGTCAGCGAATACTCGTTCTGTCAGGACGAACCCGGCGTCTCGGTAGGATGCACCGTCCGGCCGGCCGATCGAAGAGGGTTCAGTGCTAAGGATTGCCCCCGCCACCCAGCCCTACGCCTGGGGTTCGCCCACCGCGATCCAGGACCTCTTCGGTCCTGCCACGACGGACCTGGTCGCTGAGGCGTGGATGGGTGCGCACGCGTCTGCTCCGTCCCGGGTGCTCAGCAACGGGATGCGAGGGCTGGACGAGCTGATCGCATCGGACGCCGAGGGTGCGCTCGGGCAGGACGTGGTGACGCGGTTCGGCCCGGTCCTGCCGTACCTGCTCAAGGTCATCGCCGCCGACCGGCCGCTGTCGCTGCAGGTGCACCCGCACATCGAGCGCGCACGCAAGGGTCACGCGGAGGAGGAGGCGGCGGGCATCCCGCTCGACGCCCCGCACCGGAACTACCGCGACACCAACCACAAGCCCGAGCTGGTCTACGCGCTGACCCGGTTCGACGCGCTGTGCGGTTTCCGGGCACCGCGCCGCGCAGCCGAGCTGCTGGCGGACCTGGACGCCCCGCTGGCCCGCGAGCTGCACGAGGCCCTGATCGCGAACCCGACGCCCGACGGGATCCGTGCGGCCTTCACGCTGCTCCTCGAGCCGGAGACCCGCCCCAGCGCCGAGGCCGTCTGCGAGGTGGCGGATGCGTGCGCGCGTCGCCTCTCGACCGGGTCGCCGTCGCCGCGCGCGGACCGCAACGTCGCCCTGCTGCAGGAGGCGTACCCCGGCGACCCTGGCGTGGTGATCTCGCTGCTGCTCAACCCGGTCACCCTGCAGCCTGGTGACGCGATGTTCATGCCCGCCGGCGGTGTGCACGCGTACCTGCGCGGTATGGGCGTCGAGATCATGGCCAACTCGGACAACGTCCTGCGGGCCGGGCTCACTCCCAAGCACATCGACGTGCCCGAGGTGCTGCGGAACGTGGACTACATCGCCGCTCCTCCCATCAGAATCGCCCCTGAGGTGTTCCACGGCGCGACGCGTGTCTTCTATGCGCCGGTCGACGACTTCGAGCTGTCCGTGACGGAGATCAGGGACGACGCGGTGCACCCACTTCCGGGTCGTGGGCCGCGCATCCTGCTGTGTCTCGAGGGTGCGATCACGATCGCGACGGGTGACGGTTCGGCGTTGACGCTGGAGCGTGGACAGGTCGCGTTCGTCCCGGCGAGCGACGGTCCGCTGACTGGCAGAGGTGGCGGCGTCGTCGTCCAGGCCGACGTGCCGTGACGTGGGCGGCGCCCCGATAGCATCGGGGAGCCTCACGGCGGCCACGCCGATGCTGCAGGCGACGTGGCGACAGGACGGTCATGAAGATCTTCATCCAGGTTCCGTGCCTCAACGAAGAGGCGACGCTGCCCGACGTCCTAAAGTCGATCCCGCACATCATCGAGGGTGTCGACGAGGTCGAGATCCTCATCATCGACGACGGCTCCACGGACCGGACGGTCGAGGTGGCGCGGGGTCTCGGCATCACACACGTCGTCCGTCACGCGCGGAACATGGGCCTGGCGCGGTCGTTCCGCGACGGTGTCGACTACGCGCTGTCGCACGGAGCGGACATCGTCGTGAACACGGACGGCGACAACCAGTACCCCCAGGACCGCATCCCCGACCTGGTGCGCCCGATCGTCCAGGGCCGTGCGGACATCGTCATCGCGGACCGTCAGACGTCCACCATCGAACACTTCTCGCGGTTCAAGAAGCTGATGCAGCGCGTGGGCAGCCGGGTGGTCAACGGAGCAGCGGACACAGACCTGCCTGATGCGGCGAGCGGGTTCCGGGCCTACTCGCGAGCGTCGCTGCTCCGGCTGAACATCGTCACGGACTTCAGCTACACCATGGAGACGATCATCCAGGCGGGCCACAAGCGGCTGCGCATCGAGAGCGTCCCGGTGGTGACCAATGCGGAGACCCGCGAGTCGCGCCTCTTCAAGACGATCTACCACCACATGTTCAAGTCGGCGTCGGCGATCGTGCGCAGCTACCTGATGTTCAAGCCGCACGTCATCTTCCTGACCTTGACGGTCGTGTTCGGGGCGCTGGCGCTGGTCCCGTTCGTGCGCTTCGTCGTGCTCTGGGTCGCGTCCGACGGGCAGGGCGGGCACGTCCAGTCGCTGATCTTCGGCTCGATCATGACGGTCGCGGCCCTGCTGTCCCTGTCGCTCGGCGTGCTGTCGGACCTGCAGCGCGTCAACCGTGTGCTGCTCGAGGACCAGCTCGAGCGGATCAAGGAGATGCAGTACCGGAGGTGACCGGTTCGAGGGTCCCGTCGGGACGGATCGTCGCCACCCAGAGTCGCGAGGTGGTCTCGTCGGCGCTGTACGGGATCTTCTGCAGGCGCTCGCGCCACGAGGTGATCGTGCTGGTGCGCAAGGGCTCGGGCGCCACGCCGTCCGGCCAGCTCACCGTGTAGGGCACGAAGGTCACGACCTTGACGTCCTGGTCGCCCCAGGCCTGACGGATCGCCCGCAGGTCGCCCCTCCCCATCGGCTCCAGCGCCTGGACGACCTCCACGTCGCACATCGTCCGCAGCGTCGCGAGGTAGGGCGGTGCCACCTTTCCGACATGCACGTAGACGACGGGGTCGTCCCCGATGGCGTCGCAGGCCGCGTGCAGCTCTCCCAGTCGGCCGTCCTGCTCGACCGCCGCCATCGCGGGTCCCCACGTGAGCGCGGGGAAGACGGCGACCGCGACGGCGCCGATGGCGGCGAACGTGCGCCCCGCCTGAGTCCGCCGGGACCAGAGCACGTCGATCGTGACGGTCGCTGCGAGGAGGAAGCCGGGGATCGTCACGGGCAGGAACCGCCGCATGGCCCAGATCTGGTCGGGCGTGATGTTCACGACCCACAGGTAGAGCAACGACGGCGCGACGACGACGCCGAAGACGAGGGCGAGCCGCGGGTCGCGTCGTGCGACGACCCGGTGCAGGACGATCGCCAGACCGACGACCGCCAGCACGACCATGGGCCAGCCGAAGTACCAGGCGTGCCACGACAGGGACGACTCGTCGTAGCTGCGGGTCGAGTCGACCGCCACGTGCGCGTTCATCTGGAGCGTCGCGACGTGGTGGGAGTACCCGGTGTGCGCCGGGACGTGGTGGTTGACCATCCACATCGGCCGGCTGGCCAGGAACACAGCCACGACGCCGACGGCCGCTGCCGCCGCGGTCGCGAGCCTGCGCCGGTGCAGCAGGACCCAGCGCCGCGCGGGGTCGAGCCGGTGCAGCATCCCCAGTGCGACGACAGCGGCGACGGCTACGACGAGCAGACCGATGAGCGAGGTGTACTGCTCGTACTGGTTGTAGAGGTACTGCTCGCTGTGCAGGCGCAGGTCCAGGTAGCCCAGCAGGACCATCGACAGCGCTCCGCCGGCGACGAGCCCGAGTGCCACGAGCTGACGCTGGCGGGTGCGCGGCGGTACGGCCGCTGCTGCGGTCAGCCCGATGCCGGCGATCAGCCCGACGACCGCTGCGGCGCCGTCGATGCGCACCAGGGCGGTCGCGCCGATCATGCCGCCGGCGACCAGGTAGCGCGCCGACGACCGCGTCTCGATCGCGGACCACGCCATCGTGAGACCACCGAACACCAGAGCCATGGCGAGCGGCTCGGTGTACGCGGCGCGCGAGAAGACCATCATCGGCATCGAGAGCGCCAGCGCGGTGACGGGGACCAGCGCGAACGCAGGTCGGACGATCCGGCGACCGAGCGCGAACACGGCGAGGAGCGCCACGGCTCCGATGAGCAGGTTGGCGCGCAGGACCGCCTGCTCACCGCCCGCCCAGCCCGCCAGGCCCAGCATCCCGGGCAGCAGCTTGGCGCCCTGCACCTGCAACGACCCACCGACGAGGTCGTACGCGCCGGTCGCTGCCGTCAGGCCGGGGATCGCGTGCTGGACGCTCGACGCGGCCCCCACGGGGATGTCCGGGGAGGCATGGCCGGACAGCCACAGGCCCTCGAGCGTGAGGAAGCCCGGGTCGCGCCAGACCGTGATGAACGTGGACGCGAAGGGGAGGTTCACGGCGAGCCACACGAGGCCCGCACCGAGCGCGGCGATCGACGATACGAGGTGCGCGCGAGTGACCGGGAGCGCCGCGGGCGTGAACCTCCAGGTCGACGCGACCACCACGGCGAGGAGCGGGAGCACGACGTACGGCCGGAACTGCGAGACGAGCACGCACCCGGATACGACCAGTGCGCACCAGAACAGCAGCATCACGATCCGGTCGGGCAGTCCCACGACGACCCTGGCCCAACGGGCGGGCTCGGGTTGCACGGGAGCCGGCGGCTGCGCCACCCGTTGCGGCGCCGCTGTGCTCGTGTGCGGTGGGTTCACGTGCGGAGTCTCGTCTCTCGTCGGCGGATCGGCACGGCGACCCTATCCGCGCCGTCTGTGGCCCCGAGGGCTCACTGGTCGTCGCGAGGGGTGGATCCCGGCGCCCGGCGGGCCAGCATCGCGCGGTGCCGGTTCTCGGCGAGCACGGCGGCCCCGGCACTGAGGAAGTCGCCCGCGATCATCAGCGCGCGGCTGACGAGCGCGAGCGCGAGCGCGGTGGAACGGTCCATGACCGGTGAGAGGGCCAGCACGAGCGCGGCCTCGCGTGCCCCCGCCCCGGCCGGGAGGACGACGATCACGAACCCGACCACCCAGGCCAGCGCGTACGCGCCGGTGGTGAGCAGCCCGAGCTTCGCCGACGAGACACCCGAGCCGGCCGCGAGCAGCCACAGGTGGGCGCCGAACGCAACCCACATCAGGACGGCCCACGCCGACGACCGCACGAGCGTCCGCCCTGAGATCTCGTCACTGCCGGGACGGCGCAGGACGCGGCGTGCGAGGGCGACCACGCGGTTGAACACCGGGGGGACCAGCATCACGATGCCTGCAACCGCCACGAAGAGCAGCCACCAGTACGCGCGCACCGCGTCGGCAGATGCGACGGACAGGGTCGAGCCCGCGACGACGATGCCCACGACCAGCCCGACGACCAGCTGGGTGAGTGCCGCGGACGCGGCCCGGGCCCGGGGGACGCCGTACTCCGTCGACAGCTCGGTCTGCGCGAGGACCGGCCAGATGCTGCCGGGGATGTACTTGCCGAGCTGGGACAGGAAGTACACGCGTGCGGCCGCCGAGACGGGCAAGGGGGAGCCCATGCCTGCCAGCACCGCCCGCCACGACAGGGCGGCCGCGGCCAGACCGACCAGGACGAACCCGAGCGATCCGGCGAGACTCGCCGCATCCAGGCGACGGACGGCGTCGACGATCTCCGACCACTGCCCGGCGACGAACACGGCGACGAACCCGACGACGAGGACGGCGCCCGCTGTCTTGAGCCACCGGGCGCGGGTGCGGCGAGAGGTCGCGTGCTCGGGGGTGGGCTGCACCCGACGATCGTAGGGGCGCGACGGCGGCCGACCGTCGGCGGTCGGTCAAGCGCCGGTACTGTCCGCTCCATGCCCAGGGTGCTCTTCGTGACGCGGAAGTTCCCGCCGTCGGTCGGTGGGATGCAGACCCTCGCCGCGGACGTCTGGCGCGCGCTGGAGGACGGTGAGGCGCGGCTCGTCTCGCACGGCGGACCGAACCGGTCGCTTCCCCTCTTCCTGGTGCGTGCCGTGCGCACGGCCAGGCGCGTCGCGCGTCGTCGGGAGGTCGACGTCGTGCTTGCCGGTGACGTGCTGATGTTCCTCGTCCTGCGGCCCTTCGTCCGGTCGGTCCGGTTGGCGACGATGGCGATGGGCAAGGACGTGGTCTGGTCACCGGGCGCCTACCAGTGGCTCGTCCGGCGGTGGCTGCCGGACGCGCACCAAGTCGTCGCGATCAGTCAGGCGACCGCTGCCGCCGCGGTCGCCGCCGGAGTCCCTGCCGACCGCGTCCAGGTCGTCCGGCTCGGCGTGGAGGTACCCACGGTCTCGGACCCGCAGGTGTCTCGGCGAGAGCTGCGCGAGAGCCTCGGTGTCGCCCCCGAGGCGGTGGTGATCGCCACGTTGGGGCGCCTCGTCCGCCGCAAGGGGGTCGCGTGGTTCATCCGCGACGTGCTCCCGGCCCTCCCCGCGGACTGTATCTACGTCGTCGCCGGGGACGGGGAGGACCGAGCAGGCGTGGTCCAGGCGCGCGCGACGATCGCCGACCCCGAGAAGGTGCGGCTCCTGGGCAGGGTGGACGACGCCGCTCGCGAGCTCCTGATGCGGGGGTGCGACATCTTCGTGCAGCCCAACATCCCTGTGGCCGGGGACATGGAGGGTTTCGGCCTGGTCGCTGTCGAGGCGGCAATGCGCGGTGCGCTCGTCGTGGTCGCGGATCTCGAAGGTCTGCGCGACGCCGTCGTCGACGGCCAGACCGGAATCGTCGTCACGGCACAGGATGCCGACGCGTGGACCCGAGAGCTCGACGCCTTGGTTGCCGGCGGTAGGGCGAGGTCGCTCGCCCAGCGCTACGCCGATGAGGCCCGGGACCTCTTCAGCCGTGAGCGGATGGGCGCAGAGCTGCGGAGAGTCCTAGGTGCCGACTAGGAGCGCGTGATCAGCTCCGACGCGACGAGGCGCGCGGCTCGATCCGCATCGGCATCGAGGGCGCTCGCGAGGTCCGCGTCGACCAGCACGACCGAGCCGTTCCGCGCGAGGACCCCGAGCACGTGCCGGACGTCGGTTGCCGAGGTGCGACCCCGGCCTGCCGTGACCAGCACCCGCTCTGCGCCCTCGGGGTGCGCGCCGAGCGCCCACGAGACGAGCTCACCGTGGTTCGGGCCGGGATCCACCGCAAGATCGGTGTGCGCCGGTGTGGGTGCCCAGCCGATCACGTCGCCGTAGGTCATCACGGATGCTGCGGCATCCAGCGCGCCGGGCGGCAGGTCGCCGACGAACCGTCGGGCGAGCGCCGGCAGGCTGACCGCGACCAGGTGGGTGGTGCTCGAGGTCGCGTACGACGAGGGGGAGTCCGTCACGACGACGTCTGCGGGAGGACCGCCGGCCAGCACGACGCACCCGCCGGCGCGCCATACGGCGAGCTGCCAGACGATGGTCCGCCAGTGGGTCGGCAGGTCGAGGAGGACCCGTGTCCCGGGTTCGACGTCAAGCTCCTCGACCAGGAGGTTGGTGGTCTTCGCCACCCAGTTGTCCAGCACCGCCCCGGAGAGCTCGACCCGGTCACCGTCGGCCGCGTACCAGGTGATGCGAGGACGCCCCGGCTCACGCGTCAGGAGGGTGAGGAGGTCGGGGATGGTCGCTGGAGGCACGCCGCAACCCTACGGCGACACGCCCGGGGGACCAGAATCACCGAAGATCACCCGGAGAAACCGGGCAAATACCACCTCTCGGCTTGACCAACGCGAACGACACGCGTGTAATTCCTAGGAAGGGATTCACCCGGACGGAACTTCATCACATCAGCACCTCGGCACGGTGTCACACCCATCCACAGCAGCACCCAGCACACGAATACCGCACGGAGGCACGCATGTGGAACCTGCTCGACAACGACGAGATCTTCCCATCAGACGCACGCAAGACTGCACAGACGCAGGCTTCGAACGTGCTGCCGATCTTCGGCGCCCTCGAGGACGAGGGCCCGATGGGTTGGCAGGAGCGCGCTCTGTGCGCCCAGACCGACCCTGAGGCGTTCTTCCCCGAGAAGGGCGGCTCGACCCGCGAGGCCAAGAAGGTGTGCACCGGGTGCGACGTGCGCTCCGAGTGCCTCGAGTACGCACTGCAGAACGACGAGCGCTTCGGCATCTGGGGCGGCCTGTCCGAGCGGGAGCGGCGCAAGCTCAAGCGGCGTGTCGTCTGACCCTCGTAGGTCGCCGGGGCGTGTCGCTCCCGGGCTCCCGCTGGGGCTGACGCACCATGTTCCGAGCATGACTGACACGCTCCAGCCCGTGGATGTCCCCACGGCGACCTCCTCGACACCGGTGACGACGCCGGTGTCGGCGGTCGTCGTCACTCACGGCCGCACCCCGTACCTCGAGACGACGCTCGTCGCGCTCGCGGCGCAGACGCGTCGCCCTCTGCGCGTCTTCCTCGTTGACGTCTCCCAGGCCGCCGACGAGTCCGTCGGGCCGATGTTCCAACGGATCTTCGGCGCCGTCGTCGACTCCCCGACGCCCTCTCTCTACCTCGTGCACGCTCCCGGAGCCCGCACCTTCGGACACGCCGTGCGGCGCGCGCTCGCGACCGAGGTCGGTCCCACCACGACCTGGTTGTGGCTTCTGCACGACGACAGCGCCCCCGCACCCACGGCACTGGCCGAGCTGGTGCGCGCGGTCGGCCGCGCGCCCTCGGTGGCCGTCGCGGGCGTCAAGCAGCGGACCTGGACGGATCCGGAACGTCTGCTCGAGGTGGGCCTTCGTACCTCGCGCTCCGGTCGCCGCATGACAGACGTCGAACCGGGGGAGCTCGACCAGGGTCAGCACGACGGCCGCGACGACGTGCTCGGGGTCGGCCTGGCTGGCGCGTTGGTGCGGCGTGACGTGTGGGAGCACCTGCGCGGAACCGACCCGCTGCTCGGACCCTTCGGCGACGGCTTCGACCTGTCGCGCCGGGCACGCCTGGCGGGGCACCGCGTCATCGTGGTCCCGTCAGCCGTCGTGCGACACGCACAGGCCGGCTACCTCGGGCTGCGCACCGCAGGCGGGTCGGGCGCCACCGCTGTGCCGACCGACCTGGACGGCGACGGCGAGGACGACGCGGCGGACCCTAGGCGCTCGTTCGACGCACGCCGCCGCGCGCTCGTGCACAGCCGTCTGGTCGCGGCGCCGCTCGTGCTCGTGCCGGTGGTCGCGGTACTCGCGCTCGTGGGGGCGGTCGTCCGGTCGCTGTGGCAGCTCGCAGCCAAGGAGCCGGGCCTCGCGGTCGACGAGCTGCGCTCGGCACTGGTCGCGATCGGCCGGCCTGCCGGTGTCGTCCGGGCCCGGGCGCGCGCGACGCGCACCCGGCGGCTGCCCCGACGCGCGCTGCGACCGCTCCAGGCGGGGCTGCGCGACGTCTGGTCGCAGTCGCGCGACCGGCGTCTCGCACGTGCGGAGGTCCGGCGCGTCGTCCAGGCGCCCAGCGAGCTCGAGCTGCGCGAGCTGGCCGCCCTCACGACCAAGCGCCGCACCACCCTCGCCGTCCTGGCAGGCGGGCTCTCGATCGTCACGGCGTTGGCGCTCGGCTCTCTGGTGGCCCCCGTGGTCGGCGGTGCGCGGCTCGTCGGCGATGCTCTGCTGCCGACCACCGCTCGCCTCGGGGACCTGTGGAGCGCGGCGACCTCGGGCTGGGTGGCCGGGGGCCTCGGGACGCCCGGGCCCGCCGACGCGCTGCTGACTTTGCTCGTCGGTCCGACGGCCGCCACGGGCGGGTCCTCGTCGGCCGCCGTCGGGCTGCTCCTGCTCGGGTCGGTCGTGCTCGCCGGGACCGGCGCCTGGGCCGCGGCAGGCGCGGTGACGCGTTCCGTCGGCGTGCGTGCGTGGGCGGCACTGGTCTGGGCTGCGGCGCCGACGCTCCTGCTCGCACTGGGCGCGGGCCGGCTCGGGGCGGTCGTCGCACACGTGGCGCTGCCGTGGGTGGGTCTCGGGCTTGCGCGAGCGGTCGGCGTGCAGCGCGTCGACCAGGTCCTGTCGGGGTTGGTGACGGCTCGGCACGCCGACGCCGACGACATCGACCCTGCAGGGCCGGTTGCGGCCGAGATCCCGCACCAGCGCGTGCCCACGCACTCCGGGCCGACCCCCGCGGTCCCGTTGGCCGAGCCCCTCACGCTCGTGGGTGCGCCCGACCCGACGGGGTCGATCGCCGCAGCGGCGGGTGCCGCGTTGGCATTCGCTGTCGTCGTGGCCGGAGCCCCTGTGCTGCTCGTCCCGGGTCTGCTCGCGCTCTGCATCGTCGCGTTGTGCGCACCACGCCGCCGCGGACGCGTGCTGCTCGCCGCCGTCCCGGCGATCGTCCTGCTGGCCCCGACCCTGGTGGAGGCGGCTCGCCGCGGTCTGCCCGGGTGGCGCCTGCTCGTCGCCGACCCGGGACTGCCGGTTGTGACCCCCGCAGCCGACCCCCTCAGCCGGCTGCTGGGCGTCCCGTCCGATCCGAGCACCCTCGTCGGTGCAGTGCTGCCGTCGGGTGTCGCGAACGCGCTGCCGCTCGCCACAGGTGCCGTCGTGCTCGTCCTTGCCGTGCTCGCCCTCCTGCGCGGCGCCCCCGCGGCTCGCGCCGTGCGCGGCGCCTGGCTGGTCGCCGTGACCGGTCTGGCCACGGCGTCGGTCGTCGTCCTCGTCCCCGTGGCGCTCGACGGTGGGTCACTGGTGCGCGGCTGGTCGGGCCCGGCGGTCTCGCTGGCAGGCGCTGGACTGCTCACCGCGGCGGTGATCGGCACCGACCGCCTGCGTGAGCGGCTCGGCAGCTACTCGTTCGGCGTGCGCCAGGTGCTTGCTGCTGCGCTGACGTTGGTCGCCGTCGTCGTGCCGCTGGCCTGGCTGGGTACGTGGACCTGGCAGGCACGGACGGGTGACGCGGTCGCACTGAGCACCCTCGACGGACCGATCGTCCCTGCGGTCGGGCAGCAGGCGCAGAACTCGCCGGCAGCATCCCGGGTCCTCGCCGTGAGCGCGACGCCGGAGGAGGGCTCCGGCCCGACGGCAACCTGGCAGCTCATGCGGGGGGACGGGCCGGCCCTGGTCGACCAGGCCGCCGCCGCCTGGACCCGCACGCTGGACGGGGACCTCACGGACCCGACCGTGGCCCCGGACGACGCCGCGACACAGGAGGTCGACGCCCTCGTCGCACGTCTCGCGACCGCGGCGAGCGGTGACGTCGCCGGCGAGCTCGGCTCGCTCGGGGTCGCCGACGTGCTCGTGCCAGCCCTTCCCCAGCGCACGGCCGACGACCAGGTGGCCAGGGCTGCGCGCGACGAGCTGGTCAGCCGGCTGGACGCCACCGCGGGGCTCGAGCGCGTCACCGTCAACGCGGCGGGCACCCTGTGGAGGGTCCAGGCGACCGCCCCCGGTGCCGGCGCGGCTGCCCCGGTCGTGGTGTCCGCGTGGGCCCGTCTGGTCCCCTCGGGAGCCGATATCGCCGACCCGACGGTCGCCGCGGTCGCAGTGCCCTCGTCCGACCGCTCCGTCCACGCCCGTGTTCCCGCGGGTGACGCCGGCCGGCATCTCGTTCTCGCGGAGCGTGCCGACCCGCACTGGCACGCCTCGCTCGACGGTGCACCGCTGCGCGCGCTCCAGGACGGATGGCGACAGTCCTTCGACCTCGGCGCCGGTGGCGGCGACCTCGTCGTCCGATACGACACCCCTGATCGGACCCCGGTGCTCGTCGTCCAGTCGCTCGTCCTGCTCGTCACCCTGCTGCTCGCGGTACCGGTCCGCCGGCGTCGCGGCGCCCGGAGCTGGAGCGGACGCTCATGACCGATGCAGAGGTCTCCCGTTCGCACGTCTGGCTGGGACGCACGGCGCGCGCTGCCACGGGGCTCGTGGTGCTCGGGCTGACGGTCGCGGTCGTGGCGGCCGGGACGCGCCTGCCTGATGGCGACGACCCGGCGGTGCCCGCGACCCGGGTGCCCGTCAAGCCGTCGGCGACGACGCTCGTCTGCCCCGGGCCGCTGATCCTGCCCGACGACACGGGTCGCGGCGACGGTGCGTTCGACCCGACACCGGTGGACCCGATCAGCACGGTCACGGCGGTCACCTCGTCCCCCAGCGGTCCGGGCGCGGTCCTCCCGCTGGACCGGTCGACGACCTGGGCGACCCTGGCCGCGGACGGAGACGCAGTCCAGCTCCCGACCGTGGGGGTCCCCTCGATCGTGCGAGCCGACCCGACCGACGTCCCGGCCCGGGTCGCGGCGGTCGGCAGCGGGCTCGTCACGGCAGGCGACCTGCGAGGTCTGGCCGCGGCCTCCTGCCAGCAGTCGACCGGCGACGCCTGGCTCCTCGGAGGGGCGACCGATCTGTCGAGCACGGCGCAGCTGGTCCTCGACAACCCGGGGACGACACCGGCGGAGGTCGCGCTCGAGGTCTGGGGGCCCAACGGCACGGTAGACCTCACCGGCGAGCGGTATCTCGTGGCGCCTGGAGCGCAGCGCGTGATCGTGCTCGGCGGCATCGCGGCGGAGCAGCGCCGGCTCGCGCTGCACGTCGTCGCGACAGGCGGACGCATCGGTGTGCACGTGCAGGACTCCGCGCTCGACGGCTTCACTCCCGGCGGCACCGAGCTCGTGGTGCCGGGTGCGATGCCCTCGACGCGCCAGGTGGTTCCAGGCATCTCGGTCGTCGCGTCCACCGTCGACGACCCGCACGCTCCCGCCCTACGGCTGCTGGCACCGGGCGACGCTGCGACGACCGCGACCGTGACGCTCCTCGGACCGGACGGAGTCCTCGAGCTGCCCGGTGTCGACACCGTGGCGCTCGCGCCTGGCGAGGTCACCGACGTCCCGCTCGGCGGGCTGCCGGCGGGCGCCTACACGGCCGTGGTGGACTCCGACGAGCCGGTGATCGCGTCGTCGGTGATGTCACGCCCCGGTTCGCTCGGTGAGCTCGACGACTCGCCGAGCGTCGAGCGTGCATGGGCGGCGTCGACCGCGCCCGGGCGCGCCGGCCTGGTCGCTCTTCCTGCGGGGACGCAGGGCACGCTCGTGCTCGCCGCCGTGTCGAGCGCGAAGGACGTCACGGCCGGCGGCGCGGCGACAGGACGCCTCAGGCTGCTCGGGCCCGGGGGAGCGGTTGTGGCAGAGCGGACGGTGAGCATCCCGGCGGGCACCACCAGCGCCTGGACGCTCGACGAGCTCGCAGCGGGCACGGGCGCGGTTGCGCCCGCGGATCCCGCCGCTGTCGCTGCGCCGCACGCCGGGGTCGTCGGTGTCGACCTGCTCAGCGACCAGGGTGCGGGGGTGACGCTCGCCTGGGTCGTGGTCGCGGAGGCGCCACAGGCCGACGGGACACTCTTCTCGGTCCTCGACCCGGTCCCGGTACCGGACACCGCGCCGGACGTCGCGGTCCGCGAGGATCCACGACTTGGTACGTACTGAGGCGCTCAGGAGGCTGCGCGCAGCTCCGAGCGTTCACGCAGGCGCAGGCCGAGCGCAGCCGCCTTGCGGACCGGCCACTGGTACCAGCGCGGATAGCGGCGCCCGACGTACCGAGCGGCGCTGGCGTGGTGCGCGGAGATCATCCGCGCAGGTCTGGCGCGCCACGACGTGCCACCCACGTGCGTGACGCGTGCCTGCGGGACGTACAGGTTGGTCCATCCGGCGCGACCGAGGCGCTCACCGAGGTCGACGTCTTCGAAGAACATGAAGTACGCGTCGTCGAAACCTCCGACCGCCTCGAACGCCTCTCGGCGCACCAGGAGGCAGGCGCCCGAGAGCCAGCCCGCGGCCCGCTGCTGCCCGGCGGCCTCCTGCTCGGCGCGGTACCGACGCGTCCACGGGTTGCCCGGCCACACGCGGACGAACAGCGCGTGCCCGGCACCCTGCGTCAGCGACGGCAGCGCGCGGGCGGACGGGTACACCGTGCCGTCCGGGTTGAGCAGGGCCGGGCCTGCGGAGCCGGTCCGTGCGTCGACGGAGGCGGCGGCGACCAGCACGTCGAGTGAGCCCGGCTCCCACTCGAGGTCGGAGTTCGCGACGAGGAGCCACGGCGACGCGCACGCCGCGGCACCCGCGTTCACGGCGCCCCCGTAGCCCAGGTTGGCGCCGGTGACCAGCAAGCGGGCGCCGAACTCGTCGGCCACCGCTCGCGACACGCTCTGGTCGGTGCCGTTGTCGACGATCACGAGGTCGACGGGGTGGGCCGAGGCGGTGGTCAGGGTGCGGGCGAAGGTCGCGAGCTCGTCTCCGGGATGGAAGACGACGCAGACGACGCGAACGGGGGGATCTGTGCTCGGGACAGAGGGGTTCGGGACAACGGGGCTCATCGTGGCGACAGGTTAGTGCGAGTCGCGGTAGTCCGGGTCCACGTCGTCGGGAGAGCGGCCGAGCAGATGGGCCACCTGCTCGACGACGACGTCGCGCACGAGGTCGGCCATGTCGAACGGGTCGCCGGCGCGGGACTCGACCGGCCGCCGGTAGATGACGATGCGGGCGGGCAGACCCGCGTCGGACGGAAAGTAGCGTCCGAGGGGCACCCCGCCGCGTTCCCACGGTGCCGGGTTGGAGGGCGGGACGTCCTCCACCGCGAACTCGGTTCCCGAGAGCTGCTTGGCCCAGTGACGCTCGATCCGCTCGACGGCGTCGAGCACGAGGTCGTCGAAGCGTTCCGCCCGGGTGCGGTAGGCGGGCATCGTGCTCGGCATGAGCGGCCCTCGTGGGCCCCGCCCGCGCCGGTCGCGACGACGTACGGGCTGCACCGCGACCGACGGCACGGCCATGGTGCGTCGACCGACGCCGGCGGTGCGGCGGGCTGGTGGTGGGGACGCGGGACTCACCTCTGAACTGTAGATCGCGGGTCCGTGTCGGCGTGGGGAGCGCGGCGTGTCGTGCCCCAGGGGTACCGTCAGCCCGTGAGATCTGTGAGGCAGTGCACGCGCACGGCGTGCGGCCGTCCGGCGGTGGCGACGCTGACGTACGTGTACGCCGACTCCACCGCGGTCCTCGGCCCGCTCGCGCAGCAGGCGGAGCCGCACTCGTACGACCTGTGCATGGAGCACGGCGAGCGACTGACCGCTCCCCGGGGCTGGGAGGTCGTCCGGCTCACCCCCGAGTTCACACCCGCTGCACCGAGCCGCGACGACCTGCTGGCGCTCGCGGACGCCGTGCGTGAGGCGGGTCGTCCAGCTCAGCCCGACCCGCTCCCGGAGGCAGTGGGCTCGGCTCTGGCGGAGGCGCCCCGGCGCGGGCACCTGCGGGTCCTGCGAGGAGAGGGCTGACGTGGCCCGCCGCAAGGGTGAGGCTGCCCGGGCGCGTGCTCAGCAGGCGACCGAGCCGCTCGGCTCGATCAGCCAGCCTGGCGGTCCGGCCATCCCCGGCACCGCAGCGTGCCTGCGGTGCGGCGAGACGCAGATGACCCGGATCCGGATGGCGCTGACGTCCGGCAAGCAGGTGCTCTTCGTGTCCTGCCCCGCGTGCGAGCAGCGCAACTGGTTCCCGCTCGACGGCGACGGCGCGCCCCTGTCCCGGGAAGAGGTCATGGGCGGCGAGACGCAGGACTAGGGCCGATTCCCCGCCGGGTAGCATGACGCCCGTGACTTCCCCTGCAGCCGACCGTGTCGATCTGTCTGCCCTGATCAAGGCCTATGACGTCCGGGGTGTCGTCCCCGAGGAGCTGAACCCGGCGGTCGCACGAGCGATCGGCGCCGCGTTCGCCGACGTCGTCGTGATCCCCGAGAGCGAGGGTCGGGCCCGCGTCGTCATCGGCAACGACATGCGCCCGTCCGGTCCTGAGCTCGTCGCGGCCTTCGCCGAGGGCCTCTCGCTCCGTGGCGTGGACGTGGTCCGGATCGGGCTCGCCTCGACGGACGGGCTCTACTACGCGTCGGGTGCGCTCGACATCCCGGGTGCCATGTTCACGGCCAGCCACAACCCGGCGAAGTACAACGGGATCAAGCTCTGCCGCAAGGGTGCGCGCCCGGTCGGCCAGGACAGCGGCCTGACCCAGGTCCGCGAGCTCGCCGGTGACTACCTGGCGAGCGGCGAGATCCCGCTGGTCGGACCGGAAGAGATCGGCACGATCTCCGACCAGGACATGCTGACCGACTACTCGCAGTTCTTGCGGTCGCTGGTTGACCTCTCCGGCATCCGACCCCTCAAGGTCGTGGTCGACGCGGGCAACGGCATGGGTGGCTTCACAGCCCCGGCCGTCCTCGGCACGGGTGCCGGCCTGCCCGAGCTGCCGCTCGATGTGGTCCCGCTCTACTTCGAGCTCGACGGCACGTTCCCCAACCACGAGGCCAACCCGCTCGAGCCGGAGAACCTGCGCGACCTGCAGGCAGCGGTCGTCAAGCACGGCGCCGACATCGGCCTGGCTTTCGACGGCGACGCGGACCGGTGCTTCGTGATCGACGAGAACGGTGACCCGGTCAGCCCCTCGGCGATCACCGCTCTGGTCGGCCTGCGTGAGGTGGCGCGCGAGCGTGCCGCCGGGCGGACGCCGACCGTGATCCACAACCTCATCACGTCGCAGGTCGTGCCCGACCTGCTCAGCGCAGCGGGCGCGACGACGGTTCGGACCCGAGTCGGCCACTCGTTCATCAAGGCGGAGATGGCGCAGAACGACGCGGTCTTCGGGGGCGAGCACAGCGCGCACTACTACTTCCGCGACTTCTTCTTCGCGGACACCGGCATGCTGGCGGCGTTGCACGTGCTCGCCGCGCTCGGGGGTCAGCCGCACCCGCTGTCGGCCCTGGCCGAGCAGTTCCAGCCGTACTCCGCCAGCGGTGAGATCAACTCCCGGGTGACCGACGTCCAGGCCGCGCGGGAGCGCGTGATCGAGGCGTACGTGACCACGCAGGGCGCCGGTCCGGTGACGGTCGACGAGCTCGACGGGCTGACGGTGTCGCACTGGGACGGCCACCCCCAGTGGTGGTTCAACCTGCGTGCCTCGAACACCGAGCCGCTGCTGCGCCTGAACGTCGAGGCGGCGGACGAGGACATCATGGAGAAGGTCCGTGATGACGTCCTCGCACTCGTGCGGCAGGACGCCTCATGAGTGACGACGCGCGCGTGCTCGCGCCCTGGGCTCGTGACCTCCTTCGCTGCCCCGTGACCGGCGCGACCCTTGTGGACGGCGTCGGGCCCGACGGTGAACCCACACTGGTCTCCACGGATCCTGACGACCCCCTGGCGTACCCCGTGCGCGACGGCATCCCGGTGCTGCTCGTCGACGAGGCTGTCCCCGTCCGGCGCGGCTGATGGCGCACGAGGGCGGCAGTACCCGAGCCATCCTGGCGGCGCTCGCGGCCAACCTGGGCATCGCGCTCACCAAGTTCATCGCCTACCTGCTGACGTTGTCCAGCTCCATGCTGGCCGAGTCGGTGCACTCGCTCGCGGACTCCGGGAACCAGCTGCTCCTGCTGCTCGGTGGCAAGCGGGCCCGACGTGAGGCCGACGCCGCCCACCCGTTCGGCTACGGCCGTGAGCGGTACGTCTACTCGTTCATCGTGTCCATTGTCCTGTTCTCCCTCGGTGGCCTGTTTGCCCTGTACGAGGCCTGGCACAAGTGGCAGGACCCGCACCCCATCGAGGGGCGCTGGTGGTGGGTTCCCCTGGTCGTCCTGGGCGCATCCATGGTGCTCGAGGGCTTCTCGTTCCGCACCGCGATCATCGAGTCCAACCACACGCGTGGTGACCAGTCGTGGGTCTCGTTCGTGCGGACCGCCAAGGCGCCCGAGCTGCCGGTCGTGCTGCTCGAGGACTTCGGCGCACTCATCGGCCTGGTCCTCGCGTTCTTCGGTGTGTCGCTGACCCTCATCACGGGGAACGGGAAGTTCGACGCGCTCGGCACGGCGGGCATCGGCATCCTGCTCGTCCTGATCGCGATCGTGCTCGCCATGGAGACCAAGTCGCTGCTGCTCGGCGAGTCGGCGACCGCCAAGGACGTCGACGCGATCACCACCGCCCTCGTCGGCCCGGGGGTCGCGTCGGTGATCCACCTGCGCACCCTGCACCTGGGTCCGGAGGAGCTGCTGGTGGCAGCCAAGATCGAGGTGGACGGTGCGACCAGCGCCGCCGACGTGGCCGCCGCGATCGACGCGGCGGAGACTCGCGTGCGCGCAGCCGTCCCGATCGCACGGGTCATCTACCTCGAACCGGACCTGCGCAGGGCCGTCGAAACCTCGGCGTAGGGCCGTCGCGCGGTTAGCATGGCCGCGACGGCGTGGGTGATGCCCGCAGACCGAGAGGGGTCGCGCCGGCGTGAGTGTCCCGTCCTCGGACGGTCCGCTCCGCTGTGCCTATCGACTGCCCATCGCTGCGCACCCGTCAGGAGTGAGATGTCCACCTTCTCCGAAGCCCCCGGACGCTACAAGGTCCGCGACCTGTCACTGGCCGAGGCCGGCCGTCACCAGATCCGGCTCGCCGAGCACGAGATGCCGGGACTCATGGCGCTGCGGGCCGAGTTCGGCCCCACCCAGCCGTTGGCCGGCGCCCGCATCGCGGGTTCGCTGCACATGACCGTGCAGACCGCCGTCCTCATCGAGACCCTCGTCGCGCTGGGCGCGCAGGTCCGTTGGGCGTCGTGCAACATCTTCTCGACGCAGGACGAGGCTGCCGCCGCGATCGTCGTGGGGCCCAGTGGCTCGGTCGACGAACCGACCGGCGTCCCCGTGTTCGCGTGGAAGGGCGAGTCCCTGGCCGAGTACTGGGACTGCACCGAGCAGATCCTCGTCTGGCCCGGGGGAGCCGGCCCGAACATGATCCTCGACGACGGTGGCGACGCGACGCTGCTGGTGCACAAGGGCGTCGAGTACGAGGCGGCGGGCGCGGTGCCGAGCAACCCGGTTCCCGGCGACGCGGACTACTCCGAGGAGCTCACGGTCATCCTCGACACGCTCCGGGCGTCCCTGGCCGCCGACCCGCAGCGCTGGACCACGATCGCCGCGGCGATTAAGGGGGTCACCGAGGAGACCACGACAGGCGTGCACCGCCTGTACCAGCTCGCCGAGGCGGGCGGACTGCTGTTCCCGGCGATCAACGTCAACGACTCGGTCACCAAGTCGAAGTTCGACAACAAGTACGGCATCCGCCACTCCCTGCCGGACGGCATCAACCGCGCCACCGACGTGCTGATGGGCGGCAAGGTCGCGTTCGTCGCGGGCTACGGAGACGTCGGCAAGGGTGCTGCGGAAGCCTTCAGGGGCCAGGGCGCGCGCGTCATCGTGTCCGAGGTGGACCCGATCTGCGCGCTCCAGGCCGCGATGGACGGCTTCCAGGTCGCGCGTCTCGACGACGTCATCGACCAGGCGGACTTCTTCATCACGACCACAGGCAACAAGGACGTCATCTCCGCGGCGCAGATGGCCGCGATGAAGAACAAGGCCGTCGTCGGCAACATCGGGCACTTCGACAACGAGATCGACATGGCCGGCCTGGCCGCCGTCCCGGGGATCACGCGCACGGAGATCAAGCCGCAGGTGCACGAGTGGACGTTTCCCGCGGACGAGGGGCGTCCCGAGCGGTCGATCATCGTGCTGTCGGAGGGGCGTCTGCTGAACCTGGGCAACGCGACCGGCCACCCGTCGTTCGTCATGAGCAACTCGTTCTCCAACCAGGTCATCGGCCAGATCGAGCTGTTCACCAAGCCCGGGGAGTACGGCCGGGAGGTCTACCGGCTGCCCAAGGTGCTCGACGAGAAGGTGGCGCGCCTGCACCTCGACGCGCTCGGAGTCAGGCTCACGGAGCTGACCAAGGTGCAAGCCGAGTACCTGGGAGTCGACGCTGCCGGCCCGTACAAGCCGGAGCACTACAGGTACTGACGGGCGACGTCAGTCGACCGGGTCTGGGATGCCGTGCGGGAGCCGGTGCAGCTGCATCGCCTCGACGGCGTCCCGGTGCCCGGCCCTCTCCAAGGCCACGAACTCCCGGTTCCGACGCTCGGTGAGCACCGCAGCGAGGAACGCCTCAGGGTGGGTACCCGACGGGGGCAGCGGGTTGACGTAGCGCTGCACCTCCTCGCTGAGCCGGGTACCCAGCTGCACCCGTGAGGTCGGGTGCAGGGTGGCCGTGCGACCGAGGAACTGGCGAGCGGACAGCGCCAGGCCGTCGGGCAACCGGGCGATGTCCGAGCTGGCCGCCCAGCCCGCGAGCTGCGCCGGCATCGACAGTGGCGGCCGCTGTGGGGCCGATCCCCGGACCCGGACGGCGTAGGTCCCCGCCAGGAGATCCCCGACCCGCTTGCCCTGCGGGTTGACGGTCGACGTGATCAGGGCGACCGATCCGAACGTCAGCCAGAGCTCGACGATGCCGACGAGCGCCCGGACCAGGGACTGACGGAAGACGATCGGGCCGCCGTCGTCCCGGACGATGCGAATGCCGAGGGCCAGCTTTCCGAGCGACCTGCCCCGGGTCAACGTGTCGACAGTCGTCGGGATGACCACCGTGATCGTCGCGATGAAGACCACGCTGGTGATCCGGGCGGCTTCCTCCGTGGTCGGCGAGATGCTGGAGAGCACGATGATCAGGAGGAACACGACGACGCCGAGAACCAGGAGGTCGAGGAGCGCCGCGAGCAGGCGGACGGCCGAGGACGTCGGCCTCGCATCGAGGACGACACCCTCGCCGATGACGATCCCGTCCATGTTCGCCATGCTCGCCCCCATCCATCCGTCCCCGCGTGCATCCACAGCCTTCCGGCCGGGCTCCTGCCGCAGAGTAGCCGCTGGCAGCGCGTGCAGGATGGCAGGCTGTGCACATGGACCTCGACGCGTACGAGCGGGTGCGCGCAGGCGCGTGGGCACGGCTCGACGAGCTCGCGCGTCGCAGGCGGCTCACCGGAGCCGAGGTGGACGAGCTGGTCCGCCTCTACCAGGCTGCCGCGACCGATCTCTCGGTCATCCGGTCCAGCGCGCCGGATCCGGTCACTGTCGCGAGGCTCTCCCAGCTCGTGGCCCGCGGGCGGGCGGCGATCGCAGGGTCGCACCAGGCCGGGTGGCGGGACGTCACGCGGTTCGTCGTCGTCTCGCTCCCGGCCGCGCTCTACCGCATCCGCTGGTGGACCGCGGCGGTCGCGCTCGGCTTCGCCGTCCTGGCCACCGTGTCCGGGGTGTGGGTGGCCACCCAGCCCGAGGCTCTCGCGCTCATGGGCACCCCTGCCGAGCAGCAGCGGTACGTGGACGACATGTTCCAGCAGTACTACGAGCCGGGACCCGGGTTCGCCGCGATGGTGTGGACCAACAACGCGTTCCTCACGGCGGTCTGCGTCGCGACCGGGATCACGGGGATCGGTCCGCTGTACTTCCAGGTCAGCAACGCGATCGCCGTCGGTTCGACCGGCGGGATGATGGCTGCGCACGGACAGCTCGACGTGTTCCTCCAGTCGATCGCCCCCCACGGGCTCCTCGAGCTGACCTCGGTCTTCGTCGCGGGTGCCGCCGGGCTACGGATCTTCTGGACGTGGCTCGTGCCTGGGCCCCGCACCCGGTCGCGCGCGCTCGCTCAGGAGGGTCGCGCCTTCATCACGGTCGCGATCGGGCTCATCGGCACCCTGGCGGTCTCCGGCCTGATCGAGGGCTTCGTGACAGGGTCCACGCTGCCGTGGTCCCTCAAGATCACGCTCGGTGCGATCGCCGTGACCCTCTTCTGGGTCTACACGATCGTGCTGGGACGGCGAGCGGTCCGCGACGGTGAGACCGGTGACCTCGAGGACGACCGCGCCGGGTACGTCCTGGCCATGGCCGGCTGAGCCGGGCAGCGTGGTCAGTCCTCCACGACGACCCGGTGCGCGACGGCATCGTCGGCCATGAACCGGACGAAGGCCTCCGCCTCGTCCTCGACGAGCCTGCGGTCCGCGGCCGTCACCGGCGCGAACGGGCGGACGGTGAGCGTCGCAGGGGCGTCGCGTTCCCGGGACACCGCCCATGTGCCGGCCACCCGGCCGTCGAGCAGAAACGTGGGCGGGACGACGCCGTTCGACGTGGCGAGCGAGCGACGATGCTCCTCGGAGATGATCCGGGTCCGGTCCGCATGTCCCAGCAGGACGTTGTCGAGGTCGGGCAGGAAGCGCACCGGCGCGGGCGTCCCGGGGTCCGGAAGCGGCCCATCAGGCACATCGAGAAGCTCACGCGGTCGTACACCGCCGGGAGGCGGATCCGCCCGGTACCGCACGAGCTGGTCGCCCAGACGGTCCACGACAGCACGGAGACCCCTGAGCCCCGACCAGTTCTGGACGTCCGCGACGGACGCAGGACCGAACGCCCGCAGGTAGCGGAGCACGAGTCGCTCGTGCTCGCGCTCCAGGACGTCCGGTTCGGACAGGTCTGCCGACGCGGTGCCGAACCATGCGTCCGCGGTGGTCCATGTCGTCGCACCCGATCTGCCCCAGACACCTCGTGGCGGAACCTGCACGAGCGGAAGGGTGCCGCGGGCGGCGTACGCGAGCGTGCTGGGCGCAACCTGCGGCCAGCGTTCCGCCAGCAGGCGGCCGAGGTCGGTGGTGACGCGCGGCTCGAGCTCGACCAGAGTGCGGGCGACCGCGGTGACCTCGCCGACGTCCACGCCCCGCAGCCCCGCCGCGTGCTGGACGTTGACCTCGAGGTCCCGTGCGTACAGCGGAGCCATCAGCGCGGGCAGGAGCAACGCGTCGTCGCGCGTCACCAGGTGGATCGTGCCGCGCATCACCGCGATGCGGGCAACCGTCCTGTCCCAGATCGCATCGCCCAGCTCGGCCGGGCGGAACCCGCTGACCCGGCTCCACAGCCCCACGTACGGCGACCAGGCGTTCTGCGCCTGCTGGCCGACCAGGTCTTCGACCACCTCGAGCGCGGGCCCGCTGTGCCGATCCAGAAGGTGCTGTCGCGCGAGGAGCGCTCGGTTGAGCTGTGCGGAGGAGAGCAGGTCGCCGGGAACGGGTGCAGCCACATCGGTCTCCTGTCTCGGATGTCGGCCTGGCCTGCGGTCGATGTTGTCCGCGGCCAGACCGATGCTCAGAGCCGGCCGGCCGCCTTGAGGGCGAGGTACCGGTCTGCCAGCTGAGGTGCGAGGTCGTCGGGGAGGGCGTCCAGGACCTCGACGCCCCGCTGGCGCAGGCGGGCCGCCACCGCCGCACGTTCGAGGCCCACGCGCTCGGCCGCGGCCGCGTCGAACATCGCGGCCGCGTCCTGCCGGCCAGTGCGCAGGTCGTCGACCTCCGGGTCGGCGACCGACGCGAGCACCACCTGGTGCCGCTCGGTGAGCTGGTTCACGACGCCCAGCAGCCCGTGCTCGACTGCGGCGGGATCGAGCGCGCTGAGCAGCACGACGAGGGCCCTCTGGCTCAGCCGCTGGCGCACCTGCGCGACGACGCCCGGCCAGTCGGCCTCGATGAGCTGCGGCTCAGCGAGCGAGAGCACGTCCGCGAACGCAGGCATCACCCGCGGACCGCTCTGACCGGCGACCCGGCCGCGCACGGTGCGGTCGTAGACGATCAGCTCGACCCGGTCGCCCGCGCGGGTGGCCAGTGCGGCGAGCAGCAGCGCGGCCTCGATCGACGCGTCGATCCTGGGTGCGTCCTGGACCCGGACCGCCGAGGTCCGAGAGGTGTCGAGGACGATCAGGACGCGTCTGTCGCGCTCCGGACGCCAGGTACGGACCACGACGTCGGCCCTCCGGGCGGTCGCGCGCCAGTCGATCGAGCGCACGTCATCGCCGATCACGTACTCGCGCAGGGAGTCGAACTCCGTGCCCGGACCCCGCACCTGGACCGCGGCACGGCCGTCGAGCTCACGCAGGCGGGCGAGCCTGCTCGGCAGGTGCTTGCGGGATGCGAACTCCGGCAGCACGCGCAGCCGACCGGGCACCGTCAGCGAGGCCTGTCGACCCGCGACGCCCAACGGGCCCACGGTCCGGATCGTCACACGGTCGGCGTGCGCGTCCCCTCGCCGGGTCGGTGCCAGGACCGTCGAGACCCGACGACCCTCGCCTCGTGGGACGAGAACCTGGTGCCGATTCTCGTCGGCACCGCTCGACGGCGGCCACGCGTCGCGCACGAGGGCACGCAGGCGTCGGCGACCGAGGTTCGTCAGCGTGAGCGTCGAGCGTGCGGTCTGCGACATGCGGATCGACGACGGCACCTCGCGGCTCACCGCGACCTGCCGTGGGGACGCGGCGAGCACGGCGTCGAGCGCGACCACCACGACGACGAGCACGGCCCACAGCAGCACCGTGCCGGTCGCCGGGAACAGGACCACCGCAACGATCCCGGCCGCCGTGAGCGCGACCGCCCGCCAGGTGATCGCCATCAGCCCCGTGCCTGCGTCATCGAGGGACGGGCACGGACGCGAGGACCGTGTCGAGGACGCTCTCCGTGCTGACGCCCTCGAGCTCGGCCTCGGGTCGCAGCTGGACACGGTGGCGCAGGGTCGGGTGCGCCAGCGCCTTGACGTCGTCCGGTGTGACGTAGCTGCGGCCCGAGAGCCAGGCCCAGGCCCGCGAGGTGCCGAGCAGTGCCGTCGCGCCGCGCGGCGAGACACCCAACGACAGCGACGGCGAGCGACGCGTCGCCCGGCAGACGTCGACCGTGTACCCGAGGACCTCGGGCGACATCTGGACCTGGGCGACCTCGGCGCGAGCCGCAGCGAGCATGGACGCCGAGGCGACCGGTCGTACTCCGGCTGCGCGCAGGTCTCGCGGGTCGAAGCCGGCAGAGTGCCGACGAAGCACCTCGATCTCCTCGTCGCGCTCCGGAAGCCCGAGGACGAGCTTGAGCAGGAAGCGGTCGAGCTGGGCCTCGGGCAGCGTGTACGTGCCCTCGTACTCGACCGGGTTCTGTGTCGCGATGACGAGGAACGGGTCCGGCAGGGGGCGAGGTGTCCCGTCGACGGACACCTGCCGCTCCTCCATGGCCTCGAGCAAGGACGCCTGGGTCTTGGGAGGAGTCCGGTTGATCTCGTCGGCGAGGAGGAGGTTGGTGAACACCGGTCCCTCGCGGAACGAGAACTCCGCCGTCCGCGCGTCGTAGACCAGCGAGCCAGTGACGTCACCAGGCATGAGGTCGGGCGTGAACTGGACGCGCTTCGTCTGAAGGTCCAGTGCCGCCGAGAGCGTGCGCACGAGCAGCGTCTTGGCGACCCCGGGGACGCCCTCGAGCAGCACGTGCCCGCGGCACAGGAGTGCGATGACGAGTCCTGAGACCGCCGCGTCCTGCCCGACGACCGCCTTGGACACCTCGGCGCGGACCGCTGCAAGCGCCGCTCGGAGCTCCTGCGACGGGCCGGTCTGCGCGGGGCGTGCTGCCGTGGCAGCCGGGGGCGCAGCCGCAGGTGCGGCACTCGGGTACCCGCTCGACGGCACGGCACCCGACCCGGCTGGTGCAGCAGCGTGCGGCGGTGCCGGTGGCGGCGTGGCCCCGTACGGGGACGGGGCAGGGGGCGCCGTCTGCGGCCACTGCAGGCTGTCGTCGCTCACGATCGGTGAACCTCGCTCTCGAGATGGTCCAAGTCCCGCGCCAGCTGCGCGAGACCGTGGTCGTCTGTGGGGGGCGGCCCGTACAGGAGCGCCTCGATCTGCCCGGGACTGCGTCCGGACGCCCGGGCCAGGGCGTCGATGACCACCTGGGGCGGGGCCGAGCGCGGCAGTCCGAGCCGGGCGCACGAGCGCGCGGTGGCACCCGCGCGCAGGGCCGCCGCAGCATGTCCGAAGGAACCGGAGCGGCGGTACAGGCGGCCGCGCCCGCGGGTCGTCTCGCCCGCGCGCACGACGACCGGCATCTGTTCGGTGACGATGCGGCCGAGGCGACGTCCGCGCCACAGCGCTGCTGCCGCCGCGACGAGCAGGAGCTGCAGGCCGATGAGGCTGACCAGCGGCGGGACGACGTCCGTGATCCCGGGTCCGCCGGACTCGAGCGGGTCCTGGTCGTCGGCCGACGGGATGTACCAGACCAGCACCTCGTGCCGGCCCAGCGTCCGAAGCACGAGGGCGGCGTTTCCCTCGTCCGCGAGCCGCTCGTTGGTCAGAGGCTCCGTGTCGGCGAGGACGGCGACGCGCTGGTCGTCGACGTTGGTGACGGCGTACGCCCCGCCGGTGCTCGACGACGTGCCGGGCGCGGGGAAGCAGACGACGGCGTCCGAGCCGAAGGCGAGCACGGAGCCGCTGGCCGTGATCGTCCCGGCGGCGACGGCGTCAGGATCGTCGCACTCCGCGGTGCGCGTCTCGACGCCGCCAGAACCGTTCCCGTAGCCGAGGGACTCGGTCAGCTCGCTGACCGCCCAGCTCGCGTTGACGAGAACGAGGTCGGCACCCGTCTCTCGAAGCACGTCGGTGTGCTCCGTGTCGATCAGCTGGTCCCCGACGAGCAGGACGGTCGTACCCGGTCCGGCGAGCCGCTCGACGTCAGTGATCCGGCGAACGTAGTGGACGTCGACACCTTGCTCGCCCAGGATCTGCGCGGCTGCGCGTGCGCCGGCCGGCAGAGGGTTGTCGGGCGCGAGCGGCACCGTCGAGGTGACGGGCTGCGGGAGGGCCGCGAGCAGGGCCACCAGGCACAGCAGCCCGAGGATCCCGAGGGGCAGCCGCCATCGGCGCCAGCGGGACGCCGCACGTGAGCGTCCCGTGGTCCCGTCACCGACCACAGCCTCCGCCGGTCCTGCGTACACGCTCACGAGGACACACCGACAGCATCGCTCGCGGTCCGTGCGCGTGCCACGGGCCGTGCTGCGCGGACCCGCGTGTCGAGGTCGCGCAGACGGTGGTCGTCCGCGGCGCTCGCGGCCTCGTGGCCGTAGGCGACCGCATCGAACAGGTAGCCGGCCGTGACCAGGTCGCTGCCGAGCTCAGGGAGACGACCGGCCGCGGCGTCGGCGGCCTCGTGCGCCGTGCGCGCCGCGCGCTCGTCCAGCACCGTGCGCTCCTCGAGCCCACGCACGATGGCGCGGAAGCGCTCGACCACCGCGAGCGTCCAGTCCTCGGCGCCGGCGGCCGCGTCGGCTGCACGTCGGATCTGGTCAGACGTCCGGACGTCGTCGGCGTCGAGGACGCTGCGTTCGGACGCGACCCGGCGAGATCGTCGGACCGGCCCGTTCACGATGAACGCGACGGCGACGACGGCCGCGATGACGGCGACCACCAGGAGCAGGACGACGGGGCTCGGGAGCCCGGTCGCGGTGACGCCGGAGAGCTGTTCGGAGAGCCACTCGATGATGCGGTTCAGCAGCGAGGGACGCTGGTGGTACACCGGGTCCGCGAGCTCCTCGGTCGCCCAGCGCTGCGCCGTCGTGGCATCCGGGTCGACCGGGATGGTGACGGGCAGGCGTGCTGCGCCGATCACCGCCCAGGCCGACAGGGTCACGCGGTCTGCTCCGCTGCGCGCGCCAGCTCGACGTCGAGCCCTTCGCGACGCATCCGCACGTCGACGTACAGCAACGCGGTGACGGCGGCGACGAAAGTCGTCGCAAGGGTCAGGGCGATGACGTTGGCCACCCCGTTCACGGCGATGGACGCGAACGACCTGCCGGCGGTGTCGCCGAGGAACAGCTGCCCGAACATCTGCGCCGGGACCGTGAAGATCGCGGTGATGATGTTCGCCAGGATGTTCGTCAGCAGCCAGATCCCGAACAACCGCCAGAAGACGCCGCGCGTCAGCCGCCACGCCCGCCTGATCGTCGACCAGAAACCCTTGCCCTCGAGCATCAGCGCGGGTGCGACCAGAAGCGTCCGCACGCTGACCCAGAACGTCGCGATCACGTAGGCGATCAGGCCCAGCACACCGAGCAGGATCCCGATCCCGAGGTTCCCGCTCGCGCCCAGGAGCGTCACGACGCCGACGCCCAGGCCCAGGACCAAGGACACGATGAGGGTCAGGAGCAACGAGAACCCGACGACGAGCCAGACACGCCCTCCCTTCAGCACCTCCCGGACGGTCACGACCTGGCCGAGGACCGACCGGCTCACCGAGACGATCAGCAGACCCGTCAGGACGGTGGTGGCGAGCGCCGTGATCGGCAGGCCGGACAGCTCCCCGACCATCGCGCTCAGGGTCGAGTCCAGCCCGGCGACGCCCTGCGGATCCAGCTCGGCAGCCAGGTCCGTGAACTGCGTCGATACCAGGCCCTCGACGTACCAGGAGATGAGCGACTGCAGGGCGACGGCGATCGTCACCACGATCGCGGACATCCCGAACATGACCTTCGGGTTCGCCCTGATCGCCCGGAAGGCGCCGTCGTAGATCTCGCCGAGGCCGATCGGTCGCAGCGGGATGATCCCCGGCTGCAGCGCGGGCGGTCGCCAGGACGCACCCGGTGGCGGCGCCATCGGCTGTCCCCATCCGGGTGCGACGGGCGGCTGCCCGCCCCAGCCTGGTGGTGGGGTCGGCTGCTGCTGCCCGTACGCCGGAGGCTGGGGGTACCCGGACGGAGGGACCGGCTGCCCGTATCCCGGCGGCGGTGTCGGCGAGCCGTATCCGGGCGGCGGTGTCGGCGAGCCGTATCCGGGCGGCGGTGTCGGCGAGCCGTATCCCGGAGGCGGTGTCGGCGAGCCGTATCCCGGCGGTGCGGAAGCTGCGGGGGGCTGCGGCGCGGTGCCGGGGCCTGTCGGGTCGACCCAGGCCGGAACTTCCGGCGCGTCGTCGTGCGGGCTCGTCATACGAGCACTGCTCCCTCGGCTCGGTGGTTTTCGCGAGGAGCTGGACCCGGCCCCCGCGGAGGAATCATCGTGCCATGGGGGAGCTGCGCGGGACGCGCGACCGGGTGATCTGTGGGCGGCGTGCCGCATGGCGGACACGAACGGGCCGAGACCATCGTCGTGTGATGCGAGAATGCGCGCATGAAGGGACGCGTGCTGGTGGTCGACGACGACACCGCGCTGGCCGAGATGATCGGCATCGTGCTGCGGTCCGAGGGTTTCGACCCGGTGTTCTGCGAGGACGGTGACGAGGCGCTCGGGGTGTTCCGGGCGACGCAACCGGACCTCGTCCTGCTCGATCTGATGCTGCCCGGCAAGGACGGGAACGAGGTCTGCCGGCAGATCCGTGCCGAGTCGGGCGTGCCGATCGTGATGCTCACGGCCAAGAGCGACACGGTCGACCTCGTCCTCGGGCTCGAGGCCGGCGCGGACGACTACATATCCAAGCCGTTCAAGCCCAAGGAGCTCATCGCCCGCGTGCGCGCGCGGCTCCGGCGCAGCGACGAGCCGGCGCCTGAGCACCTCTCGATCGGTGACGTCTCGATCGACGTCCCCGGCCACCGCGTGTCCCGCGGTGGCAAGCCCGTCTCCTTGACGCCCCTCGAGTTCGACCTGCTCGTCGCGCTGGCCCGCAAGCCGTGGCAGGTGTTCACGCGCGAGGTCCTGCTGGAGAAGGTCTGGGGATACCGGCACGCGGCGGACACCCGTCTCGTCAACGTCCACGTGCAGCGGCTCCGCTCGAAGATCGAGAACGACCCTGAACAGCCCGAGATCGTCGTGACCGTGCGCGGAGTCGGCTACAAGGCGGGCGTGGCTTCGACGTGACGCTCGTGCCGTGAGAAGGGCGGCGACGTCGTGCGTGTGAACAGCGCGTGGCGGCTCGTTCGGGCCCGCACAGCGCGGCGGGTGCGTTCGGGCGCCCGGACGTGGCGGTCCTCCCTGCAGGTCCGCGTGATCACGACGACCATGGCGATCGGCCTGGTCGCGCTCGCGGTGATCGGTGTCTACGTGAGCCAGCGCATGCGTGACGGGTTGTTCACCGCGCGTGTGGACCAGGTGCTCGTCGAGAGCGCGCGCTCGACGCTCGTGGCGCAGGCGACCTTCGATGCGTCCACCGCCAACTCGGGCACCGACGTCCAGCGTCTGCTGTACGTCGTGGCTCGCGCGCAGCGTGCCGGTGGCTCGGGGGAGCGCGAGGTGTTCCTGCTGCGCGCACCTGGCCAGAAGGGCGGCGGGGTCGCGCTCAACGGGGCGGCGTCCACGTTCTCCCTCGTCGGCCTGGTGAGCCCTGAGCTCCGGGCGGCGACGGCGACGGGGGGCCAGCACTGGCAGTCCGTCGCCTGGCCCGTCGAGGTCGGTGAGGAACCTGCCGTCATGGTCGGTCAGGACGTCGAGGTGCGTGGCGTCGGCACGTACCAGCTCTTCTTCCTGTACAGCCTCCAGTCCGAGCAGGACCGGCTCGACTTCCTGCAGCGCACGCTCCTGCTGGCGGCCATCGCGCTCGTCGCCCTACTGGGCAGCATGACCTGGCTGGTCACCCGGCAGGCGGTACGGCCTGTGCGCCGGGCCGCCGAGGTGGCCGAGCGGCTCGCGGACGGCCACCTCTCCGAGCGGATGCCCGAGCGCGGTGAGGACGAGATGGCGACGCTGGCTCGCTCGTTCAACGAGATGGCGGCCAGCCTGCAGGACCAGATCCACCGCATGGAGGAGCTCTCGACGCTGCAGCGGCGGTTCGTCTCGGACGTGTCGCACGAGCTGCGCACCCCGCTGACCACGGTGCGGATGGCCGGCGAGATGATCTACGCGGCTCGCGGGAGCTTCGACCCTGCGGTGAAGCGCTCGGCCGAGCTGCTGCAGACGCAGCTCGACAGGTTCGAGGAACTGCTCGCGGACCTGCTGGAGATCAGCAGGTTCGACGCGGGCGCCGCGTTGCTCGAGGCGGGCGGGCGCGACGTGCGTGACGTCGTCGTCTCGGCCGTCGACCACGCCACCCCGCTCGCGGAACGCCGGGGCACGTGGCTCCAGGTCACCGTCCCCGAGAAGTCGTGCGCGGCCGACATCGACCCGCGCCGCGTCGAGCGGATCCTGCGCAACCTTCTGGTGAACGCGATCGAGCACGCCGAGGGAACGTCGGTCGAGGTGACGGTCGGCGCAGACGCGCACGCCGTCGCGGTGACGGTCCGCGACCGCGGCGTCGGGATGACCCCTGACGAGGCACTGCACGTGTTCGACCGGTTCTGGCGCGCCGACCCCGCGCGGGCACGGACCACGGGCGGCACCGGACTGGGCCTGGCCATCTCGCTCGAGGACGCCCACCTGCACGGCGGCTGGCTCGAGGCGTGGGGGCGCCCGGGCCGCGGTGCGTGCTTCCGTCTGACGCTCCCTCGGCGCGCGGGCATCCGGCTGACCGACTCGCCGCTGCCGCTGGTGCCCGACGAAGGCCCGGTGGTCGAGGCCATGCAGGTGCCGCTCGTCCGTGGCAGTACCGATCCAGCGGCGTTGCCGGACCTGACGGTCGGACGGTCGGACGACAGCCCGGAGCCCGTCGACGAGCCACAGGAGGTCCGATGAGAACGAACCGGATCCGAACCACCAGGCTCGGCGCGCTCGCGGCTATCGTTCTGCTGCTCGGCACCGCCTGCGCGGCGATCCCGACCTCGGGTGCGGTGCAGAAGAGCGAGATCACGGTGGTGACGCCGTCCGACGTCGACGTGATCGCAGCAGGCCCTAGTCCGGACGACACGCCGCAGCAGATCGTCGACGGTTTCCTCACCGCGAGCGCCGCCGGGTTCTCCGACGACTTCGAGCGGGCCCGCGAGTACCTCGCGGGCGAGGCCAAGGCGAGCTGGGAGCCACTCTCCGGGCAGGTCGTCGTAGGGCCGATCCGGTGGGGGCCGAGCACGAGCGAGGCACAGGTTGTCGGCGACGTCCCCGTGCACGCGCGGGTCGACGGCGACGGGCAGTACGTCGAGGCGCCACCGAACGCCATCGAGTCCGTCACGTTCGACCTGGTCCAGGACGACGACGAGCAGTGGCGGATCTCCGTGGCACCGGACGGGCTGATCCTGCAGCAGCCCGACTTCGAGCGGACGTTCCAGTCGACGCCGCTGTACTTCCTGTCGCCTGACAAGACGTTCCTCGTACCTGACACGAGGTGGCTCCCGAAGAAGAACCTCCAGACCTACGTGGTGCAGGAGCTTCTCGCCGGTCCGGCGGTGTGGCTGCGCGACGCGGTGACCACGGAGATTCCTGAAGGTGTGGACCTGAACCCGGAGGCCGTGCTGCTCGGCCCGGACGGTGTGGCCCACGTCGGGCTGAGTCCTCAGGTGGTCGTCACGAAGGCCGACCGTCGACTCCTGCTCGCGCAGATCGACGAGAGCCTGCGCCAGGTGCCCGGGGTCGGTTCCGTGGAGGTCACGGCAGTGGAGGCCGGTGGGAACGCAGCGACCGACGGTGTGCCGCTCGTGGGCGACCCCGCGACGCTCGAGCGCGGGACCGCGCCGTCGGGGAACGTCGAGTTCCTCCAGGCGGACCGGCTCGTGTACCTGTCGCGTGACGAGGTGTCGCCCGTGCCGTCGGTCGGCACGCTGGAGGGGCTCGACGCCAGGAGCCCTGCGAGCAACCTCGACGGCTCGCTGCGGGTGCTGCTGTCCGGACCCGGTGCGCTCGTCACCGCACCCACGACCGACACGCCGGCGACGACGCTCTACACGGGCACCTCGCTCGCTGCGCCCTCGATCGACCGGCTCGGCTGGATCTGGACGGCGTCGGCGGACGACGGGATCGTCACGGTCAAGGTCGGCTCCCAGGACGTCGCCGTCCAGGCCGACTGGCTGAAGGGCCGGACCGTGCGAGCCCTGCGCGTCGCGGCCGACGGCACCCGCATCGCCGTGGTCTCGGTCGGTGCCGACGGTGTCTCGATCGACGTCGCGGGGGTCATCCGCGACGAGTCGGGCGCTCCGCAGCGCATCGGGTCTCCGATCCGGGCGGGTGCGTCCGTGGTCGACGCGACGGAGGTCAGCTGGGTCGACGAGTCCACGCTCGGGGTCCTGGGGCGGAGCACGGGCAACGTCACGGTGCACCGGGTCCCGGTCTCCGGACCGACGACGTTGCTCCCGGAGGTCGCCGAACCGACGGCGATGGCCGGTGGCACCGTGATCTACGTGACGACGCAGGACGGCAGCCTGCGCCGGTCGGTGGGCTCGACGTGGGCGCCCGTGGCGGGGGTCACCGGGGCGTCCTACCCGTCGTACCCCGGCTGAGCCGCCCTCAGCCCGGGGCTGACGCGGCGAGGGCCGTGATGCGTCGGGCCTCGGCGGTGACGCCGACGATCGTCGGATGGCTTCCCCTTTCCGCGACCTCCTCGGGCTGGTGCTGCCCGTGGAGTGCGCCGGGTGCGGGGTCGACGACCTCGCATGGTGCCCGAGCTGTGCCGGACGGCTCGCGGGCACGCCGTGGCGGTGCGACACCAGGGTTCCGCGCCTCGACCGCATGGACGGACGGGGACCTCTTCCGGTCTGGACGCTCGCCGACTGCACCGGCGACGTGCGACGGGCGATCATCGCGTGGAAGGACCGTGGTCGCGCCGATCTGAGCGCAGCCTTCTCCCGGGCGATCGCCGACCAGGCCCGGCAGGTCGCCGACGAGCTCGCGGCCTGGGCGCCGATCGTCGTGGTCCCCGCGCCGTCGACAGCGGCGTCCCGCAGGCGCCGCGGTGGCAACCTCGTGGACACGCTCGCGTCGGGCGTCGCCTCCGGACTGCGCGCGGCGGCCGTCCCCGCAGAGGTCGCGCCGGTCCTGCACCGTGCCCGCGGAGGCGACCAGGTCGGCCTCGGCGCCCGCGACCGTGCTCGGAACCTCGCGGGTCAGCTCTGGGTCCCTGATCGCCGGACGCGGGATGTCGCGGGTCGTCACATCGTGCTCGTCGACGACGTCCTGACCACGGGGGCGACGTTCGCAGCGTCGCGCAGGGCGCTCGAGCGCGCGGGGGGTGTCGTGGTCGCGGGTCTGACCCTCGCGTCGACGCCCGGTTCGGGGCGACCGCCGGCGCTGCCACCGCGGTCTGCTGTCCACACCTCGGACGCGCGGGGGTGATCCCCGGCGCGGGAGTGGTCTCAGATGGGTCACGGGGTTAGCGTGTGACCAGAGCCGGCGCCGAGCCTGGACAGACCTCACGGGTCTTCCGGATCGGCTGCGGGAGGAGGTGACGCCGCCTGACTGCCCTCAGGGCAGCCCAACGCATGTCACCCGGGTGGGCACGTCCCACCCCCGACCCTCGCAGGAGGCTCACATGGAGATCGTGGTTGCCGGCCGGCACACCGAGGTGCTCCCGAAGTACCGGGCGCACGTCGAGCAGAAGCTCGCGAAAGTCGAGCAGCTGGCCCCCCGCGCCCAGCGCATCGATGTCGTCGTGTCGCACGAGACGAATCCCCGCCAGTCAGGAAGCTCCGAGCGTGTCGAGCTGACCGTGGTGGACCGAGGTCCCGTGATCCGCGCCGAAGCATGCGCAGACGACAGGTACGCGGCTCTGGACATGGCGCTCAACAAGCTCCTCGAGCGCCTGCGCCGAACCCGCGACCGGCGCAAGGACCACCGCAACCACACTCCGATCGCGCCGGTCGACGTCCGCCCGCCCGAGCCCGAGCCCGAGGCACCGGCGCCGCTCGACCCCGACGCGGCTGTGGAGACGACGCTCGGCGACTCGCCGGTGATCATCCGCGAGAAGGTCCACGCAGCCCATCCCATGACCGTCGACGACGCGCTCTACGAGATGGAGCTGGTCGGTCACGACTTCTTCCTGTTCATCGACGCCGAGACCGCTCAGCCGTCGGTCGCGTACCGCCGCCGCGGCTGGAGCTACGGAGTCATCAAGCTCGACACGGCCGTGTCGTCCGTGCACGTCCCGCTGGAGGTCGGCGCGGGCTGACACTCGCCGACCATGGATCGCTCCGACGCCCGACCGTCGCACGACGGCCGGGCGTCGGTGCGTTCCCACGGCGCGTCGTGTCGGCCGACGGGTCGGTGTCGGTGGTCGGCGCGAGGATGGGCCGGTGACCGTGGAGCGCCTCAGCCTGTCGCAAGCCCGACGCCTGACCCTGCGCGCTCAAGGCCTCGACGCGCCCAGGCCGGTGCGTGGGGCGCCGCCGACGATGCGGCACTTCCAGCAGGTGGTCGACCGGCTGGGCGTCCTGCAGATCGACTCCGTCAACGTGCTCGCACGAGCGCACCTCATGCCGACGTACTCGCGGATCGGCGCCTACGACGCCTCGCTGCTCGACACGGCATCGGGGAAAGCCCCTCGCAGGCTCGTCGAGACCTGGGCGCACATGGCCTCGTTCGTCCCGCCGGAGACGTTCCGGTTGCTCGGGTGGCGTCAGCGCTCCTACCTGACGGAGGCCTGGGGGTCGATCGCGGACGTCCCGCTGCAGCACACGCCGCTGCTCCGCGAGATCCGCGAGATCATCACCGCACGGGGCCCCATGACGGCCCGGCAGGTCCAGGAGGGCTTCGAGGCCGAGCACCCGACCACCCGGACCGAGTGGGGCTGGAACTGGACCGTGGCCAAGCGGGTGCTCGAGTTCCTCTTCTTCACCGGCGAGGTGACGTCGGCGGGACGCAACGGGGCGTTCGAGCGGCGGTACGACCTGACGTCGCGCGTCCTTCCGCCCGCAGTCCTCGCGGCGCCGGAGCCGTCGGAATCCGAGAGTGTCCGCGCTCTCATGGAGATCGGTGCACGTGCGCACGGCATCGGCACGCTGCGCAGCTTCGCCGACTACTTCCGCATCAAGCTGGCGCCTGCGGCTCTCGCGGTCGCCGAGCTGGTCGAGGAGGGTGTGCTCGCCGAGGTCACGGTGGACGGCTGGGACGAGGGTCCCGTCTGGTGGCACCGGGACGCGACGCTCCCGCGCCGAGCGACGGGGCGCGCGCTGCTCAACCCGTTCGACCCCCTCGTGTTCGAGAGGCGCCGCGTCGAGGCGCTGTTCGGGCTGCGCTACCGCATCGAGATCTACGTCCCGGAACCGAAGCGTGTCTGGGGCTACTACGTGCTCCCGTTCCTCCTCGGGGAGTCCCTGCCGGCTCTCGTCGACCTCAAGGCGGACCGCCAGGCCGGCGTCCTTCGGGTCCAAGGTGCGCACCGGAGCCCGGGCGCACAGGTCGAGGTCGTCGAGGAGCTGGCGGCCGAGCTGCGTGACCTCGCGCTCTGGCTCGGCCTCGACGACGTCGCCGTGACCGACCGCGGCGACCTCGCGGCGTCCCTGAAGGCCACGATGCGGTAAGGACTTTCGCCCACGCCCCGCAGGCTCGCCTACGATGGTCGGGCCCGGCCGTGCGGTCGGCACCCAAGCCGCTCCGACGCCGCGCGCCCGGAGTGCGAACACGTCGGGAGTAGTGCGTGCCAGCGATCCTCGAGAAGGTCCTGCGCCTCGGTGAAGGCCGGATCGTCAAGAAGCTGTCGGGCATCGCCCAGCAGGTCAACACCTTGGAGGACAGCTTCGTCGCGCTGTCCGACGCAGAGCTGCGCGAGGAGACCGACCGGTTCCGCGCACGCCTGGCCGACGGGGAGTCGCTGGACAGCCTGCTCGCCGAGGCGTTCGCTGCCGTCCGCGAGGCGGCGCGCCGCACGCTCGGCCAGAGACACTTCGACGTCCAGCTCATGGGCGGCGCCGCACTGCACCTCGGAAACATCGCCGAGATGAAGACGGGCGAGGGCAAGACGCTGGTCGCGACCGCTCCGGCGTACCTCAACGCCCTGGCCGGCAAGGGCGTGCATGTCGTCACCGTCAACGACTACCTGGCGAGCTACCAGTCGGAACTGATGGGCCGCGTCTACCGGTTCCTCGGGCTGACGAGCGGTGTCATCCTGTCGACGCAGCGTTCCGACGAGCGCCGGCAGCAGTACGCGTGCGACATCACCTATGGAACGAACAACGAGTTCGGCTTCGACTACCTCCGCGACAACATGGCGTGGAGCACCGACGAGCTGGTCCAGCGCGGTCACAACTTCGCGATCGTCGACGAGGTGGACTCGATCCTGATCGACGAGGCGCGCACGCCGCTGATCATCTCCGGCCCCGCCTCGGGCGACGCCAACCGCTGGTACGCCGAGTTCGCCAAGGTCGTCCGTCGGCTGCAGGCCGAGCGCGACTACGAGGTCGACGAGAAGAAGCGCACGATCGGCGTCCTGGAGCCCGGCATCGAGCGCGTCGAGGACTACCTCGGCATCGACAACCTGTACGAGTCGCTCAACACGCCGCTGATCGGCTTCCTCAACAACGCCATCAAGGCCCAGGAGCTGTTCAAGCGCGACAAGGACTACGTCGTCATGAACGGCGAGGTCCTCATCGTCGACGAGCACACCGGGCGCATCCTGCCGGGTCGCCGCTACAACGAGGGCATGCACCAGGCGATCGAGGCGAAGGAAGGGGTGGCGATCAAGGCTGAGAACCAGACCCTGGCCACGATCACGCTGCAGAACTACTTCCGCCTGTACTCCAAGCTCTCCGGGATGACGGGTACGGCCGAGACGGAGGCCGCCGAGTTCCAGGGCACCTACAACCTCGGCGTCGTCCCCATCCCGACGAACCGCGAGATGCAGCGCATCGACCAGCGGGACTTCGTCTACAAGAGCGAGAACGGCAAGTACGACGCCGTCGTCGAGGACATCGTCGAGCGGCACGCCAAGGGCCAGCCGGTCCTCGTCGGCACGACGAGCGTCGAGAAGAGCGAGCTGCTCTCGAGCAAGCTGAAGAAGCAGGGTGTTCCGCACGAGGTGCTGAACGCCAAGCACCACGCGCGCGAGGCGTCGATCGTCGCGCAGGCCGGTCGTAAGGGCGCGGTCACCGTCGCGACCAACATGGCCGGTCGTGGGACGGACATCATGCTCGGTGGCAACGCCGAGTTCATGGCCGTCGAAGAGCTCGAGAAGCGTGGCCTCGACCCTGCCGAGAATGCTGAGGAGTACGAGGCCGCCTGGCCGGCAGCGCTCACCAAGGCCAAGGAGTCTGTCGCGGCCGAGCATGACGAGGTCGCGGAGCTCGGCGGCCTGTACGTGCTGGGCACCGAGCGGCACGAGTCGCGCCGCATCGACAACCAGCTGCGTGGTCGTTCCGGTCGCCAGGGAGACCCGGGGGAGTCGCGGTTCTACCTGTCCATGCAGGACGATCTGATGCGCCTGTTCAACTCGGGCCTGGCGGAGTCGATGATGACGCGCGCCGGATTCCCGGAGGACATGCCGCTGGAGTCCAAGATCGTGACCCGCGGCATCCAGTCGGCGCAGTCACAGGTCGAGGCGCGCAACTTCGAGATCCGCAAGAACGTCCTCAAGTACGACGACGTCATGTCCCGGCAGCGCACGGTCGTCTACGACGAGCGTCGGCGCGTGCTCGAGGGTGAGGACATGCACGTCCAGATCCAGCACTTCCGCAAGGACGTGCTCACGGACTACGTCGCCGCGGCCACGGCCGAGGGGCGCCCGGAGGACTGGGACCTGGACGGGCTGTGGACCGCTCTGAAGGCGGTGTACCCGGTGTCGATCACGCCTGAGGAGGTCATCGCCGAGGCCGGCGGCGAGACGCGCCTGTCGGCGGACCTGATCATCCGGGAGATCCTCTCGGACGCCGAGGTCGCGTACGCCGAGCGCGAGGAGACCATCGGCGCGGAGAACATGCGTCAGCTGGAACGGCGAGTGACCCTCTCGGTCCTGGACCGCAAGTGGCGCGAGCACCTCTACGAGATGGACTACCTCAAGGAGGGCATCGGCCTGCGGGCGATGGCCCAGCGTGACCCGCTGGTCGAGTACCAGCGCGAGGGCTTCCAGCTGTTCAACGCGATGAACGACGCGATCAAGGAAGAGACCGTCGGCTACCTGTACAACCTGGAGGTGCAGGTTCAGGAGCAGGAGCAGGGCGCCGCACCGATCACGCTCGACTCTGTCGCTGCGGCTGCGAGCAGTGCGGGTGCCGCGGCCGCCGATCGACCCGGCGCACCCAAGCTCGTCGCGAAGGGCATCGACGGCCCGGAGCAGCGGGCGCCGTTGCAGTACTCGGCGCCGACCGTCGACGGTGACGGTGGTGTGGTCACGCGTGCCACGGGTCCCTCGGGTGCGAACGGTGCGTCTGCCGAGCCCGGATCGCAGGCTGGCGGCACGGTCAACCGTGAGGAGCGCCGCAAGGCCGCCAAGCAGCAGCGCAAGCGCTGACGTCGGGAGCCGTTGGCCCGTCCGCCCTCGTGGGTGGGCGGGCCGTCGCCCGCGTCAGCCGATCTCGAGCGCTGATGCGCGCCAGGCGCCGCGGTGCGCCTCGAGCCTGAGCGCCACAGCACGAACGCGACCGCCGTCGTCTGCGACGACGGTCACCTCGTGCGCCGTCGCGACGACCGAGACCAGCCGGAACCGTCGAACCACGGGTCGTCGCACCTCCTGGCGCGGACGGAGGACGCGCGTCGTCAGGGCGCTGCGCACCTGGACGGCTTCGTAGACGCCCGGGGCGAGCCAGCGGGCGAGCTGCGCGACCGGCCGGCGGCCTGAGAGGACCTCCAGCGCAGCGAGGGCGATCGAACAGCCGATGGCTGCGGGGTTGCCCGACGGGACGGCACTCGGCGCGTCCTCGTCGTCGGTCGGGGCTGACGTCTCGAGGGCACGCAAGACGGAGATCCGCGCTGTGATCGTGGGTGCGACCGGTTGCGGGGCACCTGTGGCCCGTGGGATGAGTGCCTTGGCGGGAGCCGGGACGAGACGGATCCGAGGTGTGGCCCTGGGACCCGACGCCGGGCCGTGCACCAGGGCGAACGCGTCCTCCGCGCTCGATGGTGCGAGCTCGACGGCGACGGCGGTCATGACGACGCTCCGTCGTGCGCCAGTGGCGCCGTGAGCTCCTGACCGGGCACGATCCGGCTCGGGTCAGGTCCGATCACGGCCGCGTTGGCGTCGTACCACTGCGGCCAGGACGCCGCGATCTGGGCGTCGGTCGCATCGGGTCCGAGATGCCTCGCCGCGATGGCCCAGAGGCTGTCGCCGGCCGCGACGACCACGTGTCCGCGGTCAGGGGTCGTGGGTGCGGTGGCTGCGGGCGACATGAGCGCCGGCGCGGGCACCGCGACCGCAGTGTCCGCAGGCGCGATGACCTCCGGTGCCAAGTCTGGCGTGGGCTGCGCAGGGAGGTGCGACTCCGCGGCTGGCGATGCACTGGGTTCGGGCGACGGGCGCGCGCTGTCGCCGGCTGCACCGTCCGCGGGAGTCGTCACGTGCCAGCCGAGGTCCTCGGCGGCGACCGCGACGGTGCTGGGCGAGGGGCTCGGTGCCGGGGCGACCGTGGCGGAGGCACCCGTCGCGGCGCCGAGCCCGACCGTGGCGCCGACGACGAGAACGAGCGACCGGCGCACGACCGCGGGGGCCCACCGATGCACGAGCCGCTCTCCGAGTCGCCAGCTCGACCCCACCAGTCGCATCGCCAGGCAGCAGAGCGCGACCAGAGCCGATGCGGTGAGCCAGGCGGCGACCAGCGCACCGACCCCGCAGAGGGCGATCTCCACGAGCGCGTCGACGGACGGCGACGACGACCCGCCGGCCAGTGACCACGCCCGCGCCGCGAGCCCGACGGCCAGTCCTGCACCGACCAGCGCGGCGACCAGGAGGCCGAACGTCGTCGTCACCCGCGTCGGCCGGGGCTGTGCCGGTGGGGGTGTCGTGCTCGGGCGCAAAGCGTCGGTCACCATGGTTGATCCTCAATCATGTCGTTTGATGCTGTTTGGCATCAGTTGAGGATCATAGATGTACCTGATTGTCCGATTCGTGTCCAGTGCGCATGGCTCCGGACCTGCGCATCGGTCACGACGCGATGGCGCGGCGCAACGGCGCCACCTCGGCAGGCGTCGCACGGACGTGCTCGGGCGCTCGCACGCTGCGGGGGGCGTGCGCAGACCCCTGTCCCAGCAAACCTGCCGGTCAGGCATCGCGTTCTGCGAAAGGATGGAGCCGTGCTGCTCACCCCTAACGTCGGACGCTTCGATGCGACGTGGCTCCGGCGCCAGTACGAGGGGACATCCCTGGCGGTGGGGCCAGAACGGATCACCTGGGCTGCCCCGAGCTATGTCGCCTTCCGGCGGGGCGGGTTCGACCTCGCGGTCGGAGACAAGCCCGGGCAGGCCAGAACCGTGACCCACATCCGAACGATGTTCCCGTCCCAGTTCAGCCCGGGACTCATCGACCGGTACCTGGTCACCGACATCTCCGGAACCGTGCTCGGCGCGTTCCCGTCGGGCTTCGGTGAGACCGGGTCGGCGCTGCCGGAGCACTTCGCGGGGTGGTACCCCGTAGCAGCCGTCAAGTCGGCGGTCGAGGCGGCCGGCATGAGGTGGGAGGACAGGAACTACATCGGGAACGCCCCCGACCTCGAGCGGGACTTCCCGGGCGTCGTACCGAAAGTTCGTGGCCGGCACGCGATGGTCTGGGGCCTGACGCTGACGTACTGCATTGCCGGGGCGGTCTTCATCGTCTTGCCGTGGGTGGCCCGACCGGAATCCGGCCACGCACCCATCGTGTTCATCCTGCTCGCCGAGCTTCTGGGCGCGTGGCTGCTGTTCGTGGGTGTGACGGCAACGCCGGCCGTGATGCGACGCAGGCGAGAGCGCCTCCGTGCACGGCAGGCGGCGACGCATGCAAGTTCCGAGGCGTCGGGCGACTGAGCTGCTCGCAACCTCGCCGGTTCCCCGTCGCCCGTGAGCGGCACAAGAGGTGAGCATCTTCTGTCGACGGCCGCCGTCTAGGATCTCGGCCATGCCGAAGGGCCCGCATCCTCCTGATCGGACCGGTCACAGACCACGCGTGATCAGGGCCGTCGTGGTGTGGGCCCTGCTGCTGGCCGCGCTCGTGGCCGGCGCCGCTGTCGTCCTCCTGCCGGCGCTGTGGTCCCACGTCGACGCGGTGAGCAACCAGTTCGCAGCCCGCGGAGTTCTGGTACTCACGATGGCGTTGGTCGGGTTCGGGTCGCTCTTCGTGCTCGGCGCGAGAGACCTGTGGCGATGGGGGCGCCCCGGGCGCCTCAGGTGGGCGTTCGGAATCGTCGTTGCCGTCTCCGTGTGGGGAGCGATCGCCTCGTGGGTGGAGCGCGAACCGTCCTCGGCAGTCGTCGCGGTGGTGGTCTGGGGCGCCGGAGCGGGCCCCCTCGTGCTCCTGCGGACTCCTTCGGCGCGCCGCTGGGTCAGTGCGGTCCCGCGCTCGCCCCACCCGAGGATCGAGACTCGCTGGGCGGGGAGGTTGGGGCCCGAAGCAGCCCAGCACCTGGCACGGTTCTCGCGTGCGGTCGTCGTCGCCATCGTCTTCGCCGTGATGGTGCCGACCGCACTCGGCTTCGCGGGCGCCGACGGTGCACCGGTCGGGCTGGCCGTCGCTGCGGTGGCCGTCATTGGTCTCGTGCTCTCCGGGGTCCTGGCACGCCTGTCCCTGCGCGCGGCTCGGGATGCCGTCGCGGCACAGCACGGCTTGCCGCGAGGCTCGTGCCGATGGGTGGTGCTCACCAGTCCCTCCGCCTTCGACGCGACCCTCGCTCGGGCCATCCGCCTGAGTTCCGGCACCGGTTGACCGGCGCGCGCCGCGCACGAGCACCAGCCCCAGCTGGCGGTACACCGAGGCCGCTTCCCGGAGGTCTTCCCGCTACGTGCCTGACCACGGGCTCGACGAGCGTCGCCTACGGTTCTCGGATGCGGTGGGAACAGCTGTTCGCGGACATGGAGGCCCAGCTCGCGGCGGGTCGGCTGGCGGACCTGCGCGCTGACGTCTCGGAGCTGGCCCGGGCGGAACGCGGCTCGGTGATGCTCTCGGCTCGCCTCCGGGCGTCGGTCGGGCAGCGGCTGCGTGTCCGGGTCGAGGGTGGCGAGCCTGTCGACGGGACAGTGCTGGAGGCGGCGCCTGAGTGGTTGCTGCTGGCCGCACCGGCACGACGAGCTCTCGTTCCGCTCGCGGCGGTGGCCGCGGTCGAAGGTCTCGCGACCGACTCGGCGCCGCCCCCCGGCGTCGTCGAGTCCCGGTTGGGGCTCGGTCAGGTGCTGCGGGCGTTGTCGCGCGACAGGGTAGGGGTCCGGGTCGCAGCCGGCGGGTCCGAGCTCATCGGACGCATCGACCGGGTCGGAGCCGATCACCTGGACGTCGTCGAGCTCGGCACTCAGGGACGTGCGTCGTGGTCGGTGCCGTTCGAGCGGCTACGCGTGGTGCACGAGGCCTGAGCCGAGTGCCTCAGCCGGCGTCGGCGGAGGAGGTGGCGTCCGACGAGTTGCGCGCTCGTGTCTCCTCGTACATCCGCTGGATGTACTTCTCGAGCTCGTCCGACTCGATGCGCCACTGGAGGCGACCACCGATCTGGATCGCCGGCAGGTCGCCGGAGCGCACGAGGGCGTAGGCCTGCGGGGCCGAGATGTTGAGCACCTCGGTGACGTCCGCGAGTGTCAGGAACCGCGAAGGCATGACCGCAGTCTGACACGCACCGGCGCAGCAACCGGTTTGTCCACAATGCTCTGTTCTCGCCCGCACGGGGCCGTCCGGACGGCAGGATGCACAGGTCTGCCGACGAACAGGGGAGTCATGGACACCAGCGTCATCGATCTGCCCGCGCCCGTCGCGGCTCGGCTGCGCCGACCCGGCTGGCGCGACCCGCGGCTGCTCGCCGGCATCGCCATGGTGGCGGCGTCCGTCCTGCTGGGCTCGTGGGTGGTGCGGACCGCTCAGGCGACCGTGCCGGTGTACGTGTCGCGCGTCGCGCTGGTCCCGGGGGACCGGCTCGAGGCCAGCCAGCTCGTCGTCGTGGATGTCCGCCTGGGCACCGTCAACCTCGACCACTACCTGCGTGCCGACGAGGCCCTGACCGACGCGGTGGTCGTACGGGTCGTCGGCCGCGGTGAGCTCGTCCCGGCGTCGGCGGTCGGTGACGCGAGCGATCTCGACCTCCGCCCCGTGTCGGTGACGCTGGAGCACGTGCCGTCCAAGGACGTGACCGTCGGCGCGCAGGCGGACCTCTGGTTCACGCCCACGCCGGCGTCCGGCCAGAACGAAGGACCGGCCGAGCCTCGGCAGCTCGCGCGTGACCTCGTCGTCTCGGAGGTGACGACGCCGGACAGTGCGTTCAGCGTCGGTGGGGGGACTCAGGTCCAGGTGCTCGTGCCGAGCGCGCAGCTGCCGGACATCCTCGCGGCGCTCTCGGCGGACGGCACGCTCGACGTCGTCCCCGTGCCGGGAACGGGTGGCTGACGTGTCGGTCGGGGTGCTGTGCGCGGTGCACGGGTCTGCTGAGTCGATCATCGTGCAGGCTTTCGAGCGCACGGGTGGCCGCCTCAGCGTGACGCGACGGTGTGCCGACCTCACGGAGCTGCTCGCAGCAGCCGAGGCGGGTCTGGGCAGGCTCGCGGTCGTCTCTGGTGACCTGGACCTGCTCGACAGGGAGGCTGTGGACCTTCTGCACCGGGCCGGGGTCCGCGTCGTCGGCGTCGGAGACCTGTCGCGCCCGTGGATCGGAGAGCGGCTCGCCGCCCTCGGCGCGGACCTGGTGGTCATGGAACCGCACGACGAGGATGCGGCCGGCTCGGTCGTCCGCGAGGCGCTGGCGATCCTTGACGCCGCGAGCACCTCCCAGGCTGCCGGGGCGCCGCCCGACGACGCTCCGGTCGTGCGTCCTGCCGCGGGCTTGGTCGTCGCGGTGTGGGGTCCGACGGGGGCGCCCGGCCGGACCACGGTCGCCGTGAACGTCGCCGCGGAGCTGGCTGCTGCGGGTCGCCGCACGCTGCTGGTGGATGCCGACACGTACGGGGGGTGCGTCGCGCAGGTCGTGGGGATGCTCGACGAGGCACCGGGGATCGCCGCCGCTGCCCGGGCGGCGGGACAGGGCACCCTCGACCTGGTGACGCTGGCGCGCCTGACGCCCCTGATCTCGCCGGACCTGCGGGTGCTGTCCGGGATCTCGCGCGCCGACCGCTGGGCGGAGCTGCCGTCGTCGTCGCTCGAGTCCGTCTGGGGCGTGGCGCGCTCGCTGGCCGAGTGGACCGTGATCGACTGCGGCTTCAACCTCGAGCAGGACGAGCTGTTGAGCTACGACACCCGTGCCCCGAGTCGCAATGCCGCGACCCTCAGTGCCCTCGAGGCTGCGGACGTCGTCCTGGTCGTCGGCTCGGGGGACCCGGTCGGGGTCCAGCGGCTCGTGCGTGGCCTCAGCGAGCTGACCGAGCTGGGTCTGGGCGGCACGCGGATCGTGATGGTCAACCGGGTGCGTGCCTCGGTTGCCGGTGCCCACCCGGGCGAGGCGGTCCAGCAGGCCCTCGCGCGGTACGCAGGGGTGACCGACGTGCACCTCGTGCCGGACGACCGGCCGTCGCTCGACGCAGCACTGCTGGAGGCGCGCACCTTGCGCGAGGTCGCGCCGGGTTCTCCGGCGAGGCGCGCTCTCGCGGCCGTCGCGGTGCAGGTGGACTCCATGCTGGCGCCCGTGGCGCGGCCGGCCGTCGCCGGCTGACACCCTGCGGGCCGCGCGGGAGCCGACCGATGGGCCCGGCGACGGGCACACTGGGTGCGTGCGCATCTACCTCCCCGCGTCCCTCGACCAGATCCAGCCCGCGGCAGGCCCGTTGACGCCGCGTCGGGTGCATGCCGTGACGCCGGCTCTTCGGGCGATGTTCCCCGACGAGGACGACGAAGGCCTCGAGTTCGCGGCGCAGCTCGCGGCCGCCGACGACTCGCTCGCCCTGCTCGGTGAGCTGCCCGGCGCCCCCCGCGCGCGGCTCGTGGTGTCGGTCGACGTGTCGCAGGAGGACGTCCGGGCGTTGGTCGACGACGACGAGGTCCCGAGCGCGATGGATCTGTTGCGGGCCGTCGACCTCGAGGACATCGCGTGCGTGCACGTGGACGAGCCCGGGGTAGGTGCCGACGTCGACGCGGCGATCACCGGCGACGACGCGGCGATCGACCGCCTCGACGAGCGCGACCTGCTCTGGTACGACGCGTCGGAGCTGGGTGCGATACCGCGCTGAGCCGGTCGTCCGGCTCGGTCCGGAGCCGTGGCCTTCGTCACGGTGCGGCCACCTGGTTGGACCCTGTCCCCGCGACCGGGTAGTGTTCACCGCCGGTACGACGTCCGGCTGCACGTAGGTTCGCCCCGCCAGGCGACCGACGAGGGTCGGGCGTTATACCCCCATGGGGTATGGTGTAATTGGCAGCACGACTGATTCTGGTTCAGTTAGTCTAGGTTCGAGTCCTGGTACCCCAGCGTTGACACCGCTGATTCGGTCCACCGTGGTGGATCGGGTAAAGTGTTCAATCGCAAGCGAGGCCCTCGGGCCTCGCAGCGTATAGGCCCCCGTTGTGTAGCGGCCTAGCACGCCGCCCTCTCACGGCGGTAGCGCCGGTTCGAATCCGGTCGGGGGTACGTAGAGAAAGGCCCGGTCCATGTGACCGGGCCTTTTCTCGTTCCCGGAGGACCAGCGCCACACCGGCCGTGCTGAACGATCGAGTACGGCTGCTGATCGATGACGATGCCGAGGCGTCGTTGGACGCGCCGGGCACCTGACAGCAGACTCGTCCTATGACTCCGGTCCCCAGCCTCGACCCGCGCCGCACGGCGCTGACCAGCCCTGCGCTGGTCGTCGTGCCGCGTGCGTGTCGTTGTCTGGACGCGGCGTCCGGCATCACCCTCGCGTGTCTCTGACGCGCGCCGTGCTGCCCGTCGGCTGAAGCCGACCCCCGCCCTCGTGGGCCCCCCGCACATCCATCGACACCCGCCTGCCGCGAGCAGCCGGGCGTCACTGATGCGCGCATCCCGAAGTACGCACCCGACCCAGGGAGTTCCATCGTGACCACTCGTCAGCTCAAGCTCGGCGCCGTCCTCATGGGCGTCGGCGGCCCGGGGCAGCACGCCACCTGGCTCAGCCCGGAGATCCCCGGCAACGCGAGCGTCGACATCAACTGGTACATCGAGCGCGCACGGCAGGCCGAGGCCGCCAAGTTCGACCTCGTGTTCATCGTCGACAGCCAGTTCATCACCCCGGACTCACCGCACCACTACCTCAACCGGCTCGAGCCGCTGACCCTGCTGTCGGCACTCGCGGTGAGCACCAGCAACATCGGGCTCGTCGGCACCCTGACCACGTCGTACAACGAGCCCTTCAACGTGGCGCGCCGGTTCGCGTCCCTGGACCTGATCAGCGGGGGTCGCGCAGGGTGGAACGTCGTCGCCACGGGCGACGGGGGGACGGCGGGCAACTACAGCCGCGACGAGCACTTCGACTACGCGACGCGCTACGGCCGCGCGCTCGAGCACGTCAACGTGGTCAAGGGCCTGTGGGACTCCTACGAGGACGACGCGTTCCCGCGCGACAAGGAGAACGGGGTCTTCCTCGACCCGTCGCGCCAGCACCAGCTCAACCACAAGGGCGAGTACTTCTCGGTCGTCGGGCCGCTCAACATCGAGCGCTCGGCGCAGGGGCAGCCGGTGATCTTCCAGGCCGGCGACTCCGACGAGGGAAGGGACCTCGGCGCGACCATCGCCGACGCGATCTTCACGCACGCGCCGACCCTCGAGGCCGGCCAGGCGTTCTACCAGGACATCAAGGCGCGTGCCGCCGCTCAGGGGCGCAACCCGGAGCACGTCCTGATCCTGCCGGGCGTCTCACCGATCATCGGAGACACCGACGAGGACGCCCGCGCCAAGGAGCAGGCGATCCTCGGCACGAAGAGCTTCGAGCGTGCGCTCGCGGAGTTCGGCCGGCCGTTCGGCTGGCACGACTTCTCGCAGTACGACCTCGACGCGCCGTTCCCCGAGGTCGGCGACCTCGGCGACCGGAGCTTCAAGACGCAGGCGGACCGCATCAAGGCGCTCGCCAAGGAGAACGGGTACACGCTGCGCGAGACCGTCGAGGCCGTCTCGACGAGGCGCCGGTCGCCGTTCGTCGGCTCGGCGCTCACGGTCGCCGACGAGATCCAGCGCTGGTTCGAGGGGCGGGCCTTCGACGGGCTCAACATCCACACCAGCGTGCCCAGCGAGTTCGCGCGGTTCACCGACGAGGTGCTTCCGATCCTGCGCGAGCGCGGGGTGGTCCGCAGCGAGTACGAGTCCTCGACCCTGCGCGGGAACCTCGGCCTGCCCGTCCCGCAGAACGTGCACGCCGTCGCGCGCGAGGCGCAGCGTCAGCCCTCCCTCGTCTGACCAGAACGTCCACAGCAACCACCACCCCACACGGAAAGTTCCATGAGACGACTCAGAACAGCCGCAGCCCTGACCACCGCAGTCGCCGCATCGCTCGTGCTCGCGGCCTGCGGCGGGACCGCCGGCGGAGCCGCCCCGGCCGATGCCTCCCACACGCCCGACCCCGACAAGCCGCAGGTCCTGCGGTGGGCGATCGACTTCCCCGCGAACTGGGACCCGGTCGTCTCGGGCAGCGGCGCACAGTTCCGGATCCTGTCGCTCGCGTACGCCTCGCTGACCAACATCGACGAGGACGGCGTGGCCCAGCCGGGGCTCGCCGAGAGCTGGGACTACAACGAGGCCGGCGACCAGGTGACGTTCCACCTGCGCCCCGGTCTGACGTTCAGCGACGGCGCACCCGTGAACGCCGAGGCCGTCAAGCTGTACCTCGAGCGCGCCAAGACGCAGGAGAACTCGGCGCTCGACGGTGACCTGGGCTCGATCGCGTCGGTCGACGCGGCGAGTGACACCGACGTCGTGGTCCACCTCACGCAGACGGACTACCAGCTCCCGCTCCTGCTCGGTCAGCGCGTCGCGCAGATCACGAGCCCCGAGGCTGCGAAGGACCCGGCCAAGCTCAACACCTCGCCCGTCGGCGCCGGACCGTTCATCGTCAAGGAGCTCGTCACGGGCTCCCACGCGGTCCTGGTGAAGAACCCGAACTACTGGGACGCGGAGCACATCCACATCGACGAGGTGGACCTGTCGGCCGCGCCGGACCCCGCGACCGTCGTCTCAGGCATCCAGACGGGCGTCTTCGACTTCGCCTACCTGGCTCCGAGCCAGGTCAAGGCCGCCGAGGCTGCAGGTCTCGACGTCGTCAAGCAGCCCGGCTACAACGCGTCGAACATCAGCCTGAACATCAACAAGCCGCCGTTCGACGACCCCAAGGTCGTCGACGCCGTGAGGTACGCGATCGACCGCCAGGAGTTCGTCGACAAGGTCACGTTCGGCACGGGCTCGACCACGGCGGAGCCGTTCCCTGCCGGGTACATCGCGTACGACAAGGAGTCCGAGGACCTCTGGCCGTACAACCCCGAGAAGTCCAAGGAGCTGCTCGCCGAGGCGGGCCACCCGAACGACATCTCGGTCGACCTGGTCATCCCGGCGGAGTCTCCCGCCGCGGAGATCGTGCAGTCCCAGCTCGCCGAGGTGGGCATCACGGTGAACATCAAGGTGCAGCCGGACTGGGCCACGCCCTTCTTCGCCAAGGACCTCGCCCTGTCGCTCTACGGCACGACGGGCCGCGAGTCGCCGGTGCAGACCCTGACGGCCCACTTCGGTCCGCAGGGCCCGCTGAACCTGTCCTCGCCGTACGTCCCTGAGGGGTTCGACGCCGCGATCGCGGTGGCCCGCCAGACCCCGCTCGACTCACCGGACTACGCGAAGAACCTCCAGGCAGCGACACGTGCCGGGCTGGAGAGCCAGGCGCTGGTGTTCACCTACAGCCAGCCGAACATCTTCGTCAAGAGCCCGCGGGTCTCCGACCTGCCGGCAATCCCTGGCCAGGTGCACTGGACCGGCGTCACGGTCGCCGAGAAGTAGCAACGCCCGCCGGGGCGCGCCTGATAACGCGCCCCGGCCGTCGACCCGAGAGGAGGGGACCCTGATGAGCACCACCACGACCACGACTCACGTCCAGGGCTGGGCGCGGACGCACGGCATCTCGCGTGGTCTGGGCCGAACGCTGGCCGTCTTCGTCCCCGTGTTCTTCCTGGGCACGTTCATCACGTTCGGGCTGCGCCAGCTCAGCGGGCTCAGCCCGGCGCACCTGCAGCTGGGGGAGTCCGCAACGCCCGAGAAGGTGGCGCAGCTCGAGGCGCAGTGGGGACTGGACCAGCCGTTCCTCACGCAGTACTGGAGCTGGCTGACCTCCGTCCTGCACGGTGACCTCGGCCTGAGCTGGGTGGACGGGACGAGCATCTCGTCGGCCCTGTTCGGTCGCGCGATCATCAGCCTGTCCATCGCCGGCCTCGCACTCCTGATCGGGGTGACGATCGGCTTCGCACTCGGAACGGTCGCCGCCCTGTGGCAGACCACCTGGGTGGACCGTGCGATCACCGGGTTCACGACGGTCATCTCCGTGATGCCGTCCTTCGTGGTGGGCATCGCGCTCGTCGCGGTGTTCGCGGTGAGCCTGGGCTGGTTCCCGTCGGCCGGCTACGTGCCGATCTCGCAGGGCGTCACACCGTGGTTCGAGCACATCTGGCTGCCCGCGCTGGCGATCAGCTTCGACACCATCGCCGACGTCGCACGCCAGCTGCGCTCCGGCCTGATCGGGGCGTACCGCGAGAACTACGTCGTCGGCGCCGTCGTGCGCGGTCTCGGACCGCGGCGGATCTTCTTCGTCCACGTCCTGCGCAACGGCGTCGGCCCGGCACTGACCGTGTTGGGCATGAAGTTCCCGAACCTGCTCGGCGGGGCCGTGGTGACCGAGGCCATCTTCGGTCTCGCCGGCTACGGCAAGTACGCGGCCGACTCCGCGCAGCGCGGCGACGTCCCGGCGGTCCAGGGCGTCCTCGTGGTCTCGATCGTCGTCGTCGTCGTGTTCAACCTGCTGGTCAACACGGCGCTCGTGAAGATCACGCCCGCCTCGGCGAGAGGGGTCTGACCATGCTCGGACGCATCGCGCGGCTCCCGAGCGGCCGCCTGGGGCTCGTGATACTCCTCGGCGTGCTGTTCCTGGCAGCCTTCGGCCCCGCGCTGGCCCCCTACGACCCCCTCGAGGGCGGGGACGCGGTCCTGGCCGGACCGTCCAGCGCCCACTGGATCGGAACCGACTACCTGGGCCGGGACGTGCTCAGCCGCATCCTGGCCGGCTCGACCGTCAGCGTCCTCGGTGCGGTGCAGGTCGCACTCATCGCACTCGTGGTCGGTGCCGTGCCGGGAATCCTCTCGGTCTACCTCGGGCGGTCGTTCGAGTGGTTGTCGCTGCGGCTCGTCGACACCCTCATCGCCCTGCCGTTCCTCGTGTTCGCGGTGGCAGTCACCGCTCTGCTGGGCAACGGCATCCCGCAGGCCATGTTCACCGTCGGGGTCCTCGTCTCGCCGGTCTTCTACCGCGTCTCGCGAGCCGCCGCGCTCACCGTGTCGCGTTCGCAGTACGTCGAGTCGGCACTCCTGTCGGGCGCCTCGGTCGGCTGGGTGGTGCGCAAGCACGTGTGGGCCAAGGTCCTGCCTCCGCTGTCGATCGCGCTCGCCACGACCATGGGCGCCGGCTTCGTCGTCGTCTCGAGCCTGACGTTCCTCGGGATCGGGGTGCAACCGCCCGCGCCCACCTGGGGCGGCGTGCTCGCCTCGGAGCTGATGTACCTGAGCTATCAGCCGTTCGCACCGCTCGTCCCGACGCTCCTGATCATGGTCACCGTCTGGGCCTTCAACCTGCTCGCCGACGCCATCCGGGACGTGACCGGCGACGCCGGCCGCGCACTCTCGCGACCCGCACCCGTCGCCGCCGACGCCACCGCCTAGGGAGACTCCATGACCCACGACGACATCGTCCTGTCGCTGCGCGACGTGACGATCACCAACACCGCCACCGGTGCCGACCTCGTGCGCGGCGTCGACCTCACGCTTCGTCGCGGCGCCGTGCTGGGCATCGTGGGGGAGTCCGGGAGCGGCAAGACCCTGACGTGCCGGGCCGTGCTCGGCATCCTCCCGGCGCGGTTCGAGGTGTCCGGAGGGGAGATCGACCTGCTCGGCGAGGACGTGGCCGGCCTGTCCGCACGAGACTGGCAGCGGCTGCGCGGCACCGAGATCACCGCCGTCTTCCAGGACCCGGCGTCCTACCTCAACCCGTCGATCCGGGTGGGCAAGCAGATCGCCGAGGTGGTCAGGGTCAAGAAGCGCGTGTCCCGCAAGCTGGCCAAGGCGGAGGCGATCGAGCTCCTGGAGGCCGTGCGGCTGCGCAACCCGGCACGCGTCTACGACCAGTACCCGCACGAGCTGTCGGGCGGGATGCTGCAGCGCGTCCTGATCGCGACCGCGGTTGCCCTCGACCCCCAGATCCTGATCGCCGACGAGGCGACGACCGCTCTGGACGTCACCGTGCAGGCCGAGATCCTCGACCTGCTGATCGAGCTCAAGGAGCGCACAGGGCTGTCACTCATCGTCGTCTCCCACGACCTCGCGGTGGTCGCGCAGCTGTGCGACGAGGTGCTGGTCATGCGGGACGGCGTGATCGTCGAGCGAGGGCGGACCGACGACATCCTCTTCGACCCGAAGCACGAGTACACCCGACTCCTGATCGACGAGCACAACCGGTACGGCCTCGACCGGTTCCTGACGCAGCCCGCGCTCGCCGAGACGAGAGAGCTGACCGGTGTCGCCTGAGTCTCCGCTGCTGCGGATCACGGACCTCGACGTGCACTACGGCTCGCGGCGCTCGCGGACCCAGGCGTTGCACGGAGCCTCGTTGGACGTCTTCCGGGGCGAGACGGTCGGGATCATCGGCGAGACCGGCTCGGGCAAGTCGACGCTGGCCCGGGCCGCTGTGGGGCTCGTCCCTGTCTCGGGCGGGTCCGTGACGATCGGCGACGAGGCGGTCACGGGCTTCAACGGCCGTCAGTGGCGCGACTTCCGTCGCCGGGGCGTGGTGCAGCTGGTCTTCCAGGACCCGTTGCGCAGCCTCGACCCCGACAACACCGTCGGGGACTCCCTGGCGGAGCCTCTGGTCCTCCAGGGGCGGTCGTCGCGCACCCAGATCGCCGACCTCCTCCGGACGCACCTCGCGCGCGTCCGGCTCGACGAGGACGTGCTCGACCGGCTGCCCGGTGAGCTCTCGGGGGGGCAGCGACAGCGCGTGGCCGTGGCACGCGCCCTGGTCACGGGACCCGAGCTCGTGATCCTCGACGAACCGGTCAGTGCCCTCGACTCGGCGAACCGGGTGCAGGTCCTCGAGATCCTTGCGGACCTACGGGCGTCCGGCGTCGCGCTGGTCTTCATCTCCCACGACCTCGGCTCCGTCGCCGGCATCACCGACCGCGTGGCCGTCCTGTACCAGGGGGCGGTCGTCGAGGTCGACCAGACCGACGCGATCGTCAACCGGCCCCAGCACCAGTACACCCGACTCCTGGTGGGCTCCGCGCCCACCCTGGCCACCGGCTCGCTCGACCGAGCGCGCCGCGACGAGCTTCGCGCGCTCGTCTCCTGAGAGGACCCTGACATGACCCGACGACAGATCAAGCTCGGCCTGCGCGCATACGGCGTGGGCGGACCCGGCCAGCACAACCTGTGGCGCGACCCGCGCATCCCGAAGAACGCCAGCATCGACATCGACTGGTACATCGCCCAGGCCAAGGCCGCCGAGGCCGCCAAGTTCGACGCGCTGTTCATCGTCGACAGCCAGTTCATCGACGCGACCTACCCGCCCCACTACCTCAACAGGCTCGAGCCGCTGACGCTGCTGTCCGCCGTCGCGACGCACACGTCGCACCTCGGCCTGGTCGGGACCCTGAGCTCGACGTACAACTCGCCGTTCAACGTGGCCCGCCGGTTCGCCTCTCTCGACCACATCAGCCACGGCCGTGCGGGGTGGAACGTGGTCACGAGCTTCGACACCGGAACGTCGCGCAACTACGGCCTCGAGGAGCACCTCGACTACGCCACGCGGTACGGCCGGGCCCTGGAGCACGTCGAGGTGGTCCGCGGGCTGTGGGACTCCTACGAGGACGACGCGTTCCCCGCCGACGCCGAGCGGTTCCTGGACCCGTCGAAGCTGCACGCGCTCGACCACCGGGGTGAGCACTTCGACGTCGCTGGGCCGCTGAACCTGTCCCGCTCGCCGCAGGGGCAGCCGGTGATCTTCCAGGCGGGGCAGTCCGACGAGGGCCGCAACCTCGCGGCGCACGTGGCGGAAGGCATCTACACCGCGCCGGACACGCTCGAGGTCAAGCAGGCGTACTACGCGGACATCAAGTCACGGGCAGCCGCGCTCGGTCGCGATCCGGAGCACGTCGTCATCCTGCTCGGCGCCAACCCGGTGATCGGTTCGACCGACGCGGACGCGCAGCGCGCCGCGCGGGACATCTACGAGTCGGACAACGACTTCGACCGCAAGCTCGCGGCGTTCGGTCGCGGATTCGGCGCCTACGACTTCACTGCGCACGACCTGGACGCGCCGTTCCCGGATGTCAGCGCGCAGGCCGAGCGCGGCGGCCGTACACGTGGTGCCGAGATCGTCCGACGGGCGCGCGAGGAGAGCCTCACGCTGCGCGAGACGGTCCTGGCCTTCTCGTCGTACACGCCCTCACCGTTCATCGGAGACCCGCGCACGGTCGCCGACGCGATCGAGACGTGGTTCGAGGCGCATGCCTTCGACGGGTTGAACCTGGGCTTCCGCACGCCGGACGACCTGGACCGCTTCGTCGGGGACGTGCTGCCGATCCTGCGCGCACGAGGACTGTTCCGGGTCGACTACGAGTCGGACACGCTGCGCGGGAACCTCGGGCTCCCGGTCCCGGACAACCGCCACACCACCGCCCGCCTGCGCGAGCCCGCGCCGGCCGGTCACTGACCCCGCCCGAGAAGGAGCACACCCATGAGCGACGACATCCTGCGGGCGACCGGCGGTCGTGAGGTCGAGACGGTCCGTTTTCCCATCGGCCGGCCCCCGAGCGAGGTCGACGTGCTGGTCGTCGGTGCCGGCCCGGTCGGGCTCTCCGCCGCCGTCGAGCTGACCGCACTCGGCGTGGAGGTTGCGGTGGTCGATGCCGCGACCTCCGCCTCGCTGGCGCGAGCAGGCGCGATCGGGCACACGCCCCGGGTCGTGGAGCTCTTCCGGCGTTGGGGTCTGCTCCAGCAGATCCGCGACGAGTGGACCTTCCCGCCCGAGTGGAACCGCGGCACGCGGTTCGTCACCTCGTTGGCCGGGCATGTCCTGGTCGCTCCGCCGCGACGCGGTTTCGCGCAGTCGAGCGTGACGCCGTTCTCGTTGGCGGACTCGATCCGCCGGCCGCAGTCCGCGTTGCAGAAGGTGTTCCTCGAGAGGCTCGAGGCGCACAGCGTGAGTGTGACCGGAGGATGGCGCGTCGAGGACGTGCAGGACACGGGCGACGGCGTCGTCACGACGGTCGTGGGCAACGGCGAGCGGCGTGAGGTGCGCTCGCGGTACGTCATCGGCGCCGACGGCGGCAGCAGCACCGTGCGTCGCCTCGCGGGGGTCGGACGGTCCGGGGACTACGCGACCGAGAAGAACTACCGTCTCGTCGTCCGCACGAAGCCCGCCGCGGTCGGAGCCGCACCGAGCGGGGTCAACATCGTGTTCAACCAGCAGGCGTCAGGGTTCCTGGCCGCCATCAGCAGCACCGACTGGCGGGTCTACTCCGAGCCCTACCCGCTCGACGCCGAGCCGACCCAGGACGAGCTGCTCGCCACCGCGCGTGCGGCGTTCGGGATCACGGACCTCGATCTGGAGCTGCTGTCCGTGACGTCGTTCTTCCGGGCCACGCGGATCGCGGACACCTTCCGGTCGGGGCGCATCCTGCTCGCGGGCGACGCCGCGCACGTCCGCACGCCTGGTGGCAACCTCGGCGAGGGCTTCGGCGACGTCGTCAACCTCGGCTGGAAGCTTGCCGCGGTCCTGCGCGGGCACGGCGGCGAGGCCCTTCTCGACTCCTACGACCGTGAGCGGCGCCCGCACAACCGGCGGGTCGCCCAGCATGCGCTCGCACGCTCGCAAGCCGGGGCCTCCACGCTCGAGGAGATCCGCCGCCTCGGCGTTCCCGACGACGCCGACACGAGCGAGCAGGCCGACGCCACGCGTGCGCTGATCGGTGGCCTCATCGCAGCGCAGTACTCGCCGTCGCCCGGCGTGACGTTCGACGAGCGGTACGACGACTCACCCGTCGTCGCCTACGAACCCGGGCAGGCTCAGGAGGATCACCCGTGGGCGGCTGAGCGGTACACCCTGGACCCCCGCCCGGGTCACCGGGCCCCGGACGGCTACATCGACCCGTTCGGGGACACGCTCTACGACCGGATCGGGCACGACCTGACGCTCCTGGTCCTCGGTGGCTCCGGCGCCGAGGCGTTCGAGGCGTCCGCCCTCGAGCGCGGGGTCCCGCTGTCCGTCGTCCACCTGGACGACGAGCACGTCCGGGAGCTCTACGGCGCAGACCTCGTCCTCGTCCGGCCCGACCACCACGTCGCCTGGCGCGGAGACCTCCTGCCGGAGGACGCCGACGCCGTGCTCGACGTCGTGCTCGGCCAGCGAGCCCTCGTCCACCTCTGACCCTTCACAGAAACGGTTCCCCCACCATGTCCACCAGCACTCTCACAGCGACCCGCGTCCGGGTCCTCCCGCCGTCGACCGTCCGCCCCCGCGGCGCCCTTCTCGTGGTGCCGGGACGCGGCGAGAACCTCGTGCACTACGGCCGCTTCGCCCAACGCATCGCCGCGGACGGCTACGTCGTCGACGTGCTCGACACGCTGCCTGCCGATGCGGCCGAGGTCGGTGACCTCCTTGCGGAGATCGACGGGGAGGAGTCGGCGATCGAAGGTCCGCGCGTCCTGGTCGGGGTCGACGCCGGGGCAGCGGTCGTGGTGGACGCCGTGCGGCAGGGCCTCGTGAGCCCGTCGGCGATCATCCTCGCGGGGGCCGCGGTGGGGGACAGCGTGTCGGCGGCCGCCGACATCGACGACGAGATCGCGCAGCGCACGTCGTGCCCGGTGCACCGCGAGCTGCTCGTCGAGGACCCGCGGTTCACGCGCTCGCTGAGCGAGGTCACCGACGCGTCCCGTGCGTGGGGGACGTCGGTCACGTCGCGCGAGCCGTCTGGCACGAGCGGCGGCCCCTGGTACGTCGGTATCCCCGCCCTCGCCGTGCACGGGAACGCCGATGAGGTCTCACCGCTGCGCGACGTCGTGCGCGCCCTGTCGTGGTGGCCCGACGCCGAGCTCGTCGCCGTGCGCGACGGCGTGCACGACGTGCTCAACGACGCCGCCCACCGGTCGGTCGCCGCGTCGGTGGTCCAGTTCCTGGAGCGCGTGCGCTCCGGCAACCCGCACCGCTCCGTCGTCGTGCGGGTCCCGCTCGGCAACGCGTTCGAGGCTGACGGGACGGGCATCTGATGCGGTACGGCTACTGGACGCCGATCTACGGCGGGTTCCTGCGCAACGTGGGCGACGAGGGGATGCCCGCGACGTTCGACTACGTCAAGAAGGTCTCCCAGACTGCTGACCGGCTGGGCTACGACCTGACGCTCGTGCCGGAGCTCTACCTCAACGACCGCAAGGGCATCAGCGCGCCGAGCCTTGAGGCGTGGGAGCTCGCCGCGGGCATCGCCGCGGTCACGGAGCACGTCGAGATCATGGTCGCGGTACGTCCGGGGTTCCACCTGCCGGCGGTTCTCGCGAAGCGTGCGGCGACCCTCGACGACATCAGCCACGGGCGGCTGGCGCTCAACGTGGTCTCCGCATGGTGGGCGGAGGAGGCCAAGCAGTACGGCGGCATCTTCGGGGTGCACGACGAGCGCTACGCCCGGACGCAGGAGTGGGTCGACGTCGTCACGGGCCTGTGGCGGGAGACGCCGTTCCGGTACGAGGGCAGCTACTACACGGTCGAGGATGCGGTGCTCGAGCCCAAGCCGCGCCGGACACCGCCGATCTGGGCCGGCGGCGAGAGCGAGGGTGGCAAGGCGTCGATCGCGAGGTTCGCCGACTCGTACGTGATGCACGGTGGCACCGTCGAGGAGGTCGGCGGCAAGATCGCCGAGATGGCGCGTCGCAGGGAGGCGATCGGCAAGGACCCGTTCGTCGAGACCGGGATGGCCGCGTACGTCATCGTCCGGGACACCGAGCGCGAGGCGCAGGCGGAGCTCGAGCGGATCACGACGGTGCCCGCCGAGGGTGCCGGGGCCAGCTACGCGTCCTACGAGGAGTTCGTCCAGCACTCGCAGCTCGAGCGGTCGGTGAGCCTGCAGGAGTACTCGGTGGGCACCCGTGGCCTCCGGCCGGGGCTGGTCGGGACGGCCGAGCAGGTCGCCGAGAAGCTGCTGGCCTACGAGGAGGCGGGCCTTGGTCTCGTCCTGCTGCAGGCGTCACCGCTGGACAGCGAGCTGGAACGGATCGCGGAGCAGGTCTTCCCGCTGGTCGGCAGGACCGCGCGAGTGCCGGTCCTGGTCTGACGCGGCAGAGCCGGGCTGGTTCGCGGAACCAGCCCGGCTGTGGCGACCGGTGGATCAGGCCGCGACGAGCGCGCGGTCGTCGACGAGACGCCGCACCGCGGCCGCAGCGACCCGGCCGATCTCGGGGTCCGCGCCCCGGCGGACGCGCACCTCGAGGTCGATCGGGTCCACGGGCGGCAGGTCGTCACGCACGACGAGCCCGAGCGGCGGTTCCCCGATCAGGGGCAGGAGGGTCACGCCGAGTCCTGCGCGTACCGCGGCGTGCACGCCGGCCAGGTGCGGTGACTCGGCGGCGACGTGCGGTCGCAGACCTTCCGACGAGAGGGTCTGGACCGCGCGTCGGCGGATGGCGCAGGGCTCGTCGAACGCGACGAACGACGTGACCGAACCCGGGGTCCACTGCGGGCCGGACACCCACACGAGCGGGATCCGGCCGGCCGAGTGCCCGGCCGGGCTCGCGCTGCCGAGCAGCAGGGCGGCATCGAGGCTCCCGCCGTCGACCGCCTGGTTCAGGGCCGTCGTGCGGTCGAGCCGGAAGCGCAGCGTTCCGGCGTGCAGGCCACCGAGTGCGGTGCCGACCGCGGGCAGCAGGTCGTCGGCGCCGTGCTCGGTCGAGCCGAACACGAGCTCGGCGACCGGGACGCGCACACCGAGGCTGCGGAGCGCTGCGTCGTGCGCCTCGAGGACCCGGCGCGACTCCGCGACGAGGACCTCACCGGCGACGGTGAACCGTGAGCCGCGGCCGTCCTTCTCGACCAGAGGCCGCCCCACGGTCTTCTCGAGGCGCCGGACGTGCTGGCTGACCGCGCTCTGCGTGAGGTGCAGCGCCGCGGCCGCCCGGTGGAACCCACCACAGTCCGCCACAGCCACGAGGCTGCGGAGCGGGCCGATGTCGAGGGTGAGGTTCACGCCGGGGAGTGTGGGCCACGCAGCAGGAGGTGACCAGGGGTGAGCGGATCCGTCTCATTTCCCGAGACGGGTCAGTGCTGACCGCGCGGACCGCCGGACGTGGTCGGCAGGAGAGTGACGACCAGAGCAGCGACGGCCGCGCACAGTGACCCGAGGAGCACCCCGACGATGACCGTTCCGACGACGTCCCCGCCGCCGAGCACGCTGATCACGGCGCCGCCGACGAACCCGCCGACGAAGGACCACAGGGCCGCGCGACGACGTTGCCGACGCCGAGCCGCGGCCGGACCTCGTACCGCCACGTCAGTCGGCCGTGCGGCGAAGGACCTCGGTGAGCCTGTTCGCCGCCGAGACGACCGCTGCGGCGTGCAGGCGGCCCGGCTGGCGGGAGAGGCGCTCGAGCGGTCCGGACACCGAGACCGCGGCCACGATGCGACCGGACGGGCCCCGCACGGGAGCGGAGACCGACGCCACGCCGACCTCGCGCTCGGAGACCGACTGCGCCCAGCCGCGCCGGCGGACGCCCGACAGGATCGTCGCGGTGAACTTGGCGCCCTGCAGCCCGCGGTGCAGCCGGTCCGGCTCCTCCCAGGCGAGCAGGATCTGCGCAGCGGATCCCGCGTGCATCGTCAGCGTCGCGCCGACCGGGATCGAGTCGCGCAGGCCGATCGGACGCTCGGCGGCGGCGACACAGATGCGCTGGTCGCCTTGCCGGCGGTAGAGCTGCGCGCTCTCGCCCGTGTGGTCGCGCAGCGCGGCGAGCACAGGACCGGCTGCGGCGAGCAGTCGGTCCTCGCCGGCGGCCGTCGCCAGCTCCGAGAGCCGCGGCCCGAGCACGAACCGACCCTGCATGTCGCGGGCGACGAGCCGGTGGTGCTCGAGGGCCACGGCCAGCCGGTGGGCCGTCGGGCGAGCAAGATGGGTGGCGGTGACGAGCTGCGCCAAGGTGGCCGGACCGGCCTCGAGGGCGCTGAGAACGGATGCGGCCTTGTCCAGCACGCCGACTCCGCTAGAGTTGTCCATAGGTCGATATTGGCGTCTCGAAGACTGAGATGCAAGTACGACGAACGGTGAGCCGGGAAAAACCACACTCCCGGACGAATGAATGACGAGAGAACGGACCGAGAAGATGGCCGGCACGTTGGCAGAGAAGGTCTGGGACGCGCACGTCGTGCGGCAGGGCACCGACGGTGCACCCGACCTGCTCTACATCGACCTGCACCTGGTGCACGAGGTCACGAGCCCGCAGGCGTTCGAGGGTCTCCGGCTCGCCGGCCGGAAGGTCCGTCGCCCGGACCTCACGCTGGCGACGGAGGACCACAACACCCCGACGCTGGACATCGACCGCCCGATCGCGGACGAGACCAGCCGGACGCAGATCCAGACGCTGCGCAACAACGCCGCCGAGTTCGGGGTGCGGATCCACTCGCTGGGCGACGCGGACCAGGGCATCGTCCACCAGGTCGGCCCGCAGCTCGGCCTCACCCAGCCGGGCCTGACGGTCGTCTGCGGCGACTCGCACACCTCGACGCACGGCGCGTTCGGTGCGCTCGCGTTCGGCATCGGCACGAGCGAGGTCGAGCACGTGCTCGCCACCCAGACGCTTCCGCTCGCCCCGTTCAAGACCATGGCGATCACCGTCGACGGCGCGCTGCCGGCCGGCGCGACGAGCAAGGACATCATCCTGGCGATCATCGCCAAGATCGGGACCGGCGGCGGCCAGGGCTACGTGCTCGAGTACCGCGGCGAGGCGATCCGCGCCCTGTCCATGGAAGCGCGGATGACGGTCTGCAACATGTCGATCGAGGCCGGCGCGCGCGCGGGCATGATCGCGCCGGACGAGACCACGTTCGAGTACCTCAAGGGCCGCCCGCACGCGCCCGAGGGTGCCGACTGGGACGCCGCCGTCGAGTACTGGTCGACGCTGAAGAGCGACGACGACGCCGAGTTCGACGTCGAGGTGGTGCTCAAGGCGCAGGACCTGGAGCCGTTCGTCACGTGGGGGACCAACCCGGGCCAGGGCCTGCCGCTGTCCGGCTCCGTGCCGGTCCCCGAGGAGATCGCCGACGCCGACGAGCGTGGCGCCGCCGAGCGGGCCATCGAGTACATGGGCCTGACCCCCGGGCAGCCCTTGCGCGAGATCAAGGTCGACACCGTCTTCATCGGCTCGTGCACCAACGGCCGCATCGAGGACCTGCGCTCGGTCGCCAAGGTGGTGCAGGGCAAGCACAAGGCCGACGACGTCCGCGTTCTCGTGGTCCCGGCGTCCGCACGCGTCCGCCTGCAGGCCGAGGCCGAGGGGCTCGACAAGATCTTCCTGGACTTCGGCGCGGAGTGGCGCAACGCCGGCTGCTCGATGTGCCTGGGCATGAACCCCGACCAGCTCGCCCCGGGGGAGCGCTCGGCGTCCACGTCGAACCGCAACTTCGAGGGTCGTCAGGGCAAGGGTGGGCGCACGCACCTGGTCTCCCCGCTCGTCGCCGCCGCGACCGCCATCCGCGGCACGCTCTCGTCGTATGCCGACCTCGGTACGGGTGCACCCACCCCCGACGGCAGCCCTCTCACTGACCTCCAGACGGTCTGACCCAGGAAGCGAGAAGACTCATGGAGAAGTTCAGCCAGCACACCGGCGTCGGCGTCCCGCTGCGGCGCAGCAACGTGGACACCGACCAGATCATCCCGGCCGTCTACCTCAAGCGGGTGACGCGCACCGGGTTCGAGGACGCACTGTTCGCCGCCTGGCGCGGTGACCCGTCGTTCGTCCTCAACCAAGACGCGTACAAGGCCGGCTCGGTCCTCGTCGCCGGCCCCGACTTCGGCACCGGCTCGTCGCGCGAGCACGCCGTCTGGGCGCTCAAGGACTACGGGTTCAAGGTCGTCATCTCGAACCGTTTCGCGGACATCTTCCGCGGCAACTCCGGCAAGCAAGGGCTGCTCGCAGCCCAGGCGTCGCAGGAGGACATCGAGCTCATCTGGAAGATCCTCGAGACCCGCCCGGGCACCGAGGTGACGGTCGACCTCGAGTCCAAGACGATCACGTGCGACGACGTCGTGGTGCCCTTCCAGGTGGACGACTACACGCGGTGGCGCCTCATGGAGGGCCTCGACGACATCGGTCTGACGCTCGAGCACGCCGACGAGATCTCCGAGTTCGAGGCGCGTCGCGAGTCGTGGCGCCCCGCCACCCTGCCGGCCAAGCACCTGCCGCCCGTCGAGATCGTCGCTGCGCGCCCCGTGGGCGTGCCCGTGGAGATCGGCCGCAAGCCCTGACGTCGGTCTGCGGCGGGTCCGACCTGCGGATCCGCCGCAGATGACTACGGTGATCAGCGAGCCCGACGTGCGTGCGTCGGCCGACGGAGGGACAACCATGCCCGGCAAGTCTGACCTCGCTGATCGCATCGCCGCGCGCGGCTGGAGCAGGGCGGCAGCATCAGGTGCGGTGGACGCCGTGCTCGACGAGATCACCGCGGCCCTGGCCGCCGGCGAGCGCGTCACGCTGACGGGGTTCGGCACGTTCGAGTCCGCGGCGCGCGCCGCACGGACCGCGCGGAACCCGCAGACGGGCTCGTCGATCGACGTCCCGGCCACCACCGTGGCGCGGTTCCACCCCGGTGCGACGCTGAGGTCTCGTGTGGCGTCGGGTGCAGCGGTACCGCTCGCGTCGCTGTCGGGTGCTCCCTCCGGGTCGTTGGCACCGATCGCCGTCGCGGAGCCGAAGACACCCGCGAAGCCGAAGGCGCCCGCTGCCCAGAAGGCGGAGGCCGACGCGCCCGCGGCGACGAAGGCCAAGAGCGCGAAGAGCGCCAAGGTCGCCGACGAGGGGAAGAAGTCCGCGGCAGGGAAGAAGCCGAGCTCGAAGAAGCCTGCCTCGACGAAGGCTGCCTCGACGAAGGCTGCGAAGGCTGCGCCGACGAAGGCCGTGTCGACGAAGAAGAAGGACACCAAGGGCGCCGCGACGACGAAGGCGGCGAAGTCCGCGGTCGTCTCCGGCAAGAACAAGGCCAGCAAGTCCAAGAACACCAAGAAGAAGAAATAAGCCCCTGACCACGTGAAGTCCTGCCCGGCGACGGCGTGCCGGGCGCTCGTGGTCGGATGCACGCGGGTCCGTGGGAGACGATTGTCCGATGAGCGATCTGCTGTACGTCGACGGGGGCAACCCGCTGTCGGGAGACATCACGGTCCGTGGGGCCAAGAACTTCGTCTCGAAGGCGATGGTCGCCGCGCTGCTCGGTGAGACGCCGAGCGAGCTGCGCAACGTGCCGCAGATCCGCGACGTCGCCGTGGTCACGGGCCTGCTGGAGCTCCACGGCGTCACGGTGGATGCCGACGCCGACGGCGGGACGCTCCACCTGGATCCGACGGATGTCGAGTCGGCACACGTCGCGGACATCGACACGCACGCAGGATCGAGCCGGATCCCGATCCTGTTCTGCGGCCCGCTGCTGCACCGGCTGGGTGAGGCGTTCATCCCCGACCTGGGCGGCTGCCGGATCGGCGACCGGCCGATCAACTACCACCTCGACATCCTGCGCCAGTTCGGCGCGGTCGTGGAGAAGACCGACAACGGCATCCACATCCGCGCTCCCCGTCGTCTGCAGGGCACCAAGATCGCGCTGCCGTACCCGAGCGTCGGAGCGACCGAGCAGCTGCTGCTGACCGCCGTGCGCGCCGAAGGCATCACGGAGCTGGCCAACGCGGCCATCGAGCCCGAGATCATGGATCTCATCAACGTCCTGCAGAAGATGGGCGCGATCATCTCGGTCGACACCGACCGGGTGATCCGCATCGAGGGCGTCGACCGGCTCGTCGGGTTCCAGCACACCGCGCTGTCGGACCGGATCGAGGCCGCGTCCTGGGCCGCTGCCGCCCTCGCCACCGGCGGCGACGTGTACGTGCGCGGGGCCACGCAGCCCGAGATGACGACGTTCCTCAACACGTTCCGCAAGGTCGGTGGCGAGTTCCAGGTCGACGACGCGGGGATCCGGTTCTTCCATCCCGGTGGTGACCTGCGTTCCATCCAGCTCGAGACCGACGTCCACCCGGGGTTCATGACGGACTGGCAGCAGCCGCTCGTCGTCGCCCTGACCCAGGCCAAGGGCCTGTCGATCGTGCACGAGACGGTCTACGAGAACCGGTTCGGGTTCGTCGACGCGCTGGTCGGGATGGGCGCCACGATCCAGGTCTACAAGGAGTGCCTGGGTGGCCGTCCGTGCCGGTTCGGGCAGCGCAACTTCTACCACTCGGCCGTGATCTCTGGTCCGACGTCCCTGAGCGCTGCCGACATCGAGGTGCCGGACCTGCGCGGCGGGTTCAGCCACCTCATCGCGGCCCTCACCGCGAAGGGCACCTCCTCGGTGCGGGGCATCAGCCTGATCGACCGCGGGTACGAGCGGTTCACGGACAAGCTCGAGGCGCTCGGGGCTCAGTTCAGCCGCGAGCTCACCCGCGCTTGAGCCCGGTAGCATCGGCTCCCGTGCATCCCCCCGCCAGGTCCAACCGTGCCTACCGCACCGTCGCGCATCTCGTCCGCCCGGTGCTGCGGCTGATGACCCGCAAGGACTGGCGCGGCGCCGAGAACCTGCCGACCGAGGGCGGTTTTCTGGCGGCGTCGAACCACATGACGAACATCGACCCGCTGACGTTCGCGTACTTCCTGTGGGAGAACGGCTTCGCCCCGAAGATCCTGGCCAAGGCGTCGCTGTTCAAGGTGCCGGTCATGCGGAACGTGCTGCACGCGACCGGACAGATCCCCGTCCATCGCAACACGGTCTCGGCCGCTGACTCGCTCAACGCCGCGGTCGACGCGATCGCCGACGGCGACTGCGTCGCCGTGTTCCCCGAGGGCACGCTGACCAGGGACCCCGACCTGTGGCCGATGGCCGCCAAGACAGGTGTCGCTCGGCTCGCGCTGACCACACGCGCTCCTGTCGTCCCGGTCGCGCAGTGGGGCCCGCAGCTCCTGCTCCGCCGGTACGAGAAGCTCCTGCGGCCGTTCCCTCGCAAGACGATCACGATCGTCGCCGGCCCCGCGGTCGACCTGAGCGACCTGTACGACAACCCGCAGGACACGGCGACGCTGCGCGAGGCCACGGAGCGTGTGATGGCTGCGATCACGGCGCTTCTGGCCGACATCCGCGAGGAGCAGCCTCCCGCGACCCGGTACGACATGCGCACGCCGCTCGAACCGGGCGAGAAGCGCATCGGCGGGGACCGCGCGACGAAGCCGGAGCTGCCGTGACGGTGCTGCGCGCTGCCGTGCTCGGAGCCGGTGCGTGGGGCACCACGTTCGCTGCGGTACTGGCGGACGCCGGATGCTCGGTCACGGTCTGGGGACGCGACGACACGGTCTGCCGGCAGATCACGGACGACCACCGCAACGAGGCCTACCTTCCGGGGGTCGTCCTCCCGGCCGGTGTGTCTGCGTCGTCGGACCCGTCCGTCGTCCTCGACGGGGCCGATCTCGTCGCTGTCGCGATCCCGTCGCAGTCGGCACGTGCTCTGCTGACACCGCTGCGGCCGTTCCTCGCGCCGGACGCGGTCGTCGTGTCGCTGATGAAGGGCGTCGAGCTCTCGACGGACCGACGGATGAGCGAGGTCGTCTGCGAGGCCCTCGACATCCCGGCGTCGCGCGTCGCCGTCGTCTCCGGACCGAACCTGGCCCTCGAGATCGCCCACCGGCAGCCGACCGCGACCGTGGTGGCGTCCAGCAGCCCGGCGACGGCTCAGCTGGTCGCCAACGCCTGCGCGTCGGCATACTTCCGCCCGTACACAAATGACGACGTGGTGGGTGTCGAGCTCTGCGGTGCGGTCAAGAACGTCATCGCGCTGGCCGTCGGCATCTCGCAGGGTCGTGGTCTCGGCTACAACACCATGGCCACCGTCATCACCCGCGGTCTCGTCGAGATGACTCGTCTGGGCCTCGCACTGGGCGCCGATGCCGACACGTTCCCCGGTCTGGCCGGACTGGGGGACCTCATGGCGACCTGCGCCTCACCGGACTCGCGCAACCACACGCTCGGCGGGCACATCGGCCGGGGCAAGACGCTCGAAGAGGCCATCGCGGCGACCGGCGGCACGGCAGAAGGCGTGAAGTCCTCGCGCTCGGTGCTCGAGCTGGCCACGTCGCTCGGTGTCGAGATGCCGATCACGTCCGCCGTGGTGCGCGTTCTGCACGAGGGCCTCCCGATCGACCAGCTCGCGGCCCTGCTGCTCGCGCGGCCGCACAAGGCCGAGGGCGTCTGAGGGCCTACGACGCCCGCAGGGCTCGGTCGAGGTCCGTCCAGAGGTCCTCGACGTCCTCGATGCCGACCGACAGCCGCAGCAGGTCCTCCGGGACGGTGACCGACTCGGTAGGGAACCGGCGGCGCCGTTCCAGGCTCGACTCCACGCCGCCCAGGCTCGTCGCAGGAACCCAGAGCTCGAGAGCCGCGACGAGTGCGTCTGCGGCGGCGGCCCCGCCGCGCGGGCGCAGCCCGATGATCGCCCCGTAGCCGTCCATCAGGCGGCGTGCGCGCTCGTGCCCCGGGTCGGAGGGCAGGCTGGGGTGGCGCACCTGCTCGACGGCCGGATGCTCCGCGAGGCGCCTCGCGAGCTCGGCGGCGTTCGACTGGGCGCGTTCCACGCGGAGGGCCAAGGTGCGCAGTCCCCGCAGGGCGAGCCAGACCTCGAACGGTCCGGCGATCGACCCGTGCAGCGTGCGGTAGGCGAGCAGCCGTGCGTGCAGGCCGTCGTCGTCGGCGAGCGCGGCGCCCAGGACGACGTCGCTGTGGCCTGCGAGGTACTTGGTGACCGAGTGGATGACGATGTCGGCGCCGTGCTCGAAAGGACGCTGCACCAGGGGAGTGGCGAAGGTGTTGTCGACGCCCACGAGCGCACCCGCTGCGTGCGCGGCCTCGACGAGTGCCGGTAGGTCGGCCACCTCGAGCATGGGGTTGGTCGGTGACTCGACCCACAGCAGCGACGCGCCAGGCAGAGCGGCGACGACCGACTCCGTGTCGTCGATGTCGACGAGGACCACGTCGATCCCGTGCCGCTGGGCGAGGTCGCGCGCGTAGCCGATGGTCACCTGGTACGCGTGCCGCGCCAGGACGAGCCGGCCGCCGTCCGGGATGAGGGAGAACGCGGCGGCGATGGACGCCATGCCGGACCCGAACACGAGCGCGGGGTGGGTCGAACCCTCGAGGCGGCCGAGGGCCTCCTCGAACGGGTGCCAGGTCTCGGTGGACATCCGCGCGTAGAGCATCTCGCCCGGCGCGGGTACGCCTTGCGAGACGTACGTCGAGGACAGGACGAGCGGTGGGTTCACCGGGGCGCCCTGGGCCCTGGCTGGTCGACCGGCGCTCACGACGAGCGTCGCCGGAGACAGGTCTGCAGGTTGAGCGGGAGTCACTGCCGCAGGTTACCGGGGCGGCGCCCCGCGCCAGGTAGGGTTCGGCGCGATGGACACCACCACAGACCTCCCAGACCGTCGACCGCGGGTCATGGTGCTGTTCGGCGGCCGCTCGGGCGAGCACGCGATCAGCTGTGCGACGGCGGGTGGAGTGCTGCGCGCGCTCGACCGCGACCGGTACGACGTCCTCGCGGTCGGGATCACGCCTGCGGGTCGTTGGGTGCTCGCCGACGACGACCCGGATCGGTGGGCGATCACCGACGGGCGGCTCCCGCAGGTCGAGGACACTGCGGCCCACGTGCTGCTGCCGCAGGCGGTCGACGACCGCGACGTCCAGGTGCTCGAGTCCGGGCGCCTGCCGCGTGTGCTCGGCGAGGTCGACGTGGTGTTCCCGCTGCTGCACGGCCCGTTCGGCGAGGACGGCACGCTGCAGGGGATGCTCGAGCTGGCCGACGTCCGGTACGTGGGAGCGGGCGTCCTCGCCTCGGCGGTCGGCATGGACAAGCACATGATGAAGCTCGTCCTGGCCGGCCACGGTCTCCCGGTCGGGCCGTTCGTGGTCGTCCTGCCCGGGGAGCTCGAGCGCGACCCGGTGGGCCTGTCCGAGCGCGTCGCCGACCTCGGGCTCCCGCTGTTCGTGAAGCCCGCCAGGGCAGGCTCGAGCCTGGGTATCACGCGCGTGACGGACCTCGCGGACCTGCCGGCGGCGATCCTGGCCGCCCAGCAGCACGACCCCAAGGTCATCGTCGAGGCGGCGATCGTCGGGCGTGAGATCGAGTGCGGCGTGCTCGGCGGTCACGCAGGGACCCGCGCGCGGGCCTCGCTGCCGGGCGAGATCCTCGTGACCGACCCGCGGCACACCTTCTACGACTTCGAGGCCAAGTACCTCGACGAGGCGGGCGTCACCCTGGCCTGTCCGGCCGACCTGACCGACGCCGAGACCGCGGCCGTCCGGGACGTCGCCGTCCGCACGTTCGAGGCGGTCGGGTGCGAGGGTCTGGCGCGCGTCGACGTCTTCGTGACGTCGACCGGCGAGGTCGTGGTCAACGAGATCAACACGATGCCCGGCTTCACACCGTTCTCGATGTACCCGCGCATGTGGCAGGCGTCGGGCGTCACGTACCCGGAGCTCGTCGACGAGCTGATCCGGCTCGCGCTCGACCGCCCGACCGGACTGCGCTGAGGCGTCGCCGTGGACGGCAACCAGGTGTGCCCCCGGGCCCTACCTCGGGTTCTCCCACGAGTTTGCGTTCCCGGGGCAACAAGTCCAGAAATGTTCAGGCGGGTGCCGTACTGTCTGGGCATTCGTGGTGGACCGCCCGCGACAGAGAAGTGGCGGGTCGGCAGGCGTCTCCACCACCGTCGGGACGCCCACCAGCGTCTTTCGCACCTGTCGAACGGCTGGTGCGTCGCACGACCGCCCAGTCGCTGGCGGCTCCACGAAGATCGGTTGTGACCTACTTGAGCCTCGCGCTGCTCGCACCGCCCGCCCACCGCTCGACCTCCGGGGCGCTCGCATGAGCCCGGACTCCTCGGGCGCAGTCCTCGCGGGCGCACAGCGGAACGCCCAGGACTACTCCGCGCTCGCCGCCCACGTGCGCGACTCGGGTCTCCTGCGCCGCCGCTACGGCTACTACTGGACGCGGATGATCGCCGTCGTCCTCGCGTTCGCCGGCGTGTGGGTGCTCGTCGTCGTCGTCGGCGACTCGTGGTGGCAGCTGGCCGTCGCCGCGGCGCTCGCCGTCGTGCTCACGCAGGTGGCGTTCCTCGGTCACGACAGCGCGCACCGCCAGATCTTCGAGTCGAACGCCTGGAACGACTGGACCGCCCGGATCTTCGCCGGCGGGTTCGCGGGCCTCTCGGCCTCGTGGTGGCGGAACAAGCACAACAAGCACCACTCGGTCCCCAACCAGGAGGGTGCGGACCCCGACATCGCGCCCGGCGTCGTCGCGTGGACCTCCGACGTCGTCGAGAGCCGCAGCGGCTTCCGCGGCTGGTTCGGACGCAACCAGGGCTGGTTCTTCTTCCCGCTGCTCACCCTCGAGGGGATGAGCCTGCACATCTCGAGCGTCCGGGCCCTGCTCGCCAAGGGGCCTGTGCCGAACCGCAAGGTCGACGCCACGATCGTGATCAGCAGGATCGTCCTCTACATCGCGATCCTGCTGGTGCTCCTGCCCCCGGGCAAGGCGGTCGCGTTCTTCTTCGTGCAGATGGCGCTCTTCGGTGTCTTCCTGGGCGGGTCGTTCGCCCCGAACCACAAGGGCATGCCGATCATCCCGGCCGGGATGAAGGTCGACTTCCTTCGGCGCCAGGTGCTGACGTCACGCAACATCCGCGGCGGTGTGGCCGTCGACTTCGCGATGGGCGGCCTGAACTACCAGGTCGAGCACCACCTGTTCCCGAGCATGCCCCGCCCGAACCTCAAGCACGTCCAGCCCGTCGTCCGTGAGTACTGCGAGCGGCTGGGCGTGAAGTACACCGAGGTGGGCTTCTTCGAGTCGTACCGGATCATCGTCAAGTACCTGAACAACGTCGGCCTCGCCGACCGGGGTGCGTTCGACTGCCCGGTCGCCGCCCAGTACGGCCGGTGACCTCCTAGAGGCAGGTGCGCTGCTGCGCGGTCATCGCGACGGCGGCCCCCAGCTGGTCGACGTACGAGGTGCCCGTCGACGCGGCGACCGTGGCGGGCACGTCCACCTCGACGGCCGGAGAGCGGCCGTAGGTGGTCAAGGTCCAGCTGCCGTCGTCGTTCTCGACCGTCACCCAGTCGATGCTCGGCCCGCCCGGTGTCTCGACGGTCTGGCAGTGCTCCGTCGTGGGGCCGAGGGGTTCGACGCCGCACCGCAGGAGGATCGGTGCCTCAGGGTCGCCCCACGCGGCCGTGGCCTGGGCCGTGGTGTCGCGTCTCGGGAGGTCGTCGCCCAGCGAGTCCGGCATCGCGAGAACGACGCTCGCGCAGACCGGGTCGGTCGCGTGCGGGGCCGCCTCGGCGGCGACGGCGCTGGTGCACCCGGCAAGCAGGAGGAGCGTCGCGACGACGGCCGCGGGAGTCGCCAGTCGTCGGTTGCGCACGGGTCACGGTAACCCGGCAGGGCCGGCGACCCTCTACCGTGTCCGGGTGACCACGAGCGACCGCCCACTCGTCTCGGAGCTGTCCGAGGAGGAGCTCCTCGCGCGGATCTTCCCCCTGCTGCCGCGGGGCCTGGACACGCTCCTGCCGCCGGGCGACGACGCAGCGGTCGTCGCGGCACCGGACGGCCGGTTCGTCGTGACCACCGACGTGCTCGTCGAGGACCGGCACTTCCGGCGCGCCTGGTCCTCGGGGCAGGACGTGGGCCGACGCGCAGCAGTGCAGAACCTCGCCGACGTGGCCGCGATGGGAGCGCGGACCACGAGCCTCGTGGTCGCGCTGGTCATCCCCGCCGAGCTGCCTGTCTCGTGGGTCGAGGGCCTCGCACGGGGGTTGGCGCACGAGTGCGGACCTCAGGGTGTGGGGGTCGTCGGTGGTGACCTGTCCGGGGGACCCGCGGTCGTCGTCGCCGTGACCGCGCACGGCGACCTCGACGGACGGGCCCCCGTGGTCCGCTCGGGCGCCCGACCGGGTGATGTCGTCGCCCACGCGGGTGTGGCGGGCTGGTCGGCGGCCGGTCTTGCGCTGCTGGACGCGGACCGTCTCGAGCTGGACCACGGGCTCGTCGGTGCCTACCTGCATCCCGCATCTCCGCTGGCCGCCGGTCCCGCTGCGGCGCTGGCCGGCGCCACGGCGATGATGGACGTGTCGGACGGGCTCCTGCGCGACGCGGGTCGGTTGGCACGAGCAAGCCGTGTGGTCCTGGCCCTCGACGGGCCCGCGACCGCGTTCCCCGACGACGTCGAGCGGCTCTCTCACGCCGCCACGGCTCTGGGTGCGTCAGCGCACCGCTGGGTGCTCGACGGTGGCGAGGACCATGGCCTGCTCGCGACGTTCCCTCCGGACGTGGCCCTGCCGCCGGGGTTCCGGACGATCGGGTCGGTCCGGGAGGGGGCCCCCTCGGTGCTGGTCGACGGTGCGCCGGCGTCTCCGACCTCCGGGTGGGACCACTTCGGGGGACGCTGACAGGTCAGCCGAGACGTCCAGGGGAATCCCCGTCGGTGCTGGGACCGGTCAGCCGCGTCGGTAGCGGACCTCGAGGAGGCTCGCGCCGCCCACGTCGTCGTAGCGGTCGACCCCGTCCGCCTGGAAGCCGTGACGCCGGTAGAAATGCCGCGCGCGCTCGTTGTCGGCCAGGACCCACAAGCTGATCGGCGTGGTGGGGCCGACGGCGGCGATGACGGTGCGCATGAGGTCTCGGGCGACGCCGTGCCCCCAGGTGCCGGGGTCCAGGTAGATGGAGTAGATCTCCCGGTCGCCGCGGGCTGCGTCCTCGTCGCGGCTCGGTCCCACGGTCACGAACCCGACCACGTGGTCCCGGGCGACCGCGACCCAGGTGAGCACCTGGTCCGACGGGCCCTCACTGAGGTACGACGCCCATTCGTGCGCGCGCTGGTCCACGTCCAGGGAGGCGAGGTACGCCTCGGGCACGATGCCCGCGTACGCCTCCTGCCACGACCTCACGTGCACCCTGGCGATCCCTGCGGCGTCACCCTCGGCGGCGGGGCGGATCGTCACGTCGTCCAGCTGCTCGACCATGGACGTCACCCTGCCACACGGATCGGACATGGCGAAGGCCCACGAGGTGACAACCTCGCGGGCCTTCGCCGTTGGTCTGGTAGACGTCAGACGGCGCGCTGCACCTTGCCGGCCTTGAGGCACGACGTGCACACGTTGAGACGCTTGGGCGTCCCCGCGACGACGGCACGCACGCGCTGGATGTTCGGGTTCCAGCGCCGCTTCGTGCGCACGTGCGAGTGCGAGATGCTGTGCCCGAAGTTCGGGCCCTTGGCGCAGACGTCGCAGTTGGCAGCCACGGTCTTCTCCTGTTGCTCTGTACGGTCATCAGCCGCATGTGCGGCGAAGTCTTGGGTCGTTCGTGGGCGAGAGCGCACGAGCGACGCCGACTCCGAAAGTGGATTCGGGGGCCGCTGCGGGGCACCACCAGTGCCCGACCTGGTCGGGCAACCGGTCAAGACTAGCCCATCTGGCACGCCGACCCAAAATGTGGGTCCGATGCTGCAAGGTGGTGCCCGCAAGGACTGCTCGCGCCGAGCGGTCCTTCGGCAGACCGCCAGATGGTGGACGAGGTCGACGGAGGTGCGGTGGAGCGGCTCGAGGCAGGGGTGGTGCGCGCATGGGCGCACGCGTCGCACGCCGCGCTGGCGGGAACACGAGAGCGGATCGACGCGGTCAACGTGTTCCCGGTGCCCGACGCGGACACCGGGACGAACGTGCTGCTCACCGTGGCAGGCGGCGTCGAGGCGCTCGATGCCGAGCCGGCCGTCGCGGGAGAGGGCGTCCAGGACGTCGCTCGCGTGTTCGCCCGAGGTGCCATGCGGTCCGCGCGCGGCAATTCCGGTGTCATCGTGAGCCAGTACCTGACCGGGTTCGCCCACGCGCTGCCCGCGCACCCCGACGGCGCCGACGTCGCCCGGAGCCTGCGAGCTGCGGCTCGAGCGGCCCGCGGAGCGATGCAGGAGCCGCAGGAGGGCACCGTCCTCACGCTCGCGGACACCGTCGCCCGCAGCGCGGCGACGGCCGCAGACGCAGGGGCGGACCTGGAGACGATGCTGGGCTCGGTCGTCGCCGACGCGCGCATGGCCCTCGTCGAGATCAGCGCCGAGCACCCCGTCCTGCGTGCCGCACGCGTCCTCGACGCGGGTGCGTGCGCGCTCCTGGTGGTCCTTGACGCCCTGGCACGGGTCGTCGCCGGCGAGGAGCCGGCGGAGGGCGACTCCCTCGCGTGGTTGCCGTCGCCCCCCACGCACCCGTGGCCCGAGGAACCGGCGGGTGGTGCGTTCGAGGTCATGCTCCTGGTCTCCAGCGTGGGCGTCGACCTCGACGTCCCCCTGCACACCGCGATGGCCGCGCTCGGCGACTCGGTCGCTGTCGTCGGCGGTGAGGGGACGTGGCATGTGCACGTCCACACGGACGACCCCGCCGCTGCGATCGCCGCAGCAGGCGTGGGCCGCCGCGAGCAGGTGCTCGTGCGCCTGGTCGCCGCGGCCCACGCGTCCTCGGTGCAGGCCGACGCCGACCGGTGCGGTGTCGTGGTCTGCACCAGGTCGCCCGAGCTGGCCGCCTGGTACGCGTCGGCGGGCGCGGTCACGGTGGTGCGCTGCCCGGAGGTGCCCATCTCCGTGCGGCACCTCCAGCGGGCCGTGACGGACACGGGGGCGTCGCGGGTCGCGGTCCTCCCCGGTGACGCGGTCGGTGACGACGAGCTGGCCGGGCTCGTCGCGACTCATCCCCACGTCGAGCCCCTCGATGCACGCGACGAGCTGCGGGTGGCTGTCGCGGCGCTCGCTCTGGCCACGGCCGCGGACGCCGGGCCGGCCGCCGCACAGCAGGCGCTCGGGCGGTTGCGTTCCGTCCAGCTCGACGCCCCTGCGACGGCCCTGGCCGTGCGTGACGCGGTCGACCTCCTGCTGGTGTCCGCGAGCGGTCCCGTCGAGAGCCTCACCGTCCTCGTCCGGGATCCCGGTCAGGCGCTCGACGGGTTGACCGACTACCTCGCTGAGCACCACCCGGGTGTGGAGCCCACGGTCGTCGGCCCGACGGGTCGCGGACCGGCGGTCCAGATCGGGCTGGACTGATCGTGGCCGAGTCGCCGGGAGCACGGCGCGCGCCCAGGACCCGCAGCGGCCTGGTCTACGACGACAGCGTGCACACGGACGTCGACCCGATGAGGGAACCGGTCCCGGCCAAGAACGCGGCAGACCTGAAGAAGTTCGCGACCCTCGGCATCGTCACCAAGGCCGACCTCCTGGTGCACTACCCCTGGCGGTACGCGGACTCGCGCGAGGTCACGGACATCGCGAGCCTCGCGATCGGGCTCAACGTCGCGCTGATCGCCCGGGTGCGCGGCGCGCAGATGAAGCACGCCGCGAGAACCGGACGACCCCGGGTCGAGGCGACGATCACGGACGGGAACCGCTCACTGAGCCTGGTGATCTTCACCGCGAACGAGGGCATCGCCACCTGGCACCTCGGGCGGCTGGCCGTGGGCGAGCTCGGGCTCTTCTCCGGGGAGATCAACGTGTTCAACGGCCGCCTGCAGCTTGCGAACCCCGTCTACCAGATCCTGGGCAGCGTCGAGGACGAGGCGCGGGCGATGGAGGAGGCGGAGTGGCCGATCCCCATCTACCCCGCCACCAAGGGCCTCGACTCGGAGTCGATCCGCGCGACGCTGCGCAAGGTCCTCGACCCGCTGACCGAGGCGGACGTCCCGGACCCCGTGCCACCCGAGATCCGCGAGGCGCGCGGCCTCGGGTCGCGCCTCAAAGCGCTCCGCGACGTGCACGTCCCGCGCGAGGAGACCGACGTCCACCGTGGACAGGCTCGGCTGCGGTACGAGGAGGCGTTCGTGCTGCAGGCCGAGCTCGCCCGCAGGCGTGCCAGGGCCCAGCGGGAGGCCTCGACGGCGCGCCCGCCGCGGGCAGGTGGGCTGCTGGAGGCGTTCGACGCCCGGCTGCCGTTCGACCTGACGCCCGGTCAGGTGCTGGCCGGAGCGCAGATCGGCGACGACCTGGCACTCGACCGCCCGATGCAGCGGCTGCTGCAGGGGGAGGTGGGCTCAGGCAAGACCGTCGTCGCTCTGCGGGCGATGCTCCAGGTCATCGACGCGGGCGGGCAGGCCGTCATGCTCGCGCCGACCTCCGTGCTCGCCGCCCAGCACGTCCGCACGCTGCGCACGCTGCTCGGCGAGCTCGCCGAGGGCGGGATGCTCGGCGGCTCCGAGATCGGCACCCGCGTGGCGCTGCTGACGGGCGCGCAGGGAGCCGCAGAACGCAAGACCAACCTGCTCGACGCTGCGAGCGGGCAGGCCGGGATCGTCGTGGGCACGCACGCGCTCCTGTCGAGCCCCGTGCAGTTCGCGGACCTCGGGCTCGTCGTGATCGACGAGCAGCACAAGTTCGGCGTCGAGCAGCGAGGTGCGCTCCTCGCGAAGGCGAAGAACGCCCCGCACCTGCTGGTCACGACGGCCACCCCGATCCCACGGACCGTCGCGATGACGGTCTTCGGAGAGCTTGAGATCTCGGAGCTTCGCGAGGTCCCGTCGGGCCGCAGCGGGATCACGACCCACGTGGTGCCCGTGGACAGCCCGGCCTGGATGGACCGGACGTGGCGCAGGGTCGGCGAGGAGGTCGCACGCGGTGGGCGGGCGTTCGTCGTGTGCGCGCGGATCGACCCCGACGACGACGCGCTCACCAACGAGGACGACGGCGACGACCTCTACCTGGACGACGACGAGGCCACGACCGTCGCCCAGGCGACCACGGCGGGCGCGAGACCGCCGAAACGTCCGCTGCGCGCGGTCCTGGAGGTCGTCGAGACGCTGCGCCAGGACGACCGGCTCGGGGGAGCGGCGGTCGGTGTGCTGCACGGCCGGATGTCCGGCGAGGAGAAGGACCGGGCGATCGCAGACTTCGCGTCCGGCGCCACCCCGGTGCTGGTCTCGACGACGGTCATCGAGGTCGGCGTCGACGTGCCGGCGGCGACCGTGATGGTCGTCCTGGACGCGCACGTCTTCGGACTGTCGCAGCTGCACCAGCTGCGCGGCCGGATCGGGCGCGGACGGGAGCCCGGGATCTGCCTGCTCGTCTCCGGCGCCCCGGACGGCAGCACGGCCACACAGCGGCTCGAGGCGCTCGCGGCGACCACGGACGGCTTCGAGCTCGCCCGCGTCGACCTCCTGCTGCGCCGCGAGGGTGACGTCCTGGGCGCGGCCCAGTCGGGTCGCCGGGGTGCCCTGCGGTTCCTGCGCGTGGTCAGCGACGGCGCCGTGATCGACCGTGCGCGAGACGACGCCAGGGGGCTCGTCGACGCCGACCCCGAGCTCACGCCGTGGCCGGCACTGCGCGGAGCGATCGAGGACCAGCTGGCAGACGGTCGCGAGGAGTTCCTGGGTAGGACCTGACGTGCCGGACCGCGGCGCGTCGGCACATCTGGCGCAGATACGCTGGCGAGCGTGTCGAAGCCCGTCATCAGCGCCAAGGACCTGCTCGTCGGCTATGGCGGCGCACCCGTCTGTGCCCCGGTCACGTTCACGCTCGCGCCCGGAAAGGTCATCGCGCTCGTCGGCGCCAACGGTTCGGGCAAGTCGACCGTGCTGCGTGCCGTCATCGGTCTGCTCGAACCGTCCGGGGGTGCGCTGCAGGTCTTCGGCGCCAAGGTCGACGAGCGCGACGTCGGCTTCCGCACCAAGGTGGCGAGCGTTCTCGACGACGACGCGTACTTCCCGGCGCTCACCGTGTCCGAGCACCTCTACCTGACCGCTCGCGGTCACGGCGTGCGAGGGGCGGACGCCGTGGTCGCGGAGCTGCTCGCCGAGTTCGGGCTGGCCGACCACGCGAGGTCGCTCCCGGTGGCTCTCTCGTCCGGCCAGCGCCGCCGCCTGCTGCTCGCGGCAGGCTTCGTCAGGCCCCGCTCGTTGCTGGTCCTCGACGAGCCCGAGCAGCGGCTCGACCGTGGCATGCGCGACCGCCTCGCGGCCCGGATCGTCGCCGAGAAGAAGGCCGGTGGCGCGGTGCTCGTCGCGACCCACGATCCCGACCTGCTGCGAGCGGTCGCCGACCGTGCGGTGCACGTCTCGGACGAGGTCTCGAAGCTGCTCCCGGCCGACCAGGCCGCGGACCTGATCTCGCGGGAGAACCCGTGACCGTGGACGACCAGGTCGAGGACGAGCCGGCCGTCCAGCCGTTCGAGCTCAGCCCGATCCCGCGGGCCAAGAGCATCCGCAAGTACACCGCCCAGGCGGCGAGCGTGCGGAGCGACGCGACGATCGGGTCGCTGCTCGGGGATGTCTACTACGCCGTCATCAGCCTCGCCATCAGCATCGGCGTGGCCCTCGGGGCGTCCCAGGCGATGCGCGTGGCGCTCCCGCCGGAGCCGGACATCAGCAGCCCGATGAGCCTGAGCCTCGCCAGCCTCGTGATCGTCATCCTCATCGCGCTGGCGGGTGTCGTGCTCTCGCTCGCGGGGCGGCTCGGTCCGGTCGGTGCCGGCGGTGCGGAGGCCGCCTGGTGGCTCGGTCTGCCGGTCGACCGCCGCGGTCTCCTGCGCCCGGCCGCGAGGCGGCTGCCGCTTCTGGCCGGCTTCGTCGGCGCGGTGATCGTCGCCCTCCTGGACGCCGGGCTGCTCGCTGACGAGGGATCGCGCGTCGCACGGGTCGCCTCGGCGGCAGCACTCGTCGCGGCGGGGATCGTTCTGGTCGCAGGTGTCGGCCAGTCGGCGAGCGTCTCGCGACGGGCGATCGCGCTCGTCGGTGACGGGCTGCTGTTCCTCGCGCCGGTCGCGGCCGTCGTCCTTGCCTCGTGGGGCTGGTCCGCGGACGCCGTGCCCGGCCCGCCGTGGTGGCTGGTCGTCCTGCTGCTGCTCGTCGTGGTCGGTCTCGCGTTCCTGCTGGACTCCCGGCTGGGCCGGATCCCGGCGAACACGCTGCGGGAGAGCGGCTCGGTGGCCACGCAGGCCGCCGGTGCCGTCGTCTCCATGGACTCACGCGAGCTCGGTCGGGCGCTCACCGACGGCGCAGCGGCGCCGGTACGCCGCTGGACGTCGAGGCTGCGCACCGCCCGGGGTCCGGCCACCGCGCTGGTCACCGCCGACCTTGTGGTCCTACGACGTTCGGCCCGGCACGTCGTCCAGCTGGTCGTCGCCGCGCTGGTCCCGGTCCTGGTCAGCACCGTCCCAGAGCTCGCGAGCCCGTTCGGCGTCCTGCTGTCCATCCTGGTCGCGGGATACGTCGCCATGAGCGCCACGGGCGAGGGAGCACGCCGCGCGGAAATGGCCCCCATACTCGACAGGCTCCTGCCCATCGATGCGCAGACCGTCCGGCGGCTGCGGATGATCGTGCCCGCCGCGGCGATGCTGCTCTGGTCGGTCGTCGCGTTCGCGGCCGTGGGGCGCTGGGCCTCGGACGTGCCGAACTGGATCGCCCTGGGAGTCCTCTCGACGCCGGTGTGGGCGGCTGCGGCTGTCCGGTCGTCGTACCGGCCGGCCCCGGACTGGGGTGGAGCACTCGTCTCGACGCCCATGGGTGCCCTGCCCACCGGGGTCGCCTCGGTGCTGGCGCGTGGTCCGGACCTCGTGGTGCTGTGCCTGCTGCCGGTGTGGATCGCGGTGCTCCTGCGCACGATCAACACACCGCTGATCGTCGCCCAGGTCGCCCTGTCCAGCATCGCGTTCGCCGTCGCCTCGTCGATCGCCAAGGGCTCCCTCATGGAGCGGATGATGGATGCCCAGGACAACGCCAAGGCGGGTGCTGCACGGTGACACGGGTCGTGGCCGGCTCGGTCGGTGGCCGGATCCTGCAGGTACCCCGTACAGGCACGCGGCCGACGAGCGAACGTGTTCGCGAGGCGCTGTTCTCCCGGCTCGAGCACCTCGACGTCGTCGACGGTGCGCGCGTCCTCGATCTCTACGCAGGGTCGGGCGCCCTGGGCATCGAGGCGGCCAGCCGCGGGGCTGCGCACGTGACCCTCGTCGACTCGGCACGCGACGCGGCCGAGGTGTGCCGTCGCAACGTCGCCGCCGTCGGTCTCCAGGACCGGGTCGTAGTGGCCGCCGACAAGGCGGACCGGTTCGTGCAGCGGCCGGCGACGTGGGACCTCGTCCTCGTCGACCCCCCGTACGACGTGACCGAAGCAGATCTCGCTGCGGTCCTGGCACCCCTGGCGCTCTCCCCGCACGGGGTGCTGGTGGTCGAACGCGCACGGCGCTCGCCCGAGCCGGCCTGGCCTGCCGCCCTGGTCCGCTTCGACCGTCGTGCGTACGGCGACACGGTGATGTGGTTCGCGGAGGCGTCAGCCGGACCCGTGCAGGACGGTGGGGCAGTGTCCGCCTAGGGCCGCCTGTCGTCGGCGCTGCACGGTCCGAGCCGCACCGAGCGACGCGTCCATGGCCCGACGGCAGGGGCGCCGCGTGTGGTCGCGACCTGGCGCACACGCTGCCCTACCCTGACGAGGTGACCATCGCCGTGTGCCCCGGGTCGTACGACCCGATCACCCTCGGACACGTCGACGTGGTCCGCCGTGCACGGTCCATGTTCGACGAGGTCGTCGTCGGCATCGCGTCGAACTCCTCGAAGTCCGCGCTGCTGGGGGTGGACGTGCGCGTCGCGCTCGCTCGTGCGGCCGTCGACGGGATCGACGGCGTGCGGGTCGAACCCGTGACCGCGTTGCTGGCCGACTTCCTTCGGGAGGTGCGCGCCAACGCCGTCGTCAAGGGCCTGCGCGGGGGCGCCGACTTCGACGCGGAGCTGCCCATGGCGCTCATGAACCGGCACCTTTCTGGGGTGGAGACCGTGTTCGTGGTGGGTGACCCGGCGCTCGCTCACATAGCGTCGTCGCTGGTCAAGGACGTTGCGCGGTACGGAGGGGACATCGAGGACCTGGTCCCTGCAGGCGTGGGGGACGCGGTGCGCGATGCACTGGGACGAAGGGACGGAACATGACCGAAGAGGATCCGACGACGCGCCCCGAGGGGTTGACCGGCGTCCTGGAGGCGATCGCCACGGCGGTCTCGACGGCGCGAGCCATGCCCATGTCGTCCTCCGTGCTGGTCAACCGCGCCGAGCTGCTCGATCTGGTCGAGCAGGCGCGCGACGTGCTGCCCACCCAGCTCACGCGCGCGGACCAGGTCCTGGCCGATGCCGCGGCCGCGCGTGCCGAGGCCCAGGCAGGGGCGGACGAGATCCTCGCGAGGGCGCGCCGCGAGGCCGCCGCCCTCGTGGACCAGGAGGCCGTCGTGCTCGCCGCGCAGGAGCGGGCCGCGCAGCTGCTGGCCGAGGCAGAGGAGACCGTCGAGCGCCTCCAGCGGGACGCTGACGACTACTGCGACCGACGTCTGGCCGACTTCGAGATCGACCTGGGCAAGGTGCTCGGTCAGGTGCAGGCGGGACGCGCGAAGCTTGCAGGGCGGCTGGGTGCGGAGTGAGACGTCCGCCACTCCGGCACGATTTGGGTGGCCCGTGACCTGTGCCGTAGAGTTGTCCGTTGGTTCTGCCGCTCATGGCACGGACCGAGATCAACGAGGGGACCCTGGCCGTGCAGCGCCCTGTTCACCTCGATCCTCGTTCGCCGTTCGTGCTCGATACGCACGAGCTCGGCCGACGTCCAGGATCGACGCGGACCGTGCAGCGCACCGTGGCTGCCCCGGAGGATCTCGGTACTGACGTGATCGGCGTCCCCACCGGGAACGACGTCGAGCTGAATCTTCGGCTCGAGGCGGTCATGGAGGGGGTCCTGGTCACCGGATCCGTCCGTGGTCGGGCGATCGGGGAGTGCGTGCGCTGCCTGGGCGAGGTCATCGAGGATGTCGATGTCCAGCTCACGGAGCTCTACGTGTATCCCGAGCGCGCGGCCGTCGCGGCGGAGGACGGAGATGACGAGGAGGACGTGCGTGAGCTCGAGGGCGATCTGATCGACCTGGAGCCTGCGCTGCGAGACGCGGTCGTGCCGGCTCTGCCGTTCCAGCCGTTGTGCACGCCCGACTGCCCAGGTCTGTGCTCCGAGTGTGGTGCACGTCTGGCGGACGACCCTGACCATTCGCATGAGACGCTTGATCCTCGCTGGGCCGCTCTGGGCGGCCTCGTGGGCTCGAACGACGAGACGAAAGAGAGCTAGCCGTGGCTGTTCCGAAGCGCAAGATGTCGCGCAGCAACACCCGTGCGCGTCGGTCGCAGTGGAAGACCACTGCCACGACGCTCCACACGTGCCCGAAGTGCAAGGCGAACAAGATGCCTCACACGGCCTGCCCGTCGTGCGGCACGTACAAGGACCGCTCGTACGCCGAGGCAGTCCGGACCGAGTTCGAGGTTCGCTGAGCACGTCGCTGGCAGAGGCTGTAGTGCACCCGATGACCGGAGGACCGGTATGAGTGCCACGGCTGACCAGCTTCTCGAGAAGCTCGGGGTCCACCTGGACCCCGAGCTTCTCGTGCTTGCCCTGACGCACCGTTCGTTCGCGCACGAGGCGGGCGGGCTGCCCACCAACGAGCGGCTCGAGTTCCTCGGAGACAGCGTGCTCGGCCTGGTCGTCACCGAGTCGCTCTACCGGACGCACCCCGGGCTCTCCGAGGGGTCCCTCGCGAAGATGCGGGCGGCCACGGTGTCCCAGCGCGCGCTGGCGGTGGTTGCCCGCGCGCTCGACCTGGGCAGCTTCGTTCTCCTCGGCAAGGGCGAGCTGTCCACAGGCGGAGCGGAGAAGGACTCGATCCTCTCGGACACCCTCGAGGCGGTGTTCGGCGCCGTGTACCTGTCGCACGGCCTCGAGACCGCTCGCGCGCTGGTCGAGCGGCTCGTCGGCCCGTCGCTCGTGGCAGCCGCGGACCTGGGTGCTGGGTTGGACTGGAAGACGTCGCTGCAGGAGCTGTCGGCGGCCATGGGACTGGGGGCACCCGTCTACGACGTGGACGGTGAAGGCCCAGACCACGCCCGCACGTTCACAGCGCGTGCCGTCGTCGACGGCGTCGCTCGCGGCGTCGGTGTCGGCCGGGCCAAGAAGGTGGCCGAGCAGGACGCTGCGGCCGACGCGTACCGTGCGCTCGAGGACCTGCGCTCGGCGCAGGACTGACCCCGCAAGCCTGACGTGCCCGAGCTGCCCGAGGTCGAGACCGTCCGCGACGGACTGGCACGGCACGTGCTGGGTCGCACGGTGTCGAAGGTCGAGGTCCACCGCGACTACAGCGTCCGTCGGCACGTCGGCGGCCCCCTCGACTTCGCTGGTCGGCTCACCGGAAGACGCCTCGAGGCGGCCGTGCGCCGCGGCAAGTTCCTCTGGCTGCTCCTGGACGACCACGACGACGCCCTGATGGCCCACCTCGGCATGAGCGGTCAGCTGCTCGTGCGTGCCGAGCCCGTCGACCATCCGCACCTGCGGGTGCGGCTCACGCTCGACGACGGCTACCTGGACTTCATCGACCAGCGCACGTTCGGGCACCTGAGCGTCCCGGACCTGGCGCCGACGGCCGACGGCGAGCCCGGTGGGTACGGCTCCGAGCGCCCGGTGGTTCCTGAGCCCGTCGAGCACATCGCCCGCGACCTGCTCGACCCGTCGCTCGACCACGGCGCGTTGGTCAGGGCGGTACGCCGCCGGAAGACCGGCATCAAGCGCGCGCTGCTCGACCAGACCCTCGTCTCGGGGATCGGCAACATCTACGCCGACGAGGGCCTCTGGCGGGCGCAGCTGCACTACGCGAGACCTACCGAGACGCTGCGGGTCGCCGAGGTGGAGCGCGCGCTGGCCGGTGCCCGCGAGGTCATGACCGAGGCGCTCGAGCAGGGCGGCACGAGCTTCGACGCCCTCTACGTGAACGTCAACGGGAACTCGGGGTACTTCGACCGGTCGCTGAAGGTCTACGGCCAGGAGGGGCGACCGTGCCCCCGCTGCGGCACGGCGGTCCGGCGGGACGAGTTCATGAACCGCTCGTCGTACTCGTGCCCGCACTGCCAGCCACGGCCGCGGAACGGCCGTTTCTAGCTGCGCGGAACGACGTTCCTCAGGTCACCACCGGACAACAGCGCGACGAGGTTCTCGCTCACCAACGCGCCTGCACCGAGGGGCCGTCCGCCCGCCGCATGCGGCGTGACCAGGATGCGGGGTTCGGCCCAGAGCGGGGAGTCGGCGGGCAACGGCTCCGTGTCGAAGACGTCCAGAGCGGCACCCGCGATCCGGCCGTCACGGATGGCGGTGAGGAGCGCTGTCTCGTCGAGCACCGACCCGCGGCCCACGTTCACGACGAAGGCGTGGTCGGGGAGGAGGTCGAAGACCGCACCGTCGATCACGCGCTCGTTCTGAGGCGTCGCAGGCAGCAGCGACACCAGGACGTCGGCGCGGGGGAGCGCGTCGGGGAGGTCGAAGGTGGAGATGACGGGGTAGCCGTGCCGGTCGCCCGCGCTGCGGGCGACGCCCTGGACGTCGGCGCCCAGCGCGGTCAGCATCGGGGCGAGCCGTGCGGCGATCGACCCGAAACCCCAGACCAGCACCCGCGAACCCGCAAGGCTGCGGAACTCCAGGCCGGGCCGGAACTCCTGGACACCGCCGAGCTCGTGCGCCCACCGGTGCTGGTCCTGAGCGCGGACGCACTCGGGGAGCCGCCGCGCAGCCGCGAGCAGCAGCGCGAGCGTGTGCTCGGCGACCGGTCCGTCGTGCAGGCCTCGACCGGACGTGATGACCACCTCGGGCGCGAAGCCGGCCGCGAGCGCCGAGTCGGGGCCGGCAGCGAGCGTCTGCACCCACCGCAGGCGCGTCAGCCGACGCGCCGCGTCGGCCATCTGCCGGTGTCCGTTGCCCCACACGACGAGCGCCTCTGCGTCGAGGACGTCGTCAGGAAGCGGCTCGGAGATGTCGTACCGGACGACGCGGACGTCGGCCGGGACGGTGGGCGAGTCGGACATCGACGAGGGCAGCAGCAGCGTGGTCACCCCGCAACGATGCCACCGGTCAGGGGCGAGCGACGGCTCCGCCCGCACCCTCGAGCTCGAGCGCGGCCCGGTACCCGGGAACGGTGCGTCGCAGGTCCGCGTGGGTCCCGCGCGCGCGGACGTGACCGCCGTCGAGCCACAGGACCTCGTCTGCGGCGTCGAGCGGGCTCAACCGGTGCGTCACCACGACGACGCCCCGGGGGTCGCGCAGCAGGTCGGTCACCAACGCATCGGCGGTGGCCGGATCGAGGTGCTCGGCCGGTTCGTCGAGCAGCAGCAGGGGTGCGGGCGAGAGCAGGGCTCGCGCCACGAGAAGGCGTCGGCGTTCGCCCCCGGAGACGGTGCGCGCGTCGGGTCCGAGGACGGTGTCGAGACCGTCCGGCAGGCCGGTCAGCCACCCTCCGAGGGCGACGCGCTCGAGGACCGCGGAGGCCTCGTCGCGCGTCACGTCGCCGCGTGCGACCCGGAGGTTCTCCAGGACCGTGGTGCCGAACACGTGCGCGTCCTCGGTCCCCACCAGGACTGTCGCCGTGACGGCCTCTCGTCCGTAGTCGGACACGTCGACGCGGTCGAGCCGAAGGGTGCCCGAGCGTGCGGGCAACAGGCCGGCCAGGGTCAGTAGGGTCGTGGTCTTGCCGGTGCCCGACGGTCCGACGATCGCGACCGACCGGCCGGGACGCAGCGTGAGGTCGAGACCCTCGACGACCGACGGTCCGTCGGGCCACGCGCACGTCAGGTCGCCGGCCACCAGGTCCGGCAGCGGTCGTCGCGGGTCGTCGAGCACCGGAGACGGCCCGGCGCCGCCGTCCAGCAGCGCGAGCACCCGCGCGGCCGCAGCACGGGACCGGTGCACCTGGATCATCGCCGCCGGCAGCAGTGCGGTCGCCTCGAACGCGGCCAGAGGCGTGAGCACGACGACTGCGAGGTCGACCGCGGCGAGCCGGCCCGAGCCGACGGCCGGGATACCCGTCAGGAGGGCTGCGAGGACCGCGAGACCGACGGCCAGCTGCCCGAGCCCCGCGGCGAGCGCGGCGGACGGTGCACCGCCGTCCGTGGCGACGGCGATCCGCGTGTCGGCTGCCCGGAGCGCATCCATCTCACGCTGCAGGCGCCCGGACACCAGGAGCGGGCCGGCGTCGTCGAGGAGCCCGAGTGCCGACGCCGTCATGTCCGCGTGCGCCTGCACCGCGCGCTGCTCGCTGATCCTCGCGCCACGCGACGCCAGAGCCGGTGCGGCGACTCCCGCGAGCACGAGGCAGGCGGCCAGTGCGAGCCCTGCCGGAGGCCAGAACAGGCACATCACGATCGAGGTCACCAGCCCGAGGAGGGCGGCGACCCCGATCGGCAGCAGACCGCGTACGACGACGTCACCGACCGCGTCCACGTCGGCTCCGACCCGGGCCAGCAGGTCGCCGCGGCGCAGCCGCAGGACGGCCTCTGCGCGGCCCGTCGCGAGCCTGTCGTAGAGCGTGGTGCGCAGCTGGGTCATGCCCCGCAGGGCGACGTCGTGCGAGACGAGGCGCTCGAGGTAGCGCAGGACCCCGCGGCCGATGCCGAACGCGCGGACCGCGACGGTCGCGACGCTGAGCGCGAGCACGGGCGGCATCTGCGAGGCGCGCGCGATCAGCCAGGCAGCGGTCCCGGCCAGCGCGACCGCGCAGCCGAGCGCGAGCGTGCCGAGCAGCAGGGCGAGCACGACGCGGCGACGGTCGACGTCGAGCAGCGTGACGGCGCGGCGCAGGGTCCCCGTGGGCGGTCTCATGCGGGCACCGCCGGGTCCATGGCGTCGGCGTCGCTGCGGACCTCGACGACGGTGTCGGCGCAGGCGACCAGCGACGGGCGGTGCGCCACCAGCAGCACCGTCCGGCCCGCCGCGCGCAGCACCCGCACCGTGTCGAGGACGACGGCCTCACCGGCTGCATCCAGGTGCGCGGTCGGCTCGTCGAGGATGACCAGGGGTGCGTCGGACACGAGTGCCCGGGTGAGGGCGACCCGTTGTCGCTGTCCGAGGCTCAGTCCTTCGCCCCCGCGTCCGAGCTCGGTCTGCCAGCCGTCGGGCAACGTCTCGAGCACGGCGTCCAGACCGGTGAGCGCGGCCGCGGCGTCGTGCACCCCGCCGACGGCTGCCGCGACGGTCCCCGGCTCGAGGACGGGGCGTTGGGGGAGCCACGACACCTGCGACCACAGCGACGTCGGGTCGATGTCGGCCAGGTCGAGCGTTCCGACCTTCACCGCACCCTCGTCGGGACGAACAAGGCCGAGCAGGACCTCGACGGCCGTGGTCTTGCCCGCGCCGCTCGGACCGGTCAGGGCAACCACGGTCCCGGGCTGCACGTCGAGGTCGAGCGCCGCGGGGGAGCGCCCGTGCGTCGTCCTCACGCTGACCCCGTCCAGCGTGAGGACGACGCGGCGCAGGTCGGGGGCCGGTTCGGTGCCGGTCACGGGGACGGGTATCTCAAGGACCGCGAACGCCTGCGCGGCGGCCGCGACCCCGTCGGCGGCTGCGTGGAACTGGGCACCCACCTGCCGCAACGGCAGGAAGACCTCCGGTGCGAGGACGAGCACGGCGATCCCGGTGGTGAGGGCGAGTTCGCCGTCGACCAGCCGGAGCCCGATCGCCACCGCGACCAGGGCGACCGACAGCGTGGTCAGCAGCTCGAGCACCATCCCGGACAGGAAGGCGATCCGGAGCGTGCCCATCGTGGCCCGCCGGTGGGCGTCACCGAGGGCGTGCACCCGCGCCCCCTGCCCGCGCTCGCGACCGTGGGCGCGCAGGGTCGCAAGACCGGCCAGCAGGTCCAGGACCTGGGCGCCCAGGTGCTGCATGGTGACCAGGCCGCGTTCGGACCGTCCCTGCGTGAGCCGGCCGACGAGGACCATGAAGACCGGGACCAGCGGCAGGACGCAGACCATGATCACGGCCGAGACCCAGTCGAGCCCGAGCACGACGAGCAGGACCCCCGGGGTCACGGTCGCAGCGAGCAGGAGCTGGGGCAGGTACCGCACGAAGTACGGCTGCAGGTTGTCCAGCCCACGGGTCGCCAGCGTGACGACGGCCGGCCCGTGCCCCGACGCGAGCCAGCGGGGACCGAGCGCGACGGCGTGCTCGACCACCTGCTCGCGCAGCTCCGTGATCGTCGCAGTCGCGGCCCGGTGTGCGAACCGTTCCTGCCCGGACGTCACGAGAGCTCGCGCGCCGACGACGACCGCCAGCCACGCGATCGTCGGCCGCAGTGAGGCGAGCGAGGCGCCGTCCTGCACAGCGCCACCCAGCGCGTGCGCCAGCAGCAGCGCCTGGCACACGACCAGCGTGGCGGTGAGCACGCCGAACCCGGCGGTGAGTGCGACGTAGCCGCGGGCAGAACGGGCGTACCGCAGCAGCCGCGGGTCGAGCGGCCTCACCCCTTGGCGACCGGCTGAGGCTCGGGTGGCGGGACCTTGTCGAACGTCAGGCCCGTGTGATCGGGGATGCTCGTGGCGGAGATCCGCTTGCGGAACACCCAGTAGGTCCAGCCCTGGTAGAGCAGGACGATCGGGGTCAGGACCACGGCGACCCACGTCATCACCGTGAGCGTGTAGTGGGTCGAGGACGCGTTGTCGATGGTCAGCGAGTTGGCCGGGTCGAACGCGGGCATGACGTCGGGGTACATCGACCCGAAGATCAGCACGACTGCGGCGACGATGGCGACGGCCGAGGCCGTGAACGCGAGCCCTTCACGGCGACCCCGGGCTGCGACGACCACGACCGCGAGGGAGATGGCGGCGGCCGCGACGGCGATCCAGGTCCACGCGACCGAGTAGGCGATCTGCGCCCAGACCGCCCAGGACCCGGCCACGACCAGGGTCAGGATCGAGGACCCGGCCGCGAAGGCGCCCGCCCGCTCCCGGATGTCCCCGTCGGACTTCAGCGCCAGGAACACCGCGCCGTGCGTCAGGAAGATCAGCAGCGTGGTGGCGCCTCCGAGCAGCGCGAACGGGTTGAGCAGCGCCCAGAACCCCCCGACGTACTGGTGGTCCGCGTCGAGCTCGACGCCGCGGACCAGGTTGGCGAAGGCGACGCCCCACAGGAGCGCCGGCACCCAGGAGCCGACCATCAGCGCACCGTCGGCAAGGGATCGCCAGCGGTCGTCGTTGATCTTGCCGCGCCACTCGAACGCGACGACACGCACGATGAGGGCGAGCAGGATCAGCAGCAGCGGCAGGTAGAAGCCGCTGAACATCGTGGCGTACCACTCGGGGAACGCCGCGAACGTGGCGCCCCCTGCGGTCAGGAGCCACACCTCGTTGCCGTCCCAGGTGGGTCCGATCGTGTTGATCATGACCCGTCGGTCGCGGTCACGGGCGTCCCGGTCACCCCGGGCCAGGAGCCCCAGGAGCATCCCGACGCCGAAGTCGAACCCCTCGAGAACGAGGTAGCCGGTCCACAGGACCGCGATGAGCAGGAACCAGACGACGGTCAGATCCATGGCTGGGCCCCTCTCAGTAGGCGAACGACAGCGGTCGCGCCGCGGCGTCCGGGTCGATGTGGTTGTCGGGGTTGTCGGGGCTGTAGTCGCGTTCGGAGTCCGCCACACCCTCGATCGTGTAGCGGTGCATGAGGCGGTACCAGAACACGGCGAGGACGCTGTAGAGCAGGGTGAACGAGACGAGCGACGTGACGACGGTCCCGGTGCCGACGATCGTCGACACGCCCCGCTGGGTCAGCATCCACACCCCGTCGACCCCGCTGGGGTTCGGGGCTACGACCCAGGGCTGCCTGCCCATCTCGGTGAAGATCCAGCCGAACGCGGAGGCCAGGAAGGGCGTCGCGAGCGCCGCCAGCGCCAGCCGGCTGATCCACGGGTTCCCGCTCACCCGCCCACGGCGGGTCACCCAGAGCGCGAACACGGCGAGCGCCGCCGAGCCGAGCCCGAAGCCGATCATGAGCCGGAACGACCAGTAGGTGATCGCGAGGTTGGGCTGGTAGGAGATCGGGTCGCCGGCCGCGTCGGTGAAGCCGTACTTCTCCTCGTACTGGCGCTGCAGGTCCTCGACCCCGGGCAGCGGAGCGTTGAAGTCGCCGCTGGCCAGGAACGAGGTGAGCCCAGGGATCTCGATGACGTGCTTGACGCCCTCGCACGAGTTGCTCAGGTCGCCGATGGCGAGCAGGGAGAACGACGCGCCGTCGACCGTCTCGCAGAGAGCCTCTGCCGACGACATCTTCATCGGCTGCTGCTGGAACATGAGCTTGGCCTGCTGGTCGCCGCTGAGCGCCACGCCCACGCCGGAGATGAACATCACGATGACGCCCAGGACGATGGCGGGCCGGTAGATGTCCCGAGCCTTGTCCGCCTGCCCTGCACGGACGAGACGCACCATCCACCACGCCGCGATCCCCGCGACGAACGTTCCCGCGGTCAGGAACGCTGCCGAGATGGTGTGCGGGAACGCGGCCCACAGGGTCGAGTTGGTCAGCACCGCACCGATGTCGTTCATCTCGGCGCGGCCGGTCGCCTCGTTCCAGATCGCGCCGACGGGGTGCTGCATCCACGAGTTCGCGGCGAGGATGAAGAACGCCGACAGGTTGGTGGACAGGGCAACCGCCCAGATGGTCGCCAGGTGCACCTTCTTGGGCAGCTTGTCCCAGCCGAAGATCCACAGACCCAGGAAGGTCGACTCGACGAAGAAGGCGGCGAGCGCCTCCATGGCCAGCGGAGCCCCGAACACGTCGCCGACGAACCGCGAGTACTCCGACCAGTTCATCCCGAACTGGAACTCCTGCACGATCCCGGTGGCGACGCCGATCGCGAAGTTGATCAGCAGGAGCTTGCCGAAGAACTTGGTCAGACGCAGCCAGCGCTCGTTCCCGGTGCTCACCCAGATGGTCTGCATCACCGCGACCAGGGGGGCAAGCCCGATCGTGAGCGGCACGAAGATGAAGTGGTAGACGGTCACGGCGCCAAACTGCAGGCGGGCCAGGTCGAGCGGGTCCACGGGGTGTGCCTCCGTCGGGTGTCTGCAACGGTCGTACCCCATCCTGCTCCTTCGGGGAGCCCTCTGAGTACAGGACCTTCGGCACGTGCGGACGCCGTGTCAGATCAGGTACGTCCGGCGCCGACTCTTTGCGGCGAAACACCCGAGGAGGGGGTCGCTGTGCGATACTGGCCGCGGCTCCCTGGGCGACCACACCGTCACGGGACCCTTGAGCTCGCAGCATCAGCATGTCGTGCGCGCCAGCCGCCGCCCTGCCAGCCGGGACGTCCCAGATCGGGACGCCGGCCAGGCCTCGCAGGCGATGGCGCCGACACGGTGCAGCAGCCACGACCGCCGACTTTCCGTCGCCGCGCAGAACGCGTGCGACGACCGACCTGCCGAGTACCGCCTGATGTGTGGGTGGCGTTGCTCGGTACCCAGGAGCACCTCGCGTGACCGACGAAGCCACCCCCACCACCGCAACGACGAGCGTCGAGGGTGAGGCGACGAAGGCGCCCCCGCGCCGCCGCCGTGCCACCCGTGTGACCGCTGCGCCCAGCAACGACGTCGCGACCGAGGCGATCACGACGCTGCCGACGCCCGAGCCGGCGCCGGCCGTCGCCGTAGCCCAGCCCGTCGAGGCGCCCGTCGCACCGGCGACGCCCGTCAAGAAGTCCCGCCGGGTGACCCGCACCGTCGTGCCGGTCAGCGCCGACGGGCCGCCGGCCGCCGCCGAACCGGCTGCTGTGTCCGCCGAGCCGGTCGTGGCAGACGCCCCGGCCGCCCCCGCAGCGGCGCCCGTGCCCGACGCCAGCTCCGAGGACGCCCCGCCTGCCAAGGCGCCGCGGCGTCGTCGTGCGAGCACGCGTCCCGTGACGACGCCCGAGCCGGTCGTCGAGGCCGAGCCCGAGGCCGAGGCCGAGGTCGACGACGAGACCGCCGCGCCCGCGCCCACGTTCGACGTGCTGGCGCAGTTCGCCTCGAGCGCCCCGGTTCAGGTTCCGCTCGAACCCGCCGAGCCGGCTGCAGCCACCACCACGAGCACGACGACGACCGGCCCCCGGTTCGCCACGACGGCGTTGCTGTTCCAGGCACCGGACCCGACCGCCACGCGCCCGCGGCGCCGTCGCGCACAGGCGAGCACCGGCTCGCCCGAGGAGATCTCCGAGGCTGCGCACCGCATCGAGGCCGACGAGCCCACCGCGGCTGCGGTCGCCGAGTCCGAGCAGGCCGACGCTCACGGCGCCGAGGCGTCCAGCACGACGACGTCGTCGTCGGCACGCGGCTCACGCCGTCGCGGCCGTCGCGGTCGCAGCGGCGGCGGTGCGGGGACCGGTGCGGGGACGGACGAGCCGCAGGACGACTCCGCCGAGGACGACCTCGAGGCGGCCTTCGCGCGCGACCTCGCGCAGGACCTCGCGCAGTCCCAGGACCGCGCGGACGAGGACGAGCCCGACACGGTCGCGGCGGACGAGGCCGACGACTCGGACGAGGACGAGGACGGTCCGGACGACATCGGCGGAGGTGCCGGAGCGGCGCGTCGTCGACGCCGTCGTGGCGGTCGTGGACGGCGCAGCCGCCCGGACTCCCCGGCCGGGGCGTCCGAGGACGAGGCGACCGACGACGAGAGCGCCCCGAGCGAGGACGCCGACGACACCGACTCCGACGAGTCCGGGTCCGATGACGGCGGGTCGAGCCGTCGCCGTCGTCGCCGTCGCCGTGGCTCCTCGGGTGGCTCGGCCGACGCGGCTGAACCGCGCGCGACCCGCACCCGGGCACCCAGCGACGAGGTCACCGCACTGCGCGGGTCGACGCGGCTGGAGGCCAAGCGCCAGCGTCGGCGCGACGGACGCGATGCGGGGCGTCGTCGCCAGATCATCACCGAGTCGGAGTTCCTGGCCCGCCGTGAGTCGGTCGAGCGCACGATGATCGTGCGCGAGAAGAACGCGCGCACGCAGATCGCCGTGCTCGAGGACGGTGTCCTGGTCGAGCACTACGTGTCCAACCAGGCGCAGACGTCGATGGTCGGGAACGTGTACCTCGGCCGGGTGCAGAACGTCCTGCCGAGCATGGAGGCGGCGTTCGTCGACGTGGGCAAGGGCCGCAACGCCGTGCTCTACGCCGGCGAGGTCAACTGGGACGCGACCGGGCTCGAGGGCGGGTCGGCGCGTCGCATCGAGCAGGCGCTCAAGTCCGGGGACCCGGTGCTCGTCCAGGTCACCAAGGACCCGATCGGGCACAAGGGTGCGCGGCTGACCTCCCAGGTCACGCTCGCCGGTCGGTACCTCGTCTACGTCCCCGGTGGCGGCATGACAGGCATCAGCCGCAAGCTCCCGGACACCGAGCGCAACCGCCTCAAGCGGATCCTGCGCGAGATCGTCCCCGAGTCGGCGGGCGTGATCGTGCGCACCGCCGCAGAGGGTGCCTCCGAGGATGAGCTGCGCGCCGACATCGCGCGCCTGCAGGGTCAGTGGGAGGCGATCGAGAAGAAGTCGAAGACGGCGTCCGCACCCGCCCTGCTGCAGGGTGAGCCCGACATGGCCATCCGCGTGGTGCGCGACATCTTCAACGACGACTTCTCCAAGCTGGTCGTCGAGGGTGCAGAGGCGTGGACCACGATCTCGTCGTACATCGACGAGCTGGCCCCGGACCTCGCGCAGAAGGTCGAGCGCTGGACGTCGCAGACCGACGTCTTCTCCGTGCACCGCATCGACGAGCAGCTGGCCAAGGGCATGGACCGCAAGGTCTGGCTGCCGTCGGGCGGCTCGCTCGTGATCGACCGCACCGAGGCCATGACGGTCGTCGACGTCAACACGGGCAAGTTCACGGGCTCGGGCGGCACGCTCGAGGAGACCGTGACGCGCAACAACCTCGAGGCCGCCGAGGAGATCGTCCGTCAGCTCCGGCTGCGGGACATCGGCGGGATCATCGTCATCGACTTCATCGACATGGTGCTCGAGTCGAACCGTGACCTCGTCCTGCGCCGGTTGGTCGAGTGCCTGGGGCGCGACCGCACCAAGCACCAGGTCGCCGAGGTCACCTCGCTCGGTCTGGTTCAGATGACCCGCAAGCGCGTGGGTCAGGGCCTGGTCGAGGCGTTCAGCGAGAACTGCGAGCACTGCCACGGGCGCGGGTTCATCGTGCACGAGGAGCCGATCGAGAAGAGCAACCAGCGTCCCGACGCGGGTGAGCAGCAGGCGCCCTCGAACGGTGATGCGGCCAACGCGCGCTCGCGACGCAAGCGCGGCGGAGCGGCCAAGGAGCCGGTCAGCCACGCGCCGCACGCAGGCGTACCGGTCCTTCCCGAGGCGCGTGAAGCGGTCAAGGCGACTCTCGCGACGATCGCGGCCGCGGCCGCGCACGCGCACGAGCACGAGCACGAGCACGCTGCCGTCGTCGGTGCACCGGACCAGGAGGCGCCTGTCGACGAGGTCGCGGAGCTGGAGACCGAGCAGGTCGCGCCCGCACAGCCGGCGCTGGACGTCTTCGCGGCGCTGGCCGCGTCGCACCCGGGGGCGACCGCGGCCGAGCACCGGGAGGACGGCGAGGGCGCGCAGCTCGAGCTCACTCCCGTCCCGGCCGACGTGTTCGAGGCGGGCGACGACACGGAGCTCGAGGCGGGCGACGAGACCGAGCTCGAGGCGGCCGACGAGACCGAGCTCGAGCCGGCCAGCGAGACCGAGCTCGAGCCGGCCAGCGAGATCGAGCACGAGCTCGAGCGGGACGGCGTCTCCCAGGTCGATCCGGAGGGCGAGTCCAGCGAGCCCGTCCGCGAGCCCGAACAGGTGTGAGCGCGGCCTGAGGCTCCCCGCGTCGACGTGCGTTGTGTCACGTCGTCCGCGGGGGAGCCGTCCAGGTTTGACCCTGCGGCGTGCTGTCCGTACTCTTGAATGTCGGCGCGTCGTGTGCGCGCCGATCATTGCGTGCCGCGTGATCCCACGGGATCGGTGCCGACGCGAACCCCGACGGAAACCGGTGCAGACCGGTGGTGCGGGATGTGCGCGGGCGCCAGGGCAGGCACTGCACCGCAGGTACGAGAAGTTTCTATGACATTCGCAGTTCGACGAGCAGAGATGAGCAGCAACGTGGTGTACGCGATCGTGAAGGCTGGCGGCCGCCAGGAGAAGGTCGCTGTCGGCGACGTCGTCGTCGTCGACCGTCTCTCCGCGCAGGCCGGCTCGACCATCGAGCTGACCGCCCTGCTGCTCGTCGACGGTGCGACGGTCACGACCGACGCCTCGGCGCTGGCCAAGGTGAAGGTGACGGCGGAGGTCGTGCGGGACGAGAAGGGTCCCAAGATCGACATCCTCAAGTACAAGAACAAGACCGGCTACCGCGTCCGCAAGGGTCACCGCCAGAAGCTGACCCGCCTGAAGGTCACCGGCATCTCCTGATCTCGCGCCGCGGCCCCTCGGCTGCGGACCCCCACACTTCTGAGCACGAAAGCAGGTTCGTCATGGCACACAAGAAGGGCGCGAGCTCCTCGCGCAACGGTCGCGACTCCAACGCCCAGCGCCTGGGCGTCAAGCGCTTCGGTGGCCAGGTCGTCAAGGCCGGCGAGATCATCGTCCGCCAGCGCGGCACGCACTTCCACCCCGGCGTCAACGTCGGCCGTGGCGGCGACGACACGCTGTTCGCCCTCGCCCCGGGTGCCGTGACGTTCGGTCGTCGCCGTGGTCGCAAGGTCATCGACGTCGTGGTGGCCGCTGAGGTCTGAGTGTCACAGTGCGCGGCATCGGGCCGTGCTCGTCGCTTGTCAGTTCTTCGTGAAGGGGCGCACCAGTGCGGTGCGCCCCTTTCGCGTGTGAGTATCGAATGAGCAAGAAGGAGGTTCAGCCGTGGTGACATTCGTCGACCGGGTCGTGCTGCATGCGACCGGCGGTGACGGTGGGCACGGCTGTGCGTCCATCCACCGGGAGAAGTTCAAGCCCCTCGCCGGCCCCGACGGAGGCAACGGCGGCAACGGCGGCTCGGTGATCATCGAGGTCGACCCTCAGGTGACGACGCTGCTGGACTACCACCACCTGCCGCACCGGCACGCCCCCTCGGGCACGCAGGGCATGGGTGACCACCGCTCGGGCTCGACGGGCGGCGACCTGGTGCTCGGCGTCCCGGACGGCACGGTCGTCAAGGACGTCGAGGGCAACGTGCTCGCGGACCTCGTCGGCGTCGGCGCGCAGTACGTCGCAGCCCCCGGCGGCCGTGGGGGACTGGGCAACGCGGCTCTCGCCTCCGCTCGCCGCAAGGCCCCCGGCTTCGCGCTGCTCGGCGAGCCGGGCGAGGCGCACGACGTCGTGCTCGAGCTCAAGACGATCGCGGACGTGGCCCTCGTGGGCTATCCGAGCGCCGGTAAGTCGAGCCTCGTCGCGGCGATCTCCGCTGCGCGGCCCAAGATCGCCGACTACCCGTTCACGACTCTGGTGCCCAACCTCGGCGTCGTCCAGGCCGGGACGGCCCGTTACACGGTCGCGGACGTCCCCGGGCTGATCCCCGGTGCCTCCGAGGGCCGTGGCCTCGGTCTGGAGTTCCTGCGCCACATCGAGCGCTGCGCCGTCATCGTGCACGTGCTCGACTGCGCGACGCTCGAGCCCGACCGGGACCCGATCACCGACCTCGAGGTCATCGAGGCCGAGCTGGCCACCTACGCCGGCGACCTGAGCATCGAGGGTGGTCGGGTGCCGATCACCGAGCGCCCGCAGATCGTCGTGCTCAACAAGATCGACGTCCCCGAGGCGCGCGACCTGGCCGAGCTGGTCAGGCCCGACCTCGAGGCACGCGGTCTGCGCGTGTTCGAGGTGTCGACGGCCAGCCACGAGGGTCTGCGCCCGCTCACGTTCGCGCTCGGCGAGATCGTCGACAAGGCCCGTCGTGACGCCCCAGTGCCCGAGAACACGCGCGTCGTCCTGCGCCCGAAGGCCGTCGACGACGCCGGGTTCACGGTGACGCGGCGCGAGGTCGAGGGCCAGGGCGTGTACTTCTGGGTGCGTGGCGACAAGCCGGAGCGCTGGGTCCGCCAGACCGACTTCTCCAACGACGAGGCCGTCGGCTACCTCGCCGACCGGCTCGCCCGCCTCGGCGTCGAGGAGCAGCTGTTCAAGGCGGGTGCCACGCCCGGTGACGAGGTGCGCATCGGCCCCGAGCACAACGCGGTCATCTTCGACTGGGAGCCGACGCTCATGACGGGCGCCGAGTTCCTGGGCGGCCCGCGTGGCGTCGACCTGCGCATCGAGGAGCGCACGCGCCCCACGCGTGGCGAGAAGCGCCAGGAGTACAAGGAGCGCATGGACGCCAAGACGGAGGCCCGCGAGGAGCTCTGGACCGAGCGCGAGGCCGGTGTCTGGACCGACGCGGCCTCCGAGTGACGTCCGGCCCGCGGATAGGAACCGCAGGTCAGGTGCGTCGCGCGGCAGAATGCGCGTCGTGACCGTCGACCCCCTGGACCGCCAGCAGCTGGTCACCGCGGCGCGCCTCGTCGTGAAGATCGGGTCGTCGTCGCTGACCACGCCCGACGGGCGGCTCGCGCCGGAGCGGCTCAACGCGCTCGTCGAGGTGCTCGCGGCGCGCCGTGCTGCCGGTGGCCAGGTCGTGCTGGTGTCCTCCGGCGCGATCGCGGCGGGCATCGGCCCCCTCGGGCTGGCGGCCCGGCCGAAGGACCTCGCGACTCAGCAGGCCGCGGCCTCCGTCGGCCAGGGGCTGCTCGTGGCGCACTACACCGCGGCGTTCGCGCGGCACGGCCTGCAGGTCGGTCAGGTGCTGCTGACCGCCGACGACACCGTCCGACGCGTGCACTACCGCAACGCGCACCGGGCTCTGACCAGGCTGCTCGACCTGGGCATCGTGCCGGTGATCAACGAGAACGACGCCGTCGCGACCGACGAGATCCGGTTCGGTGACAACGACCGACTGGCGGCGCTCGTCTCGCACCTCGTGCACGCCGACGCGCTCATGCTGCTCAGCGACGTCGACTCGCTCTACACCGGGCCGCCGTCGCGTGACGGGTCCCGGCGCATCGCGTCGGTCGTGGTCGCGGAGGACCTCGAGGGCATCGACGTCGCGTCGCGGGGCAGCGCGGTGGGCACCGGAGGCATGGTCACGAAGCTCGAGTCGGTCGCCATCGCGACGCAGTCGGGTGTTCCGGTCGTCCTGACGTCCGCCGCCCAGGCCGCTCAGGCGCTGGCGGGCGAGGACGTGGGCACGTGGTTCACCGCGACGGGTCGTCGTACGTCGATCCGGCGGCTCTGGCTGGCGCATGCGGCGAGCACCCGCGGCCGGCTCCTGCTCGACGCCGGAGCCGTGCGTGCCGTCGTCGAGCGGGGCACCTCGCTGCTGCCCGCGGGGGTCACCGGAGCGGAGGGTGCATTCGAGGAGGGCGACCCCGTCGAGCTCGTCGGGCCCGACGGCGCGTTGGTGGGCCGCGGGCTCGTGGCCTACGACGCCTCGGAGGTGCCCGGGCTGCTCGGCCGGTCGACCCAGGACCTGCGGGCGGAGCTCGGCCCCGGCTATGACCGCGAGCTCGTGCACCGCGACGACCTCGTGCTGGTCCGCAAGCGCCGCTGAGCCGGTGGACGGGCGACGTCCGCACATACTGAGGCGTGCGGACGCCGCCGAGGTCAGGCGGTGACCGGAACGGGGCTCGGCGTCCGACGCGTCAGAGGGTCGCGCAGACCGAGGTGCTCACGGAGCGTGCTGCCCGTGTACTCGGTGCGGTAGGCGCCCCGCTCCTGCAGCTCCGGGACGAGCAGGTCGACCACGTCGTCCAGACCGCTCGGGATGATCCACGGCGTGATGTTGAACCCGTCCGTCGCACCCGTACGCACCCAGCGGATGAGCTCCTCGGCGACCGTGGCCCCGGAGCCGACGAACCCGCGCTGGCGCTCCTGGGCGATCACGAGCTGACGGATCGACAGGTTCTCGGCCTCCGACCGGGCTCGCCACTCCTGGGCGATCTCGCGGGGGTCCTTGCCGTGCCGGCGGGTGCCGCGCGTCTCGCCGATGATCTCGATGACCGGGTCGTGGCTGGGCACGGGTCCGTCGGGGTCGTACCCGGAGAGGTCCTCGCCCCAGACCTGTCCCAGCAGGGACAGGGCGGTCGCGGGCGTGACCTGCTGCTCCTTGACCCAGCGCGCCTTCTCCCAGGCGTCGTCGTCGGTGTCGGCGAGGACGAACTGGGTCCCGGGCAGGATCTTGACGTCGTCCTGCGGCCGGCCTGCCGCGACCGTACGGCGGCGGACGTCCTCGGCGAACGCGTACGCGTCGTCGTAGTCGGTGCCGTGCGCGGAGAAGATCACCTCCGCGTGAGAGGCGGCGAAGTCGCGGCCGTCGGCAGAGTCGCCGGCCTGGAACAGGACCGGGTGACCCTGCGGGCTGCGCGGCACGGTGGGGGTCACCGTGATGTCGAGCGTCTCGCCGGAGAACCGCACCTGGCCGTCGGGGGAGCCGTCCCAGATCGCCTGGGCCGCGCGTACGAACTCGCCCGCGCGGACGTACCGCAGGCTGTGGTCGAGCCAGCCGCCGCGCCGGAAGTTCTCCCCGGTCCACGCGTTGTCCGTGGTGACGATGTTCCACGCACCACGTCCCCCGGAGAGCAGGTCCAGGCTGGCCAGTCGGCGCGCGAGGTCGGCCGGGTCGTTGTAGGTCACGTTCTGCGTGGCGACCAGGCCGATGTGCGTGGTGACCGCAGCAAGGGCCGCCAGCTGCGTGATGGCGTCGGGGCGTCCGACGACGTCGAGGTCGTGCAGCACCCCGTTCTGCTCGCGCAGCCGCAGGCCCTCTCCCAGGAAGAAGGCGTCGAACAGCCCGCGCTCGGCCGTCTGGATGATCTGACGGAACGACTCGAAGTCGGTCTGTGAGCCGCTCGCCGGGTCGGACCAGATGGTCGAGTGGTTGACGCCCTGGAAGAAGACGCCGAAGTGCACATGGGCGTGCGGGCGCAGAAGGTCGGTCACGAGATCTCCTCGAGCGTCGCGAAGCGGTTGGTCGGACGGGGGAGGCGCAGGGTGTCCCGCAGGGTGGCCCCGGGGCGTGGGGTGGGAACGGCACGGGCGACCCGCAGCGCCGGAAGAACCCGACGGACGATCTCGGGCAGCTCCTCCTCGAGCACCGACGGCAGCAGTCGCACGCCGTCGACGACGCCCCGCAGGGAGAGCAGGAGCTCCACGAGCCCGTCGGCGGAGCCCGTCCACCGGACGACGTCGCCGGACGGCGTGACCTCGTCCAGTGCGGCAAGCCGGTCGGCAGCCGTGGCGCGCTGGGTGTCGAGCGTGACCGCCACGTCGAGGAATGTGAGCGGGGCGCCGGACGACTCGGGCGTCTGGACCAGCGCGACATCGAGGAGCTCGGTCGGCACCGTCCCGGCGCGCGCGACGACCACCGGCTGTCCCTGCGGGCCGCGGGGGACGATCAGCGGTCCCTTGACCGTGAACGGCGCCCGTGAGCCGTCGGGTGCGTCACGCAGGCCCGGTCCCGCGAACGGTCCCGACCCGCCGCTCGTGAAGTCGACGTAGTGCAGCCGGTCGCGGTCGATGTACCGGCCGGTCGCGGTGTCGCGGACGACCGCGTCGTCCTCCCACGAGTCCCACAGGTCACGGACCACGCGGACCACGTCCCGCGTCTCGTCGAGAAGGTCCTGCCCGTCGGCGACGGGCCGGTCGAGGGCCGCACGTGCACCGGGAACCGGACCGGAGCCGACGAGCCAGCCCGAGCGGCCCGTCGAGGCGTGGTCGAGCGCGGCCACCTGCGCCGCGAGGTGGAACGGCTCGGTCACCGCCGGGTGCGCCAACGGCACCAGGCCGATGCGGGAGGTGAGCGGCGCGACGAACGCTGCGCGGGTGACCGCGTCGACCCCGGACGGTCGCGTCAACGAGTCGTCGAAGGTGACGAACGAGACGCCCGCGTTCTCGGCGGCGGCGACCGTGCGACGCAGGTGGTCGGCGGACAGCAGCCGGTCCGGGGACAGCGAGGTGGCGTAGGCGGCTGCGGGATGCGCACCGGCGCCGTCGACCTCGAGAGCGATGTGCAGCGTCATGTCAGTGGCGTCCTGAGCAGAGGCGCGGTCATGGGTCCTGCCTTCCAAGAGGGGTGGTCCGGTCCGGGCGTGACGGGGGCGGACCGCACGCGGCCCGCCCCTCGTCGTGATGCGGTCAGCCCGCGATCCATGCCTGCGTCAGCTGGTCGAGGCGCGAGTCCGCCCCGAGCTGCACGTCGTGCACGTCCGTGTCGAGCCCGAGGAACGTGGTCAGCTCGTGCACCGGGACCACGTGGTGCTGCGTGACCAGCCGCTCCTGCGCGTCGGCGAGGACGGCGTCGCGCTCGGTCGGGTCACCGATCGTCAGCTGCTTCTGCAGCAGCGCCTCCAGGTCGGGGTCGGCCAGCTTGTAGAAGTTGGTCGCCGCCGTGGAGTACTGCGTGCGCAGCACGTCACCGTCGGCCCTGCTCAGGTTGCCCCAGACCAGGTCGAAACTGCCCTCCTTGAGCTTGGCCTGGAAGTCGGGCACCGCACCGCTCCAGAGCTGTGCGTCGATCCCGTTGGCCTTGAGCTCCTGCTGGATGAGCTCCACCGACGTCTGGTTCGGCGAGAAGTTGGTGATCCAGACCAGGACCGGTGCCAGCGGCTTGCCGTCCTTGGCGTAGATGCCGTCCGCACCCTTGGCCCAGCCGGCCTTCTCGAGGACGCTCGCGGCCTTCTTCGGGTCGGTCACGATGCTCGTGCTGACGTCGGCGACCCCCGGCGTCGTGCTCGCGAGCGGTCCTTGTGCCACGGCGAAGCCGTCGTTGAGGGCGGTGTCGCGGACCTCGGTCGGGTTCACGGTGAGCGCGATGGCCTCGCGTACGGCCGGGTCGGAGCCGAGGGCACCGGCCTCGTTGAACGTGAGCCCGAACGTGATCCCGGGGTTGGCCCGGTGCACCACGTCGAAGCCCGAGTCCTCGAGCGTCGCGATGTCGGTCGGCTGCACGCCTCCGATCACGTTGACCTGGTCGGAGGTGAGCGCTCCGGTCCGCACGCCCGCCTCGGGGATCACCTGGAACGTGACGGAGTCGAGGTGCGCCTTGCCGGTGTTCTCGCGGCCGGCCGGACCCCAGGCGTACTCGGGCCGGGCCTTCAGGACCGTCTCCGTGTCCTTGGTGTAGTGGTCGAGGGTGAACGGCCCGGTGCCGACCACGCCCGTACCGCTCGCGCGGTCGTCGAAGGGGATCGCGAGCGTCGAGTCGGCGACCAGCCCGAGGGCGACCGAGGACGAAGCCTGCGGGAACGCTGCGTTGGGCGTCGTGAAGGCGACGGTGACGGTCGTCGGGTCGACGACGGTCGTGCCGGCGTAGCCGATGAAGCTGGCTGCGGCGGAGCTCTTCGCACCAGCCGCGATGGCGTCGTCGAAGTTCTTCTTCACCGACTCAGCGGTGAAGGGCGTGCCGTCGGAGAAGGTCACGTCGTCGCGCAGCGTGAACGTGAACTGCGTCGCGTCGGCGTTCGCCTCCCACTTCGTGGCCAGCCACGGCTTGAGCGAGCCGTCGGCAGGGTCCTGCCAGAGCAGGGAGTCGACGAGCTGGCGGGTCACGTAGAAGGTGTCGTTGCCGGATCCGACGCCGGACGGGTTCAGCGAGATGGGGTCGTTGCCGATCGCGAACGTGAGATCGCCGCCGTCGACGGGGGCGTCTGCGGCGGTCGAGGCGCTCTCGTCGGATCCCGCCTCCGTCGTGCCCGACGAGCACGCCGCGAGCAGGAAGGCAGTGGTGGCGATGCCGGCCAGGAGGCCGGCGTGACGGCGCGAAGGTCGTCGCAAAGACATGGTCTGGTGCTCCTTGATGAGGGTGTGGGAAGGCGTGCGGGGGCTCATCCGCGTCGACACGAGGTCACGACGCACCCCCCTGGCCGACGCGCACGCGACCGCCAGGGATCGCTGAGAGCAGCTCCGCGGTGTACGCGTCGGTGGGTCGGGCGAACACGTCCTCGACGTGCCCCTGCTCGACGACGCGCCCGTGCTGGAGGACGGCGACCTCGTGGGCCACCTGCCGCACCACGGCGAGGTCGTGCGAGATGAACAGGTACGACAGCCCGAGCTCGGCCTGGAGGTTGGCCAGCAGGTCGAGGATCTGCGCCTGCACCGAGACGTCCAGCGCGGACACCGGCTCGTCCAGCACGACGAGCTCGGGGTTCAGCGACAGGGCGCGGGCGATCGCGACGCGCTGCCGCTGCCCGCCCGACAGCTCGGCGGGCCGGCGCTGCAGGACGGTGCGGGGCAGCGCGACGACGTCCAGCAGCTCAACGGCCCGGGCCGCGCGCTCGGTACGGGACCCCACCGCGAAGGCGCGCAGCGGCTCGGTGATGATCCGCTGGACGGAGAACCGCGGGTCGAGCGACGCGTACGGGTTCTGGTAGACCACCTGCATCCGTCGGCGCAGGAGCCGCAGCGCTGGTCCGTGGGTGTGGGTGACGTCCGCGCCGTCGAACAGCACCGACCCGGACGTCGGCTCGGCGAGCCGCAGCGCGAGGCGTGCGGTCGTGGACTTGCCCGAGCCGGACTCGCCCACGAGTGCCAGCGTCCGCCCCTTCGGCAGGACGAACGACACGTCGTCGACCGCCCGCAGGGTGCCGCCGCCGGCGGACCGGGGGAGCGGGAACTCCTTGGTCAGGTTCCGGGCCTCGAGGACGGGGACCGCGGACCGTGGCACCGGGGCGGCGATGATGCGGGCACCGCGCAGGCTCGGTGCCGCCGCGAGCAGCTCGCGCGTGTACGGGTCGCTGGGTGACCCGAGCACCTCGTCGGGCGTGCCCTGCTCGACGACCCGGCCCTGCGACATCACCACGATGCGGTCCGCTCGGTCGGCGGCCACACCGAGGTCGTGCGTGATCAGCAGGATGCCGGTCCCGGTCCCCGTGGTCAGCTGTTCGAGGTGGTCCAGGATCTGGCGCTGCACCGTGACGTCCAGCGCGCTCGTCGGCTCGTCGGCCACGAGCAGGCGCGGCTTCGCGGCGAGCGCGATGGCGATGAGCACCCGCTGCCGCATGCCTCCCGACAGCTCGTGGGGGTACTGGCGTGCGCGGACCTCCGGCTGAGCCAGACCCGCACGTCGCAGCGACTCGATCGCCTCGACGTGCGCGTTCTTGCGGTCGGCGAGCCCGTGGATCCGCAGCACCTCGGCCACCTGCTCGCCGATGCGGGTCACCGGGTTGAGGGACACGGTCGGGTCCTGCGGCACGAGCCCGACGAGGATGCCGCGCACGGTGCGCAACGCCCGCTGCGAGGCGTTCACCACGTCGTTGCCGAGGAGGTCGATGCTCCCGTGGTCGATCACCGCCGCCGGCGCGAGCAACCGGACGACGGCCGCGGCCGTGGTCGACTTGCCGGAACCGGACTCGCCGACCACAGCGACGGTCTCACCGGCGTCGACGTGCAGCGAGACGTCGCGCACGGCGCGGACCGTGCCGCGACGGGTCCGGTACGCGACCGCGAGATCGGTGACGGTGAGCAGGCGCTCGCTCATGCGTCGTTCCCTTCGTGGCGGTCGAGGGCGCGGGAGATGCGGCCGGCCGCGAGCACGGTGAGCGCGATCGTCAGGCCGGGGAGCGTGGTCAGCCACCACGAGGTGCGCAGGTAGTCGCGCCCGCCCGAGACGAGCGCTCCCCACTCGGGCGCCGGCGGGGGAGCGCCGAACCCGAGGAAGCTGAGGGCGGACACGGCGAGGATCGCGGCGCCGAGCTGGAGCGCGGCCAGGACGATGACGGGACCGGACGCGTTGGGCAGCACGTGCTGGAAGAGCACGGACCACCAGCGGCTGCCGCCGGCGTGCGCGGCCTCGACGTACACCGACGAGCGGACGCGCAGGACCTCGGAGCGCATGATGCGCGACACCGTCGCGACCGAGGCCAGGCCGACCGCGATCGCCACCTTGATGGTGCCGAAGCCGAGCGCGGTGATCAGGGCGAGCGACAGCAGGAGCCCCGGGATGGAGAGCAGGACGTCGATGATCCGCATGACGACGTCGTCGAAGACGCCCCCGACGAAGCCGGCGAGCAGTCCTACCGCTGCACCGACGAGCAGCCCTACGCCCACGGCGACGAGCGCGGCCTCGAGGGTCAGGTGCGTCCCGTGCACCACCCGCGTGTACAGGTCGCGCCCGATCTGGTCGGTGCCGAACCAGTGTGCGGAGGACGGCGCCTGGAGCTTGTCGGCCGGTACGCCGACGAGCGGGTCACCGGGAGCCAGCAGCTGCGGTGCGAACGCCGCCGCGAGGATGAGTGCGAGCCAGACCGACGCGACGAGCAGGCCGGGCTTGCGCAGGATGTCGAGGAGCCAGGCGAGCCGTCCGCGGGTCTGCTCGTCCTGCCGCTCGCGCAGGGCGTCGGCGAACCGGTCCTTCGAGGTGGCGGTGACGTCGTCGAGGAGCTCTGTCATGTCACACCCCGGCCGTGGCGGGCTCGAGCGTGGGGGCGGCCTGCGCGGTGGCCGGCTGGCTCCTGGCGGCCTTCGAGTGCCGCACGATGCGGGGGTCGAGCAGCGGGTAGAGCAGGTCGACCGCGAGGTTGACCAGCACGAAGACGGCGGCGGCGAACAGGACGATGCCTTGCACCACGGGGATGTCCTGTGCGGTGACGGAGGTTGCCGTCAGCCGCCCGATCCCGGGGCGGGAGAACACGGTCTCGGTGACCACGGCGCCGGCAAGCAGCTCGCCGACCACAAGTCCGGTCACGGTGAGCGCGGGGAGCGAGGCGTTGCGCAACGCGTGCCGGAAGTGCACCCGAACCGGGCCCACGCCCTTGGCGCGCGCGGTGTCGACATAGGGCTGGCGCAGGCTGTGCTGCAGGCTCCTGGACAGCATCTGCGCGATGAGCGCGGCCGTCGGCACCGCAAGCGTCACCGCCGGGAGCACGATCGAGGAGAACCCTTTGTTCCCGACCGCCGGGAAGATCGGGTGGGCGAACGAGAACCACTGGACGAGCATCAGACCGAACCAGAACGAGGGGATCGCGACGCCGAGCGGCGGGACGCCGAGGAGCGCGTTGGACAGTCCTCGAGAGCGCGTCAGCGTGGCGACGATGGCGAGCGCACCGCCGACGAGCAGCGCGAGGACGAACGCCGCCGCGGCGATGGCCGCGGTCGGCGGGATCGCCTCGGCGATCAGCGCCGCGACCGGTCGGTGCAGCACGACGGACGAGCCGAGGTCTCCCCGCAGCGCGGCCCCCAGGTGGGTCGCGTACTGCACGGGCAGGGACTGGTCGAGGCCGTACTGCGCCCGCAGCGCGGCGAGCTGGGCCGGTGTGACGTCCGAGGACTCGCTGCCGAACATGAGGGAGACCGGGTCGCCCGGGAGGGCGTAGAGCACGACGAACGACACCGTGTACGCCGCCCACAGCACGAGGAGCGCCTGTCCGAGGCGTGCGAGCACGTAGCGGTTCATCGTGTGCCCCGGGGGTAGGCGCGCATCGGGTCGTCCTCGCTTCGTCGTCTGTGCTTGCACGGCGGGTGCCGTGCCGGGTAGTCACCTGGAGCACCCCGTCACTGCCGAAGGGTTGCTGTCCGACGAGCCAGGGCTTTGCGTCGGAACTCGAGACCGGCCGCGAAAGTAGGGACCGCACTCCTTGTCGTCAACGGTCTTCTGGGACATCTCACGAGATGGACACGATGCCCGCAGACCGAGATGTGAGACGTCGGCCACCGACCGTTGACTTCCGTCGCGCTGCCGCAGACGCTCCCCGCCGACCCGTCGACAACGCGCTCACCAGGGGAACCATGTCTGTCGTCCTCGCTCCGTCCACGCTCGAAGCCCGGTACGGCGGCATCGCGCCGGCCGACATCGCCAGCAGCGACGTCATCGAGCTCCAGCTCGCGCACCGCTCCGTGCGGCGCTACCTGCCCGACGCGGTCACGGACGCCGAGCTCGCGGCCGTCGTCGCCGCCGCGCAGTCCGCAGCGACCAGCTCGAACCTCCAGCTCTGGAGCGTGGTCGCGGTGCGCGACCACGAGCGGCGTGCCGCGCTGTCCGCGCTCGCGGGCGACCAGGTGCACATCACGCAGGCCCCGCTGCTGCTCGTCTGGCTCGTCGACCTGGGCCGCGCGCACGCCATCGCCGCCGCCCACGGCGCACCGACCGAGGGCGCCGAGTTCCTCGACACGGCCGTCGTCGGGTTCGTGGACGCCGCGCTCGCGGCTCAGAACGCGGCGCTCGCCGCCGAGTCGCTCGGCCTGGGCACGGTATACATCGGCGCGCTGCGCAACGAGCCGGTCGAGGTCGCCGCGCTCCTGCGTCTGCCGCGCCACGTGTTCGCCGCGTTCGGGCTCGTGGTGGGGCGGCCGGACCTGTCCGAGAACACCCGTGTGAAGCCTCGCCTGCCGCAGTCGGCCGTGCTGCACCACGAGGTGTACGACGCCAGCGAGCACGCCGACGACGTCGCCGGCTACGAGGAGCGCATCGGCGAGTTCTACGCGGTCGAAGGTCTCGCGCACTCGTGGGTCGGGCGCGTGCTGGCCCGGCTCTCCGGCCCCGAGGCGCTCAACGGACGCGACCAGCTGAGGTCGGCTCTCGAGGACCAGGGGTTCCCCCTGCGATGAGCACCACCACGAGCCGGGAGATCGGCCCTCTGTCGGTGTCGTCCGTCGGTCTCGGCGCGATGTCGCTGACCGGGGCGTACGGCACCGCGGACCGCGACGAGTCCGTAGCGACCGTGCGACGCGCGCTCGAGCTGGGCGTGACGTTCTTCGACACGGCCGACGCCTACGCCGACGGGGAGAACGAACGACTCCTCGGTCCGCTGCTGGCACCGCACCGGGATCAGGTCGTGCTGGCCACCAAGGTCGGCCTCGGCGTCCCCGGCCGTGAGGTCGACGGCCGGCCGGAGCACGTCGACCGTGCGATCGACGCGAGTCTCGAACGGCTCGGCTGGGACCACGTCGACCTCTACTACCTGCACCGGGTGGACCCGCAGGTGCCGATCGAGGAGACGGTCGGGGCGCTCGCGGACGTCGTGCGGGCCGGCAAGGCGCGGTACATCGGGCTCTCCGAGGCGTCGGCCGCGACGATCCGACGTGCGCACGCCGTGCACCCGGTCGCGGCCGTGCAGAGCGAGTACTCACTGTTCCACCGTGGCGTCGAGGACGAGGTGCTCCCCACGCTGCGGGAGCTCGGCATCGGCTTCGTCCCGTTCTCGCCGCTCGGTCGGGGGATCCTCAGCGGCGCCGTGACGTCGGCCTCGATCGAGGTCGGCGACGCCCGCGCGCGCCACGAGCGGTACCAGGGTGACGCGTTCGCCTCCAACCTCCGTCTCGTCGAGCGGCTGAGAGCGCTGGCCGATGCCCGCGGTGTGCCGTCGGCCAGGCTGGCGCTCGCCTGGGCCCTTGCGCAGGGCGACGACATCGTCCCGATCCCCGGAACGCGACACGCCACCCACCTGGAGTCCAACGTCGCCGCCGCCGACCTCGTCCTGGACGCGGCGGACCTGGCCGTGATCACCGATGCGGTTCCGGCCTCGTCGGTGGTGGGTGTCCGGCACCCGCAGGCGCACCTGCTGGATGGCTGACGCGACGCCGATGACCAGTACCGCACCCGTGGTTGCCCGCGCGTCCGAGTCGGAACCGGTGGACCGCACCCGTGTCCTTGCGGTGTGCCTCGTCGTCGGCTTCGCCACGCTCGTGGACCAGGCCATCCTCACCGTGGCGGTCCCGTCGATGCGCGGGTCGCTCCCGGCCCGGACGAGCGAGGTCCAGTGGATCCTCGCGGCCTACTCGTTGGCGTTCGCCGTCGCCCTCGTGCCTGCGGGCCGGCTGGGCGACGCCCGTGGTCGGCGCAGCCTGCTGATCGGAGGAGTCGCGGCGTTCTCGGTGTTCAGCATCGTCGGTGCGACCGCGCACGACCCGGACGTGGTGGTGCTCGCCCGGCTGCTGCAGGGCGCCGGTGCAGGAACGGCCAACCCGCAGGTCATCGGGCTGGTCCAGGACCACTTCCCGGGGCGCGAGCGCACGCGCGCACTGGGGCTGTATGCCACCGTGGGCGCGTTCGCGGCGGTGGTCGCACCACTCATCGGCGGCACGGTGATCGGCGTTGCGGGCACACCCGACGCCTGGCGCTGGGTCATGGTCTTCAACGTGCCGTTCGGCCTCGCCGCCGCGGTGCTGGGCTGGCGGTGGCTCCCGCGCCGGACCTCCGTCCCTCGGACGGCCGACCTCGACCTGCCGGGCCTCGGTCTCCTGGCGGCGGCGACCGTCACGCTCCTCGTGCCGGTGGTCGTCGTGAGTGGCGGCGGCGACCGGTCGACCGGTCCGGCCGGGATACCGACGGTGGTGTACGGAGCCCTGTGCGTCCTCGCGGTGCTGGCGTTCGTGGTGTGGGAGCGGCGCTACGCCCGACGTGGGCGGACCCCGATCCTCCTCCCGGAGCTGGTGCACAACCGCGGTTTCGCCCTGGGCACGGCCGTCGCGATGTTCACCTTCGGGGCGGCGCTGGGCTCGTCTCTCGTGCTGACGCTCTTCCTCCAGGAGGCGCTCGGGCTCACCGCCCTGCATGCAGGTCTGGTATCCACCCCCGCCGCCGTGGTGGGTGGGCTCGCGTCGGCGTTCGCGTGGCGCATCACGGGTGGACGCGGGCGTTCCGCGGTGACGTGGGGGCTCGTCGCCGTCGCGCTCGGCACCCTCGCCACCATCGCCCTCGTGCTGCTCGCACCGCCGACCGTCGCCGTCGTGGGCATCGCGATCGCGCTGGCGCTCACCGGCGCGGCGAGCGGGCTGTCGTCGGTACCGAACCAGTCGCTCACGCTCGGCCACGCGACGGCCGGTGCGCACGGGCTCGCCGCGGGCTTCCTGCAGGTGTCGCAGCGGATCTCGTCGACGCTCTGCATCGCGGGCATGGGCGGCGTCGTGCTCGCGTCGGCAGTCCCCGGTGACATCCCTGCCTACCGGCGGGCGACCGCGGAGGGTCTGGCGGTCACCGTCGTGCTGGTCCTGTGCGGCCTCGTCTGCTCGTGGCTCGACCGCCCGTCCCACCCGACCACATCTGTTCCCACCACGTCCGCAGTACTGACGGCCGCCAGGCCGTGAGCCCCACAAGGAGAGCCCCATGACCGAGACCACATCCCGCCCCGGCGCGCCCGCCGAGCACCTCAGCCTCGAGGAGGCGTCCGCGCTCGCACCCGCCGTCACCCCGCAGGAGGCCGCCGCGCGCGTCACGGAGGGCGCCTTCCTGCTCGACGTGCGCAGCGAGGCCGGCCGGTCCCGCACCGGCGCCATCCCCGGTGCGACGGTCGGAGACCGGTACGCCATCGACGACGAGTTCGACCTGACCGCGGCCACGCACCACGCGCCCGTCGTCTCGTTGGACACGCCGATCGTGGTCGTCTGCGGCTCGGTTCGAGGGTCGGGCCCGGTCGCCGCGGAGCTGCGGGCCAAGGGCTTCACCAACGTGGCCCACGTCGAGGGCGGGTTCGGGGCCTGGAAGGACGCGGGCCTGCCCGCCGAGGAGCCGACGACCCGATGAGCACACCGTCCACCGCGTTCCTCGACGAGCTGCACGCGCGCACCGAGCGTCGCCGCGCGTCGTTCGTGCCGCTGACCTCCCCGTTCGAGGGCGCCGACGAGTCCTCGCGGGCCCGTGTGCGCAGGGCGGCGAGCGCGGGCGAGGGGGACGTCCTCGACGTCGCGCACGCGATCCACTCGCACGCCGAGGAAGCGTTTCGTGAGGTCCGCTCCGTCGCGGCGATCGCGGACCTGCTCCGCGCGCACGGTGTTCCCGCGACCGTGGGCTCGCACGGGCTGTCGACGTCGCTGCGCGCGGGCCTGACCAAGGCCGGGCCTGACGACGGTGCGGTCCGTGAGGACGCTGGTCCGACCCTCGCGATCATCGCCGAGTACGACGCGCTACCCGGGGTCGGCCACGCGTGCGGGCACCACCTGATCGCCGGTGCCGCGACGGGGGCGTTCCTCGCGCTGGCCGCGGCGGTCGCGGACGGGCTGGACCTTCCAGGCCGGGTGCTCCTGCTGGGCACGCCGGCCGAGGAGGGCAGCTCCGGCAAGGAGATCTTGGCGCGGAACGGGTTCTTCGTGGCGGTGGACGCCGCGATCATGGTCCACCCGTTCGGCTTCGACGTGGTCGACCACCCGTTCCTGGGCCGGCGCCAGCTGCGGGTCACCTACCACGGGGTCGCGGCGCACGCGTCGGCCAGCCCGTTCATGGGGCGCAACGCCCTCGACGCGGTTGCGCTGAACTACCAGGCGGTCGCGATGCTGCGCCAGCACATCCCGCCGAGCGACCGCGTGCACGGCGTGGTGCTCGAAGGTGGGACGCGGCCGAGCGTGGTGCCCGAGCGTGCCACCGTCGAGTACTACGTCCGGTCGGCCAGCCCCACCACCCTCAGCGACCTGTCCGAGCGCCTCGCGGACATCGCGCAGGGCGCCGCGTTGGCCACCGGCACCACGGCCGAGCTCGTCTGGGACGCGGCACCGTTCACGCTCCCGGTCCGCACCAACGGTCCGCTCGCCGAGCGCTGGGCCGTGCACCAGGAGGAGCGCGGACGGACGGTGCTCGCCGGGGGCGTGGTCCCGGAGTCCTTGGCAGCGTCCACGGACTTCGGGAACGTGAGCGTCCGGTTGCCGGGCATCCACCCGATGATCGCCGTGAGCGACCCGGGCGTCGCGCTGCACACCCGCGAGTTCGCGGACGTCGCCGGCGGTCCGCGGGGCGACGCGGCCGCGATCGACGGTGCCGTCGGGCTCGCGCTGACCGCGCTGGACTACCTGTCAGACCCGGACCTGCGCGCGGCCGTGCGCCAGGACTTCGAGGACGCCGGCGGTGTCCTGGACGTCGAGGGGTACTTCTCGTGATCGTGCGCACTGCAAGGCCCGACGAGCTCGACACCGTCGCGGTGCTGACGGAGCACGGCTTCGCGACGGGGCCGTTCGGGCCGACGAAGGACCCGGAACGGCTGGCGCTCCTGCGTGACGCTGCGGGACGGGCGGCCGCGGGGGACCTGCTGGTCGCGGCGGACGAGGGCCGGCTCGTGGGCACGGTGAGCCTGGTTCGGCCAGGGACCGGCTACACGAGGCAGGCGCGCGCCGACGAGGCCGAGGTCCGGTTGCTCACCACCGCGCCGGAGGCCCGCGGGCTCGGCGTCGGGGCCGCGCTGATGGCCGCGTCGATCGAGCGCGCGCGTGCGTGGGGCGTCTCCGGGCTCGTGCTCGACACGGGTGCCCGCAACGCCGCCTCGCAACGGCTCTACCACCGGCTCGGGTTCGTGCGGCTGGTCGATCGCGAGACCATCGAGGGGCTGGTCGTCTTCGGCTACGACTTCTCCCGCTCCGGCGTGCTGGTCCGCCTCGTCGCGCCGCACGAGTACGCGCGCGTGTCCCAGCTCTCGGTCGAGGCCTACAGCCACGACTACGACATCCGCGACGAGTACCGCGCGTCGCTCGCCGACGTCTCCACCCGGGCCCGCGAGCACGAGGTGTGGGTCGCGCAAGACCAGGCGACGGGCGAGCTGCTCGGCACGGTTGCCACCCCGCGGCCGGGCGAGCACATCTCGGAGCTGGGCCAGGACGGCGAGCTCGACTTCCGGCTGCTCGCCGTCGCTCCGGCCGCACGACGCCGCGGCATCGGGGTGCTCCTCACGAAGCACGTGATCGGGCTGGCCCGCCAGCGGGGCCTGCACCGGGTGGTCATGAACTCCGGCCCGCAGATGCTCGGTGCCCACGCGCTGTACGAGCGTCTCGGCTTCGTCCGTCTCCCCGAGCGTGAGACACGCACGGTCCCGGGCGGCACGTTGCTGGCCTTCGGCTTCGACCTCTCCACCGTCCCCGTCACGCAAGGAGCACGACCGTGAAGTTCCAGGTTCTCGACATCGTCCCGCACGGCCCTCACCCGGTGACCGGCGAGCTGCTCGACCCCTCGACCCGCCTCGAGCGTGTCGTCGAGACGGCCGTGCTGGCTGAGGAGCTCGGGCTCGACGCGTTCGCGGTCGGCGAGCGTCACGCGGGCGACTTCCTGTCGTCGTCGCCCACCGTCCTGCTCGGCGCGCTCGCGCAGGCGACGGACCGGATCCTGCTCAGCACGGGTGTGACGGTGCTGAGTCTGCTCGACCCGGTCCGGGTCGCCGAGGACTACGCGACGATCGACCTGCTGTCTCGCGGCCGGCTCGAGATCGTGATCGGCAAGGGCAACGAGGACAAGCACTTCCCGTTGTTCGGGCTCGAGCTCGAGCACCAGTACGACTACCTGGAGGAGAACTACGAGCTCCTCACGCTCCTCCTGAGCCAGGAGCACGTCGACTGGCACGGCACGTTCCACGCGCCGCTCACCGACGCCACGACGCTCCCGCGCCCGTACGACGGACCGTTCCGCATCTGGCACGGCTCGGCCACCAGCACGATCGCGGTCGACCTCGCCGCCAAGCACGGCGACCCGATCGTGTCCGCCAACGCGCTGCAGCCGCGCGAGAACTACAAGGTGCTCATCGACCGGTACCGCGAGCAGCTGGTGGCGCACGGGCACGACCCGGCGGTCGGCTACGTGGGCTCCGGCTCCGGGGGGCTGTTCCTCGCGGACACGACGGAGCAGGCGACCGAGGAGTACCGCGCGGTGTACGAGGGCTTCGCGGCACGGATGGCGGCCCGGCACGCCGGCGAGACCCGGCCCGGGAAGGTCTCGTCGTTCACCCACATCGAGGACGCGGTCGAGCGCGGTCCGGCCCTCGTCGGCTCCCCGGAGCGCGTGGCCGAGAAGATCCTCGACTACCACGGCTCCTACCAGCACGACCTGCAGTCCGTCTCGCTGAACCCGGTGCTCCCGTACGAGCAGCAGCAGGACGTCCTGCGCCGGTTCGCCGAGGAGGTCGTCCCGCTGGTCCGGGCCGAGGTCTCGACGACCCTGTGGGGCCCGCAGGACGCCGGTCGCGCCCGAGGCCTCGACCGTCTCGTGGTGGCCTGACGTGTCCGTGGAGTTCCTGGGCGCGGGGTACGGCAACCCGTCGACGGAGACGACGCCGCTCGTCGGACCCGTCTGGGACCCCGGGTACGCCCGGGACATCGCGCGGGCGCACGAGGCGAGCGGCTGGGACCACGTCCTGTTCCCGTACGCGTCCGACGGTCCCGACCCGGCGCAGGCTGCCGCGTGGGCGTCCGCGCACACGGACCGCATCCTGCTGCGCGTCGCGCACCGGCCCAACGTCTCGGCGCCCACGTTCGCCGCCAAGACGTTCGCGACGCTGCAGACCGCGTCCGGCGGGCGCGTCACGGTGCACCTCATCGCGGGAGGCCTGACCAGCGACCAGCTGGCCGAGGGCGACGGCCTGGACAAGGACGCGCGTTACGACCGGCTGGCCGAGTACGCCGAGGTCCTGCTGCGGTCGTGGACCTCCGCGCGGCCGTTCACGCACGCCGGGCCGTACTACGCGGCGCAGGACTTCGTCCTGCGGGCGCGGTCCGAGCCTCGTCCGGGGCTCTCCGCGGGCGGGGCGTCGCGTCGAGCCCTGGAGGTCGGTGCGCGCGTCGCGGACGTGTTCGCGTTCTTCGGTGAGCCGCTCGAGGCGACGGCGCAGCAGGTCGAGCTGCTGCGTGGATTCGCCGCGGCGGCGGGCCGCCCGACGCCTCGTCTGCAGATCGCCTTCCGGCCGATCGTGGCGCCGACGGACGACGAGGCGTGGGCCAAGGCGCACGCGATCCGGGCACGCATCGACGAGCTGGCCTCACGACGCACGGTACGGACCCTCACCGAGGCGCCTCGCGAGCCCGGCAAGCTCCCGGAGAACACGGCGAACCTGCGGCTGGCCGAGCTGGCGGCGTCGGGCGACCGGCACGACCGGGCGCTGTGGACCCCGACGGTCGCCGGCGCAGGAGGACTGCCGACGAGTGCGACGGCCATCGTCGGCTCGTACCGGACCGTCGCCGATGCGCTTCTCGACTACGTCGACCTGGGCTTCGAGATCTTCGGGCTGCGCGGGTACGACCTCCTCGCGGACGCGGTCGAGTTCGGCGAGAACGTGATCCCGCTCGTGCGCGCGGGCGCCACGTCGAGGCTGGCTGCGGCCGTACTACCCTGACCAGATGACCACGTCGCTCGACCAGCCGCCGACCACGGCACCCCAGGCGCCCGGCGGGACGGACGTCACTGCGGCCGTGCGCGCTGTTGCCGAACGGGCGAAGGTCGCGTCCCGGACGCTCGCCACGGCCACGCGCGCCACCAAGGACGCCGCCCTGCGCGCGATGGCCGACGCGCTCGTCGAGGCCACGCCGCAGATCGTCGAGGCCAACGCGGTGGACCTCGAGCGCGGTCGCGCCAACGGCACGTCTGCCGGACTCCTCGACCGTCTCGCGCTGACGCCCGACCGGATCCACGCGATCGCGGACGCACTGCGCGAGCTCGCGGCGCTGCCTGACCCGGTGGGCGAGGTCGTCCGCGGTTCGACGTTGCCCAACGGTCTGCGCATGCGGCAGGTACGGGTCCCGATGGGTGTCGTGGGCATGATCTACGAAGCCCGCCCGAACGTGACGGTCGACGCCGCCGGGCTCGCGCTCAAGAGCGGCAACGCGGTGATCCTTCGGGGTGGGTCCGCGGCGGCGGCGAGCAACGAGCTGATCGTCGACGTCCTGTCGCGGGCCCTCGTCTCGCAGCGCCTGCCCGGTGCGCTCGTCCAGTCGATCGACGCGTACGGGCGCGAGGGTGCCGTCGCGCTCATGCACGCCCGGGGCCTGGTCGACATCCTCGTGCCGCGCGGGGGAGCGGACCTGATCCAGACGGTCGTGCGGGAGTCCACCGTGCCGGTCGTCGAGACGGGCGTCGGCAACGTGCACGTGTACGTCGACGAGTCGGCGGACCTGGCGATGGCGCTGCCGATCCTGCTGAACGCGAAGACCCAGCGCGTCGGTGTCTGCAACGCCGCCGAGACGCTGCTCGTGCACCGGGCCGTGGCCGACGAGTTCCTGCCGATCGCTCTCGCGATGCTCGCGGACGAGGGCGTCACCATCCACGCGTGCGAGGAGACGCTCGCCCTGGCGCCCGACGAGGCGGACGTCGTGGCGGCCACGGACGAGGACTGGGCGACCGAGTACCTGTCGCTGGACCTTGCGGTCCGGGTCGTCGACTCGCTCGACGAGGCGCTCGAGCACATCCGTACCTGGAGCTCGGGGCACACCGAGGCGATCGTCACGCGCGACCTCGCGTCCGCGGACCGGTTCGTCGCCGAGGTGGACTCCGCTGCCGTGATGGTCAACGCCTCGACGCGGTTCACGGACGGCGGGCAGCTGGGCCTCGGTGCAGAGATCGGCATCTCCACGCAGAAGCTCCACGCGCGGGGTCCCATGGGACTCGGCGAGCTGACGACCACCAAGTGGATCGTGCACGGCGACGGGCACGTAAGACCCTGAGCAGCACATCCGTTCGTGCGACACTGATCGCATCTGCCCCACCCCTGGAGGATTGTCGTGCGTGTTGCTGCTGAAGCTGCCGAGGTCGTGACCGAGCTGCCCTTCGAGCCGTGGGTCTTCGGCGTCGGTGCGTTCGTCGGGCTCGTGGCCATGCTGCTCACCGCCTACGCCTTCAAGAGCATCGGGACGCGCCACTGACCCGGACCGCCGGAGGGATCGTTCTCGGTATCGACGGAGGGATCGACCGATGACGCAGTCGCCCGTCCGGAGGCTGCGCCTCGGAGTGATGGGCGGCACGTTCGATCCCATCCACCACGGTCACCTGGTTGCCGCGAGCGAGGTTGCCGCGAGGTACGACCTGGACGAGGTCGTGTTCGTCCCTACCGGCCAGCCGACGTTCAAGCTCGACCAGGACGTGACGCTCGCGGAGCACCGCTACCTGATGACGGTGATCGCTACCGCGTCCAACCCGCGCTTCACGGTGAGCCGGGTGGACGTGGACCGCGTGGGTGTGACGTACACCGTCGACACCCTCCGCGACCTCAAGGCGGCACGCCCGGACGCCGAACTCTTCTTCATCACAGGTGCGGACGCCATCACGCAGATCCTGACGTGGAAGGATGCAGAGGAGCTCTTCGCGATGGCACAGTTCGTGGCGGTCACCCGCCCCGGGCACACGCTGTCGGTCGACGGGCTTCCCGGGGATCGAGTCCAGGTCCTCGAGGTCCCGGCTCTTGCGATCTCGTCGACGGACGTCCGCGCACGCGAGACCGCCGGGCAACCGGTGTGGTATCTCGTCCCCGACGGGGTTGTCCAGTACATCGCCAAGCACAGGTTGTATCGAGGTATGCCATGAGTGAAACCGGCGAGCGGCGCAGCCGCCGCGAGCTCCACCGGCCCGAGACGGACTCCGTCGAGGGTGTCGCGCCCGACGCCGGGTCCGCGGCTCACCAAGCGACCTCGCCCGCTGCGTCACCCTCGTCGGCCCCGGTCTCGCGCCGTGCGATGCGTGAGCAGGGAACCGCGGAGACCTCCGCCGTCGCGCCGGCCGATGCAGCGGCCCGGTCCCGCCGCTCGATCCGGGACACGGCACTCGACCCGACGGGGGAGCGACCAGCCGCTCAGGCGGCCCCGACCACCCGACCGGCACCGTGGTCGGCGTCGCCGACCTCGGCCGGAGCCGTGCCCAACCCGTCCCGGCCGCCGCTGCCGGCCCAGCCGTCGGCGCCACCGCAGGCGTCCGCTCCTGTGCGGCCCTCGACGCCGTCGGCTCCCGCTCAGCCGAGCGCGCAGGACTGGGGACACCGTGGCGCCGCCGGGAACCCTGGGGCCGCTGGGCGAGCCGCGTCCACGGCCCCGTCTGCCCCGTCGTCGCAGGGCCCGACCGTGCAAGGCCCGACCGCCCAGGGTCCGACGGTGCAGGGCCAGGCGCGTCCCCCGGTGGCCCCTGCCCGTCCCACGCAGCCATCGGCCGTCCCGCAGCGCAACCAGGTGCAGGCGCCGGGTGCAGGCGCCGCGCCGGGTGCCGCAGCCCCCTGGCAGTCGCCGCCGACGCAGCCCGCCTACGGTGCCCGTCCGCCGGCGAGCGCGCAGCCGACCCCGTCCTATCCCGCCCGTCCGGCCGCACCGGCCCAGCCGGCCGCGTTCCAGCCTCCTGCCGGACAGCCGGCCGCATTCGCCCCCACACGTGGTGCCGGACCGGAAGCCGGTGGCACGGCGGCCGCGCGCCGTGACGGCCCGAGCTGGGCCGCGACCGGTCCCGCAGCTGCTGCCCCCGCCGCATGGACCGCGGCCGGTTCAGCGGCCGCGCCGACGGCCGGTTCAGCCGGCGCGCCGACAGCGGCGCCCGCCTGGCAGCCCAACGCCGCCTCGCCGGCCCCCGGCCGACCGGCTGCCGCTCCGCAGGCATGGGCCCCGACCCCCGGTGCGGACGCGGGTGCCGGACCTGCTGCCTGGTCTCCGACGCCCGCCGCGGACGCGGCCGTACCCGCCCCGCGTCCGGGCGCGAGCGGCGTCGCCACAGGCTTCGGCACCACGCCGTTCGCCGAGTCGATCCAGCCCGCAGAAGCCATCAAGCCGGCCGCCGCCCACGACGACGATGATGACGAGGACGACGACGAGCGTCCCCGGCACCCGTACACCTGGCTCCACTTCCTGGCCTTGGCGCTCGTCGCCTTCGTGCTGGGGTTCCTGATCGTGCTCCTGTGGAGCAGGTCCGGGGCGCTCGCCGCCTCCGGGACCGACTCCGCGCCCGCACCGGCTTCGGCCGTGCACACGTCACTCGGCCCCGTTGCCGACCCCGCCTGACACCCGAACCTGAGGAGACCTGTGGCTGCGACCGAACGTGCTATCGAGCTTGCCGTCGCTGCGGCTCGCGCCGCGTCCGACATCAAGGCCGAGGAGATCATCGCCCTCGACGTGAGCGAGCAGCTCGTGCTCACCGACGTCTTCCTGATCGCCTCAGGGAGCAACGAGCGGCAGGTCGGCGCGATCGTCGACTCGGTCGAGGAAGCGCTGTTCAAGCTCGGCGCCAAGCCGATCCGTCGTGAGGGCAAGGGTGCGGGGCGCTGGGTGCTCGTCGACTTCGGGGACATCGTCGTGCACGTACAGCACGCTGAGGACCGCGTGTACTACGCGCTCGAGCGCCTCTGGAAGGACTGCCCTCTCATCGAGCTGCCCGCGGACGCGCGGGGGACCGACGAGGGCACCGACGCGTGACCGCGGGCCGGCTGATCCTGGTCCGGCACGGTCGCACCGCCTACAACTCGCAGGCGCGCCTGCAGGGCCAGGTCGACATCCCGCTCGACGAGGTCGGACGGTGGCAGGCCAGGACGGCGGCGGCGCTGCTGCTCGCCCGCCACGAGCCGACGGTCGTCGTCACGTCCGACCTGTCACGGGCCCATGAGACCGCGAGCTTCCTGGGGCGCGCCGCAGGGCTCGACCTCGTGGTCGACCCCCGGGTGCGGGAACGCGGTTTCGGCGTCTGGGAAGGGCTCACGGGCGAGGACCTGCGCCGTGACTGGCCTGAGGAGTTCGCCGTCTGGCGGGCGGGGGGCCAGCCTCAGGGCGTCGGGGCGGAGACCCGCGCCGAGGTCGCCGCGCGCACGAGCGAGGGGATCGCGGAGCACGTGGCCGCGCTCGGTCCCGACGACACCCTGGTCGTGGTCTCGCACGGCTCGGCGATCAGCAGCGCGGTCGGTGCGCTGCTCGGCATGCCCGAGGACTGGCACGGCTTCAGCGGGATGCTCAACGCCCACTGGACCGAGCTGATCGCCACCCGGGGGGACATCGCTCCGTCGTGGCGGATGGTCGGATACAACCTCGGACCCACCGATGCGTCCTCCGACTGGAACGCCGGACCGGACTCCAGCCACGACGCCGACTCCGAGACCCGGGACCCCGATTAGCGTTTGGGCGACCGATCGTCGTAAACTCTCCCAGCGCCCGCAAGGGTGTGGTGGTCCGTCTCGGCGGGCCGCGGGGCTGTGGCGCAGCTGGTAGCGCACCTGCATGGCATGCAGGGGGTCAGGGGTTCGAATCCCCTCAGCTCCACCGAAGTATCAGGTCAGAGGCCGTTTCTCCACTCGGAGAGGCGGCCTTTCGGCTTGCATGGGCATTGAGCTCGTCGTCCTCGACCGGCATGCCGGTGGCATCGAGGTGGGTGAAGCCGCGTCCCGTGCGGAGTGGGCCGGGCGGCCGTCGTTGGTCTGAACCCCCCGTCTGGCGGTCGACGGGCGGGGTGTCGTAGTGGGATCGTCGGACGACGCATCGCGGAGGACACCAGTGATCGAGCCACGACTGACGCCCGAGGGGCGCCATTCGGCGCGCCCGCGGCAGGGTCGGCGGCCGTGGGAGTCGGTCGTCGTCCTCGCGTCGATGGTGTTCGTGACGGCCGCCGTGGCCGCGCCGCTGAGCGACGTCTCCCACTCCACCGACGTCCCACAGGCGGCGACCGGCGCCCAGGTGCCGGTCACGGACGAGTCGAGGGGACCGGCGCGCACGCAGGCGCTGGAACTGCTCGACGACCGCGTGGCGGCGGTGGAGGCAGCGACCGTCGCGCTCGTCGGTCACCCGTTGGACGACACGACGAAGGCCGCCTCGCGGACACTGATCCGTTCCGACGTGGTCGACGCCCCGACCGTGCCCGTCACGCCGGGACTGACCGCCGAGCAGCTCCCGGACCGGGTGGTGGGCGCGCGCGAGCAGGTGGCGACGGGTGATGTCGACGCGGCGGCGCGCGTGGTCGAAGGCGTGGAGACCGACGTGCTGCTGGTCGCGCTCGACCTGGGCGACCAGTCGGCGCAGAACGCCGCGATCACACGTCTCCTGGTCTCCACCGATCCGCAGGTCGCGCTGCTCGACGCGGCGGTCGGGGCCACGCACGCCGCCGCCGAGGCCCGGGACGTCGTCGCGGCCGCCACCTCCGCGGTCCAGGCGCGGGACGCCGCTGCCGGCATCACGGTCGCGGCCCAGCAGGTCGCGGTGGCGGGGGACGAGGAGGACAAGGCGGCGGCCGCCAAGGTGCAGGAGCAAGCCCGGTCGACCGACGGCTACACCAACGGGAGCATCCCACTGAAGGCACTGTGCACGGTCGCTTTCGCGCCGAGCCAGCACCTGCGCTGCGACGCGGCGGACGCGCTGGAGCGGCTGAACGACGCCTACCGCGTGGACTTCGGCCACGACCTGCTGATCTCGGGCTCCTACCGCACGCTCGAAGAGCAGATCAGCACCCGGGCGGCCAAGGGGACCATGGCCGCGGTGCCGGGTACGTCCAACCATGGCTGGGGCCTGGCGATCGACCTCGACCAGTCGAATGGCTACCGGTCGGCGCAGTACACGTGGCTGAAGGCGAACGCGATGACCTACGGCTGGCACCACCCGACCTACATGGACGAGGGCGGCCGCGGACCGCACGAGCCATGGCACTGGGAGTTCGGGACGTCGGACGACGCCGGCACGGGCACGTCGGTGCCGATCACGGTGGGCGTCCCGGCCCCCAGCGCCCCGACCCAGAGCCAGCCCGCGCCGCCGGTCGTCGATCAGCCCAGCAGTGCCCCGACCGAGCCGGCGCCGACCCCGACTGCGACGCCCACCGCGACGCCGACGCCGAGCAGCGGCCCGACCGAGAGCGCGGTGCCGGCCGCTCCGTAGTGCGGCTGGTCAAGTCTGCCCGTGAGCAAGTGTGCGGCGCTCAGCCCTTGTCGTGCGAGCGGTACTCGGTAGGGCTCATGCCGTGGATCCGGCGGAACTGCCGGGAGAAGTACAGGGCGTCGCTGAACCCGACCTCGGCCGCGACCGACGCGACCGGGCGCTCGGTGGTGTCGAGCAGCTCGCGTGCCGCTCCCATGCGGAGACGGGTCTGGTACTCCAGGGCGCCGTAGCCCGTGGCCCGACGGAAGAGCGCTGAGTAGTGCGAGACGCTCAGCCCCGCCATGCCGGCCAGGTCGGGGAGCGACATGCGGGTGGAGACGTTGGCGCGGAGGTGCTCGATCGTCGCCTCGACCGCGTCCGGCTGCTCGTTGCGGATGGTCCGCCGGTCGGCGGCCAGGAGCGACATCGCGTGCCACGCGGCACCCGCGGACGCCAGGAGGCTCCCTGTCGTCTCGTCGCGCTCCATCCGCCGCAGGATCGTGTCGAGCAGGGAGATGACGCGCGCCGGGTCGCCGACGCCGAACACCGGTTGCTCTGGTGTGGCGCCGATCGCCGCCAGCAGGTCGGGGACCTGCTGGCCGACGAGGTGCATCCACCAGATCGTCCAGGGGTCGTTCGCCTCGGACTCGTACTGGTGGGCCAGCCCGGCGGGGATGGCGATCGCCTGGCCTGCGCGCACCTGGTGCACACCGGAGGGCAGCGTGCAGGAGCCCCGGCCGGCCGCGCACACGATGACGATGTGCTGCGCGGCACCGTTCGGGCGGGTGCGCCCGTGGGTCGACGCACGCGGGAAGTACCCGACATCGGTGACGAGCAGCTGCGACAGCGGTCGAGTTCTCAGCGCCTGAGCGACGAGCGGGCGCGGGAGCACGCGCATGCGCTGACCGGGGAAGCCTTCCCGCCGACGGGCTGGCTCCTGGCGCATCTCGATCATCGATTCGTCCATGTGTCTCGGCAGAATGCCCATTCTGCAGCATGGCGGCCGCGCATAGCGTCCTACCCATGCTCCATGACGAGTCGCGCCTGAACCTGCCCGCCGTGCCTGCGCACCTCATGGGTCGGGCCGTCGCCGCGTGGCGCCAGCCGGTCACGATCGACACCTATCTGCCGGACCCGGCCGACCGCTACCCGGCGTTCCTGGAGAGCCGCGTGTACCAGGGCTCGACGGGCCGGGTGTACCCGCTACCGTTCCACGAGCGCATCAGCCCGACCAAGGCACCCCACGTCTGGGACGCCATCCACCTGGAGAACCCGTGGATCCGGCTGATGATCCTGCCGGAGCTCGGCGGCCGCATCCACGTCGGGATGGACACCACCAACGGGTACGACTTCTTCTACCGCAACAACGTCATCAAGCCGGCACTCGTCGGCCTCGCGGGACCGTGGCTCTCGGGCGGCGTCGAGCTCAACTGGCCACAGCACCACCGCCCCGCGACGTTCCTCCCGGTCGAGGCGACGATCGAGAACGAGCCCGACGGAGCCGTCACGGTGTGGTGCTCGGACCACGACCCGTTCGCCCGGATGAAGGGCATGCACGGGATCCGGCTGCGTCCGGACACGTCCGTGATCGAGCTGCGCGTCCGGCTGTTCAACCGCACCGACGAGGTGCAGACGTTCCTGTGGTGGGCGAACGTCGCGGCTGCCGTGAACGACGACTACCAGTCGTTCTTCCCGACGGACGTGCACGCCGTGGCCGACCATGCCAAGCGCGCCGTCACGGCGTTCCCTGCGGCCGACCGTCCGTACTACGGGATCGACTACCGGGCTCACAAGGACGCTGTGCACCCCGACGCCGACCGGATCGACTGGTACCGCAACATCCCGGTGCCGACGTCCTACATGGCGCTCGGGACCCAGGACGACTTCTTCGGCGGCTACGACCACGGACGTCGGGCCGGCTTCGTGCACTGGGCCGACCACCAGGTGGCGCCCGGCAAGAAGCAGTGGACCTGGGGCGACGGTGCGTTCGGGAAGGCGTGGGACGCGAACCTCACGGACACCGACGGTCCCTACGTCGAGCTGATGGCCGGTGTCTTCACGGACAACCAGCCGGACTTCACCTTCCTGGCACCGGGCGAGACGAAGACGTTCAGCCAGTACTGGTACCCGATCCAGGAGACCGGCCCCGTCCACCAGGCCAACCTCGAGGCGGCCGTCCGACTCGACGTGTCGCCGGGCCCATCGACCACCGCCGTCCGCGTCGCGGTCGCCATGACGCGGGTGCGCGCCGGAGTCGTCGTGCGGGTGAGCGGGCCTGACGGCGCGACGCTGTGGCAGGTCGAGGCGGACTCGGGTCCGGATCGTCCGGTCGTGCATGACATGACTCTTGACGGTGCCTGGGCTCCTGAGGACCTGACCCTCGTGGCCGAGCACGACGGTGGCGAGGTCATCGCGTGGCGACCCCGGGTGGCGCACCGTGCCCCGGAGGTGCCCGAGCCCGCGCAGGAGCCCAAGGCACCCGCAGAGGTCCTGTCGGCCGACGAGCTGTACCTGATCGGCGTGCACCTCGACCAGTACCGGCATGCGACACGGTCACCCGAGCCGTACTGGCTCGAGGCGCTCAGGCGCGACGCGGGCGACCACCGCTCGAACCTGGCCCTGGCCGCACGGCGCTACCGGGCAGCGCAGTACCCCCAGGCCGAGCAGCACCTCCGCGCGGCGCTCGCACGCCAGACCCGCCTGAACGCGAACCCGGGCGACGGTGAGGCCATGTTCCGCCTCGGCCAGGTGCTCGCGCGCACCGGTCGTGCGGACGACGCCTACGAGGCGTGGGGCAAGGCGCAGTGGAGCCGGGCGTGGCGGGTCCCGGCGCTCCTGGCGATGGCACGGCTCGACGCCTCGCGCGGCAACGACCGCACCGCACTGGACCATGCCCGCGCTGCCGCCGGCGCCGATCCCGACCATCTGCAGGCGCACGCGGTGCTGGCCGCCCTGCTCAGGCGCGCCGGCAGGGACAGCGAGGCCGACGCCGTGCTGGCGCGCTCGCTCGAGCGTGACCCCCTCGACGTCTGGACCCGCGACCTCGCCCGGATCGAGGTCGCCGCCGACGCCCCGACGCTCCTCGATGTCGCCCTGGAGTACGACGCGCTCGGCGCGTGGCGCGATGCCGTCCGGCTGCTCGAGGCCGCGGCTGCGGCCGAGCCGGCTCTGGGTCAGGTCGAGGTCCGGCCGCTGGCGCACCTGCACGCCGCACGGATCCTCGAGGCCGCCGGTGACGGCCCAGCCGCGGCACGGCATCGCGGGCTGGCGCGGACGGCGCCGGCCGTGCACTGCCTGGCCTCGCGCCTGGACGACGTGGACATGCTGCACGCGCACGTCGCACGTCACCCCGACGACGCCCGCGCATGGGCGATCCTCGGTCACTGGCTGTACTCCCAGTGTCGTCACCACGACGCGATCGCCGCGTGGTGCACGTCCACTGAGCTGGACCCGAGCGATCCGGTCGTGTGGCGCAACCTCGCGGTCGCGGCGTTCAACGTCCAGGCCGACCCGGACGCCGCGCGCCTGCACTACGAGCGGGCGCTCGCGGTCGCCCCCGGCGACCCCCGCCTGGTCTACGAGCGTGACCAGCTGGCCAAGCGGTCCGGCGTGCGGCCCCAGGAGCGCCTCGCGGTGCTCAATGACCAGCGCTCGGCGGTCGATGCTCGTGACGACCTCAGCGTCGAGCTCGCGCAGCTGAACACCGCCACCGGCAGGCCTGAGGTCGCGCTCGAGCTTCTCCTCGCGCGCCGGTTCCAGCCCTGGGAGGGCGGCGAGGGTCAGGTGCTCTCGGCGTGGGACGAGGCGCACCTCGCACTTGCCCGCCGCGCACTCGCCGCCGGCGACGGGCCCCTCGCCCGTGAGCACGTCAGCGCGGCACTCGAGCCCGCCGAGAGCCTGGGTGAGGCCCGACACCCCTTGGCCAACACCGCGCAGCTGAACCTGATGCTGGGTGACGCGCGCGCAGCGACGGGTGACGACTCGGGCGCCCGCGTCGCCTGGTCGCGTGCCGCGAGCTCGACAGGCGACTTCCAGAGCATGGCCCCGGTCGACTTCTCCGAGCAGACCTACTACGCGGCGCTGGGCTGGCGCCGCCTCGGCGACGACGTCCGGGCTGACGCCCTGGTCGACGGCCTCGCGGAGCATGCGGCGACGCTCCGCTCGACGCCCGCGACCGTGGACTACTTCGCGACCTCCCTGCCGACCCTGCTGCTCTTCCGCGCGGACCTGCAGGCAGCGCAGACGGCGACGGCGATACTTCTCGAGGCACAGGTCGCCGCCCTGCGGGGCGACGTCGACGGGGCGGTTGCGGGACTGGACGACGTCCTTGCCCGCGAGCCGGACCGGTTGCGGGCCCTGGACCTCCGGCGGGAGCTGTCCCGGCTCCCCGAACGCGAGACCGGGATACCGACGTGAGCCTCACCAGGGAGGTCGGGTCCGAGCGGCTCCTGCGCGTCGCCTCGCCGTGCGGCCGGACCCGCGCCACCGTCGACCTGCGCGGCGGGGGCCTGCACAGCCTGAGCGTCGACGGTGAGCCGCTGGTCCACACGTACGTCCCGGCCGGGCCGGTCCCCGACTGCTCAGGCTCGCTGCTGTTCCCCTGGCCGAACCGCGTACGGTCGGGCCGCTGGGAGCATGACGGCGTCCAGCACCAGCTCGAGGTGAACGAGCCGGAGCTCGGCAACGCCAACCACGGCGTGGTCCGCGACGCCACGTTCCTCGTCGACTCGGCCGGTGCGGAGTGCGTCACGGTGTCGACGGTCGTCGAGCCGAGGCCCGGGTATCCCTTCGAGGTGTCGCTGTCCACCACCTACACCGCCGACGAGGCGGGCGTGCGGGTGGACCACACGATTCAGAACCGGTCGGCACAGCCGGCACCGGTGGCGCTGGGCACCCACCCCTACGTCCGCGTCGGCACGGCTCCGGTCCGGGACCTGCGTCTGACCGTCCTCGCCACCCGACACCTGCCCGTCGATGCCGCGCTCATCCCGGTGCGGGACGAGCAGGTCGACGAGTCCGTCGACCTCCGTGGCGGTCAGCTCCTTGCCGGGCGGGAGCTGAATGCCTGCTACCACGGGCTCGAGGCCGTGGGGGAGACCTACCGGCACGTGCTCGCGGCGTCTGACGGACGGGCAGTCGAGCTCTGGACGGACAGGTCGTTCGCCTACGTGCAGGTCTACGTCACGGGCGTGTTCCCCGACCCGGTGCTCGGGACCGTCGAGGCGATCGCTGTCGAGCCGATGACCGCCCCACCTGACGCGCTGAACTCCGGCCGAGGCCTGTGCTGGCTCGCTCCCGGTGCCGCGTGGGCCCTCTGCTGGGGTCTGCGGGCACGGGGCTGGTAGCTGCTGCCGGCGGTTGCGTCGCGCGGCTCGCGCGGGCGACGTGACGATCACCACACCTGCTGGGTCTCAATGTGTGGTACCGGAAGGTCGAGAAGAAGAGATGGCTTCCGGTCCCACCCAACACTACGAAGACGCGAGTCTCGGTGTGTGGAAGGGTCGACCACGGCTGGCCGCCACCCTCCGTGCGCTGATCGCGACGGTTCCGGTGCTGCTGTCCGTCGGGCTGGGTGTGGCTGCTGTGCACTGGTTCCCGCCCGGTCGGCTCGGTATCAACCGGTGGGTGTGGCTGCTCGCCGAGATGGTCTGCGCGACCGTGGTGCTGGTGGTGGCGACGAAGCTGGCACGCCGGCTCATGCCGCTGACGACGTTGTTCCGGCTGACGTTGTACTTCCCCGACCGCGCGCCGTCGCGACTCAGCGTCGCGATGACTCTCTACTCACCGCAGGCGCTGACCGACGGACCGGGTGTCGGCACCAAACGAGGCCTGCGCCCGCAGGACGACCACGCCGCCCGCATCCTTGCCCTCGTTGCCGCCATCGGTGACCACGACGAGAGCACGCGAGGCCACTCCGAGCGGGTCCAGGCCTATTCGGCGCTGATCGGCAAAGAGCTCGGACTGTCCGCGCAGGATGCCGCCAAGCTCAGCTGGGCCGCACTCCTGCACGACGTCGGCAAGCTGCATGTCCCGAAGAGCGTGCTCAGCAAGCCTGCGCTGCCCACCCCGCAGGAGTGGACCGTCCTGACCGCCCACCCCGAGTCCGGCATGGAGATCGCCGAGCCGCTGCGCCAGTGGCTCGGGCCGTGGCTGGACGTCATCGGTCAGCACCACGAGCGGTGGGACGGTGGGGGCTATCCCGCTGGTCTGTCCGGCGAGGCCATCAGCAGGGGCGCCCGGATCGTCGCGGTCGCCGACGCCTACGACGCGATCACGTCGGCACGCTCGTACAAGAAGGCTCTCCCTGCCTCCGTTGCCCGCCAGGAGCTCGCGCGGTGCGCCGGCGATCAGTTCGATCCTCAGGTCGTCCGCGCCTTCCTGGCCATCGGGCTCGGGAGGCTGCACCGGGTCGCGGGGCCGCTGAGTGTCCTGTCCACCCTGCCGGGTCTGCCGTCCCTGGCTTCTGATCTCACCGCCGTCGTGCAGAGGGTGACTGCGGTGGCCGCGCTGAAGGGCGTCGGGGCCTTCGGCCTCGCCCTGGTGGTGTCGGCAGCAACCGCAGGCTCGGCGCTCGCAGGCTCTCCGGCAGGACGCGAGGCGCCGGCCCCCGCTCCCGGTGGGATCCCGGCGGCGGGGACTCCTGGACTCGACCGGGACGGCGGCGCGCCGGTCCTCCCCGGCGACCCTGAGGCTGCGGACGACGGCGCACCGACCGATCCCGGAGCCGGAACGTCCGCGCGCGTCGCGCCTGGTGCGGTCTCGGCGCCCGGCCCGTCTGCCCTGCCGGTCGGCCCGACGGGGATGGTCGTGCCACCGACGGACCAGAACGGTGCTCGGCAGGACGGGCAAGGCGGCACCGGCGCGACACCCGCGCCGGCGTCCTCTGCGCCCGGGGCGCCCGCGGCGCCTGCTCCGGCAGCTCCTGCGCCCGCGGCTCCGGCCCCGGCGTCTCCTGCTCCCGCGCCTCCGGCTGCGGTGCCGCCTGCACCTGCGCCCCCCGCCCCGGCGGCCCCTGCGCCGGCATCGCCCGCGCCGACGTCCCCGGCCACCGCGGCGCCCGGGCGCCCGCCGTCCCACGTCGTCCCGTGCGACCCGCAGATCGACAAGGGCAAGGACCCCGGACTGGCGTGCTCCTGAGGCGGTGACTCGCGCGGACGCTGAGGGCTCCGGCCGCGGCGCGTCGAGGCGCGTCGACCTGCCTCACAGGGGTCCGCGCACCAGGCCTGTGCCGAGGTGACGCAGCATCCGGAGCCGACCCGGATGGTCACAGTCCGGTAACGGACCGATCTGCCCGCTTTTGCTACGTCGGCGTCGGTGCCTAGCCTGTGCACGTTCACAGTCGGACCCGCGCACAGCCGCGCGGACCGACCAGACGGAGAGTCACGGACCCGGGCGGGCCGCGCACGTGCGCGACCTCGGCTGGTCGTCGGCAGGGCGATGGCATGTGCGCAGACGCTCTGCCACCCGCTCGATCTCGAGCGGCCCGACGACGGCTCGGACCTGATATCTCGCAGCACTGTGGCAGCACCGGCTCGACCGGGGTCGACGACGACGTACGACCGATGACGCTCGACACGAAGGGACCACGCTGTGTCTTCACTGCCTCGCCGACTCAGGGCCGCCGCCTACCTGGCGTCCGGATCGCTCATCCTCGCGGCGGTCCCGGGAGCCGTGCTCCCCGCAGCCGCCGCCGACCAGGGGCCGGTCGACGCCGGGATCGTCGTGCAGAAGGTCGAGGGGCTGCCGGAGGGCTTCAAGCGAGGTGTGGACGTGTCCACGGCGCTGTCCCTGGAGGAGAGCGGAGTGACGTTCCGGGACACCCACGGCCAGGTCGCGGACCTGTTCGACGTGCTGGCGCAGTCCGGTGTCACCGACGTCCGAGTCCGCGTGTGGAACGACCCCTGGGACGCCCAGGGCCACGGGTACGGCGCCGGGAACGTCGACGTCGAGCGGGCGGTGGAGATCGGCGAACGCGCGACCGCTGCGGGCCTGGGCGTGCTCGTCGACTTCCACTACTCCGACTTCTGGGCGGACCCGAGCAAGCAGAAGGCGCCCAAGGCGTGGGCCGACCTCGCGGTCGCTGAGAAGGCGGCTGCTGTCGAGACGTACACGGCGGAGAGCCTTCAGGCGTTCGAGGACGCCGGGGTCGACGTGACGATGGTGCAGGTCGGCAACGAGACGAACAACGGCGTCGCGGGCGTGACCGGCTGGGACGACATGGCGCAGATCTTCTCCGCAGGCAGTGCCGCCGTGCGCGACGTGCTCCCGGACGCGCTCGTCGCCCTGCACTTCACCAACCCCGAGTCGGCGGGCCGGTACGCCGGGTACGCGGCAGAGCTCGACGCGCGCAACGTGGACTACGACGTCTTCGCGTCGTCGTACTACCCGTTCTGGCACGGCACGCTGGAGAACCTGACCGCGGTGCTGAGCGACGTCGCGACGACCTACGGCAAGAAGGTCATGGTCGCGGAGACGTCGTGGGCGCGGACCCTCGAGGACGGCGACGGGCAGCCCAACGTGATCCGCGAGGGCTCGGTCGCCAACCCGGCCTACCCGTACTCGGTGCAGGGACAGGCGAACGAGGTGCGGGACGTGATGCAGGCCGTCGCCGACGTGCCCGGCGACGCCGGGATCGGCGTCTTCTACTGGGAGCCCGCGTGGCTCCCTGTCGGCCCCCCCCGCACGCTCGAGGCGAACAAGGTGCTGTGGGAGCGGGACGGCTCGGGCTGGGCGACGAGCTACGTCGGCGAGTACGACCCCGTCGACGCCGGTGCCCGCTACGGCGGCTCCGAGTGGGACAACCAGGCCCTGTTCGACGACACGGGCAACCCGCTCGAGTCGCTGCAGGTGTTCCGGTACGTGCTGACCGGTGCGGTCGCGCCGCGGGCGGTCTACTCGATCGAGTCGCCCAGCGTGACGGTCACCGACGGTGACGCCGTCGCCCTCCCGGGCACGGTCGCGGTCACCTACAACGACCTGACGGTCGTCGATGTCGCCGTGACCTGGAGCGACTCCGTGTCCTGGATCCGCGGCCCCGGCACGTACACGGTCAGCGGCGTCACAGCAGATGGTGCCGCCACCTTCGCGACCGTGAACGTCCTGCCGGTCAACGTCGTGCCCAACGGCAGCTTCGAGAACTGGGGCGAAGGCTGGTCGCTCGACTGGAACGTCGCGAAGGTCAAGGACGAGGCGGCGAACGTGCACAGCGGCGGCATGGCCGTGAACTTCTGGAGCGAGACCGACGGCACCTTCTCCGTGAGCCGGCAGGTCACGGGGATCGCACCCGGCACCTACGCACTCTCGGTGTGGAACCACGGCGCCCCCGAGGTCGGCGGCATCGGGCTCTCCGCCGAGACGTCCGTGGGCTCCTGGTCCGTGCCGATGCCGCAGTCCGGGTGGGCGGCCTGGGCCAACCCGTCGGTCGACGGCGTCGTCGTCGGAGCCGACGGTGTCGTCACCGTCGCGGTCGGCGGGTCCGTCCCTGCGAACGGCTGGGGCTGGTTCGACGACGTCGTCCTCACCCCGACGACCGGCGCCGTCGCACCCGACACGTCCGCGCTGGACGCCGCGCTCGCGGCTGCCGGTGCGGTCAGCCGGGCCTGGTACACGGACTCCTCGCTCGCGGCGCTCGACCATGCGGTGGAGGTCGGGCACGTCGTGCTCGCCGGTGGCTTCGTCACCGCGGAGGACGTCGCAGCGGCGACCGCGCTGGTGAACGCTGCCATCGCCGGCCTCGAGGTCAGCGCTTCCGCGGCCCCGACCGTCACCGCCACGCTGTCGGCCACCACCGTGAGCACCGTGACGGCAGCGGCGGTCCACGTGACGGTGGGCGCGGGTGCATCGGCCGCACCCACCGGCCAGGTCACCGTGCACTACGGCCCGCAGTCCGTCGTCGCGACCCTGACCGCCGCCGACGCGGGCCAGGTCACCGTGCCGCTGCCCGTCCTGGCCGCAGGCGCCTACGCCATCTCGGTCGATTACGCCGGTGACGCGGCCGTCGCGCCTGGAGCCGCCTCCGCCGGCACGCTCACGGTGGTCAAGCTCGCGTCGAACGTCACGGCGCACGTGCGCAGGGCCATCGTCACGACGAGCACCCGTGCCGTCGTCGACGTCCGGGTCAGCTCGGTGCCGACCGGAACGGTCCCGACGGGGACGGTCACGGTCACCTACGGAACGGCGACCACGGAGGTCGCGCTGGCGCAGGCGGACGACGGTCGGGTCGCGGTCGAGCTGCCCCGCCTGGCGACCGGCCTCTACCCCGTCAAGGTGGCGTACTCCGGGGACGCGGTCGTCGCCGGGTCGGCAGCCACGGCGGGTGTGGTGGCGGTGATCCGGACGCCCCCGGTCGTGAAGGCGCAGCTCGTGAGCGCCAGCGTCACCCCGTCGCAGGCGGCGAAGGTCGCCGTCACGGTGCAGGCGGCGGACTTCACGTCGCCGACGGGCAGGGTCACGGTCACCTACGGGTCGAGGTCGACGTCGGTGGCCCTGCGGGCGAGTGACGACGGGAGCGTGACGGTGACGCTCGGCAAGCTGCCGAAGGGCACCTACACCGTGCACGTCGTCTACGTCAGCGACGACAGCAGGGTCGGCAGCGGCGCGGCGGCGCCGCTACGGCTGACCGTGCGCTGACCTCTCGGGTCGAACGCCGGGGTGGCCTGACGATCCAGGCCACCCCGGCACGGTCTGTCGACGACGACGAACGAGTCACCCGCGCGCCCGTGCACCGAGGTCGCAGGTCCCGGAGCACGTCGAGGCCCGCCGTCGCTCCGCGCGTGCCAGCATGAGGCGTGCTGAGCGTGAGCGTGATCGTCACCGCGTTCGACCAGGGCGGGCTGGTCTCCGAAGCGGTCGAGTCAGTCCTACGACAGACGCGCGTGCCGGATGCCGTCATCGTGGTCGACGACGGCTCGACCGACGAGGCGTCGGTCGACGTCATCGAGCGGCTCCAGGGCGACGCTCGTGTCAGGGTGCTGCGGCAGTCCAACCGCGGGGTCGCCGCCGCCCGCAATGCGGGGATCGGCGCCGCCGGGACCGACCTCGTGGCCGTGCTGGACGGCGACGACCGCCTCGCGCCGACGTTCCTCGAGCGGACGCTCGCGGTCCTGGAGCGCGACCCCGTCGCACGCGCCGCCTCGTCATGGCTGCACGCGCACGGAGTGATCGACGCGGTCGTGCGGCCCGGAGGCGGCGCGGCGGTCGACTTCCTGCACCGGAACGCCTGCCCTGCGACCGCCGTCGTCCGTCGCGACGCCTGGCGTGCGTGCGGCGGCTACGACGAGGAGATGCGCAGCGGCTTCGAGGACTGGGACTTCTTCCTGTCCCTCGTCGGCGATGGTGGGCACGTCTCGGTGGTGCCGGAGCCGCTCATCGAGTACCGGACGGCGCCCGCCTCCGCGAACGTGCGCTCCATGGACTCCCGGCTCGAGCTGTACGGCCGGCTCGTCGACAAGCATCGCGCCGTCTTCGAGCGGCACCTGCGCGAGGTGCTGCTGGCGCTCGAGGCCCGCGCCATGGACGCCGCCCGACGGTGGGAGGACCTCGTGGCCGCGGACCGGTCGCTGCCGCTCGGGGAGGTCGCGTACGGCGACGGCGGCATGGCGGCAGCAGTCCGGATCGCCGTCCGCCGGGGCTGAGCCTCGTCCTCGGCGGCGGCGGCGCTGCTGCTGTGGTGAGGCGGCCGTGCCCGAGGTCGGCGGTGGAGGCTCAGCGCGGGGGTGGTGCGGTGCTCGCGCGGACGACGAGCTCCGTGGGCACGACCGTCAGCGCCGGCGGTGCGACGGTCCGCGACCGGAGCTGGCCGACGACGAGGGTGATGAGCTCGCGGCCGATCGCGTGGAAGTCCTGCCGGACGGTCGTGAGCGGCGGTGTGGTCCAGCCGGCGACGGCGATGTCGTCGAAGCCCACGACGGACACGTCGTCAGGCACGCGGCGGCCGTGCTCGTTCAGCGCCCGGATGAGGCCGAGCGCCATCTCGTCGTTGGCGCAGAACACTGCGGTGACCTCGGGGTCGGCCGCGAGCCGCTGTCCCGCCTCGTAGCCGTCGTGCGCGCTCCAGTCTCCGTACACCGGCTCGGGTGGGCGGATCCCGGCCTCCAGGAGACAGCGGCGCCAGGTGCCGCTGCGCACCAGGGCGTGCTCCGAGTCCCGCGGACCGGCGAGGTGGTGCACGGTGCGGTGCCCGAGCTCGAGCAGATGGCGCACCGCGTTCTCGCTGCCCTGGATCTGGTCGGCGGAGACGGTGGGGTAGTGACCCGCGAACTTGGAGAAGGACACCGCGACCGGCATGCCGGCGGGGAGCACGAGCGTCGCCGGCGACGCCTGCTCCGCCCGCATGATGACGAGCCCGTCGATGGCCTGGTGGGAGATGCGATGTGCGGCGTTCTCCCAGCTCTCCGGGCCGGCGTTGCGCACGTGCAGCAGCGTGACGGAGTAGTCCTCGAGCGCGGCGGCCTCGACCAGGGCCTCCGCGGTGAGGGCCTCGCCGGTGCGCTGGAAGCCGGTCGAGAGGACCCCGATGGCGCCGAACGTGCCGTTCCGCAGTGCCTGCGCCGCCCGGTTGGGCGAGTACCCGAGCTGGTCCATCGCCTGCACCACGCGTGCGCGAGTACTCGGTTTCACCGAGTCGGCGCCGGTCGAGACGCGCGACACCGTCTGCGGTGAGACGCCGGCGAGGCGGGCGACGTCGCCGATCGAAGGACCCGACCGGCGGCGGCCGGGCGCAGGCGCGGTTGTCATGGCGTGATCGTAGTGCTACGGAGCGATGGTGACGTCACCACGACGCCGACATGGCCGGAAAACTGTGTGCTTTCCGTTACCAAAGCGTCGCCAAACCAGCGGCCGGGCGCTGCTATGGTGACGTCACCAAACGCCAGAGAAGGTCGAGCGACTCCCGTTTCGCTCGTGGTCGGTGTGGACCAGACCCCTGTGGCTTGGCACTGCTAACTCACCACAGCACGACGCACGACCTCACAACAGCACTGTCGACCTACCCCGATCGACCTCCGCGATGTCGCGCCGGTCGAGCTGGGACCGGCGACGCGGCGAGAGCCGGCACCGGTCAAGGACGACCAACAGCAGGAAGGGATCACCCGATGAAGAAGACACGCTCGCTCGGCGCGCTGGGCGCCGCCTTGACGCTCACCCTCGCCCTCGCCGCGTGCGGCGGCGGAGACTCCGGCTCCGGCTCGGACGAGACGGCCGGCGGGAGCGGTGGCACCGGCGACAACACACTGACGGTGTGGGCCTGGGACCCGGCGTTCAACATCTACGCCCTCCAGGAGGCCGAGAAGGTCTACCAAGCCGACCACCCGGACTTCAAGCTCGACATCGTCGAGACGCCGTGGGACGACCTGCAGACCAAGCTGACCACGCTGGCCCAGTCGGGCGAGACCGACCAGCTCCCCGACATCTTCCTCATGCAGAACAACGCGTTCCAGAAGAACGTCATCAACTACCCGGACATCTTCGCCGACTTCAACGACTCCACGGTGGACTACAGCGAGTTCCCCGAGTCCGTCGTGGCGTACTCCACGGTCGACGACACGAACTACGGCGTGCCGTTCGACAACGGGACCGCGATCGGCGCGTACCGGACGGACGTCCTCGAGCAGGCCGGCTACACGGTCGACGACTTCACCGACATCACGTGGGACCAGTTCCTCACGCTCGGCAAGGACGTGCTGGCCAAGACCGGCAAGCCGCTGCTGACCGGCCAGGCCGGCTCGTCCGACATGATCATGATGATGCTCCAGAGCGCAGGCGCGAGCCTGTTCGACGACGAGGGCAAGCCCACGATCACGGACAACAAGGCGCTCATGTCCGCCATCGACATGTACGGGCAGCTCGTCAAGGCAGGCGTCTTCGTCGAGGTCAACTCGTGGGACGAGTACATCAACTCGATCGTGAACTCGGCCACGGCCGGTGTGGTCCAGGGCGTGTGGATCTCCGGCTCCATCCAGTCTGCCGCGGACCAGTCCGGCAAGTGGGCCGTCACCAACGTCCCGAAGCTCGACGGCGTCGACGGTGCGACCAACTACACGGCGAACGGCGGCTCGTCCTGGGCGATCAGCGCGGACGGCAACACCGAGCTCGCCAGCGACTTCCTGGACGCGACGTTCGCAGGCTCGACCGACTTCTACGACACGATCCTCCCGAAGTCCGGTGCGCTCGCCAACTGGCTCCCGGCCGGTGAGTCGGACGTCTACAACGAGCCGCAGGCGTTCTTCGGCGGGCAGCCGATCTACGCCGACGTCCTGAAGTACGCCGCGAAGGTCCCGAGCAACAACACGGGCGCCTACTACTACGAGGGCCGCGACGCGGTGAGCGTCGCCGTCACCAACATCATGAACGGCGCCGACCCGGCCTCCGCGCTCGCGGAGGCGCAGAGCACCGTCGAGTTCGCCATGGGGTGATTCCAGGGCGGGCGGCGGATGCCAGCCCTTGGCTCCGCCGCCCGCTTCCTGACCTGTCCGTCACCTGCGAAGAAGAGGTGAGCTTGTGTCCGCTCCCACCGCACCGACCGAGGACCGCGCACCGGACGCGCTCGGTCAGGGGACGAAGAAGTCCCGCGGCCATCAGTCCAGACCGCCCGCACCACCCCTGTCAGCGATCGCGCGCCGTCGCAGCCTGACCGGGTGGGCGTTCATCGTTCCCGCCGCAGCCATCATCGTGCTGGTCAACTTCTGGCCGATGATCCAGGCGCTCTTCCTGTCGCTGAAGACCGGCCGAGGGACCAGGCTCCACTGGGCGGAGCCGCTGTGGTTGAACTACCAGCGGCTGTTCCAGGACGAGAACTTCCGGCTCACGCTGGGCACGACGTTCCTGTACCTGATCATCCAGGTACCGATCATGCTCGGGATCGCGATGGTGCTCGCGAACCTGCTCAATGCGCCCTGGCTGCGGTTCAAGGGTTTCTGGCGGACAGCGATCTTCCTGCCGTGCGCCGTGGGCCTCGTGTCGTACTCGCTGGTGTTCCGGCAGATCTTCGCTACGGACGGGCTCGCCAACGACCTGCTCATGCAGTTCGGGATACTCGACGATCCCGTCAACTGGCTCGGCCAGACCGGCACCGCTCGGATGGTGATCATCCTCGGCCTGCTGTGGCGGTGGACCGGCTACAACATGATCTTCTTCCTGGCCGCCCTGCAGAACATCGACCGCTCGACCCTGGAGGCGGCTCGCGTCGATGGCGCAGGAGGGTTCAAGACCTTCTGGTACGTGACCATGCCGCAGCTCAAGCCGATCATCCTGCTCTGCGCGATCTTGTCCACCAACGGAACGCTGCAGATGTTCGACGAGTCGTTCAACCTCACCGCCGGTGGCCCGGGCAACACGACGATGTCGGTGTCGCACTACCTGTACAACGTGTCGTTCCGCAACAGCCCCAACTTCGGATACGCGGCAGCCATCTCCTACGCGATCCTCATCATCGTGGCCATTCTGGCCGCCATTCAAATGAAGGTGGGCGACAAGCGTGACTAAGACAACACTTCGCCGGATCCCCGCTTATGCGTTCCTGACGGTCGCCGTCATCTTCTCGGTCTTCCCGCTCTATTTCATGGCTGTCTCGGCGACGAACACGAGCAACGACGTCATCGCGTCCAAGCTGTTGCCCGGGGGTCACCTCGTCGACAACTTCAAGGCGCTCGTCGACGCGCAGCCCCTCGGCTCGGCGGCCTACCACTCGTCGCTGAACGCCGTCGTGACGACCGTGCTGGCCCTTGTCCTGTGCTCGCTCGCCGGGTACGCGTTCGAGATCTACCACTCACGGGCGAAGGACGTCGTCATGGGCATCCTGCTCCTGGCGATCATGATCCCGTTCGCGGCGACGATGATCCCGCTGTTCCGGCTCTTCGCGCAGGTGGGACTGGTGAACTCGACGACCGCGGTCGTCCTGCCGCTGATCGCGACGCCGTTCCTGATCCTGCTGTTCCGGCAGGCCTCGCGGACGTTCCCGCACGAGATCATCGAGGCCGCGCGCCTCGACGGGCTCGGCGAGGTGAGCATCTTCACGCGCATCTACCTGCCGACGATGAAGCCCACCCTCGCTGCCGCGGGCGTCATCACCTTCCTGTTCTCGTGGAACAACTTCCTGTGGCCGAAGGTGATCCTCGTCGACAACAAGTACCAGACCTTGCCGATGCTGCTCTCGAACATGCGCGCCGGGTACGTCACCGACTACGGCAGCCTCATGCTCGCCGTGCTCATCGTGTCGGTGCCGACGATGGTCGTGTTCCTCCTGCTGCAGCGGAGCTTTGCCGAGGGCGTCACGGGGGCCATCAAGTGACATTCGACATCGACCGGATCGCGGACCCCGAGTTCGTCAAGGAGAACCGGCTCGACGCGCACTCCGACCACCGGTGGTTCGTCTCGCCGCAGGAGGCGGCGACCGGGGAGAGCAGCTTCGAGCAGTCGCTCAACGGGCTGTGGAAGCTGCACTACGCGAAGAGCCCTGCGCTCGTCGTCCCCGGCTTCGAGCGGGTGGACGTCGACGACTCCGGCTGGGACGACGTGCCTGTGCCGGCGCACGTGCAGCTGCTCGGCTACGACCGCCCGCAGTACACCAACGTGCAGTACCCGTGGGACGGGTACGAGCAGGTCTCGCCGGGGCAGGTTCCGCAGCGGTACAACCCCGTGGCGACGTACCGCAGGACGTTCACCCTCGATCACCCGCTCCAGCCGGGCGAGCGGCTCAGCGTGAGCTTCCACGGCGCGGAGAGCGCTGTCGCCGTGTGGCTGAACGGCGCCTATGTGGGCTACGGGACGGACTCGTTCACGCCGTCGGAGTTCGACCTCACCGACGCCCTCGTCGAGGGTGAGAACCTCCTCGTGGCGCAGGTGGTGCGGTGGAGCGCCGGGTCGTGGATCGAGGACCAGGACTTCTTCAGGTTCTCCGGCCTCTTCCGTGACGTCGTCCTGTACCGCCGGCCCGTCGTGCACGTCGAGGACGTCCGGGTGCTGACCGACGTCACCGACGACCACTCCGAGGCGACGGTGCGCGTCCGGGTGGTACTCGCCGGCGAAGGCCGCGTGGACGCGAGGATCGCCGGCGCCGGACAGCTCGAGGGCGACGACGAGCTCGTGGTCCGCATCGAGCGTCCGCGGCTGTGGAGCGCGGAGGATCCTCACCGGTACGACCTCACGCTCGACGTGTACGACGCGTCGGGCCGCCTGACCGAGCACGTCCCGGTGCGGGTGGGCGTGCGCCGGTTCGGGATCGAGGACGGCCTGCTGAAGGTCAACGGGTCCCGCGTGGTCTTCAACGGGGTCAACCGGCACGACTTCGGCCTCCAAGGTCGCGCGATGACCCGCGAGCAGACCGAGGCCGACGTCCGGCTCATGAAGCAGCTCAACATCAACGCCGTGCGGACGAGCCACTACCCCAACAACTCCTACTTCTACGACCTCTGCGACGAGTACGGGCTGTACGTCATCGACGAGATGAACCTCGAGTCGCACGCCATGTGGGACCGGCTCCGGTACGCCGGGGTGGGCATCGAGGAGGCCCTGCCGGGGAACCGCCCCGAGTGGCTCCCCACCGTGCTCGACCGCGCCGCAAGCATGCTGGAGCGGGACAAGAACCATCCGAGCGTCGTCATGTGGTCGTGCGGCAACGAGTCGTTCGGCGGGACGGACATCCTCGAGGTCGCCGACTACTTCCGCAGCGCGGACTCCCGGCCGGTGCACTACGAGGGCGTCCACTGGGACCCGCGGCACCCGCAGACCAGCGACGTCACCTCGCGCATGTACGCACCGGTCACCGAGATCGAGGAGTACCTCGCGTCCCACCGCGACAAGCCCTACCTGCTGTGCGAGTACGCGCACGCCATGGGCAACTCGTTCGGGGCGGTCCACAAGTATGTCGACCTCGCCTACCGTGAGCCGCTGTTCCAGGGCGGCTTCATCTGGGACTTCGCGGACCAGGCGCTTCTGCTCACCGACCGCGGTGGGCGCGAGTACTTCGGGTACGGCGGCGACTTCGGTGACGCGCCGCACGACTCGGACTTCAGCGGCAACGGCATCGTCTTCGCGGACCGCACCCTCAAGCCGCTCGCCCAGGAGGTGCGCTACCTCTACCAGGGGTACCGGCTCGTGGTGGACGGTGAGAAGGTCACCGTCGAGAACCGTCACCTGGTCACCCCCTCGTCGGCGCACGAGTGCGTGGTCACCCTTGCCCGCGAGGGACGGGTGCTCCAGGAGGAGGTGCTCGAGACCGCCGTCGACCCCGGGGCCTCGCAGGTCTACGCGCTGCCTGTCACGGTGCCGACCGTGCCGGGGGAGTACACCGTCGACGTGTCCTTCCGGCTGCGCCGCACCACCCGCTGGGCGGCGGCCGGGCACGAGGTCGCCCACGAGCAGTCGGTGGTGGTCGTCGCCGGTTCCGCACCGGCCCGCCGGGCCGCCGCGCCGGAGGTCGTCCAGGGCATCCACAACGTGGGCGTGCGGGGGCGGCACTTCACCGCCCTGTTCTCGCGGCTCCACGGAGGACTGGTCTCGTACCGGTACGGCCTGACGCCGGACGGCGGCCGTGAGCTGCTGCGCTCGGTGCCGCAGCCGTGCTTCTGGCACGCGCCCACGTCCAACGAGCACGGGTGGGGCGCGCCCCTGCAGGACGGTGCGTGGCTCCTCGCCAGCCGGTACGCGACGGCCGTCCGGGGGGTCGACGAGCCCGCGGTCGAGCAGGCCGACGACGGGGTGCGCATCCGCTTCCGCTACGAGCTGCCGACCGCACCCGCAAGTCAGTGCGAGCTCACGTACCTCGTGGACGGTGACGGTCGCGTCGAGGTGACGCTCGCCGTGCGGCCGGGCGCCGGCCTGTCCGACATGCCGGAGCTCGGTCTCCTCCTGGTGACCGACCCCGCGTTCCGCACGCTGCGCTGGTACGGGGACGGGCCCGAGGAGTCCTACGTCGACCGTCGAGCAGGCGCACGGCTGGGGGTGTGGGAGGCCGACGTCCGGACCGCGCTCACGCCCTACCTGCGTCCGCAGGAGGCGGGCAGCCGGACCGGCGTGCGCTGGGCGACCGTGACCGACGAGCGCGGTGCCGGCCTCCGGTTGGAGTCGGACCAGGGCATGGAGCTGTCGGCCCTGCCGTGGACGCCGTTCGAGATCGAGAACGCCGCCCACCACACGGAGCTGCCGCCGATCTACCAGACGGTCCTGCGTCCAGCGCTCCAACGGCGGGGCGTCGGCGGCGACGACTCCTGGGGTGCGCAGACCCATGCCGAGTACCGACTGCCCACGCAGAGCGAGCTGACGTTCCGGTTCGCCTTCCGGGGGCTCCTCTAGGCGCGCGACCCGGACAGAGGCGGACCGAAGGCGTCGCCGACGGGAGTGTCTGCACTCCCGTCGGCAGCCGGTTCACCTCCGCCGCGTCGGTGGCCCGCTCACTACCCGGAGGCGGGCGGGACCGGGCTCGGCCCCGCCGATGCAGCTTCCACCACCACGGAGAGACGACCATGGCTGTGCAGCACGACCGAGTGCGATTCGGCGCCGCGTACTACTACGAGTACGCGGGTCCAGGACAGGACCCGAAGCCCGAGACGCTGGAGCGCGACCTCGACCTCATGCAGGCCGCATCGTTCTCGGTGATCCGGGTGGGGGAGTCGGTCTGGTCCACCTGGGAGCCTGACGAGGGCAGGTTCGCGCTCGACTGGCTCGAGCCCGTCCTCGACGGCGCCCTGGCCCGAGGGATCGACGTGGTGATCGGCGCGCCCACCTACGCGCTGCCCCTGTGGCTGGTCCGGCGCTACCCCGAGGTCGCCGGTGAGGACCGCACCGGAAGCCCGATGGGGTGGGGCGCCCGGCAGGAGGCGGACTTCACGCACCCCGTCTTCCGGTTCTACGCCGACCGGATCCTGCGCAGGATCGTCGAGCGCTACCGAGACCACCCAGCCGTGATCGGCTTCCAGGTGGACAACGAGCCCGGGCTGCACCTCCTGCACAACCACGGGGTGTTCCAGCGGTTCGTCGACCACCTCCGGCACACGTACGGGGACGTCGAGACGCTCAACCGGGAGTGGGGCCTGGTCTACTGGTCGCACCGGCTGTCGACCTGGGCGGACCTGTGGACCCCGGACGGCAACGCCCAGCCGCAGTACGACCTCGCCTGGCGCGAGTTCCAGGCCATGTTGACCACGGAGATGATCGACTGGCAGGCCCGGGCCGTCCGTGAGCTCGCCCGGTCGGACCAGTTCGTCACCACCTGCATCTCCTACGAGCGCCCGGCCCTCGACGACGCCGATCTCGCCGCCGTCCTGGACGTCACGAGCGGGAACCCCTACTACCGCATGCAGGACGGGCTCGCCCACCCCAGCACGGCCGTCGTGCCGCAGTCCTGGACGACCACCGGCACGTGGACGCTGTTCCAGTCGGGCGACGCGATGTTCTCCAGCCGGGGCGAGCCGTTCCTGGTGACCGAGACCGACGCGCAGTCGATCGGCTTCCCGAGCACGAACTACCCGGCCTACCCGGGGCAGTGGCGCCAGGCGGCCTGGGCTCTGGTGGCCCGTGGTGCTCGGATGGTCGAGTACTGGCACTGGCACACGCTGCACTACGGCGCCGAGACGTACTGGGGCGGGGTCCTGCCGCACAGCGGGCGACCCGGCCGCGCCTACGACGAGATCGCCCGGCTCGGTGCTGAGCTCACGCGGGCGGGCGGTGCGATCGCCGGTGCGACGCCCGACGCCGACATCGCGATCCTGTCCTCGACGAAGGCGCGGTTCGCGCTCGCCGCCCAGCCACCGCTGCAGCTCGCCGACGGCACCGGGGACCCCCAGAGCTACCCGCGGATCGTCGCCGCCTTCTACCGGGGCGCGTTCGACGCCGGGCTCCAGGTGCGGGTGGTGCGCCCGCGGTACCTCTTCGACGACGAGCCGGCGGCGGCCGCCCGCACGCACCCGATCCTCGTGGCCGCGGGCTACTACCCGGCCTCCGACCATGACCTCGACTGGCTCCGCCGCTACGCCGAGGTGGGCGGGCACCTGGTCGTCGGGCCCCGCACGGGGTACGCGGACGACGAGGCACGCGCCCGGGCGGAGACGCAGCCGGCGCGCCTGTCCGAGCCTGCCGGCGCCTGGTACGACGAGTTCTGCAACCTCGACGAGCCGGTGCCGGTCCGCGGGTCCGCCGACTTCCCGCTCGACGAGGGCGTGACGGCCACGGCCTGGGCCGAGTGCCTCGTCGCGGACGGCGCCGACGTGCTGGCCACCTACGACCACCCGCACCTCGGAACCTGGGCAGCCGTCACCACGCGGACGTACGGCGACGGCCGGGTGACGGTCGTCGGCACCGTGCCTGACCTGACCCTCGCCCGCAGCCTCGCGCACTGGTTGGTCCCGACCCCGGTCGCCGGCTGGTCCGACCTACCACCGAGCGTCACCGTCCACAGCTCGACCCGAAGCGACGGCACGCGCGTGCACGTCGTGCACAACTGGTCCTGGGAGGCCACCGTGGTAACCGTTCCGACCGACCTCGACGTCATCGCGGCGCCGCACGGGTCCACGCCGACCCCGACCCGGTTCACCGCGGGCGACACCGTCACGCTCGGTGCGTGGGACGTCTTCGTGGCGGTGACCCGGTGAGCGCGCGCTGGACCGGTCCGTGGCCCACCGAGGGCATCGCGTTCGGCGCGGACTACAACCCCGAGCAGTGGCCCGAGGAGGTCTGGGCCGAGGACGTCGCGCTCATGCGTGAGGCGGGCGTGACGCTGGTGAGCGTCGGGATCTTCTCGTGGGGTGAGCTGGAGCCCGAGGAGGGACGGTTCGAGTTCGGCTGGCTGGACCGGGTCCTGGACCTGCTGCACGAGGCCGGCATCGGGGTGGACCTGGCGACGCCCAGCGCGGCGCCGCCCGTCTGGCTGCACCTCAAGCACCCGGAGATGCTGCCGGTGGACGCCGACGGCCTGCGGTTCACGCACGGCAGCCGCGAGTCGTGGTGCGTGAGCTCGCCGGTCATCCGGCACCACGCCACGCGGATCGCCCGGGTGGTCGCCGAGCGGTACGGCGACCATCCCGCGGTCAAGATGTGGCACGTCTCCAACGAGTTCGCCTGCCACAACGGGCGCTGCTACTGCGACGTGTCCGCCGCCGCGTTCCGCGACTGGCTGGGCAAGGAGTACGCGGACATCGATGCGCTCAACCTGGCGTGGGGGACCGCGTTCTGGGGTCAGCGCTACTCGTCCTTCGAGCAGATCCTGCCGCCCCGACGCTCCACCACGATCCCGAACCCGGGGCAGCGGCTCGCGTTCGAGCGGTTCTCCTCCGACGCGTTCGTCGCGCATCTCGAGGCCGAGGCGGCCGTGCTGCGCGAGGTGACGCCGCACCTCCCGGTGACCACCAACTACATGGTCATGGGCGACTTCCACCAGATCGACTACACGCAGACCACGCCGCTGCTCGACATCGTCTCGAACGACCACTACCTGTGGGGCGAGGACCCGCGCGGCTGGGCCGAGCTCGCCTTCAGCGCGGACCGGACGCGCGGTCTGGCCGGGGGGCACCCCTGGATCCTCATGGAGCACTCCACGAGCGCGGTCAACTGGCAGCCGCGCAACATCGCCAAGGAGCCGGGCCAGATGATGCGCAACGCGCTCCAGCACGTTGCCCGCGGCTCGGACGGGGTGCTCTTCTTCCAGTGGCGGCAGTCGCGCGCCGGTGCGGAGAAGTACCACTCCGGGCTGGTCCCGCACGCCGGACGTGACTCCCAGCTGTTCCGGGACGTCGTCGACCTCGGCGCGACCCTGGGCCGCCTGGCCGAGGTGCGGGGGAGCACGGTCGAGCAGGCTCGCGTGGCGCTCCTGTGGGACACCCAGGCATGGTGGGCCGCGGAGCTCGACGCTCACCCGACGGTCGACCTGCGCTACCTCGACCTCGCCCAGCGCATGCACGGGGCCCTGCTCGACGCGGGTGTCCCGGTCGACGTGCTGCCGGCCGGGTCTGCGCTCGACGGCTACGACGTGGTGCTCGTGCCCACGCTCTATCTCGCACCGGAGGACCTCTCGGACCGGCTGACCGAGGTCGTCGCTCGCGGCGGTCAGGTGCTCGTCTCCTACTTCTCGGGCATCGTCGACTCCTGCGACCGGGTCATCCTGGGTGGGTACCCCGGCGCGTTCCGGGACCTGCTCGGGGTGCGCGTCGAGGAGTTCGCGCCGCTGCCCGCCGAGGGGACCACGACGCTGAGCGACGGGAGCACGGGGGAGGTCTGGACCGAGCGGATGACGCTGGCGGGCGCCGAGGCCGTAGCGACCTACGTCGACGGACCGTCGGCGGGCGGTCCTGCGGTCACGCGCCGCAGCACGCGGTCGGGCGGTGCCGCGTGGTACCTGTCGACCCGCCTCGACCGCCCGTCCCTCGCCGGCCTGCTCGGACGCGTGCTCGCAGCGGCGGGCGTGTCGTCCCTCGTCCCGTCGCCAGGTGGCCTGGAGGTCGTCCGCCGCACCAGCGCGACCGGTAGCTGGCTGTTCGCGGTCAACCACACCGGCACGGACCTCCCGCTGCACGTCTCCGGGCACGACCTCGTGGCCGACCGGCGTCACGAGGCGGGGGCGGACGTCCCAGCCCTGGGGGTCGTCGTCGTCCGGGAGGACTGAGCCACCGTCGAGGCGTGAGTTGTGGTCCCGCTCCCCTAGAGTCTCGTGCGATGGGACCGACGACCGAGCCGCGCAGACGCCCGACGATCCGTGACGTCGCGGCTGCGGCCGGCGTGTCGCGGGGGACGGTCTCGCGGGTCATCAACGGTGGCCACTGGGTGTCCCCGGACTCGCTCGCGGCCGTCCAGGAGGCGATCCGGACCACCGGCTACTCCGCCAACCAGCACGCACGCAGCCTGGTCACGGGGCGGTCCAACTCGGTCGCGTTCCTGCTCACCGAACCGCAGCACCTGCTCTTCGAGGACCCCAACTTCTCCATCCTCCTGAGGGGTGCCGCCGAGGCGCTGGCCGCCCGCCACATGCCGCTCCTGCTCATGGTCGCCGGCACCCCCGAGGAGCAGAAGCAGGTCTCGTCCTACGTCGGCGCCGGTCACGTCGACGGCGTCCTCGCGATCTCCTCGCACAGCGGCAACCCGCTGCTCGACGCGCTGGTGCGGCAGGGCATCCCGATGATCGCCTGCGGCATCCCGCTCGGCTTCGAGGGCAGCATCGGCTACGTCGCCGCCGACGACCTCGGCGGCGGCCGCCAGATGACCCGGCACCTTCTCGGCGTCGGCCGCACCCGGATCGCGACGATCACCGGACCGTTGGACACCCCCGGGGGCCGCCTCCGGCTCGAGGGCTACCGCGCCGAGCTGGGGTCCCTCTACGACGAGTCGCTCGTGGCCCACGGCGACTACACGCGCGACGGTGGAGCGGCGGCGATGCGGACGCTCCTCGAGCGCCGACCCGACCTCGACGCGGTCTTCGTGGGCTCCGACCTGATGGCTGCGGGCGCCCTGCAGGTGCTCCGCGAGGCCGGCAGACGTGTCCCGCAGGACGTCGCTGTCGGCGGCTTCGACGACTCCGGGCTCGCCGCGACGCTCGACCCACCGCTGACCACCATGCGGCAGCCGCTCGACCGGATCGCCGGCGAGATGGTGCGCCTGCTGGTCGAGCTCGTCGAGGGCGGGGAGCCGGCCGCCGTCACGCTGCCGACCTCGCTCGTCGTGCGCGCCAGCACCGGACCGGTTCCTCCGACGCGCTCCTGACGGGAGACGAGTCAGCCTGCATCACGGCGCAGGCCCGAACCCTTGGGGGTCCGGGCCTGCGCACACCCACGGGGCGTCCGTCCCTCGGTCAGCCGCCGAGGATCTCGTTGACCTGGTCGTTCACGCCGGTGAGGGACGATGCCGGCTGCTGTCCGAGGTGGATCCCCTGCAAGGCGGGTGTGACGAGGTCCCCGATCTCACCGGAGTGCTCAGTGATGGGCGGCAGGAAGGTGTGGCCGCTCTCGACGTAGCTGTAGAACGCCTGGACGGGCCAGCCCTTGTCGGCGAAGGTCTGCAGAGCCTTCTCCGTTGACGACGGGATCGCGGGGAAGACGGTGCCCTCGCCGGCGACGACGTCCTGGCAGGCCGTCGACCCGAGGTACTGGACCCACTTCCAGGCCTCCGCCTGGTGCTTCGAGCTCGCGCTGATCGAGTCTGCGAGCCCGTTGAAGATGGATGCTCGTTCGCCGCTGGGGCCGACCGGTGCGGCGAAGACCCCGACGTTGACACCGTCGAGCCCGAAGAACTGGCTGCTGGCCCAGTCGCCGTTGGTGCCGATCGCGACCTTTCCGGATCCGATCTGGGCCGGCGTCTCGTCGGTGAACTCACCGCTCTTGGGCATGTAGCCCTTGTCGGAGAGGCCGTAGAACCACGCGATCGTCTTCTGGAACTCGGGGTCGTCGAGGTTGTAGTGCGTACCCCACGGGTTCTTGTCGAGGGAATCGAAGGGGAGCGAACCGGTGAAGTTGGCCCACTGCATCTGGCCGGTCACGTCGTACGAGGGGTTGATGCCGATGCCGTAGACGGCGACCGCACCCTTGTCGAAGCCCGGCTCGTCGCCGCGTACGCCGTTCTTGTCCACCGTCAGGTGTGCGACGAGCTTCTCGAACGTGCCGCCGTCGTCCGGGTTCCAGTCCAGGCCGGCGAGGTCCTCGTCGCTGTAGCCAGCGTCCTTGATCATGTCTGCGTTGTAGAAGAACGCGGTGGTGTCCCAGTCCTTGGGGATGCCGAAGGTCTTGCCATCGATGAACTTCCACGGGTCGACGAGGCCCTCGGCGAAGACGGTCGTGTCGAAGTCGTCCTGTGCGATGAGGTCGTCCAGGGGCACGATCTGCTTCTGGGCCGCGAAGTCGGCGTACTTGGCGAGGTGGTCGGTGAAGACGTCCGGGGCTGAGCCGCCGACGAACGAAGCGGTCAGCTTGGTCCAGTAGTCGTCCCAGGCGTACTGCTGGAACGCGATCGTGATGTCAGGGTTCGCCGCGGTGAAGTCGGCGGCGCACTGCTCGTAGCCGGGCTGCTGGTTGGCGTCCCAGAGCCAGTAGCTGAGCTCGATCTTTCCGGGCCCGGACTCCGTGCTGTCGGAGCTGCCGCCGCTGCAGGCGGCGAGAGCAAGGGTGACCGGAACGAGGCCGGCGGTGAGGAGCATGCGCTTTCGCATGGAGGAACCACCTTCTGTGACATCGGCAGTGATGCCGAGGGGGTACGCCGCGGCAGGGGTGTCGGGGCGCGCGAGCGGTGCTGTTCGGACCTACGGGGGCGAGCTACTTGATTCCGGTGAAGCCGACGGAGTTGACGATCTTGCGGGCGAAGAACAGGAAGAGCGCGAGCATCGGGAGAGCCGCCAGCAGGGTGGCGGCCATGAGTCCGGGCCAGTCGGGCGCGGAGGCCGGGGTCTGGGAGCGGAAGATGCCGAGCGCCAGAGTGAGTACGCGCGACCTGTCCGTCTGGCTGACGAGCAGCGGCCACAGGTAGTCGTTCCAGCTCGTGATGTAGGTCAGGACGGCCAGCGTCGTCACCGCTGGTGCCGCCATCGGCAGGATGATGCGGAAGAACGTCCGCAGTCGTCCGGCGCCGTCGATCATCGCGGCTTCTTCGATCTCGGTCGGGATGCCCATGAAGAACTGGCGCAGGAAGAACACAGCGAACGGCGTCATCAGCATGGTCGGCAGGGCGATGCCCGGCAGGGTGTCGAGCAGGCCCAGGTCGCGCAGCAGGATGAAGTTGGGCAGCAGCGTGAAGATGCCCGGGATCATGAGGCCGATGAGGAACGCGCCGAACACCACCTGCCGACCGGGCCAGCGCATCCGCGAGAACGCGTAGGCCGCCAGCGCCGAGAAGAACACCTGGCAGACGGTCACCATCGTCGCGACGACGACCGAGTTGCCGAGGTACCGCCAGAAGTCCATCGTCGCGCCGGATCCGCCGGCCGCGAGGGCCTCCTCACGGGGCGTCATGCCCAGAGCACGCCGGAAGCCGTCAAGGGTCGGGTTGACCGGCAGCAGGCTCGTCGGGTCGGTGACCAGCCCGGCGTTCGTCGAGAGCGCGGTGCGCAGCATCCAGTAGAAGGGGAACAGGGTCACGAGCGTGACGAGCGAGAGGACGGTCCACGCGAGCACGCGACCGATGGAGGTGCGGCGGCGCCGACGCGGCGCAGCGACGTCCACGGGTGTCGTCGGGGGACTGGTCACGGGTGACAGCGTCCGTGTGGTCATCGTGCGCACCTCAGTTCGTGTCGCTGTGGCCGGCGCGGGACAGTCGGTACTGCGCGACCGTGATGACGGACAGCACGACGAGCAGCGCTACCGACATCGCCGACGCATAGCCGAAGTCGTAGCGGCTGAACGCGACGTTGTAGATGTAGTACTGGATGACGTTGGAGGCGTTTGCCGGTCCGCCCTGGGTCGCGACCGACACGGTGTCGAACACCTGGAAGGACCCGATGCTCGTGACGATCAGCACCATGGCCAGGTACGGGCGAAGAAGCGGCAGCGTGATCCGCCAGAACATCGACCACTCGCTGGCTCCGTCGACCTTGGCGGCCTCGTAGACCTGCGGGCTGATGGTCTGGAGTCCGGCGAAGATCAGCAGTGACGTGTAGCCGACGTGCCGCCAGACGTTCACCATCGCGATCGTCGGGACCACCAGATGTGGGTTGCCCCAGAACGACTGGCGGCCGATGCCGACCCACTCCAGCAGCTCGTTGACGATGCCGAGCTGGTAGTCGAGCAGCAGGAGCCACAGCAACGCGGTCACGACGTTAGAGACCAGGTACGGCGTCAGGACGATGCCGCGAACCCACAGGGACGCGGTGAGCCGGCTGAGCAGGACCGCAAGGACGAGTGCCACGAGCGTCTGGACGGCGATGTTGAGGACGACGTAGTACACGGTCGTGCGCATCGACGACCAGAACACCGGGTCGGCGAGCATCGTTGTGTAGTTGTCGAGTCCGACGAACTTTCCTGGTTGGAACACCGAGTAGTCGGTGAAGCTCAACCAGATGCCTCGGATCGTCGGCCACACCAGGAACACGCCGAACCCGATGGTCGCGGGCAGGATGAAGGCGATCGCGAGCGGCAGGTCGCGCGTGGCTCCCCGGAAGCGGGGTCTCCTGGGCGCGGAGCGGTCCGCGGCACCGCGACGCAGGGGTGTCAGGATGCTCACGGCGCCACGTCCTTCACGTGCACCAGCGCGGCCTGGTCCGGGTTCAGCGCCGGCATCTGCAGCCCGGCCGCCAGCAGGGCGGCGCCGGTCATGCGCACCCCCGTCGCCCACCAGGCCGGATAGACCCGGGGGTCGTGGACCGCGTCGGCTGCGGGGCCAGCGGACGACACGTCGTACAGACGGTGCGGGTCGAGCCCTGGCAGCACCAGACGACCCGGCGGCCAGGTCACCGGTCGGCCCAGCATGACGACGGCATACAGCGCCTCGTCGCGTGAGGGAGATACGACTCCGTGCAACCAGACCTCGCCGTCGAGGTCCGCGCGCACCGTGGTGCCGGTGTGCACCAGCGTCCGAACCTGCTTCCCGAAGGCGATCCACGCGGCGAGCTCCTCGAGCTCGTCCTCGCCGGCCGCGGTCAGGTCCCACTCGATCCCGAGATGGCCGAACACCGCGGTCGCTGCACGGAAGGAGAGGTCCTGCGTGCGACCCGTGGTGTGCGCGCGGGCCGCTCCGATGTGCGCCCCGACGAGCTCGGGCGGCAAGAGCTGCGCGGTCCAGCGTTGGATACGTTGACGCTCGTGCGCGTCGATGCAGTCGCTCGCCCAGACCCGGTCGGTGCGCTGCAGGATCTCGAGGTCGACGCGCGCGCCGCCGGAGGAGCAGGACTCGATCTCGAGGCCGGGGCACGTGGCGCGAATCTCGTCGAGCAGCGCGTAGATCGCGAGCGTCTGCTCGTGCACGCTCGCACGCCCGGTCCTGCTCGTACCCGCGTCGACGAGGTCGCGGTTGTGGTCCCACTTGATGTAGTCGACTCCGCACTCGCGCACGATGCTGACGATGCGCTCTCGGAGGTAGGCGGCGGTCTCTGGGTTGGCCACGTCGAGTACCTGCTGGTGCCGGGCGGTCACCGGCAGTCGTCCGGGAACCTGCAGGGCCCAGTCAGGGTGGGCTCGGAACAGCTCGGAGTCCGGGTTGACCATCTCGGGCTCGAACCAGAGGCCGAACTGCATCCCGAGGCCGTGCACGTGGTCAGCGAGCCCGGAGAGCCCGTCGGGCCAGACCTCGGCGTCCACGAACCAGTCGCCCAGCCCGGTCCGGTCGTGGCGCCGCCCATGGAACCAGCCGTCGTCGAGCACGAAGCGTTCGACGCCCACCTTGGCGCTCAGCTCGGCCAGTGCGTGCAGACGCTCGGGGTCGTGGTCGAAGTACACGGCCTCCCAGACGTTGAACGTCACCGGGCGCAGCGTGCTCGGGTGCGTCGGCCGCGCGCGCAGGAAGGCGTGGAAGCGGTGAGCCAGGTCGTCCATGCCGTCGCCGTACGACCCGTAGAGCCACGGCGTCCTGTAGCTCTCATCCATGCCCAGCTCGACCTCTCCCGGCAGGAGCAGCTCGCCGCCTCCCAGCAGTCGCTCGCCGGTGAACGCCCGCTCGGCGAACGTGCGATGGTTGCCGCTCCAGGCCACGTGCAGTCCCCAGACCTGGCCACCGCGGAAGCCGAACCCCTGCGTGCCGGCCACCAGGACGAGAGTCGCGTCCGCACCGGTGCGCCCATGACGTCCTTCGCGCAGCAGCATGCCGACACCGAACGGGTGGCGCTGCGGAATGCGTTCCGTCGCCCAGCGGCCGGCGAGGTCGAGGACCTCCGTCGCCACGGGCGGCAGCGGGAGCGCGAGCAGCACGTCGTCGACGACATACGACTCTGCCAGCAGGTTCGTCACGGTCGCGCGTGCACGCAGGACGCCCTGCTCTGTGAGCTCGACGTCTAGGCGGACGGCCAGGCCGGCCTCGTCATCCCGGGCCTCGACGAGCACCAGCCCGCCCGCTCGTCGTCCCGCGCAGGTCTCTAGCGGGCCCACGTCGCCAGCTGTGACCGACCCGGCTCCCACTGACGCGCGCAGCGCCACGACCGTCAGCCGAGGCGACCAGGAGCTCCCCGACCGATGACCTGCCAGACCGGGGGAGCCGGTCCATCCCGTCCACGCCTCGGGAAGCAGCGCGACCGGAAGCGGGCGGTCCACGCCGTTGCTCGCGTTCGGCGCGGCGTTCGCGCGGAGCACGTCGTCCAGCTCGGAAGCGCCGAGCGCGCCCAGGTCCCCACCCCAGTGCGAGACCACGGGCAGTCGACCGTCCTCGATGGACAGGAGCAGGCTCACCCCGGCCGCCCGCAGGTGGACCACACCGTGGACGCTGGCTTCGGACACGCGACACTCCCTCGTTCGGTGTGCCCGGAGCTCAGGTCCGTTCCTGTGCGGGCGGCACTATGAAAACGATCATCAACCAAATATGCAAGTCCTCTGATCATCGTTTGCATAACGACTTGGTAACGGTCGAGCGCGCAGCTCTGAGAGGGTGCGTGGCGACCGCCAGTCGTGCGCTCGGCCACCTGGCCCGCGGCGCGATCAGGACGGGCGCCCTGCGGGCGCGGTCTCGGTCAGCGCCGACGTCCCGGCGGGGCGGCGCTCTCACGGACGACGAGCTGCGGCTTCGCGGATGAGGTGTGACGGGACGCCCCGGTGGCAAGGAGGGAGTCCAGCAGCCCGAACACACGACGTCCCAGGCCCACGAAGTCCTGGTGCACCGTGGTGAGGGCGGGCATCCACATCGACGCGACGGGCTGGTCGTCGAAGCCGACGACGCTGACGTCCTCCGGTACCCGTCGGCCCGCCTCGCTCAGAGCACGCATCAGGCCGATGGCGAGCTCGTCGTTCCCGCACAGGACGGCGGTGACGGTCTCGTCCTGCGCGAGGACGCTGCCCACCTCGTATCCGGATGCGGGGTCGTACGCCGCGACGACAGGCTCGTGCAACGGCGCGCCGGCATCCAGGATCGCCTGGCGCCAGCCGAGCGCGCGGCCGGTGCGCGTGTCTGTCTGGGGGATGGCCAGGTAGTGCACCGTCTCGTGCCCCAGACCGAGCAGGTACTCCGTCGCCTCCCGGGCTGCGACCCGGTCGTCGAGGTAGGCGTGCGGATAAGGGCTGCGACTCCGGCCCGCGGCGGCCGCAGCGACGACCGGGACGCTGGGCGACAACGATCGGGAGATCGCGACACCGACGGGGTCGAACTCGATCACGACGAGCCCTGCGACGCTCTGGCCCAGGAGCAGATCGACCGCGGCGTCGATATCCGCCTGGTCGGCGGACTCGACGACCGCGATGAGCACGAGGTAGCCGGACAGGCGGGCTGCCTCCTGGATGCCCTGGAGCGTCCGGGAGTATCCGTACCTCACGGTGTTGAACGTGATGACGCCGATCATCGAACGCTGGCCCAGCTTGAGCGCCCGGGCGGCAGGGTTCGGTCGGTAGTTCAGTCGCTCGATGGCGGCGAGTACGAGCTCGCGCTTGGCGGCGCTGACCGGCACGTTCCCGCTCAGCACCCGAGACACGGTCGGCACGGAGACGCCCGCCTCGCGGGCGACATCCGCGAGAACGGCAGGTCGGCCGAGGGGTGAGTCCACGTCGGGAGGCTATCCCGCCCGGGAGGTCCTCTGGCCGATCGACTCGGACTTGGCGACCCCGGCGAGCCGTCGACCGGCAGACCTGCGTGGGTGGCCGACCCTGCGACGCAGCCATGACCTTGTTGGTGCCGAGTGGTCCGATCGAGCTCGACGCTGCCTGATCATCGTTTGCAGAACTGCCTCGTTGCGCTCTAGGGTCCCTTGACCAACGTTTGCAGGATCGTCCTGCATGGCGACGAGCAATGGAGCTCACATGTCATCGCGTCCATGGGGCCGGCCACGGCCACCGTTCACCGCCCGTACCGAGACCGGTCCAGCGCCACGAGCAACGCCGCGCAGCGGGCGACGATCGAGGATCGTCTCCGTCGCCCTCGCCGCGATCCTCGGCGCGACGCTCACCTCCACGGTGACGGCTGGGCCCGCCGTCGCCGCCGACCCCTCGCTGGTCAGCGCCGCCTCGGGCAGGTGCCTGGACGTCACCGGGAACGTGGGCACCGCTGGTACCACGGTCGACATCTGGGACTGCAACAACCAGGCCAACCAGGGTTGGGTGCTGACGTCAGCCCGTGAGCTGCGGACGTTCGGGGGCTCGATGTGCCTGGACGTCGACCACAGTGGAACCACGGCGGGTACTGCGGTCCTCATCTGGACCTGCAACGGTCAGTCGAACCAGAAGTGGTCGTGGGGATCCAACGGATCACTCGTCGGTGAGCAGTCGGGGCTCTGCCTGGACGTCAACGGCGGTGCAACCTCCAACGGCACCAAGGCGATCCTCTGGACCTGCAACGGCCAGACGAACCAGCGCTGGACCCAGGGAGGCACCACGGGCGCGATCCTGGTCATCGATGCCGCCACGACGGTCCGTCCCGTAACCCGGGTAGGCACGAACTTCCTCTACGGCCTGAGTGACTCGACGACGCCGGCAGTCTCGCGCGTTTCTCCACTCAAGCCCACCTGGTTCCGGCAGCCGCCCCCGGGATCGCAGCACCGGCCGAACGGGGTCCCCGACCCGGTCGGCGACACGATCAAGGTTGCGTCCACCGTGCAGGCGGTCAACGGCAAGATCCTCGTCGACATGGCCGACAGCTTCGACGGCTTCCCGTACAACTGGACCAGCTGGAACGACTGGAACAGCCGGATCGACTACATGTTCACGACGCTCCGTGCTCACCCTGAGGTGACGAGCGCTGCTTCGTGGGAGCCGTGGAACGAACCGGACTGGACGTGGCCTTCCTCCGCCGGAACCTGGACCGACGGCTGGGCTCGCACCGTCCAGCGCGTCAAGCAGAACTCGCCGAACGCGGTCATCCTGGGCCCCAGCGAGTCCGCATGGAACGCCTCCCGCATGCGGACCTTCCTCACAGCAGCAAAGGCGTCGGGCACGGTGCCGGATGTGATCTGCTGGCACGAGCTCTCGGGCTGGCAGCGGGTTGCCGGTGACATCGCGGCCTACCGCGCGCTGGAGAAGGAGCTCGGGATCTCGCCCCGGCCCATCTCGATCGATGAGTACGCCACCCCCGACGAGATCGACGTGCCCGCCCAAGCGAACCACTATGTCGCTGCCTTCGAACGCGGCGGCGTACGGGATGCCGAGCGCGCGTTCTGGTTCGAGCCGGGAACTCTGAACGGCCTGCTGCACAACGGCTCGCCGACCGCCTCGTACTGGATGTACGCGTGGTACGCGGACCAGACCGGCAGCATCGTGAAGGTCACGCCGGCCGCCTCGCAGGACGGCGTCGCGTCCTATGACCCGGGGACCAAGCGGTTCAGCGTGGTGTTCGGTGGCGAGTCGGGCAACAACACCGTGCGCGTCACCGGTCTGAGCGGACTCGGCGCCAACGCCAAGGTGGTCGTGACGTCCGTGCCCGCTTCGGGTCGGACGACGAACGTCTCCGGACCGACCACCGTGTCCTCCCAAACCATGTCTGTGACCAACGGGACGGTGTCGGTGACGGTCAACGGGCAGAACTCCTCCGGCGCCTACAACCTGGTGATCACACCCGCCTGAACCCAGCGGGCGCGCCGGGACCTCGACGGGGGTCCCGGCGCGGGATCAGTGATTCGCCCTGGGCGGCGCTTCGTTGGTTCGCGACGAGCAGCTGCAGCGCGCCGAGGGCATCAGCGGAGGGGATCCGCTCCTGCTCGATTCGTCGAATGGTCGCTGGACCAGCGGTTGCCCCGGCGTGGTACGCGTCACGCTCATCTGGCGTGAGGTTCGTCAGCTGGGTCGTCGCCGGGCAGTGGACGTCCGTCCGCGCCGTGGTTCACACCGAGAGAGCCGTACCGGGCCAGCGCCGGGCCACCCCTGTCCGAGCCGTCGTGCGACAACGGCGGCCGCGTCCGCGGGGCTGTCCCGGACACTCACGGCGTGTCCGGGACACCGACCACAGGCTTGGTGCGGGAGCGCCCCGCGGCGTCCTTCAGCACCACGTACTTCAGGTCCATGTGAGGCTCGAGCGCGCCGAACTTGTCGTTCGGTGCGCCGATCACCAGCTGGAAGCCGAGGCCGCGCCAGGCACCGACGGCCCGGCCCGTGAACCGTGCGTCCGCCTTGATCAGCGCCTCGTCCAGGAACACGGGCGCGTAGCGGGGCCGCGCAGCACCGGCGTCACCGAGCTGGTAGCGCAGCGCGGCGCCGACGATGAACGCGACGAGCTCCTGCGACTCGCCGCCGGACTTCTCGCCGATGTGGTCGTAGAGCGCGACGTGGTTGCCGTCCAGGTCGACCTTCTCGGCGCTCAGCCGGACGTGGCGCCGTACGTCGATGAGGTCCGCGAAGTCGGGTGCGGTGCGTCGAACCCGGTCGATCACGCGCGCCATGCGTGCGTAGCGGCGCTCGCGCTCCACGTCGGTGGCGTCGGTCGCGAGCAGCTCGCGCAGGTCGCGCAGCTCCTTGTGGAACCGGGCGACGACGGTCGACTGGGTGTCGCGTGCGTCGATCCGGAGCCGGTGGTCGTCGTCCGCGAAGGGCAGCTCCGCGAGGATCTCGTTGACCGGCCGGATGCGCTCCTTGATCTCCCGCACCGAGCGGCTCAAGGCGTGGTGCAGGTCGGTCAGGTCGTTGCCGGACAGGCGCAGCAGGCTGCGTCGCCACTCGGCCTCGAGCTCGTGCAGCCCGTTCGTCTCGAGCTCGGCCAGGATGCGCTCGAAGTCTGCGTAGGACGCATCGGGGTCGGTGCCGAGGTTGGGGTCGGGCCACCGCTCGACGAACGTCTCGAAGGTGCGTCGCAGCGCGTCGCGGCCGGCCGCGAGCGCCTCCTGGGCTCGCTGTCTGTGGCCGCGCAGCACTTCGCCCGCGCGGGCGAGGACGGCGTCGAACGCGGCGAGCGCCTCGGACGGCTGGCCGGGCGCCGACTCGTCCCGGTCGGGCGTCGTGCCGAGCAGGTCCTCGAGGAACGCGCGGTGCTCGGGCACCACGAGGTCCGCGCCCGCTCGCGCCACGAGTGCGGCATCCAGTGCGGTCGTCGCGGCATCCACGGCGTCGCTGGTGCCAGACCAGAGCGCCGCAAGCTCCTGCGCCTCGCCCTTCGTCCGGCCGAGCGCCTCGGTCAGCTCGCGAACGGTCCTGTCCAGCTCCGCGGCCCGCGACTGCAGCGCGGTGACCTGCGGGTTGCCCGAGGTGACGTCGTCGACGACCCGTTCCCACCTGGCGCGCTCCGCCTCGACGCCGACGACGTCGACCTGCTCCCAGGTGACATCCGCGAGTGCCGCGAACGCACGGTGCTCCGCCTCGTGACGGTCCAGCACCCCGTCGGCCTCGTCGAGAAGCTCCTCGGCACGCCTGAGCCTGTTCTCGGCTCGCGCGATGCGCGCGTCGAGGTCTGCCAGGAGGCGCGTGTTGGTGAAGCCGAGCACGTTGGAGCTGCCCTGGCCGCCGTGCGCGCCCCGTGAGCCCTCGGACACCTGGCCGGACCGCGTCATCGCCTTGGAGTGCTTCCCGAGCTCGCCGGGTGTGTCGACGCAGACGAACGAGAACCGTCGTGCGAGCTCCCCGCGCAGCCACCCCGTGAAGGGCCCGGTGCGGAAGTCCAGCCGGCCCGGCAGAGTCTTCGGGTCGAGCGCGACAGCGTCGGTCAGGCCCGTCGCGACTCCCTCGAAACGCAGCCGCCGTGCGACCGGCACCGCGTCGATCGCCTTGCGGAAAGCCTGCACATGGGCCGAGTCGATGAGCATCAGGGTCGCGAAGCCACCCAGGGCGAGGTTGAACGCATCGCGCCACGGCTCGTGCTCGGTGCGGACCTCGACCAGCTCGGCGACGAAGGGCAGCTCGTCGGGGGTGAGACCCGCTGCGGCTGCCAGCACGGCGCGGACGTTGTGCAGGTCGCGCGGCACGTTGTCGCGGCGTCGCTCGACGTCGCCGCGCTCGTTGCGCAGCTCCGCCAGGGCGGCCGCCGCCTCCTTGCGCTCGGCCATCGCCTCACCCAGGACCGCACGGTTGTCACGCGTGCTGCGGGCGTCGCCGAGCGCGCTGCGCGCCCGTGCGGTGAGCGCAGCAAGATCGGCTTCACGCGTGACGGGCGCGGCACCGGCCTCCTCGACGAGCGTGTCCAGGCGTGCCCGGGACCGACGGACCTCAGCCAGCCGTGCGTCGACGGCCCGCAGCTCGCGGTGCGCCGCAGCGAGCCGGTCGCCGCCCGCGGCCCACAGGGTCTCCTTGACGCCGTCGAGCTCCGCCCGCGCGGCGTCGATCCGGGTGCTGGTCTCGACCGTCAACCGCTGCGCGTCGCTGTGGCGTCGCCCCAGGTCCTGCTCGAGCGAGCGCAGCAGATCCAGGCGCCGCTCGTTGCACCACAGAGCCGCGGGTGACCCGGTGTCGTCGAACGACCCGATCGCGTCGATCACCAGCAGGCGGCTCGCAGCGGCCTCGACCGCCGTGCGGTGCCCGCGGATCGGTTCCAGCGCCTTGACCTGGCGCCGTGCCGTCAGCATCTGCTCGTGCGTACCGGTGAGCTTGTCGAACTGCTCGACAACGGCGTCGGCGGTGGCGAACGTGTCGGGCTCCTCGAGGACCATCGACTTGTACAGCGCGTCCACGGTCGTGATCTGCTGGCCGGCCTGGATCCGGCCCAGGAGCGCCACCGCCTTGGCGCCGTCGCCCGACGCACCGATCCCGAGGGTCGAGTGCAGGCGCGCCGTGAAGTCGCGGTCGGTGTCGTAGCAGGTCAGGCCGGTCGCGGAGACCGCGGCTCGCGCAAGCCGCCCGGCCGCAGCCTGCTCCAGGTCGGTCAGGTCGAACGCGTCGTTGGACGTCGCCCGTACCGCCACGACGTCCTCCAGCGTGCGCGCCGTGGACGGCACGTACCACGCCCGCACCGCGGTGAGCTCGGCACCGGTGTTGTCCGCCCACGTCAGGGCGATCGCGGACCACGTGTCCCGGCCGTCCCCGCGCAGCACGCGCTCACGTGTGCCGTCCTCGGTGCGCGACTCGTCGAGCTTGCCGCGCGCGTAGGACACGACGTTGCGCTGGTCCTTGCCGCGCGGTCGCCCGACGACGCCTCCGTTGGAGGCACCGTTGAACGGTGTCGTGTGCGGCATCAGGAGCGCGATGTAGGCGTCCATCAGGGTCGACTTGCCCGACCCCGACGCCCCGGAGAGCAGGGTCGCGCTCGGCGCGAGCCGCAGGCGGTGATGGCCGTCGTAGCCGCCCCAGTTCACGAGCTGCAGCTCGCGCGCGATCCACTGCTGCCCGGTCGAGGCGGCCGGGATCAGCCCGAAGAGGGTGTCGATCATCGTCATCGAGCGTCGTGCCCCTCGTCGTCGGGTCGTCGGTCGTCCGTGTCGTCCACGCCGAGGTCGACGGGCGCCGCCTCGCCGCGCGTGCGGAGCCAGTCCCGCAGCTCGACCAGGCGCTCGTTGCTCAGGACGATCTCGACCAGGGAGGTGACCCGGAACCGTCCCTCGGACTCCTCCTCGATCAGCCCTTCCTTCGCGAGCCTGGCCACCGCCGCGCGGATCTCGCGCTGGTTGCCCGCGACGTTGGTGTCCTGGGCGTCGAAGTACGTCAGGGCGGTCTGCTCCAGCTCCTCGACGTCGACCCGGACCGACGTCTCACCGGCACCGCGCTCACGCTGGAAGACGGTGCGCAGGTGCACGAGCACCAGGGTCTCGGCGCGCGAGTACGGCTCGTCGCGCAGCAGGACCGGCACCTCCAGCTCGGCCGAACGCACCTGGCGCTTGTAGGCCAGGCCACGGTCGTGGTCGACGACGAGATGCACGAACAGGTCGTGCAGCCGCGACTCGATCACCGGCTGGTTCTCCAGGAGGGTGGTCCACAGTGCGGGCGTGCGCTCCGCGAGCAGGAACCGGCGCTGAAGGAGCCGCACGAGCACCCGTCGCACGTCGGCATCGAGGGTGCCGCGGTCGCCTGCGAACAGCTCGGCAGGGTCGTCCTCCATCGCCACGGGCGCGATGAACCCGTCCTCCGGCTCGTGCAGTGCGTCGCGGGTCCGCTCGGCCGTGTCAGTCATCCGTGTCCTTCATCGTGGTCGTCACACCGCCGAGCGCGAACCGCCGGCGGGTGCCGTCAGGCCGCAGGGTGTCGACGAAAGCGAGCTCATCGGTCTCGGTCATGCCGCGCGCGTGGGCGAGCTCGAGCATGCCCAGCAGGTCCACCGGCCGGCGCAGCGCGTCGGGTGCGGCGTTGAACGCGTCCGCGACATCGACGACTCCGGGGCCGCCTGCCGCCGCGGCGAGCCGGGCGTCGAGCAGTGCGTACTGCGGGCCGCCCCACGCACGCGCCTCGTCGTGCGAGACGTCCGAGCCGTCGTCGTCCCACGTCTCGAGCGCGGCGGGGCGTTCCGAGGGTCGCAGCTCTCCCGGCGTCTGGCGCAGGTGCTCGACCTCGGCCACCGGCAGCCGGCGCAAGGGGTCAGCCGCCTGCCCGCGACGGGCGTCCGGCATCCACCTCTGCAACCCGGTCATCACGTCGCGCAGCAGCTCGTCGACCTGCCGGTCACGCAGCGGGTCGTGGTTCCGGACCTGCGCGGTGATCACGAGGGACGCCTCGCGCTGCGCCGCGAACACCAGGTCCAGCCCGTGCTCGATGCGGCGTGCGAGCTCTCGCAGCTCGGTGAGCTGCTGGGCGGGCAGGCGCTTGGTGAACGGCTGGCGCAGAACGACGTCGAGCTGCCCCGCCAGCTGGTCGAGGCGCTGCGGGTCCCCGATGAGGCGCAGGGCACCCGCGAAGGCGCGGCCCTCGGGGGTCGCCTCCATGACGTGCTCGCCGCGCTCGAGGTACTCGCGCAGCACCTCTCCGGTCGGACGCTCGTCCTGGCGCAGGGCGTGAACCACGTCGCGTTGCATCGCCCGGATCGACTCGGCCACGCGGGCGAAGTCCGCGGGCAGCTCGCGCACCAGGTGCACGACGTTCTCGGCCTCCTCGACGAGCTGCTCGTCGTCGACCGTGTCCACCTGCCCCGTGCGCTCGACGCGCTCGAGCTCCTGCCGCAGCCGTGCGATCTCCGTATCGAGGCGTGCGATGCGCACCATCACGTCGGGGTCCGCGTCCTGCGCGAGACGCTCGACCGCGTCCAGGAGCGTACGCACGCGGGACTGCGACACCCGGGCGCGCGCTCCACCGGCTCGCCCTGCGACCTCTAGCGCGCCGACTGCGTGCGCGGACAACCGGTAGACCTCGACGTCGTCGTCGAGGACCTGGCGCACCAGCCACCCGGCATCGGCCCACCCGCGGCAGACGTCGCGCGCCGACCCGACCGGCAGGTCGTCGCCGTACCCCGCCGCACGCAGCTGGTCGAGCGCGTCGCCGACCTCGGTGTGCGCGTCCGAGACGGGGATCTGCCGCCGGTCCGACGTGAACAGCAGGGACAGCAGCGAGACGACCAGCGGCGCGTACCGCTTGTGGAGAAGGTCGAGCATCGGGTTCTGGAACGCCCGGACTGCTCCTAGGTACGCCCCTTCGGCTCGCGTGATCATCGCCGCACAGCGTAGGTGGCTCCACCGACATCCGTGACGAGGGGTCCGCCGTCGGCACGCCGTGCGTCCCCGCAGAACGGGCTTTGCGGACACAGGGGGAGCCTACGCGTCGTCCGAGTCCGATCGTCTGCGCCGCAGCACCTGCTGGATCGGCGGGACCACGACGCCCTCGGCCCGCATGTCCGCGCGGGTCAGGTGCCGGCTGCGCAGCACTCCGGCGATCCCGACGACCCAGGGCACGAGGAGCACGGTGAACGCCGCGCGGTAGGCGTCGAGCGTGTAGGACGTCGCTCCGGGTGGGGACACCGCCTGGAGCACGACTCCCACCGCGAGCACGGAGCCGATCGTCGAGATGAACCCGCCGGTGTTCACGAAGCCGCTGGCGGTGCCGAGCGTCGACGTGGGGGACCACGTGCGCGCGAAGTCCATGCCGACGAGCGACACCGGCCCGCCCGCGCCGATCACCACGACGAAGGCGAGCAGCTGCCACATCGGCCGCGGGGTCGAGGGCACCAGCAACGTGACCCACGCGACCGCCGTCAGGGCGCAGGAGCTGAGCACGATCCATGAGCGCCGCAGGGGGTGCCGCGCGGTGAGGCGCCCCACGAGCGGACCCGCCGCCATCGCCGACAAGGTCAGGACCGTCAGCAGCAGGCTCGCCTGCGCCGGCGTGCATCCCTGCGCCGACAGGAAGAACGGGACGCCCCACAGCATCCCGACGACGTTGGCGCTGAACGGCGTCGCGAAGTGGCTCCAGAACCCGAGGCGCGTTCCCGCGGTCCGCACGGTGCGACGGACGGTCGGGCCGAACCGCTGCGCACTCTTCGAGCGAGCCTGCGGCTCACGGTCGCGGATCCCGACGAATGCACCGACAGACGCGAGCAGGCCGGCGACCGCGAGGGTTCCGAACGTGGCCGTCCACCCACGCGTGTGCAGCAGCAGAGCCACCGGGATCGCCGACGCGAGCTGGCCCGACTGCCCGATGACACCCGTGACCTGCACCATCACCGGGACGCGCCTCGGCGGGAACCAGTCCGCCACGACCCGCAGCGCGCTGATGAAGATGCCCGCGTCGCCGGCGCCGATGAGGACGCGTGCGACGAGCGCCGTCGGCACGTCGTGCGCCAGTGCGAGCACCAGCTGTCCCGACGCCATGACGAGCGAGCCGGTGGCGATCAGCGCACGGGGGCCGAACCGGTCGAGCAGCCGGCCCGCCGGGATCTGCATCGCGGCGTACACCGTGAGCTGCGCGACCGAGAACGCGGCCAGACCGGTCGCGCTGAGCCCGAAGCGCAGCGTCGCCTCGACGCCTGCGACGCCGAGGGCGGTGCGATGCGTGACCCCGACGAAGTACGCGGCGACCGCCGCCCCGTAGACGATCGAGGGTGTGCGCCAGCCGCGGCGGGCTGCCGGGGCCTGGGACACGACTCACCTCGAACCCCCGCGGCAGGCCCGGGCACGCGCGTCGTGGCGGGCGGTGCGGGGAACGAGTCGAGGGTACGTGCCTGTGCACCACGGCCGCCGTCCGCGTCCGTCCGGGCACTCGCCTCGGCGTCCCCGGCGTCCTAGCCTGGACGCGAGGTGAGGGAACGTGCACGCGGAGGTCGGGGACACGGTGGTCCTCCACGGTGTTCCCGGGTCCGGACGTCCATGTGGAGCACCAGGGCTGATCCGGGTGCGGTCGACCAGGAGGCACGATGGGCACCAGCGCTGACCACGAGACGCACGGGCAGCACGAGCACCACCACGGCCCCGACTGCGGGCATGTCGCGGTCGAGCACGAGGGCCACGTGGACTACCTCCATGACGGCCACGTGCACCACTCGCACGACGGGCACGTGGACGAGCACGACGCGCACGTCCACGCGGTGGACGGGGCGCACGACCACGAGCACGGTCCGGGGTGCGGGCACGAGACCGTGCAGCACGGGGACCACGTCGACTACGTGCACGGAGAGCACCACCACGCGGGGCACGAGGGCCACTACGACGAGCACTGACCTCCCCCAAAGGTCGCAAGCGAGGTTCAGCACCGCGCCACAAGACCGGGCAGCACAGCGCTGACCAGCATGGAGACAGGTCGCGAGGCCGAGCCCGGAGCCGGTCCGGGCGCTCGCGGCGCAGGAGGTCACCATGGCCCGGACCCGTCGTCGCCCTGTTCACCTGGCCGCTCTGTCGCTCGTCGGGGCGGCGCTCGTCGCGACGCTCACCGCGTGCGGCGGCGCTGCCGCCGCACCCCCCGAACCTCGAGTACCCGAGCCCGCGTCGACCGCGGGCCTGACGACGGCCGACGTGGACTCGTGGCTCGATGCGACGATCCCCGAGGCGCTCGAGAAGGACCACATCGCGGGGGCGACGATCGCTGTCGTGCACGACGGTTCGATCCTCACTGCTCGGGGGTTCGGCGAGGCCGACGTGGCAGCGGGCACCCCCGTCGATGCGGACCGCACGCTGTTCCGCGCCGGGTCGGTGTCGAAGATGTTCACCGCGACGGCCGTGATGCAGCTCGTCGAGCAGGGCAAGGTCGACCTGGACACGGACGTCGAGCAGTACACGCACCTCGACCTCGGGCTGGAGCACCCCGTGACGCTGCGGAACCTGCTCACCCACACCGCGGGCTTCGAGGAGCGCATCACAGGTCTCATCGGCGGCCCAGGCACGCACGTCGACCTGCGCGCGAGTCTTGTCACGGACCCGCCGAAGCAGGTGTACGAGCCGGGCACCACCCCCGCGTACTCGAACTACGGCAACGCGCTCGCCGGGTACGTCGTCCAGGCGGTCAGCGGGCAGCCGTTCGAGGAGTACGTCGCGGAGCACGTCCTGGCGCCCGCCGGGATGACGTCCTCGTCGTTCGAGCAGCCGCTGCCGGACGACCTCGCCGCACGTGTCGCGCACGGCTACGCGACGTCCGACGGGCCGCCCACCCCGTTCGAGTTCGTCGGCCAGCCGCCTGCGGGCGCACTGAGCACGACCGCGACCGACATGGCGCGCTTCGCGCTGGCACAGCTCGGCGAACCGGTCGGTGAGGACATCCTGTCCGCGCAGACCCGCGCTCTCATGCAGCAGCCGGCCCTCGACGCCGACACGCTCGGCGCGCTCGCGAAGGGCCCGCGCATGGGCCTGGGGTGGTTCGACGAGTCACGTCACGGCCACCGCGTCGTGGGCCACGGCGGCGACACCGCCGTGTTCCACTCCCACCTGCAGCTGTGGCCCGACGACGACACGGGGCTGTTCCTGTCCTTCAACAGCACCGGAACCGACGCAGCGACGTACCTGCTGCGCGACGAGGTGCTCGACGCGTTCGCCGACCGCTACTTCCCGGCCGACGCAGCCCCAGCCGCGAGCACGGTCGACGACGCGACGCGCGCCGCTCACGCCGAGGAGCTCGCCGGTTCCTACGAGAGCACGCGAGGCTTCCACTCGACCTTCCTCACCGGGCTGGGCCCGCTGAAGCCGACCCGCGCGCAGGTCGTCGACGGCGACCACGTCCTCTTCACGCCCGGCCCCGGGCAGGCCGGACCTGCGGTGTACGAGGAGGTCGAGCCCTGGGTCTACCGGCAGGTCGACGGGGACCGGGTGCTCGCGGTGCAGACCGACGAGGACGGTCACGTGCAGATCATCGGGCACGACGGCGCCCTGTCGATCGTGCCGGTCACGGCCTCGCGGGCCGCCGCGATCCCCGCGCTCGTGGGCGGGGTGACGGTGCTGCTGCTGGGGCTGCTCGCCTGGCTCGTCGCCATCCTCGTCCGCACGGTGCGGAACCGCACCCGGCGCGGGAATGCGCCCGGTTCCTCCTCGCGGCCCACACCCGACGCCGTGCGCCTGCCTCGTGCCCTGACGCGCGTCTCGTCCCTTGCAGCCGTGCTCGCGCTCGGTGGCTGGGCCTACGTGCTGACGACGATCCTGCAGCTCGCGGGCGTCCCCACGGCGACGGTCCGGGTGGTCCAGGTGCTCACGGGCGTCGCCGTCCTCGGTCTGGCCGCGGCCGTGTGGCGGCTGGTCGCCGAGGCGCGAAGCCGCACCGGCTGGCCCAAGATCGTCGGGTCGGGTGTCCTGGTGGTTGCCTTCGTCGCGGTGTCCTGGGCGGCGCACCAGCTGCTCCTGACGTCCCCCGACATCACGTTCTGACCTGACCGGAACGGCAGGATGTCGGACATGGAGAACCGCGGGGCCCTCGCCCCCGAGTCGTGGTGGGACGCACGCCTGTCCCGGCTCGGGGTGCGAGGGCCCTTCGCCCACGACCTGGTGCTCGCTGTCACGGTCACCGTCCTGATGGTGCTCGCCGCCGTGGGGACGTTCGTGGCTGCCTCGGCGGACGAGCCGGACGCGCGGGCGGCGCTGCCGTCGGTGGTCGTGGTGGTGGCGGTCCAGTGCCTCGCGCTCACGCTGCGCCGCGTTCACCTGGGCATCTGCGTCGTGCTGACGGTGACGGCGCAGGTCGCGCTCATCGCGCTCGTCCCGGACGTGAACGTGCGGACCGTCGCGCCCTTCGTCGTCGGCGCGACCATCGGGAGCACCCGCCCGCCCGCCCGCGCGTTGCGCCTGGCGGCGGCCGTCGCGCTCACCGAGGCCGCGGCAGCCTCAGTCGTCGCGCTCGCCCGGGGTGCAGGCGCCGACGTGGTGCTGCAGCACTGCGGCTCCGCGCTCATCGTGTGGGGTGCGTCGGTGCTGCTGGGCATCTACGTGGCGACGCGGCGCGATCACCTCCGGCTCCTGCAGGAGCGTGCCGAGCAGCTCGAGCGCGAACGGGACGCACGGGTCCGCTCTGCGGTCGCGGACGAGCGGGCGCGCCTCGCACGCGAGCTGCACGACGTCGCCGCCCACCACCTGTCCGGCATGGTCGTCCAGGCGGCGGCCGTCGAGCGGCTGGTCGGGCGGGACCCGGAGGCCGCACGGGCCGGAGCCCTGTGGCTGCGGGACCAGGGCCGCGAGACGCTCGACAGCCTGCGGCAGGTGGTCGGGCTGCTGCGCCGGGACGAGACGCCTGACGGCACGGCACCGGTACCTGGGCTTGCCGCACTGGAGTCGCTCGTGCGCGGTGCACGCGAGCTGGGCGACACGGTCGAGCTCTCCCAGGTGGGCACCGGCTCACCGTTGCCTCCGCTCGCGGACGTGTCTGCGTACCGGGTCGTGCAGCAGAGCCTGACGAACGCCCGGCAGCACGCCCCAGGGGCTCCCGTGCGGGTCCGCGTGGTGCACACCCCCGGCGAGGTGGTGCTCGAGGTGACCAACGGACCGGACGGCCGAGCGGCAGGTCCCGCGGGCGGTGGGCGCGGCGGGGCCGGGCTCGCCGTCATGCGCGAACGTGCCGCACTGGTCGGGGGGACCCTCGACGCGGGGCCGACGCACGACGGCGGGTGGTGCGTGCGGCTGCACGTGCCGGTGGACGACGACAGGACGGTGGGCGCGTGATCCGGGTGGTGCTCGTGGACGACCAGGCGGTGGTGCGCGCGGGCTTCCGCGTGCTGCTGGGCGATGCGGAGGACCTCGAGATCGTCGGCGAGGCCGCCAGCGGTCCGGAGGCCGTCGCCGTGGTGCGCAGCACTCGGCCGGACGTCGTGTGCATGGACGTGCGGATGCCCGGCGGTGACGGGCTGACCGCGACGCGGCAGATCGTGGCGGAGCGCGTCGGCGTCCTTCCGGCCGTGCTGGTCGTCACCACCTTCGACCTCGACGAGTACGTGTTCGGCGCGCTGGAGGCCGGTGCCGACGGGTTCATCCTCAAGGACTGCGACCCGGCGGAGCTTGCCGACGCGATCCGCCGCCTCGCCCGCGGTGACGGCATGCTCGACCAGTCGGTGACCCGCCGGGTGATCGCGGAGTTCGCGCGCCGGCGGCCCGCACCCGCACCCGACGGTCAGACCGAGCTGCTCACCGCTCGCGAGACCGACATCGTGCGGTTGCTCGCGCAGGGCATGTCGAACGCCGAGATCGCGGAGGCGCTGTTCGTGGAGCCGTCCACCGTGAAGTCGCACCTGGGCCGGGCGATGACCAAGCTGGGCACGCGGGACCGCCTGCAGACGGTGGTGTGGGCGTACCGCACAGGGCTGGCCGCCCCGGACTGATCGGGTCAGGAGAGCGTCAGTCGACCAGCCACGTCGGGTTCCGCAGGAAGCGTTCCGCCACCTCGAGGGTTCCGGAGGTCTGCGCGGCCCAGAGCGCAGGCGGGAGCGCGTCCTCGCGGTGCGTCGTGGTCCAGCCGAGCATCTGCAGGCGCCGCACCATGGACAGCGCACACGCACGTCGCACGTCCAGCACGTCGAGCGGTCGGACCTCGGAGTACCCCGCCAGCCACTCCTGAGCCATCTCGGGGGCAAACGGCACGTGCTCCATGAACGTCAGCGCGGCGGCGAAGTCGTACGCGTACCAGCCGTACCCGCAGTCGTCGAAGTCGATCACGGCGAGGCCGTCGTCGCAGACCATGATGTTCGAGGGCCGCAGGTCGGCGTGGATCAGGCCGCGGTTACCCGTGCCCCGTGGTGCGGCGACGAGCACGTTGAGCGCCGCGGACTGGGCAAGGCGCAGCAGCACCCGCTCGCTCCGGGAGACCGGGGCGTCCTCCCACCGCCCCCAGCGCGCCGAGGGGCCGACCATGTCGGCGAGCTCCCAGGCGTGCCGCACGAACCCCGCCGGCGGCGTCCACCGGTCTGCGTGCTCGTGCAGCAGGGCCGTGGTGCGCCCGATCGTGCGGTAGTGCGGCACCGGGTCGGCGACGTCCTCCAGGATCGAGCCCGCCAGGAACTGGAACGACACGCACCACCAGGGCGTCCCGGTCGCGTCGAGCACGCGGGCGACGAAGCGCCCCTCGCGGGTGCGCAGGCTGGTGGGCACCCGGGCGACGTCCTCGAGCGCGATGGCCTCGACCCACGCGACCTCCGACTCGAACGCCGCGGGGTCGACGACGTAGCCGGGCCGGGCGACGCGCGTGACCGCGACGGCCCGTCCGTCCACCCGGACCACGAAGGTGGCGTTCTCGGAGACCGTGATGAGGTCGGCGGTGGTACGCGCCGGGTCGAGGTTCCAGGCGTCGACGATTCCGGCGAGCAGCCACTGCGGCGCCGGTGAACCCGCGCGCAGCGCGTCGAAGACAGCCAGCGAGGACGCGGTCCCGACCTGCGGGTCGACGGCCTGGTCGTTGGTCATGGGTTCCCCCGGGAAGTGCGGGGGCGGTGCCGGGCGGCTGCGGCGATCGTGCCGCACGTGGCGCCACCGGCACCAGCGACCTGGGCGACATTTCACGTGACCGTTACGCGCGCCGACCTCCGACCCCGACCGTTTACATCCGGGGGTCGCTGTTTACACGCTTCTTACCGCGGACCGCCCGTCGGCGACGGGCACGACGCGACCATGGGGACCTGACTTCTCACCTGGGCGGTGCCGGGCGGCACGACCACGTGGGCGCGCACTCCGGCGCCCGCACGACCCGAGGTGGAGGAGCCGACCGTGGCGACACGTTCGACGATCATGGACACGAACAGCTTCCGCGCCGACCGCGCCGAGGCCCTGCCTGCACCCATCGCGCAGCTCGTGGAGCGACGCGCGAGTGTCCTGGGTCCGTCCTACCGGCTCTTCTACCGCACACCGGTGCACCTGGTGCGCGGGCAGGGTGCCCACCTGTTCGACGCGGACGGCGCGCGCTATCTCGACGTGTACAACAACGTCGCCTCGGTCGGCCACTGCCACCCTCGGGTGGTCCGGGCCGTCGCCGAGCAGGCCGCGCAGCTCAACACGCACACGCGTTACCTGCACGAGCGCGTCGTCGCCTACTCCGAGGACCTGTTGTCGACGCTTCCGCCGGCGATCGACCGGGTCATGTTCCTGTGCACGGGGTCGGAGGCGAACGATCTCGCGGTCCGGGTGGCCGAGCACGCCACGGGAGGTACCGGCGTGGTGGTCAGCGCCGAGGCGTACCACGGCAACACGGCGCTGACGTCGCTCCTGTCGCCGGCGCTGGGCACCGCGCAGCGGCTCGGGGCCCAGGTGCGCACGGTCCCGGCGCCCGACCCGTACCGGTCCGGGGTGCCCGCCGCGGAGCTCGGGACCTGGTTCGCGGACCGGGTGGCCGAGGCCATCGCCGACCTGGAGCGGCACGGGGTGAAGCTCGCCGCGTTCGTCGCCGACTCGATCTTCTCCTCGGACGGCGTCTTCCCCGACCCGCCGGGCTACCTGGCCCGCGCGATCGAGGTCGTCCACCGTGCGGGTGGCGTCTTCGTCGCCGACGAGGTGCAGCCGGGGTTCGCTCGCACGGGCGAGGAGTTCTGGGGCTTCGCCAGGCACGGCGTCGTGCCGGACATCGTGACCACCGGCAAGCCGATGGGCAACGGCGTGCCGATCTCGGCACTCGCCGCGCGTGCGGAGGTGCTGGCTCCGTTCGGGGAGTCGATCCCGTACTTCAACACCTTCGGCGGCAACCCGGTGTCGATCGCCGCGGCGCAGGCGGTGCTCGACGTGATCCGCGAGGAGGACCTGCAGGCTCGGACCGCGGTCACCGGACGGCTGTTCCTCGACGCGATCACCGAGGTCACCGCGCAGCGCTCCTGCGTGGGTGACGTGCGGGGGACCGGCCTCTACATCGGCGTCGAGGTGGTCGACGACGAGGGCCGGCCGGACTCGGCCACGGCGCTCGACCTGGTGGAGGGCCTGCGCGACCGGCACGTGCTGACGTCCGTGTGCGGTCCCGGCGGCAACGTGCTCAAGGTGCGCCCGCCGCTCGTCTTCGACGCCGCCGACGTGGAGTGGTTCGCCACCGCGCTGGACTCCACGCTCGACGACGTCGCGGTGGGCCGCGGACCCGACGGAAGGCGGTGACGTGATGACGCACGGCGACGAGGCGAGGACCGAGGTGCTGTGCGCGCGGCTCCGCGCCCTGCTGGACGCCCGACAGCTCGACCCGGGGGAGCGCCTGGGCGACGAGCGGTCGCTCGCAGCCGAGCTCGGTGTGACCCGCACCGCGCTGCGGCACGCCCTCGACCGGCTCCAGGACGAGGGCCTGGTGCGCCGCACCATCGGGCGCACGGGAGGCGTCGTCGCGACGGACCGACGGATCGAGCGGAACCTGAGCACCCTCGAAGGGCTGCCCGACATCGCTCGGCACCAGGGGGTCGTCGTCGAGACGAGCGTGCTGCACGCGCGGCTGACCTTCGCGGCTCCGCGCGAGCGACGCCTCCTCGAGCTGGCCGAGGGCGCGGCCGTGCACGAGATCCTGCGGGTCCGCAGCGCCGGGGGGCGACCGTTGTCCCTCGAGACCTCGCACCTGCCTGCCGCGATGTTCCCGGGGCTGGCCGCGCACGACCTGACCTCGCTGTACCGGACCCTGCGCACCGCGTACGGGGTGGTGCCCGCCGTCAGCGACGAGTCGCTCGAGCTGGACGGCGCCACGCCCGTCGAGGCTGCACTGCTGGGCGTCGAGCCCGGCACCCCCCTGATCCACGTCCGCCGGTTGGCCACCACCGTCGGCGGGCGTCCGTTCGAGGTCGCGCACGAGCAGTTCGTGGGCGACCGCATGCGGTTCCACCTGCGCAAGTACGGCTTCGTCCGGCACGAGCGCGAGCCCGCACCACACGAGGACGGCACGCACCCGGCGACCGTCGCCTCGGCTTCGAGGGAGGTTCCATGAGCACCACGAGCGTGTCTGGCGTGACGTATGCGACGGCTGGGCAGGAGTACTTCGACAAGCGCGGGCTGACCCGGTCCGCCGGGTTCTGGGGCCTGTGGGGCATCGGGATCGCCGCTGTCATCTCCGGGGACTTCTCGGGGTGGAACTTCGGCATCGACAAGGCCGGCTGGGGCGGGTTCGTCGTCGCCGCGGTGCTGGTCACCGTCATGTACTTCGGGATGCTGTTCTCCATCGGCGAGATGTCGGCCGCCATGCCGCACACCGGTGGGGCGTACTCGTTCGCCCGGGCCGCGATGGGGCCGTGGGGCGGCTTCGTGACCGGCCTCGCCGAGACCGTCGAGTACGTCATGACCACCGGTGTCGTCGTGTACTTCTCCGGGCAGTACGCCAACTCGATCACCGACGAGCTGTTCGGCCTGTCGCTGCCGGCGTGGGTGTGGTGGCTCGTGATCTACGCGGTGTTCCTCGCCCTGAACACGGTCGGTGCGGAGATCTCGTTCAAGTTCGCCATCGTCGTGTCCGTGATCTCGCTGGCGGTGCTCGGGGTGTTCGGGGTGATGGCGCTGACGTCCTCGCACCTGGACCTGGGCAGCCTGTTCGACATCGAGCCGGACGCCGGGCAGAGCACCTTCCTGCCGCACGGGCTCAGTGGCGTGTTCTTCGCCCTGCCGTTCGCGATGTGGCTGTTCCTCGGCATCGAGGAGCTGCCACTGGCCGCCGAGGAGTCGCACACGCCCGCCAAGGACATCCCGCGTGCCGGTCTCTGGGGCATGGTCACCCTCGTCGTGACCGGCGCGGTGGTCGTGGTGCTGAACCCGGCGTTGACCGGGTCAGCGGCCCTGGCGACGTCGGGCGAGCCCTTGCTCGACGGGTTCCGCGCCATGCTGCCCAACTCTCAGATGGCGGCCGTGCTGTCGGCTTTCGCCCTGGTCGGCCTGCTCGCCTCGACGCAGGGGATCATGTTCGCGTACGGGCGCAACATCTACTCGCTGTCCCGTGCGGGGTACTACCCGAAGGCGCTCTCGCTGACCGGCAAGCGCAAGACGCCGTGGGTCGCGCTGCTCGTCGGCGGGGCCATCGGCTACGGCGCGCTGTTCGCCGTGCAGTACGGAGGGAGCTCCGCCGGCTCGATCGTGCTGAACATCGCGGTGTGGGGTGCCGTGATCGCCTACCTGCTGCAGATGGTGTCGTTCGTGCTCCTGCGCCTGCGGTTCCCGGACGTCGCGCGGCCGTACCGCAGCCCGGTCGGCGTCCCCGGTGCGGTCGTGGCAGGTCTGCTCGCGGCGATGATCTTCGTCGGGGTCATGCTCAACCCGGACTACCGCTCGGCCATCGTCGCGATCGGGGTCGTCTTCGTGGCGGCGCTCGCGGCGTTCGCGCTGTGGGGCCGCAAGCGGCTGGTGCTCTCTCCCGAGGAGCAGTACGCGCTCACCGGTGGCGCGCAGGACGCGGCGACCGTGCTGCCGGAGTCTGAGGAGCCGGACGAGCTGGCGCGGGTCTGAGAGAGAGCGACGGCCCGCCCATCGACTGGTGGGCGGGCCGCGTTCGCGAGCGGAAGAGTGCTGAGGGAGCTAGATCTTCGTCCGTGTGGTCAGCCACTCGGCGATGGCTCCGAACGCGAGGCCGACCAGGACCAGGAGGAGCGGGTACGCCGCGCCGACGTCCCGGACTGCATTCCACGAATATGGCCATGCGCCCGGCAACGCGGTCGACCAGAGTGTGAACGCGAGCACCGCGAGAACGATGCGAACGGTGATCGCGCGGCGTGACGCCGTGTGCTCGTGGTCCTTCTTTGCCCGAGTCGCCGCCGTGAGTGCCCCGGTCAGTACGAGCGCGACAGCGACAACGAGACCGCCGTAGAACCAGGCGGCGGATCCGGCGTTGATGCGCTCCAGTATCTCCTTGGGAGTGGAGTCGTCCTTGAGCGGGGATTGCGCTGCACCAATGCCGAGGATCGCCGCATAGAACGTGAGCGCCTCGCTGGGTATCCACTTGACGACGGAATCGAGTGCGCTGGTCGTGTCCGTCGGTTGGCGCTCACCTTTGGGGTCCTTGGTGGCCGCGTCCGAGCCAATTCTGAGGGCGCTCATGGATCCACTCCATCTCCGTCGGCCGGGCTTGACGTGCCGAGACGGTCGGGTTACCTCGGGCGATGCCGCAGACGGCACGTCGTCGGATGGCACTCCGGCGACGATCCGCCGGACGTGGGACCGGTCGCGGGAAAGCCGCCCGGGGCCTCCGACGTGATTCGCGCTCTCGCGGATATCAGAGCATGCCTGCGGCGCCCCTCGGAGTCGGGCGGCGCTTTGACTGCCGACGCTCGGGGGCGTGGCCGATGAATGGCGCGTTCGATTCGAGTCCCGTGCCGGCGCAACGACGCGTCAATGCTCACCATCACGCGAAGGGCGCCGACGAAGAGAGTGACGGGTTAATGGTCGAAAGCGATTGCCTACGTGAGGCATCGTGGCATCACGACATAGCCGAGCGCCAGACTGAATGATTCTCTGCCGCGGATGAAAAACGTCAGCTTCGTACCTGCTGCGAGCGGCGGGGGACGGGTCCGCTGTGGACCCGGCCCCCTCGACCGCGCCCCCGTCGTGACCGGGTGCGAGATCTTCGTGCAGCGGCGCAGACCCGGGAGGAGGCTGCGCCGACGTCTACTCGGTGCGCATCCCGGCGACGATCGTGCTCAGGTGGTCGGCCATGGCGGTGCGCGTCATCGGGTTGCCGGGCACCCCGGGACGCGACTGCCACGGCCGCGGTCCAGACGGGTCCCGCCCTTCCACCCCGAGCGCCCGCAGCCGTTCACCGTGGACGCCGAGGCGTTGCGTGAACTCGTGCACGTCTCGAGGTCCGCTCGTCCAGACCGCCTCGGCGAACGCGGCCAGGCGCGGGAAGAGCAGGTAGTCGAGCCGACGTGCCGAGTCGACGTGCTCGGTCCAGATCTGGCACTGCGCGCCGAGCACGGTCCCGCCGCCCGGCGGCAGCGTCGGGGGCTGGGGGTCGAACTCGTACACGTCCTCGACGCCGAGCGCTATCCCGACGGGTACGGGCTCGTCGTCGGAGTCGGACTGGCGGTAGTCGAGGTAGACGGAGTCGGCGGGGCACGAGATCACGTCGTACCCGCGGCGCGTCCCGAGTGCGACGCCCCGGTCGCCACGCCACGACGCGACGATCGCACCCGGGACGTCGTCGCCTTCGAGCACCTCGTCCCACAGGAGCGTGCGGCGGCCCTGGTCGGCGAGCCGCGTGGCGAGACGGCGCAGCAGCCAGTTCTGCAGGTCTGCGTCGCGCGTGATGCCGAGCTCCGCCTTCCGGGCGTCCGCAGCCTCGTCCCGGTGCCACCGACGCTTGGGTGACTCGTCGCCACCGAGCGCCACGACGGCACCAGGGAACTGCCCGACGACGTCGTCGAGGATGTCCTCGACCATGCGGATGGCGGGCTCGGCCAGGCTGAGCACGTGGTCGGAGATGCCCCAGCGGGTCCAGACGTCCGGGGTCACCCCGTCCAGCCCGGCGCCGAGGGTGGGGTAGGCCGCGACGGCCGCTTGGACGTGCCCCGGAAGGTCGATCTCGGGCACCACCGCGACGAATCGCTGGGCCGCGTAGGCGACGATCTCGGCGACGTCGTCGCGCGAGTACCAGCCGCCGTGCGGGCGCCCGTCGCCCTGTGCCGTGGGGCCGGCACCGAGCTGCGACTCCCGGCGCCAGCCGCCGACCTGTGTGAGCAGGGGGTACCGCTCGATCTCGAGCCGCCAGCCCTGGTCGTCGGTGAGGTGCAGGTGCAGGACGTTGAGGCGGTGCATCGCGGCCAGGTCGATCACTCGCAGCACGTCGTGCACCGGCAGGAAGTGGCGGGCCACGTCCAGCAGGAGCCCTCGCCAGCCGAACCGCGGGGCGTCCTCGATGTGGCAGCCACCGATCGTCCACGCGCCCGCGGCGCCGGCCCGCCGGTACGCCGACGCGGGCAGGAGCTGACGCAGCGCCTGCAGGCCGTAGAAGACACCCGCCGGGTCGCCGCCGCGCACGATGACGCGCCGGTCCGAGACGTCGACGGTGAACGCCTCGTTGCTCAGTCCGCGGTCGAGGCCCAGCACGATCCCCGCATCGGCCACGGGTACGGCCGGAAGGTCCAGGGCGAGCTCCGAGCGCAGCCACCGCGCGACGCCGTCCAGCCCGGAACGTGGCTGCAACCCGAGGCTCGTGTGCTGGTCGAGCACGAACGACCCGGGACGCACCTGTGCGTGAGCGGGTCTGGGGACCAGCGACTCAAGGGGGTTCATCCCTTCACCGCCCCGGCCGTCAGGCCTCCGGTGACCCGGTTCTGCAGGACCGAGAAGATGATCAGCACGGGCACCATGAAGAGCGTCGCAGCCGCCATCGTGGCACCCCAGTCGGTGCCGAACGTGTTGGAGAACGACGACAGCCACACCGGCAGGGTCCGCTGCGACTGGTCCTTGATGATGAGCGTGTTGGCGAACGCGAACTCGTTCCACGCGGTGATGAACCCGAACAGCGACGTGGCCAGGAGCCCGGGCGCGAGCAGCGGGAAGACGATCTTGCGGAACGCGGTGAGCTGCGAGCACCCGTCGACACGCGCCGCCTCCTCGAGCTCGACGGGGATCGCCTGCAGGAACCCGCGCAGCGTGAGCACGGTGAAGGGCAGCGTGATGGCGACGTAGATCACGAGCAGCGTGCCCAGCTGGTCGAGCGCCCCGGCGTCGCGCGCGATGACGTACATGGGGATCAGCAGGGCCTCCCACGGTGCCATCTGCGCCGCGAAGACGATCAGCAGGAACGCGCGTCGTCCCGTCCACCGCAGCCGCGCCGCCGCGAACGCCGCGAGGGCGGCGACGACGAGTGCGACGAGCACGGATCCGACAGCCACGATCGCGCTGTTGCGCCAGAACGACCAGAACCCGTCGGCGGCCAGGGCCGTGCTGAAGTGCTCGAGCGTCAGGCCGCGCGGCAGGAGCGTGGGGTGCTCGCTCTGGATGTCTGTGGTGGGCCGCAGCGCGGTGAGCACCATCCAGTACACGGGGAAGATCGACAGCAGGACCACCACGACCGCGAACGTGTTGGTCGCGCTGCGTCGGGCGAGGCGTTGCGGGGACATCAGTCGGCCTCCTGGCGCAGGGTCTGGCGGAAGTACACGAGCAGCAGGACGGTCAGCATGACGACGGTGAGCACGGAGATGGCTCCGGAGAGGTCGTAACGGTGCAGCGCCTGCGCGACCTTGTACGCGTAGACGGGCAGGGTCGTCGTCGCGTCGTTGGGACCGCCCTCACTGATGGCCCAGATCTGCGTGAAGGCCTTGAACACCCAGATGACCTCGAGCGAGGTGATGAGCCCGAACATCGGCCGCAGGACCGGGAAGGTGATGGTCCGGAACAGCCGGATGCCGGCGGCGCCGTCCATGCGGGCGGCCTCGAAGATCTCGTCGGGCACGGTCGTCAGGCCGGCGTAGAGCGTGAGCGCGGCGAACGGCACGGACTGCCAGACGATGAGCGCGACGATGAGCCCGAACGTGGCGGAGCCGTTGGCGAGCCAGGAGTAGTTGTCGAACTGGTCGAGCCCGATGCCGACGAGGAGCGCGTTCACGATGCCGAAGCGTGACTGGAACAACCACTGCCACACGGTCGTCGCCGCGATGATCGGCATGGCCCAGACCACGACCAGGGAGCTCATGACGGCCACCCGCATGGCCCGGCGCAGGTGCGTGAGCAGCAGCGCCACCGCCGTCGACAGCACCATGACCAGCACGACGTTGGCCGCGGTGAAGACCAGGGTGCGGAGCACGACCTCCCAGAACGTGCCGTCGGACAGGAGCGTCGTGTAGTTCTCCAGGCCGACGAAGACCGCGCCACCCCTGACCAGCTCGCGCAGGCCGAAGTGCTGCAGCGACATCACGAGGTTCTGCAGGATCGGCAGCCCGAGCAGGACGACGAGGACGAGCATCGCCGGTGCCACGAGCAGGTAGGGCATGAGTCGGCGGGTGCGCGAGCGGCGTGGGCGGGTGGGCACCGTGGTCTCGACGGGGACGACGAGATCGGTCGTGATGGCCAAGCGGGGCCTCCGGAGGTGGTCGAGGGGGAGGGGACGGGACCGGGTAGAGCACGCCGGTCCCGTCCCGACGGATCAGCTCTGCGCGTTCAGCGCGGTCGTGATCGCCTCCGACGCGGTCGCGGCGGCCTCGCCGGCGTCGGCCCCGGTGAGGACCTGTGTCATGTAGTTCTTGATCGGGTTGTCCGCCTCGACCGCGGCCCAGTTGGGCGAGTTCGGGGTGCCGTGGCCGTTGGTCGCGCCCTTGGCCATCGCGGCGGCACCCGGGTCCCCGTCCAGGACGCCCGCCAGGGTCGTCTTGTTGGGCACGTAGCTCATCGTCGTCGCCAGCTTCTTCTGCCACTCGTCACCGGCGAGCGCCTTGACGAACTCGTAGCCCTCGTCGGGGTTGGCTGCCGAGAGCGGGATCACGAGGTCCGAGCCGCCGGTGAACACGGCGCCGGGCTCTGCGGACGTCTTGCCCGGGACCGGGAAGAAGCCGAGCTTGCCGTCCAGTGCCGGGTTGGCCTCGACCACCTTGGCGGCCGCACCGGGGGTCGCGATGATCTGCGCGACCGTCCCTGCGGAGAAGACGTCGACCTGAGGTGGGTTCGCCTCGTCGGAGTCCTTGGGGCCCTTGCCGAGCGCCTGGAGCTGCTCGTAGAAGTCCATCCCGGCAAGCGCCTCGGGGGTGTCGAGGGTGCCCTTCCACTCGTCACCCTCCTGCACGGCCAGGTCCCCGCCCTCGTCCCAGATGAAGCCGGACAGGGCGTACCAGTTCTGGCCGGGCAGGTAGATGCCCTGCACGTCACCGGTGTTCAGCGCGGTGGTGTCGGCGATCCACTGGTCGCGGTCGGCGGGTGCCTCCGTGATGCCGGCGGCCGTGAACAGGTCCTTGTTGTAGATGACGACGCGGTTGGCTGCGTAGTAGGGGATGCCGTACTGGGCGTCGCCGATCTTGCCCGGGTCGGCCAGGCCGGGGATCCAGTCCTCGCCGCCCAGCTCCTCCACCTTGTCCGACAGGTCCGTGAGGCCGCCGCTGGCGGCGTACTGGGCGACCTGGGTGTTGCCCACCTCGATGACGTCGGGTGCCTCGTCGCTCGCGATCGCGGACACGATCTTCTGCCCGATGCCGTCCCACTCCTGGATCTGGACGTCGGCCTTGATGTCGGGGTGGTCGGCCTCGAAGTCGGCGACGAACTCGTCGAGGAAGGCGTCGGTGACGCTGTCCTTCATGAGCCAGACGTCGATGGTCGTGGGGCCCGACGAGCTGGCGTCGTCCGACGAGCCGGACCCGCCCGACGACGAGCATGCGGTGAGACCGAACGCGACGATGGCGCCCAGCGCGACCGCGCTGGTGGTGCGGGACTTCCTCATCGTTACTCCATGGGTCCGCGGTTGTTTACCAGTTGGACAACTGGTTAGGTACGAGGCAGAACGTTCCACGGGCCGGTGGGACTGTCAAGACACGATGTGGTGACGGCTTGGGCGCCAAGCGCGCGTGCCATACTGACCAGTGGTCAACCAAGGGAGCAGCGGGATGGGTCAGGCGGGCACAGGCCCCACGCGCAAGCGCGAGATGGTGCGCGACCGGATCCTCGAGATGGTCGAGTCGCAGCCCGCCGGGCACCCGCTGCCGTCGGAACGCGACCTCTCGGCGATGCTCGGCGTGTCCCGCCCCACCATCAGGTCAGCGGTCGACGGGCTCGTCGCCGCCGGCCTGGTCACCCGCGAGCACGGACGGGGCATGTTCGTCGCCCGCGCCAAGGTCACCCAGGAGCTGGTCGGCCACGAGACCACCGTGGACGTGCCGCGCGCGACCGGTGTCTGGTCGAGCAGGGTGCTCGACTTCACCACCGGCCCGGCGGGTCCGCGCGTCGGCCGGCGGCTGCACCTGTCCCCGTCCGCCCCGGTGAGCCACATCGCGCGCCTGCGGCTCGTGGACGGCGAGCCCATGGCCATCGAGTACCTGTACATCCCCGCCGAGCTCGTCGCCGGACTCGCGCCCGAGGACCTCGAGGCCGGCGACTTCTACGACCTGCTCGCCGAGCGTCACGACGTGCACGTCCGCGGTGCCACGCAGGCGATCGAGGCCACCGTGGCCAGCGAGGAGGAAGCGCGCATCATCGGCATCCCCGCGTTCTCCGCAGCGCTGATGTTCGAGCGGCTGACCGAGGACGACCAGGGGCGGCTCGTGGAGTACGTGCACTCGATCTACCGCGGCGACCGGTACCGGATCGTCTCCCGGCTCGCCCTGGGCGCCTCGGGCGACGGCGCCCAGGCCGACGTCGGGGCCATGGAGCACCGCCCCGGGATCCCCGCAGGCCCGCTCACCGGTCCCGGCCTCGTCACGCAGACCGTCGGATCGGTGCACGCGTCCTCGTAGTCATCGACGCCGCCGGCGGCACACGCGGCGCAGCTCCGCCCACTCACACGGCCGAGAACTGACCAGTTGCACGCTCCTGTGATACCTGTGACGGTCCCTCTTGACAGCGCGACTGGTTAAGTCCAATCTCTCCTGGAAGCCAAACTTGGCTTACCAGTAGTTGACCACTGACGCATGCATCCCTCGTTCGGCACGGTGGTGCCGCAGAGGACGCATGCGTGGGCGTGGCCAGGACGACGACGTCCCGGCTGGTGATCTGGCGTCCGTGGCGGCCTGGACAGACACCGTGGATGAATGGGGAGATCTGCATGAAGATCCGACAACTGACCTGGTGGGCCGGCGCCGCAGTGGCAGCAGTGGTCGCCGTTGGAGTGGCCGTCCCGGCGCAGGGAGCGCCCTCTGTCAGCCTGCAGTACCGCACGAGCGCCACAGGGGCGACCGTCGACCAGGTCGAACCGTGGTTCGTCCTGCGCAACAGTGGCGCGTCGCCGGTCGCCCTGAGCTCCGTCAAGATCCGGTACTACTTCGGTGCGGACTCCCCGTCCCAGCAGTACCGGTTCGCCTGCTCCTGGGCCGTCGTGTCGTGCTCGACCGTCACGGGGACGTTCGGCGCCATCACGCCCGGGGCCCCCGGCGCCGACCGCTACCTCGAGGTCGGGTTCACGTCCGGTTCGCTGGCCGCGGGAGGCAGCACGGGGGACCTGCAGCTGCGCTACTACCGGTCCGACTGGCAGCGCATCACGCAGGGTGACGACTACTCGTACAGCCCGACCACCGCCTACGCACCCGCACCCAAGGTCGCCGTGTTCGTCAACGGCGCGCTCGTCTCGGGGACTCCGCCCACGGGCGGCAACCCGACACCGACACCGACACCGACACCGACACCTACCCCGACCACGCCGCCCGCCACCGGCCAGGTCGTGTTCGACGACTTCAGCTACTCGAGCGCCGACGACGCGAGCATCGCAGCGCACAACTGGACGATCCGCACGAACGCAGGCGGCCCGGGCATCCCGGGTGCGGCCTGGCTCAAGGGCAACGTGTCGTTCCCGACCGTCTCCGGTTCCAACAAGGCACTGCAGCTCAGGTCGTCGACCGACGGCACCGGCGCGGGGACGCAGCAGTCCGAGGTGCTCAACCAGCGCAAGTTCCTGGAAGGCACCTACGCCGCTCGCGTCTTCTTCACGGACGTGCCTGACAGCGGCCCCGACGGGGACGCGATCGTCGAGACGTTCTTCACGATCACGCCGCTCGCGCGCGACCTGGACCCGGACTACTCCGAGCAGGACTTCGAGTACCTGCCCAACGGTGGCTGGGGCGAGCCGAGCAGCATCCTGTACGAGACGTCCTGGGAGACCTACCAGAACGACCCCTGGGTCGCGGTGAACGCGCACGGCGAGCAGCGCCAGAGCTACGCAGGCTGGCACGACCTCGTCCTGGTCGTCGCGAACCAGGAGATCACGTACTACGTCGACGGTCTGCTCGTCGCCACGCACGGCGCCGACTACTACCCCGAGACGGTCCAGTCGGTGAACTTCAACCTCTGGTTCATCAGCGGCGGCCAGATCGGCAGCAGCACTCCGCGGACCTACACCCAGAAGGTCGACTGGTTCTACCACGCGAAGAACGTGGCGCTCAGCCCGGCCCAGGTCACCGCCGCGGTGAACGGCTACCGCGCGGCCGGCACGACGTGGCTCGACACGGTGCCGGCGTCCTGACCGTCGGATCTGAGCGGGAGCTGACTGAGCTCGCTCAGGCCTGACGACGACGGCCCGCGCACCCGACGGTGGGCGGGCCGTCCGTCGAGCCAGAGCGCCGGTCCGCGGGACGCGTCACCGTGCACCTGACATGTACGGGGCGACGAGGGCCTGGATGGCTGAGGACGGCTCCACATCCATCTCCTCACGAAGGAGTGCGACGTACATGTCGTACTGGCGGATCGCCTCGGCAACATTTCCCTGCATCAGGTGCACACGCACGAGGAGCCGGTGAGCGCTCTCGCGCAACGGCTCCGTCGTGGTGACGGCAAGGCCCACCTGAAGGGCGTCGTAGCAACGACCCGACTCGATGAGCTGCTCGCCGATCCGGTCCATCGCATGCAGGCGCAGCTGCCGGAAACGCTCGCGCTCGACGATCACCCAGTCGTCGTACCACCCGACCAGAAGGTCTTCGCCCACGTCGATGAGCTCACGGGCCGTGGCGACCATCGTGTCGTCCGAGGACGTCGTCCTCAGGACCCCCATCGCCTGACCTGTGGCGCGACGCAGGTCGACCTCGACGCACGGGTTGAGCCACAGGTGGGTGTTCGACGCGAAGACCAGGTCGAGAGGGTGCAGCCGCCACAGTGCCGACCGCAGGCTGGCGCTCGCGTGGTGCTCGTCGGCGTCGAGCCACAGCGTTCCGCTGATGTAGGCGCGCCCTACCGGCTTGGACTGGAAGGCCAAGAAGCTCACGAGCCGCTGCGAGGACGGTGGGATCGTGACGGCTTCACCAGCGCACCGCACCTCGAAGCCCCGGATCAGGTTCAGCTCCACGGCCTGCGGGACGGGTTCTGGGATCACCGAGGCGGTCACGGCTCTCCTTGCGGTTGGGTCGCCGTGGGAATTCTCGGCTGCTCAGCGCCGCAGGCGCAAGTAGGTGATGCACCATCAGATGACGGATGGCGCGAGCGGGATCGGGGTGGTGACTGATCGCGCTGGGACGTGCTGACCGGTCTTCGGTGGCCGTGCCCAGCGGCGCGAGCGACTCGTGGTTCTTCGCTCTGCACACTACTGTGCGCGCCCGGCGTCACGGGAGCGTTGAATCGGCATGACCGCGCCGTCACCGCCGCCGGCTGGGACGTGGTCCGTGTCCCTCCGGTCGGGCGTCTCCGGCGCCGGTGGTCGGGTCGGAGGGCACCGCGTGGAGCCGGTGGCTCCTCGCCTGAACCTCCTCCAGCCAACCCCCGACCAGGGCCAGCACGGCCGCGTTGCTCGGCGCGTAGCTCCGCTGAAGCTCGGGGACGGCGTCGGTGGGGTGCGGGTCGAAGCCCGTGAGGCTGACCAGCCGATGCAGACCGTTGCTGTCCGACCACACCGTCACGACCAGCACACAGGTCGGGCCGCCCGCGTTCCCTGCGTGGTCGATCACGTCCGATCACGAGTCGAAGGCGGCGAGGATGGAGACGGTCACATCCTGCGTCCCGACGTTCTTCACCGTGAGCTTGCGTGGCCCCCCTGCGGCAAGCGCTGCCAGGACGTCCGTGTTGGCAACCAGAAGACTGCCCGCGACGACGAGCTTGGTGCCGACCGCAGATCCCTCCGGGGTGACCTCAACCTTTGCGGGGGACTGGTCGAGGTCGTTGCGCGCCTGGATCACCAGCAACGAGGCTGCACCCGTGGTGGGCAGGACCGAGACATCACCGGTGGCCGTCTTGGCCAGGGCGAGGCTGGCCACGACGTACGCGTCGGAGTCCACACGCGCACTCACCTTCACCAGCGGGCCGCCCTTCACGTTCACGGCGGTGGTGATCGTCACCTGCTCCATCGAACCCTCCTGCGATCTGGCTGGGCGACCTGTCTGACTCACCCGACCGTCGCTCGCGCGTGTCACGGGACGATCACCCGGTCGTCACGACGTCGACGCGACCGATCGCCGACGAGACCGATCGCCGACACGACCGATCACGGTGACAGCGACGTGACGCGCAGGGACACGCCCCCTTGACGCGGTTCGCACAGGATCGGTCCACATCGTGTTCGACGGGCCTCGGGGTCTGGCGACGTTCGAGGCACTAGGGGGACCGCATGGAGCCAGCGGAGGGTCGGTCCGGGCCGGCCGCGCGCGAGGGTGTGCGGCCATGATCGACCACGCCCTGGTCATCCTCCGCAACGAGCTCGACGCGTACCTGACGGCCGAGGGCAACTCGACACATGCCGCGCTCGGCAACGTGTGCGACATCGGCGTGTCCACGCTGCAGCTGCGGGAGAAGGTGCTGCTCTCGGTGGTCAACCTCCAGGAGGAGCGCACGCTCAAGAACACCCCCGCCTACGTGCGCGACGACGTCCGGATGCGGGTGCGCTACGAGAATCCGCCCACCTTCCTCAACCTGGCCGTGCTGGTTGCGGCGACCCACGCCGACTACCTCAGCGCGCTGCGGGCGCTGTCCCGAGCGCTGCTGTTCTTCCAGCACCGCAACGTCCTCACGCACGACAACGTCGCTCCGAGCTCGATCACGCAGGACGCACCCCCGCGTGACGTCGACCGGCTCTCCGAGTTCAAGCTGGTCCTCACCCTGTGGTCGCCCAGCTTCGAAGAGGTCAACGACATGTGGGGGATGCTCGGCGGCAAGCAGCTCCCCTTCGCGCTCTACTCCTTGCGCATGATCGAGCTGAAGTTCCGGGCGCCCCAGCGAGAGTCCGGCGTCATCACCGAGGTGGTCAGCGGGTTCAGCCAGAAGGTCACGGTGAGCTGACGTGGGAGAGCTGGTCCGCATCGGGTACACGCGGGTCCTCGACGTCCGCGTCCTGCATCACTTCTGGCTGGACGAGGGTCCGACCGACTTCGACAGGATCAGCGACCCGGTCAAGAAGGACGCGCGACTGCTCACCTACGACGTGCGGCGCCTGCTCTCGTTCGTTCCGAGCGTGGCCACGTCCGCCACCATCTCCGGCCTGCGCGGATTCTTCCGGACCACCGGGCTCGGGTTCCTGGTGGCTGTGCCGGACGACGCCACGCTGGCGATCGACTCGACCTTCGAGTTCTTCGTCGCCGTGGTCGCGCCGGACTACGCCAGCTACACCGCGCAGCCCCTGGCTCGCCCGGGCATCACCGATCCGACAGCTCGCTCTCTGAGCCCGCAGCCCACCGTCACCGTGATCGAGCCGCCGACCGACCCCGTCACCGGGTCGCAGCGGGTCCACCGGTACAAGGCGAACGTCCCCGTGCTCTCGAACACGACCGGGGTGGCACGCGGGTCGGGGGAGGCCGAGCGGCTGTACCTCTCCACCGACTACCCGAGCGCCGCCGCCGCCGACCCGGTCGAGGCTCTCGTCGTGGTGGGAGACGACCTCGGCCAACGCGTCGGTGATCCGCCCGACGCCCCCATCAACGTCCTGGGGGCACGGACCGATTTCCCGATCTTCGTCCACCAGGGCGACGTGCCGGCGATCAGCCCTCCGCCGGGGAGCAGCGGGGCACCGGCCTTCGGCATCGAGCTGACGGCCGACGCGCCACCGGACGTGTGCGCGGTGATCCGGCTGGTTCCGGTGCGGTCGGCCGGCAGCCCGTTCAACTTCGCGGATCAGGACGGCACCCCGCGCCCGCGGGTGTTCGAGGTCCACCTGCAGAACCGCCGGACCACCTGGCGGTACTTCAGGCGGAGCGACGGCCAGCCCATCCCGACCGCGACCGAGCCGCTGCCGCTCACCCACTTCGGCAATGCAGGAACGAAGCAGAAGCCGTCGAGCGCAGCGGTCACCGCCGAGCTCGACAACCAGAACCCGTCGAGGATCACGCGCTACGTGTCCGACATCTTCGTCTAGCCGAGCAGGAAGGAAGGCCATGGCAACGAGCTACAAGACTCCCGGCGTCCACCTCGAGGAGATCCCGAAGTTCCCTCCGAGCATCGCGCCGGTGGACACCGCCATCCCTGCGTTCATCGGCTACACGGAGCGAGCTGTCAGCAGGGACGGCAGCGACCTGACCCTGGTGCCGAAACGGATCGAGTCGCTCGTCGAGTACGAGCAGCACTTCGGTGGGCCAGAGCTCGAGACCAAGATCACGGTGACCATCGAGACGACCACCACCGCGACCGCGGGCGCTCCGGTCGGCGTCGCGGCAACAGCTGCGATCGACGAGCAGACCCGGTCGAAGCACATCCTTTACTACGCGATGCAGCTCTTCTACGCGAACGGCGGCAAGTCCTGCTACATCGTCTCGGTCGGCCCGTACCTGGGTTCCGTGGGCGCCGAGCTGGACGGCGTGGATCTGGGCAGTGGTCTGGAGCCGCTGTCGATGGTCGACGAGCCCACCCTGATCGTGGTGCCCGAGGCGCAGAGCCTGACCGTGGCGGCGGACTTCGGCACCCTGCAGAACAGCTGCCTGGCGCAGTGCGAGGACCTCAAGGACCGCTTCGTGATCATGGACGTGCACGGTGGCCTGGAGTCGATGTCCGACCCAGGAGCGGACTTCCTCGCAGCAGCAGCAGCCTTCCGCTCCACCGGACCGAACGACAACCTCAAGTACGGAGCCGCCTACGCGCCGAACCTCGAGACCACGCTCGACTACCAGTACGACCCCACGCGGGTGATGGTCACGGAGGTGCTGGACACGGTCGCCTCCCCGTCGGTGGCACTCGACAGCCTCACCTCGAACCAGACCAGCCAACGGGCCAAGGCCGCCATTCGTGCGCTGCCGCTCACGATGCCGCCGAGCGCAGCGATCGCAGGTATCTACGCGGCCGTCGATGCCAAGCGTGGCGTGTGGAAGGCGCCGGCGAACGTCGGTCTGAACGCCGTGGTCAAGCCCACGATCCAGTACACCAACACCACGAACGACGTGCTGAACGTGGATGTCACGGCCGGCAAGTCGATCAATGCGATCCGGCCTTTCGTCGGGAAGGGCACCCTCGTGTGGGGCGCTCGAACGCTCGCGGGCAATGACAACGAATGGCGTTACGTGAGCGTGCGGAGATTCTTCATCTTTGTCGAGGAGTCCACGAAGAAGGCGACGGAGCAATTTACGTTCGAGCCGAACGACGCTAATACCTGGGTCAAGGTCCAGGCGATGATCGAGAACTTCCTCACCACGCAGTGGCGGGCCGGTGCGCTACAGGGCATCAAGCCCGAGCACGCGTTCTACGTCGCGGTCGGCCTGGGCAAGACCATGACGGCCCTGGACATCCTGGAGGGCCGAATGGTGGTGGAAATCGGCATGGCAGCGGTGCGCCCGGCCGAGTTCTTGATTCTTCGCTTCTCGCACAAGCTCGCCGAGAGCTGACCCCGACGGCCGCGCCATGCGCCGCGGCCTCTAGTGAATGGAGGGCGACATGCCGCAGGAATATCCCATTCCCCGGTACCACTTCGAGGTGGACTGGGCGGGCACCATGATGAGCTTCACCGAGGTCACCGGGCTGGTGATGGAGCGCGAGAAGATCGAGTACCGGCACAGCGCGAGCAAGGACTTCAACAAGATCGCCATGCCGGGTCTCGTGAAGAACAACAACATCACCTTGAAGCGCGGAAAGTTCCAGAGCGACGTCGACTTCAACGACTGGTTCGACGACGTCGCCAACGAGCGCGTCGAGGAACGCCGCGACGTCACCATCAGGCTGCTGAACGAGAAGCACGAACCGGTTGCTGCGTGGACGGCCGCCCGGTGCTTCCCGGTGAAGCTCACCGCACCGGATCTGAAATCGGACGCGAACGAGGTCGCTATCGAGAGCATCGAGATCGCTCACGAGGGCTTGAAGCTCCTCCGGTGACGCTCTACTACCCGCCCTGGGCCTTCTACTACAAGGTCGAGTTCGGAAGCTCGAGCCAGCCGAACGAGGCCAACTTCCAGTCGGCCTCAGGCCTCAGCGTGGAGTACGACACCGAGGAGTACAAGGAGGGCGGGGAGAACCGGTTCACGCACAAGCTCCCCATCCGGACCAAGTACGCGGACCTCGTCCTGAAGCGCGGAATGCTTACCGGCTCGGACACCGTCCAGTGGTTCCTCGACGCCTTCCGGGAGCGGATCTTCATGCCCAAGCCGGTGAGCGTGATCCTCATGAACGAGAAGGGCGAGCCGCTCCGGACCTGGAACGTCGTGCACGCGGTGCCCAAGAAGTGGACCGTCAGCGACTTCAACGCCAGCGAGAGCGCGGTCGTCGTCGAGACGCTCGAGCTGACGTACCAGTACTTCACGGTCGCGTGAGGCCGACGCGGAGCGGGGGAGGACCACGGTGCCGATCGAGATCAAAGAGCTCCACATCCGCGTGTCGGTGACCGCGCCGGCAGGGACAGCGGCCCCGCCGGCCGGCGCCCCGACGACGACTCCGGGCACCGACGGCGCCTCCCGGCAGGCACTGGTGGCCGAGCTGGTCGAGCAGGTCCTGCAGGTCCTCGACGACCGAAAGGAGCGGTGAGCGGTGGCGGCGACCGGCAAGCTCGAGAAGATGCTGATCCTCGCCTTCGACTCGGCGCACGACGCGGAGGACGGAGGGAGGATCGAGGCCAAGGGCCAGTTCGAGGCCCTGATCAACCCTGAGACGTACACGCTCGAGTACAAGGTCAAGACGTCTGACGGCCAGGCCCAGGGGACCAGCAGCGCCCAGCCGAAGTTCGAGTACACGCTCCCCGAGGAGCTCGCCTTCGAGTTCCTCTTCGACAACACAGGGCTGATCGACGGCACACCGAAGCCGGACGGCGTCTTCGACCAGGTGAACGCGTTCCGCAACCTGCTCGTCGAGTACCAGGGCAAGACGCACGAGCCCTACCACCTGAAGCTCGTGTGGGGGAACCTCGTCTTCAAGGGCCGGGCGATCGAGGTCGGCATCACCTACAAGCTGTTCAACCCTGATGGTCAGCCCATTCGCGCGGTCGTACGGGTCAAGTTCAAGGGGTCGGTCGAGGAACGGAAGCGGGCCGCGCTGGAGTTCCGGCAGTCGCCCGACCTCACGCACCAGCGCACGGTCGCACCGGGCGACACGCTGCCCTACATGTGCTTCCAGGTCTACGGCGACCCCCGCCACTACCTGCGCGTCGCCGCCAGCAACGGCCTGGACGACTTCCGGAACCTCGAGGTCGGTCGGTCGATCCTGTTCCCGCCGCTCAAGCCCGAGGTGGTGCACCGATGACCGACACCACCGTGATCCCCACGCCGGCCAGCCCAGACGTGTGCTCGATGAGCCTGCTGATCGACGGCAGCGAGGTGTCGGGCGCGTTCTCCGTGCTCTCGGCGTCCGTGTCGAACGAGCTCAACCGCATCCCCTCCGCGTCCGTGCAGCTGCTCGACGGTGAGGCGTCCAAGCAGACGTTCGCGGCCAGCGACACCGACCACTTCGTGCCGGGCAAGGAGATCGAGATCAAGCTCGGCTACCGCGGAGACACCGAGACGGTGTTCAAGGGGATCATCGTGAAGCACTGCGTGCGCATCCGCCGCAACGGCACCCGGCTGTCGCTGGAGTGTCGGGACAAGACGGTGCGCATGACGAGGAGCTCCAGGTCGAGGTACTTCACGGACACCAAGGACAGCGAGATCCTCGACGACCTGCTCGACGAGTACCAGCTCGACGGCGATGTGGCGACCACCAGGCCGTCCCTCAAGGAGGTCGTCCAGTACGACGCCACCGACTGGGACTTCCTGATCTGCCGGGCCGAAGCCAACGGTCATGTGGTCGCCGTCCGCGACGGCACGGTGACGATCGGTCCGCCGTCGACGTCTGCCGAGCCGAAAGTGACGGCCACGTTCGGGACGACCGTGCTCGAGCTCGACGCAGAGATCGACGCCCGATGGCAGGTACCCGGCGTCAAGGCGACCGCGTGGAGCGCCACCGACCAGGAGCTCGTCGAGGCCGAGGCGTCCGAACCGTCGGTCACCGCCAGCGGCAACCTCTCGGCCTCCGACCTGTCCGACGTGTTCGGGGGCGACGCGCAGCTGGTGCGACACGGCGGGAAGCTCAGCGAGCCGGAGCTGCAGGCGTGGGCCGACGGGCTCCTGCTCAAGGGCCGGCTCGCCAAGGTGCGTGGCCGGGTGCGGTTCCAAGGCTTCGCCGGCGTCTCCGCCGGCGACGTGGTGGAGGTGGCCGGCATCGGCGAGCGCCTCGCGGGCCGGCAGCTCGTCGCGGGCGTCCGTCACTCGTTCAGCGACGGCAACTGGGAGACCGACGTCTCCTTCGGGCTCTCCCCAGAGCCGTACGCCGTCACCTATCCCGTGACGGCCACGCCTGCCGGGGGCCTGGTGCCGTCCGTCAACGGGCTGCAGATCGGCATCGTCACAGCGCTCAATGACCCTGACGGCGAGGGACGGATCAAGGTCCGTATGCCGCTGGTGAGCACCTCCCAGGACGGCGTGTGGGCACGGCTGGCCACCCTGGACGCCGGCGACGGGCGAGGCACCTACTTCCGTCCGGAGGTCGACGACGAGGTGGTCGTGGGCTTCTTCGACAGCGACCCGCGCTTCCCGGTGGTCCTCGGCCAGGTCCACAGCACCGCCAAGCCGGCGCCGGAGGCTGCCACGGACGCCAACGACCGCAAGGGCTACGTCAGCCGTTCGAAGCTGAAGCTGGCCTTCGACGACGACAAGAAGCTGGTCGTGCTCGAGACCCCGGCGGGCAACAGGCTGAGCCTCTCCGAGGACGGGAAGAAGGTCGTGCTCGAGGACCAGAACGGCAGCTCGATCACGCTCGACGATGGCGGCATCACCCTGAAGAGCGCGAAGGACATCACGCTGAAGGCGTCAGGGGACGTCAAGGTCGAGGGCACGAAGGTCCAGATCACAGGGCAGAACGTCAAGGCCCAGGGGCGGTCGGGCACCGACATCACGTCCAGCGGGACCTTGACTCTCAAGGGTTCCGTGGTCCAGATCAACTGAGGAGGCAGTGGTGTTCCCAGCCGCACGCGTGACCGACCAGATCGTGAGCACGGCAACCCAGGGCGCCCCGATGCCGATCATCCCTCCCGGGGTGTCGACGGTCCTGATCGGGAGCATGCCCGCGGCCGTCGTCGGCGACGGCTGCGGGGTCGACTCGATCGTCAAAGGCTCGGCGACCGTGACGATCGGCGGCAAGCCGGCAGCTCGGGCGACCGACCAGACAGCCGGCGGCGGAATCGTCCTGCCGCCCGGCGCCCCGACCGTGCTGATCGGCGGGTGAGATGGCGAACCTTCCGGAGAGCCCCGGTGACAGGCCGTTCCTGGGACGCGGCTGGTCCTTCCCACCCACGTTCGACCGCTCCGTCGGTGGGGTCAGGATGCTCGAAGGTGAGGACGACGTCGCCTCCAGCCTGCAGATCCTCCTGTCGACGTCTCGCGGTGAGCGGATCATGGTTCCGCAGTACGGCTGCAACCTGGACGAGCTCATGTTCGAGAACCTCGACACCCGTATGCGCACCCTGATGGAAGACAAGATCTCGTCCGCGATCCTGTACCACGAGCCCCGCATCGACCTGGAGCGGGTCGAGGTCGAGAACGACCCGACCGAGACGTTGGCGGGACGCGTCCTCATCGGCGTCACCTACCGCGTGCGAGAGACCAACTCGCGGTTCAACTTCGTCTTCCCCTATTACCGGGAGGAAGGCACCGACATCAACCTGACGACGACGGTCCAGCTCCTTCCGGACGTGCCATGAGCTGCGGGTGCTCGGCCTGCGCCGCGCAGGTGGACCCGCTCAAGCTGGTCCGCACGGGAACGGACCAGGTGCAGCGGTCCTTCGCGGCACCCGACGCGCCGGGCCTGCGAGTCGACGAGCGCCGGTCGGAACATGCCATGGTCTTCGCATCGGCCTATGCCGCCCACCTGCCGTTCCACGACCCCGACGGAGCCGAGGACGCCACCTGGGAGTCGTTCTTCACCGCCGACACCTCCGCGCGGTTCGCCGCTGCCGCCACGGAGGATGTCGCCGTCTACCGCACCACCGTGCAAGAGCTTCTGCGCCGGCTCGAGGACCCGGAGCTGCCCGCATCCGGGGCGGACATGAAGAGGGCGCTCGGCGCCGTCTTCGACTGCGTCGGCACGCTGGCACTGCGGCTCGACACGCTCGGGCAGCGTCTGGAGCGGGACGAACCCTTGCGTGCCACGCTGGCCAACCTGGTGCGGTCGCGGCTGAGCCCGGTGCTGCGGCAGCTGATCGGGTTCTATCTTGCCGGCGCCGCGCTCGGCGTCGTGGACCGCGCGGCGCAGCCCATCGAAGCCTCGCTCATTCTCGGGATGGGCATCGAGCCGTTCGACTCGCTCCTCACAGGCCCAGGGTTGTCGTCGGACTGGCCGCGCGGCGTCGGCCTGACCGGGTGGGGGAGCTACATCGCCGTCGACCTCTCCGAGCCCACAGGTGCCTACGGGGACGTCACGGACGACGTCGCCCGGGTCAATCACCTCGCCACCCACAACGTCTTCACCTCGGCCTGCGAGACCTTCCTCGCCGTGTACGCCCGGGCCGTCGACGACGCTGGCGCCGCGCTCCTGGCCAGCATCCACCAGAGCGGGCACCAGCCGCACTACGCACTCTTCCTCGCGTTCCTGCAGCTGCTCGACCACGCCCGCGCGGCGGTCAACACGTTCACGCAGAAGCATCTGGACTTCTACTACGAGCAGGTGCTGAGGCTCGGCAAGCACCCGGCAGAGCCGAGCCGGGCCCACGTCGTCGTCGAGCTGGCCAAGCACGTCGACTCCCATCTCCTGGAGTCGGGAACCCTCCTGAAGGCCGGTGCGGGCGTGCAGTTCAGCCTCGACCGCGACCTGGTGGCCAACAAGGCGACGGTGACCGCCCTGAAGAGCCTGTACCGCCATCGCGCCTCTTCGACGTCCGAGAACCTGCCCGAGGACGGCGGGCGGATCTTCGCGAGTCCCGTCGCTGACGACGTCGAACCCTGGCACCCGTTCGCGAAGCAGACCTACGCCGACGGCCGGCTGAGGTCGATCGACATGCCCGTCGCAGAGATCGGCTTCGCGATCGCCTCTCATTACCTGTGGCTCGCCGAGGGCACCCGCACGGTGACGGTGGACATCCAGACGACCACCGCCCTGCCGGACGACGCGTCCGACGGCCTGCAAGGCCAGCTCCGCTGCCGGCTGACCACGGAGAAGGGATGGCTCGAGGTCGACGTGCCGGAGGTGGCCGTGACCGACAAGCCCGGACTAGAGATCGTTCTCGCGGTCATGCCCAACGACCCTGCCATCACTGCGTACGACCCCAAGGTCCACGGCTACGGGTTCGACACCGCCCAACCCGTGCTGCTGGTCACGCTGCGCCACGACCGACGTCGGACCTCGTCGTACCCCGTGCTTGCTGCCGGCAGAGCGAAGTCGATCGCGTTGGCGACCCACGTGGAAGGCATCAAGACTCTGGTGCTGGCCAACGACCACGGCCCGATCGACCCGTCCACGCCGTTCCTGCCGTTCGGTTCGGCGCCCACGAGCAACAGCTCGCTCGTCATCGGTTCCAAGGAGGCGTTCCAGAAGTCGCCCACGGCGGTGGACCTCGAAGGCATCCTCATGGCCCGGCCGGTCGTGCATCCTGCCGGGAAGTCGGCGCCGACGATGTCCGTCGAGTACCTCGACGGCGGAACATGGCACTCGTTGCTCGACGCAGAGTCGATCGCTGTGTCGTCCGACGACGGAGGCGTCGAGAAGATGGCCGTCTCCTTGGGAGCCTTCGACCAGCCGCCGGTGACGACCCCGGACCTGACGCCGGGCACTCCCTACTCGCCCGCGAGCCGTGGTGGCTTCGTCAGACTCAAGCTCAGCGCCGGGTACGGGGTCGCCGCCTATCCCGTGAGCCTTGCCGCCTGGTTCGCCAGACCCGACGGCGCCCAGCCGATCGTGCCGGTCGTCCCGCTGCTCGGCTCGTTCACGCTCGGGTACGACGCCGTCCAGCAGATCGACCTCGCCGCGCCGTCGGAGGCTTCCGGGAGGTTCTTCCACGTCACGCCGTTCGGGTACGCCGAACAGAGCATGACGAACCCTTCGGTCGTGCCTCAGTTCGTCGCAGGTGCCAACGAGCCGTCGGAGGGCGAGCTGTACGTCGGGGTCGAGGGCCTCGTGCCCCCACAGAACCTCGCACTGCTGTTCCGGGTGGTGGAGGGAACCGCGTCTCCCCGCACCGTGAAGCCCGAGCACCACTTGCGGTGGAGCTACCTGCGCGGCACCCAGTGGGTCGGGTTCCCCGCCGACGCCGTCAGCGACCTCACCGACGGTCTGCTCGCCTCGGGCATCGTCACGCTGGCGCTCCCTGCGGACGCCACCACGGAGCACACCCTCATGGCTCGCGGCCAGCACTGGATCCGGATCGCGGTGGCATCGGCAACGGACGCCGTGTCCCATCTGCGTGGCGTGGCTGCCCAGGCGGTGCGGGCCACGTCCCGGGCGCCCGAGGAATCACCGACGCCGGCCGTCGACCTGCCGGCCGGAGCGATCAGCAAGCTCGAGACCCCGGACGCTGCTGTCAGGTCCGTCGGCCAGCCCGACGCGACCTTCGGTGGTCGGCCTGTCGAGGACGAACGAGCCTTCGCGACGCGAGTGAGCGAGCGACTCCGGCACAAGGACCGGGCGATCGCGCTGTGGGACTACGAGCACCTGGTGCTGGAGGCGTTCCCCGGCGTCTACCAGGTGCGTTGCCTCAACCACACCCTGTACGGGCCGACGTCGTGCGGCGCGGGCGAGTACCAGGAGCTCGCGCCGGGGCACGTCACCGTGGTCACGATCCCTGACTTGGCTGTGCCGGACCCGCGGGACCCGCTGCGCCCCTTCACGAGCCTGCGGGTGCTCCGCGAGATCGAACGGTTCCTGCGCGTGCGGATGTCGTGCTTCGCCCAGCTGCACGTGCGCAACCCCCAGTTCGAGGAGGTGAGCGTGGCGTTGCGGGTGCGCCTGCGGGACGGCTTCGACGAGACGTTCCACCATGACCGCCTCAAGCGGGAGATCGTCGAGTTCCTCTCACCGTGGGCGTACCGCGCGGGGGCCCGGCCCCAGTTCAACGGCACGGTGCACAAGTCGGTGCTGGTGAACTTCATCGAGGAGCGGCCCTACGTCGACTACGTCAGTGACGTCCGCCTGTACCGCAAGCTCCCCGACGCCGCGCCGGAGCACTTCCCCGAGACGGTCGTGGGTTCGACCGCCATCTCGATCCTGGTGTCGGCACCCGCTGACGGCCACACCGTCGAGGCGATCCCTGGCGGCGCTGCGGCCCTCGTCGAGGACTGCGGCTGCGAGGCGGTGGTGTCCTCATGACTCGCGTCCCTGGGGAGCTGCCCGCGGCGCAGGACTTCTACCGGCTCCGACGCGAAGGCGTCGGGCACATCGAGCAGGCCGGCAGCGACCACTGGACGGACTACAACACGCACGACCCGGGCATCTCGATCCTGGAAGCGCTGTCCTACGCGATCACCGACCTCGCGTACCGCACCGGCTTCCCGATCGAGGACATCCTCGTGTCCGCGGACTCGACGGCTGGCGGCGCGGACCCGTACCCCGACCAGACGTTCTACTCCGCCCGGCGGATCCTCACCGTCAACCCCACGTCGACTGAGGACTTCCGCCGGCTCCTGATCGATGTCGACCAGGTGCGCAACGCCTGGGTGCGGTGCATGACGTGCGGGTGCGACACGCCGCTCTTCGCGTGGTGCGAGGACGGGGAGCAGGTGATCTCCGACGACCCGTCCCGACGCAAGCACGACACGACGACTCTCTCGCGGATCGCGCCGCAGGGCTTGTACGACGTGCTGCTGGAGCTCGAGGGAGCCCCCGGACTGGGTGACCTCAACGATCGCAAGATCGTGCGCCGCCACAGCGTCCACGTGGACGGCCGGTTCCGACCGTTCACCATCGAGGTGCGGTTCCCGGCCTGGCCGCTGGCAGACCACGGCGAGCGCCTGAGGCTCGCCACGGACATCGCCCCGCTCGCCAAGGTCACGCCGGTCGGGCCGAACAACACCACCACCGGGGTCACGCCGGTCACCGACGACGAGCTGCGCCGCAACTGGTTCGACGTGCTCTACGTCGACTTCGACGTCGAGCTCTCCGACGGCACCACCATCCACATCGAGAACGCGTCCGTGCGGCTCTACGGCGACAGCTCGGTGCGTCGCCAGGCGACCGTGCCGGCTTTGCTCGACCTCCTCAAGGACCTCTCGCCGGACGGCTTCGTCGAGCCGTACCGCCGCAAGCTGGCGCTCACGGACGACGCAGTCGACGCCGCTCGTGGTGTCCTGGACGCTCATCGCAACCTCGACGAGGACTACTGCCGCCTCCGGCTCGTCGAGATCGACGACATCGCCGCGTGCGCGCAGATCGAGGTCGAGCCGGCCGCCGACATCGAGCTGGTGCAGGCGAGGATCTGGTTCGAGATCGAGCGCTACCTCGACCCGCCCGTCGACTTCTGGTCGCTGCAGGACCTCCGGGAACGCGGCGACACCGTCGACGCCATCTTCAACGGACCCGAGCTCAGCAACGGCTTCCTCACGGTCGACGGGCTGGCGGACAGCGCGCTGCGCACCGAGCTGCGCGTCTCCGACATCATCGACCGGCTCAGCGACATCGAGGGCGTCATCAGCGTCGCGAACCTCCTGCTGACCGCCTACGACGACACGGGCAGCCCGATCAAGGGAATCGCCGACCCGAGCTGGCCGAACGGTGCGCGGACGTTCGATCCGCAGCGGACCAGCGCGCAATGGCTGCTCTACCCGCCCTCGGACCACCGGACGCGGCTGCACCACGCGCTGTCGCAGTTCCAGTTCACGAGCCGAGGGCTGCCGTTCCAGCCCCGCCAGGACGAGGCCGAGGCGACCCTCGTCCAGCTGCACGGCAGCGCCGCGCGCCCGAAGCTGCACGTCACCGAGCTCGATCTGCCGGTTCCCGTCGGCACCAAGCGTGACCTGGAGTCCTACTACCCGGTACAGCACAGCTTCCCTCTGACCTACGGCATCGGCCCGGCCGGGTTGCCGTCTACGGCGACACCGCAGCGCCAGGCCCAGGCCCTGCAGCTCAAGGGATACCTGATGGTGTACGAACAGCTGCTGCGCAACGCGTACGCCCAGCTCGCCCACGCCGGCGACCTGTTCTCGATGAACCCGTCAGTCGACCGTACCTACTTCTCCGGGTCGCTGGACGGCGCATCGATCACCGACCTCAACCTCCTGGTCACGGATCTCGACCCCAATGCGCTCCAGGCGCTCGTCGAGTCCTTCGCCACGTTCAGCGAGCGACGCAACCGGTTCCTCGACCACCTGCTCGCCCGGTTCGGGGAGAGCTTCGGTGACTACGCGATGGCGCTCACCGATCTGGAGGGCCAGGGCCGGGCACGAGCCGACCTGATCCACGACAAGCTCGCCTTCCTCCGGGCTCTGCCACGGATCGGGCACGGCCGCGGCAAGGCGCTCGACCGGTCGATGGCACCGTGTGACCCCGACAACGCGCCCGGGCTCCACCAGCGGGTCACGCTGCTGCTCGGTCTGCCGGACTGGGCACTCTCCTATCGTGCGAACCGGTCGACGGGCGCCCCCGGCTTCGTTCACCGCCTCGATGCGGACGAGCTCGGCCATCCTGTCGCGACGTTCGACATCGCTGCGGCTGCCGGGGCTGCTCTGGCGGCGCTCATCACCGCACGCAACCTCGACGCCGCGGTCGACGACTGGTCGATCACGGGCACCGGCACGCGCCTGGAGCTGACGACCGTGGTCGCCGGCGACACCTCCACCGAGGTGCTTCCCGCCGACGACGTCGAGGCGGCAGCGCTCGTGCGCGAGCTCGACCGCGCCAAGCGCGGCCTGCTTTCCCAGCTGGTCGTGCGGGAGCGGTACACGCCGACGCCGTCCGGCCCGCAGTGGCGGCTCACCGTCGTGGACGGGAGTGGCGTCCACCTCGGCGAGACCGTCACGACGTTCCCCACCAGACGGCGCGCGACCGACTTCATCGCGGTGATGGCCACCTGGGCCGCCCACAAGCGTGCGATCGTCGTCGAGCACCTGCTGCTACGGCCCAAGTTCCCCGGCGACGCGTTGTACCCGGCGTGCGCGGAGCACGCGGACTGTGGAGGGTGCTGCGGCGGCTCCGATCCGTACTCGTTCCGCCTCACCTACGTCATGCCCGGTTGGACGGCGCCGTTCGCCACGAACCTGAACATGAGGGCCTACGCCGACAAGACGATCCAGGAGCAGACCCCCGCGCACCTGCTCGGCAAGACCTGCTGGGTGGGAAACGACGGATACATCACCGACCCGTGCGACCCGATGGTCGATCGGCTGGCTCGCACCCTCGCCGACAAGGTGGCCGACGCCGAGGACGCCTGTTCCTGCGCAGCCCAGGTCTACGCCGCCTACAGCGACGTCTTCACGCGGTGGCTCGATGCGCACCAGCTGATCCAGGACCTGCCGCAGGTGCTGGCGACGACCCTCGGCACACTGTTCGACGAGGAGGTCGAGCTGGGAACGGTCTCCTGCGCCGATGCGATGGACGACGACCTGCGGGCCGACGTCCAGGCCCAGCTCGTGGAGCACTTCGTCGAGATCGCGCGCCACGGCTACCAGTTCGAGCGGTTCGAGGACGCCTGGTGCGCCTGGGCCGAGGCAGAGGCTGTCATCGACTGGACCAAGGAGCAGCTCCAGGCGACCGTCGTCGAGCTACTGCGCCGGGGGACCCCACCGGAGACCGACAGCACGGTGCTCTGCGGGTGCGCCGCCGCGATCCTTGCCGCATGCGGAACCAGCTTCCGCGACTGGATGGAGACCAACCTCGCGGCAGGTACCGCTGTGAAGGACTTCACCGCCTTCGTCCCTCCCGCGCCCAGCTGCGCCGGTGCGGCGATCACCGACGAGCTTGCCGCCGAGATCCAAGCCCTTCTCGCGCAGCGCTACGCCACCTACGTCGAGGTCTCCTACCGCCTGCACCTCCTGGTCCGGATCCTCGGCGGCCTGAAGAACACCTACCCGCGAGCGACCCTCCACGACTGCGACGCCGGCTCCGACGTCAACCCCGTCCGACTCGGACACACCGCACTGGGGAGCAACTGACATGGACATCACCGAAGCGACGTACCCCATGTTCGAGGCCAACCAGGTGCTCACCAGCGCGCACCTCAACGACCTGTTCGAGTACCTCGACGAGCAGACCCGCCTGACCCGCGCCAACCTGGTCGGGATCGGCATCGTCTGCGGCTTGGACGTGTCGTTCGACGGAACGAAGGTCCGGCTCACCAAGGGCTGCGGCGTGACGTCGGAGGGCTACCTGATCCTCGAACCGGCCGACGTCACGCTCGTCGCTGTCCGGCCGTATGTGCTTCCGGTGGACTACGGCTACGCCCCGTTCGTCGACAACGCAGCACCACCCGTGCAGTACCCGTTGTGGGAGCTCCTCGAGGACGAGGACGAGACCGGCGGCGCGGTCCTGCTGACCGACTCGCTGCTCGACCTGCACCAGAAGGCCGTGGCGCTGTTCCTCGAGCTGCGCCTCGCGGGCCAGCGCACGTGCGCACCGAACGACTGTGACGACCGCGGCACCCAGGTCACCGCGACCCTGCGCCGGTTGCTGGTCGACGTCGCCGACCTGGACAAGATCATCGCCGCGAACCCGGTGCCAGGGCCCTACCTCGGCGCCGATCTCGCCGAACGGCTCCGGCTGCCCGACCTGCGCATGCCGCGCTTCGACGTCCCGAGCACCAGCCCGGTGGAGACCGCCCAGGTGCTGAAGGCTTTCCAGGAGACGTTCCGCACGCACAAGCTGGCCGCAGCGACCGGGGGCGCCCTCACAGCGCTCTACGAGGCGTTCAAGCCGTTGGTCGGCGACCTCTTCCCGACGAATCCCTTCAGCGCGTTCGTCACCCGGTTCGGCTTCCTCGACGGGACCCCCAAGACTCCCGGCCAGGTCCGTTTCCTGCCGTACTACTGGGACCTCTTCGACGACCTCCTCGCCGCCTACGACGAGCTGCGCTGGAAAGGCGTGGACCTGGTGTGCGCCTGTTGCCCGCCATCCGACCTGTTTCCTCGGCACCTGGTCGCCGGCGTCCTCGACACCCAGGCCGTGGACGGCGCCGCCTACCGCAACGCGTTCGTCCGATCGCCCGCCGTGGGCGACTGCGCGGAGCGCTCCCGTCAGGTGCGTCAGCTGTTCCGGCGGCTGGTCAGCATGGTCGCCAGCTTCCGCGAGGTGCCTGCCGACGACGGCATCCGGGCCACCCCGAGCCGTTGGGGCGACGTCCCCGTCTCGGCGAAGGCGATCCCCTTCTACTATCGCCAGGACGGCACGCCGCCCCTGTACGAGCTGTGGGACCCGGTCAAGACCGCGCGGCACCGGGCGAACCAGAACCTCAGCTATGCCGCAGGGGAGTACGTGCCGGCGCCACCCACCTTCGTGACAGACCCACTGCGCTACGACCTGGAGCCGAACAACTTCCTGCGCATCGAGGGCCACCTCGGCGTCGACGTGCAGACCGCCCTCACGTCACTGCTGACCTTGCGGAAGAGCCACCGACTGCCGTTCGAGGTGGTGGCGCTACGCACCGGGGCGTTCGACGAGAGCATGGCGCTCGACCTCCGCGCGGAGGACTGCCGGTTCCGGGATCTCGAGGCGTTGTACGACACGCTTCGGGCGGAGCTCGTGTGCTTCCTTGTCAAGCAGGTGGAGTACTTCTACTCCCTGCCGCTCCCCGTCGTACCCGGTGCGCCGGCCGAGGTCGCCGAGGATCCGAAGGTGCCGACCCTGGCCGTGCTGAGGAGGCACGACCCGGACTTCCGGGCACGGCAGGGAACGCTCGGCTTCACGATCGAGGCAGCCCTGAACTGGAAGCCGGGTCGGCCCTATCCGTGGTTCGCGGTTGCTCCCGGGGCTCCCGACCTGCTCGCTCAGGTCTTCGCCGTCGTCGGGGTGCTGTCCGACCTGTCGGTCCGGCTCACAGCGGACCTCCGCGAGCTCGACTTCGCGGCGATGGCCGGTCAGTACGGCCGACTCGTCGCGATCGCGTCGGCGATGGAGGAGCTCCGGCAGGCGGGTGCCATCGACGCACCCGGCTTGTCGGTCCGCTTGGACGACATCCTCTTCGGTTGCCGTCTGGACCCCTTCGAGTCACTCGTCGAGGAGTGGAGGCTGCGCCTGCGGGAGGCCAAGCAGGCGGAGTTCCTCGGGCACTTCCTGGCCGAGCACCCCGGCGTGCAGCACAAGGCCGGCGTGCCGCTGGGTGGCACGTTCATCCTCGCGTACCACGATCCGCCCGAGCCGACGTTCTCCGGCCCGGTGGTGCAGCCCGCGCTCGATCCCCTCACGTTCGGGGGCAACACAGGTGCGGAAGTCGTCATCGGGCCGGTTCCGCACCGGGCGGCGCTCGCGGAGGCACTCGTCCGGCTGCAGCGCAAGCCGGGGCTCGCCACCGACCCTGACCTCGACATCGCGCTGAGGGAAGTGACAGGGCAGGTCTTCCCGCCCAAGCGCGAGATCACGCGTCCGGCACGCGAGGTCTACGCCGCCACCGTTGCCGGACTGCCCGAGGGCACCGTCGTCGCCGACTTCTTCCTGCCGTACGTCTGTGGTCCGGGCTGTGCGACCGTCCAGTTCACCCTGCCGCCGACGAGGCTGCGCGTGACCACGAGCACCGCTTGCACCAACGTGGACGGGTTCGCCGCGGTCACCGTCGAGGCAGCCGGCGCCGCCGGATCTCTGTCGGTGCGGGTCGACGACCGGCCCTTCGAACAGCTTGCTGGTCCGCTGCTGCTGTCCGCTGGAACGCACACCGTCGTGGTTCGTGACAGCGACGGCGTCGAGTCGGTGCCGGAGACGGTCTCGGTACCGCCGCCCCTGGAGATCGTCGGGACCAGTGTCCAGGTCGACGATGCGGCTGGGACCTGGCAGGTGACGTTCGTGGTGGGCGGCGGCACACCGCCCTACCTCGCCGACCTCGGCGTCATCGTCGACACGACGTTCACCAGCCCGGCGCTCCCCGTGACCGATCGACTCACGGTCACGGTCACTGATGCTGCGCGGTGCACCATTCAGGCGGATCTCGAGTCGGGCGTCAGCCCGTGCGATCTGCCCTGCGACGGTGAGGCCGTCGGAGAGGGCTTCCGGTTCTGGCTACCTCAGGCGCAACGGAACCTTCCCATCAGCGGCTACACCGCCGAGGTCCGCAGCTTCGAGCTCATCGACCGCACCGACCCGGCGAACCCTGCCGGGAAGGTGTCCCAGCTCGGCGCCGACGTGGCGGGCCTCATCGAAGCCGAGCGCCCTCCCATGACGCCGGCGAGGTTCCGTGATGCCGTGAAGCGCTGGCTGACGGACATCAACCGGCTCGTCGCCGGCGTGCTCGGCTCCGAGGGCTGGCTGGTCCTTGCGTACAAGGAACCGGCCGGCAAGGGATCGACCGGCTCCCTGTTCGTGGATCGCCTGGCGTGCATCACGTTCACGTTCGATCTCGTCGTCTCGTGGGAACAGGGCGGGCACACGCGCAAGCAGCGGCTCGTGTACGACTCGCACGGCACGATGATCGAAGAGTCGGACTCCACGGCGTGGGTACCGGTCTTCGACGCCACGACGTCCAACAAGTGCCGCGGCGAGCGCCCGACGTCCGTCTGCGCGGGCACCGACCTGCAGGTCGAGATAGCCCGCGAAGGGGTTGCCCCGGATGTGATCGTGCTCTTTGCCAAGCTATCCGGGGGAGACCAGGCGGTAGCCCTCCTGTGGGAGGTCGACGACGGGATGCCCTCGATCGCCGGGGGCGAGACCGTGACGGTGACGTTCGACCCCATCGAGCCGGTGCACAGGCTGGTCCGCGTGACCGCGTACACGGAGCAGGGCTGCGCCGTGAGCCACGAGAAGCTCATCACCATCACAGAGCCCGAGGGGTGAGCCGGTGGCGCGGCAGGGCACGGTCACCATCAGGCGTCAGGTGCTGGAGGTCTCGCTCCAGGGCTCAGAGTCGGCCGGGCACGCCCTGCACCGCCGACTCTCCTCGGTGTGCGCGGGGGCGCTGCCCAAGGCGATCGAGTCGGCACTGGCCTCGATCGATCCGGGGAACGACTACCTGCGCCTCGACAGCATCTCGATCGACGTGGCACTGACGACGGTGGACGACCTCGAGACTGATCTTGCCGAGGCGGTGCGGCGCGAGATCGAGAAGCACGTCCACCTGTACCCCGTGAGCTCAGTCGGCGAGTCAGGGTCGGTGCCAGACGCCGACGTCGTCGAGCAGCAGACACCGACCCAGATGGCGGACCACGCCCTGGTCACGTTCCTGCGTACCGGACGACTTCCGTGGGCCCTGCACCTCCCGGAGGGCACGACGCTCGAGCAGCTCGTGCTGGACGTGTGGCGCGACGTCGGGGGCCACCGCGAACCGTCTCCCGCAGCACGGCAGGGGCTGGTCGCGGCGCTGGCCGCCACGCCCTGGGCCAGCGAGCGTCTGACCTTGCAGTTCACGCCTGCGTTCGTGCTCATCGTGCTCGGGAGCCTGTCACCTGAGCTCGTGGCCGGTGTCCAGGAGGTCGAGGCGGTCCTCCCGGAGGCACGTTCGGCGCAGACGGTGCGGCGCGCGTTTCATCGCACGGTTCGCGTCGTCGCGCTCCAGGCGGCTGCCGCGAGCCGGGTGCTGTCACCGGGCGCTCTGGCACGGCAGGCGTGGGTGGCGCTCGCTCCTGCCCAGCGCGCAGACCGTGACCTCGCTGCGGCCGTCGAGCGCCTCTGGCCCGCGACGGCCACGGACGACGTGGTGCCCGCGCCCACCGGTCCACGTGATCGGGCGTTCGCGGAAACCGCGGCGCAACCTGCGACGCAACCCGCGACGCAGGCCGATCGTGGCGAGGACCCCGGTCTGCTCGTCGACAGCGCGGGGCTCGTCCTGCTGCACCCGTTCCTACCCCGATTCTTCGAGACACTCGGCGTGGCGGTCGGGGACGACGTCGTCACCCCGGACCGGGGCCTGTGCCTGCTGCACCACCTGGCCACCGGCGAGGTCGTCGCACCTGAGCACCGGCTGACGCTCGCGAAGGCGCTGTGCGGGCTGCCCCTGGAGATGCCCAGCGCGGCCGATGTCGGCCTCACGGACGACGAGACCGCTGAGTCGGTCGCGCTGCTGGAGGCCGCGATCGGTCACTGGGACGCGCTGCGGGGCACCTCACCGGATGCCCTACGGCTGGAGTTCCTGCAGCGTCCGGGCGTCCTGTCGGTCACCGGTGACGGCGACTGGCTGCTGCGGGTCGATGCACGCACCGTCGACATCCTGCTCGACCAGCTGCCCTGGGGATGCTCCTACGTCCGGCTCCCGTGGATGGGCCGTCCGATGATCGTCGAGTGGCGGTAGGAGATGTCAACCGCCGCCCCGAAGAGCACGAGGTCGCACTCCGCGACGGTGGCGCGTTCGGGGAGCACCCTGGGCGGGTCTCGCAGCGCGGGCTTCTTCTCACCGGTCATGCGCACGTCGCGCCCGCCCGTGGGCGTGCAGCCAAGGCTCAGCGTGAGCCAGCCCACCGATCCGCTCGAGAGGGAGGCAGACCGCACCGCCGACAAGGTCGTTCGGATGCCTGACCCGCAGCAACGCGCGGCCGCCGCGCCCCCGGCGCAGCCGAGCGCGATGCCCGCAGCGGCGAGTCTTGTCCAGCGCTTCGCCGTGGGCCGTCCCGCCGCCGCGGCCAGCAGCAGGGCTGAGATCCAGCACGCAGCCACCGGCGGGCAGGCACTGCCCACCGACGTGCGGGCGTTCATGCAGCCCCGGTTGGGCGCTGACCTCAGCAGCGTGCGGGTCCACGCCGACGAGAGCGCTGCGAGTCTCAGCAACCACCTCAGCGCTCGGGCGTTCACCTACCGCGACCACGTGTTCTTCGGCCGCGACCAGTACCGGCCCGCGAGCACCGAGGGTCGCCTCCTGCTCGCTCACGAGCTCACCCACACCATCCAGCAGGGCGCCACACCGCAGCGCAAGGCCAGCCAGCCCGCACCCGAGGCGCAGCGCGCACAGACGACGCCCCAGGTCGCGTCCGGCCCGACCCCCGCCGTCCAACGTCTCGGGATGAGCGATGTGCTCGACTACTTCGCAGACAAGGCCAACTACATCCCGGGCTTCCGGATGCTGACGCTCGTGCTCGGGTTCAACCCGGTCAACCTGCGCCGCACGGACCGGACGGCCGCCAACTTCCTGCGTGCGCTGATCGAGCTGGTGCCAGGCGGCGCGGTGATCACCCGGGTGCTCGACACCCACGGGGTGATCAACCAGGCGGCGGAGTGGGTCGAGCAGAAGGTGAACGCGCTCGGAGACGTCGGCGGGCAGATCACCGATGCGCTCAGCCGGTTCGTCGACTCCCTCGGGTTCAGCGACGTCTTCAGCCTCGGGGACGTGTGGGACCGTGCGAAGCGGATCTTCACGGACCCGATCGGCCGCCTGGTCTCCTTCGGCGCGGGCGTGGTCGGCGAGCTGCTGAGCCTGGTCAAGCAGGCGATCCTGCGCCCACTGGCTGCCTTGGCCAACGGGACGGCCGGCTACGACCTCCTCAAGGCGATCCTCGCGCAGGATCCCATCACCGGTGAGCCGTTCCCGCGTACCGCCGAGACCCTGATCGGCGGCTTCATGAAGCTGATCGGTCAGCAGGAGGTATGGGAGAACCTCCGCCGGGGAAAGGCGGTCGAGCGGGCTTGGGCCTGGTTCCAGGGTGCGTTGTCCGGCCTCATGGCGTTCGTGATGTCGATCCCCGGACGGATCATGGCAACCCTGAGCTCGTTGACCTTCGAGGACGTGGTCACAGTCGTTGGCGCGTTCCGGAAGGTCGGCAGCGCCTTCCTCGACCTGGTCGGCCAGTTCGGGGGATGGGCGTTGAAGCAGGTGCTCAGCCTGCTCGAGATCCTCGTGTCCGTCCTCGCGCCGGGCGCCCTGCCCTACATCGCGAAGGCGAAGGCTGCGTTCGGGATCATCGTGAAGGACCCGATCGGGTTCGTGGGCAACCTTGTCCGCGCCGGGAAGCTGGGCTTCCAGAAGTTCGCCGGCAACATCCTGAGCCATCTGAAGACCGCGTTGATCACGTGGCTGGTCGGGCCCCTGGCACAGGCCGGGGTGTACATCCCGAAGTCGTTCAGCCTGCTCGAGATCGTCAAGCTGGTGCTGTCGGTGCTGGGCCTGACCTGGGCGAACATCCGCGCCAAGCTGGTGAAGATCATCCCCGAACCGGTGCTGGTGGTGCTGGAGAAGACGGCGTCGGTCCTCGTCACCCTGGTGACGCAGGGCCCTGCTGCGGCCTGGGCGGAGATCGTCACCGAGCTGACCGAGCTGAAGGACCAGCTCATCGGCCAGGTCACGCAGATGATCCAGACGGAGGTGGTCAAGGCCGCCGTCACCAAGCTGGTCATGATGCTCAACCCGGCCGGCGCTGTCGTGCAGGCGGTCGTCGCCATCTGGAACACGGTGTCGTTCTTCATCGAGAAGATCCAGCAGATCGGCGCCGTCGTCGCGTCCTTCATCGACTCGATCTCTGCGATCGCGTCCGGCCAGGTGGAGAACGCGGCGAAGAAGGTCGAGCAGACGATGGCCAGCACGCTGGTGGTGGTCATCGGCTTCCTCGCCAAGTTCGCCGGGTTGGGCGGGATCCCCGCCAAGCTCGTCGGAATCGTGAAGAAGATCCGCGCGCCGATCGACAAGGCGCTCGACAAGATCGTCGCGTGGCTCGGGAAGGTGCTCGACAAGCTGGTCGGCAAGGCCAAGAGCGCGGCAGGAAAGCTGCTGGCCTGGTGGCGCAAGAAAGTGCCGATCAGGGGCGCCGACGGGCCGCACACGCTGACGTTCACGGGTGAGAAGGGCGCGGCCAAGCTCGTCGTGCAGTCGAGCCCGACCGACCCCGTGAAGTTCATGACCCTGGTGGCAGACGAACGGAAGATCAAGGACAAGGGCGAGGACAAGGCCCGGACGAAGCCACTGGCCCAGACGGCGGGCCACACCACGGAGATCCGGCGCCTGCAAGCGACTCTCGGGAAGCTGGACAAGGACGACGGCGCCGCGGTCAGCGGCACGAACCGGAAACTTGCGAACACGGCATCCGGAGAGCTCGACGTCCAGATGACGCAGCTCGGAGCTCACTTCAGCACGACCTTTGCCGGTTGGAAGTTTGCGGATCCGATGGTCGACGAGTTCAAGATCCTTCGCGGCAGCTTCTCGGTCGACCACAAGCGGGCGATCGCCAAGGAAGCGACGCGCAACAAGCAGGGTGACCTTCTCAAGGCGAACTCCGACAACGAGGAGATCAACGTGAAGCCCGGGACCGCTCGCCGGCATGTCGTGTCCGCCTACGACATGCGTCGGCACTACATGGACGTCCTGAAAGGCAGAAGGGTCTCCGAGGCCAAGCTCTTGCTCGAGCAGCGCGGAACTAACTCGAAGGCCCGCATCACTCTGAAAGATCTGACGGCCCCGGCGGTCGTCGAGGCCGCCATCGAGCGGTACAAGAACTTCTTTGGCTACGCGAAGAACATCTTCCTGGGCGCCAGCAAGGAGAACAGCGAGATCCAGGAGAACCTCGACCAGGGCAACACGAGACTGGCCGAGAAGAAGCTGTGGGAGCACGTCGACCGCATCAAGCGCGGCTGGGCGCTCGACGGCGCCACGTTCAAGCTCTCCCAAAAAGGAAAGGACCCGGACCGGGAGTGAATACAGCGCAGCTTTCCGATCTCCTCGGCCGGCTTGCGGCCGTGGTGACTGAACGACTCGACGAGTCGCTGAACCCCGCAGCAGGTCCGGTGCGGGCACTGGCTGACCACGGGTTCGACGGCACGCACCTGGCCGACCTGACGGACGGCCCCGGTCCGACCCCCGCGGAGACCGTGCTGCTGATGCTGGCGCTCGCACCGCACCTGCATCCGGACTTCTTCGGGAGGCTGATCGCCGACCACCTGCCGGAAGGTGGCGACCTCCCCGAGTTCGGCGGGGTGCGCGGCGAGCATCACCGAGGCGTTCTGCCGACCGGCGAGACCGCGCAGTTCGTCCTCGCCGGCGACGATCTTCAGCGTCGGCTGGACGTGCAACGACTCCTGTCGCGCGAGCACTGGTTCGCGGAGCGCCACGTGCTCCGGCTGGATCCCGTGCGGGACGGGGAGCCGGTGATGAGTGGCCGGCTGATTCTCGACGCGGAGGTCGTCGAGCGACTCACCACGGGTTCGGTGAGCCTGCCCCGGTTCAGCACCGACTTCCCCGCAGAGCACATCGAGACCGAGCTCGACTGGGGCGACGTCGTGCTGCAGCCGGACACCCAGCGTCAGCTCACCGAGATCGAGCACTGGGTGCGCTTCAACGACACGCTGCTTGGCGACTGGGGAATGGGCAAGCGCGTGAAGCCGGGCTATCGGGCGCTGTTCCACGGCCAACCGGGCACCGGCAAGACCCTCACCGCGACGCTGCTCGGAAAGCACACCGGCAGGCCCGTGTTCCGGATCGACCTGTCACGCGTGGTGTCGAAGTACATCGGTGAGACGGAGAAGAACCTCGCGCGGCTGTTCGACCGCGCAGAGAACAAGAGCTGGATCCTGTTCTTCGACGAGGCCGACGCGCTGTTCGGCAAGCGCACCGAGATCCGTGACGCGCACGACAAGTACGCCAACCAGGAGATCGCCTACCTGCTGCAGCGGATCGAGAACCATTCGGGCCTGATCGTTCTGGCCACCAACCAGCGGGGCAACGTCGACGAGGCATTCCTGCGGCGCTTCCAGGCGGTGATCCACTTCCCTATGCCCAGGGCCGAGGACCGCTGCGACCTGTGGCAGCGCTCGTTCCCTTCGCAGGTCGTCGTGGCCGACGACGTCGACTGGCGCGACATCTCCACCCGGTTCGCCCTGACGGGCGCCGGCATCGTGAACGTCGCACACTTCTGCGCGATCGAGTACCTGGCCGACGCAACGCCGGCGGTGGACCGTCGTTTCCTCGAGTCGGCCATCGTCCGTGAGCTGGTCAAGGAAGGAAAGGTCGTGTGAGCGACACCGGAGGCGACTCGACCACCCGTGGCGGGCGCCCCGCGCTCACGATCGGACCACTGGTCGGCGTGGCGGCCGTCGCCTTGCTCGCTCTGGCGGGCCTGGTCGTTCTGTGGGCGAATGTCGACGACCTTGATGCGAAGGTCCTGTGGATGGAGGTCGCGAAAGCTCTGATCGCCATCATCGCCGTGGCGATCATTGGCGGAGTCGTCAAGCTTCTCCTGGATCGGTGGGGACGACAGCGCGACGAGCAGGCCGCTGCTGTGGCTCGTGACCAGGACAAGGTCGAGCACGAGCGCGCGTTCGTGCACGAGTCGATCGCGGAGCTGGAAAGCATTCGTAGCGGGATCGAGCACGCGCGCATCCTCATCGAAGCGCACCGCTCGTCCCTCTCGTACCGGGACCGCATGCAGGACGTCATCGCCCTCCGTGTCCGGCTGCAATCCCTTCGGCTTCGGCTCGAGGCACGCTGGGACGACTCAGATCAGTACGTGAGGCGGTTGGAGGCGTCGGAAGAGTACTTGACCGCTCTGATCAACGAGTACCGCGACGGCTACAAGCCGATAGCGGACATTCAGCGCTTGGACGAGGCGGTGGTGGCGGAAACCATCAAAGCCTACGCGGGCACACATCGCTCCTGGGTGCACGACATTGACCAGGAGATGATTCCGGCTCTCAACTGGAGCGCGTGGAAGCTTTTGTCGTCACAGGAGAAGTTTCCGCGCCTCTACGACTTTCGACGCGAGGGGCCCGAATACACGAGTGCTATTCACGCGAACTGTACAGAGCTTGCGAAGGACCTGCTCGAGCGCTTGGAACGGCCCCAGATGACGGGCGCCACGCCCATTACGCGCCCGACACCGGGAAATGCCGTGGGCGGCGCGCCCTGACAACGATGTCCTCGTAGTGTCGATCTCGCGTGACGGTCCTCCGCGGCGCAGGCTCACCCTGAGCGGGGGCATGGACGTTACAGTGCGGCCATGACCACGATGTCAACCCACGCGGCGCCCCATGAGGGTGAGCGGCCCGCGCCTGGGCTGCGACCACGCGCGACGATGCGTGACGTCGCCGCGCTCGCCGGTGTCGGGATCAAGACCGTCTCGCGGGTCGTCAACGGCGAACCCGGGGTGGCTCCCGCGACGGCGGAGCGGGTCAGCCGCGCGGCGCAGGAGCTGAGCTTCCAGGTCGACATGGTCGCCGGCAACCTCCGCCGGACGGGCAGGCGGACCCGCAGCATCGGCCTGGTGCTGGCCAGCGTGGACAACCCGTTCGCGGCGGCGATCCACCGTGCTGTGGAGGACGTCGCGGAGGCCCGCGGAGTAGCTGTCTTCTCAGCGAGCACCGACGAGCATCCGGATCGCGAACGTGCGCTCGTCGAGGCCTTCACCTCGCGGCGGGTCGACGGTCTGATCCTCACGTCCACCGGGGTCGACCAGCGCTATCTCCTGCGGGAGCTGGAGGCAGGGACCCCCATCGTGGCGATCGACCGACCCGCCGTGGGCATCGACGTCGACACGGTGGTGGCGGACAACGTCGAGGGCGCGCGCCACGCCGTCGAGCACCTCGTCGGCAGCGGACATCGGCGTATCGCGTTCATGGGCGACCTGGCGACGATCGCCACCGCGGTCCAGCGCCTCGAAGGGTTCCGGCAGGCGATGGCGGGTGCGGACATCCCGGTCGACGAGTCGCTGGTGGTCGAGGACCTGCACGACGAGGAGAGCGCGTTCAAGGCGGCGATGGAGCTCCTGATGCGCTCCGTGCGCCCGACCGCGATCTTCGCGAGTCAGAACCTCATCACGATCGGGGTGTTCCGGGCGCTGCGGACGCTGGGGGTGCACCACTCGATCGCCCTCGTCGGCTTCGACGACTTCTCGCTCGCCGACCTGCTCGACCCGCCCGTCACGGTCGTGGCCCAGGACCCGTTCGCCATCGGACGTGCTGCGGCCGAGCGGCTCTTCGGGCGGATGACCGACGGCGCCTTCCCACCGCAACGGATCGTCGTGCCCACCCGGCTCGTCGTGCGGGGTTCGGGGGAGATCCGACCACCCGTCGCGCGCGGGAACGGCTGACAGGGCCCTGACGCCGACCCTGCGACTTGGTTCATCGCTGTCGCGTCTGACAACGATGTCACGATTTGGTCTCGTTCAGACCGCCAACCCTTGACCGTTTCCCCCGGGGGAACTATCCATGGTCCTGACAACGTTGTTAGGCCGCCCCGGCCGAGTCATGAGGAGAGTTCAATGTCGAGATCTCGCATCCGCTCCGCCCGCCGCTCCCACCTCGCCGTAGCCGGCGCCGGCGCGTGCGTGTTCGCGTTCGCACTGACGGCCTGCTCCAGCTCCGACTCCGGCGACTCACCGTCGAGCTCGGACGACTCCGCGGTCGGCGTGTCGCTCATCGTCAAGACCACGAGCAACCCCTTCTTCGTCGCGATGCAGGAAGGGGCCAAGGCTGCGGCGGCCGAGAACGGCGTCGACCTGACGCTCGCGGCCGGCAAGGAGGACGGCGACGAGGACTCCCAGATCCAGGCGATCGAGAACTCCATCGCCAAGGGCGACAAGGGGATCCTGATCACTCCGAACGGCCCCTCCGTGGTCGACGCGATCGAGAAGGCCCGTGACGCCGGCCTGTACGTCATCGCGCTCGACACCCCGCCCGACCCGGCCGACGCCGTGGACATCACGTTCGCGACCGACAACCGCGATGCGGGCAAGCGCATCGGCGAGTGGGCGGCGGCAACGCTCGACGGTGACAAGGCCACGATCGCGCTTCTCGACCTGTTCAACGACAAGGTCGTCTCGGTCGACTACAACCGCGACCAGGGCTTCCTCGAGGGGATGGGCATCGACGTGGCCGACGGCGAGGCCAACGGCGACGAGGCCCCCACCGGCAGCTACAGCGGCGGCGACTACGAGATCGTCGGCAACGAGTCGACCAACGGCGCCGAGGACGGTGGTCGCACGGCGATGGAGAACCTGCTGTCCAAGAACCCGAACATCAACGTGGTGTACACGATCAACGAGCCCGCCGCGTACGGCGCCTACCAGGCGCTGCAGGCAGCCGGCAAGGAGAACGGCGTGATCATGGTCTCCGTCGACGGTGGGTGCGCCGGCGTCAAGAACGTGAAGGACGGGATCATCGGAGCCACGAGCCAGCAGTACCCGGTCCGGATGGCGCAGCTCGGGGTCGAGGCGATCGCTCAGCTCGCGACCGACGGGACGAAGCCGAGCACGAGCGCGGGTCTCGACTTCTACGACACCGGTGTCGCCCTCGTGACGGACAAGCCGGTCGACGGTGTCGAGAGCATCGACACGACCGAGGCCACCGACCTCTGCTGGGGCAAGTGAGTCCGGTGGCGAACAGCATCGCGCCCGCGGCCTCGGGACGGGGCCCCGCAGCCCCGCCACCCCAGGACCTCGCGACCGAGTTCCTCGACCGACGCAGCACGCTGGACAAGGTGAGGGGGACGCTGCACCGCTATCCGGCCCTGAGCCCTGCCATCGTGCTCGTCGCCTCGATCATCGTGTTCGGCCTGCTCAACGACCGGTTCCTCCAGCCGGGGAACCTCTCCCTGATCACCCAGCAGGTGGCCGTCGTCGGGACCATCGGCGTCGCGCAGACGCTGGTCATCCTGACCGCCGGCATCGACCTCTCGGTGGGTGCCGTGATGGTCCTGTCCGGGATGGTCATGGCCCAGACGGCGACGACGAACGGGCTGCCCGCAGTCGTGGCGATCGGGGTCGGCCTCGTGGTCGCCCTGGCGGCCGGGGGTGTGAACGGGCTCCTCGTCACTCGGCTCCGGCTTCCCCCGTTCATCGCGACGCTCGGAACGCTCAACGTCTTCATCGCGCTCACGCTCCTGTACTCGCAGGGCTCCACGGTGCGGGGTGGGGACATGCCGGCGCTGCTCACCTGGACGGGCACCACGTTCGACGTGGGCGGCGTGCGGATCAGCACGGGGGTGCTGCTGATGCTGGCGCTGTACGTGATCGTCGCAGCCATCCTCGGGCGAACCGCGTGGGGGCGGCACGTCTACGCGGTCGGTGACGACAAGGAGGCCGCGCGGCTGGCCGGGATCAGCGTCAACCGCGTCCTGATGAGCGTGTACCTGACCGCCGGCGCGATCCTCGCTCTGGGCGCATGGATCCAGATCGGGCGATCGAACGCGGCGAGCCCGAACGTGGGGGTCGACCTGAACCTGGACTCGATCACGGCCGTCGTCATCGGCGGGACGAGCCTGTTCGGGGGGCGCGGCACCGTGTGGGGGACGCTGCTCGGTGCGCTGATCGTCGGCGTCTTCCGCAACGGCCTGTCCCTCGCGGGGCTGGACGTGCTCTACCAGACGCTCGCCGTGGGTGTGCTCATCATCGTCGCCGTCTCGGTCGACCAGTGGATCAGGAAGGTGCGCAAGTGACTCTCGTCGACGGCGCGCAGACGCCGACCGCCAGCTCTGCACGTGTTCCTGTCCTGCAGGCTAAGGACCTGGTCAAGACCTACGGGCGTGTGGTCGGGCTCGACGGTGTGAGCCTCGAGCTCTACCCGGGCGAGGTCCTCGCGATCATCGGCGACAACGGCGCCGGGAAGTCGACGCTGGTGAAGTGCCTCACGGGGGCGGAGATACCGGACGAGGGGCAGATCATGCTCGATGGGCGGCAGGTCGCGTTCCGTCGGCCCCAGGATGCTCGGGCCGAGGGCATCGAGACCGTCTACCAGAACCTCGCGGTCTCCCCGTCGCTGGACATCGCGTCGAACCTGTACCTGGGGCGGGAGGTGCGCAAGCCAGGGATCCTGGGCTCGGTCTTCCGGGTCATGGACACGGCCGGCATGCGGCGCAGCGCCCGCGCCGAGCTGACAGACCTGGGGATCTCCACGCTCCAGGACGTGACGGTTCCGGTCGAGAACCTCTCGGGCGGCCAGCGCCAGGCGGTCGCCGTCGCGCGCGCCGCGGCGTTCGGGTCGAAGGTCGTGGTGCTCGACGAGCCGACGGCCGCCCTGGGGGTGCGGGAGTCCAACCAGGTTCTCGCACTGATCCGCACGCTGCGCGACAAGGGGATCCCCGTCATCCTCATCAGCCACAACATGCCGCAGGTGTTCGAGGTGGCCGACCGCATCCACGTCCAGCGGCTCGGCCGTTGCGCGGCGACGATCACCCCGGAGTCGCACTCGATGACCGAGGCTGTCGCCCTCATGACCGGAGCGGCCACGGCGTAGGCGTACCGCACCGGGCCCGCCGGGCTGCTCCGCGGGAGCCGCCCGGCGGGCCTTCTGGTGCGTCGGGCCGCGTGGTGTCGAGGTGCGGCGGCAGGCCCGGACGCCTCAGCCGCGACGCTCCGCCTTGCGCACCAACGACCGTGCCTCGTGAGGGTCAGGGAACGACGTCCGCGTCCGCACGGCATCCTCGAGGACCGAGCTCAGGTGCTGCGCGGCCAGGCTGATTCCGCCCAGGGCGACGGCCTCCGAGCCCAAGGTCGAGGCCACGACGGGCGGCGGCAGAGGGCAGATCGTGCCCAGCGTGTGCTCGAAGCGGGGGAGGAAGACGTCGGCGCCGGGGGCGCTGCCGCCGCCGATGACCAGCAGCTCGGGATCGATCGCGAGCGCCATGGCGGCGGCACCGGACGCCAGGTCGTCGGCGAACTCGTCGATCGCCGCGATCGCCGCCGGGTCTCCGGACCGGGCGAGCTCGAAGATCTGCTCGCGGGAGGGGCGTGGGCTCCCCAGGACGTCCTGCCCGTAGAGCTCGTTGAGCTCGGCCCACTTGAGCGCACGGATCTCACCGACCGTTCCGGCCGCGCCGTGCACGCCGCGGTGGACCTTGCCGCCGACGATGGCCGCGCCGCTGGTCCGGCGTCCGCACAGGATGTAGACCACGTCGGCGTGGCCCCGCGCAGCCCCGAAGGCCAGCTCGGCGTGGGCGCCCAGCGGCACGTCCCCTTCGACCAGCACCGCGCAGTCGAACTCGAGGGCGAACCTGTCGCGAAGGTTGAGGCCCACCCACCCCGGCATGCCCGTGCCGCCGAAGTGCAGCACGCGCCCGTCGGCCCCGATCGACCCGGGCGATCCCACGGTGACGATCCACGGAGCACCGCGGTCCAGCCCCGCGGCGCCGAGGAGCCGATCGCACAGCTCGAGGGTGGCGGCGATGCGGTCCTGCGCCGGGTCGGCCTCGGAGACGGACGCCGAGCTCTGCCCGAGCATGGCGCCCGTGAGGTCGGTCAGGACCGCGAAGACGTGGTTCGCGCCGACGTCGACCGAGAGGAAGCAGCCGACGTCCTGGGGCATCGCGTAGGTCACGGCAGGGCGTCCGACGCTGCGGACGGCCGGGGCGTCTGCGGCGCTGAGCCAGCCCATCGCGGTGAGGTCCGACGCGACGGCGTCGACGGCCGTGCGGGAGAGGCCCGACGACGTCGACAGGCCTCGCAGGGTCTGCGGCTGGGCCATGACGGACCTCAGGACACCGAGGGAGTTCATCCTGCGCAGCAGCGACCGGCTACCCATCGAGCCGGCTGAGGTGTCGACCATCGCCTCCCGGGACATTCCTGCTCCGATCCTCTTGCGTCTTATATCGCCACGTTGCATTATTAACTCCGCCAGCCCCACTGTAGTGGGGCTCACGCCCGGCCGCTGCACGGTTCGCCGGACACGTCACACCACGGATCGCGCCAATGACGGCCAGTCGGCTGGGCGCGGAGAGGCGCCCGATGACCGAGCTCTCATGGCAGCGCACAGCACCTGGGTCGCGCGCGGGTGCGTCGCCCGAGCGACGGCGCCGGCGGGGTGACGGACGGGTCGCCCTGTTCTTCATCGCGCCCGTCCTCATCGGCTTCGCCATCTTCTACCTGTACCCCACGGTGCGCGGCGTGTGGTGGTCGTTCACCGACTACAGCCTGCTGGCCAAGCCCGAGCCCGTCGGCTTCGAGAACTACGCCAACGTGCTGCGCGACCCGGAGTTCTGGAACTCGATGAAGGTGACGCTCTACTACGTCGTGGTGAACGTCGGCTCGCAGACGGTGCTCGCGCTCGTCCTCGCCGCGCTGATGCACCGGTTGACGCGCTCGGTGGTCCTGCGCACCACGCTCCTGCTGCCCTGGCTGGTGCCCAACGTGACCGTCGGCCTGATCTGGCTGTGGCTCCTCGACACCAACCTCGGGTTCGTGAACCACCTGCTCGGCTCGATGGGACTCGACACGGTGGGGTTTTTCACGGACCCGTCGCTGGTGATCCCCACGATCTCGCTCATCAACACGTGGGCGTACGTGGGGTACACGGCGCTGCTCTTCTACGCGGGGATGCTCCAGATCCCGCAGGACACGTTCGAGGCGGCGTCGATCGACGGCGCCGGCGAGCTGCGGACCTTCGCGCAGATCACGGTGCCGCTGCTGCGGCCGATCCTCGCCCTCGTACTCGTGGTCTCGTTGATCGGGTCGTTCCAGATCTTCGACACGGTCGCTGTCGCGACCAAGGGCGGACCCGTCAACGCCTCGCGCGTCATCTACTACTACATCTACCAGCAGGCGTTCACGTACTTCCACATGGGGTACGCGGCGACGATGGCGGTCTTCCTCGTCGTGCTGCTCGGAGTGCTCACCTTCATCCAGCTGCGCATGCTGCGCGCCTCCGAGTCTCAGATCGCCTAGGGGACCGACATGACCACGTCCGTGACCCTTCCTCCGGCCCCGCTCACCGGCGAGCCGACGTCACCGCCCGCCGTCCGGCGCCGGCCCCGCAGACCGCTGTCGCTCGGGCGGGCGATCGGGTGGAGCGTGCTCGCGCTCGCCCTCCTGGGGACGCTGTTCCCGTTCTACTGGATGGTGAAGTCGGCCCTCACACCGGCGTCGGAGATGATCGCGGACGCCGGAAGCTTCTGGCCGACGCACCCGACGCTCATCAACTTCCAGCGCGTCCTCGGACTCCTGTCCCCGGAGGAGACACGAGCCGCCGGGGGCAGCGGTGCGTCCATCAACTTCGCCCTGTACCTGTGGAACTCGGTCGTCTACTCGGCGCTCATCGGAGCCTTCCAGACGCTCTTCTGCGCGATGGGCGGCTACGCGTTCGCGCGGCTCAGGTTCCGCGGACGAGACGCCCTGTTCGGTCTGCTCATCGCAGCGCTGATGGTGCCCGGCATCTTCACGCTCCTGCCCAACTTCGTGCTCGTGCGCGATCTCGGTCTGCTGAACTCCGTGTGGGGCATGGTCGCGCCCTCGGTCCTCATGACGCCCTTCGCACTCTTCTTCCTGCGGCAGTTCTTCCTGAACATCCCCGCCGACGTCGAAGAGGCCGCGATGCTCGACGGCGCGGGGAAGATCCGCATCTTCTGGCGCGTCGTGCTGCCGATGGCACAGGGCCCCCTCATCACGCTCGGGCTGATCACGGTGGTGTGGTCCTGGAAGGACTACCTGTGGCCCTTGCTCATCGGCCGCGACGAGTCGGTGCGCACGGTCACGGTCGCCCTGGGCGTCTACCTGCAGCAGTCCCCGAACACCCAGCCGGACTGGACGGGTCTCATGGCGGCCTCGACCCTCTCCGTGGTCCCCGTCGCGCTCCTGCTGGTCTTCCTCGGCCGACGCATCGTCGAGTCGCTCAACTTCACCGGCATCAAGTGAAGACACCGGCCACTGCCCCCACCAGGTACACCCACGAAGGAGTGCGTGCTCACATGAGAAGCAAGAAGGCGCTGAACGGCGCAGGGATCGCCACGGCGATCGTCGTCATCGCGATGACGGCCGGATGCGGGTCAGGGAACGACGACACCGACACCAACAGCAGCGACGGCGGCGACGGCGCTGCGACGATCGACTACTGGCTCTGGGACGACGCACAGCTTCCCGCCTACCAGCAGTGCGCCGACGACTTCACCGCCGCGAACCCGAACATCACGGTCAAGATCAGCCAGTACGGCTGGGGCGAGTACTGGACGAACCTGGCGACGCAGATCGCGGCCGGCAGCGCCCCGGACGTCTGGGTCGACCAGGCGTCCTACTACCCGCAGTTCGTCGCCGACAAGCAGATCGAGGACCTGCAGCCGTACATCGACAAGGACGCCGCGGCGGTGGACTTCGACTCCTACGTGCCGGGCCTGGCGGACATCTGGGTCGTGGACGGGGCGCGCTACGGCCTGCCGAAGGACTGGGACACGATCGGCCTGGTCATCAACAAGGCGGCCGCCGCCGACGCCGGCCTCGACCCCGCCGCGCTGCAGGACCTGACGTGGAACCCCGACGACGGGGGGACGTTCGAGGACGCCATCGCCAAGCTGACCGTGGACGAGGCCGGGCACCACGGTGACGACCCCGCGTTCGACAAGAGCAACGTGGCCGTCTACGGCTTCCTGCCCGAGTGGGCGGACGGCTCGCAGGGCCAGAACCTGTGGGGCAACCTCGCGCACTCGAACGGGTTCTCCTACTCGGACAAGAACCCCTTCGGCACCGAGTTCCACTACGACTCGCCCAAGCTCGCCGAGACGATCGACTGGATGGCATCACTGGCCGACAAGGGGTACGCACCCCCGTTCGACCAGCAGTCGACACTGTCCCGGCTCGAGGTGCTGCAGTCCGGCACCGGAGCGATGACGAGCATGGGGTCGTTCAACCAGCTCATGTTCAAGGACGTCGCCGGCGACTACGCGTTCGCGCCTCTGCCGTCCGGTCCGGAAGGTCGCAGGTCCGCCATCAACGGTCTGAGCGACGCCCTGTACGCCGGCGGCAAGCACAAGGACCAGGCATGGGAGTGGGTCAAGTATCTGGCCTCGCCCGAGTGCCAGTCGGTGGTCGGAGCCACAGGCGTGATCTTCCCGGCGAACTCGGAGGCGTCTGACGCGTCCATCGCGAAGCGGGCCGACCTCGGGCTGGATGCGTCGGTGTTCCTCTCCTACGTCAAGGACGCGGACGGGACGTTCCTGATCCCCATCAACTACAACGGCAGCGAGATGTCCCAGATCGTCCAGGACGCCATCCAGAGCGTCGCCTTGGGCACCGATGACGCAGAAAGTGCGCTCAGTGATGCCAACGCCAAGGTGAATGCCCTCTTCAAGTAGGTCGGGAAACCAGAATGCTCACAGATCTCGCCAAGTTCTCCGGCGTCGTTCCGCTCGGAGACGTGTCCCTACCCATGGTCGCCAACGGCGCCCCGCATGCCCTCGGCGAACGGGAGTTCCTGATCCCGTCCGGGGACGTCACGATGGTCCACCCGTTCGAGACCACGGAGTTCTTCCGGCACGGATGGAACTCCTGGAGCCCGTCCGGTTGGAGACGGGTCGACGACGCACCGCTGCGCATCTACGGCAGCGAGCAGCGGCTGCTGACCGCCGACGACGCGAGGAACGACACACCGCACGCGCACTCCGGCAGCGCGGTCGGTGCCATCACGCTGCCGGACGGCGAGGTCATCCTCCTCGGGGCGCTCGGACTGGGCGCCCCGAGGGTGGGGGCCACCGGCACGACGCTGTGGGGTACCACCGAGGAGCTCGACGGCGAGTGGTACCTGGCGCGCGGACCGGAGACCGAGGTGTTCGCGCGCTACGCCGAGCTCGTCGCGGACCGGCTGGGCTCGCGCACCTCGTCGGCCGGACGCGTGTGGTGCAGCTGGTACTCCTTCTACGAGGACCTCGACGAGAACCTCGTGCGCGACACGGTCGACGGCCTCGCCGGCCTGCCGTTCGACGTCGTCCAGCTCGACGACGGGTGGGAACGGTCCGTCGGGGACTGGGAGGCCAACGACCGGTTCCCCACGGGGATGGCGGCGACGGCACAGCTGATCCAGAGCGCCGGGTTCCGTGCAGGGCTGTGGCTCGCACCGCTCATCGCGCTCCCGGACTCCGCGTTCGCCCTCGAGCGCCCCGACCTGCTCGTCCAGGGCCTGCACGGGCGTCCGCTCGTCGCGGGCTACAACTGGGGCGGTCCGTACTACGCGCTGGACACCACCCACGAGGAGGTCAAGGCGCACCTGCGCGAGCTGTTCAGGCGAGTGGTCGGGTGGGGGTTCACCTATCTCAAGCTCGACTTCCTGTACGCCGGGGCGCTCGAGGGTCTGCGGAACGCACCGGTCCACCGTGAGCAGGCGTACCGCGACGCGATCGACCTCATCCGCGACACGGTCGGCGACGACGTGTACCTGCTGGGCTGCGGCGCCCCGATCATCCCCTCGGCCGGAACGTTCGACGGCATCCGCGTCGGTCCGGACGTCGGCGCCTACTGGGAGAACAGCGAGCGCCCCGGAGACCCGACAGGCGTGGGCGCCAAGAACGCGTTCCTGGCGTCGATCCACCGTGCCTGGCTGCGGTCGGTCTACGAGACGGACCCTGACGTCGTGTACTTCCGGCGCCGCCGCAGCCTGCTGGACGACGAGCAGCGCCAGCTGCTCGAGGACGTCGCGACCATCCTCGGGTTCAAGTCGACCTCCGACCCCGCAGCGTGGCTCGCGCCGGACGAGATCTCCGACCTGCGCCGGTGGCTGGAGCGCGCAGAGACGGTGACCCAACGGGGCCGCTACGTGTTCCAGATCGACGACCGCATCGTCGACCTCGCGCCCTTCGTGGACTACAGCGCACCACCGAGCACCATCGCCAACTGAAAGGGAGGAAGGACATGACGACGTCGTCAGGTCGGCTCTGGGCACTCAGGTCGGCGGCCATCGCCGCGGCACTCGCACTCTCGATCGGCGGGGCCGTGTCCACGGCGACCGCCGGGGACCGTGCTCATCACGAGGACTGGAAGGCGCTGCGAGCCGGCGTGGAGCCCGACAGCAACCCGCTCAAGGGATTCATCCCGTTCGCGGGTGACTACCCGGGCTTTCCGCACTCGATGGAGTGGTCCTACTTCCCGCTCGACGCCGTGATGACCGGCCCGTCGACGTTCGACTGGTCCGCGGTCGAGGCGACCATCAACGAGGTCGCCGCCCGAGGGCACCAGACCACGATGCGGTTCTACCTCGACTACCCGCAGCAACCGTCCGGCATCCCACAGTTCCTCCTGGACGGTGGCCTCGTGACCCACGCCTACACGGAGTTCGGGAACACGACCAGCGTCATCCCGGACTACAACGACCCGAACCTGGTCGCTGCGCTCGACGCGTTCGTCGCAGCTCTGGGTGCCCGCTACGACGGCGACCCGCGGCTCGGGTTCGTGCAGGCGGGACTCATCGGGTTCTGGGGTGAGTGGCACACCTGGCCGTACAACGGCGACGGCCTGCCCGACTACATGCCCACCGAGGAGAACCAGCTCCGGCTGCTGGAGGACTTCGTCGACGCGTTCGACGCGACCGACATCGAGGTGCGCTACCCCAGCACGGCCAACGCCTCGCTCGACGTCGGATACCACGACGACTCGTTCGCCCTGACGACGAAGCCCAGCCCCTACGGCTGGTACTTCATGGACCAGATGATCGCCGCAGGCGCCACCGAGAAGTGGAAGACGAACTCGATCGGCGGCGAGCTGCGCCCGGAGCTGCAGGCCTGCATCTTCAGCGCAGCAGGGTGCCCCGTGATCCAGGAGGGGGGCGACAACGACTTCGCCGGGAGCGTCGCCGCCACGCACGCCAGCTGGCTCATCAACCACTACGCGTTCGCCACGGGCTACTCGGACGCCGATCGCGTGCGGGCCCTCGACGGCGCGCGCTCGCTCGGGTACTCGCTGCGCGTCACCCAGGCGAGGGTCGATCAGCCCCGCTCGCCGAGGCGCACCCTCGACGTGGGGATCGTCGTAGGGAACGTCGGTGTCGCGCCGTTCTCCTACGACTGGCCGATCACGGTCGCGCTCGCGGACGGTCGCGGCCGGATCGTCAAGCGGTGGACGACCAGCTGGAAGCTCGACCAGGTCCCTGCTGGTTCGGAGGTCCGCTTCGACGGCTCCTTCAGCTCGCGGGGCGTGCGAGACGGCATGTACACGGTGCTGGTCCAGGGGACGAACCCGCTCCCGAACGGGCAGCCGGTGAGGTTCGCCAACGCGGACCAGGACGGGGCCGTCGGAGGCTGGCTTTCCGTCGGCCGCACGCGCATCTCCGGCTGACCCGAGGACACGGCGGGGGAGTGGGACGCTGTGCGGCCCCACTCCCCGGCACCTCGGTGGCGAGGGCTCGGTGCACCCCGGACCCGTGGTGGTGGTGCCCGGTCGCGACCACTATGGAGGGGTCGGATCCGAGCGAGGAGAGGCACACACGATGAGCGTGTATCGAGTGATCGATGTCATCGGGACCAGCGCGTCGTCCTGGGAGGAGGCGGCCCGAGAGGCGATCAGCACGGCGGGTGGGTCGTTGCACGACCTCCGGGTCGCAGAGGTGACCAAGCAGGACGTCGTGGTCGGCGAGACCGGGGACCTGCTGTTCCGCACCCGCATCCAGCTGTCGTTCAAGTACAAGCCCGAGTAGGTCGCGCGCTGCCAGGTACGGCGAGCGGGTCGCTCACGCCGCGCGACCCGCTAGCCGGTGGCGTCGATGGTGCCGCGACGTAGTACGCGCCACACGGTCGGGAGCATGCGCCGGGAGGGGACACCCTTCATGATCCGGGCGATCTGCTTCCCGACGACGAGCACCCCGGCGAGGCCGACGATCGTCTGCACGACGATCAGCCAGATCAGCACGTCACGGCCGTCCAGACCGAACGCCTCCGCGATCACGGGCGCTGCCAGCCAGACGGGGATCCACCACAGGAAGACCAGGAACACACCTGTCCGCAGCCTCGTCGGTGAGACTGCGACCGCCTGGTCGCCACCGTCGTCTGACATCTCACCCCAGAGCTCTCGGGTCATCGCGTTTCCCACCGCGTGCGTGAGCGTATGCCCACCACGGCCCGACGAGCGGGCTGCGGCCTCGGCGATTCCCGGCTCGACTGCCCGGCGTCGCACGCTCGACCACGGCCCGTGCTCAGCGCGGGCGCGGGTCCTACACCACGAGACTGAGCAGCATCACGAAGATGAGCGCGGTCACCGACAGGACGGTCTCCATGACCGACCACGTGCGGAACGTCTGGCCGACCGTCATGCCGAAGTACTCCTTGACCAGCCAGAACCCGGCGTCGTTGACGTGGCTGAAGAACACCGACCCGGCACCGATGGCCAGCACGAGCAGGGCGACGTGCGAGGTGGACAGGTCGGCAGCCAGCGGGGCGACGATGCCCGCGGCGGTGATGGTCGCGACGGTCGCCGAGCCGGTCGCGAGGCGGATCAGGACGGCCACGAGCCAGCCGGCCAGCAGCGGGGAGATGGGCGCGTCGGCGAGCTTCTGGCCGAGGACGTCGCCGATGCCCGAGTCGACGAGAGTCTGCTTGAAGCCGCCACCCGCACCGACGATGAGGAGGATCCCCGCGATGGGTGCGAACGACAGCCCGACCAGGGTGCTCACCTCGTCGCGTGTGCGCCCGAGCGCGGTCCCGAAGGCGACGAGCGCCACCAGCGACGTGATCAGCAGCGCGACGAGCGGGGTGCCCAGGAAGACGAAGACCTCGCCGACCCCGGTGTCGTCCGCGCCACCGGCCTCGGCGATCGTCCGGGCGAGCATCAGGACGACGGGGAGCAGCACGACGGTGAGCGCGGTGCCGAACGACGGCCGCCTCGCGCCCTCGTCGTCGCGCGCCTCACCGAGGAGTGACTGCGGTGGCGGCAGCGGCACCCAGCGGTTCATCGGACGGGCGAGGAGGGGACCGCTGATCGCCACGGTCGGGATCGCGACGAGCAGCCCGAGGCCCAGGGTCACGCCGAGGTTCGCGTTGAGCGCGTCGATCGCGATCAGGGGACCGGGGTGCGGCGGGACGAGCCCGTGCAGGGCGGACAGGCCGGCGAGCGCAGGGATGCCGACGAGGATCAAGGAGACCCTCGACCGGTGAGCCACGAGCATCACGACGGGGATGAGCAGCACGACCCCGACCTCGAAGAACAGCGGGATGCCGATGATGAACGCGATGAGCGCCATCGCCCAGGGCAGGCGCTGGGCAGGGGTGTGCCCGAGGATCGTGTCGACGATCTGGTCGGCCCCGCCGCTGTCGATCAGCAGCTTGCCGATGATGGCGCCGAGGGCGATCAGCACGCCGACGCCCGCGACCGTCGTGCCGAGCCCCGCACTGAAGCTCGTGAACGCGTCCGGGTAGGAGATGCCTGCCGCGACGGCCAGGACCCCGGACCCGATCGTCAGCGCCAGGAACGGGTGGAGCTTGACCACGACGATGAGCAGGACGATCGTCGCGATGCCGATGAGCGCAGCGACGATGAGCCGCGTCTCGCTCACGTCCGGTGGGTCCACAGCCGCGACGAGCGCGCTGGCCGCCCCGATCATGACGGCACCCCGCGGGTGGCGAGGGCGTCGAGCACCCGCTGCGCCACGGCCTCGGGCGGCACGTCCACCGAGACGACGAACCCGTCCTCCGCGTCGGTCAACGGTTCGAGGGTCCGGTACTGCGACGGGAGCAGCTCGGGTGGCATGAAGTGGCCCGTGCGCAGCCCCATCCGGTCCTCGATGAGGGCCTCGGGCGCCGCGAGGTGCGCGAACTGCACGCGCCCCTGCGCCTCCCGCAGCACGTCGCGGTAGCCGACCTTGAGCGCCGAGCAGGTCACCACCGTGCTCTGCCCCTCGCGGGCGTGGGCGGTCAGCCAGTCGCGGATCGCTCGGAGCCAAGGCCACCGGTCGTCGTCGGTCAGCGGTGTTCCCGCTGCCATCTTCGCGACGTTCTCCGGCGGGTGGAACTCGTCGGCCTCGCCGAGCGGGCGGGCGAGCCGGTCGGCGAGGATCCGCGCCACCGTCGTCTTGCCCGAGCCTGCGACCCCCATGACGACCAGGTGCTGAACCTCTGCCACGTCGTCGCCCCGTTTCCCGTCGCGTCGGACGTGCGGCGCCCGCGACGGAGGTTGCTGCGGCCGTTCCCGTCGTCTCGAGGCGGCCGTGGTCACGTCGAGCGTGGCACCGCCGCGCGCCGCACGCATGTCGGGGCGGCGGCTCGTGCGCCCCGTCGCCCTCACACCGACCCGACCGGGCCCGGTCAGTGGGACCGAAGAGCGTCGACCAGCTCGGCCTTGGTCATCGACGACCGCCCGCTGATGCCGACCTCGGCCGCCCGCTTGCGCAGGTGCGCCACCGTCCAGTCGTCGTACGAGCCGGAGCGTCCCCCCTTGCTCCCGACCTCGCTCCGGCTCGACGCCGCGGCTGCGTTGGCGATCCGCGCCGACTTCTCCTTGCTGTTGCCCTCGTCGCGAAGGGACTCGTAGAGGTCCTTGTCCTTCACGCTCGGGCCAGGGTCGCGCTCCGGCATGGCACTGTCCTTCGTCCGTGTGCCCGCGGCCATTCCTCGACCTGTCACGAGCGTAGGTACTCCGCCTCGGCCTCGCGCGCGGACCGCACTCCGGTGGCGAGGTGCGGAGACCTTTGGCACGGTGTCTTGAACCCCACCCAGAAGGAGCTCGTCATGGCGTTGCCCAAGTACACCGTCCCGTCCCTGACCCCGCAGGAGGGCGCCGACGTCGCCGCGGTGCTCCAGCAGCGGCTCGACTCCCTGAACGACCTCGCCCTCACGCTCAAGCACATCCACTGGAACGTGGTGGGGCCGCACTTCATCGCTGTGCACGAGATGCTCGACCCGCAGGTCGAGGCCGTGCGGCTCATGGTGGACGCGATCGCCGAGCGCATCGCGACCCTGGGCGTCGCCCCCGTGGGCACACCGGGCGCTCTGGTGAAGAACCGCACGTGGGAGGACTACTCGATCGGACGGGACAGCGCGATCGCGCACCTCGGTGCGCTCGACGTGGTCTACGTCGGGGTCATCACCGACCACCGCAAGGCAGCGGAGGACACCGAGGAGACCGACCCCGTCACCAACGACCTGCTGATCGGGCACCTGCACGAGCTCGAGCTGTTCCACTGGTTCGTGCGCGCGCACCTGGAGTCCGTCGGCGGCGCGTTGAGCACCGGGTCCGCCACCACCGAGAAGGCGTCCGCGTCGAAGGCGGCGAGCAAGGACAAGGCCTGACCAGCGTGCAGCGCCCCTCGCACGTCTGGGCGCTGCACCCACGCTGACACGACCTACGCCTGGAGCGGGCCCCGCACGATGGAGTCGCCGGAGTGTGCGGGGTCCCCGTCGAGATTCTCCTGCGACACGTCGACCACCGAGTACTGGGTGAGGTCGAGCCCGTCGGGCACGTCGAACCGGCCCGACGCCCCCTCCAACGTGCCCAGGCTCACCAGGCCGCTGACGTCGGGCTTGAGCAGCCAGACCTCCTGGAAGGCGTTGCCGGACGGCACGCTGGTGGACAGGTCCACCACCAGCACCCGACCGCCGTCCGGCGACGTCTCCACGACGGCCGACCCGGCTGCGTCCCATCCGGGGAGCGGCTCGAGCGTCGCCGTGGCGAGCACCGTGGTCGACTGGCCGCGGTTGGCCAGCCACCAGGCACCGCCGCCACCCACGACGAGACCGACGGCCGCGGCACCGGCGACCCAGGACCAGCCGACCGGGCGTGAGCGACGCGGACGCAGGGGTACGACGTCGGCGAGCGGCTCGGCGGGCGGAGGCGGTTGGGGCGTCGACGCTCCGAGCGCGCGGGTGCCGGGAGCGAGCCTGAGCTCGTCGGCGACCCGGTCCCACACGGCGGGTGCGGGTGCGACGAGCCGTGCGCCCCCGGTGCCCGACCGCGCGAGCAGCACGACATCGCGCAGCGACTGGACCTCGTCGGCGCAGCGTCGGCACTGCTCGAGGTGGGCGTGGTCTGCCGTGGAACCAGCGTCCTCGCCGAGGGCGAGCAGCGCGAGCACGTCGTCGTCCACGTGCGAGTCATCGAACGACACCGTCGGCCTCCCATCTGGTCCGTAGTCGGGCGAGGCTGCGCCGGACGTGGCTCTTCACCGTGCCGAGCGGCAGGTCCAGCCGGCTCGCGATCTGGTCGTGGGTGAGGTCGTCGTAGAACGCGAGCCGCAGGATGGTGCGCTGCGGGTCGCCAAGCCGATCCAGCTCGTCGGCGATCACCACCCGGTCGACGACCCGGTCGTCGACGGTCGTCGTCACCTCCTGCGCCGACTCCGCGGACCTGTCGCGCAACCGCCGGTCACGGCTGCGCCGCTCGTGCGTGTCTGCGACGACGTGTCGCGTGATGCCGAGCAACCAGGCGGGCAGGCGGGCCCGGGCGGGGTCGAACCGTTCCCGGCTCCGCCACGCCTGGACGAAGACGAGCTGGGTGACGTCCTCCGCGTCAGAGATGCTCCCGAGCGACCGCAACGCGATCGAGTGCACGAGCGTCGCCCACCGTCGGTAGGCCTCCGCGAGCGCGCTCTCGTCGCCGCCGGCGAACGCGACGCCGAGCGCGTTGACTCCTTCGCCGTCCGGATCGCGGCCGTGCGGTCGCACAGTGTCCCCGGAGCCAGGCCCGGGTACGGTCACGGACGGCTCCTCCCACGTGTGCGCCAGTGTCACGTCGCTATCCATCGATCGGCTCGGCGGTGACGACGATGTTGTCCTCATAGTGCCCGATGTCCCGGCGGAACGCTCCGCCGCAGGTCACGAGCACCAACCGCGGGGCGCCGGTCCGCTCGAACCACTGCGCGACCGGTGCGGTGTCCTTGGCGACCTCCTGCCGGTCGACGACGCGGTAGGCGTGCTCGGTCCCGTCGCTCGTGGTGACCGTGAGGGTCGATCCCACGTTCAGCTCGCGCAGGCGTGCGAACGGCCCGATCCCGGTGAGCCGGCTGTCGACGTGCGCGGCCAGAACCGTGGTGCCTTGCGCATCGGACGGGGCCGGTCCGTACCGGTACCAGCCGGCGCGGTCCGCGTCCTCGGGGATCTGCATGGCTCCGTCCTCCTGGACGCCGACGGGATCCACGGCCATGTCCACCGAGACGTCCGGCACGACGAGCCGCACAGGTTCGGGTGCTGCGGCGGGTGGCGGTGTCGCGCCGAGGGCTGCGTCGCGGACGGGGACCGGCGGCACCGAGGGCGGGGGAGTCGGCCGTGGCGCCGCCGTGGAGGGCGACGGCACCGCGACCGACGGTCCGGGGGCTGGTTCCTGCGGGCTGCACGCGGTGGCGAGCCCGATCGCAGCGGCCAGGACGAGGAGCGCCCCGAGCCCCCTGCGGCACGCCGACGCCCGGGAAGGTGCTGGAGCCTTCCCGGGCGTCGGCCGACTGGTCGTCGACAGGGTCAGCTCGACCGGGTCGAGGCGCGCCGGGCGATGCCGAGGCCGATGATGCCTGCGATGGCCAGGGCGCCGACCGCGTACGGCCAGGCCGCCGTGTCGTTGCCCGAGACCAGGCCGACCTCGCCGGCGTTCACGCCGGAGGGACTGCCGTGCAGGCCGGTGATCGTCTGCGTCGCGAGCGCGAGCGTCGCGGGTGACGTGGTCGCGCTGCCCCAGGCGTAGACGATCGTGCTGGTGCCCTCGGCGACCGGCACGTCGGCCGGACCGAGCAGCGCAGGCGTCGTCGTGCCTGTCGCCGTGACGCTCGCCGAGACGGTGCCGGCCGGAAGGTTGAGCACCTTCTCGGTCGGGTTGGTGAGGTTGGTGATCACCGCGGTACCGCCGGCGAGAACGTCGACCCCGGGAGCCGCGGCGACGTGCCGGACGGTCAGCCGGCCCTGCCCGGCCGCCGTGGTGGAGATGTCGTTCGTGAACAGCGTCGCGGTCGGCTTGCCTGCCGCGTCGAGGTGCGCGACGGCCGTGTAGTTCTTGCCGGCCTCGAGGGCCAGGTCGACCGGCCCGATTGCGGGAGCGGAGGCGTCGACGGCGTCCGCGGCGGTGATGGCGACGGTGTACGTCCCGGCTGCCAGGTCCAGAGGACCTGCCAACGACCCGGGGGTGAAGTCGTCGAGCGTGCGCTCGCCGTTGACCCACACGTCGACTGTGAGACCGGGCACCCCGTGCAGGACGGAGAGCTTTGCGGGGTCCGCGGCCGATGCGGGCATCGCGGCAAGGGTGAGGAGTGCGAGGCTTCCGGCGGCGATGCCGGCGAACGTTCGTGCGCGCATGGTGCGTCCTTCGAGGACTGGCCCGTGAGTCCGGGCGGCCGATGTGCTGACACCCCTCCTTCGCACGTAGGCCTCTGCTCGGATGCACCTGGTGGACTCGTAGCTGTGATGCGCCTCAGGTGCGCAGTCCTGCCTTGCGCACGACTGCCACCGCCCGGGGGGCAGGCGGCGGCAGCGGTCCGTGATGCGCGGGGTTCAGTGGCGCGACTCGCGAGGTGACTCGTCGACGACGACGTCGGGGTCGATCCGGTCGGCCGTGCTCAGCCGTTCGTCGAGGTCGGAGCGGGCGCCGCTGGCCTCCTGCGCGTGCGCCCGAGCCTTGTTCTGGAGTGCGGCCGCGTCCGCGGCGCGGGCGTCCGCCTCGGCCTGCGCGAGCCTGGCTTCGGCGTCGAGGCGTGCCGCCTCGGCCTCGCGACGCTGCAGCTCGACCTGCTCGGCGGCGGCTTGCTCGCGGATCTGCTGCGCCTTGGCGCGCTGGGCTTCCTCGCGCCTGCGTGACCGTCCGCTGAGCGCCAGGAACGCGACCACGATCCCGATGAGCACGACGGCGGCGACGATGATCCAGAGAGTCTGGTCGTCCATTTCCGGCCTCCTTCGGTGGGCCCCCCGCACTTTTATTGGAGTGCGGTCCGGATGCGTCTGCAACCCGGGACGGCCGTCGAGGTCCCGTGCCATGCCTTCCTGCGGCGGCCTCAGCCCTGAGCGAGAACGGCCCGAGCAGCTCCTCGAGCGCGGCCGTGCGTCGTCGCGCCTCGCCCGCCAGCCAGCACGTCGGGCATGAGTAGGCCCACGAGCCGGCGGGGGCCTGGCCGACCAGACTGGACCGGTGATCGAACGCTACGACGGGCACATCCTGGGCCTGGCGACGTCCGACGGTCGGCGCGTGGTCGTCGGTCGCTGGCTCCGCTCGCCCTGGCCACCGTTCGCCGACGTCATGAGCGAGGACGCCGCCGGCTGGCGCACGCTGCTCGCCCCGACGCCCGCGGTCGCCGAGGAGATCTCGCAGACCTACGTCTTCGACGAGGTCGTCATCACCCCTGTGCGGCTCACGTGCGACCCCGCGGCTCGTGAGTGGCGCGTCGAGGCCGGACCGTTCGACGCCGTGGTGACCCTGGGCGGCAGGACCGCGCTCGGTGCGATGCTCACCGCTCTGCCACGCACGATCGCGCGGTCCCGGGCGTTCGCGACGGCGGCGGACCCCGTGGCGCGGGCTGTCTTCCCGGACGTCCGCACGAGGGGGACCGCAGGAGGCGGGCGGCGTGAGTGGTACGGCGCCCTGGGTCAGCACCGTGTGGTCGCCGTGCGCGCCACCTGGGACTCGGTGCCGTGCGGGGAGCTGACGGCGACCGTGCCGCCTGTGCGCTTCGGGTTCTCGTCCGTGCCCGGTCGTCCGACGGTCACCGCGGTGCGGACCACGATCAGCGGGGGAGGCTCGTCCAGAACGGTGGCTGGGTGAGGGCTTCGCAGCCTCTCAGACGAGCGCCGCGGCGTCGGCGCGAGCGCGGGACTCGAGGATCGCGGGAGCGTTCGCCTCGGACCACGAGCGCAGCGTCTGGACCGCGTCGAGGAGCGAGGTGCCCAGCGGGGTCAGCCGGTACTCGACGCGGGGTGGGACCTGCGCGAAGACCTGTCGCGTGACCAGCCCGTCGCGTTCGAGCGACCGCAGCGTCTCGGTGAGCACCTTGGGGGTGATGTCGGTCAGCAGACCGCGCAGCTCCGTGAACCGCAGGACGGACCGGTCGAGCGACAGCAGGATGCGCACGGTCCACTTCTCTCCGACGCGGGCCAGGACCATCCGGCTGGGGCAGGCGACGTCGAGGACGTCGTAGGGCACGGTTTCCACGAGGTGACCGACTTCCGTTGAAGTGACCAGTATCAAATCCATACTATCGGCGACGACGCAGATCAACCACGACAGACGGAGGTCCTCATGAACGTGCTTCTCACCGGTGCGACCGGCTACGTCGGCTCGAACGTCCTCACAGCACTCCTCGCTGCCGGCCACGAGGTGCTCGCCGTGACCCGCAGCGAGTCCTCGGCGCAGCAGGCCCGTGAGACCGGTGCGAAGGCCGTCGTGCACGATCTCACCGACACGGAGTGGCTGGTCGAGCAGCTCGGGACGGTCGACGCCGCGATCCACACCGCGGCGACGGGGGACGAGCAGGGCCCCGCGCTCGACGACGCCGTGGTCGACGCCGTGGTCACCGCGTTCGCGGGGACGGACAAGCGCTACCTGCACACGAGCGGCATCTGGATCTGGGGCGCAGGACGGGTCGCGGAGGACGGCCCGCTGGACCCGCCGGCGATCGTCGCATGGCGTATCGAGCGCGAGAACCGGGTGCTGAGCGCGGACGTCCGCGCGACGCTCATCGCGCCCGCCATCGTCTACGGGCACCACAGCGGAATCGTCGCGGGGGTGTTCGGTGAGGGCTCCCGGTCGCAGGACGGTGCGCTGCGACTCATCGGGTCCGGTGACCAGCACTGGACCACGGTGCACGTCGAGGACCTGGCCGACCTGTACGTCGCAGCGCTGACCGACGGTCCGCGGGGGCGGGTGGCGGCCGCGTCGGGGCACAACCCGAGCGTCCGCGAGATCGCTCAGGCGGTGGTCGGCGTCGACGGTGTCGTCCTGCCCGAGACCCCTGACGAGTCGCGGGCCAGGCTGGGCGCCGCTCTCGCGGACGCCCTGCTCGTCGACCAGCAGGCCGACGGTGCCCTCGCGCGGGCGACCTGGGGCTGGGTGCCGCGCCGCCCGAGCCTCCTCGACGACCTGGCGGTGTGAGGGCGAGACGCGTCTCACATGGAGCAGCCGTGGACGCCCGGGGCACGGAGCGCCGAACGTGCCCTAGTTTTGGGCCCGTGACTGCACCGAGCGAGGCCCCGCAGGGCATGGCCAACCACGAGGTACCCGAACCGCTGCGCAACGACGTCCGTGTTCTGGGCGAGTTCCTCGGTCGGGTGCTGCGGGAGGCCGTCGGCGATGACCTGCTGGCCGACGTCGAGCGGCTGCGCGAGCTGGCGATCCGAGCCCACAACGGGCCCGATGCCGAGGCGCTCGCGCAGGCCGAGGAGCTGGTGTCGGGCTTCACGCTGGCTCGTGCCGAGCAGGTCGCCCGGGCGTTCACGTGCTACTTCCACCTGGCCAACACGGCCGAGGAGTACCACCGGATCCGCGTCCTGCGCGAGCGTGAGGCGAGCCTGCAGCCGTCCCATCTCGCACCCGACGACTCCCTGCCGGCTGCGGTCGCCCAGCTGGCTCAGGAGGTTGGCCAGGACGTCGCGCGCCAGCGGCTGGCAGACATGGAGTTCCGTCCGGTCCTGACGGCGCACCCGACCGAGGCCCGTCGGCGAGCGGTCTCGGCGTCCATCCGGCGGATCGCGGAGCTCGTCGCCGAGCGGGACTCGCGCAGCGGCGGCGGCATGTCGCTCGCGGAGAACGACCGCAAGCTGCTCGGTGAGATCGACACGCTCTGGCGCACGGCGCCGCTCCGCGAGGCGAAGCCCACGGTTCTCGACGAGGTCCGCACGGTCCTGAGCGTCTTCGAGTCCACGCTCGCCGACACCCTGCCGGACGTGTACCGACGCCTGGACGACTGGCTGCTGGCCGACGCCGCGGGGACTACCGCACCCGCTGTGCGGGCGTTCGCGCGTCTGGGCTCGTGGATCGGCGGCGACCGGGACGGCAACCCGAACGTCACGGCCGAGATCACCCTGCAGGCGGCTCAGCTCTCGTCGGACAAGGTGCTCAGCGAGCTCGAGGCCTCCGCCCGGCGCACGGCAGGAGGGCTGACGCTCTCCGCCGACGACACGCCTGCATCCGCCGGGCTGGCTGCCCTCTGGGAGAGCCAGATCGCGCTCGACGGGGCGCTGGCCGAGCGCATCGCCGTCGACGCGCCGAACGAGCCGCACCGTCGTGTCGTGTACTTCCTGGCCGAGCGCCTGGCAGCGACCCGCAGCCAGGACGCATCCCTGGCGTACCCGGATGCGAGCGAGTTCGAGTCCGACCTGACCGTCGTGCAGCAGTCCCTGGCCGAGGCCGGGGCGACGAGGTCCGCGTTCGGCGAGCTGCAGCGGCTCATCTGGCAGGTGCAGACGTTCGGGTTCCACCTGGCCGAGCTCGAGGTCCGGCAGCACTCCCAGGTCCACGAGGGTGCGCTGGCGGACATCGCGAAGAACGGCATCGACGGCGAGCTGGAGCCTCGCACGCTCGAGGTGCTGGCAACGTTCCGCGCGCTCGGGGAGGTGCAGCGCCGGTTCGGCCTAGAGGCGGCTCGCCGGTACATCGTCTCGTTCACGCAGTCCCCGGAGCACCTCGCGGCCGTCTACCAGCTGGCCGAGATCGCGTTCGAGGGTGCGGACTTCACACCGATCATCGACGCGATCCCGCTGTTCGAGACCTTCGCGGACCTCGAGGCCAGCGTCGACATCCTCGAGGCGGCCCTGGAGTTCCCCCAGGTGCAGCGCCGGCTCGCGGAGAACGGTCGCCGCGTCGAGATCATGCTCGGCTACTCGGACTCCTCCAAGGACGTCGGCCCGGTGTCGGCCACCTTGACCCTCGATGCGGCACAGCGCCGGATCACGGAGTGGGCGCACCGCAACAACATCGTCCTGACCCTGTTCCACGGACGCGGTGGCGCGCTCGGGCGTGGCGGCGGCCCCGCCAACCGGGCACTCCTGGCGCAGCCGCCGGGCTCGGTCGACGGTCGCTTCAAGCTCACCGAGCAGGGCGAGGTCATCTTCGCGCGGTACGGCGACCCGGTGATCGCAGCGCGGCACATCGAGCAGGTCGCCGCGGCGACCCTTCTGGCCGGTGCGCCGTCGGTCGAGAAGCGCAACTCGGCCGCCACGGAGCGGTTCACCCCGCTCGCCGCGCGCATCGACGAGACGTCGCGCGTGCGGTTCCACAAGCTCGTCAAGTCCCCGGGGTTCCCGCAGTGGTTCGCGGAGGTCACCCCCCTGGAGGAGCTCGGCCTGCTGCCGATCGGCTCACGTCCGGCCCGTCGCGGTCTGTCGGTCGAGTCGCTCGACGACCTGCGTGCGATCCCGTGGGTGTTCTCGTGGTCGCAGGCGCGGATCAACCTCGCCGGGTGGTACGGCCTCGGTACCGCCCTGGAGGAGGTCGGTGACCTCGACGAGCTCCAGGCTGCGTACGCGCAGTGGCCGCTGTTCACCACGATGATCGACAACGTCGAGATGTCGCTGGCCAAGACGGACCAGCGGATCGCCGAGCGCTACCTCGCCCTGGGCGATCGTGCCGACCTCGCCGGCCAGGTGCTCGAGGAGATGGCGCTGACGCGCAAGTGGGTCCTGCTCATCACCGAGAGCGACGCGATCCTGTCCCGCCGCCGCATCCTCGGTCGCGCCGTCCAGCTGCGCAGCCCCTACGTCGACGCCCTCTCGCTCCTGCAGCTGCGGGCGCTGCGGACGCTGCGCACAGGTGCCGCGCCCGAGCAGGTCGACGACCTGCGGCGACTTCTGCTGCTCTCCGTCAACGGCGTCTCCGCCGGTCTGCAGAACACCGGCTGACGATCGCTGACGCCAGGCCCGGTTCCGACGTGCATCGTCCGGAACCGGGCCTACCGTCGTTGCATGACGAAGACGGCCCCCTGGTTCCCACCGCTCGCGAGCGACGAGCTCGACCACCTCGTCGGCGCCCTCGACCGGCTGCGCACGACGTTCCGCTGGAAGGCCGACGGCCTCGACGGCGCCGGTCTGGCACAGCACGTCGGTGCGTCCGCGCTGACGCTCGGCGGCCTGCTGAAGCACCTGGCCGCGGTCGAGGACACGACGTTCCGGTGGAAGCTCGCCGGACAGCATCCCGGCGAGATGTGGCACCCCGAGACCTGGGGGGACAACGACACCGAGATCCTGTCCGCCGCGCACGACACGCCCGAGCAGCTCTACGCGGCGTGGGACGGAGCGGTCGCCCGGTCGCGCGAGCGTCTCGACGCGGCCCTCGCCGACGGTGGCCTGGACCAGCGGGTGGCCGACGGTGACGGTGCGGGGAACCACGCCAGCCTGCGCCGGCTGCTGTTCGACCTCATCGAGGAGTACGGCCGGCACACCGGGCACGCGGACCTGCTGCGTGAGGTGGTGGACGGACGAGTGGGCGAGGACCCGCCCGTCGACTGGCGGCCGCAGTCCGGCGCGCCGCTGACCTGGATCCGCGAGTCGCCGGAGTAGGTCACGCGCCGGTCGGGCCGAACCGCTCGGTGCGGATGCGGTCCGGGTCGTGGCCGAGGTCGACGAGCGTGTCGGCGACGAGCTCCACGAACGGGGTCGGCCCGCAGACGAAGACGTGCGCGTTGAGGTCGGGCGGGAAGCACGCGTCGCGCAGGATGTCGGCGTTCACCCGGCCGATCGGTCCGAGAAAGCCGGGCGGACCCGTGCGTGTCCACACGCGGGTGACCGCGACACCGGGTTCCAGGGTGGCGAGCTCGTCGGCGTACAGGGCGTCACCAGGAGTCCGGACCGAGACCAGCAGCCGGAACGGGGAGACCGACGCGACGTCCCGCCGTGTCCGCAGCATCGACATCAGCGGGACGAGGCCTGAGCCTCCGCCGATGAGCTGCACGGGGTGCGGGTCGGTGGCGTGCCAGACGAACCAGTTGCCCACCGGGCCGCGGAGCTCGATCTGGTCACCGACCTGCAGGTCCTGCGTCAGGTAGGGCGACACCTCGCCGTCGTCGACCACCTGCACGGTCAAGGAGATCCGCTCGGACGTGACGGGTCCACCGGGCAGCCCCATGGTGCCGGCGGAGGCGAGCGAGTAGGAGCGCTGCGTGGAGTACCCGTCCTCGGCGGTCAACCGGACGTCGACGTGCTGACCGGCCATGGCGCCGCGCCAGCCCGGTACGTCGAGCTCGAGGGTCGCGGCCGAAGGTGTTTCGAACCGGCGGTCGACGAGCGTCCCGACGAGCCAGCTCAGGGCGTAGGGCTCAGTCACCCCAGTACCGCTGTTCCTTCCAGGGGTCGCCGTAGTCGTGGTAGCCGAGCCGCTCCCAGAACCCGCGGGTGTTCTCGGTCATGAGCTCGAGGCTGCGCACCCACTTGGCGGACTTCCAGAAGTACAGGTGCGGGATCAGCAACCGCGCCGGTCCACCGTGCTCGGGCGCGAGCGGTGCGCCGTCGTACTGGTAGGCGATCCACGCCTTGCCGCCCCGGAGGTCCGCGAGCGGCACGTTGGTGGTGTAGCCACCGTCGCAGTGCGCCATCGCGAACGCGTGGTCAGGATCGATCTCGACGTCCGAGAGGAGCGTGTCCAGCGAGATGCCACGCCACACGGAGTCGAGCTTGGACCACTTGGTGACGCAGTGGATGTCCTTGACCACGTCGTCGTGCGGCAGGTGCGTCAGCTCGGACCACGTCCACGTCTTGAGCGCACCGCCGTCGGCAGTGATCGAGAAGGTCCACGTGGACAGGTCGGCGCGGGGCGTCGGTCCGGCGGACAGGACCGGGAAGCCATGTTCGAGGTACTGCCCTGGTGGGATGCGAGGGTCGGTCTCGCGCTTTCCGCGGAAGCCGCGGGAGATGATCGCCATGCACGCTCCCAGTGCGTCGGAGAGTACCATCATGGCGGCTACCTGCACATATGCCAAAGGCCGGCCCGAGATGGGCCGGCCTCTGGTGAGGAGCTGGATCAGCCGCGCGAGTAGACGACGCGGGGGCCGCCGGACGACGACGCACCCGAGCCGCCGCCTGAGCCGCCACGACCGGAGCCACCCCGACGGCGACGCTGGCCCGACGGTGCGCCGGCCGACGCGCCGGCTGCTGCGGGCTGCTGCCTGCGCTGACCGCCCGACGAGGAGCCCGTTCCGGCAGCGGCCGAGGCCTGACGGCTCGACCCGTTGCCACGACCGGAACCGCGACGACCGCCACCGCCACCGCCGGAGGACTGCTGGGTGACGGGCGGCGCGATGTAGCGGACGGGCTCGGCCTGCTCGCCGACGAGCTTGGTCAAGGTGGCGTCGCCGGCGTTCACGGGCCTGGGGGTGGCCGTGATCTTCGCGGCACGCGTGAGCTGGCGGACGTCGCCGCGCTGCTCGGGGAGGATGACGGTGACGACGTCGCCACCCGAACCGGCACGGGCGGTACGGCCGGAGCGGTGCAGATACGCCTTGTGCTCGGCCGGCGGGTCGACGTGCACGACGAGCTCGATGTCGTCGACGTGGATGCCGCGAGCGGCGATGTCCGTGGCGACGAGCACGCGCACGGACCCGGAGGAGAACGCCTCGAGGTTCCGCTCACGCGCGGCCTGCGCGAGGTTGCCGTGCAGGTCCACGGCGGGGATGCCGTCCATGGTGAGCTGCTTGGCCAGCTTCTTGGCCTGGTGCTTGGTCCGCATGAACAGGACGCGGCGACCGGTGCCGGAGGCGAGGTGGTGGACCACTGCCTTCTTGGCGTCGGCGTCACGCACCTCGAACAGGTGGTGCGTCATCGCGGAGACCGGCGACTCGGCGCTGTCCACGGAGTGCTCGACCGGGTTGGACAGGTACCGCTTGACCAGCTGGTCGACACCCTTGTCCAGGGTGGCCGAGAAGAGCAGGCGCTGGCCGCGGGGAGGCGTCTGGTCGAGGATGCGCTTGACGACGGGCAGGAAGCCCAGGTCGGCCATGTGGTCGGCCTCGTCGAGAACGGTGATCTGCACGTCCTCGAGCGAGATGAGCTTCTGCTTCATCAGGTCCTCGAGGCGGCCCGGGCAGGCGACCACGATGTCGACGCCACCGTTGAGCGCGGACACCTGACGGCCCTGGGACACACCGCCGAAGATGACGGTGGTGTTGAGGCCGAGCACCTTGGCCAGCGGCGCGATCGTGGCGTCGATCTGGGTGGCGAGCTCGCGGGTCGGGGCGAGCACCAGCGCGCGGGGCCGACGAGCGACCTTGCCCTTGCCGGCGGCGGCGGTGCGCGCCACGAGCGGCAGGGCGAACGCGAGCGTCTTGCCGGAGCCGGTGCGGCCGCGGCCGAGCACGTCACGGCCTGCCAGCGAGTCGGGCAGCGTGGCGGTCTGGATGGGGAAGGGGGCGGTGATGCCCTGCTCCGTCAGAGCGGAGGACAGGGCGGTGGGCACGCCAAGTTCAGCAAAGGAAGTCATCGATGTCGGCCTCTCGGGCAGCGTTGTCATACGCACAGTTGGTCGGGGTCCGCCGCCAGAGCAACCAGAGCGGGTGCTCGGGGGACCTCCACGACGCGGGGCGCGCAGGTTCGCGCAGCCCGTGGTGCACCCACTGTCTCATACGCGTGTCTGAGAACGGGTTCGCGGTGGTGAGCGTCACAGGGTTGGATCGGGAGGAGCGCCTCTGCCGGGGCGTCTCGAGGGGAAGAGCAGGCATGACGAGCACGGTGATCGCCTCGGCGCACGAGCTGCGCAAGGTCTATGGCGCCGGTTCCACGGCGGTACGCGCGCTCGACGGGGTCGACGTCGAGCTCGCACGCGGTGAGCTGACGGCGATCATGGGGCCTTCCGGGTCGGGCAAGTCGACGCTGATGCACTGCCTGGCGGGCCTGGACAAGCCGACGTCGGGGACCGTCGTGGTCGACGGTGAGACGGTCAGCTCGATGTCGGAGCGCAAGCTCACCGCGCTGCGTCGCACGCGCGTCGGGTTCATCTTCCAGGCGTACAACCTGGTGCCCACGCTCACCGCGCTCGAGAACATCACGCTCCCGCTCGACATCGCGCGCAAGCCCGTCGACCGCGCGCACCTCGACGTCGTCGTCGCGACCCTGGGCCTGGCCGACCGGCTGAACCACAAGCCGAGCGAGCTGTCCGGCGGGCAGCAGCAGCGTGTGGCGTGCGCGCGGGCGCTGGTGAGCAGGCCCGCCGTAGTGTTCGCGGACGAGCCCACGGGCAACCTGGACAGCGCAGCGTCGGCGGAGGTCCTCGGATTCCTGCGACGCAGCGTCGACGAGCTCGGCCAGTCGGTCGTGATGGTCACGCACGACCCGACGTCGGCCGGGTACGCGCACCGCGTCCTGTTCCTCGCGGACGGTCGGCTGGTCGGCGAGCTGCGCGACCCCACGCCCGAGGCGGTCTTGGCGCAGCTCGCCAGCATGCGTGCGGTGAGCCCGTAGTGGTCCGCGTCGCGCTTCGGGGTGTGCGGGCTCACCTGGTCAGGTTCTGCTTGTCCGTCCTGGCCGTGGCTCTAGGCGTCGCGTTCGTGGCCGGCACGTTCGCGCTGCGCACGATGCTCGGTTCGACGTTCACGGACATCGTCGCGACGACGACGCTCGGCGACGCCTACGTGCGCGGCGCCGACGTGGTGGGCGGCACGAGCGAGCAGAACGTCATCGCCGGCAAGCCCCGCAACGCCGTCCCGCTGACGCTCGTGCCGCAGATCGAGCGTGTGGCAGGTGTCCAGGCGGCGATCCCGGACCTGTCCGGGCCGGTCGTGCTCGTCGGTGCGGACGGTACCGCGGTGCAGAGCACGCAGGCACCGAGCCTGGGGTTCGCGTACGACGCGCGCAGCCGGGCGACGGAGGTCGTCGACGGACGGGCGCCGACGAGCACGGGCGAGATCGGCGTCGAGACGTCGACCCTGCAGGCGTCGGGCTTGGCGCTCGGGGACGCCACCACGATCGTGGTCGGCGGCGAGCTGCGTCCGGTCACGGTCGTCGGCGAGATCGGCATCGGGTCCGCGCTCGCCGGGGCGACCGTCGTGTTCGTCGACCGTGCGACCGGGGAGGCCGCGTTCGCGCCCGACGGAACCGTCGACTCCGTGTCGGTGCTGGGTGACGCCGGCCTGACCGAGCAGGAGCTCGTGGACCGGGTCGCTCCGGTCGTGGAGACGGCCGACGCGCACGCCGAGGTGGTCACCGGCGACGCCATGCGGGACGAGGCCATCGCGAGCGTGCTGTCGCTCCTGGGCTTCATCACCACGTTCCTGCTGGTGTTCGCGGGCATCTCGCTGTTCGTCGGCGGGTTCATCATCGCCAACACGTTCTCGATGTGGGTGCGCCAGAGGACGCGCGAGCTCGCACTGCTCCGGGCCGTCGGAGCGTCCCCGCTGCAGGTGTTCACCTCGATCGTGCTCCAGGCCGCGATCGTCGGTCTGGTCGGCAGCGTCCTCGGCGTCCTGGGTGGCCTCGGGCTCGTCGTGGTGCTGCGCGGGGTGCTCGGTTCGGCCGGCATGGAGCTGGCCGGGCAGGTCCCGCTCGACGCGTTCACGATCGTCGTCTCGGTGCTCGTCGGGACGCTCGTGAGCGTGCTCGCGGCGGCCCTGCCCGCGCGCCGCGCGGCGCTCGTCCCGCCGGTCGAGGCCCTCCGCGACGAGGTCACCGTGCCCGAGCGGTCCCTGCGCCGGCGGGCGATCGTCGGTGCGGCGCTCGTGCTCGCCGGGGTGCTCGCCGTGCTGACGGCGCTGCTCGACCCGACGGCCGACCACGCGGGCGCGGTGCTCGGGTACGGGGCGGGCGCCGTCGTCGTCGGGGTCCTGGTGGCGTCCCCGATGCTGGCGCGGGGGATCCTGCGGGTGCTCGCGATCCCGTTCGACGGCTGGCGTCCGGTGGGTAGGCTCGCGCGCGGCAACGTCACGCGCAACCCGCGCCGCACCGCGAACACCGCGGGAGCGCTGATGATCGGCATGGCTCTGGTCGGCGCCGCGGCGGTCATCGCCGCGACGACGCAGGCGTCCACGAGCGCGATCGTGTCCCGTGAGGCCACCACCGACTACATCCTGCGCGGTGCGTCGCAAGGCCCCGTCCCGGCCCAGGCGATCGAGGACGTGCGCGCCTTGCCCGACGTGCAGGCGGCCGACACGTTCGCCCTCGCCTCCGTCCTGGTCGACGAGTCGCCGTTCGCGGTCACCGGCATCGACCCGGACGCGATCGGTCGCAGCATCGACACCGAGGTGGTCGAGGGGGCGTTCCAGGACGCGCTCGCGGCCGGTCAGGTCGCGGTTCAGCGCACCACGATGGACGACGAGGACTGGGCGCTCGGTGACAGGATCGCGGTCGTCGGGCCGACCGGGTCGGCGGACGTCACGATCGGGGCGGTCATCGACTCGCCGGCGTTCGGTGTCCCGCTCGTCGTCGGCCAGGCCTTGCTCGACGAGCTCGTGCCGACCGACCAGCAGCTCGTGACCACGGTGTTCGTGACCGCGGCCGACGGCGCCGATGTGGCCGCCCTGCGCGGCCAGCTGACCGCGACGGTCAAGCCGTACGTCGTGGTCGCCGTGATGGACAGCGAGGAGTTCGTGTCGCAGCTGGCCGACCAGGTGGACCGCGTGCTCGTGATCCTCTACGCGCTGCTCGCGCTGTCGGTCGTCATCGCGGTGCTCGGCATCATCAACACGCTCGCGCTGTCGGTCATCGAGCGGACCCGCGAGATCGGGCTGCTGCGCGCGGTGGGTCTCGGGCGCCTGCAGCTCGGCTCGACGATCACGGTCGAGTCCGTGCTCACCGCGGTGTTCGGGACGGTCGTCGGCCTCGCAGTCGGCGTGGCGCTGGCATCGACCCTGCCCACCGTGTTCTCCGACGTCGGGCTGCGCTCGCTCGCGATCCCCTGGGTGAGCCTGGGCCTGATGGTCGTGCTCGCGATCGTCGTCGGGGTGCTCGCAGCCGTGTGGCCGGCCATCCGTGCGGCGCGTCTGCCCGTGCTCGAGGCGGTCTCCACCGAGTGACGACTACCCTCGCAGGGTGAGCGACACCGGCTACGGCGACTTCGAGTTCGAGCGCCGGTTCTGGGTGCGGGACCTGCCCCGCGAGCTTCTCGACGCGTCCCCGGCGCTGATCGTGCAGAGCTACTTCCTCGCCGACGAAGGCTTCGCCATCCGGGTCCGCGTCCAGGCCACCACGGTGACCGGGCTCGTGCTCACCCCGGCGCTCGACGAGCTCACGCTCCTGGACGCCTACGCGGACCGCATGGACCTGTGCGCCATCACGGTCAAGGGGCCGATGAACGAGGGGACCCGGTACGAGGCCGAACGTGAGATCGACGTCTCGGTGGGGCTCGAGATGGTCCGTCGTGGCGGCTCGCGCGTGGCCAAGACCCGCCACTCGGTGTGGCTGGGCGAGGACGGCTGGGTGGTCGACACCTTCGCCGGCGCGAACGCTCCGCTCGTCGTGGCCGAGGTGGAGCGCGGGGGACCGGTGACCGACCTGACCATCCCCTCCTTCTGCGTCACCGAGGTCACGTCCGACTCGCGGTTCTCCAACGACGCACTGGCGGGCCACCCGTACGGCTCGTGGTCGGCGCGCTTCGAGGCCGAGCTCGCGTCCGACGGTCCGCGGTTCCTCCAGAGCCTCGGTCACAACCACCGACCCGATCCGGAATAAAGGTTGTAGCGTCAACCATTGAGGTGGGCATGTCGACCGCACCCACGCCCGGGCAGGGCGCCGCAGTCCCGCTCGCCCGCACCCCGACGCACGACTCGATCGCCGCCGGCACGGGAATGGATGCCGTCACGCTCCTCGTCGGCGACCTGGACCGGCAGCTGCGGTTCTACCGGGACGCGCTCGCGCTCGACGTCCTGGATGAACCCGGTGACAGGTTCGGCACCAGCCCCGCCTCGGTGACGCTCGGCCGTGGCAGCACGCCGCTGGTGGTCCTCCAGCACACGCCCGACCTCCCACCCGCCGCCCGAGGCTCCGCGGGCCTGTTCCACACCGCGATCCTGTTCGACGACGAGGCCGGCCTCGCCGCGACCCTCGCATCCGTGGCGCAGCGCGAGCCCACGTCGTACGTCGGCTCCGCGGACCACCTGGTGTCGCTGGCGTTCTACTTCACCGATCCCGAGGGCAACGGCGTCGAGCTCTACTGGGACCGCAGCCGGTCGCTGTGGAACCGCGACGCCGAGGGACGCATCCAGATGGACTCGTTGCGGCTCGACCCGAACGCCTTCCTGGGTCAGCACCTGACCGACGACCTCCTCGAGCAGCCCGGGGCCGGGGACGCCGTGGTCGGTCACGTGCACCTCAGCGTCGGTGACGTCCCCTCGGCGCGGGCGTTCTACGTCGACGCGCTCGGCTTCGACGTGACGGCGCAGTGGCACGGTGCCCTGTTCGTATCCGCCGGGGGATACCACCACCACCTGGCCATGAACACCTGGAACAGCGCGGGAGCCGGTCCGCGTGCCTCGGCGCTCGGGCTCGGTGAGGTGCGGATCGCCGTGCCCTCCGCCGACGACCTCGGAGCGCTCGCCGACCGCGTCGGCTTCGCTGGGTACCCCACCGCGCACGACGGCGAGACCCTGCGGTTCGAGGACCCCTGGCGCAACCTCGTCCGCGTCAGCGCGACGAGCTAGGGCCCCGCGTCCAGCTCCTGTGACCGCGTGCGGTGACGCGCTCGACGAGCGGACGGGCCCTGCGTTCGGCGTCGGCTGCGGACCGCTGCGCGAGAGCGTGCAGACGGCCGTAGGTGAAGGCCTCCTCGCCGTCCGCGACCGCCTGAAGACTCAGGCGGTAGAGCGTGTCCCTGCGCACGACGGCGTCGTGCTGCTCGCCCAGCACCCGTTGCAGGGCGCGTGCCCGCTTCGCGCTCTTCCTCGCCGGACGACCGAAGGCCGCCGCAGCCACCTCGCTGGCGTAGCGCGCGCGGCGGGCGGCCTTGCGCACCTCGTGCAGTGACTCGTCGAGCTCGTCGTCGGCCACGGTGCCCAGGGCGTCGACCGTGCGGTCCAGGCGTCGCCACGCCGAGCGCGCACCCGTGCGCAGGTCCCGCACGTGAGGCGGGGAGTCGGTGACCTCGTCGAGCAGCCGCACGAGATCGACCCACGCCCGCCCCAGCAGACCTCCGAGCAGGTCGAGCCCCGCCTGCCGGGCGGCCGTGAGGTCCTCGTCGATCCGCAGAGCGACGGGTCCCCGCACATGGTCCGGGTGCTCCGCGTCGAGGATCCGGCGCAGCGCGTGCAGCTCCACCGCCGGGTCCCGGGCGGCTCCGAGTGCGTGCCCGAGCTCCCGCAGTGCCGCGCGCAGCGGTTCCTGGTCGTCGCCGTAGGCGGCCAGGGCTGCCCGGATCCGCCGGGTGGCGGTCCGGGCGTCGTGCACCGCGTCGCCGTCCCCGGCGCGCAGCCCAGGCTCGCTGCGGACGAGCCGCCGGGCGTGACGGGCGAGGTACGCGCCCACGGAGTCGTCGGCGCGGCCCTCGTCGTTCTGCATCAGGACTCGCACGCACGCGTCATGGGACGAGCGTGCCAGGAGTGACGCGGAAGCGCGCCCCCCGGGCTAGCCCTCTCGGGGGAGCATCTGCTGGACCGCCCACCGGTTGCCGTCCGGGTCCGTGAAGAACGTGAACCGGCCCCAGGGGAAGTCCTGCACGGGCTCGGCCGCCACGCCGTTCGCGACGAGGTGGTCGTGCACGGCCTGGCTGTCGTCGACGACGACCTGGAGTCCTTGCACCGCTCCGGGTGCCATCGGCGTCATGTTCAGGTCGAGCACGATCGAGCATGCAGATCCGGGTGGTGTGAGCTGCACGAAGCGCAGGTTCTCGTCCACCGTGACGTCGTAGTCGTCGTGGAAGCCGACCTGGTCGACGTAGAACGCCTTGGCGCGGTCGATGTCGGAGACGGGGATGGGTACGAGCTGGATCTTCATGTCCATGCGTGGAGCATCTCGCCAGAAGAGGACATCCGCTGTCCTGTACGTACGCTCGAGCCATGACCCACGCCATCCGCATCGGAGTCCAGCTCCAGCCGCAGCACGCCGACTACGCCCAGATCCGCGACGCGGTCCGCCGGGCGGAGGACCTCGGCGTCGACGTGATCTTCAACTGGGACCACTTCTTCCCGCTCTCCGGCGACCCGGACGGCAAGCACTTCGAGTGCTGGACCATGCTCGGCGCCTGGGCCGAGCAGACGAGCGACGTCCAGATCGGTGCGCTCGTCACCTGCAACTCCTACCGGAACCCGGAGCTGCTCGCGGACATGGCGAGGACCGTGGACCACATCAGCGGCGGGCGGCTGATCCTCGGCATCGGCGCCGGCTGGTTCGAGAAGGACTACGACCAGTTCGGCTACGAGTTCGGGACCGCGGGCAGCCGGATCGCCGACCTGGCGCAGTCGCTGCCGCGGATCAAGGCCCGCTGGGCCGCGTCCAACCCGGTGCCTACGCGCGACATCCCCGTCCTGATCGGTGGCGGTGGCGAGCGCAAGACGCTGCGCGTCGTCGCGGAGCACGCAGACGCGTGGCACTCGTTCGGTGACGTGACCACCTTGGTACGCAAGAGCGCGATCCTCGACACCCACGGTGCCGAGGTCGGCCGGGACACCGCTGCCCTCGTCGAGCGCTCCGTCGGGGTCGGTGCTCCGCCGAGCGACGTCGCGGACGAGCTCGTCGCAGCCGGCGTCACCCTCTTCACGGTCGGTTCCAGCGGTCCCGAGTACGACCTGTCCCTGGTCGAGCAGTGGGTGACCTGGCGCGACGCGCGCAGGTGACGAAGCCAAGGCCCACGGCCGCGCCTAGGCTCGGGAGCGATGAGTCCGTCGAGCCGCGCTGAGACGAGGTGGGGTCGGCGGGTGCTGCTCACCCTCGGCGCGCTGCTGGTGGCGCTCGTCTTCGGGATCAGCACGGCGTCCGTCGAGAGCAGCCTGGGGCCGCACGAGGCACGGTACGACGTCACGACGGACGACACGATCACCGTGGACCTCGGGCCGTTGGGCACCCTGCGGATCGACTCGCCGCTGCCGCTCACGCTGGGCGTGCACGTGACCGTGCAGGAGATCCCGGCGTCCGTCACGCAGCTCAGCCAGGCGAAGACGCTCGAGGCGCTCAGCGGTGACCTGCAGTCCTACCTCCAGTTCTTCTCGGGACCCGAGGCCACCGTCCAGGACGTCGCGCGCGCCCTGCTGGTGGACGCCGCGCTGCGCGCGCTGCTCGCGTTCGGGGTGCTGGTCGGCGCGTGGTGGCTCCTGCGGGCCCTGGTCGGGGCGGCGCGCTGGCAGGAGCTGCGTGCGCGCGCCGAGCCGCACGGGCGTGCCCTGGCAGCGGGCACCGTGGTGATCCTCGTGAGCGCGATCGTGCTCACGTCGAGCGTGGGCTCCGAGGGCCAGCCGGTGGCGTCGCGGCAGACCTCACCGGTGTTCGACGGCACGCCGCTCGAGGGCGCGCAGGTCACCGGACGGCTCGGCGGTGTGATCGACACCTACGGAAGCCAGGTCATCTCGGAGCTGCGCAAGAGCCAGGAGTTCTACGCCAAGGCGAACACCTCGCTCGAGGTGGCCTGGGACGAACGTCAGGCGCTCATCGACGAGCAGAAGGAGCAGGGGGCCGGACAGGGACCGTCGGGCTCGTCCACGCAGTCCCCGTCGTCGGCGTCGGACGTCGAGGAACCGGCACCGTCCGACGATCCGGCGTCGTCCGAGGATCCGGCGCCGTCCGACGAAGCGGAACCTTCCGAGGAGCCCGCCTCGGACGACGACGACCTGCTGACCGTCGTCGTGGTCTCCGACCTGCACTGCAACGTCGGCATGGCACCGTTGATCCGCACGCTGGTCGAGCGCTCCGAGGCCCCGCTCGTCCTGGACGCGGGCGACACGACCGTGAACGGCACCTCCGTCGAGCAGTACTGCGTCACCACGTTCGCACGCGCGATCCCCAAGGACGTCGAGCTGGTGACGTCGCCGGGCAACCACGACTCGCGCGAGACGACGAAGTTCTACGCCAAGGCCGGGGCAACGGTGCTCGACGGGTCCGTCGTGACCGTCGACGGACTGCGGATCCTCGGTGACAGGGACCCGAACGAGACGCGGGTCGGTGCGGGCGGCACCGCCCAGGCGAGCACGGAGTCGGCCGCCGAGGAGAGCGAGCGGCTGGCCACGACCGCGTGCGACGACGACGACGGAGTCGACCTGCTGCTCATCCACACGCCGGCCGTGGGCGACGACACCCTGGACCAGGGCTGCTCGCCCGCGCAGATCTCGGGGCACCTGCACAAGCACGTCGGGCCGGCTCGGGTCGGTCGGGGCGTGCGGTACATCAGCTCGAGCACGGCAGGTGCGACTCTCGGTCAGCCCACGGTCGGACCCCTGCACGGCCCGGCCGAGATGACCGTGCTCCGGTGGGACAAGCGGACCCGCCACTTCCTCGACTACCAGCGTGTCGAGGTCCGGCCGGACGCGACGGCGAGCGTCGGGCCACGGCTGCGGTGGCCGTCCGTCGTCCCCCCGCCCTCCGTCCGGAACTCGCCCTGGGGTCCGGCGCCGGTCTGAGGCGACGGCCTGTCTAGGCTGAGCGCGTGAGCATCCCGACCACGCCCGAGCTGAGCGCCGTCACCCAGGACTACCTCAAGGTCGTCTGGTCGGCCCGCGAGTGGTCGGACCAGCCGGTGACCACCAAGATGCTGGCCGCCCGCCTCGGGGTCGGTCCGTCGACCGTCTCGGAGACGGTCCGCCGTCTCGCCGACAGCGGGCTGGTGACCCACGAACCGTACGGGGCCGTCGAGCTCACGGTCGACGGCGAACGGCACGCGCTCGCCGTGGTCCGCCGGCACAGGCTCATCGAGACGTTCCTCGTGGAGGTGCTCGGGTACGGCTGGGACGAGGTCCACGACGAGGCCGAGGTTCTCGAGCACGCGGTCTCGGACCTGTTCGTGGAGCGCATCGCCGCACAGCTGGGGCACCCGAGCCGCGACCCGCACGGGGACCCCATCCCGGCACCGGACGGGTCGATCCAGGTCCCGGCCGCAACGCTGCTTTGGGACGTGCTGCCCGGTGAGTGGGCGGTCGCGAGGATCTCCGACGCCGATCCCGAGCTGCTGCGGTACGTCGAGACCGTCGGGCTGGTGCTCGATGCGCCGGTGACGGTCGTCGAGCGGCGGACGGTGGCCGGGGTCATCTCGGTGCGGGTCGGCCCGGCGGGAGCCGACGGCCGCCGCAGCGTCGACCTGGGCGAGGTCGCGGCTCGGGCGATCTGGCTGGTCCCCGCACCGTGACGTAGGCTCGGTCCATCCACCGGAGTTGTCGACGACGCGTCTCCGCCTTGCTGTCGAATCGATTCGTTCCGGAGGATCCACGGTGCTCTCACCCGCACGCGCCCGCGCCGCGCTGTTCGCGCTGGCGCTCGGCGGCTTCTGCATCGGCACCACCGAGTTCGCGACCATGGGCATGCTCCCGGAGATCGCGACCGATCTCGGGGCGCCGATCCCGACCGCCGGCCACGCGATCACGGCGTACGCGCTGGGAGTCGTCGTGGGTGCACCGACGATCGCCGTGCTGGGCGCCCGGATGGACCGGCGCAGGCTCCTGCTCGCGCTCATGTCTGCCTTCGTCGTCGGCAACCTGCTCTCGGCGTTCGCGCCGACCATGACGTGGCTGGTCGGGTTCCGGTTCGTGGCCGGCCTGCCGCACGGCATCTTCTTCGGCGTGGGCGCCGTGATGGGCGTAGCGGTCGTAGGGATCGAGCGTCGCGGCAGGGCGGTCGCCGCGATGATGACCGGCCTGACGGTGGCGTGCGCGGTGGGCGTGCCGCTGACGTCGGTGGTCGGCGACACCGTGGGCTGGCGGTGGTCGTTCATCGGTGTCGGGGCGCTCGGGCTCGTGACCCTGGCGGCGCTCTGGGCCTGGACGCCGTCGCTGCCCGTCGCCGAGGGCACCACGGTCCGTACCGAGGTCCAGGCCCTGCGCAACCAGCGTCTGTGGATCGCGTTCGGTGCGGGCGCGATCGGCTTCGGCGGGATGTTCGCGGTCTACTCCTACGTCAAGCCGCTGCTCACGGAGGTGACCGGGCTCGACGTCGGCCTGGTCCCGGTGGTGCTCGCCCTGTACGGGATCGGCATGACGATCGGGACCGCCGTCGGCGGGCGCCTGGCTGACCGGTCCGTCCTGGGCACGGTGATCTGGAGCATGGTCGCGACGATCGTCGTCCTCGTCGCCATCGCGCTCGTCGGCTCGTACCCGGTCCCCGCGGTGCTCGCGCTCGTGATGCTCGGCGTGACGTCGCAGGTGCTCGGGCTCTCGCTCCAGACGCGGCTCATGGACGTCTCGCCGGCGGCCCCGTCGCTCGGTGCGGCCCTGTGCCACTCGGCGCTCAACCTCGGCAACGCCGCGGGGGCTTTCGTCGGCGGTCTCGTGATCGCCGGCGGCATGGGGTACCTGGCGCCGGCGTGGGTCGGTGCCGGGCTCACCGCGGCGGGTCTGGTCGTCGTGCTCGCGGTCGGCCGCGGGGAGCCGCCCTCGCTCGTCGGTCTGTCGGCACGGGCTCGTGCTGACGATGCCGCGCCTGAGCTCGCGCCGGCGCTGACCTCGCGCTGACCGACGGTCTGCCCGACGGCGGCTGGCCGTCGACCGTCCCGTGCCGACCGCCGTTCTGCCGCGGCCCCGGTAAACTCACCGGGTGACCTCGCAGGACGCCCCCGACAGCACAGCCACCACGACGTCCCTCGACGTCCCGTTCCGCTACACGGCAGACCTTGCGCGCGAGATCGAGCTTCGGTGGCAGGACGAGTGGGAGAAGCGCGGCACCTTCTACGCGGCGAACCCCGTCGGCGGCCTCACGGACGGCGAGGGCCGCAACGCGGACCCGTCCCAGCCGGCGTTCTTCGTCATGGACATGTTCCCGTACCCCTCCGGTGCCGGTCTGCACATCGGGCACCCGCTCGGCTACATCGGCACGGACGTCGTGGGCCGGTTCCGGCGCATGCAGGGTGACAACGTGCTGCACGCGCTCGCGTTCGACGCGTTCGGTCTGCCGGCCGAGCAGTACGCGGTGCAGACGGGCCAGCACCCGCGCACCACCACCGAGGCGAACATCGTCATCATGCAGCGACAGCTCCGGCGGCTGGGGCTCGCGCACGACTCACGTCGCTCGTTCGCCACCATCGACCCCGGCTACGTGCGCTGGACCCAGTGGATCTTCCTGCAGATCTTCGACTCCTGGTACGACGAGACGGCACCGCGGCCCGACGGTGGCACCGGCCGCGCCCGTCCGATCGCCGAGCTCGTCGCCGAGTACGACTCCGGCGCACGCGGGACCGAGTGGGCCGGCCTGGATGCCGTCGAACGCCGGCGCGTCCTGGACACGCACCGCCTGGCCTACGTCTCCGAGACCCCCGTGAACTGGTGTCCCGGCCTCGGCACGGTGCTGGCCAACGAGGAGGTCACCTCCGACGGGCGCTCCGAGCGCGGCAACTTCCCGGTGTTCCAGCGCAGCCTGCGGCAGTGGAACATGCGGATCACGTCCTACGCCGACCGCCTCGTGGACGACCTCGAGCACATCGACTGGCCGGACAAGGTCAAGGCGATGCAGCGCAACTGGATCGGTCGCTCCTCGGGTGCGCGCGTGCGGTTCGCGGTGCAGGGCGGCGAGCAGGTCGAGGTGTTCACCACGCGGCCCGACACGCTGTTCGGCGCGACCTTCGTCGTCGTCTCCCCGGAGCACCCGCTGCTGGACGAGGTCCCGGCGTCGTGGCCCGACGGCACCAAGGACGTCTGGACCGGTGGCCACCGTAGCCCTGTGGATGCGGTGGCGGCCTACCGCGCGGAGGCCGCGTCGAAGACCGCGATCGAGCGGCAGGCCGATGCCGGCAAGAAGACCGGCGTGTTCACGGGCCACCTGGCCACCAACCCGGTGAACGGTGAGCTCCTGCCCGTCTTCACGGCCGACTACGTCCTCATGGGCTACGGCACGGGCGCGATCATGGCGGTCCCCGGCGGCGACGTGCGCGACTTCGCGTTCGCCGAAGCGTTCGACCTCCCCGTCGTGTACACGGTCGACGCACCGTCGGACACGCCTCCCGGCGCGCGCACGGGCGACGGCCGGACGATCAACTCGTCGAACGAGGAGATCACGCTCGACGGACTGTCGGTGCCCGAGGCGAAGGCCGCGATCACCGAGTGGCTGGCCGCACGCGGCGTCGGCGAGGGCACGATCACCTACCGCCTGCGCGACTGGCTGTTCAGCCGTCAGCGCTACTGGGGTGAGCCGTTCCCGATCGTCTACGACGAGCACGACCTGCCGCTGGCCATCCCCGAGGCGGCGCTGCCCGTCAACCTGCCGGACGTGCCGGACTACGCGCCACGCACGTTCGACGCCGACGACGCGCACTCCACCCCCGAGCCGCCGCTGGGCCGGAACGACGACTGGGTCAACGTCACGCTGGACCTGGGCGACGGGCCCAAGGTCTACCGTCGCGACACCAACACCATGCCCAACTGGGCCGGCTCCTGCTGGTACTACCTGCGCTACCTGGATCCGACGAGTGACGTCACGCTCGTCGACCCGGCGCTCGAGCAGTACTGGATGGGACCTGGCCACGGGGAGCAGGAGCCCGGGTCGATCGGCGGCGTGGACCTCTACGTCGGTGGTGTCGAGCACGCCGTCCTCCACCTGCTGTACGCCCGGTTCTGGCACAAGGTCCTGCACGACCTCGGGCACGTCGCGAGCGGCGAGCCGTTCCACAAGCTCTTCAACCAGGGCTACATCCAGGCGTACGCCTACACCGATGCCCGCGGGGTCCACGTGCCGGCCGACGAGGTCGAGGAGACGCCTGACGGCTTCGTCTGGCGCGGCGAACCCGTCAACCGTGAGTACGGGAAGATGGGCAAGTCGCTGAAGAACATGGTGACGCCCGACGACATGTATGCCGAGTACGGCGCCGACACCCTGCGCGTCTACGAGATGTCGATGGGTCCGCTCGACCTGTCGCGTCCGTGGGAGACGCGTGCGGTCGTCGGGGCCCAGCGGTTCCTGCAGCGCCTGTGGCGCAACGTCGTCGACGAGGGCACGGGCGCCGTCGTCGTGACCGACGAGGCGCCGTCCGACGAGACGCTGCGGTTGCTGCACCGGACGATCACCGACGCCACGGCGGACTTCGCGGCCATGCGGGTCAACACCGCGATCGCGAAGCTCATCGTGCTGAACAACCACCTCACCACCTTGCCGACGACACCCCGGTCCGCCGTCGAGGCGCTCGTCCTCATGACCGCACCGGTGGCGCCGCACGTCGCCGAGGAGCTCTGGCAGCGCCTCGGGCACGATGCGTCGCTCGCGTACGCGCCGTTCCCGGTGGCCGACCCGGCCTACCTCGTCGAGGAGACGGTCACCTGCATCCTGCAGGTGCAGGGCAAGGTCCGGGGTCGCCTCGAGGTTCCGGTCGACTCCTCCGACGACGACCTCCGCGCTCTCGCGCTCGCCGACGCAGGCGTGCAGCGGGCCCTCGACGGTCGTGACATCCGCACGGTCATCGTCCGGGCGCCCAAGCTCGTCAACGTGGTGCCGGTCTGAGCCGCCGACCGCAGCCCGTCGCGTCCGTCGCCGTCGTCACCGACTCGACCGCATCGCTGCCCGAAGGGGTCGCCGAGCGCTGGGGGATCGGGGTGGTACCGCTCGGCGTGGTCGTGGACGGTGTGGAGCACGTCGAGGGTGTCGACCTGCTCTCGTCCGGGCTGCTCACGGCGCTCACGCACGGTTCGCGCAAGGTCACCACCTCGCAGCCGCCCCCCGCGGCGTTCGCTGCCGCCTACCAGCGTGCTGCCGCGGCGGGCGCGCGGGAGATCGTCTCGGTGCACCTCTCCGGCGAGCTCTCGGGCACCGTGCGCGCGGCGCAGCTCGCTGCGGGGTCCTCGCCCGTCCCGGTGCACGTCGTGGACTCGCGAGCGGTCGGCATGGCGCTCGGTTTCGCGGTGGTCGGCGCCGCCAGGCTCGCGGCGACACCGTTGCCACCGCACGCAGCACCGACGGGTCTGCTGGCCGGTGCGCGTTCGTGGTGGCACGACCGGCAGCGGGTCGAGCCCGTCCGGCCGACCGCGGACGACGTCGCGTCGTGCGCCCGACGCACCGCCGAGTCGGCGCGCGTGTGGTTCCTGGTCGACTCGCTCGAGCACCTGCGCCGCGGTGGCCGGCTCAGCGCTCCGGCTGCAGCGCTGGGCACCGTGCTCGGCCTGCGGCCGATCCTCACGCTGTCCGACGGTGGCGTGGCGCTGCTCGAGAGGGTTCGTACTCGGCGGGCCGGACGCGACCGCCTCGTCGCGCTCGCGCTGGCTGATGTGTCGGCTCGGTCCTCGGCTCGCGTCGCCGTGCACCACCTCGGCCAGCCGGAGGTTGCGCAGACCCTCGCGAACGAGCTCGTCGCAGCCCTCGGTGACCGGCTCGTGGAGGTCGTCGTCAGCGAGTCCAGCGCGGTGCTCGCCGCGCACGCGGGTCCGGGGGTGCTCGGGATCGTCGTCGCCGACGCGTGAGTCCGGCGCAAGCCGTCGCGTGACGTAGGTGCGCCGCCGGTCGAGCCGACCACAGCACCCTGCACAGCGTGCGGTGCGTGCAGGCGGCCCCCTGCCGACCAGCAGCCTCCTACGGTCACAGGGTGCCTCGAGACCGCGACCTGACCCGGACGGTCCAGCGGCGACTCGACACGCTCACCTCGCGGCACGTCGGGGCTACCCGGCCCGGGTGGGTTCCTGTCCTCGACGGCCGCGCGGCGCCCGGAACCACGTCGGGGCCGGTCCCCGAACTCGGTCCACCGTCGGTGCCACCAGCCGCGCGGAACGCGCCACCCCCGCCCCCCGCGCTGGTGCCACCAGCCGCGGGGAACGCATCGCCCCCGCCCACCGCACCACCGGAGACCCTGGTGCCGGTTGCACCGGTGGCACTCAACCCGCACATCGGACACCCGGCGGAGCGCACTCCCGGAAGGTCAGCCGGTGGGGGCATCTGGCCGCCTCTGCCAGGTCTCGCCGGCACGGGAGCCGCGGCCCCCGAGCCACGGTCCATGGCCGCGTTGCGCGTCGCCGCAGACGGCTACAGCGCCTCCCACGGTGCGCCGCACACCAGGCATCCTCGACGTCGGATGCGCTGGGCGCTGTCGTGGCGGCTGGTCGGTGTCGCGGGAGCGGCCGTGCTGCTGCTCGCAGGGGGCGTCGCGCTGCGGGCGGCTTCGGCGGCACCGGGGCCGCCGGTCGTACTACCGGTGCCGGCACCGGACGGCACGCCGACAGCAACGGCGGCGGCGACGGCGACGGGCGAGCAGACGCTCGTCGTCGTCGACGTGGTCGGTGCGGTGGCCGCGCCAGGCGTCGTGCGACTTCCCGCCGGTTCTCGGGTGGTGGACGCGGTCGCTGCCGCGGGCGGCCCTACGCCTGACGCGCAGGTCAGCACGCTCAACATGGCCCGGGTCCTGGTCGACGGCGAGCAGATCGTGGTGCCCCAGCAGGGGCAGGATGCCGTGGTCGGGGGAGTGCCCGCGGAACCGTCGGACGACCGCGTCGACCTGAACACCGCCGACGAGGCCGCGCTCGACGCGCTTCCGGGGATCGGACCGGTGCTCGCCCAGCGGATCGTGGCGCACCGCGACGACGGGCCGTACGCGTCGGTCGACGATCTGGGCGACGTGAGCGGTATCGGACCGACGTTGTTGGACCGCCTGCGCGACCTGGTCCGAGTGTGACGACTGAGGTGCTCCACCTCGATCCTGCGGCTGATGAGAGCGACGACCACGACCCGCCCGTCACGGTCGACCTCCGCCTCGTCGCACCCGCCGCCGGCGCCTGGCTCGCCGCGCTCCAGGTCGTGCGCGCAGAGCCCGTGGTCGCCGCCGTCGGCTCAGGAACCTGCGTGATCGTCGTGATCGTGGGTGCGCTCGTCCGCAGGCTGACCGCCGGGGACCGGGACGTGCACCGGGCCCCACGGAAGCCAGGAACCGGCCCCGCTCAGAGGCACCGGGACCTGCGGCACGCTCTGGCTGCGACGTGTGCGCTCACGCTGCTGACGGTCGGGGCGGTGCTCGGTACCGGGGCCACCCAGCTGGCTGCTCGCTCCCACGGCGTGCTGCCTCAGATCGCGGCGGCGGGGTCCGTCGGCACGTTCACCGGTCGGGTCCGCGAGTCTGCGCTCCTGCCGCCCGCGTGGCCGGGGGCACCGGCGCGAGCCCGGTGCACGATCGCGGTCGACACGGCCTCCGGCGGGGGACGGGCCTCGGACGCCGTCGGCCAGGTCCTCGTCATCGGACCTCCTGCGCTGGCAGAAGCACCGTACGGTGCGCGCGTCCGGGTCGTCGGGCGGGTGCAGGAGGGCGCACCCGGGGACCGGGTCGTCGCGGTTCTGCTCACCAGCTCGGATCCGGAGGTCGTCGCCGAGGCACCGCGGTGGGATGCGCTCGCGACGAACGTCCGCGAGGACGTCGCGGGGCTCGCGGCCCCGTTGCCGGGTGACGCCCGTGCCCTGCTGCCGGGAGTGACTGTCGGCGACACGAGCGGGGTGACCAGCGACCTCGCGGCAGACATGCGGGTCGCGGGCCTGACGCACGTCACCGCCGTCTCGGGTGCGCACTTCTCGCTCGTGGCACTGCTCGTCCTCACCCTCGCGACCGCTGTGCGACTCCCGCGCGGCGTGCGCGCCGCGCTCGTCGTGGCGGCGATGGCCGCCATGGTGCTGCTCGTCCACCCGTCGCCGAGCGTCGTGCGTGCGGCCGCGATGGGGCTCGTCGCCGCGCTCGGGCTGCTCGTCGGCCGGCCGCACCGCGCACCACCGGCACTGTGCGCTGCGGTCGTCGTCCTGCTGGTGCTGGACCCCTGGTTGGCCGGCGAGCTCGGCTTCCTGCTGTCCGTCCTGGCGACCGGTGGCCTGGTGCTCCTGGGAGGCCCGTTCGCGCAGCGCTGGTCGCAGCGGTGCGGACGGACGGTCGCTCAGGCTGTCGCCATGCCGGTCGCCGCCCAGCTCGTGTGCGCGCCGGCGATCCTGCTCGTGACGCCGAACGTTGCGCTCTACTCGATCCCGGCCAACCTGCTCGTCGCACCTGCCGTCGCGCCGGCGACCGTGCTCGGGCTCGCCGCAGCGGGCCTCGCGTCGTGGTGCCCGTGGGGTGCCCAGCTGCTCGCGCTCGGTGCGGGTGCGGCGTGCTGGTGGATCGGAGCGGTCGCGCGGCTCGTGGCGGCAGCCCCTGGGGCGCAGGTGACGTGGCACCCCGGTCCAGCGGGTATCGCGCTGGCCGCCGGCGCGAGCATGTGCACCGCACGGCTGCTCCTCGCCCGCCGGCGTCGGTGAGGTCTGGCAGGCTGTGCGCGTGCCTCCTGCAACTCGGTCCCCCAGAAAGGGCCCAGCACCCAAGACGGCAGGTGTCTCCTGGGACGCCGTCGAGCTCGCACCCGTACTGCTCGTGAGCGGTGCCGAGGGCCTGCTCGCCGACCGCGCGGTGGAGCGGGTGGTCGCCCTGGCGAGGGCCGCAGACCCGGGCGTCGAGGTGACCCGGCTCGACGGTGCCGACTACGTGGTCGGGACGCTCGGCGTCGTCGCGAGCCCGTCGCTGTTCGCCGAGGACAAGGTCGTGGTCGTCGACGCGCTCGAGAAGGGCCCCGACGAGCTCTTGTCGGATGTCACCGTCTTCGTCACCGCACCACCGCCGGGCGTCGTGCTCGTGCTGCGGCACGGGGGTGGAGTTCGCGGCAAGAAGCTCCTGGACCTGCTGCGCTCGACCGGTGTGCCCACGGTCGCGTGCGACGTCATCAAGTCGGACTCGGACAAGAGCGCGTTCGTCACCGCCGAGCTCCGGCGGGCGGGGCGTCGCGCCGACGCTGCGGCCGTGCGCGCGCTCGTCGACGCGGTGGGCAGCGACCTTCGCGAGCTCGCGGCCGCGTGCGGACAGCTGGTGGCAGACACGTCGGGGCTGATCGGCGCCGACGTGGTCGAGCGCTACTACGGCGGGCGGATCGAAGCCACGGGCTTTCGGGTGGCAGACGCCGCCGTCGCAGGAAACGCGGGGCAGGCGGTCGCGCTGCTGCGCCACGCCCTGGCGACGGGCGTCGATCCTGTGCCCATCGTCGCAGCGCTCGCAGCCAAGCTCCGGGTGCTCGCCAAGGTCGCTGCGGTGCGCGGTCGTGGTGCGGGTGCTGTCCGGGATCTCGGGCTCGCCCCGTGGCAGACGGACCGTGCCGTGGCTGACCTTCGGCGATGGACCCCCGAGGGACTCGCAGGTGCGATCTCGGCTGTCGCGCAGGCGGACGCGGAGGTCAAGGGCGAGGGCCGCGACCCCCAGTTCGCCGTCGAACGGGCCGTGCTGCGTGTGGCGGCGTCCGTCGGGAGCTGACCCGTCAGTCCGTCAGCGTGATGGCGGGCCCGAGGACGTCCCCCTGCAGCAGCTCGAACCCGAGCGCGAGGCACTCCTGCACGAGCGTGTCGTTCCAGACCCGCTCTGCGACGAGCAGTGCTCCGTGGCGGCGCGCGAGCTGCACGATCTGCGGGCCGGCTCGGGCGACGTCGCGGACGTCGATCTTCACGTAGTCGGCGTACGGGAGCATCGCGACCTGGTTGGGCTCTGCCGCGAAGTCGTCGATCGCGATCTTGTAGCCGAGCGCTCGGAGCCGGCCCAGTCCCTCGAGAACGTCGTCGTCGGCTGCGACGGACTCGACGATCTCGAGGACCAGGCGGCCCGCATGAGCAGGAAGCGGGCGGTCGTCGACGACGAACGAGCGGGTCACGTTGACGAACGCGGGGTGGTGGTCGCCGGGCGGACCGTCACCGAAGAGGACGTCCAGGACGGATGCGGTCGCGACGTCCTGACGGTCGGAGCGCCATCGGTCGACCTGCGCCGGCAAGCCGTTCGCGGACCGGTAGAGGAACTCGTTCCCGAAGAGCCGGCCGTCCGACGTCCAGATCGGCTGACGCGCGATCGGCAGCCTCGCGGGACTGCTCGGGGACAGTGCGTGCACGGACACACCCGATGAGAGGGCCGTTGAACGCACCTATGACGCCGTTCACCCGATCGGACGCATCGGGTATGACCGGGTGTGTCGACGAGGACGGGCCCGAACGGCTAGTGGTTCACGCGTGGCGCGCCGGCGCGGTCGAGGATGCCGGCTCGCTCCAGCAGGTTGCCCTGGAAGAGAGTGAAACCGAGGTCGCGCGCGTGCCGCAGCGTGTCCGCGCTCTCGACGAACTCAGCCACGAGCAGCGCGCCGTAGGACCGGGCGAGGTGGACCACCGGCGGCCCCTCGACGTCGAGGTCGCGGACGTCGATCTTGACGAAGTCGGCGTGCGGAAGGAGGCGTCGCTGGTTGGGGTTGCTGACGAACGACGGCACCGCGATGCGGAAGCCTTGCTCGCGCAGGCGCCGGACCCCGGCGATCACGGCCGGATCGATCGTCACACCGTCATTGATCTCGATGACCAGGCGATCCGGTCGGCTCGGCACGGGGAGCTCGCCGACCAGGTACGCGCGGGGGCAGCGGACGAACAGCAGTCGCCCGTGGGCGACGTGCTCGAGGTCGACGCGGCCGAACGTGGCGCCCAGGACGTGTGCCGTGGCCCGCTCGTGCTGGTGCGCGTTCCACGTGGTCGCCGTGGCGGTGTGCTGATCGGGGGAGCGGAAGGACAGCTGGTACGCGAACGGTCGGCCGTGCTCCGAGAAGATCCCCTGTCGGGCGACGAGCACCGGTTCGCGGGCGATGCGCTGCGACCACTCCTGGCGAAGAGCCAGGGGGATGGCGTCCTCCACGGCGGCCGCGAGCTCCGCGAACCTTCCGTCGGCGTCGTCCGGTGTCATGCGTTCTATGACATCACAAGTTCGAGCCTATGAACGAGGAAGGGTGGGTGGAATTCTCCTGAACAGGCGTGGGACCCCGGTCGGACGGGTGTCAGTACGGCCAGATTCACCCGATCGCCTCACGAAACGGGCATACAGGAGTCCCCGTCCGCGGACATCCGTCATCATGGTGTTGACCTGACCCCTTGAGTTTTTGACAGGAGAACCATCGTGTCCCGTTCCCTCAAGTCCGCCCTGGCCGTCGTTGCGGTCGCCCTCACGATCGGTGTGTCCGGCACCTCCGCCGCAGTCGCTGCCGATTCAGGGATCGTCTACACCAACGGGGGCGCCACGGGCTGCTGCCGGCTCCCCGTCTGAGCTCGCGACCCGCGACGGGCGCCCCTCTGCCCATTGATCACCCCGACGGGGTGGTGCATCGCGAGAACGTCACACATACAATGACTGACCATGACCACGATTGCTGACCGGGTGCGCGACGCCCGGCTCGCTGCGGGGCTGTCACAGACCGCACTTGCCGGGTCCGCGTTCTCCCCGAGCTACATCTCCTTGATCGAGGCGGGTCATCGCGAACCGACCGACTCCGCCCTTGCTGTGCTCGCCATCCGACTGGGCACAACCCTCGAGTTCCTCAAGCACGGCGAGGACGGACCGAACGAGGCGCGAACCCGGCTCGAGATCGACTACGCGCGGCTCGATCTGACCCAGGGCGACGCCCCCGGCGCCCAGCGGCGACTTGAGGCGCTCGACCTCGACATCGTCTCGCCCGCGCTCCGCGTCGAAGCCCTCACCACGCTGGCTCGCGCCCATGAGGGTCTCGGTGACCTCGAGTCCGCCGTCGCGATCCTGGAGCCGCTGCTCGAGGATGCACGCAGCCGGTCGCACCACGTGGAGTCCGCCAAGCTGGCCAACGCGCTCGTCGCGTCCTACCTCGAGGCTGGTGACCTGCACCGGGCCGTGGAGGTCGGTGAGCACACGCTCACGGACCTGGAGAGCGCAGAGCTCACCGGCACGGACGGGCACCTACGCCTGGCGTCGACGGTCCTGTGGGCGTACGTCGAGCGTGGAGACCTCCTCTACGCGACGCACCGGGCCGCGGAGCTCGTGCGCCTCGCCGAGTCGCTCGGGACGCCGCGTGGCCGGGGCAGCGTCTACTGGAACGCGGCCCTCGTGGCCGAGCAGCGCCGCGACTACGAGCTGGCGCAGCGGTACACCGAGCGCGCACTCGCGCTCCTCTCCGAGGGCGAGCCGGATCGCGACCTTCCGCGGCTGCGGCTCAACTACGCCTGGCTCCTGCTGCGCTCCGAGCCGGCGGAACCGAATGCGGCGCTCGAGCAGATCGAGCGTGCGGCACCTGACCTCGCGGTGCTGGGTTCGGAGCTCGAGATGGCGCGCGTCGACGTCGAGCGCTCCCGGGCGCACCTCCTGCTGGGGGACGTCGCGGCCGCCGAGGAGTTCGCGACCGCTGCGCTGACGCGACTGGGCGAGCCCCCGCGCGTCGAGACCGCCATCGCGCACCTCGCACTCGGGGACACCCTCCATGCACGGGGTGACCTGGAGGGATCCGCACGCGCCTACCGCCTGGCGGCCGACATGCTCGGCATGATGTCCGCGTCGCGGCAGTCCGCGGCGGCGTGGCGTGACCTCGGGGACCGGTACAGGCTCCACGGCGACAACGCTGGTGCCGCCGAGGCGTACGACCGCGCGCTGCGAGAGGCGGGTTTCCGGCCGACCGTGCCGCTGACCTCCTGGGAGACCTGGTCGCTGGCCTGACCGGACCGCACAGCACAGATCTGCACAGCACGAAGGCGTCCCCGCTGAACGGGGGCGCCTTCGCTTTTCCCCCAGCGGTCGGGGCCGCGACGACCGGCGGCATCGACGAGGTCCCGGGGACGACGAACGGGGCCGACCCGAAGGTCGACCCCGTCCGTGAAACTCAGAGCAGGCTCAGAGTGCGGCGACCGACTTCGCGAGCGCCGACTTCTTGTTGGCCGCCTGGTTGGCGTGGATGACGCCCTTGGAGACGGCCTTGTCGAGCTTGCGCGAGGCGGAGACGAGCGCCGTGTTGGCGGCGTCCTTGTCGCCACCGGCGACGGCCTCACGGACGCGGCGGATGTGCGTCTTGAGCTCGGACTTCACCGCCTTGTTGCGCAGGCGCGCCTTCTCGTTGGTGGTGATGCGCTTGATCTGGGACTTGATGTTGGCCACGTAGGGACTCTCTTGTGCGTTCGCCGAAGCGATCTGACAGGTCTAGAGGGCGCACACAGCTCCGGGACTGGGGCGTGGGGACACCCGCGGAGAGGAACTGGGCTTGTGCCCGCCGACCCGGGCGGACACGCGACTGGCAATACTACCAGGCCAAGGCCCCCAGACCGAAACTCCTCACCACCCCTTGCACCGCCGGAGCGCCACGGCGACCTGGTCGAACAGTGCCCGGTCCATCACGGCACCCTCCCGGCGGAACGCGGTCGGGTGCAGCTGGACCACCCGGTCGAGCCGGATCTCGCTCGGGCGACGCTTGGCGTCCCACGGCCCCGAACCGATGTCCATCCAGACGCGGCCGCGGCGAGCCTCACTGGCCGTGTTGCGGGTGTGGTCCTTGCTGGTGAGCATCAGGCCGAGCACCGCGCGGCCGTTGCGGGCGATCACCAGGACCGGTCGGTCCTTGCCCTGGGAGGCGTCTTCCTCGTACGGCACCCAGCCCCAGACGATCTCGCCAGGGTCTGCGTCGCCGTCGGGCCGCGGTGCGTACACCGGACGCACGACACCGCCGTGGTCGGGCAGGACCACGCGCCCGACCGATGGCGCCGCAGCCGTCGGGTGCGGCGCCCCGCGGCCGGTCAGCCGGCCCAGGAGCCTGTGCAGGGCCGTCCACCAGGTTGCGCGGGTCACCCGCAGAACCTATCGGGCACGGATCGCGCGGCCTCTGCGGTTTCCGTGCAGCGTCGAGCGGCGGCGAGCCCGTGCCTCACAGATCCGCTGGTCGGCTCCCGCGGTGCGTAACGCGCCGTTATCACCGGGCGGATACTGTCCGCACCATGGCGGACCTGTTCGACGACTACCCAGCGGGCGCAGCCTGGGACGAGATGATCGGCGCCGACGGCGGTTCGCGCGCCGCCTACAAGGGCGTGCACACGGCACTGTCCGAGCTGAGCGCAGGTGAGCTGCGCGGCCGCGCCGAGACGTTGGCCCGCTCGTACCTCGCGCAGGGCGTGACGTTCGACTTCGCCGGTGAGGAGCGCCCGTTCCCGCTCGACGTCGTGCCACGCGTCGTCGCCGGTGACGAGTGGGAGCAGGTCGCTCCGGGTGTCGCCCAGCGGGTGCGTGCGCTCGAGGCGTTCCTCGCGGACGTGTACGGCCCGCAGCGCGCGATCGCCGACGGCGTCATCCCACGGTCGGTCGTCGTGTCGTCGACGAACTTCCTGCGCGCGGCGCGGGGAATCACGCCGCCCAACGGGGTGCGGGTGCACGTCTCCGGGATCGACCTGATCCGCGACAGCCTCGACGGCTGGCGGGTGCTCGAGGACAACGTGCGGGTGCCCAGCGGCGTGAGCTACGTGCTGTCCAACCGGCGTGCGATGGCCCAGACGTTCCCCGAGCTGTTCGCGGCGCTGCGGATCCGACCGGTCGCCGACTACCCGCGTCGGCTCCTGGCCGCGCTGACCGCGGCAGCGCCGCACGGCGTCGACGAGCCGACGGTGGTCGTCCTGACGCCTGGCGTCTTCAACAGCGCCTACTACGAGCACTCGCTGCTCGCGCGGATGATGGGCGTCGAGCTCGTCGAGGGACGGGACCTGTTCTGCGCCTCCGGCAGGGTCTGGATGCGCACCACCCAGGGTCGACGCCGCGTGGACGTGATCTACCGCCGGGTCGACGACGACTACCTCGACCCGGTCGTGTTCCGGAGCGACTCGTTCCTCGGCAGCCCTGGTCTCATGACCTGCGCGCGCAACGGCACCGTCACGATCGCCAACGCGGTGGGCAACGGGGTTGCCGACGACAAGCTGGTCTACACCTACGTGCCGGACCTGATCCGGTACTACCTGTCCGAGGAGCCGATCCTGCGGAACGTCGACACCTGGCGGCTCGAGGAGCCGGAGGCGCTCGAGGAGGTGCTCGACCGGCTCGACGAGCTCGTGGTGAAGCCCGTCGACGGGTCGGGCGGCAAAGGGCTGGTCGTGGGTCCGAGGGCGTCGCAGCACGAGCTGGCGGCGCTGCGGGTGCGGCTCCGGGAGGACCCCCGCGGCTGGATCGCGCAGCCGGTGGTCCAGCTCTCGACGATCCCGACGCTGATCGGCGACAAGCTCCGGCCCAGGCACACCGACCTGCGGCCCTTCGCGGTCAACGACGGCGAGTCCGTGTTCGTCCTGCCCGGCGGTCTGACGCGCGTCGCGCTGCCGGAGGGTGAGCTGGTGGTCAACTCCTCGCAGGGCGGCGGCTCCAAGGACACCTGGGTGCTCGGCGGTGCCGTGCCGCGCCGGGCGGTCCGCCACGGGTCCGACCTTCCCCAGTCGGTCGCACAGGACGAAGCGGTGCCGATCGACTCGAACCCGAGCGACGTGCGCGCCCAGGTCATGCAGCAGCAGCAGGGACGGTCGTTCCCCGCCACGTCGTCGAACGAGCCAGGAGGTGGTCGCGCGTGCTGAGCCGGATCGCGGAGTCGCTCTTCTGGATCGGACGGTACGTCGAGCGGGCGGACGACACGGCACGTCTGCTCGACGTGCACGTGCAGATCCTGCTCGAGGACCCCTGGGCGGAGGAGGACCTGGCCTGCCGGTCGCTGCTGTCGGTCATGGACCGGCCCGCCGAGCCGAGCCACGTCCTGGTCGGCCGGGAGTACGTGCTCGACATGCTGGCGTACGACCGCTTCGCGCCGTCGTCGATCGCCGGCTCGCTGGTCTCCGCGCGGGAGAACGCCAGGCGCGCCCGCGAGACGATCTCGACCGAGCTGTGGGAGTCGCTCAACGCGACCTGGAACCAGCTGCCGTCGCACATGCGGCCGGCTCGGCCGCACGACTACTTCACCTGGGTGCGGGAGCGTGCGGCCGTCGTCGCGGGGATCACCGACTCGGCCACGTCACGCGACGACACGTGGAACTTCATGGTGCTCGGCCGCTCGATCGAGCGTGCCGACATGACAGCGCGCCTGCTGACGACCCGCGCGCTCGCGGGCTCCGCCGGACCGAGCTGGACCACCCTGCTGCGCTCGTGCGGTGCGCACGAGGCGTTCCTGCGGATGTACCGCGGCGCCGCGTCCGACGAGCGCGCCGCCGGGTTCCTGCTGACCGACCAGCTGTTCCCGCGCTCGATCGTCTTCGCGCTGAACCAGGCCGAGGCGTGCCTTGCGGCGCTCGAGCCGTCCGCCGACCGGGCCACGGTGGACGATGCGCGACGGCACATCGGCTACGTCCGGACCAATCTCGAGTACCGCCCGCTCATCGAGGTGCTCGACGCGCTGCCCAAGGAGATGGAACGCGTGCAACGAGCGTGCTCTGCGGCGTCGGACGCGATCCGGGGCCGGTACTTCCCGAGCGGCTCCGCCACGAACTGGGTGGGTGAGGCACTGTGAGCGCCCGAGCATTCGCACCGGAGGAGGACCGATGAGTCGGCTGCGAGTGGTGCACACGTCCACGTTCCAGTACGCCAGCCCGGTGCGGGCGTCCTACAACGAGGCGCGGATGACGCCGCTGACCCAGCTGGGGCAGACGGTGCTCGAGTCCAGGATCGACGTGCACCCGAACACGGGATGGTCCGAGTACCGGGACTACTGGGGCACCGCGGTCTCCGCGTTCGAGGTGCTGATCCCGCACGAGTCGATGATCGTCACGGCCGAGCACCTGGTCGAGGTGGCCGAGCGGCAGCCGGTGCGCAACCCCGCGGGCTGGGAGACCTTGCACGGTGCCGAGCTCCGCGACCGCCTCGCGGAGTTCCTCTCGGACACGCCGACGACCGCGCCTCCCGAGGACGTCGTCGAGCTGGCCAGGCGGGTCGCGGCCGACCTGCCGCCGGCCGAGGCTGCGCTGGCCGTGTGCAACGCGCTGCGCGACCAGGTCGAGTACATCCCGGGAGCGACGACCGTGCACACGCCGGCCTCCGAGGCGTGGGGCAAGCGCGCCGGGGTCTGCCAGGACCTGGCGCACCTGACCTCGGGTGCCCTTCGTTCGATCGGCATCCCCGCCCGGTACGTCTCGGGTTACCTGCACCCGGACGACGAGGCCGCGATCGGCAGCACCGTGAGCGGCGACTCCCATGCGTGGGTCGAGTGGTGGGTGGGCGAGTGGTTCGCGTACGACCCGACCAACCGCGCGATGGTGGGCGACCATCACGTCGTGATCGCGCGCGGACGCTCCTACGACGACGTGCCGCCGCTGCGCGGGATCTTCGCAGGTGCCGGCACGCAGGAGACGTCCGTCACGGTGGAGATCACACGGGAGGCCTGACCCGTCGCCGTCAGGGAGTCAGCGAGCGGCCCAGAGCGTCGTCGAGCGCTGGACGGTCACCGTCGACCCGCAGGCCCGGGTCGTCCGGCGTGCGGCGACCCCAGAGCAGGAGGGCGAGCTCGCTCGCGGTCCCGTGCACGCGCACGGCCGGTTCCGTGCCGCCTCCGAGGAGCCACGCCCGGTCGCCGTCGGTCGCGTGCAGAGCGACCGGTGCCTGCAGCGGCTCCATCCGGCCCATGCGCTCCTGCCTGGGCTGCATGACCGTGACGACCTCGTCGACGCTGTCCGCCCAGACGGCCGTCTCGACCGTGAGCTCGAGCCCGCCGGCCGTGCGCAGGTCCCACAGGTGCACGAGCGTCTCGTGGGTCTGCCGACGGTGCCAGAAGGACGCCGGCCCGTCGCCCAGGAGAGTCCACGACACAGCGTCCGGCCCCAGCTCGTCGAGCGTGTCCCGCAGCTCGGCGGCGCACGCGGCGTAGAGGTCGGTCAGGACGAACGGTCCCCCTCCCAGCGGCGTCTCCTGCCGGCGACTCGCCTGTGCCGCAGCCCAGTGGTGGATCTGGGCCACGTGCACCACCAGGTCCTTCACGCGCCAACGACCGCACCACGGGACGCGCGTCGTCGGGTCCACCGCGGGGATCGTCGCCAGGAACTGGGCCTGGAGGTGGCCGAGGACCGCTCGATGATCCAGGGCTGCCGGGGGCGCTGCGGCATCGGAGTCAACGTGTCGCGTCGTCATGGGACCATGGTGGTACCGACCGCACGTGACCCGACAGGGCGACGACGGTCACCGTTCGTCGCGACGGCGCCAGCAGTGCCCTCGAGCGCCCCGCAACTCGATCTCAGGAGCCAGTCAGCTTGTCCCCGATCCCCGGTGCCGCCGCCTCGTCGCGCATCCACCCTGCGGCGACGCCGCCGGAGCTGCTGCGCAACTTCTGCATCATCGCGCACATCGACCACGGCAAGTCGACGCTGGCGGACCGCATGCTGCAGCTCACGGGCGTGGTCGACGCGCGCGCGATGCGCGCGCAGTACCTGGACCGGATGGACATCGAGCGTGAGCGTGGCATCACCATCAAGTCGCAGGCGGTCCGGATGCCGTGGGGCGTCGGCGAGGACGCGTTCGCGCTGAACATGATCGACACGCCCGGGCACGTCGACTTCACGTACGAGGTGTCCCGGTCGCTCGCAGCGTGCGAGGGGGCCGTGCTGCTGGTCGACGCCGCGCAGGGCATCGAGGCGCAGACGCTGGCCAACCTGTACCTCGCGCTCGACAACGACCTGACGATCATCCCGGTGCTCAACAAGATCGACCTGCCGGCCGCCCAGCCGGAGAAGTACGCGGAGGAGCTGGCCAAGCTCATCGGCGGCGACCCCGAGGACTGCCTGCGCGTCTCCGGCAAGACCGGCGCCGGCGTCACCGAGCTGCTGGACCGCATCGTCGAGCTCGTCCCCCCGCCCACGGGCGACGCGGACGCACCGGCGCGCGCGATGATCTTCGACTCCGTCTACGACACCTACCGCGGCGTCGTGACCTACGTCCGCGTGGTCGACGGCAACCTGAACCCGCGCGAGAAGATCGTCATGATGTCGACCCGCGCGACGCACGAGCTGCTCGAGATCGGCGTGATCTCCCCGGAGCCGGTGCCGACCAAGGGCCTGGGCGTCGGCGAGGTCGGCTACCTGATCACCGGCGTGAAGGACGTGCGCCAGTCGAAGGTCGGCGACACCGTCACGAACTCCAGCAAGCCCGCCGCCGAGGCGCTCGGCGGGTACTCCGACCCGAAGCCGATGGTGTTCTCGGGGCTGTACCCGATCGACGGCACCGACTACCCGGTGCTGCGCGACGCGCTGGACAAGCTGAAGCTCAACGACGCCGCGCTCAACTACGAGCCCGAGACGTCGGTGGCCCTCGGGTTCGGGTTCCGCGTCGGCTTCCTCGGCCTGCTGCACCTCGAGATCGTGCGTGAGCGGCTCGAGCGCGAGTTCGACCTGGACCTGATCTCGACCGCTCCGAACGTCGTCTACGAGGTCACGCTCGAGGACAAGAGCATCGTCACGGTGACCAACCCCAGCGAGTTCCCGTCCGGCAAGATCGGTGCCGTCAACGAGCCGATGGTCAAGGGCACGATCCTGGCGCCGAGCGAGTTCATCGGCGCGATCATGGAGCTCTGCCAGACCAAGCGCGGCGAGCTGCAGGGCATGGACTACCTGTCCGAGGAGCGCGTCGAGCTGCGCTACGTCCTGCCGATGGCGGAGATCGTCTTCGACTTCTTCGACCAGCTCAAGTCCAAGACGCGCGGCTACGCGAGCCTCGACTACGAGCGCATCGGCGACCAGGAGGCCGACCTGGTCAAGGTCGACATCCTGCTGCAGGGCGAGACGGTCGACGCGTTCAGCGCGATCGTGCACAAGGACAAGGCGTACGCGTACGGCGTGATGATGACCGCCAAGCTCAAGGACCTCATCCCGCGCCAGCAGTTCGAGGTGCCCATCCAGGCGGCGATCGGCGCCCGGATCATCGCTCGCGAGACCATCCGTGCCATCCGCAAGGACGTCCTGGCCAAGTGCTACGGCGGCGACATCACGCGCAAGCGCAAGCTCCTGGAGAAGCAGAAGGAGGGCAAGAAGCGCATGAAGACGATCGGTCGGGTCGACGTGCCGCAGGAGGCCTTCATCGCCGCGCTCTCCAGTGAGCCCGCGGGCAGCGCCGGCGGCAAGGACGCGAAGAAGAAGTGAGCCCGGCCCTCCCTGAGGGAGATGCCGCACCGGACGACGGCCGGCTGCCGCCGTCGGCGTTCGAGGGCGTCTCGGACCGCACGTTCGGGGTGTACCTGCACGTCCCGTTCTGCACGGTGCGCTGCGGGTACTGCGACTTCAACACGTACACGGCCACGGAGCTGGGCGGTGGCGCGAGCCAGAACGCCTACGCGGACACGGCGCTCAAGGAGATCGCGCTCGCCGCGCAGGTCCTCCCGCCGCGGGCGGTGCAGACGGTGTTCGTCGGTGGGGGCACGCCGACGGTCCTGTCCGTCCCGGACCTGTCGCGCATGCTCGCCGGCGTGCGGGACGCATGGGGGTTCGCCGACGACATCGAGGTGACCACCGAGGCGAACCCCGACTCCGTGACGCCGCAGTCGCTGCAGGCGCTCGCTGACGCAGGCTTCACGCGCGTCTCCTTCGGCATGCAGTCGGCCGTGCCGCACGTGCTGGCGACCCTCGAACGAACCCACGACCCGCGGCGCATCCCGGACGTCGTGCGCTGGGCGCGCGACGCGGGTCTGGCGGTCTCGCTCGACCTCATCTACGGGACGCCGGGGGAGTCGGTCGACGACTGGCGCACGAGCGTGGAGACCGCGCTCGACACGGGCGTCGACCACGTCTCGGCCTACGCTCTCGTGGTCGAGGCGGGCACCCGGATGGCCGTGCAGGTGCGGCGCGGCGAGCTGGAGCTGCCTGACGGCGACGACCAGGCGACGAAGTACGAGCTGGCGGACGACCTCTTCGAGTCCGCAGGGCTGCACTGGTACGAGGTGAGCAACTGGTCGCGCACGCCCCAGACGGCGTGCCGGCACAACCTCGCCTACTGGCGGGGCGACGACTGGTGGGGGATCGGACCCGGGGCGCACAGCCACGTCGGCGGAGTGCGCTGGTGGAACGTCAAGCACCCACGCGCGTACGCGGACCGGCTCGACCGCGGCCTGAGCCCCGCGGCCGGTCGTGAGACCGTGACCGGCGAGAGCGCAGTCCTGGAGCGGCTCATGCTCGGCGTACGGCTCTCGACCGGTCTGCCGCTCGACGTGCTGCCCGCCGGGGCGCGTCGCGGGGTCGCCGGACTGATCGCGGACGGTCTCGTGGACGGTTCCGCTGCTCTGGGCCGGGACGCCGCCGTCCCGCGGCTCGTCCTCACCCGCCGTGGGCGGCTGCTCGCGGACGCGGTCGTCCGGAGCCTCGCTGGTTGACGGTCGTCTGTGTCGACATGCCGGGTTTGGGTGGGGTTCCTTGACACGGGTGATCCCCTTCGGTTCGCTGGCGCCTGGGCGACGACCGCCCGTGACCAGGGAGGCCACGCATGAGCGAGAACCCGGGCGGAACGCCGCCGACAGATGGCGAGCCCGTCACGCCTGAACCACAGCAGCCCGTGCAGCCCTCCGAGCCGCCCGCAGCACCACCACCGCCACCCGCCCCGCCTGCGGCACCTCCGGCGCCACCCGTGGCGCCGCCGGTCGCCCCACCCGGCCCGCAGTACGGCGCCCCTCCGGCGCAGCAGTACGGCGCGCCGCCAGCCCCGCCGTACGGTCAGCAGGCGCCCGGCGCGTACCCGCCACCCGCGCCGCAGTACGGCCAGCCGGCCCCCGGCTACGGTCAGCAGCCGCCAGGTGCGTACCCGCCGCCGCCACCCGGCTACGGCCCCCCCGGGGCCTACCCCCCGCCCGCGGGCGGGTACGGGGCGCCGATGGTCCAGCCGTCGCCGATCGGCGAGTCGTTCTCGTACGGGTGGCAGCAGTTCACGCGCGCCGGTGGCCTGTTCATCGGCGCCGCGCTCGTGTGGTTCCTGATCTTCATCGTGGCCTCATCGATCGTCGCCGCGGTCTTCGGCGGGCTCGACAAGGTCTTCCGGGTGTCCTCGGGCGGTCGGATCGGGTTCTCGCTCGGGTTCGTCGTGCTGTCTCTGGTCGGCTACCTGATCGCGTACCTGATCCAGGCGATCTTCATCAAGGCGGCTCTGGACGTCACCGGGGGCCGGCAGGTCGGCTTCGGTGACTTCTTCCGGTTCGTGGACGCCGGTCCCGTCGTTCTGACGGCCCTGATCCTGACGGGCATCTCGGTGGTGCTGGGCCTGGTGCCGGTCCTCGGGGGACTGGTCTCGATCGTCGTGAACTTCCTGCTGTTCTTCACGTTCTGGTTCGTGATCGGCAAGCAGCTCGCACCGGTGGACGCGATGAAGTCGAGCTACCAGCTCATCACGGCCAACCTGTCGACCACGATCCTGTTCTACCTGCTCGCTCTGGCGATCCTCATCGCGGGCGCAGCCCTGTGCGGCATAGGTCTGCTGGTCGCGGTCCCCGTCGTGCTCCTCGCGACGGCGTTCCTGTTCCGTCGGCTGCTCGGTGACCCGATCGCACCCCCCGTCTGAGAGCAGGACCACGGCGCCCGGTCCCCGACTCCTCGGGGGCCGGGCGCCGTCACGACGTCACGAAGTCGATGAGCTCCTCGACCCGACCGAGCAGGCTCGGCTCCAGGTCGGCGTAGCTGCGCACCGAGCGCAGGATGCGCTGCCACGCCCGTGCGACGTCTGCCTGGTCCGCCGCGGGCCAGCCGAGCTCGCGCAGGATGCCGTGCTTCCACTCGGTGCCACGTTCGATGGTCGGCCAGGCCGTCAGCCCGATGCGCTCGGGCCGCACCGCCTGCCACACGTCCACGTACGGGTGCCCGAGCACGAGCACGGTGCCCGCAGGGGCGAGCCGGACCGCCTCGGCGGCGATCCTGCTCTCCTTGGCGCCGGCCACGAGGTGGTCGACGAGCACGCCGACGCGCCGTCCTGGGCCCGGCGCGAAGTCACGTATGGCGTCGGGCAGGTTGTCCACACCGTCGAGGAGCTCGACGACGACCCCCTCGATCCGCAGGTCGTCGCCCCAGACCTTCTCCACCAGCTCCGCGTCGTGCTTCCCCTCGACCCAGATCCGGCTCCCGCGGGCGACCCGCGCCCTGGCGTCGTGCACGGCGACCGAGCCTGATGCCGTCCGGGTGGGCTTGGCCGGTGCAGTCACGCGAACCGGGGCGGTCAGCGCGACGGGCTCACCGTCCAGCCAGAAGCCGCGGCCCAGCGGGAACGTCCGAGTACGCCCACGCCGGTCCTCCAGGACGACGACGTGGATGCCGCCGGACTTCTCGACCCGCACGACTGCTCCCACCCAGCCTGTGGTGACCTCCTCGACCACGAGGCCCGTCTCGGCAGGCTGGGGCCGGCTCGTGCGTGCGGGTCGGTGGTGGGCCGAGCCCGTGGCCGGGCCGGAGCCCCCCAGGACGTCGGAGCCGTAGCGGTCAGAACTCACCCCGGAAGCGTAGGTGTCCGACGTGGGCGCGTCGCGAGGCACGCCGGTTCCGCTCTGGGCGGACCGCCCGACGGTGTCGGCGGCGCGGCGTAGCATTGGCACTCCCGTCCGGGGAGTGCTACCCGGACGCTGACACGCGTGCGGGAGGAGGCGAGATGAGCGACGACAGACGGCTGGACGTGCTGCGGGCGATCGTCGAGGACTACGTCGCCACCCGGGAGCCCGTCGGATCGCGTGCTCTGGTCGAGCGCCACTCGCTGGGCGTCTCGCCGGCGACGATCCGCAACGACATGGCCTCCCTCGAGGAGGGCGGGTACATCGCCCAGCCGCACACGTCGGCGGGGCGTGTGCCCACCGACAAGGGCTACCGGCTCTTCGTCGACCAGATCTCGAGCGTGAAGCCGCTGTCCAGCCCGGAGCGGCGCGCGATCGGCACGTTCCTCGAGAACGCGCAGGACCTCGACGACGTCGTGGACCGGGCGGTGCGACTCATCGCGCAGCTGACCCAGCAGGTCGCCGTCGTGCAGTACCCGTCCCTGCGTCGCTCGGCGCTGCGGCACGTCGAGCTCGTGCCCGTGGGTCGCCGGCACCTTCTCGTCGTGCTGATCACGGACACGGGACGTGTCGAGCAGCGCACGATCGAGCTGGACGCCGACGTCGACGAGGCCGTGGTCGCGCTGCTGCGTGCCCGCCTCAACGTCAGCGCAGCAGGGCGCCGCCTGTCCGAGCTGCCCGTGGCGCTCGCCGACCTCGCACCCGCCTTCAGCCCCGCCGACCAGGGCCTCGTGCGCGGCGTCGTCGCGGTGCTCGAGGAGACACTGGCCCAGGAGAGCGAGGAGCGCGTGGTGCTCGCGGGGACCGCCAACCTCGCGCGTGCGGGCGGAACCGACGTGCGGTCGATCGGGCCCGTGCTCGAGGCGCTGGAGGAGCAGGTGGTGCTGCTGCGGCTCCTCTCGGAGATGGCCGAGGACACGCAGGCGGTCACCGTGCGGATCGGCCGCGAGACCCAGCACGACGGTCTCGTCGAGACGAGCTTCGTGACCACCGGCTACGGCGACGAGGGAAGTGGCTCCGTGGCACGCATCGGCTCCATCGGCCCTCTGCGCATGGACTACCCGGCCACCATGTCCGCGGTGCGCGCCGTCGCGCGGTACCTGACCCGGATCCTGGCGCAATGAACAGCACTCCCACCGGAAGCGAGCAGATCCTCCCGTGACCGACTACTACGAGATCCTCGGCGTGCCACGCGACGCGACGCCCGACCAGATCAAGAAGGCGTACCGCAAGCTCGCTCGTGAGCACCACCCGGACGTCTCGGGCGCGGAGGCAGGCTCCGAGGACACGTTCAAGGACGTCTCGCGGGCCTACGACGTGTTGGGGAACCCCGAGAAGCGCCGCGCGTACGACATGGGCGGCGACCCGTCGGCGCCCGGCGGCGGCATGGGTGGCGGCTTCGGCTTCCAGGACATCTTCGAGACGTTCTTCGGTGCCGCGACCGGGGCCGCGCAGCAACGGGGCCCGATCCCGCGGGCGCGGCGGGGACAGGACGCGCTCGTACGGCTCGACCTCGACCTGTCGGAGGTGACGTTCGGCGTGCACCGTGAGGTGCCGGTGGACACCGCCGTCGTGTGCCCCACGTGCTCGGGCACCTGCTGCCGACCCGGTACGTCACCCCGCACGTGCGAGGTCTGTGGCGGCCGCGGCTCCGTCCAGCGGGTCGCGCGCTCGTTCCTCGGCCAGGTCATGACGACGCAGCCGTGCGCGGTCTGCCACGGGTTCGGCAGCGTCATCCCCGAGCCGTGCACGGAGTGCTCCGGCGAGGGGCGGGTCCGGTCCCGCCGCACCCTGAGCGTCGACGTGCCCGCGGGTGTGGACACGGGAACACGCATCAAGCTCACGGGCCAGGGCGAGGTCGGCCCCGCAGGCGGACCGGCGGGTGACGTGTACCTCGAGGTGCGCGAGCGCAAGAACGACACGTTCGTCCGCCGTGGGGACGACCTGCACGCGACGCTCGAGGTGCCGATGACCGCTGCGGCGCTCGGCACCGTGCTCACGCTCGACACCCTCGACGGACCGCGTGAGGTCGACCTGCGTCCCGGGACGCAGCCGTCGCAGATCGTGACGCTCAAGAACCTGGGCGTAGGGCACCTGCACGTCGGTGGCCGCGGCGACCTGCACGTGCACGTCGACGTCCAGGTCCCGACCGCGATGGACGACGAGCAGGTCGAGCTGCTGCGCAAGCTCGCGGCGCTGCGTGGCGAGGAGCGGCCCGAGTCGCGGTTCGCCGGGTCGAGCACGGGCGTGTTCGCGAAGCTGCGCGACAAGCTGGCCGGCCGCTGAGCGGCCCCCTGCATGAGCGCGCCCGTCTTCATCGCCGACCACGGCAGCCTCCGGGATGTCGTGCCCGGTGGTAGCTACCTGCTCGACGGCACCGAAGGCCGGCACGCCGGCGTCGTCCAGCGGCGTTCGCCAGGTGAGCGGGTGGACGTCGTCGACGGCCACGGGACACGTCTGATCGGCGTCGTCGAGGCGGTGACCGGCGACGGTGTCGTCGTCGCCGTCAGAGAGGTCGTGGTCGAGACGGAGCCGTCCGTCCTGCTCGTGCTCGTGCAGGCCCTGGCCAAGGGCGACCGCGACGAGATGGCGATCGAAGCCGCGACCGAGGTCGGCGTCGACGCGGTGATCCCGTGGCAGGCGGAGCGCTCGATCGTGGTCTGGCGCGGGGACCGTGCCGTCAAGAGCCGGTCGCGCTGGTCGAGCACCGTGCGGTCCGCCGCGAAGCAGTCGCGCCGCGCCCGGGTACCGGAGGTCGAGCTTCCGCTCGACGGCCGAGGCCTCGTCGAACGCGTCCGGTCGGTCGTCGACGCCGGCGGTGTCGTGCTGGTCCTGCACGAAGAGGCGACCGAACCGATCGCGGACGTCACGCTGCCGGAGCAGGGGGAGTGCCTCGTCGTCGTGGGCCCGGAGGGCGGGATCGGCGAGGTCGAGCTGACACGGCTGACGGACGCGGGAGCGACCGCTGTCCGGTTGGGTCCGCACGTCCTGCGCACCTCCACCGCAGGGCCCGTCGCGGTTGCGGTCCTGGCGCAGCGGCTCGGTCGCTGGGCATGACCGGGATGTTGTGGGCGAGGGCTCGTAGACTGCTTCCTTCACGTTCTCACCACTGTTAAGGAGCGACTGGCGCACGCCGAGCTCATGGCCGAATCCACACCCGCAGCCCGCGCGCACGGTGCGCCGGCTCGCGTCGAGCACCGGATCACCGTGCCGTCGGACATCGCCATGGTCGAGCTGCTCGGCCCGCAGGACGAGGTCCTGCGCGCGATCGAGGCGGGATTCACCACCGTGGGCATCCACGTACGTGGCAGCGAGGTCAGGCTGGAAGGTCCGGTCGGTGACGTCGCGCTCGTCTCCCGGCTCGTCGACGAGCTGGTCGAGATGGCCGCGGGTGGGACACCGCTGACGCCCGACATCGTGACCCGGTCGGTGACCATGCTCACGGCCGCGTCGACGGCTCGTCCGGCGGACATCCTGTCGTTCAACATCCTGTCCAGCCGCGGACGGACGATCCGGCCCAAGACCTCCGGGCAGAAGGACTACGTCGACGCGATCGACCGGCACACCGTGACGTTCGGCATCGGGCCCGCCGGCACCGGCAAGACGTACCTCGCGATGGCCAAGGCCGTGCAGGCGCTCCAGGACCGCAAGGTCCAGCGCATCGTGCTCACGCGTCCCGCGGTCGAGGCGGGGGAGCGCCTCGGTTTCCTGCCCGGCAGCCTGTCGGACAAGATCGACCCGTACCTGCGCCCGCTCTACGACGCGCTGCACGACATGGTGGACCCCGAGGCGATCCCGCGGCTCATGGAGGCGGGGACGATCGAGGTCGCACCGCTCGCCTACATGCGTGGTCGCACCCTCAACGACGCGTTCATCATCCTCGACGAGGCCCAGAACACGACCGTCGAGCAGATGAAGATGTTCCTCACCCGCCTGGGGTTCGGGTCGAAGGTCGTCGTGACCGGCGACGTCACGCAGGTCGACCTGCCGTCGGCCACCACGTCGGGTCTTCGTGTCGTCGAGCAGGTGCTCTCGGGCATCGACGACGTATCGTTCTGCCGCCTCGGGTCTTCCGACGTCGTCCGGCACCGGCTGGTCAGCGAGATCATCGACGCGTACGCACGCTGGGACAGGAGCTGAGATGAGCGTCGAGGTCAGGAACGAGTCCGGGTACGACGTGGACCTGGCGGAGTTCGCCTCGCTCGGTCGGTTCGTCATCGACGCGATGCACGTGCACCCCCAGACCGACCTGTCGGTCACCCTGGTCGGCACGGACGCCATGACCGACCTGCACGTGCAGTGGATGGATGAGCCCGGCCCGACCGACGTGCTCTCCTTCCCGATGGACGAGCTGCGGCCGGGCAGGGAGGGCGAGCCGACGCCCGCCGGTCTGCTCGGGGACGTCGTGCTGTGCCCGGAGGTCGCCGCGCAGCAGGCGCGCACCGCGGGGCACTCGACCGAGGACGAGCTGCTGCTCCTCACGACGCACGGGATCCTGCACCTGCTCGGCTACGACCACGTCGAGCCGGACGAGCACAAGGAGATGTTCGACCTGCAGCGCCAGCTGTTGCTGAGGTTCCTGGCAACCCGATGACGGACGCCCCGGTCGCCCTGCTCGTCGTGCTGGCGGTCCTCGGCATCGCCGCAGCCGCTGCGCTCTCCGCGGGCGAGATCGCGGTCGTGCGGGTGTCCCGGGCAGCCGTCACGGAGCTCGTCGCCGAGCGTCACCCCGCGGCCGGACGAGTCCGCGCGCTCACCGAGCACCCGAACCGGGTCGCGGCGGCGGCTGCGTTCGTGCGCTTGTTCATGGAGATGACCGCGACCGTCTGCATCACGCTCGGCGTCGGCTCGGGCGAGCTGCCCTGGTGGGCGGTCCTGCTCGTCTCCGTCGCCCTGTGCGGCCTGGTCGCCTTGCTCCTCGTGCGGGCCAGTCCTCGCACGTTCGGCCGGCGGCATCCCGTCAGGACCCTCGCGGCACTCTCGAGGCCGCTCGTCGTCGTGACCGCGGTCGCGGGCCGGCTGGGCGCGGTCGGGCGGCCGACCGTCGGCTCCGTCGAGGAGGAGGAGGACGAGCTGCGCGACATGGTGCAGAGGGTGAGCGAGTCCGACGTCATCGAGGACGAGGAGCGGGAGATGTTCCGCTCGGTGCTCGAGCTCGGCGACACGCTCACCCGTGAGGTCATGGTTCCGCGCACCGACATGGTCACCGCGCCCGACGACACCCCCGTGCGCAAGGCGCTGGCTCTCCTGCTGAGGTCCGGGTTCTCGCGGGTTCCCCTGACCGGCGAGTCGGTCGACGACCTCAGGGGTGTCCTGTACCTGAAGGACGTGGTCCGACGGCTGCCGATGGCGCCCACCGGACGCTCCAACACCAAGGAGCAGCAGGCCGTGCTCGACGCGCCCGCCAGCTCTCTGGCCAGACCGGCCGTGTTCGTACCCGAGTCCAAGCCGGTCGACGAGCTCCTTCGTGAGCTCCAGGACGGGTCGTCGCACATGGCGATGGTGGTCGACGAGTACGGCGGGATCGCGGGTCTGGTCACGATCGAGGACGCACTCGAGGAGATCGTGGGCGAGCTGACCGACGAGCACGACCCGACGGCGCCCCTGGTCGAGGACCTCGGCGAGGGGGTCTACCGCGTCCCGGCCCGCCTGGGGCGCGACGAGCTGGGCGAGCTGTTCGGCCTCGAGGTCGAGGACGAGGACGTCGACACGGCCGGCGGTCTGCTGGCCAAAGCCTTGGGTAAGGTTCCACTGCTCGGGTCGGCGGGGGACATCCACGGGCTGCACCTCGTCGCGGACCGCGTCGAGGGGCGGCGCCGCCGGCTGGCCACCGTCCTGGTCAGCCAGGTCCTGCCCGAGTCCGACAACGAGCACGAGAACGAGAACGCGGCCTCTTCGCCCAGGTCGCACTCGTCCGACAACAACGGAGCGACCCGATGACCTTCCGATCCGGCTTCGCCTGCTTCGTCGGACGCCCCAACGCCGGCAAGTCCACGCTCACCAACGCGCTCGTCGGCCAGAAGGTCGCGATCACGTCCGGACGCCCGCAGACGACCCGGCACACGATCCGTGGCATCGTGCACCGCCCCGACGCACAGCTGATCCTCGTGGACACCCCTGGGCTGCACCGGCCGCGGACGCTTCTCGGGGAACGGCTCAACGCGCTGGTCAAGGACACCCTCACCGAGGTCGACGTGGTCGGCTTCTGCCTGCCGGCCGACCAGCGCGTCGGCCCGGGCGACCGGTTCATCGCCGAGCAGATGAGCGAGCTCGCGCGCGACGGCCGGGGCACGCCCGTGGTCGCGATCGTCACCAAGTCCGACCTCGTCGGCAAGGGCAAGCTCGCCGAGCACCTCCTCGCGGTCCAGGGACTGGGGGACTGGGCGGACATCGTGCCCGTCTCGGCGGTCGGCGGCTACCAGGTCGAGGTGCTCGAGAAGGTGCTCATCGGGCACCTGCCCGAAGGTGCGCCGCTGTACGCGGAGGGCGAGCTGACGGACGAGCCCGAGGCCGTGATGGTCGCCGAGCTGGTCCGAGAAGCCGCGCTCGAAGGGGTGCGCGACGAGCTGCCTCACTCGCTCGCGGTCGTCGTCGACGAGATCGTGCCGCGAGACGAGCCTGCCGCGAACGGGGTGCCGATGCTCGATGTGCGCGTCCACCTGTTCGTGGAGCGCGACAGCCAGAAGGCGATCATCATCGGCAAGGGTGGTGCCCGGCTGCGTGACGTCGGCAGCGAGGCCAGACGCGGGATCGAGGCGCTGCTCGGTGCGCGGGTCTACCTGGACCTGCACGTCAAGGTGGCCAAGGACTGGCAGCGCGACCCCAAGCAGCTCGGGAAGATGGGCTTCTGAGCATGCTGCGCTCGGGAGAGCGGTCGTCGAGAGCACCGGAGACCGTCAGCCGGCGCCGGACCGCGTACCGGATCACGGCGAGCACCGTCCTGGGTGTCGTGCTTCTCGCCGTGCTCGGAGCGGTCATGGGCCCACAGTGGGACCCGGTCCCGATGAGCGACCCGTTGACTGTGCAGACGGCCTCCACCGTGATCGGCGACGCGGGCGAGGTGGGCACCTACGAGGTCAAGACGTCGATCGTGACCGTCCAGCTCGAGGGCACCACGATCGACGCGCAGATCAGTGAGCCGGTAGGCCTGGCCACGCCGAAGCCGGGCGTCGTGTTCATCCACGGAGCGGGCACGGGGCGTTATGACGTCGCGTTCCTCGCCCAGGCGCATGCGCTCGCCGCGTCAGGCATCGTCGCGATGGTGCCCAACAAGCGGCTGGACACCTACACGACGCGGCACCGCAACTACGTGTCCATGGCCGACGACTACGACGCCTCCGTGAACCTGCTGCAGAGCTACCCGGGAGTGGATCCCTCGAGGGTGGGTCTCTACGCGGAGAGCGAAGGTGGCTGGATCGCCCCCGTGATCGCGGCACAGGACCCCGACGTCGGCTTCGTCGTGCTCGTGTCCTCGCCCGTCGTCCCGCCCCGGCAGCAGGCGGCGTTCGCCGTCGACTCCTACCTGCGCAACACGGGCGTTCCGCACGGGGTGTTCAGGGCGATCCCGCGAGCGGTCGGGATGTCGTTCCCCGGTGGTGGGTTCGAGTACGCGGACTTCGACGTGACGCCGTACCAGCGCAGGATGCACCAGCCCGTCCTCGTCGTCTACGGCACGGGCGACGCCTCGATGCCCCTGATCCAGGGCGCCCTGCAGGTGATCGACGACACGGCGCTCGCCCAGAACAGTGACGTGACGGTCCGGTACTACGCCGGCGCGAACCACGGGATCCGGGTCGGCGGCGTCGTCGACAGCGACTTCTTGCGGGACCTGTCCGGGTGGGTGCTGGCGTTGCCGGCCACGGCTGCCTCCGAGCCGCGGATCGCGGGTGACCAGCCCACGCAGACCTACCTCGCGTCACCGGTCCCGCAGCCGCGGTGGAACGGTGACGTGGCGCTCGCACTCATCGCGATCGGTGTGGCGCTCATCGTTCTCGGCCCGCTGGCCGTCGGCATCGCCCGGGGTGTGGAGGCCGCGGTCGACGGCGCCCGACACGGCCCTTCGCTGCCGGGTCCCAGGTTCGCGCGCGGGGTGCTGCCCCGGCTCGTCGCCGTCGGTGGTGGCGCGATCCTCACCGTCATCGCCCTGGGTTGGTACGTCATCTCCGTCGCACGGCTCGCCCTGAACTACGAGCGGAACGACCTGGTGGTCCAAGGGGGCTGGCTGCTCGTCCGCCTGCTCGGCATCGCGGTCGTCCTGGCAGTGGTCCTGCTCGTCCGGAGGTACAGCTCGGCGCGGTCGGCGGGCGTACGACCGGCACCGGGCGTCCTGCGGACCCTCGTCCTGTGGGGTGGCGCCGTAGGCTCAGGGATCCTTCTGGTGGCGCTCGCATACTGGGGTGTGTACCAGCTGGGCATCTGATCGCACGGCGGCCGCTGGTGGTGGTACCGGAGGCTCAGGTAAGGGACGATGTGCGCCGATGATGACAGGAGGCACCTGATCGGGGTGCCACCTGGTCGCGCCGAGAGCGAGGGGGAACGCAGGTGCGGACGTCGTGGGGTTCGGCGACTGATCGTGGCCTCGTGCGCGACGTGAACGAGGACGCGCTCCTGGCGTACCCGCCGGTGTTCCTGGTAGCAGACGGCATGGGTGGTCACGACGCGGGCGACCTGGCGAGCCGTATCGCGGTCGAGGAGTTCGCGCAGCTGGCCGGCCAGGCCGCGGCGAGCTCCGACGACGTGCACGCGTGCTTCGTGAGAACGGCGGCACGGATTCGCAGCGAGTTCACCGGTGGGCGCCAGGGAGGCACCACGGTCGCGGGCGTCGCCGTGACCGAGCACGACGGCGGCTCGTACTGGTTGGTCTTCAACGTCGGTGACTCGCGGGTGTACCGGTGGGACGGCGACGAGCTCCAGCAGGTGAGCGTGGACCACTCGGTGGTCCAGGAGCTCGTCGACCTGGGTGAGATCGAGGTCGCCGAGGCCGAGACGCACCCCGAGCGGCACGTGCTGACCCGCGCGCTCGGCACGGGAGAGGCGCCGGAGCCTGACTACTGGCTGCTGCCCGCGGGCCTGCGCGACCGGTTCCTGATCTGCACCGACGGCCTGACGCGGGAGCTGCAGGAGTCGGCCCTCGAGGAGGTACTGGTGTCCACCAGCGACCCGCAGGACGCCGCTGCCCTGCTCGTACGGCTCGCCCTCGAGCACGGTGCGCGGGACAACGTGAGCGCCGTGGTGGTCGACGTCGCGACGTCGACTGGCGCGGACGAGGACGTGCACATCACGGTGCCGCGGGTCGACTCCGACCTCGGTCCGCACCAGTGGGACGAGATGCTCAACGGCGCGACCGTCCCGCGGTTCTATGCTCCGGGCTCGTCGCCGAGCGGTGCGCGTACGTCTTACGAGGAGGACCCGTCATGAGTGTTCCCGAGTACTCCGCAGGCGACTGGACGGCGATCGTGCGACCCGGGTTCGTGGCGCTCCTCGGCCCGACCGCGGCCGACTCGACCGTCCGCGACCTCTGGCAGGCGACCGGTGAAGGCGTGTTCGCGGGCCTCGCGCTCCTGGCCCGCGACGGATTTGCCGGTCTACCTCCCTTCGCGCTCGTGTCTGTCGACAAGCGCCGGGTGCACGCTGCCCTGCGCGGTGATGTCGAGGTGGTCCTCGACCTGGACGGCCGGCTCGAGACGCTTCGGTCCGGTGAGGTCAGCACGTGGACCGAACGCGTCCTCGAAGGGGTCACCTCGGTCGCCGTGCAGGTCGACGGTGCGGCAGCCCACGCCGCGAGCCTTCCGGTGGCGGACGGCGTCGTGCGCGCCTCGTGCGTCCGCATCTCGCTGGCGGTCGCCGACGAGGTGGTCGAGGTCGTCGAGGACATCGACGTCGTGCCCGCTCAGGTCGTCGAGAACATCGACGTCGTGGCTGCTCAGGCGGTCGAACCGGTCGAGCAGGGGCCGCGCACGAACGTCTTCGACTCGCCCGTCCTGGCGCCGTCGTTCGCGGACGAGCGCGTGGGTCTGGTGCCCGTCGCAGAGGGCGAGCCGGAGCCCGGGCCGGAGCAGGCCGACGGTACCGGCCCTGTGCCGGTCGTACCCGTCGCCGGCGACCATGGCGACCCGTCAGGTGTCGTCGCGGCGGCGGAGGCGTTCCTGTCGCACTCCGCGTTCGAGGAGAAGCACGGCACCGGGTCGCAGAACGTCCCGCTGTCTGGTGCCTCGCTCGACGACCACGACGGCCTGACGATCCTGTCCGCGGACCTGGCAGACATCCGTGACCAGCTGCCGTCGTGGGCTGCGGACGACGCGCCGGGACCGTTCCGTGCACCGCAGCGCGCCCCGATGCCGGCGAAGCTCGTGCTCTCGACCGGCCTCGTCGTGCCACTCGACCGGGCCGTCCTGCTGGGCCGCGCACCGCAGGTCGCGAGGGTCTCCAACCGTGAGCTCCCGCGCCTCATCACGGTCCCGAGCCCGCAGCAGGACATCTCACGCACGCACGCCGAGGTGCGCGTCGAGGGCGACCACGTCCTGGTGACGGACCTCGACTCGACGAACGGCGTCCACGTCGCCCGACCCGGTGAGGGAGCCCGTCGCCTGCACCCGGGTGAGCCCAGCGTGGTGGGTCTGGACGAGCTCGTCGACCTCGGGGACGGCGTGACGTTCTCGCTGGAGCGGGGTTCGTGACCGCACGCCGCGAAGCCTCGACCCCGCCGCGCCTGCCGGGGTACGAGCCCGTCCGCGTGCTTGGCCTGGGTGGCTTCGCGGACGTCTTTCTCTACGAGCAGCAGCTTCCGCGACGCGAGGTCGCCGTCAAGGTGCTGCTCGCAGGGAGCCTCGACGACGACGTGCGGTCGCGGTTCCAGACCGAGGCCAACCTCATGGCCCAGCTGTCCCACCACCCGTCGATCGTCACGATCTACCACGCGGCGATCGCTGCGGACGGTCGTCCGTTCCTGGTGATGGAGTACTGCTCGCGGCCAGGTCTCGCGGACCGCTACCGGCAGGAGCGGATCTCGGTTCCCGAGGCGCTGCGCATCGGGATCCGCCTCGCGTCCGCGGTCGAGACCGCACACCGTGCCGGGATCCTGCACCGCGACATCAAGCCCGCGAACGTCCTCACCACGGACTTCGGCTGGCCCGCGCTCACCGACTTCGGCATCGCCGCGACCACGGGCCAGGGCGGTGGCGCCACCGTGGGCATGTCGATCCCGTGGTCGCCCCCCGAGCTGCTCGGCGAGCACCCCTCGGGTGACGAGCGCTCCGACGTGTACTCCCTGGCTGCGACGATCTACTCGCTGCTGGCCGGCCGCACACCGTTCGAGATCGCCGGTGGCCGCAACAGTGCCCAGCAGCTCGTGGCGCGGATCGAGCGCTCGCCGTTGCCCCCCACGGGTCGCGACGACGTGCCGCCGGCGCTCCACCAGGTGCTGGACAAGGCGATGGCGAAGGTGCCGGCACGCCGGTACGACAGTGCCGCCGCGGTGGCGCGCGCCCTGCAGCAGGTGGAGAGCGACCTGCGCCTGCCCGTCACGCCGCTGGACCTGACCGAGGACGCCTTCGCCGGTCCGCAGCGCGAGCAGGGGCCGCAGACCGGTGGACCGCAGGGTGGTGGCGAGGACGACGCGACGCGGCTCCGCTCGATCGTGAGCGTGACCCCGCAGGAGGCGCCCGCGGTCCGGGAGCCGCAGCCGACCGTCGACGCGGTCCCCGGCGAGGACGACGCCACGCGGGTGCGTTCCATCACGACCGTGCCCTCGACGCCGTCGGCAGCCTCCCCGGGGCGATCCCCGCTTCCCACGTTCATCGCGCCGCAGGAGCCGGTCACCACCGACGACGTGACGGCTCCCGGACGCCGGCGCACCGGTCCGCTGGTGGGCGTCGTCTCGGGTCTGGTCGTCCTGGCGGCCGTCGTGACGCTCGGTGCGGTGGCGCTGCGCGACGACGCACCCGACGAGCGACCGAGCTCCGGGTCGGAGTTCAGCCCGGCCCCGGCACCCACGGCGATCGACGACGTCGTGCCTGCACCGCACTCGCTGCAAGGCACGCGACAGCCCGACGGCACCGTGGTGTTCACCTGGCAGAACCCCGACCCCCAGGAGGGGGACAGCTACCTCTGGGGCGTCCTCGAGGCGACGGGCGAGCCTGAGCTCGAGCTCATCGACGTGCCGACGGTCACGGTTCCCTCCGACGGCTCGGCCGAGGTCTGCATCCAGGTCGCGATCGTCCGCGCCGACCGCCGGTTGTCGGCGAGCCCGGCGCAAGGCTGCGCCGCGTGAACGTCGCCAGCCTCCGCCAGAAGGCCACGGCGACTGCCGCGGTGGTCGTCGTCCCCGTCCTGGTCGCCGTGCTCGCACTCGTCGACCAGGGCTTCCCGCTCGCGCGCCTCGACCTCAACGACGGAGCCGTCTGGCTGACCGCGACGAGCCAGAGCCAGCTCGGCCGGTACAACGCCACGGTCGAGGAGCTCAACGGGGGCCTGGTGGCGGACGGCACGGACTTCGACGTCCTCCAGGACGAGGGCGACATCCTGCTCGTGGAGCAGGGGCAGGTGTCGGTCGTCGATCCCGCGTCCGTCACGATCACGACGCAGGTTGCGACCCCGGGGGCCACGGTCCGCATGGCCGGCGGGACCGTCGCCGTCGCAGACGCGGACGGCAACGCCTGGGTCCGGGCGATCGGCGACCTGGACGGACTTCGGATCGGCACGGACGCGCCGGACCTCGAGCTCGGCTCAGGGGGCAAGGTCGTCGTCGCCCAGGGCGGAGCGGTTCTCGGGGTGGCAGCCGACGACGGCGCGGTCACGCGCGTCGACCTCTCCGGTGGGTCGGTCCAGTCCTCGTCCGTCGGCACCCTCGGGACCGGGGAGGTCGACCAGGTCACCGCGGTCGGCGACCAGCCCGTGACTCTCTCCGGGAGCACGGTGCGCACGTTGCACGGCGCGGTCGAGGTGCCGGGTGACGGTCTGCGCCTGCAGCAGCCCGGTCCGGCGTCCTCGGTCGTCCTCGTCGCCAGCACGACCGCGCTCATCGAGGTTCCGCTCGACGGCGGCGACGTGGTCGAGCACCCGACGGATGGGTCGGGAAAGCCCGCCGAGCCCGTCCGGGTGGGCGCGTGCGCGCTCGGCGCGTGGGCGACCGGCAACGGGTCCTACCTCGAGCTGTGCGACGGCGCGAAGGCGAAGGTGAGCGACCTCGAGGGCATGTCCAGCTCGGACGCGCTGGCGTTCCGGGTCAACCGGCAGGTCGTCGTGCTCAACGACACGCTCCGGGGCCGGCTCTGGCTGCCGCTTCAGGACACCGACCTGCGCGTGCCCAACTGGAACGAGGTCGTGCCGCAGGAGGACCCCGAGCAGACGGAAGACCAGTCCCAGAGCACGGACACGACGCAGGAGCTCGTCACGGAGTGCTCGAACGAGTCGGCGCCGCCGACCGCCGCCGACGACGCGTTCGGGGTGCGGCCGGGTCGCGCGACGATCCTGCCGGTCGTCGACAACGACTCGTCGTCCGACTGCGGCATCCTCTCGATCTCCCAGTTCGACCAGGTGCCACCCGAGTTCGGGACGGTGGCACTGATCTACGGCGGGCGAGCCCTGCAGGTCCAGGTCGCAGCCACGGCGGTCGGTTCGGCCGAGCTCACGTACACGATCAGCGACGGTCGCGGCACGACGGCACCGTCGACCGGGCACGTCGTGCTCACGGTCCATGACGAGAGCACGGATGCGCCACCGATCCAGGTGAGGACCGGCTCCCTGACCGTCGAGCAGGGCGGACAGGCCGACCACCAGGTCCTCGCGGACTTCGTCGACCCGGACGGCGACGACCTGCTGCTCATCGGTGCCGTCGCAGACCCGGCCGCCGGCTCGGCGCGCTTCCGGCAGGACGGGACCCTCACGTTCAAGGCGGACGGGCCGACGCTCGGGCGCACGCGCGTCACGCTGCAGGTCTCCGACGGCCGCACCACGACCGAAGGCGTCCTCGACGTCGACGTGCGCCCCGCGGGTTCGATGGCGCCGCAGATCGACCCGGTGTTCGCCGTCACCTACGTCGACATGCCGGTCACCCTGCACCCGCTGGACTCGGTGCGCAGCTCGTCGAGCGAGCCGCCGCGGCTCGCCGGCGTCGACGAGGTCGTCGGGGCGACCGTCTCGAGCGACCTGCAGGCGGGCACCTTCACGTTCAGCGCCGCGCGCGCAGGCAGCTACTACGTGCCCTTCCTCGTGACCGCATCACCGCAGCAGGCCACCGGGCTCGCGCGCATCGACGTGAAGGAGTGGCCCGAGACGGCCGAACCGCCGGTCGCGGTCCGTGACCGGGCGTCGCTGCCGGCCGGTGGCGAGGTCACGATCGACCCGCTCGACAACGACTCCGACCCGGCGGGCAAGGTGCTGGTCCTGCAGTCGGTCGAGGTGCCCGAGGGGTCGGGCCTGCGCGTCGCGATCCTCGACCACCACCTGGTGCAGATCCGCTCCGAGCGCACGCTGACCCTGCCGGTCGTGCTGCGCTACTCGGTCTCCAGCGGTCAGTCGTCGGCCGTGGGCGAGATCATCGTCCAGCCCGTGCCCGCGTCGACGTCGTCCCAGCCACCTGTCGTGCCCAACGTCGAGGTCGACGTCCGGACAGGGGGCGTCGTCACGATCCCGGTGCTCGACGGCGCGTTCGACCCGGACGGCGACCGCCCGGTCCTGGTGCCCGAGCTGGCCGAGCCGCTCGGTCCGGGCGAGGGTCTTCTGTTCGTGTCCGGGGACGTGCTGCGGTACCAGGCGCCGCCGAACCCGCTCACCGCGCGGGCGACGTTCTCCGTCATGGACGCGACGGGCAACGTCACGGCCGCCACCGTGACCGTACGGGTCCACGAGTCCGATGCCGGGACCAAGGCGCCGCCGCGGCCCCGCGACCTCACGGCCCGGGTGTTCGAGGGCGACAAGGTCCGGATCGTGGTCCCGCTGGTCGGGATCGACGCCGACGGTGACGGTGTGACGCTGCTCGGCATCGCGTCGTCCCCGTCGCGTGGCCGGGTCACCGCCGTCGGACCCGACTGGCTGGAGTACCAGGCGCTGCCTGACGAGCTCGACACCGACGAGTTCACCTACGCGGTCGAGGACTGGACCGGGCAGCGAGCGGTGGCCAAGATCCGCGTCGGCATCAGCCCGAGGCCCACCAGCGCCGCGCTGGTGACGGCCCGGGACGACCAGGTCACCGTGAAGCCCGGCCAGCGCGTCGAGGTGCGTGTCCTGGCCAACGACGTCGACTCGAGCGGTGGCGAGCTCACGCTCAACCCGCTCCTCGACATGGCCCCCGGGACGGACGCGCAGCCCGACGGGCGTCGCATCATCGTGCACGCGCCCGACGCGCCGACCGTGCTGCAGATCGGGTACACGGTCGAGAACAGCCGCGGCGGCCGGGACACCGCAGTGCTCACCGTCACGGTCGCTGCCGACGCGCGGGTCCTGCCTCCGATCGCTCGGGACGTCGTGGTGAACGCGCTGGACACGCTGGGGCGCACGGAGGTCAGCGTCGACGTGCTCGCGGTCGCGCAGAACCCCAGCGGCCCGCTGAGCGACCTGGTGGTGTCGGTGCCGGGCTCGCTCGCCGACGTGGCCTCGGTGGTCGGCGGCAAGGTCGTCGTGACGCTCGTCGACCACTCCCAGACGGTTCCGTTCCTGCTCACCAACAAGACGTCCACCTCCGCGGCGTCGTACGCGTTCATCACGGTGCCCGCGCTCGGGTTCTTCCCGCCGACCGCCCGACCCAAGGCACCGGAGCTCCGGGTCGCCTCGGGCGCCCAGCTCGTGATTCCTCTGGACGAACAGGTCCAGGTGGCTCCGGGCCGCACACCGACGGTCGCGGACCCCGCGGGGCTCAGCGCCACGAAGTCGGACCGCACGAGCCTGCTCAAGGACGACAGGACCCTGCAGTTCACGTCCGCCCCGGGCTACGCGGGCCCGGCGTCGATCACGGTCCCCGTCACGGACGCGTCCGGTCCCGCCGACGCGTCGGCGCGCACGGCGATCATCACCTTGCAGATCACCGTCTACGCGATCGACGACCACCCGCCGACGTTCACGCCGTCGACGATCGACGTCGCGCCCGGCGAGGCTCCGCTGCCCGTCGACCTGCGTTCGTTCACGACCGGTCCGGAGGGTGACACCGAAGACCCCTCGAAGGTTCGGTACTCCTACCAGATCAACTCGGCGGTGCCCGCCGGGTTCACCGCGACGATCGAGAACGGCAGCTTCCTGACGGTGTCGGCCGCCGAGACGGCGACCAAGGGCCGCACCGAGAAGCTCGCACTGAAGATCGGGTACGGCCGCAGCGGCTCGCTCGACCAGTCGGTCGACCTGCGGGTGATCGCCAGCACGCGGCGGATCGCCCAGGTACAGGACGTCCAGATCGAGGGTGTCGAGGGCAAGGAGAGCACCGTCCAGGTGCTCGAGAACGCGTACAACCCGTTCAGCGAACCCTTGACCGTCGTCGGGGCCACCGTCGAGACGCCCGGCGCCGGTACGGCAAGTGCCACGTCGAGCTCGGTGAGCGTCCGACCTGCCGCCGGATTCATCGGCCAGATGGTCACCCGCTTCCGCGTCCGTGACGTGACCGGTGACCCCGATCGTGAGGTCGAGGGCCGGATCTACACGGTCGTGCGGGGCAAGCCTGCGACACCGACGGCCCCGCGGATCGGTGAGATCCGCGACAAGACGGTCGTGCTGTCGTGGGATGCGCCGGACAGCCGCGGTGCACCGATCCTCGGGTACCGGGTCGTGGCCAACCCCGGGAACATCGTGCGTTCGTGCGTGAGCACGACGTGCACGATCGACAACCTGACCAACGACACCGAGTACACGTTCACCGTGGCCGCGCAGAACGTCGTCGACTGGTCCGACGCCAGTCTCGCCTCGGCACCCGCCCGGCCCGACGCGGTGCCCGGCCAGCCCGGCATGCCGGTGCTCGAGTTCGGGGCCGCCTCCGTGCGCGCGACGTGGACCGCGCCGGTCCAGACGGGATCGCCCATCACCGACTACACCGTGGAGATCTCGCCGACGCCCCCGTCCGGTTCTGCGAGCGTCTCGTCGGCGACGACGAGCTACACGTTCTCCGGTCTCAAGAACGGGACGGCGTACTCGGTGCGCGTCCGGGCGCATAACAAAGCGCCGGACCCCGGGCCTTGGTCCGACTCGTCGCTGCCGATGGTCCCGGCTGCTGCGCCGGACGCTCCGACGGTGGCTGCGTCGCGCAGCGAGACCGGCTGGTTCGGTGCGCCGCAGATCACGGTCGGCTGGAACCTGCCGGACGGCCACGGCGACGCGGTCCGCGGCTTCGAGATCTCGGTCGACGACGGGACGCCGGTCGGGCTCGACGCCGCCACGCTGGCGTACAGCTTCCCGGCGACCCGGGGGCACACCTACCGGATCGGGGTCCGTGCGCTCAACAAGGCCGGATCGTCGCCCTGGGGAACGGCCCTTGGTGAGACCTGGAGCCAGCCGACCGCACCGACCGCACCCTCGTCCGCGCCTGTGCTCAACGGCGCGCCCTGGGGAGCCGGCTCGGTGACCCTGGCGTGGGCGCCCCCCACCGAGACCGGGGGCGTCGGCGTCTCGATCGACCACTACGAGATCCAGCTCGACGACGCGGCCCCGACCGCGGTCGCCGGCACGGGGACGACGATCCAGAACCTCGTCGGCGGCGCCTCGGTGACGTACCGGGTGCGGGCCGTGAACTCCCGCGACCTCGCGGGGGACTGGCTCGACCTGCCCACGGTCACACCCGTGACGCGCCCTGCCTCCCCGGTGGTGGCGGTCACGACGGGTGGCGTCGACCAGGTGAAGGTGACCTACGCGCTCGGCGCGAACGGCGGGGCTGCGATCGACGGCCAGCAGGTCAGCGTCAACGGTGGCCCCTGGCAGGACGTGGCGATGGGCTCCGCCCTTCCGGCGACCATCGACACCACACCCCCGACGCACGCGGTCACGGTCGACTACCGGGTGCACAACTCCCAGGGCTGGAGCGAGCCGGGCTCGAGCTCGGCCCCGGTGGGTCTGCCGTCGGCGCCCGCGGCGCCTGTGCTCAGAGCGACCGTGAGCGCGGATGGCACGAAGGCCACCATCGCGTGGGACGCGCCCGACAGCCATCACCGCCGCATCACGGCCTACCGGTGGACCGTGACGGGTGATGTCGAGGCTGACGGCACGCTCCCGGAGGACAAGCTCACCTTCGATGTGGCCGTGACACCCGGCACCACCATCCACGTCGAGGTGCAGGCGCAGAACTCGCAAGGGTGGGGACAGCCGGGCGTGCTGGATGTCTCAGTTCCCTCGCCGTAGGTGCCGACACCATGAGCAGGACCGCAACCGACCATGACCTGTTGAACGACCACCTGGAGATCGCGCACATGGACCCCGAACAGAGCACCTGGTTCGCCGAGACCTTCGAGGCCCTGGTGTCCAACGTGGGGCTCGCGCTGCTCGGCAAGGACCACACCGTCCGGCTCGCGCTGACCGCGATGATCGCCGAGGGGCACCTGCTGCTCGAGGACGCCCCGGGCACAGGGAAGACGTCGTTGGCCAAGGCGCTTGCGGCCACGGTGCAGGGCAGCCACCACCGGATCCAGTTCACGCCCGACCTGCTGCCGTCGGACGTCACGGGCGTGACGATCTACGACCAGGGGACGCACCGCTTCGAGTTCCACCCGGGCCCGATCTTCGCGTCCGTCGTGCTCGCCGACGAGATCAACCGGGCGTCTCCCAAGACGCAGGCCGCGCTCCTCGAGGTCATGGAGGAGGGCAACATCACGGTCGACGGTGTGACCCACCCGGTCGGCCGTCCGTTCATGGTCATCGCGACGCAGAACCCGATCGAGCAGGCCGGCACGTACCGCCTGCCCGAGGCGCAGCTGGACCGGTTCCTGATCAAGACCTCGCTCGGCTACCCCGACCGGTCGTCGACGATCGAGATCCTCGCGGGCGCGAAGGACCGCACCACGAACCTGCAGGCGCGCATCACCACCGAGGCCGTGGGGACGATGGCGGACCTCGCGCAGACCGTGCACATCGACGACGTGGTGCTGGACTACGTCGCACGCCTGACCGAGGCGACTCGCGACGACCCGCAGACGGCGATCGGCGCGAGCATCCGCGGTGGTCTGGCCCTGGTCCGCACGGCCAAGGTCTGGGCTGCCGCGGCGGGCCGCGAGTACGTCATCCCCGACGACATCAAGGACCTGGCCCAGCCTGTCCTCGCGCACCGGCTCATCCTCGACACCGAGGCAGAGTTCGCAGGCGTGACCGCGGTCGACGTGCTGGCCCGCATCCTCGAGACGACGGCACCGCCTGCCCTGCGGGCGGCCTGAGCACCATGGGTCTGCGAGTCTCACCGGTCGGCTGGGCAGTGGCGGTCCTGTCCGTCGGCTGCCTCGTGCTGGCCCGCTGGCTCGGGTGGCTGGAGGTCGCGGCGATCGGCGCGGCCCTGGCGGCGGTGCTGATCGTCGCGGTGCTCATGACGGTCGGTCGCTCGCGGTACGAGATCACGCTCGACATGGCGGACCGGCGCGTCCGCGTGGGCGAGCGTGCGCTCGGTCGGCTGGTGGTGCGCAACATCGCACGACGCAGGTCCTTGCCTTCGCGCGTCGAGCTGCCTGTCGGCGCGGTCACCGCCGAGTTCTCGGTGCCCGCACTGGCCTCCGGCGTTGAGCACGACGACCTGTTCGCCATCCCCACGGCGCGACGTGCCGTCATCGTGGTCGGACCGGTGCGCTCCGTCCGGGGCGACCCGTTCGGGCTGGCGCGGCGCAGCGTGCGCTGGACCCGACCGGTCGAGCTGTTCGTCCACCCGCTGCTCGTCTCGCTGGCCGGAGCAAGCTCAGGACTCCTGCGGGATCTCGAGGGGCAGGCCACGCGTGACCTGTCGGACTCCGACCTGTCGTTCCACGCGCTGCGCGACTACGTGGCAGGCGACGACCGCCGGTACATCCACTGGCGGACGACCGCTCGGCGCGGCAGCCTCATGGTCAAGCAGTTCGAGGACACCCGGCGGACGCAGACGGCCCTGGCGCTGGCCACGGACCCCCGGGACTACGCCGACGACGACGAGTTCGAGCTGGCGGTCTCGGTCGTCGCCTCGGTCGGTGTCCAGACGCTCCGCGAGGAGCGCGAGCTCGCCGTCCTCGCGGGGCCTGGGACGCTCCGGGTGGAGACGCCACCGCTGCTCCTGGACGACTGCTCCGGGCTGCAGCTGAGCTCGAGCGGTGCCGGCATGGCGCTGCTCGGCCGACGCGTCGCCCGGGAGGCACCCGAGGCGTCGGTCGCGATGCTGGTGACGGGCTCGGTCCCCACTGCGGCAGAGCTGCGGCTCGGGTCCCGCCATGTTCCGACCGGGACGCGGACCGTCGTCCTGTGCTGCGAGCGTGGCGCCGACCTGTCGGTGCGCACGCGTGGCTCGCTCAGCGTCGCGACCCTCGGCGCGCTCGACGACCTGCCCCGCCTGCTGCGGCGGGTGACGGCATGACGACAGCCGCTCGCCCGCGCTCGCTGCGGGCAGGGTCGACGGACACCGCGGTGCTCGTCGCCATGCTGGGACTTGCCCTGCTGCCGCTGCTGTCGGTGTACGGCGAGCAGGCTGCGGTCCCCGCGCTCGTGGGAGGGCTGGCACTCGGCGTCGCGGTCGCCGGTGTCGGTGCGTGGCGCCGGTGGTCGGCCGTGACCGTGGTGGCGGTGCTGGTGCTCGTGTTCTTCGTCGCCGGTGGACCGTTGGCCGCACCGAACAGCACGATCGCCGGCTTTCTGCCGACGCCGAGCACGATCACCGAGCTCGCCAGCGGTCTGGCGTCGACGTGGAAGCAGATGCTCACGCTCCAGCCTCCGGTCGGTACGAGCGGGACGCTGCTCGTCGCGATGTTCTCGATGGCTCTCGCCGGCGCAGCCATCGCCGTCACGCTGGCCCTGCGGGCGCGCCGTCCTGCGGTCGCGGCCTCGGCCGCCCTGCTCCCGGTCGTCGCCGTCGTGGGTGCGATCGTGCTCGGCACCCGGACGCCGTCGATCCCTCCGGTCCTCACGGGAACCGTGCTCGCCGTGGTCCTGCTCCCGTGGGCCGCATGGCGGTCCGGTGGTCTGCGGGCTCGACGCCTGGTCTCGACCACGATGCTGCTGGTCGTCGCGGTCGCGGCGGGCACGTTCGGGGCGCCGGCGGTCGTGGCGTCGACCGAACGGTTCGTGGTCCGCGACGAGATCGTGCCGCCGTTCGACCCCCGCGACTACCCGAGTCCGCTCTCGGCGTTCCGGGACTTCGTGAAGCAGGACGCGGACACGCCGTTGTTCACGGTCGCTGGTCTGCCGGACGGCGCACGGGTCCGGCTCGCGACGATGGATCGCTACGACGGCATCGTCTGGAACGTCGCCGGTGACGGCTCTGCGGAGGCGTCGGGGGAGTTCAGGCGCGTCGGGGACGTGATCGAGACCAGCGCGCGCGGTCAGCAGGCGAAGGTGACGATCCGCGTCGAGGACCTTCAGGGCGTGTGGCTGCCGACCGTCGGGCAGGCGACCTCGTTCGACGTCACCGACCCGGCCGCGGCGAACGGCCTGCGGTACAACGACGCGACCGGTGCGGCCGTCGTCACCGAGGGCGTGCACAGGGGACTCACGTACGAGGTCGACGTCATCGTGCCGCCGGTGGCCGACGCGGAGACCGTCGGTCGTGCACCGGCCGCGGACATCGCTCAGCCGGCGCCGTCCGGCGTCCCGGACATCGTCTCGATCACCGCGGCCGACGTGGCGCGCGATGCCGGCAGTCCCGTGCAGATCGCATCGGCTCTCTCGAGCTGGCTCAACGAGCAGGGCTACTTCAGCCACGGCAACGTCGACGCCGGCGACTACCCGTCGCTGTCCGGCCACGGGGCGGACAGGGTCACGTCTCTGCTCGGCGCGGACGTCATGGTGGGCGACGGCGAGCAGTACGCGGCCGCGTTGGCGCTGATGGCGCGCGACATGGGGCTGCCTGCGCGTGTGGTGCTCGGCTTCGTGCCCTCGATCGACGCGGACGGTGAGTCGGCCGACGGCTCGACGACGGTGACCGGCAAGGACATCCAGGCCTGGGTCGAGATCGCCTTCCAGGGGTACGGCTGGCTCCCGTTCGACCCGACGCCGCCGCCTGAGCAGACGCCGCAGGAGAACGACCGGGAGAAGCAGTCCGAGCCGAACCCGCAGGTGGTCCAGCCGCCGCCTCCTCCGCCCGGTGACGTCACGCCGCCGGACGAGGACACGGAGCAGCCCCAGGTGGACGACTCGGAACCGACCGACGACGAGGCACCTCTGTGGCTTCGCGTGACGCGCCTCGCCGGTGTCGTCAGCATCCCGTTGGTCGTGCTCGTGTCCCCGTTCGTCGTGATCGTGCTGCTGAAGGTCCGTAGGCGCCGGCGTCGGCGGCGGACCGCGGACCCTGTGGCGCGGGTCGCTGGGGGATGGGACGAGCTTCTCGATGCTGCGCGTGACCTGCGGCATCCGACGGGCGGCCTGGCCACGCGCAACGAGTCGGCAAGAGCCCTCGCGGCGTCGTTCGAGGACGTGCCCGACGGAGCGCTCGTCGCGTCGCGGGTGGGTGCCCTGGCGCGGTCGGCCGACCGAGCGGTGTTCAGCCCGGCGACTCCGGCTCCGGAGCAGGTGGCCGCATACTGGTCGGACGTCCAGGTCGCCGTCGCAGCCATGGCGCACAGCGTGGGATGGCGACGTCGTGTCCGTGCGCGGGTCTCGACCGTCTCCCTGCGAGACGAGAAGCGGCGACGTCGTGCGGCTCGCCGCTCGACCGCCCGCCGGTAGCCCGCGGTGTCCGCCCACCCATGCCCGAACGCCCGCTCGATCTCGAAGGAGCACAGGTGAACGCCCGGTCCGCGCGCCTGAACGCAGCGCCGCCCGCGTCGATGGGCCGTAGGTTCGTCGCCGCGTCGCTCGACGTCGTCGCCTGGCTGGTCGCCGCCGGCTGGCTCGTGGTCGTCGGGGTGGTCGCGTGGGCCCGTGCCGAGCCGTCGACCGCCGCGTCCCAGGACGCCCTGCGGCTGGTGACGATCGGGATGGCCCTCACGGGCGGCGTCGTGATTGCGCACTGGTTGCTGCACGGACGGTACGGGTGGACCCTCGGGCGGCTGGCGATGGGCGTGCGTACCCTCGACGTCGAGACGCGTGAACCGGTCGGCCCTGCGCGCATCTTCGTGCGCACCGTGGTCGTCCTGGCGGGTGCAGCGGTCCTGCTGGTCGGCGCCGCGGTCGTGCTGGCCTCCCCGTTCTTGGACCGGACCCGCCGCAACCGCGGCTGGCACGACCGCGCCGCCGGCGACGAGGTGCTGGACGTCCGCCGGTCGGCCCTCGCGCTCGCCGAGCGGCCACCATGGCGCAGCCCGCAGCGAGCCGCCGAGCCGTCGACGCTGACGCGCGGGCCTGCGCCCCTCCCCGAGTGGGCTGCCACGCTCAGCCCCACGGCGGTCCGGCAGCCGTCCGCTCCGCCGCTCCTGCTCTCCCCGGTCACCCCGCGCCGCAGCAGCCCGGACCTGGACACCCGGACCATGCCGGTCGTGCGCCAGGGGCTCGCCTACGGCCTGACGCCCGAGCTCGAGCTGACCCGTCCGGCGGCGCCGCGAGCAGACCTGCCGGCCGTTCCGCCGCCGGCCACGGACCGCCCGGCCGCGGAGTTCGAGCTCTCGGACGGGCGCCACGTGAGCATCGAGCGGACTGCGCTCGTGGGACGCAACCCGGCCTCGGACGCCCCGGTGCAGCTCGTCCGGGTCGCGGACCCCACGCGCTCGGTGTCCAAGACCCACCTCCAGATCGGCGTCGAGCCGTCGGGCGTCTGGGTGGCGGACCGCGGGTCGACCAACGGCACGGTCGTGAACCTGCCCGACGGCGGTCAGGTCGTCTGCGGGGTCGACCAGCAGGTCCGCATCAGAGTCGGTTCGACGGTGGTGTTCGGCGACTGCTCGATGCGGCTGGTGCGAGTACCCACGACCGGCCCCACAGCCTAGAGGCGGCCTAGAGTCGGTTCATGGCGCAGCGACGCCTGGCCGAACGGCCGGTGATGCAGCTCGTAGGACTGGACGACGACGCGACGGTCGGGTCGGCGCCCGCCCGGTCCGCGCCCGAACGCCTGCACGAGGCGGCCGCGCACGTGCGGACCTGGGCGTCGCGCCGGCCGGCGACCGCCGGGGTGATCGCCGTGGTCGCGGTCGTCCTTCTTGCGGGCGGGGTGGCTGCCGGGCCGCACTGGCTCCTCGAGCGGGAGCGCGCCCGGGTGCTCGGTCCGGCGTCCTTCGTCGGAGCGGTCGACTCGTTGCGTTCGGTCCCGGAGGTGCCGTGGACGGCGGACGTCGACGGTGGCGTCGCTCCGGTGCTGGTCGGCGACGTGCTCGTGGTGACCGCAGGGTCCGTGGACGCGGGCGACCGCCGGGTCGTCGGCCTCGACGCGGTCACCGGCGCGACACGGTGGGCGGTTGCGCTGGGCGCTGACCCCATCCCTGACGCGGTCGCATGCCGGTCGGCAGGAACGCTCGTGACGTGTGTCGCCGGTCCGTCACCTGCACCGGACCCGCGCGGCCTCGCCCAGGTCCCGGACAGCCCCGTCGGGGTGTCGACGCTCTGGGCGATCGATCCCATGGACGGCGCGGTGCGGTCGCAGCACCCGATCAGCGGCTGGGTCCAGGCGACCGCGGCGGCCGGTGCGGACCTCGTGGTGGCGACCTACGCGTCCGGGCGGTTGGCGATCAGCCGGATCGAGCCGGTGACAGGCCGGCAGGTCTGGCACTCGCAGTGGTACGCCTCGGGCCGGACCAAGATCAACGGCCGTCTGCGCATGGTCGTCGCAGGCGGTCTGGTGCTGGTCTCGGGCGCCGACACGTCGGTCCTGCTCGACGAGGAGACCGGCGAGAGACCGGCGCCCTCGACCGAGCCCAGAGTCGACGAGACCCGGCTCACCGCGGACGGGACCCTGGTGCGCGAGCACTACCGGGTGCTCGACTCCGCGATCGTCGCGCGCTCCTCGTTGTCCTCGGGCCTCGGCGAGCCGTGGTTGACCGCGGAGGGTTCGGTGCTGCCCGTGGACGTGTCCGACGGGTCGTCGGCTCTCACGTTCACCTCGGACGGGCTGGGCGTCGACGGCGTCCGGGCCTACCGCGCTGGCGCCGACCAGCAGGTCTGGCGCACGACGACCAAGGCCACGCGCGTCTCGGTCGACGTGGCTGGTCGTGTGGTGGTGCGCAGCGGGGGGACGCTCGCCGGACTCGACACCTCCGACGGCTCGCTGGTCTGGGTGAGGGATCTGGGGGCGGTCTCCGGGTCGGCGGTCTCGGACGGACGCCGGGTGGCGGTGCTCAGCGGCGGCGTCGACGACCACCCCGTGCTGGTGGCGCTCGACCTCGCCGACGGAGGCGTCGAGTGGCGGCTGCCGCTGCCGGACGGGACGTCGCGCGTGGTCCGGCTGGGCACCCAGCTGTACGCCCTGGGCGACGACCTCCTGGTCGCGCTGCGGTGACGCGACCGGTCTCGCACTGAGACCGAGGTTGCGGTGGAGGTCCGTGTTCGGGGTACGGTGAGTTCGTGCTCGGGATCACCCTCCTTCTTCGTTGCCGCGACGAGGCCCTCTAGGCCGCATCCTCGTCGCGGTGTCGCGTGTGCCGGCTGACCCCCCGCCGAACGCCCCGAAGGACGAGGACCCCATGAGCTATCTGGAGACGAGCGCGCAGAAGCCGTCGTCGATGCCGGTGCACAAGTACCGCCCTTTCGACGAGCAGATCCGCGTCGAGCTGCCCGACCGGCAGTGGCCGGACCGCCGCATCACCAAGGCCCCCCGCTGGTGTGCCGTGGACCTGCGCGACGGCAACCAGGCGCTGATCGAGCCGATGAATCCCGCCCGCAAGCTCGAGATGTTCGAGCTGCTGGTGCAGATGGGCTTCAAGGAGATCGAGGTCGGCTTCCCGTCCGCCTCCCAGACGGACTTCGACTTCGTCCGCAAGCTCATCGAGGACGACCTGATCCCCGATGACGTGGTCATCCAGGTGCTGACGCAGGCGCGTGAGCACCTGATCGAGCGGACGTACGAGGCGATCGCCGGCGCCAAGCAGGCGATCGTGCACCTCTACAACTCCACGTCCACGCTGCAGCGCGAGGTGGTGTTCCGGTCCGACGAGGACGGGATCGTGGACATCGCGGTCTCCGGTGCCCGGTTCTGCAAGAAGTACGAGGAGCTCGTCCCGGACACGGACGTGTACTACGAGTACTCGCCCGAGTCGTACACGGGAACGGAGCTGGAGTACGCGCTGCGGATCTGCAACGCGGTGCTGGACGAGCTGGCGCCGACGCCCGACCGCAAGGTGATCATCAACCTGCCGGCCACGGTCGAGATGGCCACGCCGAACGTCTACGCGGACTCGATCGAGTGGATGAGCCGCAACCTGCGCTACCGCGAGAGCGTCGTCCTGTCGCTGCACCCCCACAACGACCGGGGCACGGCGGTCGCCGCGGCCGAGCTGGGATACCTGGCGGGCGCGGACCGCATCGAGGGCTGCCTGTTCGGAAACGGCGAGCGCACGGGGAACGTCGACCTGGTCACGCTCGGCATGAACCTGTTCAGCCAGGGCGTGGACCCGGAGATCGACTTCTCCGACATCGACCACATCCGTCGCACCGTCGAACGCTGCAACCAGCTGCCTGTCGGCGAGCGGCACCCGTACGGCGGTGACCTGGTGTTCACGGCCTTCTCGGGCTCGCACCAGGACGCGATCAAGAAGGGCCTGAGCGCCATGGAGGTCTCGGCCGCGGCGCAGGGCGTCTCGGTCGACGACCTCGTCTGGGCGGTCCCGTACCTGCCGATCGACCCGAAGGACGTAGGGCGGTCCTATGAGGCGATCATCCGCGTCAACTCCCAGTCCGGTAAGGGCGGCATCTCCTACCTGATGAAGTCCGAGAAGGACCTGGACCTGCCGCGCAGGCTGCAGATCGAGTTCTCGCAGGTGGTGCAGAGGCACACCGACCAGCACGGCACCGAGGTCACGGCCGACGAGCTGTGGCACATCTTCAACGACGAGTACCTGCCGGTCGAGGAGGGCAGCCCGTTCGCGCCGTGGGGCCGGTTCTCGCTGCGTGGCACCCGGGGCACGAGCGTCGAGGACGGCCCGGACACCCTGGAGGTCGACCTTGTCGACCGTGAGGTCCGGCGCACGCTGACCGGTTCGGGCAACGGCCCGGTGGCCGCGTTCGTGTCCGCGCTCAAGGACCTCGGCGTGAACGTCGCGGTGCTCGACTACGCCGAGCACGCGCTCTCCGCGGGCGGTGACGCAGCCGCGGCTGCGTACGTCGAGTGCGCGATCGGCGACGAGATCCTGTGGGGCGTCGGCATCGACCCGTCCATCACGACCGCCTCGCTCAAGGCGATCATCTCGGCCGTCAACCGGCACGAGCGCTGACGGACGCCGCTTCGTCCCGGAGCGGCGCCATCCCCGCCGGCTCCGGGCGTGTGCAGCGTCGTCTCGGCGACCCCGTCGACCGCTGTGCGCATCCTCGCGCCGCTGACCCCTGCCCCGCCTTCCGTCACCACCCCTCGACGGAACGCGTATCCCAGGTGTCGGCGGCGCGAGCGACGTACGGAGGCCGGCAGCGTGCCGGACCTGGGCGGCGCCCTGACGCGTGTCGGCGGTCCGGCGTAGCGTCGGCGGCATGAAGTTCGGTGTCACCGCGTCCTGCGGCTCGGCCGCCCAGTCGATCGAGATGGCGGTCGCCGCCGAGGAGGCCGGCTGGGACGGGTTCTTCGCGTGGGACGGCATCAGCGTCGGTGCGATGGACACCTTCGACCCGTGGACGCTGCTCGGCGCGGCCGCGGTCCGGACCCGTCGGATCACGCTCGGCGCCATGGTGTTCTCCTTGCCGCGACGCAAGCCGTGGGAGGTCGCCCGGCAGGCACTGACGGTCGACCACCTCTCCGGTGGCCGGCTCGTGCTGCCCGTCGGGCTCGGTGCCGTCGACGACGGCGCCTACAGCCGCGTGTCCGGTGAGAGCGTCGACGTCAAGGAGCGGGCGGCCCTGCTCGACGACTCGCTCGCCATCCTCGACCTCGCCTGGACCGGTGAGCCGTTCAGCTTCGAGGGCACCCACCACCGGGTCAGCGACCTCGTGTTCCAGCCGCGGCCCGTGCACGGACGCATCCCCGTGTGGGTGATCGGGTCGTGGTTCGCTCCTCGGTCGATGCGTCGGGCCGCCGGTCGTGACGGCGTGCTGCCGATCCGCAGGGAGGACGGGTTCGACCCGCTGAGCCCGGACCAGCTGCGCGAGGTGCGGGCCTGGGTGTCCGAGCAGCGCGGAGGTGAGCCGTTCGAGCTCGTCGTCGAGGGGGTGCTGCCGTCCGACCCCGTGCAGGCCCGGGACCGTGCTGCGACGCTCGAGGATGCCGGCGTCACCTGGTGGATCCACTCGGACTGGGACTTCAGCACCGTGACGCCGGACGGCCTGCTCGACCGGATCCGGCTCGGCCCCGTCCCACGGTGAGGTGCTGACGGCTCCAGCGCGGCGGGCGGTCGCTGTGGGCGGTCCGGGGGAGACTAGGACGGTGAGCCTCTATCGCGACGAGGCGATCGTGCTGCGTACCCACAAGCTGGGGGAGGCCGATCGCATCGTCACCCTCCTGACCCGGTCGCACGGCAAGGTGCGTGCGGTGGGCAAGGGTGTGCGCCGGACCTCATCGCGGTTCGGCTCGCGGTTGGAGCCGTTCATGCACGTCGACGTGCAGCTGAGCACGGGCCGCAACCTGGACATCGTGACGCAGGCCGAGACCCTCGGGTCGTACGGGCGTCAGGTGTGCGAGGACTACACCCTGTACACCGCGGGCGCCGTGATGCTCGAGACGGCGGACCGGCTGGTCGAGGCCGAGCGGGAACCGTCGCTGCAGCAGTACTGGCTGCTGGTCGGTGCGGTCCGGGCGCTCGCAGCCCGCGAGCACGCTCCGGGCCTCGTTCTCGACTCCTACCTGCTGCGCGCGCTGGCCGTTGCCGGCTGGGCGCCGAGCTTCACGGACTGCGCGCGCTGCGGCGAGCCCGGTCCGCACTCGGCCTTCGCCGTCGCGTCGGGCGGTGCGGTCTGTCGGGCCTGCCGCCCGCCAGGGGCCGCGGCGCCCGCTCCGCAGACGTTCGAGCTGCTCGCCGCCCTGCTCGCGGGCGACTGGTCTGTCGCGGAAGCGAGTGCCGAGCGGCATCGCGGCGAGGGCAACGGTCTGGTCGCCGCGTTCTGCCAGTTCCACCTGGAGCGTCAGCTGCGCTCGCTGCCGATGGTCGAGCGGGTCTGACCGCCCGACCACCGGCCCCCGCTCACTACAGAGCGGACGCGAACGCGGACGCGACGGGGTCCTTCGAGCCCGTCTCGATGAAGCGACGCAGGTTCCCCAGCACGTAGGAGCTCCACGAGTCGTCGCAGACCTCGTAGCACTCGTGCTCGGGGACGAGCCCGACGTGGGTGAACACCACCTGGGTGCGTCCGCCGTTCTCAGCGATGTCGAACGTGACCGTCGTGCCGTTCCACTCCTGCCGGTTGGCGATGAACGTGAGCTCGCTCTCGAGCGCCAGCCACGCGATGCGGGTGCTCGGGACCAGCTCGGTGATCCGGAACTTGACGTAGTGCACGTCGGTGACGCGGTAGGTGAACTCCGCGCCGAGCTCGTCGGTACGGCCCTCGATCTGCGGTTCGGTCGGTGCCGGCGGGCCGGCCCACCACCCGCGGACGTCGTTGATGGCCGTGAAGACCTCGTCGGCGCTCTGGTCGACGGTGAAGGTGAGGGTCAGGCTTGTGCTGCTCATGGTGCGGGTCCCTTCCGATGTGCAACCGATAAATTGCACTTCACCGTAGGTGCTCGACCCGCATAGTGCAACCATTCGGTTTCACATCGGCTGGCGCGGCACAATGTCCGTCGTGCCGCACCCTGTCGAACCGCCGTACCCGCACCCGTCGGGCGCCCGTCCGCCGAGCATCCCCAAGGAGTTCGTGCCCAAGCACGTGGCCGTGGTCATGGACGGCAACGGCCGCTGGGCGAACGCGCGTGGGCTGCCCCGTGTCGAGGGCCACAAGGCGGGGGAGGCCTCGCTCCTCGACGTGGTCGCCGGGGCCATCGAGATCGGCGTGGAGCACGTCTCGGCGTACGCCTTCTCCACCGAGAACTGGTCGCGCTCACCCGACGAGGTCCGCTTCCTCATGGGCTTCAACCGTGACGTGCTGCGCAGGCGCCGCGACCTCATGAACTCCTGGGGGGTGCGCGTGCGGTGGGCGGGCCGGCGTCCGAGGCTCTGGCGGTCCGTGATCAACGAGCTCGAGACCGCCGAGGAGCTGACCAAGGGCAACTCCACGGTCACGTTGACCATGTGCGTGAACTACGGCGGTCGCGCCGAGATCGCCGATGCGGCACAGGCCATCGCCCGCGAGGTCGCGGCCGGTCGGATCAGGCCGGAGAAGGTCAACGAGAAGCTGTTCGCGAAGTACCTCGACGAGCCCGACCTGCCGGACGTCGACCTCTTCCTGCGGTCCTCGGGCGAGCAGCGGACGTCGAACTTCATGATCTGGCAGGCCGCCTACGCCGAGCTCGTGTTCCTGGACGAGCCCTGGCCGGACGTGGACCGCCGGCACCTGTGGCGCGCGGTCGAGACGTACGCGCGCCGCGACCGTCGCTACGGCGGGGCGGTCGACAGGGCGGAAGGTTCCAGCCCGGGGTGATGTCGGCGGTTCCGGCTACAGTCGTCCAGATGGCGTTCACCGTGGAGATGATCACATTCGACACGGCCGATGCCCGGGCGCTCGCCGCGTGGTGGGCCGCGCAGCTCGGTGGCACCGTCCGCGACGACCACGACGGCTGGTACGTCATGGTCGTGCCGCCCGAGGGTGGTCCGTGGCTCGGGTTCCAGAAGGTCACGCACCCGACGCCGGGCAAGAACCGGGTGCACATCGACCTGCGGCCGCAGGACCCGGCCGGCGCGATCGAGCGGCTGGTGTCCAACGGCGCGACGTTCGTCGCCGAGCACGAGGCGGGTCCCGTCGCATGGACCGTGCTGGCGGACCCGGACGGCAACCAGTTCTGCGTCGGGCGCGGCTGACGTCAGGCCGGGTCCGCAGGCACGGCCGGCTCGACCGGCACGTCTCGCCGCGCGCGACGAGACAGCCGGAACCACACGAGCCCGCCGATCACGACGGCCAGCACAAGCACCCCGGCAAGAAGCGCCCACGGAGACGCGTCGAACAGGTTGAGCGCCCCCCAGACGGCGCCGAAGCCGATGGTCGCCCAGACCACCGCCCAGACGAGGGCGCCGGGGATCGAGGCGAGCGTGAACCGCAGGTACGGCATCCGGACCAGCCCGGCGGACGCGAAGATCGCGGTCTGCAGCCCGACGGTCAGGTAGGCCAGCATGACGGCGAGAGCGCCCCAGCGGCGCACCATGCCGAGGCCCTTCTGGGCGGCGCTCGTGCTGGTCCACTGCTCGAGCCTGTCCATGGTCGAGTGCCACCAGCCGGGGCCGCGGTCATGCTGATGGGTGCCCTGCGCTCCGCGGACCACACCGCGCCCGGCCCAGTACGTGGCGTGCGATCGGGCCATCACGATGACGAACAGCCCGACGATCGCGATGCCGACAGGGACCCCGCCGAGGTGGTAGGCGTCCCGGACGTTCACTCCGCGATCGTACGTGAGGGCGGATCGATGACCGTGTCGTCGACGAGCAGGACGTCGTCGACCATGTCCGGGTGCGGGTCCCGTGGGGGGACCGGGCGCCGGACCAGAGGGCGTACCGCAGCGCCGACCCCGTAGACGAGGATCGCCAGGACGACGATCGTCGCGCCCGGCGGGATGTCGTGCCAGTACGTGATGACGAGTCCGACGACGCTGACCACGACGCCGATGATGCTCGCGGCGGTCATCGTGCGGCTGAACGACCTGGCGTACAGCTGCGCGATCGCCACCGGCACGATCATGAGCGCGCTGACCAGGAGAAGGCCCACCACGCGCATCGCGATCGTGACGGTCAGTGCGGCGATCGTGGCGATGAGCATCGACAGGAGGCGCACGGGAAGGCCGCTGGCGCGGGCGAACTCCTCGTCGTGGCTGACCGCGAACAGTGCGGTGCGCAGGCCGAGGCCGGCACCGAGCACGAGGGCTGCCAGTCCGGCGGTCCACCACAGGTCGGTCGTCGACACGGTGGAGATCGACCCGAACAGGTAGCTGACGAGGTTGGCGTTGGTGCCGCCCGCGACCTTGATGAGCAGCACGCCACCAGCGATGCCGCCGTAGAACATCAGAGCCAGGGCGAGGTCGCCGCTGGTGCGGCCCCGTTCGCGCACCAGCTCGATGACGATCGACCCGGCGATCGCCGCGACCACGGCGCCCGGCACGGCCAGGGCGTCCTGGGGGACCAGCCCGGCCCAGCTGCCGACGAGCCAGCCGACCGCGACCCCCGTGAGGGCGACGTGGCCGATGCCGTCACCCATGAGGGCCATGCGCCGCTGCACCAGGAACGTGCCGACGACCGGCGCAGCCGCACCGACGAGCACGGCGGCGATCAGGGCTCGTTGCATGAGGGGAGACGTCAGCAGCTCGACGACCTGGTCCCAGGCGGTCACGGGAGCACCTCCACGGTGAACGGCGAGGGCGGTTCCTCAGGGTCGGAGTGTGCGTGCGTGTGGTCGTGCCACTCGCCGGCGTGCTCGTCGCGGGCGTGGGGCGGCGAGCCGTCGTGCGCGACGCGTCCGTGCCGCAGCACCACTGCTCGGTCGATGAGCGGGGCGAAGGGCCCGAGCTCGTGCAGGATCACGACGACCGTGGTCCCCGCCTCGTGCAGGCGGCTGATCGTCTCGACGAAGGTGGTCTGCGTCGGGATGTCGATGCCGGACGTAGGCTCGTCGAGCACGAGCAGGTCCGGCCGGCACACGAGGGCACGGGCGATCAGCACGCGCTGCTGCTGGCCGCCGGACATCTCCTGAACCTGCTGGTGCACCCGGTCGGCGAGGCCCACGTCGGCGAGGGCGTCGAGGGCCCGCTGGCGATGTCCGTGCGGTCGACGGAGCATCCGCCCGTGCAGGAGCCCGGACGTCACCACCTCGAGCGCCGTGGCGGGGATCCCGGATGCGGCAGGCAGCCGCTGGGGGACATAGCCGATGCGGTTCCACGGGGCCGTCGGACCGAGCGGTGCACCGAACAGGCGGACGGCGCCGGTCGTCATGGGGATGACACCCAGCAGGCTCCGGACCAGGGTCGACTTCCCGGAGCCGTTGGCGCCGAGGAGCGCGAGGACCTCGCCCTGCGCCACCGTCAGGTCGATGCCGGCGAGGATCGGCTGGCCGCCGATGGTCACGCCGAGGTCGGTCGCCTCGATCACGGGCGTCGGGTGGGTCGACGGGCTGCTCATGTGCACTCCAGGTCCGTGCGCAGGGCGTCGAGGTTGCGTGCGGCGATGGAGAAGTAGTCGTCCGCGGGGTCCGCGAGGCCCTCGATCGGGTCGAGCACCGCCGCGGTGATGCCGAGGTCGGAGGCCAAGGTCTCGGCGACCTTCGGGCTGACCAGGCTCTCGAAGAAGATCGTGCTGATGTCCTCGCTGCGGACGATCTTCTCGACGGCGGCGAGCCGGGCGGGTGACGGCTCTGCCTCGGGGTCGATCCCGGAGATGCCGACCTGCTCGAGGTCGTACCGGTCCGCGAGGTACCCGAACGCCGCGTGCGAGGTGACGAACGTCCGGGTCCGGCAGTCGGCGAGGCCGTCGGAGTAGGCCGTGTCGAGGTCGTCGAACCGCTGGGTGAGCGCGGCGGCGTTGGCGGCGTACTGCGTCGCGCCGTCCGGGTCGATCTCGCTCAGGGTCTCGGCGACGTCCTGGACGAGCGCGGGCATGCGGGTCGGGTCCAGCCAGAAGTGCGGGTCGTAGGCACTCCGGTCGTGCTCCTCGGCTAGGGGCTCCCCGGAACCGGCCTCGTGCTCCTCGTCGGTGGTGAGCAGCTCGGTGTCCTGAGCTGCGTCGACGACGTGGTCGGGGCCTGTGAGCGCGACGGCGTCGTCGACTGCCGGCTGGAACCCTGACAGGTAGACCACGAGATCGGCCTGGTCCAGCCGGGAGACCTGCGCGGGGGAGAGCTCGACGTCGTGCGGCTCGGCACCCGGCGGCGTCAGTGATCGGACCGTGACGCGCTCTCCGCCCACTTCCTGCACGACGTGCTCCAGAGGGTAGAACGACGCCATGACGTCCACCGTCCCGTCGGCGACCGGGGACTGTGCGTCGGTGGCGCAGCCGGTGAGCGCGGACCCGACGAGCAACGCGGGGCCGGTCAGCAGGGCGGCGACCCGTAGCGCGGGGGGGATCATGGGGATCATTCTCATCGTAATCGAGAACGATTGTCAAAACCGTTGTGCCGCTTCACCGGTAACCTGAAGCGCTGCTCAATCCGCGACGACGTCGCGGTCCGCCCGCCCGCGACACCCAGCCGCGGGCGCCACCACCCTGGAGTGATCGAACGTGGCACCTTCCCGACTGGACTCTGTCGTCTCCCTCGCCAAGCGGCGCGGCTTCGTCTTCCCCAGCGGTGAGATCTACGGAGGCACCCGGTCCGCGTGGGACTACGGACCCCTCGGTGTCGAGCTGAAGGAGAACATCAAGAAGCAGTGGTGGCGCACCATGGTGCAGGGCCGCGACGACATCGTCGGCCTGGACTCGTCGGTGATCCTGCCCCGCCAGGTCTGGGTCGCCTCCGGGCACGTCGGCGTCTTCACCGACCCGCTGACCGAGTGCCTGAGCTGTCACAAGCGCTTCCGCGAGGACCACCTCGTCGAGGAGTTCGAGGAGAAGAAGGGCCGTGCGCCCGAGAACGGCCTCGGCGACATCGCCTGCCCCAACTGCGGCACCCGCGGTCAGTGGACCGAGCCCCGCGACTTCAACATGATGCTCAAGACGTACCTGGGCCCGGTCGAGGACGAGTCCGGCCTGCACTACCTGCGCCCGGAGACCGCGCAGGGCATCTTCGTGAACTTCGCGAACGTGTCGACGACGGCCCGCAAGAAGCCCCCGTTCGGGATCGGCCAGATCGGCAAGTCGTTCCGCAACGAGATCACGCCCGGGAACTTCATCTTCCGCACCCGCGAGTTCGAGCAGATGGAGATGGAGTTCTTCGTCGAGCCCGGCACGGACGAGACCTGGCACCAGTACTGGATCGACACGCGTACCGACTGGTACGTCGACCTGGGCATCGCTCGCGACAACCTGCGGCACTTCGAGCACCCGCAGGAGAAGCTCTCGCACTACTCGAAGCGCACCGTCGACATCGAGTACCGCTTCGGCTTCCAGGGCAGCGAGTGGGGTGAGCTCGAGGGCATCGCCAACCGCACCGACTTCGACCTCAAGACGCACTCCGAGCACTCCGGTCAGGACCTCTCGTACTTCGACCAGGCGACGAACACACGCTACGTGCCCTACGTGATCGAGCCCGCCGCCGGTCTGACGCGGAGCCTCATGGCGTTCCTCGTCGAGTCGTACACCGAGGACGAGGCCCCCAACACCAAGGGCGGTGTCGACGTCCGCACGGTGCTCAAGCTCGACCCGCGCCTGGCTCCGGTCAAGGCCGCCGTCCTGCCGCTGTCGCGCAACGAGTCCCTCTCGCCCAAGGCCCGGGACCTCGCCGCCGAGCTGCGCAAGAACTGGAACGTCGACTTCGACGACGCCGGTGCCATCGGCCGCCGGTACCGCCGCCAGGACGAGATCGGCACGCCGTTCTGCATCACGGTCGACTTCGACACGCTCGAGGACCAGGCCGTGACCATCCGGCACCGCGACGACATGACGCAGGAGCGGGTCTCGCTCGACAAGGTCACCGGCTACCTCGCGCAGCGGCTCGTCGGCGCCTGACGACCAGACGCGAACGGGTCGGCGGCCCTCAGGCTGCCGACCCGTTCGCGACGGCCACCGTGGTGACATCCGTCATCTCGATCGGGTGACGGTCGGCCGGGACGTGCGAGTGCCTGGGTCGACAAGATCGAGCCATGACATTCACCGACACGCTCCCCACGCCGGCACCCGCCGGTCCGAGCCCGCTGGCGATCGACCTGCGCGGCTTGCACAAGTCCTTCGGAACGGTGCGCGCCGTCGACGGGATCGACCTCGCGGTCTCGCCCGGTGAGGTCGTCGCGTTCCTCGGCCCCAACGGTGCGGGCAAGACGACGACGATCGACATGCTGCTCGGCCTGGCGAACCCGGACCAGGGTTCGGTCTCCGTCCTGGGGCTGGAGCCCGGCCGGGCCATCGCCGAGGGACGGGTCTCGGCCGTCATGCAGAGCGGCGGGCTGCTCAAGGACCTGACCGTCGGCGAGACGGTCGAGCTGACCGCGTCGTTCTTCCGCTCGGCGCGCAGCGTGCCGGAGGTGCTCACGCGTGCCGGCATCGCCGACATCGCGGACCGCCGGGTGGGCAAGTGCTCCGGCGGCCAGCAGCAGCGCCTGCGTTTCGCGCTGGCCCTGCTGCCCGACCCGGACGTGATCGTCCTCGACGAGCCGACCACCGGGATGGACGTCGAGGGCCGTCGGGACTTCTGGACCGCGCTGCGCGCCGACGCGTCGCGCGGCCGGACGATCCTCTTCGCGACGCACTACCTGGAGGAGGCAGACGCCTACGCCGACCGGATCGTGCTGGTCAGCCGCGGCAAGATCGTGGCCGACGGGTCCGCCGCGCAGATCAAGAACCTGGCGTCCGGCCGGATCGTGAGTGCGTCGCTGCCGGACATCACCCCCGCCCAGACCGCGGCCGTGGAGAGCCTGCCCGGCGTCCAGGGTGTCGAGCTGCGTGGCGACCGGATCCTCGTGCGGACGTCCGACTCCGACGGCGTCGCCCGCCACCTTCTCACCAGCACCACGGCCTCCGACGTCGAGATCACCGCCCGAGGTCTCGAGGACGCGTTCCTCGCGCTGACGGGCGACCACGCCGAGGCCGACGAGGCCACCGAGACCACCAGGAGCAACGCATGAGCGCCACAGCCCCGACGACCTCCACGATCGCGACGTCGACCGACCGCGCGCCACGGACCGGGCTGGTGAACGTCCGCTTCCTCGGCGTCGAGCTGCGCCGGCTGGTCCGGAACCGCCGCACCGTGGTCTTCACGCTGGTGATGCCGCCGGTGTTCTTCCTGCTCTTCGGCACGGCCGAGGACTACACGACGCAGTCCGTCGGCCATGCGAACGTGACCGCGTACATCATGGTCTCGATGGCGCTGTACGGCGCCATGATCGCCACCACGAGCGGCGGTGCGAGCGTCTCGGTCGAGCGCGCTCAGGGCTGGACCCGCCAGCTGCGCCTCACGCCGCTGCGACCGTCCACGTACGTCTTCACCAAGGTCGCGGTCGCGATGGTGATGGGTCTGGCCGCGGTCATCGTCGTCGGTGGTGTGGGCCTGGCGTCGGGTGCCACGGGGGGTGCCAGAGTCCTCGCAGAGTCGCTCGTGCTCGCGTGGGTGGGCTCGGTCGTGTTCGCGGCGTTCGGTCTGTTCATGGGCTACCTGCTGCCGTCGGAGAACGTCATGCAGATCCTCGGCCCGAGCCTGGCGCTGCTGGCCTTCGCCGGCGGTCTGTTCGTCCCGCTCGGGGAGGGCGTGTTCGCGACGCTCGCCAAGTTCACGCCCACCTACGGCCTGGCCGAGCTGGTCCGCGCACCCCTGACGGGTGACGGCGTCAGCATCTGGGCCGTCGTCAACGTCGTGGCCTGGGCCGCCGTGTTCGGGTTCGGTGCGGCCTGGCGGTTCCGCCGGGACACGGCACGCGTGTGACCTCCTCACGGGTGCGTCCGACGGACCGCCGCCCGACTACCGTGGACGCCGTGAGGCGCGAAGCGGAGGTCGGCGGCGGTCCTCCGTCCGCGGTTCCGGCCGTGCCCGGACGTGCAGCACCACAGGCGGGGCCGGCGGGGCAGGACCCGGACGAGCGCTACCCGAACTGGGGTGGCCGGGCTGCCTTCGTCGACGACAACGACGGCTTCGGGAGTCCGCGCGTCCGCAAGGTCATGCGGGTCGTCGGCCCCCTCATGGGGGTGGTCTGGGTCGTCTTCCTGGTGCAGCCCTGGTCGGTCGCCTGGCACAGCCCACCGGGACCTGAGCGCACCATCTCGCTGCTCGCGATCGCGGGCCTCGGGGCGAGCTTCACCTGGGTGGTCCTCGCCCGCGTGGGACCCAACCGTCGCCAGCGGGACTCGAACCGTTTCGTCATCCTCGTACTTGGCGGTCAGCTGGTTCTCGTCGGCCTCTCCTGCCTCGCCACCCAGGAGCAGGGTCTGTCCGGCATCGTGTTCGTCTGCGTCTCCGGCGTCTTCCTCCTGCGTGACCCCCGCGCACTTCTGCTTGCGGCTGTCGTCGCGGTGGCCGTCGTGGTCGTTCCGCGCCTGGTCCCGGGGTGGGAGACCGACGACGAGCTCGTCATCTCGGTGATCCTGGCGACGGTCGCGGTCTACGGCTTCACGCAGCTGATCCTGCGCAACCGTCAGCTCCGCCTGGCGCAGGACGAGGTCGCGATGCTGGCGGTGGACCGCGAGCGCGAGCGGATCGCCCGGGACATGCACGACGTCCTCGGGCACTCGCTCACGGTGATCGCCATCAAGGCGGAGCTCGCGGGCAAGGTGTTCGACCTCGACCCCGACCGCTCCCGCGCCGAGATCGCCGAGGTCCAGGCGCTGGCGCGCACCGCCCTCGCGGACGTCCGGGGCATGGTCACCGCGACGCGCGAGATGACCCTTGCGGGGGAGCTGACCGGTGCCCGTCAGGCGTTCGACGCGGCCGGCGTCGAGGCAGAGGTGCCCGGCTCGATCGACGAGGTGCCGGCCGAGCTGCGCGAGCTGTTCGCGTGGGCGCTGCGTGAGGGCACGACCAACGTCCTGCGCCACTCGGCCGCGACCCGGGTCCGCGTCACCATGTCCTGCGACACGCTCACGGTCGACGACGACGGCTACGGTCCGGCGGTGGTCGGCGCCGTCCCGGGCAACGGACTGACCGGTCTGAGCGAGCGGGCCCGGGCCGCCCGCGCCCACGTGACCGTGTCCGCGAGCCCGCTGGGCGGGTACCGACTGCTGGTCACCACGAAAGGTGCCCGATGATCCGCCTGCTGCTCGCCGACGACCAGGCGCTGGTGCGCGGTGCGCTCGCAGCCCTGCTCGACCTGGAACCCGACCTCACCGTGGTCGCGCAGGTCGGTCGTGGCGACGAGGTGGTGGCCGGGGCCAGGGCGGCTCGCGCGGACGTCGCGCTGCTCGACGTCGAGATGCCGGGCATCGACGGGATCGCCGCGGCGGCCGCGCTGAAGGCGCAGCACCCGGCCTGCCGGTCGCTGATCGTCACGACCTTCGGTCGCCCCGGCTACGTCCGGCACGCGCTGGACGCAGGTGCCAGCGGCTTCGTCGTCAAGGACACGCCCGCCGACCAGCTCGCCGACGCGGTGCGGCGCGTGCACCAAGGGCTCCGCGTCATCGACCCGGACCTCGCGGTCGAGTCGCTCGCGGTCGGGCACAGCCCGCTGACCGACCGCGAACGTGACGTCCTGGTGGTCGCGGCGACCGGCGGGACCGTGGCGGACATCGCCCGAGAGACGTACCTGTCCGAGGGAACGGTGCGCAACTACCTGTCCGCGGCCATGGGCAAGACGGGTGCTCGCACGCGCGCCGAGGCCGTCCGGCTGGCTCAGGAGTACGGCTGGTTGCTGGGCTGAGCGACAATGGAGGCATGACCGTCTCTGTCCCAGTGGTCCCCGCGCGCGCCGGCGCCGTGCTGCCGCCGTTGCGGATCGGACCTCTGACGGTCGACACGCCGGTCGTCCTGGCACCCATGGCCGGTGTCACCAACGCGGCGTTCCGGCGCCTGTGCCGCGAGTCCGGCGCCGGTCTGTACGTCGCCGAGATGGTCACGTCTCGCGCGCTGGTCGAGCGTGGCGAGGAGTCGATGCGGATCATCTCGCACGAGCCGGACGAGCGTCCGCGGTCCGTGCAGGTGTACGGCGTCGACCCCACGACGGTCGCTGCGGCGGTCCGGCTCATCGCCTCCGAGGACCGGGCTGACCACGTCGACCTCAACTTCGGCTGCCCGGTGCCCAAGGTCACGCGGCGTGGCGGTGGCGCGGTGCTCCCGTGGAAGCGGGACCTGTTCCGCGCGATCATCACGGCCGCCGTGGACGCCGCCTCGCCGTACGGCGTGCCGGTCACCGTGAAGATGCGCAAGGGCATCGACGACGACCACCTGACGTACCTCGAGGCCGGGCTGGTGGCGCAGGAGGTCGGTGTCGCGGCGGTCGCGCTGCACGCCCGGACCGCTGCCGACTACTACTCCGGGACCGCCGACTGGGATGCGATCGCCCAGCTCAAGGCCACCGTCACGGACATCCCGGTGCTCGGCAACGGGGACATCTGGTCCGCCGAGGACGCCCTCGAGATGGTCGCGCAGACCGGCTGCGACGGCGTCGTCGTGGGTCGCGGCTGCCAGGGTCGGCCGTGGCTGTTCGCGGACCTCGCGGCGGCGTTCGCCGGCTCGGACGAACGCGTGAAGCCTGGTCTGGCCTATGTCGCGACGATCGTGCGCCGACATGCGGAGCTGATGGTCGAGCACTTCGGCGACGAGGGGAAGGCGCTGCGCGAGATGCGCAAGCACATGGCCTGGTACTTCAAGGGCTACGTCGTCGGAGGCGAGACCCGTGCGGCGCTCGGGCTGGTCTCGACGATGGCCGAGCTGGACGACCGCCTGGCCGGGCTCGACCTGGACCAGGGCTACCCGGGGGCGGGTGCCGAGGGTCAGCGCGGTCGCGCCGGCTCGCCCAAGCGGCCTCTGCTCCCGTACGGCTGGCTCGACTCGCGGGAGCTGTCCGCGGAGTTCGCGAAGGCTCTGCACGAGGCCGAGCTGAGCGTCTCCGGCGGCTGACCCCTGGCTCCCGGTTCAATGGCGGCGGACCGGGACACCGGCCGCCAGGCGGGCTACGTCGTCGCGCGTCGCGTGCGGGGCGCCCAGGGAGCGGGTTCCGACCGCCAGTGCCCCCGTCGCCGCGGCGTGAGCCAGCGCGGTCGTGGTGGGCAGGCCGTCGAGGACCGCCGACAGCAGCCCGGCCAGGAACGCGTCGCCGGCGCCGTTGGTGTCGATGACGGTCGCGTCGGCGGTGCCCACTGAGATCCAGCCGTCGGCGTCGAGCGCGAGCGCGCCCTCGGCGCCGTCGGTGCAGACCGCCAGACGGCAGCCTCGGGCCACGGCGTCCGCGAGGTACGCCCGCCGGTCGGTCAGGCGGGCCGCACTGACGAGCAGGACGTCGGCGGCGACGGCGAAGTCGCGAGGGTAGGCCGCTGCGCCGTCGTCGTCGTGCACGTCGCACCACACGGGGACGCCGGCAGCCCGGGCGGCCGTGAGGAGAGGACGACTGTGGTCGGCGAGGTCGAGAACGGCGACGTCGACCCCGTCGAACGAGGGCGCAGGTCCCGGGGCGGCGGTCGGCAGCTCGAGGTAGATCGAGAGGCGCGCGCCGTCGTCGGCCATGAGGTTGACGTGCCGCTCGGTACGTCCGGCCGATGCGGGCTGTGCCACGAGGTCGATGCGAGGGTGGTCGAGCGCCGCCCGTACCTGGGTCCCGAACGCGTCGTCACCCAGCACCGTCCGCAGCGTGACGTCCACTCCCAGCGCGGCCAGGGTCACCGCCTTGCCCGCCGAGGTGCCGCCGAGGCCGTCGTCGTGCGAGCTCGCGAAGAGCGTGTGCGAGACAGGGGCCGGCAGGGCCGGCAGCCGGACCAGGGTGTTCCAGGACGCCGGACCGTTGATCAGCACATGAGTCACGGACGCGATCCTAGGGCGCTAGGGTGAGCGTTCCTGCAACTTGCTGCAACGTGTTGCGGCCCGTATCCGGTTGGTGACGATGACGCACCCGCTCCGTGCCCGCGCGCTCCTCGCGGCCGTCGCGCTCGGCCTGCTGACGGCCTGCACCGCCCCGGACGAACCCGTGGCGGTCCCGACGGACGGGGCCGGCCACGACGTCGGGGTAGAGCTGTTCCAGTGGACCTGGGAGGCGATCGGGCGCGAGTGCACCGACCACCTCGGCCCCGCCGGCTATGCGTGGGTGCTCACCAGCCCGCCGCAGGAGCACATCCTGGGGGAGCAGTGGTGGACCGCCTACCAGCCGGTGAGCTACCAGGTGGAGTCGCGCCTCGGCACACGTGAGCAGTACGCGACCATGGTGGCGACGTGCCACGACGCCGGGGTCGACGTGTGGGCCGACGCCGTGGTCAACCACATGACCGGACAGGACGAGCCCGGCACCGGCTGGGCCGGTTCGTCCTACAGCCACTACGGCTACCCCGGCCTGTACGACGAGGCTGACTTCCACCACTGCGGGCTGACGCCGAACGACGACATCTCGAACTACAAGGACGCCGCCCAGGTGCAGACGTGCGAGCTGGTCAACCTCGCCGACCTGGCCACCGAGGCCGAGCACGTCCGCTCGACGATCAGGACCTACGTGCAGGACCTGCTGTCGCTCGGTGTCGACGGCTTCCGCATCGACGCCGCCAAGCACATGGCCCCGCAGGACGTCGCGGCGGTCGTCGCGGACCTGCCCGAGGGCACCGGGATCGCGCAGGAGGTGATCCGCGGTAGCGGCGAGCCGGTCACGCCCGAGCAGTACACCGGCAACGGCCAGGTGTACGAGTTCGCGTACGGCAAGGACCTCAAGGGGATCCTGGCCGGCACCCCAGGGCTCGCGCTCCGGCTGGGCGAGGGCTACCTGCCGTCGCAGGACGCCGTCGCGTTCGTCGACAACCACGACACCGAGCGCAACGGCTCCACGCTCAGCTATCTCGACGGAGCGGACTACGGGCTGGCCAACGTGCTGATGCTCGCCGGGCCGTACGGCACGCCGCAGGTCTACTCCGGGTACGCGTTCACGGACCGCGACGCAGGCCCCACGCAGGACGCGGACGGACGCGTTGTCGACGCGGCCTGCGCGGACGTGCCGGGCCCGGACGCGAACGTGGTCGACGGCGACTGGGTGTGCCAGCACCGCTGGCCGGCGGTCGAGGGGATGCTCGGCTGGCGTGCCGTCGCCGCGGAGGCGCCGGTGAGCGACCCCTGGCACCGGGGTGAGGGCGTGGCGTTCGGGCGAGGGGACCGCGCCTTCGTCGTGGTCAATGCGGGCGACGAGCAGCTCACCGTCGACCTGGCCACGAGCCTGCCGGACGGCCGCTACTGCGACGTCCTGACGGGCCCGGTCGTGCGCGGCGCGGACTGTCCGGGCGCCGAGGTCGTCGTCCAGGACGGATCCGTGAGCGTCGCCGTCCCGCCGAGCGGTGCACAGGCCTGGGACCTGGCGTCCCGCCGCTGACAGCAGGGTCAGCGACGGGACGGCACGTCCCGTCGTCCGGTCAGCCAGGCAGGCGCACCCAGGCCGTCGCGTCGGACGGGACGAGCACCGTGCCCGCGTCGTCGAGCCCGAGCTCGACCGACGCCAGCAGCACCTCGGCGCCCGCAGGGAGCGAGACGGGCGTCGAGCCCAGGTTGGCGACGACCAGCACCTCACGGTTGGTGAACGCGATGACGTCGTCGTCGAAACCGGGCGCCCATGCGACGCCCCCGGAGCCGAGCACCGCGGACCGCCGCAGCGCGAGCGCCGACCGGTAGGTCTCGTAGGTGGACCCCTCGACGCCGCGCTGCGCGTCGAGCGCGTAGGCGGCCCAGTCGGCCGGCTGCGGCAGCCAGGTGACGCCCGTGGGCGAGAACCCGAACCCTGCCTGGTCCGCAGCCCAGGGCAGCGGGACGCGGCAGCCGTCACGGCCCCGCTCGGCACCGCCGGTGCGGAAGAACGCAGGGTCCTGGCGCAGGTCGTCGTCGAGCGAGGTGTGGTCGGGGAGCCCGAGCTCCTCGCCCTGGTAGAGGTAGGCCGACCCGGGCAGACCGAGCATGAGCAGAGAGGCGGCGCGTGCACGCCGCAGGCCCAGGGCCACGTCGGGCTGCTCGTCGCCGTGCCCGATGCCGTTCGGCCGCGAGCCGGGCACGGTCAGGCCCAGCCGGGAAGCGTGCCGCACGACGTCGTGGTTGGAGAGCACCCAGGTGGTGGGCGCGCCCACGGAGTCGGCCGCGTCGTAGGAGGCTTCGATGACGGCGCGCAGCGCAGGAGCGTCCCAGTGCGTCGCCAGGAACGCGAAGTTGAAGGCCTGCTGCATCTCGTCGGGCCGGACGTAGCGGGTCAGCCGGGACAGCGGGTCCACCCAGGCCTCGGCCACGAGCGCGCGGTCGCCGGGGTACTCGGCGAGCACCCGGTTCCACGCGCGGTAGATGTCGTGGACCCCGTCCTGGTCGAACATCGGGCCGTGGTTCCCGGTGGCGGCCTCGGACCCGTCGGAGCCCTCGATCATCGAGACGTGCCCGTCCCAGTCGGGCAGCCCGGGAGCCTTGACCATGCCGTGGGCGACGTCGACGCGGAAGCCGTCCACCCCCCGGTCCAGCCAGAAGCGCAGGATCGCCTCGAACTCGGCGCGGACCTCAGGGTGCTCCCAGTCGAGGTCGGGCTGACGCGAGTCGAACAGGTGCAGGTACCACTGCCCGTCCGGCACCCGGGTCCAGGCGGCGCCGCCGAAGATCGACTCCCAGTTGTTGGGCGGGAGCGACCCGTCGGGGCCCTTGCCGTCGCGGAACAGGTAGCGGGCGCGCTCCGGCGAGCCGGGCGCGGCGGCGAGCGCGGCCTGGAACCACACGTGCTCGTCGGAGGTGTGGTTGGGGACCAGGTCGACGATCACCCGCAGGCCGAGTCCGTGTGCGCGCTCGAGCATCTGGTCGAAGTCGGCGAGCGTGCCGAACAGCGGGTCGACGTCGCGGTAGTCGGCCACGTCGTACCCCGCGTCCGCCTGCGGGGAGCGGTAGAACGGCGAGAGCCACACCGCGTCGACACCCAGCTCGGCCAGGTGCTCGAGCCGGGACGTCACACCGGGCAGGTCGCCGATGCCGTCGCCGGAGGCGTCCGCGAAGGAGCGTGGGTAGACCTGGTAGATCACCGCGTCGCGCCACCACTCGCCGGCGGGCGAGCCGGCGGCGTGGACGAGGGTGGTCACCGGGCGCGCGTCAGTCGTGGTCATGCGGGCAGGCCTCACTTCGGTCTGTCGGTGGGGAAGGGGCCCCGTCGGTGGTCGGTCGCGACGCGCACGAGGGCGCGCCGGCCCGGTCAGAGGGCGGCGGGGACGTGCTGGGGGGTGGCCGATGCGGTGGCGGGTGCGGCGCCCGTCGACGCGCGGACGATGAGCTCAGGGTGGAACTTGAGCTCCGTCCGGGACGCGGGGGTGCCGTTGATCTCCGCCACGAGGGCCGACACGGCCGCGTGTCCCATGGCGAGCACGGGCTGGCGCACCGTGGTCAGCGGCGGGTCCGTGAACGCGATCAGCGGGGAGTCGTCGAAGCCCACCACGGACAGGTCCCCGGGCACGTCCAGGCCGCGCGAGCGGGCGGCCCGGACGGCCCCGAGCGCCATGAGGTCGGAGCCGCAGATGATCGCGGTGTGCCCGGAGTCGATGAGCTCTCCGGCAGCCGCCTGGCCGCCCTCGACGGTGAACAAGGTGGTGACCACGTGCGCAGCCGCGTCCGTGATGCCGAGGTGCCGTTCCAGATTGACGGCGAACTCCACCCGTTTGCGCGCCGCGGGCACGAACCGTTCGGGTCCGATGGCCAGTCCGATGGACCGGTGGCCGAGCGAGATCAGGTGCCGGAACGCGAGGTCGAGGGCGGCCGTGTCGTCGGTGCAGACCGACGGTGCGTCCACACCCTCGGCGAAGCCGTTGACCAGCACGATCGGCACGCCGCGGCTGCGCAGCCGGTGGTAGCGGTCCTTGCTCGCGGCGGTGTCGGCGTGCAGGCCGGAGACGAACACGATGCCGTCGACGTTGTGCTCCAGGAGCATCTCGACGTACTGGTCCTCCGTGGTGCCGCCCGGCGACTGGGTGCACAGCAGCGGCGTGTACCCGCGCTCGGTGAGCATGGTCTCGATGACCTGGGCGAACGCGGGAAACACGGGGTTGGACAGCTCGGGCACGACGAGCCCGACCAGACCGGCGGAGCGGGTGCGCAGCTTCTCGGGTCGCTCGTAGCCGAGCACGTCGAGCGCGGCGAGCACGGCCTGCCGGGCCTGGGACGACACGCCGTGCTTGCCGTTGAGGACGCGAGAGACGGTCGCCGTGCTGACGCCGGCCTGTTCGGCTAGGTCCGTCAGTCGGGTACGCACGGGGGGCAGCGTAGGGGACACCGGACCTCCTTGTCCGTGAGGGGTGATGATGGTCGTCGAGCGGATTCTGAGGGCGCAACGCGTCGGCTCATGCACCGCTGAAACCGTTGCCTGAAAGTTACCGTAACGACTTGCAAGCGATGTGGCAACGAGGTTAGCGTCGCCCCCATCAGGCCAGCGTTGGTGGGATGTCCCGCCGGACGCGGGCACCCCCACACGATGATGGAGATGACGATGCGACGGAGCATCCCGGTCGTCGCGGCTATGGTCGGCCTGGCGCTGACCCTTACCGCGTGCTCTGGTTCAGACGACAGCGGCGACGACGCCTCGGCGGCACCCAGCGAGAGCGCGGCGGCCACCGGAACCCTGACGATGTGGGTGGACGACACCCGAATCGACGAGATGAAGCCCGTCGTCGCGGCGTTCAGCGAGGAGTCCGGCGTCCAGGTCGACCTCGTGCAGAAGCCGACCGGCGACATCGGCAAGGACTTCGTCGCGCAGGTTCCGACCGGTGAGGGCCCCGACGTCATCGTCTCTGCGCACGACGGCCTCGGCGAGTGGGTCAAGAACGGCGTCGTCGCGCCGGTCGAGCTCGGTGACAAGGCAGGCGACTTCTCGGAGTCCGCGCTCGCCGGCGTCACCTACGACGGCAAGACCTATGGCACGCCGATCTCGATCGAGAACATCGCACTCGTCCGCAACAACGCGCTCGTGGCGGAGACCAAGGCGACGACGTTCGACGAGCTGATCGCCGAGGGCAAGGCGGCCGGTAAGCCGTTCTCCGTGCTGATCCAGCAGGGTGAGGCGTCCGACCCGTACCACCTGTACCCGCTGCAGACGTCGTTCGGTGCCCCCGTGTTCGAGCAGAACGCAGACGGCTCCTACACCGACACCCTGGCCCTCGGCGGCCCGGCCGGGGAGGCGTTCGCCACCTACCTGGCCAAGCTCGGCGCGGACAAGGTCCTCGACCTGGCGGTCAGCGGCGACCAGGCCAAGCAGGCGTTCCTCGACGGCAACGCGCCGTACATGATCACCGGCCCGTGGAACACCTCGGCGTTCGAGGAGGCCGGGATGGACATCTCCGTGCTCCCCGTCCCGAGCGCGGGCGGCCAGCCGGCACAGCCGTTCGTCGGCGTCCAGGGCGTCTTCGTCTCGTCGAAGTCGAAGAACCCGGTCCTCGCCAACGAGCTCGTCGTCAACTACCTGTCGACCGAGGCCGCGCAGGACATGCTGTACCAGGAGGGTGGCCGCATGCCGGCCAACGCCGCCTCCGCCGCGAAGGTCGACAACCCCATCCTCAAGGGCTTCGGTGAGGCCGGCGCGACCGGTGCCCCGATGCCGGCCATCCCGGCGATGAGCAGCGTGTGGGCTTTCTGGGGTGCCACCGAGGCTCAGATCATCAGTGGTCAGGCCGAGCCTGTGAGCGCCTGGAACACGATGGTGGCCCAGATCCAGGAAGCGGTCGACAAGGTCTAGTGGTGACAGACGTCCCGCCGGGTCCCGTCAGGGTGCCCGGCGGGACGTCCTCGCCCGCGTCCGGCGCGGGTCTGCACCACTACCGTGTGACTAGCCGTCACCCGTGCTTCGGAGGACTCGCATGACCGACCAGAAGATCGAGGCGCCCCCGGTCACTCCCGATACGGCACCGCCGCGTCGCGTGCGCGGAGACGACTCCCACGCCAGGAACTTCTCCGCGGGGTTCGTCGTCAAGCTCGTGCTCGTCGGCCTTGTCGATGCCCTCGGCGTGTACGGGATCCTCACGGCCCTGGCGGTGCAGTCGTGGGCGATCGTCGCGTTCCTCGTGCTCGCTCTCGTGGTGGTGAACTGGGTCTACTTCTCACGGCGCGCGGTGCCGGGCAAGTACCTGGTCCCCGGGCTGCTGTTCCTCCTCGTCTACCAGCTCTTCGTCATGGCCTACACGGGCTACGTGGCGTTCACGAACTACGGGGACGGGCACAACTCCGACAAGGCCGACGCGATCGAGGCGATCTCGATCCAGAACGAGACCCGCGTCGAGGGCTCGCCGACCCTGCCGCTCACGGTCCTGAACCAGGACGGTGAGCTCGGGTTCGCGATCGTGCAGGACGGTGACGTCCAGGTGGGCTCGGCCGAGGAGCCGTTCGCACCTGCCGACGACGCCACCGTCGAGGGCGGGAAGGTGACGGCCGTCCCGGGCTGGGAGGTACTGGGGTTCGCCCAGATCGCCCAGCAGCAGGACGCCATCACCACGCTGCGCGTCCCGTTCTCCGACGACCCGTCCGAAGGGTCCGTCCGGACCCAGGACGGCTCCACCGGGTACGTCTACGAGTCCACGCTCGAGTACGACGCGGCGACTGACACGTTCACGGACGCGGCGACCGGCGAGACGTACACGCCCGCGGACTCGGGCAACTTCGTGTCCGAGGACGGCGACGTGCTCACCCCGGGGTGGCGGGTTGGGGTCGGCTTCGACAACTTCACGAAGGTCTTCACCGACTCACGGCTGGCCGGTCCGTTCGCCCAGATCACCGTCTGGACCTTCGCCTTCGCGTTCCTCTCCGTGCTGACCACATTCGCCCTTGGCCTGTTCCTCGCGATCGTGTTCAACGACAACCGGATCCGCGGCCGGAAGATCTACAGGTCGTTGCTGATCCTGCCGTACGCCGTCCCGGGGTTCCTGTCCGCGCTCGTCTGGCGCGGCATGCTCAACGCGAGGTTCGGCTTCATCAACGAGGTCCTGCTCGGCGGTGCGGACATCAACTGGCTCGGAAACCCGTGGCTGGCGAAGCTGTCGATCCTGGGGGTCAACCTCTGGCTGGGGTTCCCGTACATGTTCCTGGTGTGCACGGGTGCACTGCAGTCGATCCCTGCAGACACCATCGAGGCTGCCCGCATCGACGGCGCCGGAACCTGGAGAGTGTTCCGTGCGATGACGCTGCCGCTGCTCATGATCTCGGTCGCGCCGCTGCTGATCGCGTCGTTCGCCTTCAACTTCAACAACTTCACGCTCATCTACATGCTGACCGGCGGTGGCCCGAACTTCGTCGGCACGCCGGTCGTGGTGGGCCACACCGACATCCTCATCTCGATGGTCTACGCGGTGGCCTTCGAGAGCGGGAACAAGCAGTACGGACTGGCCAGTGCGTTGTCGATCCTGATCTTCCTCATCGTCGGGCTCATCTCCTTCTTCAGCTTCCGCCGGACCCGCACCCTCGAGGAGATCTGAGATGGCTCGCACCGAGCTGGAGACGCCGGCACTGCGCGGCCGTCGCTGGTGGGCTGAGGTCGGGTGGAGGCACGTCGTCGGGTGGGTGATGATCCTGATCTGCGTCCTGCCGCTCGTCTACGTCTTCTCCGCATCGCTCAACCCGGGCGGCACACTGACCGGGTCCAACAAGCTGTTCCGCACCTTCGACCTGCAGAACTACAGCGAGCTGTTCGCCGAGGGGTACCAGGACTGGTTCGTCAACTCGATCATCATCTGCACGGTGGCTGCGCTCGGCACCGTCCTCATGGGTGCTGCGGCGGCGTACGCCTTCTCCCGCTTCCGTTTCCAGGGTCGCCACGGTGGCCTGACGGCGCTGCTGATCGTGCAGATGTTCCCGCAGATGCTCGCGTTCGTCGCGATCTTCCTGATTCTGCTCTCGATCGGAGACGTGTTCCCGGCGCTCGGGCTCAACAGCCGGCTCGGTCTCACGGCCGTCTATCTCGGCGGTGCGCTCGGGGTGAACACGTTCCTCATGTACGGGTTCTTCAACACCGTTCCGCGGGAGCTGGACGAGGCGGCAAAGATCGACGGCGCGTCCCACGCACAGATCTTCTGGAAGATCATCCTGCGGCTCGTCGCACCGATCCTCGCCGTCGTCGGTCTTCTGTCGTTCATCGGGACGTGGAGCGAGTTCCTCGTCGCCAAGGTCGTGCTCCAGCGGCAGGAGGAGTTCACTCTCGCCGTCGGGCTGTACTACTGGGGGTCGGACGAGCGCAACGCGCAGTGGGGCCTGTTCGCGGCCGGTGCCGTGCTCGCGGCCATCCCGGTCGTCGTGCTCTTCCTCTTCCTGCAGAAGTGGATCGTCTCCGGCCTGACGGCGGGTTCGGTCAAGGGATGAGCCACCTGCTCGACCTCCCGCACCACGACGGTTCGGAGGTCTACGTCCGGCGTGCCACCCCGCGGCTCGGTGAGGTGGTGCCGGTGCGGGTCCGGGTGCCCGCCACGGGCACCGAGCGGGCCGTGTGGGTGCGCACGGTGCGTGACGGGGAGCCGCGTCTCGTCGAGGCGCAGGTGGAGCGGTCCGACGAGCACGAGCGCTGGTACGTGGCCGACGTCCCCGTGCACAACCCGGTCACCAGCTACCGCGTGCTGCTCGACCAGCCCGGCGGCTACCGCTGGCTCAACGGTCGGGGCGTGCACGAGCGGGACGTCCCGGACGCAGCCGACTTCCGGCTCACCGTGCACGACCAGGCGCCCACCTGGATGGACACCTCCGTCGTGTACCAGGTGTTCCCCGACCGGTTCGCTCGTGGCGGCTCGCCCGACGCGCCGCTGCCCGACTGGGCGCTGCCCGCGCGCTGGGACGACGAGCCGATCGGTGGAGGACCGGGGACCTCAGCGCAGCTCTACGGCGGGGACCTGCCCGGGATCGAGGCCCGCCTTGAGCACCTGCAACGCCTCGGCGTCGACACCCTCTACCTGACGCCCGTCTTCCCGGGCCGGTCCAACCACCGGTACGACGCGAGCACGTTCGACCACGTGGACCCGTTGCTGGGGGGCGACGCGGCACTGGCGTCGTTGAGCCGGGCGGTGCACGCGCGAGGCATGCGGATCCTGGGCGACCTCACCACGAACCACACCGGCGCCGGCCACGAGTGGTTCACGCGCGCGCAGGGGGACCGGTCCAGCGAGGAGGCCGAGTTCTACTACTGGTCCGACACCGACCCGGGGTACGTCAGCTGGCTCGAGCACGCGTCTCTGCCCAAGCTCAACTACAACGCGCCCGCGCTCGCCGCCCGGATGGTGCAGGGCCCGGACTCCGTGATCGGCCGCTGGCTCGCCGAGCCGTACGCCCTCGACGGGTGGCGGATCGACGTCGCCAACATGACGGGCCGCTACGCCGACGACGACCTGACGCACCTGGTCGCACGGACCATCCGCGCGACGATGCGGGACATCAACCCGGACGCGGTCCTGGTCGCCGAGCACTTCCATGACGCGGGTCTGGACCTGGCCGCGGGTGGCTGGCACGCGAACATGAACTACTCGGCGTTCACCCGACCCGTGTGGACCTGGCTCGTGGACCCGGCCGGCGAGCTGGGCTTCCTCGGTATGCCGGTGCCGATCCCGCGCCGCGACGGAGCCTCCATGGTCGCGACGATGCGCGACTTCGACGCGACCGTCCCCTGGAGCATCACGACCCACCAGTGGAACATGCTCGGCTCGCACGACACCGCACGGCTGCGCACCGTCGTCGGTTCGCGCGAGCGCGTCGAGCTCGCGGCCGGCCTGCTGTTCACCTACCCGGGCACGCCGGCGATGTTCGCGGGCGACGAGGGAGGCCTGACGGGGACCAACGGCGAGCACGCACGTGTGCCGATGCCGTGGGGCGACATCGACGCGGGCGGCGGACGGCGCTGGGACGCCCGCACCTTCGAGGTCTACCGGTCGCTGATCGCGGTACGCCGACGGTCGCGTGCCCTGCGCGAAGGCGGGATGCGGTGGGCGGTCGTGCGGCCAGACGCTGTCGCCTACCTGCGCGAGACGCTCGACGAGCGGGTGCTCGTGGTGGTCGCGCGTGCGCCGTGGGAGGGCGTCGACCTGCCACGGCACCTGCTCGCCTCCCACGCCTCCCCGGAGAACCTCTACGGCGGAGGAGACCTCGACGTGCGACCCGATGCGCTGCGCGTCGCGGGGGACGGTCCCGGGGTGCAGGTCTGGCGGCTGTCCTGATCGTTAGGCTGGCGCCGTGACGGTACCGGACCAGGCACTGGCCCATCCCCCCGACGTCGACGGCTACGTCGACGCCGACCGTGAGCGCTGGGTCCGCGAGGGCACCAAGTCCCGCGAGCGCACGGCGTTCGAGCGGGACCGCGCCCGGTTGGTGCACTCCTCGGCGCTTCGCCGGCTCGGGGCCAAGACGCAGGTGCTCGGACCGTCGTCGGACGACTTCGTGCGGACCCGCCTCACGCACACCCTCGAGGTCGCACAGGTGGGCCGCGAGATCGGCAAGGCGCTCGGGTGCGACCCGGACGTCGTCGACACCGCCTGCCTCGCCCACGACCTGGGCCACCCGCCGTTCGGGCACAACGGCGAGCGCGCGCTCGCGGAGCTGGCCAAGGGCATCGGCGGCTTCGAGGGGAACGCCCAGACGCTCCGGCTCCTCACGCGCCTCGAGCCCAAGGTCGTCGGACCCGACGGTCACGCGGTCGGCCTGAACCTCACACGCGCCAGCCTGGACGCGTCCGTGAAGTACCCGTGGCGGCACCTGCGCGGCCCCATCAGCGAGGCGAGCGGGCGACCGACCCACAAGTTCGGCGTCTACGAGGACGACCTGCCGGTGTTCGAGTGGCTCCGCAAGGACGCGCCCGACGGTCGCAAGTGCCTCGAGGCGCAGGTCATGGACCTGGCCGACGACATCTCCTACTCGGTGCACGACGTCGAGGACGCCGTGGTCGGCGGGCGTCTGGACCTGGAGGTGCTGGGCGTCCCGCGCGAGCGCGACCGTGTGGTCGAGGCGGTGCAGACCTGGTACGGCGACGCGGTGAGCGGCGACGAGCTGCAGGATGCGATCGACCGGCTCGTGACCGCCCAGCTGTGGCGGCTCGGGTTCGACGGGTCGCGCGGTGCTCTGGCCCATCTCAAGGACTCGACGAGCCAGCTCATCGGCAGGTTCGCGAAGGCGTCCCAGCGCGCCACGCGGGCCGAGTACGGCCCCGGACCGCTCACGCGGTACGCCGCCGACCTGATCGTCCCGCACGAGACGCTCGCGGAGATCCTCGTGCTCAAGGGCCTTGCGGTCACCTACGTCATGGCCCCGCGCGAGCTCGAACCGCTGTACCACCGGCAGCGCGAGGTGCTCACCGATCTGGTCCACGTCCTGTCGGAGCGCGCCCCGATCGCGCTCGAGCCCCCGTTCGCCGCCGACTGGGCGGCCGCCGCCGACGACGCCGCTCGACTGCGGGTGGTGATCGACCAGGTGGCTTCCCTGACGGACATCTCGGCCGCCGAGCTGCACGCCCGGCTCGTCCACCCGCCACGTCACGGCGGACCGGCCGCCTTCGTCTAGGTTCGTCTCGAGCCCGAACACCTCGGTCGGGCGGCCACGGACCAGGTCGACGATCGTCTCGGCGGCCTCGTCCTCCTCCAGCCGGTGGTCCGCGACCAGGCGCGAGGTACCTGGGCGTCGAGCCGTCGTGGTCCCGTCGGGGGCGGCTCGATGACCTCACGACAAGCGGTTGCCACGACGTGCCGCCGTGCCTAGCGTTCGGGTCGTGGAGGAGCCGCCGGTGCCGACGATCTACGACGTCGCACAGCCCGCCGACGTGCTCCCGATGGACGCGGGCGAGGCGCTCGCGGAGCTGCGCACGCGGTTCGCGAACACCGGGATCGAGCACGAGCTCGCCCAGATCGCCCGCGACGGGTCGCAGAAGCTGCCGGTCCGCGTCCTCGCCGTCGCCCAGCAGCGCGCGGAGGCTGGACTGCCCGTGGGAACGGCGGGTGCCGCCGTCATCGCCGGGTGGATCCGGTTCCTCGAGTCCGCCGACGTGTCGTCCGTCGACCCGGGCGCGGTCGAGCTGGCCGTTCGCCTCCCCGGCCGCGGGAGCGCCGCCCGCGCCCGCCTGGCCCTCGCCGTCCTCGCACCCGACCTCACGCGCGCGGACGTGTTCGCGCGTCACGTCGCCGAGGTGCTCGTCCTTCGTCGACCCACTCTCACAGGAGCTCGTTCATGAAGATCACCGCAGCAGACGTCGTCGTCACCAGCCCGAACCGCAACTTCGTCACCCTGAAGATCACCACCGACGAGGGTCTGACCGGCCTCGGGGACGCCACCCTGAACGGTCGCGAGCTCGCCGTCGTCAGCTACCTGCGCGACCACGTGGTGCCCCTGCTGATCGGGAGCGACCCGCACCGCATCGAGGACACCTGGCAGTTCCTCTACCGCAGCGCGTACTGGCGGCGCGGTCCCGTGACGATGGCCGCGATCGGCGCCGTGGACATGGCCCTGTGGGACATCAAGGGCAAGGTCGCCGGCCTGCCGGTCTACCAGCTGCTCGGCGGGGCCAGCCGCAGCGGCCTCATGGCGTACGGGCACGCGTCGGGGGCCTCGCTTCCGGAGCTCTTCGACTCGGTACGCGAGCACCAGGCCCTGGGCTACCGCTCCATCCGCGTGCAGACGGGCGTGCCGGGGCTCAACCGGATCTACGGGATCGCGTCACAGTCGGGACCCGCGGACGCAGGCGCCGAGCGGTACGACCACGAGCCCGCCCAGCGTGGCGCCCTGCCCGCCGAGGAGGACTGGGACACGCGCGCCTACCTCCGGCACATCCCGACCGTGTTCGAGGCGGTCCGCAACGAGTTCGGCCCCGAGCTTCCGCTGCTGCACGACGGGCACCACCGGATGACGCCGATCCAGGCTGCCAAGCTGGGCAAGTCGCTCGAGCCGTACGACCTGTTCTGGCTCGAGGACTGCACCCCGGCGGAGAACCAGGAGGCGCTCCGGTTGGTCAGGCAGCACACCACCACGCCGTTGGCGATCGGCGAGATCTTCAACACCGTGTGGGACTTCCAGTCGCTCATCAAGGAGCAGCTGATCGACTACGTGCGCGCAGCGTCGACCCACTTCGGTGGCATCACGCCGCTGCGCAAGGTCATGGACTACGCCGCCCAGTACCAGGTGAGGTCCGGGTTCCACGGACCGACCGACATCTCGCCGGTGGGCCTGGCGGCGCAGATGCACGTCGGGCTGGCGATCCACAACTTCGGCATCCAGGAGTACATGCAGCACGGCACCAAGACCAACGAGGTGTTCCGGCAGTCGTTCACGTTCGAGGACGGCTACCTGCACCCGGGCGACCAGCCCGGTCTGGGCGTCGAGCTCGACGTCGACGAGGCCGGCAAGTACCCGTACGAGACCGCGTACCTGCCGTACAACCGGCTCGCGGACGGCACGGTGCACGACTGGTGAGCCACCTTCTCGTGATGGGAGTCTCGGGCTGCGGGAAGTCGACCGTCGGGTCGCTGCTGGCCGACCGGCTGGGCGTGCCGTTCCTCGACGCGGACAGCCTCCACCCACCCGCCAACCTCGCCAAGATGTCGGCAGGAGTGCCGCTGGACGACGACGACCGGTGGCCGTGGCTCCGGCTCGTCGGTGCGGCGATCGCCGCGTCGCCGGACGGGATCGTCGTGGCGTGCTCGGCGCTGCGACGGCCGTACCGGGACCTGCTGCGCTCGTTCGCGCCGGACCTCCACCCGGTCCATCTCGTCGGCACCCGCGAGGAGCTTGCCGCTCGGATGCGGGAACGGGAGGGCCACTTCATGCCGGTCGCGCTGCTCGACACGCAGCTCGCGACCCTGGAGCCGCTCGAGGCCGACGAGACCGGCATCGAGATCGACGCCATGCGGCCGCCGGCCGACATCGTGGCGTCTGCGCTGAGCACGCTCGGGAACCCGCCCATCCACGCCTAGACTCTGCGCGTGGCAGGACGCATCCGGCGGGAGGACGTGGAGGCGGTCCGCGAGCGTGCCCACATCGACGAGATCGTCGGGCAGCACGTCACGCTGAAGTCCGCGGGCGTCGGCTCGCTCAAAGGCCTGTGCCCGTTCCACGACGAACGCTCACCGTCCTTCCACGTCCGCCCGCAGGTGGGCCGCTACCACTGCTTCGGGTGCGGCGAAGGCGGTGACGTCCTCGACTTCGTGCAGAAGGTCGACGGTCTGGGGTTCACCGAGGCGGTCGAGTACCTGGCCGGCAAGGTCGGCATCCAGCTGCGGTACGAGGAGGGCGGCGCACCCCGGCCCGGCGAGGAGCCCGGCAAGCGCCGCCGGCTCATCGAGGCCCACAAGGTCGCCGAGGAGTTCTACCGCGAGCAGCTCAGCACACCCGCCGCGGCCGCCGGTCGGGCGTTCCTGTCGGAGCGCGGGTTCGACCGCACCGCCGCCGCCGACTTCGGGGTGGGCTTCGCGCCGCAGGGGTGGGACTCGCTCATGCGGCACCTGCGCGGGCGCGGGTTCACCGAGGCGGAGCTCACCGCGTCCGGGCTGGTCAGCCAGGGGCAGCGCGGCGTCTACGACCGGTTCCGCGGGCGGCTCGTCTGGCCGATCCGTGAGGTCACGGGGGAGACCGTCGGGTTCGGCGCGCGCCGGCTGTTCGAGGAGGACCAGGGCCCCAAGTACCTGAACACCCCGGAGACCGCGCTCTACAAGAAGTCCCACGTGCTGTACGGCATCGACCTGGCCAAGCGCGACATGCAGAGGGACAAGCGTGTGGTCGTCGTCGAGGGCTACACCGACGTCATGGCGATGCACCTGTCCGGGGTGGGAACGGCGGTGGCCACCTGCGGCACCGCGTTCGGGTCCGACCACGCACGGATCGTGCGCCGGCTGGTGGGCGACTCCGGCTCGACCGGGGGAGTCCAGCTCGCGTCCGGCGCGTCGGTGGGCGGGGAGATCATCTTCACGTTCGACGGGGACGCCGCGGGTCAGAAGGCCGCCTTGCGCGCGTTCGGCGAGGACCAGACCTTCACCGCGCAGACGTTCGTGGCCGTCGAGAGGTCCGGCATGGACCCCTGCGAGCTGCGTCAGGCCAAGGGTCCCGACGCGGTGCGCGCGCTGGTCGCGGGCCGCACGCCGCTGTACGAGTTCGTCATCAAGAGCACGCTGGAGACGTTCGACCTGCGGACGGCCGAGGGACGGATCGGGGCCCTGCGTGCTGCCGCACCGGTCGTTGCGGGGATCCGGGACACCGGGCTTCGGCCTGAGTACACGCGCATGCTGACCGGGTGGCTGGGCATCGACGACGAGGAGTCGGTGCGTCGCGCGGTGCAGGGTGCGACCAGCAGGCAGCCGTCCCGCGGCGCGGACCCTCGACCCGTCCGGGACGAGCGTCCCGCACTGCGCGACGAGCGCCCCGTGCCCCAGCAGGCGCGTATGCCGCAGCCGGACCGTCGGGACCCCGTCGCACAGATCGAGCGGACCGCGCTCGAGGTCGTCCTGCAGCAGCCGTCCCTCGTGCCCGAGGAGTTCGACGACCTGCCTGCCGACGCGTTCGGCGCACCTGCGTACCGCGCGGTGCACGAGGCGGTCCGGGCCGCGGGCGGCCTCGTCGTCGCCCGGACGCTCGGGAACGCGACCGCATGGGTCGGGGCCGTGATCGAGGAGGCAGGGGAGAACCTGCGGCCGCTGGTCACCGAGCTCGCGGTCGCTCCGCTGCCCGAGGACCGGCCCCAGTCGCTGGACGGCTACGTCAAGGGCGTCGTCCGCAGCCTGGTCGAGATGGGGTTCACGCGCCACATCGCCGAGCTCCGCGGGCGGCTGCAGCGCATGGACGCCGAAGAGGACCCGGTCGCCTACCGTGCCGCGTACGCGGAGCTCGTCGAGGTCGAGGGCCGACGCCGGAACCTGCGCGAGAGCGCGTAGCCCGTCAGCGCAGTGCGACCAGGCCCGTGCCTGCGTCGGGTCCTGGGCCTCCGTGGATCGTCGCGGTCACGGTCATCGCCTTGACGTACAGCGCCCCGCCGTACCAGGAGATGAACGCGGTGTCCGTGGCATCGCGCCCGGTGGCGATGCGCACGAGGGACTCCCGCGGCGCCATCCCCGTCGCGTCGACCACGTGCCAGGCGCCCTCGATGTAGGCCTCGGCGACGGCGTGGAAGTCCATCGGCTTGAGACCCGGCGCGTAGACGGACGTCAGTCGGGCCGGGACGTCCCGGGCACGGAGCAGGGCGACGACGAGGTGAGCGAAGTCGCGGCACACGCCGCGCCGCTTCAGCAGGGTGTCGGTCGCACCGTCGGTGGGGAGGCTCGAGCCGGACAGGTACGTGACGTGGCCGGTGACCCAGGCGACGACGGCATCGAGCAGGGCCTCGCCCTCGAGGTCGCGGAACTGGTCCCGCGCGAAGGCCAGCAGGCGGTCCGAGTCGGCGTAGCGCGAGGGTCGGCGGTACTCGACGATGTCGACGTCGTCGATGGCCGGCAGATCCGCCTGGCCGGAGACGCTGGCGTGGTAGTCGACGACCACGCGGCCCTTCGGCGCGAGCACCCGGTGCATGCGCGCGCCGTGCGCGAGCTTGACCTCGGTGACGTCCAGAGGGCCGTCCTCATGACGGACGGTGAGGAGCTCGGAACGGTCGTAGGCGCCATCGGCGACGGCCACGAGGAGCTCGATCTCGAGCGGGGCGCGCACGTCGAGAGAGAGGTGAGAAGTCACGGTGCGCAGCACGGCCGCGGGTCCTTTCCCAGCCATCGGCGGCTGGACCATCTAGAGGGGCGAGCGCAAGTGTGAGGCTCGCGGGGCCCCGCGTCCAGCCCGCGGACAGCACCGGGTGAAGGTGCAGGTCAGCGCGCTGTGCGCAGGCCGTGCGGCGCCGAGGGGACCCCCGGACGGACGCAGCTGCGCGCACGCCCCGAGTACTGCTCACCCGTCGTCGTGGCGGGGGACCCAGCTCTGGTCCACGGCGCCAGTGCGGCCGACTCCGCTCCGGTAAACCCGTCGTGCGCTCGACGGCAGTCGTCCTACGGTGGCGGCATGGACCTGGCACAGGAGGTCGCGTCGCTCGCCGACGAGTTCTCCGGGGTGGTCCGCGTCGAGCGCGGAGGCACCGCGGTGCTCCACGCGGCCTACGGGCTGGCCGACCGCAGGCACCGGATCCCCATGACCGTCGACTCCCAGGTCGCCATGGCCAGCGGCTGCAAGGGCATGACGGCGCTGGCCGTCATGAGCCTCGTCGAGGACGGCACGCTGACGCTCGGCACGACCGCGCGCTCGCTGCTGGGTGAGGACCTGCCGCTCGTCGCCGACGACGTCACGGTCGAGCACCTGCTCGCGCACCGCTCCGGGATCGGTGACTACCTCGACGAGAGCGTCGAGTCCGACATCGACGACTACGCCCTGTCCGTCCCCGTGCAGGACCTGGCGACCACGGAGCAGTTCCTCGCGGTCCTGGACGGCTTTGCGACGAGGTTCCCGGCCGGCGAGCGCTTCGAGTACTGCAACGGCGGCTACATGGTGCTGGCGCTGCTCGCCGAGCGCGCGAGCGGCGTCGACTTCCACGATCTCGTCCGTGACCGGGTCTGCCGGCCCGCAGGCATGGTCGACACGGACTACCTGAGGTCCGACGACCTGCCCGGGCGCGCCGCGCTGGGATACGTCGCGAACGGCCGGACGAACGTCTTCCACCTGCCCGTCGTAGGAAACGGCGACGGCGGGCTCTACACCACGACAGCCGACATGCACCGGTTCTGGGCCGCGCTGTTCGCCGGGGTGATCGTCTCGCCGTCGTCGGTCGCCCTCATGACCCGTCCGCGCAGCGAGGACATCGAGGAGGGGCGGCGGTACGGCCTCGGCTTCTGGCTGCACAAGGACCGCGACATCTACCTCCTCGAGGGGTACGACGCCGGCGTCTCGTTCCGCAGCCTGCACGCCCCGGCCGAGCAGCTCACCTTCACGGTCGTCGGGACGACGTCCGACGGAGCGTGGCCGATCGCCCGGCTCCTGGCCGAGCGCCTGGACGTCGTCCCCTGACGGCGGCCGGTCACCACCAGCCCTGGCGCTTGGCCCAGTAGAGGAGCCCTGCCGACATCGTGAGCATGATGCCGAGAGCAACCGACAGGGGGACCGGCGTCGTGCGGTCGTTGACGATGAGGTTCATGCCGAGCACGGAGGCGAGGGCCGTGATCGGCAGGGTGACCACCGCGATGACGGCGAGCCGTTCGGCGGCGATGGTCATCTTGGTCTCCGTGCGTGCCCGGTAGAACTCGATCACGCCCTGCAGGTAGTCCTTCTCCTCGCCGGCCAGCGCGGCGATGCGGTCGAACTGGTCCACCAGGTCGACGACGAGGTGCCGGCTCTCCTCAGGGACCGCGCGCGAGATCCCGGAGACGCGTCGGTAGATCTGGGCCGTCTGCGCGGCGATGGTGCGGACGGCCAGCAGTCCGTGCCGGGTGCGGAACATCTCGTCCAGAAACTTCTCCGGGTCGTCGTACCCGCCTTCCGTGACCCGCCGCTCGAGCTCCCACACGTCCGTGGTCAGCTCCTCGACGAAGCGCTCCATGCGCCGGGTCAGGGTCGAGACGATCGCGTGCGAGATGTCGAAGGCCGTGCGCGGCTGCAGCCGGCCCGACCGGATGCGCGCGAGGACCTCGTCGGTGTCCCGGAGCATGACCTCCCGGCCGACCGCCGGGTTGACCGGGCCGTGCACCGTGATGAGGTACCGAGGGCCGATGACGCGGTCGAGCTCGACGTGGTGGACGTGCCCTCCGGCACCGCGCTCCGGGGCGTGCAGGACGAGCAGCAGCGAGTCCGGGTAGGCGTGCAGCTTGGGCAGCCGGTTGCGGACCTCCATGTCGTGCTGCGCGAGCGGGTGCAGCCCGAAGACGCTCGACAGGATCTCGCCGGTCCTCGCGTCCCATTCGGGGATGTCGACCCAGACGATGCCGTGCTTGGCCGCGAGCAGCGCCGTCAGCTCGCCCGGGTCACAGTCGCGGACGCCCTCTGCCGTGATCAGGTGCACATCCATGGCCGTGCCCTCCCGTGCAGTTGGCACCGGACACCCCGAGAGTGCCACGTCGGCTGCATGGTCCGCCTGCCGACGGGCCGAGATGCCGCCGGGAGCCAGCGATCAGTCCCGTGCCGTCAGCCGACGCTCAGCCGCGGCCCACGGCGCGTCGCTGCCGGCCGCGGCCGGCAGGTAGGTCACCGTCTCGGCGCTACGGGCGGCGATGGTGCGCAGGGCGAGCAGGTCGCCGTCGAGGACGCCCGCGGCGCGCGCCTGGATCAGGACGTTCCCCAACGCGGCTGCCTCGACAGGGCCGGCCACCACCGGCAGGCCCGTCGCGTCGGCGGTGAGCTGGCAGAGCAGCGCGTTCCGGGCCCCACCACCCACGAGGTGGATGGTCCGCACGTCGCGGCCGGCCAGCTCGGCAGCCGTGCGGACCGCGCGGCGGTACGCGACCGCGAGCGAGTCGAGGATGCAGCGGACGACCTCGGCTCGTGACGACGGGACGGGCTGGCCGGTCGCGCGTGCGGCCTGCGAGAGCCGAGCGGGCATGTCGCCGGGGTGCAGGAACTCGCCGGCATCGATGTCGACCACCGTCCTCAGCGCAGGGACGTCGGCCGCCAGAGCGAGCAGGTGAGGCAGGTCGACGTCGTCACCGTCGACCTCGCGCCAGGTGCGCATCGACTCCTGCAGCACCCACAGACCCATGACGTTGCGCAGGTACCGGACGGTGCCGTCGACGCCTGCCTCGTTGGTGAAGTTGGCCTCGCGGCTCGCCTCCGTGAGCACAGGCGCATCAAGCTCGAGCCCGACCAGCGACCAGGTGCCGCACGAGATGTAGGCGAAGTCCGGCGCGGACGCCGGTACGGCCACGATGGCGGACGCGGTGTCGTGCGAGCCGACCGTCCACACGGGAACGTCGGCGCCCAGACCCAGGTCCGCACGGACGGTGCCCAGGAGGGTGCCCGGCTCGCGCAGAGGGGGCAGGAGGGAGGTGTCGACACCGAGTCGCGCGGCGACGTCGAGCGCCCACTCACGGGTCCGCGCGTCGAGCAGCCCCGTGGTCGACGCATTCGTGATCTCGGCGCCCTGGACACCCGTGAGCCGGGCGCCGAGGAGGTCGGGGACGAGCAGCATCCTGTCCGCGGCCGCGAGGTCGGTGGTGCCCTGCGCGGCGACGAGCTGGAAGACCGTGTTGAACTGTTGCGTCTGCAGGCCTGTGCGCGCGTACAGCTCGGCCGCGGGGACCTGCGCGAAGACCCGGTCCGGGACACCGTCCGTGCGGTGGTCCCGGTAGTGGACGGGCGCGGACACGAGGTCGCCGTGGCGGTCGACCAGGCCGTAGTCGACCGCCCAGGAGTCGATGCCGATGCCCTCGAGCGGACCGTGCTCGACGGCCGCGGCACGCAGGCCGTCGAGGATGCCCCGCCACAGCCGGGGGAGGTCCCAGCGCAGACCGCTGACGCCGGGCAGCTCGACCGCGCCGTTGGGGAACCGGGCGACCTCGTCGAGGACGACGCGTCCGCGGTCGACGCGACCGAGCATGACCCGGCCGCTCGACGCACCGAGGTCCACGGCGGCGAACCCGCCCATCAGCGCAGGAACGCAGCGGCGACGCCCGAGTCGACGGGCACGTGCAGGCCGGTGGTCTGGACGAGGTCGGGCCCGGTGAGCGCGAAGACCGCGGCGGCCACGTGCTCCGGGAGGACTTCCTTCTTCAGGAGCGTCCGCTGGGCGTAGTAGGCGCCGAGCTCGGTCTCGGGGACGCCGTACACGGCGGCGCGCTGAGCACCCCACCCGCCGGCGAAGATCCCCGAGCCGCGCACGACGCCGTCGGGGTTGACCCCGTTGACGCGGATGCCGTGCTCGCCGAGCTCGGCGGCCAGGAGGCGGACCTGGTGCGCCTGGTCAGCCTTCGTGGCGGAGTAGGCGATGTTGTTCGGGCCCGCGAACAGGGAGTTCTTGGACGCGATGTAGACGATGTCGCCGCCCAGCTTCTGCGCGATCATCGCCCTGGCGGCCTCGCGGGCCACCAGGAACGAGCCGCGGGCCATGACGTCGTGCTGCAGGTCCCAGTCCTTGACGCTGGTGTCCAGCAGCGGCTTGGAGATCGACAGCCCCGCGTTGTTCACCACGAGGTCGACGCCGCCGAACGCCAGGCACGCCTCGTCGATCAGGGCGCTGATCGCGTCTTCGGAGGTGACGTCCGCGTGCACGGCTACGGCGACGTCCGGGCCGCCGAGAGCCGCAGCGACCTCCTGCGCACCTTCGAGGTTGACGTCCGCGACCACGACGCAGGCACCCTCGGCCGCGAGCCGCTCGGCGATCGCGCGTCCGATGCCCGAGCCGGCACCCGTGACCACCGCGACCCTGGTGGCCAGCGGCTTGGGCCGGGGCATCCGCGCGAGCTTGGCCTCCTCGAGCGCCCAGTACTCGATGCGGAACTTCTCGGACTCCTCGATCGGGGCGTACGAGGAGATGGTCTCTGCGCCGCGCATCACGTTGATCGCGTTGACGTAGAACTCCCCGGCGACCCGGGCGGTCTGCTTGTCCTTGCCGAAGGAGAACATCCCCACGCCCGGCACGAGCACGATCGCCGGGTCGGCGCCGCGGATCGCCGGGCTGTCCGGGGTGGCGTGCCGGTCGTAGTAGGCCTGGTAGTCGGCCCGGTAGGTGGCGTGCCGCTCCTGCAGGCGCGCGACCACGTCCTCCAGCGGTGCGTCCCCGGGCAGGTCGACCACCAGCGGGGAGACCTTGGTGCGCAGGAAGTGGTCCGGGCAGGACGTGCCCAGCGCAGCCAGCCGCGCCAGGGCTTCCCGCCCGACGAAGTCGAGCACCACCTCGGAGTCGGTGAAGTGCCCGACCTGCGGCCGGTCCATCGATGCCAGTCCGCGGACCACCGGTGCCAGAGCAGCGGCGCGAGCGCGGCGTTCGTCGTCGGGCAACGCCGGCGCGACGACCGCACCGAACGGGTGCTCACCCGTCGAGCGTGACGCGATGAACGCCTCGACGGTCCGGATCATCCGCAGCGAGCGCTCCTCGGCCTCGTCGGACGTCGCACCCCACGCGGTGATGCCGTGCCCGCCCAGGATGCAGCCGATCGCCTGCGGGTTCGCCTCCTTGATCGCCGCGATGTCCAGCCCGAGCTGGAAACCCGGCCGACGCCACGGCACCCACACCACCACATCGCCGAAGATCTCCTCGGTCAGCGACTCACCGTCGGCGGCCGTGGCCAACGCGATGCCTGCGTCGGGATGCAGGTGGTCCACGTGGGCGGCGTCGACCAGGGCGTGCATCGCGGTGTCGATCGACGGCGCCGCACCACCCTTGCCGTGCAGGCAGTAGTCGAACGCCGCGACCATCTCGTCCTCGCGCTCGACCCCCGGGTACACGTCCTGCAGGGCACGCACCCGGTCCAGACGCAGGACCGCGAGGTTCTTCTCGGTCAGCGTGCCCAGGTCACCACCCGAGCCCTTCACCCACAGCAGGTCCACGTCCAGGCCGGTCACAGGGTCGGTCGCGGTGCCCTTGGCGGACGTGTTGCCGCCCGCGTAGTTCGTGGTGCGCGGATCCGCACCGAGACGGTTGGAACGGGCGACGAGTTCCTCGGCCGGAGTCGGCTGCGTGCTCATCTGGTCAGGCTCCCCATCCGGCCTGCGCGCCACCGACGCGCTCGGCCACGATCGTGTCGGCGTACCCGGACGCGCGGTAGGCGCTCATCGGGTCGGGGTCGAGCCCCTGGGACGTGCGAAGGTCGGACAGCAGCGGGCGCACGTCGGTGTTGTACGCGTCCATGAGGACGGCGTTCGCGCCGAGCACGTCGCCCGCCAGCTGTGCTGCGAGAAGGGCGTCGCCGTCGACGAGCAGAGCCTTGGCGGTGGCCTCCTGGACGTTCATCACCGACCGGATCTGCCCGGGGATCTTGGGCTCGATGTTGTGGCACTGGTCGAGCATGAAGTTCACGCCGGAGTCGGGGGACAGGGCACCGGACCCGACGATCTCGTGCAGGATGCGGAACAGCTGGAACGGGTCCGCGGCGCCGACCATCAGGTCGTCGTCCGCGTAGAAGCGCGAGTTGAAGTCGAAGGCCCCGAGGCGTCCGGCCCGCAGGAGCTGCGCGACGATGAACTCGATGTTGGTACCCGGAGCGTGGTGGCCGGTGTCCAGCACCACGAACGCCTGCTCGCCGAGCGCAAGGCAGTGCAACAGCGACGTGCCCCAGTCAGGGATGTCCATGGCGTAGAACGCCGGCTCGAAGAACTTGTACTCGAGGATCAGCCGGTGGTCCGGGTCGAGGGCCGCATAGACCTGCGCGAGCGACTCGGCGAGGCGGTCCTGGCGGGCACGCAGCGAGTCCTGACCGGGGTAGTTCAGGCCGTCGGGCAGCCAGATCTTCAGGTCTGTGGACCCCGTGGCCCGCATGACGTCGATGCACTGGACGTGATGGGCGACGGCCTTGGCGCGCACCCGGGCGTCTGGGTGCGTCAGCGAGCCCAGCATGTAGTCGTCGTCCTGGAACAGGTTGGAGTTGATCGCGCCGATCTGCAGCCCGAGGCCTGCGGCGTGCGCGGCCAGCCGGTCGTAGTCGTCGACGAGGTCCCAGGGGATGTGCAACGAGACCCGAGGGGTCACGCCCGTGAACCGGTGCACCTGGGCGGCGTCGGCGAGCTTCTCGTAGGGGTCACGAGGGACGCCCGCCTGCGCGAACACCTTGAACCGGGTCCCGGAGTTCCCGAAGGCCCAGGAGGGCAGCTCGATCGTCTGCTGGGCGAGGGCCGCGAGGGCGGCGTGTGGGTCGATCGTCATGCCTGTGGCTCCTGTGCTCCGGCGGTGGGCAGCCCGGCCGCCCGTAGCTGTGCGTCGAGGTCGAACACCTCGTCGAGGACCGCGAAGCCCTCGTCGGGGTTGCCCGGCGTGAGGAAGAACTGCGCCATCTCGGCCTGCCAACGTGCGTTGACCTGCGTCGCGGCCATGGCGGCCCGAGCGGCGGGAAAGTCGGCTGTCTCCAGGAACCCGACGAGAAGCCCGTCGGTGCCCAGGTGCAGCGTGTAGCGGGACCACCCGCAGTCGCGCAGCGCCTCGAGCATCTCCGGCCACACGGCTGCGTGCCGTGCGCGGTACTCGTCGAGGCGGTCGTCGCGCACACGGGAGATGAAGCAGACGCGGGTCATGGGTGCTCCGGGGAGTGGGATCCCCGGTGCCGGCCGCGTCGCGGCCGGCACCGGGTCGCGACGTCAGAAGTCGAAGTCGTCGATGTTGTCGGCGTTGAACACGTACGGCTCGCCGAGCAGGACCGTCGCGTCGGGACCGACCGTGTACTCACCGAGCTTTCCGGCCGTGAAGGTGTCGCCCTCCTTGCCGGTGATCGTCCCGTCGACGAGCGCGTTGGCGGCGAACGCGGACAGGTACCCGAGGTCCTCCGGGTTCCACAGGGCGAAGGCGTCGACGGTGCCGTCCTTGACGTAGTCGCGCATGTCGTTCGGCGTGCCGAGCCCGGTCAGCTTGACCTTGCCCTTGAAGTCGGACGTCTGCAGGTAGCGCGCGGCCGCGGCGATACCGACCGTCGTGGGGGAGACGATGCCCTTGAGGTCCGGGTGGGACTGCAGCAGCGCCGCGGTCTTGTCGAACGAGGTCTGGTCGTCGTCGTCGCCGTAGACGACGTCCACGAGGGTGATGTTGGGGTGGTTCGCCGCCAGGTCGGTCTTCATCATGTCGATCCAGGCGTTCTGGTTCGTCGCGTTGGCGGTGGCCGACAGCACGGCGATCTCGCCGGCGTCACCGATCTGCTCGGAGATCAGGTCCACCTGTGCCTTGGCGATGCCCTCGGCCGTGGCCTGGTTGACGAACAGGTCGCGGCACTCGGCGTCGACGTCCGAGTCGAACGTGACGACCTTGATGCCGGCCGCCTTCGCCTCGTCGAGGGAGCTGCACAGGGCCGACGGGTCGTTGGCGGACAGGACGATCGCGCTGACCTTCTGCTGCGTGAGCGTGTTGATGAAGCTCACCTGCGCGTCGGGCGTGGCCTCGGTCGGGCCGACCTCCTTGAACTCGCCGCCGATCTCCTCGACCGCCGCCTTGCCGCCCTTGCTGGAGGTGTCGAAGTACGGGTTGCCCAGGTTCTTCGGCAGGAACGTGATCGACACGTCACCCCCGCCCCCGGCCGCTGCCGACGAGTCGCCGTCGGCCGAGTCCTCCGAGCCCGGGGCGCCGGAGCTGCAGGCTGCGGCCAGGATGGCGACCGTGGCTGCGGCGACGGCGACGCGTGCCGCGGCCGACGCTCGACCGGCCTTGCGACGTGAGATCCACATCATTATGGAATTCCCTTCTGGTTCTGTGCGGGATGGGAAAAGCACGGAGGTGGTGCTGGATCAGGTGGTCCTGCGTCGGAGGCGTTCGCCGAACCGGGCCCACAGGCCGGGGGCGATCACGGTCGCGATGAGCAGGAAGCCGGTGATGACGTTGATGACGTCGGACGAGACGTCGGCGAGGCGCAGGGCGCTGCGCAGGGCTCCGATCACCAGGACGCCGGCGATGACGCCGACGATGCCGCCCCGTCCTCCGAAGATCGAGACGCCGCCGACCAGGACGGCGGCCACGACGGACAGCTCGAGGCCCACCGCGTTGTCGCCGCGTGCCGTGCCGTAGCGCAGCGTCCAGTACACGCCGGCGAGCGCGGACATGACTCCGGTGGCGACGAACAGCCCGAGCTTGAGCCTCCCGACGCGCGCCCCGGCGAACTGGGCCGCCTCGGCGTTGAGGCCGGCGGCGTAGGTGACGCGTCCGACCGCCGTGGCGTGCAGCGTGATCCAGAAGATCGCGGCGAGGACGAGGAACAGGAAGATCACCGACGGGATCGGCCCGATCCTGCTGGTCACGAGGTTCTGCGCCCAGTCCGGGAAGCCGGTGACCGCCCGGGTGCCCAGGATGCCGACCGCGATGCCACGGAAGAGCGCGAGCGTACCGATGGTGACCGCGAGCGACGGGAGGCCGACCCGGGTGATCAGGAAGCCGTTGAACCAGCCGCCGACGGCGCCCACGACGAGCGCGACCGCCGCCGCCGCGGGCAGCGGCCAGCCGGCCTCGAACAGCGACCCGACGATCACGCTGCTCAGGCCGAGCATGCTGGCGACGGACAGGTCGATCTCCGCGGAGATGATCACGAGCGTCATGGGCAGCGCGATCAGCAGGATCGGGAAGACGTCGAGCAGCAGGTAGTACCAGGTGGTGGTGCTGGCGAACCCGGGGACGAGCACCGAGGCGGCGATCACGACGACGATGAGCAGCCCGACGACCGCGGAGTCGCGGCCCAGCAGCGTCCGCCGCCACCGGGTTGCCGGACTGGGGGTGAGCGGGACCGTGCGTGCGGGTGTGAGTGTCTGGCTCATCGGGCACCTCCCACGGTGAGTGCGGGCGGCGGTTGGACGTGGTCTCGGACGCTCGTCGACGTGAGGCGGCGAGCGTTGCGCTGGGCGAGCACGCGGTCGAGGACGATCGCGCCGATGATCAGGGCGCCGACGACGGCCTGCTGCCAGAAGTCGGGGATGCCGAGGATCGGCAGCGCGCGGTCGATGGTGGCGAGCAGGACGGCCCCGAGGGCTGCTCCCGCGACCGTGCCGCTGCCGCCGAAGATGGCGACGCCGCCGATGACCGCCGCGGCGACGGCCTGGAGCTCCAGACCGGTTCCCGCGTTGGACGCCACCGTCGCGTACCGCGCCGCGAACAGGACGCCCGCGAGGCCGGCGAGCGTGCCGGACAGGACGAACGCGAAGAACGTGCGGCGCGCCACGGGCAGCCCGCAGAGCCGCGCGGCCTCGGGCTCGGAGCCGATCGCGTACAGCTCGCGACCGCCCCGGGCGAAGCCCATGTACACGGCGGCGACCACGACGACGGCGAGCGCGATGAGCGCGAGCAGCGGTACCGGGCCGACCTTGGCGGTTCCCAGGGCGAGGAACGGCTTGGGCATCTCGGACGCGTTGATGCGTTCGCTCCCGGCCCAGGTCACGGTGATGCCACGGATGATGTAGAGCGTGCCGAGCGTGATGACGAGCGACGGGACCGAGACGATCGTGACCAGCAGGCCGTTGATCGCGCCGAGCAGGGCACCGAACAGCACGCCGAGCAGGATCACCACGATGATCGGGATGTCGGGGACGCCGATGAACCACTTGCCGGTGGCGAAGGCGACGATGCCGAGCACGCTGCTGACCGACAGGTCGACGTTGCGCGTGATGATGACGATGCTCTGACCGACGGCCAGGAGCACGAGCAGCGCCGGCGCGAGCATCAGGTCGCGGAACCCGTCGTTGCTGAACGTGAAGCCGTTGTTCTTGGAGGTCGCGACGACGACCAGCACGATGATCGCGATCAGGATGCTGGTCTCGCGGCGGCGCAGGAGCTGTCCGACGCTCATGCGGCCACCCCCGTCGCCGCGGCCATCACGGTCTCGGCGTCGGCGTCGGCGCGGTCGAGCACGGCGGTGACCCGGCCCTCGTGCATGACGAGCACGCGGTCGCTCATGCCGAGCACCTCGGGCAGCTCCGAGGAGATCATGATGATCGCCACGCCCTGCCCGGCCAGCTCGTCGAGGAGCCGGTGCACCTCCGCCTTCGTCCCGACGTCGATGCCACGGGTGGGCTCGTCGATGATGAGGACGGTCGGCTTCGTGGACAGCCACTTGGCCAGCACGACCTTCTGCTGGTTCCCCCCGGAGAGCGTGCCCGCGACCGTGTCGAGGTCGCGCGCCTTGACCTGCAGGGCCGCGGCCCAGGTCTCGGCCTCTCGGTACTCGGCGCCGGGCGAGATGAGGCCCAGGCGGCCGATCTGCCAGCGCAGGGTGAGTGCGATGTTGCGGGCGACGGACAGGTCCACGTGCAGGCCCTGCTTGCGGCGGTCCTCGGGCACGAGGGCCAGCCCGCGGCGCATGGCGCCTTCCGGGTCGGCCGCCGGCAGGGCGGCGCCTTGCATCGTCACGGTGCCGGAGTCGTAGCGGTCGATGCCGAACACGGCGCGGACCACCTCGCTGCGTCCCGAGCCGACCAGCCCGGCGACTCCGAGGATCTCGCCCGCTCGCACGTCGAGGTCGATGTCGGCGAACACGCCGGCACGGGACAGACCGCGCACGGACAGGACCGTCTCGCCAGGGGTCCGCTCGGTTCGGGGGAAGAGGGTGTCGACCGAGCGGCCGACCATCTGGCGGACCACCTCGGGCGGCGTCGTGTCGGCGACGTTCTCCGTCGCGACGTGGGCGCCGTCGCGCATGACGGTGATGCGGTCGCACAGCGAGAAGATCTCGTCGAACCGGTGGGAGATGAAGACGACGGCCGCGCCGCGGTCGCGCAGCTGGCGGGCGACCGCGAAGAGGCGTTCGACCTCGACCCCGCTCAGAGCCGCGGTGGGCTCGTCCATGACGAGCACTCGGGCGTCGAGCGAGACCGCCTTCGCGATCTCGACCAGCTGCTGGTCGGCGATGGACATGCCGAGCGCCGGACGGTCGGGGTCGATCTCGACGCCCAGCAGCGCCAGGAGCTCACTGGTCCGTCGGCGCATCTCACGCCGGGAGACGAACGCTCCCGCCTTCGGCATGCGGCCCATGAACACGTTCTCCGCGACGGACAGGTCCGGGAAGAGCGTCGGCTCCTGGTAGATCACGGCGACACCCGCGTCTCGGGCCTCGGCGGGGGTGCGCGGCGCGAACGGCTGCCCACCGAGCAGCAGCGTGCCCGAGGTCGGCTGGTACACGCCGGCGAGGATCTTGACGAGCGTGGACTTGCCCGCGCCGTTCTCACCGATCAGGGCGTGGATCTCGCCGGCACGCACCTCGAGCTCGCCGTGGCTGAGGGCGATGACCGGTCCGAAGTGCTTGGCCAGGTCGTGGACCTCGAGCATCGGCGCGGTGACCCCGGCGCCGGCGGCGCTCATGCAGCGCCCTGCGATGCGGGGAGATGAGGGGTGGTACGGAACATCGATGTTCCTCTTCCTTGAGGCATGAATCGATTCAACGAAGGGACCATAGCCGCGCCGTCGCGGCGTGTGCAAGGGCGCGGCGAGTTCCTGCCTGAATCGTTATATTCGAGCCGCTAGCATCAGGGCCGACGGTTCAACGAAGGGTCGAGCGATGGCGACAGGTACCCAGGGACGTGCGCCACGGCGCGCGTCGGTCGTCGACGTCGCCAGGCTGGCCCAGGTCTCGGTGGGCACCGTCTCCAACGTCCTCAACAGGCCGGACCACGTGGCGAGCGCGACCCGCGACCGGGTGCTCGCGGCGATCGAGGAGCTCCAGTTCGTCCGGAACGCGTCGGCCCGACAGCTGCGCGCAGGCACCCTGCAGAGCATCGGCGTGGTGCTCCTGGACATCGCGAACCCGTTCTTCACCGCCGTGGCGCGCGGGATCGAGGACCGTCTGGCGCTCGACGAGTACACGCTGATGCTCAGCTCGTCCGACGAGAAGCCCGAGCGCGAGGCGCGGTACCTGCGCCTCTTCGAGGAGCACGGTGTGCAGGGCGTGATGGTGACGCCGTCGTCCGCGGCCTCGCTGGAGACGCTCCTGGTGGTGCGCGAGCGCGGAATCGACACGGTCCTGCTCGACGCGACGTCCCCGCTGGACGGGCTGTCGTCGGTCGCGGTCGACGACGTCCGGGGTGGTGCGCTCGCGGTCGAGCACCTGGTCGCCATGGGGCACACGCGGATCGCGTTCCTCAACGGCCCGCTCGGCATCCGGCAGTGCGCCGACCGGCGAGAAGGTGTTCTGGCGGCACTGGCCGCGGCCGGCCTGGACCCGGGTGAGGCGCTGGTCGAGCTGACGATCCCGACCCTGAACGCCGAGGGCGGAGCGCTCGGGGCGGAGCGGCTGATGTCGCGCGGGTCCGACGGCGCGCCGATCACCGCGACGTTCTGCGTCAACGACTTCACGGCGCTGGGCGCGTTGCGTGCGCTCCGGCGGGCGGGCGTCTCGATCCCGCGCGACATGGCGGTCGTCGGCTACGACGACGTCGACTTCGCTCCCGCGCTCATGGTGCCGCTGACCTCGGTGCGCCAGCCGACGCACAAGCTCGGCTTCACAGCCGCCGACCTCCTCCTCCGTCACCGGACGGAGGGGAGCGACTACGTGCACCAGCAGATCCAGTTCCAGCCCGAGCTGGTGGTGCGCACCTCGTCGGATCCTTCCGTCGTCGCGGGGTGAGCCGACTACCCGCATCCGGAATGAAACGTTACAGTCGACACCCGCGGGCGACGGTGCCCGCACCAGAGAGCGTGTGGAGGTCCCGGTGACGGCTCGTCAGGTGCCGCGGTGGTCGGAGCTTGCGCCGTTGATGCGTCCCAAGCCGATCGTGTGGGATCGCACCGACCGGCGGTTGCGCGACGCGTTGACGATCGCTGACCTGCGACAGGTGGCCAAGCGGCGGACCCCGCGCTCGGTCTTCGACTACACAGACGGTGCCGCCGAGGCCGAGATCAGCCTGCGTCGGGCACGCGCCCTGTTCCGCAACCTGGAGCTGCGGCCCTCGATCCTGCAGGACGTGTCCGCGATCGACACCACGACCAGCATGCTCGGCGCGCCGGCCGCCGTGCCGTTCGCGTTCGCCCCGACCGGGTTCACCCGCCTCATGCACCACGAGGGCGAACGTGCCGTGGTCCGGGTCGCACAACGGCGCGGCATCCCGTACGCGCTGTCCACGATGGGCACCACCTCGATCGAGGACGTCGCCGCGGCCGGACCCCAGGCCCGCACGTGGTTCCAGCTGTACGTGTGGCGTGACCGCTCCGCCGGGGAGGACCTGATGGCCCGGGCCAAGGCGGCCGGGTTCGAGGCGCTCGTGCTCACCGTGGACGTCCCGGTGGCCGGCGCCCGGCTGCGTGACGCCCGCAACGGGTTCTCCATCCCCCCGGCGCTGACGGTCAAGACCGTGCTGGACGCGGCGACCCACCCCGCGTGGTGGGTCAACCTGCTGACCACCGAGACGTTGACGTTCGCCTCCCTGACCGAGTGGTCCGGCACCGTCGCGGACCTGCTGGACCGGTTGTTCGACCCCACCATGACGATCGCGGACCTGGAGTGGATCCGGGCGTCCTGGGACGGGCCGCTGATCATCAAGGGAATCCAGACCGTGGCCGATGCCCGCCGCGTGGTCCAGGCCGGGGCGGACGCGATCGTGCTGTCCAACCACGGCGGGCGCCAGCTGGACCGCGCCCCGGTGCCGCTGCGCCTGGTCCCGGACGTCAAGGACGCGATCGGGGACAACGCGGAGGTCTGGGTCGACACCGGGATCATGTCCGGTGCCGACATCGTGGCCGCACTGGCCCTGGGCGCGGACGCGACCATGATCGGACGCGCCTACCTGTACGGGCTGATGGCCGGCGGGGAACGCGGCGTCGAACGCGCCGCCGACATCCTGACCCGCGAGATCCAGCGCACCATGGCCCTGCTCGGCACCACGAGCATCGCCGCCCTCGGACCCCAGCACGTCCACCTGCCCTGAACGGGCGCCCGGGCGCACTTCACCCGATCGGTGCCGGCGAGACGGCGATATCCTGAGCGGTCAGGCAGCGTGCGGTGTCGGTGCGACGAGGGAGTCGGCAGATGCGTCGGGCATTCCTGGTGGTCGGGCTCCTCGTGGGCGCGCTCCTGTTCCTGTCAGCCCCGACCGCGAGCGCGGGACCCTCCTGCGCGATCCGCTGGGGCTCGCTCGAGAAGTCGGCCCCGGGTCTCTCGCACGCGCCCGTGACCGCCGTCCGCACCGGGCAGCACTCGTGCTACGACCGGCTCGTCATCGACGTGGCCGGGGACGTCGGCGGGTACACCGTGCGCTACGTACCCGAGGTGACGCAGGACGGTTCGGGAGCCGTCGTGCCGACGCGCGGGGGCGCCTGGCTGCAGATTACGGTGAACGACCCCGGCGAGACCTACACGCCCGCCGACCCGGTCGAGCTCAGCAACGTCACGGGGTACCGGACGTTCCGCCAGGTCGTGCACGCCGGCACGTTCGAGGGCTACACCACCGTCGGGCTCGGGGTGCGGGCACGCCTTCCGTTCCGGGTGTTCTCGCTCGACGGTCCCGGGACGTCGTCGCGGCTCGTCGTGGACGTCGCGCACCGTTGGTGACCCGCGACGTGGTGTCCGGGGCTCGAGGGGTCACGCCCGGGGAATCGCGACGGCGGTGACCACCAGAGCGTCTCCGACGGCCCACCGGCCGTGCAGGACGTCGGTGCCCAGTCCGCTGACGCGCAGCCGCGCGGTGAACGTGCCGTCGTCGATCCGCACGTCCACGTGCTCGAAACCGAGCCACGAGTGCATGATCGGCGACCACACCTTGTAGACGGACTCCTTCGCGGAGAACAGCATCCGGTCGGGGCACAGCGCGGGATCGATGCCCGCCAGTGCGTCGCGCTCGGCGTCGCTCATGATCAGCGACACCGTCTCGGCAGGCAGCGGCTCGAGCACCTCGGCGTCGATCCCGATGCCGGCCCACGAGTCGCCGTGCGCGACGGCGGCCGCCCGGTAACCGTCGCAGTGGGTCATGCTGCCGACCACGCCCGAGGGCCAGATCGGCGCGCGGTCGCGCCCTGACGGGACGGCGACCGGGCCTGGTCCGAGGCGCGTCAGAGCGACCCGCGCACATGCGCGGACGGCGGCGTACTCGGTGCGCCGGGCGGGGACGGCACGCGCGACGGCGGCTTCCTCCTCGGGGAACAGGGGTGCGGGAAGGGGTTTCCCGCGATGCTCGACGACGACGACGTCGGAGGGCAGCACCTGCTCCATCACGTCCGACAGTCTGCAGGGTCACCGCCCTGCGCGCCCACTGCCGTCCGCTGCGGGACGGTCGTCCGTGGGGCGTCCGACCACTCAGTCGATCCAGAGCACGACGCCGCTGACTCCGGTCAGCACGGCCGCGGCCCCCGCGCGGACGGCGGACGCGCCGCGTTCGGGGGTGAACGAGCCGGCGTCGTAGGTCGAGGACGTGCCCAGGCCCTCGCCGCGGAACGACGCTCCCGTCCAGTCGACCGCGGTGACGTTGTGCGTCGGCTCCGCGACCTCGGCCCCGAGCACCAGGAACTGCTCGTCGAGGTGGTTGGCGGTCACGACCGCGAGCGGGTCGACGAGGGCGTCGCCCACGCTGATGATCAGGTCGGGGTGCATCGACATGGCCGAGGTGATGCCTCCGACGTAGTCGCCGTCGTCCACGACGACCTCCTTGAGCGCGACGCGCTCCTCGTCGGCCCAGTCCTGCACCGAGCGGACGAGCGTCGTCGTGGGAGCGTCGTCGCCAGCTGTGAGCAGGACCACCCGGTACCCCGGCGCGGGATGCACGTCGGACCAGGAACCGGGTTCCGGGGCGAGCGTGGCCTCCGGGCTCGGCGGTGCCGACGGGTCGAGGAACCCGGCCCCGAGGGCGCCGACGCCGGTGGGTGCGACGCGCGGTTCCGCCCAGCCGTCGGGACGGCTGCACCCGGCGACCAGGATCGCGGCGACGGCGAGCGCCGCGACCGTTCGAGCTCGTGCGTCCACGCGACATCGTCCTTTGTGAGGGGTGCGGCGTCCTTCGTACCCCAGGTCGTCCTCACGATCGCCCTCGAGGACCAGACGTTCCGCGGGCGTTCGTCGACGGTCCTCCTCGCGTTCATCCGCGCGGTGGACGGTGCGCTGGCCCACCGAAGGAGTACGCATGCCACGCGCCGCCGTGCGGTCCGTCCTCGCCTGCCTCGCGCTGCTCGCCCTCGGCGTCCTCGGGGCAGCACCCGCTTCCGCGCACGGCTTCAGCACGAGCGTCTTCGTCGACGTCGAGTCCGCAGCCAGGGGACACGTGCGCACCGAGGTGGGTCTGGAGTACGACCTGCTCGTCGTGTCGGTCGCAGACGCAGAGCGCGACGACGCGCTCTTCCAGGAGGGCACCGCGGCGTTCGAGGCGGGGGACGCCGCCGAGCAGGCTGCGGCCCTGGTCGCTCATTCCGACGCCGTGCTCGCGTACGTCACGGACCGCCTGTCGGTGTCGTCCGCAGGCCGCACCTGCACGGCCTCGCTGGTCGACCGGGTGACCGTCACACAGCGTGAGGGCGTGCCGTACGCGGTGCTCGTCCTGGACCACGAGTGTGCTGCGCATGACGGGGCGCACGAGGTGACGGCGACCCTGTTCGGCGACGACGAGGGCTACGTCCGCGACGCCAAGACGATCGTGACGTACGAGCTCGACGGGCAGCACGGCAGCGCCGCCCTGGACGCGGCGCACCCGACGTTCACCACCGAGCAGAGCACGGGCGAGCGGTTCTGGGAGTTCTTCCACCTGGGCGCCGAGCACCTGCTCACCGGCATCGACCACGTGCTGTTCCTGCTCGCCCTCATCGCCGGCTCACGAGGCCTGCGCGAGATCGTGCTCGCCGCGACGACCTTCACGCTCGCGCACTCGATCACCTTCATCCTGGCCGCGACCGGTGTCGTCACCGTGCCGGCACGTGTCGTCGAGCCGGTCATCGCCCTGTCGATCGCGGTCGTGGCCGGCTGGTACCTGTGGCGGATCTGGAAGCACGGCGACCGGGCCACCGAGATCGACGCGGCCCACGGGCTGCACCTCGGCCTGGACCGGGCCGGCTGGCTGCGGCTCGCCGTCGTCTTCTGCTTCGGGCTGGTGCACGGCCTCGGCTTCGCCGGGGCGCTGGGGATCGACGAGGCGTGGTCGTGGACGCTGCTGTGGTCGCTGCTCGTGTTCAACGTGGGGATCGAGGTCGTGCAGATCTCGCTGATCCTGCTCGTCTTCCCGGCGCTGACCATGACGAGGTACCGCGCACCGAGAGCCGGTCTGTGGATCACCGGGCTCCTCGCCGCGGGCGTGACCGTCATGGGACTGGTCTGGTTCGCCGAACGCCTGCTGGGTGCGTGAGGCAAGCGTTCCGACAGGGGCAACCCGCCGGATCGTCCGAGTTTGCGTGGGGTTCACGTGGCGTCGACACGTTGGGAACGCCACCCAGGCACCACCCAGGAGAGAACGGACGACGCATGTCTTCGATCAGCGTGACAACCGAGCGCCGGGCAGCCCGGCACCGGATGTCTGTACGCCTCACCGCACTCGCCGTGGGCGCCACGTGCGCCTTCGGCGCTCTCGCCATGACCACGCCCGCCATGGCCGACGACCCGGCCAGCCTCAGCGGCGTCATCCTCGGCGTCGGCGCCAACGAGACGCAGCGCATCGTGACCTGGTACTCCTCGGTCGACTCCGCGCAGAGCGTGCAGCTCGCGCCCACCTCCGCGCTCGTCGGCGGTGCCTTCCCGGCCGACGCGTCGACGTTCTCGGCCGCCGGGGCCGCCAACATCGCCACCAGCGGCGGGTTCAACCGCCACGCCACGCTCACCGGCCTGGCCGAGAACACGACGTACTCCTACCGCGTCGGTTCCGAGGGCAGCTGGTCGCCGACGTACTCCTTCGCGACGCAGTCCTTCGACGGCGACTACGACTTCCTCTTCTACGGCGACCCGCAGATCGGTGCGTCGGGCAACGTCGGCAAGGACCAGGCCGGATGGGAGGACACGCTGAACGTGTCGCTCGCGGCCAACCCCAACGCCGAGCTCCTGGTCTCCGGCGGTGACCAGGTCGAGACGGCGAACACCGAGTCGCAGTGGACCGCGTTCCTCGCGCCCGACAAGCTCCGTCAGTACCCGTGGGCAGCGACGATCGGCAACCACGACGTGGGCGGCAAGGCGTACGAGCAGCACCTGTACACGCCGAACACGGACCGCTCCGGCGCCTTCTACAACGACGGCAACCCCGCCGGGGCCAGGTCGGGCGGCGACTACTGGTACATCTACAAGGACGTCCTGTTCATCGACCTGAACAGCAACTCCTACGCGACCGCCCAGGGCGGCGGCGGCGACGCGGCACACCTCGCGTACGTCACCGACGTCATCAACCAGCACGGCGACGAGGCGAAGTACAAGGTCCTCGTCTACCACCACGCGATCTACTCGCCGGCCGACCACGCGAAGGACGCCGACAACAAGGTCCGTCGCGTCGACTTCCCGACGGCGTTCTCCAACCTCGGCGTCGACGTGGTCCTGCAGGGTCACGACCACAGCTACTCGCGCAGCTACCTGATCAAGAACAGCGAGAAGGCCGACCCCGCCGAGCAGCCCGGTGCCGCCGACGTGTACCCCGGTCCTGGCGGCGTCCTGTACGTCACGGCCAACTCGGCGTCCGGCTCGAAGTACTACGACCTGACGGCCCCCGACGGCAGCGGCACGAGCGGTGCCGGCAACGGCGCCGACCCGCTGAACCCGAGCAGCTACTGGTACAACTCGGTGCAGAACCAGGAGCACGTCCGCACGTACGTCAAGGTCCAGGTGCGCAGCGACAAGCTCGTCGTCGAGAACGTCCGTAGCGGTGACTGCTCCGCCCCGAACGCCGCGGTCGAGCTCGGCAAGGTCGCCTGGTGCGGCCCGGGCAACGGCTCATCGCCGGCGCAGCCGGTCGGGTCGGTCGTCGACTCGGTGACCGTGCACCCCTACCAGGGCTCCGGCCAGAGCATCCAGGTCGCAGTTCCCGACGCAGCCCCCGGCGAGTTCGGCTGGACCATCGACGGCTACAACGGCCTGGTCGACCTGGGCACCGCGGTCGAGCACGACGGCGACTACTTCGAGGCCGCGGGCCAGATCAACCCGATCACGGTGACCGACTCACGCAGCTCGCACGCTCCGTGGTCCGTCTCGGCCTCGGTGGGCGACTTCAAGGACGGCGCCAAGTCGTTCTCCGGCGCCAACCTCGGCTGGACGCCGAAGCTCGTCCAGGCCGGCGCGGGTGCGACCGCCGGTGAGTCGGTCGTCTCCGGCTACGCCGGTGGCGGCAGCGGCCTGTCGATCTCGCGTGGCCTCGGCTCCGCGAGCCAGGGCCACGACAAGGGCACGGCCAAGCTCGGCGCCGACCTGGATCTGAAGATCCCGGGCGACGTCGCGAAGGGCTCGTACCGCGCGACGCTCACGATCACAGCACTGAGCAGCTGACCTACGTCGGCTGACTCCCGGTGGGTGGGCGCCCTGCGCGTCCACCCACCGGATCTTCCGTTTCTCGAACCTGAAGGACTCTGCGATGCACGCACGACTCGTCCGCGCCGCCCTCGTGACCGCGTTGGCCGCGCTCAGCGCCTGCGTCGGACCGGCTGCGCTCGCGGTCCCGACGGCGGCGCCCGACGGCGACGTCACCTGGACGGTGCGTACCGGCACCCACGACCTGGGTGCGGACCGGACGAGCTTCACGTACACGGTGAACCCGGGTGGGTCCGTCGAGGACACGCTCGTGGTCGCCAACCACGGCGCGACCGCCCTCGACCTCGCGATCCACACCGCGGACGGCTACACGACCGAGAGCGGCCAGCTCGACCTGCTGACGCCCGAGGAGACGTCGACCGGCGTCGGCGCGTGGGTGGCCTCGTCGACGAGCACCGTGACCGTGCAGCCGGACGCCACGGTCGACGTGCCGTTCACGGTCCAGGTTCCCGACTCCGCGACGCCGGGCGACTACGTCGGTGGCATCGTCACGTCGCTGACGCAGGCCGACACCGAGGAGGGCATCAACGTGGACCGGCGCCTCGGCGTGCGGATCACGCTGCACGTGGGCGGAGAGGTGCAGCCCAGCCTCGCGGTCGAGGGTGTCGCGGTGGCCTACCACGGCACGCTCAACCCGTTCTCGGCGGGCGACGCCACGATCAGCTACACCCTCCACAACACCGGGAACACGACCGTCTCCGCCCAGCAGGTCGCGTCCGCCGGCGGTCCCTTCGGCTGGTTCACGGTGCACGCCAGCGACCTCGAGGCCACGCCCCAGCTGTTGCCCGGCGAGTCGTGGAAGGTCAGCGTCCCGCTGCACCACGTGACGCCGGCTGTACGTGTCTCGGCGACCGCCGTGGTGACGCCGCTGCTCACGGATGCTGCCGGGTCGACCACCTCGCTCGACCAGGAGAGCGCCTCGGCGTCCACCTGGGCGATCCCGTGGTCGCTCCTGGTGCTCGTCCTGGCCATGGTGGCGGCGGTGCTCGGCACCGTCCGCGTCCTTCGTCGCCGCAAGCGGGCCCGCACGGCGCGGGAGGCAGTGCGCGTCCAGGAGGCGGTGGACCAGGCGCTGCGCGAGCGGGCGACGACGTCAGCGAGCTGAGGCCGACGCCGCGAGCTCGGGTGGCCCGGCCCTGCTGCCACGCCGCACCGTCATGGCGCCCCCGAGCACAGCGACGACGAGACCGACGACGGCGAGGGCCCCGGGCAGCCAGGCCGGGATCCCGAGGTAGACGGTGATCCCCAGGATCCGGGACAGACCCCACGGCAGGAGTGCCATCTGGTCGTTCCAGACGGTCAGGGCCCGTTCGAGCCCCATGGCCGCGACCGCGCCGGACGTGACCGCGAGGGTGAGCCCGCCCGCGAATGCGGTGGTTCCCACGGCGCGGCCGCGACCGAGCCCGTAGGAGCGGCGCAGCACGAGCGCGATCACGACGAACGACCAGCAGAACGCCGCGAAGGCGACCGTGACGTACGCCGTGCGGGACGCCGGCTCGGTCCAGAACCCGAACCAGTAGCGCCCCGGGCCGCGCAGCGCGAGTGCGCCCAGAAGGATCACGGTGCGCAGCAGGACGACGCCGCCGAGAGCCGCCCAGAGGGCGAACGGGTCGCGGCGTCCGACGGCGACGCGCAGCAGCACCGTCAGGACCAGCCACGCGCCGAGCGTCGCGACGAGGTGCGCCGGTGCCGCGAACCACGTGTAGACCAACCGGCTGGCCACGAGGACGGCGCCCGGCACGGCCCAGACGAGGACGCGTTCTGCACGGCTCGTCAGGATCGCGATCTCGTCGAGCCGCCATGGACGGGTCGTCGCGACGAACAGTGCTCGCAGGGCGGTCGCACGCGGCCGAACGGCACCGATCACCAGGACGGTCAGGACCACGGCGAGCAGCCCGCGCGCGAGCCAGGCCATCGCGGGGTCCCGGTCCGCGCGCTCGGCGCCGAGGTCGGCTGCCGTGAAGTTGTACGCGGGCAGGTCGACGTCCCCGGCGTAGCGCGCCTCGTGCTCGACGCGTGCGGCGCGGAACGTCTCCTCGGCCGAGCGCCACTGGTCGTAGGCGGCCGGGCTGCCGGTGTCGAGCCACTGGACCCGCCGCAGGACGGACTCGCGGTACGCGGCGAGGGTACCGAGCAGGTCCGTCTCGTAGTCGAGGGCGTCGACGACGTGGTCGTACAGCTCGGGGGAGCGCCAGGCGTCCGGGTCGGTCCCGGCGACCTGCGCCCGCATCTGCTCGGCGACCGCTGTGGCGTGCGCTCCGTCGGCGACCGCGGAGTCGAGGTCGTCGCGGCTCACCGCGTAGATGCTGTCGAGCGCCGCGGAGTCGCCCGTGACGATGTCCCACTCGAAGATCCACATCATCGGTGGCGGTTCGAGGCCGAGGGCCTTGACGCTCTGCTGCGCGTAGGGCCGGATGTAGAGACCGGTCGTGAGGGCGTCGCGCGAGCGGCCGAGGCTCGCCGTGATTACCGCTGCCGTCGCCGGGTCGGGGGAGAGGGTCTGACGCACCCAGTCCGTGGTCACCTGCGTCGGGTCAGCCGACGGGTCCCACGCCAGGCGCGCGGTGCCGTAGGTGTTCAGGTCGTACAGCTGCCAGAAACCCGTGCGCAGGTACAGCGTCATGGGCCCCGCACGCAGCGGGCCACCGTCCTGCGTCCAGTTCCAGACGCCCTCGACGTGCGGGTTGGCCGCGAGGAACGTCTGCAGTGCCTGGGCCTCCTCGGCCACGAGGTCGTTCGGGAGTGCGCCGAACCCCTCGAACTCCCGGCGCGCCTGGAACTCCACGATGCGCCTGTGAGTCCCGACCGAGAGCGTCGGGTTGAGGGGCAGGTGGCTGTAGAAGTCGCCCATCGTGTACTTGGTCGACACGATGAGGTGCGGGTCGTCGACGGCGCCGAGCACCGCCTCGTAGGACGCGGGGTTGGTGTGCAGGTCGCCGACCGCGCCGACGCCGACGGTCCAGGTCCGGAAGATGATGTCGCGGTCGTGCTCGGTGGCCGTGGCCAGGAGGGCCGTGAGCATCGCCTGCACGGACGTCTCGGAGGTGACGGCCAGCTTCGAGGAGTAGTCCCAGCCGGCCTGGTAGACGGAGCCGCCCTCCCCGATCCGGATCATGAGCCCGTCGACGAACGGCATGCTCTCGAAGAGCTCCGCGAGGCCCGCCTGGTAGACCGACCAGAGCGCCGGGTCCTCGACGTCGAGCCCGCCCACCGTCTTCTCCAGGTACGCCTCGAGCGGCGGGGAGACCGCGAGCATGTCGGTGAGCAGGTAGACGTGCATGCCCATGTCTGCGGCGTACTGGAACACGGGCCCGAACGCGTCGACCATCGCCTGCGCGCGCGCCACGTGCGGGTCGCCGTCCGGGTACACCTGGTGACCGTCGCCGACGCCGCTGAACGTCACGTACTCGAGGAAGCCGGGCACGACGACGCCGTTGTAGCCGTGCCGGAGCGCGTGCTGGACCAGCTGGCGGAACTGCGCGTCGATGTCGGCGACCACGGCCTGGTCCACCCAGGGAGCTTCGGGGAGCACCGCGGTGGCGACGACGTCGGTGTTGAGCGAGTAGTCGGTCCCGGCCGCGAACGCGTCGGGGTCGGCCTCCCGTCCCACGGAGCCCGCATCGGTGAGGCGCAGCCCGAGCCGGGGTTCGTGCGTGGTGCCCGTGGTGTCCGGGGTGGCGCCTGAGCGGATGCGGTCGGCGAGGGCGTACAGCCCTGCCGCGGCGCCTGCCGGGCCGCCTGCTTCGAGCGCGTACCGTCCGCTCGCGTCCTGCTGGACACGGTAGGCCTCGGGGGAGGCCGCGAACGAGGGCACGTACCGGACGGCGAGGTCCGCGCCACCCACCGCGGGGGTGGGTGCGGGCAGGCCCCGGTCGGTCAGCGCATCGGAGAGGGCCGACGCCGCGAGCGCGATCTGCTCGTCGTCGGGGACGTCGATCGTGGCGATCGACGGCGCAGCAGCCACAGGGGTCGACGGGACGGTCGTCGTGGCGATCTGCGCAGGCGTGTCCGCCGGTTCGAAGCTCAGCCCGAGCACCTGTCCGACGCCCACGGCGACGGCCGCGCCGAGCGCGAGCACCACGAGGGCGGCCACGAGGGAGGGCCGGGCGCGGGAGCGGGACATCGGCGCAGTGTAGGAAGTCCGCGCGGGGCGCATGACCTCGGTCACATCCGCGGGGACGCTCCGTCGGGGACAAACCCGATCGAACCGGCCGACGGTCCTGGGCCTGTCACGGGCGTTCACCCGATCGGCCTAGTGGGTCAGCCCGGCTGGTGCGCGGCTCCCGCCAGGGCGCGTCGAGCGTCGCCGGAGACGGGCAGCCCCGCAGCGGCCCACGCGTGGAAGCCGCCGACGACGTCGGTCGCCCTGTCCAGCCCGAGATCGACCAGCGCCGCAGCGGCGAGGCTCGACGTATATCCCTCGGAGCACAGCACGATCACCTGGACGTCGTGACCCGTCGCGGCGGGGATCCGGTGGGCGCTGGTCGGGTCGAGGCGCCACTCGAGCACGTTGCGCTCGATGACGACGGCCAGCGGCACCTCGCCCTCGGTGGCGCGCTGCGCGGCGGGCCGGATGTCGACGAGCAGCGCACCGGCGTCGAGCGCGTCGCGGGCCTGACGGGGTGTCAGCCGGTCCAGACGCGTACGGGCCTCCGCCAGCACGTCGTCGATCGTCCGCGGCATCAGGTGGACTCCGGCTCGTCGGTCTCGACCGTGCGGGCAGGGACCAGGACGCCGTCGCCGGAGCGTGCCCAGTAGGTCATCCGCGTCAGCGGGACCGAGTACGCGTGGATGGTGACGGCCGGTTCGGTTCCGGCGTTCAGCACGTCGTGCAGGTCGCCCGGGTCCACGGTCTGCGTCTGCCCGGCGGCGAACCGGCGAGGAACCAGACCGCCGTCCGCGGTGGGGCGGATCTCGGTGATGGTGCCGCTGGCGATCGTGAACGCTGCGGACGACGCACCGTGGTCGTGCAGCTCGGTGCCCTGCGCGGGCAGCCAGGTGATCAGCCAGACGTCGACACCCGCAGGTGCGTCCAGGCGGGTCCACCAGCGACCGCTCTCCTGGAAGCGCACCCGGGGGCGCCACAGCTCCGGGCTGGCTGCGATGGAGCGCGTCAGTGCGCTGAGCTCGTGGACGTCAAGGACTGGGGGAGCGGACAGCTGGGTCATCGTCGGGTCTCTCGGGTGCGTCTCTGCTCCGACCGTTCGCGACGGTCGGACTGGCCGGGTGTCAGCGGTGACAGCGGGCCGGACAGGAGACCGACGCAGCGGCGCTGCCACGGACGGTGATCGTCACGGGAGGCTCCGTTCTGGTCGGGACGCGGTCGTCGAGGTCGGCGAACGGCCGCATTTGAGCGCGCACGGGCGATGCGGTCAACAGTGCAACCGGATCGTCTTGCATCGCGGACGCCCACGGCTCCCGCCGGGGTGGGCGGGAGCCGTGGGCGTCGACACCGTCGACGCTGACGGGGTGGGCGTCGAGTGCGGCAGGGGGCGGAAGCCCTACGCGGGGTCGGCGCCGGTCGGGTCGTCGGGGTAGATCCTCTCGACCGCGACGTCCTGGTTGTTGCCCTCCTCCGGCTCGCCCGTGTCAGGTTTCGAGGCGGGCAGCGGCTCCTGGTCCCCGACCGGGGCGGTCCTGGATGCGTCGTCCGGGCGCACGGTGCTCACCTGACCGGCTGGGCATCGGCGAAGGCCCTGGCGGCTTCGGCCACCGCAGGCACGAAGTCGTCGAGGTCCCCGGGGTTCCGCGACGTGACGAGCGTGAAGCCCTCGCCCTCGTCGACCACCACGGAGTCATCCACCCACTGCGCGCCGGCGTTGCGCAGGTCCGACTGCAGCGACGGGTACGACGTGAGCGTCCTGCCGCTGACGACGTCCGCCTCGATCAAGGCCCACGGTCCGTGGCAGATCGCGGCGACCGGGCGACCGGCCGCGGCCGAGGCGCGGACGATGTCGACGGCGGCGGACTCCTGCCGGAGCGAGTCCGCGTTGACGGTGCCACCCGGGAGGAGGAGCAGGTCGAACTCGGACCCGGCGTCCCCGAACGTCGTGTCGGGCTGCACCGTGCTGCCCGGGTCCTTGTCGCCCACGAGCGTCTGGATCGGGTCCGTGGACGACGCGGCGACGACGACGGTCGCGCCACGCTTGCGGAGCTTCTCGACCGGGACGACGAGCTCGTCCTGCTCGACGCCGTAGTTCGTGACGAGGACGAGGATGCGACGACCGGTGAGGTCGGTGTCGGTCATGGGGAAGTGTCCTTTCGGTGCGGGAGCGGGTGGGCCGCGGGCACGTCGGGGCGTCCGTCCGGAACCCGACGACGGGGCGGCATGGTGGTTCGAGGCGGTGGGGCGCGTGCGCGCCGGTTCCCTGCGCGGCGGCGTGTCCTGCCCCGGGCGACGGTCAGCCGGCCTGTCTCGCCGGTCCTTCGGACGCTAAGCCCGGGTCACGACGCCCGCCAGCCGAGCCGCAGGTCTGTCGTCGGCTGCTCGAGCAGGTCGTCTGCGGCCGACGGTGGCAGAGTGTGTCCGATACGGACGCGCGGTCGAGTCGACCTCCCGTCCGTGGTGCACCGGGGGGACACAGCGGGACGGACGCAGCCGGAAGGACGCAGGTCGGAGATCGCCATGGACCAGACGAGTGCAGATCCGATCGAGCTGGGCGACACGCTGGAGAGCGCCCTGGAGGACTTCGTCCTGCACGCGGCCTACCACCTGGGACCGGACATCGAGTGCAGCGTGTCGATCCGGTGGGGAGGTGTCAGCCGTCGGGTCGCGAGCAGCGGAGCGCGGGCGGCCCGCTGCGACGAGGTCGAGTACGCGCAGAGCGCCGGCCCCTGCGTGGCCGCGATGGACGGACTCGCCATCGAGCTGGTCCCCGACATCGAGGCAGAGGTGAGGTGGCCCGACTGGTGCCGCGCGAGCCTCGCCGAGGGTTTCCGCTCCGCTGCCGCGTTCGCCGTCCACGTCGGACCTCGAGCCGACGTCGCCCTCAACATCTACAGCGAGCTCGTCGACCCGTGGGACCGCGACCGGATCGTTCGCGCCGACGTGTACGCACAACAGCTCGGCCTGGTGATGACCTTCGCCCTGCGGCTCGAGGAGCTCGAGGGCGACGAGCAGGTGGTCCCGGCCGCACTCCGTGCGCAGGCGGACATCGACCGCGCGGTCGGTGCGGTCATGGCGCTGCACGACTGCAGCGCCGCTGCCGCGCTCGCCATGCTGCAGGCCGAGAGCGTCGACGAGCACCTCAGCCTCACGGAGGTGTCGCGGCGCGTCCTGAGCGAGCTGCGGCTCCCCGCGGAGTGACCGCGACCGCCGGCGTCATGGCGCGGCAAGGCCGAGATCGTTCACGAGTGCGTCGAACGCACTCTCGAAGCCGTCGCGGCCGCGCAGGCGCACCACGGCCGACGGGTGGGTCGTCACCAGGTAGCCGCCGTCCAGGATGCGTCCGCGCTCCCGCGTCACGCCGACGGACCGTCCGAGCACCGCGCGGGCGGCGGACGCGCCGAGCGCCACGACGACGCGTGGCCGCACGACCGCGAGCTCGGCGTCGAGCCACGGGCCGCACGCCCGCAGGTGCGTGACCGTCGGCGTCTTGTGCATCCGGCGCTTGCCGCGCTCCTCGAACCGGAAGTGCTTGACCGCGTTGGTCAGGTAGACGGCGTCCTCGTCGATGCCGGCGGCGCGCAGGGCGTCGCTCAGCAGCCGTCCGGCGGGGCCGACGAACGGCTCACCCTCGAGGTCCTCGTGGTCGCCCGGCTGCTCGCCGACCAGCACGATGGAGGCGTCCGACGGACCTCGGGAGAAGACGACCTGTGTCGCGGGAGCCCACAGCTCGCAGCCGCGACATGCCGGCGCCGCAGCTCGAAGACCGGCGATCGTCGGGGTGGGCGGCACCCACGGGGCGGCGCCCTGATCCGCGCTGTCCTGCATGGCTCTGCCTCCGAAACGCGCAGAAGGGTGCCTGGTGGCGCCGACCCGCCTCGTGCGCGCAGGTTCGACGCCACCGGCCGTGTGCGCCTACGCGCGGTCGCCGGGCTCGTCGACGTCGGCCCGGTCCTGGGCCTGGTCGTCGCCCAGGAGGATGGGGATGCCGACACCGACGGAGTCGTCGTCGGTACGGGTCCTATCGCGCTCCTCGTCGTCAGAGCGGAACGGGTCGTTGTCGCCCGTGATCGGGTCCGGTGTGGTCTGGCTCATCGCGCTTCTCCCCAGGTGGGGCGGGGGACCACGCTTCTGGAGCCCGAACGGCGGCGGCCTGTCGGCCCGCTGCGCCGTGCTGTCGATCATGCGCCCGTCCGTGTCACGCCGCGACCTCTGGACCTCACCGCACGCGCCGAGGCAGCAGCGGTCAGCGCACCGACCGCCGAGAGAGCGACGGAGGATGGTGGCGCGACCCGCCCCGGACGGTGAGCGCTGCCGACGTCAGTCGAGGCGGTCGGAGCGGACCTTCTCGGCTTCGGTCGTGTCGTCGGCCGGGTCCAGCCCCTCGTCGTCGAGCCTGTCGGAAGCGATCTTCTCTGCTTCGGTGGTGACGTCGGCCGGGTCCAGCCCCTCGTCGGGGAGGCCGCCGGCGCGGATCTTCTCCGCTTCGGTCGTGACGTCGACCGGGTTGAGGCCTTCGTCGGCGAGGCCGTCGGCTCGGATCTTCTCGGCGTCCGTCTCGTCGCCCACGACGTCGTCGGCGCGGTGCCGGGGTGCCTCGGGAACGCGTGCGTCGTTGCTTGTCATCGTCTCCCCCGTCGATCCGGTGTGCGAGACAAGCAGCGTAGGTCTGGCTCACCGCGTCCGCGCGCCGAGCCGGGCCTCGACGGCGGCCACGCCACGACCCGACGCGACCGGTCGATCGACTCCGACTAGCGTGAACCGCATGTCGTCGGAGACAGCGCGCGAGCCCGAAGGTCCGGGGACCGCACGGTCCTCGGAGGAGCCGGCCGTCGTCGACGCGGGGGAGCGGGCCGACACCTCCGGGCAGGTGCCGGTCCTGCGGGCGGGCGACCGACCGCAGCCGCCTCGACCCGAGGTGGGTGGGGCACGCTTCGTCGCGACGAGCGCACCCCCCGTGATGCCGAGGGCGGTGTCGACCGGCCTGAGTCTGTGGGTCGGCAGCCTCGCGTCGGGCCTGCTCGCAGCCGGGTCGATCGTGCGCTCCCAGCCGGCGCTGCGCGACAGGTTCGCCGCCGAGGTCATGAAGGAGAACCCCTCGACGACGCTCGGCACGGCGCAGGACGCGGCGAGCGTGCTCGTGTGGGTCGTGGTCGGTGGTCTCACGATCGTGTGGCTGGTCCACCTCGTCCTCGTCGTGCGGACGGCCCGGGGGCACGGGGGCGCCCGATGGGCCCTGGTCGTGCTCGGCATCCTGGGCGCGGCCGCCGTGGTCCTCGTCCAGGCGATCGTCGCCGATCCGGACGCCTCCACCGTGCACGACCTCAACAGGCTCGCCCTGCTCGCGCAGGCCGGGCTGGCCCTGGCCGGGTCGCTCGTCCTCGCGAGCTCAGCGGCGGGCCGCTGGTTCAGGGAGCTGCGACGCGGGCGGTGACCCCACCCGCTGCGTCGCGGTCGAGGACAGCAGGTCCTGGGCTGCGCGGGTCGCCTCGGGGATCCGGTCGTCGGTCGACATGAGGTCGAGCAGGCGACGGAGGGTCTCGGGCGCCTGGAGCAGGTCACGCCGCTCGGACGCGACATCGAGCGACCGGCGCAGCTCCTGGACCCCGCTACGCCTCGCGAGCTCCTCGGCGAGGCCCGCGCCGTCGAGGTGGTTGCCGCGCAGCAGGGCCAGGCACGTGCGCACTCCGAACATGCCGAGCCGGTCGAGCAGCTCGGCACGCGCCGCGGCCGGGACGGGGACCGAGAGGGACGGGCGCCGGAACCTGTCGACCGACAGCAGCAGCTCCTCCACGACGTGCCGGTCCAGTGCTGCCAACGCCCGCAGGTCGGCGACCTCGTTCGGCTGCAGCGTCTGGGCGGTCTCGGCGATCAGCCCCGCGACAGGCAGCGCCGTCCCGCACACGCGGGCGAGGTCCGGGTCACCGCGGTGGCGCAGGGCGAGGCGCTCGGCCGAGACGAGGGCGTCGATGCGACCGGCTCCGACCTCGTCCGCGCGTGCGACCACGGCGATCGTGCTCTCGACCGCGTCCTGGCCACGGAGTGTGGCCAGCTCGGTGAGGTAGCGCAGGTCGGAGCGTCGGACCTGGCGCACCAGGTACACGACCACGTCGACGACCGACGCCGCAGCGCCTTGCGTGAGGAACTCGTGCGACCGCCGGGACGCGATGCCGGACAGGGCGTCCAGACCGGGCGTGTCGACGAGGGTCAGCGCGCGCAGCGCGGGTGCCGGCCACGTGACGTCGACGTGGTCGATGCCGTCCGCGGGGATGCCGCGCAGGTCGATCTCCAAACCGGTCCGCCCCGCCATCGCCGGGCTCTCCCACGACCGGCCGGTGCGGGGGTGCACCGCGACCCGCGGTGTGTCGCCGTACCGGTACCAGGTGACCGCCTGGGTGCACTCGGACGCGTCCGACGCCGCGACCCGCGCACCCACGAGCGCGTTGAGCAGCGTCGACTTGCCGGACTTGATGGCCCCGGCGAGGCCGACGGTCAGCGGCCGGTCGAACCGTTCTCGCAGCAGGCCCAGCTCCGCGGCGAGGATCGGCTCGTCCGCGTACGCCTCGCCTGCGACCCGCAGCAGCTCCCGGGTGCGGCGCACCGTCGTCCGCGAGGTGCGGTCGAGCTCACCCGGTGCCTGCGGCCGACGACGACCCGCGGTCCGGGGCTGGGACTCCTCGCCGCTCATCGGGGCGCCCCCTCGAGCGTCGGCAGCATGTCCTGCTCGGCCGCGGCGTGCAGCTGCTCGAGCTCCGCCACGCGACCCGCCAGGGCGTCGCGCGGACCGACGCGGTCCTCCGGGTCGGTCCGGCTCGCCTCCTTCGCGGACCGGATCGACTCGTCGAGGGACCGGACCAGCTCGTCGGCGCGGGTGGTGAAGTGGTCGCGCAGCACCCGCTGGAGTCGTCGCAGGCGGTCCTTGGAGTCCTTGCCGACCTGGAAGACGACCTCGTCGAGGTGTCGCCGCACGGCCGCCTTGGCATCCGCCTGACGGCGGCGCACCCGGTTCACCTTGTCCTCGCGGTAGGCGCGCCCGCCGAGGACCACGCCCACCCCGACCGAGATCGGGTTCACGATCGACATGCCCAGCGCGATGGCAGTGACCATCCCGAACATGAGGACACCGCCGTAGGAGCCGCGCATGGCGACGATGACCTTGTGCACGGTCGAGACCTGCTCGACGTCGACCCGTTCCAGCCGGGCGACGAGCTCCAGCACGTCGTCGTCATCGCCGCGGACGAGCTCCGGCAGGGCGACGTCCGAGGCGTCGAACTGGGCTGCGACCTGTGCCGCGAGCCACTGCGCCCGCTCGTGCGCCCAGACGAAGTTCGCGGCGACGGTCGCCCGGACGCGCTGGCCGAGCCACTCGTCGAACTCGTCCCACACGAGCCCCGGGTCACCGTCGTCGATCGCCGCCTCGGCCTCCCGGCCGATGCGCCGCAACCTGTCGCGCAGGTCGTACTCGATGTCGGCGGTGAGGTCACCGACGCCGTCCTGCAGCACCTGCTGCCAGCGTGCGCTGCGTCGGCGCAGGTCGCCCGCGTTCTGCCGACCGGTCCTGAGCCCGGCGATGATCGTCTCCCCGCCGCCCGGGTCGTCCAGCGCGGACAGCTGGGCCCGGCCGGTCATGAGCAGGTGCTCGGTGACGGTCCGCACGTCGTGCGCGACGGAGCGGCGTGCCAGGACGCCCGCGTTGTCGACGACCTCGTCGCGCAGGTACCGGACGAGCTCGGGGAACCCCGACTCGTCGTGCAGGTCCCGGTCCTGACGCTGCGCCGCCAGGAGACGGAGCGTCGACGACACGGGGATCAGCGGTGCTCGGACACCGGCGCGCTGCAGGTGGCGACGGTCCAGGTCCGCCACCGCGCGCCAGTGCGGGTAGAGGTCCGTCTTCGTCAGGATGCACGCGACGTTCGGGCACACCTTCAGCGCCTGCTGCAGGAACTCGATCTCGGGCGCGGAGTACTCCTGGCCCGCGTCGGAGACGAGGAGCACGGCGTCCGCCGAGGGCAGCGCGGACATCGTCGCGGCGCCGTCGGCCGACCCGATCCCACCCACGCCCGGGGTGTCGACGAGGACCAGGCCACCGGCCAGCACGTGGCGGGGCAGCCCGACCTCGGAGCACTCGATGCGGGAACCGTCCGGCGCACGGCGTTCCGAGACCCAGTGCGCGTGCGACTCGATGGGGACGGGCGTCCGTCGCAGCCGGGCAGGGTCACCGTCGTGTGCACCGTCCCGGCCCGGGGACAGCCCGAGAAGCATCGCCGTCGGCGCGGCGGACCACCCCACGACGGTCGTGACGCTCGTCGCGACGTCGTCGTCGACCGGGCACACGGGTGCGTTGACCAGGGCGTTGATGAGCTGGCTCTTGCCCTGCTTCAGCTCACCGACGACCAGGACCCGGACGTGCGGGTCCTGCACCCGGCGGCGCGCCTGGCGAAGTCGGTCGAGGAGGTCGGTGCGACCGGCGTCGCGCGACAGCGCCTCCGTCCGGTCGAGCAGGTCCAGCAGAGCAAGCACGGCATCTCCTCGGTGCGCGGGACCGACCGGTCCGGGACGCTGTCGCCCCGGGACCGGCCGGCCGTGGAGCGGTCAGACGTCGGCGTCCATCGGTTCGTCGGGCATGTCGACGTACGTGCTGTCGTCGTCGATGAAGTCGTCGTCGGAGCTGTCCGTCGACGAGTCGTTGCCCGAGTTGTCGACGTCGATGCCGTCGTCGTCGGAGTTGTCGCTGTGGTCGTCCAGGGAGTTGTCGCTGTGGTCGTCCACAGAGTTGTCCGAGTGGTCGTCCAGCGAGTTGTCGCTGTGGTCGTCGACGGCGCTGTGGTCGTCCGTCGAGCTGTCGTTGCCCGAGTTGTCGACGTCGGTGCCGTCGTCGTCCGAGTTGTCGGTCGAGTTGTCGTTGCCGGAGCTGTCGTTGTCGACGCCGTCGTCGTCGGAGTTGTCGCTGTGGTCGTCCAGCGAGTTGTCGGTGTGGTTGTCGGTCGAGTTGTCGTTGCCGGAGTTGTCGTTGTCGACGCCGTCGTCGTCGGAGTTGTCGCTGTGGTCGTCCAGGGAGTTGTCGGAGTTGTCGTTGTAGGAGTCCTGCGGGTTGTACGAGCCGCTCGTGTTGCCCTGGTTCGAGTTGTCGGTGTTCCCCACCGCGTTGTCGTGGCCGACGACGTTGCTGTCGCCCACCACCGCGGTGCCGGAGAGGTCGCGGCCTGCCGCGACGCCGCCGCCGGAGGCGGTCACCGTGTCCAGGTCGAACATCTGGTCGACGTCCCCGTCTGCCCAGATGGTCTGGTTGATCGACGAGTCGACCACGGTGTCGCGGTCGTCGATCGACGTCGTGTTGTACGTGTACGTCTGGAACACCTGCTGCAGCTGCGGGATGACGGCGCTGACGCCGAGGCTGCCGCCGCCGGCCAGCGACGCCGCGCTCGCCCCGGAGCCACCACCACTGCCGCCGTCGTCCGAACCGTCGTCCGTGGAGCCTCCGCCGGCCGAGCCGCCGCCGCCGGAGGACGACTGCGAGGCTCCCAGGGTGTTCCCACCGGTGCTGTAGGACCGGTCGAAGCTCGACGTCGACGCGTCCATGAGCACCGGCATGATGTCGTCGATGTCGACCGACGTGATGTCGCCGAGGCCGTGGTCCTCGAGGGTGCCCTGGGGATCGTTGGCGAAGGCCTGCGCGGTCTCGGGGTCGCGCAGGAGGTTGAGGATGAAGTCGAGCAGGGTGCTCGCGACGGTGGACATGGTGCTCCCTTCGTTGGGCCGTCCAGTCTGGGTCGGCTGGTCCCGACGCTAGGCAGCGGGCGGCGCAGGGCCATCGGGGGCCGCCCCCCTACCGCGGACGAGCCATTAGGGGAATCGCCCAGTGTGCACGCGGGCCGAACAGCGCAGCACTGCTCCCACCAGGGTGAATTCCGAGGCCGGTCGACGCTCGCCGGCCTGCGTCTCACGCGTCGCTGACCAGCGGTGCGGGCACCCTTCCGCGCATGCCGCACAGGGCAGGCCCAGCGCTGCTCAATCAGGCCAGACGGTGCCAATTCCCCCAGGGGGGAGCATCATTCGTCGAGGAGGCCCAGCGACGTGGCCCCGACCCGAACCGACTACCCGTGCGATACCGAGCGCGGACGGCGCCGAAGAAGCCGGCGTCCACGTGTGCACAGACCGGCGCGGACGACCATGGCGGTCGCGCACCGGTCATGGCTGCCGATGCTCCGCGCGTGACGCGCGGTGGGAGCGAGCATGGACCCCGACGACGGCGACGTGCGCGGCGTGCTCCAGGTCGAACGGTTGCTCCGGAGCGTGAGCGTCGATCCCGGAGCGCCGCGCCTGGTAGCCGTTGCAGGTCCAGGAGGTAGCGGCAAGACCCTCGCGCTGCGGTCGCTGAAGCGGCTCTACGCCCGGACAGGGCAGGGACCGGCCGGCCCGAGCCACGACAGCGTCCCGCTCGTCGTCGACGACGTGCACGCGCTCGACGACCACGCGGTCCGCCGGATCGTCGCCGAGGCGCACCGCCCTGGCGCGCAGGTGGCGGTCGCGTTCCGGCCGTGGCCGGTCGAGCGCGGGCTCGGCGAGCTGCGCGAGCTCATCACGCAGCTCGGCACGACCGTCCACCTGGAGCCGCTCGACCGCACGCAGGTCGCGGTTCGGGCGCAGCACAGGCTCGGCGTACAGCTGGACGGTGCGGCGGTCGACTCGCTCACGTCGCGCACAGGGGGCCTGCTGTGCCTCGTCGACGCGGTGCTGGACTGCGCGGACGGTGTGGATCCGCAGCCGTGGGAGCGCCCAGCTGCCCTGGCCGCCTGGGACCCGGTGCGCCGGCTCGCGGCTGTGACCGACGTCGAGCTGCCGGTGGTACGCGACGTGGTGCTGGCACTCGCCCTGGGGGCCTGCGCCGAAGCGGGACTCCTGATGACGGTGCTGCGGCAGAGCCCGGCCGTCGTGATCGAGGCGCTCCAGCACGTCCGGGTCAGCGGCCTGCTCTCGCCGGACGGGACCGTCGTGCCGGCGGTGCGCGAGGCAGTGCTGGCGACGACTCTCCCGGCGCGTGCGTCTGCCGTGCTCGAGGCGGTCCTGCGCGGGTTCGAGGAACGCGGTGCTCCCGACCTGGAGATCGTCGGGCGGACGACGGGCGTCACCATGCACCACCCGCTCCTCGCGGCGCTACGGACGCGGGCGGCCCGGAGCGAGGTCGACCGGGACCCGGGGCGCGCCGCGCGACTCTTCCACGACGCGGTGGCCGCCGGCGCCGACCGCCGAGACCTCACGGTGGACCTCGCGCGCAGCACAGCACTGGCAGGTGACGTCCGGACTGCCGCGCGACTCGCGGACGAGGCGCTCGCGGACTCCGACGGCCCACGGGCCGCCGCCGCCGCCGAGGTGCTCGGCGCGGCGCTCGCGCACGAGGGTCTGGTCGGTCGGTCGGCGGCGGTCTACCGCCCGATCGCGGACCGTGGCCACGCCGGGGCTGCGCAGCTGTGGTCGCTCGCCGCGCTGGCCACCGGGAAGGGAGCCGGCCGGCTGCCGGACTGGCCGTCGAGCGGGCGCCCGCCGAGCCTCGCCGAGGGGTCGCGCGAGGCGATGGTGCGCGGGGTGCAGCAGTCGCTCGACGGTGACGGGACGACCGCCCTGCCGACCCTTCTGGAGTCGGCGGCGATGTTCCGTGCGCGGGGGCGTGGTGCGCTGCTGCCGGACACCCCGGCGGCGCTCGGCGCGCTCGTCGCCCTGCACTGCGGGGCCGGCGCCCTTGCCGAGTCGACGCTGCGGGAGGCGATCGCCTCCGGTCTCGGTGGACCCGTGGCGCAGCCGCGGCACCGGCTGCTGCTCGCGTGGGTGGCGATGGTCGACGGGCGTCTGGAGGAGGCGGTGCAGGAGGCCGCCCTCGCTGCCCGAGCGGCAACCGGCCCCGCCAACGGGCGCGACGAGCTCTTCGCGCGGGCGATCGACCTCGGTGTCGCTCGTCGCGCTCACGACCTCGCCGGGCTCGTGGAGGCGTGGCCCGCGGCGCTGGACACGCTCGTCCGCCGTCCGGCCGACCTCTTCGGGCTCCTGCCGCTCGGCGAGATCGCGGTGGCGGCCGCGCGACTCGACGAGGGGCCGCACGTCGCGCCGTACCTGGAGCGGGCCGAGGCGCTGCTCGACGGTCTGGGCCGGCCCGTGCTCTGGTCCGCGCCGCACCACTGGTACGGGATCCAGGTGGCGATCGTGGCCGAGCGTCCCGACTGGCTCGCGCGGCACGCCAGGGCGCTGGCGGCGGCATCGCCTCTGAGCCACTACGCCGACGTCCTCACGGACGCAGGCCGGGTGTGGCTCCACGTCCTCGGCGCCCGCGTCGACCCACCGGCCGTGGAACGGGCCGCACGCCGGCTGGTGGCCCTGGGGATGTCGTGGGACGGCGCGCGGCTGGTCGGTCACGCCGCCGCACGAACCCCCGACCGTGCGTCGATGGTCGCCCTGCTGCAGCTCGCCCGCTCGTTGCGGCCCGCCGTCGAGGAGTCGCGCGCCCCGACGGCCCGTCATCCTCGACCGGGCGACGGTGTGCTGGCCGTCGCGGGCGCCGGGGTACTGAGCGAGCGGGAGCTCGAGGTCGCGCGACTCGTCGTCGCGGGCCGGACCTACCGACAGATAGCCGAGCGGCTGTACATCTCACCGAAGACCGTCGAGCACCACGTGGCCCGCATGCGGCAGCGCCTCGACCTGCGCACCCGCGGGGAGCTTCTGGCGCACCTTCGGGGACTCCTCGCCCAGGCGAGCTGACGGGCGAGCCGACGTGCCTGCCGCCCGGCGCGTCAGGTGTCCTCCAGGGCGACCTCGAACGACGCACCCGTGGCAGCGCGCACCTCGTCGACGGTGACCCCGGGGGCCAGCTCGACGAGCCGGAGCCCGCCCTCGGTCACGTCGAGCACGGCCAGGTCGGTGATGATCCGGTCCACGCAGGCCCGGCCGGTCAGCGGAAGGGTGCACTGCTCGACGATCTTCGCGGACCCGTCCTTGGCCACGTGCTCCATGACGACCAGGACGTGTGCCGCGCCGTTGACCAGATCCATCGCGCCGCCCATGCCTTTGACCATCTTGCCGGGCACCGCCCAGTTGGCGATGTCGCCACCGGCCGAGACCTGCATCGCTCCGAGGATGGCGTGCGTGACCCGACCGCCGCGGATCATGCCGAAGCTGGCGGCGGAGTCGAAGTAGGCGGCACCGGGCAGGACGGTGACGGTCTCCTTCCCGGCGTTGATCAGCTTCGGGTCCGCCTCGCCCTCCCACGGGTACGGGCCGACGCCGAGGACGCCGTTCTCGGAGTGCAGGACCACCTCGACGCCGGGCGGCAGGTGGTTCGGGATGAGCGTCGGCAGGCCGATGCCGAGGTTCACGTAGGACCCGTCCTCGAGCTCGCGGGCCGCGCGGGCGGCCATCTGGTCGCGTGTGAGCGGCATCAGGACTCCTCAGGGCGGACGCGGACGGTGGTCTTCTCGATGGGCAGGTCCGCCGACTGCTCGGGACTCAGCAGGACGACCCGGTCGACGTAGATCCCCGGCAGGTGGATGTCGTCGGGCCCGAGCTCGCCCGGCTCCACCAGCTGGTCGACCTCGGCGATCGTGACCCGTCCGGCCATCCCCGCGAGCGGGTTGAAGTTGCGGGTCGACTTCTCGAACCGCAGGTTCCCGTGCCGGTCGCCGACCGCGGCACGGACCAGCCCGTAGTCGGTGCGGATCGCGTGCTCGAGGACGTACTCGCGGTTGCGGCCGAAGGTGGCGAACGGTCGCAGCTCCTTGGGCTCGCTCGCCAGCGCGACCGACCCGTCGGGGGCGTAGCGCAGCGGCATCCCGCCGTCGGAGACCGCGGTGCCCGCTCCGGCTGCGGTGTAGAACGCAGGGATGCCGACGCCGCCCGCCCGAAGGCGTTCGGCGAGCGTGCCCTGCGGCACGAGCTCGACCTCGACCTCACCGCTGAGGTACTGCCGCGCGAACTCCTTGTTCTCGCCGATGTAGCTGGCCACGACCCTCCGGATGCGCCCCGCGGACAGCAGCAGACCGAGCCCCCAGCCGTCGACCCCGCAGTTGTTCGACACGACCTCCAGGTCGTCGACCCCGAGGGCGAGCAGCGCGCGGATCTGCGCGATGGGCACCCCGACCAGACCGAAGCCGCCCACGGCGAGCGACGCGCCGGGTGGGATGTCCGCGACGGCGAGCTCAGCCGTCGGAACGGTCTTGTCCATGGCGATCTCCTTGCGTCGGGTCTCGTCGAGAGCCTCGCACGACGCCCGGTGCGGGCGCGCGCCGGCACGGAGTCGCGCGGGCAGCAGTACGGGGCCGCCGTCAGGTGCCCGACCCGAAGACCGTTCCGCCGGTGCACCCGTATTTCTGCCCCCGCCGTCCGGTCTTGTCTTTCGGGGCAGCGAGGACCACGGCTCTGGTGGACCGACGAGCCAGGGCGCGATCATGGGGCAGCGGGAGGAGAGTGCGATGGCGCGCGAGTTCGACCCGGGATACCGGGGCCGCTACCGGCCCTTGGTGCTGAGCTATCCGGCCGAGACGGTGTATCCGGCCGACGCCTTCCGCGTCGAGTGGGGCCCGATCTTCCATCGCGGCCGCCTGGACGGTTCGGCGCGTGTCCTGGTGATCGGCCAGGACCCTGCGGCTCACGAGACGATCACGCGACGCATCCTGGTCGGTGAGGCCGGTCAGCGTGCGCAGGGGCTGCTGGCGCGGCTCGGCATCACCCGCAGCTACGTCTTCATCAACACGTTCCTGTACTCGGTCTACGGCCAGGGCGGCGGGGCCAAGCACATCGCGGACCCGGACATCACGCGGTACAGGAACCGGTGGATCGACGCGACCGTCAAGGACCAGCAGATCGAGGCGGTCATCTCGCTCGGCCAGCTGGCCGACAAGGCGTACCAGGCCTGGCGCACGACGCCGCTCGGTGCGTCGAGCCGTGCCCCGTACGCGACCGTGCGGCACCCGACCTACCCGGAGTCGGCGAGCGCGACGGGGACCATCACGAAGGCGGCGGCGTTCCAGAAGCTGTGCGAGTCCTGGAACCAGGCGCTGGACGCACTCCACGGGGCCGTCACGCCCGACGTCCCGGTGGCGCTACGGCACTACGGCACGACGATCACGGCGCAGGACCTGGCGCCGATCCCCGACGCGGACCTGCCCCCCGGGCTGCCCGCGTGGATGGGCGACCTCGACGCGTGGGCCGCCCGCACGGGCGAGGACACGCAGAAGAAGCGGGCGACGATCACGGTGACGGTGCCGACCCGGTTCCGCACCTGGCCCGCGCTGTAGGGGTGGCCCATGTCGCAGCTCGTGATCACCGGTCAGGTCGCCCCGATGGTGGGCGATGCGCCCGACCAGCCGCGCCACGGCCGGGTGTGGATCCGCGACGACACGATCGTCGACGTCACCTTCGACGACCGGCCCGTCGACGGCTTCGCCGACGCGCAGCGGGTCGACGTCGGCGACTCGATCGTCCTCCCGGGCTTCATCGACATGCACAACCACCTCGCCTACAACGCCCTGCCCTTGTGGTCGGAGCCGCACCGGTCCGAGCCGTGGTTGCACAACAAGCACTGGACGCAGGCCGACACGTACACCGAGTCGGTGACCGAGCCCGCCTGGACCTACGCCAAGGCGTGCCCGGAGGCACTGCTGGGATACGTGCAGGTGCGGGAGATGGCCGGCGGTGCGACGTCGGCGCAGGGCTGGCCGTCGTCGAACCGGGGCTACCAGATCGTGATGCGCAGCGTCGACGACGAGCGCGCGGGGCGGGCAGGGAAGGTTGGCGACGACCTGATCTACACCTCGGTGGCAACCAAGACCGGGGACGCCCTGCTGACTGCGGTCCGCCGGATGGCGAACGGCTCGGGGTTCATCTACCACTGCGCCGAGGGCCAGAAGGACTCCCGCGTCCGGCGGGACTACACCGACCTGCGCAGCGACGACGGGCTCCTGCCCACCTTCATCGGCATCCACTGCTGCGCCCTGGGCCCCGCTGACTGGCTCGAGTGGGCTGAACCGCACGCGGGCGGGGTCGTGTGGTCGCCGCTCTCGAACCTCGTCCTGTACAGGGACACGACGCTCGTCGACGACGCACGGTCGCGCGGGGTCCGGGTGTGCCTCGGCTCCGACTGGGGCCCGTCGGGCACGCGCAACCTGCTCGGGGAGATGAAGGCTGCCCGGCTCGCGGCCCGCCACTTCGGCTACTCCGTGACCGACCGGGACATCGTCCAGATGGTCACGTCCAACCCCGGTGACCTGCTGGCTCGGTGCTGGGGTCGACCGGTAGGCCGGCTCGTGCCGGGCGGGTTCGCGGACGTGACGGTCGTGCGCGGGCACGGCCCGGGGGATGCGTGGCACCAGGTGCTCGCCGCCACCGAGCAGCACGTCGAGCTCGTCGTCGTGGGCGGGGTGCCCCGTTACGGCGACGAGGACCTGATGCTGGCCGCGGGCGCACCCCCGAGCTTCGCCATGGCGGTCAGACGCCGTCGCCGACGCGTCGCGCTGCCGGACCCGACCGACACCAGTCGCGCCTGGGCCTGGGACGACATCGTGGGCGCCCTGACCACCGTGCAGTCCGACCCTTCCGGCGCGATCGCCGACGCCTCGGCCCGGGCAGCGGCGGGACCGCGGTTCGCCGACGACGCTGCGCTCGAGCTGTTCCTCGACATGCCCGACACGCGTCGCACGGGCCGGGCCGGGCCACCCAAGGACCCCACCTCGGTGACCATCCCGCCCGTGCCACCGATCGAGCACGACCGGGCGTTCTTCGACGCGCTCGACGCGAACCCGATCCAGGAGGGGATCCTGGCGGGCCTCAGGCGGGAGTTCGGGCTGTGAGCCGGCTGCAGGACTCGACGCAGCAGGCCCGGCGTGGACGCGCCCTGCGCCAGGTCCCGGGTGTACCGCAGGACCCCTGCGAGCCGCCGGTCGAGCTGTCGGTGCCGCAGCGTCACGACCTGATCGACCTGTGGTGCCAGCTGATGACGGACCTGTACGTGCACCACGACCAGAAGAAGGCGCTCTACGGGTACGACCCGGTCCGCGCCCTGCTCGCGCTGCGTCGCCAGATCCCGTACCTGGGTTCGGCCGAGTTCCTGCGCGAGCTCACGCTCGTGATCAACCGGCTGCGCGACCAGCACACCCAGCTGTACCTGCACGGCCCGGACCCGCGGCGTCGGTCGTACGTGGCGACGCTGCCGTTCCTCGTCGAGGTGTACGGCGAGCACCTGTCACCCGATTACGTGGTCACGAAGGTCAGCGACCCCCGCGACGGCTTCGTGCCCGGTGTCCGGGTGACGACGTGGAACGGGATCCCCTTCTCGCGGGCCGTCGACCTGTACGCCGACACGCTCACCGGGGGCCGGCCCGACGCCCGCCGCGCCCGCGCTCTCGAGACGCTGACCCAGCGTCCGCTCGCGTTCCTGCCGCAGCCCGACGAGCTCTGGGTGGACATCGGCTACCGGGAGCTCGCGAGCACCGACGGACCGGACCGGTCGATCCGGTTCGAGTGGCGTGCCATCGAGCCGTCGACGGCCTCAGCCGGCTCGGACACGGTGCAGCTGCGCACCCGTCGGGCGGTCGACGCCATCAGCGAGACCGCTCGACGGTCCCGCAAGCTGCTCTTCCAGCCGGTGCTCTGGCAGCAGGAGACCGCCGGGGTGGAGCGGGTCGCGAGGGCGTCGGAGTGGATGCAGACCGCACTCCCGGACGCGATCTCCGCCCGCGAGGTCCCCACGAGCCACGGAGTCGTCGGGTACCTGCGCCTGTGGACGTTCGACGTGAGCCACAGCGACGAGTTCCTCGACGAGGTCGACCGGGTGCTGCGGGCGATGCCTCCCGGTGGTCTCGTCGTCGACGTCCGCTCGAACCCGGGCGGGGTGATCGAGGTGGCAGAACGCCTCCTTCAGCTGTTCACGACGAAGCCTGTCCAGCCCGTCCGGTTCGCGTTGCGCGCCACGCCCGCGGTCGCCGCGCTCGCCGAGGCCGACGGCAACGGAGCCGACCTGGCGGACTGGGCGGCATCGGTCCGCACGGCGATGGAGCTGGGGGAGGGGCACTCCCAGCACCTGCCCATCTCAGACCCGGACCGCTGCAACGGCCGTGCTGTGGCGTACAGCGGCCCGGTCGTCGTGGTCGTCGACCCGACCACGTTCTCCAGCGGCGACATCTTCGCCGCCGGGATGGCGGACCATGCCATCGGGCAGATCGTGTCCGTCGGCGCGGGCACCGGCGCAGGCGGGGCCAACGTGTGGACCCACGACGACATCGAGTACGCCTACCACGTCGCCGGTCTGCCGTTGCCGCCGCGGCCGCCCGGGATCGGGTACTCCGTCTCGGTGCGGCGCGCCACCCGGTCCGGCGCCGCCGCGGGGCTCGCGATCGAGGACATCGGCGTCTCGGGCGAGGAGCAGTACACGATGACCGAGCGTGACGTGCTGGGCGGTAACGAGGACCTCATCGAGTTCTGCGCGCGGCTCCTGGCCGAGTGCTGAGCGGCCCAGCCGAGACCGACCGAGCCGCTGCGTGGTGCCGCTGGTCATCGGGCCGTCGAAGGGTGTCGCGGCGCGCCCGTAGCGCCCGGATGCGGGATTGTATATGATTCGCGGATGTCCGAGAGCGAGTCGACGGCCGACGACGAGGTCGGCATCGCCGCACGTCAGCCGTTCGGCGCTCTCCCCGCACGGCCGGGCAAGATCATCGCCGTCCACCTCAGCTACACCTCGCGCGCGGACCAGCGCGGCCGACGGCCGGCTCACCCGTCGTACTTCCTGAAGCCGTCGAGCTCGTTGGCGGCGTCCGGGGGAGTCGTCGAGCGGCCCGCCGGGACCGAGCTGCTCGCCTTCGAGGGCGAGGTCGCTCTCGTCATGGGATCGACCGCGCGCCGCATCAGCCGTGCCGAGGCCTGGAGCCACGTCGGCTGGGTCACCGCAGCGAACGACCTCGGCCTGTACGACCTGCGCGGAAACGACAACGGCTCGAACCTGCGGTCCAAGGGCGGCGACGGGTTCACGCCCGTCGGCCCACGCCTCATCGACGCCCGTACCGTCGACCCCGGCGCCCTGCGTGTCAGGTCGTGGGTTAACGGGCGACTCGCGCAGGACGACACGACCGCCGGCCTGCTGTTCCCGCTCGACCAGATCGTCGCGGACCTCTCGCAGCACCTCACGCTCGAGGCCGGGGACGTCCTCCTCACCGGCACACCCGCCGGATCGAGCGTGGTCGTCCCCGGCGACGTCGTCGAGGTCGAGGTCGACGCACCGGACGCGTCCGGTGCGCCGAGCACGGGTCGCCTCGTGACGACGGTGACCGACGGGCACGTGGCGTTCGACGACACTCTCGGCTCGCTGCCGACCGTCGACGACCGTCAGCGCACCGAGGCGTGGGGATCACGGACCTCGGCCGGCCTCGGACCGAGGATCCCGCCCGAGCTCCACGGCAAGCTCGTGCGAGCACCCGTCGCGGCTCTCTCGGCGCAGCTGCGCAAGCTCGGCCTGAACACCGTGACGATCGACGGCGTGCGTCCCCTGACCCCCGGCACCCGGCTCGTCGGAACAGCCAAGACCCTGCGACTGGTCCCCAACCGCGAGGACCTGTTCCAGGAGCACGGCGGCGGGTACAACGCGCAGAAGCGCGCGTTCGACACCGTCGCCCCCGGCGAGGTCCTCGTGATCGAGGCCCGCGGCGAGACCGGCTCGGCGACCTTCGGAGACGTTCTCGCCATCCGCGCACACGCTCGGGGTGCGGCCGGGATCGTCACCGACGGCGGGGTGCGGGACGCCGACGCCGTGGCCGCCGTGGGCCTGCCGGTGTGGTCCGCCGGCAACCATCCGGCCGTCCTGGGCCGTCGGCACGTCCCCTGGGAGAGCGACGTCACGGTCGCGTGCGGCGGGACCACGATCCAGCCCGGCGACATCCTCGTCGGCGACTCCGACGGCGTCGTCGTGCTGCCTCCCGCGCTCGCCGAGGCGGTCGTTGACGCGGCGCTCGCGCAGGAGGACGAGGACGCGTGGATCGCGGACCAGGTGGCGGCCGGCAACCCGGTACACGGCTTGTTCCCCATGAACGCGGAATGGAGAGCGAGGTACGAGGCATGGCGCGCAGCTCGGTGAGCGTGACGGCCGGCGTGAGCAAGTCGCAGGCCGCGTACCGGTGGATCAAGGAGCGCATCGCGCAGCAGGACTTCACCCCGGGTTACCGGCTGGTCCTCGGCACGATCGCCAACGAGCTCGACATGAGCGTGGTGCCGGTCCGAGAGGCCGTGCGCCAGCTGGAGGCCGAAGGGCTCGTCACGTTCGAGCGCAACGTCGGAGCACGCGTCTCGATGATCGACGAGACGCAGTACCGCCACGCCATGCAGGCCATGACCATCTTCGAGAGTGCCGCGACGGCGCTCGCGGCACGCAACCTGACGGGCGACGACCTGCGCCGTGCGCGCGCCGTGAACGACCTCATGTCGAGTTCCCTCGACCAGTTCGACCCCCGGAGGTTCTCGGCGCTGAACCAGGAGTTCCACCACATCCTGTACTCGAGGTGCGCCAACCCGCGGCTGCTGGAGATCGTCGACGCCGAGTGGGCGCGGCTCGGGCACATGCGTGACTCGATCTTCGCGTTCGTCCCCGAACGAGCGCGCGAGTCGGTCCGCGAGCATGAGGGCATCCTCGTGCTGATCGAGCGCGGCGCCCCGGTCGGTGAGATCGAGCAGGCGGTTCGGCGTCACCGCTCGGGCACGCTCGCCGCCTTCCTCGAGCACGAGCACCCGGGCGAGTCGCTCGACCTGCCGGACCTCTGACGCGACATGGCACAGACGCCCGAGAGGAGCTAGGGATGCTGCCCGCGGAGACGATCACCGAGATCGCGGACGAGCTTGCCGTCGCCGAGCGCGCTCGATCGGTCGTCGCCCGCATCACCGCCCGCTACCCCGACGCGACCGTCGAGGACGCGTACGCGATCCAGGGTGTGTGGCGGGACAAGAACCTGGCGGCCGGCCGGCGCCTGGTCGGTCGAAAGATCGGGCTGACGTCGCGCGCCATGCAGCAGGCGACCGGCATCACCGAGCCCGACTACGGCGTGATGTTCGACGACACCGTGTGGCAGAACGGCTCCGTCATCCCGTTCGACGCGTTCTCCAACGTGCGGATCGAGGTCGAGCTCGCCTTCGTGCTCTCGGAGCCGCTCCAGGGTCCGGACTGCACGGTGTTCGACGTGCTGCGTGCCACGGAGTACGTGACGCCTGCCCTGGAGATCCTCAACTCCCACATCGAGCTCGAAGGCCGCACGATCGTGGACACGATCGCCGACAACGCCGCCTACGGCGGGATGGTCCTGGGCGGTCGGCCGATGGCACCCGACCAGCTCGACCTGCGCTGGGTCTCGGCCTTGCTCTACCGCAACGAGACGATCGAGGAGACCGGCGTCGCGGCGGGCGTGCTCAACCACCCGGCGGCGGGCGTCGCGTGGCTCGCCAACAAGCTCCACCAGCACGGCGCCCACCTCGCGGCCGGCGAGCTCATCCTCGCCGGGTCGTTCACCCGACCGGTCTGGGTGTCGTGCGGCGACAGCATCGTGTGTGACTACGGACCTCTGGGGACGATCTCGTGCCGCTTCCTCTGAGCCCCACGTTCCGCGCGGTGCTGACCGCGGCGTCTCGCCCGCTCGCGGGCATGTGGGTGTGCAGCGGCAGTCCGCTGGTCGCCGAGATCTGTGCGGACGCGGGCCTGGACTGGCTGCTGATCGACATGGAGCACAGTCCGAACGGGCTCGGGTCGGTGCTCGCCCAGCTCCAGGCGGTCGCGGCGTACCCCGTGACGCCGGTCGTCCGGGTGTCCGGCAACGACGCCGTGACGATCAAGCAGGTGCTCGACCTCGGCGCTCAGAACCTGCTCGTGCCCATGGTCTCGTCCGTCGAGGAGGCACGCGCGGCGGTCGACGCCGTGCGCTACCCGCCGCGCGGTCGCCGTGGCGTGGGATCGGCGCTCGCGCGCTCCGCGCGGTGGAACCGCGTCGACGGGTACCTCACGGACGCTGACGAGCACGTGTCGCTGTTCGTCCAGGTCGAGACCGTCGCCGGTGTCGACGCCGCCGCGCAGATCGCGGCGGTCGACGGCGTCGACGGGGTCTTCGTCGGCCCCTCTGACCTGGCGGCATCGATGGGGCTGCTCGGTCAGCAGACCCATCCGGACGTCGTCGCGGCGGTGCGTCGGGCCTTCGACGCGGTCGTCGGCGCCGGGGTCCCGGTCGGGGTCAACGCGTTCGACCCGGTGGTCGCGGACGCCTACCTCGCGGCCGGTGCGTCGTTCGTGCTCGTCGGAGCCGACGTCTCCCTGCTGGCACGGGGCTCTGAGGCGCTGGCCGCACGGTTCGTCGGTGGCGCCGGCTCCTGACGCCTGCCGGCTCCTGACGCCTGCGGGCTCCTGACGCCCGCCGGCTCCTGACGCCCGCCGGTCCTGACACCCGCCGGGTCCTGTCGCTTGCCGGTGCCGGGCCGGTCCAGGTCCGGACCGGCCCGACCGGTCAGCGCTCGAGCGCCGCGCGCAGCTGGGCCAGCCGGTCGTGCAGTGCGGCGGGTACCCGGTCACCGAAGACCGCGAAGAACTCCTCGGTCAGGTCGGCCTCGCGCGCCCAGGAGCCGGGGTCGATGTCGAACAGCTGCGCCAGCGTGGCGTCGTCGAGGCCGAGCCCGTCCGTGTTCAGCGCTCCAGGCGCCGGGAGGAGGCCCACCGGGCTGCCCACCGCTCCGACGTCCGTGCGCACGCCGCGCGCCCGGTCGACCTGCTCGACCATCCACGCCAGGACGCGGGAGTTCTCGCCGAACCCGGGCCACAGGAACCGTCCGTCGTCGTCCTTGCGGAACCAGTTGACCTGGAAGACGAGCGGGCGACGGTCGGCGTCGAGCGCGGCGCCCACCCGGAGCCAGTGCGCCCAGTGGTCGGCCATGTCGTAGCCGCAGAACGGCATCATCGCGAACGGGTCACGACGCAGCTCGCCGACCACGCCCTCGGCCGCGGCTGTCCGCTCCGACGAGATCGTGGCTCCCATGAAGACGCCGTGCTCCCAGCTCTGCGCCTGGGCGACGAGCGGCACGTTGGTGGCCCGGCGGCCGCCGAACACGATCGCGTCGAGCGCCACGCCCTCGGGGTCGTCCCAGCCGTCCGCGATGGTGGGGCACTGCGCGGCCGAGACGGTGAACCGGGAGTTGGGGTGCGCGGCGGGGCGTCCGGAGTCCGGCGTCCAGTCGCGGCCCGTCCAGTCGACGAGCCGCGGGGGCGCCTCGGCCGTCAGGCCCTCCCACCAGACGTCACCGTCGGGCGTCAGCGCGACGTTGGTGAAGATCGTGTCCCGGCTCAGGGTCTCGATCGCGGCCGGGTTGGTCGCCGGACCGGTCCCCGGAGCCACGCCGAAGAAGCCGGCCTCGGGGTTGATCGCGCGCAGCGAGCCGTCGGCGCCGGGCCGCAGCCACGCGATGTCGTCGCCGATCGTCTCGACGCGCCACCCGGGGAGCGTCGGCACGAGCATCGCGAGGTTCGTCTTGCCGCAGGCCGAGGGGAATGCGGCGGCCACGTGGTACCGGCGTCCCTGCGGAGACGTCAGGCGCACGAGCAGCATGTGCTCCGCGAGCCACCCCTCGTCGCGGCCGATGACGGACGCGATGCGCAGCGCGAAGCACTTCTTGCCCAGCAGCGCGTTGCCGCCGTAGCCGGAGCCGAAGGACCAGATCTCGCGGGTCTCGGGGAAGTGCGCGATGTACTTGGTGGGGTTGCACGGCCACGGCACGTCAGCCTGGCCGTCCGGCAGGGGTGCGCCCACCGAGTGCACCGCCGGGACGAACGGGGTGCCCGCCTCGACCAGGTCCAGCACCGCGCGGCCCACGCGGGTCATCACGTGCATGCTGACGACGACGTACGGGGAGTCCGTGACCTGCACGCCCACTCGTGACAGCGGTCCGCCGACCGGGCCCATCGAGAAGGGCACGACGTACATCGTGCGGCCGCGCATGCTGCCGGTGAACACCGGCTCGAGCTCGGTGCGCATGGCTGACGGCTCGCGCCAGTTGTTGGTGGGGCCGGCGTCCGACTCGTCCGACGAGCAGATGAACGTGCGGGACTCGACGCGCGCGACGTCGTCCGGGTCCGAACGTGCCAGGTAGCTGCCCGGCCGCAGGTCGGGGTCGAGCGGCAGCAGCGTTCCGGTGTGCACCATCCGCTCGACGAGCGCGCGCCGCTCCCGCTCGGATCCGTCGCACCACACGACCGCATCGGGCTGGGTCAGCTCGGCGACGGCGTCGACCCAGGCGTGCACGTCGCCCCGGGTGGCGGTGACGTCGGCAAGGGTCATGGCGCGGGTCTGGGGGACGACGCGGGACTCGGTCAGCAGGGTCATGTCGGTGTCTCCTTGTGCGGGCCTCCGGCGGCCCGGCTTCGTCGATGCCTCCATGTTTCGTCAGGCAGAACCGATCTGTGCGGCGGAAACGCGTGTAAGAATGGCACTTCTTGACGAAAGGCCATGTTCATGCTGGACCTTCCGAGCTCGCCCGACGCCCTGACCATCGGGCGCCGCCTGCGGCACCTGCGTACCGCCCAGGGACTGACCCTCGACGACCTGGGTCGGCGTGTCGGCGTCACGCCGAGCCTGCTCTCGCTCATCGAGAACGGCCGCCGCGAGCCCAGGCTCGCGCTGCTGCGCAGCCTCGCGGATGCCCTCGACGTCAGCGTCACGGACTTCCTGAACCCGGAACCGCCCTCCCGGCGGGCAGCGCTGGAGATCGCGCTCGACCGTGCCCAGCACTCGGCCGGGTTCGACCGGCTGGGTCTGCCGGCGGTGCGCCCCGGGAAGACGCTGCCGCTGCCGGTCCTCGAGCAGCTCGTCGGCCTGCACTCCGAGCTCGCCCGGCGTGACCTCGAGGCCGTCGCGACGCCCGAGGAGGCCCGACGCGCGAACACGCAGATCCGCCTGGAACGGCAGGCGCGGGACAACTACCTGCCCGAGATCGAGAAGCTGGCCGAGGACATGGCGCGCAAGGCGGGGTACACGGCCGGTGCGCTGACGCACCGCTCCGTGTCCCGGATGGCCGAGCACCTCGGGTTCGCGATCGTGTACGTCGACGACCTGCCGAGCTCGACCCGCACCATCACCGACCTCGCGAACGGCCGGATCTACCTGCCTCCGGCGTCGAGCCCGGGTGGGCACGGTCTACGGTCCCTCGCGCTGCAGGCCATCGCGCACCGGGTGCTCGGGCACGAGCGACCGACCTCCTACGACGAGTTCCTGCGCCAGCGCATGGAGATCACGTACTTCGCGTCGTGCGCCCTCATGCCGCAGTCGGCCGCGGTCGCGCACCTCCAGCAGCACAAGAAGGAGAAGGACCTCGCGATCGAGGACCTGCGCGACGCGTTCGGGGTGACGCACGAGGCGGCCGCGCAGCGCTTCACGAGCCTGGCGACCCACCACCTCGGCATCCCGGTCCACTTCCTGCGGATCGGCGGCGACGGCGCGATCTACCGCGCGTACGCCAACGACGGCCTGCCGCTGCCGACGGACGTGACCGGTGCGATCGAGGGCCAGCCGGTGTGCCGCAGCTGGGGTGTGCGACGCGCTCTGGCGCTGCGCGACCGCTCCTCCGAGTCCTACCAGTACACGGACACCCCGGCCGGCACCTTCTGGTGCTCGACGCAGACGGGTTCCGGCACGAGCGGGCAGATGGCGCTCGCGATCGGGGTGCCGTTCTCCTCGGCGACGTGGTTCCGCGGGCGCGACACGACGAACCGGCACCAGTCGACGTGCCCCGACGAGGCGTGCTGCCGCCGCCCGCGCGCGTCGGCGACAGCGCGCTGGCAGGACGCCTCCTGGCCGAGCGCCCGGATCCACCAGCAGGTGTTCACGGCGCTGCCCACCGGCGCGTTCCCGGGTGTGGACGCGCGTGAGGTCTACGCCTTCCTCGACCGCCACGCACCGCAGCCCACCGAGACGTGAGCGCCGGCGGGGGCGTGCCGCCAGACGCGTGCGAGGGTGCCGGTCAGAGCTGGTGCCCGAGCTTGTACTCGCCCTGCTTCCAGCTCGGGAGCTCGTCGGGAGCATCCTGCGGCCGCGTGTAGGAGAACCCGTCGGCCCCGATCGTCACCTCCATCTCGCTGGCGTCGATGCGTGCGACGACCGGCTGCGGGACGCCGTCCAGATCGAGGACCACGGACGCCTCGGTGTACCAGGACGGCACGACGGGGTTGCCCCACCAGTCTCGGCGCTGGTTGTCGTGGACGTCCCACGTGACGACGGGGTTGTCCGGGTCGCCCGTGTAGTAGTCCTGCGTGTAGATCTCCACGCGGTGCCCGTCGGGGTCGCGCAGGTACAGGTAGAACGCGTTGGACACGCCGTGGCGGCCAGGGCCCCGCTCGATCCGGTCCGACAGCCGCAGGGCACCGAGCCTGTCGCAGATCGCGAGGATGTTGTGCTTCTCGTGGGTCGCGAACGCGACGTGGTGGAACCGCGGCCCGTTCCCACCGGTCAGCGCGGTGTCATGGACGGTCGGCTTGCGGCGCATCCACGCGGCGTAGGTGGTGCCTTCCTCGTCCTGGATGTCCTCGGTCACTCGGAACCCGAGGTCCTCGAGGTACCGCACACCCCGCGGCACGTCCGGCGTGACCTGGTTGAAGTGGTCCAGGCGCACGAGGGTGCCGGGCGTGTGCAGGTCGTACCGCCACGCGAGGCGCTCGACGTGCTGGACGTCGTGGAAGAACTCGTAGGGGAACCCGAGCGGGTCCTCGACTCGCACGGTGTCCCCGACGCCCGTCACGAAGCCCTCCGCCCGCCGTTCGGTCCGGCACCCGAGCTCGCGGTAGAACGCGACCGCCCGGTCGAGGTCGTCGGGCGCGCGCACGCGGTAGGACAGAGCAGCGACAGCGGCGACGGGACCCAGACGCAGGATGAGGTTGTGGTGGATGAACTCCTCATAGGTGCGCAGGTAGACGCAGCGTTCGTCCTCCTCGGTCACGACGAGGCCGAGCACGTCGACGTAGAAGCTCCGCGACGCTGCGAGGTCGGTCACGACGAGCTCGACGGAGGCGGCACGCAGGATGTCCGGCGGCGGGGACGACGGGGTCGCGATGCGGTCGGACGTCGCGTTCACGTCAGTGTCCCTTCCCGAAGGTGGGGTTGTGCGGCTCGCCGAGCGTGACGTGCACGGCCTGCTGGTGGGTGTAGAAGTCGATCGAGCGGTACCCGCCCTCGTGGCCCAGACCGGACGCCTTGACGCCACCGAACGGGGTGCGCAGGTCTCGGACGTTGTTGCTGTTGAGCCACACCATGCCTGCCTCGACCGCCTGGGCGAAGGTGTGAGCCCGTCGCAGGTCGTTCGTCCACACGTAGGCCGCCAGCCCGTACTTCACACCGTTCGCGAGCGCGAGCGCGTCCTCGTCGGTGTCGAACGGCGTGATGGCGACGACCGGACCGAAGATCTCCTCCTGGAAGATCCGGGCGTCGGGGGCGACGTCGACGAAGACGGTGGGGGCCACGTAGTTGCCGGTCGGGAAGCCCTCGGGTCGCCCACCACCGGCGACGAGCCGACCCTCGGTCCGGCCGATCTCGATGTAGCCCATGACCTTGTCGTAGTGCTCCGGGTGCACCAGCGCCCCGACCTCGGTCCGTGCCTCGTGCGGGGGACCGACGACGACCCGAGCCGCCTGGGCGGCGTAGCGCTCGACGAACTCGTCGTAGACCTCGCGCTGGACGAGGATCCGGCTGCCGGCCGTGCACCGCTCGCCGTTGAGCGAGAACACCCCGAAGATCGTCGCGTCGATCGCCGCGGAGAGGTCGGCGTCGGCGAACACCACGGCGGGGGACTTGCCCCCGAGCTCCATCGAGAGGCCCTTCAGGTGCGGTGCCGCGTTCGCGAAGATCGTCTGGCCGGTCCGGCTCTCGCCCGTGAACGAGATCAGCGGCACGTCCGGGTGCCTGACGAGTGCGTCACCCGCCTCCTCGCCGAGCCCGTGGACGAGGTTGAAGACGCCCGGCGGCAGGCCGGCCTCCTGGAAGATCCCGGCCCACAGGGAAGCCGAGAGCGGTGTGAACTCGGCCGGCTTCAGCACGACCGTGTTGCCCGTGGCGAGCGCAGGTCCGAGCTTCCACGACTCGAGCATGAACGGCGTGTTCCACGGCGTGATCAGCCCGGCGACGCCGATCGGCTTGCGGTTGACGTAGTTGATCTGCCGTCCCGGCACCTTGTAGGCGTCGTCGGCCTGAGCGACGACCAGGTCCGCGAAGAACCGGAAGTTCTCGGCGGCGCGGCGGGCCTGGCCGAGCGCCTGGGTGATCGGCAGGCCCGAGTCGAAGCTCTCGAGCTCCGCGAGCCGGGTGTCGCGCGACTCGACGATGTCGGCGACGCGGTGCAGGGTGCGCGAGCGCTCGCGGGGCAGGAGCCGAGGCCACGGACCGTCGTCGAACGCTCGCCGCGCCGCAGCGACGGCCCGGTCGACGTCGACCCGCTTGCCGGCCGCAGCATGCAGGTAGGTCTCGTTCGAGGCCGGGTCCAGGACGGGGAACGTCGCACCGTCCGCGGAGTCGACGTTCTCGCCGCCCACGTAGTGCTGGATGCGGTCGGGAAGGTCGGCGGGCAGGTGTCGCTGGGCTGTCACCTTGGTCTCCACCATGTGTCGCCTCCTGGGGTGGGTCGTCGCGCCGAGCCGGCGCCTCGTCGTGAGTGCTCGTGGCTGAGGTGGCGGCGAGCGATGTGGAGCGGCGGGTCAGCCGCTCGCCCGGGTGATCTCCTCCCAGAAGGGCGCGACCACGGTGCCGGAGATCCGCAGGTCGAGGAGCAGGAAAGGGCGCTCGGTGACAGGGCGGGCGCGCCAGGCCGTGAGTGCCTCCAGGTCCTGCGTCGAGCGGACGACGACGCCCTGCGCGCCGAGCGCGGTGGCCACGCCGGCGAAGTCGACGTCGGGGATGAGCATCGGCTCCCTGGCCAGGCCCTTGCGCCCGTAGAGGTGCATCTCGGCGCTGTACGCCCCGTCGTTCCACACCACCGCGATGCCACGCCCGGACGCGACCCGGACCGCCGACTCCAGGTCGGACAGAGCCATGAGGCCGCCGCCGTCACCCGTCGTGAGGACGACCGTGGCGTCGGGGCGGGCGAGCGCCGCGCCCACCATGCTCGGGAAGCCGAGCCCGATCGCCTGGAACGCGGTGCCGACCATCACCATCCGGTCCGGTGCCGTGACGGGCCAGTACATGTTCGACCAGCCGAGGAAGTGGCCGCCGTCCGAGACCACTACACGGTCCTCGGGGAGCAGCTCGCCGAGACGGGCGGCCGCGGAACGCGGGTCGAGCCGCCCGTCGGGTGCGTGACCGTCCCCGGGCTCGTGCCGTCGTGCAGCCGCCACGTCGACGCTCTCGCGCCACCCGCTGGGGGTCGCACCCTGGAGCCCGTCGAGGATCGCGCACGCGACGACCGTGGCATCTCCGCGGACGTACCCGCCGACGTGCGGGTGGGTCGCCGCGGGCGCGACGTCGACCTGGAACACCCGGCAGCCCGGTGAGAAGAGGTCGCCGAACCGCATCGTGAACTGGTTGAGGGAGGCGCCGACGACGACCGCGACGTCGGCCTCCCGGACCAGTGCCATGGCCTCCCGAGCACCGAACCCACCGGCGACGCCGAGGTCGAACTCGGTCCGGGGGAAGACGCCGCGTCCGAGTGCGGTCGTGGTCGTCAGCGCACCGGTGGCGTCGGCGATCGCTCCGAGCGCCTCGCCCGCGCCTGCCACCCACGCGCCGCGTCCGGCCAGGAGCAGCGGGCGACGGGCGGTGGCCAGGGCCGTCGTGATCTCACGGATGACGCCGCCTGCGAACTGCCCGCGCACGGCGAGCGGCGCCGGCAGGCGGGGGACCGGCGTCTCGGGTATCGGCCCGGTGTCCAAGATCGCGACGTCGTAGGGGATGGCGAGCACCGTGGGCACCCGGTAGGTCAGCGCGTGCTCGACCGCGATGACGGTCGTGGCGGCGGCGTCCGCTCGCCCCACGGTGTAGGTCCGGGCACCGACCGCCGAGGCCATCGCGATCTGGTCGACGTCCCAGGGGCGCGGCCCCGAGGTCGGCTCGTCCCCGACGACGAGGACGAGCGGCACGTGCGCCTGCACGGCCTCGGCGAGGGCGGTGAGCGTGTTGGTGAACCCGGCCCCGTACGTCGTCGTCGCCGCGGCGAGCCTGCCGGAGGTCCGGTGGAAGGCGTCGGCGGCCACGACGGCGCCCGCCTCGTGCCGCACCGGGACGAAACGCGCGTCGGTCTGGCACGCCAGTGCGTCCAGGAAGTACGCGTTGCCGTTTCCCATCACCCCGAACACGTGGTCGACGTGGGCGGCGAGCGTCACGGCGACGTGTGCGGAAACCGTGGGCATCGAGCGGGGCCTCCCGGACCAGGTCGACCGCGTCGTTGCGGCCCAGGGCGATAGTATACGATCCGTCAACCTCGACATCGGCGTCAGGGGAGTCGGTCTCATGCAGTTCCACCACCACGGCTACGTCTCGGGCAACCCGCGCGTCGAGCCCGCGGCAGGCGTCGGGATCGACCGGCCCGACGAGCTCCCCGACGAGGTCGACGTGCTGGTCGTCGGCACGGGACCAGCCGGCATGATCACCGCCGCACAGCTGTCGCAGTTCCCGGGCATCACCACGCGGATCATCGACCGCCGCGAGGGACGGCTGGCGATCGGCCAGGCGGACGGGATCCAGCCGCGCAGCGTCGAGACGTTCCAGGCCTTCGGGTTCGCGGGCAGGATCGCCGAGGAGTCGTACCGCGTGATGGAGATCTGCTTCTGGCACCCGGACCCGGCCGACCCGACGAGGATCGTCCGCGGGGAGCGGACCCCTGACGACCCGTCCGGGATCAGCGAGTTCCCCCACCTGTACGTCAACCAGGCGCGAGTGCTCGACTACTTCGCGGAGTTCATGGCGAACGCGCCGACCCGGATGACGCCCGACTTCGGCTACGAGTTCCGCGACCTCGAGATCGCGACCGGCGGCGAGCGCCCGGTCACCGTCCACCTGGTGCGGACGTCGGGTGCCGACGCCGGACAGGAGAAGGTCGTCCGCGCGAAGTACGTCGTCGGCGCGGACGGTGCGCACAGCGGCGTGCGCCGAGCCATCGGCTGCACGGCCACGGGTGGCAGCGCGGCCCACGCATGGGGCGTCATGGACGTGCTCGCCGTCACCGACTTCCCGGACATCCGTCGCAAGTGCGCGATCCAGTCGGGTTCGGGCGGCAGCATCCTGCTCATCCCGAGGGAGGGCGGCCAGCTCTTCCGCATGTACGTGGACCTGGGCGAGGCGCGGCCCGAGAACCACGACGCGTTGCGCAGCACGACCGTCGAGCAGATCGTCGCCCACGCGAACGCGATCCTGCACCCCTACACGCTGGACGTGAAGGACGTCGCGTGGCACAGCGTCTACGAGGTGGGCCACCGGGTCACCGACCGGTTCGACGACGTCCCGCTCGACGAGGTCGGCGTGCGCACCCCGCGCGTGTTCATCGAGGGCGACGCCTGCCACACCCACAGCGCCAAGGCCGGTCAGGGCATGAACGTGTCCATGCAGGACGGGTTCAACCTCGGCTGGAAGCTGGGCTACGTGGTCTCGGGCCGCAGCCCGGAGAGCCTGCTGGCGACCTACTCTGCCGAGCGCCAGGTCATCGCGCAGAACCTCATCGACTTCGACAAGCAGTGGTCCTCGCTCATGGCGAAGAAGCCCGACGAGCTCGACGACCCGTCCGAGCTCGCCGACTTCTACGTGCAGACCACCGAGTTCCTGTTCGGCTTCATGACGCAGTACCCGCCGTCGGTGCTCGTCGCCGAACCCACCCACCAGGCGCTCGCCCCCGGCTTCCCTGTCGGGAAACGGTTCACGTCAGCGGCCGTCGTGCGGGTCGCCGACGCGAACCCCCTGCAGCTGGGCCACCAGCACCGGGCCGACGGCCGGTGGCGCGTGTACGCGTTCGCCGACGCCGCGCCCGCCGGGGAGACCTCCGCGCTGTCGGCCTGGGCCCAGTGGATGAGTGAGGCGCCGGAGTCGCCCGTGCTCGCGCACACGCCCGAGGGGGAGGAGCGGGACAGCGTCCTCGACCTCAAGGTCGTCTACCAGCAGCGCCACGTCGACGTGGACGACTCGGCCGTGCCGGACCTCTTCCGTCCTCGGACCGGGCCCTTCCGGCTCGTCGACTACGAGAAGGTGTTCGCGACGCACCCGGACGAGGACATCTTCGAGCTGCGAGGCGTGGATCGCCGGGGGTGCGTCGTGGTCGTCCGGCCCGACCAGTACGTGGCGGCCGTCCTGCCGCTGGACGCCACCGACGAGCTCGCGGCGTTCTTCCGGCAGCACCTGCTCGTCCGGGGCCGGCAGCCGGTCGCGTGACGGCCGAGCGGTCAGGCGTGTGCCGCGTTGCGCGCGAGCCTCGCCGCCCTGTCGTCGTCGAAGTCGGCGAAGAACCCGGCCACCCGGTCGGTGAGCTCGCTCATGCCGTCGCACGCGAACAGGATCGGCTGGTAGTGGCTGATGTCGTACGCGAGCGTGGCCATCTGGTCGAAGTCCACGGGACGGATGTCAGCCCCACGGAACTCCTCGATCTCGCCGTAGGACGAGAGCAGGCCGGCTCCGTACGCGCGCAGCTCGCCCTCCTCGTACATGACGCCGAACTCGATCGTGAACCAGAAGACGTCGGCCACGTACTGCAGGCCCTCGGGCGTCTCGCACCGACGCGCGGCCTCTCCGGCCCGTCGCTTGACCTCCGCGATCGCCGGGTTGGCGAGCAGGTTGCAGTGCCCCACCACCTCGTGGAGGATGTCCGGCTCCGGCGTGTACAACGGCTGCGACGAGTGCCTCAGGTACTGGGTGGAGTGGAACACGCCGTCGGCAAGGGACCCGTAGAACACGTCTAGCGGTACCAGGCCCGCCGCCGGGTGCAGGCGGAACCCGCTGAGCGGACCGAGGCCGGCGCTCACCTCGTCGAGCTGCGGGACGTGGTCGGTCGGCAGCGCGAGGGCCTCCTTGCCCTCCAGGTACCCGCGGATCGCGAGCCGCGCGTGCTTGGGGGCGAGCTCACGGCACACCGTCTCCCAGATCTGGTTCTCGGACTCGGTGTACTGGACGCGCGGCACGGGGTCCCCGGGCTGCCACGCCAGCGCAGGGGCGGCGATCTGCGAGCGACGGCGGCGGTACTCCGCGTCGTGGGCACCGGGGTGGTCGTCCGCGAGGTGCACCGTGACCTTGCCGTCCTCGTCTGCGGTGACGGGCGCGTAGAGCTGTCCTTCGTCGAACATGCGATCCGTTCTACGCCAGAAGCGCGGACGACGCATCCCCCAGCCGGGGCGGCAGCTACGGCAGCGGTCGCGCGCGCAGGTGGTCGGCGAGCTCGTCGATCGAGACCTGCACGAGCCGGTGCCTGCGCGAGAACCGGCGCAGGCGCTCGCCTCGGAGCATGACGCCGTCGCGGTCCGCGATCTCGCAGATCACACCTGCCGGCTCGAGCCCGGCGAGGACGGCCAGGTCGATCGCGGCCTCCGTGTGACCGGGCCGCGCCACGACTCCGCCCGGGTGTGCGACCAGGGGGAAGACGTGACCGGGACGGACCAGGTCACGGGCGGTCGAGCCGGGGCGCCAGAGCACGTCGATGGTGGTCGCGCGGTCCGCGGCGGAGATCCCTGTGGTGATGGCGGCGGTCGCGTCGACCGAGACCGTGAATGCCGTGCGCAGGCTCTCCTGGTTGTCAGGCACCATCGGCGGCAGCTCGAGCAGGTGGGCGCGTTCGGCGGTGACGGGGACGCAGATGAGGCCCCGGCACAGGCTCATCATGAACGCGACGATCGACGGGGTGGCGTGCTGCGCCGCGACGACGAGGTCGCCCTCGTCCTCCCGGCCCGGGTGGTCGGTCACGACGACGGGTCGGCCCGCCCGGACGGCGTCGACCGCGTCCTGGACCCGGGTGCCGGTCACGCGCTCGCGACCAGTGCTCGCGCGGTGCCCACGTCGGTGATGAGCACGTTGACCCACTCCCCGCGCAGCGCCCCACGGATCGCGGCGACCTTGCTGTTCCCACCGGCGACGGCGATGCGTCGCGGGATGGACCGCAGGGCTTCAGGGCTGATGCCCATGACGCGCCCGTCGAAGTCGGAGCTGACGAGGTCTCCGGCGGCGTCGAAGTAGTGCAGGCAGACGTCGCCCACCGCGCCCGCAGCCTGGAGGCTCTTCTGGTCGACCTCGGCGATCCCGTTGCCGCTCTGGCGCAGCAGCGGCGAGGGCTCGACCGCCCCGATGCCGACGAGGGCGGTCGTCAGGTCGGGCCACAGGGACGTCACCTGCGCGACGGAGGGATCGGCCATGAGGCTGCGCCGGGCCTCGGCGCTGCCGAGCAGCCCCGGTGCGGGCAGGAAGATCGGTGCTGCACCTGTCGTGGACGCGAGCTGGGTGAGGAGCCGGGTGGCCTCGACCTGGACGCGGGGGTCGCCTACGCCGCCCACGAGCTGCACGACGTTGGTGACGACCTGGCCGCTCGACGGTCGCATGGCCTCGACGGCGGCCAGCAGGGATGCGCTCCAGGAGGAGATACCGACCTCGTCGCCGCCGATGAACGTGGTCTCGAGGTACACCGCGGCGGCGGTGCCCAGGCCTCGCAGCACCTCGGCGTCGGATCCTGCGGCCTCGACGACGACGGCCTCGGCGAGGCCGTAGGTCGACTCGAGCTGGTCCTCCAGGTCGGTGTGGACGCCCGTCGGCAGGCTCACGGTGGTGCGGACCACGCCGGTCTCGACGGCCTGCTTGAGCAACCGCGACACGCGGGGCTGCGAGATGTGCAGCTCCGCGGCGATCTCCGCCTGGCGCATGCCCTTCTCGTGGTACATCCGCGCGACCTTGGCCATGAGCCGGACCTGCTCGTCGCTCTGACCGCCGCGGCGCGCTGCGGTTCCCCCCCGGCTGAATGCCACCGTCGTGCTCCCGTCGTGATGGACCGCTCGGTTCCATTCAGTACCGAAATCTCATGCGTCCCGCAGCATAGCGTCGGTGGGCACGGCTCATCGGTGACCGTCCCAGCGCGTTCTAGTCGATGTCGAAGGCGACCCCGCAGCGCAGGACGACGTTCGCGAAGGCGGTGTTCTCGCCCGTCCGGACGACGAGCTGTGCCTGCGACACCATCGCCTTGAGGTCGCCGTGCGCGATGAGCTCGACCGGGACGGTGACGCGCTCGCGCACCCACTGCCCGGCTGGCCGCCACTCGGCGTCCTCGCTGATCCACGCCTCCTCGACGACGATCTCGTCGAGCAGGGCCTCGAGGACGGTCGTGAAGCGGGGCTCGCCGTAGACGATGGCGAGGTCGACCACCGGGACGTGCGCCGGGATGGGCAGGCCCGCGTCGGCGACCACCACGAGGTCGGTGTGACCCAGGCGTGCGAGGCTAGCCGACAGGGGTGCGTTGATGATGCCGCGACGCTTCATGGCAGCGGTTCTTCCTTCCACGGGTAGGACGCTTGGGCTCCGAGCCTGGTGACGGACGCGGCAGCGACGCGAACGGCCTGCTGCGCGGCGTCGAGGATCGTCGAACCCTCGACCAGCCCGGCCGCGAGTGCGCCCACGAAGGCGTCGCCTGCACCCGTGGTGTCGCGCGGGACCACCATGCGCGCCGGCAGGGACGTCAGGCGGCCGCCCTCGAGGACGACCGCGCCGTGGCTTCCCAGCGTGATCACGACCGACGCGATCCCCAGCGCGGCCAGGTCGGCTGCGGCATCGGCGGGCGAGTCGATCGGACGTCCGAGGATGACCGCCGCCTCGTGCTCGTTCACGACGAGCGGGTCGGCGAGCCTCAAGGTGCCGGGCGGCAGCGCGGTTGCCGGTGCGACGTTCAGCAGCACGCGAGTGCCGGCATCGTGCGCGAGCTGCGCCGCACGCGCGACGGCAGGGAGCGGGATCTCGGCCTGGAGCACGCACACCTGGGCGGCGACGATCACGTCGCGGGCCGCGTCGACGGCGTCGACGGTCACGGCGAGGTTCGCGCCGGGGATCACGACGATCGAGTTCTCCGCGTCCTGCGACAGCGTCACCACGGCCAGACCGGTGGTTCCGGGGACGGTCGGAACGTGGGTGAGGTCGACGCCCGCGTCGCGCAGGCCGGCGAGGGCGACGGTCGCGGTGGAGTCGCTGCCCACGGCTCCCACCATGGCGACGCGCGCCCCGAGCCTGGCTGCCGCCACCGCCTGGTTCGCACCCTTCCCGCCTGACATCAGCACGGAGTCGCGCCCGAGGACGGTCTCGCCGGGGTGCGGGTGCCGAGCCACCTGCAGCACGAGGTCGGCGTTGATCGAGCCGACGACGACGATGGCGCCGCTCATGGATGTCCCTTCCGGACGATCGGGTGATGCGAGTTGACACGAGCATGGCGTGTTCCTACGGTGAGGGTACTTCATTCAAAGCGGAATGAATATGCAGACAGGATGCTCATGGTCAGCACCGCACCGCCGTCGTCCGCCACAGGCGGCGCTGTGCTCGCGTTCGATCAAGGCACGACGAACACCAAGGTGCTCCTGGTCGACTCGGCGTCGGGCGCCGTCCTCGCGTCGGCGTCGCGTCCCGTGCAGATCTCGCACCCCAGGCCCGGTTGGGCCGAGCAGGACGCCGAGCAGCTCCGGGACGCGACGTTCGCTGCGGCGCTCGAGTGCGTGGACGCCGCCGACGGGGTCACCCTTCAAGGCATCTCGATCTCCAGCCAGCGCGAGTCCGTCGTGTGCTGGAACACGCGCACCGGCAGCGCGCTCGGCCCGGTGCTCGGCTGGCAGGACGCCCGCACCGCCGCATGGTGCGCGCGTCTCGAGGAATCGAACCCGGGGGTTGACGGGCTCGTTCGCGCGCGGACCGGGTTGTCGCTCGACGCGATGTTCTCCGCTCCGAAGATGCGTGCCGCACTCGACCACGCCGTCGCCGCGGGTGCCGACATCCACGACATCGCGTTGGGCACCGTCGACGCGTGGCTCATCTGGTCGCTCACGGGGGAGCGCCTGACGGAGATGGGCAACGCCTCCCGCACGCTGCTGCTCGACCTCGAGTCGTGCTCCTGGGACCGCGAGCTGCTCGACCTGTTCGGGATCCCCGCTGCGGCACTCGCCGAGGTCCGCAGCTCGGACGCGGGCTTCGGGCGCACGCGGACGGGCGGTCCGTTGCCCGCAGGCCTACCCGTGCTCGCCGTGCTGGCCGACTCCCACGCGGCGATGTACCAGCAGGGCTGCACCGAGCCCGGTACGGGCAAGGCGACGTTCGGCACGGGGTCCTCGGTCATGGCGCCCATCGCGACGAGCAAGGGCGCGACCGCGGGCATCGCCACGACCCTCGCCTGGCACATCGGCGGCTCGCCGACGTACGCACGCGAGGGCAACATCCTCGCCGCAGGCTCAGCCCTGGACTGGATGGCAGCGATGCTGGGCTCGCCCGAGGACGCGTCAGGCGGCGCCTACCTGACAGACCTGGCCCGTGGGGTCGAGGACTCGGGCGGCGTCTCGTTCGTGCCGGCGTTCTCCGGCCTGGGCGCGCCCTACTGGGACCGGTCGGCGGACGGGCTCCTGCTCGGTGTCACCGCCGGCACGACGCGAGGGCACCTGGCACGCGCGGCGCTCGAGTCGGTCGCCCACCAGGTCGCCGACGTGGTCGAGGCGATCGAGTCCGACGGGCTCGCGCACATCGACGTCCTGCGTGCCGATGGGGGCGCCACGCGTTCGCACCTGCTCATGCAGACCCAGGCGGACCTCCTAGCCAGGCCGGTGCAGGTGGGGGACGCACCCGAGGCGTCCGCGCTCGGCGCCGCGACGCTCGCCCGACGAGTGCTCGGCCACCACACCGACGCAGCGCAGCCCGTCACGCGGGTCGACCCGCACCCGACCGACCCCGGTCCGGCGCGAGAGGCGTGGAAGCGGGCCGTCGCCAGGTCACGGGGGCTCGCCACCACGGACTGAGCCGACTCGACCCGACAAGCAGCAGAGCTCAAAGGAGAGGTATGCCCGAGAATGCAGCCGCACGTCAGGCGCCACCGTGGTGGCGCCGGCGGTCCGTGATCTGGAGCGTGGTGGGCGTCGTCGTGGCCGTCGCGGCGGTCGCGAGCACCACCTTCGTGCCCACCAGCTCGATCGCGAAGCCGGCCGACACCGCAGCGGAGTACGCGGACCTCAACTACGAGAGCGTCGTCGTCCCGACGATCGTCGACGAAGCGCAGCCGCTCGACACCCTCGTCGTCGCCCTCGTGGCGGACGCCGACGCCGCCGGCGAGAAGTACGGCAAGCGCGAGGCGGAGGGCAAGCCATGGGGCTTCGCGACGGACGTCACAGGTGTGGTCGTGGAGGGTGAGTTCGGGGAGGTTGGGCTGCAGGTCGAGGGGATCCCCGAGGGCATCACCGTCGGGGTGGCCGTACCGCCGCTGGGCTCGAACACCGCGCTGCGGGATGCCGGCACGGATCTCGCGTTCGGTGACTTCACCAACCAGACCGAGTTCCAGAAGGTCGCCATCGAGCTGAACAACCGTGCCGTCGCCAGCGTCTACGGCGACCTCGACCCGGCGACGCTCGTCGGCAAGACGGTCAGCGTCACCGGTGCGTTCACCTGGACGTCCACGACCGGTGGCGACATCACCCACGTGACCATCTACCCGGTCAAGGTCGAGGTCCAGCCGTGAGTGCCTCCACGGCCGTGGACACGGACGTCGTGCTGAGGGCGCGAGGAGTCGCCAAGGTCTACGGCGGCACCCACGCGCTGCGCGGGGTGGACTTCGAGGTCCGCCGCGGGCACGTCACCGCGCTGATCGGCGAGAACGGCGCGGGCAAGTCGACGCTGATGAAGATCCTCGCGGGTGTCGAGCAGCCGACTATGGGCACGATCGAGCTCGACGGCGAGATCGTCGCGTTCGAGTCGCCCGCCGATGCCGTGTCGCACGGCGTCGCGATCATCCACCAGGAGCTCAACCTCTGCGGGAACCTGTCGATCTCGGACAACATCTTCGTCGGGCGTGAGCTCAAGAAGGGCATGTTCGTCGACTTCGCCGCACAGCGCGCCGCGACGAGGGCGTTGCTCGAGCACCTCGAGGAGCCGCTCGAACCGACGACGCTCGTCGGTGACCTGCGCCTCGGGCAGCAGCAGCTGGTCGAGATCGCCCGCGCGCTCTCGGAGGAGACACGGGTCCTGATCATGGACGAGCCGACGTCGGCGCTGTCCGCGACCGAGGTCCGCGTGCTCTTCCGGGTGATCCGAGAGCTGACCGCCCGTGGTGTCTCGATCATCTACATCTCGCACCACCTCGACGAGTGCCTCGAGCTCGCCGACACCGCGGTCGTGCTGCGCGACGGGAACGTCGTCGCCCAGGCGCCGATGGCCGACGTGGACCTCAAGTGGATCGTCGCCCAGATGGTCGGCCGCGACGAGAGCGCACTCTTCGCGCCGATGAGCCATGACCCGGGCGAGCCGCTCCTCGAGGTGGACAACCTGATCGTGGCCGATCCTGACGCGCCCGAGCGCCTGGCCGTCCGAGGCGTGACGTTCACGGTGCACGCGGGGGAGGTGGTCGGCGTCTACGGGCTGATGGGCGCCGGTCGCACGGAGCTTCTCGAGTCGTTGGCGGGCCGGAACGCCGCCCTCGGCGGGAGCGTCGTCCTCGGTGACGTCGACCTGACCCACGCGTCGGTCGCCGACCGGATCGACGCGGGCCTCGTGCTCGTTCCGGAGGACCGGCAGCGTGACGGCCTCGTCCAGGCGCTCTCGGTCGGACGCAACGTGGCGCTCGCGGCCGTGAACCGCTTCGTGTCGGGCTCGTTCATCCGGCGCACGGAGGAGCGCGCGGCGGTCGACGGCGTGTCGCAGCAGGTGCGCATCAAGGCCGCCGGCCAGGACGCGCCGATCGGTTCCCTGTCCGGTGGCAACCAGCAGAAGGTCGTCATCGGCCGGGCGCTGCTCACCAGGCCCAGGCTGCTCGTGCTCGACGAGCCGACCCGCGGCATCGACGTCGGCGCCAAGGCCGACATCTTCGCGCTCATGGCGCAGGAGGCCCGCAACGGTATCGGCGTGCTGTTCGCGACGAGCGAGGTCAGCGAGGTGCTGCACGCCTGCGACCGGATCCTCGTGATGGCGCGGGGTCGCATCAGCGCAGAACTCGACCCCCGCACGACCGATCGCGAGCAGCTGATGGCGTACTCCGACGCCAGCCTCCCCGACGACGCGATGGGCGCGACCGCCCGCACCGACACGGACTCCCCGACGACCTCCGAGGACAACTGAGATGGCGACCACGACCACCAAGGACCAGGCTGCGACGCCCTCGGACGTGCAGACCACGAAGCGCGGGATCGGTGAGTTCCTCCTCGACCAGCGGGCGTTCGTGGCGCTGATCGTCCTCGTCATCATCTTCTCGTTGCTGTCGGACGCGTTCCTGACGCCGACGAACCTCATCACGATGACCAAGCACGTGGCCTTCAACGCGATCCTCGCGCTGGGCATGCTGCTCGTGATCATCACGGGTGGGATCGACCTGTCGATCGGCTCCATCGTCGGCCTGTCCGGGGTGGTCGCCGGCGTGATGCTCCAGGGCTGGCAGCTGTCGATCTTCGACACGACGGCCTATCCGGCGGTGTGGGTCGTGATCCTCATCTCGCTCGCGGTCGGCGCCCTGGTCGGGACGGTGAACGGCCTGCTCGTGACCAAGTTCAACGTCGCCCCGTTCATCGCGACGCTAGGCACGCTGTACATAGCCCGGGGAGCAGCACTGCTGATCTCCGACGGCTCGACCTTCCCGCGGCTCCAGGGTGACCCCGCGACGGGCAACACCGGGTTCTCGTTCCTCGGGGTGTCCCGGCCGCTCGGTATCCCGACCGCGATCTGGATCATGGTCGTCTTCGCGCTCGTGATCTGGGTGCTGATCACCCGGACGCCGTTCGGCCGTCACCTCTACGCGACCGGCGGCAACGAGCGCGCCGCGCAGCTGGCGGGCGTGCCCGTCAGGTCGATCAAGATGCGCGTCTACATCATCTCGGGCGTCTGTGCCGCGACCGCGGGCCTGATCATCGCGTCCGAGCTCACGTCGGCTGCACCGCAGACGGGCAACACGTTCGAGCTCAACGCCATCGCTGCGGTGGTCATCGGTGGTGCCTCGCTGGCGGGCGGCCGCGGCACCGTGAAGGGCGCTCTGATCGGCGCCTTCGTCATCGGCTTCCTCTCTGACGGTCTGGTCATGGTGGGCGTCTCCACCTTCTGGCAGACGGTGATCAAGGGCTTGGTCATCGTCCTCGCCGTGATGCTCGACCAGGGTCAGCAGAGGTTGAAGGACGCTCGAGCGGCAGCCGTCGCCGCCCAGAGCGTGAAGCGCGAGCTGGCGGCGGCACGACCCCGCACCCACTGACAGGGCGGGATCCAACTCTCAGGAGGAACTTCGATGCGACGCAAACTCCGCTATGGCGCGGTGCTGATTGCCGCGGTCTCGACAATGGCTCTGGCCGCGTGCTCCGGCTCGTCGAACGACGACACGGCGGGCAGCAGTGCCTCCGCGACGGAAGCCGCTGCCGGCGGCGGTGAGGCGGGCGGCCTCATCGCGGTGATCACCCCGTCCCACGACAACGTCTTCTTCAAGGCCGAGGCGGACGGTGCTGTCGCCAAGGCCGAGGAGCTGGGCTACACGACGCAGTCCGACTCCCACGACGACGACCCGAACAAGCAGAGCCAGCTGATCGACACGGCGATCTCCAACGGCGCCAAGGCGATCATCCTGGACAACGCCGGCGCCGACGTGACGATCGGTGCGGTGCAGAAGGCCACCGACGCGGGGATCCCGGTGTTCCTGATCGACCGCGAGATCAACCAGACGGGCATCGCGAAGGCGCAGATCGTCTCGAACAACGCTCAGGGCGCCGGGCTCGTCGGTGAGTCGTTCGTCAAGGCGATGAACGGCACGGGCAACTACATCGAGCTGACCGGCAAGGCGACGGACACCAACGCCGGCGTCCGGTCCGACGCCTACCACGCGGTCATCGACCAGTACCCGGACATGAAGATGACCACCCAGGAGACGGCGAACTGGGACCAGCAGGAGGCCTTCACCAAGGTGGAGACCTTGCTCCAGAAGGACCCGAACGTCCAGGGCATCATCGCCGGCAACGACACGATGGCACTGGGTGCCGTCGCTGCCGTGGACGCCGCCGGCCTGACCGGAAAGGTCATCATCGCCGGGTTCGACGGCAGCCCCGACGCCGCCGCGGCGATCACGGCGGGGACGATGATCGCGACCGGTCTCCAGCCGGCCGTGGACATCGCGGCCATGGCGGTCGAGCAGGCCGACCAGTTCATCCGCACGGGGAGCACCGGCAAGGACGAGAAGCAGTCCGTCGACTGCACGCTGATCGACAGCTCCAACGTCGCCAAGTACACGTCCTTCGCGCTCAGCAGCTGACGGCACCCGGGGCCGGCCGGGCCGAGGACAGCTCGGCCGGCCCCGCGACCGGACCGTTGTCGCGCCTGCCATGTCGCCGTGGCATCATTGATGCATTAACGATCGGAGTTGAATAGAAATGCCTTCGAAGTCTCCCGAGTTCGGTGCCGGCCTGTGGCACTTCGCCTCGTACGTGGATCGGTACGCAACCGACGGGTACGCACCGCCGGTGAGCACGCTCGAGCAGATCGCCCGGGCGGGGGAGGTCGAGGACCTCTCGGTGGTCGACGTGCCGTACCCCTTCACCGAGGGAGTGTCGGTCGACGACGTCGCGGCCGCGCTGAAGGAGAACGGGCTGCGTGCCATCGGCGTCACGCCCGAGATCTACATGCGCCGGTTCAGCAAGGGCGCGTTCACCAACCCGGACCCCCAGGTGCGCGAGCAGGCGCGCGCGGTCCTCAACGAGGCCGCCGACGTCGTGCGCGTCCTGGGCGCGAAGTACCTCAAGGTGTGGCCCGGGCAGGACGGGTGGGACTACCCGTTCCAGGTCGACCACCACACGCAGTGGGAGCTCGCCGTCGCCGGTATGCGGGAGCTCGCGCTGGCGAACCCGGACATCAAGATCGTCATCGAGTACAAGCCCCGCGAGCCGCGCAACACGATGTTCTGGGACTCGGCCGCCAAGACCATCCTCGGCATCCAGGCCATGGGTGTCGACAACGTCGGCGTGCTGCTCGACTTCGGTCACGCACTGTTCGGCGGCGAGTCACCTGCGGCGGCAGCCCAGCTCCTGATCGACCACGGCCTGCTGTGGGCCATGGACGTGAACGACAACCTGCGCAGCTGGGACGACGACATGGTCGTCGGCACCGTGCACCCCGTCGAGGTGTTCGAGTTCTTCTACACCCTGAAGATCAACGGGTGGGAGGGAGTGTGGCAGCTCGACCAGTTCCCCTTCCGGGAGGACACCGTCGAGGCCGCGAACCTGTCGATCCGCTTCCTCAAGGGGATCCACCGCGCACTGGACGAGCTCGACATCGACGCGCTGCGCGCCGCCCAGGCCCGCCAGGACGCGATGGGCGCCCAGAAGCTGGTGCAGGACGTGCTCTTCTCCTGCCTCCGTACCGACTCATGAGTGTCGAGGAGGACCTGGTTCCTCACCTCGAGCCCCACGCGGTCGCTGCGGAACCGCTGGCCGTGCTGGGCCGCGTTCCGCACGGCGCGGAACGGGAGGCCGTCGTCGCGCACCTCGAGGAAGCGGCCCGGCTCGTACGTCGCCAGGACATCGCGATGGTCCGTGCAGCCGGCCTGGGTCACATCGGCGGCGAGTTCTCGGTGATCGACACCCTCGTCACGCTGTACCTGTACTCGCTGCGGGTCACCCCAGAGACGCTCGACGACGCCGAACGGGACCGGTTCATCCTGTCCAAGGGGCATGCGGCGGCAGCCCTCTACACGACCCTCGCCATCGCCGGGTACCTGCCGTCCGCACAGCTCGCGAGCTTCATGCAGCCGATGTCCCAGCTGAACGGCCACCCCGCACGCACCAAGCTCGCCGCGGTCGAGGCGAGCACCGGACCGCTCGGGCACGGGCTGCCCATCGCCGTCGGCACAGCGATCGCCGGCCGACTGGACGGCTCCGACCGGCGCACGTTCGTCGTGGTCGGTGACGGCGAGCTCCAGGAGGGTTCCAACTGGGAGGCCCTCATGACCGCGGGCAACCACCACCTGGACACGCTGTGCGTGATCGTCGACCGCAACCGTCTCCAGCAGGGAGCGCGGGTGGCGGACACCAACGACCTCGAGCCGCTCGCCGACAAGCTGCGCGCATTCGGCCTGGACGTCGTCGAGGTCGACGGGCACGACCACGGTGCGCTCGCCGACGCCTTCGCCAACGTCCCTGCCGCGTCCGGCAAGCCCACCGCGGTCATCGCCCACACGTTCAAGGGCCACCCGATCTCGTTCATGTCCGACAACGTCGCCTGGCACCACAAGGTCCCGTCCGCGGACCAGGTCACGCAGGCACTGGCTGAGCTGGAGCGGTCATGACGACCTCCATCCTGCACGACTGCCGCGACGCCTTCGTCGCAACCCTGCTCGAGCTTGCCGAGGTGGATCCCCGGATCGTCGCCGTCGTCAACGACTCGGTCGGCTCCAGCAAGCTCGGGCCGTTCGGTAAGCAGTTCGGCGACCGGCTGGTGAACGTCGGGATCGCCGAGCAGGACATGGTCGGCGTCGCCGCGGGCCTGGCCAACGGTGGCAAGATCCCGTTCGTCTCCGCGGCGGCGTGCTTCCTGACGGCCCGCGCGATGGAGCAGATCAAGGTCGACGCGGCGTACTCGAACGCTCACGTCGTCCTGTGCGGGATGAGCCCAGGCATGGCCTACGGAGAGCTCGGCCCGACCCACCACTCCATCGAGGACCTCGCGTGGCTGCGGACCATCCCGGGGCTCACGGTCATCGTGCCGAGCGACCCGGCCGAGACCGCCCAGGCCGTCCGGTGGGCTGCGCAGCACGACGGACCCGTGTTCCTGCGGATCAGTCGCATGGGGGTGCCAGACGTCAACCCCGACGGCTACCGGTTCGTGCCCGGCAAGGCGGTCACCCTGCGCGAGGGCCGCGACGTCACGCTCATCGCCACCGGCACCGTCGTCGGCAGGACGCTGGACGCCGCCGGCCTGCTGGCCACCCGCGGGATCGACGCCCGGGTGCTCTCGATGCCCACGATCAAGCCCCTGGACGACACGGCGGTGCTGGCCGCCGCCCGGGAGACCGCGGGCATCGTCACGGTCGAGGAGGCTCTGACCAGTGGTCTGGGCGGCGCGGTGGCCGAGCTCGTCGTGCGCAACGAGCCCACGCGGATGCGCTTCGTCGGCGTCCCGGACGAGTTCGCCCCGACCGGATCGGTCACGTGGCTGCTCGACCACTTCGGGATCAGCGCGCAAGGCGTCGCGACGGCTGCGGAGGACCTCCTTGCCTCCGCAGCCCGACGATCTGCCTGACTGCGCGCTAGGCGGCGCCCTGCCTCCACGCCGGGACAGGGCGCCGTGCGCTGTCCCGGCGCGCGCACACTGCGTAGGCCGCGAGCGGCAGAGCGAGCGCTGGAGGTTGCGCTCGTGCGGCGGCCCGCGAGCCTGCACGCATCTCGGCGGTTGCTCTCGCTGCCGTGCCGAGGGCTCGATCGAGCGGATCCACGCTGACCGGCGGGACCGGGGCACCTCGGGATGGACGCCTGACAGCACGAAGGCCCCTCGAAAGGGGCCTGACCTGCGGTGACTGTGGCTCCCTCGACTGGACTCGAACCAGTAACCGTCCGATTAACAGTCGGATGCTCTGCCAATTGAGCTACGAGGGATCGTGCGGTGAAAACTCTAGCAGCCGTTCGGGGGCGCCCTGAACAGGGAGGCCAAGTCAGCGGGGGAGTCCTGCGGCGTCGCGCACCTCGTCCTCTGCCTGGTCGATCAGTGTCGCCACGGCAGGATCGGACAGGTCGACGGACGCGTCCCCGAGCACCTGGGTGAACATCTCGTCGTCCTCGCCTCGCCGCAGCGCGACGCGCACACGTTGACCGCCGGGGAGGGTCACGGCGACGGCGTGGACCACCGACTGCTGAACGCGTTCGCGGAAGGTCTGCGCGAACTCGACGGAGCCGGGTCCTTCGGCGAACGTGAGCCTCGTGGTCGGGCCCCACACCCAGCGGAGCGCGAGCGTCCGGGTCGCCGGGTCGAGCGCGCCGTGGTCGACGTCGGACCAGGGGTGTCGGGCGACCGGACCGCTCGGGTCGAGCAGATGCAGCGCCTGCCGGCTGGCGACGACCCAGCTGTCGTCGGTCAGGGCGGTGCTCACCAGGATGGAGTCTCCCGGGCGCAGCTCGAGTCGGGCTCGTTCAGCGTCTGGGAGCCGGCGACGACGGGAGAACAGGGCCACGGCCACACGGTACCCGTGGCGGCGGTGCTCGTCGGACGCGGGCCAGCGCCGGACGGGTGTATCAGGTAGCGCACCGGAGGATCCTGGTCTTGAGCATGGCCGTCCCGACCGTGCACCCCTTGGGCACCGTGTTCGAGAGTGAGACGCGCTATGAAGACTGCGTATCGGGTTCTGGCCTCCCTCGTTGCCGGAGGCGTCTTCCTCCAGGCCGGGCTGATCGCCCTGGCCTGGTTCACCACCCTCCATGACCTCGACGAGGGAGCCGTGCTCGACTCGAGCTACGAGGGCAACTATGCGCACGCCGCGCACGGCACGGTCGGGATGATGGTCATCCCGTTGCTTGCGATCGCCCTGTTGATCGTGTCGTTCTTCGCCAAGTTCGGGGGAGCCGTGCGGTACGCGGCGATCATCCTGGGTCTCGTCGTGCTGCAGGTGGTCCTGGCGTTCGTGTCGTTCGGCGCCCCCGCCGTGGGCGCGCTGCACGGGATGAACGCCCTGGCGATCCTGGGCGTGAGCATCACGGCTGCACAGCGCGTTCCGCGCGAGAAGTCGGTCTCGCCGCCTACCGGCGCCCTCGCCTGAGACGTGACGGAGCGAGAGGCCCTCCGACGCCGGCGCCAGGTGGTCGCCGGCGTGGTGGCCGCGCTCGTCGTCCTCGCGCCGCTCGTGTGGTTCTGGTGGTCCAGCCTCGTCCCGTCGAACGCGTCCGTGATGGACATGGGCTACCAGGACTCGGGCGGGGCGGCCTCGGTGGTGCACGAGCACGGCCGATCTCGCGACGACGGCGGTCGGACTGTGAGCGTCGCCGACCTGACGGGACCGGTCGACGGCTCTCCCGACGTGGACGTCACCCTGACGGTGGACCGTGGCGACGTCGTGCTCGCCGATGGGCGCACCGTGCCCGGGTACACGGTCAACGGCGTGTCGCCGGGCCCGACGATCGAGGCGCAGGTCGGAGATCTGGTGCAGGTGACGTTGGTCAACCGGTCGGTGGTCGACGGCGCGACCTTGCACTGGCACGGCGTGGACGTGCCGAACGCGGAGGACGGTGTCGCCGGCGTGACGCAGGACGCCGTCCCGGAGGGTGGCCGGCACGTGTACCGCTTCGTGGTGCCGGACGCGGGGACCTACTGGTACCACTCGCACCAGGTGTCGCACGCTCAGGTCCGTGGTGGGCTGTTCGGTGCGCTCGTGGTGCGTCCGGCGGACCCTGCGGGGAGCGACGTCGACGTGGTGGCAGCCGCTCACACGTACGGCGCCACCCCCACCGTGAACGGCGACCCGGGCGGTCTGCGGGTGCCGGCAGATCCGGGCACGACCGCACGCGTCCGTGTCGTCAACACCGGATCCGGGGTCCTGCGCGTCTGGGTGCCAGGTGCCGACTACCGCGTGCTGGCGGTCGACGGGCGTGAGGTGCACGAACCTGACGCGGTTCACGACAGGACCGTCGTCGTGGCCGGGGGTGGCCGCGCAGACGTGGAGGTCGCGGTTCCGGACGACGGCTCGGCCGTGCGCGTGCGGCTCGGCTCGCTCTCGGTTCTCGTCGGCGGCGACGACGCGACGGACGGCGCCGATCCGCGAGAGAGGCTCGACCTGCTCTCTTACGGCACGCCGGCCGACGTCGGGTTCGACCCGCGGGCGGCCGACCGCAGCTTCACCTACGCGATCGGCCGTCGGCCCGGGTTCGTCGACGGCCTACCGGGCCTGCAGTGGACCATCAACGGTCACACCTACCCGGACGTCCCCATGTTCGTGGTGCGGGAGGGAGACGTGGTCGCCATGACCATCCGCAACTCGAGCGGTCAGCCGCACCCGATGCACCTGCACGGCCACCATCTGCTCGTCCTGTCGCGGGACGGGCTGCGGTCGACGGGCAGCCCGTGGTGGGTGGACTCGCTGGAGGTCGAGAACGGCCAGACCTACCAGGTGGCGTTCGTCGCCGACAATCCCGGGGTCTGGATGGACCACTGCCACAACCTGCCGCACGCCCAGCAGGGTCTGATCGCACACGTCGCCTACACCGGGGTCGTGGAGCCGTTCCGGCTAGGAGGGGAGACCGGCAACGAGCCCGAGTGACTGGGTAGTGTGTGGCCCCCTAGGGGCAGTAGCTCAGCCGGTCAGAGCAGCGGACTCATAATCCGTGGGTCGTGGGTTCAAGCCCCACCTGCCCCACTTCTCGCACGTGGATCGCGTGGGCAGTCGTGTCACGTCCGTAGGCGGAGACCGGGGTGCCTCGCATCACCGCTCCGGTCGCCGAGGTGTACCGGCGCTGGGATCATCGCCGAAGACGGCCACCGGGGCCGGCACGGAGGTGCATCGATGGCAACGACCAGCGGGACGCGGAACGCGCAACGATCGTGGGAGGTCGCCGCGCGCGCCGGCTATGCCGTCTCCGGTGTGCTCCACGTGCTCATCGGGCTGCTCGCACTTCGGGTCGCGTTGGGCCCGGGGGACTCCGAGGCAGACCAGTCGGGTGCGATGAGCGCGATCGCGGCCACGCCGTTCGGGGGCGTCGTCCTGTGGTTCAGCGTGCTCGCGTTCGTCGCGCTGGGGGTCTGGCAGCTGGCGACCGCGGTCGGCGCGGGGTCGCCTGGGCGGTCGACCGCGACGGCGAGTGGCTCGGAGCGGGCGAAGGCGGCCGCTCGGGCGGTCGTGTACCTCGCGCTCGCCTTCACCGCGCTGACGTTCGCGCGTGGTGGCGGATCGGACAGCTCCGAACAGGCTCAGGATGCGACGGCGACGTTGATGTCGGCGCCGGGTGGGCGGTTCCTCGTCGGCGCGGTCGGCGTCGCGGTCGTGGCGGTGGGCGCATACCACGTGCACAAGGGAGTCACCAAGAAGTTCCTGCGCGACCTTCGCGGCCTGCCGCCGGCGCCCGCGGACAGCGTCGCGCGCCGGTTCGGGGTGGTGGGCTACACGGGCAAGGGCATCGCGCTCGGAGTGGTCGGTGCGCTGTTCGTCGTCGCCGCGGTCACCGAGGACCCGTCGAAGTCGACGGGGTTGGACGGCGCGATGCACACGCTGCGGGACCAGCCGGCGGGGGCTGCGCTCCTCGTGCTCGTCGCACTCGGCCTCGTCGCGTACGGCTTGTACTCCTTCGTGCGGGCGAGATACGGCCGCATCTAGGCGTTTCAACCCCTCGTCGTTACGGCAAACGGGTGAAGTGCGTCACGTGTTGGAGAAGTCTGCCCCGTTGCGCCCGATGTGTCCGAACCCCGATCCGCTAGGGGTGTTCGGCGGCCCTGGACGGGCTCTCGGACCACCTCTACCCGGACGGCGCGCAACGAATCGGGCGGCTGGCCGATTGCTTCAACGATCAACATTTCTCCAGGTCAGAGGGCATACGACCCATCCGGCCCCGGCGCGCGAGGGGTGGTCGGCCTTCGACCGGGGCGCGTTCGGATGGCCCGTACGCGTGCACCCACGGCCGGGCTCCGGGCGCTCCGAACCACGTCCCGCGTCCGGAATCGGAGGGTTTGAATCGCCCGTTTGCGTGCGAAACGGGCTCGAGCCCTTGTTGCACACGTGTCCAGAACCGGGCATAGTTCTCTTCGTCAGCGACAAACGGCAAACCCGCTGCAAGGCGGGGACGCAAAGCCACGGGGCCCATGAGGCCAGCCGAGCTACCGAACGACAGGAGCACCATCATGGCTGTGAACACCATCGAGTCCCCCCTCTCGCAGGGCGCCCTCCTCACCCCCGGTGAGGTCGCGGTTCTCTTCCGCGTCGACCCCAAGACGGTCACGCGCTGGGCCCAGGCCGGCAAGCTTTCCGCGGTTCGTACCCTCGGCGGTCACCGCCGCTTCCACGAGTCCGAGGTTCGCTCGCTGCTGACGGGTGTCCCCACGCAGCGTGGCGAGTGACCGACCCACACTGACGTCCTCCGGGACGACGAAAGAAGCCCGCCGGAAACGGCGGGCTTCTTGCATTTCCGAGGGTCAGCCGACGGTGGCGAGGACTGCTTCGCGCACCTCGGCGAGCGTGCGGTGCGGTTGGAACACGAGCCACTCGAGGCCGGCGAGCAGGGTGGCGCCGAAGAGTGCCGCCGCGACGAGGAGCGCGTTGCGCTCCGGCCACGTGTCTGTCACGACGTCCGCGAAGGTGCCGACGGACTCGTCGCGCAGGTGACGGATCGAGTCCTGCCAGCTCCGACCGGTCCGGAACGACTCGGCGGCCATCAGCTTGGCGAAGTCGGGGTGCGCCTGGATCTGCGTGAGCAGCTCGGTCACGAGCGCCTCGAGCGCGTCGCGGCCGACGAGTCCCTGGGATGCGGACCTCAGGCCGTCCGTGAGACGGCCGACACCCTCGCTGATGATCGACTCGAAGAGTCCGGCCTTGGAGCCGAAGTTGTAGAAGATGCTGCCCTTCGCGACGCCGGCGGCCGCGGCGATGTCCTCCACCGACGTGGCTGCGAAGCCGCGCTCGGCGACCAGTCCGAGCGCCGCGTCGACGATCTGTCGTCGTGTGTCCCCTGCGCGCATGCCGCAGCCTCTCAGATCGTCCGGTCGCTCAGATGGCCAACGACGGGTGAAGGCGCGCGACGGTCCAGGTCCGCATCCGGCCGGCCTTCCAGGCGGTGACCAGCAACGACGCCACCAGCACCGTGACGAGGTAGCCGATCGCGATCCACAGCCGAGCGTCCGGTGCTCCCGTGACGAGGTCGCGCAGACCCTGGACCGCGTAGGTCATCGGCAGCAGCGGGTGCACGACCTGGAAGAAGGCAGGCGTCGTCTGCACGGGGTACGTGCCGCTCGCCGACGTGATCTGGAGCATGAGGAGTGCGATCATCGCGACCTTGCCCGTGGCAGGGCCGAGGACCGCGATGAGCATCTGCTGGAGCGCCAGGAACGTCGCGGTGACGAGCACCAGGAACGCGATCGTGCCCACCGGGTGCCCGACGCTCAACCCGAGCCCGAAGGTCACCACGCCCAGCAGGAACGCAACCTGACCCGCGCCGATGGCGACGGCGGGCAGGTAGCCGGCGATCGCGACGCGCCAGCCGGACGCAGGGGTGGACAGGGCGCGTGCGGGCAGCGGGCGCAGCAGGAGCCAGATGATGATCCCGCCGACGAAGAGCGCCATGGGCAGGAACATCGGTGCGAAGCCCTCGCCCAGGCTGTGCGCGACGGCCAGGTCGGTCGTCTCGAGCGTCACGGGGTTGGCGATCGTGGTTGCGCGGGCGGTCCGCTGGTCCGCGGAGTCGTCAGGGATCTTCGTGGCTCCAGCAGACAGCCCGTCCGAGAGCTGCTGCGCACCGTCGCGCATCTGCGCGGTGCCGGATGCCACCTGAGCCGCACCGTCGGCGAGGGCCGTCGTGCCCGTGGCCAGTGACGCCGCTCCGTCGGCAGCCTCCGACGTGCCCTGCGCCACCTCGGCCGTTCCGTCGGCGAGCGTGTCCGCTCCGGTGGAGAGCGTCTGTGCACCGTCCGCCAGGGTCCCGAGCCCGTCCCGCAGCGCCGAGGCGCCGGTCGCGACCTGCGCCGCACCGGTGTCGAGCTGGTGCAGCTGCGTCGACATGCCGACGGGGTCGGACGCGCCGAGGCCCGCCAGCAGGGCAGCCGCGTCCGGGTCCCCGGCAGCGGCGCGCGCCGTGAGGTAGGCGCCCACGTGGTTCAGTCCCGACGCGAGCCCGTCGATCGCGCCGACCGTCGTGTGCACGCCGTCCGCCACTCGCTGGGCCCCGTCCGCGAGCGTGGCGCTCGACGAGCCGGCCGTCTCGGCGCCCGTCGCGAGGTCTCCGGCACCGTCAGCCAGGGCCGAGCTTCCCTCGGCGACCCGGGTCGCGCCGTCCCGCAGGGTGGCCGTGCCGCTCGCCAGTGCTGCTGACCCATCTCGTGCCTGGACGGCGCCGTCGGCCACCTGGGTCGCGCCGTCGCCCAGCTGGGTCGCGGCGTCACGCAGCGACAGGGCACCGTCGGAGGCCTCCACCAGACCGGCCCGGGCCGAACCCAGCCCGACGAGGACCTCGTCGACCGCTTCCTGGCCTGCGGTCGCGGCGACCGCGTCCCTCACCTGCGTCATGGCGGAGCGCCCGAGGGTGGTGCCGATGAAGGAGTTCGCGTCGTTGTAGGTGACGTCGATCTGCGCGCTGGTGGGGGTGTCACCGCCTGCGGACACGAGCGAGCTCGAGAAGTCGTCGGGGATGGTGACCGCGAAGTAGTAGTCGCCGTCCCGCACTCCCGCGGCAGCGTCGGCAGGATCGGTCACCTGCCAGTCGAGCGCGTTCCCGTCCGTCAGCTCGTCGGTCAGGTCCGAGCCCGCGGTCAGCCGGGTGCCGTCGGCTCGGGTAGCCCCCGTGTCCGAGTTGACCAGCGCGACGGGCAGTCGGTCGAGGTGCGACGTCGGGCTCCAGAACGCCCAGAGGTACAGCGCCCCGTACAGGAGGGGGACGAGAAGCATCGCAGCGACGGCCAGCCGGGGGAGACGTCCGCGGCGGAAGCGGCGGAGCTCGGAGCCCGAGGTCAGGGAGAGCATGGGTTGTCCTTCAGGCGGAGAGGTCGAGAACGGTGTGCGGGGCGGGTGCGGGCGCGGCGCTCGCGGCGATGACGGTGAGCCCGTCGTGCGTGAGCGCGTCGAGGCGGTCCCAGACGAGGGCGCGACGGGCGGGGTCGTGCACCTGGTCCAGGTCGTCGACGACGAGCAGGCTCGGGTGCTGCGCCATGGCGAGCGCGATCCGCAGCAGGAGGGCCTCCACCTCGTCGAGGTGCCACACGACGGTCTGCGCCGAGGGGATGGGCAGGTCGCCGAACACCGGTGCCAGGACCGCGTCGACGACGGACTGGTCGGGCCGAGGCTGCCGTCGGTACCACGGCGACAACCACCCGAGCCGCTCGCGCACGTGCTGCCCCACCGTCACGGAGTCGTCGAGCTCGTCGATGCCGGCGAAGCCTGCCACCGCCGCCTGGCGCTGCACGGCCGTGCGGTCGCGGGGGAGCACATACCCGAGCACCACCAGCTGCGAGGACCTGTCGGGGACCATGCGGCCGGCCAGGGTCAGCAGCAGGCTCGTCCGACCTGATCCCTGGGGGCCGTGCAGCACCGCGAGGCCCCCCTCGGCGACGTCGAGGTCCAGTGGGCCGTAGATCGTTCCGCGGTCGCCGGTCAGCTCGAGCCCGCGCGCCTCGGCGGCGAGCGGGGCGGCGGTCGGCTCGGTGTCGTCGTCCTCGACGGCGAGCGGTGCGGCGATGGTCGGCATGAGGTCTCCTTAAACTGACCGGTCAGTACAAAGGTACGCCCGCCCACCGCGCATGTCCCGGTCGTGGCCTGTCGTCCTGGTCACACCCCCAGTGGACCGGCACCTCGGTCTGCCGTCCGTCATGAAAGGATCAGGGCATGGCCATGCGAGAGATCCGGACCGTCGGAGACCCCGTCCTTCGCACACCTTGCGACCCGATCACGACGATCGACGACCGTGTGCGCGGGCTCGTCGAGGACCTCGTCGAGACCGTGGACACCGACGGGCGTGCCGGCCTGGCGGCCAACCAGATCGGCGTCGGTCTGCGGGCCTTCTCCTGGAACATCGACGACGAGGTGGGCTACGTGCTCAACCCGAAGATCGTCGAGCTCTCCGAGGAGGAGTACCAGGACGGCGACGAGGGCTGCCTGTCGGTCCCCGGCCTCTGGTACCCCACGCGGCGGGCCTGGTACGCGCGCGTGGTGGGGACCGACCTGGACGGCAACGAGGTCGTCGTCGAGGGTACCGAGCTGATGGCCCGCTGCCTGCAGCACGAGGTGGACCACCTCGACGGGATGCTCTACCTGGACCGCCTCGAGCGATCGGTGCGCAAGAAGGCCATGCGCTCCATCCGCGACCAGCTCTGAGGCACGGGCAGTCGGAGCGTAGGCCGAGGCTCTCTGCGCGCCACGCTGGCGCTCGGGCGAGCAGTCGTGCATGCTGTCTCCAGCATGCCGCGAAGCTGTGCGTACCTGCTGGACAGCACTGAGGTCGTTGGGGAAGACGAACCTCGAAGCCCGTTCAGGAGGATGACATGGCAGGTGCAATCACCCGCGGTGTACTTTTCGTGCACTCTGCACCCCGCGCGCTGTGCCCTCACATCGAGTGGGCGGCAGGCAACGTGCTGGGCGGACGCGCGTCGTTCGACTGGACGTCGCAGCCCGCCGGGCCGGACTTCTACCGTGCCGAGCACTCGTGGCAGGGAGCCCAGGGCACAGGGGCACGTCTGGCGTCTGCTCTGCGCGGCTGGGCTCACCTGCGCTACGAGATCACCGAGGAAGCGAGTCACGGTGTCGACGGCTCCCGGTGGAGCCACACGCCGGAGCTCGGCATCTTCCACGCCGCCACCGACGTGCACGGCAACATCGTCGTACCCGAGGACCGCATCCGCGCCGCCCTCGAGCACGCAGCCGACCCGGTCCGGCTGCGCACCGAGCTTGACCTCGCGCTGGGCCAGGCCTGGGACGACGAGCTCGAGCCGTTCCGCTACGCCGGCGCAGGCGCCCCTGTGCGGTGGCTCCACCGAGTCGGCTGAGCGCGCACGTCCGGGCCGGTCGCCCGGCCCGGACGTCTGAGCGAGTGCGCTGGCCCGGTCGTCAGACCGACGCGACGACGAGGGCCACGTTGTGGCCACCGAAGCCGAAGGAGTTGTTCACGGCCCCGATCTGACCGTCCCGCAGAGCGCGGGGCTTGTCGCGGACCAGGTCCAGGACGAGCTCGGGGTCCGGGTTCTCGACGTTGATCGTGGGCGGAGCCTGCCGCTCGTGGAGCGCGAGCACGGTGAAGATCGTCTCCAGCGCACCGGCGCCACCCAGGAGGTGACCGGTCATCGACTTGGTGGCCGAGAGCGCGACGTGGTCGGCCTCGTCGCCCAGCAGACCGCGGATCGAGCGTGCCTCGATGAGGTCGCCGACAACAGTCGACGTCGCGTGCGCGTTGACGTGCACGATGTCGGCCCGGGCGATCCCGGACTCGTCCAGCGCCGCCTGCATGGCGCGGACCTGGCCCGCGCCCGACGGCTCGGGGGAGGTGATGTGGTAGCCGTCGGCAGAGAGCCCCACCCCCGCGATGCGGGCGTAGACCCGGGCGCCGCGTGCGGCCGCGTGCTCGGCGCTCTCGAGGACGACGATGCCCGCGCCCTCGCCGATCACGAAGCCGTCCCGGTCGACGTCGTAGGGGCGTGACGCGCCCTCGGGGTCGTCGTTGCGCAGCGACAGCGTGCGGGAGGCGGCGAACGCAGCGACCGGCATCGGGTGGATCGTCGCCTCCGTGCCGCCGGCGATGACCACGTCCGCGCGCCCGGTGCGGATCATCTCGACCGCGTAGCCGATCGCCTCAGCGCCCGACGCGCAGGCCGAGACCAGCGCGTGCGCGCCTGCCCGGGCTCCGAACTCGAGCGAGACGTAGGCCGTCGGGGAGTTCGGCATGAGCATGGGGACCGTCATCGGCAGGACGCGGCGTGCGCCCCCGTCCGGGTTGGTGAGCAGCTTCTCCCAGGCGTCGAGGATCGTCTGCAGCCCGCCGATGCCGGACGAGACGACCGATCCGAGCCGGTCACCGTCGACCTCGGGCGACCCGGCGTCAGCCCAGGCCTCACGGGCCGCGATGATCGCGTACTGCGCCGACGGGTCCATCTTCTTCTGCTCGGGGCGGGTCAGGACCTCCCCGGGATCGACCTTGATGGTCGCGGCGAACTCGACGGGGATGCCGAACGTCCCCGCGCGCTCGAACCAGGCGTCGTCGAAGCGTCGCGCACCGGACTCGCCGTTCAGAGCGGCGGCCCAGGTGCTGGTGACGTCTCCACCCAACGGGGTGGTCGCGCCCAGTCCTGTGACGACGACATCAGGTACGTGGCTCATCGGTGCTCCAGGTCGGATCTTGGGGGCTCTTCAGGTGTGGAACGCCCGGGCGGGCACATGAGGCCCGCCCGGGCGGACCGGGGCAAGACAGGCTCAGGCCTGCGCACCCGCGATGAAGGTGACGGCGTCGCCGACGGTCGCGAGGTTCTTGACCTCGTCGTCCGGGATGGTGACCTCGAACTTCTCCTCGGCAAGCGTGACGATCGTCATCATCGACAGGGAGTCGATGTCGAGGTCGTCGGTGAAGGACTTCTCGGGCAGGACGGAGTCCGTCGGAAGGCCGGTCTCCTCGCTGACGATCTCGGCCAGGCCGGCCAGGATCTCCTGCTCGCTGTACGCCATCGGTGTCTCCTCGTGTCAGTGGTGCTGTGTGGGGTCGGACGAACGGTACAGCGGGGGCCGTACCGCAAGCGGTGTCAGGGCAGGACCACGACCTGTGCGGCGTACACGAGACCGGCGCCGAAGCCGATCTGCAGGGCGAGCGCGCCGCTGGACACCTGGCCCTCGCGAAGCAGGCGCTCGGTGGCCAGGGGGATCGATGCCGCGGACGTGTTGCCGGTGTCGGCGATGTCCCGGCCGACGACGACGGACTCGGGAAGCTTGAGCGTCTTGATCATCTGGTCGATGATCCGCATGTTCGCCTGGTGCGGGATGAACGCCTCGATCTGGTCGGCGGTCACCCCGGCGGCGTCCATCGCCTTCTGCGCGACCGGTGCCATCTGCCAGACCGCCCACTTGAAGACGCTCTGGCCCTCCTGGCGCAGCGTGGGCCAGCCGAGGCCCTCGTCGCGCGTGGCGAGCCACGAGTGCGTCTGCCGGATCGCCTGGGCCTGGCTGCCGTCGGAACCCCAGATGGTCGGGCCGATGCCGGGCGTGTCCGACGCGCCGATGACGACCGCACCGGCGCCGTCGCCCAGCAGGAACGAGATGCTGCGGTCGGTCGGGTCGATGAAGTCGCTCATCTTCTCCGCGCCGATGACCAGCACGTTCCGAGCGGTGCCGGCGCGGACCAGCGCGTCGGCCTGACCGATGCCGTAGCAGTACCCGGCGCAGGCGGCGGAGATGTCGAACGCTGCGGCCGGGGACGCGCCGATGCGGTCAGCGATGATCGCCGCGCCCGCGGGTGTCTGGTGGAAGTACGTGACGGTCGACAGGATCACCACGTCGATGTCCGCGGCGGTGAGGCCTGCGTCCTTGATCGCGAGGTTGGCCGCTTCCTCGGCAAGGTCGATCACGTCGGTGCCCTCAGACGCACGCCGACGGGTCACGATCCCGGTCCGCTGCTGGATCCACTCGTCGGATGAGTCGATCGGGCCGGCGATGTCGTCGTTGGTGACGACGTTCTCGCCGCGAACGGCGCCCAGGCCCAGGATGCGGGTGTGCGCCGGTCCGGTGGCCTGCGTGAGGGTGGGACGGGTCACGACGGGTTCTCCAGGCTGCTTGCGGGGATGGTGTTCGCGGGGGTTCCAGCGTGCCGACGGATCAGGTCGCGTGCGGCATCAAGGTCAGCGGGGGTCTTCACGGCGACGGTCTCGACCCCGGGCAGCGTACGCCGCGCCAGACCGGTGAGCACGCCGCCCGGCGCGACCTCGAGCAGGCCCGTGATGCCGTGCCGCTGGAGCGTTGCCTGGCAGAGGTCCCAGCGGACCGGGTTCGCGACCTGCGCGACGATCAGCGCCAGCGCTTCGGCACCCGAGGTCGCGAAGGATCCGTCGGAGTTGGTGAGCAGCGGCACCAGCGGGTCGACGGGCGACACGTCGGCGGCCGCGGCCCGCAGCTCCGCGACCGCTGGGGCCATGTGCTCGGTGTGGAACGCGCCGGCCACCTGCAGCGTGATCACGCGTGCCTTGGCCGGGGGAGCGGCTGCGAACGCAGCCAGGGCGTCCAGCGTGCCGGCTGCCACGACCTGCCCGCCCCCGTTGACGTTCGCGGGTACGAGCCCGTGCTGAGCGAGCAGCGCGAGGACCTCGTCGGCGTCTCCGCCGAGCACGGCGCTCATGCCGGTGGGCGTCACCGCAGCGGCGCGCGCCATGGCTGCACCCCGCACCGCGACCAGTCGCAGGGCCTCGTCGTCCGTGAGCACGCCTGCGATGGCCGCCGCAGCCAGCTCTCCCACGGAGTGGCCCGCGGTCGCGCCGAGCAGCGGCTCTGCGACCGGACCGAGCGCTGAGTCGGCGGCGATGTCGAGAACCGCGCGCAGACTGGCCAGCGCTGATGCGACGAGCAACGGCTGGGCGACGGCCGTGTCTCGGATCGTGTCGGCGTCGGACGTGCTGCCGTGGCCGACCAGGTCGAGCCCTGACGTCTCGGACGCCCTCCCGATCGACTCGACGACGGACGGCAGCTCGAGCCACGGGGCGAGCATGCCGGGGGACTGGGCGCCCTGACCCGGGCAGACGACGACGAGCACGTGCTCACTCTTCCTTCCTGACGCCGCCCAACCTGGTCACGGCGTGCACCAACCTTCTCCGACGCCCTTGTGCGTCTCCTACAAAAGACCCCTACGACGGAACGCTCGCGGCGTCGAGCCTCCCGAGCGCGAGCGCGGTCTGCAGGACGTACGACTCGCGGGCGTCCAACGGGTCCCAGCCGGTCACGTCGGAGACGCGGCGCAGACGGTAGCGAACCGTGTTCGGGTGCACGTACAGCGTCCGAGCCGCAGCCTCGAGCGACCGCCCGGTGCCGAGGTACGCCGACAGTGTCTCGAGCAGCGATCCCTGGCTGGCCGCCAAGGGCGCGTACGCCTGGGCGACGAGCGTCCTGCGGGCCGTCTCGTCGCCGATGAGCACGCGTTCGGGCAGCAGCTCGTCGGCCTGCACCGGTCGCGGTGCCTGCTCCCACGCGGGTGCCGCGAGGAGCCCGGAGAGCGCCGCGCGGGCGGACCGGGCCGAGTCGCTGAGGTCACCGACGACCGGTCCGATCACCACGGGGCCCGGGCCGAACCGGTGGAGCAGGGTCGCTGCGGCGGCACGGAGGTCGCCCTCGCCGCCGAGGAAGACGACAAGGCGGTCGCCCTGGATGCCGACGAGCGCGTCGTCGGCCGTTCGGCGGGTCGCCCGGCGCAGCTCGGCGGCCCGCACGTCATCGAGCGCGGACGTCGTCGTGCCCACCATGACCAGCGTCGATCCTCGTCCGCTCCATCCGAGGGCCGCGATGCGGGACCTGAGAGCGTCGTCTGCGTCGCCCCGGACGAGAGCGTCGACCACGAGCGCCTCGAGCCGCGCATCCCATGCGCCACGCATCTCCGCGGCGCGGGCGTAGACCTCGGCGGCCGAGAACGCCACCTCGCGCGAGTAGCGCAGGACGGCTTCGCGGACCTCTCGCTCGTCGCCCGGGGCTGCGAGGCGGTCGCTGTTCATCTCGACGACGTCGACCACCACGCGTACGAGCTGGAGCGTGTGCTGCAGCGAGATCGACCGGGTGAGCTCGGGTGGTGCGGTGGCGAAGATGTCCCCGACACCGTGCGGGGGACGGGTCGGCTCGGCGAACCAGGTGACGAACGCGGTGATCCCGGCCTGGGCGATCAGACCCACCCAGGAGCGGTCCTCGGCCGGCAGCTGGCGGTACCACTCCAGGTCCTCGTCGAGCCGTCGCATCGCTGCCGCGGAGAGCAGCCCCGCGCCTTCGCGTACGCGCCGCTGCGTCTCTGGCCCTCCGCGGGCCTCCAGAGCAGGAGTCCGAACTCGTGCCGGCGGGGTGCGTCGGGGACGGGACGGGGGTGCTGGAGGCGGGGTGGCCTGCCCGTCGAGGGTGCTGGACATGGGGCGAGCATAGGGTCCCGATTGTGGGAAGTCGACAAACGCCGAGGTGTGCTCGACCGTGTCGGAGCCGCGTCGAGCCGGTGCGGTTCGTCCCATACGGATAAGGTCGCTGCATGGCACTCCTGCCCCGTCTGCGTCAGCTCATGCGACGGCCGTCCTCGGCGTCGCGGGTTGGTGCACGCCGTCCGACGACCGCAGCGCGCCGTGGGGACACGCTCCACGAGGACGCCCTTCGGTCGATGCTCAGCGACGACCCGAACAACGAGCGAGCGTTCGTCGCCCTCGCCGAGATCGTTCGTCGCCGGGCTGCGGACTCCACGGTGGCCGACGAGGACCCGCTGGCCGCGCCCCCCGACGAGAGCGAACGTCAGCACGCCGCGGACCTCGCGGTCTGGGCTCTCGGGGAGGAGCTCGCCGGGAACCCACGGGCCTGGTACCCGCTCATCGAGGTCGCGCGCCTGTCGGTCAGCGACGACCACGAGGGAACGCTGCGCCGGCTCACCACGGCGGCCGAGCGGGACCCGTCCGGCAAGGCGCTCGTCGAGGCTCTTGCACTGCTGCGCGGCGCAGGGATGCCCGTCGACGCGATCGGGCTCGGCGTGGGCCACTGGCGCCCGCGCGAGCACGACCCCGAGGTCGCACGCCAGCTCGTGCTCGCTTCCATCGAGGCCGGGCGACCGCTCGAGGCCAAGCAGCACATCGCCGCCCTGGACCTGTATCCCGATCAGGCGGCAGTCGCAGAGCTCAGGGGCGAGCTGGGCCGGGAGCTCGCGCACGCCGAGCAGAACATCCCCGGGACCTGAGTCCGACCGCACGACGAAGGCCCGGGCGAACGTTCGCCCGGGCCTTCGTCGTCTCGCAGGTCAGAGGGTCAGCTCTCGCCACCGGCGTTGCCGGACGTACCTGCTGTGACGTCGTGCAGGCGGTACCGCTCGATCGCCTGCGCGGGCACCTCGGGTCCGACCGCCCCGCTGCGCGCGAGCTGCTGGAGCACACGCACCACGGTGGACGGACCGTCGATCTTGAAGTGCCGGCGTGCCGCGGCCCGGGTGTCCGAGAACCCGAAGCCGTCGGCGCCCAGCGTCGCGTACGTGCCGGGGATCCAGGCGCGCACCTGGTCGGCGACGAGGTGGTCGTAGTCCGTCGTCGCGACGAACGGTCCCTCGGCCCCCTGCAGCTTCTGCGTGAGGTACGGGACGCGCTCCTCCTCGCCGGGGTGCAGGTAGGCGTGCTGGTCGGCGGCCAGGCCGTCGCGCCGCAGCTCGTTCCAGCTGGTCACCGACCAGACCGCAGCCCGGACTCCCCAGTCGTCGGCGAGCAGCTTCTTGGCCTCGAGGGCCCACGGAACCGCCACGCCCGACGCGAGGATCTGGGCGCGCGGCCCGTCACCCTCGACCGGCGAGACCAGGTGGATGCCGCGCAGGATGCCCTCGACGTCCACGTTGTCCGGCTCGACCGGCTGCAGCATCGGCTCGTTGTACACCGTGAGGTAGTAGATGACGTCACGGTCGCGACCACCGGCATCGCCGTACATCCGCTCGATGCCGTCGCGCACGATGTGCCGGATCTCGTACCCGTACGCCGGGTCGTAGTGCACGACGTGCGACATCGTCCCGGCGAGCAGCGGGGAGTGCCCGTCCGCGTGCTGGAGCCCCTCACCGGTCAGGGTCGTACGACCAGCCGTGGCACCGATCAGGAACCCGCGGACCATCTGGTCGCCGGCTGCCCAGAACTGGTCGCCGGTCCGCTGGAACCCGAACATCGAGTAGTAGAAGTAGAACGGGATCAGGGGCTCGCCGTGCGTCGCGTAGGACGTCCCGACCGCCTGGAACGCCGACGCGCTGCCGGCCTCGTTGATGCCCGTGTGCATGATCTGGCCGGACTCGGACTCCTTGTAGGAGAGCATGAGCTCGCGGTCCACGGCCATGTAGTTCTGGCCGTTCGTGTTGAAGATCTTGGCGCTCGGGAAGATCGAGTCCAGGCCGAACGTGCGCGCCTCGTCAGGGATGATCGGCACCAGGCGGTGACCGAACTCCTTGTCCCGGACCAGGTCCTTGAACAGGCGCACGAGCGCCATCGTCGTGGCCACCTCCTGGTGACCTGAGCCCTTGGCCAGACCCTCGTAGACCTTGTCGTCCGGAAGGGTCAGCGGCTTGTGCGTCGTACGACGCTCCGGCACGAAACCACCGAGCTGGCGGCGGCGCTCGAGCATGTACTGGATGCCCTCGTCCTCGGTCCCCGGGTGGTAGTAGGGCGGCACGTAGGGGTTGGCGTCGATCTGCTCGTCCGTGATCGGGATGTGCAGCGAGTCCCGCAGGGTCTTGAGGTCGTCGCCCTTGAGCTTCTTCATCTGGTGCGTCGCGTTGCGCCCGGCGAAGCCCGAGCCCAGCCCGTAGCCCTTGATCGTGTGGGCCAGGATGACCGTCGGCTGACCCGTGTGCTCGCGGGCGGCCTTGTAGGCGGCGTAGATCTTGCGGTAGTCGTGACCGCCGCGCTTGAGCGCCCAGATCTCGTCGTCGGTCATCTTCTCGACCAGCGTCTTGGTCCGCGGGTCGCGACCGAAGAAGTGCTCGCGGATGAAGGCGCCGTTCTCGGCACGGAACGTCTGGAAGTCGCCGTCCGGCGTCGTGTTCATCAGGTTGACGAGCGCCCGGTCCTTGTCGGCGTTGAGCAGGGCGTCCCACTCGCGACCCCAGACGACCTTGATGACGTTCCAGCCCGCACCGCGGAACTGCGCCTCGAGCTCCTGGATGATCTTGCCGTTGCCACGCACCGGTCCGTCGAGCCGCTGCAGGTTGCAGTTGACGACGAACGTCAGGTTGTCGAGACCCTGCTGGCCCGCCAGCTGCAGCATGCCGCGCGACTCGGGCTCGTCCATCTCGCCGTCGCCGAGGAACGCCCAGACGTCCTGCTGGCTGGTGTCCTTGATGCCGCGCAGGTGCAGGTACCGGTTGGTCCAGGCCTGGTAGATCGCCGACGACGGGCCGAGGCCCATCGAGACCGTCGGGAACTCCCACAGGTCCGGCGCGAGACGCGGGTGCGGGTACGACGGCAGACCGCCGCCCGGGTGCGACAGCTCCTGACGGAACCCGTCCAGCTGGTGCTCCGACAGGCGCCCCTCGAGGAATGCGCGGGCGTAGACGCCGGGGGAGGCGTGACCCTGGAAGTAGACCTGGTCACCGCCGCCGGGGTGGTCCTTGCCGCGGAAGAAGTGGTTGAGGCCCACCTCGGTGAGCGTCGCCACCGACGCGTAGGACGAGATGTGCCCGCCGACGCCTACGCCCGGTCGCTGTGCCCGCGTGACCATGACGGCCGCGTTCCAGCGGATCCAGGAGCGGTAGCGCCGCTCGAGCGCCTCGTCGCCGGGGAAGTACGGCTCGTCGTGCACCGCGATGGTGTTGACGTAGGGCGTGTTGAGCGAGGCCGGGATGGCCACGTTCCGCTGTCGGGCGCGCTGCAGCATGCTCAGCAGCACGTACCGCGCGCGGGGACCGCCCTTCTCGTCGATGAGTCCGTCGATGGACTCCACCCACTCGCCGGTCTCCTCCGGGTCGATGTCCGGAACCTGGCTGAGCAGGCCGCCGATGAGCGGACCCGTCTCGTCGATCGAAGCCACCTGCGCTCCTTGCGTCTCGTCCGCGCGCACGAGCCCGGTCGGCATCGGCGGCGCATCTGTGCCCTGCCCCGCCGCACTCGCCCGGGTAGGCGCTGTGCGATTGGGTGCGGGTAGTGCACCCCATTCTCGGACCCCCGAGGCCCGAAAGTCACACCGAGTAGCAGGAACTGCCGCGTGACGTCCGTGACACCGGTCGAGCCGAGGTGGTCCGGGCGCCGTGTCTTGCCAGACCAGGCCCCCGTGCGGTGGGCTACGGTTTGGCATCAGGAAGCGTCGCCCCGGCCCGGGGCGAGCGAGGGAAGGGATCGGTCAGACGTGTCATCCACCACGGACGACGCCGCGAACGCAGCGTCTCGTCTGGGTTTCGCCGCGGGACAGGTGATCCAGGAGTTCGGTTACGACGACGACGTCGACGACACGCTGCGGTCAGGCCTCGAAGGCATCACCGGCACCGACCTCGTCGACGAGGACTATGACGACGTCACCGACGGCGCGGTGATCTGGTTCCGGCAGGACGACGGGGACCTCACCGACGCGCTCGTCGACGCCCTCACTGTTCTTGACGACAGCGGTCCGATCTGGGTGCTCACCCCTAAGGCCGGCCGTCCCGGCCATGTGTCGCACAGTGACATCGAAGAGGCTGCGACCACGTCCGGTCTGCACGCGATGAGCACCTTGTCGGTGGCTGCCGACTGGTCTGCCACCCGGCTCGCCGCCCGAGGCCGCGGCCGCTGAGGTGGTGAGGGTCGCCGGTGCAGGCGACCTCGGCCGGCGCCCGAGGGCCCTGGCTGCTGAGCGTTGCTAGGGTCGCCACATGGCGCATCCGGCCGTCGGTGACCTCGCTCCCGACTTCTCCCTGTCCGACACGCACGGCACTCCCGTGACCTTGAGCGGACTGCGCGGGGGCCCTGCGGTTCTCGTGTTCGTGCCGTTCGCGTTTTCGGGCACGTGCACCGGTGAGCTGTGCGAGCTGCGTGACAACATCGCCGACTTCGAGCAGGCGGGGGTGCACGTCGCAGTCATCTCGTGCGACCCCAGGCACTCGCTGCGGGCGTGGGCGGCCCAGGAGGGCTTCGGTTTCGACCTGCTGTCGGACTTCTGGCCGCACGGCGAGGTCGCCCGCGCCTACAGCGTCTTCGACGAGGCCAAGGGGCACGCCGTGCGGGGCAGCTTCCTGGTGGACGGTGAGGGCATCGTGCGCTGGTCCGTCGTCAACCCGCCCGGTCGTGCGCGCGAGCTGTCCGAGTACCGTTCGGCTGTCGCGGCACTCGCCGCCGCCTGACCGGTAGGCTGACCGCCCGTCGTCGTCAGGGGCCTGTAGCTCAGCTGGTTAGAGCGCCGCGTTTACACCGCGGAGGTCGCCGGTTCGAAACCGGCCGGGCCCACCAGGAGTTCAACGCCACCATATGGTGACATCGCGTCTAGGTAACGATATCGTTACCAGTACCGGATGTGCGGATATGGTGACACGGAGACCTCGATGAGCGACGACAAGCCATGGGCGTGGGTGACCCGCCCGAGCGACCTGGGTCGCTTCCTGCGCGAGACCCGGTCGGCCCGCGGGCTGACCCAGGCAGAGCTTGCCGACGAGCTGGGGATTTCGAGGCGGTACGTCAACGAGATCGAGCAGGGCAAGCCCAGCCTCTACACCGACCGGCTGTTCGCCGTGCTCCGTGAGCTAGGGGTCGTGCTGCGGGTCGAGCAGCGGTGAATGACGTCCTGGACGTCTGGCTCTACGGGACACGCGCCGCAACCGTGCACCCGCAGCGGTCGGGGATGTCGCTGACCTGGAGCGAGGAGGCGGTGCGCCGCTGGGGGACAGGCAGCCGCGTCGTCTCGCACCTGCTGCCCATCGGGACTGCCGAAGGTGCCCAGCCCGCACGGGTGCGCGCCTGGCTCGAAGGTCTGCTGCCCGAAGGCCGCGCCCGTAGCGCCATGGCCGCCGAGCACCGCATCGACCCCGACGACACCCTCGCGATGCTCGCGGTCTACGGCAAGGACACCGCCGGCGCCGTCGTGCTCGTGGACGAGGGCGCCCCGGACCCCGCCACGACGGGCCGTCTGGAGCCCGTCGACGCAGACGAGATCGCCGAGATGCTGACCCACGCGGCGCGGCACGGAGGAGGGGGCAACCGACTCGACTCGTTGACCTCGCTCGCGGGGATGGAACCCAAGGTCGCGCTCGCGAGGACAGCGCACGGCTGGGCGCGGGTGCGCGGTGGAGCGCCGTCGACACACATCCTCAAGCTCTCCCGACCCGACGGATCGGCCACTCGGGACCTGATCGACACCGAGGCGGCCGCGCTCGACCTCGCGCGGCGCGTGGGACTCACCAGCGTGCAGGCCGGGGTCGAGCGGTTCGCGCACGTCCGGGCCATCGTCGTGCAGCGGTACGACCGCGTGGCCGACGGCGGCGCCGTACGTCGCATCCACCAGGAGGACCTCGCCCAGGCGCTCGGCCTGTCGACGGCAGACCCCGACCGCAAGTTCCAACGCGGACGGGCGCTGCCCTCGTACTCGGCGGCCGCGGCGGTGCTGACGGACGGGGGCTCGACGCCGGACCCGCTCCTTCGGCTCGCGACGTTCACGGTGCTGGTCGGGAACACGGACGCGCACGCGAAGAACCACTCGTTCCTGCGGCACGACGACGGCGCACGGGTGGATCTGGCGCCCGCGTACGACGTGTCGATGCACGAGCACACCGGCGTCTCGTCAGGGCTGCTCGCCCTCGACATCGCCGGGCGCCGGGCGATCGCCGAGATCACCGTCGACGACCTGGTCGCCGAGGGCGCGTCGTGGGGTCTTGCGCCGGCGAGGGCACTGCGCGTCGTTCGTCAGACCGTCGACGCCACAGCGGCGGCGCTGGCGGACATCGACAGGTCCGCCCACCCAGGGGTCTCGATGCAGGCATGGGCCCAGGTCGAGCGCCGGGTCCAGCAGCTCGCGTAGTCGCCGGTCCTTGGTCGGCGCCGGGTCCGGCGACGCCCGATTGTTACTGTCCGCAGATGCCCGTCGTGTCCGCACTGACCGTCTATCCGGTGAAGTCCTTCGCGGGTTCGCCGCTGTCGCACATGAGGGTGGACGTCTCCGGTCCGCGCGGTGACCGGCGGTGGATGCTCGTGGACGACGACGGTCAGACGCTGACCGCCCGGAAGTTCCCCCGGATGCTGGCGGCCCGGGCAGAGGTCGTGGACGAGGGCGTGCAGCTCTCCGGTGCCGGGCTTCCGACGATCACCGTGGCGGAGCCGGACGGGGAGCCAGACGTCCCGGTGGAGCTCTCCCGGGTCTCTGTCGCAACTCATGCCGGCGTGGAGGCTGCGCAGTGGTGCTCCGAGCTGCTCGGTCGCTCGGTGCGGTTGGTCTGGCTGGACGACCCGCGACGCCGGGGGATGTCCGACCGGCACGGCGGCAGCCTCGAGGACCCCCTGGCCCTCAGCGACACGGGCCCGGTCCACGTCACGACGACGGCCTCGCTGGCGCGGCTCGATACCTGGGCCGCGGAGGTCCACGACGAGCTCGTCCTCACCGCTCTCGAGAGCGGTCGTCCGTCGCCCGAACCCAGGGAGCTCATGGACATGCGCCGGTTCCGGCCCAACCTGGTCATCGACGGGGACCTGGAACCGTTCGAGGAGGACGGCTGGTCGAGCGTGACGGTCGGTGACGTGGAGCTGCGGTTCGCGGACACCTGCGGCCGGTGCGTGCTCACGACGATCGACCCGGACTCGCTCCGGACGGGCAAGGAGCCACTGCGGACGCTCGCTCGGCACAGGCGCCGCGACGGCGAGGTGTGGTTCGGGATCCAGATGGTGCCTGTGCGGGTCGGCACGCTGGCCGTCGGTCAGGAAGTCCGCGCCGGTTAGCCGTCCGACGTGACGAACGTGTCGGGCCATCGGTCCGGCCGCACCGGAAACGTATGCGGTCAGCGCGGCGGGAACCGGTTCCGGCCACACGCGGTCGGCCGCTAGTCTTAGGGCGTGATCTCTCGTCTCTTCGAGCGTGGGGCGCCACTCTGGAACGCGGCGGAGACGCTGGGTGAGATCGTCGTCGTCAACCTGCTGCTCGTGCTCAGCGCGCTGCCGGTGGTCACGTTCGGTGCCGGTCTCACCGCTGCCTACGACACCGCGCGCCGCCTGCAGACGGGCGACGACCACGACGGCGCTGCGCGCACCTTCCGTCGGTCGTTCCGCGCCAACCTGGCCGGGGCGACGCTGCTGTGGCTCGTCGTCGGTGCCGTCGGCGTGGCCGTCCTGGCGAGCTGGCTCTTTCTCCCTATTGCAGGACTGGCTGTCGTAAAAACGCTGGTCACGGGCGTGTACATGCTCGTGTGGCCCTTGATCTGGGCGATGCAGGCGCGCTTCGAGAACAGCGCCTTGCGGATGATCCGCAACGCGACGGTCGTCGCGGTCGGCAGCCTGCCGTTGGCGGTCGGTGTCGCGGCGACGCAGCTCGGGGTCATCGCGGTCATCGTCGCTACCTGGGTGTACATGCCGCAGATCGTCGCCCTCCTGCTCCTGCTCGGCTATCCGCTCGCGGTGTTCGCCTCGACGCCCTTGATCGAGCGCGCCATGGCCCCGCTCCTGATGCAGGCCGAGGTCGACCGCGACTGACGACGCGGCCAGTACCCCGTTCGGCGGCGTTGCGCGGACCGGAAACGTGCCCGTATGCTCTCGCCGCAGAGGCACGGAATCGTTTCCGAAGATTGTCTCTCGTGCCGCCGCATCGACGCATCGGCATGTGGGCGTCTCCCTATCCAATGACGGAAGGCCTTAGACGATGATCAACCGCAGGATGGCGACCATGCTCGCCGCCGGCATCACCCTGACCACGATGGCGGGTGCACTCACCGGCTGCAGCAACGGCGGCGACGACGCGAGCTCCGACTCGAGCGGCGCCAGCGGCAAGGTCTACTACCTCAACTTCAAGCCCGAGCAGGCCGAGGACTGGACGGCGCTGGCTGCCGAGTACACGACGGAGACCGGGGTGCCGGTCGACGTGCAGACGGCGGCATCGGGGACGTACGAGACCACGTTGAAGTCCGAGATGGCCAAGAGCGACGCTCCGACGCTGTTCCAGGTCAACGGCCCGGTCGGTCTGGCCACGTGGAAGGACTTCGCCGCAGACCTGTCCGACACGGCGGTCTACAAGGACCTCAACGACCAGTCGATCGCCCTGACCGGTGACGACGACGCCGTGCTGGCGATCCCGTACGTCATGGAGACGTACGGCATCATCGTCAACAAGAAGCTGGTGAACGACTACATCGCCCTGCCCGGTGCGGCCGTTGCCTCGATCGACGAGATCGACAACTTCGACAAGCTCAAGGCCGTCGTCGAGGGCATGCAGGCTCAGAAGGACGCGCTCGGCATCGACGGCGCCTTCACGTCGGCGGGCTTCGACTCGTCGTCGGACTGGCGGTTCAAGACGCACCTCGCCAACCTGCCGCTGTACTACCAGTTCAAGGCGGACGACGTGACGGGGCAGCCCGCCACCGTGACGAACGAGTACCTCGACAGCTACAAGAAGATCTTCGACCTCTACATCAACAACTCGACCACCGAGCCCACGCTCCTGTCGAGCAAGACGATCGAGGACGCGAACGCCGACTTCGCCCTGGGTAAGGCGGCGTTCTACCAGAACGGCACCTGGGCCTACAACGACATCAAGGGCCAGTCCGTCTCCGACGAGGACCTCGGCATGCTGCCGATCTATATCGGCGCCGACGGCGAGGAGAAGCAGGGCCTGACGACCGGCTCGGAGAACTACTGGGTGGTCAACAACGAGGCGTCCGACGCCGACCAGCAGGCCACCAAGGACTTCCTCGAGTGGGTCATCACGTCCGACAAGGGACGCGACGCGCTCGCCAACACCATGGGCTTCGTGACCCCGTTCAACACGTTCGCCGACTACCTGCCGTCGAACCCGTTCGTCCAGGCCGACGCCGAGTACACGGCCGCCGGCAAGACGGCGGTCTCGTGGAACTTCACGGTCATGCCGTCGGAGGAGTGGAAGAACGGCGTCGGCCAGGCCCTGCTGCAGTACGCGCAGGGCACCGGCGAGTGGGACGGCGTGGAGACGGCGTTCGTCGACGGCTGGGCGAGCGAGTACGAGCTGGCCAACGGCTGACCTGTCCTGCCCCTCACCGAGGCCTCGGCCTCCCGCGGCTGGGCCGGCGTGGACGATCGCATCCGTCCACGCCGGTCCCGCAAGGAGCGCTCTTCATGAAGAAGTCCCTGGCCCGATGGGGCTGGCTGTTCACCGGACCGACGGTGCTGGCATTCATCATCGGCTTCGTCATCCCGTTCGTCCTGGGTGTGTACCTGTCCTTCGCTGACTTCCGCACGGTCACGCACAGCACCTGGGTAGGCCTGGACAACTACAAGAAGCTGTTCGGCGACGATGTCTTCCTGCACTCGCTCTGGTACACGTCCGCATTCGCCGTCGTGACGACCGTGCTCATCAACGTCCTCGCCTTCACGGTCGCCTACGTGCTGGTGAAGAAGTTCCGTGGGCGCAATGCGTTCCGCTCGGTGTTCTTCATGCCGAACCTGATCGGCGGGATCGTCCTCGGCTACATCTGGCTGCTTCTGCTCAACGGTCTGCTGGCGATGTGGGCGCGTTCGATCACCTTCAGCCCCGAGTACGGCTTCTGGGGCATGGTCGTCCTCATGTGCTGGCAGCAGATCGGCTACATGATGGTGATCTACATCGCTGGACTTCAGTCGATCCCCACCGAGCTGCTCGAGGCCGCCGACATGGACGGAGCCTCCACCTCGCGACGGCTGCGCAGCGTGGTCATCCCGCTCGTCATGCCGGCGATCACGGTGTGCACGTTCCTGACGATCACCAACGGCTTCAAGATGTTCGACCAGAACCTGGCGCTGACCAACGGTGCGCCGTCACGTCTGTCCGAGCTGCTCTCGCTCAACATCTTCAACACCTTCTACGGCCGCCCCGGGTTCGAGGGCGTCGGCCAGGCGAAGGCCGTGGTCTTCCTCATCATCGTCGCGGTCCTCGCGCTCGCGCAGAACCGTTTTGCCCGCTCGAAGGAGGCCATCGCGTGATCGACAAGCTGCGCCGTCCCTGGTTGTGGACCACGGTGTTCACGCTCATCGCGATCGCGTACCTGTACCCGATCGCCCTCGTGCTCATCAACTCGTTCAAGGGCAAGGTCTACATCGCCTCCGAGCCGTTCTCGCTTCCGGACGCGGAGAGCTTCGTCGGGTGGGACAACTATGTGCGCGGCATCGACCTGAGCGACTTCTTCTCGTCGTTCGGCTGGTCGCTCGTGATCACCGTCGGCTCGACCGTCTTGATCCTGGCCTGCACGTCGATGACGGCCTGGTGGATCGTGCGGATGGACAACATCTACGCCAAGACGCTGTACACGACGTTCCTGTTCAACCTCGTCGTGCCGTTCCAGATGGTGATGTTCACGCTCTCGTGGTTTGCCGACTACCTGGGACTGAGCAATCCGTTCGGGCTGTGGATCATCTACCTCGGTTTCGGAGCCGGACTGGCGGTCTTTGTCTTCACCGGGTTCGTGAAGGGCATTCCGTACGAGATCGAGGAGGCCGCCACGATCGACGGTTGTGGCCCGGTCCGCACATTCTTCCTCGTGGTCCTGCCCATCATGAAGCCCGCCGTGATCACCGTCGCAATTCTTGAGGTGATGTGGCTCTGGAACGACTACCTGCTGCCCTACCTGACGCTCGACCTGAAGAACTACAAGACGATCCCGATCGCGGTGCAATACCTCAAGGGCGGATACGGGTCGGTCGACATGGGCGCAATGATGGGCGTCCTGGTGCTGGCTATGATCCCCGTGATCGTTTTCTACCTGGCCAGCCAGCGTCACATCATCCGCGGTGTCGTCGCCGGCGCAGTCAAGGGCTGACGCCATTCGCAGAGGAGGTTCGCCGTGTCCGAGATGACCATCAAGGAGCTGGCGCGCATCTGCGGCGTGGCCGTCTCGACGGTGTCGCGCGCGATGAACGACCGTTCCGACGTCAACCCGCAGACGCGAACCCGAATCCGGGCCGCGGCCGAGAAATATGGCTACGTCCCCAATGCGAGTGCACGGCGCCTCAAGATCGGTTCGACCGACACCATCGCGGTCTTCATCCAAGGCGAGTTCGGTCAGCTGCTGATCGAGGTTCTCCAGCACCTCGAGGTGGCGTTCGCCGACGCCGGGTACGACGTCACCCTGTCCCACGTCGCCGACACGCAGAACGACCACGCCGGCTTGGTCGAGCGGATCGTGCGGGAGGGCAAGTTCGGCGGCGTCGTCTTCCTCGGCCGGTACGGCAGCGCTGATCGCGAGGCGTCGGCGCAGCTGAGTCGACGGCTCGGCGAGATCGACGTGCCGATGGTCTTCTGCACCACTCCCGACTACTCGGGGAGCGCGGCGCAGCACTCCTCGATCTCGGTGGACGACCACGCCGGTGCTCGTGACCTCACGGCGCACCTGATCTCCCGGGGGCACCGCCGGATAGCGTTCGTCGGCGCAGGCGAGGAGCCCGACAGGGAGCATGCCTGGGCTCTGCGTCTCGCCGGGTACCGAGCGGCATTGCAGGACGCGGGTGTGCCGTTCGACGAGTCGCTCGTGGTCGCGTCCGTCGTGGAGGGGCAGGTGTACACCATGCGCAACGGCTACGAGTCGACGCAGCGCTGGCTGCAGAGCGGCAGAGCCGGTGCGACGGCGTTCTTCGCGGTGTGTGACACGGCCGCCATCGGCGCCGGGCGTGCGCTCATCGAGGCGGGCCTATCCGTGCCGGCCGACGTGTCGCTCGTCGGGTTCGACGGCCTCGATGTGGCGGACTACTACAACCCGCGGCTGACCACCATCGTCCAGCCCGTGTCGGAGATCGCGCAGAGCACGGCCCGGGTCCTCCTCGCGACGATGCGGGAACCGGCGCGCGCGATCGAGCAGGTGTGGGTCCGGGGAAGGCTCGTCGAGGGTGCCTCGGTCGCCGCACCGCCCGCATCCTGAAGCCCGTTCCGCGCCGGGCGCTGTACAGCGCCGAGCTCGGAACCGCTCGCCGGTCGTCGTCGGCCACGAGGCCCGGGTTGGGTAACGTGCAGACGTGACCGCTGCGACCCTGGCCGACGTCGTGCGGCTGCTCGAACGCCGCTACCCGCCCGCGACGGCCGAGTCCTGGGACGCGGTCGGGCTGGTGACCGGTGACCCGTCGCAGCCCGTGGCGCGGGTCCTCTTCGCCGTCGACCCCGTCGCAGCGGTCGTCGACGAGGCCGCAGCATGGGGTGCGGACCTCGTCGTGACCCACCATCCACTGCTGCTGAAGCCGGTCCAGTCGATCGCTGCGTCGACGTTCAAGGGCGCGCTCCTGCATCGGCTCGTGCTCGGCGGCATCGGGCTCTTCACCGCCCACACGAACGCCGACGCAGCGACCGGGGGAGTTGCGGACGCTCTGGCCGACGCTCTCGGGCTCGTCGAGACGACACCGCTGGAGGCTGCGCCGGCCGAGCCGCTCGACAAGCACGTGGTCTTCGTTCCTGTCGGTGCCGCTGAGCGGCTCGTCGACGCGCTCGCGACGGCCGGGGCGGGGGCGATCGGCGAGTACACGCGGTGCGCGTGGACGTCGACGGGGGAGGGCACGTTCACGCCCTCGGAACGAGCGAACCCGACGATCGGCTCCATCGGCACCGCGGCGAGGGTCGTCGAGGCGCGGGTCGAGATGGTCGCGCCGCGGCGGTTGCGACCGGAGATCGTGGCTGCGCTGCGGGCCGCGCACCCGTACGAGGAGCCGGCGTTCGACGTTCTGGAGCTCGCGTCGTGGCCCGGGTCCACGGGCATCGGTCGGGTCGGGCGTCTGACGGCCCCGACGACCCTTCAGCAGTTCGCGGCCGTCGTCGCGGAGGCGCTGCCCTCCACCGCACAGGGCATCCGGTTCGCCGGCGACCCGGACGGGCGCGTCGAGCGGGTCGCCGTCGTCGGCGGATCCGGCGACTCGTTGTTCGACGCCGTACGACGTTCCGGCGTCGACGCGTACGTGACGGCCGACCTGCGCCACCACCCGGCGTCGGAGCTGCGTGAGCGGGCCGCGCACGAGAACGGCAGGCCCTTCCTCGTGGACGTCGCGCACTTCGCGTCGGAGTGGCCCTGGCTCGCGCACGCCGCCCGCGCTCTGGAGCACGATGCGACCGCCGCGGGGACTACGGTTGAGACGCGCGTCAGCACGTTGAGCACCGACCCGTGGACGGGTCGCGTCGCGAGCCCCGTGCAGACCGCACCACACGCCTCGAACGAAGGACACCCGTGACCACAGCCCCCGCAGCGGACCAGCGCCGACTGCTCGACGTCCAGGACCTCGACACGCGACTGGACCAGATCGCGCACAAGCGGCGGACGCTGCCGGAGCTGGCGCGCCTCGTCGAGCTGGACTCCCAGGTGGGTGACCTCTACACGGCACTGGTCACCAGCCGGACCGCGGTCGGCGACCTCAAGCGCGAGCTCACGAAGGCGGAGAGCGACGTCGAGCAGGTCAGGGTTCGCGCAGCCCGGGACCAGGCTCGCCTCGACTCCGGGCAAGGAAGCCCGAAGGACCTGCAGGCACTCCAGAGCGAGCTCGTCGCGCTCGGGCGCCGGCAGTCCGACCTCGAGGAGGTCGAGCTGGACGTCATGGAGCGGCTCGAGGCCCACGAGACCGCGCTCGCCGAGGTGACGACCGCGCACGACTCGCTGGCCTCGCGCCGTGCGGCGGTCGAGGTCGAGCGTGACGCCGCGTTCGCAGCGCTCGACGCCGATGCCGAGAAGGTCCGAGCCGAACGCGCTGCGGCCGTCGAGGGGCTCGACGCTGCGCTGGTCACCCTCTACGAGAAGCTTCGAGCCCAGCTGGGGGGCCGCGGTGCGGGTGCGCTGCGCGGCGCGCGGTGCGAGAGCTGCCGGCTCGAGCTCAACCCGCTCGACGTCGAAGCCATCCGCAAGGCGCCGGAGGACCAGGTCGTCCGGTGCGAGGAGTGCGGGCGCATCCTGGTGCGGCTGCCCGAGCCCGCCCGCGGCTGACGTGGCGCGGCGGCTCGTCGTCGAGGCCGACGGTGGATCGCGGGGGAACCCCGGTCCGGCGGGCTACGGCGCGCTCGTGCGCGACGCTGAGACCGGCAACGTGCTTGCCGAGCGCGCGGACTACCTCGGCATCGTGTCCAACAACGTGGCCGAGTACTCCGGGCTCGTCGCCGGGCTGCGTGCGGCGGTCGAGATCGACCCGGCTGCCGAGATCGAGGTCCGGATGGACTCGCGGCTCGTGATCGAGCAGATGCGCGGCGTCTGGCAGATCAAGCACGAGGACATGCGCCGGCTCGCTGCTGAGGCGCGTTCGGTGGTCGATCCGTCGGGCGTGACGTGGACCTGGGTGCCGCGCGCCGAGAACGGCGCGGCCGACCGCCTCGCGAACCTGGCGATGGACCGCAAGACTTCCCACGTGAGCGACGTCGCTGCACCGCCCCTCGGCCGGGCACCGCGCCCCTCCGGGGCCGGCGTCCGTTTCGACGAGGAACAACCCGTCACCATCGTGCTGGTCCGGCACGGGCAGACGACCATGACCGTCGCACGCGGCTACTCCGGCTCGGGCGTACCCGGTCCACCGCTCGACGACACGGGCATCGGCCAGGCGCACGCCGCCGCCGACCTCGTCGACAGGGTCGGTCGGGACCTGTGGGGCGACATCCCGTACCCGAGCCTGGTCATCGCGTCCCCGATGGTCCGCACCCAGATGACCGGTGCGATCATCGCCGAGCGGCTCGGGCTTCCGGTCCGGACCGACGCCACCTTCCAGGAGGCGAACTTCGGCGAGTGGGAAGGGCTGACCTCGGAGGAGATCAACGAGCGGTGGCCGGGCCAGCTCGAGCCGTGGCACACCGAGGCGAACCTGCGGCCACCGGGCGGCGAGTCGATCGAAGACGTCGGCATCCGCCTGAGGCGGGGGCTCGACGGGTTGCTCGACGAGGGCGTGGATCGCACGGTCGTCGTCGTGAGCCACGCGGTCTCGATCCGTGCCGCGCTCGGCGTCACCATGGGCGCGCAGCCGTCGTCGTGGAGCCAGCTGCGCGTCGCGCCCGCCTCGGTGAGCATCGTCCGGCTGTTCGAGGACCGTCGCAACGAGGTCGCTGTCGTCGGTGCACCGAGCGAAGGGTGGGGCGGCCGTCCCTAGTTCGTCGCGGCCAGTGCCAGCGTCGAGAGGACGACGGCCCCAGGTGCCAGCAGGAGTCCCTGCCTGACGATCGTCCGGGCGGGTACGTCGAGCATGACCGTGCGGCAGCGTTGCCACCACAGGACTGTCGCCAGCGAGCCCCAGGGTGTGACCAGTGCGCCGACCCCCGTGCCGACCAGCAGGGCCCCGATCCTCAACGGGTCACCCGCCATCGCGGGCTCCAGGGCCAGGTACGCCGGCAGGTTGTTGAGCCCGTTCGCGGCCAGTGCGCCCACACCGGCCACCCGCAGGAGCGCGCCGGCACCGTGTCCTTCTCCGGAGGCGTCGGCAAGGACCGTTCCCAGGCCGTGCGAGTGCAGCGTCTGGACGACGGCGAACAGGCCGAGCACCACGAGCAGCGTGCGCCAGGGGACCAGGTCGCCGGCCTGCACCGGAAGCTTCTGATGCCGGGCCAGCGTCACGGCGAGCAGGACGACCGCAGCCGCCACGGCAGTGGGCGCCGTCGGCGCGCCGATCGCGAAGGCGACGCCGAGGATGGCGACCATCACCGCTGACGCAATGAGCAGAGGCTTGTCTCGTGGCGGCCGGGGCAGGTTCGGGTCGAACCTGCCGCGAAGGACGCGCCTGTCTCGGAAGGCGAGCACGCTGACAGTGACGACGATCGCGACCAGTGCCGGAGCCCACATGAGGCCGAGGTACCCGACGCCCGCCTGCTTCAGGGCGTGGTCAGCCAGCAGGTTGGTCAGGTTGGACACCGGCAGGACCAGCGACGCGGTGTTGGCCAGCGCCAGGACGGCCAACGCGAACGGCAGGGGCGGAGTATGCGTGCGCCGGGCGAGTGCGATCACGACGGGAGTGAGCAGCACGGCCGTCGTGTCGAGCGACAGGACCGCCGTGCTCACGATCGCGAGCAGGACGACGAGCGCCCACAGGGCCCACCGTCTGTTCCGTGCCAGACGAGCGGCCAAGCCTGCCGCCTGCTCGAAGAGCCCGGCACCGGCACACATCTCGGCCACCACAGTCAGTCCCGCGACGAAGACCAGGATCGGCACAGTGCGTTCGGCGAGCTCCTGAGCGTCGTCCCGTGGGAGCCAGCCGGTCACGACGACCAGCACGGTCGCGAGGACCGCGACCAGCCACCAGGGGACCCGCCTCACGCGACGACGAGCGACAACGTCCGGGCGCCACGGGCCGGCGGTCCGAGCTCGACCGCCAGCAGGTCGGTGCCGACGAGCTCCCCGGCAACCCGGGCGAGGCTTCCGGCGTCGCCCGGAGCCTTCCCGCGGCGCGTGAGCAGGTGGCGGGTGAGGACTCCGCGCGTGTGCTTGGCACTGTGCGAGACCACGGAACGTGACCCGTCCGGCTCCTGACGCAGGACGCGCACGGCAACCCAGTCCGCGCTCGCCGGCGGGTGCCAAGCGGCCAGGTAGGTAGCGGACCGGCAGTCGACGACCAGCTCGCCCTCGGCGCGATGCTGCAGCTCGACGCCCAGGGCCGCCTTCCATGCGGCTGCGAGCGGCCCGATGCCCGGCAGGTCGGTGCCCATGGACAGTCGGTAGGCGGGGATCTGGTCGTCCGGCGTCACCAGCCCCCAGAGCCCGGACACGATCCGGACGCTCTCGGCCGCGCGCGCTCGCCCCGTCGGCGTCAGCCTGTCGAGGGCCGCTGCCGCGTAGAGCACCCCCGTGTAGACCTTCTTCGCGGGTGCCGTCGGCGCACGGCGCAGGCTGATGTTGCGCGCCACGTCGTCGGCCAGGCTCGGTCCGACGCCCAAGACCTCGAGCGCGTCGGGTGCCGCGCTGACCTGGGCGAGCGCGTCGAGCACCTTCTCCCGCAGAGGCGTCAGCCCAGGGGAGGACAGGGCGTCAAGGTCGAGCAGGGGGCCGCGGGCGCGCGGCGGCGTCTTGCCCTCGGAGGGCGGCAGGAGCACGAGCACGCCTGAACTGTAGGCTCCGCGGCACGAGCCAGCGCGAGGAGGACCACATGGCGCACGTGAAGATCTATGGCCGGCGCGACGTCTGGCAGGACCGCCGCGGCTCGGTGTCGGACGCGGTGCACCGCGCCATCGTCGGGACCTGGGGACTTCCTCCCGAGAAGCGCTTCCACCGGTTCTTCCTGCTCGACGCCGACGACCTCGTCGCGCCGCGGTCGAACGACTACCTGGTGATCGAGGTCCTCTGCTTCACGGGCCGATCCGTCGCTGCCAGGCGCGCGCTGATCGCTGCCTTCTTCGACGACGTCGCACCGACCCTCGGCCTGACCGCCGACGACCTCGAGATCATCATCATCGAGAGCCCGCCGGAGAACTGGGGCATCCGAGGCGTCTCAGGGGACGAGCTGTCGCTGGACTACCGCGTCGACGTCTGAGCGGTCTCGGTCTGTCGCGTAGGCTGACGGCGCGGATGAGTCAGTCAGGCGGTCGCGTCGGGCCTTCGGGCCCGCCGAGGAACGTCCGGGCTCCGCAGAGCAGGGTGGTGGGTAACGCCCACCCGGGGTGACCCGCGGGAAAGTGCCACAGAAAACAGACCGCCGGCTCAGCTCGCTGGGCCGGTAAGGGTGAAACGGTGGTGTAAGAGACCACCAGCGTGCCGGGTGACCGGTGCGGCTCGGTAAACCCCACCCGGAGCAAGGCCAGACAGGGAGTGTTCGAGGGCTGCTCGCCCGAGCTCCCGGGTAGGCCGCTGGAGGCGTGCGGCAACGTACGTCGTAGAGGGATGGCCGCCACTCGCGCAGCTGCGGGCAACCGTGCGCGAGGACAGAACCCGGCGTATCGACTGACTCATCCGCTCTCAGCGCTCTGCGCCCGGCGCGCACGGTATGCGGCGACGTGGGCGCGGTTGGCGCAGCCGTTGACGTCGCAGAACCGGCGCGAGCGGTTGCGCGACAGGTCGACGAGGACCGCGTCGCAGTCGTCGGCCGCGCAGTGCTCCAGGCGGTCGTACTCGTCGCTGCGCACGACGTCGGCCATCGCCATCGCGGTCTCGACGAGCACCACGGTTGCGAGCCCGGCGTCGGGCGCTGTGCCGTGCAGGTGCCAGTCGACGTCGCCGTGCCGGGTGAGGAACGGGATGGCGCCCCCGCGCGCCAGCATCTCGTTCACCATCGGCGCCGCCGCGTCGCGGTCGACCTCCCACAGTGCGGCGATCCGGTCGCGGGCGTCACGGACCGCAGCCAGCTCGGCGCTGTCACCGTCGTGCCGGCCGGTGTAGCCCCAGCGGATGTAGAACTCGGTGATGTCCGCCGTGGTCGACATGCCATCGTGCCCGTCGCGACGGCGCGTGGTGTTCACCAGCTCCACGGCAGCAGCGATCATCATCTCGGTGTCAGGTGCAAATACCACTTTCACTCCTGTCGAGATCGGTCTACTGTCATGAGCGTAGTCCTTTTCACTCATGACAGTCCGCATCGCCGACGAGGAGCAACGCCATGGCCACGACAGCCGCGCGGAACCGGTCGGTCGGCATCGTCGCAGGGCTCGTCGCCGCGGTGGCCTTCGCGACCAGCGGGCCCGTGGTCAAGCCGCTGCTGGTCGCAGGCTGGTCACCGGGTGCGGCGATCCTCGTCCGCCTGTCGGTCGCGGCCCTGCTCTTGGGCGCTCCCGCCGCGTGGGCGCTGCGCGGACGCTGGTACCTCCTGCGAGACGAATGGCGCACCGTGCTCGGGTTCGGGGTCCTCGGGGTCGCGACGGCGTCGACGATGTACTACCTCGCGGTCGACCGTCTGCCCGTCGCCGTCGCCCTGCTCGTCGAGTACATGGGCCCGTTGCTGCTCGTGGCGTGGCGGTGGGCACGCGAGCGCACGGCACCCGAGCGGGCGACGCTGGCCGGTGCGGCGCTGGCGACCGGAGGGCTCGTCCTGGTCCTCGACCTGACCGGCTCGCTCGAGCTCGACCCGACAGGACTCGCGTTCGCGCTGCTCTCGACCGTCGGCAACGCCGCGTACTTCGCGCTCACCGGCCGCCCGACCGCGCTGCCACCGATCAGCCTGGCGGGTGCCGGGATGGCGGTCGGCGCACTCACGGTCGCCCTGGTCGCTGCGATCGGTGTGCTGCCCGTCGTCGCGCCCGACGTGGGCGTGGAGCTGCTCGGGGCGCACGTGCACTGGATCGTTCCCCTGCTGATCGTCGCCACCGTGCCCACCGCGCTCGCCTACGGGGTGAGTGCGACGTCGGTCCGACTGCTCGGGGAGCGGCTCGCGTCGTTCCTCGCGTTGACCGAGGTGCTGGTCGCCGTCCTGCTCGCGTGGGCGCTGGTGGGGGAGGCGCCCCTGCCCACCCAGGGTGCCGGGATGGTGCTCGTCGTCGCCGGGATCGCCCTGGTCCGTCGTGGGACCGCCGTGCCCGAACGCGTGTCGGTCGCTGTGCCGGAAACGTCAGTGCCGGTCGGGGCCGACTGACAGCGGGTCGACACGTCAGCCGGCAGCCTGCTGGGCCATGTGGGCAGCGACCTCAGCGGGGGTGCCCTTCAGGAGGCAGAATTCGTTGCCCTCCGGATCTGCGAGGACGTGCCACGTGACGTCGCCCTGGCCGATGTCGATGGGTCGGGCGCCCAAGGACAGCAGCCGTTCCAGCTCCGCGGCCTGGGACGAGCCGTTCGGTGGGCGGAGGTCGATGTGCAGCCGGTTCTTGGCCACCTTCACCTCGGAGACCCGCAGGAACAGCAGGTTGGCGGCGGAGCCGTCGGGTGGCGCGATCTCGACCTCGACACCGTCGTCTTCCGGCTCCCAGGCATAGATCCAGTCCAGGACCTCCCGCCACCAGGCGGCCAGGGTGTGCGGCTCGGCGGAGTCGATCACGAGCTGTGAGATCACCGGTGGCATGCGAGGCACGCTAGAGGCATCGTTCGATGCTCGCTACCGGGGATCGAGGCGCACGTGACCGGAGTCGAGGTCGACGGGTAGTGCTGCGTCCTCGGCGTGCTGGATATCGGCGTCCTGGCGCTCCTGCTCGGCGGTCAGGTGGATGTGGTTGGGCTGGAACACGTCGATCAGGTCACCGAGGAATCCACTGCCCGAGCCGGCTGGTGCGACGGGCCGCTGACGCGGGACCCGGCGGTCGAACCAACCGCGGGCGACCATCCGGTCGACTCCGTAGAGCGCCAACGCGGCGATCGCGACGACGCCCACGATGACCCAGACCATCGATCCATCGTCGCACGGCACAGCCGGGCAGCTCAGGCGGGCAGCGCGCTCCGCTGCGACTCGTGCGCCGCCACGAGCCACGCGGCGTGCAACCGGGGGTCGTCGGTCGACGAACCGGCGAGGTAGGCGAGATCGGCTGCCACGCGGGGAGCCAGCGGACCGACGTGACCGTGTCCGGGTACGACCAGGTGCGCGGTTCCGGCGAGCTGCGCGAGTGCGGCGCGGTAGGTGCCGACCGGGTCCGGCGACGACATGTCGAGCAACGGGATCTCGACATCGGACAGCAGGTCACCAGCGACGAGCACGTCGGCCGACGGGATGACCAGCGACGTGCTGCCGGGCGCATGGGCGTCGTGGGCGACGACGTGGATGGCCGGACCCGGCCAGTCGAGCTGACCGTCCACCACCGACGGGTACGGCACCGGTGGCGCGGCCCCGACAGGTGCGGGGGAGTCTCCCGGGGCGGCCGCCAGCGCGCGGGCGAGCTCGGGATCGTGGTCCCGCTCGTTCGTGAGGGTCTCGACGTCCACCGGCCAACCGGCTGACCAGCGCGGGAGGCCGGTGAACATCCCGCCGTCGAGCAGGTGGTCCCAGTGGCCGTGCGTCGACCACGCAGCGATCGGTCGCCAGCCGCGCCCCTGGATGGCCGACGAGAGGAGATCGATCTCGTGCGCGGTCACGCCGGGATCGACCACGAGGCACACCCCACCGGGTGCGACGACGACGGTCGACGTCGTCAGGTACACGGCGCTCGTCGCGACGTGCACTCCGTCGGCGACCTCGACCAGATCGTGCAACGTCAGCCGCGGAAGTCGGCGGCCAGCGCCGCGGCTCCGATAATCCCCGCGGCGTTGCGGAGCTCAGCGGGGACGATCTTCGTGCGGAGGTCCAGCAGCGGCAGGAACTTCTCGTGATGCTTGCTCACCCCGCCGCCGACGACGATCAGGTCTGGCCAGAACAGGTTCTCCACCACGGTGAAGTACCGCTGGAGCCGCTCGGCCCACGCCTCCCAGGACAGGTCGTCACGGTCGCGCGCGCTCTCGGCCGCCCTGGACTCCGCGTCGTGCCCGTCGATCTCCAGGTGGCCGAGCTCGGTGTTGGGCACGAGGTGCCCGTCGACGATCAGGGCGGAGCCGATGCCGGTCCCGAGCGTGACCACGAGGACCACCCCGTCGACCCCGCGCGCCGCACCGTAGAGCACCTCCGCGTACCCGGCGGCGTCCGCGTCGTTGACCGCGAGCACCTTGCGACCGGTGGCCTGCTGGACGGCCTTCTCGACGTTCGTGCCGATCCAGGACTTGTCGACGTTGGCCGCCGACTGTGCGACTCCGTGCAGGATCACCGCCGGGAACGTGACGCCGATCGGGACGTCCTTGTCCAGGTCGAAGGAGTCGACCACCTCGGCGACGGTCTTCGCCACAGCGTCCGGGGTGGACGGCTGCGGCGTCGGGATCCGCACCCGGTCGGCGGAGAACTCGCCGTCGTCGAGCGAGACCGGCGCGCCCTTGATGCCGCTGCCGCCGATGTCGACGCCGAACGCCGTACCGGGCCTGTTCGTGCTCTTCGGGTCGTGGCTCATGGCAGTGTCAGGATCTCCGCTCCGGTCTCGGTGACGAGCAGGGTGTGCTCGAACTGGGCACTGCGGCGACCGTCGGCGGTGAGCACCGTCCAGTCGTCGTCCCACATGACCCAGTCCGGGGTTCCGAGGTTCAGCATCGGCTCGATCGTGAAGACCATCCCCGGCTCGATGAGCGTGTCGTAGCCGGGTGCCGCGTCGTAGTGCGGGATGACGAGCCCGGTGTGGAAGGCCGGTCCGACGCCGTGCCCGGTGTAGTCGCGCACCACGCCGTAACCGAAGCGGGCGGCGTACTTCTCGATCACCCGCCCGATGATGTTGATCTCGCGCCCGGGTATGGCCGCCTTGATCGCCCGGGACAGGGCCTCCTGGGTCCGCGCGACGAGCAGGCGGGACTCCTCGTCCACGTCTCCGGCCAGGAACGTCGCGTTGTTGTCCCCGTGCACCCCGCCGATGTACGCCGTGACGTCGATGTTCACGATGTCGCCGTCCTCGACGACCGTGGAGTCGGGGATCCCGTGGCAGATGACCTCGTTGACCGACGTGCACAGCGACTTCGAGAACCCCCGGTAGCCCAGCGTCGAGGGATAGGCACCGTGGTCGATCAGGAACTCGTGGCCGATGGCGTCGAGCTGGTCGGTGGTGACACCCGGTTCGACGTGCTCACCGACCAGGGCCAGCGCTTGCGCCGCGAGGCGCGCAGCGACCCGGATGCGGTCGACCATGTCCTCGTCGAAGACGTTCGGACCCGTGTAGCGCGCCGGACCAGGGCGCCCCACGTACTCGGGGCGGGGGATCGACGACGGGACGGAGCGGCGAGCGCTGACGGTGCCCGGGACGAGGGCGCTGCGCGGCGCGTGGACGGACGACATACCTGGCAGTCTACGGAAGGGAGGGCATCGGAGCCGCGTGGTGCCCCGCAGAGAGGAGAGGGCGATGGCCGACGGGTTCTACTTCAACATCGAGACGCATCAGGTGGAGGAGGGCAGGCAGAGCGACTACACCAAGCTCATGGGCCCGTACCCGACGCGTGAGGCGGCGTCGCAGGCCCTGGAGACCGCGCGCAAGCGCAACCAGTCGTGGGACGAGCAGGACCAGCAGCGCTGAGTCAGCGCCGTTCGAGGATCGCGACGATGGGCCGGTGGTCGCTGCCGCCGGTGGCCGGCAGGACCGAGAAGTCCACGACGCGCCACGCGCGCCCGTCCACGAGGACGTGGTCGATCGGTGCGGCGAGCAAGGTCGGTGCCGACGACGGCCAGGTGCCCTGCGACGCCTCGCCGACCTCGCGGGCAGCGTCGACGCACGGACCGAGGTTCCGGAGCCCGGGATGGTCGAGGGTGGCGTTCAGGTCCCCGGCGACGATGGCGCCAGGCGTCGTCGCGCACGTGTGAGCGATCAGCGCGGTGTCCTGGCGCCACGCCTCCATGCTCGAGCGCGCCCCCGGTGAGATGGGGTGCGCCGCGACGATCACAGGGGACGCGGGGTCCTCTGGCTCCACCCGCAACGAGCCGAAGCGTGTGGGGAGCGACGTCGACGCGCCATAGCTGCCGAGCCGTTCACCGACGAGCAGCGTGGTGCCCGAGACGAACCCCCTGGTGCCCCCCGCCGTGCGCACCTGCATGGGGCGACCCGTCTGCGCCATGAGCGCTGCCACCTCGACGCCGGTCCGGTGCGACGTCTCAGGCAGCACGACCACATCCGCGTGGTGCGCGCTGATGAGCGCGAACAGCTCTGCCGGCGTGACGACGTCCAGGGTGTTGAACGACAGGACGACGACCCTGTCGTCGGAACCGGCCCCGTCGTCGGGACCGGCCCCGGCGGCCGGCCCGAGCGGCACGCTGCGATAGGCGAGGACCCCGACCTGAGCGAGAGCGCCGACGGCGAACGCCACCACGAGCGGGAACAGCACTCGCCTCCGGCGGGGCAGTGCGACGAGCACAGCCGCGATTCCCAGCGCACCGAGCCCGATGACGGCACGGAACGACACGAGCTGAGCGACCGGGTAGATGCCCGCGGCGACCGGCAGTGCCAGGCCGACCAGGACGGCGCAGACGACGAGCCCTGCCGCCAGGACCGTGCCGCGTACCGTCATGCGTCGAACTGGTGACCAGCGTCCGGGAACGTGCCGTTGCGAACCTCTTCCGCGTACGCGGTCGCCGCGGCGCTCAACGCGGCGCCCACCTCGCCGAACCGCTTGGCGAAGCGCGGTGACCAGTCGGTCATGCCGGCCATGTCGACCCAGACGAGCACCTGGCCGTCGCATCCGGTGCCGGCGCCGATACCGATGGTCGGGATCGCGACGATCTCCGTGATCCGCGCCGCGACGGGTGCAGGCACCATCTCGAGCACCACGGCGACGGCGCCGGCCGCGGCCACCGCGACGGCGTCCTCGCACAGCACCTCGGCGGCGTGGTCGCCTCGGCCTTGGACGCGCGGTCCGCCGAGCAGGTTCTCCGACTGCGGCGTGTAGCCCAGGTGCGCGACCACCGGGATGCCCGCATCCGTGAGCGCCTTGATCTGCGGGACCACCCGCTTGCCACCTTCGAACTTCACGGCGGCGACGCCGGTCTCCTTCATCATCCGCACCGCCGTCACGAGCGCCTGCTCGGGGCCGGCCTCGTACGAACCGAACGGGAGGTCGGCGACGACGAAAGCGCGCTGCGCCGCCCGGGCGACGGCGCGCGCAGGCGGGATCAGGTCGTCGACGGTCACGGGAAGCGTCGTGGTGTGCCCGTGCATCGTGTTCCCGATCGAGTCACCGACCAGGAGCATGTCGATGCCCGCGGCGTCGAAGATGTGCGCGGTCACGGCGTCATAGGCGGTGAGCATGGTCAGCCGCTCACCGCGCTCCTTGGCCTCGCGCAGGTGGTGCACGCGCATCCGCTTGGGGGTCTGGCTCATCTCGTCAGTGCTCCTGTAGTCGGTCAGGCTTCTCGCCACGCTGCGGTGATCGGAAGGCGTCGGTCGCGACCGAATGCCAGCGCCGTCACCTTGGTGCCCAGGGGGTACTGGCGTCGTTTCCACTCGGCCCGGTCGACCAGGGCAAGGACCTTGTCGACGACCTCCGGGTCGAACCCGCGGGCGAGCAGCTCCGGCCGACCTTCGGCATTCTCGACGTAGGCGTCGAGCACCTCGTCGAGAAGGTCGTACGCCGGGAGCGAGTCCTGGTCGGTCTGTCCGGGACGGAGCTCGGCGGACGGCGGCTTCGTGATCGACGACTCCGGGATCGGCGGGAGCTCGCCGGCGTCGAGCGCCGCGTTGTTCCGCCAGCGGGCGAGCTTCCAGACGCGGGACTTGTCGATGTCCTTGATCGGGGCGAAGCCTCCGATGCTGCCCGCGTCGTAGATCGTGGTGTAGCCCGTTGCGAGCTCGGACTTGTTTCCGGGTGCGATGACCAGGTGACCTTCGCGGTTGGAGATCGCCATGAGGATCACGCCGCGGACGCGGGCCTGCAGGTTCTCGGCGGCGACGCCGTCCAGCGGGATCTCGCTCTCGAACGCGTCGACCATCGTCTTGATCGGCTGCACCCGGTAGTCGGCACCGATGCGCTTGGCGAGGTCCTCGGCGTCGTCCTTGCTGTGGTCGGAGGAGTAGACCGAGGGCATCGAGACGCCGACCACGTTCTCGCCCCCGATGGCGTCGGCGGCGATCGCGGCGACGAGCGCCGAGTCGATGCCCCCCGACAGACCGAGCAGGACGGTGCGGAAGCCGTTCTTGCGCACGTACCCCCGCAGCCCCGCGACGAGTGCCTGGTAGACCTCCTCGTCGGGGTCGAGCGCCCGTGCCCTGGGGCCCTCGGACGGTGCGTCGTCGTCGTCCAGCAGGTCCCACACGAGCAGCTGCTCCTCGAACTGCGGGGCGCTGGTCAGGACGCGGCCGTCGGTCGCGATCACGAACGAGCCACCGTCGAACACGAGGTCGTCCTGCGCGCCGACCAGGTTCACGTAGGCGACGGGAGCCTGCACCTCGTGGGCGCGGCGGGCGGCCAGCTCGACGCGCTGGTGCCCCTTGCCCTCCTCGTACGGCGACGCGTTGAGTACCACCAGGAGCGACACCTCCTGCTCGTCCATCTGGGAGACGGGTCCACCGTCCTGCCAGATGTCCTCGCAGACCACCACGCCCACGCGTCGCCCCTGCACGTCGATGACCATGACGTCGTCGCCGGGCGCGAAGATCCGGTACTCGTCGAAGACGCCGTAGTTGGGCAGGTGGTGCTTGTTGTAGCGCGCCTGCACCCGGCCGTGCTGCAGCAGGACCGCCTGGTTGGTGGGCCGACGAGGCCCCTCAGGCGCGTGCGGTGCGCTGACGGGTGTGACCGACCGCTCGCCGACCGTTCCCACGAGAACCGCCAGGTCCCCGAGCCCGTCGTCGGCGAGCTCGGCGGCGACGCGCTGGAGCGCCCCCTCGGCTCCTCGCCGGAACGACGAGCGCAGGGCGAGATCCTCGATCGGGTAGCCGGTGAGCGTCATCTCGGGGAACACGACGAGGTCGGCGCCCGCGTCCGCGGCTCTGCGCGACCAGGCGAGCACCGCGTCGGCGTTGGCCGCGACGTCACCCACTCGCGTGTCGATCTGCGCCAGTGCGACGCGGGCGTGAGGCATGTGTCCGAGCGTAACCATCAGGTCGGCGGGACGGCTTCCAGGGTGGCGCGACTCACGCCAGTAACCCACCCCGGACAGTGACGCTCGGAACAGTGGTTCATCAGGCAGGATGTACCGCATGGACAGGCAGCAGGAGTTCGTGCTCCGCACAGTCGAGGAGCGGGACATCCGCTTCATCCGCCTCTGGTTCACCGACGTGCTCGGGATCCTCAAGTCGGTGGCGGTCGCCCCGGCTGAGCTCGAGGCCGCGTTCTCGGAGGGCATCGGGTTCGACGGGAGCGCGATCGAGGGCCTGACGCGGGTGTACGAGGCGGACATGATCGCCCGCCCCGACCCGTCGACGTTCCAGGTGCTGCCCTGGCGCGGTGAGCGGCACGGAACCGCGCGCATGTTCTGCGACCTGCTGACGCCCAACGGTGAGCCGTCGCTGGCCGACTCGCGCAACGTGCTCAAGCGCGCGCTGTCCCGCGCGGCCGAGCAGGGGTTCACGTTCTACACGCACCCCGAGGTCGAGTTCTATCTGTTCGACGCACCCGCGGACCCGACCCAGCCGCTCGTGCCGGTCGACCAGGGCGGCTACTTCGACCACGTGCCGCGCGGGACCGCCCACGACTTCCGGCGTGCCGCGATCACGATGCTCGAGTCGATGGGCATCTCGGTGGAGTTCTCCCACCACGAGGCGGGCCCTGGTCAGAACGAGATCGACCTGCGGTACGCCGACGCCCTCACGACCGCGGACAACATCATGACGTTCCGCACGGTGGTCAAGGAGGTCGCGCTCGAGCAGGGCGTGTTCGCGTCGTTCATGCCGAAGCCGCTGGCCGACCAGCCGGGCTCCGGGATGCACACCCACCTGTCGCTGTTCCAGGGTGACGCCAACGCGTTCCACGAGTCGGGTGGGCACCTCGAGCTGTCGAAGACTGCCAAGTCGTTCATCGCCGGCCTGCTCAAGCACGCCGCCGAGATCACGGCGGTCACCAACCAGTTCGTGAACTCCTACAAGCGGCTCTGGGGAGGCGCTGAGGCGCCGAGCTACATCTGCTGGGGTCACAACAACCGCTCGGCCCTGGTCCGCGTGCCGATGTACAAGCCCGGCAAGGGCAACTCGAGCCGCATCGAGTACCGCGCTGTGGACTCAGCGACCAACCCGTACCTCGCGTTCGCGGTCATCCTCAACGCCGGCCTCAAGGGCATCGAGGAGGGCTACGAGTTCCCCGAGGGCGCCGAGGACGACGTCTGGGAGCTGACCGACTCCGAGCGGCGGGCTCTGGGCATCGAGCCGCTGCCCACCTCGCTCGACGCGGCCATCTCCATCATGGAGAAGTCCGAGCTGGTCGCCGAGACGCTCGGCGAGCACGTGTTCGACTACTTCCTGCGCAACAAGCGCCAGGAGTGGGACGCCTACGCCGCTCAGGTCACGCCGTACGAGCTGCGGCGGTTCCTGCCGGTCCTGTGACGGTCGCGTCCTCGGGCCGTGGCTCGCTCGCCGGGCGGCTGACCCGCGCGGGCGTCCTGGACGCCGCGCGCGCGCAGACGCTCCTGGACGATCCGGCGCTGCTCCGGGTCGTCGACTCACCGGCCGACCTCCTGGTCGGTGCGCTGACGGAGGTCGCCGACCCTGACCAGGCGCTGCTCGCGCTCGCGAAGCTGGCGGCATCGGCAGCCGAGGACCCTGGAGTCCTGCGGGGGATCCTGTCGCAGGACGGTGGCCCGCGCGCACGGCTCCTCGCGGTGGTGGGCGCATCGGTCGCGCTCGGCGACACGCTGGTCGCCCACCCCGAGGCGCTGAGCATCCTGCTCGACGAGGCACCCGGAACCGGCGTCCCGGTCGAGGCTGTGCGCGCCGAGCTGCTCACCGCGGTCGGTGCAGACCCGGCGGCGGACGTCCCGGTCGCAGCCCTGGCCGGGTCGGCCGGTATCGACGCGATGCGCAGGGCGTACCGGTTCCGGCTGCTGCGGATCGCCGCGACCGACCTGACGAGCAACGACCCGCTCAGCCGGCTTCCGGGCGTCGCGGCGGCGCTCGCCGACCTCGCCGCGGCGGCGCTGGAGGCGGCGCTCGCGCTCGCACGCGCCGAGCTCGACGACCACGGCTTGGGCGTCCGGCTGTCCGTGATCGGCATGGGCAAGTGCGGCGGGCGCGAGCTCAACTACGTCAGCGACGTCGACGTCATCTATGTGGCGGAGCCCGTCGACGGTGTCGACGAGGCCGAGGCGCTCTCGGTCGGCGCGCGGCTCGCGGCCGGCCTCGCTCGGGCGTGCTCGACGCCGTCGACCGAGCCTGCGCTCTGGCCGGTGGACGCCGCGCTGCGGCCCGAGGGCAAGAACGGCCCGCTGGTCCGCACGATCGCGAGCCACAAGGCGTACTACGAGCGGTGGGCCAAGACGTGGGAGTTCCAGGCGCTGCTCAAGGCCCGTCCGCTCGCCGGTGACCGTGCGCTCGGCGAGGAGTACGTCGCGATGACGCAGCCGTTCGTGTGGGGAGCGGTCACGCGCGAGCACTTCGTCGAGGACTCGCAGGCCATGCGGCGCCGGGTCGAGAGCTACGTGCCAGCGGCTGAGGCGGACCGGCAGATCAAGCTCGGCGTCGGCGGCCTGCGCGACGTCGAGTTCACCGTGCAGCTCCTGCAGCTCGTGCACGGCAGGGCCGACGAGTCGATCCGCAGCCCCAGCACCTTGACGGCGCTGGCCGCCCTGGCTGCGGGCGGTTACGTCGGGCGGTCGCACGCGGCCCAGCTGGCCGTCTGCTACCGGCTGATGCGCGCGCTCGAGCACCGCATCCAGCTGCACCGCCTGCGTCGCACGCATCTCATGCCCACCGCTGAGCCCGACCTGCGTCGCCTCGCCCGGTCGGTCGGGATGCGCGCCGAGGGCGCCGAAGGCCTTCTGGAACGATGGAAGGCTGCCAAGCGCGACGTCCGCGGCCTGCACGAGGAGCTCTTCTACCGCCCGCTCCTGCCGGCCACCGCGCAGCTGTCGGCGGAGGAGGCGAGCCTGTCTCCCGACGAGGCGCGCGCCCGCCTCGCGGCGATCGGCTACCTCGACCCGTCGGGCGCCATGCGGCACATCGCAGCGCTCACGGAAGGTCTCTCCCGGCGCGCCGCGATCCAACGTCAGCTCCTGCCGGTGATGCTCGGGTGGTTCGCGGACGGCGCGGACCCCGATGGTGGCCTGCTGGCGTTCCGCCGGCTCTCGGACGAGCTCGGTTCCACGCACTGGTACCTCAAGCTGCTCCGCGACTCCGGCACGGCGGCGGGGCGGCTGGCCCGCGTGCTGTCGACGAGCCGGTACGTCGCCGACGCCCTGACCCGGTCGCCCGAGTCGGTGACGTGGCTCGCCGACGACGCCGACCTGGAGCCGCGCACCTACGAGCGGTTGACGGCCGAGGCGGACGCCATCCTGACGCGGTCGGACGAACCGGTGAAGGCGGTCACGTCCCTGCGGGGTCTGCGTCGTAGGGAGCTCGCGCGCACCGCCGCAGCCGACGTCACCGGAACGGTCACGGGGACCCGCGCCTCCCGGAGCCTGAGTGTCGCAGCCGACGTCGTGCTGGTCGGTGCCCTGCGGGTGGCCGAGTGGGAGGCCCGCTCGCAGCGCGGTCTGGACGAGAGCCCGACGCGGATGCTCGTGGTCGCGATGGGGCGCTGGGGTGGCCGGGAGATGGGCTACTCCTCCGACGCCGACGTCCTGTTCGTGCACGATCCGCGTCCGGGTGCGGACGGTGTGCTTGCGCAGGAGTTCGCCCTGTCGGTCACCACGACCCTGCGGACTCTGCTCGGCACGGTCGGTCCGGAGCCCACCCTCGAGGTCGACGCCGACCTGCGTCCCGAGGGCCGCAACGGTCCGATGGTCCGGTCATTCGACTCCTACGCCGAGTACTACGACCGCTGGTCGTCCCCGTGGGAGAGCCAGGCGCTGCTCAGGGCCCGTCCGGTCGCCGGTGACCTCGAGCTGGGGGAGCGGTTCGTCGACCTCGTCGCCCCCCTGAGGTACCCGCAGGGCGGTGTCGACCCTTCTGTCGAGCGCGAGATCCGCCGGATCAAGGCGCGGGTCGAGTCCGAGCGGCTGCCCCGGGGTGTCGAGCCCGCGCGCCACCTCAAGCTCGGCCGCGGTGGGATCTCCGACGTCGAGTGGACCGCGCAGCTCCTCCAGCTCCAGCACGCGCACGACGTTCCGGGCCTGCGCACGACCGAGACGCTCGAGGCGCTCGACGCCGCAGCGACCGCGGGGCTTCTCGACGTCGACGATGCGCGTGTTCTGACCGAGGCGTGGGTGCTGGCGTCGCGGCTGCGCGATGGCAACGTGCTCTGGACCGGTCGCGGCGGGGCCCACGCCGACGTCCTGCCGCACGACCGGCAGGCACTGGCAGGTCTGGCACGCGTTGTCGGCTATCCCGCCGGTTCAGGCGGCGAGCTCGAGCAGGACTATCTGCGGACCGCACGACGGGCCCGGACCGTCGTCGAACGAGTCTTCTACGGCTGACCTGCCGCGGCGCCTCGCGCGGTGACCTGCGGAACTGCCATGCTCGACCAGACATCGTGCATATGCGACATCCTGCAGTTCACCCGTGCCGGGAGGGCCCCGTGGTCGAGAACAAGCCGACACCCCGCAAGCCGAGGACCACAACTGCCGCCAGCCGAGCGCCAGGCGCGACGCCGAAGCCTGCCGAGGCCGAGCCGACGCCGGAACCCGGACAGATGCCGCCCGACGAGGTCGTCCTGGGGGAACCGGCTGAGAGCGTCGCGAGCGACATCGCGGCCGATGAGAGGGCGGAGCCTGCGGTCGTCCTGGAAGAAGGACCGGACGGGCCGGACGAGAACGACACGGAACCCATCGTCGTCGGGGTCGCTGCGGAACCCGCCGACCTGAGGGCCCGCCTGGCGGCCCTCGAGGCCGAGAACGCCGCCCTGCGAGCGGCCACGGTCGCGTCCGCTGTGCCTCCGGCGGCCCGGCGCCGCAAGCCGGGGCGGACAACCGCGGCGGTCGTCCTCATCCTGCTCGGCGCCCTGCTGGCACCCGTCGCCGTGGTCGGCACGTGGGCCCGCAACCTGGTCGTCGACACCGATGCCTATGTGGCCACCGTGGGGCCGATAGCTGACGACCCGGGGGTTCAGGCGGCCGTCACCAACCGCGTCACCACCGCCGTGGTCGACGCGCTCAACGTCGACGAGCTCACGACCCAGGTGGGTGATGCGCTGACGACCCTGGACCTGCCGCCGCTCGTCTCGACCGGCATCCAGTCGCTCAAGGGACCGCTGCAGGATGCGGTGACAGGGTTCGTCCACAAGCAGGTCGACAAGATCGTCAGCTCCGACGCCTTCGCGACGACCTGGACCGAGGCCAACCGCACCGCGCACGAGCAGATCGTCGCCACGCTGCGCGGTGACGCGGACGCGCTCGGGCAGATCAGCGACAGCGGTCAGCTCGTGATCGACATCACGCCGATCATCGAGCAGGTCAAGGCGGCACTCGTCGACGCCGGCTTCGAGCTGGCGGGCAGGATCCCGACCGTCAAGGTGACGTTCCCGGTGGCGTCCAGCGCCGACTTCGTCCGCCTTCAGAACGCGTACAACCTCGTCGACATCGGCGGCCGCATGCTGCCGTGGATCTCGCTCCTGCTGCTCGCTGCCGGCGTCCTGGTCGCACAGCGGCGGTCGCGTGCCCTCGTCGTCGCGGGACTGTCGCTCGCCGGCGCCATGGCGTTGCTGGCGGTCGGTCTGGCGATCGGTCGATGGTTCTACACGAACTCGCTCCCACCGACCGTCCAGCGCCCGGACGTCGCCGTCACGATCTACGACCAGGTCGTCTCGCTGCTGCGGGTCGAGCTGCGCGTAGGGCTCGTGCTCGGCCTGATCGTCGCGATCATCGCGTTCCTCGCCGGTGGCACCGCTGCCGCGAGGTCGGTCCGCGAGACGTCCAGCCACGGAGCCGCGTGGGTGCGGGGCCTCGGTGACCGGCACGGCGTCGGGACCGGCGCGTTCGGCGTGTGGCTCTACGAGCAGCGGACCCTGATCCGCGTGGTGGTCATCGGCCTCGCGGTCCTCGTGCTGGTGCTCGCCGACGGCCTCACGGGGAAGGCCGTCTTCACGGTCGCCGTCGTCGCGCTCCTCGTCCTGGGCGTGATCACGCTGCTCGCGCGCCCGGGTCACGACGAGCTCGCCGCGGAGCCGGTCGCTTCGTCCTGACGTGGCCTGACCGGATCTCTCACAAGCGCGCCTGCGCACCTGTGCGTAGACGTTGACCTCGGCGCTACGGGATGGCGCTCTCGCGGCAATCCGTAGCGGGCATCGTCGGTGGGGTGAGACTCGTACCCGGAGCGGCTGGCTCGTGACCAGCCCAGCCACCACGACCGTCACGTCGTCCTGCTCGTACTGCGGGGTCGGCTGCGGAATGGTGCTCGAGATCGCCGTCGACCCGACGACCGGCAGGCGACGGGTGACCAAGGCCTCGGGCGACAAGGAGCACCCGACGAACCGTGGGCGGCTCTGCACCAAGGGCGCGACGAGCGCTGACATGCTGCAAGCCAGCGGGCGGCTGGAAAGGGCGATGGTCCGGCCCGAACGCGGGGCGCCCCTCGAGGCGCACCCGATGACGGACGCGATCCAGGAGGCGGCACGCCGGCTCCGCAGCGTGATCGACGAGCACGGGCCTGACGCGGTGGCGTTCTACGTCTCCGGGCAGATGTCGCTCGAGGCCCAGTACCTGTCGAACAAGCTGGCCAAGGGCTTCGTGCGGACCAACCAGATCGAGTCCAACTCGCGCCTGTGCATGGCGAGCGCGGCGACCGGCTACAAGCTCTCACTGGGTTCCGACGGGCCCCCTGGGTCCTACGACGACTTCGACCACGCTGACGTCTTCTTCGTCATCGGATCCAACATGGCCGACTGCCACCCGATCCTCTTCCTCCGGATGATGGACCGGGTCAAGGCGGGCGCGAAGCTCATCGTCGTGGACCCGCGCCGCACGGCAACAGCCGACAAGGCCGACCTGTTCCTGCAGGTGAAGCCCGGAACGGACCTGGCCCTGCTCAACGGGCTCCTCCACCTCCTCGTGGCCGAGGGCCAGATCGACGAGGACTTCATCGCGGAGGCCACCGAGGGGTGGGAGGCGATGCCGGAGTTCGTCGCCGACTACCCGCCGTCGCTCGTTGCCGAGCTGACGGGGCTCACGGAGGCTGACCTGCGCACGGCCGCTCGGTGGATCGGCGAGTCCGACAACTGGATGTCCTGCTGGACCATGGGCCTCAACCAGAGCACGCACGGCACCTGGAACACCAACGCGCTGGTCAACCTCCACCTCGCAACCGGCGCGATCTGCCGGCCAGGCAGCGGACCGTTCTCCCTGACCGGGCAGCCGAACGCGATGGGCGGCCGCGAGATGGGCTACATGGGTCCCGGTCTGCCGGGTCAGCGCAGCGTCGTCGAGCCGGACGACCGCGCGTTCGTCGAGACCGCCTGGGGGCTGCCCGAGGGCACCCTTCGCGCCGAGGTCGGCACCGGGACCATCGACATGTACCAGCGCATGGTCGACGGCTCGATCAAGGCGTGCTGGATCATCTGCACCAACCCCGTCGCGTCGGTGAGCAACCGGAGCACCGTGATCCAGGGCCTGGAGAGCTGTGACCTGGTGATCGCGCAGGACGCGTTCCTCGACACCGAGACCAACGCGTACGCCGACATCGTGCTGCCTGGCGCCCTGTGGGCGGAGTCGACGTACGTCACGATCAGCTCGGAACGGAACCTGACGCTCCTGCAGCAGGCCGCCGACCCCGTCGGTGACGCGATGCCGGACTGGCAGATCATCGCGGAGGTCGCCCGTGCCATGGGCTTTGTGGAGGCGTTCACCTACGCGTCCGCCGAGGAGGTCTTCGAGGAGATCACGCAGTTCTGGAACCCTCGGACCGGCTACGACCTGCGGGGCGTGAGCTACGAGCGGCTGGCGCGCGCATCCGTCCAGTGGCCCAGCCCGCCGCAGGACATGACGCGGCCCGCCGACGAGGGCCGCAGCCCGATCCGCTACCTCAACGACGGCAGGAGCCAGCGGCTGCTCGAGCGTCCGGACGGAACGCGGCCACGTCTCGCGTTCGCGACGGCGAGCGGCCGGGCGGTCTTCTTCCCGCGACCGCACATGGATGCCCGGGAGATGCCCGACGACGACTATCCGTTCGTGCTGAACACCGGCCGGCTGCAGCACCAGTGGCACACCCTCACGAAGACCGGCAAGGTCGACAAGCTGAACAGGCTGAACCCAGGGCCGTTCGTGGAGATCCACCCCGACGACGCCGCACGCCTCGCGATCGCCGACGGTGACTCCCTGGAGATCGCGTCGCGGCGAGGCCGTGCCGTGCTCCCCGCGTCCGTGTCCGACCGGGTCCGACCGGGCAACCTGTTCGCGCCCTTCCACTGGAACGACACGTACGGCGAGTACCTGGCCGTCAACGCGGTCACGAACGACGCCGTCGACCCGCTCTCCCTCCAGCCGGAGTTCAAGGTCTCCGCTGTCGCACTCACGCGGCTCGCGGCACGCGCGTCCGTCGAGCCGGCCGAGCAGCCTGCACCGTCGGTCGGCGAGCGTAGAGCGGCGGGTGAGGACACTGAATCATCGACCGGCGTCATCCTGACCGGGCTCGGCATGACTCCCAGCGGGCCACCGGACCTCACCCCCGACCAGGAGCGCTACCTGCAGGGCCTGCTGTGGGCGCGCGACCGGCTGCTCACGGGTGAGCCCGCGGTGCTGCCTGAGTCGGCGCCGTTCGACCGCAACGCTCGCGCGTGGATCAACGGGATGCTCGCCGGCTTCCACCGGACCCCGCGTCCGCAGCCGTGGTCCGCCTCTGTCGCGACGAAGCCCACGGTGTCGGTGCTCTGGGCGTCGCAGACGGGGAACGCCGAGGAGCACGCCGTCGAGCTCGCTGATCGCTTGCGCGGCATCGGGCTCGACGCCGTCCTCGTCGCCATGGACGACTACGACGTCGACCGCCTCCCGACCGACGGCCCGGTGCTCCTGGTCAGCAGCACGTTCGGGGACGGCGACTCCCCAGACAACGGTGAGGCTTTCTGGGCTGCCCTCTCAGCCGACGGCGCACCCCGTCTCGACGGTCTCCGGTACGCCGTTCTCGCGTTCGGGGACCCCAGCTATGACGACTTCTGCGGCCACGGTCGTCGACTGGACGTCCGGTTCGCCGAGCTCGGTGCTGAGCGGCTGGTCGATCGTGCGGACTGTGAACCAGGCGACGCCGCCCCTGCGCAGGCGTGGTTCGCGCGGGTCGCGGCGCTGCTCACGCCGGCGGTCCAGGCCGCCCCGGCGGTCGTGGCGGACCGGCCGACCGCGACCCGGTACTCACGGCACGTGCCGCTCGTGACGCGAGTGACGCGCAACGTCAGGCTCAGCGGCCCGGGTTCCACGAAGGACGTGCGCCAGTTCGGGATCGAGGTGGACGACGAGCTCTCCTACCGGGCGGGCGACGCGCTGAGCGTGCGCCCGACCAACAGCCCGGCCGCCGTCGACGCGTGGCTGTCCGCGACGGGGCTCGACGGTGAGACCGTGGTGGACCTGGCCGGGGTCGGCGCGCTGTCCCTTCGCGATGCGTGCACCCATCATCTCGAGATCGTCAACGTCACGCCGAACCTGCTGAAGTTCGTCAACGAGCACCACCCGGGGCGGCAGCTCTCGACGCTCCTGCGCTCGGGGAACAGGACCAGCCTGCAGCAATGGCTGTGGGGGAGACAGGCGGTCGACGTCCTGGCACAGTTCCCGGTCGGCGCTGACGTGTCCGAGTGGCTCGGCGTGCTGACGCGCCTCCAGCCCCGTCTCTACTCCATCTCGTCGAGCCCCCTGGTCGAGCCCACGCAGGTGCACCTGACCGTGTCGGCCGTGCGCTACGAGCACCAGGGTCAGGCCCGCCACGGCGTCTGCTCGACGTTCCTCGCGGACCACAGCGACACGGCCGACGTGCCCGTGTTCGTCCAGCCCAACAACCACTTCCGCCCACCGACCGACGCGGCAGCACCGATGATCATGGTCGGACCGGGAACCGGCATCGCACCGTTCCGCGGCTTCCTGCAGGAGCGCCAGGCGCTCGGGCACCACGGCAAGAACTGGCTGTTCTTCGGTGAGCGCAACTCCGACAAGGACTTCTACTACCAGGACGAGATGCAGGCCTGGCATGACGACGGCTTCCTCGACCACCTGACCCTGGCGTTCTCCCGTGACCAGCGGCAGAAGATCTACGTCCAGGACCGGCTGCGCGAGAACGGGTCGCGGGTCTGGGGCTGGTTGCAGGACGGTGGTCACTTCTACGTGTGCGGGGACGCGAGCCGTATGGCGAAGGACGTCGACCGTACGCTGCACGAGATCGCGAAGGCCCATGGCCACCTCTCGGACGACGACGCGACCGCGTACCTCAAGCAGCTGACCAAGGACAAGCGGTACGTGCGGGACGTGTACTGACGGCGACCCGCTCACGTCGACCGGCTGCGCTACCTTTCGGCTCCGGTCACCCCTCGGCCAGGCCCGCGGACCGCAGCCGCAGCACCGGGATGGGACGGTCGGTCTTCGACTCGTAGCCGGCGAAGCCGGGTACCAGGCTCGTGATCCGGTTCCACGCCTCGGCCCGCCCTGCGCCGACGAGCTGCTCCGGCACGACGCGGTGACGTACGCCTGATACCTCCACCTCGACAGCATCGGGGTGCGCCACAAGGTTGACGTACCACGCAGGGTGCTTCGCCTGGCCGCCAGCCGACGCGACGACGAGCCAGGCGCCGTCGCCGTCGTCGAACCGAGCCACCGGTGCGATCCGGCGCTCGCCCGACTTGGCCCCCACGGTCGAGATGTAGAGCAGGTCCATCCCGCCCATCTTGTCGCCGGCCCTGTGGTGCATGCGCAACCTGATCGGCAACGTGAGGCGCTGGATCAGGCGCGGGACGCTTCGTGCGCCTCGCGTGCCGGCTGGCAGCTTCTCGATCGACATGTGCGACCTCGTTCGTCGTTGGCCTCCAGCGTGCGCCGGACGTGGCACGTCGGCAATCCATGGTGCGCCTGTGTCCGGTGCGAGCAGGATCCTCGACCATCGGGGAGTGGCCGACCACCGGTACCCGTTCGACATGCGCACCAGAGATGGAGTCGTAGACGTTGAACGGCGCGGAGCGTCACGTCGCGGTTCACGCTGGCAGAACGGATGTCGAGGGCGCCTTTCGGCGCGCTCACCCATGATGGGAGTGTGAAGGAATTCACCACGCTCGTCGGGCACCTCCTCGTGGCGAAGCCGCGCCTCGGCGACCCGAACTTCCACCGCACCGTGATCCTGCTGCTCGACCACAGCCACGAGGGCGCGTTCGGCGTGGTGCTCAACCGACCGGTCGACGTCGAGGTCGACGCGGTCCTGCCCGCGTGGCAGCAGGCGGTCAACCCGCCGGCCGTCGTCTTCCAGGGCGGACCCGTGGGGCTCGACGGAGCGATCGGCGTGGTGACGTTCCCGGCGGGCGTCCCACTGCCCCCGAACGTCGACCTGCTCGTGGGCCCGTTCGGCCTCGTCGACCTCGACTCAGATCCAGCCGACCTGCGCGGTGCAGTCACGGGCGTGCGTGTCTTCGCAGGGCACTCGGGCTGGGGTGCCGGTCAGCTGGAGGACGAGCTCGAAGAGGGTGCGTGGTTCGTCGTGCCCGCGCTGCCGTCGGACGCCGTCACGCCCGACCCGGCGGTGCTCTGGCGGCGCGTTCTGCGCCGGCAGGGCGGTGAGCTGGCGATCGTGTCGACGTTCGCCGAGGACGCCCGGCTCAACTGAAGCTGGTCGCAGACGTGCAGCACCCCCGCCGCCACGAGGGCGACGGGGGTACCGTTTCTTCAGGTCACCGCCTCGCGGGAGCAGCCGCGAGGCGGGCCGATCACACGTCGTAGTAGAGCTCGAACTCGTGCGGGTGCGGCCGCAGACGGATCGGGTCCACCTCGGCGTTGCGCTTGTAGTCGATCCACGTCGAGATCAGGTCGGGCGTGAAGACGTTGCCCGCCGTGAGGAAGTCGTGGTCGGCCTCGAGCGAGTCGAGGACCTCACCGAGGGAGCCCGGAACCTGCTGGATGAGGGCGTGCTCCTCGGGGGGCAGCTCGTACAGGTCCTTGTCGACCGGCTCGGGCGGCTCGATGCGGTTCTGGATGCCGTCGATGCCGGCCATGAGCATGGCCGCGAACGCGAGGTACGGGTTGGCCGACGGGTCCGGCACGCGGAACTCGATGCGCTTGGCCTTCGGGTTGGAACCGGTGACCGGGATGCGGATGCACGCGGAGCGGTTGCGGGCCGAGTAGACCAGGTTGACGGGTGCCTCGAAGCCGGGGACCAGGCGGTGGTAGGAGTTCACCGTCGGGTTGGTGAACGCCAGGAGCGAGGGCGCGTGCTTGAGCAGGCCGCCGATGTACCAGCGCGCGACGTCGGAGAGGCCGCCGTAGCCCTTCTCGTCGAAGAACAGGGGCTCGCCGTTCTTCCACAGGGACTGGTGGACGTGCATGCCAGAGCCGTTGTCGCCGAACAGCGGCTTCGGCATGAAGGTCGCCGACTTGCCGTTGTTGTGCGCGACGTTCTTCACCACGTACTTGAACAGCATGACCTTGTCGCCGGAGATCGCCAGCTTGTCGAAGCGGTAATTGATCTCCTGCTGGCCGGCCGTGCCGACCTCGTGGTGCGCGCGCTCCACGCCGAGCCCGAGGGCGTCGAGCTGGAGGCTGATCTCGTCGCGGATGTCGGCGAAGCCGTCCACCGGCGGGACGGGGAAGTAGCCGCCCTTGTAGGGGATCTTGTGGCCGAGGTTGCCACCCTCCTCCTCGCGTCCGGTGTTCCAGGCCGCCTCGAACGAGTCGATCTTGTAGAACGACTCGTTCTGCGCCGTGCGGAAACGGACGTCGTCGAAGATGTAGAACTCGGCCTCGGGCGCGAAGAAGGCGGTGTCGGCGATGCCGGTCGACGCCAGGTACGCCTCGGCCTTCGCTGCGACCTGACGCGGGTCGCGGCTGTACGGCTCGTCGGTGTACGGGTCCACGATGTGCATGTTGATGTTCAGCGTCTTCTCGACCCGGAAGGGGTCGATGTAGGCCGAGGTGACGTCGGGGAGGAGCTTCATGTCCGACTCGTGGATCGCCTGGAAGCCGCGGATCGAGGACCCGTCGAACATCTGGCCCTCGGCGAAGAACGAGGCGTCCAGCGAGGCGGCGGGGACGTTGAAGTGCTGCATCGTGCCGGGCAGGTCACAGAACCGGACGTCGACGAACTTCACGTCCTCGCTCTTGATGAAGGCCAGGACTTCCTCTGGCTTGCTGAACATCCGCTGCTCCTCGGTCGGGGGTCCCATCAGGTCGGGCACACGCAGGCTACGAGGGTGCCGTTTCTCCGTCGTGTAGTGAATGTTTCGACAGCGTTACGGCGGACCGCCTCGTGTTACCAGGGCTGACACTAATCCGGTGCTGAGGGGTCCGGGGCGCGGCGCACCTGTGTGCCGGGGAGCGGTACCGGCCCGTACCCTGCACGGGTGGCAGATCGGCGAGACCTCAGCTCATGGCTCGAAGGCGAACCGGCCGGGCGTGACCCGGCCGGTGGTCGCGGGCACAGGCTGGGGCTGAGCCCGGAGGGCCCCGGTTCGCTCGGGCGGCTGGGTCGGCGGGTGGGGGCGCTCCTGATCGACTGGTTCGCCTGCCTGGCCATCTCGGCCGCGTTCTTCCCGGTGACTTCCCAGGGGTTCTACCTGACCCGGGGCAGCTCGTTGGCGACGCTCGGCGTCTTCGCGCTCGAGAACGTGCTCCTCGTCGGGTCGATCGGCAACACGCTGGGGCACCGGCTCATGGGTCTGCGGGTGCGCCGAGTCTTCGCTGCGCAGTCCGACGCCGCGAAGGATCCCGTGTGGGAGACGGCGGCGCCGGGCTTCCTGAGCGCTCTGACCCGAACGTTGCTGCTCTGCCTGGTCGTGCCGGCCGTGATCTGGGACGCCGACGGGCGGGGGCTGCACGACCGCGTGGCGGGGACGGCGATCGTCCGACGCTGAGCCTGCAGGGCTTACAGATGGTCCTGCGTGGCGTGGTTCCCGGAACGCGTCGTGAACCACGCCGTCGCGGCCGGTCAGCGGCCGCGTGTGCCCTTACGGTCCGGGCGTGCGCGATTCGGGTCGACGCCCTTCGGCATCGGGAGCTTCACGCCGCCGAGGGCGGTGAGCCGCTTGTTGACCTCGGCGACCTCCGCCTTGGTCAGCTTGTTGCGCAGCTTCTGGACGGACCGCGGGATCTTGCGCAGGGGGATCTGGCCCTCGCCGTCACCCATCTGCAGCAGGATGATGGGCGCTCCGCCGACGATGCGCGCGGTGCGCTTGCGCTCGGCCTCGAGCAGCTTGTTGATTCGGGGTGCGGGCCCCTCGCCGACGAGGACGACGCCGGGGCGTCCGACACCACGGAACACGAGGTCACGGGTCTTCGGGTCGAATGCCGCGGGCTCCTCAGGGAACGTCCATCCGCGCCGGATGCTGCGCAGGGCGGACAGCGTGGCGCCCGTCTGGCCCTCGATCTGCGCGAACGCGGCCTTCTCGACGCGACGCGACAGGACGAACATCGCAACGAGCGCGGCGAAGGGGATGCTCAGCAGCACCCAGAAGACGACCGACCCGAACAGCAGGCCAGCGCCCACCCCGAGAGCGATGATCACGACGATGATGCCCAGGAGGATCCAGGTGATCGCCGGATCCGACTTCCGGGTCATCTGGAAGACCTGCCACAGCTGGTGGTACCAGCGCTGCTTCTTGACGGGCGCTGCTGCGGTGGAGTTGTCGCGGGCCATGGGTCGAAAGTCTACCGACGCGAAACCATGGTCCTGACGTCAGCGTGCGAGCAGGCTCGCGGCTTCCTGGCGGGACGTCGTCGGCTCGCTGAGGTGGGCGAGGGCCTCGGGGATCGGTCGGCCGTAGCGACGCATCGCCTGGCCCCACAACCGTCCGGCGCGGTAGGACGAGCGGACCAGGGGGCCAGACATGACGCCGAGGAACCCGAGCTCCTCGGCCTTCGCGGACAGCTCCACGAACTCTTCGGGACGCACCCAGCGGTCGACCGGGTGGTGCCGCACGGAGGGGCGCAGGTACTGGGTGATCGTGATCAGGTCGCAACCGGCCTCGCGGAGCTGGGCGAGTGCTTCGACGACCTCGTCGGTGGTCTCACCCATGCCGAGGATCAGGTTCGACTTGGTGACCAGACCGGCCTCGTGCGCCCGCGTGATGACCGAGAGGGACCGGTCGTAGCGGAACCCGGGCCTGATCGTCTTGAAGATGCGTGGGACGGTCTCGAGGTTGTGCGCAAGGACCTCGGGCTGCGAGGAGAACACCTCGTCGAGCAGCTCGGGCGTCGCGTTGAAGTCGGGGATCAGCAGCTCGACGCCCGTCCCCGGGTTCACGGCGTGGATCTGCCGGACCGTCTCGGCGTAGAGCCAGGCAGCGCCGTCGGGCAGGTCGTCGCGGGCGACACCGGTCACGGTCGAGTACTTCAGGCCCATCGCCTGCACGGATGCGGCGACGCGGCGCGGCTCGTCGGCGTCGAAGGCAGCCGGCTTGCCCGTGTCGATCTGGCAGAAGTCGCACCGCCGGGTGCACTGGTCGCCGCCGATGAGGAACGTTGCCTCCCGGTCCTCCCAGCACTCGAAGATGTTGGGGCAGCCCGCCTCCTCGCAGACCGTGTTCAGGCCTTCGCGCTTCACGAGGCCCTTGAGCTCGGTGTACTCGGGCCCCATCGTGGCGCGTGTCCGGATCCACTCCGGCTTGCGCTCGATGGGGGTCGCGGAGTTGCGCGCCTCGATGCGGAGCATGCGTCGGCCATCGGCTGCGATCGTCACGCCGGTCAGACTAACCCGCGGCCGGCGCGTCGGCGGCCGGGGGAGTGCGACGTCACAGCGCCGGCACGGCGTCCAGGAGAGGTTCCAGCGTCTGCGCCAGGTGCCCGCGGACGATCGGCGTCACCTCTGCGATGGTGACGCGCCGTCGGGCCTCCGCGGACAGGGACGTCACGTCGGCGTCCGGGATGCCGCACGGCACGATCCGGTCGTAGACCGACAGGTTCGGCTCGCAGTTCAGCGCGAAGCCGTGCATGGTCACGCTGCGGGAGACGCGGACGCCGATGGCGGCGACCTTGCGCTCCCGCTGGGTCGCCGTCGCGGCGAACCAGACGCCGCTGCGCCCGTCGACGCGGATCGTCGTCAGGCCGAGGTCGGCGCACGTGCGGATGAGCGCCTCTTCCAGGGCGCGGACGTAGCGGACCACGTCGATGGGAGCGGCCAGCCGGACGATCGGGTACCCGACCAGCTGTCCCGGGCCGTGCCACGTGATGCGGCCCCCTCGGTCGACGTCCACTACCGGGGTCCCGTCGACCGGTCGGTCCGCCTTGGCGGTGCGCTTGCCCGCCGTGTAGACGTCCTCGTGCTCGCACAGCAGGACGACGTCCTCGCGCGATCCGTCCGCGACGGCCGCGTGGACGTCGCGCTGCAGCTGCCACGTCGGCTCGTAGGGGAGCAGGCGCGTGCCGAGGTCGAGCTCGTCGAACCGCATGCGGTCAGGCTAACCCGGTCCTGCGACATCCGGTCCCGGTCGCGCGACCAGTGCCAGGAGCCGACGAAGCTCGGAGACGTCCCTCTCCGACATGCCGCGGGTGACGAGCGCCTCGGCGGGTTCCCGCTCGGACGCGACGGCGAGAGCGGCGCGCCCCGCGTCCGTGATCGTCAGGACGAGGCGGCGGCGGTCCTGCTCGTGCGGGGTCCGCGTGACGTAGCCCGAGCGCTCCATGCGGGCGACGACCCGGCTGGTGGTCTGCTCGGTCACGCCGCACGCCGCGGCGAGCTCGCGCTGCGACAGCGGGCCGCCGGACAGGTGCACGAGAACGGGCAGGCTCGCGTGGTTCAGGTCCCAGGCGGCCAGGTGCGCGTTGAAGTCACGCTCCACCCGGCGAGCCGCTGCTGAGAGCAGCCGTCCGGACGGCCACTGCGCGGGGTCGAGCGAGGCAGGGTCCGGCTCCTGCTCCATCCGTGTGCCTCCATTTGCCGTTCGGAGGAATCGACCCCATGATACTCAGCATGCTGAGTAATCGCCGATCCACCGTCGTCCGTGCCCTGCTGGTCGGTGTCGCGCTGGTTGCCTGGCTCGCCATCGGGTCGCTCGGGGGCATGGCCCAGGGCAAGCTCTCGCAGGTCCAGACGAACGACGCGGCCGCATTTCTGCCCTCGTCGGCCGAGTCCACCCGGACCGCGGAGGAGAGCAAGGCCTTCGTCGACACGCCGACCCTACCTGCGCTGGTGGTCCTCGAACCCGCGGACGGCAGCGATGTCTCGCCCGAGCAGCTGGAAGCCGTGCAGAGCTGGGCGGCAGGTGTTCCCGACGAGGCTCTGCCGGCCGGCAACGAGGGCACCTGGTCGGACTACCTGGTCGGCGAGCCCGCGGTCGTCCCGTCCGAGGACGGTGAAGCGCTGCTGGTCGCCTTCTCACTCGATGCCGAGAAGGCCGAAGAGCTCCTGGCCGACGAGGCGGGTGTCACCGACTCCTTCGTGCTCGCGCTGCGGGCGTCGTTGGAGGAATCCCTCGGCGCCACGGCGACGTCCGCGGGCGAGCTCGGCCTCCACGCCTGGGTGACCGGTCCGGCGGGGTTCGTCGCTGACCTGGTCACCGCGTTCGGTGGCATCGACGGGGTCCTGCTCCTCGTCGCGCTCGGTGCCGTGCTGCTCATCCTGGTTCTCGTCTACCGCTCGCCCTTCCTGCCCTTCGTCGTCATCTTCACGGCGGTCTTCGCGCTCTGCCTGGCTGGTCTTGTCATCTACCACCTGGCCAAGAACGGGACGCTCGTGCTGAACGGGCAGTCGCAGGGCATCCTGTCGATCCTCGTCGTCGGCGCGTCCGTGGACTACGCGCTGCTGCTCGTGGCGCGGTACCGCGAGGAGCTCGGCCGGGTCGAGCACCCCGCGACCGCGATGCGGCGAGCCCTGCGGGCGTGCGTCGAGCCGATCACCGCCAGCGCCGGCACCGTGATCGCCGGCGTGCTGTGCCTGCTCCTGTCGGACCTCGGCTCGGTCCGGTCGCTGGGGCCGGTCGCGGCGATCGGTATCGCGTCGGCGCTGCTGGGCGCCCTGACGCTGCTCCCGGCCATCCTGCTCATCGGTGGCCGTCGGTCGCGCTTCCTGTTCTGGCCTCGTGCGCCCCGCCCGCACACGCCGACGACCGAGCACGACGCCGCCCTCGACCCGGCCGCCGGTCACGGCCTGTGGGCGCAGCTCGCGCGGTTCGTCGGGCGCAGGGCACGACTGGTGTGGATCGTCACCGCGCTCGCACTGTGCCTCGGAGCGGCGTTCCTTCCGACGTTCAAGGCATCCGGCACCAACCAGGTCGACCTGTTCCTCACGGACGTCGATGCCGTTGCCGGTGAGGAGGTGCTCGTCGAGCACTTCCCGGCCGGAGCGGTGCAGCCGGTCATCGTGATCGTCGACGAGGCCGACGCCGCGGCGGTCACCGAGGCGGCCGAGGGTGTCGACGGAGTGTCGTCGGTGGCGCCCTACACGGGTGCTCCGGGCGGGGCCCCGGATCCTGACGCCCCCGCGATCGTCGTGGACGGTCGCGTCCGTCTCGACGTGGTCACCGAGGCGTCGTCGGACTCGCAGGCGGCCGTTGCCGTGGTCGAGGACCTCCGCACGGTCGTGCATGCCGAGAGCCCGACCGCAGTGGTCGGCGGCGCAGCGGCAGAGACCCTGGACACGCAGGTTGCCAGCGAGCAGGACCTCCGGACGATCGTCCCCGTCGTCCTGCTGGTCATCGGCCTGATCCTCATGATGCTGCTGCGGTCGGTCGTCGCGGCCGCGCTCCTCCTCGCCGCCAACGTCCTGTCGTTCGCTGCCGCCCTCGGCGTCGCGGCCCTGGTGTTCAACCACATCCTCGACTTCCCGGGCGCCGACCCGGTGGTCCCGCTGTACGCGTTCGTGTTCCTGGTGGCGCTCGGGGTCGACTACTCGATCTTCCTGATGACACGTGTGCGCGAGGAGTCGGCCGCGGTCGGGACCCGTGCCGGCGTGATCCGAGCGCTGACCGTGACCGGAGGTGTGATCACGTCGGCGGGCGTGGTCCTGGCGACGACGTTCGCGGCCCTCGGCATCATCCCGCTGCTCTTCCTCGCCCAGATCGCGTTCATCGTCGCCTTCGGCGTTCTTCTCGACACGCTCGTCGTGCGCAGCCTTCTCGTCCCCGCTCTGGTGCACGACCTGGACCGGCGGACCTGGTGGCCCAGTGCGCTCTCGCGCCCGCAGTCCGCCCCTCGGGAGGTGTCGGTCGCCGACCTAGAGTGAGCACCATGAGCGCTCTGCGGGTAGGACTGGTCGGGTACGGCGGTGCAGGTCGGGGCATTCACGCCAGGCTGCTGCGTGAGGCAGGGCAGCAGGTGACCGTCGCCGTCACACGCAGCCGTGCCGCGCAGGTGGCGGACGACTGGCCCGGTGCGGCCGTGGAGCCGGACATCGAAGGTCTCTTGACCCATGCCGCGGACCTGGACCTCGTCGTCATCGCCAGCCCGACGGGCGAGCACGTCGCGCACACCCTTGCCGCGCTGGACGCGGGTCTGCACGTCATCGTCGACAAGCCCTTGGCCACCACGGCCGACGACGCGGAGATGCTGGCCTCACGTGGCGACGGTCGGCTGACCGTCTTCCACAACCGCCGCTGGGACACCGAGCAGGCGACGCTCCTGGCGCTGCTCGAGGCAGGAACGCTCGGGACCGTGCACCGGTTCGAGCGTCGCTGGGAGAGGTTCCGCCCCGTCCCGCAGGACCGTTGGAAGGAGAACGACCCGCTCGCCGGCGGCCTCCTTCTCGATCTCGGTGCACACCTCGTCGACTCGGCGACCCAGCTGTTCGGTCCCGTCGCCACGGTCTATGCCGAGCTGCACGCGCGCACGACCCCCGCGGTCGATGACGTGTTCCTCTCCCTGACCCATACGTCGGGAGTCGTCAGCCACCTCGAGGCAGGCGCGGTCGTCGGAGCGCCGGGACCGCGGACCCGGGTCCTCGGCGACGCCGGTGCGTACCTCGTGACGAGCTTCGAGGGTGAGCCGACCCCGTTCTCCGCCCTCGACGACGCCTACGAGGAGACGCGTCGACCCGGCGAGCCGACGCACGAGGGCTGGCTGGTGCGCGGCTCAGACCGCGCTCCGGTGCCCCGGGTCGGCCGTGGGCACAGCGACGTCTACCGCGCCGTCGCGGCCTGGGTCGTCGACGGTGGACCACCACCCGTCGACCCGTTCGACGCGGCTCGGACTGCGCGGGTGCTCGACGCGGCGAAGGTGTCTGCTGACGAGGGGCGCGTCGTTCGCATGCCCTGACCTGTGGACGACTGCCGACGCGTCCGTTGCCACCCCGCTTTGATGGCGGGATGGACGCGACGGTGGTGCCCGCAGAGATCGAGAGCTCGCTGGCCCGGCTCGGATTCCGTCCGACGTCGCTGCTCGGTCCCGGTCGTTGGCTCGCCGTCGCGCTCGACGGGACCGACCACCGGGTCGAGCTGCAGGTGATGGACGCGGATGTGCACGACGACACCCTCGTCGCGCGGGTCGCCCGCTTGCGCGGTGTGCGACACGAGCACCTGACCCGGCTCCTCGACGCCACCGAGCTCACGCCCGGTCGGATCGGGCTGCTGGTGGAGCACGTCGAAGGACTCTCGTTGGCTCAGATCCGCGCCGCGCGGGCACCCTTGTCCGACGGTGAGGCCGCAACCGTGGCGATCCCGGTCGCGAGCGCGCTCGGCACGCTGCACGACGCGCTCCTCGCGCACGGCGTCGTCGACCCCTCGACGATCCTGGTGCGCCCGGACGGCCGGCCCGTCCTGTGCGACCTGCGCGGCGCCGTCGCCGGTGCGAGCTCACCGCGCGAGGACCTGGAAGCCCTCGTGACCGCGGTGCTCGCCCAGCTGCCAGGAGACGACGTGCATCTCCTGGCTGGTGGCCTCGTGCTGCGCGACCTGCTCGTCGACGCCCTCCGGCAGCCGGCGATGGACGCAGCAGTGCTCGCCGACGTGTGCTTCCGGGCGGCGCATCCCGAGCCGGTCCAGCTTCCTGACGCGGGGTCGCTCGCCTCGTCGGCCCTCCTCTCGAGTGCGCGTCACACCCCACCGGCGGCGTCGCGGCGCTCCACAAGGCGTCGATTCCCTTCTGGCCTCGTCGCGCTGGCGTGCGTCGCGCTACTCGTGTCCGGGGTGGTGGGGTGGCGGCTCCTCGCGGCTCCTGAGCCCGCGACGAGCGCGCTGACCGACGCGGACGACCCGGTCGCGGCCGCGGTCGAGCTGAGCAGGCTCCGGGCCGCCGCTGTCGGTGACGCGAGCGCGGCGCGGCTCGCGGATGTCGAGGTTGTCGGCGGACCGGCACACCTCGCCGACTCCGCGCTCCTGGAGGCGGTCGACCCGGCTAGCAGCGACGGGCTGGCCGTGGACGTGCGAGACGCGCGGCTGGTCCAGGACGACGGCACGCGCGGGTCGACGACAGACGTCTCCGTCACGACGGTGATGACGACGGCGGTGCTCGTCGGAGCACCCCGGACGGTGGTGCTGGGGCTCCGATGGACCGACGCGGGCTGGCGCGTCTGGGACGTCACAGAGCCGGCAGGATGACCTGTCAGCCGCCTGCGGCGACCCAGCGGGCAGCTGTCCCGAGGTCGGGGTGCGTCGGGACGAAGCCGTCGGCGGCCAGCGCCCGGGGGAACGCTCGGTTGGATCCGAGCACCTCCGAGGAGAAGTCGCCCAGGACCGTACGAAGCGCGAACGCGGGAACGGGTACGACAGCCGGGCGGTGCAGCGCCTGAGCCAGTGCCTTCACGACATCGGCGTTGCGGTCGGACGCCGTGACCAGGTTGACCGGCCCGTGCATCTGTGACGTCAGCAGGTGCTCGATCGCCCGGACCTCGTCGGTGAGCGTGATCCACGGCCAGAACTGTCGACCGTTGCCGAAGCGACCGCCGACGCCCAGCCTGATCAGGGGAAGCAACCGTCCGAGCGCCCCGCCGTGCGAGCTGAGCACGACGCCCGTACGCAGGTGGACGACCCGGACGCCCGCCTCCTGGGCCGACGCCGTCGCTGCCTCCCACTGTCGCACGACGGTGGCGAAGAACGTGGTGCCGATCGGCTCGTCCTCGTCGAGCAGATCGTCGCCGCGGGATCCGTACGCCCCGATCCCGGACGCCTGAAGCAGTACGCGCGGACGCGCGTCGAGGGACGCGAGCGTGCGCGAGAGAAGCTTCGTGGTGTTGACCCGGGAGGAGACCACGAGCCGCTTGCGGGCCTGCGTCAGCGGGCGCGTCCCGGGGTTCACGCCGGCGAGGTTGATGACCGCATCGGCCCAGTCGAGCGCGGACGGAGCCAGCTCTCCGGCGTCAGGGTCCCAGCTGACCTCGTCGGGGCTGCGCGTCTCGCCGCGCACGAGCACCCTGACGTCGTGGCCGTCACGCCGCAGCTGAGGGACGAGCGTGCCACCGATGAACCCGTGCGAGCCCGCCACGACCACCTGCATGGCGCTCACCCTACGTTCGGGCTACGTCCGCGGCGCGACGAGCGTCGACGCAGCGGACGCCGAGCACGGTTCATCGACGGACCGCGGGTCTGACGGAGCGCGAACGGCCGCGGCCCGGTCCCACGAGGGGACCGGGCCGCGGCCGAGGTGACGCTGGACGTCAGAGGCCGACCTCGGACTCGAACGCGCCTTCCTCGAGGCGTGCCTTGAGCGCGCTGAGGTAGCGCGACGCGTCGGCTCCGTCGACCAGACGGTGGTCGTACGAGAGCGACAGGTAGCACATCGAGCGGATCGCGATGACCTCGGCGCCGTCCGCGTCCTGGATCACGACGGGGCGCTTGACGATCGCCCCGGTGCCCAGGATCGCCGACGTGCCGCCGGGAACGATCGGCGTGTCGATGATCGCGCCGCCCGAGCCGGTGTTGGTGACCGTGAACGTGGCACCGCTGAGCTCGTCAGGAGTGACCTTGTTCTGGCGCGTACGGCCGGCAAGGTCGACGATCTTGCGGGAGATACCGGCGAGGTTCAGGTCGCCGGCGTCGCGGATGACCGGGACGAGCAGACCACGCTCGGTGTCGACGGCGATGCCGACGTTCTCCTCGCCGTGGTAGGTGATCGTGTTGCCCTCGAGCACACCGTTGATCTTCGGGTAGGCCTTGAGGCCCTCGATCGCTGCGAGAACGAAGAACGGCAGGAACGTCAGGTTGACACCCTCGCGCGCCGAGAAGTCGGCCTTCGCCTTGGCCCGGAGGCGGGCGATCTTGGTGACGTCCACCTCGACGACCGTGGTCAGCTGCGCCTGCGAGTGCAGGGCGTCGACCATGCGCTCGGCGATGATCTGGCGCAGGCGGCTGGCCTTCTCGGTGGTTCCGCGCAACGGCGACACCGTCGCACCGGCCGACTTGGGGGCTGCGGCCGGCGCGGCCGCAGGAGCCGGCTTCGCGGCTGCCGCTGCCGCTGCCTGGGCAGCCTCTTCAGCCTTCGCGGCGGCGTCGAGCACGTCCTCCTTGCGGATGCGTCCGCCCACGCCGGTGCCTGTCAGGCTCCCGACATCGACGCCCTTCTCCGCGGCGAGCTTGCGGACGAGCGGCGTCAGGTAGCTTCCGGACGCCTGCGGCGCGGGAGCCGGCGTGGCCGGGACCGGGGCAGGCGTGGCCGGAACCGGAGCCGGTGTCGCGACAGTCGGCGCGGTGGGCTCCTGCTGTGCCGGCGATTCCTGCTCTGCAGGGGACTCCTGTGCCTGTGACGGCTCGGACGGCTCCGACGCGGCGGCCGGTTCGGCGGCAGCGGGTGCCGGCTCGGGGGCGGCGGCGGGCGCCGACGAGCCGGAGCCGATAACGGCCAGCACGGCGCCGACCTCGACGGTCTCGTCCTCCTGGACCAGGATCTGCTGCAGCGTGCCGGCGAACGGCGACGGGATCTCGGTGTCGACCTTGTCGGTCGAGATCTCGAGCAGCGGCTCGTCGACCTCGACCGTGTCCCCGACGCTCTTGAGCCAGCGCGTCACGGTGCCCTCGGTCACGGACTCACCCAGAGCGGGCAGCGTCACGTTCTCACCGGCGCCGCCACCGTCGGACGAACCCGCCGGTGCAGACGCGGGCTCCTCGTGCGCCTCGACGGACTCCACGGCGGGCGCGGCCTCGGCGGCCGACTCCTCGGGGGGTGCCTGCTCCGCGGGTGCCTCCTGCGCGGGGGACTCCTGCTCGGGTTCCGACGAGCCCTCGTCGGAACCCGAGCCCGACTCCGAGCTCGAGCCGGAGCCCGAGCCGATGACGGCGAGCGTGGCGCCGACCTCGACGGTCTCGTCCTCCTGGACCAGGATCTGCTCGAGGACGCCGGCGAACGGCGACGGGATCTCGGTGTCGACCTTGTCGGTGGAGATCTCGAGCAGCGGCTCGTCGACCTCCACCGTGTCGCCCACGTTCTTCAGCCAGCGAGTGACGGTGCCTTCGGTGACGGACTCACCAAGGGCGGGCAGCTGCACGTTGTCGGACATGACCGCTCGTGTCTCCTTCGAATCGTGTGGTCAGTTGTGGGCGTGCAGCGGCTTGCCGGCGAGCGCGAGGTGCGCTTCCCCGAGGGCCTCGTTCTGCGTCGGGTGCGCGTGCACGAGCGACGCGACGTCCTCCGGGTAGGCCTCCCAGTTCACGATGAGCTGGCCCTCCCCGATGAGCTCGCCCACGCGCGCACCGATCATGTGGATGCCCACGACCGGGCCGTCCTTCTGGCGCACGAGCTTGACGAACCCCTGCGTGCCGAGGATCTGGCTCTTCCCGTTGCCGCCCAGGTTGTACTCGAGCGACTCGATGTTCTCGGCGCCGTGCACCTCCTTGGCGCGTGCCTCCGTCAGACCCACAGAGGCGACCTCGGGGTCGGAGTACGTCACGCGCGGGATACCCGACTCGACGATCGTCGCGGGGTTCAGGCCCGCGATCTCCTCAGCCACGAAGATGCCCTGCGCGAACCCACGGTGGGCGAGCTGCAGGCCGGGAACGATGTCGCCGACGGCGTAGATGTTGCCGACGCCGGTGTGCAGACGGTCGTTCGTGATGACGAAGCCGCGGTCGAGCGTGATGCCCTGGTCCTCGTAGCCCAGACCCGAGGTGCGCGGCCCACGCCCGACGGCGACCAGCAGGAGGTCCGCCTCGAACGTCTTTCCGTCCTCGAGCGAGACCTTCACTCCGTTGTCGTCCTGGGTGACGCCGGCGAACCGGACGCCGAGGTTGAACTTGATCCCGCGCTTGCGGAACTGGCGCTCGAAGGCCTTGGACAGCGCCTCGTCCTCGTTGGCGACGAGGTGGGGGAGAGCCTCGATGATCGTGACGTCGGCCCCGAACGACTTCCAGACCGAGGCGAACTCCGAGCCGATGACGCCGCCGCCGAGCACGATCACCGACTTGGGCACCCAGTCCAGCTGGAGGGCCTGGTCGGACGTGATGACACGGCCGCCGATCTCGAGGCCGGGCAGCGTGCGGGCGTAGGAGCCGGTGCCGAGGACGATGTGCTCGCCGGTGATGCGCTGGCCGTTGACCTCGACGGTGTCCTTGGCGACGAGCGTGCCGTAGCCCTCGAACACGGCGATGTTGCGGGACTTCACGAGCCCCTGGAGCCCCTTGTACAGGCGGCTGATCACGGTCGCCTTGTACTCGTTGACGCCCGCCATGTCGATCTTCTCGAGCGTGGTGTGCACGCCGTAGTGCGCGCCCTCGCGGGCGTGGTCGGCCAGCTCGGCGGCATGCAGCAGCGCCTTGGTGGGGATGCAGCCCACGTGCAGGCAGGTGCCGCCGACCTTGTCGGCCTCGACAAGTGCGACGGACTTCCCGAGCTGGGCGGCACGGAGGGCAGCCGCGTAGCCGCCGCTTCCTCCGCCCAGGACGACGATGTCGAAAGCGGTGCCGGTGGTGTCGGCCACGTGCAGACTCCTCATACGCAGACGGGTGGTCTCGAGCTCGCCGACCATCTTGTCATCCCCGCAGGTCCGGAACGACCCGGACGCTCGATGCGGTCGTGTGACCCTCAGAACAGTCGTCCCATGACCGTCTTTCGGCGTCCTGTTTCACGGGCCCACGCAGGACGGGAATGTACTCTCGGGCAGCATGGGCCTGTTCTCTCGTCGGAAGCATCCGGCGGCCAACGACGCACCGACGGACCGCTCGGCCCGTGACGCGACGGTCGCGCACCTGAAGGACTTCATCCAGACGCGGGTGGGTGTCGAGGCGTACGTCGAGCCCAGGACCAACTCGACGCCCACGACCGTGATGCTCGTCGCGACCGACGGGGAGTGGACCCGCCGCCGGGTGCCCGACGGCGAGGCGGCGGCGCAGATCGCGCGCGAGATGAGCATCCCGATCTACGACGTGCAGCGCACCGGGTACCCGCAGCGCGTCCGGGACTACAACGCGCGTCAGCGGATCGCACGCAAGCGCTCGATCAGCTGACTACGCGCCGGCTCGGGCCGCGCCCGGAGCTGTTTCGGGTCTAGACCGATCGGCCTTCGATCAGTGCCAGGAGCGTGCGGACGCCGACACCTGTCCCACCCACGGGCGTGTATCCGTGTGCCGAACGCTCGTTGAACGCGGGGCCGGCGATGTCGAGGTGAGCCCACGGCGTCTGGCCGACGAACTCCTGCAGGAAGATGCCGGCGGTGAGCATGCCGCCGAAGCGGTCGCTGATGTTCGCGATGTCCGCGACCTTGGACTTCAGGCCCGGTCGCAGGTCTGCGGGCAACGGCATCGGCCAGAACTGCTCACCCGAGGTGCCGGCGGCGGTGACGACCTCGGCGCGGACGTCGTCCGTTCCCATGACCGCGGACACCCGGTGACCGAGCGCAACCACCTGGGCACCGGTCAGCGTGGCGATGTCGACCACCACGTCGGGCTTCTCGGCGACCGCCTCGACCAGACCGTCCGCCAGGACGAGACGGCCCTCGGCATCGGTGTTGAGCACCTCGACGGTCTTGCCACCGCGGATCGTGATGACGTCCGACGGGCGTTGCGCGGTGCCCGACGGCATGTTCTCGGCCAGGCACAGCCAGCCGGTGACCGCGACGGGCAGCTCGAGCTGTGCCGCCGCCACGACCGTGCTCAGCACCGCGGCCGCACCGGCCATGTCGGACTTCATCGCCTCCATGCCCGCGGCCGGCTTGATCGAGATGCCACCGGAGTCGAACGTGATGCCCTTGCCGACCAGTGCCACCTTCCCCTTGGGGCGCGAGGGCGAGTACGCGACCTTGACCAGGCGCGGGCCGCGTGACGAGCCCTGCCCGACGCCGGTGAGCCCGCCGTAGCCGCCCGCGAGCAGCGCCTTGTCGTCCGTCACCGTCACGCGCAGCCCCTTGGCGCCGGAGTCCTTCACGGCAGCCTTGGCCAGGTCCGCGAATGCCGCCGGGTAGAGGTCGTTCGGCGCCGTGTTGACGAGGTCCCGCGTCCGGTGCACCGCGGCGGCGACCACCGCGGCACGGGCCACACCTTCCTTGGCGGCACGGTCACGTGGGTGCTTGGTCACGATCTGGATCGTCGCGACGGGAGCCTTGGCCGAGACGTTGTAGCGCGCGTACGAGTACGCACCGAGGAGCGCGCCCTCTGCGATGGCGGAGACGGACTCCGCGTCATCGGCCGGGAGTGCGAGGCCCACGCTCGCCGTCCCCGCGAGCTCACGCGTCGCGGCACCCGCGGCCCGCCGGAGGGACTCGGGTGTCAGGGGTCCTGAGCCGACGCCGGTCAGCACGAGGACCGGGGCGGCCAGACCCGTACCGGGCAGACGCCGGACCTCGTCTGCCGCGCCCGTGATGCCCAGGGCCGTCGCGGAGGACGCGAGCAGCGAGCGGAGCTCCTTGGGGAGGTGCTCGGCGCCCAGGACGACGGGAGCGTCGTCCTGCTGCCTGACCGCGACCACCAGGGCGTCGACGGCGAGACGGGCAGGGTCGTGTGAGGTCAGCGTCACGGTCACGGTCCGACTATAGGTCGACGCGCCGGTACGGTGGGGCACCGTGATCGTCGCCCTCGCCCTGCTGGTCGTCGCGCTCTGCGTCGCGCTGGCGGGCTGGGCGTCGTGGTTCGTCGTCCGCGACCGTGCGGTGGTCCTGCGTCAGCTGTGGGGCGGCGCGGTGGTCGAGGCAGTCCTCCTCGTGCAGGCCTTGGTGGCTGGCGTGGTCGCCGTGACCACGGCGCCCGACATCGACGCCGTGCTCGTGTGGGGGTACGTCCTCACGCAGCTGCTCATCCTGCCGATCGCCGCGGCGTGGGCCTTCGCGGAGCGCACGCGGTGGAGCTCCGTGGTTCTCGTGCTGGCCGCGCTGACCGTCGCATTCCTGGAGTACCGACTTCTGCAGATCTGGGGGACCGTGTGACGCAGGTGGCAACGCGTTCTACGGCGAGCGGTCCGGGGCGACTGCTCGTGGCGGTGTACGGCATCCTGGCGCTCGCCGCGACGGCACGGGGCGCCTACCAGGTGGCTCTGAAGCTCGACGAGGCGCCGGTCGCCTACCTGCTCTCCCTCGCCTCGGGGATCGTGTACGTCGTGGCGACGATCGCGTTGGCCAAGGACTGGCGTGCCCTCGCGTGGTGGGCGGTGGGCATCGAGATGGCGGGCGTGCTCACGGTCGGCGTCCTGTCGCTCACGGTCGTCGACGACTTCCCGGACGAGACGGTGTGGTCGGCCTTCGGGCAGGGCTACGGCTATGTCCCGGTGATCCTGCCGTTCCTCGGTCTGCTGTGGCTGTGGCGGACGGGCCGTCCGGCCACCCGGACGGGCCGTCCGGCCACCACCGCCTAGGGTTGAGTACGTGTACCGCCTGCTCTTCGACATCGTCTTCCGCCGCATGGACCCCGAACGTGCGCACGAGCTCTCGTTCGGGCTGATCCGTGGCGTCGCGCGCGTCCCTGCGCTGCGTGGCGTCGTGGCCCGGGTCTTCGCGGCGCCCGTCGAAGGCCAGGTCCAGGTCTTCGGCCGTCGGTTCCCGTCCCGGTTCGGCCTCGCCGCCGGTTTCGACAAGAACGCCCGGGGCGTCGCGGGTTTGACGATGCTCGGGTTCGGGTTCGTCGAGGTGGGCACCGTGACCGCGCACGCCCAGCCCGGCAACGAGGCGCCACGGCTGTGGCGAGTCCTCGACCAGCGGGCTCTGCGCAACCGCATGGGCTTCAACAACGAGGGCTCGGCGGAGGTCGCCGCTCGCCTGCGTCGTCTGCGCGCGACCCCGGCGGGCCGTCGGCTGGTGGTCGGGGTGAACATCGGCAAGACCAAGGCGACCCCGGCTGAGCACGCCCCGACCGACTACGCCACGAGCGCCGGGCGGCTCGCGCCGTACGCGGACTACCTGGTGGTCAACGTCTCGTCCCCGAACACCCCCGGCCTGCGTGACCTGCAGTCGGTCGAGGCGTTGCGGCCCATCCTCGAGGCCACTCGGGTGGCCGCGGACGAGGCGACGGCCAAGGCCGGCAAGGCCGCGGTCCCGCTCCTGGTGAAGATCGCCCCGGACCTGTCGGACGAGGACGTCGATGCGGTCGCGGAGCTTGCCGCGGAGCTCGGGCTGGAGGGCATCGTCGCCGTCAACACCACGATCGCTCACGATCTCGGACCCGGAGGGCTCTCCGGTCCGCCGGTCCTCGCCCGCGGGCTCGACGTCGTCGCGCGGCTTCGCAGCCGGCTCGGCACGGACGCGGTGATCATCGGCGTGGGAGGCATCACGAGCCCGGCCGACGCCCGCGAGTACGTCGCCGTCGGCGCGACCCTGGTCCAGGGGTACACGGGCCTCATCTACGAGGGGCCGTTCTGGCCCTCGCGGATCACCCGGGCGCTCGGTGCCGACCAGGCTCTGCACGCACCCGTCCAGCGCAAGGCGGTGGCGTGATGGTGCTGCGACCGCAGTGGGAGTGGCGGTTCGACGGCCCGGACACCGAGCCGCTGAGCAGCCCGGTCAGCCCGGTGTTCACCACGCAGTACGACGCCGAGCAGTGGCTGGGCGAGCACTGGCGGACCCTCGCGGCTCAGGGTGTGCACGCGGTGCGCCTGCTGCACGAGGGCATCCAGTCGACGCCGACGCTGAACCTGCCCTACACCTGATCACACCATCGCGTGCACGCGCGCCGGTCCGGCCGACGGCTCGGTGATCCCGAGGCCCGCCCATGCGTCCGCGAGTGCCGCGACTCCGCGGTGCAGCTCGTCGGGTGTGGTCGTGTACGGGATGCGCAGGTTCTGCTCGAAGCTGCCGTCCACCCCGAACGCCGTCCCGGGGACGATCCGCACGCCGTGCCGGACCGAGATCGCTGCCAGTGCGCTCGACACGGGGGCACCGAGGTCGGCCCACAGCGACAGACCACCGCGGGGGAGCTCGAAGCGCCACGACGGCAGTCGGTCGAGCAGGAGGCCGGCGAGGAGGTCGCGCTGCTCACGCAGGACGGCGCGCCGGCGGTCGAGCAGCTCGACCGGTCTGGCGAGCAGCTCGGTGACGACCAGCTGCTCGAGGAGCGGCGTCCCGATGTCGACGCTCGAGCGTGCGGACGCGAGCCTGGTCACCAGGTCGGGGTGCCCGCGCACCCAGCCGACGCGGAGACCGCCCCAGAACGACTTCGACGCCGACCCGATCGAGACCACGAACGCCGATCCGGTCCCGTCGCCGGTGAACGAGGACGGTGCGGGTCCGTCGACCGTCAGCTCGGTCATGACCTCGTCGCCGACCACGGTCGTGCGGTACCGACGCGCCATGGCCCGCACCGCTGCACGCTCGTCGTCGTCGAGCGACGTGCCCGTCGGGTTCCGGTGGTCGGGGATGAGGTAGACGAGCCGCGGGGCGACCTGGCGGATCGTCGACTCGAGAAGGTCGATGTCGAGCCCCCGCTCGCCGGACGGCACGGGCACCGGCCGTGCGCCCGAGCCGCGGACGGCCTCGATGGCGTGCGGGTACGTGGGGTGCTCGACGACAACGCGGTCGCCTGGGCCCGCGTGGGCGTGCGCGAGCAGGTGGATGGCCTGCTGAGCACCAGCCGTCACCAGGATCTGGTCCGGTGTCGTAGGAGTGCCCCGGCGGGAGTACCACCCGGCGATCGCCTCGCGCAGGACGGGCAGGCCGAGGGGCGCGTAGCCGGTTCCGGTCAGGTGCCGGGGGAGGGCGTCCAGTGCGGCCAGGTACGCGCCGTGCAGGACCGACGGGGCCGACGGCGCTGCCATGGACAGGTCCACGACTCCCGGCTCCCCGTCGTGGGACCGTTCGAAGGCGGAGCGGGCTCCCCGTCCTGCCGGCAGGGTGGTCACGGTGCCGGAGCCGCGTCGGCTGGCCAGGTACCCCTCGTCGCGGAGCAGTCCGTAGGTCGCCGTGGTGGTCGTCCGCGACACGCCCGCGGCGTCGGCGAGCTCGCGCTCGCTCGGCAGCCGGGTGCTCAAGGGCACGGTTCCCGACAGGATGGCCGCGCGCAGTGCATCGGCGAGTGCGACGTAGGCAGGCCCGGGGCGCTGCCAGGTGCCGAGCACGGACTGGAGCCGCCGACCACTGATCCGGCGGTCCGCGGGGAGGTCACCAGGTGTCATGGGGCCACTGTTCCACAGGTGGCTATGTGAAGAAAGGCCAATGGCCCACAACACTTGGGAACCATGACCATGTGGCTATGGATCCTTCTGATTCTCCTTCTGGCAGCGGCGTTAGTCTGGACGGTGGCGCGGCTCGCGCGGCGCCGCAGCCGACCCCCGCGCGAGCCGCGATACGGGTGGACCGAGTGGAACTTCCGATGACCCGCAGGTGTGCGCAGCTCCTCGTCGGGCTGGTCCTGTACGCGGCATCGATCGCGATCGTGGTGGACGCGGACCTGGGATCGATGCCGTGGGACGTGCTGACTCAGGGGATCGTCAAGCACACAGGCCTGTCGTTCGGGATGGTGACGCTGCTGACGGGCGTCGTGGTGCTCCTGTGCTGGATCCCCCTGCGGCAGCGCCCGGGTGTCGGCACCGTCGCCAACGTCGCCGTGATCAGTGTGCTCGTCGACCCGTTCCTCCGCCTGCTCGGCCAGCTGCCGGAACCCCTGCCGCTCGGTGTGCGCGGAGCGACAGCGCTCGGCGGGATCGTGCTCAACGGCCTGGCGACCGGCCTGTACGTCGGCGCGCGGCTCGGGCCGGGTCCGCGCGACGGTCTCATGACAGGGCTCGTCGCGCGGACCGGCTGGTCGATCCGGCTGGTCCGCACGGGGATCGAGGCCACGGTCGTGACCGCCGGCTGGATCCTCGGCGGTACGTTCGGGCCGGCCACCGTCGTCTATGCGCTGGCGATCGGCCCGCTCGTGCACGTCTTCCTACCGCGGCTCACCGTGCCGACGGCCGACCCCGCGGTCGCGGAGCCGGCCGTCATGCCGGTCTGAGTCAGCGCAGCGAACCGCCCGGTGTCAGCGAGGCCCCGGGGCGCCCAGGGCTGTCTCTGCGGGGTCGTCGACCACCGAGTCGCCGAGGACGGTGTCGATCCGCTTCAGGAGCTCAGGCGGGATGACCACGCCGGACGCCTTCACGTTCTCCGTCACCTGCTCGGGACGGGAGGCACCGATGATCGCGGAGGCGACGTTCTCGTTCTGCAGCACCCAGGCGACCGCCAGCTGGGCCATCGAGATGCCGAGCTCGTCGGCGACCGGCCGCAGCTTCTGGACACGAGGAAGGACCTCGCGACGGGCGAGGATCCGCCCGATGAATCCTGCGCCGCCCTTCTCGTCGGTGGCACGGGACCCGGCTGGAACGGGCTTGTCGGGCAGGTACTTGCCGGTGAGAACGCCCTGCGCGACGGGAGACCAGACGATCTGCGAGATGCCGAGCTCGGCCGACGTCGGGACGACCTCACCCTCGATGACGCGCCACAGCGCCGAGTACTGCGGCTGGTTTGAGATGAGGTGGACACCCAGGTCCTGCGCGAGTGCGTGACCGGCACGGATCTGGTCCGCGGTCCACTCGCTGACTCCGATGTAGAGCGCCTTGCCGGACCGAACCACGTCCGCGAACGCCTGCATCGTCTCCTCGAGCGGGGTCGACTCGTCGTACCGGTGCGCCTGGTACAGGTCGACGTAGTCGGTCTTCAGGCGCTTCAGCGACCCGTCGATCGACTCGAGGATGTGCTTGCGGGAAAGACCCGAGTCGTTGGCGCCGCCGGGGCCTGTCGGCCAGTAGACCTTGGTGAAGATCTCGAGCGATGCGCGCCGTTCGCCCTTGAGTGCCTCACCCAGGACGGACTCGGCCTTGGTGTTCGCGTAGACGTCCGCGGTGTCGAAGCTGGTGATGCCCGCATCCAGTGCAGCTCGGACACAGGCCTTCGCGGTGTCGTTCTCCACCTGCGACCCGTGCGTGAGCCAGTTGCCGTAGGTGATCTCGGTGATCTTGAGGCCGGAGCGGCCGAGGTAGCGGTAGGAAACCATTCCTCGACCCTAGCTGGGGTACTGGCCCCGCTTCACCTGGGGCTTCGGCAGCCGTGAACGGCGGATCTGGAGCGCTCGGACGACCGTGTAGAACGGCGCCCCCTTGAGGGGCACGTCGTCACCGAACTTGGCCTTGAGGCGCTTCTTCGTGGTGCGCCAGAGGAAGAACGCGTCGACCGAGAAGAGGACCATGTACGCATAGAGCGCAAGGATCGCGCCGCCGGCGATGGCCGTGTTCTTGGCGAACATCAGCTGCACCACGATCAGCAGGACCGCGACAGGAAGGACGAACTCGCCCAGGTTCCACCGGGCGTCGACGACGTCCCGCATGAACCGGCGCTGCGGCCCGCGGTCCTTGAGCGGCATGTGCTTCTCGTCGCCGGTCTGCATCGCCTGGTACTCGAGGTTGCGCTGCTTCTTGCGGCTGTCCGCCTGCGCGCTCTTCGCGCCCTTGCGGTCGGAGCTGACCAGAGGGCGCTTGTTCGCCGCCTCTGCCTCCTTGCGCTTCGGCGTCGGCCTGCCCTTGCCTACGGGCTCGCTGGGGCCCTCCGACAGGGCGGGCTGCTGGTCGTTGCTGCGTCCGGGCACGGAGCCAAGGGTAGTCGAGTAGCGTGCAGAGGCGTGACCGAACAGACAACCACGACCGATGACCGGACCGAGGTGCTGCGTCTGCGGACGGCGGGCCTCTTCAGCGTCCTGCGGGCAGATCTCGAGGCGCTGGTGCGGATCCCCAGCGTCTCCAACGCGGAGTTCGACCAGTCGCACGTCGCCGCGAGCGCGGACGCCGTCGTCGGTCTGCTCCGGGGGGTCGGCTTCGACGACGTCCAGGTGTTGCGCGTGGGCGGTGGGGCACCCGCGGTCGTCGCGCGGCGTCCCGGCCCGCCGGGGGCGCCGACCGTCCTGCTCTATGCGCACCACGACGTCCAACCGCCCGGAGACGACGCCGACTGGGACACGCCGCCGTTCGTCCCGACCGAGCGAGACGGACGCCTGTACGGGCGCGGCGCGGCAGACGACAAGGCGGGGATCATGGCCCACGTCGGGGCACTGCGCGTGCTTGCCGACGATCTCGCGGTGGGTGTGACCGTGTTCGTGGAAGGGGAGGAGGAGATCGGCTCGCCCACCTTCCTGCCGTTCCTCACCGCGCACCGGGACCTGCTCGCGGCTGACGTCATCGTCGTGGCGGACTCGTCCAACTGGGCTGTCGGTGTGCCGGGCCTGACGACCTCGCTGCGTGGGCTCGTCGACTGCGTGGTGGAGGTGGCTGTGCTCGACCACGCGGTCCACTCGGGCATGTTCGGCGGCGCCGTCCTGGACGCCCCGACCTTGCTCGCCCGACTGCTTGCCACGCTCCACGACGACGCCGGGGACGTGGCGGTCGCCGGGCTCGTGCGCGCGCCGGACCCCACGGTGGACTACGACGAGGCCGCCTTCCGCGCGGACGCAGGAGTTCTCGACGGGGTCCGTCTCGCCGGGACGGGTCCGATCACGGCCCGGCTCTGGACGAGGCCGGCCATCGGCGTCATCGGCCTGGACGCGCCGCGGGTGGCCAGCGCGTCGAACACGATCACGCCCCGGGCGTCGGCCAAGCTGTCCATGCGGATCCCCGCGGGGCAGGATCCGGTCGCGGCGATGGACGCGCTGCGGACGCACCTGCTCGGCCACGCACCCTTCGGCGCTCGCGTCACCGTCACCGAGGGTGAGGCCGGCAAGCCGTTCCAGGCGCCCACGGACTCGCCTGCCATGCGATCCGCTCGCTGGGCGTTCGCGCAGGCCTGGGGCACCGCGCCCGTCGACATCGGCGTCGGGGGCTCCATCCCGTTCATCGCCGACCTGCTCGACGTGTTCCCGGACGCGTCGATCCTCGTCACCGGCGTGGAGGACCCCGACAGCCGCGCGCACGGTGCCAATGAGTCCGTGCACCTCGCAGAGCTGGAGAAGGTCGTGCTGGCAGAGGCGCTTCTGCTCGAGAGGCTCGCTCAGAGCTGAGCGAGGCGGCCCCGCGTGACGGCCGCCGCGGCGTCGTCTCCGAGCCGTTGCTGCAGCTCGGCGACGAGGGCCAGCGCTGCGACGCGGTCCTTTCGGGGTGTCGACTCGTCCGCTCTGCGCTCGGCACCGGCAAGCACCTTGAGTGCCTGGGCCTCGTCGCCGCGGGAGTCGGCGAGCACCACCGCGTTCTCGACGGCGCGCGCAAGCGGTGTCGTGGCAGCAGGAGTGTCCGAGACCTCGCCGTACACGCGGATCCAGTTTCCGCTCGGGTCGACGAGGGAGAACCCGCTGCGGCCAGCTGCGTTGGCGCGGTGCCGCGGCCGGGTGATCCGGGGGAGCCCGGCGACCGGGATGCGGCCGTAGAGGCCTCGCAGGCCGTCGGCCCACTCGCGCCAGAGTGCCTCGGTGTCATCGACGAGAACGAGGCACGACGAGTGCGACTGTTCGGGGTCCCAGTCGGGCATCCCATACACGTGCAGGCCGAGGTCGCCCCTGCGAAACGCGGCGTGCGGGCTCGGTCGGTACTGCTGCGAGGTCACCTCGAATCCGAGGCTGCCGTAGAACCTGACTGCTTCGTCAAGGTCACCGCAGGGCAGGAGCGGAACGGTCCGAGCCATTCATCCATCCAAGCATCGGGTTACACCGGTGGCTGCGGGTCGTACTGGATGCCCCGGCGCACGTCGCGGGCCACGTCGACCGACTCGAGCCGGGCGACGAGATGGAGTGCCATGTCGATCCCCGCCGAGACGCCTGCCGACGTGACCAGGTCGCCGTCGTCGACGAAGCGCGACTCCGTGTCGGCGAGCACGTCCGGCTCGAGCTCGAGCAGCTCGTCGAATGCGGCCCAGTGCGTCGTCGCCGGCCGACCGCTGAGCAGCCCCGCGGCCGCGTACACCAGGGCACCCGTGCAGACGCTGGCGAGGAGGGGCGTCGACGCGCGCATCTCATGGACCCACGCCAGGTGCTCGGGCTGTCGCATCAGGAGCCGCGTGCCGTGACCGCCGGGGTAGACCAGGACGTGCAGTGGGCCCAGGCCGCCCGCGGAGGTGTCGGGTACCAGCCGTAGTCCCTTGGCGCACACGACCCCACCGCCGTCCGACGAGAACGTCAGCACCTCGGGGTGCAGCTCGGAGTGGTCGGCCCAGAACTTCAGCACCTCGTACGGACCGACGACGTCGAGCTCCTCGGCGCCGTCGAACACGAAGATCCCGATGCGCAGGCCGTTCCCCGTGGACATGTCAGTACCCGGGCAACGCGAGCATCTGGTCGAGAGCAACCCGCGCCCAGTGTGCGACGTCCGCGTCCACGACGATCTGGTTGACGGTTCGGCCGGCGAGCAAGGACTCCATCGCCCAGACCAGGTGTGGCAGGTCGATGCGGTTCATGGTCGAGCAGAAGCAGACCGTGGAGTCGAGGTAGTGGACGTTCTTGTCCGGGTGCGCCGCTGCGATCCGCCGCACCAGGTTGAGCTCGGTGCCGATGGCCCAGGAGCTGCCCGGCTCGGCGGCATCGAGGGCCTTGATGATGTACTCGGTCGACCCCACCATGTCTGCCGCCGTGACCACCTCGTGCTTGCACTCGGGGTGCACGAGCACGGTCACGTCCGGGACGGCGGCGCGGATGTCGGTGACGTTGCGCTCCGAGAAGCGGCCGTGCACCGAGCAGTGGCCGCGCCACAGGATCATGCGCGCGTCCCGCAGCTGCTCGGTGGTCAGACCGCCACCCGGCTTGCGTGGGTCGAACACCACGCAGTCGTCCAGGGACAGACCCAGCTGGAGCACCGCGGTGTTGCGGCCGAGGTGCTGGTCCGGCATGAACAGCACCTTGCCGGTGCCCTCGATGCCGCCGACCTGGTCGAACGCCCACCGGAGCGCGACGTGCGCGTTCGACGAGGTACAGATCGTGCCGCCGTGGCGTCCGGTGAACGCCTTGATCGCGGCCGTGGAGTTCATGTACGTCACCGGAATGGTGTCGTCGGCGATCCCGGCGTCGGCGAGCACGTCCCACGCGTCCTCGACCTGGTCGATGGCCGCCATGTCCGCCATGGAGCAACCGGCTGCCAGATCGGGGAGGATCACCTTCTGGTGTTCCGACGTCAGGATGTCCGCGGACTCGGCCATGAAGTGCACGCCGCAGAAGATGATGAACTCGGCGTCGGGTCGCGCCGCGGCCTCGCGGGCGAGCTTGAACGAGTCGCCCGTGACGTCGGCGAAGTCGATCACCTCGTCGCGCTGGTAGTGGTGGCCGAGCACGAACGCGCGGGTGCCGAGCGCCGCACGGGCCGCGCGTGCCCGTTCGACGAGGTCCGGGTCGCTGGCTGCCGGGAGGTCCCCGACGCACTCGACCCCACGCTCGGAGGCGAGGTCGATGCCGCGCCCCAGCAGCAGGAGGGCCGACGGAGCCGGCTCGGGGAAGGTGCGTCGATCCGTGGTCACGCTCACGCGCCGATCCTCCCACACGGTCCGCGACGCCCGTCAGGCGTGCCACGATGCACGGCGTGCGCGTCCTCATCGCCCCCGACAGCTTCGGCTCGAGCCTGACGGCCGACGAGGCGGCGGACGTCATCGCCGGCGCCTGGCGCACGGTCGCGCCGGATGACGACGTGCTCACGTGCCCGCTCTCCGACGGAGGACCCGGGTTCGTCGCGACGCTTCACCGCGCCTTGGGCGGTGACCTCGTCCCTGTCACGGTGCTCTCTCCCGTCGGAGAGCCCGTTCCGGTCGTGTTCCTGCGCGTCGGGGCAACGGCCTACGTCGAGTCGGCGCAGGCGATCGGCCTGCCTCTCGTCCCGCCCGAGCGGCGTGATCCCGGCCGGACGACGTCGCGCGGGGTGGGTGACGTGCTCGCGGCCGCGCTCGCCGAGGGAGCCACCCGGGTGGTGGTCGGACTCGGCGGCTCCGCGACGAACGACGCAGGCGCTGGTGCCCTGGTCGCGCTCGCCGACGCGCTCCGCGTGCCGGGGCTGTCCGACGACCTCGCGCGAGGTGGCGCAACCCTTGGAGCGGTCACGGCCGACGACGTCGCGGGTCTGCCGGCCCTGCGCGACCGGCTCCGAGGCGTCGACCTCGTCGTCGCGACCGACGTGGACGTTCCGCTGCTCGGTCTGCAGGGTGCGAGTGCGGGTTTCGCCCCGCAGAAGGGCGCGACGCCCGAGCAGGCGCAGGCGCTCGAGCGCGCCCTCGCCGACTTCGCCCATGTGGCAGCCGGAGCGCTGGGTGACGCGGTCCGTCCCGATCTCATGGCCGGTGCACGAGCCGCGTCCGGGACGACGCGCCTGACCACCGCAGCGGGGGCCGGTGCCGCGGGAGGGCTGGGTTTCGGGCTGTCGCTCGTCGGGGGTCGGCTCGTCCCAGGGTCAGGCTTCGTGGCCGACGCGGTCGGGCTCGGCGCGCGGATCGCCGAGGTCGACCTGGTCGTGACCGGGGAGGGCAGGTTCGACTGGCAGTCGTTGCACGGCAAGGCCGCGACCGAGGTCGCGTCGCGGGCGCTCGCGCACGGCGTCCCCACGGTCGTGCTTGCGGGCGAGGTCCTGGTCGGTCGCAGGGAGCTCTCAGCGGCGGGGATCACGGCCGCGTACGCGGTGGCGAGCACTGCTGAGGGGGTACGCGAAGCACTCGCAGCACCCGCGCAGACCTTGGCCGCGCGCGCCGCGAGGGTTGCCCGGACGTGGTCCCGATAGCACGCGACACGGTGCGACGCATCGCACACCGGTGATCGTGCGGGGGAGACGTACCCTGGAGGGAACAACCCGGCGCCTGGTGCTGTTACGCAGGAGGTTTCAGGCCGACTGTGCCGACGCACCATCCCGTGAGCCCACTGGAGAGACTATGAGCGAGACCACGCAGACCACGACGCACGGCGTCCTCCTCACCGACGTCGCCGCCGGAAAGGTCCGCAGCCTCCTGGAGCAGGAGGGCCGCGACGACCTGCGTCTTCGTGTCGCCGTCCAGCCCGGTGGCTGCTCTGGCCTGATCTACCAGCTGTACTTCGACGAGCGCGTCCTCGACGGCGACGCCGTGAAGGACTACGACGGCGTCGAGGTCGTCGTGGACCGCATGAGCGTCCCGTACCTCGAGGGCGCGACGATCGACTTCGCCGACACGATCGAGAAGCAGGGCTTCACGATCGACAACCCGAACGCTGGCAGCGCCTGCGCGTGCGGCGGTTCGTTCAGCTGACCCGATCGAGAGAGGGGTCCGGCCGTTGCCGGGCCCCTCTTCTCATGCCTGGGTGCGGACGGTGAGCGCGTGGACGCCGTCGCTCTCGGTCGACTCCAGCATCACGTGCCCGCGCATCCTGGCCCATGCCGGTACGTCGTGAACGGCCGCCGGATCCGTCGCCAGGACGGTCAGCGTGCTGCCGACCGGCGCATCCTTCGCAGCCCGCGCCAGCCGGATCACCGGCGCCGGGCAACGGAGCCCGCGGGCGTCGACGACGATCACAGTGCGCCGACCCCCCATGCCTCACGGACCGTAGCCACGACGCTGGGGAGCTCGTCCAGGAACCGGTCGACGTCCGCCGGGCGCGTACCTCGCGGCAGCGCGACCCGGATGTTTCCGTGCGTCAGCGCGCCCATCGCCGCGAGCACGTGGCTGGGCTCGAGAGCGCTCGACGTGCACGCCGACCCGGAGCCGACCGCGAACCCTCGCGCATCCAGTGCGCCCAGCAGTGCCTCGCCCTCGACGTAGAGGCACGAGAAGGTCAGGACGTGCGGCAGACGGTCGACGGGATCTCCGACGACGTCGACGTCGGGCACCTGCGCCGCGATGCGCGCGCGCATGTGGTCGACGAGCTCGCGGCGCGTCCGGTCGTCGCGTGCACCTACCGCCACCTGGAGCGCCACGGCGGCCGCGAGTGCGGCTGGGACGCTGACGCCACCAGGGAACCAGCGGTCCTCGTCGTCCGGCCAGTCCGGGGAGCGCCGGACGCCGGAGCGGGTGACGAGCAATCCGATCCCGCTCGGACCGCCCCAGTCGCCTGCGTCGCCGGCCAGCACGTCCCAGGCGTCGCCGACGGGGACGTGGCCCAGGCTCGCCCCCGCGTCCATCACGAGGGGCACGCCCGCCGCCCGCGCCGCGTCGTGCACGACGTCGACGGGCTGCAACGTGCCGACCTCGCCGTTCGCGTGCTGGAGCGCGGCGAGGGCCACGCCGGGGCGGCGGACAGCCTCCACGAACTCGGCCACCTCGACCCGGCCGGTGGGGTCGACCGGCACCGTGATCCTGTTCCCCGAGAAGTCTGCGGCGTTGAGGACGGCCGCCCGTTCGACGGCGCCCACGACGACGTCCGCCCCGGTGCGCCGGCGGCCGCGCAGGACGGACCGGACGGCACCGTGCAGCGCAGCGGTGTGCGACGGCGCGAGGTCGACGTCCTCGGTCCGAGCGCCGACGATCGTGGCGATCGCCTCACGTGCCCCGTCGAGCAGCATGCGGGCGCGCCGCCCCTCGGCATGGACCCGTCGAGGGTCCGCCCACCCCTGGTCGAGGGCCTCCACGAACGCCGCACGTGCCTCCGCGAGCATCGGCGCGCGTCCACCGGCATCGAGGACGACTCGCCCGGCAGTGGTGTCCGTCACAACGGCAGGGTCCGGAGGCCGGCCGTTCTCGTTCTCGCGATTCGTGCTCACGCAGGCACGGTAACCCTGAGCGCCCGCTGACCAGGCGGGAGACGAACGCTCCCGACGGGGTGCTGGAACAGGTCCGTGACCTTCGGACGCGGGCGGGAGGTGACCAACGTCGTGCTGACACGGCGTCGTCAACAGGCGTCCTCAGCACGAAACGAGCGGTTCGGGGCGCTACGCTGCACCAGTCGAGGACGAAGGTCCCGAACGACGCATCCTGCACCGCCGGAGCGCCGTCGGGACGCGAGTGAGAGGTCCCCCCGTTGCACCCGGACACCCCCCGTCGCAAGCGGCGGCCAGCGCTGGTCGCTGCTGGCCTGCTTGCTGTCGTCGCTGTCGCCTTGAGCGGATGTTCCGCCGAGGTCCAGCGCGGCTGGCTCCCCGGCTCCTCCGAGCACGAGATCACGAACCAGACGGGTCGGGTCACCAGCCTCTGGGTCGGTTCGTGGATCGCCGCGCTCATCGTCGGTGTCATCACCTGGGGCCTGATCCTGTGGTGCGTCACGGTCTACCGGAAGCGCAAGGCAGACGACACGCTGCCCGTGCAGCTCCGGTACCACGTGCCCCTCGAGCTCATGTACGTGATCCTGCCGATCGTCATGGTCGGTGTGCTCTTCTACTACACGAACCGCGACACGAGCGCGCTCGTCGACACCTCGGGCGAGACCGAGAACCACGTTCAGGTCATCGGCAAGCAGTGGAGCTGGGACTTCAACTACCTCGACGACGACGCGTACGAGACCGGCCAGCACGCGCAGGACGTCGGCAGCGCCGGCACCGGCGTGCTCCGTGACCAGGTCACGCTCTGGCTCCCGGTGGACGAGTCGGTGGAGTTCACGCTCGACTCGCGCGACGTGATCCACTCGTTCTGGGTGCCGGCGTTCCTCATGAAGATGGACGTGATCCCGGGAAAGACGAACGCGTTCCAGCTCACGCCGCAGGAGATCGGCTTCTACGAGGGCAAGTGCGCCGAGCTCTGCGGTGAGTACCACTCCTCGATGCTGTTCAACGTCAACGTGGTCTCGCGTGAGGACTACGAGGCGCACATCGCCGACCTCAAGGCGAAGGGTCAGGAGGGCTCGCTCGGACTCGAGTACAGCCGCCTGCAGGACACCGCGCCCGACGCGGCGAAGGAAGGCGAGAACTGATGGCCGCCGTCGCGGAGCACATCCCCGGTCTGGCGCCGTCGCGTCAGACGCTCGGCCGCACGGTGATCAAGTGGGTCACCTCTACCGACCACAAGACGATCGGGTACCTGTACCTGATCACGTCGTTCGTCTGGTTCGCCGTGGGTGGCACGCTCGCGCTGCTCATCCGCGCGGAGCTCTTCGACCCGGGCATGCAGGTGTTCCAGTCGAAGGAGCAGTACAACCAGGCGTTCACGATGCACGGCACGATCATGCTGCTGCTGTTCGCCACGCCCTTGTTCGCCGGTTTCGCCAACGTGATCATGCCGCTGCAGATCGGCGCGCCCGACGTGGCGTTCCCGCGGCTGAACATGCTCGCGTACTGGTTCTTCTTCTTCGGTGGCACGATCGCCGGCTTCGGCTTCTTCACGCCCCAGGGCGCTGCGTCGTTCGGGTGGTTCGCCTACGCGCCCCTGTCCAACACGGTCTACTCGCCGGGGCTCGGTGGAGACCTCTGGGTGTTCGGGCTCGCTCTGGCGGGATTCGGCACGATCCTCGGCGCGGTCAACTTCATCACCACCATCGTGACCATGCGCGCACCCGGCATGACCATGTTCCGCATGCCGATCTTCACCTGGAACACCCTGGTGACGTCGCTGCTCGTGCTCATGGCGTTCCCGCCCCTGGCCGCCGCGCTGTTCGCGCTCGGCGCCGACCGCCGCTTCGGCGCACAGGTCTTCAACCCCGAGAACGGTGGCGCCATCCTGTGGCAGCACCTCTTCTGGTTCTTCGGGCACCCCGAGGTCTACATCATCGCGCTGCCGTTCTTCGGCATCGTCACCGAGATCCTGCCGGTCTTCAGCCGCAAGCCGATCTTCGGCTACAAGGGACTTGTCTACGCGACGATCGCGATCGCTGCGCTGTCGGTGACCGTCTGGGCGCACCACATGTACGTCACCGGCTCGGTTCTCCTGCCGTTCTTCTCGTTCATGACGATGCTCATCGCAGTGCCGACCGGTGTGAAGTTCTTCAACTGGATCGGCACCATGTGGCGGGGCAAGCTCACGTTCGAGACACCCATGCTCTGGACGATCGGCTTCCTGGTCACGTTCCTCTTCGGTGGCCTCACGGGCATCATCCTGTCCAGCCCTGCGCTCGACTTCCCCCTGTCGGACTCCTACTTCGTCGTGGCGCACTTCCACTACGTGGTGTTCGGCACGGTCGTGTTCGCGATGTTCGCCGGGTTCTACTTCTGGTGGCCCAAGATGACCGGCCGGATGCTCGACGAGCGCCTCGGCAAGCTTCACTTCTGGCTGCTCTTCATCGGCTTCCACACCACGTTCCTGATCCAGCACTGGCTCGGCGTGAAGGGCATGCCGCGTCGGTACGCGGACTACTCGCCCGACGACAACTTCACGGTCATGAACCAGGTCTCGACCATCGGCGCGGTCATCCTTGCGGCGTCGACGCTGCCGTTCCTCTGGAACGTCTACACGACGTGGCGCAACGCCCCCCTCGTGACCGTCGACGACCCGTGGGGCTACGGTGCCTCGCTCGAGTGGGCCACCAGCTGCCCCCCGCCGCGGCACAACTTCACGTCGCTCCCGCGGATCCGTTCGGAGCGCCCCGCGTTCGACCTGCACCACCCCGAGGTCGCCGCGATGGACTTCGTGGAGCCCGATCCGGGTCTGCTGGACTGGGAGTCGGATCGTCGCGGGCAGCAGGACGTCGCTCGCGACCGGATCGTGAACGACAAGGGCGAGCCCGAGCAGTCCACCGCGACGATCGTCGAGGAGCGGCCCAGCACCGGTACTGACGCGGACGGCGAGGACGAGAAGTGAAGCTCGAGACGAAGCTCTTCCTCTACGGGGTCCTGTTCTTCGTTCCCGTCGGCCTGATCTACGCCTGGTGGAGTGACGGGGAGCCCGTGGGCACCGTCGGGATCCCGCTCGTCGGCGGTCTGGTCGGCATGATCGGCGCGTACTTCGCGCTGCTGGGTCGCCGCATCGACGAGCGCCCCGAGGACGACCCGAACGGTGAGATCGAGCAGGGCGCAGGCGACCAGGGAGTGTTCAGCCCCTGGAGCTGGTGGCCGCTGGTGCTCGGTGTGGCCGCGGCCATCGTCTTCGCCGGCTTCGCGATCGGGTTCTGGCTGTCCTTCATCGGGCTCGCGCTCGGGATCATCGGCCTCGTCGGGTGGGTCTTCGAGTTCTCGCGAGGACAGCACGCCCACTGACGTCTCACCGCAGGTCCTGCGCCTGCGACCCGGTGCGCCTGCTAGCGTCGTCCGCATGATGCAGCCCCACGCGGTCGTGGCCCGATCGATCCTGCTCGTCGCCTTCGTCGGGGCGGCGTTGACCGCGTGCTCGAGCGATGATTCCTCATCCGGCTCCACGCTCTCGTCCGGTGACGTCACGGGCCAGTGGGTCGAGTCGGACTCAGATCCGGTGGTCAAGCTCGAGCTGAAGGACGACGGCTCGGTGAGCGGCTCCGACGGATGCAACCAGCTCAACGGCACCTGGACGATCGACGGATCCGACATCAAGTTCGGAGCGTTCGCCGCGACGATGATGGCGTGCGCCGACGTCGACACCTGGCTGTCCGGGGCGTCCACGGCGACCGTAGACGGCGACGCGATGACCGTCCTCGGCGACTCCGGCAAGGAGATCGGAACTCTCGACAAGCAGTCCTGACGGGCTCGAGAGGCCCGCAGACGACAGAACGCCCGGAGGCCCGCACTCGACGACGAGTACGGGCCTCCGGGCGTTCTGCTGGCCTACGAAGGCCTCAGACGGCCACGATCAGGCCGGCGGTCTGGGTCCGTGCGCGGTCGAAGCGCGTTGCCGCGTCGGCCCAGTTGACGATGTTCCACCACGCCTTGACGTAGTCCGCCTTCACGTTGACGTAGTCGAGGTAGAAGGCGTGCTCCCACATGTCCAGAACCACGACGGGGACGAGGCCCAGCGCGATGTTGCTCTGCTGGTCGTACAGCTGGACGATCACGAGCTTCTGACCGATCGAGTCCCACGCGAGGATCGACCAACCAGACCCCTGGATGCCGAGCGCGTTGGCGGCGAAGTGCTTCTGGAACGCCTCGAACGAGCCGAAGAACTCGTCGATTGCTGCGCCCAGCTCACCAGCCGGCTTGTCGCCGCCCTCGGGGGAGAGGTTCTGCCAGAAGACCGAGTGGTTGACGTGGCCGCCCAGGTTGAACGCCAGGTTCTTCTCGTGGAGGTTCACCGCAGCAAAGTCGTCGGCGGCCCGGGCCGCGGCGAGCTTCTCGAGCGCCGTGTTCGCGCCGGTGACGTAGGCCGCGTGGTGCTTGTCATGGTGCAGCTCCATGATGCGCCCCGAGATGTGCGGCTCGAGCGCCGCGTAGTCGTAGGGCAGATCCGGAAGCGAGTAGTCAGCCATGCGTGAGTACCTCTCCTGCGTCGGTTCGAGGCCGTCTGCTACGACCTCTGGAAGACAGAGAAACGGGCGGCTCGCCGTCACGGCGAGCCGCCCGACTCCTCGGACAACTCTTGCTGAGGATCAGTGATTCCGCCCGTCAGGGGCGGTCTCATCCTGCGGATCGATGAGGTGCTGGCCGCCGCCGACGGCAGCCGTCGAGGAACCGGCACCTGCAAGCTCCGCCGGGCCGTGGTCGGCTCCGCTGATCGAGTCGTGCGCCCCGTGCGAGTGCGCGGCCACGAGCTCTGCCGGCGTGACGGGCTCGATGCGGTCTTCATAGAACGTCTGAGAGAGCCGCTGACGCATGCGGTCCAGCCGGTAGCCCTTGCGACGAACGCCGCGGGAGTCCTCTGCCGGCTCGATCTCCACCGGGCGGAGGTTGTCGTGCTGAACCCGCAGCCACCGCTCGTGCTGGTTGAGCGGCTTGTGCACCTCGATGTACTCACCGTTGGCGAACCGGACGATCCGCCCGGTCTCGTGACCGTGCAGGACGAGCTCTCGATCCTTGCGCTGCAGGCCGAGGCAGATGCGCTTGGTGATCCAGAACGCGAACCACGGACCGAGGAAGATCAGCGCGCGGAAGGTCCACGTGATGTCGTTGATCGACAGGTGGAAGTGGGTCGCGATCAGGTCGTTCGACCCGGCCAGCACGAGGATGAAGAACGCGGTCAGGAGCGAGACACCGAAGGCGGTGCGGAACGGCCGGTTGCGCGGCCGGTCGAGCACGTGGTGCTCCTTGTGGTCGTCCGTGGCGAACGCCTCGATGAACGGGTACAGCGCGAGGCCCGTGAACAAGATCCCCGGCACGACCATCGCAGGGATGATCACGTTGAGCGGGATCGTGTACTGGCCTATGACGACCTCGGCGAAGCCCGGCATCAGACGCAGCGATCCCTCGAGGAACAGCATGTACCAGTCGGGTTGTGCACCGGCAGACACGGGGGAGGGGTCGTACGGCCCGTAGTTCCAGACCGGGTTGATCGTCATGGTCGCCGCCATGAGTGCGATCACGCCGAACACGATGAAGAAGTAGCCGCCGGCCTTCGCCACGTAGATGGGGAAGAGCGGGTAGCCGACGACGTTCTTGTTCGTGCGCCCGGACCCCGGGTACTGGGTGTGCTTGTGCAGCACGACGAAGAACAGGTGCAGACCGATGAGCGCAAGGATCAGCGCAGGCACCAGGAGGATGTGGACGGTGAACAGCCGAGGGATCAGCACCTCGCCGGGGAACTCGCCGCCGAAGAGGAAGTACGACGTGTAGCTGCCGATGATCGGGATGGCCCGGACCACGCCGTCGGTGATGCGCAGACCGTTGCCGGACAGGACGTCGTCGGGGAGCGAGTAGCCCGAGAAGCCGGCAGCCAGGCCGAGGATGAGCAGCGTGAAGCCGACGACCCAGTTGACCTCGCGAGGCTTGCGGAAGGCGCCGGTGAAGAACACGCGCATCATGTGCGTGACGATCGCGGCCATGAAGATGAGCGCGGACCAGTGGTGGATCTGCCGCATGAGCAGACCGCCGCGGACCTCGAAGGAGAGCCTGAGCGTCGAGGCGAACGCCTCGGACATGTGGGCGCCCTGAAGTGACTCCCACGGCCCGTCGTACACGACCTCGTTCATGCTGGGCACGAAGAAGAGCGTGAGGAAGACGCCGGAGATCAGGATGCTGATGAAGCTGTAGAGCGCGATCTCTCCGAGCAGGAACGACCAGTGGTCGGGGAAGATCTTGCGCGCGAAGACCTTGACTGCGGTGCCGATACCGGTCCGCTGGTCGAGATAGTCCGCCGTACCCGCGGCGATCTTCTCGACGGGCGAGGGGCTGGATGTCGTGGTCACAGTGTCAGTCGCTCCCAGAAGGTCGGGCCGACGGGCTCGTCGAAGTCGCTCTGAGCGATCAGGTAGCCCTCGTCATCGACGGTGATCGGCAGCTGCGGCAGCGGCCGCTTCGCCGGTCCGAACACGACCTTTGCCCCGTCCGCCACGTCGAACGTGGACTGGTGGCACGGGCACAGGAGGTGGTGAGTCTGCTGCTCGTACAGCGCGACCGGACAACCCACGTGGGTACAGATCTTCGAGTATGCGACGATCCCGTTGTAGGACCAACTCTTCCGCTCCTCGGATTCTTTGAGATCCTCAGGGTCGAGCCGGACCATCAGGACGACCGCCTTGGCCTTCTCGTCGAGGGGGTGCTCTTCCTCGTCGAGCTTGTCCGGGATCACGTGGAAGACCGAGCCGATGGTCACGTCGGACGCCTTGATGGGACGCCCTGCCGGGTCCGTCGTGAGGCGGGTCCCCTTGCGCCACATGGTGTGGCCGAACTTGCTCACGTTCCAGTCGCCACCGACGTTGCCGACGATCGGGACGACGATCGCGAGCGGGAAGAGGGCGAGGGCGCCGATCATCGTGCCCTGCAATAGGCTGCGCCGACCGATGGCCGAGTCTGCTGCGCCGTCCTTGAGCACCTCGATGGCTTCGACGCGCGTCTGGTCGGAGCTGCGCTGCTCGTGGCGGTCCTCAGCCTTCTCGTGGTCGTTCATCAGGGCTTTGGCCCAGTGCACGCCAGCCAGGCCGATGCCGAGGAGCGAGAGGGCCAGCCCAAGGCCGAGCACAAGGTTGGACAGGCGCATCGACTCGGGCGTGTCGCCCGGCGGAACCGCGAAGTACGCCACGAGGAAACCGATCGTGGCGACGATCGAGATGACGAAGAGGAAGACGACCTGACGCTCGGCCTTCTTGTTCGCCTTCGGGTCGACATCGCCCATGCGCTGGTGGTGCTCCGGGTGGCCCGGGTCCTCGAACCGCTCGGGGTAGGTGCCGTCCTCGCGCAGGACGAGCGAGTTGTCGGTCGCGGCCTCGGGGGCCGGTTCGTGGATGCTCACGAGGACTTTGCTCCGATCCAGACCGCTGCGCCGATGAGCAGGCCGAGGCCGACCACCCACGCCCAGAGGCCTTCACTGACAGGGCCGAGAGCGCCGAGCGTCAGGCCTCCCGGGGACGCGCCACCCTGCTGGTCGATGAAGGCGATCACGTCGCGCTTCTCCTCCGGCGTGATGTTGGCGTCGTTGAACACGGGCATCGACTGCGGACCGGTGAGCATCGCCTCGTAGATGTGCGTCGGCGTCGTGTCCCACAGCTTCGGCGCGAACTTGCCCTGCGAGAGAGCACCGCCAGCGCCTACGGCGTTGTGGCACATCGCGCAGTTGGTGCGGAAGATCGACATCCCGTTGGCCGCGTCGCCGAGGGTTGGGTCGACCATCTCTGCGGTCGGGATGGCGGGGCCTTCACCGAGCGACGCCACGTACGCCGCGAGCTCGTTGATCTGCTCCTGCTCGAACTGGACGGGCTTTTCCTGGATCTGCGGCCCGTTCATCTGGGCGGGCATCCGACCGGTGCCGACCTGGAAGTCCACGGCTGCGGCGCCTACGCCGATCAGCGACGGACCACTCTCGGTGCCGGCCGCGGAGGGTCCGTGGCACGTGGCGCAGTTGGCCTGGAACAGCTTCTCGCCGTTGGCGATGTCGCTGGCGTCCGCCTTCACGGTCGCCGCGCCGGCTGACGTCGGTGCAAGCACCGCGTACAAGCCACCGGTGAGCAGCAGCGCCAGCAGGAGCAGCACGATCGGCGCGCGCCGATCCTGCCTGCGGGCTGCGAGTGCCTTCACGGATCGTTCCTCGTCTCGCACGTTGGGATGGGTTCAGGTGCGGGCAACGGGCCCGCGGCCTGCTACTTGAGCAGGTAGATCATCGCGAAGAGCGCGATCCACACGACGTCGACGAAGTGCCAGTAGTAGGACACGACGATCCCGGTGGTCGCCTCGTGGTGGCCGAACCGCTTCGCGCTGAATGAACGACCGAGCAGGAAGATGAAGGCGATGAGGCCGCCGAGGACGTGGAGGCCGTGGAACCCGGTCGTCAGGTAGAACACAGAGCCGTACGGGCTCGACGCCAGTGTCAGGCCCTCCCGCACGAGGCTCGCGTACTCGTAGATCTGACCAGCGACGAAGACCGAACCCATCAGGTAGGTCAGGGTCATCCACTCGTTCATCCCCCAGCGGCGCACGTTGAGCAGCGTGCCGCTCCGCACCGGCTGGAACCGCTCCGCCGCGAACACGCCCGCCTGGCACGTCACCGACGACAGAACGAGGACGATCGTGTTGGCGGTCGCGAAGGGCACATTCAGCTTCGCGGTCCAGAACGCCCATTCCTCGGGCGCCGCTGAGCGCAGCGTGAAGTACATCGCGAAGAGGCCTGCGAAGAACATGAGCTCGCTGGCCAGCCACACGATCGTGCCTACCGAAACGGGGTTCGGTCGGTTGACGCTCACGTGGGGGCTGGTGCGGGGGGCAGCCGTTGCGGTCGACACGTTCGCCATTATGGCCGAACAGGCCCCCTCGTGGGTCATTGGAACGGCGGGGCGTCGACGGTTAAATGTCACACCGTCAGGATCCGTGGCCCCACGGGCGCGAGGAGCTGCTGGGTCGCCCGCAGAATCATGCGGCAACCGGCGCCCCATCGGGACCTCCGAGCGGCCGTTGAGGACCCGTCGTCGCAACCGCGCAGACCGGCGCGTCGCGGCGCCGTGCTATGGGTCCCGACGCCGAGATCGTGTTGCTCCGCGCCGAGCCGCTGCGCGGCGTGCCAAGATTCCCTCGGACGCACGTCGACGATGAGTGAGGACCCCCATGAGCACGGGCCAGCCCGAGAACGCAGCAGCCGTCCCGGCGCCGCGGATCCTGCTGTACAGCGACGACGTGGACGCGCGCGAGCAGGTCCGGCTGGCCGTCGGTCGACGGCTGCGCCGGGGTGCCCCGGTCATCGAGTGGGTCGAGGTCGCCACCGGGCCGGCCGTCATCGCGCAGACGGAGGCCGGCGGCCTGGATCTTCTGATCCTCGACGGAGAGGCCGACAAGGTCGGTGGGATGGGTCTCGCGCGGCAGCTCAAGGACGAGATCTACCGCTGCCCGCCGATCCTCGTGCTCACCGGTCGACCGCAGGACGCCTGGCTCGCGTCATGGTCCAACGCCGAGGCGGTCGTCAGCCGTCCCCTCGACCCGGTCGAGCTCCACGCGGCCGTCGCTGCACTGGTCGAGGCCCGGGCAGTCGCCCGATGACCGACGTTCCGACGTGGTCGGACCTGTTCGCCGCGCTCGTCAACCGGCAGGACCTCACCGGCGAGCAGACCGGCTGGGCGATGAGCGAGATCATGAGCGGCGAGGCGTCGACGCCACGCGTCGCGGCCTTCCTGATCGCGCTGAAGACCAAGGGCGAGACGGTCACCGAGCTCACCAGCCTCGCGGACACGATGCTGCAGCACGCCGTCCGGATCACCGTCCCGGGACGCACCATCGACATCGTCGGGACGGGCGGTGACCGCTCCCACACCGTCAACATCTCGACCATGTCCGCGCTCGTCGTCGCCGGTGCGGGACTCACCGTCGTCAAGCACGGGAACCGGGCGGCGTCGTCGTCCTCCGGGTCCGCCGACGTGCTGGAGGCGCTCGGAATCCGCCTTGACCATCCGCCGGCACGCGTCGCCGAGCTGGCGACCGAGGTCGGGATCACCTTCTGCTTCGCTCAGGTGTTCCACCCGTCCTTCAGGCACACCGCGCCTGCCCGCAGCGAGCTGGGGATCGGAACTGCTTTCAACTTCCTCGGACCGCTGACCAACCCTGCGCAGCCCCGGTCGGCCGCGATCGGCGTCGCAGACGCCCGGATGGCACCGCTCATGGCGGGGGTCCTGGCGGGTCGAGGTGCGAGCGCGCTCGTCTTCCGGGGCGAGGACGGCCTCGACGAGATCGCCCCCACCGGACCCACCAAGATCTGGGAGGTCCGCGACGGGCTGGTCGACGAGGTCGTCGTCGACTGGGCCGATCTCGGGTTCGACCGCATCGAGCTCGAGTCCCTGCGCGGAGCCAAAGCCGACTACAACGCCGAGGTCGCGCGCCGGCTGCTCGACGGTGCGCTCGGTCCTGTGCGGGAGACAGTCGTGCTCAACACCGCTGCTGCGCTGGTCGCGGACGGCACGCTGCCGGGGACGGGCGACGGAACGCTCGTCCAGCGGCTTCTTGCCGCCACCGGCCACGCACGCGAGTCGCTCGACAGTGGCCGGGCGGCCCAGGTGCTCGAGCGGTGGCGCGCGGCCAGCGCGGGCTGAGCGAGCCGGCCCCCACGGCTCAGGCCTGAGTCACTCGAGCCCGAGGGAGAACGCCTGCTCCAGGTCGTGCTGGCTGTACGTCCGGAACGCGATGTACGTCTGGGTGCGCAGGACTCCATCGACCTTGCTGATCTTGTCGGCGATCACGTCGGCGAGATCGTCGTGCTCGCGAACGCGGACCATGGCGACGAGGTCCACCTCGCCGGTGACGGAGTACACCTCGCTGACGCCCGTGATGTCGGCGATCGCGGCGGCGACCTCCGGGATCCGTGCGGCGTCCGAGTCGATGAGCACGATGGCGGTGAGCATGCCCGCCATCATGCCGTGCGGGGCTGCCGGACGCTGGTGGTGGGCAGCACCCGCGCGTCGGCGTCGTCGAGCGCGCCGGTCAGGACGACCGGCGGCCGCTCGCCGCGAGCTTCGACCGGGTGGACCTCGAAGGGCTCGACCGGTCGAAGCGCCGTCGCGACCGCGGCCGCCGGGTCGCGCAGGCGCTGCGCCGAGCGCACAGGGTGGGCCCAGGTGCTGGAAACCTCCACGAGGCGCACGCCGGGCTGGTCGAGCCAGGTGATGACCAGGTCGGTCTCCTCGGGGTGGGCCGCCGGCGCCGGGGCGACAGCCGCGTCCACGTGCTCGCCAGACGCCTGCAGGGTGGCGATCGCTGGTCGGGGGTCGGTGCGCCTGTCGACGCGGGCCGTACCGGCGAGCCGGCCGAACCGCACGAGGACGAGCTCCCACCCACCGTCGTCCGTCCTGCGAGCCGCGACCAGCTCGGAGCAGGCCGCGAGCGGTGCGAAACGCTGTGCACGAGCCGCTCCCCGCAGGAAGGCGCCCAACCTGTCCCGCACCGTGGCAGCCTCCTCGAAGCGCTCCTGGTCGACCAGGGCGTCGATGCGGTGGGCGTGCGCGCCGACGACAGGGTCGGCGTTGTCGAGCATCGCGTGCCGTACCGCCTCGACCACCCCCGCGTACTCCGGGGCGTCACCGACGCAGGGCGCGCTGCACCGACCCATCTCCGCCAGCACGCACGCGGACGCGCCGGCGGGGGCCACGACCGGGAGGCGCCGGGTGCACTGTCGGATCGGGAAGGTCTCGTGCAGCGCCTCGAGGGCGAGCTGTGCGGTGGTGGCGGACGCGAACGGGCCGATGTACGTCGCGCCGTCGCCGGCCTTGACCTCACGCACCACCGACAGGCGCGGGTAGGGCTCAGCGGTCAGGCGCACCCAGGGCATGCGCTCGGGAAACCGAGATCGCCTGTTGTACCTCGGGGAGTGTGCGGCGATGAGGCGCAGCTCGCGCACGCGAGCCTCCAGCGGTGTGGCACACGAGATGGGGTCGACCCGGTGCGCGATGCGCACCATCTCGATCATCCGGCCGCGCTTCTCCGCCGAGGTGAAGTAGCTGCGCACCCGCTTGCGCAACGAGGTCGTCGACGTTCCGACGTACAGCACCTCGTCGCCCGGTCCGCGGAACAGGTAGACGCCCGGGCCGTCCGGCAAGCCGTCGGCGAGGGTGCGTTTGCGACGCACGTCCTCGGGCACAGGGTCCGTCGCTGTGGCGAGGTCCTCAAGGTGTGTGATCCCCAGCGGGGCGAGCCTGCCCAGGAGGGCATGCAGGACGTCGACCGTCGCCTGGGCGTCGGCGAGAGCCCGGTGGTTGGGCGTCACGGTCGCGTGGAACAGCGCGGCGAGCGACGACAGCTTGTGGTTCGGGACCTCGTCGCGCGTGACGACCCGGCGTGCGAGCCGAACGGTGTCGAGCACCTTGTTGCCGGGCCAGGCGTGTCCCGTGCGTGCGGCCGCGGCCTTGAGGAAACCGATGTCGAACGGTGCGTTGTGTGCGACCAGCACGGTGCCGCGGGAGAACTCCAGAAAGCTCGGGAGAACCTCCTCGATCGGCGGCGCACCGATGAGCATCGTCGTCGTGATGCCCGTGAGCACCTGGATGAACGGAGGAACCGGTCCGCCGGGGTCGACGAGGGTCTGGAACTCGCCGAGCACCTCGCCGCCGCGCACCTTGACGGCACCGATCTCGGTGATCGCGCAGTCCGCAGGCGTACCGCCGGTCGTCTCCAGGTCGACCACGACGAACGTGACGTCCGACAACGGTGTGCCGAGGTCGTCCAGGGTGGGCTGGTGGGGTGTCGCTCCGGGTTCCGGGGTCGCATCCGCCCACACGGGGCGCAGGCGGCGGGCGGACGACATGGTGCGGACGCTACAGACGGTCACCGACACGGCTCGTGCGCCGCACCGGTGAGTGGCAGGCCGCCTAGGGTGCTGGGATGACGGGCACCGACCGCGAGGACGCCGCGATCGTCCCCGACGACCGGGCCGACGTGCCGCCCGCCGTACGCTCGGTGCTCGTGCAGGCGGCCTCGGACGCGCTCGGCACGTTCGAGACCGTCGAGGTCCCGTCGTCGCTGCGGTCGGTGCACCGGTTCGCGCCGCGCCGCCGGGCATCCGCCGGCGCTGGCCCCCTGTGGAACGCTCTCGTGCAGGAGGACGGTTTCCGGAGCAGTGTCGCCCGGGTGTGGGCGCAGACGAACCCGGAGCTCGCCGCCGACGTCGTCGACGCCGAACCGGAGCCCTCGGTGCAGGCCGCAGCGGGTGCCTGGCTCCTGGGTGTGACCGCCTGGCGGACGCTCGTGCCGCTCGCGACGGCGTCACCGGATGACGGTGAGGTCGGACGGCTGCGCGCGAGCGTGGTCCGGTCGCAGGCCGACATGGAGCATCTGCGCGCCGAGCTGGCGGTAGCGACTCAGGAGGCCCGGGCTGCGCAGGAGCAGCTGACTGCTCTGCAGCGTGAGCTGCGCCGGCTGCGATCCGACGCTGACCGCGCCCGCAGCGAGGGACGCAAGGCGGCGGAGGAGGCTCGAGGGCTCCTCGACGCCGCCGAGCTCGCGCAGTCCCGTGCCGCCGAAGCCATGCAGTCGGCGCTCGACGAACGGCGTGCGTCAGCAGCGGAACGCACTGCCGCGCGCGCCGAGCTCCGTGCCGCCCGCAAGCTCGCCGACGCGCGAGTGCGGCTGCTCCTCGACACCATCGTCGACGCCGCGAGCGGCTTGCGCTCGGAGCTCGCGCTGCCACCCGCGGGGGAGCGGCCCGCCGATCTCGTCGGGCCCGCCGCCGGGAGCCCCGTGCCTGCGCGACCCGGCTCACGCGGACGCACGGTCGACGATCCCGCCCTGCTCGACGAGCTGCTCCGCCAGCCGTGGGCGCACCTGCTCGTCGACGGCTACAACGTCTCGAAGAGCGGTTTCGGGGACCTCACGCTCGCTGAGCAGCGACGCCGCCTCGTCGAAGGGCTGGGCGGCGTCGCGGCCCGCACGGGCGCCGAGGTGACCGTGTGCTTCGACGGGCAGGAAGGCCAGGGCGCGACCGGCGTGCAGGCCCGAGGGGTCCGGGTCCTGTTCGCGGTCGGAGAGATCGCTGACGACCTGATCCGCAGGCTCGTGCACGCCGAGCCGCCGGGCCGGGTCCTCGTCGTCGTCACGAGCGACCAGGAGGTCGTGCGGGACGTCGAGGCGGCCGGTGCCTGGGTCGTCCCGTCGAGCACGCTGGTCGCGCGCCTGCAGCGCCTCTGAGACCGGCTGTCGGTGGTGATCGCTAGCGTCCGAACCATGATCATCGACTGCGACACCTGTACCGAGCGCGGCGCCGGGTGCGCCGACTGCGTGGTGACGTTCCTGACCATCCCCGTGCGCTCGCGCTCGCCATCGCCGCTCGACGCCGGCGAGCAGAAGGCGATCGAGGTGCTCGCAGCCTGCGGTCTGGTGCCACCCCTGAGGATGGTGCAGGCGATCTGACGCTCAGTCGCCCGCGGGCGACGCGTACAGAGCGTCTACCTCTCCGGCGAAGTCCTTGAGCACCTGAGCGCGACGGATGCTCAGCTTGGGCGTCAGGTAGCCGTTCGCGATCGTGAGGTCCTGGCTGAGGATCCGGTACTTGCGCACCGACTCGGCGCGGGAGACGGCCTTGTTGGCCTTCTCGACGGCGTGGTCGAGCGACTCCAGCACGTCCGGGTCGGTGGCCGCGTCGGCGACGCTCATCTCGGGCTTGCCGTGTGCCGCCAGCCAACCGGGAACGCCCTCGGGGTCGAGGGTGATCAGCGCGCCGATGAACGGTCGCTGGTCGCCGACCACGACGACCTGGCTGATGAGGGGGTGCGCCCTGAGGCGGTCCTCGAGCACGGCGGGAGCGACGTTCTTGCCGCCCGCCGTCACGATGATCTCCTTCTTCCGGCCGGTGATCCGCAGGTATCCCTCGTCGTCGAGCGAGCCCAGGTCGCCCGTACGGAACCAGCCGTTCTCGAGCGACTCCTGCGTCGCGATGTCGTTGGCGTGGTACCCGCGGAACACGGGGATGCCCTTGACCTCGATCTCGCCGTCGGCAGCGATGCGCACAGTCGTGCCCGGCAACGGGATGCCGACCGTGCCGATCTTGGTGCCCTTGCCCGGACGGTTCACCGTGGCCGGTGCCGTCGTCTCTGTCAGGCCGTAGCCCTCCAGGACGTTCAGCCCGAGGCCGCGGTAGAAGTGGCCGAGGCGCTCGCCGAGCGGGGCTCCGCCCGAGATCGCGAAGCGCGCGTTGCCGCCCAGGGCCGCGCGCAAGCGCTTGAGCACCAAGACGTCGGCGACCTTGTGCTGGAGCTTCAGCCACAGGCTCGGCCCCTGCGGGGTGTCCAGCGCACGGGAGTAGACGATCGAGGTCTTCGCGGCGCGCTGGAAGATCGCGCTCTTCCCGCCCTGCGCGGCCTTCTGCTCGGCCGAGTTGTACACCTTCTCGAACACCCGGGGCACGGCAAGGATGAACGTCGGCTTGAAGGACGCGAGGTCCTCGATGAGCGTGGTCGTGTCCGGTGTGTGGCCGAGAACCGCACCGGCGGGGATGCAGAGGACCTCGATGAACCGGGCGAACACGTGGGCCAGCGGCATGAAGAGCAGCGTCCGGGCGCCGGGGTAGCCGACGACCTCGTTCAGCTCGGCGACGGCGTTGACCGTGAGCTCGTAGAAGTTGCCGTGCGTCAGCTCCACGCCCTTGGGCCGACCTGTCGTGCCCGAGGTGTAGATCACCGTGGCGATGTCGGACAGCACGGCGAGGCCGCGGCGTCTGGCGACCTCCTCGTCGGAGACGGACTCGCCGCCGGCAAGGATGGTCTCGATCGCCCCGTCGTCGAGCTGCAGGACCTCGCGCAGCGTCGGGGCGTCCGCCCGGACCTCCTCGACCGTGGCCGCGTGTGCAGCGGTCTCGACGATCAGGACGGAGACGTCGGCGTCGGTCAGGATCCACAGGACCTGCTCGGACGACGACGTCTCGTACAGCGGCACGGGCACGGCGCCGACGGCCCACACCGCCCAGTCGAGCAGCGACCACTCGTAGCGGGTGTGCGACATGATCCCGACGCGGTCGCCGGGCTCGATCCCACGGGCGACCAGGCCCTTGGCGACTGCGACGATCTCGGCGTCGAACTCCTGCGCCGTGAGCGGGATCCAGGGACCGCCCCGCTGCGCCTTGTGCTCGACGACCACACGGTCGGGCGTTGCCGCGACGCGCTCGGCGAGAAGGTCGTTCAGGTTGTTCGAGGGTTCGACCTCGATACGCAGGGGAGTGTGGAACTCGTCCATGCTGGCTCCAGTGACAGTGGCGAAGTGTGCGATGAGGATACGGGACGCTCGGGAGTCGTCCGGGCAGGTTGGGTACGCTCGCGTCGCCGTAGCGGACATCGGTCGGACGTGTGCGCGCCGACCGCGTGCGGGCGGCTAGCGTGGGGCACCGCACCGGACGGTAGCGAGCACAGTACGAGCGCGTAGGAGCATACGGAAACATGCACGCCATTGGTGTGGACATCGGTGGGACGAAGATCGCCGCCGGCGTGGTCGACGACGACGGCGTGATCCTCGCGCAGACCCGACGCGACACGTCACCTGACGACGCTGCGGGCATCGACAAGGCCATCGCGGACGTGTATGCCGAGCTCAGCCAGTCGTTCGAGGTCGACGCGATGGGTCTGGCGGCAGCCGGATTCGTCTCGGCCGACCGTTCCTCCGTGCTCTTCGCTCCCAACATCGCGTGGCGTGACTACCCGCTGCGAGACCGGGTCGCCGCCCTCGTGCGTGATGACGTCCGGATCGTCGTGGAGAACGACGCGAACGCCGCCGGGTGGGCGGAGTTCCGGTTCGGCGCCGGTCGCGACGTCGACGACATGCTGATGCTCACCGTCGGTACCGGCCTCGGGGGTGCCATCGTCACCGACGGCAAGCTCGTGCGCGGCGCCTGGGGCGTTGCTGCCGAGATCGGCCACATGCGCGTCGTGCCCGGCGGGCACTACTGCGGCTGCGGGCACGAGGGCTGCTGGGAGCAGTACGCCTCCGGGAGTGCGCTCGTGCGTGACGCCCAGGCGACCGTCATCATCGATCCCGACCGGGCGACCCGGTTGCTCGAGCTCGCGGGCGGCGACGTGGACCGACTCATCGGTCCGCACGTCACCCAGGCTGCCCAGGAAGGCGACCCGCTGGCGGTCGAGCTGCTCGCCGAGCTCGGCAGATGGGTCGGCGAGGGCGCGGCGTCGGCGACCGCGCTGCTCGACCCGGCGCTGATCGTCGTCGGTGGCGGCGTGGCCGCCGCGGGGGACCTCCTGCTGGTTCCGGCCCGTCGAGGGTTCGCCGAGCAGCTCTCCGCTCGCGGCCACCGGCCGGAGGCCGCGCTCGTCGTGGCTTCGATGGGCAACGACGCAGGCTTGGTCGGCGCTGCGGATCTTGCGCGCGTCTGAGGTACGGGCGACGTCAGACGATGGCGCCCGTGTCGTCGTCCTCAGGATCCCGTCGGTTCGGCATGCGCCAGAGCAGCACCCCGACTCCCAGGACGAAGACGACGCCGGCCGCCTGAACCAGCGCCGGTGGCGCCTGTGGCCAGGCGATGAGCACGATCAGCAGGAAGATCGGCATGCCGGCTGCGGCGAACCACGCCATCGTCAGCAGCGGGTCCCCGCCCAGGACGGGTCCCGGATCCGGGGGGACGAAGTGCTCCTCGGCGTCCACGGTCGCCTCGGCCTCGTCGAACTGGGCGGTCGCGTCCCAGTCGCGTCCGGAGTCGTCCCGTGCCGGACGCACCACGCGGCTCTCTGCGACCCACGGCGCCACAGGGAAGTCGAGCGGCGAGACGTCCTCCGGCTCGGCAGGTGCCGTCCCGTCCGAGCCGCCGACGTCGGAGAGCCGTGCCACGATGCCGTTCCAGACGTCCTCGTCGGACGGTGGATCGGTCCCGTCGGGGACGTCGGCGCCCTGCGGAGGGACTCCGTCGTCAGGGTCGTCGGGGCGAGGTGCCATGAGAGCACTCTAGAGTCGTCCCCAGCGGTCGGCGTGGCACGTGGAGGTCAGCACGTGCGAGCTCTGGCTCGAGTGAGCGCACAGTCCGTGGGTCGGGTCGAGAGGTGAACCGTTGTTCTACTGGTTGATGAAGCGGGTGTTCGTCGGTCCGCTGCTGCACCTGGTCTACCGCCCGTGGGTGCGCGGCGTCGAGAACGTGCCCGAGGAGGGCGCTGCGATCCTCGCGAGCAACCACCTGGCGGTCATCGACTCGTTCTTCCTCCCGCTGGTCCTCGACCGTGAGCTGGTCTTCATCGGCAAGCAGGAGTACTTCACGGGTGCGGGCATCAAGGGCCGCCTCACCGCGGGGTTCATGCGCGGTGTCGGCACGATCCCCGTCGACCGTGGTGGCGGCAAGGCAAGCGAGGCGGCACTGCGTACCGGCCTGCGCCGCCTCAGCGAAGGGGACCTGTTCGGTATCTATCCCGAGGGCACACGCAGTCCGGACGGCCGCCTCTACCGGGGAAAGACCGGTATCGCGCGCCTCGCCCTGGAGTCCGGCGCTCCGGTCGTCCCGATCGCGATGGTCGGTACCGACGTCGCGCAGCCGCCTGGCCGCCGTATCCCCAAGGTGATGCGCATCGGGATCGTCGTGGGGGAGCCGCTCGACTTCAGCCGCTACCAGGGCATGGAGAACGACCGGTTCATCCTGCGTTCGGTCACGGACGAGATCATGTACGCGATCATGGCGCTGTCCGGGCAGGAGTACGTCGACGTGTACGCGGCGACGCAGAAGGCCCGCATCGCGACGGGGCATCCGGCGGTTGCAGGCGACGCCGCCGACCACCTGCCCTCCGCACCGGGGGGCCGCCCCGTCCCCGACGTCCAGGTTCCGGTCCCGCCCGAGGGCGAGTCCGACACGTCAGTAGGATGACCCGGTCGGCGTCGAGCCGTCCGTGCGCCCGCGTGGGCGTCGTCCTGGCGATCCCTGCGGGGAGCTGCGCCACAGGTACCAACGAGAGGTGTGTCTCATGTCGGTTCGTCGCGTCGCTCTCCTCACCGCAGGCGGCTTCGCTCCGTGCCTGTCGTCCGCAGTGGGCGGGCTGATCGAGCGCTACACGGATGTCGCGCCCGACATCGAGATCATCGCGTACGAGCACGGCTACTACGGTCTGCTTCGCGGCGACAAGATCGTCATCGACGACGAGGTGCGCGCGAAGGCCGGCATCCTGCACAAGTTCGGCGGCTCGCCTATCGGCAACTCGCGGGTGAAGCTCACCAACGCCGCGGACTGCGTGAAGCGCGGTCTGGTGAAGGAGGGCGAGGACCCGCTGAAGGTTGCGGCAGAGCGGCTCAAGGCTGACGGCGTCGACGTGCTGCACACCATCGGCGGCGACGACACGAACACCACCGCGGCCGACCTGGCGGCCTACCTGCACGACAACGGCTACGAGCTGACGGTCGTCGGCCTGCCCAAGACGATCGACAACGACGTGGTGCCCATCAAGCAGTCGCTGGGCGCCTGGACCGCGGCCGAGGAGGCCGCCGGCTTCGCGGCGAACATCATCGGCGAGCACCGCTCGGGCCCGCGCATGCTCATCGTGCACGAGGTGATGGGCCGGCACTGCGGGTGGCTCACGGCCGCCGCAGCCGCTGACTACCGCAAGTGGCTGGACGCGCAGGAGTGGGTCCCGGGGATCGGTCTGACGCGTGAGCGCTGGGACATCCACGCCGTCTTCCTGCCCGAGCTGGCGCTCGACATCGATGCCGAGGCCAAGCGCCTCAAGCAGGTCATGGACACGCAGGGGAACGTCAACATCTTCCTGTCCGAGGGTGCCGGCATGCACGAGATCGTGGAGCAGCTGGAGTCCGCCGGGACCGAGGTGCTGCGTGATGCGTTCGGGCACGTGCGCCTGGACACGATCAACCCGGGGCAGTGGTTCGCCAAGCAGTTCGCCGAGAAGCTGGGCGCCGAGAAGGTCATGGTGCAGAAGTCCGGCTACTACTCGCGCGCTGCCGCCGCGAACGCCGAGGACCTGCGCCTCATCAAGTCCATGACGGACCTGGCCGTCGAGTGCGCACTGCGGGGCGAGTCTGGCGTGATCGGGCACGACGAGGAGCAGGGCGACGTGCTGCGCGCGATCGAGTTCCCGCGCATCGCGGGGGGGAAGGCGTTCGACGTGTCGCAGCCCTGGTTCGGCGAGCTGCTCTCGGACATCGGGCAGGACCTTGTCCCGGCGAGCCACGCATGACCGTCGACCCTGACCCGCAGGTCGTTGCGGGGCTCGACACGTGGCGCTCCATGTCACCGGTGCAGCAGCCCCAGTGGCCTGACGCCGCAGCTCTCGAGGCAGTCACGGCGAAGCTCGCCACCGTCCCGCCGCTGGTGTTCGCGGGCGAGGCGGACGCTCTTCGCTCCCAGCTGGCCGCTGCCGGCCGAGGCGAGGCGTTCCTGCTGCAGGGCGGCGACTGCGCCGAGACCTTCAACGAGGCTACGGCCGACAACATCCGCAACAAGATCAAGACGATTCTGCAGATGGCTGTCGTCCTGACCTACGGCGCGAGCCTCCCCGTCATCAAGATGGGTCGGATGGCCGGGCAGTACGCCAAGCCTCGCTCGTCGGACTCCGAGACCCGTGACGGCGTCACGCTCCCCGCCTTCCGGGGCGACATCATCAACGGCTTCGCGTTCACCCCTGAGGCGCGCACGCCGGACCCGCAGCGGTTGCTCGAGGCGTACCACACGTCCTCGTCGACGCTGAACCTCATCCGTGCGTTCACCACGGGTGGCTTCGCGTCGCTGCTGCGCGTCCACGAGTGGAACCGGGGTTTCATGGCGAACCCCGCGTACTCCCGCTACGAGGAGATCGCCGCGGAGATCGACCGCGCCATCCGCTTCATGGCGGCGTGCGGTGCGGACTTCGACGCGTTGCGCACGGTCGAGTTCTTCTCGAGCCACGAGGGCCTACTGCTCGACTACGAGCGACCCCTCACCCGGATCGACTCGCGCACCGGTCTGCCGTACGACTGTTCCGGGCACTTCGTCTGGATCGGGGAGCGGACGCGCCAGCTGGACGGAGCGCACGTCGACTACTTCTCGCGCGTGCAGAACCCGCTGGGCATCAAGCTCGGACCCACGACGACCGGTGACGACGCCCTGGCACTCATCGACAAGCTGAACCCGAGCGGTGAGGCTGGGCGCATCACCTTCATCACGCGCATGGGCGCCGGCAAGGTCCGCGACCTGCTCCCCGCGCTCGTCGAGAAGGTGACCGCCGACGGTCGCCCCGTCACCTGGGTGTGCGACCCGATGCACGGCAACGGGATCACGTCCGCGAGCGGGTACAAGACGCGCCGGTTCTCCGATGTCATGGACGAGGTCGCCGGCTTCTTCGAGGTGCACCGCGCCCTGGGGACCGTCCCTGGCGGGCTGCACATCGAGCTCACCGGAGATGACGTGACCGAGGTCCTCGGGGGCACCGAGGAGATCGACGACGAAGGCCTCGCCCGACGTTACGAGACGCTCGTCGACCCGCGCCTGAACCACCAGCAGTCCCTGGAGATGGCGTTCCAGGTGGTCGAGCTCCTGCGGGCAGCCGGCTGAGTTCGTCACCTGGCGCGTCTCGGGGCGCAGTCCCCGCCGCGCGCCAGGTGATGGACGGCGTCGCGCTACGTGATCGACAGCGTGACGACCGCGCCCTTGGGGGCCATCTCGCCACCGGCAGGGTTCTGACCGACGACGAACCCCAGACCGAAGTACGCGGTCGCCTTCTTCGTCTTGACCTCGAAGCCGGCATCGGTGAGGGCCTTCGTCGCCGCCTCCACACCCTGGTGGTTCACGTCCGGGACCGGGAACAGCTCCGGGCCCTTCGAGACGTTCACGGAGATCGTGTCGGTCCGGTGGCCCGGGGAACCGGACGCGGGGGACTGGTCGATGATCAGCCCGCTCGGCACGCTGTCGCTGAACACCTCGGTGGGTGCGAGCGTCAGGGCGTCCGCCGCGACCAGCTTGGTGGCGTCCTCGACCGTCAGGTTCACGACCGAGGTGATGGTCACCTCTGCAGGACCGTCCGAGATCGTGAGCGTGACGAGCGTGTTCCGGGCGATCTGCGCGTCAGGGACGAGGTCTGACCCGTCCGGCAGCTTGGCGCTGACCACCTTCCCCACGCTGACCGCGTCGTCGTTGGCTGGGTCCGTGTAGGCCACGGCGAGGCCTGCGTCCTTGAGGACCTTCTCCGAGTCGGCCTGCCACCCCCCGACGACCCCGCCCGGGGTGACGACCAGGTCAGGACCCTTGGAGACGACGAACGCGACTGCCGCACCCTTGCGGATCCGGCTGCCTTCTCCGGGCTCCGTCGAGAAGACCTCGTTCACCGGGGCCGTCGAGCTGAAGTCCTTGGTGGGCTTGGGGACCAGACCGGCGGTCTCGAGGATCTGGGTCGCGTGCGCCTCGTCCTGCCGGACGATCGTCGGGACTGTCGTGTACGCGCCCGGACCGTACTCGCCGTACCACCACAGGCCGCCGCCGACGAGGGCGGCGAGCACACCGATGACGACGATCCAGCGGAGCGGGTGTCGCTTCCGAGCCTGCGGCGGCACCCCGCCGGACGCGAGCTCCGCCGCGCTGACCCCCAGACCGATCGGGAGGGCGACGGTCGCACCACGCGCATCCGGCTCCAGCCGCGTGGTCTCTGCCTGGTCAGCGACGACGAGCTCGCCGGACGTGCTCTCGGCCCCGCCGTCGACGGCCGGTGTCTGCTCCGGGCCGAGGTCGGTCTCGTCGGGGTCGGTCGCTGCAGGTAGGACGATCGAGGGCGGGACGTCGGCGCGACGTGCGAGCGTGTCCTCGTCCAGTGCGAGGCGCGTGCGGCGCAAGAGGGTGAGGGCTGCGCCCGCGTCGAGAGGGCGGTCGGACGGGTCGCGTGCGGCGAGGGAACGAACCACGTCGTCGATCTCGATGGGCAGCCAGCTGACGAGCTCCGAGGGTGCAGGGATGTCGTTGTTGACGTGCTGGAATGCGACCTGGATCGGTGTCTCGCCCGTGAACGGCTGGCGCCCGGTCAGCATCTCGAACAGCAAGATGCCGCAGGCGTAGACGTCGGTCCGCGCGTCGCTGAGGCCCCGTGTGACGAGCTCGGGCGCCAGGTAGGCAACGGTGCCCAGGACGGTTCCGGTGGTGGTCGCGGTGACCTCGGTGACGGCACGCGCCAGGCCGAAGTCGGCGAGCTTGACCCGTCCGTCGGTGGCGAGCAGGACGTTCTCGGGCTTGATGTCTCGGTGCACGAGCTCGCCGCGGTGTGCGGTCGCGAGCGCGTCCAGGACGCTCTCGCCGATCCGAAGCGCGTCGCCCACCGTGAGGGCGCCGCGCTCTCCGAGGTAGCGGCGCAGGTTCGAGCCGTCGATGTACTCCATCGTCAGGTAGCTGGTCTCGCCGTCGACGCCCTGGTCGTACACGGCGACGAGGCCAGGGTGCGTCAGTCGCGCAGCGGTGCGCGCCTCACGACGGAAACGAGCCACGAAGTCGGAGCCGGACGCGCCTTCGGCCAGGTGCGCGTGCATGACCTTGAGCGCGACGTCCCGGTCGAGGCGTCGGTCGACCGCGAGGTACACGGTGGCCATGCCGCCACGGGCGATGCGGGACACGACTTCGTACCGACTGTCGACCAGGCGGCCGACGAGCGGATCGATGACGGTTGCTCCCACGCGCAGGAGTCTACGGGCGAAGGTCCCGCTCTCAGCGGAAGCGCGTCATGTGGGTCTGCACGTTCGCGACGTACCGACGCGTGTCGGCGAACATGCCATTGCGCTTCACGGACGTCGCGCCCTGGTAGTAACCGGCGATCGCCGTCGGCAGGTCGGGCGCGCTGTTGACGAGCGAGCGCAGGATGGCGACGCCGGCGACGACGTTGTCGTCAGGGTCGACGAGGTTCAGCTGGCGGCCGACGAGCTCGGACGCCCAGACGCCGGAGCTCGGGATGACCTGCATGGCCCCGATGGCGTTCGCCGGCGAGACGACCGCGTGGTTGAAGCCCGACTCCTGGAACGCAACAGCCTGGGCGAGCGCGGGATCGACACCCATGGCGGTGGCTGCGGCGGCGATCTTGGCCTGCATCTGCGCCTTGGACGGCGTTGCCGTGCCGCTCAACGTCGCCAGGTTCGCGTTGGCCGCGGCGACGACCGGGTCCGAGTACGTGCGGCCCGCGAAGGTGTTGCCGACGCCGGCCGACGTCGGCGCTGTCGCGGCCACAGGGACGGTGAGCGTCTGCCCGATGCGTATCCGGGCGCGCGCGTCGAGACCGTTGGCCGCGACGATCGCGTCGATCGAGGAACCGATCTTCTTCGCGACCGACGACACGGTGTCCCCGGACCGAACCACGTAGGCGGTCGAGCTGGCGGCGGCTGGTGCCGCGACGGCGACCGGAGCCTGTGCCGCAGCCGCGCCGGGAATGGTCAGCGACTGTCCGATGCGGATCGTCGCACGCGCGTTCAGACCGTTCGCCTCGACGATCGACCGAACGGTCGTGCCGTACTTCGCCGCGATACGGCCGACGGTGTCGCCCGACACCACGCTGTAGCCCACGGGCTGCGCAACGACAACCGGCGCAGCGGCCGCGGCGACCGGCTGCGAGCTGGCGGCCGCACCCGTCGGGATGGTGAGGACCTGGCCGATGCGGATGCGGGAGACGTCCGCCAGCGCGTTCGCACGGGCGATGGCACTCACCGTGCTGCCGTTACGGGTCGCGATGTGGCTGACGGTGTCGCCAGACCGGACCGTGTACTGCTGGTCGGCACTGGCGGCTCCAGCCGTGGCCGTCGCTGCAGCCGCGACCAGCGCGAGCGCGCCCGTACTGGTGGCGGCGCGGCGGAGCCCGACGGAGCGGGCTGCAGCGGACTGGGACATGGAGGGCACCTCGTGTGACAGAAGTTAACGAAAGTTTCCTGAGTGACAGGAGTGACAGAAAATGACGGTAGCCCACCGAATCCCGCCTGGAAAGCGCGCGCGTGAATTGCCAGGGTGTAATTCCCGGATGCGTACTCTGGTCGGGTGAACGCATCAACAGACGCCCTCGACCTCCTCGTCGGTGAGTGGCTCACCGTCCCCGACGTCGCCGCGCGCCTCGGCACCGATCCCTCCAAGGTCCGCCGGATCGTCCAGGAACGTCGAGTCGTCGGCGCCCGCCGTGGCGATCCCCGCGTGTTCTCGATCCCCGCGCTGTTCCTCGTGCCCGGGCACCTGGCGAATCCCGCGCAGCCCACGCAGCCTGACGCGCACGAGCCGTGGACCGTCCTCGCGTCGCTCCAGGGCACGCTGACCGTCCTGTCCGACGCCGGGTTCTCCGACGAGCAAGCGATCGAGTGGCTGTTCACGGAACAGGACTCGTTGCCCGGGACGCCGATCGACGCACTCAGGTCGGGGCGCAAGACCGAGATCCGACGACTGGCCGCGGCCGAGCTCTGACAGCTCGAAGCCCGCGTTCTCCGGCTTGTTGGTGAACGGCGGGGCCGACGGGCCTGAGGCGCGTCGGTCTACCGCTGTGTTGGTGAGCGGCGGCCGACGGGCCTCAGGCGCGTCGGTCTACGGCCGCGTGGGCCAGCCCGACCAGCTGGCTTCGCGCCGGATCGGGCCAGCTGCGCGCGTCGATGAGCGTGAACGCGGTGCCCGCGAGCTGGTCGATCAGCGCCTCGATGTCCTCCGGCGCCCCGGTGGCCTTGATCGCGTCTGCCAGCTGGGTGACGTCGGTGTCGGTGAGGGTCCGGTCTCCAAGGCGGGTGCGCAGGAGCGTGACGGTCTCCTGGTCACCGACGGCTCGCGCCCGCGCCACAGCGCGCGCCGCGAGGACGGTCCGCTTCCCCTCGCGCAGGTCGTCACCCGAGGGCTTGCCGGTCGTGATCGGGTCGCCGAACACGCCGAGCAGGTCGTCCCGTAGCTGGTACGCCTCGCCGAGGGGTAGTCCGAGAGCCCGGCACGCCGCGAGGTCCCGCTCGTCCGCGTCGGCGAGGGCCGCGCCGAGCGTGATCGGGTGCTCGACGCTGTACCGAGCGGCCTTCGCACGGATGACCTCTCGGGCACGGACCTCGTCGGCCTCCGGGGCGTCGCCCCACGGGAGCGCCTGCGCGAGCACGTCGAGGTACTGGCCGACCGTCACCTCCGTGCGCATCAGGTCGAACACCGCCCGCGCTTTCGCGGCCCGGGGTCCGGGCTGGTCTACCAGCGCGCCCGCGAACTCCTGCTCGCTGCCCACGAGCGTCAGGTCACCCAGGAGGATTGCTGCGGACGCCCCGAACCGTTCGGCGTCGCCGGTCAGGCCCTGCTCGGCGTGCAGGCGCGCGAAGGCGCGGTGGGCCGCCGGGAAGCCGCGTCTGGTGTCGGAGTCGTCCATGACGTCGTCGTGGAACAGGGCGGCCGCCTGGAACAGCTCGAGCGCGGCCCCCACCTGGATGACGGCGTCGGCCTCAGGGCCGCCGGACTGGCCTCCGTGTGCACGCCACGACCAGTAGCAGAACGCGGCACGCAGTCGCTTTCCGCCGGACAGCATCTGTGCGACGGCGTCCGCCAGGCGGTCGGAGTCGCTGCTCGCCTCGGCCAGGACGACGCGCAGCTGGGCGACGTGACGCGACAGGACCGCATCGACACGGGCGCGGACGTCCTCGACGTCGACGAGAGCGGAGGCCTGGGTCGGGGGAGTCACGCCGGGCAGCCTACGGCGATGCCGTCCTCACGCGCCCACCGAGGGTCATCGTGCGGGCGCCGTCCCGATCGAGGATGCCGACCACGAGCAGCTCGGAGCCGTCGCCGCGCGAGAAGGTGGCCTGTGCTGCGAGGGCTGGCTCGACCACCGGGGGTGTACCGGCGACGAAACCCGCCGCGACGAGGGGCGCACTGACGGCGGCGAGCAGGCCTGCGGAGTCCTGGTCGGAACTCAGGTTCAGGCTCACCGCGGTGAGGTCGGTGCCCACCACCGGTTCCGCCGACGACACGAGCACCTCGGCACCGGCGGGCACCGGGATCAGGTCGGCGGGAAACCCCTCGACCACCTCTCCGACGGCGGAGTGGGTGCTCTCCGTCCCCGGGAGAAGCGACTCCGTCGGGCTGGGCGACGCGACGACTGTTGTCGGTCCCGTGGAAGCCGGGGCACTCGGGGTGCTCGTGGTGCAGCCCGTCGCACACAGCAAGGTCGCGGCCGTTGCAGCGAGTGCAGCTGCGTGCGCAAGAGGCGTCGACCGGCGGGGCATGTGGCCAGGTTATCGGGCGATGCGGCCTGCCCGAGCACCGCAGAGGCCGGTTCGAACCGGCCGACGCGACCACACCCCCGGACCCTTGCCGTTCTCCCCACAGATCCCTCCCGGGTCGTCCGCCGACGCCAGCGAGACGGTGGGCTAGGGCCATGGAGATCACCACAGTCCGCATGAGTGAACCTCGCGAGCTGCTCGCGCTGGTGCCGCACCGCCTCGGGTTCCGACCGCGTGACAGTGCTGTCGCCGTCAGCCTCCGGGCGCCGCGAGGTCGAGTAGGGCTGGTCGTGCGGGTAGACCTTCCCCACCTCGCCGACCCCAAGGAGGGTCCCGCGCTCGCTCGCCGGCTGCTGGCGTACCTCGGCCGTGACGAGGCCACGCATGCCGTCGTCGTGCTCTACACGGACGCCGATCCGCGTCCTGGCACCGGTGACGCGCAGCGGGCCGCGGAGCACTTCCGCGATGCGGCCGAGCCCTCGCTCGGGGCCATCCCGGTGTGGGTCGTCACTGCCACCGGATACCTCTCGCTCGACTGCGTGGACGACTGCTGCCCACCCGGTGGCCGGACCCTTGTCGATCTCGACTCGACGCAGATCGGTGCGCAGCTGGTGCTCGCCGGCTCTGCGGTGGCCGACTCCCGGGAGGACATAGCCCGCATCCGGTCTGCCGGTGCCGAGCGTCGGCGATCGGTCGCACGAGCCCGACGTCGATGGGAGAGCCGTCGTGAGGAGGCTTTGGTGGGTGGTCCTGAGGCCGTGTCGTCGTGGCGGCTCGACTCGGTCGTCGCCTGGCGCGAGGTCGTGCGGCGGATGTCGGCTCCCGAGCATCCTGGCACGCGAGTGCCGTGGGGGAGGCTCGAGGCGGGTCTCGACGACCGCCAGGTCCGTGACGCGGTCCTCGTCGCTCTCGTGCCCGGCACCGGCGATCTCGCAGAACGCTCGGTGGGCACAGGAGTCGACGACGTCGATGCAGCGCTCGGCGCCGCGATGGCGAAGATCATCGACCCGAAGCATGCCGTGGCGCCGGCTGAACCGGAGACCACGGCGCACGTCCGCGCGCTCGAAGGTGTGGTTGCCCACGGCCGAGCCGGCGCCCAGGCGCCGGCTCTGACGCTCCTCGCTCTTCTGGCGTGGTGGCGCGGCGACGGCGCGCGCGCTCGTCTGCTGCTCGATGGAGCGCTCGACGCCGACGCCGGCTATCGGCTCGGCGCGCTCCTCGACGACGCGCTCGGCGCGGCCATCCCACCGGGCTGGGTGCGGCGATCGGGCTGAGCTCGGGTCCGCGACGGGAACGGAACGTCCGACGATGCGGTCGTGGTGCAGGCCCGCCTCCGGTACGGTCACGGAGAGCCGTGTCGCCGTGGACGGGAGAGACCAGTGGGAATAGTGGTGGGGTATCTGGCCACCCCCGAAGGTCGGGCTGCGCTCGATGCGGCGGTCGACGAGGCGCAACGGCGTCAGACGCCCGTCGTCGTGGTGGTGAGCGCGCGTCCGGGGGAGCCGGAGAGTGAACGTGCGGCCGTGGAGGCCGAGCTCGACGAGGTCCGATCACGCCTTGCCGAGGTCGGGATCGAGCACGACGTCCGGCTCCTGGAGAGCGGTGACGTCGCGGACGACCTGATCGCGACGGCAGAGCAGGTGGACGCGCAGCTCATCGTCCTGGGCCTTCGTCGGCGCAGCCCGGTGGGCAAGCTCATCCTCGGTGCGAACGCGCAGCGTGTCTTGTTCGACGCAGCGTGCCCCGTCCTCACGGTGAAGCCCAGCTGACCGCTACGGACGCGACGCGCCCGATGTCTCCTGCGGGAATCTCTGGGCCGTCTCGTTCGTTGTGAGCGTGCATCCCCGCAAAAACCGCCCTCGGCGGGTGTGCCGTCGCGCCTCAGGGAACGGCGAGAGGTCCGTGAGGTCGGTACAATATCTATCTAGACTCCCGGCCCCCTCCCGGTGTCGCGTTGCCGAAAGGTCGTTCGTGTCGTCCCAGACCCCGCACCCCGCACTTCCGCGTGAGTTCGAGCACCCTGCGTTGCAGGAGCTCGTTCTTCGCGGCCGCACGCACGGCACGGTTGCTGCCGAGGATCTGCGCACCGCGTGCGAGCAGGCAGACGTCCAGGACGCCAAGCGCTTGCGCGCTGTCGTCCGCGGCCTCGCTACGGCGGGCATCGGCGTAGCTGAGCCGGTCGTCGTGGCAGCTCCAAAGCCTGCTCGCGTCGCCGCTGCCACCAGCGCCAAGGCGCGACCGACCGCGAAGGCAGTCGTCGCCGCAGAGGAAGGCGCGACGGCGACGACTCGTCGTCGCACGACCGCGGCAGCAGATCCCGCCGCCGGCGCACCTGCCGCGAAGCCCAAGACCACGCGCGCCAAGGCCGCACCCGCAGCCAAGGCAGCCCCCGTGGCCAAGGGCGAGCCGTCCGAGGACGTGCCCGTCGATGGTGAGGAGATCGACCTCGAGGACATCGAGGTCGTCGACGTCGTCGCCGAGGTGACCGAGGTCGTCGAAGCCGTGGCGGGCGCCGACGAGGACGACGAGTCCGAGGACGGCGACAAGAAGCCGGCGGCCAAGGAGGAGGAGTCCGAGGACAGCGGCTTCGTCTACTCCGACGCCGACGACGACGACGCACCGGCCCAGCAGGTCGTGACCGCCGGCGCCACCGCCGACCCGGTCAAGGACTACCTGAAGCAGATCGGCAAGGTCGCGCTGCTGAACGCCGAGCAGGAGGTGGACCTGGCCAAGCGGATCGAGGCGGGCCTGTTCGCCGACGAGCGGCTCAACGCAGGCGTCGCGATGGAGCCGAAGATCAAGCGCGAGCTCGAGTGGATCGCGAACGACGGCCGGCGCGCCAAGAACCACCTGCTCGAGGCGAACCTGCGGCTCGTCGTGTCGCTGGCCAAGCGCTACACGGGCCGCGGCATGCTGTTCCTGGACCTGATCCAGGAGGGCAACCTCGGTCTGATCCGCGCGGTCGAGAAGTTCGACTACACCAAGGGCTACAAGTTCTCGACCTACGCCACGTGGTGGATCCGGCAGGCGATCACTCGCGCCATGGCCGACCAGGCGCGCACGATCCGCATCCCCGTGCACATGGTCGAGGTCATCAACAAGCTCGCGCGCGTGCAGCGCCAGATGCTCCAGGACCTGGGCCGCGAGCCCACCCCGGAGGAGCTGGCCAAGGAGCTCGACATGACTCCCGAGAAGGTTGTCGAGGTCCAGAAGTACGGCCGCGAACCCATCTCGCTGCACACTCCGCTCGGCGAGGACGGTGACAGCGAGTTCGGTGACCTCATCGAGGACTCCGAGGCTGTCGTCCCCGCTGACGCTGTCAGCTTCACGCTCCTGCAGGAGCAGCTGCACCAGGTGCTCGACACGCTCTCCGAGCGCGAGGCCGGTGTCGTGTCCATGCGGTTCGGCCTGACCGATGGCCAGCCCAAGACGCTCGACGAGATCGGCAAGGTCTACGGAGTCACGCGCGAGCGGATCCGCCAGATCGAGTCGAAGACCATGTCGAAGCTCCGCCACCCGTCGCGGTCGCAGGTGCTCAGGGACTACCTGGACTGACGAACGCGGTCGCGGCAGCGCGACAGCGGACCGAACGCAAGAACGAGGCCCGGACCACACGGTCCGGGCCTCGTCCTCTGTGCGGTGCAGCCGCGGCAATGAGGCGGCGTTGGCGTTGGCACGAACAGCGCCGTGAACGCGTCGGAGTCGTTGATCCCCGATCTCCACGATACGGACCAGACGCCGTGGGCGAGGTCCCCGGTCCGGTGGTCTGGACGGTGCGCGACCGGCCTCTGGCTACCGTCCGCCGCTCGTGCGAGGGCACGACGAAACGAGGCCCGGACCAGTACGGTCCGGGCCTCGTCGCCGGTATCTTTGCGGTGCCTGGGCGATCAGCTCGCGGCGCCGGCTCCCGCACCGTGCTCGGCCAGCAGACGATCGGTCTCGTCCTGCACATGGGTAGCCAGCTCGGCGAACTTCGGGGCGTGCTCGCGCGCGTGGTGCGCACAGAACAACAGCTCCCCGACCGGGAGAATCACCCGGACATAGGCCTGCGCGCCGCAGCGGTCGCAGCGGTCGGCCGCGGTCAGTGGTTGCGTCATGGTCCCCGTCACAGATCAATAGAACCATCCCGTTCCCCGTTTGATGGCACCAGAAGGGGGTGGTTCGCTTACCGCGTAGTCGACTGTGACCGTCCTGAAACAAATCGAGACATTTCGCCGGGCCGCGGGAAACACGAGGGCAATTGAGGGGCGGATCCGCGTGTCGACGGCGCTCCGCGCAGCCCACGCTCGGCATGGCATCCGGGGGTTGTCGGGGTCGGCGGATACGATCGCCCCGTGACCACGACCTCCCCCCAGTCCGGCTACACGGCTCGGCACCTGTCCGTGCTGGAGGGCCTCGAGGCGGTGCGCAAGCGCCCGGGCATGTACATCGGGACGACGGACAGTCGCGGTCTGATGCACTGCCTGTGGGAGATCATCGACAACTCGGTGGACGAGGCGTTGGCGGGCTACGGCGACCGCATCGACATCGTCCTGCACGGTGACGGGTCGGTCGAGGTGCGCGACAACGGTCGTGGCGTCCCCGTCGACGTCGAACCGAAGACGGGCCTGACGGGCGTCGAGGTCGTCTACACGAAGCTCCATGCCGGGGGAAAGTTCGGCGGAGGCTCGTACGGCGCATCAGGTGGTCTGCACGGCGTCGGCGCATCTGTCGTGAACGCACTGTCCTCGCGGCTCGACGTCGAGGTCGACCGGAACGGTCGCACGCACCGGATGGCGTTCCGCCGGGGTGAGCCCGGAACGTTCGACGACCGCACCGGCATCGGACCGGACTCGGCATTCGAGCCTTTCGTGTCCGGTTCGGAGCTCGAGCTGGGCGCCAAGGTCGCCCGCGCCAAGACCGGGACCCGTGTGCGGTACTGGGCGGACCCGCAGATCTTCCCCAAGACGGCCGTGTTCGCCTACGACGAGCTGGTCACGCGCGCACGCCAGACGAGCTTCCTGGTGCCGGGGCTGACGCTCATGGTGCGCGACGAGCGCGGTATCGCAGGGACCCCTGGCGCCGACGGGCCGCACGAGGAGACATTCCTGCACAGTGGTGGTGTCGTCGACTTCGCGGAGCACCTGGCGCCCGACCCCGCCGTCACGGACACGTGGCGGCTCACCGGCTCGGGCACGTTCCACGAGACGGTGCCCGTGCTGGACGACCGCGGTCACATGACGGCGCAGGAGGTGTCGCGACTGTGCGAGGTCGACGTGGCGCTGCGCTGGGGTACGGGCTACGACACCGAGGTGCGCAGCTTCGTCAACATCATCTCGACGCCCAAGGGCGGGACGCACCTGTCGGGGTTCGAGGCCGGTCTGCTGCGGACGCTGCGCAAGCAGGTGGACGCCAACGCGCGTCGACTGAAGATCTCGGCGCGGGACACCTCGGAGCGGATCGACAAGGAAGACGTCATGGCCGGCCTGACGGCGGTGGTGACGGTCCGCCTGGCCGAGCCGCAGTTCGAGGGGCAGACCAAGGAGGTCCTGGGGACAGGACCGGTGCGCGCGATCGTCGCGCGTGTCATCGACACCGAGCTGGGCGCGATCTTCTCCTCGCCCAAGCGGGACCACAAGGCGCAGTCCTCGCTGCTGCTGGAGAAGGTCGTCGGCGAGATGCGAGCGCGCCTGTCGGCGCGCAAGCAGAAGGAGATCTCGCGTCGCAAGAACGCGCTCGAGACGAGCTCGCTGCCGGCCAAGCTCGCCGACTGCCGCTCGGACGACGTGGGCCGCAGCGAGCTGTTCATCGTCGAGGGTGACAGCGCGCTCGGTACGGCCAAGCTGGCGCGCAGCTCGGACTTCCAGGCGTTGCTCCCGATCCGCGGCAAGATCCTCAACGTCCAGAAGGCGTCCGTGAGCGACATGCTCAAGAACGCCGAGTGCGCCGCGATCATCCAGGTGGTCGGCGCCGGATCGGGTCGTACGTTCGACCTGGAGGCGGCGCGCTACGGCAAGATCGTGCTGATGACTGACGCCGACGTCGACGGCGCTCACATCCGCACCCTGCTGCTCACGCTCCTGTTCCGGTACATGCGACCGCTCGTCGAGGACGGCCGGGTGTACGCCGCCGTGCCGCCGCTGCACCGGATCGAGGTGATCGGCGGCGGCGGGCGCAAGAACGAGTACGTCTACACGTACTCGGAGGCCGAGCTCGCGGCGACGCTGAAGAGGCTCGACAAGGCCGGCAAGCGCTACAAGGACGACATCCAGCGCTACAAGGGCCTGGGTGAGATGGACGCCGACCAGCTGGCCGAGACCACGATGGACCCGCAGCACCGCACGCTGCGCCGGGTGACGGTCGAGGGTGCGCAGCGGGCCGAGGAGATCTTCGAGCTGCTCATGGGCTCGGACGTCGCACCGCGCAAGGACTTCATCGTCGCCGGTGCCGACGGACTGGATCGCAGCCGTATCGACGCCTGAGGGCGAGGGTCCGGCATTTCCGTTGCCTGGTCCCCTCAGACAGGGGAGGGTGGAGGTCGTGCCCCCCACCGAGACCGATGCCGACGCACGCTCCGTGCCCATCGTCGACCGTGCCGCCGCCCCGGCGGAGCTGCCGTCGCTCGACGGGCTCGGCGGTCTGACGTGGCGACCGCTGACGCGTAGCGACGTGCCAGAGCTCACCCGCGCGGTCGCTGCTGTCGAGGTGGCCGACGACCTGCCGTACCGGACCTCGCTCGAAGAGGTCGACGAGTGGTTCGACGGCGACTGGAAGAACCACGAGCTCGACACGCTCGCAGGCATCGACGTCGACGGCCGGATCCGCGCCTACGCCCAGGTGAACCAGCCCCCCGGCGACACGCGTGTGGTGCGGGCGTTCCTGGAAGGCGGCGTCGACCCGCAGTGGCGCGGTCGGGGGATCGGGCGGGAGCTGCTCGGGTGGTCCGCGGGCCGCGGGCGACAGAAGATCGCCGAGTCCGGCAAGGACCTGCCCGCGCGACTCGCGGTCTTCTGCGACGACGGTGCGCTCACGACGATCCGCATGCTTGGCGCGGGCGGCTTCACCCCGACGCGGTACTACGCCGAGATGAAGCGTCCTCTCGACGTGGCCCTGCCCGACGTCCCGGCGCCGGACGGTCTCAGCCTCGTCCCGTGGTCCGCGGAGCTCGACGACCAGATCAGGCTCGCGCACAACGAGGCCTTCGCCGACCACTGGGGGAGTGAACCGAGGACCGCTGCGGAGTGGACGCAGGGTCGGAGCATGTTCGCGCCGAGCTGGAGCTTCGCGGCACTCGACGGTGCGACGGGTGAGGTCGCCGGGTACCTGATGTCCGGGCGGTACGAGCAGGACTGGGAGGTCACGGGCCACAGCACCGGCTACACCGACCTGCTCGGGGTGCGGCGCGCCTGGCGGGGCCGGCACCTCGCAGGAGCGTTGCTGAGTGCGGCGATGACCGCCTACAAGGCTGACGGCATCGAGTACGCCGAGCTGGGGGTCGACACTGCCAACCAGTCGGGTGCGCACCGGCTGTACACGAACCTCGGATACGCCGTCTTCCACAGCCGCACGCTGTACGCGATCGAGCTCTGACCGCTCACCCGGACGGCCGTGACTGCGACCGGGCCCCGCCGGGTTAACATCGAGCGCGGCGGGACGACGATGTCCCGTCGTGCTGCTGCCGGCCGACGTCGTCCGGCGTCGAGGAGGTCGTCGTGGGGCGCACGTTGTCCTGGGCCGCACGCGCGTGGGCTGCGGCCTTCGCGGCCGTCGCGCTCGTCCAGCTGTCGGCCGAGTGGGTCGGTGCGGAGGGTCTGGCCCGGGTGGGGCAGTGGGCACTGATGCCCCTGCTCGCCGGAGCACTCGTGGCGTCGACGCGATGGCCGCGCGGGCGCCTGGTCACCTGGGTGCTGGTCGCGCTCGGATTCTCGTGGCTCGGGGACCTGGTGCCGTCGTTCGTCGGGGACGACGCCGCGTTCCTCGTCATGGTGGGGTTCTTCCTGCTGGCGCAGGTCGCCTTCGTGGTTGCGTTCGCGCCGGACGCACGGCGGTCGGTTCTGCACCGGCGTCCGGTTCTCCTGCTGCCCTACGTGGCGGTGCTCGTCGGCATGGTCTCTGCGTGCGCCGAGGGGGCGGGTGACCTGCTGATCCCCGTCGCCGTGTACGGCGGCTGCCTGACCGCGATGGCGGTCCTGTCGACCGGCGTCGGGCGCCTCGCGGGCATCGGGGGTGTCGTCTTCGTCGTCTCCGACGGACTCATCGCGCTCGAGGAGTTCGTGCCGTCGTTCCACCTGCCCCACCACGACTTCTGGGTGATGTGCACCTACGTGCTCGCCCAGGCGTTGATCGCCGTCGCGGTCGTCGAGCGCAACGCCCTGCAGCGACGCCCGCCGGAGCTCGCACCGCGGCCGGCCGGCTCGAGGCCGAGCGTGCCTGACAACGTCGTCTCGATGGTCCGCGCAGCGCGGACGCTCAGCCGACCGCGTGTACCGGCGCGGTGAGGGGAGTCCCCGACATGTCACGCCGCGGGTCGAGCGCGGGCAGCTCGATCGGCTGACCGGCCGATCCGGTCGCCCATGCGGGCGCGACACCGACCCACGCGAGGATCAGGGCATCCTCGTTGCGCAGGAACCGGTGCGCGCGCACGCCGCCGGTGGCTCGGCCCTTCGCCGGGTAGACCTCGAACGGGCTGACCTTGACGGAGCCGGCCTGCGTGCCTGGCAGTGCTTCGCTCGCCCCGGCGATCGTCACCACGACCGCCTGCGCAACCTCCGAGGCGGCCACCGTGCCGAACCCGACGACCCGCTGCCCGCCGGCGAGCTTGATCCCGGCCATCCCGCCCGCTGCCCGGCCCTGGGGGCGCACCGCGGACGCGGCGAAGTGCAGGAGCGACGCGTCCGACGCCACGAGCACGACCTCGTCGGTGTCACGGACCGCGGCCGCACCGACGACCTCGTCACCGTCCTTGAGAGCGATCGCTTCCCACGCGTCGCGGTTGGCAGGGACGTCACCGGCCGCGACACGCTTGACGGTGCCCTGGACGGTGGCGAGCGCGAGCGTCGGCGCGTCCACCGCGAGCGATGTCAGCCCGACGACGCGCTCACGCGGCAGGAGCGTCACCACCTCGCCCAGCGGCACGCCGCCGGACAGGCTCGGGTTCCCGTCCGTCGGCGGCAGGGCCGGGAGGTCGAGCACGGACACGCGCACGATCCGGCCCTGCGACGTCACGACGCCGATCTCGGCGCGCGCGGTGCTCAGCACCGTCGCCGAGACGACGTCGTGCTTGGCGCGACGTGCCCCCTCGACGCGAGCAGGCAGGTCCTCGGACGCGGTCCGCGCAAGGAGGCCCGTGCCGGAGAGCAGCACCCAGCACGGTGTGTCGGCGATCTCGAGCGGTGTCGCGCTGCCGCGGGGTGCTGCGGCACCGGTGACCGACGTGCCGCCTGCGGACTCCAGGAGGATGGTGCGCCGGGGCGTCCCGTAGGTCGCGGCGACCTCGGCCATCTCGTCCGACACGAGGGTGCGCAACCGGGCCTCGTCGGCGAGGATCTCGCGGAGCTCGGCGATCTCGGTGGCCAGCTGCTCCTGCTCCTTCTCCAGCTCGATGCGTGAGAAGCGCGTCAGGCGTCGCAGCCGCAGCTCGAGGATGTACTCGGCCTGGGGCTCGGACAGGTCGAACACGCTGCGCAGCCTCGCGCGTGCCGTGTCGGCATCGTCCGACGCCCGGATGACCTGGATGACCTCGTCGATGTCGAGGATGGCGATGAGCAGACCCTCGACCAGGTGCAGGCGTTCGAGCCGTTTGGCGAGCCGGTGCTGCGACCGGCGCCGGACGACGACGAGCCGGTGCTCGACCCACACGACGAGCAGCTCGCGCAGCCCGAGCGTCTTGGGCTGGCCGGCGACGAGTGCGACGTTGTTGATGGAGAACGAGTCCTCGAGCGGCGTGAACCGGTAGAGCTGCTCCAGCACGGCCTCTGGGACGAACCCGGTCTTGACCTCGATGACCAGCCGCAGCCCGTGCGTCCGGTCGGTGAGGTCCATGGCATCGGAGATGCCGGTGAGCTTCTTGGTCTGAACGCCTTCCTTCACCTTCTCGATGACCTTCTCCGGGCCGACGCCGTACGGCAGCTCGGTGATCACGATGCCCTTGCGCTTGGGTGTGACGTTCTCGATCCGAGCCGTCGCCCGGGTGCGGAACGCACCGCGGCCCGTGCGGTACGCGTCGCGCACGCCGTCGAGGCCGACGATCTTGCCGCCCGAGGGCAGGTCCGGGCCGGGGACGAACCGGAGGAGGTCCTCGAGCGTCGCGTCCGGGTGCAGCACGAGGTGCCGGGCGGCCGCGATGACCTCGACGAGGTTGTGCGGCGCCATGTTGGTGGCCATGCCGACCGCGATGCCAGCAGCACCGTTGACCAACAGGTTCGGGATGGCCGCCGGGAGGACCTCGGGCTGCTGGAGCTTGTTGTCGTAGTTCGGCACGAAGTCGACGACGTCCTCGTCCAGACCCGTCGTCATGGCCAGGGCTGCGGGCGCCATACGGGCCTCGGTGTACCGAGGTGCTGCCGGTCCGTCGTCGAGCGATCCGAAGTTTCCGTGGCCGTCGATCAGTGGCAGCCGCAGCGAGAACGGTTGTGCGAGCCGGACCATCGCGTCGTAGATCGCCGTGTCGCCGTGCGGGTGCAGCCGTCCCATGACGTCGCCGACGACGCGGGCGGACTTCACGTACGGACGGTCGGGGCGCAGGCCCATCTCCGACATCTGGAACAGGATGCGGCGCTGCACCGGCTTGAGCCCGTCGCGTGCGTCGGGCAGGGCGCGGGAGTAGATGACGGAGTACGCGTACTCGAGGAACGAGCCCTCCATCTCCGTCGCGACGTCGATGTCGACGATGCGTTCGACGACGTCGGCGGGTGGGACGTCGGGGGTCGCGGGGCGACGCGGCATCGTTGGTGCTCCTCGGGGACGGACTGCTGTGCGGCGACCATTGTGGACCGTCCGCGCCGATCCGGGCCCCCGACAGGCCGCGGCGCGCGGAGCACCGCACTAGCCTGACGACCATGGCTGACGTCGCTGACGACGCCCCCGCGTACCCGGCAGGGTGGGAGGCGGACGTCGTGCTGCACGACGGGTCGACGACGCGTATCCGTCCGATGCTGCCCACGGACGCCGACGCGCTCCAGGCGTTCCACGTCGCGCAGTCGGAACGGTCGACCTACCTCAGGTTCTTCGCTGCCCTCGAGCGGCTCTCGGACCGCGAGCTGCAGCGCCTCGTCGTCGTGGACCACGTGGACCGGGTCGCACTCGTCGCCGTCGCGGACGTGGGCGGGACGGAGCAGATCATCGGCGTGGCGCGCTACGACCGGATCGACGACGACGACGCGGAGGTGGCGTTCAACGTCGCGGACGCGCACCAGGGCCGCGGACTGGGATCGGTCCTGCTCGAGCACCTCTCGGCGGCGGCACGGGAACGCGGGGTCCGGCGGTTCGTCGCCGAGGTGCTGCCCCAGAACGGTCGGATGATCGCGGTGTTCCGTGAAGCCGGATACGTCGTCCGGCAGCGCACCGAGGACGGCATCGTCGCTCTGAGCTTCGACATCGACCCGACGGACCGGTCGCTGGCGGTCATGGCCGATCGGGAGCACCGGGCCGAGGCCCGGTCGGTGCGGCAGCTCCTCGAGGCGAGATCGGTGGTCGTGGTCGGTCCCGGTGCTGACGACGCGACCCTCGTGGGCCGGCTCGCCGCCGCGGTCCTTGGAGACCTCCGCGCGGGGGACCCGGACCTCGTGATTCAGGCGGTCAGCGTCCCGGGAGCCGCGGCACTGAGCCTCGTCGACGTGCTCGGACCCGTCGAGCTCGCGATCGTCGCAGTGCCGCCCGACGCAGCGGCCGGAGTCGTCCGGGACCTTGCGCCGCTCGGCGTCCGTGGCGTGGTGCTCCTGAGCACCGGGTTCGCCGAGGACGGCCCTGAGGGCCTGGAACGACAGCGTGAGCTGCTCCGGGTGGCCCACGGCTCGGGGATGCGCATCGTCGGGCCCGGTTCGTACGGTCTGCTCGCGTACCGCGGGGGTTCGTTGCTGAACGCCTCCCTCGCCCAGGTGCCACCGATCGAAGGGCGCATCGGGCTGTTCTGCCAGTCGGCCCCGATGGCAGTGGCACTGCTGGCGGCGGCTCGACGTCGCGGCATCGGCCTGTCCGAGTTCGTCTCCGCAGGGCACCGCGCCGACGTCTCGGGCAACGACCTCATGCAGTTCTGGGCCGACGACGACGGCACCGACGTCGTGGGCCTGTACCTCGAGTCGATCGGGAACCCGCGCAAGTTCACCCGCGTGGCCCGTCGGCTCTCTCAGCTCAAGCCCGTGGTTGTCGTGACCGCAGGTCGGTCCGGTCAGGTGGTGCCCCCGGGGCACGCGGTCCGCGCCACGCACGCGCCGCCCCGCACGCTGGCCGAGATGCTCCGTCAGGCCGGTGTCGTCCGTGTCGACAACACGCACCAGCTCCTCGACGTGGCGCAGGTCCTGGCCCACCAGCCGCTCCCGTCGGGCCGCCGTACCTCGATCCTGGCGAGCTCGGCCGCGACCGCGGCTCTCGTGGCGGAGGCAGCGACCTCGGCAGGCCTCGTGGCGACCGGGCGTGTGGTCCTCCTGCCCGAGGATGCCCCTGCCGACCAGGTGCGGCTCGCCATCGCGGAGCTGTACGACGACCCCGAGGGCGACGTCGTCGTCGCGGTGCGCATCCCGACCGTCGGGGGACCGGATCCCGTGCTGCAGGCGGAGATCTCCACCGCGGCGGCTCGCACGGGGCGGACGACCGTCGTCTGCATGGACGAGCTGCACGGCGTGACGGCGGAGCTGACGGCGGTCGACGACGCCGGCCGCACCTGGACGGTGCCCGCCTACAGCACACCGGAGGACGGGGTCCTCGCGCTCGGCAGAGCAGCGCGGTACGCGCAGTGGAGGTCGGTGGACCGCGGCCTGCCCCTGCACCCGAGCGACGCGGACACGCGCACGGCGCGCAGCCTGGTCGCGGGCTGGTTGACGCAGGACGGCAACGTCGTGGCACTGGACCCGGCACGGGTTGCGGCGCTGCTCGCGACGGTCGGCATCGAGGTGGTGCCCTCCCACGGCGTCCATGATGCCGACGAGGCGGTGGCGGCAGCCGAACGGATCGGCTGGCCGGTCGCACTGAAGACGACCGTCTCCGCGCTGCGGCACAGGGCTGACCTCGGCGGGGTCCGGCTCGACATCGCGGACGAGGTCGAGCTGCGCGCGGACGTCCGTGAGGTCCTGCAGCTCGCAGAGGCGTTCGACAGCCCGACGGACCGACCGCCGCTCGAGGTCCAGGCGATGGCGCCGCACGGGTCAGCGTGCGTGGTGCGCTCCGTGGAGGACCCGCTGTTCGGTCCGATCATCAGCTTCGGTCTCGCCGGAGACGCATCCGAGCTGCTCGGCGACGTCGCGTACGGGGTCCCGCCGCTCACGGACGTCGACGTCGCCGAGCTGGTCCGGTCCGCGCGAGCCGCGCCCCGGCTCTTCGGGTACCGAGGCCTGCCGGTGCTCGACGTCGGGGCCCTCGAAGACCTCATCGCCCGGGTGGCCGTGCTTGCCGACGACCTGCCCGAGCTGCGCTCGCTCGAGCTCAACCCGGTCGTCGTGTCGGAACGTGGAGCGGTCGTGCTCGGCGCACGAGCCTCCGTCGCCCGCGCCGACCGAGCCGACGGCACGCGGAGGCTGTCGTCGACGTGAGCGGCGCGTCCCGATGGCTGCGCGGCACGTCCGGCCGCGACGAGTGGGAGGATGTCCCGGTGTCTGCTCCTGCCACCGATCTGCGTGTCGATCTCCACCGTGCCGGCTACTACCCGGAGCTCGTCGGTGACGTGCTCGACGTGGCCCTCGCGGACGAGGACGTCGTCGCCCACCTGGTCCATCCTGAGACGACGTTCGACGCCGCCGAGGTGCGCCGTCACGTGACGGTGCTCGTCCTGACGCCGACGCGGCTCGTGGTCGCCCACGTGGACGACCACCCGGCCGATTCCGAGCACCCGTCGGCGAGCGCGTCGGCGACCACCGAGGCGGTCCCGCTGGCGGAGCTGAAGTCGGTGGCGCTGACCCACGTGGTCGGTCAGCCCGACCAGCACAAGGCGGGCACGGGAGCTTCCGAGCTCACGCTCGTGATCGGCTGGGGCGCTGTCTCCCGCGTCGATCTGGAGCCGGCCACCTGTGGTGACCCGAGCTGCGATGCCGACCACGGGCTCACGGGCACGCTCGCACCGGACGACGTGGTCGTCCGCGTCAGCGCACTGGCCGAAGGCGCCGAGTCCGTCCGCGCAGCGACGGCGTTCGCGCGTCAGCTCTCGGCGGCCAGCGCCCGCGCACGATGACGGACCTCGAGGGTCTGGAAGAGGTCCAGGCGTCGGGTGACGCCGTCGCGGCCTTCGAGGCCGCCGACCTTGTGACGCCCAACTCGTCGTACGCCTGTCTCGGTCGGGTCCTCCCGGCGGTCGGGGGTGCGCTCGGCGCCGATGTTCCCGGCGCGGCCGAGTCGCAGGCGATCCTCGGACTGCCCACGGCGTCCCGCGTGTGCGTCGTGCTGGTCGACGGGCTCGGCTACGCCAACCTGTCCGAGCGCGCCGGGCACGCACCCTTCCTGCGGCGCGAGCTGGGTGGGTCGACGCCACTCACGAGCACGTTCCCGTCGACCACGGCCACGGCCATGGGCACGTTCGGCGTCGGCGCGCCGCCCGGCCGCACCGGGATGCTCGGTTACACGGTGCGCGACCCGGCGACGGGTCGCCTCGGCAACCTCGTCAGCTGGACCGACCTTCCGCCGGCGCGTGAGTGGCAGCGTGAGAAGACGGTGTTCGAGCACCTCAGTGGCGCCGGGATCGGCGTCACGAGCATCGGGCCGGCGCGCTTCGCCGGGTCGGGACTGACGGAGGCCGCCTTGCGGGGACCGGTCTACGTGCGGGCCGAGTCGCTCGCGGATCGGGTCGACGCCACGGTCGCGGCGTTGCGGACGCCCGGTGTCGCGTACCTCTACTGGGGCGACGTCGACAAGGCGGGCCACCATCACGGCTGGGGCTCGCTGCAGTGGGGTGACGCGCTTGCCGAGCTGGACGCCGAGCTCGGTCGTCTGGCCAGGAGCCTGCCCAGGGATGCGCTGCTGCTCGTGACGGCGGACCACGGCATGGTCGACGTCGACCTCGGTCAGCGCTGGGACGTCGCGACCCACCCGACCCTCCGCGCGGGCGTCGAGCTGGTGGCGGGGGAGCCGCGTGCGCTGCACCTGCATCTGGTGCAGGGGACGGACGCCGGCGACGTCGCCCGCCGGTGGCGTGACGTGCTCGGACCGGCCGCGGTCGTCGCCACGCGTGAGGAAGCCGTCGACCACGGGTGGTTCGGTGACGTGGCAGAGCACGTGGCTCCGATCATCGGAGACGTCGTGGTGGCCATGACGGGTCGCGCGACCGTCGTGGACTCCGCGACGCAGTCGCCAGCCTCGCTCGACCTGATCGGCGTGCACGGATCCCTGACCCGCCACGAGATGCTCGTCCCGTGCATCGTCGTCGCATGACAGCACGGTGGCGCACGGCGTCGAGAGGCGGTGCCTGACCGGTGGCCGAGCTGGTCTTCTTCTCCGGGACGATGGACTGCGGAAAGTCCACCCTGGCTCTGCAGATGCATCACAACCACGCCGCACGCGGCCGGGACGGCCTCCTCTTCACCCGGCAGGACCGTGCCGGTAAGGCCGTCATCTCGTCACGCCTGGGCCTGACGCAGGGTGCGCGCGAGGTCGAGGACTCGACGGACTTCTGGACCGATGTGATCACGCGTCGCATGCAGGGGCACCCGGTCGACTACCTGATCGGGGACGAGGCGCAGTTCTACGCCCCGGCACAGGTCGAGCAGCTGGCGCGGGTCGTCGACGAGCTCAGCGTGGACGTGTTCGCGTTCGGCATCTCGACGGACTTCCGGGCCCGCCTGTTCCCGGGAGCGGCCCGGCTGGTCGAGCTCGCGGACCGCGTCGAGGTGCTCCAGGTCATGGCGTTGTGCTGGTGTGGTGCACGCGCGACGCACAACGCCCGGACGGTCGGCGGGACGATGGTCGTCGAGGGCGAGCAGGTGGTCGTCGGCGACGTCGACTCGGTGGCCGACCAGCTCGGGTACGAGGTGCTGTGCCGCCGCCACCACATGCGCCGGATGACTGCGACGGCCGCTCGGGCCGCGTCACCCTCGGTGCAGACCCTCGACTTCGAGACGGGTTGAGTCGCTACTCGGGCTTGGCGCCGAACACGATCTCGTCCCAGCTCGGGACCTTTGCGCGGCCGCGCCGTGCGGTCCGTGGACGGTCTGCGTGCTCGTCGTGGTCGGCCGGGTCCGAGGCGTCGGGGGCGGCCGCGACGGGCGTCGGTTGCGGCACGATCGTGGGCACGGGGTAGACCACAGCCTCCTGGGCCGGATCCGCGTCGTGCGGGTGAGCGCCGGGTGACTCGGTCTGCGGACGTCCGAAGTCGAAGGCGTGCTGGGGACCGAAGCCCTCGAACTCCTCGGTGTCGTCGTCCAGCTCCATGTCCAGCGCCTGGCGCACGCCACGCCGGCCGCGCAGGTCGTCCAGGAGCGCCGCGGTCTCGGCGTGAGGGTCGGGCTCGGGCTCAGGGTCGGCGACGACTGCCGGTCCGGCCTCGGTGCGGAGGGTGGTGCCGTCCGACTGGAAGTCGAACACGACGTCACGGACGGCTGCGAGATGCCGGCGCGATATCGGCTCGTCCGCCAGCTCCGTCTCGGACAGCCAGCGCGCCTCGTCCTCGTCAGCGACGACGGTGCGCTTCGAGGGGTCGAACGTCCACCGCGCCTCCCGGTCGGTGTCGCCGACCGTGAACCGGGCGAGGACCACCCACGGACCGTTCGCGTCACGGGCGGAGTCCCACGCGAGCGAGGCGAGGTCGACACCGCGGGCAGCCAGACGGTCGGTGACCAGGTCTCCGAGGACGGGTGCGCCCATCTCCCGACCCACACGGGTGCCGCGGGCCTGCTCGGCGATGTGCTCGCGCTCGGCGAGGACCGGACCCTCGTAGCGACGGACGCGCTCGATAGGTAGACCCGCGGAGTCGGCGACCTCCTGCGTCGTGGCACCGGCGCGGATGCGGGCCTGGATCTCCCGAGGGCTGAGTGTCGCGGCGCTCTCGGCGCGCAGCTGCTCGAGCTGCGGACGGTCGCGGCGCACGGCAGCACGCAACGGTTCGTCGATGCGCAGTCGGAATCGCGCACCGTCCGGACCCACCAGGACGAGATGCTCCCCGTCCTCGTGCAGACCCACCAGCTCGAGCTCAGCCATTCGACCTCCCAGTACCTCGGGACGAGCGTGCCACTGATCTGGCTCCGAGCCGTGGACGCTGGACGGTGCGCCGCACGTGGCGCTGACAGGATGGCGACGTGACCGAACACATCCGCGCCCTGATGCACGTCGCCGAGACGGTCGCCCGTGAGGCCGGCGAGCTGATCCGCACCGGACGAGAGGGTGAAGTCTCCGTCGCCGCGACGAAGTCGAGCGCGCAGGACGTGGTCACGGCGATGGACCTCGCGTCCGAGGCCTTGCTCCGCCGCCGGCTCGCGGAGCTGCGACCGGGCGACGGGGTCCTCGGCGAGGAGGATGCGCTGACCCAGAGCTCGTCGGGGACCTGGTGGGTCGTCGATCCCATCGACGGAACGGTGAACTACCTCTACGGCCTGCCGGCGTACGCGGTGTCGGTCGCGGCGGTCACCTCTCCGGCCGGTACCGACCCGGACCCGGCAACGTGGACGGTCCTCGCGGGGTGCGTCGTCGCCCCTCAGGACGGGCGTACGTACGTGGCAGGTCTGGGGCAGGGCGCGACGCTCGACGGGCAGGCGCTGCAGGTCAACCAGGCGCAGCCGCTGATCGACTGCCTCGTCGGCACGGGGTTCGGTTACGTGGCGGCCCGGCGTCGCTCGCAAGCACGCGTGCTGGCCGAGCTGCTTCCCCAGGTACGTGACATCCGTCGCATCGGGTCCGCGGCGCTCGACCTGTGCGCACTGGCGTCGGGCGGGCTCGATCTCTACTACGAGCGAGGTCTGCAGCCCTGGGACCTCGCCGCAGGTTCCCTGATCGCACAGGAGGCCGGTGCCGTGGTCACAGGCCTGCGCGGGCAGCCTGCGGGGGAGGCCATGACGGTGGCTGGACCGCCCGCACGCGTGCACGATCTGGTCGCCTACCTCGAGGCATCGGGCGCTGACCAGGACAGTTGACCAACAAGCGCGGCGAAGAAGATGTGCCGTCACTGTTCGCGCAACGGCCAGATGTGGTGCAGAATCCCACCGCGACCGGGAACAAATCGCGGGCACGCCGCATTGTGCACGCGTACCAGTTTCCCCCAAGACACGGAGTGTGACGCCAGACATGGCTACCGACTACGACGCCCCGCGCAAGACCGAGGAGGACCTGAGCGAGGACTCGCTCCAGGAGCTCCAGGCACGGCGGTCCGACAAGAACTCGGGCGTGGTGGACGAGGACGAGACCGAGGCGGCCGAAGGGTTCGAGCTCCCAGGAGCGGACCTCTCGGGCGAAGAGCTCTCCGTGCGCGTGCTACCCCGTCAGGCCGACGAGTTCACCTGCTCGAGCTGCTTCCTGGTGCACCACCGCAGCCAGCTCGCCTACGAGCGCGACGGTCACCCCGTCTGCTCCGAGTGCGCCGCCTGACGCACCGAACCACCTGACCGGCCGGTCGCTCCTGTGGAGTGACCGGCCGTGCCGTTTTCCTGGGCCAGGGTCAGGAACCGATCAATGCCCCGGCCAGGGCCTCCGGGCGCCGCGTCGAGACGATCCAGTACGGGGTCGGGTCCAGCGGGTCCACGAGCTCGACCTTGACCGCCGTGTGGATCCAGCCCCGCAGGCACAGGTAGGCACGGGCGTCGAGGCGAGGTCCGAGCTCCGCCCGGGTCGCCGCGGAGTCCAGCGGCGACGCGGCCCCGACGAGGGTGAGCGGGATGCGTGCGCGACCTGCCTGAAGCGTCGTCGCGTCCACGCGCACGACCGGCGCGGTGCGCACGAAGACCACGACCCCGCCCACGACGGCTGCCGTGCCGACGAGGACCGCAAGGCGGACGTCGACCGGGACGAACGCGATCCCGAGCATCGAGGCGAACACGACCATCAGCACCCAGCCGAGCGGCCCCAGGGTGAGTCGCTCGGAGTACACGGTGCTCGTGGGCACGGGGGCGGGCGACGGAGCGGGGCCAGGAAAGTCGGGCATGCCCCCAGCATCCCATCCGGCCCGGTAGGGTCTGGCCCCGTGACGGCCGACCACAGCCCTGAGGTCCTGCTCCAGCTCCTGGAGCCTGACCTGCCCGAACCGTCGTACGCGCACCCGGGGGACGCGGGCGCCGACCTGGTCACGCGCATCGACGTCGTGATCCCGCCGCAGGGCCGGGTGACCGTCCCCACGGGGGTGGCCATCGCGTTGCCCGACGGCTACGCCGCGTTCGTGCACCCGCGGTCCGGGCTGGCCATGCGCCACGGTCTGACCATCGTGAACGCGCCGGGCACGGTCGACGCCGGCTACCGCGGCGAGATCGCGGTCACGTTGCTCAACACGGACGTCGAGAACGCCCTCGAGCTGCACCGTGGCGACCGGATCGCCCAGCTCGTGATCCAGCGTGTCGAGCGCGCGCGGTTCGTCGCGGTCGAGCACCTGCCCGGGTCGCACCGCGGTGCGGGCGGCTTCGGGTCCAGCGGTGGGTGGAAGGCGGCTCCGGCCGGCTAGGTGGGTCCTGGGTGCGGGGTTAGTGTTTCGATGAGGACCTGACCAGCCGTCAGCGGGTGTCAGCCACTCGTCGTGAGGCTCGTCGGTGAAGCACGACGTTCGAGCAGTGGAGCGGTCTGCAGTGGTGCAGGCACGAACGCGCGCCGCAGTGCGCGCGTCGAGGAGGAGTGAGCAACGTGGGTCTGTTCCGACGTGGCGGGAAGGACGCCGTCACCGATGAGGTGAGCGACGGCGTCGACGCACCGGTCGACGAGTCACCAGCCGACGAGGTCGACGAGCTGGACGAGGTCGTCGAGGTCGCGGCTGAGCCGTTCGAGCGCACCGGCGGCCCGTGGGACGCAGACGAGGTGACCGACGACATCGTGCGGGTGGACCTCGGTGCGGTCCGGCTCCCCGGCGTCCAGGGCATGGAGCTTCGGATGGAGATCGACAAGGCGACGGACACCGTCTCGGCCGCGTCGATCATGCTGGACGGCTCGTCGCTCCAGGTCCAGGCGTTCGCCGCCCCACGCACCGACGGCATCTGGGACGAGATCCGTGCCGAGATCGCCGAGTCGGTCACCCAGCAGGGTGGATCCGTCGACGACCTGCCCGGGCCGTTCGGTCGCGAGCTGCTCGCCCGGCTGCCGATCCGTACGCCCGAGGGGCGCACCGGTCACCGGCCCGCCCGCTTCATCGGCGCAGACGGCCCCCGGTGGTTCGTGCGCGGTGTCCTCACCGGCCGCGCCGCAGTCGACCCTGCTGCTGCCGCGCCGCTCGAGAAGGTCTTCGCCGGCATCGTGGTCGTCCGCGGCACGGACGCTCGGGCGCCGCGCGACCTGCTGACGCTCACGCTCCCGGGACCGGGGAACCCGGAGCTCACCGCGTCGGACGCCGAGCCCGCCGCGCCGAGCTTCGACCCGCTCACGCGGGGCCCTGAGATCACGGAGACCAGATGAGCCTCAAGGAGCGTCTGAAGATGGCTATCGCCTCGCAGGCCGAGATCGAGGCCGACGAGGAGCGCAAGGACGCGCACCGGTCGGTCGGTTGCACACCCGTCGACCAGCTCAGCAACCGCTCGCGAGCGAGTGTCTCGGGCGTCATCCGGTCGGTCACGCTGCGTCCGCGTGAAGGCGTACCGGCGCTCGAGGCCGAGCTGTACGACGGAAGCGGTTCGCTGGACCTGGTCTGGCTCGGCCGACGAGAGATCGCCGGCATCTCGCCCGGCCGGCGACTGAAGATCGAGGGGCTCGTGTGCCTCGTCGACGGGCGTCGCACGGTGTTCAACCCCCGCTACGAGCTGCGGCCGCGTCCCGGTGAGTGAGCAGCACCCGAGCGACGGCCCCCTGGACGCGTTCGACGACCTCGTCCCGCCGGACGAGGGCGGCCTGCGAGGCATGCGGGCGCTCACGGCGGAGCAGTTCTCGGCGATGGACGCGGTCGGCGGTGTGCGCGGCATCATCGAGGCCGTCACCCCGGGCCTGCTCTTCGTCGTCGTGTACCTCGCGACCGGGCAGAGCCTGCGGCCCGCACTGATCGCGGCGTCCGCGGCAGCCGTGATCGCGGTCGTCGTGCGGCTCGCCCAGCGGACGCCGGCGACTCAGGCGTTCTCCGGGCTGTTCGGCGTCGGGATCGGCGTCTTCCTCGCGTCGAAGACCGGCGACGCGAACAACTACTTCGTGTACGGCTTGCTGGTCAACCTCGCGAGTCTGCTCGGCACGCTGCTCTCGATCGTCGTCGGCTGGCCCCTGGTCGGACTCGTGATGGGCATGTTCCGACCTGAGGGTCCGCTCTCCAGCGAGGGCAGCTGGGGCGAGGCGGTCGCCTGGCGTCGCGACCGGGCCCTGCGTCGTCGCTACGCGATCGCGACGTGGCCGCTCGTGGCGCTGTTCGGTCTGCGCCTGGTCGTCCAGGTCCCGCTCTACCTCGCGGGGGCGACGGTCTGGCTGGGCACTGCGAAGCTCGTGATGGGCGTCCCCGGGACCGCGGTCGCCCTCTGGTTCAGCTGGTTGCTGGTCCGTGGGTCAACAGGCGTTCCAGCTCCGTCTCGTCCGCGTCCCGCCCCGTGACGAACAGCAGCTCGTCGCGGCCCTCGAGCGTGTCGTCCGCGCTCGGGGCGATCGGGCGGGTGTCGCGCACGATCGCGGCGAGGACGGTGTCCGACGGCCACTCGATCTGACCGACGCGGACGCCGGCCAACGGGGAGTCGTCCGGGAGCGTGAGCTCGAGGATGTCAGCGCGCGACTGGTGGAACGTGAAGATCCGCACGAGGTCCCCGACCGTCACGGCCTCCTCGACCATGGCCGTCATGATGCGTGGCGTGGAGACGGCGACGTCCACGCCCCACGCCTCGTCGAACATCCACTCGTTCTTCGGGTTGTTCACGCGGGCGACCGTGCGGGGGACACCAAACTCGGTCTTGGCGAGCAGCGAGATCACCAGGTTGGCCTTGTCGTCACCCGTAGCGGCGACGACCACGTCGGCCTCGTCGGCCTTGACCTGACGCAGCGTCGGGAGCTCGCACGCGTCCGCGAGCAGCCAGTCGGCGTCCGCCACCTGCGACACGCGCATCGCGGACGGCTGACGGTCGATCAGGGTCACCTCGTGCCCGTGCCCGAGGAGCTCGCGTGCGATGGACCGGCCGACCGAACCTGCTCCCGCGATGACGACCCTCACTCGGACACCGCCGGGGGCGAGGTGAGGATGCGTTCGACCAGGGCGGCCTCGGCGGCCAGCAACAGCACGTGCACGGTGTCGTTCTCCTGCAGGACGGTGGTCGGCGTCGGCAGGAAGCCTTCGCCGTAGCGGGTGACGTATGCCAGCCGGGCGCCGCTGGCCTCCTCGAGGACGCGCAGGGGCCTGCCCACCCACCCCTGGTGGACGTCGATCTGCGAGAGCTGGATCTTGCCGGACGGGTCGCGGTACTCGTCCGTGGAGCCCATGGGCAGCAGCCGACGCAGGACCTGGAGGGCGGTCCAGCGCACGGTGGCGACCGTCGGGATGCCTAGGCGCTGGTAGATCTCGGCGCGGTGCGGGTCGTAGATGCGGGCGACCACGTTCTCGATCCCGAACGTCTCGCGCACTACACGGGCGGCCAGGATGTTCGAGTTGTCCCCGTCCGAGACGGCCGCGAACGCGAACGCGTCCTCGATGCCCGCCTGGGTCAGCGTGTCGCGGTCGAAGCCCAGGCCGGTGACCTTGTTGCCCTCGAAGCCGGGGTCCAGACGCCTGAACGCCTCGGAGTTCTGGTCGATGACGGACACCGAGTGCCCGTGTTCCTCGAGGTTCTGCGCCAATGTGGCGCCAACTCGTCCGCAGCCCATGATCACGAAGTGCACAGTGCGCACGCTATACGTCCGCCGAGGCCCGTGAGACCCGGATCCGGCCGCACCGAGGGGTAGTGGTGTCAGCGGGCCCTGAGCCGCCTAGCATGAGCCATCGTGTCGGACCTCTCGGATGCCGCCAAACGCCTGCTGCTCGGACGACCCGTCCGCAGCGACAGGCTCGGCCACACGCTCATCCCCAAGCGCATCGCGCTCCCCGTGTTCGCCTCGGACGCTCTCTCGTCGGTCGCGTACGCCCCCGACGAGATCCTGCTGACCCTGTCGCTGGCCGGAGCGTCGGCTCTGGTGATCTCGCCGTGGGTCGGGCTCGCGGTCGTCTTCGTGATGCTCGTGGTCGTCGCGTCGTACCGGCAGAACGTGCACGCCTACCCCTCGGGCGGCGGGGACTACGAGGTCGCGACGACCAACCTGGGCGCCAACGCCGGCGTGACCGTGGCGAGTGCGCTGCTGGTCGACTACGTGCTGACCGTCGCCGTGTCGATCTCCTCGGGCGCTCAGTACGCCGCCACAGCCTTCCCGCCCCTGCGCGGCCACGAGGCGGCGTTCGCCGTGGGTCTGGTCGTCCTGCTCACCGTGGCGAACCTGCGCGGCGTCAAGGAGTCCGGCTCCCTCTTCGCGATCCCGGTGTACCTGTTCATGTTCGCGATCGGTGCCGTCGCCGTCGTCGGCGCCCTCCAGTACGTGACGGGCAACCTCGCGATGGCTGAGAGCGCCGACCTCGAGCTGATGCCGAGCGCAGCCTTCGACCAGGGGCTCACGGGTCTCGCGGGCTTCTTCCTGATCCTGCGCGCTTTCGCGTCGGGGTGTGCCGCACTCACGGGCGTCGAGGCGATCAGCAACGGTGTGCCGGCATTCAAGAAGCCCAAGTCGAAGAACGCGGCGACGACGCTGGCCCTGCTGGGCGGCATCTCGGTCACGATGATCATGTCGATCCTCCTGCTCGCACGGGCGACCGGTGTCATGTTCGCCGACGACCCGATGACGCAGCTGACCCGCAACGGCCAGCCGGTCGAGTCCACCTACATCCAGCACCCCGTGATCAGCCAGCTCTCGACGGCGGTGTTCCATTCCATCCCCTGGATGGCCGTCATCGTGTCCGTCGTCACCGGCCTCATCCTGGTGCTCGCCGCCAACACCGCGTTCAACGGGTTCCCCGTGCTCGGCTCGATCCTGGCGCGCGACGGGTTCCTGCCCCGGCAGCTGCACACCCGGGGTGACAGGCTCGCGTTCTCGAACGGGATCGTGACGCTGGCGCTCGCCGCGATCGCGCTCATCATCGCGTTCGACGCCGAGGTGACGCGCCTCATCCAGCTCTACATCGTCGGTGTCTTCGTCTCGTTCACGGTCAGCCAGTTCGGCATGATCAAGCACTGGACGCGGCACCTGCGGACCGAGGCGGACCCGGCAGCACGCAACCGCATGAAGCGCTCGCGCGTGATCAACACGGTCGGGTTCCTCATGACGTCGACCGTGCTGGTCGTCGTGCTCATCACGAAGTTCACGCACGGCGCCTATATCGCGATCATCGCCATGGTCATCGTCTTCGCGCTCATGCAGTCGATCCACCGGCACTACGCGCAGGTCCGCGCCGAGCTCGCCCTGGGTGCGGACGCCGCGTCGGCGCGCGCCCTGCCGAGCCGGGTGCACGCGATCGTCCTCGTCAGCCACCTGCACAGGCCCACGATGCGCGCGCTGTCCTACGCGCGAGCGTCGCGACCGCAGATCCTCGAGGCGGTCACGGTCGGCGTCGACCCGGAGGACGTCGACGCTCTGCGCCAGCAGTGGGAGGAGCTTGCGATACCCGTGGCGCTGCGTGTGCTGGACTCGCCGTTCCGCGAGATCACGCGCCCGGTGCTCACCTATGTGCGCGCGATCCGGCGGGACAGCCCGCGAGACCTGGTCGTGGTGTACATACCTGAGTACGTCGTCGGGCACTGGTGGGAGCAGCTGCTGCACAACCAGAGCGCGTTGCGGCTCAAGGGTCGCCTGCTGTTCACACCCGGCGTCGTCGTGGCGTCCGTGCCGTGGCAGCTCGCCTCGACCGAGGGGCAGACGGGCCTCGAGGACCCGGTACGGGGTACGGTTCCGCGTGGCTACTGACCTTGACGCTGTCCCCGATCGACCGCTCGTCGACCTCGAGATCGGGCCCGTCGCTCACGGCGGGCACTGCGTGGCGCGGCACGAGGGACGGGTGGTCTTCGTCCGGCACACGCTGCCGGGCGAGCGTGTCCGGGCGCGGCTGACGGACTTCGGGGACGCCTCGAAGTTCTGGCGGGCCGACGCGGTCGAGGTGCTCGACGCGTCGCCCGACCGCGTCCCGTCCGCGTGGCCGGCCGCGGGACCGGGAGGCGTTGGCGGCGGCGAGCTCGCGCACGTGTCGCTGGACGGTCAGCGCGCCTGGAAGAAGGCCGTCCTGGCAGAGCAGCTCCAGCGACTGGCGAAGCTCGACCTCGACGTGCCGGTGCAGGCTGCGCCGGGCGACGAGGAGCGAGGCGGCCTCGGCTGGCGTACCCGGATCGACCTGGTCGCCGACGCCGAGGGCCGGGCGGGGATGCACGGCTTCCGCTCGCACGCGATCAAGGTGCTGGACTCCATGCCGCTGGCCAGCGACGCGATCGCGGCACTCGACATCTTCGGTCGACGCTGGACGGCTGGGGCCCGTGTCGAGGCCATCGCTCCGTCGAGCGGGGACGCACCGATGGTGCTCGTCGACGACGCGCCGTACGACCTAGGCCGCGGGCGCATGGACGGGCGGACGAACGCGCGCACGGCTGTGCGGGAGCACGTGCAGATCGGGGAGCGCGCTTACACGTTCCGCGTCGCGGGCGCGGGATTCTGGCAGGTCCATCGTGAGGCGCCCGAGCTGCTGGTCAAGGCGGTGCTGGCGGGCCTGGGCGACGTGGACGGGGCGACCGTGCTCGACCTCTACTCGGGCTCGGGCCTGTTCACGGCGCCGTTGTCGGACGCGGTGGGCGAGGTCGGCGAGGTCGTCTCCATCGAGGGTGACGCCCGGGCGGTCAAGGACGCCCGCCGCAACCTGCACGACCGCGCCAACGTCGAGCTGCACGCCGGCGACGTCGCGCAGGTGCTCACGGGTCGCGTGGACGCGGACTCGGACGTCGTGCACGCGGACGCCGTGGTGCTCGACCCGCCGCGTACAGGTGCGGGCCGTGCGGTCGTCGCGGGCATCACAGCGCTCCGGCCCGAGCGGGTCGTCTACGTGGCCTGCGACCCTGCGGCGCTGGCGCGCGACATCGCTCTCTTCGCCGCCGACGGGTACTCCCTCACGGACCTGCAGGCGTACGACCTGTTCCCGATGACGCACCATCTCGAGGCGGTCGCGGTCCTGACGCGCTGACTGCGGCGGCGCCGAGAGCATTCGCCGTCACGCACGCGTGCGGACGCGGTGGGCCCGGCCTACCGTGGGCCTGTAGCCGGTCCGTCGCGGTCCGGCAGAGGGGAGCGGACGGTGAGCGAGAAGGACGCGGTGAGCCGGCTGGCAGAGGCGAAGCGGCTGGTCACGCAGGAGCTCCACAAGCAAGGCACGCCCGAGTACGACCCGCGTTCGCACGAGCGCGCCATCGAGGCGGAACGCAAGGCACAGGACGCGCTCGACGCCGAGCGCGCGAGCTCGACGAGCTGACGCACCGACCGGATCGGCCCTCGTCGGGACGGCGGGGGCCGATCTGTGTGCAGAGCGTCGCTGGAGGATGTATCTTGATGTCGAGATAAATCGTGCTCCGTGCCCCATAGGGTGGCAGGACGCACTCCACAGCAGCCCGGGTGACCTCCATCCCCGGGCAGCACACCGGCAGACTCGCCACTGAAGGAGCCCCCGTGAGCAGCGTCGACAGCTTCGGATCCAAAGGAACACTCGAGGTCGGTGACGCCTCCTACGAGATCTACCGCCTCTCCGCCGTCCCAGGGGTCGAGAAGCTCCCGTTCAGCCTGAAGGTCCTCGCAGAGAACCTGTTGCGCACCGAGGACGGTGCCAACATCACCGCAGACCACGTCAACGCGCTGGCGACGTGGGACCCCGACGCGCAGCCCGACACCGAGATCCAGTTCACGCCGGCGCGCGTGATCATGCAGGACTTCACCGGTGTGCCCTGCGTGGTGGACCTCGCCACGATGCGTGAGGCCGTCGTGGAGCTCGGCGGAGACGCCACCCGCATCAACCCGCTGGCACCCGCCGAGCTCGTCATCGACCACTCCGTGCAGATCGACGTGGCCGGCCGCGCCGACGCGTTCGAGCGCAACGTGGCGCTGGAGTACGAGCGCAACCGCGAGCGCTACCAGTTCCTGCGCTGGGGCCAGACGGCGTTCGACGACTTCAAGGTGGTCCCGCCGGGTACCGGCATCGTGCACCAGGTCAACATCGAGTACCTCGCACGCGGCGTCATGGTGCGCGACGGCAAGGCGTATCCGGACACCTGCGTCGGCACCGACTCGCACACCACGATGGTCAACGGCCTGGGCGTGCTCGGCTGGGGCGTCGGTGGCATCGAGGCCGAGGCGGCCATGCTCGGACAGCCCGTCTCGATGCTCATCCCGCGCGTCGTCGGCTTCAAGCTGACGGGCACCATCCCGTCCGGTGTGACGGCCACGGACATCGTGCTCACGATCACGCAGAAGCTGCGCCAGCACGGCGTCGTCGGGAAGTTCGTCGAGTTCTACGGCGAGGGTGTCGCGTCCGTGCCGCTGGCCAACCGCGCGACCATCGGCAACATGAGCCCGGAGTTCGGCTCGACCGCGGCGATGTTCCCGATCGACGGCGTGACCCTGGACTACCTGCGCCTCACGGGCCGCTCCGAGGAGCAGCTCGCACTGGTCGAGGCGTACGCCAAGGAGCAGGGGATGTGGCTCGACCCCACCCTCGACTCCTACGTCGAGCCGATCTTCTCCGAGTACCTCGAGCTCGACCTGTCGACGGTCGTCCCGTCGATCGCCGGCCCGAAGCGCCCGCAGGACCGGATCGAGCTGTCCCGCGCGAAGGAGCAGTTCCAGCGCGACCTGCCGACGTACGCGCCCGAGGTCACCAACGGGGTGGACGAGGCCGAGCGGGAGTCGTTCCCGGCGTCCGACTCCCCGGCGATCACGTCGTCGGCGACCCGCACGTTCTCCGTGACGGACACCGAGGGCCGCTCGTACGACCTGTTCCACGGTGCCGTCGCGATCGCGTCGATCACGAGCTGCACCAACACGTCGAACCCGTCGGTCATGATCGCCGCGGCCCTCGTCGCCAAGAAGGCCGTGGAGAAGGGCCTGACCGCCAAGCCGTGGGTCAAGACCTCCATGGCTCCGGGCTCGCAGGTCGTCACCAACTACTACGAGAAGGCCGGCCTGTGGCCGTACCTCGAGAAGCTGGGCTTCCACCTGGTCGGCTACGGCTGCGCCACCTGCATCGGCAACTCCGGTCCGCTCGACGAGAAGGTGTCCGAGGCCGTTCAGGAGCACGACCTGGCCGTCGCGGCAGTGCTCTCGGGCAACCGCAACTTCGAGGGGCGCATCAACCCCGACATCAAGATGAACTACCTGGCCTCGCCGCCGCTGGTCATCGCGTACTCGCTCGCCGGGACCATGGACTTCGACTTCGAGTCGGACCCGCTGGGCCGCGACGAGACCGGTCACCCGATCTTCCTGCGGGACATCTGGCCGTCGCCGGAGGAGGTCCAGGCGACCATCGACGCGTCGATCGACCGCGCGATGTTCACCAAGGACTACGCGGACGTGTTCACGGGCGACGACCGGTGGCGTTCGCTGCCCACGCCGGAGGGCGACACGTTCGAGTGGGACCCGCAGTCGACCTACGTGCGCAAGCCCCCGTACTTCGAGGGCATGCAGGCCGCACCGGCGCCGGTCGTCGACTTCCACGGCGCGCGCGTGCTCGCCAAGCTGGGTGACTCGGTGACCACGGACCACATCAGCCCGGCCGGCTCGATCAAGGCGGACAGCCCTGCGGGGGTCTACCTGGCCGAGCACGGCGTCGAGCGCCGCGACTTCAACAGCTACGGCTCTCGTCGTGGCAACCACGAGGTCATGATCCGCGGCACGTTCGCGAACATCCGCCTCCGCAACCAGCTGGTCCCGGGCGTCGAGGGCGGGTTCACCACCAACCTCCTCACGGGCGAGCAGACGTCCATCTACGACGCCTCGCAGGCCTACCAGGAGGCCGGGATCCCGCTCGTGGTGCTGGGCGGCAAGGAGTACGGCTCGGGCTCGTCACGCGACTGGGCGGCCAAGGGCACCAGCCTGCTGGGCGTCAAGGCCGTCATCACCGAGAGCTTCGAGCGGATCCACCGCTCCAACCTCATCGGGATGGGTGTGCTGCCGCTGCAGTTCCCGGAGGGCGAGTCGGCCGACTCGCTCGGCCTGGACGGTACCGAGACGTTCGACATCGTGGGAGTCACGGCCCTGAACGAGGGCACCACGCCGCGCACCCTGGCAGTCACCGCGACGAAGGCGGACGGCTCCGTCGTCTCGTTCGACGCCGTGCTGCGCATCGACACCCCCGGTGAGGCGGACTACTACCGCAACGGCGGCATCCTGCAGTACGTGCTGCGGTCCCTGGTCAAGGCCTGACCTAGCGTTCCCGACGAGCCCGGTCCCTGTCGTGGGGCCGGGCTCGTTGTCGTCTCCAGCTCGGGCACGATCACGTCTCCGACCAGGCGCCGTCCGAGCAGCGGAGCGATGACGGGGCACCGGACAGGCGCACCTACACTTGCGCGCGTGTCAGGACCCGCCGCCCCTCCAGAGCTGCGCGCCCGGGTTCGAGCCAGCCGCAGCACGGTCGCGCGTCGAGTCCTCGACCAGCCGCTGCAGCGCTTCGGCGTCGTCGGCGCGGTGGCGCTCCTCGCGGTGACGGCTGCCTTCGGTGGCCTGCAGGAGCAGACGCAGGACGGTCCCGAGGAGCTCGCGGTCGACACCGCGGTCGACCTCGCGCCGTTCGAGGTCACCGTGCACCGCGTCGTGTGGACCACGGAGCTCCCCGGTCAGTACCTCACGGACGACGGGAACCGCTGGATCGCTGTCGTCGCGACGGTGCGCAACACGAGTGACTCCGGCGTCCTCGGAGGCGCGCTCGGCGAGGCACTCACGCTTGCCGACGTCGAGGGTCTCGTGCAGGAGCCGGGCACACTGGTCCCGGGTGTGACGGCGAGCTCCGTCTCCCTCCTCGACGACGGTTCGACGCTCAGCCCCGTGCAGCCCGGTCTGACGTACGAGGCTGCCTTCCTCTTCGAGCAGGACGGATCGATCGCGGCGCCCACGAGTGCCACGGTGCTGCTGCAGGAGCACACCTGGCGCGCAGGCAGCCTCGACGGTGTCGAGGCGTGGTGGGACCCGACGACGACGCTGCGAGGTGAGCTCGACGTGCGCGAGGCGGTGTCGGACTCCGACGACGGGCAGGACGCGTGAGCACGGCCGACGCGGCCGCGACGGGCGTCGAGACGACCGCAGGTGTGCGACGCACCCGGATACAGACGGTCGGTGCGGGCGCGGCCGTCCTCGCCGCGCTCGCCGTCGGTCACGTCGTGGTCACGGCCTTCCCGGTGGACGAGCGCGTGCAGGCCTCGTTCGTCCGCCCGGCTGCTGTGGGTGAGCCCGTGGACCTCCGGTATGCACGGCTGACCGTCGGTAGTCCTCGCGGTTCCACGGTTCTGGACACCGACGACGGTTCAGTCCTCACGACGCCAGGGGTGTGGCTCACGGTCCCGTTGACGATCGAGGCCTCGGGGCAGCCGCGCGCGCTCGGGTTCGCGGAGCTGCTGGGCGGGGACGGCCGCACCTATCGCGTCTTCACGGGCGGCCGCTCATCGTTCCTGCCCGGCACGGCTCAGCCAGGGGTCCCGCGCTACGCGACGCTCCGCGTCGAGGTCCCGCCCGGCGCGCTGCCCGGGGCACACCTGCGGATCGGACTGCAGCCGGACGACCAGCGCCGCGACGACGTCGCCGACATCGACCTCGGCCTCACCACGGCCGATGCCGACGCGTGGGCGACGCAGGTCACCCCGCTGCACGCAGGCGCATGGTCGGACGAGTCACCGGAGCGGACATGAGCACGTCGACGACCGCCCGGACCGTGGCGTCCGACGATGCTCCCGGGTGGTGGCGCCGGAACCGCTGGGCCGTTGCTGCGCTGCCCGTCGCGCTGACGCTCGCCCTCGTCGCGTCCGGTGACCGCGTCCGCACGCTGTGGTGGATCCACGACCTGCGTGTCCCCACCACAGGACAGGTGGGCGAGACGGTCACCTTCCGCCAGCAGGTCGACGGAGCAGTCGGCGCCGAGCCCGTGGACGTGCGGGTCCGCCTCGACCGTGTCCACGACGCGGCGACGCTGCCGGACGACATGGTCCTGCCTGCCGGATCCCGCGCGGTCCAGGTGGACCTCACGCTGAGCGCGGACCCCGACATCGTGCTGGCCGGCTGCTCGCTCGCCGTGCGGGACGCTGCCGGAACGCGGTACGAGTACGTCGCGTTGGGCTGGGGGGCCATGCAGCCGGTTGCACCGTGCGTCCCGGAGGACGCCCCGGGTCCGATGCCCTCGCTGGGAGACCTCGACGACGAGCTGGCCGACTCGGACTCGCCCCCGCGGCCGACGACGTGGGAGGTCTCACCGGTCATCGTCGTGCCGGACGGGGTGGAGGTCGCGGACGTCGTGCTGTGGTGGCACATGCCCCAGTACCTCGAGCTCGAGGCGCCCGGGCGGGACACCTAGGGCGTGGTGGCTCCGGCGGGCGCCGGCTGGTCCGTGGCCGAGTGCTGTCCAGCGAGGATCCGGTCGACGCCGGCCGCGAGCAGTGCGACCGTCGCGGTCAGGCCCACGGCTGTCGCGACGGAGGACACCATGGGCGCGAACGCGAGCCACGTGTCCACGTCCTGCGGCCCGCTGACCGCTCGGGCCAGCAGGAGGACCACCTCCTCGATCCGAGTCGCGACCAGGAACGCCAGCGCGAACACGAGCATCGGGCCCAGGCCGGCGATCGCGAGGCGGCGCAAGCCGTCCACGAGTGCGCGGAAGCGTCCGCGGACGTCCCCGACGACGGGCGCGGCGGCCTCGATGGTCAGCCGGCGTACCGGAGCCGGCAGGCGCTCCCACGCGGCGGGGCGCACGCGCGGCGTGCGTGTCGGCGGAGCCGCGAGCTTGTGCCCGTACACGACGGCACCGACCGTGAGCCAGGCGAGCGGGATGACGACGAGGTCGTCGAGGTTCCCGAGGATGCTCGCGAGCGCGTCGACCGTCGCGTCGACCGGCCCGGCCACGGGCCCGAGCGCATCGAGGAAGGTGAGCCACCAGTCCAGGACGATCGACACGGCACGTCGGCTCTCGACCCACGCCCAGGCGCTGTCGAGGAGCTTGCTCGCGAACGTCGCCACGACCAGGAGCCAGAACGCCTCGACGTAGGCACCGGCGAAGGCGAGCGCGCGCCGGTGGCTGCGCCCTTCCCACCGGCCGAGCAGCCAGCGCAGCACGACGGCGACGACCACGACCACGACGAGCGCCCAGCCCGTGGCCAGGTCGACGAAGCTGCCGTCCGGACCGTCCCCCGTGAGCGAGAACCCGTTCTCCGCGAACTGCCGGAAGGCGGCCGTGTTGAGGAACCGGTTGCGGTCCTCGGCGAGCAGCCCGTAGGACGCGTACAGCGCGAGGAAGGGCACGAAGACCGAGGCCAGCACGTCGATCAGGCCGCGCTCGTGCCCCGACGCGGCGTCATCCGGGCCGCGCGTGCGGGCGATGGCGTCGAGCGCGGGGAGATCGCGGCGCAGGACGTGCAGCATCGCGACGATCCCCGCCACCATGCTCAGGGGTGCGAGCACGAGCACCGCCCAGCCGAGCGTGTTGTTGACGGTCGAGGCGTTGACGGCTGCCCAGCCGGCCGCGTGGCGTCCTGCTGTGGCGATCAGCGCGATCACGAGGAGCACCGGCCAGGAGCGCAGCCACAGTCGTGCGCCGTGCGACACGACGGCACCGAGCTCACGCAACCAGCCGGGCAGGCCGGTACGTGGCGTCGTGTCGGGGGCCGGTTCGGAACTCACGGCGGACATCATGCCGTGGCAGGGGTCTCTCGTGCGCCGGACGCTCGTGACGCCACCCGGCTGGCGACAGCGAGCGCCGGGCCTCCGCGGGCACGACGGTATTTCTGCGCGCGGTGCGCGGCTCATCCTGTCGAGCGGCCCTGCGTCCACGGTCGCTCCGGACCTGAGCTGAGGCGGCGAGGCAGATGACAGGAAACGAGAGCTCCAGCACGAGGAGCGGGTTCTTCTCGACGGCTCCCGGGGTGCTGACAGCCGTCGCGGCGGTCATCACCGCGCTCGGTGGGATCTACGGCGTCTACGTGAGCCAGAACCATGCAGCCGTCGCGGACCCGCCCGTCGTGGTGACCTCGGCCAGCACCCCGGCGGACGACCAGGAGTCGCCCGAGGCCGACGTCCCGGCCGACGAGATCGGCACCGACGCCATCAGCGGCATCGCCGTGCTGCATGACGCGACCGTTCAGGAGAGCGACGTCGGGACGGACCCGCTCGGCACGTGGTACGCCGGCACGGACCTCGACAGCCAGGCGACGGCCGACGGCTGCGCGCTGGGGGACGTCGACGCGTGCACCGCTCTGGAGGCCATCCTCGTCGTGGACTGCGAAGCCACCTGGGATGCGGCGTGCGACGTCCTGTACCTGGCCGAGCCGGAGGGTTCGGAGCTGGAGAACCTCGGAGCGACCTGCGGGTACCTGTTCGAGGACTGGACCTACGCGGGCGAGTGCACGTCGTGACCGCGTCGTCGACGTTCTGGCTCACCGTCGCGGCGATCTTCGTCGTCAACGGGCTGCTGTCGTTCGCTTGGGGGGCGCCCGTGCTCGGCACGGCGCAGGCCGTGACCGGGGTGCTCGCGGTCATGGCCGCCTGGGCGGCTCGACACAGGACTGTGGCTCGCGGGCGCGAAGGCGGGACGGAGCCGGGCTCCGACGCGTGATGCCCGGTCAGTCGGAGAGCGCCTGGGACAGTCCGTGCAGCCCGATCGGGACGAGTCCGGGGTGCTCGTCGGGATGCAGCAGGAACATCACGGCCAGGTGCAGCGCCCACGCCCGTGCTCGTCGCCAGGTCGCGTCGTCGTAGCGGAGCCCCTGGCGGAAGGCCTCGCGGCCGTCGCTGTCGAACGTGAGCCATGCGGTCGCCAGGTCGGAGGCCGGGTCACCGGAGGTGAGGTCACCGAAGTCGATGACCGCACGAAGCGCTCCGCCCTGCACCAGCAGGTTCGCAGGGTGCGGGTCGCCGTGCAGCCACAGTGCCGCACCGTCCCACGCAGGTGCGTCGGCGAGGTCCCGGAACCGTTCCAGGATGCGGTCGGAGTCCGGCACGTCGAGCGTCGCGAGCCGCTCTGCGAGCCGGTCGCGGGGGACCGGGATCCCTCGGACGGGGTTCACCGGGGCGTTGCCGGGAGCCGGTCGGTGCAGTGCGAGGAAGACCTCGGCGAGGTGCGCAGCCCACGCCGATCGCTCAGCGACGGGTGTGTGGTGCGCCGCCACGGCGTCGAACCAGGGGACGACGCTCCACGCCCACGGGTAGGTCGAGGACGCCGTCCCGACCCGGACAGGGACCGGCACGTCGACGGGCAGACCTGGCGCGAGCACCGGGAGCCACTGCTGCTCGTGCGCCACCAGGGGAGCGGCGGCAGCGCGGACCGGGAGCCGAGCCGCGAGGTCGTCACCGAGCCGCCACAGTGCGTTGTCCCAGCCGGTGCCCGCCCAACTCAGCGGGCGCTCGGCGAGGTCGGGATGCTGCTCGTTCAGGAGGGTGCGCACGAGCGTGTCCGTCACGTCGACCTCTGGCACAGGATGCGCCATCAGCGGGCTGAGACCGTGCGCTTCTCGTCGTACGGCACAGCCCAGCCGAGGGCGTCGAACATCCGCGCCAGGACGATGCCCGTGAAGCCCCAGATGAGCACCCCGTCGACGACGAACGCAGGTGTGCGGATGGCCCGGCCCCACCGGGTGTGCTCGACGCTCGCCCGGTTCTTCGGGTCGAGCAGGTCGGTGACCGACACCCGGAACACGTCGACCGTCTCCGCGTGGTCCACCGCGGCGACCCGGGACGGGTGCGTCCACCAGGCCGGGACCGGCGTGACGAGGTGGTTGCTCACCGGGACGGGAAGCGGCGGGAGCGTCCCGAGGACGTCCACCCCTGACGGGTCGAGCCCGGTCTCCTCGACCGCCTCGCGCAAGGCGGCGTCCCGCGGTCCGCTGTCGGAGGGTTCGAGCCGGCCGCCCGGGAAGGAGATCTGCCCGGCGTGGCTGCCGAGCCCGGCCGCACGGCGTTGCAGCAGCACGTCGAGGTCGTGCGCCGTGGCCAGCGGACCGGTCCCCTCCAGCTCCCCGAAGAGGATCAGGACGGCGGCGGGCCGGGCGTCGGAGGGGTCGGCGAGGACGCGTGCCGGGTCGACGCGCCAGTCGACGCCTCGGGCGCACAGGTCGACCAGCTCGTCGCGAGCGCCGCGGACGTCCGGCACGGGCGCGGTCATCCGCGTGCCCGCACGCGCTCCCCGAACACGGCGAAGGCCTTCTCCGCAGCGGGTACGAGGACGGGGAGCTGTTCGGCGCCGGCGGCGCGGATGGTCTCGATCTCGTCGTCGGCGAGCGTGCCCACCATGTCGGGTGTCGAGAGCCACAGGTCGAGCATCCCGGCGTCGAGCTCGGGATGGAACTGCAGACCGAGCGCGCTTCCTGCCCGGAACGCCTGAACGGGCGTGAGCTCGGTCGACGCGAGCAGGGTTGCTCCTGGGGGAAGGTCCACCGAGTCGGAGTGCCAGTGCAGGACGTTCGGGTTCGAGCCCAGGACGCCGAGGACCGGGTCGTCCGCGACGACGTCGACCGGGGCGAACCCGATCTCCGTGCCGGTGCGCCGTCGCAGCGGCGCACCCAGTGCGAGCGCGAGGAGCTGCATGCCGAGGCAGATGCCGAGCACGGGGACGCCCGCCTCGACGGCCGACGCCAGCAGCGCCTGCTCGGCGGCCAGCCCGGGGTGGCCCTTCAGGTCGTCGGCGTCCATGCTGCCGCCCATGACCACGACTCCGGACACCTCGTCGAGCGAGGGGAGCCGAGGGTCGGGCAGGTCGAGGACGGTGCGCACGCGGACGGGCGAGTCGAGCCCCTGGGCCACCAGACCCGGGCCCTCGTGCGGGGCATGGGTGAGGATCAGGACGGGTCTCATGCCGTCACCAGCCGTCCGGCAGCGGACGTCCTTCCTCGTAGCCGGCCGCGGACTGGATGCCCACGACGGCACGTTCGTGCAGCTCGTCCAGCGACGTCGCGCCCACGTACGTCGCGGCCGAGCGCACGCCGGCCGTGATGTGGTCGATCAGGTCCTCGACGCCCGGCCGAGCAGGGTCCAGGTACATGCGCGACGACGAGATCCCCTCCTCGTAGAGGGCCTTGCGGGCGCGCTCGAACGCGGACCCTCCGAGCGTCCGGGCGGCCACGGCGCGCGCCGAGGCCATGCCGAAGCTCTCCTTGTACAGGCGACCGGTCCCGTCTGCGTGCAGGTCGCCCGGGCTCTCGTGCGTACCGGCGAACCACGAGCCGACCATCACCTGTGACGCGCCGGCGGCCAGGGCCAGTGCCACGTCGCGAGGATGACGCACACCGCCGTCGGCCCACACGTGCCGGCCGAGCCGCCGCGCCTCCTGCGCACACTCGAGCACTGCCGAGAACTGGGGGCGGCCGACCGCCGTCATCATGCGGGTGGTGCACATCGCCCCGGGGCCGACGCCGACCTTGACGATGTCCGCGCCGGCCTCGATCAGGTCGCGCGTCCCGGCGGCAGTCACCACGTTGCCCGCGACGACAGGGACCTGGGGGTCCAGCGAGCGCACGGCGCTCAGCGCGTCGAGCATCTTGCGCTGGTGGCCGTGGGCGGTGTCGACCACCAGGACGTCGACCCCCGCCTCGAGGAGCTCGGAGGCCTTCTGCTTCACGTCACCGTTGATCCCGACGGCGGCCGCGACACGCAGGTGCCCGTCCGCATCGAGCGCCGGGCGGTAGATCGAGGAGCGCAGTGCGCCGACCTGCGTCAGCACGCCGACGAGCTCGCCGTCGCGGACCACGGGGGAGAACCGTCGGCGGGCGGCGTGCAGCCGCTCGAACGCCGACTCCAGACCGCGCGGGCCACCCTGCTCGAGGACCGTGAGGTCCAGGGTCGTCGGGTTGGCGCTCATGACGGCGCCGACCTGCGTGAAGCGGTCCACCCCGCCGCAGTCCGCCTCGGTGACGACGCCGATCGGCAGACCGTCCTGGACGACGACCGCGGCGCCGTGCGACCGCTTCCCGATGAGGGTGAGCGCCGTGTGGACCGTGTCGTGCGGGCCGACCACGACCGCCGTCTCGACGACCGTGTCCTTGGCCTTGACCGATGCGACGACCTCGGCCACCACGTCGGTCGGGACGTCCTGGGGGAGAACCGTGATGCCGCCACGACGTGCGACGGTCTCGGCCATCCGACGGCCCGCGACCGCCGTCATGTTGGCCACGACGACCGGGATGGTCGTGCCGGTGCCGTCGGCGGAGGTCAGGTCGACGTCGAACCGTGAGGTGACCTCGGAGCGGGACGGAACAAGAAACACGTCGCCGTACGTGAGGTCGGAGGTGGCCGCGTGGCCAGGCAGGAAGCGCATGAGAGTTCCCCTTTCCTGTCGATTGTAGTGCGCCCGCCCGGGAGCCCTGGGGTGTGGTCGAGGGCTCGACGCCTAGACTGTGACGTCCGCCAGTCCGACCCACGAGGAGAAGCCACCCTTGGGCCAGCTCGATCGCATCAGCACCCCGGCGGACGTCCGCCGTCTCAGCCCGGGGCAGGCGGACGAGCTCGCGGGTGAGATCCGCACGTTCCTGGTCGAGTCGGTGTCTCGCACCGGCGGCCACCTGGGTCCGAACCTCGGCGTGGTCGAGCTCACGATCGCGATGCACCGGGTGTTCGAGTCGCCGCTCGACGCCATGGTCTTCGACACCGGTCACCAGGCCTACGTGCACAAGCTCCTGACGGGCCGCACCGACTTCTCGAAGCTGCGCAGCCGTGACGGCCTGTCCGGGTACCCGAGCCGCGCCGAGTCCGAGCACGACGTCGTCGAGAACTCGCACGCCTCGACCGCCCTGAGCTGGGCGGACGGGATCGCGAAGGCCAACGAGCTGCAGGGCCGTGGGGACCGTCACGTGGTCGCCGTGATCGGCGACGGTGCGCTCACCGGTGGCATGGCCTGGGAGGCGCTCAACAACATCGCGGACGGGCAGGACCGTCGGCTCGTCATCGTCGTCAACGACAACGGACGCTCCTACGCCCCGACGATCGGCGGCATGGCGCACCACCTGGACATCCTGCGCACGACGCGCGGCTACGAGAACGTGCTGACCTGGGGCAAGCGCACGCTGCGGCGCGCGGGGCCGCCGGGTCGCGCCACGTACGACGCGCTGCACGGCATGAAGAAGGGCATCAAGGACGTCCTGGTGCCGCAGGGCATGTTCGAGGACCTCGGCATCAAGTACCTCGGTCCGGTCGACGGCCACGACATCCGCGCGGTCGAGCGGTCCCTGCGGGCCGCCAAGGCGTTCGGCGGACCCGTCATCGTGCACGTCATCACGGAGAAGGGCCGCGGCTACACGCCCGCCGAGCAGGACGTCGCCGACCGGTTCCACGCGGTCGGCAGGATCCATCCAGAGACCGGTCTCCCGCTCGCACCGTCCCGGTTCGGGTGGACCGGGGTCTTCGCCGACGAGATCGTGCGGATCGGACGTCAGCGCAAGGACGTCGTCGCGATCACCGCGGCCATGCTCCAGCCCGTGGGCCTGGCGCCGTTCGCCGCGGAGTTCCCCGAGCGGGTGTTCGACGTCGGCATCGCCGAGCAGCACGCCGCGACGTCCGCGGCCGGCATGGCGTTCGGTGGTCTTCATCCGGTGGTCGCGGTGTACGCGACGTTCCTGAACCGTGCCTTCGACCAGGTCCTCATGGACGTGGCCCTGCACAAGGCCGGCGTGACGTTCGTGCTGGACCGCGCAGGCCTGACGGGTGACGACGGCGCGAGCCACAACGGCATGTGGGACATGGCGATGCTCGGCATCGTGCCCGGGCTCCGGCTCGCGGCGCCCCGCGACGAGCAGACGCTGCGGGCAGCGCTGCGTGCCGCGGTGGACGTCGACGACGCTCCCACCGTGGTGCGCTACCCCAAGGGCGCCCTGGGCGAGCCGATCCCCGCGCTCGAGGACCTGGACGGCGTGGACCTGCTCGCGCGTCATGACACGGCCGTGGACGAGCAGGGCGCCCCGGCTGTGCCCTCGGTGCTCGTCGTGGGTGTCGGCTCGATGGTGGGCACCGCACTGGGCGTGGCCGAGATCCTGGCCGCGCACGGGCTGCGCGTCGACGTCGTCGACCCGCGCTGGGTCCTGCCCGTGCCGGAGTCGTTGATCAAGCTCGTCGGCGAGCACCAGCACGTCGTGACGGTCGAGGACGGTGTGGTCGACGGTGGCATCGGCTCGCTGATCGGGCAGCGGTCGGCCGAGGCCGGGATCGGTACGCCCGTGCAGTCGTTCGGCATCCCGCGCGCCTTCCTGGACCACGCGACACGCGAGCAGCTCGTCGACACGCTGCGTCTGCGACCCGAGGACATCGCCCGGGACGCACTCGCTGCCCTCGGTCGTAGAGTGTGACGCACGCAATGTCCATCTAGGGACCAAGGGCCCGGGTTGACGCCTGGCCAGCCTCCTAGTGTCGAACTACCGACCCGAAAGAGGAGCACAGATGTCCACCAGCACGGTGCCCACCACCGACCACAGTGCACGCGACCGTGAGCCGGGCTGGGCAGGGTTCGAGACCGGTCCGTGGACGGACCGGATCGACGTCCGCGACTTCATCCAGCGCAACTACACGCCCTACGAGGGCGACGCAGGATTCCTGGCTGGCCCGACCGCCCGGACGACTGCCCTGTGGGCGCGGCTGAGCGAGATGTTCCCCGCCGAGCGCGAGCGCGGCGTGTACGACATCGACGCCCACACGCCCTCGACGATCACGTCGCACGCCCCCGGCTACATCGACGAGGAGAACGAGCTCGTCGTCGGCCTGCAGACCGATGCGCCGCTCAAGCGCGCGATCATGCCCAACGGCGGCTACCGGATGGTGGAGAAGTCGCTCGAGACGTACGGCTTCGACCCCGACCCGACGGTCGGCAAGATCTTCGGCACGTACCGCAAGACGCACAACGACGGCGTCTTCGACGTGTACCCGCCCGACGTCCGGGCCGCGCGCTCCTCGCACCTGATCACGGGGCTGCCCGACGCGTACGGTCGCGGACGCATCATCGGCGACTACCGTCGCGTCGCGCTGTACGGGGTCAACGCCCTGATCACCGCCAAGCGCGAGGAGCGGGCCGTGCTCGACTCCCGCCGGTCGACGGAGGACGTCATCCGGGCACGCGAGGAGAACTCCGAGCAGATCCGGGCGCTGAACGAGCTCAAGACCATGGCCGCGTCCTACGGCTACGACCTGTCGGCGCCGGCGACCACGGGCCGCGAGGCCGTGCAGTGGCTGTACTTCGCGTACCTCGGTGCGGTCAAGGAGCAGAACGGCGCGGCGATGTCGCTGGGCCGCACCTCGACGTTCCTCGACATCTACCTGCAGCGCGACCTCGAGGCCGGGCTGCTGACCGAGGAGCAGGTCCAGGAGCTCGTCGACGACTTCGTCATCAAGCTGCGGATCGTGCGGTTCCTGCGCACCCCGGAGTACGACGAGCTGTTCTCGGGCGACCCCACCTGGGTGACCGAGACGATCGGCGGCGTCGGTCAGGACGGGCGGCCGCTGGTCACCCGCACCTCGTTCCGGTACCTGCAGACGCTCTACAACCTGGGTCCGGCACCCGAGCCGAACCTGACCGTGTTCTGGACCGACAAGCTGCCCGACGGCTTCAAGCGCTTCTGCGCCCAGGTGTCGATCGACACCTCGGCGGTCCAGTACGAGTCCGACGAGCTGATCCGCTCCGCGTGGGGCGACGACGCCGCGATCGCCTGCTGCGTCTCGCCGATGCGCGTCGGCAAGCAGATGCAGTTCTTCGGTGCTCGGGTCAACCTGGCCAAGGCGCTGCTGTACGCCATCAACGGCGGTCGTGACGAGATCACGGGCCGTCAGGTCGCACCGGCAGTCGACCCGGTCGTCGGTGACGTCCTCGACTACGACGACGTCATGGCGAAGTTCGACTCGATGATGGACTGGCTCGCCCAGACGTACATGGACGCGCTCAACTGCGTGCACTACATGCACGACAAGTACGCGTACGAGCGTCTCGAGATGGCGCTGCACGACGCCGACATCCTGCGGACCATGGCGTGCGGCATCGCCGGGCTGTCGGTCGTGGCGGACTCGCTCGCGGCCATCAAGTACGCCTCCGTGCACCCTGTCCGGGTGCCCGGCGGTCTGATCACGGACTACGTCGTGGACGGCGAGTTCCCCACGTACGGGAACGACGACGACCGCGCCGACTCGATCGCGGTCGGTCTGGTCGAGACGTTCATGGACAAGCTGCGCAAGCTCACGCCCTACCGGGACGCGCTCGCCACCCAGTCCGTCCTCACGATCACCTCGAACGTGGTCTACGGGAAGGCGACCGGATCGACGCCGGACGGCCGGCCCGCCGGCGCCCCGTTCGCTCCCGGTGCCAACCCGATGAACGGCCGCGACTCCCACGGGATGCTGGCGTCCGCCCTCTCGGTGGCCAAGATCCCTTACGGACAGGCACAGGACGGCATCTCGCTGACCTCGACGGTGCTGCCCGCGGGGCTCGGACGCACGCCGGAGGAGCGGGTGGGCAACCTCGTCGGCCTGCTCGACGCGTACGTGCTCTCCGAGGGTTTCCACATGAACGTCAACGTCCTCAACCGCGAGACGCTCGAGGACGCGATGGAGCACCCGGAGAACTACCCGCAGCTGACGATCCGCGTCTCCGGCTACGCCGTGAACTTCGTGCGGCTGACGCGTGAGCAGCAGCTGGACGTGCTCTCCAGGACGTTCCACGGCGCAGTATGACCTCCACCCTGCCCTCCACGGACCGTGGGGTGAGCCTGGGCCTGCCTCGCGCACACGCCGGGACGGCAGGCCTGTCCGAGATCGACGTCGACCACAGCACGCGGTTGGCGTCGATCCGGTCGGGCGAGCTCGGGTCGGTGCACTCGTGGGAGCTCGTGACGGCAGTAGACGGCCCAGGGACGCGGATGACCGTGTTCCTGGCCGGCTGCCCGTTGCGTTGTCTGTACTGCCACAACCCGGACACGATGGAGATGCGTCGGGGGACCGACGTGAGCGCCGACGAGATCCTGGGGCGGCTGGCGCGGTACCGGACGGTGCTGACTGCGACCGGCGGAGGTCTGACCGTCTCGGGCGGTGAGCCGCTCATGCAGCCCGCGTTCACCGCTCGGTTGCTCCGGGGCGCCAAGGCGATGGACCTGCACACGGCGCTCGACACGTCGGGGTTCCTCGGCAGGCACTGCACGGACGCGATGCTCGACAACCTCGACCTTGTGCTGCTCGACGTGAAGTCCGGACTCCCGGACACCTACCGGCGCGCGACGGGACGCGACCTGGAGCCGACGCTGGACTTCGGGCGTCGCCTCAACGACCGCGGGATCGAGATCTGGGTGCGCTTCGTCCTCGTGCCGGGCCTCACGGACGCGCCCGAGAACGTCGCGGCAGCCGCCGACCAGATCGTCGCGTTCGGTGGCGCCGCGCGTGTCGAGGTGCTGCCGTTCCACCAGATGGGGCGCGACAAGTGGGCCGAGCTCGGCATGGAGTACCAGCTCGAGGAGACGGCAGCACCGTCCCTGGAGCTGGTCGAGGACGTCCGGGAGACGTTCCGCTCGCGAGGCTTGACGGCGTTCTGACCACCTGAGCCACTAGCGTGGCCTCAGCAGACACTCGCAGACGAGATCGACGGGGCGCCGACGGTTCGTCGTACACCTCGGCGCCCGAAGGTGGCACATGAGCGGCACGACCCCTGTCCGGCCGCCTGCGATGAGCGACGTCGCCGCGCTGGCGGGCGTCTCGCACCAGACGGTGTCGCGTGTGCTGAACGACCACCCGAGCGTGCGTCCGGGCACGCGGGAGCGGGTCAACGACGCGATCGCGCAGCTGGGCTACCGGCGCAACAGTGCCGCGCGCGCCCTGGTCACGCGCCGCTCGGGCGTGCTCGGCGTGGTCACTCCCGCGACCGCGCTGTACGGGCCGACGAGCACGCTGGTCGGGCTGGAGGAGGCGGCGCGCGAGGTCGGGTGGTACGTCTCGGTCGCGACGATCCGCACGTTCGACGGTGAGTCGATGCACGCGGCGATCGAGCACTTCCTGGGTCACGGGGTGGACGGCATCGCCATCATCGCCCCGACCACGGAGATCGCGCAGGCGATCGCTGCTCTGGATCTGCCGGTGCCGGTCGTGCTCATCTCGTCGGCGTCCGACCTTCCCGCCGAGACCCATGTGCACGCGGTCGGCGTCGACCAGCGCCACGGTGCACGCCTGGCCACGCAGCACCTGGTCGACCTGGGGCACTCGCAGGTCCTGCACGTGGCGGGTCCGCAGGACTGGTTCGACGCCCAGGACCGGCTCGCCGGGTGGCGGGAGATCAGCGGACCGGGGGCTCCGGACCACATCGAAGCCGCCTGGGACGCCTCCGACGGGTACGAGATCGGGCGTCGGCTCGTGCGCGAGGGTCTGCCGTCGGCGATCTTCGCGGCGAACGACCAGCTCGCGCTCGGGATGCTGCACGCGTTCTGGGAGGCCGGCGTGCGCGTGCCCAGCGACGTCGCGCTCGTGGGGTTCGACGACGAGGTCGGGTCCGCGCACTACACGCCGCCGCTGACGACGGTGCGGCAGGACTTCGGTGCGCTCGGGCGGTTGGCCGTCACCTCGCTCGAGGCGGCGTTCGCGGGGCAGCAGACGCTGCACCAGCGGATCCCCGCGGAGCTCGTCGTGCGTGCCAGCTCGGCTCGTCGGGCCTGACCCGCGACACCCGTTTCGGCGGCCGTGACCAAATCGAGATCATCGGTGGTCACTCCTGGTCTGATGTGAGCGCTAACATCACATCGGCCGCTGGCGTCCGCCGCGGTCCTCGTACGAGGAGGCAGAGCGGCGTGACGACGGTCGAACCCCGGGTAGCCATCACGAGCGGGCTGGCGACGCTCGGCATCGAGCTGGGTTCGACCCGCATCAAGGCGGTCCTCGTCGGCCCGGACCACGAGCCGCTCGCGAGCGGGAGCCACGACTGGGAGAACCAGTTCGTCGACCGGGTGTGGACGTACTCGCTCGACGCGGTCTGGACCGGTCTGCAGGCATCCGTCGCGGCGCTGCTCGCCGAGACGCAGGCGCGGTACGGCGTGCGCCTCACGAACCTTCGTGCCATCGGGGTGTCCGCGATGATGCACGGGTACCTGGCGTTCGACGCGCAGGGCGAGCTCCTCGTCCCGTTCCGCACGTGGCGCAACACGAGCACAGGTCCGGCGGCCGCGGAGCTCACGGAGCTGTTCGGCTACAACATCCCCTTGCGCTGGTCGGTCGCCCACCTGCGGCAGGCGACGCTGGACGCCGAGCCGCACCTCCCCGACGTGCGGTTCCTGACGACGCTGGCCGGCTACGTGCACTGGCAGCTGACCGGGCGCAAGGTGCTGGGCATCGGCGACGCGTCCGGCATGTTCCCGATCGACGCCACGACGCGCACGTGGGACGCGCAGATGCTCGCCGCCTACCCCGGAGGGGACATCGAGCCGCTGCTGCCCGAGATCCTGCGCGCCGGCCAGGCGGCGGGGCGGTTGACCGAAGCCGGCGCGGCGCTCCTGGACCCCACCGGGGCGTTGCAGCCGGGGATCCCGCTGTGCCCTCCCGAGGGTGACGCCGGGACCGGGATGGTTGCGACGAACGCTGTGGCCCCGCGCACGGGGAACGTGAGCGTGGGAACCAGCATCTTCGCGATGGTCGTGCTCGAGAAGCCGCTGAGCCAGGTCCACCACGAGCTCGACCTGGTGACCACCCCCGCCGGTGATCTCGTGGCGATGGTGCACTGCAACAACGGTGCGAGCGAGCTCGGCGCATGGGCCGACGTGTTCGGCCAGTTCGCTGCGGCGCTGGGCCGGCCGACGTCCGCCGACGAGGTGTTCGGTGTGCTGCTGCGGGAGGCCCTCGCGGGAGACGCGGACGGCGGCGGTCTGCTGGCGTACAACTACCTCTCCGGCGAGCCGATCACCGGGTTGACCGAGGGGCGACCGCTGATCGTGCGGACGCCGGACAGCCGACTGACCCTGGCCAACTTCATGCGGGCCCAGGTCTACGGCGCGTTCGGCACGCTGAGCCTGGGCATGCGGGTGCTGCGCGGCGAAGGTGTCGAGCTCGACTCGATGTACGCGCACGGCGGCGTCTTCCGTACCGAAGGTGTGGCCCAGCGTCTGCTCGCCGCGGCAGTCGGTGCACCCGTGACGGTCGGGCAGACCGCCGGCGAGGGCGGCGCCTGGGGGATCGCGGTGCTCGCCGCGTACCTGGCAGCCGCGTCCGAGACCGACCTCAGCACCTACCTGAGCGACCGCGTCTTCGGCGACGCCGCGACGCAGACCGTCGATCCCGACGCCGGCGACGCGCGCGGGTTCCAGACGTTCCTCGAGCGCTACAGCGCGGGCCTCGCCATCGAGCGCGCCGCGGTCGAGGCGGTGTAGACGATGGCACAGGAGCCAGACATGACGACGTATCCCCGCCCGGTGCTCGAGGAGGTCGCCCGCACCCGAGAGGTGGTCGCTCGGCTGCACGCGGAGCTGCCGCGCTGGGGGCTGGTGGTGTGGACCGCGGGCAACGTGTCCCAGCGCGTGGTCGTCGACCCGCGACACGGGCCCGGCCCCGAGGACCTGCTCGTCATCAAGCCGTCAGGCGTGACCTACGACGAGCTCACCGCCGAGGCGATGGTCGTGTGCGACCTGGACGGGAACCTGCTGGAAGGGGACCGTTCGCCCTCGTCTGACACCGCGGCGCACGCGTACGTCTACCGCAACATGCCGGAGGTGGGCGGCGTCGTGCACACCCACTCGACCTACGCGACCGCCTGGGCTGCACGCGGGGAGCCGGTCCCGTGCGTGCTCACGATGATGGCGGACGAGTTCGGCGGGGACGTCCCGGTCGGCCCCTTCGCCCTGATCGGCGACGACTCGATCGGCCGCGGCATCGTCGAGACCCTGCGCGGCTCACGCAGCCCGGCGGTGCTCATGCGCAACCACGGGCCGTTCACCATCGGCCGCGACGCCGTCGCGGCCGTCAAGGCGGCCGTGATGGTCGAGGAGGTCGCGCGGACCGTGCACATCGCGCGCCAGCTCGGCCCGACCGTCCCGATCGACCAGAACCACATCGACTCGCTCTACGCCCGCTACCAGAACGTGTACGGGCAGAACCTGACGGAGGACCGTTCATGACCAAGCCGTACGCCGACCGCGAGATCTGGTTCCTCACCGGGAGCCAAGGGCTCTATGGCGAGGACACCCTGCGGCAGGTGGCCGAGCAGTCGCAGGAGATCGCCCGCGTCCTCGGTGAGCGGCTCCCGGCGACGCTCGTCTGGAAGCCCGTCCTGACCACCTCGGACGCCATCCGCCGGATCGCGCTCGAGGCGAACGCGGACGACGCCGTCATCGGCGTGATCACCTGGATGCACACGTTCTCGCCCGCCAAGATGTGGATCTCCGGGCTCGATGCGCTGCGCACGCCGCTGCTCCACCTGCACACGCAGGCGAACGTCGAGCTGCCGTGGGACTCGATCGACTTCGACTTCATGAACCTCAACCAGGCCGCGCACGGTGACCGTGAGTTCGGGTACATCGCCACGCGTCTGGGCACGGCCCGCAAGACCGTCGCAGGTCACGTCAGCAACCCCGCGGTCACGGACTCGATCGCCACCTGGGTGCGCGCGTGCGCGGGCTGGGCGGCGACGCAGGACCTGCGGCTCGCGCGGTTCGGCGACAACATGCGTAACGTCGCGGTCACCGAGGGCGACAAGACCGAGGCCGAGCTGCGGTTCGGGGTCTCGGTGAACACCTGGGGCGTGAACGACCTGGTCGCGGCCGTCGACGACGTCGCGGACCCGGACATCGACAAGCTGGTCGCCGAGTACGAGGACCTGTACGACGTGGCGCCGGAGCTGCGTCGTGGGGGAGACCGGCACGAGTCGCTGCGCTACGGCGCGCGCCAAGAGGTGGCGCTGCGCACCCTGCTGGAGTCGCTCGGTGCCTGGGCCTTCACCACGAACTTCGAGGACCTCGGGGGTCTGCGCCAGCTGCCGGGGCTCGCGGTCCAGCGGCTCATGGCGGACGGGTACGGGTTCGGCGCCGAGGGCGACTGGAAGACCGCGATCCTCGTGCGTGCCGCCAAGGTGATGGGAGCGGGCCTGCCGGGCGGCGCGTCCCTCATGGAGGACTACACCTACGACCTGACGCCCGGGTCCGAGCGGATCCTCGGCGCGCACATGCTGGAGGTCTGCCCGTCGCTCACCACGAGCCGGCCGAGCCTCGAGGTCCATCCGCTCGGCATCGGGGGCAAGGACGACCCCGTGCGTCTCGTCTTCTCCGCCGACCCGGGCGTCGGCGTCGTCGTCTCCCTGGCGGACATGCGCGAGCGGTTCCGGCTGACGGCCAACGTGGTCGACGTCGTCGCACCGTCTGCGCCGCTGCCTCACCTGCCGGTGGCGCGGGCCGTCTGGGAACCGCGGCCGGACTTCCGCACGTCGGCCGAGGCCTGGCTGACGGCCGGAGGAGCGCACCACACCGTGCTGACCACCGCGGTCGGCGTCGAGGCCTTCGAGGACTTCGCCGAGATCGCCTCAACCGAGCTCCTGGTGATCGACGAGAACACGAGCCGACGTGCTTTCCGCGACCAGGTCCGGTGGAACCAGGTCTATTACCGGGTTGCCCAGGGCCTCTAAAAGGCAGATTGTGATCACAATGCAACAAAAGCGGAGGCTAATTGACACAATGTGATCGCTAACATCAAGAGTATTGAACTCCGTTGGCCGGATATCCGGACACAACGGTGCTTGCGGTCCCTGTGCCTGGGGGAGCCGCAGCGCGAATCGGCCGGCGTGGGTCGGTGTTGCGTGACACTCGTTCTCAAGGAGGAGAATCAGATGCTCAGCAAGAGGTTCAGGACCAGCATCGTGACCGCTGGTGTCGCCGTGCTCGCACTCGGGCTCGCCGCGTGCGGCGGCAGCGACGACAGCGGAGACAGCGCCAGCGGAGACTCGAGCGCCGCCGCGGCGGGCGGCGGCGGCGACGCGATCGTCGTCGGCTTCAGCCAGGTCGGCTCCGAGAGCGGCTGGCGCGCGGCCAACACCAAGTCCATCCAGGACACCCTGACGGCCGACGCGGGGTTCGACCTGAAGTTCTCCGACGCTCAGCAGAAGCAGGAGAACCAGATCCAGGCGATCCGCTCCTACATCGCCCAGGGCGTGGACTACATCGCGTTCTCGCCCGTAGTCGAGTCGGGCTGGGACGCCGTGCTCGAGGAGGCCAAGGCGGCCAACATTCCCGTGATCCTCACCGACCGCGCGGTCGACAGCAAGGACACGTCGCTCTACAAGACGTTCATCGGTTCGGACTTCGTCAAGGAGGGTGAGCGGATCGGCAAGTACGTCTCCGACACCCTCGGCACCGAGCCCATCAATGTCGTCGAGCTGCAGGGCACCACGGGCTCGGCGCCCGCGAACGACCGCAAGTCCGGCTTCGCCGACGCGATCAAGGACAACCCCAACGTCAAGGTGATCGCGTCCGAGACCGGCAACTTCACGCGCGCCGAGGGCAAGACGGTCATGGAGGGCTTCCTGCAGGCCTACCCGGACATCGACGTGGTCTACGCCCACAACGACGACATGGGCCTGGGCGCCATCGAGGCGATCGAGGCAGCCGGCAAGGTGCCCGGCAAGGACATCAAGGTCGTCAGCATCGACGGCGTCCACGACGGCATGGTCGCGCTGTCCGAGGGCAAGATCAGCTACATCGTCGAGTGCAACCCGCTGCTCGGCCCGGACCTCGCGAAGATCATCACGACCCTCCACGATGGTGGGACAGTTGAGCCTCGGATCGTGACCGAGGACGGCGAGTTCAACCAGGAGCAGGCGATCGCGGCACTGCCCGACCGGCAGTACTGACCGACACCGTCCTACCCGCTCCCCGGGGTGCTCGCGCCCCGGGGAGCGGTTCACCCCTGCTGGCGCACACGGGCCGGCGCGGACGAAAGGTCGATGATGACCGCAACGAATGCCTCGTCGGGTGCCTCCGACGAGAAGCCCGTCCAGCCGATCGTGGTGATGACGGGAATCACCCTGAGCTTTCCGGGCGTCAAAGCGCTCGACGGAGTCGACTTCCGATTGTTCCCCGGTGAGGTGCACGCGCTCATGGGCGAGAACGGCGCCGGCAAGTCGACGCTCATCAAGGCCCTGACCGGTGTCTACACGATCGACGACGGGCGCATCGTGGTCGATGGGCAGGAGCGCTCGTTCTCCGGCCCGGCCCAGGCGCAGGACGTCGGGATCAGCACGGTGTACCAAGAGGTCAACCTGTGCGACAACCTGTCCGTGGCAGAGAACATCATGCTCGGCCACGAGGTGCGCCGTGCGGGGATGGTCGACTGGCGCAGCACGCGCCGCCGTGCCGCCGAGCACCTTCGGACCATGAACCTCGACATCGACCCGAGGTCGTCTCTCGACTCGCACTCGCTCGCGGTCCAGCAGCTCGTCGCGATCTCGCGCGCGATGGTCGTCGACGCCCGGGTCCTCATCCTCGACGAGCCGACCTCGAGCCTGGACGCCGAGGAGGTGGCGCGGCTCTTCGACGTGGTCCGTTCGCTGCGCGACCGCGGGGTCGCGATCCTGTTCGTCTCGCACTTCCTCGACCAGGTCTACGCGATCAGCGACCGGTTGACGGTGCTGCGCAACGGCACCCTCGTCGGCGAGTACCGGACGTCGGAGCTGCCGCGCGTGGAGCTCGTCCAGAAGATGATCGGCCGTGAGCTCGCCGTGCTCGAGAAGCTCGAGGAGGCGCCCAAGCGCTCCGTCGCAGAACGGTCCGACACGCAGCCGTTCGTGCAGGCGATCGGGCTCGGCCGCAAGGGCTCCATCGAGCCCTTCGACCTGGACGTCTACTCCGGTGAGGTCGTCGGGCTCGCCGGCCTGCTCGGCTCCGGACGGACCGAGCTGGCCCGCCTCCTGTACGGAGCCGACCGGGCCGACCACGGGGAGATCCGCGTGCACGGCGAACCGGCAAGGATCCGCACCCCCCGGTCGGCCCTCGCGCGCGGGATCGTCTACTCGTCGGAGAGCCGCAAGACGGAGGGCATCGTCGGCGACCTGACCGTCCGCGAGAACATCACGCTGGGCCTGCAGGCAGAACGCGGCTGGCTCCGACGGGTGTCCCGGCGCAAGACCGACGAGGTCGTCGACGGGTACATCAAGGCGCTGGGGATCCGCCCCGCCAACCCGGACGCCGTCGCGGGCAACCTGTCGGGCGGCAACCAGCAGAAGGTGCTGCTCGCGCGCTGGCTGGCCACCCAGCCGAAGCTCCTGATCCTCGACGAGCCCACCCGCGGCATCGACGTGGGGGCCAAGGCCGAGATCCAGCGCCTGGTCGCCGAGCTCGCCTCCGACGGCATGGCCGTCGTCTTCATCTCCGCCGAGCTGGAGGAGGTGCTGCGGCTCTCCCACCGGATCGCCGTCATGCGCGACCGCCGCAAGGTGGGCGAGATCGCCAACGACGACGACGTGACAACCGACGACGTCGTCCACCTCATCGCGAGCGGAGGACCCGAGGTATGAGCATCACCCGCCACCGCCTGTTCTGGCCGGTCATCGCGCTGCTGGCGCTGCTGCTGGCCAGCGTGCTCAAGTCGCACACGTTCCTGGACATCGAGGTGCGCGACGGCCACCTCTTCGGCGGACCGATCGACATCATCCGCCGCACCAGCGTGCTGCTGCTCGTCGCGCTCGGCATGACTCTCGTGATCGCGACCCGCGGTATCGACCTCTCGGTGGGCGCCGTCATGGCGATCGCGGGCGCGATCGCACTGACCCAGATCGCCTCGTCACCCGACCCCGGGTCGGTCGCTACCGTGGCCTCCGCGATGGCGACTGCGCTGCTCGTCTGCCTGGTCATCGGGATCTGGAACGGGTTCCTCATCGCCGTGGTCGGCATCCAGCCGATAATCGCGACGCTCGTCCTCATGACGGCCGGTCGCGGCATCGCGATGCTCATCACCGGCGGCCAGATCACGACCGTCACCAGCGCGCCGTACAAGTCGCTCGCGTCCGGGTACACCCTCGGGCTGCCCAACGCGGCCCTGATCGCCGGCTTCTTCTTCGTCGTGACCGCCCTCGTGACCCGGCGCACCGCGCTCGGCGTGCTCATCGAGGCGGTCGGGATCAACCCGTCGGCCAGCCGGCTCGCGGGCGTGCGGGCGCGGACGATCATCTGGACCGTCTACATCCTGTGCGCGCTGTTCGCGTGCATTGCAGGCTTCATCAAGAGCGCCGACACCATGGCGGCCGACGCGAACAACGTCGGGCTCTTCATCGAGCTCGACGCCATCCTCGCGGTCGTCATCGGAGGCACGTCGCTCGCGGGCGGCAAGTTCTCCCTCGCCGGCACGCTCGTGGGCGCCCTCGTGATCACGACGCTCACCCTCGCGATCACCGTCCTCGGCGTCCCGGCGAACGCCGTGTCGCTGTTCAAGGCGCTCGTGGTCATCGTCGTCTGCCTGCTGCAGTCGCCCAAGGTGCGCAACAGCTCGTGGGGTCGGCGTCGACCAGCTGCCACCGTTCCCGCACCCGTGGAGGTTCCGGCCTGATGGCGACCGACCAGCTCACCTCCCCGACGGTCTCCGACTCCTCGACGACGCCCAGCCGTCGGCGGTTCCGGATCGACGACCGCTACATCCCCGTGCTCGGCACGGTCATCGTGCTCGTCGTCATGCTCGCCATCGGCGGCAACCTGTACGACAACTTCCTCACCGGCCGCGTCATGGCCAACGTGCTCATCAACAACTCGTTCCTCGTGGTCCTCGCTGTCGGCATGACGTTCGTGATCCTCACCGGCGGTATCGACCTGTCGGTCGGGGCGGTGCTCGCGCTGTCCACATGCGTCTCCGCATGGATGTTCACGCACGGGTGGAGCGCGGCGATCACGATCCCGGTGGCCATCCTGGTGGGCACCCTGATCGGGCTCGCCGTCGGCCTGATGATCCATGTCTTCGAGGTGCAACCGTTCATCGCCACGCTGGCGGCGATGTTCCTGGCCAGAGGCCTGTGCTACATCGTCGCGCCCGAGTCGATCCCGATCGAGGACCCGACCATCGTCGCCCTCTCGACGACGCACTGGCCGCTGTTCGGGACCTTCGACATCACGCCGAGCGGCGTCATCGCGCTCGCCGTGGTGCTGATCGCCTTCGTCACGCTGCACTACACACGCTTCGGTCGCACCGTCTACGCGATCGGAGGCAGCGAGCAGTCCGCCCGGCTCATGGGTCTGCCCGTTGCACGGACGAAGGTCCTCGTCTACGTCATCAGCGGGACCTGCGCGGGCATCGGTGGCCTGCTCTTCGCCGTGTTCTCCCGGTCGGGGTACTCGCTCACCGGTGTGGGCATGGAGCTGGACGCGATCGCCGCGGTGGTGATCGGCGGCACGCTGCTGACCGGTGGGAGCGGCTTCGTCCTCGGGTCCGTGATGGGTGTGGTCGTGCTGGGCCTGATCCAGACGATCATCACCTTCCAGGGCACGCTGAGCTCCTGGTGGACCAAGATCTTCATCGGCGCCCTGCTGCTGGTGTTCGTGGTCCTGCAGCGGATCCTGGCGATCAGGCGGCGTTAGCGACGAGGGACCGTCGACCCTCGGATGACGAGGCGGCCCTCGACGTACTCGGTACCGGTCCCCAGCTCGACGGAGTCCAGCGCGGCGAACACGCGCTGGGCTGCCGTGCGCCCCAGGTGCTTGAGGTTCGCGTCGATGCTGGTGAGCTCGGGACGTGCGTTGGTGGTGAGCACCTCCCAGTTGTCGAACCCCATGACCGCCAGGTCGTCGGGCACGGTCCGGTGCAGGTCGCGCGCGGTGTCCAGGACCCCGCGCGCGATCTGGTCGGAGCCGCACAGCACCGCGTCGACCTCGGGGTGCCGGGTGAGCAGCATCGCGGCGGCGTCGCGGCCCCAGCGCTCGGACCAGTCGCTGTACATCACGTCGCCGACGAGCTCGAGGCCGGCGGTCTTGAGCGCGGCCAGCGCACCCTCGGCGCGGTCGCGCGCGGCCGCGTACGCATGCTCGCCGGTGATGTGCGCGATCCGGGTGCGGCCGCAGGCGACGAGGTGCTCGACGGCGATCCGCCCGGCGTGCACGTTGTCCGGCGTGATCGACAGGTCCGACGGGTCGTCCGATGGTGCGTAGGCGTACACGACGGGAACCGGGATGTCGTGGCCGAGGGACGGTCGCGGATCGGTCTGCCGGCCGACCACGATCAGACCGTCGACGCGACGGGTCAGGAGCGCCTTCAGGTGGTACTGCTCGCGGATCGTGTCGCCTCGGGCGTCGCACAGGAACACGTTGACCTGCCCGGCGCCGAAGGCGTCTTCCGCGCCCATGAGGATCGGGATGACGAATCGCCCCTCGAGGTCGCTCGTCAAGAGGCCCACCGTCCCGGTGCGTCCCGCCAGCAGGCTGCGCGCGATCGGGTTGGGGCTGAACGACAGCTGTTCCGCTGCGTCGACCACGCGCTGCCGGGTCGTGTCCTTGACCTGGTCGCGGCCGTTGAGCGCCTTGGAGGCGGTCGCCACCGAGACGCCGGCGAGCCTGGCGACGTCGGAGAGCGTGACCGCGCGTGCGGGCGGTGTGCGTGCCACTGGCCCCCCTCGGCTCGGTGCGACGGTTCGACCCGTCGCGTCGTGATCGAACTGTAACCGCATCAGGTGGTTGACGCGCCACCCCGGCGCGCCATATCTTCAGAAAACCTTTTCGGGACGTTTCGGAAGCGCGCGCTCGGACCTGTCTCCCGCAGATGGGCACGTCTGGGGCCTAAGGGCCACTCGTGAGCGCGCAGTCCGAGCAGACCACCGACAGGGCGTTTCGCCCCATGAACCCCGAGGTGCCGACGACGGCACCCGCTCGACGAAGAGCACGAGGAGACAGCATGAGGATCACCCGCACCCGGTCGACAGGTCGAGGCCTGATCACCGGGCTCGTCACGGCCGGCCTCCTGGTCAGCCTGGCTGCGTGCACGAGCGCCAAGGACGACGACACCACCTCAGGCGGCGCGAGCGCGGCCGTCACAGCCGGCACGGACGGGACCGATGACGGCAGCACGCTGACCCTCTGGACCCGCGCACCCCTGGAGAAGCAGGCCAACCTGCTCGTGGACGCGTACAACGCCTCGCACGAGAACCAGGTCGAGCTCACGGTCGTGCCCAACGACGACTACGTGGCCAAGGTCGGTGCCGCAGCCGGGTCCGGCGGTCTGCCCGACCTCTTCGCCGCCGACATCGTCTACGTGCCGAACTGGGTCAAGCAGGGCCTGTTCCAGGACCTCACCGCCCAGATCGACGCCCTGAACTACAAGGACACCATCAACAAGGGGCACCTCGCCGCCGGCACCCAGGACGGCAAGGAGCACGTCCTGCCGTTCGTGCTCGACCTCTCCATGCTCTTCTGGAACAAGGACCTGTACAAGGAGGCCGGCCTCGACCCGGAGAAGGGCCCGGCCGACCTCACGGAGTACGTCGCCAACGCCAAGGCGATCCAGGCACTGAACAAGCCGGACACGTACGGCACCGCGACGGGCCTCAACTGCGGTGGGTGCCTCGTGTTCACGTGGTTCCCGTCGGTCTGGGCAGACGGCGACCAGGTGATGAACCCCGAGGGCACCGAGTCGCTGCTCGCGAGCGACACGGCCACGAGCGTCTACTCGGCGTGGAAGGACATGTGGGACGCCGGCGCCGTTCTCCCCTCGTCCAAGGACGAGGCGGGCCCCACGTGGACCGCGGGCTTCACCGAGGGCAAGGTCGGCCAGATGCTGTACCCGGCCACCCTGCTGTCGTCGACGACGGGGTTCGACGTCGGTGTCGCGGGCATCCCCGGGCCGAAGGGCGGTGCGTCGACGTTCGTCGGAGGCGACGGGATCGGCGTGTCGAAGGACTCCACGAAGGCGTCGCAGGCGTGGAACTTCCTCAGCTGGATGATGTCCGAGGACGCACAGGTCGAGGTGCTCGCCAAGGACAACGACGTGGTCTCGCGCAGCGACCTGGCCGACAACGTCTACGCGCAGAAGGACCCGCGCCTGGTCACCATCAACACCGTGGCGGGCCAGGGTGACACGCCCGTCTCGCTGAACTTCCAGCAGGCGTTCAACGCCCCGAACAGCCCGTGGCTCACGCTCGTGCGCAACGCGGTCCTCGGTGACGGCAGCTCGGTGGACCCGGACAACGACGAGATCACCGCGGTGCTCTCGCAGTAGTCCTGCCTAGCCGTCCCGCCGGTGGGTGCCGCAGGCACGCGGACCCACCGGCGGGGCGGACCCAGCTCGCCGCACGAGAGGTACTCGATGACCCTCCAGACCGCCCGGCTCGCCGTGGCCACCAGCAACAAGCGAACGACCGTCTCACGCCTGCGGGGGTGGGTCTACGCCGCCCCGACGGCCCTGTTCGTGATCGTCCTGTTCGTCCTTCCCCTGATTCTCGTGTTCCGGATGAGTGCGTCGCAGTGGCCGCTGCTCGCAGGTGACCAGGGGATCAACCTCCCGGACAACTACGTGAACGCGGTGGACAACCGGTTCTTCTGGGACTCCGTCCGGTTCACGCTGAAGTACACGGTGCTCGCGACGATCCTCCTGATCACCCTCGGGCTCGGTCTGGCGATGCTGGTCCAGGAGTCCTCGCGCTGGAAGGGGTTCCTGCGCACCTCGTTCCTCGTACCCAGCGCGCTCGGTCTCGCGTCGGCGTCACTGCTCTTCTACGTGCTCTACTCGCCGCTGGCCGGTCCGTTCGCGCCGATCATGAACCACTTCGGCTGGACGTTCCTCGGCACGCCGAACGCGGCGCTCGCCTCGACGCTGTTCCTCATCGTGTGGCGGTACGCCGGCTTCTACATGCTCCTGATGCTGGTCGGCCTGCAGGCCATCCCGTCGGAGATCTACGAGGCGGCCCGGATGGACGGCGCCAGTCGCTGGCACACGTTCCGCAGCATCACCATCCCGCTGCTCAAGCCGACGCTCGCGCTCACCACGATCCTGTGCGTGACCGGCTCGCTCCTTGCGTTCGAGCAGTTCTACATCCTCACCAAGGGCGGCCCGGACAACAGCACCATCACCGTCGTCGAGCTCATCTACTCGGTCGCGTTCCAGGGCCAGAACGACCTCGGGGTCGCCGCGGCGATCTCGGTCATGGTGCTCGCCGCCCTCGTCGTCATCAACGTCGTCCAGCTGCGGGCCTTCCGCGGCTCGGGCGAGAACTGAGGTACGGACCGTGACCACGACGACCGAGCGACCCGCCGTCGCACCGTCCCGCACCGCACCGACCACCCGTGTCGGCGGCGTCGCGATGCGCACCCCGTTCTGGGTGTTCTCCGGTGCGCTCGCGGTGATCTTCCTCTTCCCGCTGGTGTGGACCTCGGTCTCGTCGGTGTCCCCGCACCCGGGGACCGGCCAGGTCGACGGCTGGGGCTTCGGCAACTACGCGACCCTCGCGCACTACCAGGCGGGGATCGGGCAGTACCTCGCCAACTCGGTGTTCGTCTCCGGGCTGTGCGTCATCCTCACGCTGCTGATCTCGACCCTCGGCGGGTACGCGTTCGCGCGGTTCCGCTTCCCGGGTCGGAACCTGCTGTTCATGGTGACCCTGGCGATCCTGATGGTCCCCTACGCCTCGTTGCTGATCCCGTTGTACGTGCTGCTCAACAAGGTGGGCCTGTCGAACTCGCTGGTCGGGGTCGCGCTGGTGCTCACCATGTTCCAGCTGCCGTTCTCGACCTTCATGATGCGGATCTCGTTCGAGTCCGTGCCGCGAGAGCTCGACGAGGCGGCCCTGGTCGACGGGTGCTCGTCGTTCTCGGCGCTGTGGCGGGTGCTCCTGCCGGCCGTGCGGCCGGGCCTGATCACCGTCGGGCTGTTCGCGTTCCTCGCAGCCTGGAACGACTTCTTCGCCCCGCTGATCCTCATCAACGACACGAACAAGATGACGCTCCCGCTCGCCGTCTCCAACCTGCGGGTGCAGGTCCAAGGGGTCGTCGACTACGGCGCCACCGAGGCCGGCGTCGTCGTGCTCGCGGTGCCCTGCATCGTGCTGTTCCTCCTGCTCCAACGACACTACGTACGCGGCTTCATGTCGGGTGCGCTCAAGGGATGACCATGACCACCACGACGACGACCGCCGCCACGCCGGTCGCCCCCTCCCGCGGCGCTCTGCGTCCGCTTGGCCTCGGCGACATCGAGATCACCGGAGGCTTCTGGGCGCAACGGCAGGAGGTCAACGCCACGCGGACGCTCGGTCACATCGAGCACTGGCTGGAACGCGAGGGCTGGATCCGCAACTTCGACGACGCGGCCGCCGGAACGCTCGGTGCACGCACCGGCCGAGAGTTCTCGGACTCCGAGGTGTACAAGCTGCTCGAGGCGATGGCGTGGGAGATCGGGCGCTCGGACGACGCCGACCTGGACCGGAGGTTCGGTGCCCTGGTCCGACGGGTGGCAGGGGCCCAGGAGCCGGACGGCTACCTGAGCACGGCGTTCGGTCGGCCCGGCCAGGGAGCCCGGTACAGCGACCTCGAGTGGGGGCACGAGCTGTACTGCTACGGCCACCTCTTCCAGGCCGCTGTCGCACGTCTGCGCACGCGTCCGTCCGCGGACGACGGGCTCGTCGACATCGCTCGGCGTGCGGCAGACCATGTCGTGGCCACGTTCGGTCCCGGTGGGCGAGTCGCTGTGTGCGGTCACGCGGAGATCGAACCCGCACTCGCCGAGCTGGGCAGGGCGACGGGGGAGCGCCGCTACGTCGACCAGGCAGCGCTCTTCGTCGCTCGTCGCGGCACAGGCACGCTCGGCGACATCGAGTACGGCCGCAGCTACTACCAGGACGACGTCCCGGTCCGTGACGCGACGGTTCTGCGTGGGCACGCGGTGCGTGCCAACTACCTGTCCGCGGGCGCGGTCGACGTCGCCGTCGAGACCGACGACGCCGAGCTTCTCGCCGCGCTGACCACGCAGTGGCAGAACACCGTGGCCCGCCGCACCTACATCACGGGCGGTCAGGGGTCGCACCACCTGGACGAGTCGTTCGGCGACGACTTCGTGCTCCCACCCGACCGCGCGTACTCCGAGACGTGCGCCGGCGTCGGTTCGATCATGTTCTCCTGGCGCCTGCTGCTCGCTCAGGCAGACCCGCGGTACGCCGACCTCATCGAGCGGACGCTCTACAACGTGCTGGCGACGTCACCGTCCCACGACGGCCAGTCGTTCTACTACACGAACACGCTGCACCAGCGCCGACCGGGGACGGTGCCTGCGTCCGATGCGGCGGTGCCGCGGGCGTCGACGTCGATGCGCGCACCCTGGTTCGCCGTCTCGTGCTGCCCGCCCAACGTCGCCCGGACGCTCGCGAGCCTCGCCTCGTACGTCGCCACGACCGACGACGACGGTCTGCAGATCCACCAGTACGCACCGTCCCGGATCCGTACCGCGCTGCCCGACGGAAGGAGCATCGCGGTCGACGTCGAGACCGGCTACCCACACGACGGGGCCATCCGCGTGACGGCCGCAGACTCCTCGGACGAGCCGTGGACGTTGACTCTGCGCGTGCCGTCGTGGGCGGCCGGCGCGACCCTGCGCACTCCCGAGGGCACGCGGCCGGTCTCTGCGGGGTCCGTCTCCGTGCGCCGCCGGTTCGAGGCGGGAGACGTCGTCGAGCTCACGCTTCCCGTGGCGCCGCGGATCTCGGTGGCTGACCCGCGCATCGACGCCGTGCGGGGGTGCGCGGCCGTGGAACGGGGGCCGCTCGTTCTGGCGGTCGAGTCGGTCGACCTGGGCGAGGTGGGCGTCTCGACCGACGTGGCCGACCTGCGCCTGGATCCGAGCGTGCCGCCGCGCGTGGTGGACGGACGCGTCGTGGCCACGTTCGGGTTCGAGCGCCCCGCCGAGGGTCCGTGGCCCTACGGGGCGGACGCGAACGGCACCGGAGGCAGGACTGCCGAGGTTCCGCTCGTCGAGTACCACGACTGGGCGAACAGGGGACCGTCGACCATGCGGGTCTGGATCCCCGTGGCGTGAGGAGGTCGGGCGGCGGCCGGTGCGGCCGCCGCCCGACTACTCAGACCGCCGGGACGTTCGCGGCGCCGTCCGGCAGGAGCCGGTGGCCGAGGATCCGCTCGGAGTAGCCGGTGCGGTCCAGGTACGGCGTCAGGCCACCGAGGTGGAACCCCCAGCCGGCGCCCAGGATCATGCACAGGTCGATCTGCTGCGGGGTGGACACGACACCCTCCTCGAGCATGTGCCCGACCTCGACGGTCAGCGCCGACAGCACGCTGTCGAGCACACCCGCCTCGTCGAGGGCCGTGCCCTCGCTGGGGCCGGTGAACGCCGACTGGATAGCCGGGTCGACCGGCTTCGGCAGTCCCTTGGCGGGTGCAGGCAGGACGACGCGGGTGCCGTCTGCCACGAGCTTCTCGAGGCCCGGGGAGCGCGGGAAACGATCGCCCAGCTCCTCGCGCAGCGACGTGAGCACGTGCAGCCCGACGGCGGGTCCGACCAGGTCGAACAGCTCGAACGGGGGCATCGGCAGACCGAGAGGCCGCAGCGCCCGGTCGGCCACCTCGACGGGCGTCCCGTGCTCGACGGCGTCCACGATCACGCCGAGGAGCAGGACGAGCAGCCGGTTGACGACGAAGCCCGGCCGGTCGGCCACGAGAACGGCCGTCTTGCGCAGCTTCGCCGCCACGGCGAACCCCGTCGCGAGCGCCTCGAGCGACGTGTGCTCGGCCTGGACGACCTCGACCAGCGGCATCGCGGCCACGGGGTTGAAGAAGTGCAGCCCGACGACGCGCTCGGGGTGCTGAAGGTCCGCGGCCATCGCGCTCACGGACAGTGCGCTCGTGTTGGTCGCGAGGATGGCCGTGGGGGAGATGACCGTCTCGAGCTCGGCGAACACGCGCTTCTTCAGGTCGAGGATCTCGGTGACCGCCTCGATGACGAGGTCGCACGACGCGAACTCGGCGAGGTCGGTGGTGCCGTGGATCGAGCCCAGCAGCCGAGACCCGGTCGCCTGGCTCATCCGGCCGGTCGACGTCAGCCGGTCCACCGTTGCCTTGACGGCGGCGAGTCCCTTGTCGACCCGCTCCTGGTCGAGGTCCCGCATGACGACCGGGACGCCCAGCCGCTGCGCGAACAGGGTCGCGATCTGCGCGGCCATGAGGCCGGCGCCGACGATGCCGACCCGGGTGACGGGCTGGGCGAGCGAGCGGTCGGGTGCGCCGACCGGCTTCTTGCCGCCCGACACCAGCCCGAACGCGTAGATGCTGGCACGCATCTCGTCGGACATGATCAGGTCGGCGAGCGCCTCGTCCTCCGCGGCGAACGCGTCGACCCGTGAGGCGTCACGCGCCGCCGCGACGAGGTCGAGCGCCCGGTACGGCGCAGGACGCGACCCGTTGATGACGGCATCGAGCCGCTGCCGCGCGATCGCGACGGCACCGTCCCACAGCGGCGCCGGATCGAGCGGGCGTCGCTCGACCACGACCGCGCCGGTCAGCACCCGGGCCGCCCACCGGATCGACTCCTCGAGGAAGTCGCTGGGGTCGAGCACGAGGTCGACGAGCCCGATCGACGCGGCCTCGGCTGCCGCGTAGGGCTTGTTGGCCGCCGGGCGCGTGAGGATGACCTCGAGCGCCTTCTCGATGCCCACGAGCCGCGGCACGATGTAGGCACCGCCCCAGCCGGGCACCAGGCCGAGGCCGGTCTCCGGGAGAGCGAGCGCGCGCACGTCGGACGCCACGGTGCGGTAGTCGCAGTTGAGCGCCAGCTCCAGGCCGCCGCCCAGCGCGATGCCGTTGACGAACGCGAACGTGGGGACGCCCATCGAGTGCAGGAGCTCGTACGCGGCGTGGCCGTTGCGCCCGAGCTCGAGTGCGACCGAGCGGTCCGGGATCGAACCGATCAGGGACAGGTCAGCGCCCGCCGCGAGGAAGTACGGCTTGCCGGTGACGGCGACCGCGGAGATCTCTCCCGCCTCGACGCGTCCGCGCACGGCCGTGAGCGTCTCGAACAACGAGGCGATCCCCAGCGGGCCGAGCGTGGACGGCTTCGTGTGGTCGAGCCCGTTGTCGAGCGTGACGAGCGCGAGGGTGCCGGCGCCGTCGGGCAGCTGGACGTCGCGGGCGTGGGCGTGGGTGACGCGCTCGGCACGTGCCTCGGTCGTGGTCGTGCTCACAGGGCGCTCCCCTCAGAAGCGTCGAAGGACTCGTAGTCAGGGTGGTTCGGGTTCTCCCAGATCACGGTGCCGCCCTGCCCGAGGCCGACGCACATGGTCGTCAGGCCGTAGCGGACCTCGGGCTGCTCAGCGAACTGGCGTGCCAGCTGCGTCATCAGGCGGACGCCCGAGGATGCCAGCGGGTGGCCGACCGCGATCGCCCCGCCGTACTGGTTCACCCGGGGGTCGTCGTCGGCGATCCCGAACGCGTCGAGGAACGAGAGCACCTGGACGGCGAACGCCTCGTTGATCTCGAACAGGCCGATGTCCTCGATCGTGAGGCCGGCACGCTGGAGGGCCTTGGTCGTGGCCGGTACCGGGCCGATGCCCATGATCGACGGCTCGACGCCCGCGTAGGCGAACGAGACCATGCGCATCCGCGTGGGCAGCCCGAGCTCGTCGGCGGTCTCCTCGGCCGCGAGCAGGCAGGATGCGGCGCCGTCGGTCAACGGTGCGGCGGTGCCCGCCGTGACGCGACCGCCCGCGCGGAACGGGGTGGCGAGCTTGCCGATCGCCTCGACGGTCGTGCCCGGACGCGGCGGCTCGTCCGCCGTGGCCAGTCCCCAGCCGTTCTCGGGGTCACGCAGGGCGACGGGGACGAGGTCGGGGTCGATCTTGCCGGCTGCCAGTGCGGCGGCGTACTTGGCCTGGCTCGCGGCGCCGTACGCGTCCGCACGCTCGCGGGTGAGTGCCGGGAACGTGTCGTGCAGGTTCTCGGCCGTCACGCCCATGTTGAGTGCGTCGTTCTCGACCAGGCGCTCCGAGAGGAAGCGCGGGTTGGGGTCCGCGTCGAACCCCATCGGGTGACGTCCCATGTGCTCGACGCCGCCGGCCAGGGCGACGTCCTGCGCGCCCACACCGATCGCGGCGGCGATGTTGGTCACGGCGGTCATTCCGCCGGCGCACATGCGGTCGATCGCGTAGCCGGGGACCGAGCGGGGCAGCCCGGCCAGCACGCCGACCGTGCGGCCCAGGGTGAGTCCCTGGTCGCCCTGCTGCGTCGTGGCGGCGATGGCGACCTCGTCGATCCGCTCGGGCGGCAGCGACGGGTGGCGGCGCAGCAGCTCTCGGATGGTCTTGACCGACAGGTCGTCGGCGCGGGTGTTCGCGTAGAGGCCGTCTTTGCGTGCGCGACCGAACGGGGTGCGTACCCCGTCGACGAACACGACGCGACGGACTCGCGGGGATGGGGTGGGCATCCAGGGCCTCCAAAGGCGGGACGACGGTGTCCGGGCGGGCAGGCACGTACGAGCCCGCGACCAGTAGACGATACCCCGGGTACCGGGATCTGACGAGACGCAAGTTACCGATGGGTAACAGCGCGCGCTAGAGCGCGGCGAACGCCTCGGCCAGCCGGGGTCCCACGAGCTCGATCTGCCAGGGGCGCGCTCCGCCTGCGCTGAGGAACGCGCCGATGGAGTCCAGGTCGAGCACAGCCGGCGGCGTCCAGCACAGCCTGCGCAGGAGGTCGGGCTGCAACAGGTTCTCGGCCGGCACCGACCACTGCGCGGAGAGGGCGGCGACCGCGTCGCGAGCAGCAGCCAGGCGTGCGGCAGCAGCGGGGTCCTTCTCGGCCCAGGCCCGCGGCGGCGGCGGTGCGTCGCTCTTCGGTCCACGGACCGAGGGGAGCTCGCTGTCGGGCTCGGCGAGGGCCCGGTCGATCGCCTGCTGCCAGAGCGGCGCCCGTCGACGCGTGCCCTTACCTGCGAACGCCGGGAGCGCCGTCAGCTCGGAGACGGTCCGCGGCAGGGCCTGCGCCGCCGCGATGATCGCGTGGTCCGGCAGGACGCGGCCGGGGGAGATGTCCCGCTGCCGCGCGTTCTGGTCGCGCGTGAGCCAGAGCTCGCGAACCACGCCGAGCCGGCGGGCGTCACGGATCGCGTGCAGCCCGGACACCCTGCGCCACGGCTCGACGCGCGGGGCGGGTAGCGGTGCGGTGCGCACGGCCTCGAACTCCTGCGCGGCCCACTCCGCCTTGCCGGCGACCGCGAGCCGTTCGGCCAGGATCTCCCGGAGCTCGACGAGCACCTCGACGTCCAGGGCGGCGTACCGCAGCCACTCGGTGGGAAGGGGCCGCGTCGACCAGTCCACGGCCGAGTGCTCCTTGGCCAGCCCGAGACCCAGGGCGTCGGCGACCACCGCCGCGAGCCCGACCCGCTCCATCCCGAGGAGCCGGGCGCCGAGCTCGGTGTCGAACACCCGGCTCGGCAGCAAGCCCTGCTCGGCCAGACCGGGCAGGTCCTGGGACGCCGCGTGAAGAACCCACTCGACGCCGACCAGGGCCTCGGACAGCGAGGACAGGTCCGGCACGGCGATCGGGTCGATCAGTGCGGTCCCGGCACCCTCGCGACGGAGCTGGACCAGGTACGTGCGCTGGCCGTAGCGGTAGCCGGAGGCGCGCTCCGCGTCGACAGCGACCGGGCCGGTCCCCGCGCCGAACGCGGCGACGACGGCGGCCAGGGCCTCTGGCGTCTCGACGACCGAGGGGATGCCTTCTGCCGGCTCGGTGAGCATGACGATCTCCGGGGCGTCAGCCTGGGGGACCGCAGCGTCGTCCGCGGAGACGACGGCAGGCGGTTCAGACCCTCCGGCGGGGAGGTCCGGGGTCGCCTCAGATCGCATGAGAGCAACGTTAAGCGACGGGACGGACGCATCCGCGCAGGCCGCGCGGGCGTGCTCCGGTCAGGACACCACGCCGCCGCGGATCGAGATGGCGACCAGCTCGGCGCGGTCGCCCGTGCCCAGCTTGCGGGAGATGCGCGCCAGGTGGCTCTTCACCGTGAGCGCGGACAGTCCGAGCTCCTCGCCGATGAGCCGGTTGGTCCGGCCGTCGGCCACGAGCTTGAGCACGCTGACCTCGCGCGCAGTCAGCTCCGGCATCGGCGCCTGCACCGCTGGCGGTGCGACCTTGGGCAGGGAGGGGCAGGTCGCGCTCGCTACCGCACCGCGAAGACCCCCGGCCAGGAGGGCGCTCAGCTCCGGTCGCGCGGCGCGACGCGTCAGGACGACGACCCGGGGGGCGCCACGGCGGCGCAGGTTGCGTACCAGCACCCCGCCGTCGCCGTCCGCCACCTCGGTCACCACGACGCACATCTGCTGCGGTGCCTGGGCGGCGGTCATGGGGGACGTGGCGGTTCCGGGGCGCGAGCTCGGCAGGGTACGTCGAAGCACGGGCCCGCGTACCTGGGCCACGTCTCGTCGCAGGGGCTCGATGCTCACAGGCCTGTCATCGGCAGGCCAAGCGGTCGACTTGAGGTTCAGCGACGCGGTCCCAGTGCCACGACACCGTCCGGCAGCGGCTCCAGACCCGCGGCGGTGCACAGCAGGGTCGACCAGGCGATCAGGTGGGGAGCCAGATTCTCGTCGGTGGCCGTCCACGACGCACGGATCTCGAGCTCGGTCTGCTCGGCCCGACGGTCCAGGGCACCGAAGCTCTGCGACAGGACCCTCGTGACGGTGCCACCGGCGGCGTGGGGGTCGAGCCCGGACTCCCGCAGCGAGTCGGTGAACCAGCTCCACGCCACCTCGGCGAGCAGCGGGTCGGCACCGACCTCGGCCTCGAGCGTCGCACGCACCAGCGTCACGAGCCTGAAGTTTCCCTCCCAGGCCTCCTGGCCCGCGGGATCGAACAGGACGACGAACCGACCGGAGGCGAGCTCGGCCGCCGCGACGGAGCGACGGGCCGTACGGACCTCGGCGGTGAGGGCCGCGGAGAAGGGTGCGATGCGCGCCGGTCCCGGTACCTCGTCGAGGATCACCTCGGGGCGAACGCTCACCTGCCGCAGCGAGCGCAGCGCACTGACGAACTCGACGGGGACGTCCTCCGGACCAGCGGGTGTCACGGTTGGGAGCGTACGCACGGCGACCCCGTCTTGAGGTCCGGCACGCCGCTCCGTCCTGTGGCGCTGCGCACTAGGCTTGCCCGCGCACCAATACCCGGACGTCGTTCCCCGTGCCCGCTCCCAGCAGGTCGGGACCCGACGTCCGCCGGCCGACGTCTCGAAGGAGCTCTCCCCGCATGGTCGCCTCAGGAACCGCCACCGGAACCGCGCAGATCGGCGTCACGGGATTGGCGGTGATGGGCCGCAACCTGGCACGCAACTTCGCCCGCAACGGGTACACGGTCGCCATCCACAACCGGTCGTACGCGAAGACCGAGTCCCTGGTTGCCGACCACGGTTCCGACGGCGACTTCGTTCCCTCCGAGTCCGTCGAGGACTTCGTCGCATCGCTCGCCAAGCCCCGCAAGATCATCGTCATGGTCAAGGCCGGTGGCCCGACCGATGCCGTGATCGACGAGCTGGTCCCCTTCCTGGAGGAGGGCGACATCGTCGTCGACGCCGGCAACGCGCACTTCCCCGACACGATCCGGCGCGAGGCCGCGCTGCGTGAGAAGGGCCTGCACTTCGTCGGTTCCGGCGTGTCCGGCGGCGAGGAGGGCGCACTGCTCGGTCCGTCGATCATGCCCGGCGGCACGAAGGAGTCCTACGAGTCCCTCGGGCCGATCCTCGAGAAGATCTCCGCGAAGGTCGACGGCGTTCCGTGCTGCACGTACATCGGCCCGGACGGTGCCGGTCACTTCGTCAAGATGGTGCACAACGGCATCGAGTACGCCGACATGCAGCTCATCGCCGAGGCGTACGACCTGCTGCGCCAGGGTCTGGGTGCCTCAGCCGCGGAGATCGGGCAGATCTTCGCCGAGTGGAACACGGGCGACCTGGAGTCGTTCCTCATCGAGATCACCGCCGACGTGCTGGCCCACGTCGACGCCGAGACGGGCAGCGCGTTCGTCGACATCGTCCTGGACCAGGCCGAGCAGAAGGGCACCGGTCGCTGGACCGTGCAGAACGCGCTCGACCTGGGCGTGCCGATCACGGGGATCGCCGAGGCGACGTTCGCGCGCGCACTGTCGGGCTCGGTCCCGCAGCGCACCGCCGGCGCGGCCGCCCTGCCGGCCGACGTGACGCCGTGGGACATCACCGACCGCGACGCCTTCATCGAGGACGTCCGGCTCGCGCTGTACGCCTCGAAGGTCGTCGCGTACTCGCAGGGATTCGACCAGATCGCCGCCGCGAGCGCCGAGTTCGGCTGGGACATCGACCGCGGCGCCATGGCCCGTATCTGGCGCGGTGGCTGCATCATCCGAGCCCGCTTCCTCAACCGCATCACCGAGGCCTACGAGCGCGACGCGCACCTGCCGCTCCTGCTCGCCGACGAGTACTTCACCGGTGCGGTCGGCAACGGCCTGGCCGCCTGGCGTCGGGTCGTGTCGGGCGCCGCGCTGCACGGTGTCCCCACGCCGGCGTTCTCGTCGTCGCTCGCCTACTACGACGGGGTCCGCGCCGAGCGCCTGCCCGCCGCGCTGATCCAGGCGCAGCGCGACTTCTTCGGCGCGCACACCTACCGGCGCACCGACAAGGACGGCACCTTCCACACGCTCTGGACGGGCGACCGCACCGAGCAGCCCGCGTGAGCGAGCTGCCCACCTCGAGAACCGGTCCGCTGCAGCCCGTCATCCTCGGCGCCGACATCGGCGTGTACGCCCTTGCCCGCTCGTTCCACGAGGCCTACGGCGTCACGTCGGTCGTCGTCGCCGGTGCCGCCCTGGGTCCGGTGGCCCACTCGCGGATCGTCCGGCACGAGATCGTGGACGACGGGCACGACCCCCGTCAGCTCGTCGACCGGCTGGTCGAGGTCGCGCAGCGCACGCCCTCGGCCCGGCTGCTGCTGATGGCCAACTCGGACTGGCTGGTCCGCGTGGTCGTGCAGCACAGGGCTCTCCTCGAGGAGTACTACGTCGTCCCGTTCCTGTCGGAGCACCTGCTCGACCGGATCTCGGACAAGGCGACGTTCGCGGAGATCTGCACCGACCTCGGCATCTCCGTGCCGCGGACGATCGTGCAGGAGTTCGACGGTGACTGGGAGCCGGTGCCGGTCGACCTGGACTACCCGCTCATCGCCAAGGCGGCCAGCAGCGCCGACTACCAGGACGTCGAGTTCGAGGGCAAGAAGAAGGTCTTCGAGATCGCGACGCCCGACGAGCTGGCGCGGCTCTGGGACGCGCTGCGGTCCGCCGGGTTCCGGGGCCGGTTCGTGGTGCAGGAGCTCGTGCCGGGCGACGACACCCAGATGCGCTCGATCACCGCGTACGTCGACAGCCGCGGGGAGATCACGCTGCTGTGCTCGGCGCACGTGCTGCTCGAGGAGCACACGCCGTCCGGGCTCGGCAACCCCGCCGCGATGATCACCACGCGCGACGACGACATGCTCGACCAGGCGCGCACGTTCCTCACGTCGACGGGGTACCGCGGGTTCGCGAACTTCGACGTCAAGGTGGACCCGCGCTCGGGGCAGTTCCGGTTCTTCGAGGTGAATCCCCGGATCGGTCGGAACAACTACTACGTGACCGCAGCCGGGGCCAACCCGATGCGGTTCGTGGTGGAGGACCAGGTGGAGGGGAAGGCGGTCGAGCCCGTCGTCGTCGACCGCGAGATCCTCTACTCGATCCTGCCGCACCGGCTCCTGCTCAGGTACGTCAAGGAGCCGAGCCTCCACGCGCGGGTCCGACGGCTGGTCCGCACCAAGGCCGTCGCGCACCCGCTGCGGTACGCCCGGGACCTGTCACCGCGCCGGCGTCTGTACGTGTGGATGGCACTGGTCAACCAGGTCCGCAAGTTCCGCCGGTACTACCCCGAGGTGACCTCGACCGGTTTCTGAGCGCAGGACCACGGCCGCCGTTCGTGTGGCGGCCGTGGTCGTGGTCAGCCGAGCTCGCTGGTGCCCGAGTAGAGGTGCAGGACCGGGACCTGGAGCTCCTCGCGTGCACGGGAGGCCCAGTCGGTGTGGAACGTGTCCTCGACCGCGTGCGGGTAGGTCACGACGGCCACCTCGATGACGTCACCGTCGGCGACGGCCGCCTTGAGGGCGGGCAGGGGGTCGTCGTCGACCACCGTGCCGGTGGCCGAGCGGCCCGCCGCCTCGAACGCGGCGATGCTGCCGGCCAGCTGGTCGTCGGCCGTGGCCTTCGCCTCGGGCTGCGACGGCTCCTTGCCCCGGGCGCGGTCCCACGCCTCGCGCAGCTCGCCGAGGCTGAGGTTGTCGATGATCGTCGCGACGAGCGGCCGGTCCGTGTCCGCCGGGACGAGGACGCGGTACGCGTACGTCTCGTCCGCGTGCAGCGCGATGAGCTTGTCGACGTCGGAGCTGGAAAGGGTGTCCTCCGTGAGGACGATGATCGTGTCGGTCACGCGCCGAGCCTAGTCATCCGCCAGCGACCCAGCAGCACTCCGTCGGCATGCAGGAGGTGCAGCGGCTCGAGCGACCGTGCAGGGGAGAGCCACTCCGGCTGGGTCAGGATGCGGCTGGCCGGACCGCCGACGAGCTGCGGGGTCCAGGTCAGGCACACGTCGTCCACGACGTCGGCCTCGACCAGGTGGGCGAGCAACGAGGGCCCGCCCTCGGTCAGCACGTGGTTCAGGCCGCGGTCGGTCAGCGCCGCGATCGCGGCCCGGGCGTCCACACGATGACCGTCGCCGGCGATCAGGACGCGCTCAGCACCGAGGCGGTCGCGCAAGGCGCCGAGCGCCCGGTTCTCCGCGACGGTGATGACCAGCGGAGGCCGAGCGCCGTCGAGCAGGGCGTCCGGGAGGACTCCGGAGGTCGAGACGACGGCGAGCTCGAGATCGTCGGCGCGACCGAGCTCGGCCCGCGCACCGCGAAGGCCCTCAGGAACGTCGAGCGCCGTGTACTGCTCGGCCCGGACGGTGCCGGCGCCGACGAGGACCACGTCCGCGAGGGCGCGCAGGACGCGGAACACACGCCAGTCGGCCGAGTTGTTGATCGAGCCCGAGAGGCCGTTGGCGCCGGTCGCGGAACCGTCGAGAGTGCTCACCATGTTGGCGCGGACGCCGGGGGAGTCACCGAAGAGCGCGATCAGCTCGGGCTCACCTGCCAGGGGTTCTAGCCGCGGACGGTGCAGGGGGAGCAGCACGTCCAGCGCAGGGAGTTCGGGCACGGGTCCCACGCTAGGGCTCAGGCCGGACCCAGCACGTCGGCCAGGGCTGCGACATCGCCGATGACGACGACCGCCGGGTTCCCGACGCCGCGCTCGCGAGCCAAGGACGCGATGTCGGCGAGCGTCCCGACGGTGGTGCGCTGCTCGGGCAGCGTCCCGCGCTCGACGATCGCGACCGGAGTACCCGGGTCCTTCCCGTGCGCGAGCAGCTCGCGCGTGTGGGAGCCCAGCTGGGCGACGCCCATGAGCAGCACCAGGGTGCCCTCCAGACGGGCCAGCGTGGCCCAGTCGGGCGTGGTGTCGTGCGCGGACAGGATGGTGAACTGACGGGCCAGGCCGCGGTGGGTCACGGGGATCCCTGCGGCAGCCGGGACGGCGAGCGCGCTGGTCACGCCCGGGACCACCTCGACGGGCACGCCCGCAGCGATGCACGCCATGACCTCCTCGCCGCCTCGACCCAGGACGAACGGGTCACCGCCCTTGAGCCGCACGACGCGGTGGCCAGCCTGCGCGCGGTCGACCAGCACCGCGTTGATCTCGGTCTGCGTGAGGGTGTGGGCGTGCGGCGACTTGCCCGCCTCGATCACCTCGACCGACGGGTCCAGCTCGTCCAGGAGCGCGCGGGGCGCGAGCCGGTCGACCACGACGACGTCCGCCTCAGCGAGTGCCCGTCGCCCGCGCGTCGTGATCAGCCCGGGGTCGCCGGGGCCGCCGCCGACGAGCACGACGCTGCCGGTCCCGGGACGGTGCCGACGCAGGGGCAGGCCGCCCGTGTCGAGCAGGAGGGCGATCGCGTTGCGCAGCGCGGTCGCGCGGCGAGGGTCACCGCCTGCGCCGATCGCCACGGTCACGTCGCCCGAGCGCGCGACCGCGGGCGTCCACGCGCTCGAGGCCGTGGCGTCGTCGGCGCGGACGCACCACAGCCGCGCGGCCTCGGCGTCCGCGGCGACCGCGTCGTCGACCTGGCGGTCCCCGGTCGCCGTGTGCACGAGCCACGCGTCGTCCAGATCCGTCGTCAGGTACTCCCTCTGCCGCCACGTGACCTGGTCGAGCAGCTCGACCAGGTCCTCGCAGATCGCAGGCGCGACCACGACCACCGCGGCACCGTCCTCGACCAGCCGGGCGGTCCGACGAGCAGCCACCGGCCCGCCGCCGACCACGACGACGCGGCGACCGGCGAGGTCGAGCAGGAGCGGGTGGCAACCGGTCATATGCCTGCGCCCGCCAGCCAGTCGGCGCTGTCGCCGTCGTCTGCCGACGACTGCGGCGTCAGGCGGTCCAGCAACGTCTCACCGATCATGCCCGCGGCCAGCGTGGTGCCGTCGGCGGGGTCGACCAGCAGGAAGCCGCCGGTGCGGCGGTGCGTCGCGTACCGGTCGAGCATGACCGGCTCCGCGAGACGGATCTTGACGCGACCGATCGCGTTCAGCGACAGGGCGCGCGGCGGGATGTCCGACGAGGTGTCGGTTGCGTCGACCGCGTAGAGCGTGTCGATCCCGTCCCACGCCTCGACGGTGAGCGTGTCGACGTCGAGCCGGGCGTTCACCTCACGCAGCAGGGCCCGCACCGTGCGGGTACCGATCCGGACGAGCAGGCGGGCGCCCAGCACGCTGCGCTTCTCCGCCAGCCAGCAGACCGTCCCCTCGAGGTCGGAGCCGACCGTGACGGACGAGCCCGTCGGTACGAGGACGTCACCGCGCGCCACGTCCACGTCGTCTGCGAGCCGCAGCGTCACGGACTGCGGGGCGTGCGCCTCCTGGAGCGGCCCGTCGAACGTGTCGATGCCGACCACGACGCTCGTCTTGCCCGACGGAAGGACGGTGACCTCGTCGCCCACCGAGACGACGCCCGACGCGACCCGGCCCGCGTACCCGCGGTAGTCGGGGTGCTCCGGCGTGCGAGGGCGGATGACGACCTGCACGGGGAAGCGGAACGCCTCGAGCTGGGCGTCCCGACCGACCTCGACACCCTCCAGGTGCTCGAGGAGCGTGGGGCCGTCGTACCAGGGCGTCCGTGTCGAACGGTCGACCACGTTGTCTCCCGCGAGCGCGGACAGCGGCACGGCCACGACGTCGGAGATGCCGAGCCCGGCCGCGTAGGTGGTGAACTCCTCGGCGATCGCCCGGAACGTGGGCTCGTCGAAGTCGACAAGGTCCATCTTGTTCACCGCGAGGACCACGTGCGGCACGCCGAGCAGGGCCGTGATCGTCGCGTGCCGACGCGTCTGCTCGAGCACACCCTTGCGGGCGTCCACGAGCACGATCGCAAGCTCCGCGGTCGACGCTCCCGTGACCATGTTGCGCGTGTACTGAACGTGCCCCGGGGTGTCGGCAAGCACGAACGCACGGGTCGCCGTGGAGAAGTACCGGTAGGCGACGTCGATCGTGATGCCCTGCTCACGCTCGGCGCGCAGGCCGTCGGTGAGCAGTGCGAGGTCCACCTGCCCGCCGCCACGTGCGGCGGTTGCGGCCTCCACCGCACTGAGCTGGTCCGCGAGCACCGACTTCGTGTCGTACAGCAGGCGGCCGATGAGGGTGCTCTTGCCGTCGTCGACGGATCCGGCCGTGGCCAGACGCAGGAGGTCGCGCGTCGCGTGCTCGGGCAGATCGTCGGTCACTGGCTGCGTCTCCTCGACGAGATCGGTCGGGCCCATCAGAAGTAGCCCTCACGCTTGCGGTCTTCCATGGCTGCCTCGGAGGCACGGTCGTCGGCACGGGTGGCGCCACGCTCGGTGAGCCGGCTCGCGGCGACCTCGGCGATGACCTCGGGGACGGTGGCCGCGGACGACTCGACGGCGCCCGTGCAGCTCATGTCGCCGACGGTGCGGTAGCGCACGGTCCTGGTCTCGAGCGTCTCGGACGGCTTGGGGCCGCCCCACTCGCCCGGGGCGATCCACATGCCGTCGCGCAGGAAGACCTCGCGCTCGTGCGTGTAGTAGATCGACGGAAGCTCGATGCCCTCGCGCTCGATGTAGCGCCAGACGTCCAGCTCGGTCCAGTTGGACAGCGGGAAGACGCGCACGTGCTCGCCGACCTTGTGGCGGCCGTTGTAGAGGTCCCACAGCTCCGGGCGCTGCCGGCGCGGGTCCCACTGGCCGAACTCGTCGCGCAGGGAGAACACGCGCTCCTTGGCGCGGGCCTTCTCCTCGTCGCGACGGCCGCCGCCGAACACTGCGTCGAACTTGTTCGCGATGATGCCGTCGAGCAGGGGGACGGTCTGCAGGGCGTTGCGCGAGCCGTCGGGACGCTCGGCCACGCGCCCGTCGTCGATGGCGTCCTGCACGCTGGCGACCACGAGCCGCAGCCCGTACTGCTCGACCACGCGGTCGCGGTACTCGATGACCTCGGGGAAGTTGTGCCCGGTGTCGACGTGCATCAGCGTGAAGGGGACGGCCGACGGCCAGAACGCCTTGCGTGCCAGGTGCAGCATCACGATCGAGTCCTTGCCGCCGCTGAACAGCAGCACCGGACGCTCGAACTCGCCGGCGACCTCGCGCATGATGTGGATGCCCTCGGACTCCAGGGCGTCCAGCTGGGTCAGTGTCACTGTGGTGCTCACGTGTGCAACCCGCATTCGATCTTGCCCGTGCCGGACCAGCGGCCGGCACGTGCGTCCTCACCGGGCGCCACCGCACGCGTGCACGGGGCGCAGCCGATCGATGTGTACCCGGCCTGGCGCAACGGGTTGAGCACGACGTTGTTGTCCGCCACGTAGGCGTCGACGTCGGCCTGCGTCCAGGCGGCCAGGGGGTTGAGCTTGACCTTGTCGCGCTTGGCGTCCCACCCGACGACGGTGATGTCGGTGCGGGTCGGGGCGTCCTCGCGGCGCATCCCGGTGACCCATGCCGTGTACGGCGCGAGCCCACGCTCGAGCGGCTCGACCTTGCGCAGCGCGCAGCACAGGTTGGGGTCACGGTCGTGCAGCTTCTCGCCGTGCTCGGCGTCCTGCTCCGCCACGGTTCGCACCGGAAGGATCGTGAGCAGCTTGATGTCCGTGAACTCGGCGTAGTAGTCGCGCGTGCCGATGGTCTCGGCGAAGTGGTACCCGGTGTCCAGGAAGATCACGTTGACGCCCGGCGCGGCCTTGGCGGCCATGTGCACGAGGATCTCGTCGCCCATCGACGACGCGACGACCAGGTCGTCACCGAACGTGCGCGCGGCCCAGGCGATGATCTCCTCGGGGTGGGCGCCCTCGAGGTCGCGGCCTGCCTGCTCGGCGAGCTCGCGCAGGGTTGCGGTGTCCAGGGTGCTCATGCGCGGCTCACCAGCCCCACGAACTTGAGCGCGAACGCGCGCGTGCACGAGCGGCACTCCCACTGGCCGTGGGTCTCGCCGGCGGGCCAGAGGTCCTCGCTGGCGCAGAACGGGCAGTAGTACGGAACCGCTCGCTCGCCGGATGTTCCGCTCATCGCAGGTCCTCCTCGTCGGCTCGCTGCACCCACTGGGCGAACAGCTCGCCCTCGGTGCGCTGCTCGTCGAACCTCTTCGCGACACGCTCGACGTAGTCGGGCAGCTCCTCAGCGGGAACGCGCAGGCCACGCAGGGTCTTCCCGAGCCCGCTCGTCATGCCCAGACCGCCGCCCAGGTGGACCTGGTAGCCGTCCTCGCCGCCCGCGAGAGCACCCTTGAGCCCGATGTCGGCCGTCTGGATGCGGGCGCACGAGTTCGGGCAGCCGTTGAGGTTGATCGTGATCGGCTGGTCGAAGGTGGGCAGCCGGTTCTCCAGCTCGCCGATCAGGTGCGTGGCACGCGCCTTGGTCTCGACGATGGCCAGCTTGCAGAACTCGATGCCGGTGCACGCCATGGTGCCTCGACGGAACATCGACGCGTGTCGGACCGGGAGCCCGAGCGCGTCGAGGGCGTCGACGAGCGGGTCCACCTTCGCCGGGGCGACGTCCAGCACGATGATCTTCTGCTCGACGGTCAGCCGGACGCGGTCCGACCCTGCGGTCTCGACGAGGTCCGCCAGGTTGCGCAGCAGCTCGCCGGAGATGCGGCCGACGGTCGGCGCGACGCCGATGTAGAAGTTGCCGTCGTTCTGCGGGTGCACGCCGACGTGGTCCCGGTTGCCGGTGGGTGGCGGCGGGGGCTCCGGACCGTCCTCGAGAGCGAACCCGAGGTACTCGCCCTCCAGCACCTGGCGGAAGACCTCGGGGCCCCAGTCGGCCACGAGGAACTTCAGGCGTGCACGGGTGCGCAGGCGCCGGTACCCGTAGTCGCGGAAGATGCTGACGACGCCGACCCACACGTCGGGGATCTGCTCGAGGGTGACGAACGCACCGAGGCGGACGCCGAGCTTCGGGTTGGTGGACAGTCCTCCGCCGACCCACAGGTCGAAGCCCGGCCCGAGCTCGGGGTGCACCACGCCGACGAACGCGACGTCGTTGATCTCGTGCGCCACGTCGTGGTGCGGCGAGCCGCTGATGGCGGTCTTGAACTTGCGCGGCAGGTTGGAGAACCGCGGGTCGCCGATGTAGTTGTCGACGATCGCGCGGACCGCGGGGGTGCCGTCGATGATCTCGTCGGCGGCGACGCCGGCGACCGGCGACCCGAGGACGACGCGCGGGCAGTCGCCGCAGGCCTCCTGGGTGCTCAGCCCGACGGCCTCGAGCCGCCGCCAGATCTCGGGGACGTCCTCGATCCGGATCCAGTGCAGCTGGATGTTCTGCCGGTCCGTGACGTCCGCGGTCCCGCGGCCGAACTCGACCGAGATGTCGGCGATCGTGCGCAGCTGCAGCAGGCTCAGGGCGCCGCCGTCGCAACGGACGCGGAGCATGAAGTACTCGTCGTCCAGCTCGTGCGGCTCGAGTGTGGCCGTCTTGCCGCCGTCGATGCCGGGCTTGCGCTGCGTGTAGAGCCCCCACCAGCGCATCCGTCCGCGCAGGTCCTCGGGCGCGATGCTCGCGAAGCCCTCACGGGAGTAGACGTCCTCGATCCGCTGTCGGACGTTCAGGGCGTCGTCCTGCTGCTTGAACAGCTCGTTGCCGTTCAGGGGTTCCTTCTGGTCGAACGCCCACTGGCCCTCGGGACGAGCCGCGGGTGGGGCGATCCTGGTCTGCGCCATAGGGCGCTACCTCCGGTTGAACATGGCCGTACGGCTGCACCCAGCGCTCGGGGGAGCGGCGATCGGACGCAGACCGCGCGCCCGAGGGGGACGTGGGCGGGGTCAGTTGCTCCGCGGACAGCAGCAGCGCATGCTCAGGGCCGCGGCGGCGCAGGTGCACCGACAGGCGAGCGTCCCGGACATGTTCACCCCCCGAGGATGACTGACGGTGGGCCCGCGCGGGAGGGCCGTTCCGACATCTGAGATGCTGCTACCGGCATATGGACATGCGCACGGGTCCGCGCTAAAAGCCGTCTGATCCAGTCGGAATTAGCCTCTCGGGCGATCCCGCGTAGGCTCCGTCCTCGTGCCCGTGCCTGACTCCCGAGAAGTCGACGCGTCGCCCGCCTCGCTGGCCGACCGGCGGCCACACGTCCCGACAGAACGGCTGCTCGCCGAGCTGGTCCCGCCGCGGCACTTCGCCGACGAGTCGTTCAACACCTACCGCCCGGACGCTGCGCACCCGTCGCAGCGTGCCGCGGTCGAGCGGCTCTCGCAGGTTGCCGGGCAGATCACCGGCCGCCGCGGCACGTGGTGGCGCAAGAAGGCGGCACCCCCCGCGGTCTACCTGGACGGTGGGTTCGGCGTCGGCAAGACCCACCTGCTCACCTCGCTCGCCCGCGCGGTGGGGGACGCCGCCTACGGGACCTTCGTCGAGTACACGAACCTCGTCGGCGCCCTCGGGTTCCTGCCCACGGTCGACGCCCTGGCAGCCCGCCGCCTCGTGTGCATCGACGAGTTCGAGCTCGACGACCCCGGTGACACGGTGCTCATGTCACGTCTCCTGCGTGAGCTCGCCGACCGCGGCGTCGCGCTCGCCGCCACGTCGAACACGTTGCCGGACGCCCTGGGCGAGGGCCGGTTCGCCGCCGACGACTTCATGCGTGAGATCCAGGCCCTGTCTGCGCGGTTCGAGGTGCTGCGCGTCGACGGGGACGACTACCGGCACCGCTCCCTGGTCACCGATGCCTCCGGCCTGCGTGACTCCGACGTCCGAGCGGCCGTCGCGGAGCGTCCGGATGCCACCCTCGACGACTTCGGCACCCTGCTCGCGCACCTCGGGACCGTCCACCCGTCCCGGTACGGCGCGCTCCTCGACGGCGTCGGCCTCGTCGGGCTGACGGCCGTGGGACCCGTGCCGACGCAGGACGTCGCCCTACGCCTGGTCGTGCTCGTCGACCGGCTGTACGACCGGGACGTGCCCGTCCTGCTCGGCGGCTCGGGGGAGCGCAACCTGTTCTCCGCGGACATGCTCGCCGGGGGCTACCGCAAGAAGTATTACCGGGCGCTGTCGCGCCTCGGGTCCCTCGCGGCGGACGGTGCTGCGCTCCTGTAGGCGCGATGTCTCTGCACGAGGCGGCACTTGCGGGCACGATGGCGGCATGAGCTCCGAGACCCTCGACCGACTGACCGCCGACCTGACCACCGCCATGAAGGCCAGGGACACCGACCGCACCAGCATCCTGCGCCAGGTCATCGGTGCCGTCCGCGCCGAGGAGAAGGCCGGTCCCGCCGTCAAGGAGCTCTCCGAGGACGACGTGCTCAAGGTGCTGGCTCGGGAGGTCAAGAAGCGCCGGGAGAGCGCGCAGATCTACACCGACGCGGGCGCCACCGAGCGTGCCGACGTCGAGACCCGCGAGGCCGTCGCCGTCGAGAGCTACCTGCCCGCGCAGCTGTCCGACGACGAGCTGGCGACCCTCGTCCAGGACGTGATCGCATCGGTGGGGGCGACGAGCATCCGCGACATGGGAGGCGTCATGAAGGAGGCCACGGCTCGCGTGGGCACCGCTGCCGATGGCAAGAAGCTCTCAGCGCTGGTGCGCTCGGCGCTCGCCGGGTGATCGAGAGCGGTCGCGTTCGGCAGGGTGTGTCGCGGTCGGTAGGTCTCAGCCCGGGAGCGCCAGCACGGCCACCGACTGCGGCGCCATGAGCACGCGCGCAGCGCCGTCGGTCGTGTGCTCGACCGACGCGGTGTCCCACGAGGCGACGAGGGCGAGCGGCCGGTCGGTTCGCACAGGGACTGCCACCTCCTCGCCGGAGAGGTTGATGACGACGCGGGCATTTCCGCGATGCACGACCATCCAGCCGTCCCACGGGGCCGACTGCGCCTCCTCGGAGGCGCCGCCGGAGACGAGATCCGTTGCTCGCAGGTCACCGGTAGCGAGGTCGGGGACGGACCGGCGCAGCGCGATCAGGGTCCTGTACCAGTCCTGCAGCCGGGCGTGCTCGGTCAGGTCGAGCTCGTCCCGGGTCACGACCGACGCCTCGAACGTCGAGAGCGCCTGAGGGTCGGGGACCTCGATCTCGCGCCCGTAGAGGGCTTCCCAGCCATGCCCCCCGAACTCGCGGCGTCGACCTTCCCGGACCGCCGCCGCCAGCTCCGGCTCCGGGTGGTCGGTGAAGAACTGCCACGGTGTGCGCGAGCCCCACTCCTCGCCCATGAACAGCATCGGCGTGAACGGTGACAGCAGGATCAGGGCCGCCTCGGCGGCCAGGGCGCCCGGGGCGAGCCGGGCTGACGGGCGGTCACCGAGGGCTCGGTTGCCCACCTGGTCGTGCGTCGAGGCCGCTACGACGAACCGGTGACCGTCGGTCGACGAAGGCACCGGTCTGCCCCAGTTCCGGCCGCGGAACGTCGAGAAGGTGCCGTCGTGCACGAACACCCCGGTCATCGCCTTGCGCAGCACCTCGGGGGTGCCGAAGTCGACGTAGTAGCCGTGCCGCTCCCCGGTGACCAGGGCGTGCACGGCGTGGTGGACGTCGTCGGCCCACTGCGCGGTCATGCCCCAACCCCCCGACGCGGTCGGGGTCACGGAGACGACGTCGTTGAGGTCCGTCTCAGCCACCAGCGACAGGGGCCGGCCCAGGGTCTGTGACAGTGCAGCGACCTCGTCGGACAGCTCGGACAGCACGTGCACGGGGGAGTCGTCGATCAGGGCGTGCACCGCGTCCAGGCGCAGGGCGTCCATGCGGAAGTCACGGAACCACTGGAGGGCGCTGTCGATCACCCACCGCCGTACCTCGGGTTCTGCGAGGTTGACCGCGGCGCCCCACGGCGTCTCGTGCTCGTCGGTGAAGTACGGCCCGAACTCCGCGAGGTAGTTGCCGGACGGGCCGAGGTGGTTGTAGACGACGTCCAGGCAGACGCCCAGACCGCGGAAGTGCGCGGCGTCGACGAACCGCTGGAGCGCCGCCGGACCGCCGTAGGGATCGTGCACGGCGTAGGCAGCGACGCCGTCGTAGCCCCAGCCGCGGACACCGTTGAACGGGGCGACCGGCATGACCTCGACCAGGTCGACGCCGAGCGACACCAGGTCGTCGAGGTGCTCGACCGCGGCATCCAGCGTGCCCTCGGACGTGAAGGTGCCGATATGCAGCTCGTAGGTCACGCGCCCGCGCACGTCCACCCCCGGCCATCCCGCGTCGGTCCAGTTGAACTCCGCCGTGTCGAAGGCCCGGCTCGGACCGTGGACACCCTGCGGCTGCCAGCGGGACCGCGGGTCGGGGCGCGGGTCACCCGCGTCGACGGCGAACGCGTAGTCGGTCCCGTCCTCCAGGTCGAGGTCGGTGCCCCACCAGCCGCCCGTGCCGGACGTCATCGGGATGCGGGCTGAACCGAGCACCAGGTCCACCCGCTGAGCCGACGGCGCCCAGGCACGAGGGCGCATCAGACCGCGGCCCGCACGAGCAGAGCGACGGGCAACCGGTCCAGGACGTCGGCGACGTCGACCACGCCACCGCTCACCGGACGCTCGGTCAGCACGTCGAACCAGTCCGCGCCCGGCAGTGCGACGGTGTGGTCGGCCCAGCCACCGAGCCTGTCGACGGCCGCCGCCAGGCGTGTCGCGACCACGGCGACCTGCGGCTCGCCGTCGACGGTCCGGGCGTAGGTCAGCGAGTGGCCCGAGGAGTGAGCCAGGGGCAGGAACCCGGCCGACGGCCCGACGAAGGCCTCCGGCAGGTCGTTCCGCAGACGCAGCGCCCGGGAGGTCACGAGCAGCTTCTCGTCGGCAAGGTCGCGCGGACCGGCGCCGTCGTCGAGCCGGACCAGCCGCGCGGCCAGCGGTGCGACATCCACGAACCGGCGGTTGTCGGGGTCCACGAGGACGGGGTCGGGGACCTCGGTGCCCTGGTAGACGTCGGCGACGCCGGGCAGCGTGAGCTGGACCAGCTTGGTGCCGAGGGTCGCGGCCCGCACGGCCGGACGAGTCCGGATCTCCCACTCGCTGAACAGCGCGATCACCTGCGGGTCGACGAGCGCCTGGCGCGCCGCCCCCAGCACCGCCTGCTCGTACGGATCGTCGGGCGCGATCCACGTGGTGCGTGACTTGGCCTCGCGCACCGCCTTGGTCAGGTACTGCACCAGACGGTCCTCGCTGATCGGGCCGCGCTCCGTCCAGGTGCCCGCGAGCGTCTGCCACAGGAGGTACTCGGTCCGGCCGTCGAGCAGCGCGCTGCGGTACGGCGCGGTGGCCGCCCTGAGCCGGTCGACGAGCAATGACCACTCCCGGGGCAGCTCGCTGAGCACCCCGAGCCTCGACCGGGTGTCCTCACCGCGCTTGGTGTCGTGCGTGGACAGCGTCGTCATGCCGAGCGGAGACGACACCTGCATCCGGGACGCCCAGGCCGACAGGTCGGTGGGTGTGAGGGCGAACTGCTCGGGCGCCCCACCCACCTCGCACAGGCTCACGAGCTGCGTCCAACGGTAGAACGCGGTGTCCTCCACGCCCTTGGCCATGACCGCGCCGCAGGTCTGCTGGAAGCGGACGATGAGCTCTTCACGCCGTGGGGTGCGTGTCTGTCCCGCGCTGCCCACCTCACGCCCGAGGAGCAGGTCGACGACGACGTCCATGGTGGCGGCTCGCTCGGGTGGCAGCCTTCGGCGGGCGTGCTCAGCGGCCGTCTGGAGGACGTCGAGCGACTCAGGGTGCACGGGCTCGCCTGGGACCACGTAGGCCCGGTAGCGGTCGAACGCCACGACGAGCTCGGTGAGGCAGTCCTCGACCGCGCGCCAGGTGTGGTCGCGCAGGCGGAGGTCGTCGTGGCAGATCCCTGCGGCCAGCGAGGTCAGGCGGTTCACCTCGGCATACAGCGGTCCGTCCACGATCTCGCGTTTGGCGTCCTCGGCGATCCCGGGGAAGGCGTCCGAGGTGTCGCCCGTGATGCGGTGCATGACGGCATCCAGCACGGCTGCACCGCCGGGGTCCACGAACGTCTGCTGGATCCTCCAGAGGGCCTCGTAGCCCGTGGTGCCTGCGGTGTCCCAGTCGGCCGGCAGGGTCTCGTCACCCTCGAGGATCTTCTCGACGACCACCCACGCCCCGCCCGACGCGTCGCGCAACCGCGCGAGGTAGCCCGCCGGGTCCGCCAGGCCGTCGGGATGGTCGATCCGGAGGCCGTCGATCACGCCGTCGGCGAGCAGCTCCAGGACGAGCCGGTGCGTCGCGTCGAACACGTCGGGGTGCTCGACCCGGACGGCCAGCAGGGTGCCGACGTCGAAGAACCGCCGGTAGTTGAGCTCCTCGTCCGCCACCCGCCAGTACGCGAGGCGGTAGTGCTGGCGCTCGACCAGCTCGGCGAGGGAGAGGTTCTCGGTGCCCGGCCGGACGGGGAACACGTGGTCGTAGTAGCGAAGGACCGTCCGCAGGCCCTCGCCGGGAACCTCGACCTCGGCGAGCTGGAGCTCGTCGCGGCCGAGGACGGCGCCGATCCGGTCACCCAGCACGGGCATGAGCACGGCCCCGTCGCCTGCCGACCAGTCGACGTCGAACCACTCGGCGTACGGGGAGTCGGAGCCCTCCGAGAGGACGGACCACAGCGCGCGGTTGTGCCAGACGGGCGTCGGTACGGCCATGTGGTTGGGCACGATGTCGAGGACCAGCCCGAGCCCCGCGGCGTGGGCGACCGTGGCCAGGTGGTCCAGGGCGGGTCGCCCACCGAGCGCGGGCTCGATCTCGTCGTGGGCGACCACGTCGTACCCGTGGGTCGATCCGGGCGCGGCCCGCAGGATGGGCGAGAGGTAGACATGGGTCACTCCGAGCGACGCCAGGTAGGGCACCCGGTCGGCCACGTCGTGCAGGGTCAGGTCTGGGCCGAGCTGCACGCGGTAGGTCGACACCGGCACCGGGCGACCTGCCGCGGGTAGCCGGCGGGTGGGCGTGGGTCGGGTCTCGGTCATGCGCTGGGGCGTGGCCTGGTCGTGCGGCGCTTGGGCTTGTCCTCATCCGGCGTGGGCGGTCGCTTCGCCACCCTGGCCGCCTCGCGCGACGCTGTGGCGGCCGCACCGATGCCGGACGACGTGGCCGCCGGGGTCATCGGGGCGCGGGTGAGCACCACGACCGACTTCTGCGCCAGTGTCAGGTCCTGCTTCGGCTCGACGGTCGTGCCGGCCTCGACCTGCGTGTCGGTGTCGAGCACCGCGGTCCAGCTCGTGCCGTACTCGGCGCCGGGAAGCGCGAACGTCACCGCGTCGGGCTGCCCGTTGAACAGCACCAGGAAGCTGTCGTCGATGATCTCCTGCCCCCGCAGGTCCGGCTCGACGATCGCGTCGCCGTTGAGGAACACCATCACGGCACGCGCGTGGTCCGCGGCCCACGCCTCGTCCTGCATGTGCTGACCGTCCGGGGACAGCCAGGCGATGTCGAGCAGCTCGGACTCGCCGCCGCGCTCCGGCAGGCCGGCGAAGAAGCGGCGACGTCGGAACACGGGATGGTCCTGACGCAGGCGCACGACGCGTCGCGTGAACTCCAGCAGGGCGTTCTGGTCGTCGTCCAGGTCCCAGTCGATCCACGAGATCGGGCCGTCCTGGCAGTAGACGTTGTTGTTGCCCTGCTGCGAGCGGCCGAGCTCGTCACCGTGGGCGAGCATCGGGATGCCCTGGGACAGCAGCAGCGTGACCAGGAAGTTCCGTCGCTGCCGCGCCCGCAGCGCGAGCACGTCCTTCTTCTTCGTCGGGCCCTCGACCCCGCAGTTCCAGGACCGGTTGTGGCTCTCGCCGTCGTTGTTGTCCTCGCCGTTCGCCTCGTTGTGCTTCTCGTTGTAGGAGACGAGGTCGTTCAGGGTGAAGCCGTCGTGGGCGGTGACGAAGTTGACGCTCGCGATCGGGCGCCGGCCCGTGTGCTCGTACAGGTCCGACGAGCCGGACAGCCGGCTGGCGAACTCCCCGAGGGTCGACGGCTCACCGCGCCAGAAGTCCCGCACCGTGTCCCGGTACTTGCCGTTCCACTCCGACCACAACGGCGGGAAGCCTCCCACCTGGTAGCCGCCCTCCCCGATGTCCCACGGCTCGGCGATGAGCTTCACCTGCGACACCACGGGATCCTGGTGCACCAGGTCGAAGAAGGCTGAGAGGCGGTCGACCTCGTGGAACTGCCGGGCCAGGGTGGCCGCCAGGTCGAACCGGAAGCCGTCGACATGCATCTCGGTGACCCAGTACCGCAGCGAGTCCATGATCAGCTGCAGCACGTGCGGCGACCGCATGAGCAGCGAGTTCCCGGTGCCGGTCGTGTCGAAGTAGTGGGCCGGGTCGTCGTCGACGAGCCGGTAGTAGTTGGCGTTGTCGAGGCCGCGGAAGCTCAGCGTCGGACCGAGGTGGTTGCCCTCCGCGGTGTGGTTGTAGACGACGTCGAGGATCACCTCGATGTCGGCCTGGTGCAGGGCCTTGACCATCGCCTTGAACTCCTGCACCTGCTGCCCGGCCTGCGGGAACGCCGAGTAGCCGTTGTGCGGCGCGAAGAAGCCGATCGTGTTGTAGCCCCAGTAGTTGGACAGACCCTTCTCGACGAGCGAGGGGTCGTTGACGAACTGGTGCACCGGCATGAGCTCGACTGCGGTCACGCCGAGGGACGTCAGGTGCTCGATCACGGCGGGGTGCGCGAGGCCCGAGTAGGTGCCGCGCAGCTCCTCCGGTACCGCTGGGTGCTGCATGGTCAGCCCGCGCACGTGCGTCTCGTAGATCACGGACTCGTGGTACTCGTGCTGGGGCGGGCGGTCGTTCCCCCAGTCGAAGTAGGGGCTGATCACGACCGAGGTCATCGTGTGCGCGGCGGAGTCGTCGTCGTTGGGCTCGTCCGGTGCGTCGAACTGGTACGAGTACAGCGACGGGTCGCCGTCGATCTGCCCGTCGATCGCCTTGGCGTACGGGTCGAGCAGGAGCTTGTTCGGGTTGCACCTGGCCCCGTTGGCGGGGTCGTTCGGTCCGTGCACACGGAAGCCGTAGCGCTGACCGGGGGAGATCGCCGGCAGGTACCCGTGCCAGACGAACGCGTCGACCTCCGTGAGGTCTCCGCGCGTCTCGGTGCCGTCTGGTGCGATCAGGCACAGCTCGACCCGTTCGGCGACCTCGGAGAACAGCGCGAAGTTCGTCCCGGTCCCGTCGTACGTGGCGCCCAGGGGGTAGGGGCGTCCCGGCCACATCTGCATGCGCTCCACAGTGCCAGCCCGTCGCGGATCTGGCTCGCGGTGCACAGCGGGTGCGCGGGTGGACTTCGCCACACCCGCCGAAGTTGCGGGCGTGCCGCCGATCTGGTTGGGGGCCTAGAGGTGGGTCCGGTCGACCGCGCGACGGACGACCTCGTCGTCGTCGGCTCCCTCGGCCCGCCAACCCAGCTGCTGGATCGCACCGTTGCCGCGCCGGAGCAGCGTGTTGACCTGCTGCTCCACGAAGTCGAGGTCGCCGTTCGCGACGAGCGCGGGCCGCACGTGCTCGACGAGGGTCCCGACCGCGTCCGCCGCCGGGACGGGGTTCCCGGACAGCGGGTCGACCAGGTCGCCCGTCAGGCCGGAGCGCGCGGCTCGCCAGCCGGCCGCGCGCAGCAGCTCGGTCCGTGGTGGGTCGACCGGCGAGGTCGTCGTGTCCGCGAGTGCGCGCACCAGCGCCGCCTGCAGCGCTGCGTCTCCCACGTCCAGGCACACGTCCGCGACCCGGACCTCGACCGTCGGGTAGCGCGACGAGAGCCGGGCGTCGAAGTAGACCATCCCCTCGTCCAGGATCGTGCCCGAGCGGAGCAGGTCCTTGATCAGGCGCCGGTAGCCTTCCGCGTCACCGAACTCGGCCGTGGGACCGGCCGTGGGCCAGCGACCCCAGACCTGTGACCGGTAGCTCGCGTACCCGGTGTGCCCTCCTTGCCAGGACGGGCTGTTCCCGGAGAGCGCGAGGAGGATCGCGGTCCAGGAGCGCAGGCGGTCGAGGATCTGGACGCCCTCGTCGTCGTCGGCCACCTCGACGTGCACGTGGCACCCGCAGGTGAGCTGGTCGCGGGCGATCTGGCCGAACTCGGCCCGGATCGCGTGCGCACGCCGGTCGGGGAGCACCGTCGACTCGACGACCTGCGGGGCGGTAGCGAGGGCAGCGACCCGTGCGCCCGCACGTCGAGCGAGCGCGTCGGTCCGCGAGCGACCGGCACGGATCTGCTCGACGAGCTCCGCGAGGTCGGTGCACGGGTGGGTCGACGTCTCGATCTGCTCCTGCTTGAACTCCTTCTCGACGTCCCCGCCGGGAAGCGCATCGGACGGCTCGTCGGCCGCGTGGCGCAGGACCGCGGTGGCGACGGCGTACGGCCGCCCGCCGGGGGTGACCAGCAGAAACTCCTCCTCGACACCCACGGTTCGCATCGGATCAGTGTGGGGGAGTCGCTGTCGACGCGCGCGCCGACGGTGCCCCCTGCGGCCGCCGAGGTGCGCGTCACCAGGTCGGACGTCCGGTCTGGTGGCACGTCCCGCGCGCGCTAGTCTGCGGGCGTGGCGGTGCTCGTGACAGGGGGAGCCGGCTACATCGGGTCGCACGTCGTGCGCACGTTGCAGTCGGCTGGGCATGAGGTCGTCATCGTCGACGACCTGAGCACGGGCGACGCCAGACGCGTCCCGGGTGTTCCGCTGGTGCCTCTCGATCTCGCGGAGGCGGCGAGCCGGGAACCGCTCGCGCAGGCCATGCATGAGCATGGCGTCACCTCAGTGATCCACCTCGCGGCGCGCAAGCAGGTTGGCGAGTCCGTCGAGCGACCGCTGTGGTACTGCGGTCAGAACGTCGGCGGCCTCGCGCACGTGCTGGGCGCCATGGAGCGCGCGTCCGTCGGATCGATCGTCTACTCGTCGTCCGCAGCCGTCTACGGCAGCGTGTCGGAGGACCTCGTGGCGGAGGACGCGGCACTCGAGCCGCTGAGCCCCTACGGACGGACCAAGCTGGCCGGCGAGTGGCTCTTGCGCGACGCGGCGCGCGCCCACGGCGTGCGCGGCGTGGCGCTGCGCTACTTCAACGTGGCGGGGGCCGGAGCTCCGGAGCTCGGTGACACCGTGGTGGCGAACCTGGTGACGATCGTGCTGGACCGGATCACCCGCGGCCTGCGGCCGCAGGTCTACGGAACGGACTACCCGACGGACGACGGCAGCTGCATCCGCGACTACGTGCACGTGGTGGATCTCGCCGAGGCCCACGTGGCGACGCTCGACCACCTCGCGGCCGGTGGGCCGGTCGGGGAGGCCCTCAACGTGGGGCGCGGCACGGGCGTGTCCGTGCTCGAGGTGCTCGCCGTGCTGGGCGAGGTCTGCGGGCTCGACACCACACCGGAGGTCGTGGCTCGACGGGTGGGCGACCCCGCGCGCGTGGTAGCGGCTGTGGATCGGATCGCGCAGGACGTTCGATGGAGTGCACGGGCCGACCTCCGCGCGATCCTCGAGAGCGCCTGGGCGGCGTGGCAGTCAGGTCCTCCGGCGATCTAGCGGTCACCCTCCGACGCCCCGAAGCGCGCGACGACCAGGGCACCCGCCAGGACCAGCGCGAAGCCGGCGGCCGCTGCACCACCCGTGCCTTCCGCGGTGCGGTCGCCTGCGAAGAGCAACCCCAGCGCGGCACCCGTGACGGTCTCCGTGCCGACCATCAGGGCGGTCACCGGGACGACCGGCGCCCTGCGCAGGGCAATCGCCGAGGCGGCGAGCCCGAGGGCACCGCACGCGCCTGCGCACCAGATGACCGGGTTGGTCACCAGGTCCACGGGTGTCCAGCTGGTCGCGGTGCGTGCGCCGAGCGCGAGGACGCCGAAGGACAGACCTGCCAGGACCGCGAGGACGAGCCCGCGCACCGGCGTCGGTGGGCCGAGGGCGACGAGTGCTGTCGTGGCGAGCACGGCGATCGTGAGTGCCAGGACCCACCAGAGCGTGCTGGTCGACACCGGCACGGCCGGGCGAGGGTCCACCGACGACGCGAGCAGGACCAGTCCGACGGCGAGGCCGCTGAGCCCCAGCCAGTCCGTCCATCGCAGACGCGCGCCCAGCACGAGCACCGACAGGATGGCGGCGACCGCGAGGCTCGACGCGCGCCCGGCCTGCACCACGAAGAGAGGCAGGGTCTGCAGCGCGAGGAAGGACAGGATGAACCCGCTCGCGACGAGCACGAGCGCCGCGAGGTAGGTCCTGTTCCGGGCGAGACCTCCGACGAGGGCGACGTCCAGCCTCGAGTCGACGGGCATGCGTCGCATTGCGAGCGCCTGGACGACGATCGCGCCCCCGGAGCACAGTGCCGCCCCGGCGACGCACAGCAGAGCCAGACCCACTACATCTCCCCGTGTCGAGTGCCGTTCGGCGTGGACGACGCATCGAGCCCGGCCCGGAAACCCTATGCTCCACGCGGACGAACTCGAGTCCAGAGTCTGCGTGCGGCCGGCGCGCACTTCCCGGCGGGGGCCCCTTTTGACCAGCATCGCAAAGCCGTTCGAGAAGCTGTCGATCTTCTTTCCCATGTGGAACGAGGAGCAGTACATCGAGCGTGCCGTCAACGCCGCCCGCACCGTGTGCGAGGGGCTGGTGGCGGACGACCGCGTTCTCGACTACGAGATCATCGTGGTCGACGACGCCTCGACCGACTCGACCGGCGCGCTGGCCGACGCGATCGCGCAAGGGGACCCGCACGTCAAGGTCGTGCACCACGCTCGCAACCGCAAGCTCGGCGGTTCGATCAAGAGCGGGTTCGCGGCGGCCACCGGTGACGTCGTCCTCTACACGGACGCGGACCTGCCCTTCGAGATGGAGGAGCTCGTTCGCGCGCTGCGCGTGCTGTGCATGTACGAGGTCGACGTGGTCAGCGCGTACCGGCTCGACAGGACCGGGGAGGGGCCACGCCGGGCTGTCTACTCGTTCCTCTACAACTGGTTGGTCCAGATCATGTTCCGCACCCGGCTCAGGGATATCAACTTCGCGTTCAAGCTCTGCCGACGACGCGTCCTGGACCACGTGACGCTCAAGAGCGAGAGCTCGTTCATCGACGCCGAGCTCGTCATCCGCGCACAGCGCTCGGGCTTCCAGATCCTGCAGATCGGCGTCGACTACTTCCCGCGGACGCGAGGCGTGTCGACGCTCTCCTCGCCGGGGGTCATCAAGGCGATGCTGGTCGAGCTCGTCCACCTGCGCCGTGAGCTGCGGGACGTGGTGCCGGTCGCGGGCGCCGGGCACCAGCCGTGAGCCGACTTCTGGTGGTGACCGCCGACGACCTCGGTCTGACCCGTGGGGTCAACGACGCGGTGCGGCAGGCCCACGAGTCCGGGATCGTGACGGCGACGTCGCTCCTCGCCGTCGGTGCGGCGTTCGAGGACGCGGCACGTGTCGTCCGCGAGCTTCCGCACCTGGAGCTCGGCGCGCACCTGGCACTCGTCGGCGAGGACCCGCCGCTGCTGACGGCCCGGGAGGTGCCGAGCCTCGTCGACTCGCGCGGTGCGTTCCCGCTCAGCTACCGGACGGTCGTTCGGCGCGGCCTCGCCGGCCGCATCGACCCCGACGACGTCCGCCGCGAGCTCGGCGCGCAGCTCGAGCGCGTACTGGACGTGGGGGTCCCGGTGACCCACGTGGACACCCACCAGCACACGCACCTGTGGCCGACCGTCGGTGCGGTGGTCACCGAGCTCGCCACCGCGCACGACATCGCGTCGGTCCGGCTGCCTGCGAGCCATGCGCACAGCGTCACGGGGCTCGGGGTGCGCACCCTCGCACGCCGGACCCGGACGCAGATCCGGCGTGCCGGCCGGTCGGCGACGGCCGACTACGCAGGCCTCGACGAGGCGGGAGGCCTGGACGCCGCTCGGTTCGCTCGCACGATCCAGCAGCGTGCGCAGGCCGGCGCCCCGTCGTTGGAGATCAACTGCCACCCGGGTTCGGCGAACGACCCCGACCTCCGGCGGTTCGCGTGGGGGTACCGGTGGGCCGAGGAGCTGGCGATGCTCGTCGACCCGGCAGCGCGCCGTGCCGTGGACCTCGCCGGCTACCGGCTCGGTGGCTTCCGAGAGCTGGTAGGTGAGGCAGCGTGACCGACGCCCGCCGACCTGACGGGCCCGGCCGACGAGCGCTCGCGCTCTACCGGGACGCACCGGCCGCGGTGCGCGCGCACGTGACGATCCGCTGGTGGAGCGCGCCGTTCCGGCGGGTGGTCGACGTCCTGCCGCAGACCGGCCGAATCCTCGAGATCGGCTGTGGCCACGGGTTGTTCAGCGCGTACGCCGCGCTGGACGCGCCGGGCCGGGACGTGCTCGGCGTCGACATCGATGCCGACAAGATCGGCGCCGCGACGGCCGCCGCCCGGGAGCTCGACCGCCTGCAGTTCCGGGTCGCACCGGACGGCGCGGTGCCTGAGGGCCCCTGGGACGCCATCGTGTTCGTCGACGTCCTGTACCTGCTGCCCGCCGACGAGCAGCGTCGGCTGCTGACCGAGGCCGTCACGCACCTCGCCCCCGGAGGATGTGTGGTGGTCAAGGAGATGGGTACGCACCCTCGGTGGAAGGTCCGGTGGAACACGGTCCAGGAGACGCTCTCGGTCAAGGTGCTGCGCATCACCGAGGGGTCGGACTTCGACTTCGTGGACCCGCGCACCATGGGGGGCTGGCTCGTCGGGCTCGGTCTGCGCGTCCGCGTCAGGCGACTGGACAAGGGTCGGGTCCACCCGCACCACCTGCTCGTCGCACGGTCGTCGTGAGCGCGCTCTGGGCGAGGGTGGTCGCCGGCTACCTGGCCGTGGCGGCGCTTCTCACCGCGGTCGTCGCGTTCGCGGGGCGCTGGCGGCACGCACCCGACGTGAACCCGGTCCTGCAGGGGCCGTCGTGGCTGGACGGCTGGTTCCACTACGACGCCGGCTGGTACCTGCGGATCGCGGGTCAGGGGTACTTCTACACGCCCGGGGAGCAGTCGTCCGTCGCGTTCTTCCCGGTATACCCGCTGGGGATCCGCGGGCTGGGCAACCTGCTGGGGGACGACCAGCTCGCGGGGTGGCTCATCACGGTCGCGGCCGGTCTGGGCGTCGCCGTCCTCTTCGCCTGGTGGGTCTCGCAGCGGCTCCCGCAGCGGTCGGCGTCGTTCGCGGTGCTGGCGCTCCTGGTGTACCCGTACGCGTTCTTCCTGTACGGCGCCGTGTACGCCGACGCGCTGTTCGTCCTCTGCAGCATCGGCGCGTTCCTGCTGCTCGAGCGTCGCTGGTACCTCGCGGCGGGGCTCGTTGGCGCTCTGGCTACGGCTGGGCGTCCCGTCGGGATCGCTGTCGCGGTCGGTCTGGTGGTCCGCGCCCTCGAGCTGTTGGCGACGGACCGCGCCGGCACCCCGGGCCGCCCGGCGCCCCTGCGCGAGGTGGTCCGTTCGGTGCGCGACGTCCGACTGCGGCACACCGGCGTCCTCGTCTGCGTCGTCGGGCTCGGCCTGTGGTGCTGGTACCTCTGGAGCCGGTTCGGGGACCCGCTGGCCTTCGTGCACGTCGAGAGTGCGCCCGGCTGGGACCAGGGAGTCGGCCCGCACACGTGGTTCAAGCTCGCGTACGTCGAGACGTTCACCTCCGGCCACTGGCAGACCGGCCTGCTCCTGACCGTGCAGGCGGTCGCGTGCGTCGTCGCGGTCCTGCTCCTGCCGCGGGTGTGGAGGCTGTTCGGCTGGGGGTACCTCGCGTTCGCGGCGGTCGTGCTCGCCATCCCGATCGTGGGCACGGACGACTTCATGGGCACGGGACGCTACGTCCTGGCCGCGTTTCCCGTGGTGGCCGCCGCTGGTGACTTGCTCGCCCAGCTGCGTCGACCGTGGCTGCGATGGGTCCTGGTCGTGGGCTCCGCCGGTCTCCTGGTCGCGCTGACTCTGCTGTTCGGGGCGTCGTACGAGGTCTCCTGACGCCTCGGGCGAGGCGTTGACCGCACAGCCGCCAGACCGTACCGTGCGGTAACGCTGCCGTCCGGATAGTGAGATACGCGCCATGAGCCTCTTTCCCACCCTGCACGCAACCGGCGACCTCCCGCCGGCACACCGGTCCCATCTGGAGAGCCACGGGATCGCGCTGGTCGGCGCGGACGACCACCCCGACGTCGTGCTCGTCGTTCCCGGCAGCGACCCCGTGCCGACGGCGGCAGGAACGGTCGTCATCGCGACCGGCGACGACGGACCCACGACCGTCGCGCTCCTCGCGGCGCATGGCATGGCGGGTCGGACGACGCACGCCGTGGGCGCCCTCGCCCTCGCGGACGTCGGCGGCCCTGATCTCCTCGCCTGGACGGACCAGCTGACGGTCCCTGTGCGCGCGTCCCTCGATGTCGATGCCCCGGCCGCGGCGCTGCTGCGGGTCGGCGAACGCGGTCCGGTCGTCGCGGCGGGCGCACGCCCAGACGGCGGCTCGGCGGTGCTGGTGCTCGGAGTCGACCCTCTCGTCGGCTCACCTGAGCTGCTCCTGAACTCCGTGTGCTGGGCCGCGCCTCGGACGGCTGCGGGAGCGGCCACCCGGCACCCGCTCGTCGACGACCCGGCCTGGCAACGACTGAAGGCTGACGTCTCCGAGCTGCAGCGCCTGCAGGCGAAGGACGGGTCGATCGCCGACGTGGCGCTGCACGACCGGGCCCGCGAGCTCGTCGCCGCGATCGATGTGTCCGTGATGGCGCTGGCCCTTGCTCTCCCGCACGACGAGGAGTACCTCACGGCTGTCGGCAAGGACATCCAGCGGTGGGCCGACGGCGGGTTCGAGGTACCGGACTTCCTCGACTCGCTGGTCGCGTTCCGTCCCGAGACGCAGCGCGTCGACGGGCTGGTCCACCTGGTCGTGTTCCCGATGTACACGCAGAACGGCAGCACGGACCGGCGGGTCGAGGCGGTCCTGCTGCGCGTGCGCTGGCCCGACCTCGTGGCGGAGCTCGAGTCGACGCAGTTCAGCAACGCCCTCTTCGTGCCGGTCACGTTCCTGGACTTCACACCGGGGTACGACACCAACTCCGCGGTGCTCTTCCCGGAGACGGTGGCGGTGCGCGAGGTGCCAGCGTTCACGTGGGGAGCGATCTTCGCCGACCGCGAGGCTGCGCGGTTCCGTCGCGTGGTGCGCACGGCGTCCGACACCACGCGGCTGGCGCTCCCGCCCGACGCCGAACGGCTGCTCGACGACCAGCACCTCGCCGAGGAGACGTTCGTCCTGTGGGACCTGATCCACGACCGCACGCACATGCGCGGCGACCTGCCGTTCGACCCGTTCATGATCAAGCAGCGGATGCCGTTCTTCCTCTACTCGCTCGAGGAGCTGCGCTGCGACCTGACCGCCTTCCGTGCCGCGGTGAGGCTCGAAGCGGACGGTGTGCCGCACGCACGCCTCGTGCAGTACGCGATCGTGTTCGACCGCATCTTCCGCTTCCCGGTCACGGGCACCCGCGTGCGCAACTACGACGGGCTGGGTGGTCAGCTGCTCTTCGCCTGGCTGCACCAGCACCACGTCCTGCACTGGACGGACTCGCGGCTGACCATCGACTGGCCCGAGGTCCCCGAGGCCGTGATCGCGCTCGCCGAGCAGATCGAGCAGCTCTACTGGCGCTCGATCGACCGGCCGAAGACCGCGCACTGGCTCGCCGCGTACGAGCTCGTCTCAGGGACGCTCGCGCCGCACCCCGCATCCGCCTGGGCGGTGCGCGACCTGCCGTTGGACGGACCGCCCAAGGGTCTGACGGACGCTGTGCTCGACGACGAGTTCCCGCTGTCGATGTTCTACGAGGCGATGTCCCGCAAGATCGGGGACGTCGTCGCGTCGACCTCGGGGATCACGGCTTAGTCGGTCGACGCGTCCGGAGCCCGCCCGACGGCGGGGTCGTGCGTGGCGCCGAGCCTCGATCGGCGGGGCGTGACCGTGTACGAGGCCACCAGGCGCGCCACCAGCGTCGCCAGGAAGATCTGTCCGACGAGCGCCTCGAACGTGGCCATGTTCCGGCCGGGGAACTGCGCCGCCGTGAAGTCGCCGTAGCCCAGGGTGGTCAGGGTCGTGTACGAGAAGTACTGCAACGCGCGTTGGCTGACTTCCTGGCCACCCGCGAAGAACGGGTCCGGGCCGAGCCAGGCGAGCACGCCGAACACGGCGGTGAAGATCATGCCGATGAGCAGGTACGCGCTCAGCGCACCGAAGATCGACTGCAACGTGATGGCCGAGCGGCGCAGGATCCGGTCGAGGATCACGATCAGTGCGACGAGGAGGATGGACGCGACCGCTGCGTTGAGAACGCCGTAGGCGTCCTTGCGGGGCAGCACGGCGAACGCCACGACGCTGACCACGGCCGCCGCGGCGGGGATGGCACGGACGATGATCCGTGCACGGCCCTCGACGCGTGACGAACGGATGGCCACGAACAGCGCGGCGACGTAGAGGACCGCCACGATGACGAGGACCCACTGCTCGCGACCCAGCGCGGAGAGCACGTACGCCGTGACCAGGAGGGTCAGGACGAGCGCGAACCGGTCCGGCTCGTTGCGCCGAGCGGCCCACCTCGGCCCGGTGTGCACGGCATCGCCGGCGGGATCTTCGGGGGAGGAGTCCTCGGCGCTCACGCTTCGGAGGCTAGCAGCGAGCGGGGTGCCGCTCCGTGAGGTTCAGCCGATGACGACGAGGTCGCGGACGTCGTCGTCCGGCAGCTCGGCCGCGACGGCAGTGACCTCGACCTCGAGCAGGTTGGCGACACCGTGGTGGACGTTCAGGAACGCCGTGTCCGAGGCGTCGCGGCCGGTCGCGATCCGCACGAGCGTGGACCGCGGTGCGAGCGTCGTCGCGTCCACCACGTACCACTGCCCGTCCAGGTAGGCCTCGGCGACGGCGTGGAAGTCCATCGGCTGGAGCCCGGGCGCGTAGACGGAGACGAGCCGCGCGGGGACGTCCAGCGCGCGCAGCAGGGCGACGACGAGATGTGCGTAGTCGCGGCAGACCCCCTGGCGGGCGAGCAGGGTGCGGACGGCGCCGTCGGTGGGCAGGCTTGACCCCGGCACGTAGTCGAGCCGCGATCCGACCCAGGAGCTGACCCCTGCGAGCAGGTCGTAGCCCTCCAGGCCGGCGAACTCGGCGCGCGCGGTCGGACCCAGGGAGTCGGACTCGCAGTAGCGGCTCGGCCGCAGGTAGCGCAGCAGGTCGGAGTCCTCGGTCGGTGCCGGCTCAGCGCGCCCGTCGACGGTCGCGGTGTAGTCGAGGAGCAGCCTGCCGACGTCGGCCTCGAGCACGTGCAGGCGCGTCCCGTGGTGGTCGAGGACCTCGCGCGGCTGGACGAACGACCCGTCGATGGAGACGGTCAGCGCCTCGGTCGCTGCGAGCTGCGTGGAGGTGGCCACCTCGAACGCGAGCGTCGCGGGCGACGTGACGTCGAGGACCAGGTGAGCGCTCATCTCACGGTGCATGCGCCGATCGTGGCAACTCAGCGAGCGGGGCGCCTCCCGGCAGACCTCACGAGCGGCTCGATGTGACCGGTCTCACCATGCCGAGCGGACGTAGTCCTTCAGGAAGCAGCCGTACAGGTCCTCGCCGGACTCGCCCCGGACGATCGGGTCGTACACGCGGGCGGCGCCGTCGACGAGGTCGAGGGGGGCATGGAAGCCCTCCTCCGCCAAGCGGATCTTGGTCGGGTGCGGGCGCTCGTCGGTGATCCACCCGGTGTCCACGCTCGTCATGAGGATGCCGTCCAGCGCGAGCTCGTTGGCGCTCGTACGCGTCAGCATGTTGAGCGCGGCCTTCGCCATGTTGGTGTGCGGGTGCCCGGGGCCCTTGTACCCGCGCGAGAAGACACCTTCCATCGCGGACACGTTCACCACGTACGAGCGACCGGCCGGCCGGCGCATGACGTGCCGCAACCGGCTGACCAGGATGAAGGGCGCCGTCTGGTTGCACAGCTGGACCTCGAGCAGCTCCATGGGGTCCACCTGGTCGACGGTGTGCACCCAGCTGTTCGACTCGGCCGTGTCCGGCACGAGGCCGCCCGCGTCGATGGCCGTGCCGGCCACGAGGCGGGTCAGGGACGCGGCCTCCGCGGTCAGTGCGAGCTCTGCGACACCGGCACCGGCACCGGGTGCGATGCTGGTCAGCTCCGTGACCGAGCCGGCCAGGGCGTGCGGATGGGCGCTGCTGGTGCGTCCGAAGGTCGTGATCGGCGGGAGCGGACGGTCCGGCAGCGGCTCCAGCTCGGCATCGGCCAGGTGCGAGTACGCACCGGGCGACCGGCGCACGGTCTGCGCGGCGTTGTTGATGAGGATGTCGAGCGGACCCTGCGACGCGACCTCGTCGGCGAGCGCGACGACCTGTGCCGGGTCGCGCAGGTCGATCCCGACGATGCTCAGCCGGTCGAGCCAGTCGGCGCTGTCCGGCATCGCGGCGAAGCGGCGTGCGGCGTCGCGCGGGAAGCGCGTGGTGATCGTGGTGGTCGCACCGTCACGCAGCAGGCGCAGGGCGATGTACATGCCGATCTTGGCGCGGCCACCGGTGAGCAGTGCGCGCTTGCCGGTCAGATCGGTGCGGGCGTCCCGCTTCGCGTGGTTGAGCAGCGCGCACGCGGGGCACAGCTGGTGGTAGAACGCGTCGACGTCGACGTACGGCTCCTTGCAGATGTAGCACGGCCGCGCCTTCAGGAGCGTGCCGGCGGTCGCGCCCTGTGCGGCCGAGACGAGCGGGATGCCGTTCGTCTCGTCGTCGATCCGGCCGGGGCTGCCGGTGGCGGTCGCCGCGATGACGGCGCGGTCTGCCGAGCTGATGGCCTCGCGCTTCTCGGCCCGCCGTTGCTTCTTCGCGGCCTTGAACAGCGCAGACGTGGCGCGTCGAGCCAGCGCCAGGTGCGGGTGGTCGGACGGAAGCGCGCTGATCAGCTCGGCGACTCGCAGGAAGGTCTGGAGGTCTGCTGCGTCGACCGAGTCTGGGCTGGTGTCGGCCGTGGGCGCGTTGGTCAAGGTCGTCATCGTGCGTGTCCTAGCGGGTCGTCGAGTCGTGGCCGACGAGCAGAGGTGAGCACGAGAGCCGGGCGCGGGGAGTGCCCAGTCTACCGGCAGGCCCGTGCGGCTCTCCGGCGCCGACGACGAGCACCGACGGGGTGGTCACGGCGCCGCGGAACGGGCGTCGTCCGACCGCCGCCAATCGGTACAGACCGGGACAGATGTACATGTCCGGCTGCTACGTTCGGGAGCGCAGCTACTGCACATCTCTCCGCGGACTGCCGGCCCGAGCACCCGCGATGGACCCGAGGAGCACCCGTGACGGACAAGCCCGACGTGTACGGCCCGATCCACGGCCGGCCCAGCTTTCGGGACCACATCGACCGGGGCACGTTCCCGGAGCACGGCGTCGACCCGGACGAGGCGTACGAGCTGCTGCACACGGGGCTCATGCTCGACGGGCGGGAGACGCTGAACCTCGCGTCGTTCGTGACCACGTGGATGGAACCGCAGGCCGAGAAGCTGATCCACGACTCGCTCCGCAAGAACCACATCGACCACGAGGAGTACCCGGCCGCGTCGCTCGTGGAGGAGGCCGCGGTGCACATGCTCGGCGACCTGTTCCACGCGCCGGACAACGCCAAGGTCGTGGGCGTCGCCACGATCGGCTCGTCCGAGGCGATCATGCTCGGCCTCCTGGCCCACAAGCGCACGTGGCGCAACCGGCGAGCCGCAGCGGGTCTGCCGACCGACCGGCCGAACGTCGTGTTCGGCGCCGAGACGCACGTGGTCTGGGACAAGTTCGCGAACTACTTCGACGTCGAGATGCGCAAGATCCCGATGAAGAAGGACCGGTTCGTGATCAGCGCCGACGACGTCGAACCGCTGGTCGACGAGAACACGATCGCGGTGGGCGCCGTCCTCGGCACGACCCATATCGGGGAGTCGGACCCGATCGAGGAGATCAACGACCTCCTCGTCCGGATCAAGAGGGAGAAGGGCTGGGACGTCCCGCTGCACGTCGACGGGGCCAGTGGCGCGTTCATCGCGCCGTTCGCCGAACCTGAGTTCAAGTTCGACTTCCGGCTCGAGCAGGTGGCCTCCATCAACGCCTCAGGGCACAAGTACGGGCTCGTGTACCCGGGGGTGGGCTGGCTGATCTTCCGGGACGGCTCCAAGCTCCCCGAGGACCTTGTCTTCAGCGTGAACTATCTGGGCGGCGCGCAGCCGACGTTCACGTTCAACTTCTCGCGTGGCTCAGCCATGATCCAGGCGCAGCTGTACAACTTCGTGCGGCTCGGTCGCTCGGGCTACACGTCGATCGTCGAGACCATGCTGGCCAACGCGCGGTTCCTCAACGAGAGCCTCGTCGCCAGCGGCAAGTTCGAGATCCTCAACCCGGGCCTCGCCGAGCCTGTGGTCACGTTCACGCTCAAGGGCGACCCGGGCTTCGACGTCTACCACCTGTCCTCCCGGTTGCGTGAGGACGGCTGGATCGTCCCTGCCTACAGCCTGCCGCCCGACGCTGAGGAGACGCACCTGATGCGGGTCGTCGTCCGGCTCGACCTCAGCCGGCTGATGGTCGAGCAGCTGCTGAAGGACCTGTTCCTGGCCTACGACGCACTCGAGGCGGAGCAGCCGACGCACAAGCAGGGCCGCAAGCCCGACGTGTGGACGTCGCCCGCGCACGCCGCCGCCAAGAGCAAGGCCCGCACCGGCCTGGCGAGATGACCGTCAGCACGACCATTCCCGACCTGCCCGAGGGATGGGCGGTCGTCGAGACCTCCGGCCCGGCGTCGTTCGTGACGGGCGCCGTGCTCGAACGCCCCGACGGGTCCCGCGTGCACTGGAGCTCTCGCCGGCACCGCAAAGGGCTCGGGCTCGTCGAGGACCGCATCCTGGACCCGGCCCGGACGTGGGTCGGTCGTCCGACCGCGCTGAGCTGGTGGATCGGCAGCCTGTTCGCGGTCGGGTCGATCTGCTTCGCGCTGGGCTCGCTGCCCGTCTACGTCGACAACGTCGCCGCACCGGCCGTCGCGTGGACGTTCTTCATCGGTTCGGTGTTCTTCACGAGCGCCGGATACCTCCAGTACCGCGAGGCCGTCGCGGCGCCCGAGGGCATCTTCGTGGACAGGCAGACAAGGGGCCCGCTGCGTCGGATGATCGGCTGGAAGCCGCGGCGGCTCGACTTCTGGGCGGCGTTCGTCCAGCTCGTCGGGACGGTGTTCTTCAACGTCACCACGTTCGCTGCCACCCGCAGCGACCTGACGTTGGCGCAGGAGCGGCACCTGATCTGGGCGCCCGACGTGCTCGGGTCGGTCGCATTCCTCGTCGCGAGCTGGTTCGCCTACTCGGAGGTGAACCGCGGGATCCTGCCGCGCTCGGACCGTTCGACCGGGTGGCGGATCAGCGCGCTCAACCTGATCGGCTCGATCGCGTTCGGGGCGTCCGCGGTCGGCGCGCGGTACGTGCGCTCGACCGGTGAGCTGGCCAACCTCGCGCTCGTGAACCTGGGCACGTTCGTGGGTGCTGTCTGCTTCCTGGTGGGCGCGGCGCTGCTGCCGGTGGAGTCCGCGCGCGACAGGGTCCCGGAGGCCGCGAGCACGCCGTGACCGGACCCGCACGAGCGCGTCGGTGGCTCTGGCGACGGAGCGCCTCGGGCAGGGCCGCATCGGCGGCGGTTCGTCCCGTTCGCGACCATTGCGGGACCGCGAGCGGCGCGCGCGCGACCTTGAGGAGAACTGCTCCTGACATATGTCACACGGCTGGGTTGAGCACGACCGACAAATTCATGTCGTAGGCGTCCGCTAGCCTCATTCCCGATGGTGGGACGAGACGCCGAAGGTAATTTCGCGAGACGCGCAGCTCTGCGCGAGATCGCGCTCGTCATCGTGCTCTACGCGGCGTACAGCGCCACCCGCTTCGTCGTCGGTGGAGACTGGGGCGCGGCGAGGCACCACGCGCTGGACATCCTCGAGGTCGAGCGGTTCCTGCACATCGACGTCGAGCACCAGATCAACCACGCGATCACGCCGATCACACCGCTGGCCGTCTTCTCGGCGTACTGGTACGCGACGATGCACTTCATCGTCACCTGGACCGTCCTGGTCGTGCTCTACATCCGCCGGCCGACGCTGTACCGACCGGCGCGCACGGCACTGTTCGCGGCGACCTTCATCGCGCTCCTCGGGTACATGTTCTACCCGACGGCGCCGCCCCGGCTGACCGGTGGCTACATCGACACGGTGGCCGCCACCTCGCAGTACGGCTGGTGGCCGTCGGCCGCGGAGCAGACGCAGAACGCCAGCGCGGTGACCAACCAGGTCGCGGCGATGCCGTCCATGCACGTCGGCTGGGCATTCTGGGTGAGCCTGGTGCTCGCATGTCTGACCCGCCGACGGTGGCTCAAGGTCGTCGCGTTCGGATACGTCGCGACGACCACGGCCGTCGTCGTCCTCACGGCGAACCACTGGCTCCTCGACGCAGTCGCCGGTGGCGGGCTCGTGCTCGTCTGCTGGTGGGCCGCGAGCGCCCAGTACCGGTCCGCTACGTCGGCGGCTCGTCAGCGCACGGCGATCGCGGTACCAGAGGACTACGCGCTCACGGCGGCGGAGAACCGTGCCCAGTCCGACCTTCCGGAGCCTCCCGAGGCGAGGGACGTGCCCGTGCACGAGCGTGATCCGGGTCGACCCTCGTCAGGTTGAGGGTGTCCGCACGGGACCGTGCACCACGGCAGACTCCATCCGTGGACGTCGAACCGCTTGCGAGACTGCTGGCCGACCCGCCTGACCTTCCGGTCCGGTCGGCGGTCGCCGAGGTGGTCGCAGCCGTGACGATGCACGGCGTCCTCGTCGTGCAGGCACCCCCCGGAACCGGGAAGACCACCCTCGTCCCGCCCGCAGTGGCCTCGGCCGTCGCCGGCCGCGTCGTCGTGACGCAGCCTCGCCGGATCGCTGCGCGGGCGGCAGCGCGCCGGCTCGCCCACCTGCTCGGTGAGCCTCTCGGGCGGACGATCGGCTACACCGTCCGTGGAGAGAGCCGCACGAGCGACGCGACCCGGATCGAGGTCGTCACGACGGGCGTCCTGCTGCGGCGGCTCCAGCGCGACGCCGAGCTGGTCGGTGTGGGCGGGATCGTCCTCGACGAGGTGCATGAGCGGCACCTCGACGGCGACCTCGCACTCGCACTGCTGGTCGACGTCCGTGCGCACCTTCGGGACGACCTCGTCGTGGTCGCCATGTCGGCGACCGTCGAGGCGAACCGGACGGCGGACGTCCTGGGCGGCGCGCCCGTCGTCGCGGTCGAGGGCGCGTTGCACCCGGTCGAGACGCTCTGGTGCCCGCCGCCGGCACGCGTGGCGCGCACCGACGAGCGAGGTGTGACGCCTGGGTTCCTGGACCACGTCGCCTCGACCGTTCGACGGGCCCTCGACGAACGCTCCGGGGACCTGCTCGTCTTCCTGCCGGGCGCCCCCGAGATCGGGGGCGTCGTCCGTAGGCTCGCGGGCCTCGACGTCGACGTGCGGCCCCTGCACGGCAGGCTCCGCGCAGCGGACCAGGACCTTGCGCTCGCACCCGGGCCACGGCGTCGGGTGGTGGTGTCGACCGCCGTCGCGGAGTCCTCCCTCACCGTCCCCGGGGTCCGCGTGGTGGTCGACGCCGGGTTCTCGCGGCAGCCGCGGACGGACCACCGCCGTGGCCTGGCCGGGTTGGTGACCGTGAGCGTGAGCAAGGCTGCTGCCGAGCAGCGCGCAGGACGCGCGGGTCGGGAAGGGCCAGGTGCGGTCTACAGGTGCTGGTCCCAGGCCGACGACGCGCGGCTCCAGGCGCATCCGGAGCCGGAGATCCGGACCGCGGACCTGACGGCTTTCGCTCTCGAGCTCGCATGCTGGGGGAGCCCCCGAGGGACCGACCTCGCGCTCCTGGACCGACCGCCCGCCGCGGCCCTGGAGGTCGCCGTCGAGACCCTGCGAGAGCTGGGTGCGGTCGGGCAGGACGGAACCGTCACCCCACGGGGTCGGGCCGTCGCGGCGCTGCCGACAGATCCCCGCCTCGCGCGGGCCCTGCTCGACGGGGCGCAGGTGCTGGGCGCGCGTCGCGCCGCCGAGGTGGTCGCGCTGCTCACCGAGGACGTGCGGTCGCCGGGTGGTGACCTGGTTGCTGCCCTGCGCGGTGTGCGGCGTGGTGGACCCGACGGCGAACGCTGGAGGTCGCAGACCGAACGGCTGCTGGCCTCGTTGCCTGACCGCGCAGCCGCGGTGCGGGCCGGGACGCAACCGTTGACCGACGACCTGGCTGCGGCGTTCGTCGTCGCGCTCGCGTACCCGGACCGCATTGCACGGCTGCGGGCGGACGGCGGTTCCTACCTGATGGCGTCGGGCACGGGCGCGACGCTTCCTGCGGGGTCTGCGCTGACCGGGTTCGCCTGGCTGGCCGTCGCCGAGGCGGATCGCGGCCTCGCGCGGCGCGACGCGACGATCAGGTCAGCGGCACCGTTCGACCTGGACCTGGCGATCGAGGCCGCACCGGCCCTGGTGAGGGAGGACGAGCACGTCACCTGGCAGTCCGGCCGGGTGGTCGCGCGCAGGGTCCGAGCGCTCGGTGCGATCGAGCTCACGTCCAAGCGTGTCGCCGATCCGGACGCCACGCTCGTGATGAGCGCGGTGAGGGGGGGTCTCCGGAGCGAGGGCATCGAGGTGCTGCGCTGGACGGAGGGTGCCCGCGCTCTGCGTCGGCGGCTCGCCTTCCTGCACCGGGCGCTCGGTGCACCGTGGCCCGACGTGGGCGACGACGCCTTGCTCGCGTCGCTCGACACCTGGCTCGGGCCCGATCTGGCCCGAGCCGCACAAGACCCACGGACGATCGACGTCACCTCGGCACTGCGTCGGCTCCTGCCCTGGCCCGATGCGGCAGCCCTGGACGTGCTCGCTCCGGAGCGTCTGACGGTGCCGAGCGGGTCGAGCGTGCGGGTCGACTACGAGGGTGACCAGCCCGTGCTTGCTGTGCGGCTGCAGGAGACCTTCGGGTGGCGTGACGCACCTCGCCTCGCGGGCGGTCGCGTCCCGGTGCTGCTGCACCTGCTGTCGCCCGCGGGGCGGCCGGCGGCGGTCACCGCCGATCTCGGGTCGTTCTGGCGGACGGGGTACCCACAGGTCCGAGCGGAGCTGCGGGGCCGTTACCCCAAGCATGCGTGGCCGGAGGATCCATCGACTGCCGAGCCGACGCGCGGCGTCCGACGCACCACGCGGTGACACGACGGGCGGCATGTGTCCGGGGGCGGGAGGTTCGGCTGCCGGCGAGGCGAGCCGACCGAGATCACGTCAGACGGGGCGCGCGTGCGTCCGTCGGCGGGTCCTCAGCCGGCTCGCCGGGCGGTTCAGGCCAGGGCCGCGGCCTTGAGCTGCTCGAACTCGGCCTGGTCGATCGCTCCGCTGTCGAGCAGTGCCTTCGCCTTGGTGATCTGGTCGGCGGGCGACTCCCCGGTCGCAGCCGCGGTGCGGATCTGCGCGTTGAACTGCTCCTGGAGAGCCGCGGCCTGTGCCACCGAACGCTCAGCCATGCCGCGGCCGCGGAAGATCAGGTACAGCAGGATGCCGAGGAACGGCAGCACGATCACGAAGAACGTCCACAGGGCCTTGACGCCGCCGCCCGTCTCCTTGTCCCGGAACAGGTCCGAGAAGATCGAGATCAGGAGCCAGAACCAGATCACGAAGAGGAAGAACTCGAGCATCCACAGGAGGACGTCGCCGTTGCCGAACGAAGCTGATGCGTTCATGTCGAGGGTCTCCAGATCCGGGGAGTTTCATGACGGCGTCCGGCCGGCACGGGCAGGAACCGGACAGATCCGGCACCCGCGCCTTGATACTAGGTCCATCGATTCCGGTCGGTGACACCGCGACCATCGAGCCGTCAGGAAGGCCGGCCCGCCTCGTCGCAAGGGAGCGACAGGTCGAGGCCGATCGAGGCGAGCTCCTCGTTCATGATCCGCAGGTTCCGGCTCATCGCCGTGGGTTCCAGCTTGCCGAGCCCGCCACCGTGAGGGTGGTCGAAGAACGTGAGGAGCAGGAGGAGCAGCGTGATGACGACGGTCACGCTGCCCATGAGCATCATCTGCGTGCGGGCCATCTCTCCGCGGTCGGCGAAGAAGAGCATGTACGCGAAGATGACGCCCGAGATGACGTAGAGCACGAGCCACAGCGGGAAGGGGATCAGCCCCTCGGCCCCGTGCACGCGGTCGACACGGGCCTGCTCGCGGGAGGCGGTCTGGTCCATCCAGCGGTCGTACGCGGACTGCACGGTGTCGCTCTCGGGCGTGAAGTCGTTGAGCGTGTGGAACATCTCGACGCCCCACGGGTTGACCGTGTCCCCGAGGGTGCCGTCCGCCATCGCGGGCCACTCCGTGCGGACCACCGACCGTCCGTAGCAGACGAGCTCGCCGCTGAGCTCGTGGGCCGTGTCGGCCGGGAAGAACTGGGCGGTCTCGAGCTGCTGCGCGACCACGGTCGCCTCGGTCTCCGCACCTGAGCGTGCCTGGTCGTAGGAGTCGAACGCCAGGAAGATGATGAAGCCGAGGAGCACCGAGAACCCGGTTGCCAGCACGCCGAACACGCCGGACGCCCGGTCGCCGTCGGTGAAGAAGCTGCCGTGGGGTGCGCGGCGGCGCACGAAGAGCATCGCGCTGCAGGTGAGAGCGGTGACGACGATGACGATGATCGCGCCCGCGACGATGTTCATGGCCCGAAATATACGGGTCCGCGGTGACGATCCGGCTCGCGATGCCTGGTCATGCCGTCCGCACGCGACCTCGGCTCGCGACGGGCCGCGCGTGAGGGTCTCGCAGGCGCGGGTGCCGTCGCCGTGTCAGCGCAGGCGGTGGACGGCCCACTCGAGCGTTGCCAGGACCACGACCACGAGCCCGGCCAGCACCGCGCCGATCGGCAGGGTGCACACCAGCACCAGGCAGCCCACCAGCCCGACGACCGGCAGAACCCGGGGTGGGCGCCCTTCGTCGCGTCGCAGGGTCAGCGCCGACGCGTTCGCTATCGCGTAGTAGACGAGCACTCCGAACGAGGAGAAGCCGATCGCCCCTCGCAGGTCGAGCGTCGCGACGAGGACGAGGACCAGGGCCGCGACCGTCACCTCGGCCGTTCGAGGGGTGCTGGACCGTGCGTCGAGCCGGGCAAGGCGCGCGATCGGCGGTCGGTCGCGCGCGACGGCGACGACCGTCCGCGACACGCCGAGCAGGAGCGCCAGCAACGCACCGAGACTCGCTGCCGCGGCGCCGATCCGGACCGCCGGGGCCCAGGCGGCCCACGACCCGGCCTCCACGACCGCCTGCAGGGGTGCGGAGGTGGCGGCGAGGCCGTGTGCTCCGATCGCGAGCAGTGAGCTCACGGCCACGACCGCGTACACGACGAGGACCACGAGCAGCGCGGTCGCGATGGCGCGCGGGATCGTCCTGGTGGGTTCGCGGACCTCCTCGCCGAGGGTGGCGATGCGCGCGTAGCCCGCGAAGGCGAAGAAGAGCAGACCCGCCGACTGGAGGACGCCCCGGGCGTCGGAGCCCGGGAACGGCTGCAGGTTGGCGGCGGCCGCCGTGCCGCCGCGGAAGGACGCCAGGACGACCACCAGGAGCGCGGCGAGCGACACCAGCACGATCACGGCACTCAGCTGGGTCGTCCGCTGCACGCCCGCCCAGCCCAGGACGGTCAGCATGACGACCGCGAGGACTGCGACGAGCCGCACGTGGTCCGGCGCGACGTACGACCCGACGGTGAGCGCCATGGCCGCACAGCTCGCCGTCTTGCCGACGATGAAGGCCCAGCCGGCCTGGCCGGCCCACAGCTCGCCGAGCCGGTGGCGCGCGTAGACGTACGTGCCGCCTGAGGTCGGGTACACCGCGGCCAGGCGTGCCGACGACGTCGCGTTGCAGTACGCGACGACGGCGGCGACCGCGAGCCCGATCAGCATCCCCGAGCCGGCTGCGGCGGCCGCCGGCGCGAACGCCGAGAAGATCCCGGCGCCGATCATGGCGGACATGCCGACGACGACGGCGTCACGCACGCCGAGCCGCCGGACCATCACCTGAGGAACGGGGGTCACGCCTGGCCCGGGTCTCTGCACGACCCCATCATCGCGTCCGTCGGTAGCGGGCGTCCGCTAGTCCGTCGGAAGGCGTGCGCCTCAGGCGGCGAGGCCGCCGACCTGGGAGGGGACGAGGGCGATTGCCTGGGCCCGAGCGGCCATGGCGCTCCAGGCCTGGAGGCGGCTCTCGGGAAGTGCACGAGCGGTCGTGGCCTCGGAGGGCTCGACGGGGTATCCGCGCTGGTCCATCTGACGTCCTGTCTGTTCGGTAGCCCGGCTGACCGTTGAGGTCCCGTGGCTTTGCGTCCCCGCCTTGCGGCGGGTTTGCCGTGTCGCTGACTTTCCCCACTGTAAGTGAAGATCGACGCCACGTCAGTAGTCTGCGTGAAATTCTTTGGACATATGTCCAGGTTTCACCCGCACCGTCGGCCTGGCGGGCACCGGCGCACGACGTCTGCTCGCCGACGTCGGCGATAGTGTCGCGGCATGGGACTCAGGCAGGTCGCGTGGCGAACCTGCTACGAGCTGCTCGCGGCGCGAGTCCGACAGCCCGAGTGGGCATTCATGAACTACGGCTTCGCCCGTGACGAACCGACCGCCGCACGGCTGCACCTCGAGTCCGTCGACGAGGCCGACCGGTACTGCATCCAGCTGTACGCGCACGTGCTCGACGGCGTCGACATCGGGGGAGCGGACGTCCTCGAGGTGGGTTCAGGCCGGGGCGGGGGTGCGTCGTGGATGAGCCGGTACCTGGGCCCGCGAACGACGACGGGCCTCGACTTCGCCGCGTCCGCCGTCGCACTGAGCCGCCGCGAGCGGCGAGGTCCAGGGCTGACCTTCGTGCGTGGTGACGCCCAGGCGCTCCCGTTCGATGCCGAGTCGTTCGACGTCGTCGTCAACGTCGAGTCGTCGCACTGCTACGCCAGCATGGAGACGTTCGTCTCCGAGGTGTCCCGAGTGCTGCGACCGGGCGGACACCTGGTGTGGGCGGACCTTCGTGACGCGGTCGACGTCGCGACGACGCGCGAACAGCTCGCGTCGAGCGGTCTCGTCTCGGTGCGCGCCAGCGACATCACCGAGGAGGTCCTGCACGCGATGCGACTCGACGACGCCCGCAAGGCAGGACTGGTGCGCGACTGGATCCCGCGACCGTTCCAGGCGGCGTTCCGTCCGCTCGGGGGCCTGGACGGCACCCGCAACCCCCAGGAGATGGCCGCGGGAACCGTGCGCTACCTCAGCGAGACCCTCGTACGGGTGCGCTGAGGATCGGATCGTCGCGCGAGCGGCGTGTCTGCACCGTGACGCTGGTCCAGATCGCCGGGGAACCACCGGACGGAAGTCGTTGACCGGGGCGACCGGCCAGGGGACGCTTCTGCCATGCCCATCGAGAACGAGGGTCACGCGATCGACGAGGTGGTCGAGCGCTTGTCCGCGCGCTACCCGGACGTGCCGGACGTCGACGTGCGAGCACAGGTCGAGGCGCACCTGGCCAAGTTCGCCGACGCGGTCGTCCGCGACTTCGTCCCGGTGCTCGTCGAGCACGAGGTGAGCGGCGCGCTCGCACTGCAGCAGGTCCGCGACGACGCCTAGACGCCCGGTCCGACCGGCGGATCAGTGCTGCCCACGCACCTTCAACCGCAGCGGCCGACCGTCGGGGTCGACGACCGCGTGGTACGGCGGAGCCGCCAGCACGCGCTGCCAGAGCGGCAGGTGCGCCACGGGGTGGACGCGCAGCCTGCCCGGCGGTCGAGGGCCTGCACACCCACCGTCGTGCCACGCGTCGAGGGCCGCCGCGCTGGACCGGACCGCCTCGAACGCGTCGCCGAGGTCCAGCAGCCCCTCGTCCGAGTCGCGGTCGAGATGCTCGCGCCACAGCTCGAGCCGCAGCTCGCGCGCGAAGCCCCGGGCGCCGTCACCGAGACCTGCCGGATCGATCGGCTCGCGTCCGTCCAGGCGTTGGTCAAGGATCGCCGCGGTGAGCTCGGAGTCGTGCGTCCATGACCGGCGGTTGAGGTTGTCACTGCCCACCGTGGCCCACACGTCGTCGACCACGCAGACCTTCGCGTGCACGTAGACCGGGTCGCCCACGTGGTTCTCGACGTCCAGGACCTGCACGCGGTCGCCGCCTGCGGCACGCACGATCTGCAGCGCCCGCACGTGGCCGAGCCGGACCGCCGGCAGGCTGAGGCGCGCGTCCTGGTCGGGGTAGCGCGGGACGACGGCGACGAGGTGGAGACCCGGCTCGCGACGCAGTGCGGCTGCGAACACGTGAGCGACGTCCGCGGACCACAGGTACTGGTCCTCGATGTAGACGAGGCGTCGGGCTCGTCGCAGAGCCTTGGCATATCCCCGCGCGGCGCTCCGCTCTCCCTCAGGTGCGAACGGGTACCCGGGATGGCGCTGGGGGTAGGTGCGCAGGAGCTGGACCGAGCAGGTGCCCGCGTCAGGCGGGGCCGGCGAGGCCGGTGGCAGCCGGTCCGCTCGCCGGTCCTCCCCGTGCAGGTCGTCCGGGACGGCCTGCCACGGCAGCCTGGACAGCGCGGCCGGATCCTCCCAACGCTCACGGAACACGTCCTCGACGTCCCGGACGGCCGGGCCGTGCAGCTCGACCTGGACGTCGTGCCAGGCCGGATGCGGCCCGTACTGGTGCGCGAACGGCTGGGCCTGCGGGTCGCCGCGGTGGTCGGCGTCGTCCCGGCGCCCGTGGGCCAGGTCGATCCCACCGAGGAACGCGGTGTCATCCGCAGGCCGGCCCGAGTGCCGGATGACGACGAACTTCTGGTGGTGGCTCCCGACGGTGCGGACCCGTTGGTCGAGCAGCACCTCACCGCCGACGAGGTTGACGCGTTCGGAGAGGTTGCGGTTCTCCCTGTTCGAGAACCGCAGCCGGTCCAGGTGCGAGCGCCACATCAGTCCCTTCACCAGAGCGCCCCGGAGCACTGCGTCCGACAACGCCTGCGCGACGGTCGCCCCGTCGTCGGTCAGCCGCTCGTCCGGGTCGCCGCGCCAGTCGCTGAACAGGACAAGGTCACCCGGCTCCACCTTCGCCAGCGTCTCGGCGAGAACGCCGAAGTACGTGCCGCCGTGCACGAGCGCGCGCACGGCGTTGCCGTCGGTCCACGGACGGATCCGGGTCGCGTCGTTGCCGCGCTGCGTTCCCGTCAGGAACCAGCCGAGCTCGGTCCGTCCGCTGGCGACCGCAGGCAGCCGAACCCCCGAACGGGAGCCCCGAGGCACGTGCGACCTGCGTCGGAGCACGGGCAGCGCGAAGCGAAGCACGGGACCAAACTCGCACAGGTCGACCGGCGCGGCCACGCGCGTGCCGGCGAACGGTGCCTGCCACGGTGCTAGCCGTCGAAACGCTGCCTGCCGGAGCCGTCGGGCGGACCGAACGGCCGTTCGTTGCCGAACGCGGGGCCGCCGTCCCACCGACCGTCCTCGCGGTCGTGCACGACGGCGGCGACGAGGACCGCCCAGGCGATCGCGGACAGGAGCGACACGACGATCAGGACGCCACCGACGATCACGCTGATGATGCTCCAGCGTCGCGCGATCGCCGACTCGTGAAGGGCGGCGTCGGTGGCGCCGGCTCCGAACGCCCTCGCGGCCCGGTGCGACGCCAGCAGCGCGGGGATCCCGGTCGGCCAGAACAGCAGCATCGCGGCGATCACCCAGCCGACCGGAGCCGACGTCCGTCCTGGGACTGGTGACGTCAGCGCTGCTGGGCCAGGCGGACCCGCAGGTGGCGGCGCGGCGTAGACCGGGGAACCGGCCGGTGGCGACGACGCGTAGGCCGGGGGGTCGGCGGGCGGCGGGGCGTAGACCGGGGGACCGTCCGGTGGCGACGCGACGTAGACCGGGGGGTCGGCGGGCGGCGGTGCCCCAGGGGTCGCGGGATCGGCCTCTGCAGGCGGCGGGACGACCGCTGTCGGGTCGGTGGGGTTCGACTCTTGAGCCATGGTTCCTCCTCGGTCGTGCCTGGTTCGGCGAGGCTAGGCCTGAAAACTGGGAGGACGCTTTGTGTCGGACGGCGCCTCCTGGGCCCGAGCACCGGGGCACCGTCGAACGACCGGTCGTCGTTCGGCACGAGCTGATCGCGTGTTCTGGTCCGTGGAGGGGCTCGGATGCTGTAGGACGGGAGCACGCAGGTGGCGTCCGACAGCTTCCCGTCGAGCGGGTCCTGTCGCGTGTCGCACGAAGAGACCAGGAGAGCGAACGTGAGCACCGGACCCCACGAGGGTGCAGCGCCGAACGGCAGCCGTCGGCTGATGATCCTCCTCGCGATGGCGATGTTCGTCCTGGTAGTCGACACGTCACTGATGAACGTGTCGATCTCCGCGGTCGTCACGGATTTGGACACGACAGCGAGCGGCGTGCAGTCCGCGATCGCCCTCGAGGCGCTCGTGTCCGCCGCCTTCATCCTGATCAACAGCAAGGTCGGCGACCTCGTCGGCCGCAAGCGCGCCTACGTGCTCGGGTTGCTCGCGTACGCCGTCGGTGCGCTCGCCATGACCCTGGCGCAGAGCCTGACCGCGATCGTTCTCTTCTGGGCGATCGTGGGGGGTCTGGGCGCGTCCCTGCTGCTGCCGGCCATGCAGTCGTTGATCCACGGCAACTTCGCGGGCGCGGCGCAGAAGCAGGCGTACGCGCTCGTCGGAGCGGCGGCGGCGATCGCCGCGGCGGTCGGACCGCTGCTGGGCGGATTCGTCACCACCTACCTGTCGTGGCGCGTCGGCTTCGGGCTCGAGGTCGTCGTCATCCTCGTGGTGCTCAGCCAGATCCGCCTGGTTCGTGACGTCCCGTACACCGGTTCCCGGCGGGTCGACGTGGTCGGGGCGGGCCTCTCCGTCGTCGGCATGGGCGGCGTCGTGCTCGGGATCCTGGTCTGGCAGGAGGGCGGCGAGTACGTCGGCGCCCTGATGCTGATCGGTGTCGTGGCGCTCGTGTCGCTCGCCCGGTGGCTCGTGCGACGCAAGCGCGACGCACGCGTGACGCTGCTCGACCCGGACCTGTTCCTGCACCCGAACTTCACGGCCGGGATCTCGGGCCAGCTGCTGCAGCAGGTCACGCTCGGCGGGGCCATGATCGCCCTGCCGCTGTTCTTCCAGATGACGCTCGAGTACAACGCGCTCGAGGCGGGGCTGTCTCTGGCACCGCTCTCCCTGACGATGTTCGCCGCGGCGGTCGTCGCGGGGAAGCGGGCGGGCAACCGACGACCGGCGGCCATCATCCGCACCGGGTTCCTGCTGGCGACCCTGGGGATGGCGGTCATCATCCCGTTCGTCCCACGTGTGGACAGCGGCTGGTACCTCGTGGCGCCGCTCGCCCTGACGGGTGCCGGCCTGGGCCTGCTGGTCTCTCAGCTCAACAACTACACGCTCGCGCCGGTCGAGGAGGAACGCGTCAGCGAGGCGGCGGGGGTGAACTCGGCCGCGGGGTCGTTCGGTCTGTCCTTCGGTCTGGCCATGGCCGGTGGGCTGATGCTTGCCGCGCTGTCCTTCAGCTTCACGAACCTGACCGAGAACAGCGAGATCATCCCCGCAGCCGAGCAGCAGCAGATCGCCGCAGCCCTCGAGGACGACGCCGAGATCATGAGCAGCACCCAGCTGTCGGCGCAGCTGACCGGGTTGCCACCGGACGTCGAGGCAGAGGTCGTCGCGATCAACGACGAAGCTCGCAACATCTCCTTGCAGATCGCCCTGCTCGTGCCTCTGATCGCCGGCCTGCTCGGCCTGGTGAACTCGTTCCGCATGCTGCGGCTGCCCGACCTGGCTCCGTCGTCCGCCCTCGAAGGCATGGACTTCGGGTGAGCGGGAACCGCTCTGCGGCTCCGCAGTCCCACGTCCAGCGGCTGCTGCCGATCGTCGGGTGGATCGGGTCCTACGACCGGCGTTGGCTCCGTAGCGACCTGATCGCCGGGGTGACCGTCGCTGCGCTGATCGTCCCCAAGAACCTCGGCTACGCGGACATCGCGGGGATCCCGGTGCAGAACGGGCTCTACGCCGCAGCCGTCGGCGCGATCCTGTACGCGGTCTTCGGGACCTGCCGGCAGATCTCTATGGGACCGAGCTCGGGTCTGGCCGCAGTCGCTGCGAGCTCGGTCGTCGCGGCCGGCATCACCGACGAGGCCGACATCGCCTCGTTCGTCGCCGGCCTCACACTCGCGTCCGGGCTGCTCTTCCTCGTCCTCGCCGTCGCCAAGATGGGATGGATCGCGCAGTTCCTCTCGCGTGCCGTGGTGACGGGCTTCCTGTTCGGCGCCGCGATCGACGTCGTCATCGGCGAGCTGCCCAAGATCAACGGCACCTCGGTCGAGGGGTCGAACTCGTTCCAGGAGCTGCGCGGCTGGTTCGGCGCGCTGGGTGAGGGAAATCGAACCACTGTGGTCGTCGGTGTGGTGTCGCTCGTGGTGGTGTTCGGGCTCCGCGCCGTCGCCCCGCACGTCCCGGGCGCCCTCGTCCTCGTCGTCGGAGGACTTCTCGCCTCGTACTTCTTCGACCTAGGGGCCCACGGGGTCGCCCTCGTCGGGGACGTGCCGCGCGGGCTGCCGTCGTTCGTGCTGCCGGACGTCGGCCTGATGTGGGACCACGTCCTTCCGGTGACGCTCGGGGCCTTCGCGCTGATGCTGATCGGCTTCTCGCAGACGGCCGGCGACGCACGGGCGTTCGCTGCCAAGCACCGGTACCAGATCGACGTCGACCAGGAGTCGCTCGCGCAGTCCGCCGCCAACATCGGCTCCGGCGTGCTCCAGGGGATGCCCGTCTCGACGAGCCTGTCGGCGAGCTCGCTCAACGACCACTCGGGAGCCCGAACAGGGCTCGCGTCCATCACGTCGGGCGTCACGGTCCTGGCGACGCTGCTCTTCCTGGCGCCGCTGTTCTCCGAGCTGCCCAAGCCGGTGCTCGGTGCGCTCATCATCGAGGCCGTCGTGATGGGCATGATGAACCTGCCCGAGATGCGCCGGATCTACCGGGTCCAGCGGTTCGACTTCTGGGTCGCGATCGCCGCGATCCTGGGCACTCTGGTCTTCGGTGTCCTGGCGGGCGTCATGATCGGCATCGGGCTCTCGCTCATCTGGCTCGTCGGAGTCACCACGCGCCCTGAGATGCCGGTCCTCGGTCGCCAGCCGGGCACGCAGGTGTACCGCGACATCTCCGACAACCCGGGTGACGAGCTGCCCGACGGCGTCGCGGTGGTCCGGATCGACGGTGGTCTCTTCTTCGCCACGGCCGATGCCCTCGAGGACCGCGTGCGCACGCTGATCCAGGAGACGCCAGGCGTGCACGGGGTCGTGGTCACCCTCGAAGGGGTGAACTTCGTCGACTCCCAGGGGTCGGCGAAGCTCGACGAGGTGCTCGTCCTGTGCACCCAGGCAGGGGTGACGCTGCGGTTGGCCCGGTGCAAGCCCGCAGTCCGGGCCGTGCTCGTGCGCGAGGGTTTCGTCGAGCGTCTCGGGTCGGACCACATCCACGGGAACACGCACCGGGCGGTCGAGGCCCAGAAGGCCGCAGCGGCCGAACCTGGCCAGGAGCGCTGACGGCGGTCTGCCAGGCGGTGGTCAGGTGACTCGCCCGAGGGCGATCGCTGCGTACATGAGCGCTGCGACCGTCTCGCCGTCGGTGATGGTGCCGTCTGCGACGAGCCGCAGAACCTCGGCCCACGGCACGGACCGGACCGCGGAGATCCCTTCCTCGGCCTGCTCAGCCGGGACGTCCGACGGTCGGAGGTCGCGAGCGAGGAACACGTGCTCGGGCGCGTGGCTGACCCCGTTGAGCGCGAACATGAACCCGATCGGCTCCCAGGCGTCCGCGACGAGGCCGGTCTCCTCACGCAGCTCACGCTGCGCGGCGAGCAAGGGGGCCTCGCCGTCCGACCCCCCTGCGGGCACCTCCAGCGACACCGTCCCGGTGGTGTAGCGCGCGACCTCGACCATGACGACCTCACCCTCGGCGGTCACAGGGACGACGAACACCGCAGGGTTGCGCACCTCCATCACGCCGTAGATGCCCGCGCCGCCGTCGGGACGGTCGACGGCGTCCTCCCGGACGCGGATCCAGGGGTTCTCGTAGACGGTCTTCGACGAGCGCGTGTGCCACATGGTGCCCAGCCTGCCCGAGGTTCCGTGCGGGGCTCCCCGGCGTCCGGCACAGGCGCCGCGTTGCCGCGGTCGCTCGGGCGGCGCACAGTGAGCGTCATGCCCCGGCCCGAGCTCTACCGCAGCCAGATCATCGACCTCACGACGACCGGTCGGCGCACGGGGGAGTCGCGTCGGATCGAGATCTACCTCCACCACCTTGACGGCCGGCTGTTCATCTCCGGCCAGCCGTCACCTCGCACCCGCGCCTGGGTCCACAACGTCACGGCCGACCCGAACGTCGTGATCCACCTCAAGGTCGGGGCGGTCGACGACGTGCCGGCTCGCGCGCGCGTGCTCGAGGACCCGGACGAGCGGCGTCCGCTGATCGAGGCCGCGGCGCGCCGGTGGGGGCGAGAGGACGTCGACGTGATGATGGCGCAGAGCCCGCTCATCGAGCTCACACCGTCGGACGCAGGTCAGGCGGCCTAGCGCTCGGCGCAGTCACCGCACCGGCGACCTGGGTGTTTGTCCAGGTCACGTCCATCTCGATCCTCGGCCGCACCGCGATCCGGTGGCCCTGCGGTCGAGGCGCGGCCCGTGGTGGCGCGGCCTATGCTGGCGAGGCCGACGGCCCGTCGATGTGCCGCCGATGAAGCGACGCGGGGTGGTGCGTGTGTGGTCCTCATGGCGAGCATCCGGGTGGGACGTCGAGAGTGCGCCCGATGCCGGTTAGGTCGTTGGAGCGGTACTCGACGATGGTCGTCCTGGTCGTCGACGACAGCCGCAGCAACCTCGACCGCGTTCGTGAGTTCCTGATCGAGCAGGGCATGGAGCGGATCGTGACGGAGACCGATGCGCGCCGGGTCCGCACGCTGCTGCCCGAGGTGCGCCCGGACCTGGTCCTGCTCGACCTCCACATGCCCGAGGTCGACGGGTACGAGGTCCTCGCGCAGGTCCAGGCCTACGCCGCCGGCAGCTACCTGCCCGTCCTCGTGCTCACGGCCGACACCAGCACCGCCGCGCGCGACCGTGTGCTCGGACTGGGGGCACAGGACTTCCTGACCAAACCGCTCGACGTCACCGAGACCCGCCTGCGCATCGCGAACCTGCTGCAGACCCGTGAGCTCTACTCGACCTTGCGAAGCTCCGTCCAGGAACGCCAGCAGCCGGAGCCGGCCGACGACGAGGGCGACGGCGGGACGCGCCGACGCATCGAGCGGGCCCTGCACAACGGCACGCGCGACATCGTCTACCAGCCCGTCGTCGACATCCAGAGCCTGAGCGTCGTCGGCCACGAGGCGCTCGCACGGTTCTCTGACCCGGGGCACGGTGGACCGGAGCGCTGGTTCGCTGACGCCTTCTCCGTGGGACTGGGCATCGAGATGGAGTGGGCTGCGGCGGTGGCCGCCCTCGGCTACCTCGAGCGCAGCCCCGCACCGCTCTTCCTGGCGGTGAACATGTCGCCCGCCACCGCGCTGCACATGCTCGACCGCGACCTGTTCACGCCCGAGATGGCGTCGCGCATGGTGATCGAGCTGACCGAGCACGTGCCGGTCGAGGACTACAGCGCCGTCCGCGGCGCATTCGCGGGCCTTCGGATGCAGGGTGCGCGCCTCTCGGCCGACGACCTGGGTGCGGGCTACGCGGGCTTCCGGCACCTCGTGCGGCTCCGGCCGGACATCATCAAGCTCGACATCTCGTTGATCTCGGGCATCCACGGCAGCATGGAGAAACGTGCCCTGACCCGGTCGATGGTCTCGTTCGCTCAGGAGGTCGGGGCGCAGCTCATCGCCGAAGGGGTCGAGGAGCCCGAGGAGCTGGCCGCCCTGCAAGAGCTCGGCGTCCCGTGGGCGCAGGGCTACCTGCTCGGCCGGCCTGCGCCGCTCACGGCCGTGGCTGCGGTTCGCTGACAGTGGCCGGACGGTAGGTGGCGTGCCCCTCGACGACCCTCGCGTCGTCGCCGAGCACGAGGACCTCGTCGACGAGGTCGCCGGTCTGGTTGCGGTACTGGATCACGAGCGTGGCGACTCCGGCGTGCACGTCCACCACGGTGAAGTGCAGGTCGGGGATCAGCCGCAGGCCCTCGGCCCAGTAGGCCCGCAGCTGCTCCTTGCCTCGGACGATCCCGCGGGTGTCAGGCAGGATGCTGGCTGCCTTGGGGGAGGTGAACACGACGTCGTCGTGGAAGTGGGCCAGGAGCGCGTCGAGGTCGTGGGCGTTCCACGCGGCCTCCCACGCGGCGCTGAACTGGAAGGGGTCCGGGATGCTCATCGCTCGAGTCTGGCACCGGCGGTCCGCGCTCCGGCGGTGCCGCATGGCGAACGCACAGGGTGCTCCGAGTGTTCTCGGAGTTCCGGCGGGCAGAGTGAGCACATGACAACGACGGCACGCGCGGCTGCACCGCACGGCTCGGTCACCGACCGACGCCCTGCACCACGCCGCCGCCCGTCTGGTGTCTTCGCCTGTCTCTGGGCGGGCTCGGTGGGGGTCCTGGTGTTCTGGTGGTTCGGAACCAGCAGCATCACGGGGTCGACGCCCGGCGGCGCGCTCATGGGCATCGGCGAGCTGTGCGGGCTGGTGGCGTCGTTCCTCGTGTGCGCCCAGCTGCTGCTGGTGGCGAGGGTCCCGTGGTTCGAGCGGTCGGTCGGCTTCGACCGGCTCGTGTCATGGCACCGCACGCTCGGCACGACCGTGGTCCTGCTGGTGCTCACCCACGTAGTCCTGATGGTCGTCGGCGGTGCGCTGCTCGACGGCACGTCACTCTGGTCGGAGGTGCCGAGCGCGCTCGCCCGGCAGCCGTACCTGTGGCCCGCGCTGGTCGGCACGCTGCTGTTCCTCGTCGTCGGGCTGTCCAGCGCGCGGCTGGCCCGTCGCACGCTCTCGTACGAGCTGTGGTTCGCGATCCACCTGACGATCTACGTCGGGATCTTCCTCGCGTTCTTCCACCAGGTCGCCGGCGGTACGCACTTCGTGAGCAACAGCGTCGCGCGCGCCGCCTGGATCGCGCTCTACGCGGGCACGGCGGCTGCGATCCTCACGTGGCGCGTCGTCCTGCCCCTGCTCGACGACCGTCGGCACGCGCTCCGCGTCTCCCAGGTGGTCCCTGAGGGTCGAGGCCTTGCGAGCGTGTGGCTGACCGGGTCGAACCTCGACGATCTCGAGGCGCGGGGCGGTCAGTACTTCCTCGTCCGCTTCCTGACCCGCGGGCATCTGGGGACGGCCCACCCGTACTCGTTGTCGATGGTTCCCACGAGCGAGTCGATGCGGTTCACCATCGGTGCGCTCGGCGACCACTCGAGCGCGGTCGCTGCCGTCCGACCGGGCACCCGTGTGCAGGTCGAGGGGCCGTTCGGACGGTTCACCGCCGACCGCGCATCGACCCACAAGGTCCTGCTCGTCGCCGGTGGTGCCGGTGTCGGACCGATCCGCGCCGTTGCGGAGGAGCTCCTTCGGCGCGGGCACGACCTCGTGGTCGTGCACCGTGCGCGCACCGCGGACGGACTGGCCCTTGCCGGCGAGTTCACCCCGTCGCCGTGGCTGCGGTACGTCCCTGTCGCGGGTCGACGGAGCGAGCTGCGGTACGACCCGCTCGACCCGGTGCACCTGCGGCACCTGGTGCCTGACATCGCCTCGCGTGACGTGTTCGTCTGCGGCCCGGAGTCGATGGCGCGAGCTGTCGTGCGGTCTGCGCGTGCGCTCGGCGTCCCGTCGACCGCGATCCACCGAGAGGAGCTGAGCTGATGACCGCACGACCTTGGCGCGGGACCCTGCTGTACGTGGGTGCCGCGGCCGCGATGACGGCAGCGGGCGTCGCGAAGTTCGCGCCCGCGGTGCAGGACCAGAGCGCCGCGTCGTCTGCCGGCACGACGTCGGGCAGCGGAACGGGCGCGACGAGCCAGGACGGCTCCTCGACCGGCGACTCGACCAGTTCCGGGTCGAGCGCCACGAGCACCGACAACGGTGCGGCCGACACGTCCGACACGGTGACGATCGTGGGCTCCGTCGAGCAGAACCGGTACGGCTCGGTGCAGGTGTCGGTGACGTTCTCGGGCAGCCAGATCACGGACGTCCAGACGCTGCAGGTGCCTGACCGTGAGCGCGAGAGCGAACGGATCAACCAGCGCGCGGCGCCGGTGCTCGCGCAGGAGGTCCTCGACGCTCAGTCGTCGCAGATCGACACCGTCTCCGGGGCGACGTACACCTCCGAGGGCTACGCCGCGTCTGTCCAGTCCGCCATCGACCAGCGCGGCTGACCCCGTGCGGCACCTCGAGACGGTCATGGGGATCCCGATGTCGGTGGACGTCCGCGACTCCGGTGCGGGGGTGTCCGAGCTCGTGGAGCGCGCGTTCGAGGTGCTGCGAGCCGCCGACCGGCGCTTCAGCCGGTTCGACCCGGACAGCGAGGTGAGCCGGTACGCCAGGCGCCAGGTGCCACCTGCCGAGGTCTCCGCGGACCTGCGCGAGGTCCTCGCACTCGCCGGCCGTGCGTGGGACGAGTCCGGCGGCGCCTTCTCGGTCCGTCGACCCGACGGCACCCTCGACACGGACGGCGTGGTCAAGGGGTGGGCGGCACAGCGAGCGGCCGACGTCCTGGAGGGCGGCGGGCTGCTGAGGTTCTGCCTGAACGCCGGCGGGGACGTCGTCGTGCGCGGGGAGCCCGAGCCAGGCCGCGGTTGGCACGTCGGCATCCGCGACCCGGCCGACGCCGGGAGGACCCTGGCCGTCCTCGAGCTGCGCAATGGTGCCGTCGCGACGTCCGGGACCTACGAGCGTGGTGCGCACATCTGGGACGGCCGCACGGGCGAGGCCGTGAGCGAGCTGGTCTCGGCGTCGGTGGTTGCGGCCGACCTGTGCCGGGCCGACACGCTGGCCACGTCGGTGCTCGCGATGGGCCGGGACGGCGTGTCCTGGGCGGCGGCGCACGGCGCGGTGGCGGTGATCGCGGTGACTGCCGACGGCAGGACGCTCACGGACCGTGGCGGGGCGACGTTGCTCGGGGCGACCGCCTGATCCACGCGTGGCCGAGGTCGACTAGGCGCGCGCGTCGTGGTGCGCCAGGAGGCGAGCCAGCAGGGCCGCCAGCTGGTCACGCTCGTCGGGGGACAGCGGTGCGAGCAGGTCGTCCTGGACGAGCGCCGCCTCGGTGCCCAGGCGTTCCATCCGTGCGCGGCCCGCAGGCGTGATCGTGACGACGTTGCGACGCCGGTCCGCGGGGTCGGGGCTGCGCTCGACGTAGCCGGCCGCCTCGAGGTCGTTCAGGCAGCCCACCATGTCGCTCAGGTGGATGCCGGTGCCTCGGCCGAGCTCCGCCTGGCTGGTCGGGCCGTGCTCGTCGAGCGACGCGAGCACCCGGTAGTCGTACCCGCGGGCGCCGATCGCGGACAGGCGCTCGACGATGAGGCGGTGCGCGTGGGCGGCTGTCTGGGTGAGCAGCCAGCTGGGCAGTGCAGCGACTCGTGCCGGTCCCGTCATGGTCGGGACGCTAGCAGAGTCGTTCGGGGGACAAACGTCTTGCCACGGATCGTTTGCACGGCTAACGTTAGCGACGCAAACGACTACGAGAGGACCGACCATGACGCTCAACGGACAGATCATCGGGCAGGCCGAGCGCGCGACGCGAACCCTTCTGGAGAGGCACCTGCGCGACTCCGGCCTGGAGTTCGAGCAGTGGGTCGCCGTGAACCAGGTGCACACCGGCACAGGCGGGCGCCGTGCCCTCGCCGCGCGCCTCGCCCGTGGACTGAAGGTCGACGACGCGACGGCGCGGGCCACGGTCGAGAGCGTGATCGACCTCGGACTGGTCGCGGTGGACGAGGAAGAGCTCACCCTGACACCCGACGGGCTGCAGAAGTTTGCCCTCGTGAGCGCCGCGATCACGGCCATCACCGCGCGGCTCTACGGCGACGTGCCCCCCGAGGACCTCGCCGTAGCGGGCAGGGTGCTCGCGCTGGTGACCGAGCGCGCCAACGCCGAGCTCGCCGGGGCGCTCTCGTGACCGCCTAGACCTCGCCCGGAAGGGCCTTGCGGATCACGATCCGGGTCCACCCGCCGAGGAAGAGCCGGTCGCCGTCCTCGAGCTCGCGGCGCTGACCGACGGGGATCGGCGTGGTCGGCACGGGCTCGCCAGGCTTGCTGACGTAGGTGCCGTTGGCCGACTGGAGGTCCTCGACCCACCAGCGCTGCCCGTCGGTGTTCAGCTGGCAGTGCCGGCGAGAGACGCCTGAGTCGGTTCCGCAGTCGACCTGCGGGTGGATGTTGCGTGAGACGGAAGGTCGTCCGACCAGGACGCTGCGCTCACGCAACGGCACCAGACCAGGAAGGCCGGCGGACGGCATCGGGTCCTCGGGACTCTGTGCGCCGTACCAGTCGGGGTCGATCCAGAGCTCGGCGACCCACGAGTCCGGACCGGCCGGTGGGGGAGTCGGGGACGCGGCCGGGGGAACCACCGGGGTCGGCGTCGAGCTCGCCACCGGAAGCGATCCCGTCGTGAAGTCGTAGCCGCAGGTCTCGCAGAACAGCGCACCGGCCGCAGCGGGAGCGCCGCAGTTCGCGCAGGTCGTCGGCGCGGCCGCTACCGGCGGGGGAGCGACCGCGACGGCGACCGCCGTGATCGGGGACCCGCAGACGTCGCAGTAGTCCGTCGACTCCGAGGCGTGGCCGTTCGGGCAGGTGACCGTGCTCACCGGCGGACCCGGGTGGTCTTCGTGGAGGCCGTGTCGAGGGCCATCTCGTCGAGCTTGGCTGCATCGCGCTTGAGACGGACCGTGCCCTTCTCCTCGTCGTCGATGTCCACGACGCGCCGCAGGCGGCTCGTCGCCTCCTCGTTGCCGGTCTCCTGGGCGAGCTGGACGGCGCGGCCGAGCTTGACCGTGGCCGTCGCCTCGTCGCCGGCGGCCTTGGCAGCGAGGCCCTCCTGGATCGCCGACGCGAGCTCGGCCTGGCCGGTGTAGTGCGCGACCTCGGGGTTGATCCGGGCCGTCAGGGCGCTGTCGTCGGACCAACGTGCCTTGACCAGGGCCGACGTCAGCACCTCGCCGCCGACGGCGATCTGGACCCGTGCGGCCAGCTGCTCGGAGCCCACGGGCTTGGAGGGGACACGGATGGCGACGTGGTAGTCACGCGCCTCGTCACCCCAGGCCCCCGTCGGGTAGGCGCCGGTCAGCGGGTTCACCTCGGTCCGACGGGTCGACAGGTCCTCGACCGTCGGCGCCACGCGGCGCACGAAGAGCACCTGGGCGCCCTGGGGCGCCCACACCCGCAGCTCGGCGTCGGCGACCCCCTTGGACATCGACGCGGCGACGAGCTGACGGAAGTCCTCGGCGATGTCCGAGGGGTTGGCGATCAGGTCCACGGTGCCGAGCAGGGCCGACGCGATCTCTCGCAGCTCGGCCACCTCCCACCTCGCTCCGACGCCGCGAGCGTCGCACTGGAACCGCCCGGTGACGTCGCGGATCGCCTTCGAGAGCTCCTCGCGAGGCTCCGACTCGTTCTTCCCGTCGGTCAGGAGGATCGCGTGCCGTTGCTTCGCCTGAGGGACCTGCGAGAACACCTGGTCGGCCAGGCGGAGCCACGTGCTCATCGCCGTCCCGCCCGTGGGCGACATCAGGGAGATCGCACGCTTGGCCTCGCGGCGCGCACCGGGCTCCATCTGCACGATGGCCACCGGCGCGTTCGGGTACGGGAACGCGCGCTGGGCGACGTGGCTGCCTCCGATGATCGCGAACCACGTCCCGTCGGCGATCTGGTCGACGGCCACCTGGGCCGCGTACTTCGCCGCGTCGATGTTCGGACCCTGCATCGAGCCGGAGGTGTCCACCATGACGATCTCCGCGACCGTCCCCGTGGCCGAGGCAGCCCCCGCTGTCCCTGCTCCGGTGCTGGTCACCGTGACGATCGCGTGCACGTCCGTGGCGCCCTCGGAGAGGAACTCGTTCTGGAACACCTCGGTGTGGAACTCGGCCACTGTGGCTCCTTGTCGATGCACGGTGGTGCGCGTGGGTGGGGCAGCAGGTCAGCTGTGGACAGTATCGACCGTGGCCGTGCCGTGCACGACCTCGATCCGGTGCAGTGCGGCGGTGATGTTGTCTGCGCCGCCCTGCTCGTTCGCCCAGCGCACGAGCTCGGCCGCGATCTTCTCCGGCGCCGGCCCGGCGACCTCCTGCGACGTGCGCACCAGCTCGGCGACCGCGCTCGCCTCGGAGCAGTAGTTCCACAGCCCGTCGGAGCAGACGAGCACCCAACCGGGCCCCTGGGCGACCGTAGGAGCGGTACGGGGAACGATGTCCGGTGCGTCGGCACCGAGCCAGCGGGTGATGGCGTGCGCCTGGGCGGAGGCCTCCGCCTTCGCGCGTGACAGTCCGAGTGCCATGAGCTCGTTGGCGCCCGAGTCGTCGCTGCTGAGCTGGATGGGGTCACCGGCATCGGGAAGCCAGTAGACCCGCGAGTCACCGAGCCAGCCCGCGACCACGTTCGGCCCGTCGACCACGGCGGCCACGAAGGTGCACGAGGGCGGGTCGTGGCGCTCGGCCAGGTCACCGACGGCGGTGGCGATGGCGTTGTTGGCGGCATCGGCCGCACGCACGAGCAGCGCGGACCACGCGGCGACGCGCGTCGTGTCGCCGCTCGGCACCGAGATGCCCTGGACCAGGACGTCGCGTGCGGCGCGTGCCGCTGCGAGGCTCGCGATGTCGGAGTCCGGCACGCTCGACACTCCGTCGCAGACGACCAGCACGGGTGCGTCACCGGCGAGGCCGAGCGCCATCGCGTCCTCGTTCTTCTCGTGCCGGATGCCGCGGTCGCACACACCGCCCAGCGATGCCGACGGCGCCTCCGACCAGTGGTCGCGCTCGGTCGCCGCCGGCGTGCCGCAGTCCTGGCAGTACCCGTCGGCGGCGATGGTCCCGCCGCACGCACGGCACGACCGGGTCGACGGCGCCGGCGGCGGCACGGCGACCGCGACCGGTGCGGTCAGGGGTGCGCCGCACTGCTCGCAGAACTTGGACCCGTCCTGCGCGACCGTCCCGCACGAGCCACAGGCGACGCTCACCACGTGGTCCACCGCCGGACCTCGTGGGCGCGGTCCACGAGCGCGATCCGCGAGTCGTGGTCCTCGGTGAGGGATGCCAGCTGCCGCAGCGCTCCTTCGAGCGCGTCGCGAAGCTCGGGCTCGTGCGCGGGGACGCCGTCGAGCTGCACCCCCTGCACGGGGCCGTGCGTCACGACGGCCTCCAGCGCGGAGCCGAGCACGTCGACCCGGAGCGCGGCGTGCTGCAGGGGCGGCAGGACCACCGTCTGCACGCTGCCGAGCGCCTGCGACAGCCGTGCGACGTCGCCCGTGGACAGTGCGAGCAGCCGCGCCCGCATCATCCGTGCATCCACGTAGGAGCTTCGGGTCGAGGCGACGAGGTCGAGCGCGTGCAACGCTCCCTCGAGATCGCCGCGCGCGCTGCGGATGCGCGCCAGGCCGAACGCAGCTGGTGCCGTGTAGTTGGCGTCGGAGCGAGCGCAGATCACGTACAGCGACTCCGCGATCTCCGCCTCGTCACTGCGTTCGCAGGCCGTTGCGAGCGCCAGCTTCGGAGCGAGCTCGCCGGGGACCTGACCGTAGACGGCGTTGAACGACGCACGTGCCGCGACGGGGTCCCCGTTGGCCAGCTGTGCCAGGCCACCCAGCCACGCCGCACGCCACTCCCACGGGTCGTCGGCAAGCATCTGGGCGAGCGTGTCCGACAGGATGTCCTGCCTGCCCGCCTCGATCGCGGTGCTCGCACGGCGGAGCCGCACCTCGACCGAGTCATCGGGTGCCTCGTCGAGAGCGCTGAGCCGCTGCACCGGATCGCTGACGTTGACCCCGGAGAGCCAGCTCGCCGCCGGGTCACCAGGATCGACCTTGAGGGCGGGCAGCTGGTCCCACGCCAACGGGTGTCCGGCCTCGTCCGACGCCGGCGCCTCGAAGAGCATCGAGGCCGCCGAGTGCAAGGCAGGGCTTCCCGGCCCGCGGTCGGTGGCGACCACCTCGCGGAGCACCCCGAGCACCTGCGCGCGCAGCTCGTCGACGGTGGCGAACCGGTCCGCCGGGTCGGGCGCGCACGCCTTGGCCAGCAGCCGGTAGAACGAGTCGTAGCTCTGGAACACGGGCGTGTCGGAGACTGACGGAAGCGACGTCACGAAGGTCGTCGTGTTCCCACGGAAGTCGAGCACGAGCGTCGCCAGGGTGCGCCCGATCGTGTAGATGTCCGAGGCGACCGACGGACCGACCTCGGGGACCTCCGGCGCCTGGTATCCGACGGTCCCGAAGATCGCTGAGGCCAGGTCGTCGATCCGACGTACCCCACCCAGGTCGATGAGCTTGACGGAGTCTCCCTGCTGGATGACGTTGTCGGGCTTGAAGTCGCAGAACAGCAGCCCGACGTCGTGCAGGTAGGCGAAGGCAGGCAGGATCTCCAGGACGAAGGCCAGTGCCTGGTCCACGGGCAGCGGGCTGTTCACCCCGGCGTTGGCGTCCCGGCGGTCCTGCAGGATCTGCTTGAGCGACCGGCCGCCGACGAACTCCATGACCGTGTAGCCGGCACCCTCGTGCATGACGAAGTTGTAGATCTCGACGATCAGCGGGTGCTCGACCTCGGCCAGGAACTGCCGCTCGGAGATCGCCGCCGCGAACGCGTCGGGGTCGCCGGAGTTCAGCAGACCCTTGAGCACGACCCACCGGCCGGAGACGTTCCGGTCCCGGGCGAGGTAGATCCAGCCGAGGCCGCCGTGCGCGAGGCAGCCGACGACCTCGTACTGCCCACCGACCACGTCCCCGGGGTTGAGCGCCGGCGTGAAGTCGAAGTGGTTGCCGCACTGGGGGCAGAACCCGGCGGACCGGCCTGGCACGCCGTCTCGGGTCCGGCCGACCTCCGCGCCGCACGACGGGCAGAATCGCTTGCGTTCGGGCACCTCGGCGACGGCCATGACCGCCTGCAGCGGGTCCTGCACCGGGGCCGGGGGGACCGTCGTCAGCCCCGCGCCGAGGCGCGCACCCCGCAGCCGCGTCGAGGACGTGCCGACCCGACGCGTCGGGCGTGACCCGCCGGTCGCCGCGGTCCGCGCAGACCCGAGGGCCGCCGTGGCGAGCTGCGTGGAGCTCGTGCGTCCGGTGCGCGTGGAGCGCTCGGAGTCGTCGTCGCCCGCCGGGGCCCACTGCGTCTCAGCGACACCGGTACCCAGGAGCGTCGTCGCGGAGGCCGGTGACGCACCTGCTGGCTGCGGCGACCCGCAGACGTTGCACCAGCCGTCCTCGTAGTAGCCGTCGCACCCGATCTCGGTGCAGTGGATGGCGGTCATCGCGATCCCTCCTGAGCTGCCGTGGGCAGGTCGCGGGTGAGGTACAGGTACTGCTCGACGAGGTACCGGGCCACGGTGACGTCGCACGGCGTCGCGCTGACCGCGGCATGCGCCTCCTCGTAGCCCGACCGGACGGTCGGTGACGCACTCCGGCCGTTCGCGTCCGCGGTGGCGTGCGCACCGGTCAGCTTGTAGCGGAGCTCCGCGCGTTCGCGCAGAGGCTCGCTGTACGCGTCCGCCACCGCGTCGAACGCTCGGCCCACCGCCGCGAGCCGGTCGACGAACGCGTCGAGCTCCTGGCGGGTCCCGGGGACCGCGCCCAGGCGTGAGACGTCGGGCACCGCGAGCTTGGGGGGATTCGCGATCTCTCGGCGGCACCGGTCGGCCAGCTCGTGCAGCGTGGGTTCACGGGTCTCGAGAGCGGCGAGCGTGGACGCTGCGTCGGCGCGGCCCTTGTCGAGCGTGCGGCGCTGGGACACGTGGACGATGAGATCCCGCTCGGCACGGGCCGCCTCGGCCTCGAGCTCGCCCAGCGGGCCGGTGACGTCAGCGCCACGGGCCGCCTGCGTGACGAGCTTCTGCTCGCGTCGACGCAGCGCCGCGACGCGCTCGGCGGCCGTCGCGTCCGTGCCGGCGAGGTCCTCGCAGCGCACCAGACCGGCGCGCAGACCCCGGAACCGCTCGGCCTGGTCGGCGCTGTCCGGGTCGAACGACAGGCGGGCACGGACCTTGGAGATCATCGCGTCGCAGAGGGTCACGGCCTCGACGAGCGACACCAGCGCCGAGCCGAGACCGGAGTCCAGCCGGCCCCAGATGAGGCGCGACATCTTCTCGCGGTCGACCGCGTCGGCCCGGCCCGAGTCCCACACCGTGACCAGCTCGTCGGCGCGCGTCCGGATCGCCTGCCACATGGTCAGCGCGAGGAGAACGTCTGCCGTGTAGGACTCGACGGAGACCGAGGCCTGTGCGGCCGCGTCCAGCCGGTCCAGCTCGGTGCGGCGGTGGCTCAGCCACGCGTCCAGCCCGCCCAGGTAGGTGAGCAGCTCGGGCGCCGGGATCGGCTCGCCGAGCCGCCCCGGGGCCTCGGGTGCGTCGGGCGCCGTCACCTGGGCGGGACCCGGCCGTAGACCGACGCCGGCGGCACCGGTGCGGGCCCGAGCGCGTGCAGCCAGCGGTCGTACATCGCCGCCCAGGTGCCGTCCGCCTTCGCCCGGTCCAGGACCGCGTTGACGAACCGCACCAGGTCCACCTGGTCGGCCGCGACGCCGACACCGTACGGCTCGGAGCTCAGCGCGTCGCCGACGACCTTGGCGTACGGGTCCTGCGCCGCGAATCCGGCCAGCACCGTGTCGTCGCCCGTGATGCCGTCCACGCGACCCTCCTGGAACAGCACCAGGCACTGCGTGTGCGTCGGCGCGCTGACCGCGGTGACCTCGGGGTAGTCGTCCTTCAGCCGCTCGAGGGTCGTCGTGCTCTCGGGCGCGCAGACCCGTTGGCCGGCCAGGTCGTCGATGCTCGTCGCGGTCGAGTCCCGGGTGACCAGGACCTTCTGTCCGGCCTGGAGGTACTCGGCCGAGAACGCGATGTCCTGCCATCGCGCGCAGTTCATGGTGAACGTGCGGGCGACCAGGTCCACCTCGTGGTTCTTCAGCACGTCCAAGCGCTGGCCGGAGGTGATGACCCGGAACTGGAGCCTGTTCGGGTCGCCGCCGAACAGCGCCGCAGACACGAGGTGCAGCACGTCGATGTCGAAGCCCTCGATCTGTCCGGTCAGCGGGTCGCGCGAGCCCATGAGCAGCGTGTCCGCCGAGACCCCGACGGTCAGCGAGCCGCGCGCCTGGATCGCCTGCACGGTGCTTCCGGTGAGGCCGGGGTCGGGAGCGTACGACGTGGTCGCGTCGTCGCACTCCACGACCGGGGCAGCGGCTGCCGGGGTCGGCTCAGGCGTCGCGGTGACCTGAGGGTCGGGCGTCGTCGACGGGTCGCACCCGGTCAGGACGACGAGCGCCCCGACGGCCAGCGCGACGATGGCGGGCAGGCCCCTACGGCCCAGCGGTGTGCGCCTCACCGGTACTCCTCCACCCGCTTCGAGATCCCGCGCCAGCTGAGGACGGCCGCCAGCAGACCGGCCGCGAGGATGAGCCAGCCCACGAGCACCGCAGAGCTTCCCGCCCCGGACAGCGCCTCCTGGGTCGCCGCCGCGCTGGCCTGCAGGCTCTCGGACGCCGCAGTCGTGAACGCGTCGAACGCCGCATTGGGTGAGTCCGGCTCGGTGCTGATCGCGAGCGCGACCGCCTCGTCCCACTGGCCCGCGTCGTCCTTCTCGCGGATCTCGGCGTGCTTGGCGGTCCACGCGTCGAGCGACTGCACGAGCGCGTCGTCGACGCCTGCCAGCAGCTCGCGCGCCTGCGCGGTCTCGGACTGGAACGTCTCTTCGTACGCCTGGCCAGAGCCGCGCTTGATCAACGTGAACGACTCCATGGACTTGGCGTCGTTCGCGAGCGAGTACGCCTTCGACACCGCGACCGTGTCCGCATACGAGCCGTCCCGGACGTCCGAGGCCGACGCCGCGGTGGTACCCAGGACGAAGGCGCCCGCGACGCTGGCGGCCAGGGCGAGGATCGTCGCCCAGAACAGGCCGGAGTTGAGCCGCCGGTGCGTACGCCTCGCGAGCCACGTCTGCACGACGACGAACGCGACGAGCGAGACCAGGCCGAGTGCGAGCAGCCATGGCGTCGCGCTCACGGCGTCGAAGGAGGAGTCGACCCGGTCGGCGTTGGTCTGCACCAGGGTGTCGAGCTCAGGCAGCACGTCCGAGCGCAGCACCGTGGAGGCCTGATCGAGGTAGGCGGCACCGACGGGGAAGCCCTGACGGTTGTTCGCACGCGCCTGCTCGACGAGCCCCGTGTAGGTGGTCAGGCCCGCGGTCGCCTTGCCGAGCAGCTCCGCGTCCGCCTCGTTCGAACCGGCGAGCCGGGCAAGACCGTTGGCAGCCGAGGCGATCGCCTCGTCATACGTCGCGCGCTGCGCTGGCGGTTCGAGCCCGCCGACGAGGAACGCGTTGGTGGCCGTCGCGTCCGCGACCACGAGGTCGTTGCGCACATCCTGGATGCCGACGAGCTGCCGCGTGTCGGCCTCCGCACTCGCGAGCGCCTTCGACTGCGCCTGGCCCGTCTGGACGCCGAGCACGCCGACCGCCAGCGACGCCAGCACGGCGACGACGCCCGCGAGGCGCATACGTCCGGGCGTGCGGCTGAGCGCCCCGCGGCGCTTCGTCGCCGCGACGGACGGGACGGGCAGGGGCGCAGGTTGCGGCGGTGCGATCGTCTGCGTCACGCGGGCTCCTCCAGGTGTGTCGGTTCGGCGACCGCCATGTGCTCCGGCTCGTGGTCCCCGTCGTCGGGCGCCGCCACGAGGTCCTCCGGGAGCAGCAGCCTGAGCTGCTCGACGCTCGGTTGCTCAACGTCCCGCAGGCGCCACGCGTGCCGGGTGATGGCCTGGTCCAGCATGTTGCGCACGTAGCGGCCGTTCCCGAACCCCTCGTCGCGGACCTGGAGCGAGGCGATCTCCTCGAACCGCGCGAGCGTCTCGGGCGAGGGCTCGAAGTCGGCCTTGCGAGCGGTCCGCTCGAAGATCTCGCGCAGCTCCGCGTCGGTGTAGTCGGTGAACTCGACCGTCGTCGAGAACCGGCTCTCGAGCCCGGGGTTGGTCGCGAGGAACGTCGCCATCGGTCCTGGGTATCCGGCGACGATCACGACGAGATCCTCACGGTGGTCCTCCATGTCCTTGACCAGCGTGTTCACCGCCTCGGCGCCGTACTGGTCCTCGGCCAGGCCGTACGCCTCGTCGATGAACAGCACGCCGCCGATCGCCGTGGCCACGACCTCGGACGTCTTCACGGCCGTCTGCCCGAGGTAGCCGGCGACGAGCTCGGACCGGTCGACCTCGACCAGGTGCCCCTTGGTCAGCAGCCCGAGCGCACGGTAGATGCCGGACACGAGCCGGGCGACGGTCGTCTTGCCCGTCCCGGGGTTCCCGAGGAAGACAAGGTGCCGGGTGAGCGTGGGCGTCGTGAGACCGGCCTCCGTGCGCAGGCGCTCGACGCGCAGGAGCTGTGTCTGCTGGCGGATCTGCTCCTTGACGGCGGCCAGCCCGACGAGCGCATCCAGCTCGGCGAGCAGCTCCTCGAGCGTGCGCTCCCTGGGCTCAGGGTCGCTCGGCGTCCACGCCGACGCGGCTCCTGCGGCGGCCGCCGCAGGAGCTGGCAGGCCCGGGAACGGCACGGCAGACGGCGGGTCTGCGCTTGGCGCAGCAGGCCCTGCGCCCCGGGTGGTCGCCAGCTGGACGGCGGCCGTCGCCGAGGCGCGGGCGATGACGCCGATGTCCGCAGGCCCGAGCTCGCAGGCGGCCGAGATCACGTCGGCGAGGGCCGCCGCGTACGCGTCCCCCGCGGGTGTCCCGGCGATCCCGGCGAGCAGGTCGGTCGGCGAGGTCCGCCACCGACGAGCACTGGCAGCGGCCTCGAAGAACGCACCGAACGAGGCGTCCGGCGAGCCGACCGCCGTGAGCCATGCGCCCGGTGCCCCGGTGATCGACTCGGCTACAGCGGCCGACAGCCGCGCACCCTCGTCACGGGCCGCCGCGGCGTCCAGGCCGGCGGCGGCGCCGGCACGCTCCAGCGCGTCGAGGGCGTCGGACAGTCTCATCGCTGCTCCAGTCATGGGTGGTCGACCGGGCTCCCCGCCTGTGGCGTGTCGCGGCCCGCGTCGGGGGCGAGCTCGAGCGACGAGCCGCCGCCGAACTTCTCCGCCAGGAACAGGCCGTGCGCGACGAGCGCGTCCGCGTCCTGCCGCGAGACAGCGTCGGAGATCTTGTCGAGCGTGAGGTCGAGCAGGTCGAGCTGGTCGCACAGCAGCATCAGGGAGGTCTTCCCCTTCGACACCACGCGCCGGTCGGCGAAGTCGCGGGGGAGCCGCAGGTAGCTGCCGACCGCCTCGGGCAGGTAGCTCGTCGCGGTCGCGACGACCGTGAACGCCTGGTGGCTACCGGCTCCGAGCCGGTCGAGGCGCGGTGCCATGACCTCGACCGTGCGTGCGATGCCGTGGACGCGCGCGGTCACCGCAGCGGGCACGCGTCCCACGATCTGCTGCTCGACGGCGTGGGCGGACGCGACGATCTCCGCCGACGTCGGAGGGGGTGGCTCGGCGGGCACCTCGGGCTGTCGACGCTGCCCCCGCAGGCGTCCGAACCAGCTCATCCAGCGCTCGATCCTCGGCAGACCGGCAAGTTCAGCTCAGCCCGAGGTCGAGCGATCCGCCCGCCACCTCGGTGGTGTCTGCGCGACGCACCCGGTCGAGGTAGCTCTGCGCCTTGGTGGTCTCGGTCTGCAGGACCCCGACGGTCTGGGCCATCGAGTCGAGCGCCTTGACCTTGAAGTCGTCGATCGAGTCCATGGTCGCGTAGATGTCGCTGAATGCCTGCTGCAGCTGGGCCAGGCCGACGGTCGCGCTGGCGGCCTGCTGCTGGATGTCCGCGGACTGCTCCTTGAGCATCTTCGCGGTGGAGGCGATCAGACCCGAGGTCGTCGTGTTCAACGCGGTGATCTGATCGAGCACGAGCTTCTGGTTGTTGAGCGCCTGCGCCACGATCACGGCGGTCCGCAGCGCCGACACGGTGGTCGTCGTGGCGCGGTCGACGCCCTTGATGAGCTCCAGGTTGTTCTTGATGATGATGTCGATCGCCAGGTAGCCCTGGATGCTCACCGCGAGCTGCGTGAGCAGGTCCTGGTGCTTCTGGCGCACGTAGAACACGACGTCCTGGCGCAGCGCCTTGGCGCGCTCGGGGTCGGTCGCGTCCAGCTGCGCGATGGTCGCCGACAGGCGCGTGTCGAGCGACTCGGCGACGTAGATGTACTGGTGGAGGCGCGCCATCGTGTCCCAGAGGTGCTGCTTCTCCAGGTTGAGCGCGGCGTTGTCCTTGCGCAGCTCGTCCTGACCGTTGTACAGGGCGCGGACGATCGCGTCGATCTGCTTCTGCGAGCTCTCGTACCGGCGGAAGTAGTCGGTCAGCGAGTCGCCGAACGGGATGAGTCCGAGGAGCTTCTTGCCGACCGTGGCCTCGCTCGGGTCCAGGTCCTCGACGGTCTTGCGCAGGTCGAGCAGCGACTTGCTGATCTGGGAGGTGCCCGAGACGCCGCCGTCACGCATCGCCTTGACCGGCGTCTGCAGGAGGCGGTTGGAGCTGTCCGCCGCGGCGCGGATGTCGGAGTCACCCATGAGACGGATGTCGTCGGCCTTGGCGGCCAGCTCGGGCGACCCGGCCTGTGCGGCCATGAGGCTGGTGACGTACGCGTCGACCTTCGCGTCGAGGCCTGGCAGCGCGGCAGCGTCGATCTTGGGTGCCATCGCGGGCGCCTGCGTCGTCGACACCGGGACGGGCGGAGCGGGCGCCTCGAGCGCGAACACCGACTGCGGAGCCGGGGGCTGGAGGGGGGCTGCGTCGGTCATCGTCGTCCTTCACGTCCAGCACGGAACAAGCGATGGAGACTGCGTCATCGCCATATCGCTCAATGGTCACGGGATGGTCAAGCATGTGTCGCGCCGAAACTAGCACGGCCACCCCGAGAGCCTAGGCGTCCCAGGCCAGGGGGACGAGCGACTCCGCTCAGGGTGGAACTCCGGGGAACCCCCGATGTGTGCACACAGTCCGGCGACCACGATGGGAGGTACACGAGCACGACAGACGAAGGGGCAGGAAGACACGATGGGAACGATCCACGAGAGCATGACCGAGCAGGGGCTGGTCCGTCCGGTCCAGGGCAGGGTCCTGGGTGGCGTCTGCGCAGGCCTGGGGCAGCGGTTCGGCATCGAGCCCTGGCCCGCACGCCTGCTCTTCGTCCTGGTCCTGCTCGTCCTCCCGGGCAGTCAGCTGCTCATCTACCCGATCCTGTGGATCCTGATGCCCGCCCAGCGCGTGACCTACGTCCCGAGCGCGCCGCAGGGGTCGACGCACGCCACGGCCTGATCGGGCGCCCCGGAACCCGGTCCTCAGAAGTCGAGGGGGACCGGGTCGAGGCGCTTGAGCACGTCGGGGTCCATGGACAGGTCGATCGCCACGATCAGTCCGTCCTCGATCGTGACCACGAACGCGGTCCGCGGGACACCGCCCGGGGCCCACATGAGGCCGACCGCGCCGCCCAGAAGGGCGAGCTCGGCGGTCTGCGCGGCGCCGTTGAACCCGAGGGCGACCTCCTGCGCTCCCACCGTGTCCTTGAGGAACCCGAACGAGGCGACCTTGGCGTCGACCCGCAGGACGACATCGGGGTCGAGAGTCGCGAGCAGGGCCTCGAAGTCGCCGCCGCGCGCCGCGGTCAGGAACGCGTCGACGACCTCGCGCTGACGGACGAGATCGGTCTCAACACGAGTCGGAGCGCCCTGGACCCGGCGTCGGGCCCTGCTGGCCAGCTGGCGGGTGGCCTCAGGCGTCCTGGCGACCATGGGTGCGATCTCGTCGAACGGGACCGCGAACATGTCGTGCAGCACGAACGCGAGCCGCTCGGCAGGGGTCAGGTGCTCGAGCACCACGAGCATCGCGAGCCCCACCGAGTCCGCCAGCACGGCCTCCTGCGCGGGGTCGACGGCGTCCTCGTCGACCCAGGGCCGCTCGACGTCGAGCGGGTCCTCGCGCCGAGACGTCCGGCTGCGGAGCCGGTCCAGGCAGATGCGCGCGACGACGGTCGTGAGCCAGCCGGGGAGGTTGTCGACCCCCTCGGAGTCTGCTCGGTCGAGGCGCAACCAGGCGTCCTGCACGGCGTCGTCCGCCTCGGCGGTCGAGCCCAGCATCCGGTAGGCCACCGCGGTCAGCCGTCCACGGTTCTCCTCGAACCGGCGGGCCAGGTACTCGTCGTCGCTCATCGCGGTCATCCTCTCGTCGTTTCACCCTCCTGACGTAGCCGACACCCACGACGTGACCGTTGACCGCCTCCGCGCGTGGTCCTACGGTCGAACCAGCCGGCCAGCCGATGGTCGTCTGGCCCGCGCTGGAGGCCGCCATGCTCTCCGCCCACCCCGCGATCCCCGTCCTGGCAGTGACGGATCTCGATCGGGCACGCGCGTTCTACGAAGGGACGCTGGGCTTCACCGCACGGGACGAGGAGATCCCCGAAGGTGTCCTGTACCGATCCGCCAACGGCGGGTTCCTCGTCTACCCGTCGAGCTATGCCGGGACCAACAAGGCCACGGCGATCTCGTTCCAGGTCGCGGGTGACGCGTTCGATGCCGAGGTCGCGGCCCTGAGGTCGGCAGGCGTGGAGCTGCAGACGTTCGACGTGCCCGAGGGTGAGTGGGTCGACGGTGTGCTCACGTCCGGGTCGATGCGTGCCGCGTGGTTCGCCGACCCGGACGGGAACGTCCTCAACGTGGAGACCAGCTGAGCGCTCAGTCCTCGATCATCGTCCCGTCGGGCGCGATCACGTACCAGACGCCGTTGGCGTCCTGGCCGTTGACGTCACCTGCCGCCATGTCCTTCGCGAAGGTGTAGATCGGCATGCCGTTGATCGTGATCTGCTTGCCGCCGTCGGCCGCGGGGATCGTGCCGACCGTTCCGGTGACACCGTCGACGCTCGGGGTGTCCGACGTCGTCTCGATCGCGGGCCACGCTGTCGCGCAGTCGCCCGAGCACGCGCTCACGCCCGAGTCCTTGGTGTCCTTGGTGAAGTAGTACGCGGTCATGCCTCTGCCGTCGACGACCACGGTGCCGAGCGACGTGTCGGCGGTGGACAGGTCGGCGGCCTGCGCGCCCGAGGCCGGCGCCGAGCCGGACGGCGCCGCGCTCGACTCGGCTGCCTCGCTGGGCGTGCTCGAGTCGCCGCCGCCGTAGGCGCCGCCTCCGCTGTCGCCCGAGCTGCCGCAGGCGGCGAGAGCGCCGACGGCGAGCATCATGGTGACGGGGAACAGGATCGAGAGCCGCTTGGACGTGCGCACGATGTACCTCCTGGGTTCATGGCTTCCGGTGCTGCACCGGCTACCTGGACCACGAGCCCGAGGCGGGTGAGGTTCATCGACCGTTGAACTTCGTACGCCCCGGCCCCGTTGACCGGGTAGGACGCCGGAAGGAGAGATGTGGGCGACGAACCGGACGCGCTGATGCGCGCGCTGCACCAGGCGTACGCGCGCCCGCTGCAGTCGTACGTCGTGCGGCTCACCGGTGACCACGCGCTCGCTCAGGACGTCGTCCAGGAGGCCATGGTCCGTGCCTGGAAGCACCCGGAGGTGCTCGCTCGTGAGCAGGACGCGACCCGCGCCTGGCTGTACACCGTGGTGCGCAACCTCGTCATCGACGACCGCCGCAGCGCCCGGCACGCCCGAGAGCGGACCGTCGACGCGACCCCCGACCGTGTGCAGCCCGACGAGTCGCAGGCGGTCCTGGACCAATGGCTCGTCTCGGACGCGCTCGCGCAGCTGTCCGCCGAGCACCGCGCCGTCGTCGTGGGTGCCTACTACGGTGGCCGGTCCGTCGCGGAGCTCGCGCACGAGCACCAGATCCCTGAAGGCACCGTGAAGTCGCGCCTGCACTACGGCCTGCGTGCCCTACGGCTCGCCCTGCAGGAAAGAGGGGTGTCGTCATGACCGGCATCGACCACCGGTACCGCGAGTGGGACGCCGCGTACGTGCTCGGCGCTCTGGGCCCGCAGGACAGGAGGGACTTCGAGGAGCACCTGCGCACCTGCGCCGAGTGCAGCGCCGCTGTCGCGGAGCTGGCCGGGATGCCCGGACTGCTCCGTCTGGTCCCGGCACAGGAGGCACTCAGCGAGATCGACGACTCCGTCGCAGGTGACGTGGTCCAGCTCGCCGCGCTCGCCCACAGGGCCAGGCGGGTGCGCAGGCGTCGGTTCGTCGCCCTGGTGGGGGCTGCGGCGGTCCTCCTCGTCGTGGGTGGTCTCGCCGGCACGTTCCTGTCCGGGCCCGCACCGGAGCCCCCGAGCGCGAGCGTCACCACGAACCTGGAGCTCGAGCCGGTGGGTGACGTCGCCGTGACCGCGGACCTCACGCTCGAGAAGAAGGGCTGGGGAACCCGGATCGACTGGGAGTGCAGCTACCCGGCCAACCTGTGGTCGACCGGCGACGGACCCACCTACGAGCTCGTCCTGGTCGACGACGCCGGACAGCGGACCGTCGTCGCGACCTGGTTGGCCCGTACGACGGGTGCGCGTGGGCTCGGGGCGTCGTCGAGCATCGTCACGGAGGACATCCGCAGCGTGGAGATCCGGGTCGCCGGATCGGACACCGCCCTCGCATCCGCCCGGACCTAGGCGCCGAGGGCGCGCGACCGCCCGGACCTAGACGACGAGGTCCAACGTGGTGCGCCCGGAGACCTCGATCGTGACCGAGGCCTGGGCGCCGAGCAGCTCGCGCGCCGAGGGCGGGACCGGGACGCGAACGACCCAGCGCCCGGACGCCGCATCCTCGTCCTGCAGAGGAGGGTTCACGGCCGGGTCGGGGACCCAGTCGCTGATCGCACCGGGGATCGCCGAGTTCCACACCGCCCACGACTTCGGGGGAGCACCCGGCTCGAACGCGATGTCGACGACGAGGACGTCCGACCAGTCGGCGGTCGACTCGAGGTGGTCGAGGAAGGTGAGCAGGCCCCCCTTCTTGCGCAGCGAGACCAGCCGCAGCTGCAGCACGTGCCGCATCGTGGGTGACTGCTGTCCCGTCGCGGCGTCCGACGGTCTGCGCACGGCCGTCGACAGGTAGGTGCGCACCACCGGCACGGGCGTGCTCGGGACGTCCTCGCTGACCGGCTTCTCGATCTGGATGGGGCACAGGTGCGCTGCGGTCTGCTCGTGCAGCACGACCGGAAGGCCCCGGATGGAGAGCGCGATCTCGAGCTGCCAGTCCGTGTCGTCGTCCGGCGTCCCGGGGAGCCGGCAGTCCGTGAGGTCCGCGCGCACCTCGACGTCCCCGAAGAGGAACCGGCGCAGGTTCTGGTAGCCCTCCTCGGAGTTCACGATGCCGAAGCGACCCGAGTGGCTGCGGTGCACGAGCGCGCGCGGAGCGCCCTGCACGGAGGCGTTGTCGATCTGCACGAGACCGTCGCTGCGGGGACCGACGACGCGCGAGGAGAGGCCTCTGGCGACGGGGTAGTCCTCGGCGTTCGTGCCGACGAGGCAGAAGAGCCTGTCCTTGGGGAAGCCGTCGTCCGGCATCCGGGTCGCGTCGAACGGCTCGGCCGGGTCGCGAGACCCCGACCAGGTCAGGTACTCGTGCATCCGTTCCGGCCCGAAGATGTCCGCGCCGGCGACGCCGGTGTCCCGCAGCCGCTCGAGCGCCCCGAACCCGACCGCGAACTCGATCCCGCCGTGCGGCGTCGCGTACGTGAAGACGCGGTCGACGAACGCGGTCGCCGCGTCCGGCCGGCCGCCCACGTCGGGGTCGTCCGGGATCGTCCGCTGGATCATGGAGCGCACGACCAGCCCGCCCATGGAGTGCGCGACCAGGAACACGCGCGGTGCACCGGTCTGCCGGCGCACGAGCTTGACCAGGGTGAACAGGCTCTCGGCGGCGCGTTGCAGGCTGAACGCGTTCGGGTCCCTCGTGACGTTCGGCGCGAACTCGTCGTAGAACCTGTGCACCCAGATCGACGCCGCCGGGACCGTGCCCGGCTCCTGCTCGGTGAGATAGGAGAGCTGGTTGCCCTGGACCAGGAGCCGGTAGTCGTGGTCGATCATCAGGCGCAGCAGCGGACTCTCGAACTGGTGGAACACCGGGCGGTCGCCGCCGTCGACCCGCACCTGGACCGACCCCACGTTGAACCCGTAGAACGGGTCGTCGACCGCCTCGTCGATTCCCGACGGGCCGCCGGCGTACCCGCGGACGTAGATGACCGGAAGCCTGCCGTCGTTCGCGTACGCCATCGTCGCTCCTCTGTTGGGGCTCTCGACGACGACACCGGCGTCGACAGCGACCTCGGACTCATCGGTGCAGGTGGGACCGCCAGTCGTCGGGGACACGACCCGCGGGGCCGGGAACGGTCTGCTCGACCGGGCGGTGCTCCGGGCCTGCGAGCGCAGGACCCACGGTGTACGCGTCAGCGGTGTAGTCCCAGAACCAGTCCTCGTCGGGCTCGAACGTCCGCATCACGGGGTGCCCGGTGTCCCGGAAGTGCGCCGTGGCGTGCTGCGAGGGTGACGTGTCGCAGCACCCGATGTGACCGCACGTCGCGCAGCGCCGCAGGTGGAACCACCAGCCGTTCGCTGCGTCGCACTCGAGGCACCCGTCCCCGCTCGGCGGAACGGTCGGGTCGATGCTCATGCGGTGGGCCCTTCGGTCGGCGAGTAGGGGAGCCGGACGCGGAACCGGGTGTCACCCGGGCGTGAGGTCACGGACAGGTCGCCGTGGTGCTTGTCGACGACGATGCGCCAGGAGATGTCGAGGCCGAGGCCCGTCCCCGAGCCGACGTCCTTGGTGGTGAAGAACGGCTCGAACACGCGGCCGATCACCTGCTCGGGGATGCCGGAGCCGGTATCGGCGACCTCGACCTCGAGCCAGTCGTCCACGCCCCGGGTGGTGAGCGTCAGCGTCCTGTGCCCGTCCGGCTGTCCCGCCATCGCCTGGACGGCGTTGTCGACCAGGTTGGTCCACACCTGGTTGAGCTCGGCTGCGAAGACGACGATCGGCGCGAGGTCGCGGTCGTAGTTCCGGACCACGGTGACCCCGTCGCCCAGCTTGCGGTCGAGCATCGTCAGGGTGCTGTCGAGCAGGTCGTGCACGTCGACCAGCTGCTCGGGTGCGTGCCCGATCTGCGAGTACTGCTTCGCGGCGCCGACCAGCGACGAGATCCGGCTCGTGGCGTCCTCGACCTCGGTCATGAGCAGCTCGGTCTCGAGGGTGTAGGCGAGCCAGCGCACGGCACCCTCGAGCACCTCGTCGCCCACCCAGGCCGCCACGGCGTCGAGCCACGCCGGGTCGATCCCCGCGGTGACGAAGCTCTCCGCCAGCTCCCACCCGCCCTCGATGCCGTGCGCGTCCATCCAGTCCCCGATGGCGTCCTCGAGGTCGGACACCTCCATCGCCGACAGCTTGTGGCCCGCTGCTCGCGTCGCAGCCAGGGAGTGGACCGCCTTCTCCTGCAACGTGATGATCTGGTTCAGCTGCTCGCTGTCGTACGCGCCCGAGGCGATGAACGCGAGCTTGTGGCGCATACCGGCCACGCGCTCGCGCAGCGTGGCGGTCGCCCGGGTGGCCGCGGCGGCGGGGTTGTTGAGCTCGTGGGTCAGGCCCGCGGACAGCGAGCCCAGCGCCAGGAGCCGCTCGCGCTGACCGATCGCACGGTGGGAGTTCTGCTGCCCGAAGAAGAGCCCTTCCAGCAGGTGGACCGCCATCGGGAACCAGTCGTTCATGAAGGCGGAGAAGTCGCCCGCGGACAGCACGTACCAGCGGGACGGCTCGAGGATCCGGATGGTCTGGGTGTAGGTCTGCGCGCGGTCGCCCAGGTAGGACGCGAAGGCGCCCGCGTAGACGCCCTTCTGGCTCGTCCGGCTGACCTCGATGTCGTCGTCGCCGACCCGGCGGTACAGGGCGACCGACCCGTCGAGCATCACGTAGAACTCCGTGGCCGGCTCGCCCTCGCGGTACAGCACGCCGGGTTCGTACCGCTCCACGTGGCCGTGACCGCACAACCACAGGAGCTGTTCGTCGCTGAGCTTCTCGAACAGGAACGTGGACCGCAGCTCGTCGATGTCGCAGGGCAGGTGCTCGCGCGTCGGTTCTGCCGTCGTCGGCTCTTCGGTCGTGGTCACAGCTGCTCCAGGTAGCGGTGGTGGGTGGTTACAGCTGGTCCAGGTAGCGGTGGACGAGCATGACGGCCATGGCGCCCTCGCCGACGGCGCTGGCTACGCGCTTGGCCGACTCGGCCCGCACGTCGCCCGCGGCGAACACCCCGGGCACGCTCGTCTCCAGGTGGTAGGGCGGCCGGTCGAGGGGCCACGCCTCCGGGGGACGGCCGTCGACGAGCAGGTCGTGCCCCGCACGGACGAACCCGTGCGTGTCCCTGGTCACGACACCGTCGAGCCAGGTCGTCAGGGGTGCGGCGCCGATGAACACGAACAGCCAGCCGGTCTCCACCGTCTCCTTCTCACCGGTGACCGTGTCCCGGAGCACGAGCTGCTCGAGGTGGTCGTCGCCGACCGCCTCGACCACCTCCGACCTGGTCCGGACGCGGATGCGCTCGTTGCTCTCCACCTGCTCGACCAGGTAGTGCGACATCGACTGGACGAGAGAGTCGGCCCGAACTACGAGCGTCACCGAGCGGGCGTGCGCCGACAGGAACATCGCCGCCTGCCCCGCGGAGTTGGCCCCGCCGACGACGTAGATGTCCTGGTCGGAGCACGCGTTGGCCTCGGTGAGCGCTGAGCCGTAGTAGACGCCCCGGCCCGTCAGCGCCCCGATGCCCGGTCCGTCGAGCTCCCGGTAGGCAACTCCGCTGGCCAGGATGACCGTGTGCGCGTCCACCGAGCTGCCGTCGGCGAACCGCACCGACCGGGCCGCGCCGTTGACCTCGAGCCCGACCGCGTCCTGGGTCATGACGATCTCGGCCCCGAACTTCAGCGCCTGCCGGCGGGCCCGCTCGGTGAGCTGAGCGCCGGACACCCCGTCGGGGAAGCCGAGGTAGTTCTCGATCCGCGAGCTCTGGCCCGCCTGTCCGCCGGTCGCGGTCCGCTCGACCAGCGCCGTGCGCAGCCCTTCCGAGGCGCCGTACAGCGCGGCGCTCAGCCCGGCCGGGCCACCCCCGATGACGACGAGGTCGTAGAACTGCTCGGCGGGTGACACGGTCAGTCCGACCTCGGCGGCGAGCTCGGCGTCCGTCGGCGCGACGAGGGCCTTGGCCTCCGTCGTGATCACGAGGGGCAGGTTCAGCCCGTCCTGTCCGGCGGCCTCCAGCAGCCGTCGGCCCTCGGGCTCGTCGGACGCGTACCAGCGGTAGGCCACCTGGTTGCGCGCCAGGAACTCGCGCACCTCGGACGACCGGGCCGACCAGCGGTGACCGACCACCTTCGTCTCGGCCACCGACTTGTGCGGCGACGTCTTCCACGCCTTGAGCTGGGCGTCGATCACCGGGTAGAACTTCTCCTCCGGCGGGTCCCAGGGCTTGAGCAGGTAGTGGTCGAGGTCGATCACGTTGACCGCGTCGATCGCGACGTCGGTGTCCGCGTACGCGGTGAGCAGGATGCGGCGGGCCGCAGGGAACAGGTCCATCGCCTGCTCGAGGAACTCCAGACCGTTCATCTCCGGCATGCGGTGGTCGGCGAGCAGCACGGCCACCTGGTCGCCGCGGAGCTTGAGCTCGCGCAGCGCGTCCAGCGCGGCTGACCCGGACTCGGCGCGCACCACCCGGTACGCCGACCCGTACTGGCGCCGCAGGTCCCGGGCCACCGAACGGGAGACAGCGGGGTCGTCGTCGACCGTCAGAAGGACCGGTTGGCGTTGTTGCACCTGCTCCACGTGACTCCTTCTTCGGTCCAGGGTCTCTGCGCACAGTCTGTGCTCCGGAGCCCGAAATGTCAGTCGCCGACGACGAGCGGGCGACCATGCGTGACGCGCACGAGCTCCTCGAACGTCGTCGGGAACACCGTGTGCGGAGTCCCGCCGGCCGCCCAGACCTGCGGGTAGTCCTCGAGTGCCACGTCGACGACTGTCTCCACAGGCGTCGGATGGCCCAGGGGTGCGACTCCGCCGATGGCCTGGCCGGTTGCCGTGCGCACCTGGTCGGGGGTCGCCCGTGCCACGTGTGCCTTGCCGAGCGTCGCGGCGAGGGTCGCCGTGTCGACGCGGTGACGTCCGCTCGTGAGGACGAGCAGGGGTGCGTCGTCGGCCCAGAAGATCAGGCTGTTGGCGATCGCACCTACCTCGACGCCGAGTGCAGCCGCAGCCTCGGCGGCCGTGCGGGCCGAGTCGGGGAGCTCGCGGACGAGACCCACGACGCCGGCGTCGGCCAGGGCCGTGGCAACCAGACGGGAGCGGACCGGCAGCTCGGTCATCCTGGTTCCTCGGGGGGCCGGCGGCGCCGCGGCTGCAGGCGGATGTTCGGGAGCTCGGGCGCCGGGATGCGCAGGTCCCCGTGCCCGTGGACGACTCCGAACCGGTCCGCGCGCTCCGGTGACTCCCAGTCGGCCCGGGCCTGGGCGATGTCGGCGTGGTCGCGGCCGACGAAGTTCCACCACATCACGAGGTCGTGCTCGAACGGTGCTCCGCCGAGGAGCAGGAGACGGGCTCCCTCGCGCGAGCGCAGGTGGACCGACGAGCGGCCGTCGCCGAGGTACAGCAGCCCGCTCGGTGCGTGCGCCGTGCCGGCGACGTCGAGCGCACCGTCCAGGACGAGAACAGCGTGCTCGAACCCCGGGACCAGAGGAACCTCCGCCGCCGCACCGGCGTCGACGGTCACCTCGGCACCCAGCAAGGGCGTGTGCACGCGCGCCGGCGACGCGTGACCGTCGAGCTGCCCGACGAAGACCGTCGCGCGGACGCCCGTAGTCGACCACTGCGGCAGGTCGCCCACCTGCTCGAAGCCGGCCGCACCCTGGGCGACGCCGTCGGGCAGCGCGATCCACAGCTGTGCGGCGTGCAGCAGCGGTGCTGAGCCGAGCGAGAACTCCGAGTGCGACACGCCATGACCGGCCGTCATCAGGTTGAGCTGCCCCGGTCGGACGACGGCCTCGGAGCCGACGCTGTCGCGGTGCAGGATCTCGCCCGCGACCGGCCACGTGACGGTCTGCAAGCCGGTGTGGGGATGGGGGAGCACCCGCATGTCGACGTTCTGCGGGCCGAACTCGTCGAGGAAGCACCACGCACCGACGAGCGGCAACCCTCGCTGCGGAAGCGTCCGGCGGACCTGCATCGCGCGGACGCCGCCGAGGGGGACGTCGCGCGACGCGTGCAGCTCGACGACCGGCCCTCGCGTCGGTGCGAGGTCGCAGAGCTCGGGCACCGGCCGGACCTCCAGGTTCGTCACGAGGACCACCCTAGAAGTCGGACCTCACGTACGGGCACCCCCACGCGTCTGCACACTGTGAGCGTGAAGCAACCCTTCGAGGCAGTGGTCGCCGCGCACGGTCCCACCGTGCTGCGTGTCTGCCGTGCCGTGGTGGGACCTGCGGACGCCGACGACGCCTGGTCCGAGACGTTCCTGTCGGCGCTCGGTGCCTACCCCGACCTGCCCGACGACGCGAACGTCGAGGCGTGGCTCGTGACGATCGCGCACCGCAAGGCGATCGACGTGGTCCGTCGCGCCGCGCGCCAGGCGGTCCCCGTCGCCGAGGTCCCGGACAGGTCGACCACGGCGGGTGGTCGGGACCTCGACCTCTGGGCCGCGTTGGCCGCTCTGCCCGACAAGCAGCGGCACGTCGTCGCCTACCACCACCTCGGCGGACTCCCGTACGACGACGTCGCTGCGCTCGTCGGAGGTACGGCGGCCGCCGCGCGACGCGCCGGGTCGGACGGTATCGCGGCACTGCGCAGGACCTATCCGGGGATCGAGGGAGGACGACCATGAGCGACGACGACACACCCACCGGCCTGCTCGGGGACATCGACCCGGCCGACCTGGCGCGCCTGCACGCGGACCTCGTCGAGCGGGGAGCGGCTCTGGTCGACGTCGCCTACCGCACGCTCGACAGCCCGGTCGGTCCGCTGCTGCTCGCGCGCACCGAGCGCGGCCTCGTCCGCGTCGCGTTCGCGGTGCAGGACCACGACGCGGTCCTCCAGTCGCTCTCGGACAGCATCAGCCCCCGAGTGCTGGAGGCGCCCGGGCGTCTCGACGACGTGGCTCGCGAGCTCGACGAGTACTTCGCGGGGCGACGCACCACGTTCGACGTCCCTCTGGACCTGAGGCTGCTGCACGGATTCCGAAGGGTCGTCGTCGAGCACCTGCCCGACATCGGCTACGGCCGGACGGCGAGCTATGCCGAGGTGGCGAGCCGTGCCGGCAGCCCCAAGGCGGTGCGGGCCGTCGGGACGGCGTGCGCGCTCAACCCGCTGCCCCTGGTGCTGCCGTGCCACCGGGTGGTCCGTTCGGACGGGTCGCAGGGGCAGTACGTCGGGGGTGCGGATGCCAAGCGCACGCTGCTGGCCCTGGAGACGACGGTGCCTGCCGCGTAGCGTCGGTGCCATGTGCCGGAACATCACCACGCTCCGTGGGCTCGAACCGCCCGCCACCTCCGAGGAGATCACCGCCGCAGCGCGCCAGTACGTGCGCAAGGTGACGGGGGTCCAGACCCTCAGCGACCACACACGCGACCCGTTCGAGGCGGCCGTCGCCGAGATCGCCGCCATCACGGCCCGTCTGCTCGACGAGCTGCCCGAGCGTCGTCAGCCGCCGACCACGGTGCCGCCCTTGCGTCGCGCCGAGGTCCAGGCGCGCATCGCGGCCCGGGAGGCGCACGAGCGGGCTCACGAGCTGGGGCTACCCCATGAGCACGACGACGACCACGACCACGACCTGGCGAACGCCTAGCGCGGCGGCCAGTCCACGAGCCGGGGGATCCCCACCGGGGCGACGGCCGCGAGCGCCAGGAACCGTGCCTCGGCGCGGTGCAGTCGGATGTGTTCGTCGAGCGACCACGTCGGCCCGTTGCTCAGCACCATCCCGCACGCGCAGTCGATCGTCACGCGACCGTCGTCGGTGGTCGTCACCTGACCGACGGTCGTGTGCTCGGTCGCGGCGCGCAGCTTGGCGCGCCGCATCTCTGCACTGACGGCCTCGGGTGCGGTGGTGGAGTCGTGGGGCACGACCCCATCGTCTCTCAACGCTCGCTGGGCAGCTCGTCCATGAGCTCGTCGAGGTGCGCGAGCTCGAAGGACTCGTCCCAGGCCCCGCCGCCGAGGCTCGGCATCATCGCGCGCAGGCGCGGCTGCCACTGCGCCGACCGCTCCGGGAAGCAGCGGTCGAGCAGGTCGAGCATCGTCGCGACGGCCGTCGACGCGCCCGGCGATGCACCGAGCAGACCGGCGATGGAGCCGTCGGCGGACGTGACCAGCTCGGTGCCGAACTCGAGCACGCCGCCGAGCTTCTTGTCCCGCTTGATCACCTGGACGCGCTGACCTGCGGTGATGAGCTCCCAGTCCCGCGGGTGGGCGCTCGGCATGAACGCGCGCAGCGTGCGCAGGCGGTCGGCGTCGTTCGCGGTGACCTCGCCGACCAGGTACTTCAGCAGGTCGGAGTTCTTCAGGCCGACCGCGAGCATCGGGACCAGGTTGCCGGGTCGCACGGATCGCACCAGGTCGGTCCAGGAGCCGTGCTTGAGGAACTTCATGCTCCAGCCGGCGTAGGGGCCGAACATGAGCGCGGACCCGCCGTCGACCACACGGGCGTCCAGGTGGGGCACCGACATCGGGGGAGCGCCGACGTCCGCCTTGCCGTAGACCTTGGCCTGGTGCGCGGCGATGATCTCCGGGTTGGTGGTGCGCAGGAACTGCCCGCTGATCGGGAAGCCGCCGAAGCCCTTCGCCTCAGGGATCCCGGACCGCTGGAGCAGGCGCAGCGCGCCGCCGCCGGCCCCGATGAACACGAACCGCGCGCGGACCTTGCGTGCCCTGACGTGCCCGTTCCACCGGCGGTCCTTGATGCGCAGGTTCCAGGTGCCGTCGCGTCGCTGCCTGAGCCTGGTGACCTCGCTCTCGAGGTGCAGGCGCGCGCCGCGGTCCACGGCGTCGGCAACCATCGCGCGGGTCAGCCGACCGAAGTCGACGTCCGTGCCGGCGGCCGAGCGCGTCGCTGCGACGACCTCGGACGGGTCGCGGTCGGCGAGGAGCAGCGGGGCCCACTGCGCGATCTGCTCGCGGTCGGTGCTGAACTCGATGTCGTCGAAGAGGGGGTGCGTGCGCAGCGTCTCGTACCGCCGGCGCAGGTAGTCCGCGTTGGCCTCGCCGCGCACGAACGTCATGTGCGGGGTCGACGACAGGAAGCCGTCACCGTCGGGCAGGCGGTTCGCGGTGGCGAGGTGGTTCCACAGCTCGCGCGACAGCTCGAACTGCTCGTTGATGGCGACGGCCTTGCTGATGTCGATCGAGCCGTCTGCACGCTCGGGGGTGTAGTTCAGCTCGCAGAGTGCGGCGTGGCCGGTGCCCGCGTTGTTCCAGGCGTTCGTGCTCTCCTGCGCCAGACCGGGCCGGACCTCGTGGATCTCCACGGTCCAGGTGGGTTCGAGGGTCGTGATCAGCGCGGCCAGCGTGGCGCTCATGATCCCGCCGCCGACCAGGACGACGTCGACCGTCTTGTCGGGCAGGGCCGCTGTCTTCTCGTGTTCCGCCACGTTGTCGATCGTATGTTGACGTCGAGATACCTCTACCCCGAGGGGCTGTGATCTTCGTCGCGGGCCTACGTCACATTTTCCGGTGCGGGGTGCCCGAACGGTGGTTCGTGCGTGCATCGGGGGGACGCGCGGGGTACAACCAAGACATGAGCCGTGACCGGGACCTGACCTCTGACCCGTCCGCCGAGCACCTGGCGGACCCGCTGCAGTCGCAGGCCGACCTGGACTCGGCCGACGCCCGTTCCGGCGGCAACGCGGCCCGTGCGCCCCGGTCCCTGCACGCGGTGGAGCTCGTGGCCGATGACGAGGCGATCGCCAGCAGCGACGAGTGGGACGACCCCGAGCGCCTCTGAGCGCCTCAGCGCAGCCGGAGGCCCCGGCTCCGGACCTGCCGTGCGATGGACGGTCCGTCCGGGCCCTGCAGGACGGGGATGCCGTCTCGCTGTGCCCGCAGCTCCGCCCGCAGCGAGTCGGTCGTCGGTGTGGGCACGCCGTGCGCAAGGACGTGCTCGGTGAAGGTGAGCTGGCGGATCAGGATCGCGTGCACGTGGCCGGGATGGTGCTGTGCGGCCCCGGCGTAGATCTGCGGGTCACGTTGGCCGTCGTCTCCGACCAGCACCCACTTCACGTCCGGCAGCTCGCGCATCAGGCGCCGTAGCTGGGTGATCTTGTGGGTCGGACCGCTGCGGAACCAGCCGCTGTTCGTCGGACCCCAGTCGGTCATGAGCAGAGGCCCGGAGGGGAAGCCGAACTGCCGTAGGAACCGACCGACCGTCGGCGCCGCGTTCCAGGCCCCGGTCGACAGGTACACGACCGGCAGGCGATCGTCGCCGTCGACCAGCTCGGCGTAGAGCGAGGACATGCCAGGGACCGGCTCGCGGGCGTTCTCGTGCCGCATGAACACGTTCCACGCGGCGACGAAGGGCCGCGGAAGCCGCGTGACCATGACGGTGTCGTCGATGTCGCTGACGATCCCGAACCGGACGTCGGGCGCGATGACGTGGACGGGGGCCATGGCGACGGCGCCGTCCTGGGACGTGATCCGGACGTCGTGCCAGCCGGGCGTCAGGTCGGCGGTCAGGACGACGTCGACGAACCCGCCCCTGTCGGTCGTGACCCGGTGGACGCGGCCCCCGACCGCGACCTCGAGCACCGCACCGGGCACCTGGGCCGTGGCGAAGCTCCGCCAGCCGCGCAGCGCCGGCGCGGACCGTGCGCCCGCCTGTGCGGAGCTGCCGGCGCCCGGCAGGTCGTGGTCCTCGACGATCGGTGCGGCAAGCAGGGCGCGAGCCATCACGCGAACCCACCCTGCGGCCCCGTAGCCGGCGTAGGGCTCCACCCGGACGGTCCAGCCGCGCCGGCGCAACCGAGCGTCGATGCGCCTGTCGATGGCGCTCTCGATGCGTGCCGCCACGTGCGGCCCCTTGGTGCGCACGTCGGACCGTCGGGACGCCGTCACGCGTCGCCCGTCCGCACGGCGCCTACCTGCTGGGCCGTGAGCGACGGGACGGCGGATGTGGGCAGCGCCATGGTGGACCTCCTCCGGGGTGTATCCGGATACGGTGCCCCACGGCTCGACCGCTCGCCATCGGAGTCAGGCGAACGGGTCGCCCCTCTCGGCGTACCGCGCGACGACGTCGTCGGGAGTCAGCTGCGTCAGGCCGGGTCCGATCTCGTCCCACCACCGCGGTGCCGCGACGTGCGGGTACTCCCGACCGCGGAGCGAGTAGGGCGTGATCGTGGTCTTCGCCGGATGGTTCTGCGACCAGTCGATCAGCACCTTCCCGCCACGCAGGTCCTTCTTCATGATCGCGACCACGAGCTTCGAGTTCTCGGCTGCGATGTCGTACGCCAGGTCGTGGGCGTACTGGCGCACCTCCATGACCGTCTGCGTCCCCGGCAACGGCGCGTAGAGCTGCATGCCCTTGCTTCCCGAGGTCACGGGCACGATCGCGTCGTGCCCGTCCGCACGCAGCCGTTCGGCCACGAGGTGGGCGACCTCGGCACACGCGTCCAGCCCTGCCGGGGGCCCGGGGTCGAGGTCGACCACGAGCCGGTCCGGGTGGTGGACGGCGCCGCGCGGGCCGACGCGCCACTGCGGGGTGTGCAGCTCGAGCGCCCCCTGGTTCGCCGCCCACACCAGCCCGGCCAGGTCGTCGAGGAAGGGCAGCTCCAGCTCTGCGCCCTCGTCGTCGGAACCGGGGGCGGCCCGGATCTTGCGCCGACGGACCCAGGCGGGTGCACCGCGTGGCGTGTTCTTCTCGAAGAACTTCTCTCCGCCCACACCGTCGGGCCAGCGGATGCGCGTCACCGGCCGTCCCTTGAGCTGGGCGAGCAGCGCAGGTGCGATGCCGACCGAGTAGTTCATGACCTCGGCCTTGGTCATCCCCGTCGCCGGGTACATGACCTTCTCCAGGTGGCTGACGCGGACCGAACGGCCCTCGACGTCCACCATCTGCCGTTCTGGTGTCACGGCTGCTCCCAGGGGTCGGCGTCGGTATCGGTGCGGATCCCACGGACCACCGGCTGGCGCAGGCGCCCCGTGGGGTTTCGGGCCAGGTACAGGGTGTCGACGATGACGACGGGGTCGACCCAGCGGGTCCCGCGCGCGTCCTCGACGGGGATCGGCTCGTCGAACGGCGAGTCCGCGCGCGCGTGCTCCTCCAGGAGCTTGCGCAGGCTGGTCGCCTTCTGACCGGTCAGGCCGCTGCCTGCGCGTCCGAGGAACCGCAGGGCGCCGGCCGCGTCGCGCGCGCCGAAGAGCACGGCACCGAGCCGTCCCGACCCGGTGGTCTCCGGGCGCCAGCCGCACACGATCGCGGCGCGCGTCCGACGGTGGGGCGCCTTGACCCAGTCGTCGGATCGGCGGCCGGGCTGGTAGGTCGACGAGCGTCGCTTGGCCACCACACCTTCGAGCCCGAGCTGTTCCGTCACCCCCCACAGCTCCTGACCGTCGGGATAGATGGGGGAGAGCTGCACGTTCCGGGGCAGAGCGAGCTGCTCGAGGACCACGCGCCGCTCGTCGTACGTCGTCCGGGTCAGGTCGTCGCTCGCGTGCCTGAGCACGTCGAACACCATGAAGGTCACCGGTTGACGTGCGGCCAGCGCGGCCGCGCGGCGGACGTCGCGCACGTGCATCCGCTCGGCGAGGGCGGTGAACGACGGGATCCCGTCGGCCATGAGGACGATCTCCCCGTCGAGGATCGTGTCCTGGACAGCTGCCAGGCCGTCCAGCTCGGGGTAGGCCAGGGTGATCTCGCGCTCGGTGCGGCTCCAGAGCTGCAGGACGCCCGACGAGGTGTCCGCGATCGCCCGGACGCCGTCCCACTTGACCTCGAACGCCCACGCCGACCCGCGCGGAAGTCCCGTCGGTCCGGTCGCGGGGGTGGCGAGCATGGGCTCCACGGGTCCATCCTGCCGGTAGAAGGTCGCGCGGGTCGCGCCCTGTGAAAGGCGTGCCCGTGATGGTTCGGGCCACCGCACCTCGACGACGGAAGGCAGCACACACCATGCGAGCGATCTGGAAGGGTTCCGTCGCCTTCGGGCTGGTCAACGTTCCCGTGCGGCTCTACTCGGCGACGGGGGAGCACGAGGTGACGCTTCACCAGGTGCACCGAGAGGACGGCGGCCGCATCCGCTACCGCAAGTTCTGCAGCATCGACGGCGAGCCAGTCGAGATGTCCGACATCGCCAAAGGCTACGAGACCGAGGACGGTGAGCTCGTGGTGCTCACCGACGAGGACTTCCGCTCGCTGCCCTTGTCCACCGAGCGGGAGATCGAGGTGCTCGAGTTCGTCCCGGTGGACCAGGTGGACCCGATCCTGCTGCAGAAGACGTACTACCTCGAGCCGGAGAAGTCCGCCGCGAAGCCGTACGCGCTGCTTCGCGGGGCGCTCGAGCAGGCCGACCGGGTGGCGGTCGTGAAGGTCGCGCTGCGGCAGCGTGAGTCCATGGCGATCTTGCGGGTCCGCGACAAGGTCATCGTCATGCAGACCCTGCTGTGGCCCGACGAGGTCCGGGCGGTCGACTTCCCCGTCCTGGACGACGAGGTCACGGTCCGTCCTCAAGAGCTCGCGATGGCGTCGTCGCTCGTCGACTCGCTCGCCGCGGACTTCGACCCGACGCAGTACGAGGACCGGTACGCGGGCGCGCTCGAGGCGATGATCCAGGCCAAGGTCTCCTCGGGGGACACGCAGTCCGTTCCGGTCCCGCCCGGGGAGGACGACTCCGAGGGTGGTGGCGACGTGGTCGACCTGCTGGCCGCGCTGCAGCGCAGCGTCGAGAAGGCCCGCAGCGCACGTGGTGACGAGCCGGAGAAGGCCACGAAGGACGCGCCGAAGAAGCGGAAGTCCAAGGCGTCGTGAGCCCGTCGGACCGCTCGGCGTCGGGCCGTCAGGCCGACGCCGTGACAGCACTGCGCCGGATCGCGTTCCTCCTGGAGCGTGCACAGGCCAGTGCGTACCGCAGCGAGGCGTTCCGCAAGGCCGCGGTGAGCGTCGAGAAGCAGGACCCGAACCGTCTCGCGGTCCTGGAGACCACGGGTGCCCTGGCGACGTTGCCGTCGGTCGGCGCCCGCACGGCGGACGTCGTCGCGCACGTGCTCCGAGGAAAGCCGGTCGAGTACCTGGACGCGCTCGAGCAGGAGTACGCCTCGTCGTCCATAGCGCCCGAGGCGAGCGCCCTGCGCCAGGCGCTGCGGGGCGACCTCCACGCGCACACGGAGGCCAGCGACGGCTCCACGCCCATCCAGGAGATGGTTCTTGCGGCGATGGAGCTCGGCCACGACTACCTGGCGATCACCGACCACTCACCCCGGCTCACGGTCGCGAACGGGCTGTCGGCCGCCCGGCTGCGGGCCCAGCTGGCGCAGGTCGCCGCCCTGAACACCGTGGTGGGGCCCTTCCGGGTCCTCACCGGCATCGAGGTCGACATCCTCGACGACGGCCAGCTGGACCAGGACCCGGCCCTGCTCGACGAGCTCGACGTGGTCGTCGCCTCGGTGCACTCCAAGCTGCGCATGGACCGCGGACCGATGACCGAGCGGATGCTTGCGGCCGTGCGCAACCCGCGCACGGACATCCTGGGCCACTGCACGGGTCGACAGGTCAAGGGCAAGAGCCGCCCGCAGAGCGAGTTCGACGCGCGTCGTGTCTTCGAGGCCTGCGCCGAGAACGGCGTGGCCGTGGAGATCAACTGCCGGCCAGACCGCCTCGATCCGCCGCACGAGCTGCTGGCCCTCGCCATCGAGGCCGGCTGCCTCTTCTCGATCGACACGGATGCGCACGCCCCCGGCCAGCTCGACTGGCTCGGGGCCGGCTGCGAACGCGCCGCGCAGCACGGTCTCAACCCGGCCCGAGTGATCACGACCTGGCCGCTCGACGACCTGCTGGAACGCGCGCACAGGTGACACGACACGCCCCGGATCGGTCTGAGGGCACTTCACGGGTTAGTGTCAGCCGGTCGTCCCCGGGCAGTCGGTCCCTCTGCATGCCCGGGCACACCTCGGCCCGCACCTGGGCCCGCATTCCCGAGTGAACAAGGAGCACATCCAGTGAGCGTGAACCGCACCGAGCTCGTCCAGGCCCTCGCAGCCAAGGCCGGCCTCACCAACACGGACGCCGACAAGGCCCTCAAGGCCCTGCAGGAGGTCGTGGTCGAGAACCTCGCCAAGGGCGAGGCCGTCACGATCCCCGGCTTCCTTGCCGTCGCCCGCGCCGAGCGTGGTGCCCGCACCGGCATCAACCCGCAGACCGGCGAGAAGCTCGAGATCCCCGCGGGCTTCCGCGTGAAGCTCACCGCGGGCAGCGCCCTCAAGCGCGCCGTCCAGGGCTGACGCAGCACCTCGAGAACACCAGGCCGGGCCCCTGATCCACGCGGATCGGGGGCCCGATCTCGTATGATCTTGGGAACGACTCTCAGGAAGGTGGCTCGGTCATGGTGGTCGTCCCGCGCCAGACTCGGCAGCGCGCAGAGATCCTGGACCTCCTCGAGGACATCGACGAGTTCCGCAGCGCGCAGCAGCTGCACGAGATGCTGCGTTCCCGCGGTTCGAGCGTCGGTCTGGCCACCGTCTACCGCGCCGTGCAGAGCCTCACCGAGCACGGCGACGTCGACGTGCTGCGGACCGAGGAGGGGGAGTCGGTCTACCGGCTCTGCGATCAGCGCAGCCACCACCACCACCTCGTCTGCCGCTCGTGCGGTCGCACCGTGGAGATCGAGGCCGGTCAGGCCGAGGCGTGGGCCACCCAGGTGGGAGCCGCAAACGGGTTCGACGACGTCGAGCACACCATCGAGCTCATCGGTACCTGCGCGTCGTGCAGGTCGGCCGCAGCAGCGTCCTGATCGGGCCTAGGACCCGTCCTAGTGCCGCCTGCGGCGCCCGATCGCCGTCGGGAGAGCCCACCAGAAGCCGGCCAGCACGACGATCGAGGCGATGCCGACGACCTGACCGGCCGTCCGACCGAGGACCACGTCGAAGAGCAGCATCGCTCCGCCCGCCAGGACCAGTGCGAGGACAAAAAGGCCGGTCCGGGCGAACAGGTTCCCCCACGCGACGAGCTCGGGCTTGAGCCGCCTCTGGAAGAGCACCCGGTGCAGGCTCACCGGTGTGAGCAGCAAGGCCGTGGCAAGCACCGCCAGAAGCACGAGCACCAGGTAGAGGTTGCGCTCGTAGGTGTCCAGCGTCGCGAACCGCTGCTGGAACGGGATGGTCAGGAGGAAGCCCGTCAGGATCTGCGTGCCGGTCTGGGAGACCCGCAGCTCCTGCAGGAGCTCGTTCCAGTTGCGGTCCGCCCTCTGGTTGACGGTCTCCGTACGGCCGTCGTCAGGTTCTGTGTCCCCTTGCCCCACCTCGCGCACCTGTCACCTCCCGTGGCTTCCTCGGATCATGCCGCACCCTCGACGTCAGGGCACACTGGTGCCCGTGACCCGACTGCACGACGCCGAGCGCCGCGACTTCGCCTCCGACAACTACGCCGGGACGCACCCCGAGATCCTCGCCGCGATCGCGGAGGCGAACGGCGGGCACCAGACCTCCTACGGCGAGGACCGGTACACAGAACGCCTTCAGGAGGTCGTGCAGCAGCACTTCGGGTCGGCCGCATCAGCGTTTCCCGTGTTCAACGGGACCGCCGCCAACGTCCTGTCCTTGCAGTCGCTCCTGCCGCGCTGGGGTGCGGTGATCTGCGCCGAGACCGCACACATCCACACCGACGAGAACGGCGCACCTGAGCGCGTCGGGGCCGTCAAGCTGCTCACCGTCCCGACACCCGACGGCAAGCTCACCCCCGACCTCGTCGCCAGGCAGGCGTGGGGGTTCGGCGACGAGCACCGCGCGCAGCCCGGGGTCGTCTCCATCACGCAGAGCACCGAGCTCGGAACGCTGTACACGCCCCACGAGGTGCGCGCGCTCGCCGACCAGGCGCACTCGCTGGGCATGCGGCTCCACCTCGACGGTGCGCGCATCTCGAACGCGGCAGCAGCGCTCGGCGTCCCGCTGCGCTCGTTCACGACGGACGCCGGAGTCGACGTCGTGTCCCTGGGTGGGACCAAGAACGGCCTGCTGTTCGGCGAGGCCGTCGTCGTGCTCACCCCGGACGCGGACGGTGGGCTGACGTACCTCCGCAAGATGGACATGCAGCTGGCCTCGAAGATGCGGTTCGTGTCGACCCAGCTGGTCGCCCTGTACGAAGGTGACCTCTGGCTGCGGTCGGCCACTCACGCGAACGCGATGGCGACGCGGCTCCGTGCGGGCATCGAGGACCTCCCCGGGGTCCACGTCACGCGACCGACCCAGGCCAACGGTGTCTTCGTGGTGTTTCCGCCGGGGGTCGCTGACGTTCTGCGTCGCCGCTGGCGGTTCTACGACTGGGACGTGGCGACGAGCGAGGTGCGGCTCATGTGCTCGTTCGACACCACCGAGGCGGACGTCGACGAGCTCGTCTCGGCCGTGGCCTCAGCCGTCGCCTGAGCGCGAGGAAGCCCCGCCTCTCGAGCGAGAGACGGGGCTTCTTCCGTCAGGTCAGGAGCGACCGCGTGCTGGACCGTGGCTCGGACGCGAGGCGCCCTGGCCGGGACGGGGACCCGTGTCCTGGCGGATCCGCAGCGGGCGCCCGGCGACGCGCGTGCGCGCGAGGCGGTCGATGACCTCCGGGGTCAGGCCGGCCGGGATGTCGACCAGTGCGAAGCTGCCGAAGATGTCGATCTTGCCGACGTCCTTGCCGGTCAGGCCGCCCTCACCGGTGAGAGCGCCCACGAGGGCACCCGGCTGCAGGCCGTCGCGGTGGCCGACCGCCACGCGCCAGCGCGGCGAACCGCCCGCGATGTGCGTGTTGGTGTTGCGGCGGTCGCGCTCCGGCCGGTCGTAGCCACGCTCGCTGTCGCGGTCGCGCCCGTTGCCGCCCGTGAGGTGCGCGCGCGACAGGGCGTCGTCGAGGTCGTCGCCGGACGCGGCCACGGGGCCCTCGTCGCCCACCGCGAGCGCGGTGAGGACCGCCAGCAGGTCGACAGGGTCGACGTCGGGGTTCTTCGCCAGGTGTACGGCGATGGCCTCGCGGTACAGGTCCAGGCGACCGATCTCCTTGCGCTCGGCGGTCCGGGCCAGCAGGCCCGTCACCTTGTGCGCGGACACCTCGACGGGCGTGGGGATCTCGACCTGGATGAGCGACTGACGCGTGGTCCGCTCGATCTGACGCAGGCGCGACTGCTCGGCGGGCGTGACGAACGACAGCGCCTCGCCCTCGCGGCCGGCGCGGCCGGTACGACCGATGCGGTGGACGTACGTCTCGGGCTCGCGCGGCACGTCGAAGTTCACGACGAGGCCGATGCGGTCGACGTCCAGGCCGCGGGCGGCGACGTCGGTGGCGACGAGCACGTCCAGCGCACCGGAGCGCAAGCGGTCGACGATCTTCTCCCGCTCGGTCTGTGCGACGTCGCCGGAGATGTACGCAGCGGAGATCCCGCGCTCGACCAGCGCGCTGCCGACCTCCTCAGCCGCACCGCGGGTACGCACGAACACGATTGCCGCGTCGGCCTCCGACACGGCGAGCACGCGGGCGAGCGCACCGGTCTTGTGGCGGTGCGGCACCACGGCGTACGTCTGGCGGACGCTGGTCACCGTGGACGCCTGGCGCGAGACGGTGATCTCCACCGGGCGGTTCAGGTGCTGCTCGGCGACCCGACGGATGGGCGGCGGCATCGTCGCGGAGAAGAGGGCGACCTGGCGCTCACGCGGCGCGGCCGACAGCACGCGGTCGACGTCCTCGGCGAAGCCCATGCGCAGCATCTCGTCGGCCTCGTCGAGCACGAGGAAGCGGACGTCGTCCATCTTCAGCGTGCGCCGGTCGAGGTGGTCGAGCACCCGACCGGGTGTTCCGACGACGACCTGGGCGCCGCGGGACAGCGCGCGCTGCTGCGGGAGGAACGGGGAACCGCCGTAGACGGCGAGCACGTTCAACCCGGGCAGGTGCGTCGCGAACGACTGGATGGCGTCGGCCACCTGCATGGCGAGCTCGCGCGTCGGGGTCAGGACGATCGCCTGGACGGCGTGCACGTCGGGGTCGATCGACGCGAGCAGCGGGAGACCGAACGCTGCGGTCTTCCCGGTCCCGGTCTGGGCGACGCCGACGATGTCGCGGCCGCTGAGCAGGGCGGGGACGGCCTGCGCCTGGATGGCCGAGGGTGTGGTGAAGCCGAGGTCCGCGATCGCGGCCTGAAGCGCCGGCGGGAGGCCGAGCTCGTCGAAGGTGCCGTTCTCGGGCATGGAAGAGGGCGCAACTGAGGACACAGCAGAGCTCATGAAATGAGGAACCGATCATCGCGGGGCGGAGCCCTGAACCGTGCACCAGGTCGGCGAACAGCGGGTCGCAGCCCCGGACCACCCAGTGGCAACCGCGACTCGCGGTGCCTAGACCTCACACAAGAGGCGAGCCACGACCGCATGTGCGGTGGTGGCGACGCCTCGACGGGGGACGCGACGAACTCCAGATTCGAGGACAGCCTACCGGGGGCGGCAGTCCTGTGTCCGGAACGGGGTGCGTGACGTCGCGCACAGGGTCATCCGAGGCCGAGTCGCGGTCCCTCGATGGCCGGGCAGGCGTTCATGACGACGTCGACACCCGCGGCCTGCGCTCGCGCCGCGGCCTCCTCGTCGACCACGCCGAGCTGGAGCCACACCGCGCGGGCGCCGATCGCGACGGCCTGGTCGACGACCTCACCCGCCAGGCTGCTGTTGACGAACACGTCGACGACGTCCACGGGCCCCTCGACCTCGGCGAGCGAGCGGACCCCGGCGGCACCGTGCACCGTCTCGCCGCTCGGGTGCACCGGGACGATCTCCTTGCCGATGGAACCGAGATAGGCCGAGACCCCGTAGGCCGCGCGGGCACGGTTCGAGGAGAGGCCGACGACCGCCCATCGGCCCGGACCGGTCAGGAGCCGTCGGATCACCTCAGGGTCGTTGCGATGCGTCATGGCGCCAGCGTCGCACCATCGGCACCCGAACGCCGAGCCACGGTCATGAGCGCCTCGCTCGCCCGCATAGGATCGACGCCGCGCCCAGTCGGCACAGGGATCAGGGGAGGCAGTGGCAGGCAACGACGTCGTGAGCTCGCGCGTGCTGACGATCCCCAACGCGATCAGCTTCCTGCGACTCCTCCTGGTACCCGTGTTCGCGGTGCTCCTGGCCATGGGTAACGACGGCTGGGCGATCCTCGTCCTCGCCGTCTCCGGCGCGTCCGACTGGCTCGACGGTGTGCTCGCGCGGCGGCTCGGACAGGTCTCCAGGCTGGGCCAGCTGCTGGACCCGGCGGCGGACCGTCTCTTCATCATCGTCACGCTCGTGGCCCTGGCGTGGCGCGACGTGGTCCCGTGGTGGCTGCTCGTCGCGCTCGGGCTCCGCGACGTGGTGCTCGGCATCATGCTGCTCGTTCTCGGTCATGCGGGCTACGCACCGCTTCCGGTGCACCTGGCAGGGAAGGCCGGCACGTTCGCGCTGCTGTACGCCTTCCCGTTGCTGCTGCTCGCCGAGCTGGACTCGTGGGTCGGTGTGGTCGCGGGGGTGGTGGGCTGGGCCTTCGCCCTCTGGGGCGTCGCTCTCTACTGGTTCGCGGGCTTCCTCTACCTGGCGCAGGCGGCGCGTCTCCTGCGCGCGCCCGCGGAGCCCGCATGACCTCGCGGCACGGTACGGACGGGCCATGGCCGGCCGCACCGGTGAGACAGCCCGACGCCTCCATGACCCTGCTGACCGAGTTCTACCGCAGGCCGCTCGACCCGGGCTACGCCGAGGCGGCCGTCAAGAAGGCGCAGGGCCGGGCACACCCACGGACGTTCAGGTCGGTCTCGACGCTCGTCGCGATCGCGGTGGCACTCGGTCTGGGCACCACCGCCGCGACGGTCGCACTGCGCCAGCCTGCGAGCTCGGCCCAGCGGGCGCGCGAGATCCTCGAGGGGCAGATCCAGGAGCGGACCACGAAGGCGGAGGATCTCCAGGAGCAGATCGACGACCTGACGTCCGAGGTCGGGTCGCTGCAGAGCGACGTGCTCGGAGGCGAGGACGCCGGGCTCCACGACGGTACGAGCCCCGTGCTCGTCGAGGCGGGTGTGGTTCCGGTCGCGGGCCGCGGACTGCGCATCGAGCTCGCCGACGCGCCGTCGGACGACCAGGACGCGCAGGACCCGACCTTGCGCGTGCAGGACGTCGACCTGCAGGTCGTGGTCAACGGGCTGTGGGCATCGGGCGCTGAGGCGATCGCGATCAACGGCCACCGGCTGACAGCGATGACCGCCATCCGCTCCGCCGGTGACGCCGTCCTCGTCGACCTGGTGTCGTTGAGCAGCCCGTACAAGATCGACGCCATCGGCGACCCTGTCGCGATGCAGCCGGCGCTCGCCAGGACCAGCGCCGGCCAGCACATGTCGACGCTTCGCACCACGTACGGGATCGGCGTCCAGATGTCCTCGAAGTCGCGCCTGGAGCTGCCGGGTACGGGTCCCGTGACGCTGCACGACGCGACGGTCCTGGGCGCGTCGGACGAGCCTTCGCCAGCACCTGCTGCGACGCAGGACGTGAACAGTGCGGGACGTGCACCGGGAGCCTCCGGTGTGGCATGGTCGGCACGTCTTTCGGGGAGGGAGCGCGCATGATCGCAGTCGTCGGGCTGCTCATCGGCATCGTCGGAGGGCTGCTCCTCCAGCCGACCGTGCCCACAGAGCTGCAGCCGTACCTTCCGATCGCGGTGGTGGCGGCCCTCGATGCGCTCTTCGGCGGCCTGCGCGCGATGCTCGACGGCATCTTCGACGACCGCGTGTTCCTGATCTCGTTCCTGTCGAACGTCGTCGTTGCGGCCCTGATCGTGTTCCTCGGCGACCAGCTCGGCGTCGGCACGCAGCTCTCGACCGCGGTCGTGGTCGTCCTCGGCATCCGCATCTTCTCCAACGCGGCCTCGATCCGTCGGCACCTGTTCAAAGCATGACCATGAACGACGAGCAGGGTCAGGACGTCGGGGCCGACGACACGGACGTCGGGCGACCGAGCCCTCTCGAGGTCTACGACGCGCTGAACGAGCCGCGACCCGACCTTGCCGGTCCGGTCACCAACGACGACGAGTCACCGCTGGCTGCGGCCGCCGCCGCCGAGCTGGCGCGCGCGGAGGCCATCGAGCAGTCGCTCGCGGACGCGATCGAGGAGCAGGCCTTCGACGTACCCGAGGTCGACGTCGACGAGAGTCCGCCGGACGCGTTCGACGACTCCGCCGCCGCCGATCTCGGCCCGGGCGCTGAGCAGGGCACGCAGGATGGCCCAGAGGACCGCCCTGGGGCGGACGCGGACCGGCCGGACACGGACCCGGACGCGACGGACCACGCGGCATGGGAGCCCGTCGGGGGCGACGAGACTCGATCCGCGCAGGGTGGTGTCGAGGACGAGCTGTCCGGGGCGGCCCTCGCGGAGAGCGCGTCGCCCGGCCCGGACGAGCTGCGCATCCCGGAGCTCTCGGCGGAACCCGGGGCGTGGTCCGTCCTCGGGCGAGCCCTCAAGCCGCGGATGACGCGGGCGCAGGTGCTCGCCGGTGTGCTGTGCGCGCTGCTCGGGTTCGCGCTCGTGGTCCAGGTGCGGCAGGCCGCGGGCGCCGACCTCAACTCGATGCGCCAGCAGGACCTCGTGCGCATCCTCGACGAGGTCACGAACCGCGGCGACGCACTGGCGAGCGAGTCCGCCGACCTCACTCGTGAGCGCGACCAGCTCCTGTCGGGCTCCGACCGTCGCCAGGCTGCGCTCGACGCCCTCCGTCGTAGCGCGGAGACCCAGGGCATCCTCACGGGTCGGCTCCCGGCCGAGGGACCGGGAGTCGCTGTGACGCTCACGGAGCCGGACGGGCTCATCAAGCCGGTGACGATGCTCGAGGTGCTCGAGGAGCTGCGCAACGCGGGCGCCGAAGCCATCTCGCTGAACGGCCAGCGGGTGACCGCCAGCAGCGCCTTCACCGGCACTGCGGGCTCGGTGGTGCTGGACGGCGCGACCCTGAGCTCCCCGTACGTGTGGCTGGTCATCGGCGATCCCGACACCATCGACCCCGCCCTCCAGATCCCGGGTGGCGCGATGGCGCAGGTGCGACTGAACGGTGGCCAGGGCGAGGTCGAGCAACGTGACAACGTCCAGATCACAGCCTTGCGGGTGATTCCGGACCCGGTCTTCGCCACGCCGATCCCGCTCTCGGGCGACTGATCCGGGCCTGCGACGGCCTCCGGCGCGCGGGCGCGCGCCGGCGGTGCTGCGCCAGGCGCCTTCGTCCGCATAGGGTGTGAACGCGCGGCTGCGAGCCCGCACCAATCGTCGGGACCGGGCCGGGAGGTGGCATGAACAGCGAGGATCCGCAGGTCGGGGGACCTGGGCCGGACACCACGATGAGCTTCGGCGCGATCGAGCCGATCGAGGTGGAGATCGAGGCGGGCGCCCCGGTCGGACTGACCCAGGACGAGGTCGGCGCGGTCAACGCGCTGCCGCCCACGTCTGCTCTGCTGGTCATGCAGCGCGGCCCGAGTGCCGGTGCACGGTTCCTGCTCGACGCGGACCGCACGGTCGCGGGCCGGTCGACCGGGGCTGACATCTTCCTCGACGACGTGACCGTGTCCCGCAAGCACGCCGAGTTCGTCCGAGAGGGCAGCCAGTTCGTCGTCCGAGACATCGGGTCGCTGAACGGCACCTACGTGAACCGCACGCGCATCGACCAGTCCGTGCTCCGCGCGGGCGACGAGGTGCAGATCGGCAAGTACCGCATGACGTTCCACCCCAGCCCGCACCGGGACGCGGCCGGCGCGTGAACCGACCGGACACAGCACCCGGAGGAGCGGCCCGGTGAGCGCACGACCGCAGCGGCTGGCCGCGGTGCAGGAAGCCGCGACGACCCATGACGAGGCTCCGCCGACGCAGGAGCGCTGGCCCCGGGGCATCTCACGCCGGGCGACGATGCGGATCTCGGACATCCTCGCGTCGCTGCAGATCGAGTTCCCTGCGGTGACCACCTCCAAGCTTCGCTTCCTCGAGGAACAGGGCCTCATCGAGCCGGTCCGGACCGCCTCGGGCTACCGCCAGTACTCGCCTGCCGACGTGGAGCGCCTCCGGTTCGTCCTGCGGCAGCAGCGTGATCGCTACATGCCCTTGAAGGTCATCGGTGAGCGTCTTGCCGCTCTGGACGCGGGGGAGGAGGACGAGCCGGCGCCGCGTGCACGGCTCGCTACCCGCGACGGCGTCCGGGAGTCGAGCGGTACGCGTCTGACCGTCGACGTGCTCGCCCACGAGGCCGGGGTCGAGCCGTCGTTCGTCGAGGACCTGGCCGCGGCCGGTGTCCTTCGGCCGCACCCGTCGGGTGCCTTCGACTCCTGGGCACTCCAGATCGTCGTCTCGGCCGCGGCGCTCGCCCAGCACGGGATCGACCCTCGGCACCTGCGCCAGTTCCGTGCCGCCGCGGACCGGCAGGCGGACCTGGTCGAGCAGGTGGTCGCGCCCTGGCGCGGACAGCGCAGCGCCTCGAGCCGCGCCCGTGCGGGGACGCTTGCCGCTGAGGTCGGCGAGCTGTGCACGCAGATGCACACCGCGCTCGTGCGCGCGGCCGTCGCGGACCTCGCTCCGTAACGGGACCGATACACGCGGATCGTCGCCGAGGGGCGCCGGATCGCCTGCGGCGTCGTAGGTTGGGCCGTATGGGGGACGACGCCGAGCTGATTCCCGTCGAGATCGTGGGCGTGCGCCAGCATCTCGCGGACGACGAGATCGTCGTGCTGCTCCTCGACCCGGACTCCGAGCTCCTCGTCCCCATCCTCATCGGTCCGTCCGAGGCGAGCGCGATCGCGTCGGCACAGGCGGGCATCGTGCCCCCGCGGCCCATGACGCACGACCTGCTCCGCGATGTGCTGGTGGCCACGGGCTCGGGTCTGACCCGGGTCGAGATCACGCGGCTCGAGGAGGGGGTGTTCCACGCAGAGCTGGTGCTTCGCACAGGTCCGCGCGTCGACTCGCGCGCATCTGACGCGATCGCGCTCGCCCTGCGGTTCTCCTGCCCGGTCCTGTGCTCCGCCGAGGTCGTCGCTGTGGCCGGCGTCGAGGTCCGGACCACGTCCTCCGAGCAGGACCTCGAGCGGTTCCGCCGGTTCCTGGACCTGGTCACGCCGGAGGACTTCGGGACGGGCAGCGAGCCCGACGACGAGGGGCCCTGAGCCTCAACCTTCGTGTTCAGGTTGAAGGTGAGACTCGCGTGCCGCGACACGCCCGGGCGCGTCGTGGCGTCTGCACCACGACGGGCCTACTGTGGCTCGTAGCCGGGGGAGATGTCGGCCCGACCGGCGCACGACGAGTGGAGGATTCGTGACCAGCACCGAGAATGCCGAGAGCGTCGCAGGGGTCGTGCCCCAGCGCGCGCAGGGCATGCTGTTCGACGACGACCTCCCCGATCTCGACACCTCGACGGGCTACCGCGGACCGACGGCGTGCCGCGCAGCCGGCATCACGTACCGCCAGCTCGACTACTGGGCCCGGACGGGACTCGTGGAGCCCTCGGTCCGCCCGGCGACCGGCTCAGGGACGCAGCGGCTCTACAGCTTCCGCGACATCCTCGTGCTCAAGGTGGTCAAGCGCCTGCTGGACACGGGGGTGTCGCTCCAGCAGATCCGTACCGCGGTCGCGCACCTGCGCGAGCGCGGTGTCGACGACCTTGCGCAGATCACCCTGATGTCCGACGGCGCCAGCGTCTACGAGTGCACCTCGGCCGACGAGGTCATCGACCTGGTGCAAGGTGGCCAAGGAGTGTTCGGCATCGCCGTGGGACGCGTGTGGCGTGAGGTAGAGGGGACGCTTGCCGCGTTGCCCACCGAGCGGGTCGACGAAGAAGACGACGTGGTCTCGGAGCCGTCGCCGCACGACGAGCTCGCGATGCGTCGTCAGGCCCGCACCGCAGGCTGACCTGCTGGGGCAGCGGCTCAGCGGCGGGGTGCCCGCAGCGCCCTCTCGAGGAGGGCGTCGAACGTGCGCGCCAGCTCGGCGGCAGCCGTCCCCGGCCACGCGTGCACGGGCTGTGCGGCGCCCTGAGCCTGCTGCAACGCCGCGCGCTCCGGAACGCTCGGGCTGAGCAGAAGCGGCCCGTACAGCGCCTGCAGCTCCTCCAGGCGGTACGCCTGCTCGACGGAACGGGCGCGCACGCGGTTGACCACGATCCCGAGCGGCTGCAGGGCCGGAGCCTGGTCGCGTCGCAGCTCGTCGATCGTGCGCATGGCCCGCCCGACTGCCATCACCGCGAACAACCCGGGCTCGGTGACGACGATCGCACGGTCCGCTGCGACCAGCCCCGTCCGCGTGAGACCGCCGAGCGAGGGCGGGCAGTCGATCAGGACCAGCTCATAGCCGCTGACCCACGACAGCGCGTACCTGAGGCGTTCGACGTCGTTGTCGCGCAGCCGGTCGTGCTCGGCCGAACGTTCGGAGCCCACGAGCACGTCGAGACCGTCGTCCGCCCAGGACGAGGGAACCGTCGCAGCTTCCATGGTGGCGGCGCCAGGAAGCGCCAGCACCGAGGCCACATCCGCGGTGTCGGGCCGTGCCCCGAGCGCCATCGTGGCGTCGCCTTGAGGATCGAGGTCGATCACGAGGGTGCGCATGCCGCGCTCCAGCGCGGCCGACGCGAGGCCGAGGGTCACCGAAGTCTTCCCGACCCCACCCTTGAGACTGCACACACCGAGCACCAGCACGGCGACACCGTATCTGGGCCGTGTGTCGTTCACGAATCGCGTCGGTCACGCATTCGGTCAGCACCGTCGTCCCGGTCAGGGAAGACTGCGGGAATGAGCACTCGCCTGTCCCGCTGGGGCCACTCCTGCATCCGTCTCGACCGCGGCGACGACCACCTGGTCATCGACCCCGGTGGCTTCTCGGACGTCTCCGGCGCACTTGACGGTGTCGCGGCGGTTCTGGTCACCCACGAGCACCCCGACCATCTCGCGACCGAACCCGTGGTCGCCGCCGGCGTGGACGTGTGGGGTCCGCAGGCGGCGCTCGACCTGCTGGCTGCGGCCGGAGCCCCGGGTGACCGGTTGCACGCCGTCGCTGCCGGCGACTCGATCCAGGCAGGCGGGTTCCAGGTCGCCGTGCTGGGGGAGTGGCATGCCCTGATCCACGCAGACATCCCGCGCGCCCCGAACGTCGGCTACCTGGTCGAGGGTGTCCTGCATCCCGGCGACGGGTACGTGGACCCGCTGGGTGCGTCCGTCGACGCGTTGCTGACGCCCGTCGGCGGCCCGTGGCTCAAGGTCGGCGAGGTGGTCGACTACGTGCGCTCGGTCGCACCCCGCCGGCTCGTCGCGATCCACGACGCCCATCTGTCGGCACCCGGCCTCGCGCTCGCGTCGACGCTCCTGGGGCGGCTCGGTGGAGCCGGGGACGTGATCCTGCTCGATGCCGGAGACGGGATCGACCTGTAGACGACCAGGCTGGTCAGCGCACCCGCGCATGCGTACGGTGAACCACGTCGGAGGAGACGAACATGACGCACCCTGAAGGGCACGACGGCCAGTCCCACGAGGTGCCAGAGCTCGAGTTCGACGAGTCCGTGCCACCCCGGCCGGAGGAGGAGATCGCCGACGCTGCCCGGTCCGTGCCCGATCCGGCGGGCCACGGCGGCTGACGGAAGCTCATCTCCGCGCGTCGCGCCTGGCAGCGCCGATGCTCAGCGTGCGGCATCCTGTCATGGTGCTGATTCAACGCGTGGGGGAGGACGACTGGGAGATCGTTCGCGACGTCCGGCTTCGTGCCGTGCGCGAGAACCCCGGGATCTTCGGCGCCTCGCTGGCCCGGGAGAACCGGTTCGTCGAGTCGCACTGGCGGATGCGGTTGCGTACGAGCCCTACGTGGATCGCCGTCGACGACACGGGGACCGGCCGCGGCATCGTGCAGATGCTCCAGGAGCCCGGCTCACCGACGGACGACCGTCATCTGATCTCGCTGTGGGTTGCCCCCGAGACACGTCGTCGTGGCATCGGATGGGCGCTCGTCGACGCGGTCTGCAAGGCGGCAGCCGCGGACGGTGCGAGCACCGTCTCTCTCTGGGTCGTCGACAACAACCACGCCGCAGGAGACCTGTGCGTCCGTGCTGGTTTCACGCGCACGGGGGAGCGGCAGGCATTCTCGCGCGACGACTCGCTGACCGAGGAACGGTTCGTGCGAACGATCACGGCGGACGACCCCGCGGAGTAGCTCGTCGGGTCCGCTCGCAGGTCACGGCGAGGTTCGTCCCTGTGCGGCAGCCCGAGCCAGGGCGGCCTGCCTGACGAGGTGGTCCCGTTCGACCACGTCCGTCGCACGGTGAGCCGCCTCTGCGTAGGCCGCGGCGGCGGCGGGAAAGTCGTTGCCCAGCTCGTACAGGTGGCCACGGACCGCGTGCCACCGGTGGCGGTCGCCGATCACGGCGCGCAACCGTTCGGTCTCACGGATCCCTGCTCCGGCGTCCAGGACGTGGCCGACCGCGACGGCGCGACCGAGCACCGCGGCCGGGTCCTGACGGACCGGGTCGTCGCTGAGGTCGACGAGGTCGTCGTACCAGGCGAGGATCTGCCGCCAGTCGGTCTCCTCGGCCCGGGCCGCGTCATCGTGCAGGGCGGCGACGGCCGCCTCGATCTGGTAGCGCCCGGGTCGCTGCGCCGCGAGCGCCGTCTGGAGCACGCGGACGCCCTCGGCGATCTGCCGTGTGTCCCACAGTCCGCGGTCCTGCCGGTCGAGCGTGACGATCCGGCCTGCGGCATCCAGCCGTGCGCGACGGCGGGCGTGGTTGAGCAGCATGAGTGCCAGCAGGCCTCGGGCCTCCGGCTCGTCCGTGGCGAGGGTGAGCTGGCGCGCGAGCCGGATCGCCTCACCAGCGAGGTCCACACGGCCGGCGTGGCCGGTCGAGTACACGACGTACAGCACGCGCAGCACGACGGCGAGGTCCCCCGGCTGGTCGAGGCGACGTCCGTGCAGAGCGCGCTTGGCCCGGCTGATCCGCTGGGCCATCGTCGCCTCGGGGACGTAGAAGGCGTCCGCGATCTCCCTCGTGGTCAAACCGCCGACCGCTCGCAGCGTCAGAGCCACCTGGCTGGCGGGGGAGAGGTCCGGGTGGCAGCAGCAGAAGAGCAGGAACAGGGTGTCGTCACCCTCTTCGGTGCCCGCCGGTCGCGGCCGGTCGTGGACCGCTTCCTCGCGACGGCCGCGGGAGGCCTGGCTCCGGCGGGCGTCGACGAGCCGTCGGGTGGCAACCGTGGTCAGCCACGCGCGCGCGTCACGTGGGGGATGCTCGGGCCACACCCGGAGCGCCTCCAGGAGAGCTTCCTGCAGCGCATCCTCGGCGGCGTCGAAGTCCTCGCCGCGCCGGACGAGCGCCGCGAGCACCCGCGGGACGAGAGCACGCAATGCGCTGTCGTCCCGCGGGTCGACCGGTGGTGTGTCGAGGACCACCGCTCAGTCTCGTGAGGGGATCTCGGACATGACCTCGCGGACGTCGATCCACTCGTAGAGCGGTGTCCCGCCCGGTCCGGGCTCGGACGAGACATACGCGGCGAGCTCGACCGCGCGCTCGTGGGAGTCGACGTCGATCATGTACCAGCCGGCCGCGAGGTCGCTCGTCTCCGGCAACGGGCCGTCGGTCACGACGGGCGCGGCGTCGGGGCCGCCGTAGCGCACCCAGGTGCGCTCCGGGGTGAGCGCCTGGGCGTCCACCCACTCGCCGTTCTCCTGGAGCAGCTCGTTGACGTGCTGCAGGAAGGCCATGTGTGCCTCGACGTCCTCGGGTTCCCACTGGTCCATCGGCGGCACGGGACGGTACTGGTCCGGTCCACCGCGGTAGTGCTTGAGGAGCAGGTACTTCGGCATGGTGGTTCTCCTGTGCTGTGAGCCGCGCCGGTCGCGGCCTTCACCGGGTGAGCGGAGCCGATGACGACTTCTCGACATGCTCCCTCGAAGTGCTTCACAGCGCTTTCTGGAGCCCGTGGTGCGCGCTCGGTCAGGCGGCTAGGCGGAACGTGGCGCTGAAGCGCTCGAGGATCTCGCCGCGACCGCGCAGCACCTCGACCACGCCCGTCTCGATCGCGCGCCTCCAGTCGAGCTCGCCGGAGATGAGGCGGCGGATGCCTGCGCCTGCGGCGAACGCGAGGTCGACCGGACCGTCGCCACGCGTCACGTCCAGGGCGGGACCGTCCACCATGACCATCAGAGCCGTGGGACCGAAGTGTGCCGCGTAGGCCGTCGGCGGAAGGTGCGCTGCCTCCTGTGGCTGGAAGGCGGTGCGCAGGGCCATGGTCATCGAGTCGGCCGTCACGATCTCGCCCTCCCGCGGATCGCCCATGGCCTTGAAGCCCCAGGCGCCCAGCGCGAGCACGATGGGCTCGAGCTCCTGGCCGTAGGGCGTGAGCTCGTAGCGGATGACGCTCGAGCGCACCACCCGGCGGACGACGCCTGCCGCCTGCAGCTGCGTGAGCCGCGTCGCGAGGATGTTGCTCGGGATCCGGGGGAGTCCGGCTGCCAGCTCTCCGAAGCGACGGGGACCCACGAGGAGGTCCCGGACGATGAGCAAGGCCCAGCGCTCGCCCACGAGCTCGAGGGCACGCGAGACGCCGCAGTACTGCCCGTAGTCGCGTGCGGCCATCAGGCGCGCCCCTGCGCGTTCACGACCTCGTAGTCGAGGATCAGGAGCCCCGAGGGCGAGACCACGCTCCGGATCGGGACGAGGGGGATCGGAGGTAGGCCGTCGAACAGCCGACGGCCGACACCGGCGATCGTCTGGGCGACCACGAGCCTGAGCTCGTCGACGACACCCGCGGCGAGCAGCGTCTGCGCGACCGAGATGCTGCCGTGCACCCCGACGTCGCCTCCGGGGCGGCTCTTCAGGTCTGCCACGAACTCGACCAGCCCACCATCGATGGCACGGGCATGGGCCCACTCGGCGGCGAGCGGCGACGAGGTCGCCACGTACTTCGGCACGGAGTTGATGAACGTCGCGAACGGTTCTATCTGGCTGCCCGGCCAGAAACCGACCCACTCGTCATAGGTGCGGCGACCGAAGATGACAGCGTCCTGGCTCGCGATCACCGCAGCAGCGGCGGCGTCATCCACCTCGTTGTCCTCGACCTCGGTGAAGAACCCTGCGACGTTTTCGGCAACGCCGTCGAGCGTCAGGAACTCGTAGACGACGACCTTCCGCCCAGACGCCATGGTGAGTCGCCTTCCCGGTCGTTCGGATGACTTCGAGATCCTGATACTTGCAAAAAACAAGTCCTTGGGTCAACGGCCCGCTCGGTGGTACCGCCGGGGTGTCGGAGGGCGTCCGTAGCGTCGGGCCATGAGCACCCGACCGTTCACCGTCCACGTGCCCGACGCGGTCCTGGAGGACCTGCGGGGCCGCCTCGCTGCCACCCGGTTCCGCGACGACTCGCCGCGCCGCCCAGCCTCGGGGATGTCGGCCACCTACCTGCGGGAGCTGGTCGGCTCCTGGTCTGCATTCGACTGGCGTGCCCGGGAGGCGTGGCTCAACGGGCACCCGCAGGTCCTGGCGGACGTCGACGGCACGACGCTCCACGTCGCCCACCTGCGCTCGTCCAACCCCGACGCCCCCGCGATCCTGGTCATGCACGGCTGGCCGCACACGTTCGCGCTGCAGCTCGACTTCGCCGACCTGCTGCCGGACTTCCATGTGGTGGTGCCCAGCCTGCCGGGCTTCGCCTTCTCGCCCGCCTGGGGCGACGAGGCGATGAGCGAGCAACGACTGGCGGAGCTGATGCACACGCTGATGACCGATGTGCTGGGCTACCGCCGGTTCCTGACCTACGGCGAGGACCTCACCGCCAACGTGAGCGACCTCCTCGCCGCCACGCACCCCGAGTCCGTGGCAGGCATCGTGGTGACGCACGCGCACTTCCTGACGCAGGACGAGCGCGAGGCGACGACCGACCCGGTGGAGCGCGCCTTCTACGACCGGATGGGGGAGGGCTGGTACGACCAGGCCGGCTACGCCCACGTCCAGAGCACCCGTCCGGACACGGTCGCTGCGGCGCTGAACGACTCACCCGCCGGGCTCCTCGCCTGGATCACCGAGAAGCTCGTCGAGTGGAGTGACACGCCGAAGGGAGATCCGGCAGCCGTCGAGTCGCGCATCGCTCGGGACCGGATCCTCACGGAGGCGACGATCTACTGGGCGACGCAGTCGATCGCCACGTCCTTCCGCACATCCTTCGACGGCGCGGACGCGACGATCCCACCTGTCGAGGTGCCGGCCGCGGTCTTCGTGCAGCGTCACGAGCACGACAACCCGGAGAGCGTCGCCCGCCGGTTCTACCGCGATCTGCGGGTCTTCGAGCGGCTCGATGAGGGCGGCCACTTCACGGTCGCGGAGGTGCCCGCAGCGATGGCGGCTCGTGTCCGTGCGTTCGCCCAGTCCGTGGGCGTGCGCCACGAAGACGTAATGTCATAATGTGCATTATCGGCACTTAACTAGGACGAGTGCGCCGGTGGACCGATGCCGGGCAGCTGCGCCGCGACGGTCGACTCGTCGCAACCTGATACGTCTGTGTACCAGTCCGGAACGCGACCCTAGACGCGCCGGCTCCGGGACCCGACCGGTCAGCCGACCGCGTTCTTCACCAGCTCGGCGATCTTCTTCTCGTCGGCCTGCGTCAGCTTGGTCAGCGCGAACGCCACCGGCCACATCGAACCGTCGTCCAGCGCCGCGGAATCGTTGAAGCCGAACGTCGAGTACCTCGTCTTGAACTTCGAGGACGCCTGGAAGAAGCAGACGATCTTGCCGTCCTTCTCCCATGCGGGCTGCCCGTACCAGGTCTTGGGCGTCAGGTCCGGGGCGACGTCTTGGACGATCGCGTGGATTCGTTCGGCGATCAAACGTTCTTCGGGGTTCATCTCGGCGATCTTGGCGAGCAGGTCCGCCTCGCCGTCCGCCTTCTTGCTCTGGCGGCGGACCTCCCTGGCGCGTTCCTTCATCGCCGCGCGCTCTTCCGTGGTGAAGCTTTCGGACGACTTGTTCGTCTCCGCCATCGCACACTCTCCGTACCAGGTCGAGGGTCGCCACCGGCCGCGTGTGGGCCGGCGACCGGTGACGAGCCTACGGAGACGGTGTGCGGCCCGCGAGGGGCCGGAAGCCGCCGCGACGGACGCTAGGCCGCCGCCTGCTTCACCAGGGACACGATCCGGTCCTCGGCGGCGGTGGTCAGCTCGGTGAGCGCGAACTCCGTCGGCCACATCGGGCCGTCGTCGAGCGCGGCCGAGTCGCTGAACCCGATCGTCGCGTAGCGGGCCTTGAACTTGGCGGCCGGCTTGAAGAAGAGCACGACCTTGCCGTCCTTGGCGTAGGCGGGCATGCCGTACCAGGTCTTCGGTGTGAGATCAGGGGCCGCGTCGCTGACCAGCATGTGCAGCCGCTCGGCCATCACCCGGTCGGCGTCCTCCATCTCGGCGATCTTGCCCAGGAGCTCGACGAGACCGTCGCCCTTCTTCCCGTGGACCTCCGCGGCGCGCTCCTTCATGGCGTCGCGCTCTTCGTCCGTGAATCCGCCGGTCGTCGTTGCTGTCGTGGCGTTCGTCATGTCCGTCATCCCCTTCGAGTTGTGGTCTCGATGGGTTGACGTTTCCCGCCGTGGAGATGTGACGGCAGGCCTCAGGCGCCGACGTAGGCCGCCAGGTGCTCGCCCGTCAGAGTCGTTCGGTGCGCGACGAGTTCCGCCGGTGTCCCCTCGAAGACGACGAGACCGCCGTCGTGGCCGGCCCCGGGGCCGAGGTCGATGATCCAGTCGGCGTGCGCCATGACGGCTTGGTGGTGCTCGATCACGATGACGGACTTGCCGGAGTCGACGAGCCGGTCGAGCAGGCCGAGCAGGTTCTCGACGTCCGCCAGGTGCAGGCCGGTCGTGGGTTCGTCCAGGACGTAGAGGTCGCCCTTCTCCCCCATGTGCGTTGCCAGCTTGAGCCGCTGGCGCTCCCCGCCGGAGAGCGTCGGCAGTGGCTGGCCGAGGCGCAGGTAGCCGAGGCCCACGTCGACCAGGCGGGCAAGGATCGCGTGTGCTGCGGGAGTCTTCGACTCCCCCGTCTTGAAGAACGCCTCCGCCTCTGTGACCGACATGGAGAGCACCTCGCTGATGTCTCGTCCTGCGAGGTGGTACTCGAGTACCGAGGCGTCGAACCGCTTGCCCTCGCAGACCTCGCACGTCGTCGAGACGGTGGCCATGGGACCCAGGTCGGTGTAGATGACACCGGCGCCGTTGCAGTTCGGGCAGGCGCCCTCCGAGTTGGCGCTGAACAGCGCTGGCTTGACGTTGTTGGCCTTGGCGAACGCCTTGCGGATCGGCTCGAGCAGACCGGTGTAGGTCGCGGGGTTGCTGCGTCGCGAGCCCTTGATCGCACCCTGGTCGATGGACACCACACCCGCGTCGGACGGGATCGAGCCGTGCACGAGCGAGCTCTTGCCGGAGCCGGCGACACCCGTGATGACGACCAGGACGCCGAGCGGGATGTCGACGTCGACGTCGCGCAGGTTGTTCGCGGACGCCCCGCGGATCTCGAGCCGCCCCGACGACGGACGCACCGTGTCCTTGACTGTCGACCGGTCGTCGAGGTGTCGCCCGGTGAGCGTGCCGCTGGCGCGCAGGTCGTCGACCGTGCCCTCGAAGCAGATCGTGCCCCCGTCGGTCCCGGCGCCCGGGCCGAGGTCGACGACGTGGTCGCCGATCACGATCGTCTCGGGCTTGTGCTCCACGACGAGGACGGTGTTCCCCTTGTCGCGCAGCGCCAGGAGCAGGGTGTTCATCCGTTGGATGTCGTGCGGGTGGAGCCCGATCGTGGGCTCGTCGAAGACGTACGTGACGTCGGTGAGAGACGACCCGAGGTGCCGGATCATCTTGGTCCGCTGCGCCTCGCCACCGGAGAGCGTGCCCGACGGCCGGTCGAGCGAGAGGTAGCCCAGCCCGATGTCGACGAACGAGTCGAGGATCTCGCCCAGTGCCTTGAGGAGCGGCGTGACCGACGGCTCGTGCAGTCCCCGCACCCACTCGGCCAGGTCGCTGATCTGCATGGAGCAGGCGTCGGCGATGTTGATCCCCCCGACCTTCGACGACCGCGCGCCCGCGTTGAGCCGCGTGCCACCGCAGTCGGGACACGTGGTGAACGTCACCGCGCGGTCGACGAACGCGCGGATGTGCGGCTGCATCGCCTCCCTGTCCTTGGTGAGCATCGACTTTTCGATCCGCGGGATCAGTCCCTCGTAGGTCATGTTGATCCCGGCGATCTTCATCCGCACCGGCTCGTGGTACAGGAAGTCGTGCAGCTCCTGCTCCGTGAAGTCGCGGATCGGGGTGGCCGGGTCGAAGAAGCCGGACTCCATGTACAGCCGCGTGTTCCAGCCGCCGCCGGTGTAGCCGGGAATGGTGAGCGCGTCCTGGTTGAGCGCCTTGGAGTCGTCGTAGAGCTCGGAGAGGTCGATGCTCGTCGCGCTGCCCATACCTTCGCAGCGCGGGCACATGCCGCCGGTGACCGTGAAGCTACGACTTTCCCTGACCGTCTCGCCGCCGCGTTCGGTCGTGATCGCCCCCGCCCCGGAGACGGAGGCGACGTTGAACGAGAACGCCTGGGGCGAACCGATGTGTGGCTGCCCGACGCGGCTGAACAGGATGCGCAGCAACGCGTTCGCGTCGGTCGCCGTCCCGACGGTGGACCGCACGTTCGCGCCCATCCGCTCCTGGTCGACGATGATCGCGGTCGTCAGCCCGTCGAGCACGTCGACGTCCGGGCGCGCCAACGTCGGCATGAAGCCCTGGACGAAGCTGCTGTACGTCTCGTTGATCATGCGCTGCGACTCGGCCGCGATCGTTCCGAAGACGAGCGAGCTCTTGCCTGATCCCGACACCCCGGTGAACACCGTGAGCCTGCGCTTCGGCAGCTCGACGCTGACGTTCTTGAGGTTGTTCTCCCGCGCGCCCTGCACACGGATCAGGTCATGGCTGTCAGCTACGGTCACCCGCGAGATCTTGCCACGCGGGTCCGACGCACGGGCAGGTCAGCCGCCGCTCCCCCGTTCGCGAGTGGACGACGCGAAGCGGCGTATGGTTGAAGCATCAATTACCTACGCGGAAGGTGCGCACCGTGCCCGACTACGGCCATGACCTCGTCTTCGGCAGCTTCCTGACGCCGTCGGCGAAGGACCCGCAGCGGGTGGTCGCCCTGGCGCAGACCAGCGAGCGGGTCGGGCTCGACCTCGTGACCTTCCAGGACCATCCGTACCAGCCCGCGTTCCTGGACACGTGGACGCTCCTCTCATGGGTGGCGGCGTCCACGTCGACCGTGCAGCTGTCCGGCAACGTGCTCAACGTGCCGCTGCGTCCACCAGCGGTCCTCGCAAGGGCAGCTGCGAGCCTCGATCTGCTGTCCGGGGGTCGGCTCGCACTCGGACTGGGCTCCGGCGCGTTCTGGGACGCGATCGTCGCCATGGGAGCGCCGCGGAAGACCCCAGGCGAGGCCGTCACCGCGCTCGACGAGGCGATCGACATCATCCGTGGCATCTGGGACGCCGACGAGCGGGCGCCGCTGCGCGTGCATGGCACGTTCCATGCCGTCGACGGCGCGAAACGCGGACCGGCGCCAGCCCATGACATTCCGATCTGGCTCGGCGCGTACAAGCCGCGGATGCTCCGGCTCGTGGGCGCCAAGGCTGATGGGTGGCTGCCGAGCCAGGGCTATCTCCAGCCTGGTGACCTGGCTCGGGGCAACGCCGCGATCGACGAGGCGGCCCACGCCGCAGGCCGCGACGCTCGTGAGATCCGGCGGCTGCTCAACGTCGGCAGCGGTCCGCAGGGCTCGACGGAGCAGTGGGTGGACGAGCTTGTCGCGCTGGTCCTCCAGGACGGGATCGCGACGTTCATCGTTGCGAGCGACGACGACCGTGCGCTGGCAGTCTTCGGGCAGGAGGTTGCGCCCGCGGTGCGTGAGGCAGTCGCGGCTGAGCGATTCTCGTCGGGCACAGCGACCGGGGCGGTCCGTCCGGCGGCGGCCCTCGCCAGACGTCATCCGGGCATCGACTACGACGGTCTCCCGGCCTCCCTCGTCGGCAAGGCCGTGGAGCCCGGGGACCGGGAGTACGGGCGCGTACGTTCCACCTACGTGTACTCCGGCTCCCCCGGCATCGTGATCCGTGCGACGTCGCCCCAGGACGTCAGCGACGCGATCGTGTTCGCACGAGCCCAGGACGTTCCGTTGGCCGTCCGTAGCGGCGGTCACGGGATCAGCGGCCGTGCGACCAACGACGGTGGCATCGTCATCGACGTCGGGAGGCTCGACACCATCGAGGTGCTGGACGCGGACCGCGGGCTGGTCCGGCTCGGCGCCGGCGCCCGCTGGGGCGACGTCGCCTCCGCGCTCTCGCCGCACGGGCTCGCGATCAGCTCAGGAGACTACGGCGACGTCGGAGTCGGTGGTCTCGTCACGGCCGGCGGCCAAGGGTTCCTCGCACGCTCGTACGGCTTGACGCTGGACCACGTGGTCGCGGCCGAGCTCGTGCTGGCGGACGGCAGGATCGTCCGTGCGGATCACGAGCACGAGCCCGACCTGCTGTGGGCCGTCCGCGGCGCGGGCGCGAACTTCGGCATCCTCACGGCCGTCGAGATCGAGGCGGCGCAGGTGGGCGACGTCGTCCACGCGACGATCCTCTTCGACGCCACGGACACCGCCGCCTTCCTGGAGTCCTGGGCTGCGCTCGTGGAGAGGTCGCCGCGCGAGCTCACCAGCTTCCTCACGGTGATCCCCGCGAACGGCCAGAACCCCGCCATCGGGTACACGATCGTCGTCTGGGCGAACGACGACACGGACGCCGCGGTCGCGTCGTTGGAACCGTTCCTCGACCTTGCACCCGTCCTCCAGCAACACGCTCGGGTGGTGCCGTACTCGACCGTCGTGCCCGCGCACCACGGTCCGCACACCGGCGGTCCTGCGCCCGCGTCCCGCGGCGGGCTCATCGACCACGTGACACCCGAGCTGGCCGCCTTGCTGGGCGACCTCGTGGCGTCGGGGGTGTCCGACATGGTGCAGCTTCGGTCTGTCGGAGGTGCCGTCAACGACCTCGACCCCTCGGCCACGGCGTACGCGCACCGGACGCAGAACTTCTCGCTCGCCGCAGCGGTGAGAGGCAGCAGGCGGGCACAGATCGACCAGTGGTGGGAACGGCTCGCGCCGCACCTGGACGGCGTCTACCTGAGCTTCGAGACCGACCAGTCGCCCGCCCGCCTCGCTCAGGCGTTCCCGCCCGAGACGCTGAGCAGGATCGCCCGTCTCAAGGTGACCTACGACCCGGAGCACGTGTTCGACGGCAACTTCGGCGTGCAACCGGAGGCCGCCGCGCCGCGTGCCACGATGTCGTCATGAGCGCCGACGACGTCACCCAGATCCAGCGAACCATCGCCACCATCGAGCAGCAGGAGCGCGACCTGGTGTTCAGCCGGTTCACCCACGACGACGCGTGGGAGCTCGGCTGCCTGCTGGTCGAGCTGGGGCAGGAGCGCGACCTGCCGATCACCGTGGACATCCAGCACGGCACGCAGCAGGTCTTCCACGCCGCGCGGGCAGGCACGACGGCCGACAACGACACCTGGGTCGCCCGCAAGGTCCGGGTCGTCCTTCGGTTCGGCGCGCCGTCCTACCTCGTCGGCCTGCGTGCCAAGGCCAAGGGCACGACATTCAACGAGCAGCACGACCTGCCGCTGCGCGAGTACGCCGCCCACGGTGGCGCGTTCCCGATCCGTGTGCGCGACGTCGGCATCGTCGGTGTCGTGACCGTCTCGGGCCTTCCGCAGGCGGACGACCACGCCCTCGTCGTCGAGGCGTTGACCGCGCACCTGGCCTGAGCCGACCCCAGCCCGGCCCTGACGTCGGCACCCAGCTAACCCGTTCGAGCCGTTGCCCGGCATCCAGGGTTGTCGCATGACGGCGCACGGGTACGACGACGACTGGTACGACCGGCAGTGGGACGCCCACCGCGCGAGCAGGGAATGGGACGCGCTCGAGTGGGAGCACGGCGGTCCGGACGACGACCTGCCGGAGCACCCGGTCGGGCCGGTCCGGACGCCCGATGACGCGCTGGCCGTGCTCCTCGCACTGGTGGGTGCGCAGCGCGCGGGTGAGCCGGCCCTGTGGTTCGTCATGGTCGACGCCCAGGGGTACACGCTCCCGACAGTGCTGCCCATCACGGACGTGCCGCTGCACGCCGACCGAGAGGTGGTGCGACGCCTGCTGGACGTCCTCGGATCGGTGCTCGCCGAGGACGGGCCGGGAGGATCGGTGCTCGTCGGCCTCGTGCGCGCTGCCGGTGGAGACCGAGGGGCGTTCGAGGAGTCCTGGACGCGTTCGCTCCGGGAGGGCGCCGACGCGATCGGCATGCGCCTGTGGGGCGTCGCAGCGATCGGCCAGAGCCGCGCACGAATGCTCGAGTGGTGAGTCAGCCGGCTGGGCTGGTCGACGCGTCGTCGATGGCGGCGAGCTGGTCGAGCGTCGGCTCCCAGAGGATCGACGCGACGTTCGCGCGCAGCTGCTCAGGGGTCCGTGCGCCGGCGATGACGGTGGCCACCGCAGGCTGCGCCGCCAGTCCGCCCAGCGCGAGGGTCGGAAGGTCGATCCCCCACTCCCGAGCCAGCGTGGTCAGCGCGTCGATCCGGTCGAAGTCCGCGCGCGCCAGTCGGTCCGGCCACCGCGACAGGCGCGAGCCGTCCGGTGCGGACTCGTCGCGCCGGTACTTGCCGGTCAGGAGTCCGGAGGCGAGCGGGACGTACGGGATCAGCGCGACCCCCACCTGCTCGAGCGCGGGGACGAGCTCGCTCTCTGCGGCGCGATCCAGCAGGTTGTACCGGTTCTGGGCCGACACGAACGCCGTAGCTCCCGCGGTCCGGGCAGTCCAGTCGGCGTCGACCACCTGCCAGGCGGCGAAGTTGGAGGAGCCGATGTGGCGGACCTTTCCTTCCACCACCAGCTCGTGCAGCGCCGCGAGCGTCTCCTCGATCGGCGTCACCGGGTCCGGGACGTGCATCTGGTACAGGTCGATCCGGTCCGTCCGTAGCCGCCTGAGCGACGCCTCGACAGCTGCCCGGATGTACTCACGTGAGCCGGCAGTGACGCCCTCCGGAGCGCCGGCGCCGAACTTGCTCGCGACCACCACCTGGTCGCGCGCGCCCGCGAGGGCCGCGCCCAGTAGCTCCTCGCTCTGGCCGAACGTGCCGCCGTAGACATCGGCTGTGTCGAAGAACGTGATGCCCGCGTCGAGCGCCGCCGACACGAGACCCGGCACGCCGCCCGGGGTGAGCGTTGCGCCGAACGTGTTGCATCCGAGACCTGCGACGGACACGGACGGGCCGAGGTCGCCGAGCTGCCGGAAGGTCATCTGCCTGGTGGGGGCCTCGAACGTCACGATGCGACATTAAGCCTCTCCGTCAATTGCTGACACCGTTCACCATCCCTTCACGTCTACCTGGAACACTGGAGGGGCGTCCACCGTTGGAACCGGTGGAAGTACACACTCTCGACGGCCGTACAACGGCACGGAGGTTCCCCACGATGGCAAACCGGTCCCTGCGCGGCATGCGCATCGGGTCCCACAGCATGGAGACGGAAGACGGCGTCGAGTTCGCGCCCCGGCTCCAGGCTCACTACGACTGCCCCAACGGGCACACGATCATTCTGCCGTTCTCGGTCGAGGCCGACGTTCCGGTGGTGTGGGAGTGCCGTTGCGGCGAGGAGGCACTGCTTCGCGACGCGTCGCGACCCGAGGTGAAGGCCGGCAAGCCGCCGCGCACGCACTGGGACATGCTGCTCGAGCGTCGCACCGTCGGTGAGCTCCAGGAGCTCCTCGACGAGCGTCTTGACCTGCTCCGCTCGGGGAAGTTGCGCCGCAGCGCCTGACGACGGGTTCGAACCCCTCACGAACGCCTGAACGCTCCCGCCACACGGCGGGAGCGTTCTGCTATCCCCCACCGGGTCACGCTGACCAGCGCCTCCGCGACGATCGCGCGGCTCATCTTCGACGTACCGATCTCGCGCTCGACGAACGTGATCGGGACCTCGCGCACCCGCGCACCCTGCCGGACCGACCGCCACGCCATGTCGACCTGGAAGCAGTAGCCCTGCGACGCGATGTCGTCGAGCACGAGGTCGCGCAGCAGGCTCGCGCGGTAGGCACGGAAACCTCCGGTGGCATCGCCGAGCGGGATTCCCAGCATGACGCGGGTGTAGATGTTGGCGCCGCGCGACAGGACGTGCCGGCTCAACGGCCAGTTGAGCACAGCTCCGCCGGGCACCCACCGGGAACCGAGCACGAGGTCCGCGTCCTGGACCGCGTCCAGGATCGTGGGAAGGTCCTCCGCCCGGTGCGATCCGTCGGCGTCCATCTCGACGACGACGTCGTACGACCGCTCGAGCGCCCACCGGAACCCCGCGATGTACGCGGTCCCGAGCCCGAGCTTTCCGGACCGGTGCATCACATGCACCCGGCGCAGCCCCGAGCCGGCTGCCTCGAGCGCGGCGAGGTCCTCGGCGAGCTGGCCTGTACCGTCCGGCGAGCCGTCGTCCACGACCAGCACGTCCGCCTCCGGCACGTGCGTGCGCAACCGGTCCAGTGCGATGGGCAGGTTCTGGGCCTCGTTGTAGGTGGGGACGATGACGAGCACGCGTCCGAGCGAGGCGCTCACGCCGCTGCTCCGGTCCGGTCCTCGCGACGAAGCGCACGGGCTCCCGCGACCCCGGCGACGACCATCGCGATCGCCAGGCCGTCGATGATCCACGCCGGCCACGATCCCCACCTGGTCGCGAGGGTCTGGGAGGTGCGCAGAGGCAGCGACGCCACCATCTGCGCCGCCGTGAACAGGTCCGTGTCCTGAGCCACCACACCGTTGGGGTCGATGACCGCGCTGACGCCGACCGTCGAGATCTGGACCGTCGCGCGACCGTGCTCGATCGCGCGCATCCGTGACATGGCCAGCTGCTGGGTGGACTCGTCGGAGACGCCGAAAGAGGCGTTGTTGGTCTGCACGACGAGCACCTCTCCCCCGGCTCTGACCGCCTCGCGGACGATCGAGTCGTACGCGACCTCGAAGCAGATGACGTCACCGATGCCGACCGTGCGGCCCAGCCGCTCGGACTCCAGGGGGATGTACCCAGGCTTGTCGCCCGGCAGCATATCTCTGGTCACCAGGTCGACCGCCGAGGAGAACGGGCGCACGAGCGAGCGCATCGGGATGTACTCGGCGAACGGCGCGGGGTGCTGCTTGGAGTAGGTCGCCGTGACCCCGACGCCGGGCTCCCACAGCACCGCTGTGTTGTACCGGCCACCGCTCTGCGGGTACTGGACCGTGCCGACGAGCATGGGCGCGTCGACGGCTTGCGCCGCGTCGTCGATCAGCGTGGCTGCTTCCACGTCCACCTGAGGGTCGATGTCCGTGCCGTTCTCCGGCCACAGCACGAGGTCGAGCTCACCGGGGTCGACCTGGTCGAGCAGGGCGTACGTCCCCTGCACGTGGTTGTTGAGGACCGCCTTACGCTGCCCGAACGCGTCGAGACCGGTGCCCGGGACGTTGCCCTGGACGGCACCGATCTCGAGGTTCCCGTCCTCGGCCTGGGTGTCGAGAGGTATGACGAGCCCGATGACGAACAGCGCCGCCACGGTCGCGACGGCGGCGCCCAGCCGTACAAGGTGCAACCGGCGTGCGGCGAGCCAGATCCGCGCGAAGAGCACGCCGATGGCAACGACGACACCACTGAGCAGCGGGCTCCCAGCGATCGACGCGAAGGCCGCGAGGGGCGAGTCCGCCTGCGAGAAGACGAGCCGCCCCCAGGGGAAGCCCCCGAACGGCCAGGTCGACCGGAGCTCCTCGGCCGCCACCCACAGGACGGAGAACACGACGACCTGGAGAGCCCGGTTGCGCCAGACCGCATGCCCTCGTCGCGCCCAGGACCATGCCGCGCCGAACAGCGCGACGTACGACGCTTCGAGCGTGGACAGCGCCAGCCACGGCACCTGTCCCACGGCGTCACCGGTCCAGCTGATCAGCGGGACGAAGAACGCCAGCCCCCACGCGAACCCGACGAGCGCGTTCCAGCGCGCACTGTCCCGGCGCATCGCCAGGTACAGCAGGGCGATGCCGACGAAGACGGTCCCCCACCACCCTGGCGCAGGAAACGCGAGCCGGGTCAGGTAGCCACCGGCGAGAGCGAGAACGAGAGTCCACCAGCGGGCGGGTTCACGGGCGGGCACCTCAGGAGAGTACGTCAGCCGGGCCCCGCAGATGACCGCCGCGGTGCGGATCTGTGGGCGCCGACCGACCGGCCCGCGTGTCCTTCGTACCGGTCTGCGTGCATGCGCACGGACCGTTGTCTACTGAACACGCGGGCCCGGTCGGAGCCCTAGCTCTCCACCCTTGCCCCCCATGGCCCGACGTCGTCGTGGGCATGTCGCTCCGGTGGATCTCCTGAAACCTACCGAGATCCCAGGGAGTGTCAAGGCCACATCGGCGCAGGTGGGAGCCGTACGTGCAGGTCACCTGTGCCCCGTGCGCACGGTCTGTCCCGTTCGGTGCGGCGTGTCGGTCCGCGTGTCGCAAGATCGGTCGGAATCGGACGGGACCGCACCGAGGACGACCGCGGGTTTTTCACCCGGTCGGCCGTCCAGGATGCTCGACGAGTCTCAGAACGTGTCGAAAAGGACGGTCGACCCGCGGACGGTGCGCAAGCACTCGGGCATCGGTGCCCCGGGCGACATGTCGGGCAGGAGCGGGATCCCGGCACGGGCGTCGGTGCTCCAGGACGAGAACCGACCGTCGGCGGCCTGCACGGTCAGGTGCTCGGCGCGCCACACCGCCAGGTGCGCCGGAGACCCGACGCGCAGCTCTCCGGCGCCGTCGTGGTCGAGGCCGGCCAGGCGCCAGCCACCGCGGGTCGAGGCCCGGAACGCCGCTCGTGCGGAGATCCGCTGGTCGGACGACCTGTGCTGCACGGCGGCCCGGACGGCGGCCCACGGGGAGATCGGTGTGACGGGCGAGTCCGAGCCGAACGCCAGAGGGACCCCGGCTGCTGCCAGGTCGGCGAAGGGGTTGAGGGCGGCCGCACGACCAGCGCCCAACCGCGCCGCGTACATGCCCTCGGCGCCGCCCCAGGCGGCATCGAACCCGGGCTGGACGCTCAGCTGGATGCCGAGCAGGACGAACGCCGCGAGCGTCGGAGCGTCGACCAGCTCCGCATGCTCGAGCCGATGACCTCGACGGGCGATCGCTGCGACTCCCTCGACGTCGGCAGCGGCGCGCAGCCCGATCAGCAGCTCGTCCATGGCGCGGTCGCCGATGACGTGGAAGCCACCCTGGACGCCTGCGCGGGTGACCGCCGTGAGGTGGTTGCAGATCTCCTCAGCGGTCAGGTACAGCACACCCGTGTGGTCCGGCGCATCCGCGTAGGGGCCGCGCAGCGCGGCCGTCCGCGAGCCGAGCGAGCCGTCGACGTTCAAGTCTCCGCCGATGCCCGACAGTCCGGGGATGGCAGCGAGGATCTCGCGTGCGTCGTCGACCGTCACGCACTTCTCACCGCGGTAGCCCACCAGGTGAGGCAACGCGCTCTGCTCGTCAGCCGTGAGCTCGAGGAGCTCGACGAGCCCGGCCCGCGTGTCGATGAACGGGGCCGACTGCTCGTGCACCGACACGACACCCTGGGCGGCCGCGTGCTCCAGGGCGTTCCGGTACAGCGCAGTCCTGCGGTCCGGCGCGACGGTGCGGGCCGCGTCCCGCGCCGCGTGGTGGGCGTCGCGCTCGACCCGCCCGTCGAAGTTCCAGCCCGGAAGGACGTCGAGGCCGGCGCGTGCCGTCAGGGCGCTCGAGACGACCGCTGAGTGCACGTCGACCCGCGCGAGGTACACCGGTGCCCCGCCCCCGGCGGCGTCCAGCTCGTCCCGCGTGGGCGGCCGGCGCTCGGGCCAGTGCTGCTCGTCCCACCCGAAGCCGAGCAGCGGGCTGTCCTGCAGAGCGGCTGGTCGTCTCCCGGCGGCGCGGTGCACGGCGTCGAGCGCGTCCGCGAGCGAGTGCACTCCCCCGGCCGGCGAGAGGTCGATGCTCTCGAGCGCGAGGCCGGTCTCCAGGACGTGCACGTGTGCATCCACGAAACCCGGGGCGACGAGCGCGCCGTCGAGGTCGATCACCTCGTCGGCCCGGGCGACGAACCCGTCGGCGGTGTCGTCGGCCCCGACCCAGGCCACCACTCCGTCCTCGACGAGCAGCGCCTCGGCGAACGGGTCAGCGGACGTGTGCACCGCGCCGTGGCGGTAGAGGGTCGAGCTCACACCGGCACACACTAGGGCCCTACACCGAGGAGTACGCCACCACTCCGTGCCGGAGCGCGTCGACCGCCTTGCGTGCCGTGTCCCGGACACGGTCCTGGGGGGCGGCCTGGGCGATCTGGTCGAGCACGTCGATGACCTGCTTGCACCAGCGCACGAAGTCCCCGGCCGAGAGCTCGTTGCCCTTGAGCACGGCGTCCAGGCTGCGTCCGGCCGCCCACCGGTGCACAGCCTCGACGAGCCCCGTGTCCAGCGGCTGCGTCGTCTCCACCTTGTGGGCGGACTCGAGGTCGTCGAGCTCCGACCAGGCCCGGACGGTCGCGTCGAGAGCGACGCCGAGCCTGCTCGAGGGGCCTCCCGGGACGTGCGGCTCGCCCTGGTCGTCCCGGCGGGACCGGTAGACGAGGGTCGAGACGGCCGCCGCCAGACCCGGGGCGTCGAGCTCGTCGAAGACGCCGCGGCGCAGGCACTCCGCGAGCAGCAGGTCGTTCTCCGCGTAGATCCTGCGGAGCCAGCGGCCCGCGTCAGTGACCTCGAGGGTGGAACGACCGTCCCCCGGGCCGGAGTGCGCATCAGACTGCGACAGGTATCCCAGCTCCAGCAGGACGTCGCAGATGCGGTCGAACACCGCCGCGATCGAACCCGTGCGGCCGGCGATCCGAGCGACCAGCGCGTCGTGCTCGCTGGACAGACGCGCCCAGCGCTCGGCCCAGCGCATGTGGTCCTCGCGTTCCGGGCACCCGTGACAGGGGTGCGCGCGCATCCTGCGGCGCAGCTCGGCGATCTCGGCGTCGTCGGTGGCCGCGACGCGGCGCGTGGGGCGAACCCTGTTCTTCGAGGTGTGTGCGTGGCCACCGTCGTCCACGGCCGTGCGGAGCTGGGCCGCGAGGTCACGGCGGGCAGCCGGGACACGCGCCGTGAACCCCTTCGGAACCCGCAGGAACCCCACGGTCCGCGCGCCGGTGCCGACGTCGGCGACGGTGAGCTTGCGAACCTGGCGGTCGACCGTCAGGACGGTCGGCTTCGGCCCGTCGAACCCGGCGTCGCCACCGGGGTCAATGACGACGACGTGGCCCGATCGCCGAGCGACCGGGATCTCGAGCACGTCACCCACGCGCAGACCCTCGAGGGTCCGCGCCACCTCGGCCCGCCGGGCGGAGGCCTCGGCGCGTGTGAGGTCCTTCTCACGGGCGGTGATCTGGCGACGCAGGGACGCGTACTCGGCGAAGTCGCCCAGGTGGCACTCCATCGCCTTCGCGTAGCCGTCCAGGGCCTCTGTGTGGCTCTGCGCCTGCCGTGCCAGGCCCACCACTCCGCGGTCGGCCTGGAACTGCGCGAAAGACGTCTCCAGCACCTCTCGTGCGCGGTCGCGACCCACCTGCGCCACCAGGTTGACGGCCATGTTGTACGTGGGGCGGAAGCTGGACCGCAACGGGTAGAGGCGCTTGGACGCCAGCCCCGCGAGCTGCACCGGGTCCAGCCCCTGGTGTGCGACGACGACAGCGTGGCCCTCGGTGTCGATTCCCCGACGCCCGGCACGCCCGGTGAGCTGGGTGTACTCCCCCGGTGTCACGTCGACGTGGTTGGAGCCGTCCCACTTGACGAGCTTCTCGAGCACCACGGACCGGGCGGGCATGTTGATGCCCAGCGCGAGGGTCTCGGTGGCGAACACAACCTTGACCAGCCCCTGCGAGAACAGGTCCTCGACCGTCTCCTTGAACAGCGGGAGCATCCCCGCGTGGTGCGCGGCGACGCCTCGGCTCAGAGCCTCCGCGAACTCCCAGTAGCCGAGCACGGGCAGGTCCTCGGGCGGGACCGCCGCGCAGCGCTCCTCGACGATCATCCGGATCCGTGACTGCTCCGCGGGGCTGGTCAGGCGCACGCCGGCTGCCAGGCACTGCTGCACGGCACCCTGACAGCCGGCCCGGGAGAAGATGAAGACGATCGCCGGCAGCAGCCCGTCAGCCTCGAGCGCGTCGACGACGGCGAAGCGGGGCGTCGGCTTCCCGCCGCCCGGCCGGCCCGGTCTGCTCTGGCGGCCCTGCTGCCGGCCACGATGGGCCGGCCCCCGCCGAGCAGGGACCTCCTCACGGTTGCTGCGACGCAGGAGGTGGCTCAGATCCGGGTTGATCGGAGGGTCGACGCCGGGCGCAGTGGGATCGACATGGCCGGCGTACAGATCCAGCAGCTCGCCGCGTACAAGCACGTGCTGACCCAGCGGGACCGGGCGGTGCTCGCTCACGACCACCGTGGTGTCACCCCGCACGGTGGCCAGCCAGTCTCCGAACTCCTCGGCGTTGGACACGGTCGCCGACAGCGACACGAGCTGGACGTCGTCGGTGAGGTGGATGATCACCTCCTCCCACACGGGGCCGCGGAACCGGTCGGCCAGGTAGTGGACCTCGTCCATGACGACGAACCCGAGCCCGTGCAACGTCGTAGACCCTGCGTAGAGCATGTTGCGGAGCACCTCGGTGGTCATCACGACGACGGGCGCATCCCCGTTGATCGTCGTGTCGCCCGTCAGGAGCCCGACCTTCTCTGGTCCGTAGCGGCGGACTAGGTCTCCGTACTTCTGGTTGGAGAGGGCCTTGATGGGCGTCGTGTAGAACGCCTTGCGGCCCGACTGCAACGCCAGGTGCACTGCGAACTCGCCGACGACCGTCTTGCCTGCGCCGGTCGGTGCGGCGACCAGGACACCACTGCCCCGCTCGAGGGCCAGGCATGCGTCCACCTGGAACTCGTCCAGCGGAAACGCAAGCAGCTCCCGGAACCGGGCGAGCTCCGTGCGCTCCTCCTGCGCCCTGCGCCGTGACGCCGCGTAGCGCTCGGCCGGCGAGGGCTCCGCGGAAGGTGCAGCAGGACGTGCCTCAGGAACCGACGACTTGCGGGAGCGGGCCACCACACGCACACCCTAGGCACACCGCGACCTCCGGGGCAGGCCGCCGCGCCCCGTCGCGGTCAGCGCAGCACGGACAGGGCGCCAGCCTCGACCGTGACGCGCAGCGGGATCGGGCCCACCCGCTCGCCGTCGGCGAACGCAGCGGGAGGTGGGCGCCCCAGGTCAGACATGGGCTCGATGAGCACCGACCTGCTGCGAAAGACGTCCACGGACGGGTGCGCGAGGTGCTTCCCGCGGTAGATGCCGGGGAAGATCTTGACCACGCCGGTCTTGCTGAACGGTCCTGCGACGATGACGTCGAGGAGCCCGTCGTCCACCACGGCGTCCGGGGCGATGTGCAGGCCGCCACCGAACCACTGCGCGTTGGCGACGGCGACCAGGCTGCCGGTCGACTCCCAGACGTGGTCGTCCATCGTCACGCGGTACCCGTAGGGAGCGAAGCTCGGCAGCTCGGCGACGAGCGCGCGGACGTAGCGGCCCGAGCCCTTGGGCCAGGTCATCTCGTTCGCGCGCGCGTTGATCGCAGCGTCGAAGCCACAGGACAAGACGCCGAGGTACCACTCGTGCGCCGCCGTCCCCGGCGGGCCCACCCGCACCGCGTCGACATGCCGCGGTCCCTCTCGCAGGCCGTGCTCGATTGCGGCGACCGACGCGTCGACATCGCCCGGCTTGGGCAGGCCGAGCGTGCGCGCGATGTCGTTGCCCGTCCCCGCCGCGACGATGCCCAGGGGCAGGTGCGAACCTGCGACGACGTTCACACCGAGGTGCACCATCCCGTCGCCCCCGACGACCACCAGTGCATCCAGACCGTCGAGTACGGCCGCGCGGGCGCGGTCGGTGGCCAGCGCGAGCGAGGTTGCGGACAGGTCCTGCACCTCGTACCCGCGACCGCGCAGGAGCTCATGTGTGCGCCAGCCGGCCGCCGTCCCCCGTCCCTTGCCCGCAGTGGGGTTCACGACCACGCCGAGCCGGGTCACGCGGTCTCGCCCGTTGCCTCGTCGGGCAGGTAGCCGTCGAGCGTCGGCAGGCCTTCGGCGAGGCGACGCTTGTTCACCCGACGGTCGTGCAGCGCGCACACACCGAGCGCCACGAAGTACAGCCCGCAGATCGGCAGCGCGACCATGATCATCGTGATCGCGTCGGGGGTCGGCGTCATCACGGCGGCGAACACGAACGCGACGAGGATCGCCCAACGCCAGCCGCGACGCCAGGCACCGGCCGAGACGAGTCCGGCAAAGTTCAGGGCCACCATGAGCACCGGCAGCAGGAACGCCAGCCCGAAGGCCAGGACGAGCCGCATGACAAAGCTGAGGTACGTCTGGGCGTCGGTGATGTTGGTCGCGCCCTGGGGCGTGAAGTCGATCAGGAGCCGGACCGCGTTGGGCAGCGCCCACCAGGCCAGGGCCGCACCGGCGAGGAACAACGGCACGGCAGCACCGACGAACGCGTAGGCGTATCCGCGTTCCTTGCGGGTCAGTCCTGGCGTGACGAACGCCCACAGCTGGTAGATCCACCACGGGCTCGAGATCAGCACACCGAGGAAGAACGCGACCTTGACCTGCATGTCCAAGGCCGTGGCAAGTCCGGCGAAGTTCAGGGTGATGAGCTCACCACGTTCGGCCGCGACGTCGTTGACCGGTTGCTGGAGCGCCTCGAACACCGGCGTGTAGAGGAACCAGCCGATGACGGCACCGACGAGCAGGCCCAGGACGGCGAGGAACAGCCGGTGACGCAGCTCGACCAGATGTGCCCGCAGCGGCATCCGGCCGCCGGGTTCACCCCCGCGGCGTGCGCTCACCTGTGGTTCAGGCCTTCGGCGGGGCGGAGCCCTCGGTCGGCTCGGGCCGGTCCGGGGTGACCACGGGAGTCTGGACGACCACGGGAGGAGGCACCACGGTGTTCTGCGCAGCGGGCGGCGTGTTCGGCGGGTCCGTCAAGGGCGCGTCGTCGGTCCTGAGGTCCTTGACCTCGCTCTTGAAGATCTTCAACGACTGGCCGACGCTCTTGGCAACGTCCGGGAGGCGCTTGGCTCCGAAGAGGAGCAGCACGACGATGAGCAGCACGATGACGTGCCACGACTGGATCCCGTTCCTGAGCACGGCGCTGACCCTCCTTCGTCAAGATGACCTGGTGATCGTACCCGCGTGGCGAGGGCGGTCGTTCACCGCCAGTATGCGCGCCATGTACGACGTGTCGCTTCGCGACGATCCGCTCGGGCCGCACGACGTCCGGCGGCGGCGACCCGCAGCTCGGCATACCGGTCGTACACCTCGCCAGGGTCAGCGAACACCGTCGGGCCCGTGTCCGGCCGGAGCGCGGCCTGCGCGGCCTGCAGCTCCTCGACCCGGACGGCGAGCCGCTCCGCAACCTCGGCGGCGCGCCCCAGCTCCTTGGCCAGTGCCACGCCCGAGCGCCACAGCCGGCGGCCGACGAAGAAGGCACCCACGAGCGTCGCCAGCACGAGGACCGTCCACACCGAGAACCACAGCATCTCAGGCCTCCGACCCGGCGAGCGCGCCGTAGGCCCGAAGTGCGGCTCGAGCGGACGCCGCAACCTCCTCGGCCACCCGACGCGGCCTCACGTCGAGGACGTCGTCGGCGACCTGCAGCACGACGTGACGGAGCCACGACTCCTGCACGATCCGCAGGTCGACCTCGAACGAGCCGTCGTCGTGGTTGCGGACGACCTCCACGGGCGCCGTCTCGGCGACCCATCGTGCGCGGCTCGTCAGGTGCAGGGTGACCAGCTCCCCCTCCGGCCCGGGCGCGAACAGGTGCGCCTGGTCGCTCACGGGGTGCACGAGGCTCGGTTCGTCCAGGACGCGCGCGGCGAGCACACGGTCGATGCGGAACAGGCGCTCGCCGTCGACCAGCAGGCACCACGCGAGCAGGTAGGTCCGCTCGTCGTCGGTGGCCAGGCGGATGGGGTCGACGTCGCGTTCCGTGGTGATGTCCGCCGCGTTCACGTAGCGAAGGTGCAGGCGTCGTCCCTCCTGCAGCGCTGTCGCCACCGCGGAGGCGACCTCGGGTGCGGCGTCCACGGACAGCCGGACGTCCACCGCAGCGGCGGCATCGCCCGTCGCCGCAGTCAGCTTCCCGAGCGCGGACCGCAGGACGGCCGCCCGCTCGGGGTCCATCGCCGAACCCAGCGCCGAGTCCAGCGCTCGAAGTGCGGCCACCAGCGCAACGGCCTCCCGAGCACCCAGACGCAACGGTCGCGTCATCCCGCGCGACTCCGTCAAGCGGACGACACCTTGCTCGTAGGACGCCGCATCGAAGTCGATCAGGTCGTGCGGGTAGTAGCCGGGGGTCCCCGTGACCCAGAGCGTGTCGATGTCCGACATCACCTGGTGGGTGGTGACGCCGAACTGGTCCGCGATCTCCTCGACCGACACGCCTTCGTGACGGTCGAGGTAGGTGATCATGCCGAGCATCCGCAGGAGCCGGTCACTGGCGCGCTCAGCCATCGACGGTGACCTCCGTGTCGCTGGTCCGGTCGAGGGTCGCGGCCGTGCGCAGCAGGTGCAGCACATGGTCGCGCAAGTTCGCCGGTGCGAGCACGACGACGGCCGCACCGTAGCCCACGAGCTCCTCGGCGAGCTCCCACTCGGCGCGGTACGGCACGTGGACCAGCTCCCTGTTGGTGAGGAGCGGGGCCGTCGCCGGGTCCGCGGTCCAGTCCGGGGCGTCGACGGGGGCAGGCACCGCGCGGACGCGTGCAGCGCTGGCACGCTCCGGCAGGATCGCGAGTGTCGCAATCGTCTCCGGTCCGCCTCCCCAGGCACGCAGAGCCTCCGCCATGGCGTCGGGTGACGGCGCCGCGAACGAGCCGGGCTCGCCCGCGGGGCGCACGGAGCCCTCGATGCGGGTCAGCCGGTACGACCGGCTCGCACCGCGCTCCCGGTCCAGCCCGACGAGCACCCAGCCGCCGCGGCGGGCCAGCAGCTTCCACGGCTCCACGACCCGGTCGCGCACCTCGCCGGTCGTCGCGGCGCGGTACCTGAACCGGACCGGCTGGCGTGCCTGGACCGCGTCGACCAGCGGGCTGAACGCGCCGCCCCCCGCCCGGACGCGGGGCGCGAGACCCGCGACGAGGTCCGTCGACTCGACGCCCTCGCCGACGGCCCTGAGCTTGGTGAGCGCGCGGGACGTGTCCGCGCGGACGGCCTGGTCCTGCCACACCTGGGCCGCCATGGCCAGCACACCCAGCTCGGCGGCCGTCAGGTCGAGCGGGGGCAGCGCGTAGGCGTCGAGGTCCACCCGGTAGCCGATGTCGTCGCCGTGGCCCGCGTCCGTGATGGTCAGGATCGGGATGCCGAGGTCACGCAGCGTGTCCTTGTCGCGCTCGAACATCCGCTCGAAGGCGTCGTCGGACGGTGCCTCCTGGTAACCGGCGACGCTTGTGCGCACCTGCTCCTTCGTCATCCGGCCCGCGGTGTTGACCAGGGCGATGACGAGGTTGAGCAGGCGCTCGGCAGGGGCGATCTGAGCGGCCATCGAGGACAACCGTAGTGGCCGGTAGCGTGGGCGCGTGATCACGTGGCGTGCGGGAACCGTGGTGTCGCTCGGATCAACGTGGTCGGGCGCCGCCGAGATGACCGTCGAGCTGGAGTCGCCCGTGGGCGCGATCCCCGCAGGTGGGACCGTGCGAGCGCTCGCCTACCCGGCGCTCGTCGGCTCTCCCGTGATCGGCGACCGGGTCCTGCTGAACGTCTCGGCGCTCGCCCGCGGGCTCGGCACGGGTGGGTACGCGCTCGTCGTCGCACGCCCCGACAACCTTCCCGCAGATCCCTCGGACGGTCCCGGTCACCTGGTCAAGGCCCGGTACACGCCGCTGCAGGCGATGGTGCTGGGCGTCGACGACCAGGAGTCGCCGCACCACGAGGTCCTGCGTGACGCGGACGACCTCGACGGTCTGCCGGTCGTCGTCGCGGACCTGCACTCCGCCCTCCCCGCGATCGTGGCCGGTGCTCGGTTCGCTGCCGCGCGTGCCGGCGCGGCACCGCCCCGGGTCGCCTATGTCATGACGGACGGCGGCGCCCTCGCGGCTTGGTTCTCCCGCGCGGTCGCGGGCCTGCGCGATGCCGGCTGGATCGACGCGTGCATCACCACCGGGCAGGCGTTCGGCGGTGACCTCGAGGCGGTCACGGTGCACACCGGGCTGCTCGCGGCACGACACGTCGTCGGCGCCGACGTCGTGGTGGTCGCACAAGGACCCGGGAACCTCGGCACCGGCACGCGCTGGGGATTCTCGGGCGTCGCCGCGGGCGAGGCCGTGAACGCCGCGGCGGCACTCGGTGGCCGTCCGGTCGCCTCGTTGCGGGTCTCAGGTGCCGACGAACGCGAGCGGCACCTTGGCGTCTCGCACCACTCGCTCACCGCCTATGGCCGCGTCGCGCTCGCGGCCGCCGACGTCGTCGTGCCCGTCTTCGACCCGGGTCCGCTCGACGGGCTCGGCCACCGGATCGACCACCAGGCCGCGGCGCTGTCGTCTCGGCACCGCCTGGTGCGCGTCCCCGTCGGGGCAGACCTGTTCAGCGCGTTGGGGGGCTCACCGGTCCGCCTCTCGACGATGGGCCGAGGGCTCGACGCGGACCCCGCCGCATTCCTGACCGCCGCCGCGGCGGGTGTGCATGCTGTCCGCCTGGACGACCTCACTCCATGAAGCCGGTCACGGGGTCCACCTGCGCGAGGAAGCTGCGGATCTGGTCGACGAGCTCCTGGTCGCCGAGCCGGCGAGCCGCGTACCCGACGCCCTCGCCATGGGTTCGGCCCGAGACGGAGAATCCGTAGCCCGGGTTGGGGCCCGTGAGCCACGAGGCGTCGTACGTGCCGCACCCGCGTTCGGTCACCGAGAACCGCTCGCCGTCGACCTCGATCTCCACGTCAGTCGTCCCGCGGCGTCTCGGTGTGCTGCGCGACCAGCGTCGCCAGGCGCCGGGCCTCCGCCTGCGCGTACTGGCCGTCTGCGCGCTGAATGCCCATGACGGCCAGCGTGTCGCCGTCAGACAGGTCGAGCTGGACCCACGGTCGTCCGGAGCCGAAGCGCACCGAGACGATCTCCGCCCACTCGAGCCGCCGCGTGTAGACGAGGTTGCGGACGGTGACGCCGTTGTCATCCACGCGCGCACGGACCGTTCCCTGCCGCCAGCAGAACGCCGCGATCATCAAGGCGACGAGCGCGAAGCCGACCCGGTCACCCGTGTTCAAGCCAGGCATGAAGGCGATCAGCAGCCCCGCCAGCGTGAGGACCACGACCGCCAGGGTGAGCGTCACCACCCGCGCGGCGCGTGGGCGGAACGTCCGGTACGACGCCACGTCGGTTCCGCTCAGAGCCGGCACGCGTGGATCGAGGTGACCAGGATGGCGCGGGCGCCGATGTCGTACAGCGAGTCCATCACCCGGTTGGTCTGGTCGCGGCGCACCATCGCCCGGACGGCCGCCCAGTCCCGGTTGTGCAAGGGGGACACGGTCGGCGACTCGAGCCCGGGTGTGATCGCGACTGCGGCGTCGACGAGATCCAGAGGCACGTCGTAGTCCATGAGCACGTACTCGCGCGCGGTGAGGACGCCCTGGATGCGCCGGGTCAGCACGTCGAGGCCCGCAGGTTCGTCCACGTCGGACCTGCGCACCAGGACGGCCTCGGACCGCAGGATCGGCTCGGCGAAGATCTCCAGGCCCGCGGCGCGCAGCGTCGTGCCGGTCTCCACCACATCGGCGATCACGTCGGCGACACCGAGCTTGATCGCCGACTCGACCGCACCGTCGAGACGCACCACACCGGCCGGCTCTATGCCGAGGGAGCGCAGGTACGAGCGGACCAGCACGGGGTAGCTCGTCGCGACCCGGCGGCCCCCGACCTGCTCGACGGCGGTCCACTCCCCCGCCGCACCGGCGAACCGGAACGTCGAGCGGGCGAAGCCGAGCGGCAGGTGCTCGACCGCCGCGGACTCCGAGTCCAGCATGAGGTCGCGTCCGGTGATCCCGACGTCGACCGTGCCCGCTCCGACGTAGACCGCGATGTCGCGCGGGCGCAGGAAGAAGAACTCCACGTCGTTGTCCGGGTCGGGCAGGACGAGCTCACGCGAGTCACGGCGCTGCTTGTAGCCGGCCTCCTTGAGCATCTCGACGGCAGGCTCCGACAGGGATCCCTTGTTCGGGACGGCAATCCTCAGCACAGCGGGTCCTCGGGTCTCAGAGGTGCGCGTACACGTCGTCGAGCGTCAGTCCGCGCGCGATCATGAGCACCTGTAGGTGGTAGAGCAGCTGGGAGATCTCCTCGGCCGTCCGCTCGTCCGACTCGAACTCGGCGGCCATCCAGACCTCGGCGGCTTCCTCGACGACCTTCTTGCCGATGCCGTGGACACCCGAGTCGATCTCGGCGACGGTACGTGAGCCGGCGGGACGGCTGGTCGCCTTCTCCGTCAGCTCGGCGAACAGTGCGTCGAAGGTCTTCACGCGCGCACTCTAGACGTCCCAGGGCGCAGCCCGCGCAGCGCGACCACGGTGGCGACCGCGGCCTCAGCAGCCTCGGCGCCCTTGTCCTCGTGCGAGCCGGGCAAGCCTGCCCGGTCCAGCGCCTGGGCATCGTCGTCACACGTCAGGACACCGAACCCCACCGGGACCCCGGTGCGGATGGCGACGTCCGTGAGCCCGAGCGTCGCCCCCTGGCACACGTACTCGAAGTGCGGCGTTCCGCCGCGGATGACGACGCCGAGGGCGACCACCGCGTCGGCACCGTTCTCCGCAGCGACCTGGGCGGCCACAGGAAGCTCGAAGGTGCCCGGCACACGGACGATCGTCACGTCGGACACATGAGCGGCCGTCAAGGCGCGCTCCGCACCGGCGAGCAGGCCGTCCATCACGACGGTGTGCCAGCTCGCGGCCACGACGACGACCCTCAGGCCGGTCCCGTCGACGGTCAGGGTGGGTGCTCCGGCACCGCTCATACCAGGTCCTCCAGGTTCTCGAATGCGTGGTCCTCGTGGTCCGCCCCGGGCGTCGCCGGCGTCGCACGGACGGGTGCCACGGCGATGGGCTCGCGCTCCGTGCCCACGGGCAGGTGAAGCAGGTGGCCCATCGACGTGGCCTTGGTGCGCAGGTACGCCTCGTTCTGAGGCGTGCGCCCGACCTCGAGGCTGTGGATCTCGGCGACGTCGATGCCGTGCGCGCGCAGGCCGGCGACCTTGGCGGGGTTGTTGGTCAGGAGGCTTATCCGGCTGACTCCCAGATCCGTCAGGATCGCAGCGGCCGCGCCGTACTCGCGCCGGTCCGCGGGCCAGCCCAGGTCGAGGTTCGCCTCGACGGTGTCCCGGCCCTCGTCCTGCAGCGCGTAGGCGGCCACCTTGGCCAGCAGGCCGATGCCGCGACCCTCGTGCCCGCGCAGGTAGACGACCGCACCGCCCTGTGCGGAGGCGAGCTCGAGCGCCGCGTCGAGCTGCGGGCCGCAGTCGCAGCGGGCAGACCCGAACGCGTCCCCGGTCAGGCACTCGGAGTGGACCCGGACCACCGGCTGCTCGGCCAGGCCACCCGTGGGGACGAGTGCGACGTGCTCGGCACCGGTCCGGAGGTCGCGGTAGCCGTGGATGCGGAACTCCCCGTGCTTCGTGGGCAGGTACGCGGTGTGCGTGGCGTGCACCCGCTCGCGCGGCGATGCGGCGACGGCGACCTCGTTGGTCACGTCGTCACCGTGGCTGGTCCGCCACGCGACGATGTCCTCGATGGTCAGGAGCACGAGACCCTCGGCCTCGGCCAGCGCGGAGGAGTCGTCGAGCCGGGTCATCGTCCCGTCGTCGTTGACCAGCTCCGCGATCGCGCCGACGGGTTCCAGACCGGCGAGCCGGCACAGGTCGACGGCAGCCTCGGTGTGTCCCGCGCGGTGCAGCACACCACCGGGGACGGCGCGCAGGGGAAGCACGTGCCCCGGGCGGATGAGGTCCTCGCGGCCCGACGCCGGGTCGGCGAGCACCCGCAGCGTGCGTGCTCGGTCAGCGGCCGAGATACCGGTGCTCACGCCCGTGGCCGCGTCGACGGTGACCGTGTACGCGGTCCGTCGAGGGTCCTGGCTGTGCGGGACCATCAGCGGCAGGTCGAGGGCGTCCGCACGCGATGCCGTCATCGGTGCGCACAGGTACCCCGACGAGTGCCGGATGGTCCACGCGACCCATTCGGGCGTCGCGGACTGTGCTGCCAGGATGACGTCGGCCTCGTTCTCGCGGTCGGGCGAGTCGGCGACGAGCACCGGACGGCCTTGGCGCAGCGCCTCGAGCGCCTCCTCGACGGTGCCGAGACGGATGCTCATCGCAGCACCCCCGCCGACGACAGCAACCGCTCGGTGTACTTGGCCAGGACGTCGACCTCGATGTTCACCCGTGCGCCGGGTGCCAGGGTGCCGAGGGTCGTCGCCTCCAGCGTCGTGGGGATGAGTGAGACACCGAACGACTCGTCGGTGACGTGCGTGACGGTCAGCGAGATGCCGGAGACGGCGATCGAGCCCTTCTCGGCGATGTACCGGGTGAGCTCGGGCGCGAGGCCGATCTCGATGTCGTCCCAGCGGGGTCCGGGCGTGCGGCTCAGGATGGTCCCGACGCCGTCGACGTGTCCCTGGACGACGTGCCCGCCGTACCGGCCGCCGACGGCCAGCGCGCGCTCGAGGTTCACCGGGCTGGACACGCCGAGGTCCTCCAGCGCGCTTCGGCGCAGCGTCTCGGGCATGACGTCGGCCCAGAACGTGCCGTCACCCGGCAGCTCGGTCACCGTGAGACAGACGCCGGACACGCTGATGGAGTCTCCGAGGCGGGCGTCCGAGACGACGAGCGCGCCGCGCACGCGCAGGCGGGCGTCCTGGGGTCCCTGCTCGAGAGACCCGCTGCTGGTGATCTCGACAACAGTGCCGATCTCCTCGACGATTCCGGTGAACATCAGTGCTCCTTGCTGCTGGTGCTGGTCGGTTCTGGGGTGGCGACGATCAGGACGTCCGGGCCGAGCGGAAGCACGGACCGCGTGGTCAGCCGGACGGCGTCACCGATGGTCGCGATACCGAGGTCGGCCAGTGCGGGCGGTCCGGCTCCCAGCAGGACCGGTGCGACGTAGGCATGCACCTCGTCGACGAGCCCGGCCCGGACGAACGCCGCGGCCAGCGTCGGGCCGCCCTCGACGAGCACATGCCGCACCTCGCGCTCCGCGAGCACCGCGAGCACCGCGGCAGGATCGTGGGACTGCACGGTGAGCAGCTCGCCGCCCGGCCCGTGGAGTCGTGCCCCCGGCGGGACCCGACGGTGGCCGACGACCACCCTCAAGGGCTGCTGCCCGTGCAGCTCGTCCGCGGCGTTGCGCGCGGTGAGCGAGGGGTCGTCGGCGAGGACCGTTCCCGTCCCGACGACGATCGCACCCACCTCGGCCCGCAGGTCGTGCGCGTGGCGTCGTGAGACCTCGGACGTGATCCACCGGCTGGATCCGTCGGCCGCGGCGACCCGGCCGTCGAGCGAGGTGGCCAGCTTGAGCGTCACGAACGGTCGACCACGCTCGACGGACGGCAGCCACGCACCGAGCAGCTCGCGGCCCTCGTCTGCGAGCACGCCGGTCTGGACGTCGACGCCCGCATCCCGGAGCCGCTGTGCTCCACCTGCGGCCACAGGGTTCGGGTCGGCCACCGAGACGACGACGCGTCCGATGCCGGCGGCGATCAGCGCCTCCGAGCACGGACCGGTGCGGCCGGTGTGGTTGCACGGCTCGAGCGTCACGACCGCGGTGGCGCCGGCGGTGTCGCTCCCGCGCGCCGCGGCGTCCACGAGGGCGGCGACCTCGGCGTGCGGGGTTCCCGCACCACGGTGCCACCCCTCGCCGAGGACCTCACCTTCAGGACTCAGCAGAACCGCGCCGACGCGCGGGTTGGGGCCGTTCGACGGGCCGCGGCGAGCGATCGCCAACGCGTGCCGGAGCGCAGACAGCTCGGCGGGAGCGACGCGCTCGACCTCCGTGCGGGACATGCTCACCTCCGGGCGCGTCGGCTCCGGGGTGAGGGCGGCAGGAAGAGTCCCGCTACCACGGCGCACAGGCGCCGCCACGTGATCCTCCCATCCGGACTTTCACCGTCGGTCCTGGAGTTCCACCAGGTCAACCGCCCGGTCCTTGCGGACCGGTCGGGTCGCGGACTGTCACCGCCGGCTCGGAATTACACCGACCCCGGAGCACGTGTATGTGTGTTCGTACTGCGCCAACGATCATGCCACACGAGACATTCCCGTCCGAAATCCGGACACGCAGGGTCGGGATTTCGGTTCAAGCCGCAAGCGTTTCCGCGAGCTGGCGGAGCGCCGCGATCTCGCCCGCGACGTCGGCTGCCCCGTAGACCGCCGAGCCGGCGACGAAGACGTTCGCGCCCGCCTGCGCGATGCGCCCGATCGTGTCACGGGCGACCCCGCCGTCCACCTGGAGCCACGTCGAGGAACCCGACTCCTGGATCGCCTGACGGGCCCGCCGGATCTTCGGCAGCATCCCCTCGATGAACGACTGACCACCGAACCCCGGCTCGACGGTCATGACGAGCACCATGTCGAACTCGGGAAGCAGGTCCAGGAGCGGCTCGACCGGCGACGCCGGCCGCAGTGCGATGCCCGCGCGAACACCGTTCGACCGCAGCTCGCGGGCCAGCCGCACGGGGGCCTGCGTGGCCTCGGCGTGGAAGGTCACGGACGCCGCACCGGCAGCCGCGTACTCCGGGGCCCAGCGGTCGGCGTCCTCGATCATGAGGTGCACGTCCAGCGGAACCGGCGACACCTCCGCGATCCGGCGCACGATCGGCAGGCCGAGCGTCAGGTTCGGGACGAAGTGGTTGTCCATGACATCGACGTGCACGTAGTCGGCGGCGGCGATCGCTGCCAGGTCGCGCTCGAGGTTGACGAAGTCCGCGGACAGGATGCTCGGGTTGATCAGCGCAGGCACGTGAGCAGCCTAGTCAGGGCCTACGTCCTGCGCCGCAGAAGGGTCAGGTGCATGGCATCGGTACCGTGCACGTGCGGCCAGAGCTGGACGTCCAGCCGACCCTCGGGCAGGTCGACCTCGCCGCCCGCGACCTGACGGACCACCGCCTGGGCGTCGATCTGCTCGACGGACAGTCCGTCTCGACCGGCCGCCCGCAACGCGTCCTTGACGACGAGCTGGGTCTCGACGAGGTGCGGTGAGCACGTCACGTAGGCGACGACGCCGCCAGGACGAACCGCACGCAGTGCCGAGACGAGGAGCTCACGCTGCAGGGCGCTCAGCGCGGCCAGGTCGGACGGGCTGCGCCGCCACCGGGCCTCGGGGCGCCGACGCAGGGCGCCGAGTCCTGTGCACGGCGCATCGACCATGACCCGGTCGAACGAGTCGGGCTCCTGGGTTCCGAGAGCGCGGCCGTCGCCGGTCCGCACGTCCTCGACCGCGTCGGCGGGTACGGCGCGCAGCGCCTGCTCGACCAGCTGCGTGCGGTGCGGCTGCAGCTCGTTGGCGACGATGCAAGCACCGCGCTCCCCCGCCACCGCCGCCAGCAGCGCCGCCTTGCCACCCGGACCGGCGCACAGGTCGAGCCACCGGTCATCGCGACCCTCGACCGGTACCGCGGTGAGCGCGAGCGCGACCAGCTGGCTGCCCTCGTCCTGCACACCGGAGCGCCCGTCGCGCACGCTCGGCAGGCCGGCGGGGTCGCCGCCGGCGAGCACGACGGCGGTCGGTGCGAGCGCGCCGCGGGTGGACCCCGGAGAGTCCGACAGGACCTCGTCCGCCGCCGCGAGGCCGGGCCGAGCCACGACCGTCACGTGCGGCGCGACGTTGTCCGAGACGAGCAGCTCCTCGATCTCGTCCGCCGACCTGCCGTGACCGACGAGCGCCTCACGCAGCGCGCGCACGACCCACACCGGATGGCTCTGGAGCACAGCAAGGGCACCGAGCTCGTCGGTGCCGTCCGTGATCCGCCCCTCCCAGACCTCGAGCGGCTCGCGGCCGATCGCCCGCAGGACCGCGTTGACGAACTGGGACGCGCCGGTGCCCAGCTGTTCGCGCGCCAGGCCCACCGTCTCGGACACCGCCGCATGGGCGGGCACGCGCATCCCGAGCAGCTGGTGCGCGCCCAGGCGCAGCACGTCGAGAACCGGGGGGTCGATCTTGTCGGTCGGCCGTGAGGCGGCCAACCCGATGATGGCGTCGTACCTGCCCTGCAGGCGCAGGGTGCCGTAGGCGAGCTCCGTGGCGAAGGCGGCATCGCGGGCGTCGATCCGGCGCTCGCGCAGCAGTGGCGGCAGGACCAGGTTCGCGTACGAGTCGGTGCCGGCGACGGCACGCAGGACGTCGTAGGCGGCGGTTCGTGCCGCGTCGCTGCCCTTGCGTCGCTGCGACGGCGCTGACGTCGAGCGCTGGGTCCGGCCCTGCGCGCGTGCGGAGCCGCGTTGCCGCCCGGTGGCGTCCCGGCGGTCGTCGGCGGTCACGCTGCGCCCCCGAGGACGACTGCTGTGCCGAGCCGTGCTCCGCGAGCCCAGTCGGCCGCAGCCATGGGTCGCTTGCCCTGCGGCGTCACCTCGCCGAGCCTGACCGCGTGGCCGCCGGTGCCGACCAGCACGTCCCGCTTTCCGACGCGAACCTCACCGGGCGTCAGGTCCGTGACGTCGGGTGCGCCGAGCACCGGTCCCAGGCCGAGGCGAGTGCCGTCCGGCAACGTGGTCCACGCACCGGGTGCGGGCGTGCAGCCGCGGATGCGGCGGTCGACGGCGTGCGGCGGCTGAGACCAGCGCACGCGGGCGTCCTCCGTCTCGAGCTTCGGGGCGTGGCTGACGCCGTCGGTTCCCTGGGCGACGGGGCTGAGGATCCCGTCCTCGATGGCGTCGAGCGTCTGGACGAGGAGTCCGGCACCGGCGACGGCGAGCCGGTCGAGCAGGTCTCCCGCCGTGTCGCGCGGACGGATCGTCTCGGTCAGGAACCCGTAGACCGGCCCGGTGTCCAGGCCTGCTTCGAGCCGGAACGTCGAAGCGCCCGTCACGTCGTCGCCCGAGATGAGCGCGTGCTGGACGGGCGCCGCACCCCGCCAGGCCGGCAGCACCGAGAAGTGCAGGTTGACCCAGCCGTGCACCGGGACGTCCAGCAGCGCCGGCGGGATCAGGGCGCCGTACGCGACGACCGGAGCGGCGTCGACGGCCAGCTCGGCGAGCCTGGACTGGAACGCCTCGTCGCGCGGCTTGTCGGGCGTGAGCACCTCGAGGCCCGCCTCGAGTGCGCGCGCCTTCACTGCGCTGACCCCGGAGGTGCGTCCACGGCCCGACCGGGCGTCCGGGCGGGTGAGCACCGCGACGACCTCATGACGGGATCCCAGGAGAGCCTCGAGCGACGGCACCGCGGCCGCGGGGGTTCCGGCGAAGAGCAGTCGCATGGCCCCGATCTTAGGTGCGCGGCAGCGCGACCCCGCGCGAGACGAGCTCGCGACGCAGGTCCTGCGCCGAGGTGAACGTCACTGTCTGCAGGCCCAGGCGGGCAGCAGCCTCGATGTTCGTGGGCGAGTCGTCGGTGAAGAGCGTGGTCTCGGGCGTCAGGTCGAACCGGTCGACCAGCATCCGGAAGATCCGCTCGTCCGGCTTGGCGAGCCCGACGGAACCCGAGACGAGCACGTCCTCGAGCAGCCCGACGGCCGGAGCTGCAGGCTCCGCGAGGTGGAACGTCTCGGAGGACCAGTTGGTCAGGCCCAGCGCGCGCACACCGGCGTCCAGCAGGTCCCGCACGAGCCTCTCCGACCCGGGCACAGGGCCGGGCAGGGCGTCGGCGAAGTGGTGCACGTACAGGTCGAGGGCCGCCACGTGCTGCGGGAAGCGCGCGAGCACCTCGGCGCGCGCCTGGGCCCACGGCCGTCCTGCGTCCTGGTGGTGGTTGAACGAGGGGAAGTCGATGTCCTCGAAGAACGCCTCGACGTCCTCGCGGTCCATCCGGCCGACGAACGGCCCGTACGGGTCCCAGCGGACCAGGACCTGCCCCAGGTCGAAGACCACCGCGTCGAGCGTCATCCGAGGTCCGCCGGGTCGAGCTGGACACGCACCGTGCCACCCTCACGACGCGCGCTCCGGACCGCCAGGGACGCGGCGAGGGATCGTGCCAGAGCGGCGCCCTGAGCACGCGGGACGCGTGCGAGAGCACGGACCTCGGGCTCGAGCGACTGCTCCCGCGCCTCGACCGGCACCGGGCCGAGCACCTCCAGCTGTGGCACGTCGAGGCGGGCGACGAGCGCGTCCACCGCATCCCGTGGGCCGGTGACCGACGCGATCCGGACCGTGGGAGGAAGCGCCAGCTCGGTCCGCTCGGCGAGCTCTCGCGATGCGTACCCGGCCGGGTCCCAGCGCACGAACGCCTGCGTCGCGCGTTCCTCGGCGTCACCGACGAGCAGCACGACTCCCCCGTCGGGCGCGGACCGGACGAGCGACGCGGCCGTGAACCACCGGCGCAGTGCGTCCTCCCCGGTCCGCAGCGCGGCGCCCGCGGTGCTCACCGACGCGTCCAGCAGCAGGGCGGCCGCATAACCGCCGGGTGCGACCGGCTCGGCACCCGGCGTCGAGACGACGACGGACGGCTCGTCCTTGACGCTCGCCAGTACTCCGCCCGCAGCACGCGCACCGGAGACGCGCACCGGCACACCAGGAAACGCCCGACCGAGCTCCTCAGCGGTCCGTTCCGACCCGACCCGAACCGACCGGAGCGCAGCTGCTCCGCACTCGGTGCATCGCCAGTCCGTGGCCAGCCGGCCGCACCAGCCGCAGGTGGGCACCGAGGTCGCAGACGTCAGGCCAAGGGGTCCGTGACACTCACCGCAACGCGCCGAGGCCCGGCAGCGCCCGCACGCGACCGCGGGGAGGTAGCCCGCGCGAGGCACCTGGACCAGCACCGGTCCGTCCGCCAGCTTGTCGCGGACGGTCCGCCACGCGGGTGCGGGCAGCCGGGCGGCCGCCGCGGGACCTTCGCGGGCCAGCTCGACCGAGGTCAGGGCCTGCACCCGCGGCGCGCGGTGGCGGGTGGTCGCCCGGTCTGCCGCCACCTCGCGCGCCCAGCCGCTCTCCACGAGCGCCTGCGCCTCGACGCTGCGCCCGTGCCCGGCGACCAGGAGAGCGCACGACTCGAGCTCCGAACGCAGTGCCAGCACCTCACGGACGTGCGGGTACGGCGCCCGAGGCTCCGCGTGCAGCGGGTCTCCGTCGTCCCAGACGACCGCGAGTCCCAGGTCCCGCACCGGCGCGAACGCTGACGCACGCGTCCCGACGACCACGTCGGCGTGACCTCTCAGGGCTGCCAGGAACGAGCGGTACCGCAGCGCCGGACCGTCGTCGGCTGCGAGCCGGACCGCACCGCCCCCGCCGCCAGGAACCCACAGCGGGATCCCGACGTCGGCCAACGAGCGCAGCACGCGGTCGATGTCCCGCGCGTCCGGGACGACGACGAGCGCTCCGCGGCCACCCAGCACGCATGCGGCGACCGCCTGGGCTATCGCGTCCGGCCACCGGTCGGAGGCTGGCCCGGGCAGTGCAGACCAGACGGCTCGCGGTGCGCCGCGAGCCGTCAGGTGCGACAGGAACGCGGGGCCGCCCCGGTAGGGCGCCCACGCCGTCGCGGACGAGGTCGGTCCGGCGGGTCGCTCGGCGATGGCGGGGACCTCCGCCTCGACGCGGGCGTGGCGGGCGGGAACGGCGAGCCGCACGACGTCCGCGAGCGTCCCCGCCCAGCGATCCGCCACCGCCCGGGCGAGCCGCGCGATCTCGGCCGAGAGCACAGGCTCGGCGGACACGACCTTGCGCAGGGGCGTGAGCGCGCCGTCGTGGTCGGCTTCCTCGACCCGCTCCAGCACGTACCCGTTGACGTCCTGACCGCCGAACCGCACCTTCACCCGCGTTCCGGGGACGGCCGTGTCCGCCATCGTGGCCGGGACGAGGTACTCGAACGTCCGGTCGAGGTGCGCGGGAGGGAGGTCGACGCACACGCGTGCGACGGGCAGCGTCTCGGCTACCGGCGCTCCGATGGTCGTGGGTCGGGACCGACGACGCGGGCGGGGCAGCCCGTCGAGCATGAGCTGCTCACCATCCGTCGTCACGTCCACCCGCCCATCCCATCACCAGCGACCCACGGTCGACGTCGGGTCGCCCAGCGCAGAAGGGCCCCGCGGGTCAGGCGAGCGCAGCCTGGAGCTCTGCGACGCGGTTGGTCCGCTCCCAGGTGAACTGGGGAAGCTCGCGGCCGAAGTGCCCGTACGCGGCAGTCCCTTGGTAGATCGGACGCAGCAGGTCCAGGTCCCGCACGATCGCCGCGGGGCGCAGGTCGAACACCTCGCGGATCGCCGCGGTCAGGCGATCGACCGGGACGGTCTCGGTACCGAACGTCTCCACGTACAGGCCGACAGGGTTCGCCTTGCCGATGGCGTAGGCGACCTGGACCTCGCAGCGCCGGGCCAAGCCGGCCGCGACGATGTTCTTGGCCACCCAGCGCATCGCGTAGGCCGCCGACCGGTCCACCTTCGACGGGTCCTTGCCGGAGAACGCGCCGCCCCCGTGGCGCGCGATGCCACCGTACGTGTCGACGATGATCTTGCGGCCCGTCAGACCGGCGTCGCCCTGCGGGCCCCCGACGACGAAGTTGCCCGTCGGGTTGACCAGCAGACGGTAGTCGGACGTGTCGAGGTCGAGCCCTTCGAGGACCGGAGCGACGACGTGCTCCGCGATCGCCGGACGCAGCTGCGTCTCCAGCACGACGTCCGGGTCGTGCTGCGTCGACAGGACGACCGTGTCGAGCTTGACCGCCCGGTCACCGTCGTAGCCGATGGTGACCTGCGTCTTACCGTCGGGCCGCAGGCCGGGCACGATGCCCTCCTTGCGGACCAGGGTCAGTCGCTCCGCGAGCCGGTGCGCGAGCCAGATCGGCAGCGGCAGCAGCGACGGCGTCTCGTCGGTCGCGTAGCCGAACATCAGGCCCTGGTCGCCGGCACCCTGGAGGTCCAGCGGGTCGAGGTCGGACGTGTCGTCGCGTACCTCGAGCGCCTTGTCGACACCGGCGGCGATGTCCGGCGACTGCTGCCCGATCGAGACCGAGATGCCGCACGAGTCACCGTCGAACCCGATGTGCGACGAGGTGTAGCCGATGCTCCGGACGACCTGGCGCACGATCTGCGGGATCTCGACGTACGCGCTCGTGGTGACCTCGCCGGCGACGTGCACGAGACCCGTGGTGACCATGGTCTCGACGGCCACACGCGCCTGCGGGTCCTGCTCGAGGATCGCGTCCAGGATCGCGTCGGAGATCTGGTCACAGACCTTGTCCGGGTGACCCTCGGTGACGGATTCCGACGTGAACAGGCGCAGGGTGGGCTCGGTCATGGCGGACAGCGTAGTGGGCGTGCGAAGGATCTCCGACTCAGAGCCGGGCAGTGACCGCATCCCAGACACGGTGCGCGACCACGTCCTTCGTACCCGACGCGGAGGCGACGAACTCACCCGTGCCGTCGAGGATCGTGACGTCGTTGGCCTCGGTACCGAACCCGCGCCCCTCGCCCACCGCGTTGACGACCAGGAGGTCGGCACCCTTGCGGAGGGCCTTCGCCCGGCCGTGCTCGAGCACCGACCCGCGGGCGTCACCGGTCTCGGCGGCGAAACCCACCACGACCTGGTCCGTGCGCAGACGCTCGTGCGCGAGCTCGGCCAGGATGTCGACCGTCTCGACGAGCTCGAGAACCGGCGCGGAGCCGTCGGAAGACTTCTTGATCTTCGTCTCCACGGCCGTCCGGGGGCGGTAGTCCGCGACGGCGGCAGCCATGACCACGACGTCCGCGTCCTTAGCGGCGGCGCGGACCGCGTCGCGCAGCTCGGCCCCGGTCTCGGCGCGCACGACGTCCAGTCCGGCGGGCGTCGGCACGGTCAGGTTCGCGGCGACGAGCGTGACGTGGGCCCCACGGTCGCGCGCCGCACGGGCGAGCGCGACACCCTGCCTGCCTGACGAGCGGTTGCCCAGGAAACGCACCGGGTCGAGCGGTTCCCGGGTCCCGCCCGCCGAGATCACGACACGGCGGCCGGCGAGGTCCTGCACCGTCGTCGTGACCAGTGCGAACGCGGCCTCGGCGATCGCCTCGGGCTCGGGCAGGCGACCCGGGCCCGTGTCCGCTCCGGTCAGTCGTCCTGCGACGGGGTCGAGCACGTGCACGCCCCGAGACCGGAGGGTGGCCACGTTGGCGACAGTCGCCGGGTGCTCCCACATCTCGGTGTGCATCGCCGGCGCCAGAAGGACAGGGCACCGGGCGACCAGCAGCGTGGCGGTGAGCAGGTCGTCCGCCTGGCCCGTGGCGGCCCGGGCGAGCAGGTCGGCGGTCGCCGGTGCCACGATCACGAGCTCAGCCTGCTTGCCGACCGCGACGTGCGCGACCTGGTCGACGTCCTCGAAGACGTCGGTCGTCACGGGCTGCGCAGACAGAGCCTCCCACGTGGCGCGACCGACGAACTCCAGCGCGGCGCGCGTAGGCACGACCCGGACGTCGTGGCCGGCCTCGCGCAGCAGCCGGAGCAGCAACACGGACTTGTAGGCGGCGATGCCGCCCGCGACGCCGAGGACGATACGCATCCGGGCAGGTCAGCCCTCGGTGGCCTCGGACGTCAGCAGACCGGCGTCGATCTCGCGCATGGCGATCGAGAGCGGCTTCTCCTGGGGACGCGTGTCGACCAGCGGGCCGACGTACTCGAGGAGGCCCTCGTTGAGCTGCGAGTAGTAGGCGTTGATCTGCCGTGCGCGCTTGGCCGAGTAGAGCACCAGGGCGTACTTGGAGTCGGCACGCTCGAGCAGGCGGTCGATGGGGGGGTCGGTGATGCCGGTGGGGGCTGCGACGGTTCCGGACACGGTGATCTCCCGTTACGTAAGGGTTGGGACTAGCCCCATCCTACCTGGTCGGGATGCCCATGCCGTGGACGAGCTCGTCGGTGGCCCGGTGCACGTCGTCGTTGACGATGATCTGGTCGAACTCCGTGGCCGCCGCGAGCTCTACCCGCGCTGTCTCCAGCCGTCGTGCGCGTTCCTCGGATCCTTCGGTACCCCGCCCCACGAGGCGCCGTTCCAGCTCCTCGAAGGACGGCGGGGCGAGGAAGACGAAATGAGCGTCGGGCATCGAGGCGCGCACCTGCCGGGCGCCCTGCAGGTCGATCTCGAGGAGGGCCGGCTCCCCCGCGGCCAGTCGTTCCTCGACCGGCCGGCGGGGAGTGCCGTACTTGTTCTGGCTGTGCACGACCGCCCACTCCAGGAACTCGCCCTGGGCAGCCATCCGGTCGAACTCGTCTCCCGACAGGAACAGGTAGTGGACCCCGTCCACCTCGCCCGGCCGGGGTGACCGCGTCGTCGCGGACACCGAGAGCCAGACCTCGGGATAGCGGGACCGGACGTCGGCGGACACGGTCCCCTTGCCGACGGCGGTCGGTCCGGCGAGAACGGTCAGCCGGGCGGGCGTCGTCGTCATGGGTGGTGCAGCACTCCTCGAGCGGGGACGGGACGGGTCTCGACCGGCGCCTCAGGACCGGGCAGCGTCACCCGAATCGGTCGACGAGAGCCTTCACCTGGTGCGGTCCGAGCCCACGGACACGCCGCGTCTCGGAGATTCCGATCTCGGAGATGATCGCACGTGCCTTGACCTTGCCGACGCCAGGCAGGGACTCGAGGAGCGCAAGCACCTTCAGCTTGCCGATCGTCTCGTCAGCCTGTCCCTGCGCGATCACCTCGGAGAGCGTCCCCTGGGAGTACTTGAGGCGGTTCTTCACCTCGGCGCGAGCCTGCCGGGCGGCGGCCGCCTTCTGGAGCGCTGCCGCTCGTTGTTCGGGAGTCAGCGGAGGGAGTGCCACGCGCGTCACCTTCTCGTCGTTGGGCTGGCGATCCAGCACGCGTCTACGCGGGACCGATGGAACGAAACTAGCGACCCCCCTGGTGAACGGCAACGTGGGGGGATGATCCGCTCTGTCGCGCACCACCGCGCCTGACCTGCGGCGGCGCGCCACCGCGGCGGGGCTCGAGGCTCACAGAGCCAGCGCGGCCGCCGCCTCGTCCGCCGCAGCCCGACCTGCGGCGCGCAGGGCCGCTGGGCTCGGTCCGGCAGCCAGCACGGCTCGGGACGACGACGCGAGCACGAGCCGGCGGGCCGAACCGAACACGCGTGCCAGCTCACGCGATCCGGCACCCTGTGCGCCCACGCCGGGCGCGAGCAGCGGACCGTTGACGGCGTCCAGGTCGACGCCCGTGCGCTCGGCGGCGTCGCCGACCGTCGCGCCGACCACCAGACCGATCGAGCCGAGCGGGTTCGCGTCCGCGTTCAGGGCGGCGGCGCGCGACGCCATGCGTGCGGCGATGCTCACACCGTCGGACGTCCGGGCGTGCTGGACCTCCTGGCCCTCCGTGTTCGACGTCAGGCACAGGACGAACAGGCCGCGACCGGTCGCGAGCGCGAGGTCGACCGCGGGGTCGAGCGACCCGAAGCCGAGGTACGGCGACACCGTCAGGGCATCACCCGCGAGAGGGGACCCGTCGCGCAGGAACGCGTCCGCGTATGCGGACATCGTCGAGCCGATGTCGCCCCGCTTGGCGTCGACGATCACGAGCGTTCCGGTGTCCCGGCCCGCTGCGATGACCTCTTCCAGCACCGCGACGCCCTGGGACCCGTGCCGCTCGAAGAACGCCGCCTGCGGCTTGACCGCCGCGACGTGCCCGCCGACGCCCTCGAGCACCGTGAGCGCGAACCGGCGCAGACCCTCGACGTCGTCGTCCAGCCCCCATTCGGCGAGCAGGCCGGGGTGCGGGTCGATGCCCACGCAGAGCGGACCGTGCTGCGCCGTGGCGGCGGCGAGCCGCTGACCGAAGGTCATGCGGACACCCGGGCCGCGGCGCGGGCCTCCCGACGGACCAGCGCGGCCGCGTCGTGCTCCTGCAGGCTCGTGACCTGGAACGGTCCAGCCTGAGCCGCCTCGATCGCCTGGACGGCCGCACCGAGCTGCTGGACGGTGGTGACCATCGCCTTGTCGGCTGCCGTGGTGGCGGCGCGGATCTCGTAGCCATCCGCACGCGCACCCTGACCCGACGGGGTGTTGACCACGATGTCGACCTCGCCGGTCGTGATGAGGTCCACGATCGTCGGCTCCCCGTCGGCGCCACGCCCCGCGGAGTACTTGCGCACGATCCGCGAGGTGATGCCGCTGCGGTGCAGCACCGCTGCGGTCCCCTCCGTGGCGAGGATCTCGAAGCCGAGCTCGGCCAGACGCTTGACCGGGAAGACGATCGAGCGCTTGTCGCGGTCGGCCACCGAGATGAACGCACGCCCGCCGCTGGGCAGACCACCGAACGCCGCTTCCTGGGACTTGGCGAACGCGGTCGGGAAGTCCACGTCGAAGCCCATGACCTCGCCCGTCGAGCGCATCTCGGGACCGAGCACGGTGTCGACGACCACGCCCTCCTTGGTGCGGAACCGCTTGAACGGCAGCACGGCCTCCTTGACCGCGACGGGCGAGCCCAGGTCGAGGACGCGCGCGTCGTCCACCGGAAGGATGCCGCGCGTGCGCAGCTCGGCGATCGAGTGGCCGGCCATGACGAGCGCCGCGGCCTTGGCCAACGAGACCCCGGTGGCCTTCGAGACGAACGGCACCGTGCGCGAGGCCCGCGGGTTCGCCTCCAGGACGTAGAGCACGTCGGACACCAGCGCGAACTGGATGTTCAGCAGGCCGCGGACGCCGACGCCGCGCGCGATGGCTTCGGTCGACAGTCGGATGCGCTCGAGCTCGCTCACCGAGAGCGTGACGGGTGGCAGCGTGCACGCCGAGTCGCCGGAGTGGATCCCGGCCTCCTCGATGTGCTCCATGACGCCGCCGAGGAAAAGCTCGGTGCCGTCGAAGATCGCGTCGACGTCGATCTCGATCGCGTCGTCGAGGAAGCGGTCGATCAGCAGAGGCGACAGCGTGCCCGCACGTCCGCCGTCGGCGGCGTTGTCGAGGGCGCGCTGGACGTACTCGTCGAGCTGGTGCTCGTCGTAGACGATCTCCATGCCGCGACCACCGAGCACGTACGACGGACGCACGAGCACGGGGAATCCGATGCGACGCGCGGTGTCGCGGGCGCCTGCCAGCGTGGTGGCCGTGCCGAACGCGGGCGCGGGGAGCCCGGCAGCCTCGAGGACCTTGCCGAACTCTCCCCGGTCCTCCGCGGCGTCGATCGCGGCGGGTGACGTCCCGAGGATCGGCAGGCCGGCGTCCGCGAGACGCTGGGCGAGGGACAGCGGCGTCTGGCCGCCGAGCGTGACGATCAGGCCCGCGATCGGCCCCGCGGCCAGCTCGGCGTGGTACACCTCGAGCACGTCCTCGAAGGTGAGCGGCTCGAAGTAGAGCCGGTCCGAGGTGTCGTAGTCGGTGGAGACCGTCTCCGGGTTGCAGTTGACCATGACCGTCTCGAACTCGTCCTTGAGCGCCAGCGCAGCGTGCACGCACGAGTAGTCGAACTCGATCCCCTGACCGATGCGGTTGGGACCCGAGCCGAGGATGAGGATCGCCGGCCTGGTGCGCGGCTCGACCTCGGTCTCCTCGTCGTAGGACGAGTAGTGGTACGGCGTGCTCGCGGCGAACTCCGCCGCGCACGTGTCGACCGTCTTGAACACCGGCCGCAGGCCGACCGCGTGCCGGGCACCGCGGACGGCGTCCTCGGAGGTGCCGCGCAGCGTCGCGACCTGCACGTCCGACAGACCGTGCCGCTTGGCGTGCAGGAGGACGTCACGCGTCAGCGCCGGTGCGGCAGCCGTGTCGGCCGCCACCTGGTTGATGAGCTGGATCTGGTCGATGTACCAGGGGTCGATGCCGGTCAGCTCGTAGACCGTCTCCAGGGACACCCCGGCCCGCAGCACCTGCTGGACGTCGACGAGGCGGTGCTCCGTCGGTCGTCCGATGGTCGCGGTGAGCGCGTCGAGGGCGTCGCCGGTCAGGACGTCGCCGGTCCAGTGGAACGTCGAGCCCTTCTTGTCCAGCGACCGCATCGCCTTGCCGAGGGCCTCGGTGAAGTTGCGGCCGAGCGCCATCGCCTCGCCGACGGACTTCATGGTCGTGGTCAACGTGTCGTCCGCTGCCGGGAACTTCTCGAACGCGAACCGCGGCACCTTGACGACCACGTAGTCGAGCGTGGGCTCGAACGAGGCCGGCGTCGATCCCCCGGTGATGTCGTTCGGGATCTCGTCGAGCGTGTAGCCGATCGCCAGCTTGGCGGCGATCTTGGCGATCGGGAACCCGGTCGCCTTCGACGCCAGCGCCGAGGACCGCGACACGCGCGGGTTCATCTCGATGACGACCACGCGGCCCGTGGAGGGCTCGATCGCGAACTGGATGTTGCAGCCGCCGGTGTCCACGCCGACCTCGCGGATGACCGCGATGCCGATGTCGCGCAGCCGCTGGTACTCACGGTCGGTGAGCGTCAGGGCCGGTGCCACCGTGACGGAGTCGCCGGTGTGCACGCCGACCGGGTCGAGGTTCTCGATCGAGCAGACGACCACGACGTTGTCGTTCTTGTCACGCATCAGCTCGAGCTCGTACTCCTTCCAGCCGAGGATCGACTCCTCCAGGAGCACCTCGGTGGTCGGCGAGTAGTGCAGACCCTGGCCGACGATGCGCCGCAGGTCCGGCTCGTCGTACGCGATACCGGACCCGAGGCCGCCCATGGTGAACGACGGCCGCACGACCACCGGGTAGCCGAGGTCCTCGACAGCGGCCAGCGCGTCCTCGATCGTGTGGACGATCGCGGACCGCGCGCTCTCCGCGCCGCAGACAGCGACGACCTCCTTGAACTGCTCGCGGTCCTCGCCCTTCTGGATCGAGGCGATGTTGGCGCCGATGAGCTCGACGTCGTACATCTCCAGCACGCCCGCCTCGTCCAGGGCGATCGCGGCGTTGAGCGCCGTCTGGCCGCCCAGGGTCGGCAGGATCGCGTCGGGGCGTTCCTTGGCGATGATCGTCGTGAGGACCTCGGTCGTGATCGGCTCGACGTAGGTGGCGTCGGCGAACTCCGGGTCCGTCATGATCGTGGCGGGGTTGGAGTTGACCAGGATGACCCGCAGGCCCTCCTCCTTGAGCACGCGGCAGGCCTGCGTGCCGGAGTAGTCGAACTCGCAGGCCTGGCCGATGACGATCGGGCCGGACCCGATGACGAGGACGCTGCTGATGTCTGTGCGCCGGGGCATCAGGCGGCACCCTTCTTCTGTGCGTTCGCGGGATCGGTCATGAGGTCGAGGAAGCGGTCGAAGAGATAGGCGGCGTCGTGCGGGCCGGCCGCGGCCTCCGGGTGGTACTGGACCGAGAACGCCGGCAGGTCGAGCGCGCGCAGGCCCTCGACGACGTCGTCGTTGAGGTCGACGTGACTGACGACGACGCGGCCGTAGCGGCCGTCGTCGTGCGGCGCGACCGACTCCCCGTCGAGCGGTGCGTCGACCGCGAAGCCGTGGTTGTGGGCGGTGATCTCGACCTTGCCGGTGAGCCGGTCCATGACCGGCTGGTTCACGCCACGGTGGCCGTATCCGAGCTTGTACGTGCCGTAGCCGAGCGCCCGCCCCAGGATCTGGTTCCCGTAGCAGATGCCGAAGAACGGGATCCTGTGGTCCAGCACCTCGCGCAGCAGCTCCACCTCGTGGGTCGCGGCACCCGGGTCACCTGGCCCGTTCGAGAAGAAGACACCGTCCGCAGACACCGCCTCGATGTCCGCGAACGTCGAGCTCGCGGGCAGCACGTGCACGCGCACCCCGCGCTCGGCGAGACGCTGCGGGGTCATCGCCTTGATCCCCAGGTCGACCGCTGCGACGGTGGCGACGGGCGTCTCCAGGGGCGACCCGTCGGGGCCGAGGGCCTCGACCACGTACGCCACGTCGGTGGACACCTCACCTGCAAGGTCCGCGCCGGCCATCGCGGGTGCGGACAGCACCTGCGCGACGAGCTCGTGCTCGGGCCGACGTTCGCCGTCGGGACCCGTCAGGGCGTCGCCCGAGAAGATGCCGGCACGCATGACGCCGCGCTCACGCAGGTGCCGGGTCAGGGCGCGCGTGTCGATCTCGCTGATGCCGACGATCCCCTGTGCCACCAGGTCGTCATCGAGCGTGCGCACGGAGCGCCAGTTCGACGGGCGCCGAGCGGGGTCACGGACGACGTAGCCGGCGACCCAGATCTGGGCGGACTCCTGGTCCTCGTCGTTCACGCCGGTGTTGCCGACGTGCGGCGCCGTCATGACGACGATCTGGCGGTGGTACGACGGGTCGGTCAGCGTCTCCTGGTAGCCGGTCATCCCGGTGTTGAACACGATCTCCCCCAGCGTCGAGCCGTGTGCTCCGTAGGGGCGTCCCGTGAACGTGCGGCCGTCCTCGAGGACGAGCAGTGCCTGGGTCATGAGTTCTCCTCCTGCGCGGGGGCCGTGGCCCCCGGGGTCAGACGAATGAGTGGTGCGATCGCGTCGACGAGACGTTCGCGGTCGGCGGCGTGGCGGGGGCGCAACCCGGTGTCCACGCCGCGGGGGTCGTCAGGCGTGGCCAGCCAGGTCACGACGACGATGCCGTCGCCACCGACCACCTTGCCCGCGATCCCCGGGGCGACGGTCACGTCACGCAGCGCGCTCGTCGGTACGAACAGGTCAGGTGCTCCTGTACGGAGCACGCGGATGCCGCGGTCGAACACCTCGACCTCGGCTCGGCTCCGCGCGCCCAGCCCGTGTGCCGTGATCCGCTCGAGCCAGTCACCGGAGCGCGTGGTCGACACGTAGACCACCGCCACCGGCCCGAGCAGCGACCGACCGAGCTCGGTCGGGACCTCAGGCAGCGACGGCACGAACTGGATGGTCCGGCGCGCGCGGGCGTTCCAGCCCATCCGCATCACCAGCAGGGCCACGACGACCATCCCGATCAGGATGACGACCGCGAGGGTGGCAGGTCTCAAGAGCTCACCACCACGGACTCGTCGCACGCCGACCCGTCCATCACCGTGGCACGGCCCCGCAGCCACGTCGCGATGACGCAACCTGCCAGCTCGCGACCACGGAACGGCGAGTTCGTGCTGTGCGTCGCCTGCTCCTCGGGCACGACGACACGGCGGATGCCCGGGTCGACGAGCACGAGGTTGGCCGGCTCCCCCACGGCGATCGGTCGGCCGTGGTCGCTGACCCGGCCGATCTGCGCCGGCGCCGTGGACATCACTCGGGCCACGTCTGCCCACGTGAGGCGACCGGTGTCGACCATCGTCTCCTGCACGACGGAGAGCGCGGTCTCGAGGCCGGTCATCCCGAACGCGGCCGCGCCCCACTCGCAGTCCTTGTCCTCGCGGGTGTGCGGGGCGTGGTCGGTCGCGACGATGTCGATCGTCCCGTCCGCCAGGCCTGCCCGGACGGCCTCGACGTCGCGCTGCGTGCGTAGCGGCGGGTTGACCTTGAACACCGGGTCGTAGCCGCGCGCGAGCTCGTCGGTGAGGATCAGGTGGTGCGGGGTGACCTCGGCGGTCACGTCGATTCCTCGGGACTTCGCCCACCGGATGATCTCGACAGACCCGGCGGTCGACAGGTGGCAGACGTGCAGGCGGGATCCCACGTGCTCGGCCAGCAGCACGTCACGCGCGATGATCGCCTCCTCCGCGACAGCAGGCCAGCCCGGCAGCCCGAGCTCCGCCGAGACGACTCCCTCGTGCATCTGGGCGTCCTCGGTGAGCCGTGGCTCCTGCGCGTGCTGCGCGATCACACCGTCGAACGCCTTGACGTACTCGAGGGCCCGGCGCATCAGCACGGGGTCGTGCACGCACTTGCCGTCGTCGGAGAACACCCGCACGGCCGCAGCCGACTCGGCCATCGCGCCCAGCTCGGCGAGGCGCTCCCCGTCGAGCCCGACCGTCACCGCACCGACCGGTCGCACGTCCACCCAGCCCGCGTCCCGACCGAGCCGCCAGACCTGCTCGACGACGCCCGCGGTGTCCTGGGTGGGCGACGTGTTCGCCATCGCGTGCACCGCCGTGAACCCGCCCATCGCGGCCGCTCGCGTGCCGCTGCGCACGGTCTCGGCGTCCTCACGGCCCGGCTCACGCAGGTGCGTGTGCAGGTCGACCAGGCCGGGCAGCAGCACGAGGCCCGAACCGGCGATGATCACGGGGTGGTCGCCGGCCTTGGCCTCGGCGTCCGCGCCGATCGCGGCGATCACTCCGTCCGCGAGCAGGACGTCGGTCGTGCCGTCGCCCAGCGGGCTGACGTCACGCAGCAGGTAGGTCCTCACGCGTTCACCTTCGCTTCGTCGTTCGTCGGACGTGCCGGGGCGGCGTCGCCACCAGCCAGCAGGAGATAGAGGACGGCCATGCGCACGGCGACACCGTTCGCGACCTGCTCGACGATCACCGCGCGAGGTGAGTCGGCCGCGTCGGCGGAGATCTCCAGGCCCCGGTTCATCGGACCGGGGTGCAGCACGATCGCGTGGTCCGACAGTGCGGCGAGCCGGCGAGCGTCGAGCCCGTACCGGCGGGTGTACTCGAGCGGGCTGGGGAAGAACCCGCCGCCCGCGCTCGACATCCGCTCGCGCTGCACGCGGAGCATCATCACGGCGTCGGGCTTGTCGTCGGCGATCGTCTCGTCGAGGTGGTACGAGACCTTCGCCGGCCACGCCTCGACCCCGACCGGCACGAGCGTGGGTGGAGCCACGAGCGTGACGTCCGCACCGAGCGTGTGCAGGAGCTGGACGTTGGAGCGCGCGACGCGGCTGTGCAGCACGTCCCCCACGATCGCCACGCGCAGCCCGGTCAGGTCGCGACCCGTCACGTCCCCAGGCCCCGACAGGTGCCGGCGGAGCGTGTACGCGTCCAGCAGCGCCTGCGTCGGGTGCTGGTGCATCCCGTCGCCGGCGTTGATCACGGCGCCGTGGGTCCAGCCGCTGGTGGCGAGGGTGTGCGGTGCGCCGGACGCGTGGTGCCGGATGACGACCGCGTCGGCGCCCATGGCCTGCAGCGTCAGCGCGGTGTCCTTGAGGGACTCGCCCTTGGACACGCTCGACCCCTTGGCCGAGAAGTTGATGACGTCCGCCGACAAGCGCTTCGCGGCCGTCTCGAACGAGATGCGCGTCCGGGTCGAGTCCTCGAAGAAGAGGTTGACGACCGTGCGGCCGCGCAGCGTGGGCAGCTTCTTGATCTCCCGGCCCTGGGTCGCGGCCATCGACCCGGCGGTGTCGAGGATCCGGATGGCGTCGGCCAGGGTGAGGTCGGCCGTCGACAGCAGGTGCTTCATCGGGTGCCTCCTTCGATGAGCACGGCGTCTCGGCCGTCGCTCTCCTGAAGCAGGACACGCACCCGCTCGGTGGTGGAGGTCGGCAGGTTCTTGCCGACGTAGTCGGCCCGGATGGGAAGCTCTCGGTGGCCGCGGTCGACGAGTGCGGCGAGCTGGACCGCCCGCGGGCGGCCGAGGTCGCTGATCGCGTCCAGCGCCGCACGGATGGTTCGCCCGGAGAACAGGACGTCGTCCACGAGGACGACGACCTTGCCGTCCAGACCGCCACCGGGGATGTCGGTCTCACCGATCGTGCGTGTCGGGTGGTGGGCCAGGTCGTCGCGGTACATCGTCACGTCAAGGCTCCCGACCAGGCGCGACGCGTCCAACCCGGGTTCGACCGCCTCCAGGCGCTCGGCGAGACGCCGGGCCAGCGGCAGGCCACGGGTGGGGATGCCGAGCAGGACGACGTCGGAGCCGCCCTTGTTGCGTTCGAGGATCTCGTGCGCGATGCGCGTCAGCGCCCGGGCGATCTCCGGGGGGCCGAGGACGAGGTTGCCGACTTCGTCGTCGGACTCTTCCAGGGGCACGGCAGGGCTCATCCAGCAGCTCCTTCCCCGCCTCACAGGACGGGCCTTAAAGGAATGTCTGTCGACCAGCCACCCTACCTCCCGGAAGGCGCCGTCCGAGCCGGGTCGACTGTGGCGGCGAGCACCTCGACGAGCAAGGGCTGCACGACCTCGGGCGGCAGCGCCTCGAGCGTCGCCATGACGACCGCGAGGTCGTCGGGCAGGCCGTCGCTCAGCACCGTGCTCGCCAGCGACGGGTCCGGTGCGGCGGCCGGCAGGCCACGGACCTCAGCGGCGGCAGCGGTGAGCGCCGCGACGAGCTCGCCCACCACCCGCCGGGTCACGGGGGTGACCGTCACGTGCGCGGTGCGTGGCAGAACCGAGCCGTCGCCCTGCGTCATCGCCGGCTGCGCCTGCAGGAGGAAGCCGCGACGGCGCACCGCGTCGATCAGGAGGAACGGGTCCACCTGGTCGGCGGGGTCCGCCGCGTCGTCGGTGGCGATCGCCACGAGGGGGCCTGTCGGGTTGCCGACGACGCGAAGGCCCGCGATCTGCGAGACGGCCACGGCGAGCGCGTCGGTGGCCTGCCGGGTCTCACCGACGAGATCCCGCAGCCCGTCTGTGCCCAGGACCTGCAGGACCGCCCACGCGGCGGCCATCGACCCCACACCGCGCGAGCCGAGCATCGTCGGGTTCACCACCGGGTAGCCCGGCCACGCCGTCGTGGCGAAGTACTGCGCGCGGTGCTGGGCGCGGGTGCGGTAGAGGACGACGGAGGCACCCTTGGGGGCGTAGCCGAACTTGTGCAGGTCGGCGGAGACCGACGTGACGCCCGGGACCGCCAGGTCCCACGGCTGATCGATCCCGCCCCACCACGGCAGGACCCAGCCGCCGATGCAGGCGTCGACGTGCACGGGGACGCCTGCCGCGGCCGCGACCTCGGCGACCGGGTCGATCACACCGAACGGGTAGCTGGGCGCGCTGACGACCACCAGGGCCGTCCGCTCGTCGACGCGGGCGAGGACGTCCGCGGCCGAGGGCGCACCCGTGCGCGGGTCGACAGGCACCGCGACGACGTCGAGGTCGAGGTAGTGCGCAGCCTTGTGGAACGCCGGATGGGCGGTCGTCGGCAGGACCAGCGTCGGACGGTCGGTCGGATCGTGGGTCGCGCGCCAGAGGTCGCGGGCCGACTTCACCGCGAGCATGCAGGACTCGGTCCCACCGGACGTCACCGACCCGACCGTCTGCTCGTCGCCGTGCAGCACGTCCCGGGCGAACGCGACGATGCGGCTCTCGAGCTCGGCGACCGACGCGAACGTGGTGGGATCCAGCCCGTTGACGGGCATGTACATGCGGACGGCGTCGGCGGCCACGTCGTCGAGGTCGGCGCGTCCAGGGTCGTAGACGTACGACAGGATCCGGCCCCCGTGCGTCGGGGGGTCTCCCGCGCGCCACGACGCCAGGTCGGCGAGGACGTCGGCGGCAGGCCGCCCGGAGCTGCGGTCGGTGCTCACGGGTGGGCCTCCAGCAGGGTGGTGTGGTCGACCACGTCGGCCGACAACGGGTAGCGGGACAGGGGTACCAGGCTGAGCAGCGCGAGGGCAGCAGGAAGGAGCGAGAACGCGAGGGATATCCCGGTCAGAGCGGAGCCGGGCTGCGTGACCGTCTCGTCGACGGTCTTGGAGGCGAACCCGGTGACGGCCAGCGTGCCGAGCACGAGCGTCGGGCCGAGTGCCAGCCCGGCCGTCTCCCCCGCGGTCCACACCCCGCCGAGCACGCCGGCACGGTCCTCGCCCCGCTCCCGCGCGTCGACGGCGATCACGTCAGGGAGCATCGCGAGCGGGTAGAGCTGCATCCCGGCGTAGGCCACCCCGGCCAGGGCGACTGATGCGTAGACCCACCCACCGGGCGCCCACCGCATCGGGACCAGGGAGAGCGCGGCGACGCTGAACAGCAAGGACGCACCGATGAACGAGCGCTTCTTGCCGAACCGGCGGGCCAGCCTGGTCCCTACCGGCATGACCAGGAGTGCAGGTGCGACGAGTGCGACGAAGAGGAACGTCACGGCGTTCTCGTCACCCAGCGTGTAGGTCGCGACGTACTGCGCGCCGGCGAGCATCGCGCCGGTCGCGAGCGCCTGCAGCAGGAAGGCTGCGAGCAGGAGCCGGAACGCGGGAATCTCCCGCAGAGCGGCGAGCCCGAGCCGCAACGCCTCGCCCCGGGCCTGGGCGTGCGTACGGACGGGCTTCGCGGAGGCGACCTCCGCGCGTCGAGGTGCACCCGACCAGGTCGCGAGCATCCCGAGGCCGATCGTGAGACCGCCCACCAGGCCCATGACCGCATAGCCGGCCCGTCCGCCCCCTGCGGCGTCTCGCACCAACGGTCCACCCGCGCCGAAGGCGAGGATCGCCAGTGCGAGGACGGCGATCCTCGGGGCGAGCAAGCGCGTCCGCGACGCGTAGTCGGGCGCGATCTCTGCGGGCAGGGCGATGTACGGGACCTGGAAGACCGAGAACGAGGTCGCGGCTGCGACGAACGCCAGCACCACCCATACCGCCGCCGACGTGCCCTCGAGCGCGCGCGGAGTGGCGAAGACGGCAGCGAACAGCAGCGGCAGCGTCAGGGCGCCCGTGAGCAGGAAGCTGCGGCGGCTCCCGTGCCGAGCCGCCGAGGTGTCTGACCGGGCGCCGATGAACGGGTCGATGACCACGTCCCACAGCTTGGGGACGGTGACCACGAGACCTGCCAGACCGGCCGCGACGCCCAGGGTGTCCGTGAGGTAGTACGCCAGGACCAGTCCCGGCAGCGTCCCGAAGCCACCGGTCGCCACCGAGCCGATCGCGTAGGACGTGATGGTGCGCCGCGGGAGCCGATGCGGGGGCACGTCCGGGCCGGGAGCGGTGGTCACGGGGACATGATCGCAGCCCGCCGCCCGTGTCCGAGGACACCGCAGCCAGGGCGAATGGTGTGTCCGTCACCCGGATGCCACGTCATCCGGAGGCCTCCGCGTGACGATGTCCAGTTCGTGCTGGCATCCGTTCCGACGTGGGTCACCATCCTCCAGCTGCTCGCTGCCGGAGTGGTGGGCGGCTTCTGCGTGCTCCAGTGGATGTGGTGGCGGGGTGAGCGGCCCCTGAGTGCCGCGTGGTCGTTCACGTGGTCGCTCAACATGTCCCTGGTGCTCGCGCTCGGTGGCCTGCACGCCCTGACGCTTCCCGGAACGTTCCAGGACACGCTCCTGTTCGCCCACGCACAGCTCATCGCCACGTTCATCGTCCTCGCCGTCCCGGCTACCCGGGCGATCGCGGGCGGCCCACCCATCGGGGTGTGGGTCTGGGCGGCGGGTGGCCTGTTCGCGGTGCGCGCCGTCGTGTGGTGGGTCCCCGACGAGCTCCTGCCGAGCGCCGTGGATCCGGACCTGCTCAACGAGGCGCTGCTGCTGGTGCCCACGATCATCGTTGTCGGCTACGTCGTCGTCGCCGTCGGCCGGACTCGACTGACCAGGTTCGGGACGCTCGTCGTGGTGGCCGGAGCAGAGTCGCTCGCGATCTTCACCGCGGGTGTCCTCACCCCCGACCGTGGTCTCGGTGGCATCTTCGGAGCACTGTGGGCGATCCCTCTCGCGCTCGCGCTCGAGGTGGTCGCGCTGAGCCGGCTCCGCGACGCTCAGGACAACGCCGCGCTGCAGCACCTGATGCGCGACGCCGTCGCACGCCTGGCCAACGCCGCCTGGTTCGTCAAGGATGCGGACCCGCTGCTGGAGAGTGCGCGCGACGAGGCCCGCACGGTGCTCGCCGACCCGAGCATCGAAGGGTCGCTGCGCCCCATCGCGCGAGACCGGTTCGTCACCGAGCTGTACAGCTCCGAGAAGGTGGACCACTCCGCGCAGGCGCGGGCGTTCCTGATCGACCTCGCACAGATCGTCTCCGCGGCCGCTGAGCGCTACCAGCTCGCGGAGCGTCTGCAGACGACCGCCTACGCCGACTCGCTGACGCGGCTACCGAACCGCCGGTCGGTGGAGCGGCACCTCTCGGACGTGCTGGACCAGGCGAACGTCGAGCGCACCCGCGTCTCGCTGATCTACTGCGACCTCGACGGGTTCAAGGGCGTCAACGACGCGCTCGGCCACGCGAGCGGCGACGCACTCCTCGTCCGCGTCGCCGACTACCTGCGATCCGCGCTCCAGGACCGTGAGGCCTACATCGGCCGGTTCGGCGGTGACGAGTTCGTCGTCGTCCTGTCACGTGCACCGTCCGACGTCGACCTGGTCGCGCTGGCCCGCAACCTGCGCGAGGGGTTCGTCGACCGCAGCGTGGGCAGCCGACCCGCCCGACTGACGGTCGGTGTCGCTACCTGGCTCCCCGGCGACATCGTCGACGCCGACGCCCTGGTCCGGCACGCGGACACGGCGATGCTCGAGGCCAAGCGCACCCATGCGGGCTTCCGGGTCTTCGACCGTGTCCTGCGCCGCCGCGTCGAAGCCCAGCGGCAGCAGCGTGCGGCGCTGGAGTCCGCCGTGACCGCGGGGCACTTCACCGCCTACTTCCAGCCGATCGTCGACGCCCACACGCTCGAGATCGTCCAGGTCGAGGCGCTGGCCCGCTGGGACCACCACGGCCACATGATCCTGCCGGCCGACTGGCTCGAGCTCGCAGAAGAGACCGGTCTCATCGTGCCCATCGGGTTGTCGGTGCTGGGCCAGGCCCGTCAGGCGCTCGAGCGGTTCCAGATGCCCGTGGCAGTCAACATCGCCGCGCGACAGCTCGCCGAGCCCGACGCGCTCGCCCAGATCGAGACTGCCTGGGGCGACGCGTTCTGGGAGCACCTGACGCTCGAGATCACCGAGAGCGCCCTCGTGCACACGACGTCAGCGATCCCCGTGCTGTCCGAGCTCCGCGCCCGCGGCGCCCAGATCGCCGTGGACGACTTCGGGACGGGCTACAGCTCGCTGGCGCGCATCGCCCGGCTTCCTGTCGACCAGCTCAAGATCGACCGCTCGTTCGTGCGCGACATGGGGACCGAGCGTGGTCAGGGCGTGGTCCGCGCGATCGTCGCGCTCGCGCAGACGCATGGGCTGGAGGTCGTCGCCGAGGGCGTCGAGACACCCGACCAGCTGACGGCGCTCGTCGCCATGGGCGTCACGCGCGTCCAGGGCAACTTCCTGGGCCGCGCCGCTCCGGGGATCCCCGTCCGTGGGCCGCGGCCCACCACCGGGGTGCTCTCGGTCGTCCCCCCGGCGCGCACGCTGCGCGCTGTCCCGACGCAGGGACCACGCGAGGCGCCCGTGCTCTCGATGCAGCAGAGGGTCTGACCCCAGAACAACGAAAGAGCGCCACCCGAGGGTGGCGCTCTTGTCGTACGTGCCGTGTCAGGCGAGCAGCGTCGGCTTCAGGTCGACGATCCTGCCGAGGAGCCCGTTGACGAACGTCGGAGAGTCGTCGGTGGACAGCGAGCGTGCCAGCTCGACGGCCTCGTCGACCGCGACCGCGTCCGGGACGTCGTCGTTGAACAGGATCTCCCAGGTGCCGATCCGCAGCAGCGCACGGTCGACGGCAGGCATCCGGTCGATGGTCCAGCCGTGGGCGTGCGTCGCCAGCAGCTCGTCGATGCGGACCTGCTCCGCGATGACACCCTCGACCAGGTCGACGGAGTACTGGGGCAGCGACGCCTCGGTGCCCGGCTCCGTGATGCGCCGCGCGAGCAGGCTCACCGGGTCGACGCCGCGCTGGTCCGCCTCGAAGAGGACGTCGAGCGCGCGCTTGCGTGCCTTGGTGCGAGCGCCCACCTCAGTCGTTCACACGGCCGAGGTAGCTCCCGTCGCGGGTGTCCACCTTGACCTTCGTGTTGGCCTCGAGGAACAGGGGCACCTGGATCTCGTACCCGGTCTCGAGGGTCGCGGGCTTGGTGCCGGCGGACGAGCGGTCGCCCTGCAGGCCCGGCTCGGTGTAGGTGACCTCGAGCACGACGGACGGCGGGAGCTCGACGTACAGCGGGGCGCCCTCGTTCGTGGCGACCATCGCGCTCTGGCTCTCCAGGAGGAAGTTGGCGACGTCGCCGACGGTGGCCTCGGGGATGTTGATCTGGTCGTACGTGTCCGTGTCCATGAACACGAAGTCGGTGCCGTCCTTGTACAGGTACTGCATGTCGCGCTTGTCGACGTTGGCCGTCTCGATCTTCAGGCCGGCGTTGAACGTCCGGTCCACGACCTTGCCGGACAGCACGTTCTTCAGCTTGGTGCGGACGAAGGCGCCACCCTTGCCGGGCTTGACGTGCTGGAACTCGATGACGGTCCACAGCTGGCCGTCGATCTTCAGCACGGTGCCGTTCTTCAGGTCGTTGGTGGTCGCCACGATCGTCGCTTTCCTGTCGAGTGATGAGTCCTCGGAGCGGTCCGCCGGCGGCTCACCCCTGGGGCATGCTCGACCTCGACGGCCGCAGACCGTCGACCATTCTACCGTGCGGGTCAGGCACCGCCTCACACGTGCGAGGCGATCGGCTCAGACGCGCGAGGCGATCGCCTCCAAGGCGAACCGGTAGCCCTCGAGGCCGAACCCTGCGACGGTTCCGGTGGCGACGGGCCCGATGACCGAGACGTGCCGCCACGCCTCGCGGGCGTAGGGGTTGGAGAGGTGGACCTCGACGAGCACCAGCCCGGCGTGCGTGACCTGCGCGGCGGAGTCGCGGAGCGCGTAGGAGTAGTGCGTGAACGCCGCGGGGTTGAGGGCGACGTGCGCGCGGCTGTCGACCGCCTCGTGCAGCCAGCCGACGAGCGTCGACTCGTCATCGGTCTGACGGAGCTCGGCGTCCAGCCCGAGGTCGGCGGCCCACTTCTCGACGGCCGCCGCGAGATCGTCGTGGGTCGCCGAGCCGTAGACCTCCGGCTCGCGGATCCCCAGGCGCCCGAGGTTCGGTCCGTTGAGCACCAGCACACGCGTCATGGCCGCGAGCCTAGGACGGTGTGCTCGCCTGCGGGTGGCGCCGCGCGGCTCACAGCGAGATCGCCCGCGACGGTTGCGGAGCGCCCTCGCTGACCTCGGCGTACGCGGCCGCAAGGAGCGTCGGGTCCGGACCCTCGAGGCGCGCCGGCTTGCCGATGTCCTCCAGGACGACGAAGCGCAGCAGGTCTCCCCGCGTCTTCTTGTCCCGACGCATCGCCGCGAGCAGCCGGTCCCACCGGTCGCCGCGGTAGCTCACCGGCAGACCGAGCGACGTCAGGATCGACCGGTGACGGTCGACCACCTCGTCGGACAACCTGCCCGCAAGGCGCGCCAGCTCAGCGACATAGATCATGCCGACCGAGACGGCCGCACCGTGACGCCACTGGAACCGTTCGACGTGCTCGACCGCGTGCGCGAACGTGTGCCCGTAGTTGAGGATCTCGCGCAGGCCGCCCTCCTTGAGGTCCTCCCCCACCACGCGTGCCTTCACGGCGACCGCACGCTCGACGAGCTCGAGCAGCACGGGCGACGACGCGGCGGTCGCCGGGTCCAGGAGCACGGCGGTGTTCTCCTCGACGAGCTCGAGGATCCTCGGGTCGGCGATGAAACCGCACTTGACCACCTCGGCCAGCCCAGCGACGAAGTCGTGCTTCGCCATCGACTCGAGCGCGGCGAGGTCGCAGAGCACCCCGGCCGGCGGGTGGAACGCACCGACCAGGTTCTTGCCCTCGGCCGTGTTGATACCCGTCTTGCCGCCGACCGCGGCGTCGACCATCGCGAGAAGCGTCGTGGGGACGTGCACCACCCGGATGCCGCGCAGCCACGTCGCCGCGACGAAGCCCCCGAGGTCCGTGGTCGCTCCACCGCCCACCGTCACGACCGCGTCGCTTCGGGTGAAGTCGGCCTGGCCGAGCACCTGCCACAGGAATGCCGCGACCTGCGACGTCTTGGCCTCCTCGGCGTCGGGGATCTCGGCGATGAACGCCTCGTAGCCGTGCGCGAGCAGGTCCTCCCGGACCGCGTCGGCGGTCGTCGCGAGCGCTGTCGGGTGCACGACGAGCACCCGACGGACGCTGGACCCGAGCATGTCAGGCAGCTCTCCGAGCAGGTGCCGGCCGATGACGACGTCGTACGGCTGGTCGCCCTCGACCCGAACGGTCCTGGCCTCGCTCACGGCGTCTCCCCCTCGATGTCCAGTCGCCGCAGCGCGGCCAGCTCCAGCTCGATCACCTCGGCGACGTCCGTCGGGCGCTGGCCGTCGGTCAGCACGCGGATCGTCGCCACACTCTCGTAGACGGGACGACGTGCCTCCATGAGGGCGCTCCACTGCGCTCGAGGGTTGCCCAGCAGCAGCGGGCGTGACGTGTTGAACCCCACGCGTGGCGCAGCGTGTGCGAGGCTCACGTCCAGGAACACCACGACCCCACCACCGCTGCGGTACTCGGCGAGCAGGGACTGCGTCCCGGGGTCCAGGACCGCTCCCCCGCCCAGCGACAGCACGCCGTCGTGCTCGGCGAGCGCGGCTGCGACGGCCGCGGCCTCGAGCGCGCGGAACTGCGGCTCACCGTCCTCGACGAAGATCTCAGCGATCGCCTTTCCAGCCACCGCCTCGACGTCGGCGTCGGTGTCCCGGAAGGACAGCTGCCACCGCTCGCCGAGCGCGAGCCCGACCGTCGACTTCCCCGAACCGGGAGGGCCGACGAGCACGACGTGCGGACCGGGCACGACGGTCACGCGAGGAGGTCCGGGATGGCTGCGACGTAGGAGGCGAGGTTGCGACGCACCTCCGCCACGGAGTCGCCACCGACCTTCTCCAGCAGGGCGTCCGCAAGCACGAGCGCCACCATCGCCTCAGCGACGACAGCCGCCGGGGGGACCGCGCAGACGTCCGAGCGCTGGTGCTGCGCCTTGGCGGGCTCGCCCGTCGACGTGTCGACCGTGGCCAGCGCGCGCGGCACGGTCGAGATCGGCTTCATCGCGGCACGGACGCGGAGCACCTCACCGTTCGTCATCCCGCCCTCGATGCCGCCGGCACGGTTGGTGACCCGTGCGATGCGGCCCGAGCCGTCGCGCACGATCTCGTCGTGCGCCTGCGAGCCGCGGCGGGCGGCCGTCCGGAACCCGTCACCGACCTCGACGCCCTTGATCGCCTGGATCCCCATCAGCGCTGCGGCCAGGCGGCCGTCCAGCTTGCGGTCGGCGTGCACGTACGAGCCGAGACCCGAGGGCAGGCCGTAGGCCAGCACCTCGACGACGCCGCCGAGCGTGTCGCCGTCCTTGTGGCACTCATCGATCTCGGCGACCATCGCAGCGGACGCGTCGGCGTCGAAGCACCGGACCGGGTCGGCGTCGAGCGCAGCGAGATCATCAGGGGTCGGCAGGGCGGAACCCTCGGGGACGTCGGCTGTGCCGATGCTCACGACGTGGGAGACGAGCCGGACGCCGGCCGCCTGCTCGAGGAACCGGGCCGCGACGGTCCCGAGTGCGACGCGCGTGGCCGTCTCGCGGGCGCTCGCACGCTCGAGCACCGGCCGGGCGTCGTCGAACCCGTACTTGCGCATGCCGACCAGGTCGGCATGCCCGGGGCGCGGGCGCGTCAGAGGTGCGTTGCGGGCACGGTTGAGCACGTCGGCGTCCTCGAGCGGGTCGGACGACATCACATCGACCCACTTGGGCCACTCGGTGTTGCCGATCTCGATGGCGACGGGACCGCCCTGCGTCCGCCCGTGCCGGACACCGCCGAGCAGCCGGACCTCGTCCTGCTCGAACTTCATGCGCGCACCCCGGCCGTAGCCGAGGCGGCGGCGGGCCAGCGCCTCCTGGATGTCCGAGCTCTGCACCTCGACGTCCGCCGGCAGCCCTTCGAGGATTCCGACCAGTGCCGGGCCATGGGACTCACCGGAGGTCAACCAACGCAACATGGCACGGATCTTCCCACGGTCACCACGCGCTCCGGGCAGCGTTCCGGGTGCTGGTCGTGCACAGACAGCGACGCCGCAGACCAGAGGTCCACGGCGTCGCTGTGCGTGCTGATCGGTGCTGCTAGGAGATCGGCACCAGGGGGTTCTTGTCGCCCGGCGGGACCGGCAGCGCGGGCGGTGCCGCAGCCGGGTCGACGGGTGCGGGCGGCGCCGCGTTGGTGTCCTGCAGGACCAGGACGGATCCGGCGATGAGCATCTCCACGTCACCCGGGCTGGTCGTCGGGCGGCCCCCGCTCCCCTCCGAGTCCGACTGACCCGTCGCCGTGAGCGCCGAGACGACGAACAGTCGCCCGTCACCGAGCTGCAGGTCGTTGAGGAAGGCCTCCACGTTCGTGTAGGAGCCGACCACGTCGAGCGAGATGGGCATCTGGTAGAAGCCCTGGACGCCGGCAGGCGCGGCCGGCGTGACCGTGCCGTCCTCCGCGACGGTTCCCTCAGCAGGTGCAGACGCGTCGGTCGTCGTCGCGGGGTCCGTCGCCGCCGGGTCGGTCGCAGCAGCGACGGGGACCAGAGGAACGACGGTCTCGGACGGTGAGACCGCCACAGAGATGATCGTCACCGAGTGCGTCGCTGCGAGTGCAGACAGCTGGCGGTTGAAGTCCGCGACGGCGGTCACGGGCGGAACCCGCAGCTGCAGGCCCGCGAGCTCGGCCTTGTACTCGTCGAGCTTGAGCGACTGCGCCTTGAGCTGCACCACCTGGTTCTGGAGCATCTCGTTCTGCTGCGCCTGGGACTCCGTCTGCTCGTTCGCCTCCGCGGTTGCGGTGGTGACCGGCGAGATCAGCAGGAACCAGGACGCTGCGATGAGCAGCAACGAGATGATGACGGTGCCCGCGATCCAGGGGGCACTCTTGGAGCCGGCCATGTCAGCCCTCCTTGGTGTCGGCGAAGCGGGGCACGACCGCGGTGGCGTCGACCTGGAGGGTTGACGTGACGGCGAAGTAGGGCTCGCCCGTGTCGGCGGTCAGGGACGCCATGGACATGGACGGGCTCGAGACGTTGGGGATGCTGTCGAGCGCGTCGAGCCATGCGGCGGTGTCGGGCAGCGTGCTCGCACGGACCGTGAACGAGATGTTCGCGACGCCGGGCGTGACCAGCGGGTCCTGCGTTCCGGCAGCGGCCATCCAGGGCGTGCTCTGCGCCACGGTGAACGAGTCGATGCTCACGTCCGCCGGCAGCACCGCGGTGATCGCGTCGAGGTACGTCTTCCACTGGATCTCGGTCGATGTGCCGAGCTTCAGTGCATCCTCGGTACGGGCGAGGTTGGCGAGAACACGCGGCACCTCCGCATACTTCGCGACCTCGGCCTGGAGCTCGTCGGTGCGCGCCTGCTCCGAAGCGAGCGAGTCCTCTGCCGAGCCCTTCGCGAAGAGCGCGATCGCGTAGACCAGACCGATCCCGACGACGACGATCACGAGCGCGATGGCCAGCCAACGCTTGACGTTGACCAGACCACGAGCGGCGCGGACCTCGGGCGGCAGCAGGTTGACCTGAGGCAGGGACGTCGCTCCGACGCTGCCCCCGGCTGCCCGTGCGGGCACCTTGGTCTTTGTCATGGTCAGACTCATGCTGCTACTCCGTATGCCAGGCCCACGGGCAGTGCCATGAGCGACTCGCGACCGGCGAAGGCCTCACGGCCACCCGCGGTACGGGCGACCGAGATCGTGGACAGAGGGTCGCCCAGGGTGACCGGCAGGCGGCTCGCGCTGGACAGGTACTGCCCGAGGCCCGGGAGGTGCGAGCCTCCCCCGGTGAGGACGACGACGTCGATGCTCGCCCCGGGGTTGTTGGTCGCGTAGTACACGAACGTGTTGCGCACGGCCTCGACGAGGTTGCGCGTGACGGTCGCCAGCGCGTCGCTCGCTTCCTGCAGCTCGGGGCTGACGGCGAAGCCGACACCGATCTGTCGCTTGAGCGCCTCGGCCTCGAGGCCGGAGATGTTCATGCCGCGCGCGATCGTGTCCGTCGCGTCCTGGCCGCCGTTGGGCAGCGTCCGGACGAACTGCGGAACGCCGTTCGCGACGATCGTCACGTCCGTGACGCGCGCACCGATGTCGACCAACGCCGCCGTGCGCTGCGCGAGCTCACCGCGGGCGATGCTCCGCAGGAGCGCGAACGCGTTCAGGTCGACCATCGTGGCCCGCAGGCCGGCCGACTCCACTGCCATGACGTTCGCCGTGACGGTGTCGCGCACAGCGGCGACGAGCAGCCCGTTCACGATGCGCCCCTGCTCGTTCTGGCCCTCACCCGTCGGGTAGAAGTCGAGGAGTGCCTCATCCGCTGCCATGGGCAGGAGCTCCTGCACCTGGAACGGCAACGACGAGCGCAGCTGGGCCAGCGGCATGTACGGCAGCGACAGGTCGCGGACGACCACGCGCTGGTTGCCGACGCCGATGACGACGTCCTTCGACTCGAACTTCGCCGTCGCCCACAGCTGCTTGATCGCCTGCGTCACGGCTGCCTGGTCGGCGACCTCTCCGTCGCGCACTGCACCCAGCGGGAGAGCGACCTCGCCGAACCGGACGAGCGTGGGCGCCGTCTTTCCTCCCGGTCCGCCTGCGCCGAACTCCAGCTGTGCCGCACGTACGGCGGTCGTGCCTATGTCGAGCCCGATGACCCGCGTCTTAGCCACGCTCTACCCCTTCCGGTAAGCACTGCTGTGCTTCTACCCGTATCGGGTCACCGGCCGGACGACTTGAGTGATTCGCCGCGCGTGGATCGGCTGATCTCAGCCCAGCAGGGAGAGGTACGCGGAGCCGAGGCGCTCGCCGGCGACGATGCCGATGCCTGCGCCGAGAAGCATGTACGGGCCGAACGGGATGCCTGACTTGCGCGTGGCGCGTCCGCTGAGGAGCAGCCCGATGGACACGATCCCGCCCACGAGGAACGCAGCGAAGGCGCCCACGACCAGCGACGACCAGCCGAGCCACCCGAGGTACAGACCGAGCACGCCGGCGAGCTTGACGTCACCGAAGCCCATGCCCCCGGGCCGCAGCACCATGAGGGCGAAGTAGAACCCGTACAGTGCCGCCGCGCCGATCGCACCACGACCTAGCGCAGCCCAGTCGTCGTTGGCCCAGCTGGCGACGGCGAGCAGGACGAGTGCGACCGGGTACGCAGGAAGCACGATCGCGTTGGGCAGGCGGTGCGTGTCCAGGTCGATCATCGTCAGCGCGACGCCGATCGCCGCGAGGTAGAGGAATGCCGGCAGCTCGGCCGAGAGCCCCGCCCACCAGCCGACCGCAGCGAAGAGCACGCCGGTCGCGGCCTCGACCAGCGGGTACCGCGCCGAGATCGGTGCCCCGCAGTCGCGGCACCGTCCGCGCAGCAGGAGCCACGACAGGACCGGGACGTTGTCTCGTGCGCGGATCCGGGCGCCGCACCGCGGGCACGCGCTCGGCGGCGACACGATCGACTCGCCCCGAGGGACGCGCCAGATCACGACGTTGAGGAAAGACCCGACAAGCAGCCCGAGGACACCGCAGAAGACCGCGACCGTCGTGAGCTCCGAGGCACTCAGTTCTTCAGCTCCTTGTAGTCGCTCAGACCGGCTTCCTTGTTCACGACCGGAGCATTCCACTTCTGCTCAGGACCGCCGCTGCAGGTGGCCATGATGAGCTTGGACCACGAGCTGTCCAGCTTGTCACCACTCAGGCTGATGCATCGACCGTACTGGTCAGTGAACGTCCAGCTGTCCGTGTACACGCCGGTGTCCGCGGTCCGGGTCCACTTCTGGTCCGCTGCCGTGCTCGAGCACGGCGTCACGAAGGTGACGTACGCGGGGCTTGCCGACGCGGACGGGGTCTTGAGGCAGTACGTCTTGTACGGGTCGCCCTTTTTTGTGTCGGAGCTGTCGTAGTACACCGAAATCTGGCCGGTGTAGGTGCCGACGAGGCCCGGAGGCTCCGTGTACTTCCACTTGTGGTTCCACTTGAGCTTGCCGCCGCCGCTGGGGTCCTGCTTGCAGGGGTAGTCGATCATGTACGTCTCGATGACCTTCTCGCCGGTGACGTCCATGCACCGGCCGAACTCCAGGGAGTTCACGATCTGCCCCGTCGTATAGCTCGCCGCACCGGCGCCGACGCGCGGGTCCGGGTCGAACGACGCGTACGCGGTGTTGTCCCCCAGGCAGTCCCCGTACTTCAGCGTCTTGTTGATCAGCTTGGTGTCGTCGTAGGTGTCGCCCGACGTGAGGCAGTAGGTCGAGTAGTCCTTCCCCGTGGAGAGCTGGCCGATCCACTTCGCGCCACCCTTCCAGCTGAACTGCTGGTCGGTGTTCCCCGTGACGCACTTGGTCAGGGTCACATCGACGTTGCCGCCCGTGCTCGAGTTGCCGGTCAGGCACAGCGGCGTGGCGCCCAGGTCCGTGACGGACAGGTGGATCTCGTAGTCCTTGCCGTAGGTCCACAGCTGGCGCGGGTCGTCGCCGCCGCAATTGGACTGGTCGACGTAGGTCACCTTGTCACCGACATTCTGGCCCGCCGCCTGAAGGCAGTGCTTGTCACCGAACGCGTAGATCGTGCCGCCCTCGATGTTGTTGTGGGTCACCTTGAACGTGTACATCGTCTCGAGAAGTCGGTCCCCAGCAGTGGTGGCCAGGCCGGCGACACCGGCGTCGAGGCCCGTGGCCGACAGGATCGCGAAGCTCGGCGAGATCGTCACACCTGCGCCGGAAACGCAGGCGAGCTTGTTGGTGCTGCGCCACGCATCGTCCTTGCCGGTCGGGTCCTGGTCGAAGTACGAGACGTTCACGGCGTACGTGAGCGTGCTGGTCGAGCTGTCCACCTTGCCCTGGACGCTGCAGGGCAGCAGGGTCGGGGCACCGTAGTACTTGCCGTCCATGTCCACGGGGCCGATGGCTGAGCGGATCTGGCTCAGCGCCGAGTCGAGGCCGGTCTCGGCAGCGAAGATGGTGCGCGTGTTCTTGCCCGCGTACATCGTCGGCTTGACCTGCGCGACCATGACCCCGAGCATCAGGACGCTCAGCGCGCTCATGACCATGATGAGCATGATCACCGTGAGCATGGCGACGCCCTCGTCGCGCGCGGCTGCTGCCCGTCGACGCTCGAGAAGTGTGTGGAGTGACATCACGGCCTCCCGGGCCCGGTGCAGACAGGGTTGGCGCTCTGACCAGGAACCGAAACCGACTCGGGATTCGACTGCGAGGCGGCGCTGGTGTTTCGAGCGAAGAAGTAGGAGTCCAGCTGGGCGCCAGCCTTGGCAGTGGTACCTGAACCGACTCCCATGTCCAAGAAGACGCGTAGCTGTTGGCGCTGGTACGTGCTGCCGGCGGGCGTGAACACGAAGGGAAGCTGGGTAGAGACGGACAGGTTGTTGCGCACGTTCACCGCCATGGTGTTCCAGCCGGACACAACCGGCGTCGCCTGGACACGCCAGGTCCGGACGTCGAGCGTGCGGGTCGACGACGTGTACCGCCATTGCGTGCACAGCGGCTTCTGGCCGGCACCGACGGCGGAGATCAGGTACTCGACGTAGTACGTGCCGGCCGTCGTACCCACGCCCGGCCGGTTGATGCTGGACGAGTAGCGGATCTCCTTGTCCATGCGCTGGAACACCTTGCGCGCGGCATCGCCGGCGTTGCTGACGCCCTGCGCGCGCGAGGTGTCCTTCGTCATGACGACGACGCCGCCCATGAACATCCCGATGATCACCGTGAGGATGCCCATCGAGACCAGCAGCTCGACCAAGGTCATGCCGTTGTCGGTCTCGCTCGTGCGCCGCTGCAGCGCGGCTCGGATCCGGGTCACGGTCGGCTCACCGCGATCGTGACCGTCGCCGGATCGGACGACAACGACACGGATGGGGTTCCGCCCGTCCACGTCATCGTGTACGTGAAGGTGCAGCTGCCGGTCTTGTCACCGGTGTTCCAGGTCGGCGCCTTGAACGTCAGCCCCGGGCCGCCGGTGGCGGTCGCGACGTTGGGCGCCGTGACTGTCGCACCACCGCCGATCGTGCAGACCGGCACCGTCGCCGCGTAGGTCATGTTCGTGAAGGTCGTCGGGACGCCCGTGAGGGTCAACGTCTTCGATGCCCCGGAGGAGACGGCGTTCACGGCCTTGATATCGATCGGCGCTGACACGGGCTTGAGCCTCACGGTGATCGTCTTCACGTCAGACGTCGCGCTCAGGCCCTTCTTGATCGTGTACGAGAACGTGTACACGCCCACCTGGTTGAGCTGGCTCGACGTGATCGTCCAGGTGAAGTCGGTCTTGGCCCCGTTGACGCTCGGTGTCCCGAGTGTGCTCGCGGGCACCGTCCCGGAGAGTGCCACGACATAGGCGCTCTTGGGCTCCGACAGTCCCAGGGCCTGGAAGATGTCGATGTTGTAGGTCGTGGCGACGGAGCTCGAGTTGAAGGTGAATTCCCGGTTGTCCGCGACGGGCTTGGCCGGCACGGTCACCTGGACCGTGATCGTTCCCTCAGCACTGTCGAGGCCGCTCGAGTCCTTGACCATGTACTTCACGATGATGTTGCCCGTGGTTGAGGTCGACTTGACCGTGAGAGTCGTTCCTGAGGCGGTCGCAGTGCCGCCGATCCCGGTGACCCCCGTGACGGTGGCGTTGAGCCCGGTTCCGACGGCGGGGAGCGCGAAGTCCTTTTGGGCGTTCGTCTCCATCCCGACGGTCTGGGCGCTTGCCAGCGGGTGCACCTCGATCGTCATGGTTGCCTCGTTCGACGTGCGCCCGGCGCCGTCCTTGATCCGGTACTTCAGGGTGGCGATACCCGAGGCGTTCGTCGGCGGCGTGTACTTGATCTTGCCGATCTCGTCGACGGGTGTCGTCACGACGGCGGCGGTGCCGATCGTCGGTGGCTGGGTGATGGTCGTCGGGTTCACACCGGCGGCGATGAAGCCCTTGACGTCGTTGTGGAGGATGTCCGAGACGGCACCGGCACTTCCGGTGAACGTCGAGCTCGGGTCGTCATAGGCGACGGGCTTGGCCGTGAGGTTCCAGTTCGCGTCGACCGTCGGGTCGATCAGCGTGGACACCTTGTACTGGCAGGACGTGCCCTTGCACTCGGTCGCCTTGCCGGGCAGCCACGTGACGACGACGGTGACGCGGTAGAGCTGAACTGTCGAACCACTAGGCGCCTTCGTGCAGTTCTGGTCGGACGCGCTCGCGGTCTTGGGGCGGTAGCAGGTGCCGATGAGGGTGGTCACCTTGTAGGTCGCGTTCGAGACCTTGGTCGTGTAGCTGATGTCCAGCGCCACACCGGGACGGGTCGCCGCATTGGCGTCATAGGCGGCGGTCATCTGCGCGACGTCCGCGGGGTTCGCTGCGGCGAACGACGCGTCGACCGCTGCCTTGGAGCGGCCGAGGATGAGCCCGTTGACAGGTGTCCCGGCGCCGGTATCACGCGGGTAGACAGCGTGAACCTTCTCCATCGCCTGGCTGGCCACCGTGACGGCGGCCTGGTTGCGCTGGAGGTGGGAGGTGCTCTGCATGCCGCGGACGAAGAACGTCAACGCGGCGGCGGCCACCACCCCAAGAAGGGTCAGGGCCACGACCACCTCGATCAGCGACAGGCCGGACTCCGACCCTCGCTCGATCGCTCGCTGCATACGCCGCGGTGTCATCGGTTCCCTCTCGTCCGAACTCAGGGCCGGGGGCGGCTAGCTGCCGTCCCCGGCCCTGAGGTGAAGCCGGTCTACCCGCGAGCCGGGTAGAACTGGTGGTGCCTAGCTGCTCAGGATCAGAACGCGCCGGTCGGGCAGACCGTGGTCGCCTTCGACTGCAGGCCGCCCTTGCTGCTGATGTAGACCCAGGGCTGGGTCGACTTGCCGGTCGGGGCGGTGCCCAGCAGGCAGTACGCGTTCTTGTCGGTGTTCAGGTTGCCGACGACGGTGTTCTTGCCCGAGAGGGTCACCGTGACGTCCGTTGCGGGCGCCGTGAGGTCGATCGTCGAGATGCCCGAGTCGGCGGCGGACGTGACCGGGTAGTAGGTCGTCTCGTCGGTGTAGACCGTCTCGAGCTCGTTGGCGACCGTGCGCAGGTCGGACTTGATCGACGCGTCGACAGCCTTCTTGCGCTGGTTCAGGAACACCGGGATGGCGATGGCGGCGAGGATGCCGATGATGATGATGACGACGAGGAGCTCGATGAGCGTGAAGCCCTGGTCCTTCTCGTCGATGGACTTGCGAACGCGAGCGATCATGAGACCGTCCCCATTTCAGTGTCGTGGCGAGTACTTCGGCAGGTGCTCTCCGCCGGAGCGTCGTGCACAGGATGGATGTCGGCATCCGACTCGTGCACTTGAGCGGTGGGGCCAGCAAGAAGAGCGGTTCACCCGGACGGCCCAGATGTGCTGCTCGTGTCTCGGAGGTGTCCGAGACGACCGATGGCCATGCCCCCCGTGAGGGAGACATGGCCATCGGTAGAGGAGGGCCCGCGTCGTTCAGACGTCGAGCCGATCAGTCAGATCAGAAGCTGCCGCAGGTGGTGACGGACTTGGCCTGCAGGCCGCCCTTGTTGCTCATGTAGACCCAGTCCTGCGTCGCCTTGCCGGTGTCGCCCTTGCCCACCAGGCAGTACGCGTTCTTCTCGGCGTTGAGGACGCCGGTGACCGAGTTCTTGCCCGACAGAGTCACGAGGACGCCCGCGGCGGGGGTCGTGGTCTCGATCTTGGCCGTGCCGGCCGTGGCGCCATCGACCGTGTAGTAGGTCGTGTCGTCGGTGTAGACCGTCTCGAGCTCGTTGGCGACCGTGCGCAGGTCGGACTTGATCGACGCGTCGACAGCCTTCTTGCGCTGGTTCAGGAAGACCGGGATGGCGATGGCGGCGAGGATGCCGATGATGATGATGACGACGAGGAGCTCGATGAGCGTGAAGCCCTGGTCCTTCTCGTCGATGGACTTGCGAACGCGAGCGATCATGAGACCGTCCCCATTTCAGTGTCGTGTCGAATACTTCGGCAGGTGCTCTCCGCCGGAGCGTCGTGCACAGGATGGATGTCGGCATCCGACTCGTGCACTTGAGCGGTGGGGCCAGCAAGAAGAGCGGTTCACCCGGACGGCCCAGATGTGCTGCTCGTGTCTCGGAGGTGTCCGAGACGACCGATGGCCATGCCCCCCGTGAGGGAGACATGGCCATCGGTAGAGGAGGGCCCGCGTCGTTCAGACGTCGAGCCGATCAGTCAGATCAGAAGCTGCCGCAGGTGGTGACGGACTTGGCCTGCAGGCCGCCCTTGTTGCTCATGTAGACCCAGTCCTGCGTCGCCTTGCCGGTGTCGCCCTTGCCCACCAGGCAGTACGCGTTCTTCTCGGCGTTCAGCGAGCCGCTGACCTGGTTCTTGCCCGAGAGCGTCACGACCACGGCGGTCGGCGCGGCGATGGTGGCCTTGCCCGCGGCGGCCGTGACGTCGTAGTACGTCGTGTCGTCGGTGTAGACCGTCTCGAGCTCGTTGGCGACCGTGCGCAGGTCGGACTTGATCGACGCGTCGACAGCCTTCTTGCGCTGGTTCAGGAACACCGGGATGGCGATGGCGGCGAGGATGCCGATGATGATGATGACGACGAGGAGCTCGATGAGCGTGAAGCCCTGGTCCTTCTCGTCGATGGACTTGCGAACGCGAGCGATCATGAGACCGTCCCCATTTCAGTGTCGTGTCGAATACTTCGGCAGGTGCTCTCCGCCGGAGCGTCGTGCACAGGATGGATGTCGGCATCTGGCTCGTGCACTTGAGCCGTAGGGCAAGCACACAAGGGGGTTCACCCGATCGGCTCAGATGTGTTGGCCGGCATCCGGGCCGTCCGAAAACGACCGATGGCCATGCCCCCCGTCAGGGAGACACGGCCATCGGTCGAGCAGGCGATCGCCCTGCGTGCTGCGGGCCGAACCAGCCGATCGGTCAGATCAGAACGTGGTGCAGTCCGTGACCGACTTGGCCTGCAGGCCGCCCTTGTTGCTCATGTAGACCCAGTCCTGCGTGGCCTTGCCGGTCTCGCCCTTGCCGATCAGGCAGTACGCGTTCTTCTCGGCGTTCAGCGAGCCGCTGACCTGGTTCTTGCCCGAGAGCGTCACGACCACGGCGGTCGGCGCGGCGATGGTGGCCTTGCCCGCGGCGGCCGTGACGTCGTAGTACGTCGTGTCGTCGGTGTAGACCGTCTCGAGCTCGTTGGCGACCGTGCGCAGGTCGGACTTGATCGACGCGTCGACAGCCTTCTTGCGCTGGTTCAGGAACACCGGGATGGCGATGGCGGCGAGGATGCCGATGATGATGATGACGACGAGGAGCTCGATGAGCGTGAAGCCCTGGTCCTTCTCGTCGATGGACTTGCGAACGCGAGCGATCATGAGACCGTCCCCCATTTCAGTGTCGTGGCGAAGACTTCGGCAGGCGCGACCTCCCAAGCGGCGCGCATGGGTTCTTTGTCGGCATCGTGAGTGTTGACTTGAGCCGCGGGAACCGGCCGACAGCGGCAGTTCACCCGAACGGCCGTCGTGCCGTTCCCGTCCTCGACGCGAACGACCGATGGCCACGCTTCAGAGACGAAGACATGGCCATCGGTCGAAAGAACCACACGTCACGGCAGGGAGAACGTCACGGCTCCTGAGCAGGGAGTGCCGCCATCCGCCACGAGACCGCCCTGCGTCGTGTCGTAGACCCACGTGTGCGACGGTCCGACGCCCAGGGGGTTGTCCCCCAGGAGGCAGTAGTCCGTCCCGCTGATCACCACGTCGATCGTGTTGCCCTTGCTCGTGACGGCATCCGCGTGGATCTTGTCCACGGTCAGGGGCAGCTCTCCCTCGGCCGTGCGCTCGGCCTCGAGGGCCGTTGCCACCGTCCGGAGGTCCGACTTCAGGCTCGCGTCCGTCGCCTTCTGGCGGTTCGCGATGAACATCGGGATCGCGATCGCCGCCAGGACCCCGATGATCACGATGACCACGAGGAGCTCGACGAGAGAGAAACCGGTCTGCCGGTCGGCAGGTCTGTGGGCCGACGCGTCGGCGTGCACGGGTCGGCGCCTCAGTTGATGAGGTTGAAGACGGAGAAGATCGGCATGTACAGCGCGATGATCATGCCGCCGATGAGCGATCCGAGCACGACGATCATGAGCGGCTCGATGAGCGACGTCAGCTGCTCGGTCGTCGCCTCGACCTCCTGGTCGTAGAACTCGGCGATCTTCTCGAGCATCGTGTCCAGCGCACCGGTGTCCTCACCGACGGCCATCATCTGCACGACCATGGGCGGGAAGACCGGGTGCTGCGAGAGCGGGCCGGACAGCGAGTGACCCGAGCGGACCGACTCCTGGACGGCCTTCGCCGCCTTCTCGATCACGAGGTTGCCGCTGGTCTCACCGACGATGTCGAGCGCCTGCAGGATCGGGACGCCGGCGTGGATCATCGTGCCGAAGTTGCGCGTGAACCGGCTCACGGCGATCTTGCGGAACAGGTTGCCGAAGACCGGCACCTTGAGCTTGATCGGGTCGAGCTTCTCGCGCACACCGCGGTCGTTCTTGTGCCTGCCCCACCACACGCTGAACACGCCGATACCGATCACCAGCGGGATCGCGATGATCTTGAGCAGACCGGAGAGCATGACCAGGACGCGGGTCGGAGCCGGAAGCTCGCCACCCAGGCTCTCGAACATGCCCGCGAACACCGGGACGATGAACAGGAGCATGCCGACGACGGCAAGGATCGCGATGAAGAACACGACGACCGGGTACGTCATCGCCGACTTCACCTTGCCGCGGAGCTTGACCTCGGCCTCGTAGTTCTCTGCCACGGAGATCAGGACGCCGTCCAGGAAACCGCCGACCTCGCCGGCCTTGACCATGTTGATCATCAGTGGCGGGAAGACGTCGGCGTGCTTGGCAAGCGCGACGGAGAACGAGACACCGACCTCGACGTCGCCGCGCACGAGCGCGAGGCGCTTGGCCAGCGGCTTGCTCTCGGTCTGCTCGGCCAGGATCGTCAGCGAGCGGAGCAGCGACAGTCCGGCGTTGATCATGGTCGAGAGCTGCCGGGCCATGATGGCCAGGTCCTTGAGGGTGATCTTGTCCCCGAAGCCGGGGATCGAGATCTCCTTCTGCAGGCCGCCCGTGCCGATCTCGTTGATCGACATGGGCGCCATGCCCAAGGTCTTGAGGCGGTTGGCGACCGCGGCCTGGCTCGGGGCCTCGATGCGGCCCTTGACGATCTTGCCCTCGCGGTCACGGACCGCGTACTCGAAGGTCTTGGCAGTGGTCGTCGCCATCAGTGTGCTCCCTCAGCGAAGAAGTTGCCGCCCATGCCGGCCTTGGTCAGCCCGGCACCCGCGGTGCCACCGTGGTCACGGCCGGTGAGCCGGTTGAAGTCCTCGATGTGGTGGCACTTGTCCAGACCGGTCTCGTACGAGATGCGTCCCGTCTTGACCAGGTCGGCGAGGTGCTGGTCCATCGTGTGCATGCCCTGCTGGGCACCGGCCTGCATCGCCGAGTAGATCTGGTGCGTCTTGCCCTCGCGGATCAGGTTGCGGATAGCCGGCGTCGCGATCAGCACCTCGGTCGCAACAGAACGCCCCGACGCGTCGGCACGCTTGGCCAGCGTCTGGCAGACCACGCCCTGCAGGGCGCTCGCCAGCTGGGTGCGGACCTGTGCCTGCTGGTGCGCGGGAAAGACGTCGATGACGCGGTCGATCGTCTGCGCGGCATCCGAGGTGTGCAGGGTCGCGAACACCAGGTGACCGGTCTCTGCGGCAGTCAGGGCCACGGAGATGGTCTCCAGGTCGCGCATCTCACCGACGAGGATGATGTCGGGGTCCTGGCGCAGCACGTGCTTGAGCGCGTTCGCGAACGACAGCGTGTCCGAGCCGACCTCACGCTGGTTGATCAGCGACTTCTTGTGGCGGTGCAAGAACTCGATCGGGTCCTCGACCGTCATGATGTGGTCCTCGCGCGTCCGGTTGGCGAGGTCGACGATCGCGGCGAGCGTGGTCGACTTGCCGGAGCCGGTGGGTCCCGTCACGAGGACGAGCCCGCGCGGCAGGCCGGCGAACGAGCCGACGATAGGCGGCACGCCGAGCGCCTCGAGCGGCTTGATCTCGTACGGGATCACACGGAAGGCGGCACCGATGGACTCGCGCTGCTGGTAGATGTTCACGCGGAACCGGGCCAGGCCGCGCACCGCGTAGGACAGGTCGAGCTCGAGGTTCGCCTCGAACTTCTCCCGCTGCTTCTGGGTGAGGATCCCGTAGAGGACGCGACGCAGGGGCTCGGGCATCACGGTGCCGAACCCGTCGAGCGCCTTGAGCGAACCGGAGATGCGGATCATCGGCGGCGCACCCGTGGTCAGGTGCACGTCGGAGGCGCCGTGCCGGACCATCTCGGTGAGGACGGCGTCGATCGAGAAGTCGCCCTCCTGCGAGTCCTGGCCCAGTGCGCGACGGGCGCCCGGGCGAGCCTTCTGGACCGGCACGTCGGCGACGGCCTGCGGGCGGGCCGGCGGCTGAGCCGGGGGCGCCTCGACGGGCGCCGGGGCCTGCGGTGCAGGCATGAACACGCCTGGTGCCGCTGCGGGCGGCGCACCGGCGTACTGGCGCGTCGGGTCTGCCACGGGGGCGTACTGCTGAGTCATGCCTGGCGCAGGTGCGTAACCCTGCGAAGGCGCCGGCTGGGCCGCGTACGGCTGTGCGGCCGCCACAGGTGCGGGCGCGACGCTCTGCGACGGGATCGGCGAGAACATCGTCGGCGCCTGCAGCGGCGGCGCCGCGGGCGCTCCCGCCTGTGGCCCCATGGGCCGGTACGGCGGCAGGGGCCGGGTGGGCTCCCCGGCGGATGCCTGGTAGGACTCGCTCACGTCATTCCTCCACAGTCGACCGACGTGCTTATCGGTACGCGGACCTGCACAGCGACCGCTTGGTTCTGCCCGTTCATCGGTCACGCGGGCGACCGACTTGAGGTGTCGGTGCACGTCAGTAGCGACAAACGGGCCCGATCAGGAAAATCACCTCACGCGACGACACGCAGGATCTCCTCGATGGAGGTCTGCCCCAGGGCCACCTTGTGCCAGCCGTCGTAGCGCAACGGGATCATCCCCTGCGAGACCGCTGTGGCAGCGATGTCAGCGCTCGACGAGTGCGCCACCGCGTGCCGTTCGATCTCCTCGGTGACCCGCATGACCTCGTGCAGCGCGATGCGACCGCGGTAGCCGGTCTTCGAGCAGGTCACGCACCCGACCGGGCGCATCAGCTCGGGGATCGCCTCACCGTCGACCCACGGGAAGCGGGCCGCGCGCATCTCCTCGGGGGACGGCGTGTACGGCTCCTTGCAGTTGCCGCAGAGCTTGCGCGCGAGCCGCTGGGCGACCACGGCGTCGAGCGCCGACCCGACGAGGAATGGCTCGATGCCCATCTCCGTGAGACGCGTGATCGCCGAGGGGGCGTCGTTGGTGTGCAGCGTCGACAGGACGAGGTGACCGGTCAAGGCCGCCTCGACAGCGATCTGCGCGGTCTCGTGGTCGCGGATCTCACCGAGCAGGACGACGTCGGGGTCGGACCGCAGGATCGAGCGGAGCGCCCCCGCGAACGTCAGGCCGGCCTTCGGGTTGACCTGGACCTGGTTGATGCCCGCCAGCCGGTACTCGACCGGGTCCTCGACAGTGATGACGTTGATCTCCGGCCGCGAGACGGCGTTGAGCGTCGCGTAGAGGGTCGTCGACTTTCCCGAACCGGTGGGTCCGGTCACGAGGATCATCCCGTAGGGCTTGGTGTAGGCCTCGTGGTACGTCGCGTAGTTCTCCTCCAGGAACGAGAGGTCACGCAGGTCCAGGCTCGCCGTGGAGTTGTCGAGGATTCGCATGACGATCTTTTCGCCCCAGACCGTCGGCAGCGTCGCCACACGGAGGTCGATCTTGCGGCCGTTGTGCACGACGGACATGCGGCCGTCCTGCGGCTTGCGCCGCTCGGCGATGTCGATGTCGCTCATGATCTTCACGCGGCTGATGACACCGCTCTGGATCTGCTTGGGAGACCTCTGCGTCTCGTGCAGCACACCGTCGATCCGGTACCGGACGCGCAAGTCGTGCTCGGTGGGCTCGATGTGGATGTCGGACGCGCGGTCGGTGATCGCCTGGGTCACCAGGAGGTTCACGAACCGCACGATCGGCGCGTCGTCGTCGACGACGTCCCCCATGCGGGACAGATCCGTGTCGGTGTTCGGGACCTCGTCCTCGAAGGCCTGCGACAGGCCTTCCATCTCGTCGTCGGCTCGGCAGAACCGGTCGATGGCACGCAACAGGTTGTCGTGCGTCGAGATGACCGCGATCACGGGGCGTCCGGAGATCGTCCGCACGTCGTCCACGGCCATGACGTTGCCAGGGTCCGACGTCGCCAGGAGCAGCGAGTTGCCCTCGAACCCGACCGGGAGCACCGTGTACCGCCGGCACAGGGCGCTCGGTACCAGTGAGGTCGCCGCCCTGTCGACGGGGTACTCGTCGAGGTCGACGAACTGCATCCCGACCTGTGCGGCCAGGGCCTTCACCAGCTGGCCCTCGGTGAGCACGCCGAGCTCCACGAGCGTGCGCCCGAGCGACGAGCCGCGCGCCATGGTCTCGTCCAGCGCGGCGAGAAGCTGTGCCTCGGTCACGAGCCCTTCGTCGAGCAGGATCTCCCCGAGCTGCCTCACGCGCGTACCTCCCCGTCAGCCTGCCGCCGTGGTTGGTAGCAGGACCTCTTGGGAACATCGGCACGGCCACCCGTCACCGTGAGGAGAACTGACCGAAATCTCCGACGGAGCCGCGAGGCTCAGCGCGACAGCTGCGTCTCGAGCCCGGCGGCCATCGCGTCGACCGGCCCGGGGTGGCCGGTCATCAACCGGACCTGCTCGGCGGCCTGGTGCAGCAGCATCCGCTCGCCACCGACGACTCCCCCGCCGGCTCGCGCCCAGGCCGTCGACAGGGCGGTGGGGCGCGGGTCGTAGGCGACGTCGAGCAGCACACCGCTGGCGGGTCCCGTGAACGCCGCGGCCAGTGCGTCCGCCGCGTGGGGCGGAAGGGTCGAGACCACCGCATCCGCTCGACCGATCTCGGTCGCCGCGTCCTCGAGCGTCCGGAACTGGGGCGTCACACCCATCCGGTGCGCGGCACGCATGAGCCCTCCGGCACGGGACATCGCCCGGACGTACACGACCGGTGACACGCACCCCAGCTGCGCCAGGGCAGCGAGTGTGGAGGAGGCCGTCGCACCCGCACCGACGACCGCGGCGCTCGTGACCGGTGCGCCGCGCAGGCCCTCACCGAGCGCCTGCACCAGGCCGTGCACGTCCGTGTTCGCCCCCACCAGCACCCTCGACGCTCCGCTGCCCTGGAGCAGGACGGTGTTGACGGCGCCCACCACCTGCGCCAACGGCTCGATGTGGTCGAGCAGCGGTATGACGGTCTGCTTGAGCGGCATGGTCAGGCTCAACCCGGCCCACGTGCCGTCCAGGCCCGCGAGGAAGCCCGGCAGGTCCTCCTCGGTCACGTCGAACGCGTCGTACTGCCAGTCGCCGAGCCCGAGCGCCTCGTACGCAGCGCGGTGCAGGGTCGGCGACAACGAGTGCGCGACCGGGTGTCCCAGGACTGCCGCTCGCCGCGGAGCGGCGGCCGTCACTTGCCGTTCGCCGCGTTCCAGTCGCGGAGCTTCTGGATGTTGGCGTTCTGCTCCTCCGACGAGTCGGTGAACAGCGTCTCGCCGGTGACGGGGTTGACCGTCACCCAGAAGATCCACGGCCCCTCGGCGGGATGCATGACCGCGTCGATCGACACCGCACCCGGCGAGGAGATCGGACCGGGCGGCAGGCCGACGTGCGTGTACGTGCTGTACGCGTTGCCGGGGTCGTTGTTCTCGGCCGGTGTCGGAGCACGCGTGACGCCGAGTCCGTAGGCGGTCGTGGAGTCGATCTGCAAGCGCAGACCGCGCTCGAGACGGTTCTCGATACCGCGGGCGACCTTGTACCTGTCCTCGTCGAGTCTGGCCTCACGCTCCACGATCGAGGCCTTGGTCAGGACGGTCTCCCACTGGTCTTGCGGCACGCCCTTGTCCTGGAGCTGCTTGATCGTCTGCGCCGTCATCTGGCTGAGCACGCTCGCCGCCGTCGAGCCGGGCTCCACGTCGTACGTCGCCGGGAAGAGCCAACCCTCGACGTTGCCGCCAGCCTCGGCCGGAAGACCGATCGACGCGGGGTCCGCGATCGCCGCGGTCAGCTGGTCGACCGGGATCAGCGTCTTCTCGGAGATCTTCGCGAGCGTCTGCGCCTGGTTGAGGCCTTCGGGGATGGTGACCTTGAACGACACACGGCTGGCCGGGTCGAGCAGCGCGACGATCGCGTCCGACGCCTTCATCTCGAGCAGCATGCTGTACGTGCCCGGCTGGATCGATGCGCCAGCAGGGTTGGCCGCGAACGCCTTGTTGAACGCCTTGCTGCTTCCCACGACCCCGGCCTCGACGAGCGTGGCCGCCATCTGGGCGCCGGTGTCACCGGGCTTGACGGTCACGGTCACGTTGCCGTGGCCCGGGCCCGGGTAGTCCTCGACGCTGCCCGCGGTTGCGGACCCGCCGTTGAAGAAGCCGCCCATGAGCTCGACGACGACGTACGCCGCACCGAGCACCATGACCAGTGCGACCGCCAGAACACCGATGGAGCGGCGGCGGCGGCGCTTGCGCTCACGCTGCTCCTTGGCGCGTCCACGAGAACGAGACGAACGTCGAGGGTCCGGGGCGTTGCCGCGCGGGTCACCGCCGAACAGATCGGTCGCCACGTCCTCACCTCGCTCCACTGGGGCCCACCACTCGGTCTGATTGCTCACGTGCGCGTCACTCCACCGTCGTCTGTGCGTCGCCCGCAGCCCCCCCGCGCGCCACCGGAGGGTGCTGAACTGGATCGACGACGACCCGTTCTCCGGGACGTCGCCCCGTTGCACTCTCCGTGTCCAACGCGGACTGCAAGATCACCACCGCGGCCGCCTGGTCGACAACCTGCCGGTGGCTGCGTCCGGATCGGCCGGACGCATGTAGCGCCTGATGCGCGGACACCGTGCTCATCCGCTCGTCGACCATCCGCACCGGAACCGGTGAGATGGCCTGCGCCAGTTGGACAGCGTACGCGCGCGCGGCCTGCGATGCGGCACCTTCCGACCCGGACATGTGTCGCGGGAGGCCGACGTACACAACACCCACACGTCGCTCGCCCACCTCTGCCACCAGCGCCGCGATGTCCGAGGGTGCGCGGCCTTTGCCGCTGTTGTCCCGGGCGAGGGTGGCTACCGGCGTGGCGATCAGACCGTCAGGGTCGCTCGCGGCGACGCCGACGCGGACGGATCCGACGTCGACCGCGAGCCGAACCCCGCGGACGACGGGGTCGGGCGTGTCGCGACGACCTGACACGTCAGCCCTGCGCTGCGCCGGCGCCCGCGGCGATCTCAGCGAGCGCGTCGGCGAGCTTGCCGGCGTCCGTACCGCCACCCTGCGCCAGGTCGTCCTTGCCGCCGCCGCCGCCGCCGAGGATCGTCGACGCGGCACGCACGAGCGCACCCGCACGGACGCCGCGCTCGCGCGCTGCGGCGTTGGTCGCGACGACCACGACGGGTCGCCCCTTGCTGGTCCCGCCGACCGCGACGACCGATGCGCTGGACTCACCGAGCCGAGAGCGCACGTCCAGGACCAGGGTGCGCAGGTCGTCGCTCGACGCCACCTCGCCGGCGTCGTGCGTGACGACGCGGGTCTCCCCCACGGTCTGCGCCCCGGACGCCAGGGCGCCGGCCTCTGCCAGCAGGGCGGCCTGTCGGAGCGCTGACAGCTCCTTCTCCGACTCCTTGAGCTTGGTGAGCAGAGACGACACCCTGTCCGTCAGGTCGTCCGGGCGAGCACCGAGCAGCCCGGACAGCTGGCCGACGAGCGCCCGCTCCTTGGCCTGGTAGCCGTACGCGCCCTCCCCCACGAGCGCGTCGACGCGCCGGACGCCCGACCCGATCGAGGCCTCGCCGAGCAACGTGACCAGACCGAGCTCGCCGGACCGCTTGACGTGCGTACCCGCGCACAGCTCTCGCGACCAGTCACCGCCGATCGACACCACGCGGACCTCGTTGCCGTACTTCTCGCCGAACAGGGCCATCGCACCGAGCGCGCGTGCCTCCGCGATCGGCATCGTCTGCTCGGTCACGTCGAGGTCGTCCTGCAGGCGCGTGTTCACGCGCTCCTCGATCTCCGCGAGTGCGCCCGCGGGAACCGCGGACCCGGACCGGAAGTCGAACCGGATGCGGCTGGGTGCGTTCTCAGAGCCGGCCTGCGTCGCGGTGTCGCCGAGGGACTCGCGCAAGGCCTTGTGCACCATGTGCGTCGCCGAGTGCGCACGCGAGATGGCACGCCGACGGTCCAGGTCGATGGTCGCGGTCCCCGGGTCACCGAACGTCACGGTGCCGTCGACCAGCCGACCGTGGTGCACCGAGAGACCCTTGACCGGAGCCTGCACGTCGTCCACCTCGATACGCGCACCGCTGTCGAGGACGATGACGCCCGTGTCCGCCAGCTGACCGCCCGACTCCGCGTAGAACGGTGTGACGTCCAGGACGACCTCGACGTCCGCCGGAGCGGTCGCTGCGGGTGCGGGAACGCCGTCGACCAGGAGGCCCACGACGCGGGACCGTGCGGTCGAGTCCGTGTACCCGATGAAGCGCACCGGCTTGGCGTTCTCGCTGCTCAGCGTGCCGTGCAGCTCCTGGTAGGCGGCGGTGTCCGCCCGACCCGCACGCTTGGCGAGCGCGTCCGCGCGTGCCCGGTCGCGCTGCTCGTTCATGAGGGAACGGAACGCGGTCTCGTCGACGGCCACGCCCTGCTCGGCGGCCATCTCCAGCGTCAGGTCGATCGGGAAGCCGTACGTGTCGTGCAGCTGGAACGCCTGCGGGCCGGACAGTGCGGGGAGCGCGTTCTTCTTGACGCTCTGCACAGCCGTGTCGAGGATCGTCGTCCCCGCCGCGAGCGTTCGCCGGAACGTCTCCTCCTCCGCGTACGCCACCTGGCTGATGCGGTCGAAGTTCGTGGCCAGCTCGGGGTACGACGGGCTCATCGCGTCACGGCTCAGCGGCAGCAGCGTCGGCAGCGCGAGGTCCTCGACGCCCAGCAGCCGCATGGCACGGATCGAGCGACGCAGCAGCCGTCGCAGGACGTACCCGCGGCCCTCGTTCGACGGCGTGACGCCGTCGCCCATGAGCATGAGTCCGCTGCGGACGTGGTCGGCGACGACGCGCATCCGGACGTCGTCCTCGTGCACCGCCCCGTACCGCTTGCCGGAGAGCTCCTGGGCACCCTTGATGACCGGGAACACCTCGTCGATCTCGTACATGTTGTCGACGCCCTGCAGGAGGTAGGCGACGCGCTCGAGGCCCATGCCGGTGTCGATGTTCTTCTGCTTCAGCTCGCCGAGGATGGGGAAGTCCTCCTTGCCGCCCCCGTCACCGCGCTCGTACTGCATGAACACGAGGTTCCAGATCTCGAGGTAGCGGTCCTCGTCGACGACCGGGCCGCCCTCCGCCCCGAACTCCGGGCCTCGGTCGACGTAGATCTCCGAGCAAGGACCCGCCGGGCCGCGCGCACCCGTCGACCAGTAGTTGTCCTTCCAGCCACGTCGCTGGATCCGCTCGTCGGGCAGCCCTGCGATCTGCTTCCAGAGCGACGCCGCCTCGTCGTCGTCGTGGAAGACCGTCACCCAGATCGAGTCCGGGTCGAAGCCGTAGCCGCCGTTCTCGGGCGAGCCCGTGACCAGCTCCCAGGCGTAGGTGATCGCGCCTTCCTTGAAGTAGTCGCCGAACGAGAAGTTGCCGTTCATCTGGAAGAACGTGCCGTGCCGCGTGGTCTTGCCGACCTCCTCGATGTCGAGGGTGCGCACGCACTTCTGCACGCTCGTCGCGCGGGGCCACGGCGCGGTCTGCTCACCGAGCATGTACGGGATGAACGGCACCATCCCGGCGATCACGAACAGGGTCGAGGGGTCCGGCGAGATCAGCGGGGCCGACGGCACGACCGTGTGGCCGCGGCCCTCGAAGTAGTCGAGCCAACGCTGGCGGATCTCGGCGGTGCGCATCGTGGTCCATCTCTCGGTGGTGGTTCGGGTCGATCCCGACGGGTCGCGCCGGGCACGTTCCAGCCCAGTGTCCCGCGCGGGTCAGAAGAAGGTGTAACCGTCGTCGTCGTCCGGGTCTTCCGTCGGGCCGTAGTCGGCCGGGTCACGCGGGGGCTTCTGCGACGACCACGTGCGCTTCAGGTCCGCGACACGCTCGGGTCGCTCGGCGCGAAGCGTGTCGAGGTCGACGTCGCCGACGAGGTCGTGCCGCAGCTGCTGCTCCCGCTCAGACATCCCGGCGGCGAACTCGCTGCGTGCGGTCCGCAGCGCGGACCCGAACCGGGCGGCGCTGCTCACGGCGTCGGTCGCTCCGGCGGGCACGTAGGCGTCGAGGACTGCGCGCCCCTTGCGGATGACGACGACCGTGGCGACGACGCCGACGCCGATCCAGACCAGGCGTCGCATCAGCGGCTCTTGCGCGCGCTCGCGCCGAGGCCGCTCAGGGCCCGACGGACACCGTACGAGAACGCCGCGACCTTGATCATCGGCGATCCCACGGTCGCGGCGAACAGCGCGGTCAGCGCCGACACGTTCTCGGAGACCTGGGCGGCCGCCGTGGTCACGGTGTCGATGTTCTCCAGCTGGGTGTTGGAGGACGCCACCAGCGTGGCCGTCTCGTCGAGGACGGGGATCGTGTGGTCGGTGATCTCCTTGACCGACGCCGTCGCCGCATCGAACGTCCGCCCGAGCTTGATCAACGGCACCCCGAGGAAGCCCACGAGCACCAGGAACGCTGCTGCTGCGAGCACTCCCGCGATGTCCCCACCCGACATGTCCTGCCTCCCGGTTCTGGGACCCGTCGACCCCGCGGAAACCCTACCCGCGCACGAACGCCCCGCGTGCGCGCAGGCGCAGCGGGGCGTTCGTGTTGGAGCGGTGGGTCAGCGGGCGTAGTACTCGACGACCAGCTGGACCTCGCAGGTCACGGGGACCTCGGCGCGCTTCGGGTGGCGAACCAGCACCGAGCTGAGCTTCTCCAGCTGCACGTCGATGTAGCCCGGGACGGCCGGCAGGACGTCGCGGTGCGCACCGGCGGCCGCGACCTGGAACGGCACGGTGGCCTGGCTCTTCGGCTTGACCTGCAGCGTCTGACCCGGCTTCACGCGGAAGGAGGGGCGGTCCACGATCTTGCCGTCGACCAGGATGTGGCGGTGCACGACGACCTGGCGGGCCTGGAGGATCGTGCGGGCGAAGCCCGAGCGCAGGACGAGTGCGTCCAGGCGGGTCTCGAGGTTCTCGACGAGCGCCTCACCGGTCAGGCCCGGGGCCTTGCGGGCGTCCTCGTACGCACGGGCCATCTGCTTCTCGCGGAGCGCGTACTGCGCACGCAGACGCTGCTTCTCGCGCAGACGGACCGCGTAGTCCGACTCGGTGCGACGACGGGCGCGGCCGTGCTCACCGGGCGGGTAGGGGCGCTTCTCGAAGTGCTTGACGGCCTTGGGCGTCAGGGCCAGGCCGAGTGCGCGGCTCAGGCGAACCTGGCGGCGCGAACGGGTCACACTGCTCACAGAGATACTTCCTGTCGTTGTAGACGTCACACCCGGATGCGGAGATGTTCCGGCGGGCGTGGGACCGACCATGGATGCGCTGCAGATGGTGCGAGCAGCGCGGCTAGGGCCCCAGGTGGCCGTCCGGACGGCAGATGAGCAGCCACAGCTGCACACCCACTCCTCGGACGACCGCACCACTCTACCCTGCGGCGGACTCGATCCCCCAATTCCGCCGCAACGGCCTGTCCTCCGCGCCCCGCACGGGCCTACGGACGGCCCTGGTCGTCGAGGATCGCGCGGATCCGGTCAAGGCGTTCGGTGACCGACCTCTCGTAGCCGCGATCGGTCGGCTGGTAGTAGCGGGTACCGGTCAGCTCGTCGGGCAGGTACTGCTGCGCAGCCACGCCGTGCGGTTCGTCGTGCGCGTACACATATGCCGTCCCGTGCCCGAGGTCCCGGGCACCCGGGTAGTGCGCGTCGCGCAGATGTGCCGGTACCGAGCCGATCCGGCCCGCCCGCACGTCGGCCAGCGCCCGGTCGATCCCCACGTACGCCGCGTTGGACTTCGGTGCCGTGGCCAGGTGCACCACGGCCTCCGCAAGGATGATCCGAGCCTCCGGCATGCCGATCAGGGCGACGGCCTGCGCGGCCGCGACCGCCGTCTGGAGCGCGCTCGGGTCGGCCATCCCGACGTCCTCGGCGGCCGCGATCACGATGCGCCGCGCGATGAACCGGGGGTCCTCCCCCGCGGCGATCATCCGGGCCAGGTAGTGCAAGGACGCGTCGACGTCGGAGCCGCGCATCGACTTGATGAACGCGCTGATCACGTCGTAGTGCTGGTCGCCGTCACGGTCGTAGCGCACAGCGGCCACGTCGATCGCGCGCTCCATGGTCGCGAGGTCGACGAGCACCGGCTCGACCGCGTCGTCCTCGGAGAGCGCCGCACCGGCCGCCGCCTCGAGGATGGTCAGCGCCTTGCGGGCATCGCCGCCCGACAGGCGGAGCAGGTGGTCCTCGGCGTCGGGGTCGAGCGCGACCGCACCCGCCAGACCGCGCTCGTCCGCGACGGCACGGCGCACGAGCCGTCGGACGTCGTCGGTGCCGAGCGGCTGGAGCGTCAGGAGCAACGAACGAGACAGCAGAGGCGAGTTGACGGAGAACGACGGGTTCTCCGTCGTCGCGGCCACCAGCGTCACCCAGCGGTTCTCGACGCTCGGCAGCAGGGCGTCCTGCTGCGCCTTGGTGAACCGGTGGACCTCGTCGATGAACAGGACGGTCTCGGTCCCACCCGTGGCCAGGCGTCGTCGTGCGTCCTCGATCACTGCCCGGACGTCCTTGACGCCCGCCGTCACCGCGGACAGCTCGACGAACCGTCGGCCCGAGGTCGCCGCGATCAGGTACGCGAGCGTCGTCTTCCCGGTTCCCGGCGGTCCCCACAGGACCACCGAGGTCGGCGCCGCCCGGCGGGCCGCGTCGTTCGACGGCTCCACGAGCCTGCGCAGCGGCGAGCCCCCGACGAGCAGGTGCTCCTGCCCCGCGACCTCCTCGAGGGAGCGCGGCCGCATGCGCACCGCGAGCGGCGCGCCGTCGCCGACCGACGGGAGTCCCGCAGTCGTCGACGTCACCGCATCGAACAGGTCCATCCGGGCAGGGTACGCATGCCCACCGACGGACGCGGCACGCGGGCACGACCACGTCGTGCGGGTTGTCGCGTCCACCTGCGACGATGGCGGACGTGTTCGTCCAAATCGGTCGTATCGTCGCCCACCGCCCGCGCCTCACGGTCTCCGTGTGGCTCGTGCTCGTCGTGCTCGGCTACGGCTTTGCCGTCGTCGGCGTGCACGGAGAGAACCTGTTCGACCGGCTCACCACCGGTGCTCCCGAGGTGCCGGGCTCGCAGAGCGCGCAGGGCCGCGCCATCCTCGACGACGCCGACGAGAGCGGCGCGTCACTGACCCTGGCGCTGCAGGGTGTCGACCCGGCCGACGCGGACGTGGCCACCGCGATGGAGCCTGTGCGCGCCGAGCTTGCCGCGATCGACGGCGTCGTCGCGGTGATCGACCCGCTCGGACTGCCCGGAGGTGCGACGAACCCCGCCGCCGCCCCGCTCGTGGCCAACGATGGCGACGGGTTCCTGGTCGTCGTCGAGCTGGATCCTGACCTGACCGACGCGGAGCAGGCCGACGCGCTGACCGCGGTGCACACCCGACTGAACCAGGTGCCCGAGGACCTGCAGGACGCAGCGCCGGGCGTGACGGGCCTCGTCGGGGGCACAGCACTGATCATCGACGCGATCACAGAGCAGGTGGAGACCGACCTGCGCACCGGCGAGGCCATCGCGCTGCCTATCGCACTCATCATCATGGTGTTCGTCTTCGGTGGCTTCCTTGCCGCGTCGATGCCGATGGCCGGTGCCATCGCGTCGATCGCCGGCGGGCTCGCGTCACTGCTCGGCTTCTCCTACTGGATCGACCTCGACTCGTCTGTCGTCAACATCGTCACCGTGCTGGGGCTGGGCCTCTCGATCGACTACGGCCTGCTCATGGTGTCCCGGTTCCGCGAGGAGCTCCACAAGCTCGTCGACGAGGACGACGGACGCTCCAGCCGACGGCGTCGCGGCGACGGAGCGGTGCTGACCGCGATCGAGCACACGATGGCGACCGCCGGGCGCACCGTCACCTTCTCCGCGCTGACCGTGGCCATCTCGATCGCCGGGCTCCTGGTCTTCGAGCCACCGATCCTGCGCGCCTTCGGCCTGGCCGGTGTCGCCGTCATCGTCGTGGCGGTCCTCTCTGCCCTCACGCTCATGCCGGCCCTCCTGGCCCTCGCGGGCCGGCGGCTGATCCGTCCGAGCATCCTCGACCGGGTGCCCGGCCTGCGGACTGTGCTGGCGCGCACGGCGGACGTCCAGACCGAGGAAGGGGTCTTCTCGCGGCTGACCGGGCGAGTGCAGCGACGGCCCTGGTGGGTGCTCGGCGGGACGCTCGTGCTCCTCGGTGTCCTGGCCGTGCCGCTGGCGCACCTCGAGCTGCGCAACTCGACGACCGAGCTCTTGCCCGCCGGGAGCACGCAGCGCGAGTTCGTGGAGCTGCTGGCCAGCGACTACACGGCTGCCTCGACGCCGGCCGTCACGGTCGTCGCCCAGAGCTCGCTCGAGGAGGCCACCGCGTGGGCCGCGACTCTCGAGGAACTGGACGGCGTCGACTCCGTGGACGCCCCGACTCCGGTCGGCTCGTACGTCACGATCGGCGTGCGCCCGGCGAGCGACGACCCCGGTGACGCGACGTCACGGCAGGTCGTCCAGGAGATCCGTGACCTCGACGCCCCCTTCCCCACCTGGGTCGTGGGCCAGGCGGCCGCCCAGATCGACTTCACGGACGCAGTCGTCGCGCGTGCCCCGTTCGCGGTCGCGATCGTCGCGCTGGCCACCTTCGTCCTGCTGTTCCTCATGACCGGCTCGGTCGTCGTCCCGGTCAAGGCGCTGGTCACGAGCGCGCTGTCGCTGGCGGCGTCGCTGGGCGTGATGGTGTGGGTGTTCCAGGACGGCCACCTGACCGGCTTGCTGGACTTCACGCCGACAGGCGGCATCGAGACGTACGTCGTGGTCCTCGTGATCGCGTTCGGCTTCGGCCTGGCCATGGACTACGAGGTGTTCCTGCTGTCCCGGATCAAGGAGCTGGTGGACGCAGGAGTCCCCAACGACGACGCCGTCCGGCTCGGCATGCAGCGCTCTGGTCGGATCATCACCTCGGCGGCCCTGATCGTCATCGTCGTCTTCGCCGGGTTCGTCGCGGGCAAGCTCCTCGTGATCAAGGAGGTCGGCTTCTCGCTCGCGTTCGCGGTGCTGATCGACGCCACCATCGTCCGGCTCCTCCTGGTTCCGGCGACCATGACCGTCCTGGGCGCCCGGAACTGGTGGGCCCCGCGATTCCTGAGCCGGCTGCACGAGCGGCTCGGCATCATCCACTGACCAGTTGGCTCGTCCCCTGGACGGGGCCGGTCGGGTGACTCCCCTGCCCCGGCCAGCTCGTCGTTGCTACGGTGCCCGAACACTCGGACAGCGGGGGCTTCGTGGCCTGGCATGGCACAGCAGGACCGGACGGCCCACGGAGGCGTCAGCTGTCCGGACGCGTCCTCCTGGCCGCACTGGCGACGGCCGCTGTCGTAGGGCCGCTGCTCGTGCTGACCGTCCTCCTGTGCGTGGCCGTCGGGATCGGCTGGACCGGGCTGCTCGTTGCCGCCGCCGCGCTCTTCGTCTGGATCGCAGAGAAGTGGTGGGTCGTACTGGATCCTCAGAACCCGCTCATCTGGCTCCGGTTCCTCCCCGGCATCTGGCGCTGGGCGCACGAGGACGAGACCGCACCCCCGATGGATGCACGTCCCCACCCGGCCTTCACCCGAGTGACTCCTCCGGACTGAGTCCGCAGGACCCGTCTCGAGCGGCGAGCTCCGGCGTCGTCACCCCGTACTGCAGCGGTCCGCTCGCCGGCGGGCGAGCGGACCGCCGGCCGACAGCCGTGGAGGCGGCCGTTGTCAGGCCGCCGGCGGAGCCTTCGGCGTGAAGTCGACGCCTGCCTCGCGGCGCTGCTCCGGCGTGATCGGGCCCGGCGCAGCAGTCAGCGGGTCGTAGCCGCCTCCCGACTTCGGGAACGCGATGACGTCGCGGATCGACTCCGACCCGGTCAGCAGCGCGAGGATGCGGTCCCAGCCGAACGCGATCCCGCCGTGCGGCGGGGCACCGAACTGGAAGGCGTCGAGCAGGAAGCCGAACTTCTCCTGCGCCTCCTCCGGACCGATCCCCATGATGTCGAAGACGCGCTCCTGGACATCGCGGCGGTGGATACGAATGGATCCGCCGCCGATCTCGTTGCCGTTGCAGACGATGTCGTAGGCGTACGCCAGCGCGGCGCCCGGGTCCTGCTCGAACGTGTCGATCCACTCCGGCGTCGGGGACGTGAACGCGTGGTGCACCGCAGTCCATGCGCCGCCACCGACCGCGACGTCGTCGTCCTCACCCGTGGGCTTGAACAGCGGTGCGTCGACCACCCACACGAACTTCCAGTCGTTCTCGTCGACCAGGCCACCACGGCGGCCGATCTCGAGGCGGGCAGCGCCGAGCAGGGCGCGCGCCTCGCTCGTCTTGCCGGCGGCGAAGAAGACGGCATCGCCGGGGTTGGCGCCCACGGCGGCGACGAGGCCCGCACGTTCGGCGTCAGAGAGGTTCTTGGCGACCGGGCCCCCGAGCTCGCCGTCCTCACCGACGGTGACGTAGGCGAGGCCCTTGGCGCCGCGCTGCTTCGCCCACTCCTGCCAGGCGTCGAAGCCACGACGTGGCGTCGCACCACCGCCCGGCTGGACGACGGCACCGACGTACGGCGCCTGGAAGACCCGGAACGGGGTGTCGACGAAGTACTCGGTCAGCTCCACGAGCTCGAGCCCGAAGCGCAGGTCCGGCTTGTCGTTGCCGTAGCGGGCCATCGACTCCGCGAACGTGATGCGCGGGATGGGCGTCGGGATGGTCACGCCGATCAGGCCCCACAGCGCAACAAGGATCTGCTCCCCGAGCGCGATGACGTCGTCCTGCTCGACGAAGCTCATCTCGACATCGAGCTGCGTGAACTCCGGCTGGCGGTCCGCCCGGAAGTCCTCGTCCCGGTAGCAGCGGGCGATCTGGTAGTACCGCTCGAGCCCACCGACCATGAGGAGCTGCTTGAACAGCTGGGGCGACTGCGGAAGCGCGTACCAGGACCCCGGGCTCAGGCGGGCCGGCACCAGGAAGTCTCGTGCACCCTCGGGCGTCGAGCGCGTCAGCGTCGGCGTCTCCACCTCGACGAAGTCCTGGGCGTCGAGCACACGCCTCGCGGCCTGGTTGGCCTTGGCTCGCAGCCGCATGGCCGCGGCCGGTGCCGGCCGGCGCAGGTCGAGGTAGCGGTACTTGAGACGCGCCTCCTCGCCGACAGTCTCGTCGAGGGAGGACGACACCTGGAAGGGCAGCGCCGCGGACTCGTTGAGCACGACGACGTCTGCGGCGACGAGCTCGATCTCACCCGTCGCCAGGTTCGGGTTCTCGTTGCCGGCGGGACGCCGACCGACCTCACCGGTGACCTGCAGCACGAACTCTGCGCGCAGGCCGTGCGCGACGGCCTCGTCGCGGATGACCACCTGGGAGATGCCCGAGGCGTCACGCAGGTCCACGAACGCGACGCCGCCGTGATCACGCCGCCGGTCCACCCAACCCGTGAGGGTGACGGTGGTGCCGATGTGCTCGGCTCGCAGAGAGCCGGCCGTGTGGGTGCGGAGCACGGGTCGTCCTTCGTTCCGGGGTGCAGGGAACCCTCGCGGGCACGGACGATCCTAGTGGGGTCCGGTCCTTGCTGCGGTCCTGGTGCCTGCGATGCCGAGGCCCGTCGACGACCTCGCGGCGGTGCTCCGGGGCGAGGCGTGCGCCTCGGGGATCCGGCGGCTCAGAAGAGAACCGGCTGGACCGAGGCGACGGTCGGCTCGAGGACCGGAGCCTCAGCGATGCTGCCGGTCGGGTACGAGCCCTCTGCGTCGGCGGGCCGCCTGCCCGTCCGGTGCCCCGCGCGGTCGGCGAACCCGTGCCGCAGGAGCAGCGGCCGGACGCGATCGTCGAGCCACTGCGCGTACTCGCGAGGCACGTACGCGCCGCGCCCGTACAGGTTCTCGTAGCGACGGACCAGGGCGGGTGCGTGCTGCGCCAGCCACGCGAGGAACAAGGGCTTGACCGCGCCCCGCAGGTGCAGGGGCAGGATCGTCACACCCGTGGCTCCCACCTCCGCCAGCTCGCTCAACAGCTCGTCGAGCTCAGCGCGTCCGTCCGTGAGCCACGGCAGCACGGGCGCGACCATCACGCCGCACGGCAGCCCTGCCTCCCGGACTGCGCGGATCAGCGCCAGTCGCGCCCGTGGGGTCGGGGTTCCCGGTTCGACCGCCTGCTGAAGCGCTTCGTCACCGACGGCCAACGAGATCCCGATCCCGACCCGGACATGCTGCGCCGCCTCGGCGAGCTGGGGCAGGTCGCGACGCAGCAGGGTGCCCTTGGTCAGGATCGACAGCGGAGTACCGGAGTGCACGAGGGCGTCGATGATCCCCGGCATGAACGCGTACCGGCCCTCGACCCGCTGGTACGGGTCGGTGTTGGTCCCGAGCGCCACCGCCTCCCGCTTCCAGGACGCGCGGCCGAGCTCCGCCCGCAGGACGTCGACGACGTTGGTCTTGACGACGATCTGGGTCTCGAAGTCCCGGCCCGCCCCCAGGTCGAGGTACTCGTGCGTGGGACGGGCGAAACAGTACGTGCACGCGTGCAGGCACCCCCGGGTCGGGTTCACCGTCCAACGGAAGGGCATCCGCGAGGCGTCCGGAACCTTGTTCAGAGCGCTCTTGCAGGTGACCTCGTGGAACGTGACGCCCGCGAACTCGGGCGTCCGCACGCTCCGCACGAGCCCGGCCAGCGCGAGGCCCGGGAGCGCAGCGTCATCCGCCGCCAGCTTCTGCCCGTCCCATCGCATGCATCGATTCGAACATGTGTTCTATACCATGTCAAGAAGAGGTAGCACTCCGCTGGGACGCGGCTCCCCGAGGTCACGGGCCACGCGATCGGTCGTTCAGCCCGCGGGCACCACGCGCGGCCAGAGGTCCGCCTCGTCGGGTGCCCACGTGGATGCGTCGGCCTCCACCTGGTCGCCGGAGCGGATGTCCTTGACCTGGTCGGGCGCACCGTCCTCGCCCGCGAACCACACGAACGGGATCCCCCGCCGATCCGCGTGCCGGATCTGCTTGCCGAACTTGGCCGCCGACGGCGCCACCTCGACCGGGATGCCGCGGAGGCGGAGCTGGGCCGCAACCTCGTCGGAACGCTCCCGGTCGTCCTCCGACGAGACGGCGACCAGCACCGCACTGGGCACCGACCGCGTCGCCCGGACCAGACCAGCCCCGAGGAGGCGGGAGACCAGCCGCGAGACGCCGATCGACAGCCCCACGCCGGGGTAGGTGTTCGCCCCGTCCGAGGCCAGCGTGTCGTAGCGACCGCCCGAGCAGATCGAGCCGAGCTGTTCGTGGCCGACCAGCACCGTCTCGTACACCGAGCCTGTGTAGTAGTCGAGCCCACGCGCGATCTTCAGGTCCGCGACGACGACGCCCGGTGCCCGCACCGAGGCCGCACGGATCAGCGCACCGAGCTCGCCCAGACCCTCCTCGAGCAGCTCGCTGACCACGCCATGGCTGCTCGCGAGGGCGCGTACGGCGGCGATGACGCTGTCGTCCGACCCGCTGATCGCCGCCAGCGACAGGCACGCGCGCGCCTGTGCCTCATCAGCACCGGCCTCAGCGACGAGCAGGGCCGCCACCTTGTCCGGACCGATCTTGTCGAGCTTGTCGATGTTGCGCAGGACCGCCTCGACGTCACCCAGGCCCAGGCCCCGGTAGAAGCCTTCGGCGACCTTCCGGTTGTTCACCAGGATCCGTACCGGCGGCACGCCGATCTCCTGCAGGGCCCCGAGCGCCGCAGCCATGACGAGCGGCAGCTCCACCTCGTAGTGGTACGGCAGTGCACCGGCGCCGACGACGTCGATGTCGGCCTGCACGAACTCTCGGAAGCGGCCGTCCTGGGGACGCTCGCCGCGCCAGACCTTCTGGATCTGGTAGCGGCGGAACGGGAACGCCAGATGACCGGCGTTCTCCAGCACGTAGCGCGCGAACGGCACCGTGAGGTCGAAGTGCAGACCGAGCCCCGCCGTCCGGTCCGCCTCCTCCTGCAGCCGGCTCAGGACGTAGACCTCCTTGGAGGTCTCCCCCTTGCGCAGCAGCTGGTCGAGCGGCTCGACGGCCCGCGTCTCGATACCGGCGAACCCGTGCAGCTCGAAGGTGCGGCGAAAGACGTCGAGCACGTGCTGCTCGACGAGGCGCCCGTCGGGCAGCCACTCAGGAAATCCGGACAGGGGGGTGGGTCGCGCCATGGGGCCCGATCCTTCCAGACGTGTCAGCCGTTCAAGAACGGGTTGTGCGCCAGCTCGGCGGCGACCGTGCTCGTCGGACCGTGGCCCGGCACGACGACCGTCTCGGGCGGAAGGTGGGCGACGACCTCGAGGAGCGTCCGCTCCATCGTCTCGTGATCTCCCCCGGGGAGGTCGGTGCGACCGATCGTGCCAGCGAACAGGACGTCTCCAGTGAATGCGAGCCGGTCCTCGTCGGACCCGACCAGGTACAGCGTCGAGCCCTCGGTGTGCCCGGGCGCGTGCCGTGCCACGATGCGCAGCCCACCGAGCTCGAGCGCCACGTCGGGGCTGCGTCGGTCGGCGGCGGCCCCGAACGTCTCCACCCGGCTGGGCGCGACGTAGGTCGACGGGTCCACACCCGCCGCGGCAAGAGCCTGCGCGAGCGGACCGTGCGGGTCATGCACGGCATGGCCGAGGACACCGAGGGTGCCGAACGGGTCGGCGAGCCGGTATGCGTCGGCCGCGTGCAGGACGACGGGCACGTCGAACGCGTTCGAGAGGTGCGCGGCATCCCAGGTGTGGTCGACGTGACCGTGGGTGGCCAGGACAGCCGCAGGTCGCAGTCGACGCGCCGCGACGAGCTCGAGGACGTCGTCGGCCACCCCCGCTCCCGCGTCGATGACGACGCACGAGCCGTCGTCATGGACGAGGACGCTGCATCGAGCGCCGAACACAGGGGCGACGACCGTGATCACCTGCATGCGACGCACCGTAGCCCGGTCCACGGCCCACCGGGTGGCCACGATGGCGGCACGCGCCCCCGCCTTGCCTAGACTGTCCCGGGTTGCTTCGTGCAGTGCGGCAGGTGAGGTGCCTGTCGTCGACGCACCACGACGCGAGGAGTTGGCGTGACCATCAAGCGCGAGCGCGAGTACGAGCGCCGCCGTTACGAGAAGTGGCAGCAACGGCAGGCGCAGGCGAAGGCGCGCAGGACCCGCCAGCGCTGGATCGCCGGCAGCATCGTCGCCGCTCTCGTCCTCGTGATCGGGGTCAGCGCGCTCGTCCTCCTCAACGAGGACGACAGCACGCCGGACGCCTCGGCCACGCCCTCGGCAACGGATCCGGCCACCAACTCCGCCGAGGTGCCGGACCCGTCCCTGGCACAGGGCCGCACCTGGACCGGGGGCATCACCCTGACGCAGGGCGACCTCGGCATCGAGCTCGACGGTGCCGCCGCACCGCAGGCCGTCGCCAACTTCGTCACGCTGGCGGGCGACGGTTTCTTCGACCAGACGAAGTGCCACCGCCTCACCACCGAGGGCATCTTCGTGCTCCAGTGCGGCGATCCCGAGGGAACCGGCAGCGGCGGTCCGGGCTACTCCTGGGGACCGATCGAGAACGCACCCGCCGACAACGTCTACCCCGCCGGAACCATCGCCATGGCCCGCCAGGGTGGCAACGGCTCCTCCATGGGCAGCCAGTTCTTCATCGTCTACGAGGACTCAACGATCCCCGCGGACACCGCGGGCGGCTACACCGTGTTCGGCCACCTCACGTCCGGTCTGGACGTGGTGCAGGCCATCGCCGACGCGGGCACCACCGAGGGGACCGAGTCCCCGGTGTCCGACGTCATCATCGAGGGAGTGAACATCCAGTGACTCAGACCCCGACGCCCGGATCCGAGCCCGACGACGCTGTGGTGACCCCCGGGTCCGAACCGCTCGACGTGCCGGCAGAGGCTGCCGCCGTGTCCGACGCTCCCGAGGACTCCGAGACGGAACCGGAGGGCGTCGCTGACGACACGGCTCCGGACGAGACGGCCCCGGCCGAGGAGACGGTCGCCGACGACCCCGTCGCCGAGACGCCATCCGAGGCTCCGCTCGACGAGACGCCATCCGAGGCTCCGCACGATCCGACGCCATCCGAGGCTCCGCTCGGTGAAGCCGTCACCGACGATGCCGGCCCCGGCGATGCGGTCGCGGACGACGCCGTGACCGTCGGTGCGGTCTCCGCCGACCAGACGCCCGTGCCTGCCGCCCCTGCACCGCGGCCGACGCCGACCCCGCGCCCGCGCCCCGTCCCCCACCCACCGGCGCACCCGGCGCCGACCGCCGCGACGGCGGCCCCTGCTCCGGTCGCTCCCCCGCAGGACGCCGCCGAGGCTGCGATCGCTGCGACGTTCGGCAGCGTCGACGAGGAGGGCACGGTGTCCGTGCGCGAGGCGGCCGGCGAGCGGGTGGTCGGGCAGTTCCCCGGCGCGACCAAGGACGAGGCGCTTGCGCTCTACGTGCGACGGTTCCTCGATCTCCAGGCCAAGGTGGCCCTGTTCGAGGCCCGTCTCGGTGCCGCCGACCTCTCCGTCAAGGAGATCGACCAGACGCTCGCCAAGCTGACCGAGGAGGTCGCCGAGCCGGCAGCCGTCGGCGATCTCGACGGTCTGCGCAACCGGCTCGAGGCCCTGCGGGCGCACGCCGCCGAGCGCCGGGCAGTCGCCGAGGCCGAGCGGGCCGCCGCCCGGGAGGCTGCCGTCGTCGCACGGACCGAGATCGTCGAGCAGGCCGAGAAGATCGCGGGCACAGACCCGTCGCGCATCCAGTGGCGGCCGGCGGGCGAGCAGCTGCGCACGCTGCTCGACCAGTGGAAGGAAGCGCAGCGCTCGGGTCCGCGGCTCGACCGTCCCACCGAGGAGTCCTTGTGGAAGCGGTTCAGCCACGCACGGACGACGTTCGACCGTGAACGCCGACACTTCTTCGCCGAGCTCGAGAGCCGGAACGCCTCGTCGAAGCAGGTCAAGGAGTCCCTGGTCGCCGAGGCCGAGCGTCTCCAGACCAGCACCGACTGGGGTGCGACCGCCGGGGTCTTCCGGGACCTGATGGTCCAGTGGAAGGCAGCCGGCCGTGCAAGCCGCGCCGACGACGATGCCCTGTGGGCCCGGTTCCGTGCCGCCCAGGACGCGTTCTTCGCCGCCCGCGACGCGCAGTCCGCCGCGACCGACGAGGAGTTCCGAGCGAACCTCGAGGTCAAGGAGGCACTGCTGGTCGAGGCGGAGGCGCTCCTGCCGGTCACCAACCTGGCTGCCGCTAAGCAGAGCCTGAACCGGATCCAGGACCGCTGGGAAGCAGCCGGCAAGGTGCCTCGTGGTGACGTCCAGCGCATCGAGGCGCGCCTTCGGGCGGTCGAGACCGCCGTCCGGGACAGCGACCAGGCACAGTGGCGGCGCACCAACCCCGAGACGCGCGCACGCGCCGAGGGCGCCGCTGCTCAGCTCGAGCAGGCGATCGCCGGCCTCGAGGCCGACCTCGAGAAGGCGAAGTCCGTCGGGGACGCCCGCAAGATCGCCGACGCGCAGGCAGCGCTCGACGCACGTCGCGCGTGGCTGGAGCAGGTTCAGCGAGCGGCACAGGACGCGCGCGGCTGACACAGCGGGGTCGTGATCGTCGCAGGGACCGGGCCCGTCGGCTCGGTCCCTGCGTCGTTGGCGCCGCGCCGCCCGAACCCGTCGGCTGCCGTTGTCCACAGTTCCCGCCGAGGTCCCCACCAGCACCTCGGTGCCGTGATGCTCGTCGGATGGACGTCCTTGCTCCGTATCGTGCCCGCACCGTCGAGCTCCCTGAGACGCTCAGGCGGGCGGACGTCGGAGCGGCCGCATGGTGGCGCCTCCTCGATGACGGCGTCGTCCGGTCGCTGTGGGGCGACGTGGCCATCGCTGCCGATCTGGAGGAGACGCCGGCCCGACGGTCGGGCGCGATCGCCGAGCTCGTGCCGGCGCGAGGTGTCGTCGGGCGCCGGAGCGCGGTGTGGCTGCACACAGGGCAGTGCCCGCCGCGACGGATCGATGTACTCGTGCCAACCCGCACGCGACGCGCAGATCCGCACCCGTTGCGGGTGACGGCCGAGTCGACGTTTGCCGCGGACGACGTGATCCAGGTCGGTTCCGTGCGCGCCACGACGGTTCAGCGCACCGGCCTCGACATCTGCCGCCACCTGCCGCTCGCTCAGGCACTGGAACTGCTGGAACCGCTCCTCGCCGCGGGGTTCGATCCCGCGCTCGCTCGCACCCAGCTCGAGCAGCTCGGCGGCCATCGGGGCATCCTGGGCGCGAGGGAGGTACTCCGACACCTGACCGACCCACCCGAACCGGCACCCCGCGCCCAGGTCGCGGCACCTTCCCGCGCTGCGAACGTCGACGAAGTCGTCAGGCGCGCATGACCGGGCCGTCGGCCGTGCGCGCGCCCGTGACACGGTAGACGTCGAAGACGCCCTCCACCTTGCGGACCGCGGCGAGCACGGACGCCAGGTGCGAGGGTTCGGCCATCTCGAAGACGAACCGGGACAGCGCGACGCGGTCCCGTGACGTCGACACCGAAGCCGACAGGATGTTGACGTGCGAGTCGGACAGCACACGGGTCACGTCCGACAGGAGCCTGCTGCGGTCGAGGGCCTCGACCTGGATCTGCACCAGGAAGAGCGACGAGCTCGTCTGGCTCCACTGCACGTCCACCATGCGCTCGGGCTCGGTCCGAAGGCTCGCGACGTTGATGCAGTCGGACCGGTGGACACTGACGCCGGCGCCCCGGGTGACGAAGCCGACGATGTCGTCGCCAGGCACGGGCGTACAGCACTTCGCGAGCTTGACCCAGATGTCGTCGACACCCTTGACGATGACCCCCGGGTCGCCCGTGCGTACGCGGCGCTGCGTCGACCCCGGCCGGGCGACCTCGGCGAGGTCCTCCTCATTGGCGCTCTCGCCGCCCATCGACTGGACGAGACGCTGGACGACGGTCGCAGCGGACACCTGACCCTCGCCGATCGCGGCGTACAGCGACGACACGTCCGCGTAACGCATCTCGTTGGCGACCGCGACGAGCGACTCGTGCGACAGCAGGCGCTGGATGGGCAGGTTCTGCTTGCGCATCGCCTTCGCGATCGCGTCCTTGCCGTGCTCGATCGCCTCTTCGCGACGTTCCTTGGAGAACCACTGGCGGATCTTGTTCCGGGCGCGCGGACTCTTGACGAAACCCAGCCAGTCCCGTGACGGGCCGGCGGTCTCTGACTTGGAGGTGAAGACGTCGACGACGTCCCCGTTCTCGAGCGAGGAGTCGAGCGGCACGAGCCGGCCGTTCACGCGGGCGCCCATCGTGCGGTGGCCGACCTCGGTGTGCACCGCGTAGGCGAAGTCGACGGGGGTAGAGCCGGACGGGAGCCCGATGACATCGCCCTTGGGCGTGAACACGTAGACCTCGGACCCGGCGATCTCGAACCGCAGGGAGTCCAGGAACTCGCTGGGGTCGGCGGTCTCCTTCTGCCAGTCGACGAGCTGCCGGAGCCACTGCATGTCGTTGCCGGCAGCATCCGGCACCGCACCCTTGGTGCTCTCCTTGTACTTCCAGTGCGCTGCGACGCCGTACTCCGCGCGACGGTGCATGTCATGCGTGCGGATCTGGATCTCGACGGGCTTGCCCTCGGGACCGATGACCGTGGTGTGCAACGACTGGTACAGGTTGAACTTCGGCATCGCGATGTAGTCCTTGAACCGGCCAGGGACCGGGTTCCATCGCGCGTGCAGAGCACCGAGCGCCGCATAGCAGTCGCGGACCGTGTCGACCAGGACGCGGACACCGACGAGGTCGTAGATGTCTGCGAAGTCGCGGCCGCGGACGATCATCTTCTGGTAGATCGAGTAGTAGTGCTTCGGGCGGCCCGTGACCGTGGCCTTAATCTTGGCCTTGCCCAGGTCGTCTCCCACCTGGTCCCGGACGATCGCCAGGTACTCCTCGCGAGCCGGCGCACGTTCCGCGACCAGGTGCACGATCTCGTCGTAGACCTTGGGGTAGAGCGTGGCGAACGAGAGGTCCTCGAGCTCCCACTTGATCGTGTTCATACCGAGGCGATGCGCCAGCGGTGCGTAGATCTCGAGGGTCTCGCGGGCCTTCTTCTCCGCGGACGCGGCCGCGACGAACTTCCAGGTGCGGGCGTTGTGCAGGCGGTCCGCGAGCTTGATGACCAGCACGCGGATGTCGCGCGACATGGCCACGACCATCTTGCGGACGGTCTCGGCCTGTGCGGCGTCACCGTAGGTGACCTTGTCGAGCTTGGTCACACCGTCGACGAGCATCGCGATCTCAGGCCCGAACTCACGGCGCAGCTGGTCCAGCGAGTAGTCGGTGTCCTCGACCGTGTCGTGCATGAGGGCGGCGGCCAGCGTGGACGGCGTCATGCCCAGCTCAGCCAGGATCGTCGCGACGGCGACGGGGTGAGTGATGTACGGGTCGCCGCTCTTGCGCAGCTGGCCCCGGTGCGCCTTCTCCGCGACGACGTACGCCTGCTCGACGACGGAGAGGTCAGCCTTGGGGTGGTTCGTGCGGGCGGCCTGCAGCACGGGCTCGAGCGCGGGGAACGCCGCGCCGCTGCGTGCACCGAACCGTCCGAGGCGTGACCGCATCCGGCTCGACGACGAACCGGGGGGTGCGTCGGGGCCGTCGATACCGGTCTCTGGCGTGCGGACGTCCTCGGTCATCGCCCCCCTTCCCACGGTCGAGGCGTCAGTCTACGACCGCGGCGGCACCGACAACGCACCTAGGGCATCTCAGGGGACGGTGACCAGCACGTCGATCGGGTGCCCCCCGAGCTGTTCACGACCGCGCAGTGCCTCCAGCTCCACGAGGAACGCGAGCCCGACGACGACCGCACCGCACCGCTCGAGCAGCTCGACCGTCGCGGCCGCGGTACCTCCGGTGGCCAGGACGTCGTCGATCACGAGGACGCGCGCGCCCGCCGGGATCGTGTCCGGGTGGACCTCGATCGTGGCGGTGCCGTACTCGAGGGCGTAGGACTGCGAGGCCGTCGGGCCGGGAAGCTTTCCTGCCTTGCGCACCGGCAGCACACCGGCGCCCAGCGCGAGCGCGACGGGGGCTGCGAACAGGAAGCCTCGCGCCTCCATGCCGGCGACCAGGTCGACAGGCCCGTCGACGGCGGCCGCGATCGCGTCGATGACGGCGGCGAACGCCGGGGCGTCGGCCAGCAGCGGAGTGATGTCCCGGAAGAGGATGCCTGGCTCGGGATAGTCAGGGACGAGCCGGACGAGCTCGTCGATGCGACGCAGCACGTCGGTCCGGGCAAGGAGCGGGCCCGGACGCTCGACCGGGGAGCCCTCTGTCGAGGCGCGTTCGAGATCGGTCACTTCTTGGTCGGCCGTCGCTTCGGCTGGGCTGTGACGCCCTGGTGCGAGCCGGCCTTGAGCGCTCCGGCCGGGACGTACGTCGGCCCAGCTGCGGCCAGGTCGCCCTCGTCGGAGGAGCCGCTGCCGACCGCGGCGCGCCCGGCGTGGATCTTCGCCGTGTGCGCCTTGATGGCCGGCTCGCGCTGACGGAGCACCACCTCGAACGGTGTGGCCAGGAAGACCGAGGAGAACGTGCCGATGAGCATGCCGACGAACAGCGCGAGCGCGATGTCACGCAGCGTTCCTGCACCGAGGACGACCGCGCCGACGAACAGGATGGCGCCGACGGGCAGAAGCGCCACGATCGACGTGTTGATCGACCGGACCAGTGTCTGGTTGACCGCCAGGTTCGCCTTCTCCGCATAGGTCCACCGGGACTGCAGGAGCGTGTCCGCGGTGTTCTCGCGCACCTTGTCGAACACGACCACCGTGTCGTAGATCGAGTACCCGAGGATCGTCAGGAAGCCGATGACGGTCGCGGGCGTGACCTCCCAGCCGACGGCGGCGTAGACCCCGACCGTGATGACCAGGTCGTGGAACAGAGCGATCAGGGCTGCCAGCGCCATCCGCCAGTTCCGGAAGTAGATCGACATCACGACGGTGACCAGGAGCAGGAAGACGATGATGCCGATGACGGCCTTCTGGGAGATGTCCTTGCCCCAGGAGGCACCGATGTACGACGTCGAGATGTTGCCTACAGGGACGTCGTAGGCCTCGGCGAGCGCGGCCTTGACCTCACCGAGCTCTTCGCTCTCGAGCTTGGACGTCTGGATCCGCATGCTGTCTTCACCGATGGTGGTGACGCGCGGCTCCTCGTCGGGCGCGACGCTCTTGACCGTGTCGATGGCCAGCTGCTGGTCCTTGTCCGCGACGTCCGCGACGACGAACTCCGAGCCTCCGCGGAACTCGATGCCCGGGTTGAGGCCGGGCTTGACCAGGAAGATCGCCGACATGATCACGAGGATCGTGGAGATCGTGAACCAGATCTTGCGCCGACCGACGATGTTGTACGAGCGGCGACCGGTGTAGAGGTCGTTGCCCCACTGGGCGAATCCGGCGGCCATCAGTGCTCGTTCCCCTCGGTGCGCCCGGACTCGGGCTCGGACTCAATCGCCGCGCTGTCGACCGGCGCGTCGGTCGGCTCGACCGTGGCCTTCTTCGCCGCCGCACGGCGCTCCGCGATGGTCAGACCCGCCTCGTTCGCCGCACCGACGGCGACGGGAACACGCGGACCGGCTTCGACCTTGTCCGGCTGAGCAGCAGCGTCCTCGGTGCCCGTTCCGGCGGGAGCCACCGCGACCACGCGCCCACGGCCCGCGTACCGGGTGCCCGGAACGCCCAGGCGCCGCGGGTCGAGGCCGGACAGGACGTGGCCCTGACCGAAGAACTTGGTCTTGGACAGCAGCTCCAGGACGGGATGCGTGAACATGAACACCACGACGATGTCAAGGATCGTGGTCAGCCCGAGCGTGAACGCGAAGCCCTTCACGCCACCGACGGCCAGGAGGTACAGCACGACGGCCGCAAGGAGGTTGACCGCGTCGGACGCAAGGATCGTGCGCCTCGCACGCTCCCAGCCCCGTTCCACGGCAGCCACCAGCACGCGGCCCTCACGCAGCTCGTCCCGGATGCGCTCGAAGTACACGATGAACGAGTCCGCGGTGATGCCGATGGCCACGATCAGGCCGGCCACACCGGGCAACGAGAGCCGGTAGCCGTAGAGCCACGACAGCAGGGTGATCACCGCGTAGGTCATCGTCGCCGAGACCAGGAGCGAGCTGACGGTCACGAGACCGAGCGCCCGGTACTGGAACATCGAGTAGACGACGACCAGGAGCAGACCGATCAGACCGGCGATCAGACCCATCCGCAGCTGCTCGGATCCGAGCGTCGCCGAGATCTGCTCCTCACTCTGGACCGTGAAGCTGATGGGCAAGGAGCCGAAGTTCAGCTGGTTGGCGAGGCTGGCAGCCGACTCACGCGTGAAGTTGCCCGAGATCTCCGCCTTGCCGTCGGCGATGATGACGCCGGGCGCAAGGCTCGGTGCCGAGATCACGAGACCGTCCAGGACCATGGCGAACTGGTTCTGCGGCGCGGTCTGGCTCTGCAGGCGCGTGGTGACCTCTGTGAACTGGTCGGTGCCCTTGGAGTCGAACGAGATGTTGACGACCCACTCGTTGCTCGTGCCGCCACCCGACAGCTGCTTGAGGCCGGAGCTCGCGCCGCTGATGCGTGCACCTTCGATCTCGACCGGACCGAGGATGTACTTGGCCGTGCCGTCCTGCTCGCAGGTGACGAACGCCTTCGTCGGGTCACCGGGCACTCCGCCGGTCCGGTTGGCCGGATCCGTGCAGTCCAGTGCGTCGTAGTCGGCCTGGACCTTCGGTGTGACGTAGTACGCGGCGTCGCTCGGCGAGTCCGGGGTCGCCTTCGTCGGCTCGTCGGACGGGGCGGCATCCGTCGGCGTCGGCGTCGGGTCCGGGGCAGCCGCCTCGACCCCGTTCGCGGGGATCGTCGACGACGGGCTGGGCGTGTCCGCGGCCGGCGTGGGAGCACCCTGCACGAGAACGGGACGGAACTCCATCTGCGCAGACGTCCGAACCAGCTCGAGGGTCTCCTCGCTCGGGTGACCCGGCAGGGCGACGACGATGTTGTCGCCCTGGCTCGTGATCTCCGCCTCGGAGACACCCGAGGAGTCCACGCGCTGGCGGATCACCCCGATGGCCTGGTCGATCGTGCCGCTGGGAAGGTCCTCGCCGTCGGTCGCGACCGGTGTCAGGATGATCTGCGTGCCGCCCTCGAGGTCGAGGGCGAGGTTCGGCGTCCAGGACGCGTCGGACCACTTCACGCCGGCGGCGATCGTGCCGAACAGCGCGGCGATGATGATCCCGAGCACGACGAGCGTGCGGACGGGCCTGCGGCGGCGGGTGGGAGGAGCCAACGGAGTTTCTTCTCTCGTGCGCGCACCTCCTGCCGGAGCAGGGGGTGGGGTCAAGGTCCGGGCAGCGTCGCCCGGACCGGTGGCTTACTTGCTGTCTGCGTCCCCGTCCTTGCGGGCAGGGGGAAGGGAGGACAGGTCGTCCGGGACGTCGATGACGTCGTCGTCGGTGCTCTCGATCAGCCTCGCGTCGGTCTCGGCGTCCTCGATCTCGTCGTCGTCCTCCTCGGACTCGTCCTCGACCTCGTCGACCGGCGGCTCGATCTTCTTCGAGATCGCGGCGCGGATCCAACGGCTACGGCTGCCGGGTGTGGACTCGAGCGTGATGACGTCGTCCTCGACGTCGACGACCGTGCCGAGCAGGCCCGAGTGCGTCATGACCTCGTCGCCGGGCGCCAGGTGGTTGCGGAACTCGGAGGCGGCACGCTGCTGCTTCTTCGTCCGGTTCGACATGAACAGCAGGCCGGCCACGGCGATGACGATGAAGATCAGGATGGGGTCCACAGCTCAGTGCTCCGATCAGGGTGGTGTGTCCGCCGCAGTCTAGGCGTAGCGGCTCGCCGCTCCAACGCACGACCACCAACGAGGGTTCCGTGCTGCGTCGCTCGCCCGGGGCGAAGGGCTGTCGAGAGTCCTGAACCTACCCGAACAGTGTCCCGGCGCTCTGCGGCACGTCGAGCCCGAGGTGCGCCCACGCCGCCGGCATGGCGATCCGGCCGCGCGGTGTGCGTCCGACCAGACCCTCGCGCACCAGGAACGGCTCAGCGACCGTCTCCACGGTCTCAGGCTCCTCGCCCACGGCGACCGCCAGGGTGGTCAACCCGACCGGTCCCCCACCGAAGCGCGTGCACAGCGCCGTGAGAACCGCGCGGTCGAGCCGGTCGAGGCCGAGCTCGTCGACCTCGTACACCTCGAGCGCGGCGCGTGCGGCAGCCAGGCTCAGCGTGCCGTCGCCACGGATCTCCGCCCAGTCGCGCACCCGTCGCAGCAGCCGGTTCGAGATCCGGGGTGTCCCCCTCGACCGTGAGGCGATCTCAGCGGCGGCCTCGTGTGCGAGCGGTACGCCCAGCAGGCCGGACGACCGAAGGAGCACGCGCTCCAGCTCGTCGGTCGAGTAGAAGTCGAGGTGGCCCGTGAAGCCGAACCGGTCGCGCAGAGGAGCCGGCAGCAGGCCGGCCCTCGTGGTCGCGCCGACGACGGTGAACGGCGGGAGCGACAGCGGGATCGCGCTCGCACCAGCGCCCTTGCCCACGATCACGTCGACCCGGAAGTCCTCCATCGCGACGTAGAGCAGCTCCTCTGCAGGGCGCGCGAGCCGGTGGATCTCGTCGATGAAGAGGACTTCTCCCTCCTCGAGCGACGACAGCACTGCGGCGAGGTCACCCGCGTGCTGGATGGCCGGCCCGCTCGTGACGCGCAAGGAGGTGGCCAGCTCGGCGGCGATGATCATGGCCAAGGTCGTCTTGCCGAGGCCGGGCGGTCCGGACAGCAGGACGTGATCGGGTGCGCGACCGCGGGCGCGCGCGGCCTGCAGCACGAGCGACAGCTGGTCGCGGACCACACGCTGACCGACGAACTCCCCGAGGTTGCGCGGCCGCAGGGCCGCCTCGGCAGCACGCTCGATGTCGTCGGCGGCAGTACGGACGAGCGACTCCGCTCCGAACCGCTCGGTCACGAGCTCGTCGTCGTCAGGCATGCCCGCCACCCAGTGTCCGAAGGGCGGCACGCAGCACGCCCGCGATCTCGTCCTCGGCGACCGGGCCCTCGGAACCCTCCAGGACCATCGCGACCGCGTCGCCCGCGGCTCGCGCCGTCCAGCCGAGCCCGACGAGCGCCTCGACCACCATGTCACGACGGTCGCCCGGAGCCGCCTGGGCGGGAGCGGACGACACGACGGCCGGGACACCGATCCGGTCCTTGAGCTCGAGGATGATGCGCTGGGCACCCTTGAGGCCGATCCCCGGGACGCGCTGCAGGGCCTTAACATCGGCGTCGAGCACCGCCCGGCGCAGGCCGTCGGGGGTGTGCACGGCGAGCATCGCGAGGGCGAGCCTCGGCCCGACACCGCTGACGGTCTGCACCACCTCGAACACCTCACGCTCGTCCTCGTCGGCGAACCCGAAGAGTGTCAGCGCGTCCTCCCGCACGAGCAGCGACGTCGCGAGCCGGGCCGACGAGCCGACGCGCAGCCCGGCGAGCGTCGCGGGCGTCGCGTGCACCAGGAGCCCGACACCGCCGACCTCGACGACCGCCGCGTCGAGCCGCACCGCCAGCACCGTGCCATGCACCGACGCGATCACCTGGCTGCTCCGTCACGACGGTCGTTGCTCATGCGCCCATGCTGGCACATCGAGACGAACACGTGTACGAGTGACACGCGCCGGGCGCGTGCCCGTGGCGCCCTCAACCGCGGCGCCGAGCCGCCTGCTCGGCCGACGCCCAGGCACGCTGCGCCGGTGTGAGGGATCCGGGCGCGCGCTGCGGCGCACCGAGCGTTCCCGCGGGCCGCCAGATGTGGCAGACGGCGAGCGCCAGGGCGTCGGCGGCGTCCGCCGGACGCGGCAGCTCCTCGAGGCGAAGCAGGCGCTGCACCATCGTCTGGACCTGGGCCTTCTCGGCCCGTCCGCTGCCCGTCACCGCCGCCTTGACCTCGCTGGGGGTGTGCAGGGCGACGGGGATCCGCCGACGCGCCGCCGCCACCATCGCGATGCCCGCGACCTGAGCGGTACCCATGACCGTCCGCAGGTTCTGCTGGGCGAACACGCGCTCGACCGCGACGGCGTCCGGTGCGTGCTCCTCGAGCCACTCCTCGATCTGCTTCTCGATGTGCAGCAGGCGCTGGTCGACGTCCCAGAGCGCGTCGGAGGTGGCGACACCGACCGCGACCATCGCAAGTCGGCGACCGGGCAGACCGTCGACGACGCCCAGGCCGCACCGGGTCAGACCGGGATCGACTCCGAGGACGCGCACCGGGTCATGGTCGCAGCACGACCGGCCGGTTCCCGGGAGGCGCGACGACAGAGGGACCCGGCCGACGTGCGGCGGGTCCCTCTGTCAGGAACGGAGATCGGGCGACCTCAGTCGTCCTCGAGCTCGGCCATGACCTCGTCCGAGGCGTCGAAGTTCGCGTAGACGTTCTGCACGTCGTCGGAGTCCTCGAGCGCGTCGATGAGCCGCAGGATCTTGCGTGCGCCCTCGGCGTCCACCTCGATCTGGGTGGCGGGCCAGAAGACGACGTCGGCCGAGTCGTACTCGATTCCCGCAGCCTGCAAGGCCGTCCGCACGGGAACCAGGTCGGTGGCCTCGGAGAGCACCTCGAACGCCTCGCCGAGGTCGTTCACCTCCTCGCCGCCCGCGTCCAGCACGGCCTCCATCACGGCGTCCTCGTCCGTGCCGTCCTTGGGGACGATGACGACACCCTTGCGCGAGAACAGGTAGGAGACGGAGCCCGGGTCGGCCATCTGACCGCCGTTGCGCGTGAACGCGACGCGCACGTCGGACGCTGCACGGTTGCGGTTGTCCGTCAGGCACTCGACGAGCACGGCGATGCCACCGGCGCCGTAGCCCTCGTACATGATCGTCGCGTAGTCGGCGCCGCCGGCCTCCTGGCCGGACCCACGCTTGACGGCGCGGTTGATGTTGTCGATGGGGACCGACGACTTCTTGGCCTTCTGCACGGCGTCGAACAACGTGGGGTTGCCCGCGAGGTCACCCCCGCCGGTGCGCGCGGCGACCTCGATGTTCTTGATCAGCTTGGCGAAGAGCTTGCTCCGCTTGGCGTCGACGACGGCCTTCTTGTGCTTGGTGGTGGCCCACTTGGAGTGACCCGACATCGCTTCAGCTACCCCTTCGTCTCTGTGCATGCCCGGCACTGGCTACCGCGCCGGGGCGTCACAGGGTGTCGCGGACGATCTGTACGAACAGTTGATGCACCCGGGTGTCTCCCGTGACCTCCGGATGGAACGAGGTCACCAGGAGCGCACCCTGGCGAACGGCAACGATCCTACCGGCGGCCGGACCCGACTCCACTCGCCCCAGCACCGTGGCGGCCGGACCGACCTCCTCGACCCACGGCGCGCGGATGAACACCCCGTGCACCGATCCGTCGACACCCTCGATGTCGAGGTCGGTCTCGAACGACTCGACCTGCCGTCCGAACGCGTTGCGACGGACCGTCACGTCCACTCCGCCGAGGGTCTGCTGCCCTTCGATACTGCCGAGCACGCGGTCGGCGAGCAGGATCATGCCGGCGCACGACCCGTATGCCGGCATGCCCCCGCGCAGCCGCGTTCGGACTGGCTCGAAGAGGTCGAACGCGCGCAGCAGCTTGTCCATGGTCGTGGACTCACCACCCGGCAGCACGAGGGCGTCCACCGCGTCGAGCTCGCTCTCGCGGCGCACAGGTACGGCGGTGGCACCGACGGCGGTCAGGGCGTGCACGTGCTCGCGCACGTCTCCCTGCAGGGCGAGGACTCCGACGGTCACGGTCACGACGCGCGATCCTAGTTCTCGAACACCTCCGGCGACGTGGCGGTCCACGACCGCCGGGCCGGGCACGCCCACCCCGTCGCGGCCCTGGCGGGCGATCCGCTGCTCCGGAGGCAGCTGCCCCAGGCCCGTAGGCTCCGCGATGTGACCGACGACCTCGACCGGCGCGCCGCCGAGCTCGACGACGCCCATGCCGCCACCGACCTGCGGACGCGGTTCCTGCTGCCCGCCGGGGTGATCTACCTGGACGGCAACTCCCTCGGCGCCCTGCCGCGGGCCGTGCCGGACGCGATCGAGCGTGTCGTCCGTGAGCAGTGGGGCTCGGATCTCATCGCGTCCTGGAACAGGCACGGCTGGTGGGACGCACCGGGACGGGTCGGCGACGCGATCGGCCGCCTCGTCGGTGCCGCCCCCGGGCAGGTCGTCGTCGGGGACTCGACAAGCGTCCGGCTCTTTCAGAGCCTGCACGCCGTAGCGGCCCTGCGGCCCGGTGCCTCCGTCGTGGTCACCGAGCCCGACGGCTTCCCCACGGACCGGTACGTCGTCGACGGGGTCGCCGCGCAGGTCGGCTGGCGGGTCGTGCACGCTCGGCCCGACGAGATCCCCGGGCTGCTCGACGAGGACGTGGCCGCCGTCGTCCTGTCCCACGTCGACTACCGCACCGGCGAGCTTCTCGACCTGCCACGCCTCACCGCCGCCACCCGTGCGGCGGGCGCCCTGGCCGTGTGGGACCTGTGCCACTCGGCGGGTGCGGTCCCGGTGGACCTGGACCGGCACGGCGTGGACCTGGCGGTCGGCTGCGGCTACAAGTACCTCAACGGCGGACCGGGTGCACCGGCGTTCGGCTACGTCGCGAGCCGGCACCAGGACCGGTTCGTCAACGTCGTTCCCGGTTGGCACGGGCACGCCCAGCCGTTCGAGATGGCCGACGACTACCAGGGGGCGCCGGGGATCGCGCGCGCCCGCATCGGGACTCCCCCGCTGCTGTCCCTTCTCGCGCTGGAGGCGGCCCTCGACGCGTTCGCCGGCGTGACGGTCGAGGCCGTGCGGGAACGCTCGCTGAGCCTGACCCGCTTCCTGCGGAATTGCATCGACCGGCTCGTCCCCGGGACGGACTTTGCCTCACCGCTGGACGACGCTGCACGTGGTTCACAGGTCGCCGTCCGCCACGAGGCGGCGTACGGGATCGTGCAGGCGCTCGCCGCCCGGGGCGTGGTCGGCGACTTCCGGACACCGGACATCGTGCGTCTGGGTGTGGCAGCCCCGTACCTGACGCACGCCGACCTGGTCACCGCCGCGCGTGCCCTGCGCGAGGTGCTGACCACCGGCGAGCACCTGGACCCGGCCTGGGCGGCACGCAACGCCGTCACGTGAGCGGCTGGATCACTCGCGCGCGAGCCCCAGGTGCACGGTGACCCCGTCCCAGGCGGGTAGGAGCCCGCGTACGAGCGCGACCAGGCTGTCTGGGAACACCTCGATGTCGACCCGTTCCAGGTCGTCCAGCGACCACCAGCGCAGCTCGTCGATGACGTCGTGCTCGAGGTCGGTCCAGCCGGCACGGTTCTCGGCGGCGAACACAGATGCCGGGACCCGGGCAAGGTAGAGCACCTCGTCCTGGCGGCAGTGCTCCGCGAAGAAGTCGAAGATCGCGGACCGTGTGAACACGGGGCCGACGAGGTCGCGGATGTCGAGCACGATGCCGGTCTCCTCGCGCACCTCGCGCACCGCGGCCGCCGCCGAGTCCTCGCCGTCGTCGATGCCGCCACCGACGGTGAACCACCAGCTGCGTTCCGGCTGGTCCACGTCATGGCCGCGGATGAGCAGGACGCGGTCGTCCTCGTCCAGAAGGATCACCCTCGCGGCCTCCCGGAACAGCAGACCGTCGTCACCGCGTCGCCACTCCGGACCGAGGCCGTGCACGGGACCTCCGCCGGCCGACCCGGACCGTGGAGAGACGGCTGAGGCCGCGGACGGGTCGTCCGCGGCCTCCACCAGGGGGTCCTGCGTCACCAGCCGCGCTCGGCCAGACGGTGCGGCTCCGGCACGTCCTCGACGTTGATGCCGACCATGGCCTCGCCCAGGCCGCGCGACACCTTGGCGATGACATCGGGGTCGTCGAAGAACGTGGTCGCCTTGACGATGGCGGCTGCGCGCTCGGCCGGGTTGCCGGACTTGAAGATGCCCGACCCGACGAACACGCCCTCGGCACCGAGCTGCATCATCATCGCCGCGTCCGCGGGGGTCGCGATGCCACCGGCGGTGAACAGCACCACGGGGAGCTTCCCGGCGAGTGCGACCTCCTTGACCAGGTCGTACGGCGCCTGCAGCTCCTTGGCGGCGACGAACAGCTCGTCCTCCGGCAGCGAGGTCAGGCGCCGGATCTGGTCGCGCAGCGTGCGCATGTGGGTCGTCGCGTTCGAGACGTCACCCGTGCCGGCCTCACCCTTGGAGCGGATCATCGCCGCACCCTCGGTGATGCGGCGCAGCGCCTCGCCCAGGTTGGTCGCACCGCACACGAAGGGAACCGTGAAGCCCCACTTGTCGATGTGGTGCGCGTAGTCGGCCGGCGTCAGCACCTCGGACTCGTCGATGTAGTCGACGCCGAGCGACTGGAGCACCTGGGCCTCGACGAAGTGCCCGATGCGCGCCTTCGCCATGACCGGGATCGAGACGGCCTCGATGATGCCGTCGATCAGGTCGGGGTCGCTCATGCGGGCGACACCGCCCTGCGCGCGGATGTCCGCCGGGACCCGCTCGAGCGCCATGACGGCGACGGCGCCGGCGTCCTCGGCGATCTTCGCCTGGTCGGCGGTGACGACGTCCATGATGACGCCGCCCTTGAGCATCTCGGCCATCCCGCGCTTCACGCGGGCGGTGCCGATGACGCCGGCGTGCGTCGCGGTGGTGGGCTGGCTGTTCTCGCTGGTCACGTCGAGCCTCACAGATCGTGTGCAGGTGGCAGGACGGCCGTGGTGGCCGCAGACGTCAATCCTAGACCGTGCGCCGGAACGCCCCAGGTCGTCTCACGGGAGCGCTGACGCCGCGTCTAGCGGCCCTCGGCGCTCGCTGGGGACCGGGAGCCCGGACGACCGAGGTTCTCGGGCCAGGTGTCGTCGAGCTCGAGCGAGTGCGGGACCGGCGCGTGCCCGGCCAGCCGCAGCAGCCGGACGAGAGGGCCACTGCGGGCGTGCACCGTCTGCGCCACTGCCTCGTTGTGGAACCGGCGTGCGAGCTGCACGCGGTACCACGCCGACGCGAGCGCGTCGGCGAGCTCGTTGCCGGTCGGGTCAGCACGCAGGACGGCGACCTCGTCCGGGTCGTCGAGCGCCTCACGGAGTGTGGACGACAGCTCGCTCTCGATCCGGCCGCGGTCGACGGGCGCGGGGCGCCCGTGGGCAGGGTGGTTCTCGGTCGACGGAAGCGCGCCGCGGTCGGACTCCAGCAACCGGCGCAGGTCGGCGGGCAGCGAGCCGTCGTCGGTCACGTCCGGGCCGCCCGCCGACAGCGCAGCCCAGGCAGCCTCCCCGACGAGCACGGAGCTGACGGGGTCGAACAGCCCGGACGTCGCCAGCTCGGCCGCGACCGTCGCGCGGCGGACCAGCTGCGCGTCGACGACAGCCTTGGACGAGAAGACCTTCCGGTGCAGCCGGTCGAGCCTCGATGCGGCGACCCAGACCCACCACAGCGCCAGGCCGAGAACGATCGTGATGTAGACGAAGATCTCCGACCAGCTCATCGGACCTCCGTCCATCCACGCAGCCGTGCACCACGTTGCGACCAGGGGTCCTCGCCCACGGGCTCGCGTGCGTCGGCCACGACCATCTCGTACACCGTCAGCACCTGGTCCGTGACCACGGACCAGTCGTACTGCGGAACCGCCTCCCGCGCGTGGGTGGTCACCGCGGTGCGCAGGGCGGGGTCGTGCAGGACGCGGATCAGGGTGCTCGCGAGGTCGGCGCTGTCACCCGTCGTGAACAGCACGCCGGCGGCGCCGTCGTCGAGCACGCGGGAGAACGCGCCCAGGTCGCTCGCGACGACCGCTGCGCCGGCACTCATCGCCTCGACGAGCACGATGCCGAAGCTCTCGCCTCCGGTCTGCGGTGCGCAGTAGACGTCGACCGACGAGAGCAGCCGCGCCTTCTCCTCGTCGGAGATCCCACCGAGGAACTCGACCGAGGCCGCCGCCTTCTCACCGAGCATCTCGCGGACCTCGTCGGGACCTGTCTCGCCGCGGCCCGCGACGAGGAACCGCGCTCCCGGGACTGCCGCCAGCACACGAGGGACCGCGTCGAGGAGGACCGGGAGCCCCTTGCGGGCCTCGTCGAGACGGCCGAGGAACGCGATCGTCGGGGCCTCCCGGGTCCCCGTCCACCGAGCGTCGGGCTCGGCGTCGATGAACCCCTGGGTGTAGACGCCGTTCGGGATCACGACGGCGTCGCCACCCATGTGCTCGACGAGCGTGCGGCGCGCGTCCTCGGACACGGCGATGCGTGCGGAGATCTTCTCGAGCGACTGGCGCACGAGCGGGTAGGCCATCTGCAGCGGGCGCGAGCGGATGAGCGCCGTGTGGAAGGTGGCGACGATCGGTCCGTCGGCGATCCACAGGGCCAGCATCCCGAGGCTCGGGGTCACGGGCTCGTGCAGGTGCAGGACGTCGAACTCGCCCGCTGCGAGCCACTTGCGGACGCGGGCCGCGGTGACCGGGCCGAACGTCATGCGGGCCACGGCGCCGTTGTAGCGCACGGGGATCGCGCGGCCCGCGGCCGTCATGTAGTCGGGGATCTCGGTGTCGTCGTCCGCCGGGACCAGGACCGACACGGTGTGCCCGCGGGCGATGAGAGCCTCGGCGAGGTCACGGACGTGGAACTGCACACCACCAGGCACGTCGTAGGAGTAGGGGCAGACGATGCCGACCCGCAGCGGACGCACGGCGCCAGGCACGCTCATGCCGGTCGTTCCGCGCGGTCCAGCATGGCTGCGTACCGCGAGGGGTCGAGGTCCTCGACGAACACCTTCTGCAGCATGTGCCAGTCCTGGGGGTTCTGCCGGATGCCCGCGCCGAGCTCGTCGACCCATGCCTGCGTCAGCACCCGCACCTGGTCGGCACGTGCGACGCCCACGGGCACCGGGATGGGCTTGTGGAAGTCGATGACGATCCCCCACGGCGACCCGGCCGCCTTGCGACGAGCGCCGGTGAGCCGCTCGTAGGAGATGACCGTGGTCACGAGCGGCGCACCCGTCGAGATCGCCAGGGCGGCGGGCCCGGCAGCGAATCGAGCACGCAGCCCGAAGAGGTCGGCCTCGACACCCGATGCCGTCAGGTCCCGGTCGGCCAGGAGCGGGATCAGGCCGGGTCCCCCTCGGCCGGCACGCACCAGGCCTCGGAAGACGTCACCCGAGCCGGTGAGCGGGAAGATGGTCAGACCGATGCTCTCGCGGAACGCGAGGAACTCCTGAAAGAGCTCCTCCGGCTCGAGTCGCTCCGCGACGGTGGTCACCGGGGCGATCGCCCGCGTGGCCCAGGCACCCGCCAGGTCCCAGTTGCCCAGGTGACCCAGCGCGAGGACGACCGACTTCCCGTTGTCCGTGTACGGACGCAGGTTCTCGACGCCTACCGCGCGGACGCGCGCGTCGACCTGTGCGCTGCTCAACGAGCCGAGCGTGAACGCCTCGCCGAAGTACCGCATGTACGAGCGCATACCCGCGCGGGTGAGCCGACGCAGCGTGCGCGCATCGAGGTCGGGCCGTGCGCGCGAGAGGTTCTTCTCGAGCTGCACGACGCCGCCCGTGCGCCGCAGCCAGGTGACGTCCGCGACGAGGGTGAACGTGCCGCGCAGCAGTGCTCCGGGGACCTTTCCCGCGACCTTCCAGCCGAAGGCGTAGAGCCGAGCGACGTCCGCCTTCACGGTGTGGTTCCCGCGGCGGCCTGGCGGTAGACCTTGCTCACCCGCTGCACGATGGTGATGGCCGACGCCACCGCCAGCAGGACCAGGATGATCGTGAGCACGACGGTCGGCGCACCCATTCCGACGACCGCCGTGGCCACCAGGACCAGGAGCAGCCGGTCGGCCCGCTCGGCGATCCCGCCCGACGCCGTCATGCCCAGGCCCTCCGCCCGCGCTCGCGCGTACGGGACGATGGAGCCGAGGACCAGGCAGACGAGCGCGAGGACGGCGGTCAGTCGGTCGTCGCCCCCCGCGGTGAACCACAGGACGAGCCCCGCGAAGATCGCACCGTCACCGAACCTGTCCATCGTCGAGTCGAGGAACGCGCCCCACGGTCCCGAGCGTCCGGCCTGCCGCGCCATGACGCCGTCGAGCGAGTCGGTGAGCACGAACACCGTGATGATCAAGGTGCCCAGGAGCAGGTTGCCGGTCGGGAACGCCCACAAGGCGGTCGTGACGACGACGAGCGTGCCGCCGATGGTCACCGCGTCCGGCGAGACGCCCAGACGTAGCAGGAGCGTGGCCAGGGGCGTGAAGAGGCGCGTCATGGCGCCCCGCAGTCCGTTCAGCACGTGCCGATCATCCCTTCGATCCGCCTTGCCAGGCTGCTGCCAGCCGTGCCCGCGTGTCGCCCAGGAGCTCTGGCAGGGCACGGCTGCGGCCCACGATCGGCAGGAAGTTGGAGTCGCCACCCCACCGTGGCACGACGTGCTGGTGCAGGTGGGCGGCGATCCCGGCACCCGCGACGTCACCCTGGTTCATCCCCAGGTTGAACCCGTGCGGCGCCGAGACGGCACGCAGCGTCGACATCGCCGTCCGGGTCAGTGCAGCCACCTCGGACACCTCCGCCTCGGTCAGCTCTGTGTAGTCGGCGACGTGCCGGTACGGGCAGACCATCAGGTGCCCCGAGTTGTACGGGTACAGGTTGAGCACCACGAACGCGACCTCGCCACGGGCGACGATCAGCCCGTCCTCGTCGCTGCGCGTGGGCGCCCGGCAGAACGGGCATCCCGGGCCGGCATCGCTGTCGGTCGGCTTGTCCTGGCCGCCGATGTACGCCATCCGGTGCGGCGTCCACAGCCGCTCGAAGCCGTCAGGAACGCCGGCGAGGTCGTCGGCGGGCTCTGGGTCAGGAGACGGCACGCGTCAGACCTGGACCCGGTCGCGCACGGCGGAGACGATGCGCTCGACCGCCTCAGCGACCGGCACCCCGTTCTCCTGATGCCCGTCCCGGTACCGGAACGAGACTGCGCCGGCTTCGGCGTCCTCACCGCCTGCGATGAGCACGAACGGGATCTTCTGCGTGCTCGCGTTGCGGATCTTCTTGCCGAACCTGTCGTCGGAACGGTCGACCTCCGCCCTGATCCCCTGGGCCCTCAGCTGTGCGACGACCTCGTCGAGGTACGGCTCGAACGGCTCCGCGACCGGCACCGCGAGCACCTGCACGGGAGCGAGCCAGGCCGGGAACGCGCCGCCGTAGTGCTCGGTCAGCACCGCGAAGAACCGCTCGACGGAGCCGAACAGCGCGCGGTGGATCATGACGGGCCGCTGCCGGCTGCCGTCCGAGGCGGTGTACTCGAGCTCGAACCTCTCGGGCAGGTTGAAGTCGAGCTGGATCGTCGACATCTGCCAGGTGCGACCGAGGGCGTCCTTGACCTGCACGGAGATCTTCGGGCCGTAGAACGCGGCGCCGCCCGGGTCGGGTACCAGGTCGAGACCAGAGGCCTCAGCGACCGCGCGCAGGGTCTCGGTGGCCTCTTCCCAGACCTCGTCGGAACCCACCGACTTGTCGGGGTTCTTGGTCGAGAGCTCCAGGTAGTAGTCGTCGAGCCCGTAGTCCTTGAGCAGGTCGAGGACGAACTTCAGCGTCGTGGTGAGCTCGTCCGCCATCTGCTCGCGGGTGCAGTAGATGTGGGCGTCGTCCTGCGTGAACCCGCGGGCGCGCGTCATGCCGTGCACCACGCCGGACTTCTCGTACCGGTAGACGGTGCCGAACTCGAAGAGCCGCAACGGCAGCTCCCGGTAGGACCGGCCACGCGCCGCGAAGATCAGGTTGTGCATCGGGCAGTTCATGGGCTTGAGGTAGTACTGCTGCCCGGCCTTGCGCACGTGGCCCTCGGCGTCGCGCTCCTCGTCGAGCGTCATCGGCGGGTACATGCCCTCGGCGTACCAGTCGAGGTGACCCGAGATCTCGTACAGCTTGCTCTTGGTGATGTGCGGGGTGTTCACGAACTCGTAGCCACCCTGCACGTGGCGCAGGCGGCTGTAGTGCTCCATCTCCATGCGGATCACGCCGCCCTTGGGGTGGAACACCGCCAGGCCCGAGCCGATCTCCTCCGGGAAGGAGAACAGGTCGAGCTCGGTGCCCAGCCGCCGGTGGTCACGACGCTCCGCCTCGGCGATGCGCTCGAGGTACGCGCGCAGCTCGTCCTTCGTCGGCCACGCGGTGCCGTAGACGCGCTGCAGCTGGGGGTTCTTCTCGCTGCCCCGCCAGTACGCCGCCGCCGAACGGGTGAGCTGGAACCCGTTGCCCAGCAGACGCGTGCTCGGGATGTGCGGTCCACGGCACAGGTCCTGCCACACGACCTGCTCGGTCTCGCGGCCGGCGCCGCGAACGTTCTGGTAGATGCTCAGGCCGCCCAGGCCTACCTCGACCGACGCGCCCTCGGCTGCGGCCGGGTCGCCCTTCAGGCCGATGAGCTCGAGCTTGTAGGGCTCGTCGCGCAGCTCGTGGCGCGCCTCGTCCTCGGTGACGTCCCACCGACGGAAGGTCTGGCCCTCCTTGGCGATCCGGCCCATGACCTTCTCGATCGCCTTGAGGTCCTCCGGCGTGAACGGCACGTCCACGTCGAAGTCGTAGTAGAAGCCGTCGGTGATCGGCGGACCGATGCCGAGCTTGGCCGTCGGGACGACCTCCTGTACTGCCTGCGCGAGCACGTGAGCCGCAGAGTGCCGCAGGACCGCGAGACCGTCAGGCTCCTCGATGGTCACGGCCTCGACGACCGCGCCTTCGGTCAGGGGCAGGTGCAGGTCGCGCAGCTCGCCGTCCACGCGGACGACGACGACGTCGCGCCGGGCGGAGAACAGGTCGGTACCCGTCGTCCCCGGCTCCACCGTGGTCGCGATCCCGTCGACGGTGAGGGTGATGAGCTCGGGCACCGGTACTGCCTCCTTCGTGGCGCCCGCCCGGGCGGCAGGCCACTCGATGCTACCGGCGGGAAGGTACCGGTCCGACGGCTTACTCGGCGGCCGGGGACGACAGGAGGGGTCGGCCCGCGGGCCGACCCCTCCTGGTGAACGTGGGCGATACCGGACTCGAACCGATGACCTCCTCGGTGTGAACGAGGCGCTCTACCAACTGAGCCAATCGCCCATCCCCCACATGATGTTCACCGTTGCGACACGCGCGTGTCCTGCGGCGAGCATCACCAGCGGGTGATGTCGAGGGAATGCTACCTGGCAGTCGCCGAGATTCCGAACTGGTGCATCCGTGAGGGCGGCAAAGCGCTGATCAGCGCATGTTCGCGCTCTCATGGCTGAGCTCACGTCCGTCCGGTACCGGGTGCCGACACCCTTCACTCGATCGAGAGCGCGTCCCTCCGGGTGAACTAGGGGGCGGTACCGGTCCAATCCGGCATTCGTCCTGCCATGATGGGACCTCCAGCCCTTGCGAACAGGAGGACCCGATGACGAGCTCGACCTACGACGTCGTCGAGGTCGTCGCCATGCAGCTCATCGGATCCGACGCGAGCGTCATCCCGGTGAGTGCAGAGTTCTCGTTCCGAACCACAGATCCGTACACCGTGCGCGCGGTCTTCACCGGCCCGCACACGATGTCGACCTGGCTCGTGGGACGCGAACTGCTCTCCCTGGGGATGCACGCTACCGCCGAAGCTCCGGCGGGAACGGGCGACGTCCAGGTGTGGCGAGACGAAGACCCCGATTACACCCTCGTGTCGCTCAGTGGCGTCGAGGGCAGCGCGCTCCTCGCGGCGCCCACCGAGCCCATCGAAAGGTTCCTCGCCGGAACCGAGGCACTGGTGCCTCTCGGTACCGAGAGTGACCGCATGGAAGGCGAGATCACGGCCCTGATCGCCGCGCTGCTGACCGCCTGACACCTCTATCTCCGACGACCGGCTCCGCTTCAGCGGGACCGGTCGTCGCTGTGTCAGGGGTCGAGGTCGTCGGAGAGGCGCTTCTGGAACAGGATCTGCGCCTCCAGGGAGATCGGGCCGGCAGGCACAGTCACACCATCCAGGCTGACCACCGGTGAGACGTTGCGGATCGAGCCGCTCATCATCAGCTGCGCCGTGCCACTGACCACATCGTCGAGCACCTCGTAGCGGAGCTCGCCTGGTGAAGCCTCGCGCACGGGCAGCCCCTCGTGCTCAGCCCACTCGAGCAGCAGCTCGCGCGTGATGCCCGCGAGGCATCCGCTGGACAGTGGAGGAGTGACGAGCTCGCCGTCCCGTTCCACGAAGACGTTGGACGCAGTTCCCTCGCACAGCTCGCCGACGGTGTTCGCGAGAACCGCCTCGTCTGCGCCGCGACGGTAGGCCTGCGCGACCGCGACGACGTTCTCGGCATACGACGTCGTCTTCAGGCCCGCCACGGCCGATCGCTCGTTACGGACCCACGGCACACGGACGACGCGGGACACCGCGGTCGGGGCTGCCGGACCCGCGAGCACGAGAAGGTTCTGGCGCTGGTCCTGCAGAGGCAGCCGGTTCGAGCCGAGCGGTCCCGTCCCACCCGTGAGAGTGATCCGCAGGCGCCCGACATCCGGGCCGGCGGCAGCCAGCACGGCCCGGACACCCTCACGGACCACGTCGAGATCGGGCTCCGCCAGGCCGAGGCCCAGGGCCGAGCGCCGCAGGCGCTGCAGGTGACGGCTCAGCGCGAACGCCGTGCCGCCGTAGACGGCACACGTCTCGAACACCCCGTCGCCGACCGTCAGCCCGTGGTCCACTCCGCTGACCAGGGGCTCATCAGGGCCGTACAGACGGCCGTCGGACCAGATCACCACGCTCATCGGGTCAGTCTGACACCGGGCCGACATCGACGTTGGACGCGAGGCCGACGAGCCGAGCCGCCTTGAGCTCCGTCTCCGTCCACTCCCCTGCCGCGTCGCTCCCCCACGTGATCCCCGCCCCCGTGCCGAACCGCAGCACACCGTCGGACCACCAGAACGTCCGGATACCGACCGCCAGCTCGGCGCGGACGGAGCCGTCCGGCGCCACCTCGATCCAACCGACCGCGCCGCAGTACGGCCCGCGTGCCTCTCGCTCGAGCTCCTCGATGATCTGCAGCGCCGACGACTTCGGAGCGCCCGAGACCGAACCCGGCGGGTACGTGGCGTCGAGCAACTGGGCCCACAGGTCGGGCGCCGCCAGCACCGTGGGGTCCAGCACCCCCTGAACGGTCGAGACGAGGTGGACGAGCCCAGGGTGACGTTCCTCACCCAGCAACGTCGTCACCTCGACCGTTCCGGGCGCACAGACGCGCTGGAGGTCGTTGCGGACCAGGTCCGTGATCATGACGTTCTCGGCGCGGTCCTTCGCGGTCAACCCTTCCGCCGTTGCCGCCGTGCCCTTGATCGGCCCCGACGAGACGATCCCGTCGGCCACCCGCAGGAACAGCTCGGGAGACGCCGAGACCACCCAGACGGGATCCCCCGACGCACCGACGGGCACGTGCACGCCGCCGGCGTAGGGCGCAGGGTTGCCCGCGTCGAGCACGGCCGCCAACGCGTGGGCGTCAGGCTCGTCGGGAACCCGCGCGGACAGGACGCGGCAGAGATTCGCCTGGTAGACGTCGCCTTCCTGGATGCGGGACCGCACCGCGTCGACCGCCGACATGTACGTCTCGCGGTCCAGCGACGACGCCCACGCCCCGGCACCCGGACCGTTCCACCGCGCCGCTCGACCAGGCTGAGCAGGCCGCACCGTCGCGAAACGCCAGGCGCGCACCCGACCCTCGAAGTCACCGACGACGGCCCACCAGCCCGCCGTCAGACGCTCGGGCTGCACGCGGACGTCGACGACCTCCACCAGATCGGTCGCCTCGACCCCGGCGAACCACGCGCTCCCGGGGGGTCGGACGGATCGCTCAGGCACCCGCACACGCTACAGACACCCACAGAACGGCTGCAGATCCGCTCAGTCACGCGTCTGCCAGGGGCCAGTTGGACTCTCGCCGAGATCGTCAGTTAGAGTTCGGGACGCACACGGAGCACCGGTGAAAACCGGCGGACGTGCTGTGCGGACGTGGCTCAGTGGTAGAGCATCACCTTGCCAAGGTGAGGGTCGCGGGTTCGAATCCCGTCGTCCGCTCGGAGGCAGACATCCTGATCGGCCTGGCAGCCGCTCTGGACTGCGGTCTCAGGGTGGAGTGGCCGAGAGGCGAGGCAGCGGCCTGCAAAGCCGTATACGTGGGTTCGAATCCCATCTCCACCTCGTAGGACAAGTGCAGTTTGTTGTGCCCCGGTCTCACCACCGGGCGATTGGCGCAGCGGTAGCGCGCTTCCCTGACACGGAAGAGGTCACTGGTTCGATCCCAGTATCGCCCACCAGCATTACTGCAGGTCAGAGGCCGTTTCCGGTTCACCGGAGACGGCCTCTCCTCGTCTGGTGGCGCATCTGAACGGCGGAACGACAGCTCGGGACGAGCTGCGGTGCGCACGAGCATTTTCGTTATTCGTGGCGGGTGCTTTCCATCCCTCCTCGGGCCACACGTGTATGTCGACGAAACGGGCTGCAACGGCGACCCGCCGTGCGAGGCTTGGGGCGTGCACTTGTTCCGTCGCAACACACAACCCTTCCGCCTCGTCGAGGGGTTCGAGGCCGCTGAGGGCCGCGCACTGCAGCGGTCAATCACGGCTGCGCTCCTGACCAGCGAGCGGGCCGACGGGCAGGACGTGCCGGACCTGCTCCAGATCGGCCACGGTTCAGGTGATCGCCTCGTGGTCATCTGGCGCAACCTCGTCGTGGGGCTCGTCCCGCCCGAGTGCGTGAAGCAGTTCGATCAGGTGCTGGCTGACAAGCCCCGCGCCGTGGTCGCCGTCCGGGGCGTCGTGCACCTCAGTGGGGACCTGTGGCGCGTGTGGGTCGGCGATCTGCCCGGCGGGGGTTTCCCGGAATCGACCGCGCACCTGGACACTCTTCCCGCCCCGGAGGACAAGGTCCTCGGCATCCCGATCCGCCGGAAGGGCGACCGAGTCCCGGTCTGGCCGGCTGAGGTCAGCCCGGTCACGGACGACGAGAGCGCTGGGTGACGCCTCGCCGGGTCGTCGGCTTGCCGCAGTCACGGCATTGAGCCGCTCTCGTCCAGGACTTCTCGCCGCGCCTGCCGGGGTCGCGTGCTCGCCTGACCCGGTCAGACGGCTGTGCACGACCGTCCACGGGTACCGGTTCTCCGTGCACCAAAACGGCTCTGCGGGGGCATGGTGCCTGGCCGCGAGCCGAGCGTAGCCTCGACGAGTCAGGCGCGACCCCACGGACGAGAGCGGGCACAGTGCGATGAGCATGATGGCGGACATGATGAAGACGATGCCCATGGCGGGCACGTCCGGTATGGACATGGCGATGATGCAGGGGTGCATCGAGGCGTGCTCGGCGGCGTCTATGGCGGCCACGATGTGCGCCGACGCTGACGGCGGTGAGGGAATGGGCCGATGTGCGTCCATGTGCATGAACACCGCGGACGTAGCCGGCACGATGATGCGGATGATGCTGCGCCCCACGGGCTACGAGATGGGCGTCATGACCTCGATGATGTCCAGCTGCATGGCCATGGGTGAGGCCTGTGCGGCCGAGTGCGAGATGCACGCGTCGATGTCCGAGCACTGCCGCGTCTGCGCAGCGGCCTGCCGTGCCATGGTCGCAGCGTGCTCGACGGCCATGGAGGCCATGCAGTCGGCCTAGCGCGGCGTCTCGTCGAGAATCCGCACCGAGAACCGCACCTCACCGAGGGCGACGAGCCCGGCGACCGGGTGCACGGCCACCGGCTCACCCACCTCGGGTGCGGCCAACGTGCCCAAGGTGACCACCTGACCGTCCAGCAGTGCGACGGTCAGGTGACCCTGGTGCCGCGAGACGACCAGGCCGTCGCGCCATGCGCTCGGTGACGCGTTGGCGACGATCGCCTGGAGAGTGAGGACATCGGTGCGGGTACGGTCGGACACGACTGCTCCATCGGTGATTCTGCGCGAAGTGTGGTGATTCGCACCGGCGCCGGCCGATCGGCTCGGGAGTGCGCACGGTGAGATCTGCGCCGCGTGCGGCGGGAGGCCCTCCCCCGGACCAGGTCGATGACCTGCGGGTCAGCCCCTCAGGGCTGCGAGGACGAGCACGACTGGGTCGTCAGCAACAACACATTCGACAGGCAAGCCGGTGCGTCAACATGGCGTTGACGGATCCCGCAGAACGCGGGACCTCGAGCACGGACCTGGCGATGGACATGCTCCGAGTTTCCGCGTCCGTCCACATGCTGTCAAGGCGTCTCACGCCTTGGCGGCCGGGATTCTGGCGCGGTCAGGCATCGGACCGGTCACCGGAGACAAGCTCCTGCGCGGGTCGCTCGAGCCTGGCCGCAGAGGCCTGCGATGGCTCGCCAGGGACCATGACTGCCCGGACGGCCGGCCGGGACCTCGTCGCGAGAGCAAGACCGACCGTCGACACCGCCACGACCAAGGCGGCCGGCACCGGCAGCGCCTCGGTGCCCAGCTGGTCGACGACGACGCTGCCGAGGGCGGCACCCAGGGCGATCCCACCGTTGAAGACGACCGGGATGACCGAGCCGGCCGTGCTCCGGTGCTCCGGTCCGGCGCTCCGCATGATGAGCGTCTGGGCGAGCGGAGGCAGCGTGCCCGTTGCGAGGCCCCACACGACGAGCACCACCATGCCCGCGGCCGGACGACCACCGGCGACGACGAGCGCGAGCAGTGACAACGCGACCAGCGCTGTCGTTGCGACGAGCGCCGCAGCGGTCCGCCTGTCCCCCACCCGCCCGACGAGCACCAGACCGACGGCCGAGGACGCCCCGAACACGAGCAGCGCTCCGCTCACACCACCCGGGAGGTCTGCGGCCGCGTCCGCGACGAGCCGGGTGACGAACGTGAAGGCGGCGAAGTGCCCGACGAGCGCGAGCCCGACCAGCCCTGAGACGACGAGCACCGGACGCATCCGCCCAGGCGCCTCGACGTGCTCGTCACGCCGTGCTGCCGCATCAGCCGCGCGCGCCGGGACGACGAGCCCCGCGGCCTTCGTCGCCACGACCGTCCGGACGAGCACCGCTGCGACCACGCCGAGCAGCCCCAGCGCGCCGAACGCCACCCGCCAGTCCCAGCCGCGGGCCACGAGGCTGGCGAGCGGGACACCGACAACCGTGCCCACCGTCGCCCCACCCAGCACCACCGACACGGCCGTACCGAGGTGCTGCGACGGCACGATGTCGGCGGTGTGCGCGTTGACGGTCGCCCACAGGAGCCCGCACACGGCGGCGCCGAGCAGCCGTCCGCCGGCGGCGATCTCGTACGTGGGGGCGACGGCGGTGACGACGGACGCGGCGCCGAACACGATCAGCGCCGCGGAGGCGACGCTCCGCCGGTCCCAGCGGCGAGTGAGCCGCACCAGGGGGAACGTCGCGAGGACCACGGTCGCGGCCCAGAAGGAGACGAGCAGGCCTGTGCGCGCCTGCGTGACGTCGAGGTCGGCGCTCATCTGCGGCAGCACGGCTGTCGGCAGCATCTCGCCGGTCACCATGACGAACGTGGCGCCGCCGAGCACGGCGAGGCTCGGCCACGGCAGCTCGGTGCGACGGTTCGTCGATACGGCCCGCGAGTTTTCCATGTCTGCGACGCTAGACTTTGACATTGGTGTGAAGGTCAAGCGGACGGGGATCGTCGTGAAGATCGGTGAGCTGTCCCGCCGCACGGGGGTCTCGACCCGGCTGCTGCGGTACTACGAGGAGCAGGGACTCATCGCCCCTGCACGTACGACCAACACGTATCGGACCTACGACGACGCGGACGTCGCGCGCGTCGTGCAGGTGGTCGGGCTCGTGCGGGCTGGTGTGCCGACCCGGCTCACGAAGGTGCTGCTCGACCTGGAAGAGACCCAGGCGGATGACCTCGCCGCCGCCTGCCCGCGGCAGGTCGCCGAGATGCTCGCCGAGGAGCTGACCGGGCTCGACGAGCGGATCGCCTGCCTGACGAGGAGCCGCCAGACGCTGAACGACTACCTGCAACGAACCGAGCATGCGGCGGCCATCCTGGAAGGCGCGCTCGCCAGGTCACCAGATCGGGCCGCTGCGACGCCGTCGATGGCGGACCACTGAGGATAGGCAAACCTGCATAAGTGCAGGTCAGGGCAGGCTTTGCTTCGATGACACCGGCACAACTACGTGCTTATCGTGGCTCCGTGACCATCCTGATGAACCCGTTGGCCCGCCGCGCTGACTCCCCCGCGCCCCTGTCAGGGGCCCGCCTCAACAGCCTCCGAGCGGGAGTCCTCGGCGCCAACGACGGCATCGTCTCGGTCGCGGCGATCGTCGTCGGAGTTGCGGGCGCGTCGTCGTCGCGGAACGCCGTCGTTGCCGCAGGTGTCGCGGGCCTGGTCGCCGGAGCACTGTCCATGGCCGCCGGCGAGTACGTCTCCGTCAGCTCGCAGCGCGACGCCGAGCAGGCCGCAGACGTCCCCGCCGACGCGCAGACCAACCCGTGGCACGCGGCGGGGGCGTCGCTGACCGCGTTCCTCGTCGGCGGGATCATGCCGCTCCTCGTCGTCCTGGTTCCCTGGCCGAGCGCGCTCACCGTTCCCGTGGTCGTCATGGCCGTGGTCCTGGCGCTCGTGGCGACCGGCTGGTTGAGTGCGCGCGTCGGTGGCGCCTCTCCCCGCCGAGCGGTGGTGCGCAACGTGCTCGGCGGCGCGCTCGCCATGGCGGTCACCTTCGGCGTCGGCACGCTGATGGGTCTGGCCGCCTGAGGCCTGGCTCCCTCACCGGCAGGCGGGACATGCGGCCCTGTCTGCGCATTGTTCGTTCCCAGGCCGTCACGCGGGACGACCGCGCACGGCTGGCTAGCCCTCCTTGAGGGCCTTGACGTCGTAGGTGAAGTGGACCCCGACATCGAGCGAGCCGTCTGGACGCTGCGCCTTGTACTCGAGGTCGACCTTCCCGAAGGCGAGCGTGACACTTTCGCTCGTGGCGTCGCTGTCGACACTGGCACTCATCGAGACGCTCGTCACGAGGACGTCCGTCATCGTGATGACGAGGTAGTCGTGCTGGTCCTCGCCCGCCTTGCGGACGCTGATCGTCGCGTCCTTGACGTGCTGGCCCGTGGCGCACGCCTTCATCAGGAGCGGCGACGCCTTGTCGATCTGATGCGTGAAGACGAGGTCGTGGACGGTCGCCTTGCCCGCGCCGCCACCTCCCCCGCGCCCCACCGAGCCTGACTGGGACACACCCCACGACCATGACAGGACGTCGATCGCGTCCTTGTGCTCGGCATCCTGCGACTCACCGCTGATCGTGCCGATGCGGGCGAAGATCGACAGTGCCATGACAGCGTCCTACCCGGGCTCGGTTGGCGGATACCCCCAACCTCGTCCTGCTCGGGACCGGTGTCAACCTCGTGCGCGACGGGTGCGGCTGCGGCGTTCACAGGCCCGCCTGTGACACCCTCCACACGACCCGAGCTCGCGACGGCGTGAGCGCGTGATCGGAAGCGCCGTTGGCCGCCGCGTCACGGGGTGGGCAGGTTCGCGGACGTCCGCACCGCTGGCTACCGTGGCGCCCATGGCCTACCTCCTGAAGTGGACCGAGAACGCGGACGGCACGTTCAGCGCAGAGACGCACAACGCCAAGACGTACCGCGTCGAGCGCATCGACGGCTCCTGGTGGGCACTGACGCCCGACGACACTCGCGGTGGTCCGCACGACTCGTCGATCACTGCCCGATACGCGTGCGACGCGCTTGCGCTCGACCTCGAGGGCTCGGAGAACGTGCTCTAGCAGCCCGCGTCGCACTCCTGGGTCTGAGCACAGCAGGGCGCGAGCGCTACCTCCTGACCGGCCGGTCGACTCGCCGCGCCGCCCACCGACGTGCGTCACCCGGTAAATCCCTCCTGGGTCCGTCGGGATTTGACACCGCCGAAGTAGTCAGTTTGACTGCGGCACGGCACGAGGACCTCTCCTCGATGCCCTCCCACCTGGCCAGACAGCCGGTGGTCGACGGCCATGAGCCGACGAACGGACGAAAGGTCACATCGATGGACACGCGCGTCAGCCGCACCGGGACGATCGAGGCAATGCGCCCGGTCGCCATGTGTGCCGCGCTGGTGTGTCCGTCGGGCTGCATGCTCTGACCTCCTGAGCGCTCGCCCTCTCCGTTCCCGCTGAGCCCTGCTCGGCTCCTGCCTGCGCGGTTCGTTCCGCAGGCTACGCACAAGCCCATCACCACGGTCGCTCACGAGGCGGCCCGCACCAAGGAGATCCCATGTCCGATTCTGTGCCCGTCCTCCCACCCAAGAACACGTCCAACCGACGCACCGGACTCATCGTCGGCGCGATCATCGTCGTCCTGGCTGTCGTCGGTGCGATCGTCTTCTTCGGCACCCGCAGCAGCTCCGACGACGCCGCGACCGCGACCGGTTCGGGCGCGCCGACCGTCGTGAAGCTCGGCACCACCGACGTGTCGCAGCCGCACTGGGAGATCCTCAAGGGCCTTGCCGCGAAGGAGGGGATCGACCTCCAGATCGTCGGGTTCTCCGAGTACACGCAGCCGAACCCTGCCCTCAAGGACGGCGAGATCGACCTCAACGCCTTCCAGCACATCCTGTATCTGGCGGACCACAACAACAACACCGGCGACGACCTGCAGCCCATCGGCTCGACGCTGATCGTGCCGCTCCCGCTGTACTCGGACAAGCACAAGGACGTCAGCGAGTTCACCAAGGGTGAGCAGGTGGCGATCCCGAACGACGCCACCAACCAGGCGCGCGCGCTGTTCGTCCTGGAGGGCGCGGGGCTCATCACGTTCACGAACGACCCCAAGGTCCCGACGCCGGACGACATCGACGCCGACGCCTCGACCGTCGTCGTGCGCCCGGTCGAGGCTTCGCAGACCGCCGGCCTGATCGGCGACGCGGACATCGCGGGCGTCGTCGTCAACAACAACTTCGCCACGGATGCGGGCTTCGACCTGGACGGCTACGTGTACGCCGACGACCCCACCTCGACCGGCGCGCAGCCCTACATCAACGTCATCGCCGCTCGCCCCGAGGACGTCGACAACCCGACGTACAAGAAGATCGTCGAGCTCTACCACGACCCGGCCGTCGTCAAGTCGGTCGTGGAGTCCTCCGGTGGAACGGCCGTGATCGTCGAGGGCTACGACGCGGCAAAGCTGAAGACCGTGCTCGCCGACACCGAGGCGAACCTCAAGGCCGCCGGCTGACGTCGACCGCACTTCGGCAGGGGGCGTCGCTCGTGGCGCCCCCTGCCGCCCTTCCCGAGAGGCTCGCGTGTCCCCCATCATCGAGTTCCGTGACGTCGCCAAGGTGTTCCCGTCCCCGTCGGGACCGATCCGCGCGGTGGACGGCGTCGACCTGACCATCGAGGCCGGCGAGGTCTTCGGGGTGATCGGGTACTCCGGCGCCGGAAAGAGCACGCTGGTCCGGCTGATCAACGGCCTGGAGCGCGTGACGTCGGGGCAGCTGATCGTCGACGGTGACGACGTCGCCGCGTTGACGGAACGGCAGCTGGAGATCAAGCGCCGCGACGTGGGCATGATCTTCCAGCAGTTCAACCTCTTCGCGTCACGGACCGTCGCCGGCAACGTCGCCTTTCCGCTCAAGGTCGCCGGCTGGCGCAAACCGGACCGTGAGCGCCGGGTCGCAGAGCTGCTCGACTTCGTCGGGCTCCTCGACCGCGCACACTCCTACCCCGACCAGCTTTCCGGTGGCCAGAAGCAGCGCGTCGGCATCGCCCGTGCGCTCGCGGCGTCCCCCAAGATCCTCCTCGCCGACGAGGCGACGAGCGCGCTCGACCCGCAGACGACGCAGGACGTCCTGCGGCTGCTGAAGAAGGTCAACACCGAGCTCGGCATCACGATCGTGGTCATCACCCACGAGCTCGAGGTGGTCCGGGCGATCGCGGACCGCGTCGCCGTCCTCGAGAACGGAAGCGTCGCCGAGCAGGGCACCGTCTTCGACATCTTCACGCGGCCGCAGGCACCGGTCACCCAGCGGTTCGTGTCGACGGTCATCCACGACCGGCCCCGCGGGGCGAACCTGGAACGGCTGCGGCAGTCGCACGACGGCCGGATCGTCACCGCCACGATCGCGGACGGGAGTCGTCTCGGTGCGGTCCTGGCGTCGGCCGGGAGCCTCGGCGTGACGTTCGAGATCGTCTACGGCGGCATCGGGACCTTGCAGGACCAGTCCTTCGGGTCCCTGACGCTGGCCCTGGACGGACCGCCCGAGGCCGTCGAGACGGTGGTCGCGAGGCTCCGTGAGGTCACGACGATCGAGGAGGCACGATGAGCCCGATGCGGCTGCCCGCGGAGAACAGCTTCGACTGGTCCTTCTACGGACCCAAGCTCGTCGAGGCCCTGGGCCAGACGGTTTACATGGTGATGGCGACGCTCGTCATCGGCGGCATCCTGGGGATGGGGCTGGGGCTGGCGCTCTACACGACGCGGCGCGGCGGGCTGCTGGCCAACCGGGTCGTCTTCGGGATCGCCAACCTCCTGGTGAACGTCTTCAGGCCGATCCCCTTCCTGATCCTCCTGATGGTCATCGCTCCCGTCACGAAGGCGCTGATCGGCACCCGCCTGGGCAGCACCGCCATGATCGTTCCGCTGTCGTTCGCCGCGACGTTCGGGGTCTCCCGGATCGTCGAGCAGAACCTCGTGGCGATCGATCCTGGGGTGATCGAGGCGGCTCGCGCGACCGGAGCGAGCCGCTGGCGGATCGTGACGACCCTGGTCGTCCCCGAGGCGCTGGGCCCGCTGATCCTCGGCTACACGTTCGTCTTCGTCGCGATCGTCGACATGTCCGCCCTTGCCGGGACGATCGACGGCGGCGGGCTCGGGGCCTTCGCGCTCGACTACGGCTACAAACGGTGGAACTTCGCGGTGGTCTGGATCACCGTTTTCGTCATCATCCTGCTCGTCCAGGCCGCGCAGGCGATCGGCAACCGCCTGTCGAGGAGAGTGCTGCGGCGCTGACCTGCACCCGTCCTGTCTCTGGGGCGACCCTGTTCCGCGGTACCGCGGCAGCTCAGGCGTCGACGTCGTGCTGCCGCGGCTCGTGCCCTGTGTCCGCGGACGGGCGGCGCCCTTCGCCACGCAGCAGCACGACGACGCCCAGGGCCGAGACCAGAAGCAGGGCCGTACCCACGAGCTGCGTGACCTGGAACGCCGCGCCGAACGCGGAGTGCGCCATCCTGACGAGGTCGTCGCCCGCCGCGCCGGGCAGGTCGCGTGCGGCAGCGACAGCGCGTCCGAGCGTTCCGCGAGCCTCCTGCCACGCGTCGGCAGGGATGCTGGCTGTGGTGCGCATCCGAGACCTGAAGACGGCACCAGCGACGCTCCCCAGCACCGCGATCCCGTACGCACCTCCCAGGTTGGTGCACGCCTCGAGCAGGGCAGATGCGACACCGGCACGGCGCTCGGGGGCAGCCGCCACCGCGAGCCCGGTGGCGATGACGTACACGGGCGCGAGCCCGATGGACAGCACCACCGACGCCACGACGTACAGCCCGAGACCCCCGCCGTCCGGCACCGGGACGAGCAGGGCGAACCCCGCGGCCGCGACCAGCAGACTCACGCACAAGGCCGCACCGGCGGCCAGGCGTCGAGCGAGCCACGGAGCCAGGAGCGACCCCACGAGGTAGCCGAGCGCCGACGGGATCGTCCACACACCGGCCGCCAGAGGCGTGAGACCGAGGACGAGCTGCAGGTACTGCGCGAGCAGGAACTGCATCCCGTACAGCACGAAGAACGCGAGCGCGTTGGTGGCGACGGGGAACACGAAGGTGCGCCGGCGGAACAGCTCGAGCCCGAAGGTCGGGTGCCGACGCTGTCGGACGAGAAAACCCGCCCCGAGGGCCGTCCCGAGGAGCAGTGCCCCCAGTGCGGACGCGTCAGTGCCGCTCTCGGCCAGGCGCGTGATCGAGTACACGATCAGCAGGACCGCTGCCAGCGACAGCCCCGCGCTGGCCGCGTCGACGGGTGACGCGTCGGGGTCTCGGTGCTCCGGCAGCAGGCGCGGCCCGAGTGCGAGGAGCAGGAGCATCACGGGCGGCGCGATCAGGAACACCGAGCCCCACCAGAAGGCGTCGAGCAGCAGGCCGCCGACGAGGGGGCCGAGCACGCCTCCGAGCGCGAAGCTCGCGGTCCAGACCCCGAGGGCGCTGGTGCGTTGTCGAGGGTCGGCGAACATCGACCGGATCAGCGACAACGTCGACGGCATGAGCGTGGCGCCTGCGACGCCGAGCAGCATGCGCGCCGCGATCAGACTCTCCGGCGACGTCGACAGGGCGGCGGCCAGCGACAGCGCTCCGTACGCGCCGCCACCGAGCAGGAGCAGCCGTCGACGCCCGATCCGGTCCGCGACAGCACCCATCGTCAGCAGTGAGCCGGCGAGGAGGAACACGTAGCCGTCGACGATCCACACCAGCTGCTCGTTGGTCGGCGCCAGCGCTTCGGACATCGCCGGCAGGGCGAGATGCAGCACGTTCGACCCCATCGACACCACCAGGCACGGCAGCACGAGCACGGTCAGTCCCGCCCACTCGCGCGTGCCGGCACGGTTCTCGATCTCCGTCGTCCCCATGACACCAGTAAACGTGTTTTATCGGTGTGACACCACTCATACATCTATGCTGGTGTGATGCGTGACGTCGGCAGTGCAGATGCGACAGCCAGGGCGGCGATCCCGGACGCCGCCCTGCTCATCAAGGACTTCGTCAACACCGTCGATCGTGCGGCCCAGACCGAGACCTTCACGTCGGCCCCAGCGCTGCGTGCGTGGCTGGAGGCGCACGATCTTGCCCACCAGGCCAAGCCGCTGACGGAGGACGACCTGACCCGCGCGCGTGCGGTACGAGAAGGACTGCGTCAGCTCCTGCTCGTCAATGCCGGCCACGCCCCGGACGTCGGCGCGCTCGAACGCTTCAACTCCGTGCTCGGTGCGACGGCCGTGACAGTCCGGTTCGATGCGACCGGCCGACGGCTCCTCGATGCCGCCGAGTCCGCGCCCTTGGACGCGGCGATCGCCGCGCTGCTCGCCGCCGTCGACGAGCTGCGCGCCGCACACGTCTGGGAGCGGCTGAAGGTCTGTGCTCGTGACGAGTGCAGGTGGGCCTACTACGACGCCTCCCGAAACCGGTCCGGCCGCTGGTGCTCGATGACCGACTGCGGGAACCGGGTCAAGATGCGGCGCGCGTACGCGGCACGGACGCACGGCTCCGACGCCTGAGCAGGCCACGGCGGCCCGCGTCACGCCGTGACGGCGGCCCCGCCGCGACCCCCAACCACCTCTCCCGACGCATCGTCGGCGTCGAACTGCGACGCCGGTGGTCGACGCGTCGGGAGAGCTCTGGTCGGGCCGTCGTCACAGGGAGCGGGCGACGCCCGCACGCCAGACCGTGCGCAGTGCCAGCGTGTCGGAGATGTCGGTGGTCGGGTCGCCGTCCACGAGCAGGAGATCCGCACGCAGGCCGAGAGCGATGCGTCCACGGTCGTCGAGCCCGAACCGACGAGCGGGCACCGAGGTGGCGGCCCGCAGCGCCTCGACCGGGGTGAGGCCGGCGCGGACGAGGAGCTGGAGCTCGTGGTGCACGCTCGCGCCGTGGGCGACGCCGCCGAGGTACGGCACCGGAACGGACGCGTCCGAGCCGACCAGGAGGTCGACGCCCGCCCGGTGCAGCGCGGCCACGGTCGCCAGGACGTCGTCGAGCCTCCCCGCGGGGTAGCGGGCGATGCTCGACCTCAGCGCTGCGAGCCAGGCCGGGTCGAGGCGCGACGACACGCGGACGTCCTCGGCGAACGCCTCGCCCGTGAGCCCCATCATCGATGCGTCGAGCACGATGCACGGCACGACGAACGCCTTCGCGTCGGCCAGAGCGGCGATGATCTCCGGGGTGTGCGGCCGGTCCATGAAGACGTGGGTCAGGCCGTCCACGCCCGCCTGCACCGCGGACGCCGTCGCGTCGACCGTGAGCGCGTGCGCGACGACGATCCGGCCGAGCCGGTGCGCCTCGATGACGGCCGCGTCGAGGGTCGGCTGGTCGAGGTACGGCAGACCCGGGTGCCCCTCGACCGTGCCGTCGTCGACCATGACCTTGATGTAGTCCGAGCCCGCCTCGACCAGGCGAGGGATCCAGGTGACAGCCTCCTCGGGCGTCGTCACGAAGGGCATCACCGGGGCGGGCCCGTCGCCACGCGGCGGGCCGCCGGGGCGCTCGCCGGCGGGGAACAGCTCGGACGGGTGTCCTCCCGGCGGCGTGAGTGCGAAGCCCGAGGAGCGGACGTCCGCGATGTCCGAGTTCTCGCTCGCACGCCGTTGGGCGTCGCCGGTCATGGCGCCCTGCATCTCGAGCTCGGTGGTGACACCGAACCGGAGAGCCTGCGCGAGGGCCGGTACCGAGGTGTGGACGTGGGCGTCGATGAGGCCGGGCAGCAGGGTGGCGCCGCGGGCGTCCACGACTTCGGCATGTGCAGGGGCAGGGCCCCCGATGTCGACGATGCGGTCGCCCTCGATGGTCACGGTGGTCGAGTCGAGCACGTGCTGGCCGTCGAAGATCCGGGCGTTGATGATGGTGGTGGTCATGGCTGCCTCCTGGGTAGATGCATGACAATATGCATACATGTGCAGAATTGCAAGTATCGCGGTATCGTCCTGCCATGGAGAGCGACCGAGACGTGGACGAGACCGCCCAGCCGGACCAGTGGGACGAGGACCAGCTTCTGGACGAGGTGGGCGCGGCCTTCTCGCGCCTGCGCCGGCGGACCACCCAGGTCAACGTCGACCCGGCGCCCAGCCGCAAGGACCTCAACCGCAACCTCGTGCTCAACATCGTCGACGAGGGAACCGGCGAGATGACGGTCGGAGGTCTGGCCGAGCAGCTGGGCATCGACCCGTCCGCCGCCAGCAGGGCCGTCTCGGACTGCATCGGTGCAGGCCTGCTCGAGCGACGCGCGTCGCAGCTCGACGGCCGACGCACCGTCCTGTCGATCACACCCGAAGGGCACGCCCTGCGTGCGCGGTTCCGGCACCAGCAGCGTGCAGCGTTCGTCCACATCACCAGCAGCTGGTCCGACGAGGACCGCCTGACGTTCGCTCGTCTGCTCGTGCGGTACGACCGGGCGACGGCGCGCCTGACCGACTGACCCTCCCGCGCTGATCTGGGCACGCGGAGCGGCACGCCCTCCCCCGTGTTGCGCCTACGAGCGGGGCGGACGATGCTGCTGGGACCCGGTGCCCGCCGTTGTGCACCCAACCGCAGCGGTGCTGGCTCCTCCATGCGTGTCGAGGAGGACACGATGGTCCAGACGAGTGCCCGATCGACCCGCAGGAGCGCACACGGCGTCTCGCTGGCGGTGACCGTCTCCTTCCTCGCCTCTGGGCTCGCCGTCGGTGCCGCGGCCCCTGCGGCGGCCCATGGACGCCAACCCGTGCTCGAGTCACGCAGCGTGCCGATCATCACGGTGGACCGGCGACAGTTCCGCGACCTGGACCGTGACGGTCAGCTCACCCCGTATGAGGACTGGCGGCTGGACCCGCAGGAGCGCGCCGACGATCTCGTCGGGCGCATGAGCCTGGAGCAGCGCGCCGGCCTCATGGTGCACGGAACGCTTCCCGTCGCCGGGTCGCCGATCGGCGCGGGCACCGAGTACGACCTCGCCGCCCTCACCCCGATCCTCGCCGACCGGCACGTCACCACGTTCATCACGCGACTGTCGACCTCACCCGACGCGATGGCCGAGCAGAGCAACCGCGTGCAGGAGCTCGCCGAGGCCCAACCGCTCGGAATCCCCGCGCTCATCAGCACCGACCCCCGCAACGGGTTCTCGGTCACCGCCGGCCAGACGGTCTCGCGCGTCGGGACGACCGCGATGCCGGACTTCCCCGGCATGGCTGCGACACGCGACCCTCGCCTGACCGAGCGACTGGCGGACATCGTGCGCCAGGAGTACCGGGCGATGGGCATCCAGATGAGCCTCTCGCCCCAGGCGGACATCGCGACGGAACCGCGGTGGACCCGGATCAACGGCACGTTCGGATCCGACCCGCAGACCGTCCGCGCGCACGTCAAGGCCTACGTCGAAGGGCTGCAGGACGGCGACGAGGGCCTGACCGGCTCCAGCGTCGCGACCGTCACGAAGCACTGGGTCGGGTACGGCGCACAGGAGAACGGCTACGACAGCCACTACTACTACGGGCGTTACGCGGTGTTCCCCGGGAACCGGTTCGCCGACCACATCGTCCCGTTCGAGGGAGCGTTCGAGGCGGGGACCTCCGGGATCATGCCGACCTACTCGATCCTCAAGGACCTGCAGTACCAGGGACAGCAGGTCGAGCAGGTCGGGGCCGGCTTCAACGCGTTCCTCCTCCAGGACCTCCTGCGGGGCCAGTACCGATTCGACGGCGTGATCCTGTCCGACTGGGCGATCACGGGCGACTGCCCCGTCGAGTGCCAGGAGAACCGCCCGCCCGCGTTCTTCGTCGGCCCGTGGGGTGTGGGCATGCCGTGGGGCGTCGAGGACCTCACGGTGACCGAGCGCTTCGCCAAGGCGATCCAGGCCGGCGTCGACCAGATCGGTGGTTCGGATGACCCGTCCCACGTCGTGGACGCCGTGCAGCAGGGCCTGCTGAGCGAGGAGCGGGTGGCGGACGCCGCCCGCCGGGTCCTCGTCCAGAAGTTCCAGCTCGGCCTCTTCGAGGACCCGTACGTGGACCCCGCCGCCGCAGCACAGCTCGCGGGCAACGCGAGGTTCGCTCGCATCGGAGACGACGCGCAGGCGAGGTCCCTGACGCTCCTGACGAACGAGGACCGCACGCTGCCGGTTCGCAACCGGTCGGTCCACACCGTGTTCCTGTCCGGAGTGTCACCGGAGGCAGCGCAGGCACGCGGGCTCACGGTCGTGTCCGACCCTGCCGCCGCGGATCTCGCAGTGGTCCGGCTGTCCGACCCGCGCGGCGGACCAGACCTCACCGACCTCTCGTTCACGGGCGCCGAGGCGGACTATGCGGCGTTCCAAGCAGCGGTGAGCGCAGGAGTCACGACCGTCGCCGTGCCCAAGCTGGACCGGCCGTTGGTCCTCACCAACGTCGTCGACCGGGCTGACGCGGTGCTCGCCAACTACGGGGTGTCGGACGAGGTGCTGCTCGAGACGATCTTCGGCGAGCGGGCGCCTCGTGGTCGGCTGCCGTTCGAGCTGCCGTCGTCCGACGCGGCAGTCGCCGCGCAGCTCGAGGACGTCCCCGACGACAGTGCCAACCCGCTGTTCGAGTTCGGCTTCGGCCTGCAGTACGGGGGCCGGGGCCGCTGACCGTACTTGGTCCGGGGGGCCCCGTGGACCGTGCCTCGACCCGCACGACCCACGGCGGCACGTCGACCCGACCGTCGGCGCAGGTCGTGCGCGAGAGCTGCGCACACGGGGCCCGCTGGCCTCGACGTGCCGGGCCGAGCGCCCAGGATTATTCTGGGGATATCCCGTAGAAGGGCGAGGATCACGACCACGGACGTGGACGGACTCGCCCTATGACCCTCCATATCTGCCGATGCGGGACCGCAACCCTCGCCTCCGGCCAGTGCCCCCACTGCGACCGCGCCGCCCGGTGCTACGGGTCTCAGCCGCGCCGCGGGCTCCTCGGAACCATCCCCGAGCCGTGCCGCGCCTGCATCCGGCGAGACTCGGTCTGCGTGATGTGCAAGATGGACCGGGGTTCGGTGGCGGCCGCTGCGGCGTGCGAGCAGATCTGCCGGACGGCCGAGGCTCGGCAGCAGATCTAGAGCGTCGCTCCGGGACGTCAGGCCGTCTCGTGCCCGCGCTGCTCGTCAAGGAGCCGCTGGGCCTGGCCCGCGTCCTGCTCCTGCTCGAGGCCACGCACCGTCTGGTCGACCTTCTCCTGCGGTTGGCGCGGTGCGAGCAGCGGGACGTCGGGGTCGACGACAGCCTCGACAAGCACCGGTCGGTCGGCCGCGAACGCCGCGCGCCACGCGGGTGCCACCTCGCTCGGGTCGCTCACCCGGATCCCGGTGAGGCCCAGCAGCTCCGCGTAACCGGCGTAGGGGAATGCAGGGACCCGCTGGGACGTGGGGAAACGGGGGTCCCCCTCCATCTCCCGCTGCTCCCACGAGACCTCCGAGAGGTCACCGTTGTTCAGCACGAGGACGACGAACCTCGGGTCGGCCCAGTCACGCCACCGGTCCGCGACCGTGATGAGCTCGCTGAGCCCGTTCATCTGCATCGCACCGTCGCCCGCCATGGCCACCACGGGCCTGTGGTCGTGCAGGAGCTTGGCCGCAAGGCCGTACGGGACGGCGGAGCCCATCGAGGCCAGGGTGCTGGACAGGTGAGCCGGCACACCGGGCGGGAGGTCGAGGAAGCGGGCGTACCAGTACGTCACCGAACCGACGTCGACCGCTACCTGCACATCGGCCGGGAGGTGCGCGGACAGCTCGCTGACCACGAGCTGAGGGTTGAGGCGGTCGGCGACCTGCGCGACCCGCGTCCGCGCGACGTCCTGCCACCGCGTCGCAAAGCCCTCGACCTCGGTTCGCCAGCCCTGGCGCGGCTGAAGGAGCGGAAGGAGCGCCGCGAGCGTGTCCCGGGCGTCGCCGACGAGCGCGACCTCGACCGGGTACTTGGTTCCGATGTTCCGGGCGGTGATGTCGATCTGGATCGCGCGAGCCTGACCCGGAGCAGGGTAGAACTCGGTCCACGGGTCGTTGCTGCCGACGATCAGCAGGGTGTCGCAGCCCGCCATCAGGTCTGCTGACGCCGTGGTGCCGAGGTGCCCCATGACTCCGCAGTGAACCGGTGAAGGCCGGTTCAGGACGGGCTTGCCCAGCAGCGACGTCGTGACCCCGGCGCCGAGTCGCTCCACCACGGCCATGACCTCGTCCGCGGCGCCGCGCGCACCCTGACCGACCAGGACGGCCACGCGCTGGCCCGCCGTGAGGACGGCTGCCGCCTCCGCCAGGTCGTCGTCACGAGGGAAGGACCGACCACGCGCGAACGCGGTGGAGGTCGGCACCATGCCGTGCCCGTGCAGGTCGTCGGCCAGCTCGGACCGCTGCACGTCGTGCGGCACGATCACGCACACCGGGCTCGACGTGGCCAGGGCGGTGCGGAAGGCGTTGTCCAGCACGAGCGGCAGCTGTTCAGGGGTCACGACGGTCTGCAGGTACTGCGCGCAGACATCCTTGAAGAGGGTCTGCAGGTCGACCTCCTGGAGGTACCCGGAGCCCAGCGCCGTACTCACCACCTGACCGACGATGGCGACCACGGGGACGCGGTCGAGCTTGGCGTCGTACAGCCCATTGAGGAGGTGCACGGCACCGGGACCCTGCGTCGCCAGGCACACCCCGACGCCGCCGCCGTACTTGGCGTGCCCGGTCGCCATGAAGGCAGCCATCTCCTCGTGCCGCGCAGTCACCAGGCGGATACGGTCCTCGCGCCGGTGCAGGGCGGCCAGGATCGGGTCGATCCCGTCACCCGCGTAGCCGAACACGCGGTCGACGCCCCAGTCGGTGAGCCGGTCGACGATCCCGTCCGCGACGGTGGTTGTGCTCACGAGAACTCCCCAGAAGTGGGTCTTGGCTCGGTTCTCGGCGCGTGCCCAGCCTGGCACACCGTCGCCCGGGACGCCCCGGCAACGAAGGTGTCCAGCACGAGCTCACGGTGCGCTGGTCGCGATGGAGCGCGCTCGCTACACCTCTTGGGCTGCCCGGCCTTCTTCGGCGTACTCGAACTCTGCTGGGTCGATGCCCTGCTCCGTGAGGAGCCGGTCGACCTTGGCCTCGAGTCGCTCGTTGCCCTCCTTCGACTGCGAGGAGCCCCAGAAGTAGAAGATCGCCAGTCCGGCGGCCTGCCAGACGAGCTGCAGGAACTCTGACTGCCAGTTCTCGAGCGTCGACGACAGGAACTGCGGCCAGTACTGCGCCCACTCGAACGTCGTCCCGTGCTCGGCCGCGTCGTTGCGCGCCTCGATGAGCTGGAACACGAACTGCCCCAGCCATGAGAACAGGAAGAGTGCGCCCGTGACGATGGCGAAGGAGTAGGCGGTGAAGAAGGGTGGTCGGTTCACACGCGTGGCTGTGGGCTTGTTCATGCTCGAGCCTCCCCGAGCTGAGGCTGGCGTGCCGAGGGGCCGTCCAGCTCGCGGGCCGCACGTCCATCTCCTCGAACGCGCCGGTCCGGCCTGATTCCCATCGTGCCTTCGCACGCTCCGTCGCGCATCAGCGACTCTCGGGACGGACGAGCGACGTCACGGCCTGACGACCAGTTGCGATCGCGTGGCGGCCGGTTACCGTGAAAGTCGGTCAAGCAGCGGGCTGGTATCGAGGGCGCCGCAGCAGCGGTCGGCGTCCCCCACGTCGAGGAGACCACACATGGCCACAGGTGAGACCGGGTTCGACGACGTCACGTTTGACCTCATCTCCGTGCAGTACCACTCCCTCAAAGCAGGGCACGACTACGGCCAGTACGTGCGCGACGCACGCAACGCGGGCAAGGACGACATCGCCTCGTTCTTCGAGCAGGTCATGAGCGAGGACTCCCAGCGCGCCCAGCGCTGCCACGAGTTCCTCTCCGAGCTGACCAAGAACGGGACCTCCGCCACCTCGCCGCGCGACGGCGAGGGCGCCACGAGCAGCGGCGCCCTGCAGGACGTGGCTTCCGCCGAGTGAGACCCCGGGCGGTGGGCACCCCGTGCCCACCGCCCGCTGCCACGCACGACCCCCAGACGAACGGAGCACTCCCGTGACGGAACCAGGACGGCACGACCAGGGCGTCCCGCCGGAGCCGGTGGTGGAGGACCGCCGCGGCGACGCCTCCCCCTCGATCGCCCAGGC